>NZ_JAYFSI010000001.1:0-2192290 GCF_034929455.1 Amycolatopsis heterodermiae
CGCCGGGGCGCTCGAGCTGCCCGAGGAAGCGGTGTCGCTGCCGCTGCACGCGGTCAGCGACAGCGCGGCAACGGCGATGGCGCCAATTCCTGCGACACGAAGCTTGGTCACTAAAATCACTCCACTAAGCGGCTTGGTCAGTTCATCCGAACTGTTTGTTGTAAGTCATTCGGGGCTGGCTCGAAAACGGATTGGGTCCGATCGGGTGACACGGCTCACTGCGCGGTGAAGGCGATGCTGTGCCATCCTGTAGCGCCGTCGGGAACGGTTCCGGCGCGCATGTCGGTCTGGGTGTACCCGGATTTGTCGGTCGCCCGGCAGACGACCTGGTGGCCACCCGGGGCCGCGTCGAACTCGGCCCACCACATGCGCCAGGTGTCGAGGTTGACCTGCTGGGTCAGCATGGCTTCCCGCCACGGCCCGTTGTCGATGCTCACCTCGACCTTGTCGAGGCCGGTGTGCTGCGCCCAGGCGATTCCCGCGACGCGGACCTTCCCCGAAGGGACGGTTTCGAAACCCTTCGGCGTGTCGATCCGCGATTCCGTCTTGATCGGCGCTTCCTTGCTCCAGCCGCGTTTCAGCCAATACGCCTGGCGCGCGGCCCAGGTGGTCACCTCGAGATCGGTCAGCCATTTCGTCGCCGACACGTACCCGTACAAACCCGGAATCACCAGGCGGGCCGGAAAACCGTGTTCGATCGGCAGCGGTTCGCCGTTCATCCCGATGGCGAGCATGGCGCCGCGGTTGCGGTCCATCGCGGCGGCGACCGGGCTGCCCGACGTCCAGCCGTCCACGCTCGTCGAATAGAGCTGTTCGGCACCGGGGCGCACCCCGGCCTCTTCGAGCAGGTCGGCCAGGTCGACGCCGATGAAGTTCGACGTGGACACGTACGTCCCGCCGACCTCGTTGGACACGCACGTCATGGTGATGGTGCGTTCGACGAGCGGCCGGTTGCGGATGTCGCCGTAGCTGTAGGTCACCTCGCGGTCGACCATGCCGTGCAGCCGCAGGCTCCAGTCCTCGGTCCGCACCTGCGGCAGAGACAACGCCGTGTCCACGCGGTAGAAGTCGGAGTTGCGGGTGAGGAACGCCGGCGTCCCCAGCTTCGCGAAGTCCGCGTCCGCCGGGATCATCGGCGCGGTCCGGGCCGGCACGAGCTTGCCGACCGCGGCCCGGGACGACGCGGCGTCGCGGCTGCCGGCCAGCAGCTGCCCGCCGACCCCGGCGAGCCCCGCGCCGACAACCACTCCGGCCCCGGCCAGCAGCACCGTCCGCCGCGAAGAACCGCCTTCGGCCACGGTTTCGGCCGCGCCCCGCAGGGCCAGCCGGTGCAGCAGGCCGAACGTCGCGACCCCGGCGATCAGGCTCGCCAACGGCGCGAGCAGCGCGACGGTGCGGAGGTCGGGTCGCTCGTACACCGCGAAAAGGCCGACGAGGCCGAACGCGGTGATCATGACGAGGCCCGGCCACGGCTTGCGCCGCGACACGAACCCGGCGACCGCCGACACGATCACCATCACGACGGCCATGCCGGACAGCAGCACCAGCTTGTCGTACGTGCCGAACGTGCGGACGGCGAAGTCCTTGAGCTGGATCGGGGTCAGGTCGATGGCGCCGTTGCCGACCGCGAGGTACGGCGAGGCGTTGATCCCGACGAGCCCGGCGACGAGGTGTCCCGCCGCCAGGGCCGCCGCGAGCGCCAGGACACCGAGCACGACGGCCTGCCACCGGGGCAACCGGGGTTCCGGCGCCCGGCCGGGGGCCGGGGCCGCCGCGGCGGCCGTGGACGTGCTCATGGGGTGCCCAATCTTGGGGTTACGTAAGGGAGATCGTGCTGACGGGCGCCGTCGAAGGTGCGGCGGATCCGCCCGCGGGCTCGACGGTGATCCCGATGTGGTCGGTGCCCGGCGGGATCGCGGCGAGCATCGGGCGCATCTGGTGCGGCGACTCGGGCTGCATCAGCCCCGCCGACCGCGTGCCGTCGGCGCCGGTGAACCACACCTGGTAGGCGTGGCCCTGGTCGAGCGCCGGGAACCCGGAAGCGAGCAGGACGGCCTTGCCCTGGCCCCGCGACACCACGAGCGTCGCGCCGGCCAGGCCGGAGCCCTTGAGCGTCGAGGCGTCCGGCGCGGTCAGCACCGAGTTGAGCGACGCCTGTTCCTGCTGGGCGGCGTCGAGCTGCCGGTCGCTGGCGGCGGTGTGCACGCCGAACACGACGGCGACCACGGCTGCCGCGGCGGCCCCGAGCAGGGCGACACGCACCTGCCAGGTCCGCGCCCGGCCCGGTGCGACGGCCGCCGTCACCCGGGGCGGCAGCTGGCGGGTGCGGGTCACCTCGGCGAGGACACGGGCGCGCAGCTCGGCGGGCGGCTCGACCGCCTCGGCGACGGCGAGCCGGGCACCGGTCGCCCGCAGCTCCTCCACCTCCTGGCGGCACGCGGGACACTCCCCCAGGTGCCGTTCGAACTCGGCACGCTCCACATCGGACACCGCGTCGAGCGCGTAGGCGCCGGTCAGCGTGTGCAGCTCGGCAGTCATCGATCCACCCCCAAGCAGTCGCGCAGCCGGATGAGCCCGTCCCGGATCCGGGTCTTGACGGTGCCCGGTGCCACCTTCAGCACTTCGGCCACCTCGGGATAGGTGTAGCCGTTGTAGTACGCCAGCACGATGGACTCGCGCTGCAGTTCGGTGAGCGCGGACAGGCACTGCCGCACGCGCTCCTGGTCGAGGCTGGCCATGGTGGATTCGGTGACCTCGTCGAACGGCCGTTGCACGTCCATCCGGCCGACCTTGTCCTCGCGGTCGAGCACGGCCTGGTGGGAGCGCACGCGGTCCACGGCCCGGCGGTGGGCGATCATCAGCACCCACGACAGCGCGCTGCCGCGCTCCGGGGCGAACCTCGTGGCCTTGCGCCACACCTCCACCAGAACCTCCTGAGCCACCTCTTCGGCCTGCGCGTGGTTGCGCAGCACCCGCGTGGCCAGCCCCAGCACCGGACCCGCGATCAGGTCGTAGAGCGACGCGAACGCCGTCTCGTCACCCGCGCCGACCCGGCTCAGCAGTTCTTCGGCACTGGCCGCGGCCACCGGAGCCTCTTCCGTATGCAGCCGCAGCCGCCCACGCTCACCCATCCCCGGCAACCTCCACGTCACCCACCAAGCCCTCCGGCCTGTACGGGGGATTCGCCGCCGGGGGCCGCGGCGGACTGGTCTGCGGGAGGATGAGGTGGGATGTCCCACCCGGGCGGGCCAAGTCCGGGCCCGGGACCCATCCGCGGCGCCGGCGGCTCCGAATGCCTGGTGGCTCCTGCTCGGTCCGCTCTGGCGGATTTGTGAAAGTCGCTCCGGATCCTTCACGTTAGAGCGTTACTGATTGCCCTTTTTTCACGCTCACGGTGACCTTTAGCACTTCTTGGTCCCTCAATGGAGTGAAACAATTTCGCATTGAGAAGGAGTTAACCTCACCATGGGTTATCTCCAGAGCAAGATCGACAGAACCGACGAGACGTGAGGGGCCACCCCATGGCCGAGCCGCACAGCGTGACCAGCACCAGCGTCGACTTCGCCCTCCGCACCTTCGGGGCGGAGCCGAAGCCGGTGCCGGCCGAGCTCGAGTACGACACCCGTGACCCGTACGCGGTCGCCGTCGTGCTGCACGCCGGGGTCAGTGCCGTCCGCTGGCTCTTCGGGCGCGACCTGCTCGCCGACGGCCTGCTCGCCCGCTGCGGCGACGGTGACGTGCGCATCGGGCCCGCCGGCAACCCCGAGCTGGTCACCGTCGAGCTGACCTCCCCGGACGGCGCCGCCGTGCTGGAGGCGCCCGCGAAGGAGATCGCCGCCTTCCTGGACACGACGTACGAGGTCATCCCGGCCGGCAGCGAGAGCGACTGGTTCGACTTCGACACCGAACTCGAGAAGCTGTCCTACCAAGACTGAGCTGTACCTTCGCCGGGTGAGCTTCTTCCTGACGACCGTCCTGGCCGCGCTCGACGACGGCGGCGACCGCGTCCTGTTCCGCCAGGACGGCGTCACGACCTACCACCAGGCCCGGGACCGCCTGCGGCGGCTGCACGGCGGCCTGGGTGAGGTCGATGTCGTGGCCGTGGACGTCCGGAACCGGCCCGAGACGTTGCTGGTCCAGCTCGCGGCGCTCCTGCGCGGCGCGACCGTGCTGCTGGTGGCTGCGTCGGCACCCCGTCAGGACCGCCTGGCCGCGGCCGCCGCGGCGGGCGTCACCACCGTCGTCACCGACCGGCCGCACGAGTGGCCCGACGGCGACGTCCGTTGCCTCGACGACGTCGACGGCGAACCCCGGGAGCTGCAACCGCCCGACGCCGTCCGTGTCCTCTTCCCCACCGGCGGCACCACCGGCACCCCCAAGCTCATCCGCCACAGCGGCATCTACGACGGCATGGCCTACATCTTCGCGCCGTCGCCGGACGGCCCCGGCCGCACGCTGCTCGTCGCGCCGATGACGCACATGACCGGCAACGCCACCGTGCTCGGCGCCCTCCTGCGGCGCGACACGGTGGTGCTCCAGGACGGCTTCGACGCGGGCGCCGTCCTTGAAGCGATTCAAGAGCACCGGATCGACACGCTCTCCCTGACTCCGCCCCGGCTGGCCGCGGTGCTCGACCACCCGGCGTTGAAGAGCACCGACGTCAGCAGCGTCCGGTCCCTCTCGCTGGGCGCCGCGCCGCTGCCGCCGCACCGGCTCGCGCAGGCGCTCGACGTCTTCGGCCCGGTCGTCGGCCAGGGTTACGGCCTCACCGAGGCGCCGATGATCGCCAGCATCTCCGCCGCCGAACTGGTCGGCCATCCGGAACGGCTCGGCTCGGTCGGCCGGATCGTGCCCGGCATGGAAGCACGGCTCACCGGAGACGGCGAGGTCGAGGTGCGCGGACTGTCCATGATGGACGGTTACCTCGGCGGCCCGGAGGTCGGCGCCGGCTGGCTGCGCACGGGCGACCTCGGCCGTTTCGACGACGAGGGGTACCTCTACCTGCTCGACCGCGTCGACGACGTCGTCGTGGTCGGCGAGCACGGCACCAAGGTGCCCTCGACCGTCGTCGAACACGCCCTCGCGACGCACCCGGCGGTCCGCGCGGCGGCCGTCTTCGGCAGGCACACCGTGGACGGCCAGGTGCTGCATGCCGTCGTCGTCGCGTCCGGAAAGCTCACCGTCGAGGAAGTGCGAGCCCACGCGAGAAGCGCGTTCGGCCAGGAGCACTACGTCCCGGCGAGCGTGTCCTTCACCGACGCACTGCCGCTCACCGAGGTCGGCAAGGTCGACAAGCGCGCCCTCGCTCAGCTCGTGACGGCGCCGTAGGACGACGACCGGACCAGCTTGGCGTACTTGCCCAGCACGCCTTCCGGGAACTTGTTCGGCAGCGGCTCCCAGCCTTCCCGGCGCCGCGCCAGCTCGGCGGCGTCGACCAGCAGGTCGATGCTGCGGGCCTTGATGTCGACGGCGATCCGGTCGCCGGTGCGGACGAACGCGATCGGGCCGCCGTCCACCGCTTCGGGCGCGACGTGGCCGATGCACAGGCCGGTGGTGCCGCCGGAGAACCGGCCGTCGGTCAGCAGCAGGACGTCCTTGCCGAGCCCGGCGCCCTTGATCGCCGCGGTGATCGCGAGCATCTCGCGCATCCCCGGCCCGCCCTTGGGGCCTTCGTAGCGGATGACCACGACGTCGCCCGCCTCGATGTGGCCCTCGTTCAGCGCGGCCATCGCCTCCTGCTCGCGCTCGAACACCCGCGCCGGGCCTTCGAAGTTGGACGTGTCGAAGCCCGCGGACTTCACGACGGCGCCTTCGGGCGCGAGCGAGCCGCGCAGGATGGTGATGCCGCCGGTCGGGTGCAGCGGGTTGTCCAGCTTGCGCAGGACCTCGCCGTCGATCGGCTCCGGGTCCAGCTCGGCCAGGTTCTCGGCGACGGTCTTGCCGGTGACGGTGAGCGCGTCGCCGTGGATCAGGCCTTCGTCGAGCAGCGCCTTCATCAGCACCGGGATGCCGCCGTGGCGGTCGATGTCGTTCATGACGTACTTGCCGAACGGCTTCAGGTCGCCCAGGTGCGGGACGCGGTCGCCGACGCGGTTGAAGTCGTCGAGGTCCAGCGCGACCTTCGCCTCGTGCGCGATGGCGAGCAGGTGCAGCACGGCGTTGGTCGAGCCGCCGAGCGCCATGACGACGGTGATGGCGTTCTCGAACGCCTCACGCGTCAGGATGTCGCGGGCGGTGATGCCCTTTTCGAGCAGCCCGACCACGGCCTCGCCGGACAGGTGCGCGTAGTTGTCCCGGCGGCGGTCCGCGGACGGCGGCGCGGCCGACCCCGGCATGCTCATCCCCATCGCCTCGGCGGCCGACGCCATCGTGTTCGCCGTGTACATCCCGCCGCAAGCGCCTTCACCAGGGCAGATGGCGCGTTCGATGCGGTCCAGGTCGGCGTTCTTCAGCCGCCCGGCCCGGCACGCGCCGACCGCCTCGAAGGCGTCGATCAGCGTGACGTCCTTCTCGGTGCCGTCGGTCAGCTTCACCCAGCCGGGCGCGATCGAGCCGGCGTAGAGGAAGACCGACGCCAGGTCGAGGCGGGCGGCGGCCATCAGCATCCCGGGCAGCGACTTGTCGCAGCCGGCCAGCAGGATGGAGCCGTCGAGCCGTTCGGCCTGCATCACCGTCTCGACGGAGTCGGCGATGACCTCCCGCGACACGAGCGAGAAGTGCATCCCGTCGTGGCCCATGGAGATGCCGTCGGACACCGAGATCGTGCCGAACTGCAGCGGGTAGCCGCCGGCCGCGTGCACGCCCTCCTTCGAGGCCTGCGCCAGCCGGTCGAGGGACAGGTTGCACGGCGTGATCTCGTTCCACGAGCTGGCGACGCCGATGATCGGCTTGTGCCAGTCGCCGTCCCCCATCCCGACGGCCCGGAGCATGCCCCGGGCGGGTGCGGCCTCGATCCCGTCGGTCACGGTGCGGCTGCGGGGCTTCGGGTCGATGGTCATCTCAGCGGGCCTCCGATACGACGTTCGGACGCACTGCATGCTACCCGCGTCCGCGCGGTCCGCTCACCGGAACGATTCCCTTCCCGCACCTTCGCGAACCGGCGAAAACTCGGGCAGATGATCGGCACAGTGGTGTGGGGTACGGGCAACGTCGGCCGTGCGGCAATCCGGGCCGTCGCGGCCCATCCCGCGTTGGAGCTCACCGCGGTGCTGGTGCACAACCCGGACAAGGTCGGCAAGGACGCGGGCGCGCTCGCCGGCGTCGCCGACCTGGGGGTCACCGCGACCGACGACGTCGAGGCGGTGCTGGCGGCGAGCCCGCGCGCGGTCGTCTACGCCGCTTCGGGCGACGTCCGGTTCGACGACGCGCTGGCCGACATCGTGCGCGCGGTCGGCGCGGGCGCGATCGTCGTGACGCCGGCGCTCTACCCGCTCTACGACCAGCGCAACGCGCCCCCGGAACTGCGGGACCCGGTGCTGGCCGCGATCAAGGACGGCGGCGGCTCGCTGTTCGTCTCCGGCGTCGACCCCGGCTGGGGCAACGACGTGCTGCCGCTGCTGATCAGCGGGCTCGGCACGGACGTCGACGTCATCCGCTGCCAGGAGATCTTCGACTACTCGACCTACGAGCAGCCCGACTCGGTGCGGTACCTGGTCGGCATGGGCCAGCCGATGGACTACGACCCGCCGATGCTGATGACCGGCGTCCCGTCGATGGTGTGGGGCGGGCAGGTCCGGCTGATCGCGCGCGGCCTCGGCGTCGAGGTGGACGAACTGCGCGAGACGCTGCTGCGGCGTCCCCTCGAGGAAACCGTGTCCACGCGGACGATGGGTGAGTTCGAGAAGGGCACCCAAGGGGCGGTGCGGTTCGAGGTGCAGGGCATCGTCGACGGCGAGCCGCGGATCGTCATCGAGCACGTCACCCGCATCCACCCGTCGTGCGCGCCGGACTGGCCGACGCCGCCGAGCGGCGACGGCGCCCACCGCGTGATCATCGAAGGCCGGCCGCGGATCGAGGTCAGCATCGAGGCGAGCGACGAAGGCGAAAACCGGTCCGCGGGCGGCAACGCCACCGCGGTCGGCCGTCTCGTCGGCGCGATCGACTGGCTGGCCGGCGCGGCCCCCGGCCTCTACGACGCACTCGACGTCCCGCTGCGCCCGGCAGCCGGCAAGCTCGGAAGGAGGCGCTCGTGAACATCGACATCCCCGAGGGCAAGGACCCGATCGGGTACGTGTGGGGCGAGATGGTGCCCGGCATCGGGATCGCCGCCTCGCAGTTCTCGCTGGCGGTCTACTCGCACACCACGCTGGGGTTGCGGGAGTTCGAGGCCGCGCGGCTGCGGATCGCGCAGATCAACGGCTGCGTCTTCTGCCTCGACTGGCGCACCGAACGCGACGGCGTCAAGGTCGAAGAGGAGTTCGCCGACGCGGTTTCCGACTGGCGCACCACGGATCTCTTCGACGAACGGACGCGCCTGGCGGCCGAGTACGCCGAGCGGTACGCGCTCGACCACCACAGCATCGACGACGAGTTCTGGAAGCGGATGGCCGAGCACTACAGCCAGAAGGAGGTCGTCGAGCTGAGCATGAGCCTCGGTTCGTGGCTGGCTTTCGGGCGGCTCAACCACGTCCTGGGTCTCGACGTCGCCTGCGTCCTCCCGTCCCACCGGTCGTGAGGGGCTCGCGAGCCCCTCACGACCTTCGGGTCAGAAGTCCGTGGCGATGATCTTCTCGATGTTGCGCTCAGCCAGCGCCGTGATGGTGACGAACGGGTTGACGCTGGTGTTGCCGGGGATCAGGGAACCGTCGATCGCGTACAGGCCCTGGTACCCGGCGAGCCTGCCGTAGTTGTCGGTCGCCTTGTTGAGCACCGCGCCGCCGAGCGGGTGGTAGGTCAGATGGTCGCCCCAGATCTTGTAGATGCCGAAGAGGTCGGTCCGGTAGATCGTCCCCTCCTTCGCGTTGATCTTGTCGAAGATGCTCTTCGCCATGTCGATGCCCGGCTGCTTCCAGGCGGTCTGCCAGTTGAGGTCGACCTCCTGCGTCGCCGCGTTCCAGCTGAACTGCGCGCGGTTCGGGTTCTTCGTGATGGACAGGTAGAACGACGCCCACGTCTCGATCCCGGTCGGCAGCGGCGCGACCTCCGCGAACGCGCCGCCCGCCGCCCAGTTGTCGATGCCACCGCACGGGATGGACGACTGGAGGCTGCCGGTCGGGTCCCAGATCTGGTTGGCCCGCCCGACCATCACGTTCCCGTTGTCACCCCAGTTCTTGCCGACCTCGCCGTTGAGGTTCGGCAGCGCGCCGGTGGCCTTGAGCTTCACCAGCAGCTTGCTCGTGCCGACGCTGCCCGCGGCGAAGAACACCTTGGCCGCGGTCACGACCTTGGTCACCGTCACGTCGCCCGTGGTGTTCAGCTGCTCGATCGTGACGGTGTAACCGCCGCCGGACGCGGGTGTCACCTTCGCCACCCGGTGCAGCGGCGAGATCGTGACGCGGCCGGTCGCCTGGATCTGCGGCAGGTAGGTCTTCTGCAGCGACTTCTTGCCGTAGTTGTTGCCGTACAGGATTTCCCCGGCCAGCGCGGAGCGCGGCACGGTGTTGGCCTGCTCCTGCTTCATGTAGTTCCAGTCGTAGACGTCCGGGACGAAGACGAACGGGAACCCGGACCGCTGCGCCTGCTTCCGGCCGACCCGCGCGTACTGGTAGCACTCGGCGGAGTCGAACCAGGCCGGGTCGATGAGGCCGACGCCGAGAGCGGCGTTCGCGCGCGGGTAATAGGTGTTGTACATCTCGTTGGCGTCGACCGTCGGGAGGATCGCGCCGAAGTTCTCCCGCTTCGGCGTCACGGCCATGCCGCCGTTGACGAGCGAGCCGCCGCCGACCCCGCGGCCCTGGTACACGATGATGCCGCCGAACTCCTCGGCGTCGAGGATGCCGGTGTACTTCGGGATGTCCTTGTCGATCGGGAAGCCGAGGAAGTTGGACAGCGGCTGCTTCGTCCGGGTGCGCAGCCAGAACGAGCGCTGGTCGGGGGTGGTCGTGTTGGCGAAGATCTTGCCGTCGGACCCCGGCGTGTCCCAGGCCATGCCCATTTCAACCAGCTGGACGTCGACCCCGGCCTGTGCGAGCCGGAGCGCGGTGACCTGGCCGCCGTACCCGGAGCCGATCACCAGGGCCGGGACGCGGGCCCCGTCGGAGATGGGACCGGCCGCCCTGGGCGTCGCACCGGCGGCTCGACCGGCGAGGGCCGCCCCGGCCAGGATAGAACCTGTTCCTGCGATGAACAGACGACGGGAAAGCGCCCCAGAATTTGTTCTTCCCATGGCTTTGTCACTCATGAGATGTTCCTCACCGTTGAGGGATTTAGAACACGTTATAGCTCACAGGTACAGACAAGTCGACATATACCCACGAGTAACCTCCGGGCACGACGCAGTATTGGCGCGAATGGGCCATGATGGACGACTGTGGAGTCGACCCGAGTGGACCGCTGGCTGTGGGCGGTCCGGCTGACGAAGACCCGACCGGACGCCGCGGCCGCGTGCCGGGGCGGGCACGTGCGCGTCAACGACAAACCCGCGAAGCCCGCGACGACCGTGGTACCGGGCGACGAGGTGCGCTTCCGGATCGGCGGAACGACCAGAATCCTCGACGTGGTACGGGTGATCCAGAAACGCGTCGGCGCGCCGGACGCCGCGACGTGCTTCGTCGACCGCACGCCGAAGCCGCCCCCGGAGTCGGCGATCCCGGTCGCCCGGCGCGATCGCGGCGCGGGCCGACCGACCAAAAGGGAGCGCCGCGTGCTGGACGCGTTCCGCTCGCAGGATTCCTGACGCGCCGCTTTCACGGGAAAGCGCCGCGCGCATCGCCTGCCGCTCAAAAGCCGTGAAGGCCACATTGAGGGACTCTGAGTCCCTCGATGTGGCCTTCACGGACTCGGGGTCAGGAACTCCAGGCGGTTGCCGAGGCAGTCGGTGGTGTAGAACCGGCGGTGGCCCGGAAAGCCGTCGTCCCATTCAACGGCATTGCCGTGTGCTTCGAGCCGGGCGGCCAGCGCGTCGAGGTCGTCCATCAGACAGAGCTGCCGTGGGCCTTGCGGGCGGGCCGGAAGTCCGCCTCGACGCCGAGGTGGAGCTCCAGCCCGCCGGCCCGCACCCACAATCCGCCGCGGGCGGCCAGCTCGGGCGGTTTCGGAACCTCGGTCAACCCGAGCACGCCGACGTAGAACTCGCGGCAGCGGTCCTCGCTGCCCGGCTCGATCGCCAGCTGGACGTGGTGCAGGCCGAAGGTCATGCCCTCAGCGTGCCACCAGCGCGCGCAGTTCCTTCACGACGTCGGCGGGTGCCTCCTCGGCCATGAAGTGCCCGGACGACACCGTGCGGTGGCGCAGGTCGGCCGCCCACGGGCGCCAGAGCGCCGTCGCGTCGTAACCGAGGGCGGCGCCCCAGTCCTGCTGCAGCACGGTGACCGGCATGCCGAGCCGGTCGCCGGCCGCCCGCGACGCCGTGTCGTGCTCGACGTCGATCGTCGCGCTCGCCCGGTAGTCGGCCACGATCGACGGCACGGCCTCGCGGGAAGCCCGCAGGTATTCGGCGCGGACCTCGGGCGGGATCGCGTCCGGCGCCAGCGTCCAGGCGTCGAGGAAGTGCCCGAAGAACGCGTCGGGCGCGCCGGCGATGAGCGTCTCGGGCAGGCCCGGCGGCTGGGCCATCAGGTAGAGGTGGAACGCGACGGCCGCGCTGACGCCGTGCAGGACGTCCCACATGTCCAGCGTCGGCAGCACGTCGAGGATCGCCAGGTGGGAGACGGCGTCCGGGTGGTCGAGGCCGGCGCGGAGGGCGACCAGCGCGCCGCGGTCATGCCCGGCGAGGGCGAACCGCTCGTGCCCGAAGGCGCGGGCGAGGGTGACGACGTCGGCGGCCATCGTGCGCTTCGAGTACGTCTCACCGGTGTCCGCGGGCTTGTCGCTGTCGCCGTAACCACGCAGGTCGGGAACGAGGACGGTGTGGTCGGCGGCGAGGTCGGCGGCCACGTGCCGCCACATCAGGTGCGTCTGCGGGAAGCCGTGCAGCAGCACGATCGGGGCACCGGAGCCGCCGACGGCGACGTTCAGGGCCGTGTCGTCACCGACCGTGACACGCTGGTAGTCGAATCCGGGGATCGGCATGGAGGTCCTTTCGCGGGTGGTTGGTCTCTTGAGCCTGCGTCAGGCCGATCAGCGTCCGGTCAGCGCCGGGTGAGCGCGTTACAGTGCGTGCATGGTCTGGTTCGGCGTGCTCGGTCCGCTCGTGGCCGAGGACGAGCGGGGTCCCCTGGCGCTCAAGGGCCCGCGGCACCGGGCGGTCCTGGCGCGGCTGCTGATCGCGCGCGGCCGGGTCGTCCCGGTGGACGTCCTGGTCGGCGACCTGTGGCCGGACCCGCCCGACGGCGCGGTCGGCGCGCTCCAGACGTTCGTCGCCGCGCTGCGCCGCGCGCTGGAACCCGCCCGGCCGCCGCGGACCCCGGCCACGGTGCTGGTCACGTCGGGACCGGGGTACGCGCTGCGCGCGGAGTCCGTCGACGCCTGGGCTTTCGAGGCCGCGGTGACCGCGCCCGGCGCCACACTGTCCCAAGTGGACGAAGCGCTGGGGCGGTGGCGCGGCCCCGCGTACGCGGAGTTCGCGGAAGAGCCCTGGGCACGCGGCGAGATCAACCGCCTGGAGGAGCTACGGCTGCTGGCGGTTGAGCGGCGGGCGTCGGCCCTGCTGGAGCTGGGCCGCGCAGCCGAAGCCGTCCCGGACCTGGAAGCGCACGTCCAGACTTGGCCGTTGCGAGAGGAAGGCTGGCGGCTGCTCGCACTGGCCCTCTACCGAGCCGGACGACAGGGCGACGCGTTGGGCGCCCTGCGCCGCGCTCGGCGACTGCTGGCCACCGAACTGGGCGTCGACCCGGGCCCCGGCCTACGGCAGGCGGAGGCCGACGTCCTGGCGCAGGTCCCGATCGCTTTGCCGGTTTTGGCACCGCACCTGGTGGGCCGCGCGGACGAACTGGCGCTTTTGTCAGCGGAGGCATCCACGGCACGCGCCGGCCGACTACGGCTGGCCCTGATCTCGGGCGAAGCAGGCGCGGGTAAGACAGCACTGGCGGAGGCTTTCGCGGCCCAGCTGGCCACCCAGGGCTGGAGAACAGCCTGGGGCGCCAGCCCGGACGACGAGGGCCTACCGCCGGTATGGCCGTGGACCCGAATCCTGGAAGGCCTGGCCGGGCGACCGACGACCAGCGACCCGCCCCCGAGCGGCGGGTCGACCGCGGGCACCGGGCCGACCCCAGCCGATCCGGCCGTAAGAGGCGGGTCGACCGCGCCTCAACTGGCTTCGGGTGGCGAGTCGACCCCAACCCAGCCGGTTTCATCGAGTCGCGCGCCCTCGCTCGATCCCGAGCCAGGGGCCGATCCCGTTGCGGCGCGGTTCCGGCGGCACCAGGCCGTCGCCGCCCACCTCACCACCCTTGGCCGTGCCGCACCGCTGCTGCTCGTGTTCGACGACCTCCAGTGGGCCGGCGCGGAAACCCTCACCCTGCTGGCTTCCGTCGTGGCCGACCCGTCCGTGCGGCACGTGCTCGTCGTCGGGACGCATCGGAGCACCGATCTGCCCGCCACGCTGGCGGAGTTCCTCGGCCGCGTCGCCCGCGCCGAGCCCGCGCGCGTCTACCTGGGCGGGCTGCCCGCGGACGACGTGCGCGACCTCGTGCGCGCGACGCTCGGCCGCGACGTCCCCGGCCCGGCCGCGGCGGCGATCCACCGGCGCAGCGGCGGCAACCCGTTCTTCGTACGGGAGCTCGCCCGGCTCTTCGACACCGACGCGTCGGCGGACGTGCCGCCCGGCGTTCGCGACGTCGTCCGCCACCGGACGTCCCGGCTGCCCGCCACCGCGCAGGAGGTGCTGCGCCGCGCGTCGGTGCTCGGCCGGGACGTCGACCTCGGCCTGCTCGCCTCGGTCGCCGACGCCGACGTTCTCGACGACGTCGAAGCGGCGGTCCGGGCCGGGTTCCTGGTCGAGCCCGGGCCGGGGCGGGTGCGGTTCGCGCACGACCTGGTGCGAGACACGCTGTACCACGACCTTTCGCGCACGCGCCGGGCTCGCTGGCACGCCGACGCCGGCGAAGCGCTGGAGCGGCTGCGGCCCGACGACGTCGACGCGCTGGCCCACCACTTCCTGCTCGCCGAAAGCCCGTCCGCCGTGCGCTACGCGCGTCAGGCGGCAGAACGCGCCGAGCGCCGGGTGGCGCCGCACGAGGCGGCGCGGCTGTGGCGGGCCGCGCTGAACCGCGCCGGCGACGACGTCCGCGAGCGGCTGGACCTGATCATGGGTCTGGTACGGGCGCTGGCCGTCACCGGTGACCTGGCGCAGGCGCGGGAGCACCGCGCGGAGGCCGTGACGCTGGCGGAGACGCTCGGCGACCCGCTGCTGACCGCGTCGGTGCTGGGCGCCTTCGACGTCCCGGCGATCTGGACGGCCAACGACGACCCGGAGCTGGCCGCACGGATCGTCACGGTCGCCGAAAAGACCCTGGTCGCACTGCCGCCGGAGCGGCGCGCCGAGCGCGCGCGGCTGCTCGCGACGCTCGCGCTGGAGCTGCGCAACACCGGCGGTGACCGCGGCCGGGAGGCGGCTCGGGAAGCCGAGGCCCTGGCGCGGGAGCTGGGTGATCCGGCGCTGCTGGCGTTCGCGCTCAACGCACGTTTCATGCAGGCGTTCGACCGGGCCGGCCTCGCTCCTGAGCGGGCGCGGATCGGGCGTGAACTGGTCGACGTCGCCGCGTCACACGGCTTGGTGACGTTCGAGGTGCTGGGGCACCTGGTGCTGGTCCAGGCGTATTCGGCGCTCGCCGACCTTCCCGCGGCGGACACCCACGCCGCCGCGGCCGACCGGCTGGCGGAGGTGCACGACCTGCCGCTGGTCGGCGTGTTCACGCAGTGGTACGGCGCGCTGCGGGCGAGCATCACCGGCGACCCGGCGGCGGAGGCCCGGTTCCGCGCGGCGGCGGCCCGCCTCCCGGGGACGGGCATGACCGGCCTGGAGGACGGCCTCCTCGACTTCGCCCTGCTGTGCCACCGCGGCGAGTCCACAGTGGACTACCACCTCGGCGAGGCCCCTCACGACCTGCTGTACGAGGCCCGCCTGTGCCTCCAGGCCCTCTCAGCCATCGCCGCCGGCGACGTCCCCACCATGCAGACGCTCTACGACGCCCTCCTCCCGGCGGAGGCCGAGCTGGCGGGCGCGGGCAGCGGCCTGCTGACCCTCCGCCCGGTGGCGTTCTACCTGGGCGAACTGGCCACCGCCCTCGGCCTCCCCGCCACGGCCCACTACCGCAAGGCCCTGGAACTCGCCCGCCGCTGCAACGCCCCCCACTGGATCAAGTCCCTCACCTAACCGCCTCGCCAGGTACGCGAGTCGTCCATCCCGGTACGCGTGTCGTCCACCCAGGCACGCATGTCGTCCAGCCAGGTACGCGTGTCGTCCACCCAGGCACGCGAGTCGTCCACCCAGGCACGCGAGTCGTCCACCCAGGCACGCGAGTCGTCCCTCTAATCACGAGTGATGCCCCTCCAATCACGCGAGATGCCTCCCCAATCACGCGAGATGCGCGGCCGATCACGCAAGCCCGGCGTACCGGAGCGGCGAACTCGCGTACCCGGACGGCCGACTCGCGCACCCGAAGGGACGACACGCGTACCCAGACGGACGACACTCGTGATCGGGGGGTCGACTCGTGATTGGGCGCCAACTCGCGTGACTGGGACGCCAACTCGCGTGATTGGGACGCCAACTCACGTGATTGGGGGGTCGACACGGCTGTACACGAAAACTCGCGCCGCGGGCCGGGTGACGCGCCTACCCTGGTCAGGGTGAGCGACAGCGAGAACTTCGAGGGGCGCGACGTCGGGTCCGGGATCTCCGTCATCCGCGAGAGCAGCGACGTCGTCGGGTCCGGGCCGCGGCTGCACCGGCACCCGTACGTCGAGACGTTCGTCATCATCCGGGGGCGGGCCCGGTTCACCATCGGTGACGAGGAGCGCGACGGCGGGGCCGGGGACGTGCTCGTCGTCCCGGCCGGCACGCCGCACAAGTTCGCCGTGCTCGGGCCGGGGGTCTACGAGGCCGTGCACATCCACGAGAACGACCACTTCGTCACCGAATGGCTGGAGTGACGCTCAGACCTCGCCGTCGCCGATCATGCCGCGCAGCTTGGTGAGCGCGCGGTACTGCGTGATGCGGACGTTGCCCGCGGAGATGCCCAGCGCTTCCGCTGTCTCGTTCGCCGAGAGGCCGACGACGACCCGCAGCGACAGGATCGCCTGGTGCAGCGGCGGCAGTGCCGCCATCAGCCGGCCCAGCCGCGCGCCGAGGTCCATCTCCAGCACGTGGTTCTCCGGCTCGTTGCCGCCCAGCGGCCGGTCCGGCAGCTCCGACACGGGCTTCGAGCGGTCGCGCGCCACCGAGCGGAACGCGTCGGCGACCTTGTTCGCCGCGATCGCCCGCACGAGGTACAGGAACGAGCCGCCGCGGTCCTGGTAGCCCGGCAGCACCTTGAGCACCGCGAGCAGGACCTCCTGCGCGACGTCGTCGGCCGAGAGGTACGACAGGTCACGGCCGCCGATCCGCGCACGGCAGTAGCGGGCGACCGTCGGCCTGATCAGCCGCAGCAGCGCCTGGATCGCCTCCGGGTCACCGGTCCGCGCCGCCGCGACCACCGGGTCGAGGTCCTCCTTGGTCAGCTTCCCCTCCGGCCGGGGCAGCTCCCTCAGCACGGTGTACCCGTCGACTTCTTCCGCCGGGACCGTCTCCGACGCCATGGTTTCCATGGGTTCCCTCCTCGTTCCGCCACCGCCCCGCCGACGGCGGAAAAGCGTTCTGCGCAGGAACCCGATTTCTGTTCCGGCAATCGGATATCGAGGCGTTGACCAGCAACGTTGCACGGCCGGGCTTCTTGTCCAGATATTGTCCGTTAACCAGAAACGGCCCACTAAAGTTACTCGCCGGTCACCACCGGCGCGCGCACTGGTCAGATTCTTGACAGTTCACGCCGTATCGCGGGAACCGGTAGCGAAATCGCGCCCCGCGACGATGCTCCGCCCGTGAATGTCCCCTACTTCCAGGACCTGAACCGATGATCACCCATTGAACGCCACCGGAGAGTGTGCCCGATGACGGATCCCGATCCCGGCCTGCCCGCAACCCGAACGGCGGATCGGTTCGACGTGTTCCTCTGTTCCCCACGGGCCGCCCCGGACGACGAGGCGGCCGAACGGATCGAAGAAGCCCTGCTGGCCGCCGGGCTGCGCGTTTTCCGGCCCGGTCTAATCGACGATTTCGACAAGATCACCGGTGAAATCGCCGACGCGATCGCCGGTTCCCGCGTGCTTCTCGCCTGCTATTCCCGCCTTCTGCCGACCCGATACGCCTGCCAATGGGAACTGACGGCGGCGTTCGCGGCCGCCCGGCGCCACGGCGACCCGGCGGACCGGGTGCTGGTGCTCAATCCCGAATCCGGTACCGCGCACGTCGCCCCGGCCGAACTGGCGGCCACGCGGTTCTTCACCGGCCCGGTGACCGCGGCGAACCTGCCCGACCTGGTCGCGAAGGTGCGCCGGAAAGTGGCCGCGACGGACGGCCCGCTCGGGGCACCCACCGGACGCCCGGTTCCGGGCCGGCCGGTCGGCCGCTACCCGGCGCTCTGGTCCGTCCACAGCGCCCTCTTCCCCGGCAGCACCACCGGCGCACGGCCGATGGTCGTCGTGCACGGGCTGCCCGGCGTCGGCAAGACGGTGCTGGCCGAGCGGTACGCCGCCCTGTTCGACGACGCCTTCCCCGGCGGCGTCATCCGGACCGGCCCGTTCGGCCACCACGACCCGGACGACTTCCTCGCGCAGTTCCACCTCGGGCTCGCGCGCGCGGTCGCGGACCAGCTCGGCACGGACGTGTCCGGCCTGGACCTCGACCGCCTGCGCGCCCTGCTCGCCGACCGGATCGCCGCGGCCCGCGAGAAGGTGCTGGTGCTCGTCGACGACGTCCCCGCCGGGCTGCCACCCGCGGTCCTCGACCGGCTCGTGCTGCCGAGCGACCACGTCCGCACCCTGGTCACCGGCCGGGCCGGCCCGTGGGCCGCGGCGACCGTGGAGCTCACCGGCCTCACGCCCGAGGAAGGCGTGCGGCTGTTCTCGGAGTTCCGCGAGCCGGTCGACGACGTCGAGCGCACGGCCGTGCTGCGGTTCGCCGACCGCTGCGACGGCCACCCGATCACCTTGCGGGCCACCGCTTTCACCGTCCGGCACCGGTCCCGCGCGGTGACCGGCGAAGTGCTGGACGCCCTGCCCGACACCGCGCCGCAGGCCGTCCGGGACCTGCTCGCCGTGCTCGGCGGCCGGGCGCGCGAGCTGGTCCGGCTGGGCACGGTGCTCGCACCCGTCCCGATCCCCCTGGCGCTCGCCACCGAGGTGCTGGGCGGGATCGAGGACGCGACCGCGGAGCTCGTCACCCGCGGTCTCGCCACCGAAAACGCGGGCGACCTGCGGTTCCAGGCCCTCACCCTCGAGGTCGCACGCACCGACCCCGCACCGGGCGACCTCCCGGCCCGCGCGGCCGAGGTCCTGCTCGGCTGGCTGGCCGACGGCCGGGGACCACGCGACTTCCTGCTGCAGCACGCCCGCGTCGTCGCCGAAAGCGCACCGGCCCACCGGGTGCGGCTGCTGCGCCCGATCGCGGCCACGTACGAGGCCCAGGGCGACCCGGCCACGGCCGGCGAGGTCCACGCCGTGCTCCTCTCGACCGGCGAAGGGACGTCGGCGGACTACACCGCCGCGGGCCGCGTCGAAATCGCCTGCGGCCTGTACGCGGAAGCAATCGGACACGCGCGGGAGGCGCTCGCGCTGGCCGACGGGGACGCGGAGCTGCACGCCGCCGGGCTGACCGCGGCGCAGGCCCTCGACTGCCAGGGCGACTACGCCGAGGCCGACCGGACGTTCTGGCGCCCCATGGGTGACCGGCTGCCCGAGGACGGCGAGGAGCGCTACCGGTTCGCCGCCGCCGCGGCCCGCGCCCACCGGCTCCGCGGCCGGCCGCGGGACGCCGTCGCGCTCCTCGAACCGGTGCTGGCGGAGGTGCGGGACGCGCCCGGCGACCTCCGCCTCGAGTACGCGCGAAGCCTGCAGCTGACCGGGCAGCCACGGCGCGCGCGGGAGGTCGCCGGCGAGGTCGTCACGGCTCATCACGCCGCGGGCCGGGACCGGCACGCCCGCTGCACCGAGGCGGAGCTGGTCCGCGCCGACGCGATGCTGGCCCTCGACCTGGCCGACCTGCGCGCCGCCCCGGCCGACTGGGAACGTTCGGCGGCCGCGCTCCGCGAGCTCGCGGAGGGCTACGCACGGCGCTACGGCACCGAAAACCCGCTCACCCTGACGGCGACCGGGATCGCCGACCGGGCGCTGCTGGCGCTCGGCCAGCCCAAACGCGCGCTGGCCGTGCTGTCGGCGACCGAGCAGGTCGTGCTGCGGGTGCTGGGCGGGGATCACCCGCTGCGGTACCGGATCCGGCACGGCATGGGCCTGGCGCACGGGCAGCTGCGCGAGTTCGGCCGCCAGGCCGAGCTGCTGGAAGGCGTTCTCGAACCGCAGATCCGCCTGCTCGGCCGGACCCACCCGGAGACCCTCGAAACCCGCCTGGACCTCGGGATCGCGCTCGCGCTGAGCGACGGCCCACGCCGTCGCGCGACCGAACTCGTCGACGGCGCCGCCCGCGACGTCGCCGACGCGCCCGGCGTCAGCACGGAACTGGCCGCCAAGGCCCAGGCGGCCAAGCAGGTCGTGCGGCTGCCTCAGCCGTTCGTGTCCGCGCTTTTCACCGTCGAGCGGGTGATCTGGCCGGGCCGCGCGGACGTCAGTTGACGTCCGCGGGCCGCCAGCGGATCCCGTAGGCGAAGCCGGGCGCCAGGTTCCGGAACCGGACGTGCACCTCACCGGAGTCGTCGGCGGTCAGCGCCGTCCCCCGCGCGGAGGTGTCGCGGGCGTCGTCCTGGAACGCCTTTTCCAGCAGCACGATGTGCTCCGGCACCCGGTCGCCGAACTTGACGTGCAGGTCGAACAGATCGCACGGGTGCCGCGGCACGCACACGTAGTGCGGTTCGCGGATGCTCGCCCGGAACCGCAACGCGATTTCGTGCTGCTCACCGCGCCGCAGCGGTTCGGGCAACCGCAACGCCAGCCCGATCCGGTCACTCGACTCCATCGCCCGGCTGGTCAGCACACCGCCGTGGAAGACGTCCACCTGCAGATCCGACTCGTGCACCGATTCGCCGGACTGGGCGGCCGCGCTCAGCGTCAGCGCCAGATCCAGCTCGGTGATTTCGTCGGCGTCCGCGACCACCCGCCGGAATTCGAACGCCTCGGCCGCCGGCTGCCCCAGCGTCAAGGCCACCCGCAGTTCTTCGGTGTGCCAACTGCGGCTCGGATAGCGCGGCCCGGGATCGGGCTCGACCACCTTGACCGCCATTGCGGCGATCTGTTCGATGCCTTCGTCGATGCGACGGCGGACCGTCCGGTCGTCGCGCTGGAGCGTGATCGCGGCCCACCGCACCCGTTCCTGGTAGAAGGGCTTCCGCGCCATCTCGTGCAGCGCGAACGCGGCGAGCAGGACGACCTTCAGGTCCTCGGGCAGCGCTTCCACGAGGGGCCGCAAACGGCCCGACAGTTTACGCTGCATCTCGGCCTGGTCGTCATCTTCCAGAATGCCACATATGGCGCGCAGCGCCGGCCCGACCCGATCGCCGAGTGGTGTGGTGAAAATTCCCCTCCCCTTACGGAGAATCTTCAGCTCGCCGACTACATCCGCCGCTCTGAGGACCACCGTTCCTCCCCTCGCCGTTCCGCGCACGGGGGTCAATACTCGTCAGCACCGCGGCCCATGTCCAGTCGATCATGGTACGGCATACGGATCGTTATCCCGCGGTTTCCTTTCCTCACGTTAGCGGAAACAGGAAACTCCTTGTCGAGCCGTTCGAGACGGCCGCATTCTTGGTGAGCCGCAGTGATTCCGCGGCAAAAACCACAAGACCACGGGCGTTCCCGTGTTGCCGAGTGCTGCCCTGGCGCGCGTTGTCGAAGGAGTCGAAATGAAGGTGTTCTGTTCGTTTTCGCTGCTCCTGCGGCTGGCTTTCTGGGTGGCGGGCTCGGCCCTCGTGGCCGGCCTGCTGCTGGGCCACCAGCAGGAGCCGGCCCCCGTGGAACGGGTCACGCCCGTGGCCGCCGCACACGGAGAGGAGGTGCGGTAACCATGCAGACCCACGCGATCGGGCTCATCCTCGCCCTGCTGACCGTCGTCTTCGGCTGAGGACGGGGCCATGCGTGACGAACACGGGCTGTGCGCACAGCGGCCGGCCGGGTCCACGGACCCGGCCGGCCACCCGCGACGGCGTTCCGGCGCCGTCATAATGCTTCTGCGACGGGGGTGGATGCGAATGGGCGAGCGAGCGACGTTCGGCGCGGAACTGCGCCGTCTCCGCCGGGCCGCCGGGCTCTCCCTCACCGGTCTCGCGGAGCGCGTCCACTACAGCAAGGGCTATCTGAGCAAAGTGGAAACCGGCCTGACCACACCGAATTCCGCGCTGGCCGCGCTGTGCGAGGCCGAGCTGGACGCGGCCGGGGCGCTCACCGCGCTACTGCCCCACGAGCCCGCACGGCGGCGCACCCGCCCCGACGTCCGGGCGTCCGGGCTGCCGGCCGCGACCGGGGACTTCACCGGCCGCGCCGAGGAACTACAGGCGGTCCGCGACGCGCTGGAAGCCGACGGCGGCGTGTGCGTGGTCTCCGGGATGGGCGGCGTCGGCAAGACGGCGCTGGCCGTCCGCTGCGCGCACCGGCTCGAGGCCGCGTTCGCCGACGGCTGCCTGTTCGTCGACCTGCGCGGGCACGGTGACGGCGCGGTGGATCCGGCGGCCCTGCACGACCGGCTGCTGCGGGTGCTCGGCGTGCCCGCCGAACGGATCCCGGCCGACCCGGACGACCGGGCGGCGGCGTACCGCTCCCGGCTGCGCGGGCGGAGCCTGCTGCTGGTGCTGGACAACGCGGCCGACGCGGCGCAGGTGCGGCCGCTGTTGCCGGCCGAACCCAAGTGCCGGGTGCTGATCACCAGCCGGTCGCGCCTCAGCGCGCTCGACGAGGCCCGGCACGTCTCCCTCGACGTCCTGCCCGCCGACGCGGCGGCGGGGTTGTTCGCCGCGCTCACCGGAGCGGACGCCGGCGACGCGGCCCGCGTCGCCGACCGCTGCGGCCGGCTCCCGCTCGCCGTCCGGATCGCCGCGGCGCGACTGCGGGCCCACCCGGCGTGGGACGTCGGCGAACTGGACCGGCGGCTGGCCGTCGAAGCCGAGCGCCTCGGAGAGCTGGACGACGGCGAACGCAGCCTGTCCGCGGCCTTCCGGCTCTCGGCCCGGCAGCTCGGCGACGCCGAGGCCCGGCTGTTCGGCCTGCTCGCGCTGCACCCCGGCGGCGACCTCGACCTCCACGCGGCGAGCGCGCTGGCCGGGCTCGCGCCGCGGGAGACCGACCGGCTGCTCGACCGCCTGCACGACGCGTACCTGGTCACCCAGCCCGCCGCCGACCGGTACGGCTTCCACGACCTCCTCCGCGCGTTCGCCGCCGAGACCGTCGAAGCCGCACTAGAACCCGAGGAACGACAGGCGGCCTTCGGGCGGTTGGCGGCGTTCGCCGTCCGGAGCGCCGAACAAGCCGACCGCGTGCTGACGCCGCAGCGCTACCGGCCGGTGGTCACCTACCCCGGCGGCCTGCCCGGGCCGGCGCCGCTCGACGGCGTCGCGTGGTTCCGCGCGGAGTGGCCGAACCTGGTCGCGCTGTGCCGCCGGGCCGGCGAACTCGGCGAGCACGAGCGCTGCTGGCAGCTGGCGTTCTTCCTGCGCGGCTACTTCTTCCTCGCGAAGCTGTGGGACGAGTGGATCACGACGCACCGCTGGGCCCGCGCCGCGGCCGAAAAGGCGGGCGACCGCTGGGCGGTGGCGACCACGACGGCCAACCTCGGCATCGCCCTGGTCGACCGAGGTGACATCGACGGCGCGTCCGAGTGTTATCGAGAGGCGCTACGGGAGTACCGCGCGATCGGCGACCGCCACGGCGAGAACACCGCGCTCGCACACCACGCCTGGGCTGACCACTACCGCGGCGAACACGAGTCGGCCCTGCGGGATTTCCACACGGCACTGGAGTTCTACGAGCAGATCGGCAACCGCCGGAGCGCCGCCATCACCAGACGCGGCATCGCCCTGGTGCGCGTCGCCCTGGGCGAGGCCGCGGAGGCGGCAGAGCTTGCGGCGGCCACCCTGGCCGTGTTCGACGAACTCGGCTTGGAGCACGACGCGGTGCTGGCGCTCAACTGCCTGGGCTGGGCGCGGTTCCACACGGGCGAGCTGGACTTGGCTTCGGCGGCTTACCGCGAGGCGGCGGCCCGGGCGGAGGCGTGCGAGAGCGACCACGAGGCGGCGCGGGCGTACACGGGGTTGGGCAACGTGGCGGCGGCCCGCGGGGCGGCTGCAGAAGCGGCGGGGTACTGGGCCCGGGCGGATGAGACGGATCCGGGTCTGGACCCGGTGGTGGTCGGCGAGACCCGGGTTCGGCCGGAGAACAGCTGATCCAGCGAGTCCAAAGCTGCGCCCGAAACCAACTCACAGCTTCGCCGAGGCAAACGCGGCCGGGGTGCTCCGGACCCGGTGAGTTCGAGGCAGGCGCCCACACCACCGAACGCGACGAAACCCGAGTGCACCGGACCGAGGGAGCCCGGAGCAGGCCCGGGCGACCGAGGCGCCAGCGTCTGCCGGACGCTACACCTGATCGAGCGGCTTCGGCGCCAACACCCACGAGTCACCGCCGCGGAGGCAGCAGGAGACCTAGCGGGACACCACACGAGCCAGGACCGACGGGACATCCCGTTCCAGCGAAAACGCGGCCGAAGGTGAGCCGGCCAGGTGGTGCAGCAACGCCTGCTGGAACAGGCCGTCGAACAGGGCGTACGCCACCGATGGCGGGACTTCGGCCGACCTCGACGACAGTTCCGCGTAGCGCGAGACCACGTGCCAGATCATCGCTTCGCGGCGGCGGTCGATCTCCAGGACGTCGGGGCGGAAGGACTCGTCGAAGAGGCTCTGGTTGCGCAGGTCGTACCAGAGGCGGTGCATCTTCGCGTCCGTGCGCAGGGTGGCGGCCATCGCCGCCGCGAAGTCGTGCTCCAGGTCCTCCGCGGTTTGCGCGCGGGCCACCAGTTCGTCGTAGCGGGTGACGCAGACCTCCTCGAACTGCCGTACGCAGTGGGTCAGCAGCTCGACCTTGTCGGCGAAGTAGTAGTGCAGCACGCCGTGCGAGAAGTCCGAGTTCTGGGCGATCTCCCGCAGGCTGGTGCGCGCGTACCCGAGCTCGGCCAGCGTCTGCAGCGCCGACTCGGCCAGCTGCGCCCGCCGCTCGGTGAACTTGTCCACCCCGCGGCGGGAGATGCGCTCCCGCGTCCGCTCCTTCGCTTCGGTCACCGATTCAGTCTATCGGGACCTTGACGATCAGCCGTCGGCCAGAAAGCGCTCCACCGTGCCCGTGAAGTCACCCGAGTCGTTGACACGCGGGAACGGCTCGGACGGCACCTCCGCGCCCAGGTGTGGCGGTAGCCGCGCTCGGCCAGTGCCGCCACGAACTCGGCGGTTTCGGCGCCCAGCTTCGCGAAGACCTGCTCCATGACGGGATCGAAGATGGTCCGGACCGCGCTGGCCCGGTATCCGGCGACGGCGGCGCGCAGGGCCTCGCGGTCGCCGCGCAGCGCGGCCGTCCAGCGCACCGTCGCGGCCGGCTCGCCGAGAACATCGTGCCGGTGCGGCCGAGTCCGGCGCCGATCACCTCGACCATCTACGCATCCCGGCACACCGCGTACGCGTCTCGGCGTACGCGCGAAAGCCGTCCGCAGCGGGACGACCGCGGCGCCGCGAATCCCCACGATGGGAGGCGTCGAAAGGGAGGCAACCATGACCAGCCGCCTCGGCGCCCGGGCCCGCAAGGGGTACCTGGTGGCCCACATCGTCTCGGGTGGCGCGTGGATCGGGATCGACGCGGTCCTCGGCGTCCTCGTCGCCACCGCGCTGATCTCGGACGACGCGGGCGTCGTCGCCACGAGCCTGCAGGCGCTCGAGCTGTTCGCCGTGTGGCCGATGCTGATCGCCGCCGTCCTCACCCTCGCCACCGGCGTCGTGCTCGGCCTCGGCACGAAGTACGGCCTAGTCCGCTACTGGTGGGTGGCCGTGAAGCTGGCCGTGAACGTCGTGATGGTCCTGCTGATCCTCTTCGCGCTGCGCCCGGGGCTGTACGACGCCGCCGAGTACGGCCGTCAGCTCGCCGCCGGGCAGACCCCGCGGGGCGACCCGGCCGGCCTGCTCTACCCCGTGGTCGTCGCCCCCAGCCTGTTGCTGTTCGCCAGCGTCCTCTCGGTCTTCAAGCCGTGGGGCCGCGTCCGGAAGGAGACCCGTGAACCTGCCCGTCGAAACGATCGCCCTGACCAAACGCTACGGACCGGCCGCCGCGGTGGCGGAGCTGAACCTGTCGGTGCACGCCGGTGAGGTCTACGGCTTCCTCGGCCCCAACGGCGCCGGCAAGACGACGACGCTGCGGATGCTGCTCGGCCTGATCCGCCCCACCTCCGGCCAGGTCCGGCTCTTCGGCGCCGAACCCGGCTCCGCCAGCCTCGCCCGCGTCGGCGCGCTCATCGAAGGTCCCGCCTTCTACCCGTACCTCTCGGGCCGGGCGAACCTGCGGATCCTTGCCGACCACGCCGGGGTGCACCGCACGCGCGTCGAGGACGTGCTCGACGTCGTCACCCTGACCGACCGGGCCAAGGACAAGTAC
Organism: Amycolatopsis heterodermiae; assembly: GCF_034929455.1. NCBI lineage: Bacteria > Bacillati > Actinomycetota > Actinomycetes > Pseudonocardiales > Pseudonocardiaceae > Amycolatopsis > Amycolatopsis heterodermiae. Next base: position 25,921 of record NZ_JAYFSI010000001.1, read on the forward strand.
TCGACGTACTCGCTCGGCATGAAGCAGCGGCTCGGCCTCGCGGCCGCGCTGCTGAAGGACCCCGAGCTGGTGGTCCTCGACGAGCCGACCAACGGCCTCGACCCGGCCGGCATGGCCGACATGCGCGTCACCCTGCGCAAGCTCGCCGCCGACGGCTGCACCGTGCTGCTGTCGAGCCACCTGCTGACCGAGGTCGAGCAGATCTGCGACCGCGTCGGCGTGCTCGACCGCGGCCGGCTCGTCGCCGAGACGACGGTGCCGGACCTGCGCGCGGGCGGCGCGTTGCGCGTGGTCGCCGGCCCGCTCGAGCAGGCGCGCGAACACCTCGACCGGCTGCTGGGCGCGGACCGCGTCCACGCCGACGGCGCCGCGCTCGAACTCGACGTCGACCCCGCCGAGGCCGGGCGGATCAACGCCGGGCTGGTCGCCGCCGGCCTCGACGTCACCGAGCTGCGCTGGCACGAACCCGACCTGGAACAGACCTTCCTCGCCCTGACCGGAGGTACCCCCGATGCTGCGTGACATCCGAGCCGAGCTCCTCAAGCAGTCCCGCCGTCCCGCGAGCTGGCTGCTGCTGGCCGTCGCCGTCGTGCTGTCGCTGACCTTCGGTTACGCCGTCCCCTACGCGGGCCTGGACGGGGCACCGGCGACCGGCGGCCCCGGCGCCGGGCGCGGGCTGAGCGCGATGCTGCCGGACGCGTTCGTCGGCAGCGCCCTCGGCGGGCTGCCGATCTTCGTCGGCGCGCTCGCGCTGATCTTCGGCGTGCTCGTCGCGGGCAGCGAATACGGCTTCGGCACGTGGAAGACCGTGCTGGTGCAGAACCCTTCGCGCGTCAAGGTCTTCGGCGCGAAGCTGGTCGTCGTCGCGGTGGCGGGCCTGGCCGTCGTGCTCGTGCTGTTCGCCGCGACGGCGGGGGCGAGCGCGCTCGTCGCCTCGCTGCAGAACCAGGCATTGGTCTGGCCCAGTGCGTCCGACATCCTGCTGGGCCTGGGCGCCGGCTGGCTGGTGGCGACGATGTGGGGCGCGCTCGGCGTGCTGCTGGCGGTCGGCCTGCGCTCGGTCGCGCTGCCGATCGGACTCGGGCTGGTGTGGCTGCTGGCCGTGCAGAACCTGCTCTCCTCGATCGCCGCGCCGCTGCTGACCTGGGTCGCCGAGCTGCAGAAGGTGCTGCCGGGGCCGAACGCGGGCGCGCTGGTGGCGTCTTTCGGGGCGAGCGCTCCGGGTGTCGAGCAGATCGTCGGGTCCGGGCAGGCCACCGCCGTGCTCGCGGGGTACGTGGTCGTCTTCGCCGTCCTCGGCGGCTGGTTGCTCCACCGGCGTGACATCGCCTGATGGTGCCGGTGCGGTGAGCCGGTCCCCGGTCGCGTCCGGTGTAGTGTTTCTCAGTTCGACTGACCGGGTTTGACCACGTGAGGTGCCATGACAGTGCGGCGGTACCCGGTGGCGATCCTGCTCGTCGTCGTCACGGCGGCGGTGATCGTGGTCAACGGGTTCGCGTTCTGGGGCGACACCTTCGCGCTGTGGATCGACGACGCCATGCAGCTGAGCGCCGGCGTGGCCGCGGTCGTCTGCGGCTGCCTGGTCGCCCGGCGCTTCCGCGGCCACCAGCGCTGGTGGCGGCTGCTGATCGCGTTCGGCATGGCCGGCTGGTCGCTCGGGCAGTGCGTCTGGTCGTGGTACCAGCTGGTCGACGGCCGGGGCCTGCCCTCGCCGTCGCTGGCCGACGTCGGGTACCTGAGCTTCCCGGTCTTCGCGCTCGCGGCGCTGTTCACCCTGGCCCGGGCGCGGATCCGGCCGGACCGCGAGCGCTGGCAGCCCGCGCAGTGGACCGCGCACTTCGGGATCGCGGTGGTGCTCGACGGCCTGGTCGTCACCGGCTCGCTGTTCATCCTCACCTGGACCGCGGCGCTCGGGCAGCTGGTCCGGGCCACCGCGCCGGACGCGGGCTCGTGGGCCGTCGCCATCGCCTACCCGCTGTCGGACCTGGTGATCGTGGTCGTGGCGGTGCTGCTGGTGGTGTTCGACCGGGTGGACCGGCCCTACCGCAAGAACCTGCTGCTGCTCGCCCTCGGCATCGTCGCGCTCGCCTGCTCCGACAGCGTGTTCGCCTACCTCGTCAGCATCGGCGCGGAGAGCATGAAGCCGTGGGCCGACGCGGGGTTCGTGCTCGGCCCGCTGTTCATCGCCTACGCCCTGCTCGTCACGCCGAACACGCGGCGGCGCGAAGACGCGGGCCAGGCCGGCGGCGTCGACTGGTGGCAGCTGGCGCTGCCCTACATCCCGGTGACGGCGGTGGCGCTGCTGATCACCGTGCAGCTGATCGGTGGGGCCGGGCCGGACGGCGTCGAGGTGTTCGTCGGCGTGCTCGTGGTGTTCCTCGTGCTCGCCCGGCAGCTGCTTTCCGTGCTGGACAACCGGTTGCTGCTGCGGCGGGTGTACGAGGGCCAGCAGCAGCTGACCCACCAGGCCTACCACGACCCGCTCACCGGGCTGGCCAACCGCGCGCTGTTCGGCGACCGGCTGGACCTGGCCGTCGCCGAAGGCGCCGACGCCCGCCACCCGCTCGTGCTGATCTTCGTCGACCTCGACGACTTCAAGGAGGTCAACGACCGGTTCGGGCACGCGGGCGGCGACCTGCTGCTGCACGCCGTCGCGCAGCGGCTGCTGGGTTGCGTGCGCTCGACCGACACCGTCGCGCGGCTCGGCGGTGACGAGTTCGCCATCCTGCTGGAGGGCGAGGTCGACGCGCCGCAGGCGGTCGCGGACCGGATCCGCGGCGCGCTGCGGCGGCCGTTCGCGGTGCACGGCACGCTCGTGCCGGTCCGGGCGAGCATGGGGCTGGTGGTGCCGGACCCGGCCGAGCCGCTGGTCACCTCCGACGTGCTGCTCGGCCGCGCGGACACGTCGATGTACGCGGGCAAGCGCCTCGGCAAGGACACCACCGTCGTCTACCGGCCGTCGCAGGACGGGCCGCCGGACTTCCCGGCGGCGCTGCGCCGCGCGGCCGGTGGCGTCCCGGAGGGCTTCGGGCTGGTGTTCCAGCCGATCGTGCGGCTGCCCGACGAGACGCCGGTCGCCGTCGAGGCGCTGGCTCGCTGGACCGCACCGGACGGCACGGCCGTCTCGCCCGAGACGTTCGTCCGCGCGGTCGAGGGCGCCGGCCTCGGGGCCGAACTGGACGCGCTGGTGCTGGACCTGGCCTGCCGCGAGATCACCGCGGCCGGGCTGGACCTGACCGTGCACGTCAACGTCTGCGCCAGCCGGCTCGGCGCGCCCGCGCTGGAGCAGAGCGTCAGCGCGAGCCTGGCGCGGTACCGGCTGCCCGCGGAACGGCTCGTCGTCGAGATCACCGAGACCGTGCCGGTGCCGGACCTCGCCGCGGGCGCCGACGCGATCCGGCGGCTGCAGGCCCTCGGCGTCCGGGTGGCACTGGACGACTTCGGGGCCGGGTACAGCTCGCTGACCGTGCTGCACGCGCTGCCGGTCGACCTGATCAAGCTGGACCGCGCGCTGACGACGGGCGTCCAGCCGGAGCGCGACGCGGCGTTGTGCCGCTCGCTGGTCGGGCTGTGCGACGACCTCGACCTGGCGGTCGTCGCCGAAGGCATCGAGACGGCCGAGCAGGCCGAACTGATCACCCGGGCGGGCTGCACCACCGCCCAGGGCTACCGGTTCGGCCGCCCGGCCCCGCTCTCGGCGCTGACCCTTTCGGGCGCGACGCCGCTCTCGGCGAGCTAGTCCGCGCGCACGCCCGGCGGGAGGACGCCGAAGATGGTCGCCGTGGAGCCCGCGCCCTTGCGGTTGATCGGGCCGCCCACCAGCACCCAGGCCCCCGTCGTCGGCAGGGCCTTGAGGTTCGCCAGGATCTCCAGGCTGATCCGGTGGCGCTGGTAGACGAGCTTGGACACGGTGTACGTCTCGTCGGTGCCGACGTCCGGGCTGAAGGTGTCCGTGCCGGTGCCGCCGCGGCGGCCGAGGCGCCCGGTGTCGATCAGCCACTTGACCGCCGGGATCGAGAAGCCCGGCTGGTGCAGCACGCCGTCGGCGCCGGTGTTCGGGTAGGCCGGGGTGCCCCACTTGGCGTCCCAGCCGGTCCAGAGCACGACGACGGCGTCGTCGGGGATCCGGCCGTGGCGCTTCTCCCACGCCTTGAGGTCGTCGATCGTGACGCCGTAGTCCGCGTTCGCCGCGGCCTTCGCTCTTATGTCGATCTTGACGGCGGGCCGGAATAGATCCGCCGGGTCCATCTCGTCGGCGAGGGGCTGACCGGTGTTGAAGTGGCCGGGCGCGCCCCAGTGCGTGCCCGTGTGCTCGCCTTCGCGGACGAACTGGAGGTAGTAGCCGTCGGCCGGGATGGTCGCGATGGTCTCCAGCGAGAAGGCCGGGTCGCCGGGGAACACGTTGGTCGTGGCGGGATCGTTGACGTGCGACAGGTTGACCAGGTTCAGCTGGTCGAGCCGCACCGGTGGCACCGTCGCGGCCTGCGCGGTCCGCCCGGACACGGCGGCGCCGAACACCCCGGCCAGCCCCGCGGCCAGCACCCTGCGTCTCATCGGCATGGGGAATCACCTTTCACCGGAACACCGCCCGTGCGGCGGCCTGCACGGTGATATCACCCAGACCCGGTGCGGCCAAGGATCTGCGCGAAGATGGGGGCATGGACGACGACATCGAAGACAACGCCGACAACGGCGTGCTCGACCCCGAGGACACTTTGGACGACCGCGACGAGCTGGCGGAGGGTTATTCACCGCCGGAACGTGCGCAGGCGACCGAAGGCTGGGGCACCACCGCGCGCGAGACCGCGGAGGGCGAGAGCTGGGAAGGACGGCTCGCCCGCGAGGTCCCGGACCTGGCGGACGACGCCGACGACGACGGCCTCGGCGACAGCGAGGACAGCGACGGCGAACTGGTCGACGACGAGGTCGGCGACGTCCGCGCGGGCCGCCTGGTCGCCACGGACGAGGGGTTCGGCGAGGACGCCGACGAGGAGCTGTACGCCACGGACGAGGGCATCGACGGCGGCGCGGCCTCGGCCGAGGAGGCCGCGGTCCACGTGATCGACCCGTCCCGCCGCTGGTGAGGTGACCGGAGAACGCGAACCGCCCCCTCGGCGGTTCGCATCCTTCTCCGGCGCCCGGCCCGACCCCTCGACGGGCCGGACGGCCACTTGCGCGTCCAACCTGATGACCGGCCTAATCCTTTCCGCCGTCCGGCGCGTGGGGTAGGGGGCAGAGCGGACAACGGCCGGATCCGGCCGTCCCCGTCCCCGCTGCTGCCGGAGGAGGACGGATGCTCGAGGGGTTGCTGACGCCCGGCGCGGGCGCGCTGTACGACACGATGGTGCGCACCGGGCCGCTCCCGCTGGACGACCCGCGGGCCGGGAGCCCGGAGATGCGGGAGCTGTTCGACCAGGGTTTCGTGCGCCGCGACTACCGTGAGGACCCGGTGATCGCGCCGATGGAGCCGGTGCGCGCCGTCGACCACGCCATCCTGGGCGCGCAGCAGCGGCTGGTGGAGCAGCAGCGCCAGATCGTCGCGGCGCGCCAGCAGCTGGACATGCTGCAGGCGGTGTACCGCGCCGCGCACGGCGGCGGCGGGGATTCGGCCGTCGAGGTGCTGACCGACCCGCAGCGCATCGGCTCGCTGTCGCTGGAGCTGTGCCTGTCCGCGCGCGAGGAGTTCCTCACCTTCACCACCCGGCACTTCAAGCGGAAGCCGGACGCCGGCACGGTGATGCGCCTGCCGGACGCGGTGACCGAGCGCGGGGTGCGGCTGCGCAACGTCTACGAGCGCGCGGCCCTGGAGTTCGACGGCGCCAAGGAGGTCGTGGACGCCAGTGTCGCGGCCGGGTGGGCCATGCGGGTGGCGCCGGAGCTGCCGATGAAGATGGTCGTCGCGGACCACCACTCCGCGCTGGTGCCGCTGGACCCGAGCGGGATGGACGGCGCCCTGTTCGTCCGCAGCCCGACGATCGTCGCGGCCCTGCGGATGCTGTTCGAGCTGGTCTGGAGCCAGGCGGTGGCGGTGGACGGCGCCCACCCGCGCCACGGCCTCACCCCGACCCAGGCGAAGGTGCTGGACCTGCTGGCGACCGGCATGACCGACGGCGCGATCGCCCGTCACCTGGAGGTCAGCGAGCGCACGATCCGCCGGCACGTCCAGGGCCTGCTGGAGGCCCTGCAGGCGGACAACCGGGTGGCCGCGGTGTTCGCGGCGACCCGGCTGGGCTGGCTGGGTTGAGCGGGACCGGCTGGCCGCGCGCCGAGCCGAGCCGGATCGACCGCCGCCGACGGCTGAGGGGTCTGCCGCAGCCCCCTCGTGAGCGTTTAGGAAGGTTCTAACCCTCCTAAACACTCACGACCCCCAGGCTGACCAGGCTGACCGCGCCTCGCCCAGGGCCGCTTCGCTGAGCCGAGCCGGGAGGCCCATCCGCCGGGGCTACTCCAGCTTCTTGCAGTGGGGTGGGCCCTGGGTCCAGATCCACACGCAGTCGGTGCCCGGGGGCCGGACCGACGGGTCGCCGTTGCCCGGGGCCGCCGTCGCCGTCGGTGCGCCCAGGGCGCCGACGGCCAGCGTCGCCGCCACTGCGACGAGCAGTCGCTTGATCATGTCGTCCTTTCGCGGAGGGATCTCCCCGCCAAGTTAGGGCCGTCCGGACGGCGTCGGCAGGGGCGGCTTCGGCCACTGTCCGGTACCGGCCACCGCCGGGTGACCGGAACCGGACGTTGGCCGGACCCGACCGGTGCGGATCCCGCCACGGCTCTCCTACGGTCGGGGACATGGGTGACGAGGCGCCCCCGCGCTGGTGGGGTGAGGAGGGCGCCCGTCCCCGTCCGGAGCCGGCGGGCTGGTGGCCGGAGGCCGACACCCTGCACTGGGTGCAGGCCCCGGCGACGAACCCCGCCCCGGCCGAGGCCGCGCTGCCCTCGTAAGTCCGGACCGGGGTCAGACGCGGTTGTAGTCGCGGACGGCGTCCAGGTACTCCGAAATCGCGTCCCGGTTGCGCAGCAGGCATTCCGCGCGGCGGGCCATGCGGTCGCGCTCGGCCTCCAGGGTGGCCAGCATCTCCGGGGTCGCGTCCGGGAAGTAGATCGCGCGGGGCTTGTCGAGGCACGGCAGGATCTGCTTGATGATCCGGGTCGGCAGGCCGGCGTCCAGCAGCCCGCGGACCTGGATCACCCGGTCGACGGTGGCTTCGTCGTAGTCGCGGTAGCCGTTCGCGCCGCGGGACGCGATGATGAGGCCCTGCTCCTCGTAGTACCGCAGCAGCCGCCGGGCCGTGCCCGTGCGCTCGGAGAGCTCGCCGATCCGCATGTGCGCCACCTCACGTCCGCCCGGCTGGACCTTCACATCCATGTGAGGGTTCGAGCATAACGGCATGAGGACTCCCGCACTGCTCGCCCTGACCACCGCCGCGTTCGTCACGGTGCTCACCGAGGCCCTGCCCGCGGGCGTGCTGCCCGGTATGAGCGCCGGACTGGGCGTCGGCGAGTCCGCGGCCGGCCAGGCCGTGACGATCTACGCGCTCGGCACCGCGCTCACCGCGATCCCCTTGTCCGCGGCGACGTCGACCTGGCGGCGCAAACGTTTGCTGCTGACCGGCGTCGCCGGGTTCGCCGTCGCCAACACGGTGACGGCGCTGTCCGCGGACTACCCGCTGACGATGGTGGCCCGGTTCGTCGCCGGGGTCGCGGCGGGCGTCGTCTGGGCGCTGCTGGCCGGGTACGCGCGCCGCCTCGCGCCCGCGGGCCGCGAAGGCAAGGCCATCGCGATCGTGATGGCGGGCATCCCGCTCGCGCTGTCGCTGGGCATCCCGGCCGGGACGTTCCTCGGTGGCCTGCTCGGCTGGCGCTCGGCGTTCGGCGTGATGTCGGCGATCGCGCTCGTGCTGCTGGTGTGGATCGCCGCCGGCGTCCCGGACCACCCGGGACAGCCCCGCGGCGGGCGGCTGCCGGTGCTGCGCACGCTCACCGTGCCCGGCGTCGCGCCGGTCCTGGTCGTGACGCTCGTGTTCGTGCTGGCCCACACCGTGCTCTACACCTACGTCGCCGCGTTCCTCGGCCACGCCGGGCTGGGCGGCTCGGTGGACGTCGTCCTGCTGGTCTTCGGGATCGCGTCGATGGCGGGCATCGGGATCGTCGGCGCCCGGATCGACCGCGCGCTGCGCCGGCTCACGATCCTCAGCACGGTGCTGGTCGCGGTGGCCGCCGCGCTGATGCTGGCGGGCAGTCCCGCGCTGATCTACGTCGCCGTGGCGCTGTGGGGACTCGGCTGGGGCGGCGTCCCGACGCTGCTGCAGACCGCGGCCGGCAACGCGGGTGGCGAGGCGGCGGACAACGCGCAGGCCATGCTCGTCACGTTGTGGAACGCCGCGATGGCCGCGGGCGGGGTGGCCGGCGGGATCCTGCTCGACACCTCGGGCCCCGCGGTGTTCCCGTGGACGCTGCTCGTGCTCCTGGTGCCGGTGCTCGCCGTGGTCGTCGGCGCGCGGCGCCACGGGTTCCCGCAGCAGTCGTGAATGGACGAAGGGCCCGGGCGGGTACGCGCCCGGGCCCTCCAGCTTTTCAGCAGCGGCCGGAAGAGATGGCCCGCAGCAGTTCCGCGTTGGTCGTGTCACCCGACAGCTCCCAGGCGAACACCCCGCCGAGCCCCTGCGACTTCGCGTAGCCGGCCTTGGCCGCCGCCGTCTCGGGGGTGTCGTAGCTCCACCACTGCGAACCGCACTTGGCGTAGGCCGTGCCCGCGACCTTGCCGTTGGCCGGGCAGGTCGTCTTGAGGACCTTGTAGTTCTCGACGCCGTCCTCCCCGGTCGTCGTGCCGGTCACCGGACCGGTGGCCGTGCCGCCCGGCTGCTTCTGCGTGACGCCGTCCCAGCCGCGGCCGTAGAACCCGAGGCCCAGCAGCATCTTCGACGACGGCACACCCTGGTGGCGCAGCTTCTGGATGGCCGCGTCGGCGTAGAACCCGGCGGTCGGGATGCCCGGGTAGGACCGCAGCGGCGAGTGCGGCGCGGTGGGCCCGGTCGGGCTGGCGCCGGCGACGAAGTAGTCGTAGGTCATCACGTTGTACCAGTCGAGGTAGCGGCTCGCCCCGGCGTAGTCGTTCGCGTCGATCTTGCCGTTCTTCGAGCCGTCCGCGGTGATCGCGGCGGTGACGAGCTGGTGCCCGAACTTCGCGCGCAACGCCTTGACCAGGCCCGTGAACGCCTTCGGCCCGCTGGTGTCGCAGGTCAGGCCGCAGGCGTTGGGGTACTCCCAGTCGATGTCGATGCCGTCGAAGACGCCCGCCCAGCGCGGGTCGTTGACGAGGTTGTAGCAGGACTCGGCGAACGCGGCCGGGTTCTTCGCGGCCTCGGTGAAGCCGCTCGACCAGGTCCAGCCGCCGAACGACCAGAGCACCTTCAGCTTCGGGTGCAGCTTCTTCAACTCGAGGAGCTGGTTGAAGCTGCCGTGAAGCGTGCCGCTGTCGGCCTGGCCGTTGACGCTGCCGGCGGCGTCGTAGGGCATGTCGTGGTCGGCCCACGGGTCGCCGACCGCGCAGCCGCCGCCCGTCACGTTGCCGAAGGCGTAGTTGATGTGGGTCAGCTTCGCGGCCGACCCGGACGTCTCGATGTCCTTGACGTGGTAGTTGCGGGCGTAGACGTCCCAGTCGGCGAAGTAGGCCATCACCTTGTCCTGGGACGGACCGCCGTGGGACTGCCCGGCTTCCGCGGGCGGCGCCACGACGGCGGCCGCGGCGAGCGCCAGCGCGGCCACGGCAAAGCGTTTTCTCATGCGGAGCACGGGGATTCCTTCCGGACCGGCTGGGCGGACCGGCTGAGGCTAACAGGTCCAGACCACTGCGGACAGAGCGAAAGGTCTGCCGCAAACAGATTTCCCGGTCGTGTCGCAGCCGGGTCCGGATTCACGGTGTGCGAAGATCCCCGGATGACGGAGTTCGGCTGCGCCCGCTGCTACGGCAAAGACGCCCTGACCGCGATGGCGTTCTGCACGACCCGCCTCCGGGAAACCCACCGCTTGGTCGAACGGTCGCACTTCGGGGTTTCGCTGCGCGAATGTCCGGAATGCGGCCAGGCGTTCGCTTCGATCTTCAGCGAGTTCGTCGACGGTACCGGCGGCGAAGACGCCCAGTACTTCGACATCGTGCCCCTCACCGGCACCGAGGTGACCTCGTTGGCGGCACAGGGTTCCCGGGTCGACCTGGTCAAGCTGGGCGCGCTCGGCAGCGTGCGGCGGCGGCTCTCGTCGGCGTGGCCGACCGGCAAGACGAAGACGATCGCCTGGCGGCGTGATCCGCTTTCAGTGCGCGAAGGTCACTGAGCCGCCAGCCGCAGGATCGCCGCCGCCGAACGGTCGACGTCGGCCTCCGTCGTGGACCAGTTCGACACCGAAATCCGCAGATATCGGCGGCCACGCCAGGTGGTTCCGCCGAGCCAGCACGTGCCGTCGCCTTGAACCGCGGCGATCACCGCGTCGGTGTGGGCGTCGTCGCCGAAGGAAACCAGGACCTGGTTGAGGACGACGTCGTTCCCGATCACCGCACCGCCTTCCGCGAGCGACTCGGCGAAGCGGCGAGCCAGGCGGCAGCAACGGTCGACCAGCTCGGCCACGCCGTCGCGGCCCAGCTCGCGCAACGCCGCCCAGACGGCGAACCCGCGGGCGCGCCGCGACGACTCCGGCGTCAGGTCGCCCATGCCGGAGACTTCTCCCGCGCCGGTCAGGTAGGCCGCGCGGTTGGCGAAGGCCGCGGCGTGGGCGTCCGGGTGGGCGCAGAAGGCGAAGCCGGAGTCGTAGGGCACGTTCAGCCACTTGTGCCCGTCGCAGGCCCAGGAGTCGGCCAGCTCGACGCCGTCGATGAGCCCCGCCGTGGCCGGGTTGGCCCCGGCCCAGAGCCCGAACGCACCGTCGACGTGCACCCAGGCGTCGCCGGCGGCCTCGCGCGCGGCGCGCAGGTCGTCGCACGCGCCGGTGTTCACGTTGCCCGCCTGGAGGCAGACGATCGCCGGGCCGGACCCGGCGGCCAGCACACGGGCGAGGTCGGCGACGTCGATCGCGCCCTGGGGACCGGCGGCCACCTCCTCGACGACGCTCGTGCCGAAGCCCAGCAGCCGCAGCGCGCGGTCGATCGTCGCGTGCCGCTCGGCGCTCGCGACCACGCGGACGCGCGGGGCGCCGAAGAGCCCGTCGCGCTCGGCGTCCCAGCCCGCGGCGGCGAGCACGTGGTGCCGCGCCGCGGCGAGCCCGACGGTGTTCGCCGCCTGCCCGCCGGTGACGAACCCGGTGGTCGCGCTGGCCGGGATGCCGAGCAGCTCCTTGAGCCACCCGCCCGCGACGTCCTCCGCGGCCGCGGCGGCGGGTGACAGGACGGCGTTGAAGGCGTTCTGGTCCCACCCGGCGGCGAGCATTTCGGCGGCCGTGGCGGCGGGCAGCGACCCGCCGATGACAAAGCCGAAGAACCGCGGCCCGGCGGTGGCGGTCAACCCGGGCTCGGCGGCCCGCGCGAGCTGTTCGAGCACTGCGGACGGTGGGCTCGGGTCCTTCGGCAACGCCCCGCCGAACCCGGCGCGCAGAGCGGCGGCGTCGACGGCTTGGGCGACCGGCCGCTCGGCGAGGCCGTCCCGGTGGTCGGCAGCCAGCGCGGCGGCACGGGCCAGGAGTTCACGCATCTCGTCCACGGGCCCGACTCTAGGCCGCCTTCGGGTGCGCGGCTCGCGGGTTTCCCGGTGGCCGGGCGACCACTGCGGACAGTGGGCTCGGATCCGTCCCGGTGATTCGCGACCGGCACGGCGGCACCGGCCCAGCCCGGCTCCAGGCGGCCATCGGGTGCACGACCGCCGCTCAGCCAGCCCTTTCCTGGTGATCCGCGGCCCGGCGCTAGGCCGCCTTCGGATGCGCGGCCCGCACGTTTTCCCGGGCCAGCTCAACAGTCGTCGTGATGCGGCGCTGCCGGGTCTCCGGGCGCTTCGCCTTCGCGATCCACTCCAGGATCAGCCGCTTCGACGACGGCGGGAACGCCGCGAAGTGCGCGGCCGCGACGTCGTCGAAAGCCTGCGCCAGATCCGGCGGGACGATGCCGTCCTGGGCCTCCGCCAGCGCGTCCCAGGTCCCCGTCCGGCGGGCCAGGTCCACCATCGCCTGCCCGGACGGGGTCATCAGCCCGGCCGACGTCAGCCGGGCCACGCGCTCGCGGTTCACCCGGCTCCACGTGCTCTTCGGGTTCCGCGGGGTGAAGCAGAGGTACGTGCTCTCCGCGTCGCGCCGCAGGGCCTTGCTGTCGATCCAGCCGAAGCACAACGCCTGCTCCATCGCTTCGTGGACCAGCACGCCCGGCCGACCGCTGTGCTTGCGCCGGATCACCAGCCACACCGCGCGTGCCGTGCCGCGCGACGCGAGCCACTCCCGCCACTGCGCGGCCGACGTGACCTTCAGCACCTCGATGCCTTCCAGAGTCTCCATGCCCACATCATCGGGGGTGAAGTGTTCACCTTCTGAGCACTTTGCGGCGGGAACAATCGGGCGTCCCCGGGCGTAGCGTCTTGATATGGAGACTGCGCTCAGCACCGACCGGCTCGTGATCCGGGACTGGACGGTGGACGACGCCGAAGCCGCGTTCGAGATCTACGGCGCGGAGGACGTCACGCACTGGCTGACCCCGGCCATGGACCGCGTCGGCGACGTCGGCGCGATGCGGGCCGTGCTCAACGCGTGGCAGGAGGCGCAGCCCAACCTCTGGCCGCCGCGCGGGCGCTGGGCCGTGGAGCGCAAGGAGGACGGCGCCGTGATCGGCGGCCTCGGCATCCGGCTGCTCCCGCCGTACGAAGAGGACCTCGAGCTGAGCTGGCAGCTCAGCCCCGGCGTCTGGGGCCAGGGCTACGCGTCGGAGGCCGCGCAGGCGCTCATCCAGTGGGCGTTCACGCAGGACACCGACGAGCTGTTCGCGGTCGCGCGGCCGAACAACACGCGCGCGATCGCCGTCGCCAAGCGCCTCGGCATGCAGTGGGTCGGCGAGACCGACAAGTACTACAACCTGCGGCTGCAGGTGTACCGGATCCGGCACACCGACCTCATGGACTGAGCGGCTCCAGCAGGAACACGCGGATTTCGCGGTGCTCGGCCCGCACGGCGTAGCGGTCGTAGGCGGGCCAGTACTCCGCGACGGCGTCCCACATCTCCTGGCGCTCGTCGCCGGTCAGCAGCCGCGCGGTGACCTCGGCGCTCCGCCCGCCGATCGCGGCGGTCGCCTTCGGCTGCGCCAGCAGGTTCGCCGACCACGCGGGGTGCGCCTCGCCGCCCCAGTTCGAGCCGATGACGACGTACCCGCCGGCGCGCTCGACGTAGAGCAGCGGCACCTGGCGCGGCTCACCGCTGCGCCGCCCGATCGTGGTGAGCAGCAGCGTCCGCAGCCCGACCGCGGTGCCGACACCGACCCGGCCGCCGCTGATCCGCAGCAGCACCCGGTCGGCCGGCACCAGCGCCCGCCCCAGCACCGCGAACGCCCTGCTCTTGCCGAACCCCGCGAAGACACCCCGTAACCCAGCCACCCCCAAACCCTAGCCGCCGGGTCTGCCGCCCCGGCACTACCAGGTGGTGGGGGCGGGCGGCGGGACCACCGGCGGGCGGTCGTCGCAGGTGATGGTGTTCGGGAGGAGCCACGGGGCCAGCCAGCTCGCGTTGCCGCCGAGGTCGGTCAGCGAGAACTCCGAGCCCGTCGGCGGGAAGTTGAACGACCCGCAGTTGTTGACGCCGACCGCGCCGACGTTGCGGGCCTCGATGTTGCGGAACGACGCCGACCCGGCCGCGCGGGCGCTCAGCACCGACGTCCCGGTGCCGTCGACGCGCAGGTCCGCGAACTTCAGGCCGTTGATCGAGTACAGGTCCTTCACCGGGAAGTCGCTGACCAGCATGATCGCGTTGTAGGTGTTGTCGAGGAAGGCGTCACCGGTCACCTGGACGTCGGCGTCGATGTTCTTCTCCAAGGCGTAGAACCAGATCGCACCGAGCCCGATCTTCCAGTTCAGCTCGAACGTCCCGGCCCGGACGGTCGTGTTGTCCGTGATCCGCACGTACCCGGTGAACGGCTCGGCCCCGAAGCGCGAGCCGACCTGGATCGCGCTGCCCTCGCGGATCGGGTCGGCGACCAGGTTGGCCGAGACGGTCGTGTCGGTGCCGCCGTAGAGCGCGATCCCGTTGGCCAGCACCGGCGTCTGGACGGTGTTGTGGCTGAACGTGTTCCGCGCGTTCTCGATCTTCTCCGACCACATCGCGAGGCCGTCGTCACCGGTGTTGCGGACGAAGTTGTTCGACACCACCGAGTCCGTGACGCCGGTGTGGAAGTTCAGGCCGTCGGCGATCTGGTCGGCGATGACGTTGTTCGTGATGCGGGTGTTCTTCATCGGGCCGTCGAACCACAGGCCGACCTTGGTGTGGTGCAGGTACAGACCGTCCACAGTGGAGTCGCTGAGCGCGCCGCCGACGGCGTTGACCTGGTCGGTGTCGATCCGCTCCCGGACGTCACCCTCGATCGCGAACCCCGAGAGGTGGACGTTGTGACTGCCGCCGGCCGCCGCGTCCTTGCCGTAGAAGCCGACGCCGGTGTGCACCGAGCCGTCCGGCGCCGGAGTGCCCAGCTTGACCTCGTGGCCCTTGACGATCGTGTACCAGTTGCCGGCGCCCTCGATCGTCACGCCGTCGACGACGATGTGCCGGTTGACCTGGTACGTGCCGGGCGGCAGGTAGACCTTGAGGTGCGCCCGGCGAGCGAAGGCGATCGCGCGGTCGATCGCGTCCGCCGAGTCGCGCTTGCCGGTCGGGTCGGCGCCGAAGAACAGGACGTTCGCCGCGACGAGGTCGACCCGAGGCGGCGCGACGAGCTCGGAGTCGAGCAGGTCGACGACGGTCCACGCGGCGGGCGTCCCGGCCGGGACGGTCAGCCGGACCCGGTCCCCCGCGCGGTAGGTCTTGCCGAGCAGCAGGCGCTGCTCGTCGTAGAAGTGGTTGGGGCGGAAGGGTTTCGTCACGACCGGCGCCGGGGTGGTCGCCGCGGGCACGCACGCGCACTCGGTGATCCACCAGTCCGGGTGCAGCAGGTCCGCGTCCGGGTCGTTCGTGAACGGGTACTGGTTGTACAGCCACGCGTACTGCGAGGTCAGCGTCATCGCCTGCCGGTGGCCGCCGTCGACGGTGACGTCCAGCGGCGCGGTGATCCCGCCGCCGTGCGGCGCGTCCGGGATGCTGTAGCGGACGGTGATCGCGTTGGCCGCGGCGGGCAGCGTGAACTCGACGTGCTGCCCCGCCGTGAGCTTCACCGCGCGGCGGCCGGACGCCTCGGCGGGCAGCGTGTAGGCCGAGCGGTCCGGGCCGATCACGGTGCCGTCGGTGCGGGCGTTCTCCGCCTCCTGCTCGGCGAAGCCGACGGTGGCGCCGCGCCCGGCGACCAGCGCCGGATCGAGCGCGGCCCGCGTCACCACGGGCCGGTCGGCGGCCGACGCCGGCGCGGCCACGGAAAGCAGGGTGAGGACCGCGGCCAGCACGGTTCCGAAGGTGCGTCGCGCCATCGCGGACCTCGTTTCACTCGGGAGTGCGGCGGAAGAGTAGGTCGCGCTTCGCCCTCACCACAAGGTGTTGCCACGATTTTGCCCGAACTTACTCGGTACTTGCAGGTATCGATACAGAAGTTGCGCAATCGGACGTCTGGCAAGGTGGGCCCATGACTCGTACCGAATCCGCCGCCGAGGTCTTCGACGCGCTCGGCAAGGACTACGAAGCCGCCTTCCGCACCGCGACCGCCCAGCGGGAGGCGATCACGGCGTTGATCGAGTCGCTGCCTCCGAAGGCGAAGGTGCTCGACCTCGGGTCGGGCACCGGGCGCCCGACCGCCGAGCTGCTGGCCGCGGCGGGCCACGACGTCACCGGCTACGACGTCGCACCGAAGATGGTGGAGATCGCGCGCGCCCAGGTGCCCGCGGCCCGGTTCGAGCTCGGCGACCAGCGCGAGCTGACCTTCGAGGACGGTTCTTGGGACGCCGTCACCACGTTCTTCTCCCTGCTGCAGCTGACGCGCGCGGAGCAGGAGGCGGTCATCGGGCGGGTGGCGACCTGGGTCAAGCCCGGCGGCCTGGTGCTGGTGGCCACCGTGCCGGCCGATGTGGACGGCCTCGACATCGTCTTCATGGGACACCCGGTGCGCGAGCAGCTTCGCCCCCGAGGCACTCGCCGGGCTGCTGCGCGCGGCCGGGCTCGAGATCGTCCGCGAGGAGCAGGCGGAGTTCGTCCCGGACCACCCCGGTGCCACCCCCGAGCCGCACGTCTATCTCACCGCGCGCCGGCTTTCGTGAGTCAGTCGTGGCGTCAACCCCTCACCGGGAAGATCACCCGACGGATATGAATTTTGCTCAAGTTCGTGCGTATCCCCGCCACCGGAACCCGAGCTAAAGTGAGGAATGGGCATCGAAGCTCTGGCCAGGCCGGTACCTCGCGAACACCGTGAGCTGGTGCGCGAGATGCTGGGCAGGCTGCCGGAGTTCGCCGATCGCCTGGCCCGGTTGCTCAGCGAAGAGGACGAGTTCTACCGGCAGGTCGAGCACGTCGCGCCGGACGAGCTGCGGCAGGTCTGCCACGCCAACCTCGAACGCGCGCTGACCGCGCTGGCCGAAGGCCGCGGCCTGGCCCTCGACGCGGCCCGCAAGACCGGGCTCGTCCAAGCGCGCCAAGGGATTCCGCTGCCGGCCGTGCTGCGCGCGTTCCGGATCGGCGGCACGTTCGTCTACGAGGCGCTGCTGGAGCTGGCCGGCCCCGAGTTCCTCAACTCCACCCGGACGATCGAGATCAACTCCTACGTCTGGAAGGCGATCGACCTCTACTCGGACGCGCTGACCACGGCGTACGACCAGGTCGCGGCCGAGCCGTCGCACGCGAACGTCCAGCGGCTGGACGACCTGCTGCGCGGCCGGCTCGCGGGCCAGTCCGAAATGGAGGCCGCGGCGCGCGAACTGGGGCTGCCGACGGCGGGGATGTTCGTCGCCGTCGTCACCGAACGCCTCGAGCGAGACGGGCAGGACACGGTCGAGGCGCTGATGCGTGCGCGTCGCTGGCGGTCGGCGTGGCGGCCCG
This sequence comes from Amycolatopsis heterodermiae, assembly GCF_034929455.1. Lineage (NCBI taxonomy): Bacteria > Bacillati > Actinomycetota > Actinomycetes > Pseudonocardiales > Pseudonocardiaceae > Amycolatopsis > Amycolatopsis heterodermiae. Next base: position 43,033 of record NZ_JAYFSI010000001.1, read on the forward strand.
GCGGCGAAGCGGGCCTGGTCGCGATCGACCGGATCGAGGACCTCCGGCGACTGCGGGAGGTGCTGGGCTCGCTGCCGGTCGCGGCCGGGCTGAGCCGGCCGTTCGCCGGGTTCCCGGACGTCCCGGACGCGCTGCACCGCGCCCGGATCGCGCGCCGCTCGCTGCCGTCGGCGACCGCCGGCGTGGTCGTGTTCGGCGATTCGCCGGTGACCACTTTGGTCGCGGCGGCGCCCGGGATGGCCCGCGACGTCGTGCGGTCCGCGTTGTCGGGCGTGCTGACCCTGCCGGGCGCCGAGCGCAAGGTCCTGCTCGACACGTTGCTCGCGTGGTTCGCCGGCCACGGGTCGGCGAAGGAGGCCGCGGACCGGCTGTTCGTGCACCCCAACACCGTGCGCTACCGCTTGCGCCGGGTGCAGGAGCTGACCAAGCGCGACCTGACCGACCCGGTCGACATCGGCGAGCTGTACGTCGCCCTCGAATCGGTCCGGCTTGATCCGGAACCATCGTAGATCGACAGCTACCGATTGACTTTCGATAGATAACCGGCGATAGTCGTCGCATGCTCTCCGAAAGACGCGCCGTCGCCGCGCTCCGGGTGTTCCTCGTCGTGCTGTTCGTCGTCCTGGTGATCTTCCAGACGCTCTCGTTACCCGGCGGGATCGCGTACACGACGTCGCAGAACCCGCACGACGCGCCGCTGCGGTGGCCGCTGACCGCGATCGCGGTGTTCCTGGTGCTGTGCGTCGAGGTCATCGTCGTCGCGACGTGGAAGCTGCTGACGCTGGTCAAGAAGGACCGGATCTTCACCATCGCGGCCCTGAAGTGGGTCGACGCGATCGTCTGGTCGGTGGCCGCCGCGTGGCTGGTCTTCGTCGGCATGCTGATCTTCGTCGGCTTCAACGCGGACGACCCGGGGATGCCGATGCTGCTGTTCCTGGTGACCGTCGGGATCACCGTGATCGGCCTGCTGATGGTGGTCATGCGCGCCCTGCTGCGCCAGGCCACTACGCTGCGGACCGACATGGAAGCGGTCATCTGATGGCGATCGTCGTGCGCATCGACGTCGAACTGGCCAAGCGCAAGCTGAGCGTCGGGGAGTTCGCCGAGAAGGTCGGGCTGACCCCGGCCAACGTCGCCGTCCTGAAGAACGGCCGCGCCAAGGCCGTGCGGTTCAGCACCCTGGAAGCCATGTGCCGGGTCCTCGAGTGCCAGCCCGGCGACCTGCTGGAGTGGGTCGACGACTAGACGCCCGGCCTCACTTGCACGCGTCGGTCTTGCCGGCTCCGTAAGCGGCCTGCGCCTTGGTGAAGCCTTCGCCGGCCGACGACGAGAGCTGCTGCTTCAGGCCCGAGCAGGAGAACGACGTGAAGCTCAGGTAGCTCTCGGCCGACTTGACGGCCTGCGCGTTCCAGTCGATCGACAGGCTGTCCACGGCTTCGGTGGCCACGGCTTTCGGAAAACCTTCACCCGCGTCCGAGGACAGCTGCCGAATCAGGCCGGTGCGTGAGAACGCGCTGAAACCGAGATAGCTCTGCGCCTTGTCGCGGGCCATTTCCACCTGCGGCGAGAACTGTGCAGCCGCCTCCACCGTGCTCGTTTCGTTGTCGTGGCTCGCAGTGGTCGGCGACGGCGTGCTGGGCGGGGAGGTGACCGGCTGGGTGGTAGCCGGCTGGCTGGTAACCAGCTGGTCGGTCACTGCGGCAGCCTGCGCGGTCGGCGCGGACGCCCGAGAAGCTGGGCTGCTGCAGGCTGTGGCGACCACGAGCAGGGCGACCCCGATGCCGACGCCGATAACGATTTTCTTCATGGTGGTTCGCTCCCTCTGATGGCAGTGCCTTGTGCGCAGCGGGGGTCGGGAGAGCAGCGATGCTTCACGGCGCGCCGAAGACGCCCGGCCGTCTGGCGGTGGTCCAGAGCGACGGGCGGCGGTGGCGGCAGTGTTGTCGATATGGTCGAAAACGGCGTCCGCCGTGTTACGCCTGCGTGAAGGGAGAAGGTGCCCGGCCGGTCAGCCGCGGGGCGATGGCCCGCACGGGCTCGATCTCCGCTAAGCGAGGTCGACCGGCCGCACCCGCAGCTTTTCGGCGATGCGGGCCAGCGCCTGCTGATCGGCCTCGGTGAGCGGGTCGAGCACGAGCTGCCGCACGGCCCGCACGTGCGTCGGCGCCGCGGCGACGACTACCTCGTACCCGGCGTCGGTGAGTGCGGCCAGGGTGTAGCGGCCGTCGTCGGGGTCGGGTGAGCGTTCCACCCAGCCCCGTTGCTCGAACCGTTTGACCACGTTGGACAGTCGCGAGAGCGAACCGTTGGCCAGGTAGGCCAGCTCGCTCATCCGCAGCCGGCGTCCGGGCGCCTCCGACATCTGGCTCAGCGTCAGGTATTCGAAGAGCGTGACGCCGGCCTCCTGCTGCAGCGGCGCCTCGAGCTTGCCCGGCAGCAGCAGCGCGAGCGAGATCAGGCCGGTCCAAGCGTCCTTTTCGGACGGCGTCAGCCAGCGCGGCTCGTCCTCGTCGGATGCCATGGGGGAACTCTACCCAGCCGCGGATGACTTCACGTTTGAAGTCTGATACGTTGACTTCAAGCGTGAAGTCAATCGAAGGGAACACCATGCCCGAGTTCTTCGTCACCCCCGGCTACGGCCCCAAGCACCTCGACGCCCTGCACTACACGCAGGCGGTCCGGATCGGCGACCGCGTCGAGATCTCCGGCCAGGGCGGCTGGGACGACAACACGGTCTTCCCCGAGTCGCTCGAAGACGAGATCGTCCAGGCCTTCGAGAACGTCGAGCGCACGCTGGCCACGGCGGGCGCGAGCTGGACCGACGTGGTCGCGGTGGATTCGTTCCACATCCCCACCGCCCCCGACACCATCGGCGACGACCACACGAAGGTGATGGTGGAGCAGTTCCGCAAGCGCATGGGCGACCGAGCACCGATCTGGACGCAGATCGGCGTCGCAGCACTGGGCGCGCCGGGCATGCGGGTGGAGATCCGGGCCACGGCGATCACGGGCTAAGCCGCGTCCACCTCCACCAGTCTCGCCAGCTCCAGCAGCGTGCCTTCGAAGCCGGGACCGGCGGTGAGCGCCACCGTGAGCGGACCCCCGCGCCGGTCCGTGCCCACCGGGAGCGTCACCGCCGGCTCCGTCCACTGGGGACGGTCCGAACCGGCCGAGACGACCACGTCCGGCCGGGGTGTGCGGCGCCGTCGGAAACCGGCGTCCAGGTCGAGTACCACGTTGCCGTGCAACGAAAGCAGGGCGGCGACGTCGGCCACGGCGTCGCGCAGCTCGCGGTCGGCGATCGAGTCGGAGTGCGCGCCGATCGCCGGCGTCGGCGGTTCGCCGTCGTGGCCCAGGCGGGGCACGAACCGGGCCAGGTCGCCGCGGCCGCAGACGAGCGTGCGGATGCCGGGGATGCCCGCCGAGGGGTCACTGAGGCTGACTCCCACGCTCGCGGCCGCCGCCACGATCCTGGCTCGCCAACGGGCGGTGGCCGCGATCGCGACCGTCGAAGGATCCTGCGCCAAAAGAGGGGTTCTCCTTGCTGTCCCGCGCGGCGGAGTGAGGATCGTCCGATGGTGGGCCCACGCCCGTTGTGCCCGGGAACAAACATGTTTGGTCGTTTGGTGCGAACGGCGGCGTACATGCCGCCTTCCGGCCGTACGCGGTGTCTGTGACCGCGAGTCACACTTTGACGCCCGGCGTGGCGCGGGCCACTATCCGGGCACTGATTACCGCCCGGTAATTTGTGTGACACCAGGAGGACCGTTGCGACGCGCTTTCGGCCTGATCTTGCTGGCACTGGGGGTCTTCGCGGTCGCCGGAGCGGTGCTCCTCCCGGCCTACGTCTACCCCAAGCTCGCCAAGGTGCCGCTCGACCAGGACTCGACGTCGGTGCTCGAAGGCACCGCGAGCCAGGTGCTCGCCGTGACGGACAAGGGCAACGGCCCGGTTTCGGAGATCCGCAAGGACGCGGACCTGGTCGCGACCGCCCACGTCCAGGCGAACTTCGCGGCCCCGGAAATGCGCGAGGACACCGACTACGCGGTCTGGCTGCTGGCCGTGCAGGTCACCGACAAGGCCGACGGCACCGTGCTGAGCGCGAGCAAGCGCCAGGTCTGCTTCGACCGGCGCACCGGTGAGGGCTACGAGCCGCACGGCGAAACCGACCCGAAGTGCGACATCAAGAGCAGCTACGTCACCGAACTGCAGCCCGAGGCCCCCAAGCAGGGTGAGAAGCCGCCGGAGACGAACGAGCTCAAGGCGCAGCCCGGCCTGAACTTCAAGTTCCCGTTCGGCACCGAGCAGCAGGACTACAAGGTCTACGACGACAACACCGGCGCGGCCGTCACGGCCAAGTACTCCGGCACCGAGACCGTGGACGGGATCGAGACCTACAAGTTCGTCCAGAACATCCCCGACACCAAGCTCGGCTCGAAGGACGTCCCGGGTTCACTCGTCGGCTCCACCGATTCGACGGTCAAGGCCGACCTCTACTACCGCGGCGTGAACACGCTGTGGGTGGAGCCGGTCACCGGGATCGAGGTCAAGCAGCAGCAACAGCAGCACCAGGAGCTGCGCGTCGGGACCAGCGGCACGTCGACCGTGGTGTTCGACGGGACCCTGGCGTACAGCCCGGAAACCGTCGCGAAGATGGCGGACCAGGTGAACGCGAACAAGGGCAAGCTGGAACTGCTGTCCACCACCGGCCCGCTGTGGTTCGGCATCGGTGGTGGCGTGCTGATCATCGCCTCGATCGTGCTGCTGGCCCGGCGGCGCCGGGCCGAGCCGCCGGTGCCGCCGCGGCGGCGGGAACCGGTCGGCGCCGGCCGCTGACTCAGCGCCGGCGCAGGACCAGCACCAGATTCCAGGAAGCCAGTTCACGCAGGGCCGGGACCCGCACGATCCACATCGCCCAGCTCGGGTGATAACGCGGGTACCCGGCCACCAGATCGGCCAGCGGTGTCGTTTTCGCCCAGTGCAGCGCGGCGCCGACGGAAACCGGGAACAGGCTTTCCCCGAATTTGTTCTTCGGCTGCTTCCCGAGCTTCCGGAAATACCGCTGACGCGCGTAGTAGCCGCCGAGGAAATGCCACGGCGCGGTCTCGTGACCACCCCACGGGGAATACCACGGCGTGAACGACGCGAAGACGGTGCCGCCGGGCTTGGTGACCCGGCACATCTCGTCGAGCATCACCCACGGCTTCGCCACGTGCTCCAGCACGTTCGACGAGTAGCAGACGTCCACGGATCCGCTGCGCACCGGCAGTTCCGTGCCGCTCGCGCGGATCATGTTCTCCCCCGGCTCACCGCGCGCGGACAGCTCGCCGACGTCCGGATCGACCCCGAGGTAGGACGCGCCGGCCGCGCGGAAGGCGTCCGAGAAATAGCCCGGACCGCCCCCGACGTCGAGGATCGTTCGCCCGGACAGCGGAGTGTGCGCGGCCAGTTGCCGGACGGAGTCGGCGGCCAGCGCCGAGTAAAAGCCGTCCGGGTCGGTCTGCTCGGTCAGGAAAGTGCGGAAGAGCGTCACGGAACGGCGGAGCGTGGCGCGGTGCGGCTCGGCGTTCGGGGCGACGACCGGATTTGCTGCCATTGAACCATCGCTTTCCGAAATACGTTCCTCTACTGTGTACGCATACCGTGTACGCACCGGTAACCTAGCATCGTCGCTACAGTTTGGATAACCCGATGGACCGTCCTCGTGTGCTGCTGGTCAACTGGCGCGACACCGGCCACCCCGAGGGCGGCGGGTCCGAACGGTACGTCGAGCGGATGGCCGAAGGACTCGCGAAAGCGGGCTACCGGGTCGAAATCCAGTGCGCGGCCTACCCGGGCGCGACCGCGGGCGAGTGGCGTGACGGCGTCCGCTACCGGCGCCGCGGCAACAAGTTCGGCGTCTACGTCCACGCGCTGCGCGCGATCCGTCGGGCGCGCGCCGACCTAGTGGTCGACGTGCAGAACGGGATGCCGTTCTTCGCCCGGCTGGTGGCCGGCTGCCCGGTGCTGGTGCTCGTGCACCACGTCCACAAGGAACAGTGGATCAGCGCGCTGGGCGAGACGCTGGGCCGGGTCGGCTGGTGGATCGAGTCGCGGCTGGCGCCGTGGCTGTTCCGCAAGTGCCGCTACGTCACGGTTTCCGAGGTCACCAAGGCCGAGCTGGCCGAGCTGGGCATCGGCCGCGAGCGCGTCACGGTGGTCGCGAACGGCCTCGACGCGCCGCCGCCGGTGGCGTCCGAACGGGACAGTGCGCCGACGCTCGTCGCGGTGAGCAGGCTGGTGCCGCACAAGCGGATCGAGCACGCCATCGACGTCGTCGCGCGGCTCGCGCGGCGCTGGCCCGAGCTGCGGCTGGAGGTCGTCGGGCAGGGACCGTGGGACGAGGTGCTGCGGGCGCACGCGGCCGAGCGCGGCGTCGCGGACCGCGTCACCCTGCACGGCTGGGTCGACGAGCAGGCCAAGCACGAGATCCTGGCCCGCTCGTGGCTGCACCTGTGCCCGTCGGTCAAGGAGGGCTGGGGCATCGTCATCATGGAGGCGGCCGCGCACGGCGTGCCCTCGGTCGCCTACCGCGCCGCCGGCGGCGTCGCCGAGTCCATCGTGGACGGCCGGACCGGCCTGCTGGCCGACGACTTCGAGGACTTCACCGACCGGGTCGACGGGCTGCTCGCCGACGGGCTGCGCCGCACCGAAATGGGCCTGGCCGGCGCGGCACGGGCCGGGAACTACAGCTGGGACCAGAGCGTCGGCGAGTTCGCGTCACTGGTGCGGGACGTCGCCGGCGTCCCGGCTCCGCGGCCCCGCGTCCTGACCCGGCCCGGCCTGGTCGCGCACCGCGTCCCGGAACTGCCCGGCCAGCCGTCCGGCGGCCGCCGCGCCGAAGTCCTTGCGGCGGGCCCGCACGGTCACCGTCGTGGTGTCCCCCGTGGTCGCCGCGCCGAACGCCACGCCTGAGCGGCCGCTCGCCGCCGGGTAGAACGCGATCGAGCGGACGGTGTCCCCGGTGGACACCACGCCGAGGTTCGACACCAGGAACGTCGAGCCGAGCCGGCTCGCCAGCAGCCGGGTGCCCAGCCGGGCGATCCGGCTGCTGCGTGCGGGGAAGTCGGGCTCGGGTGGTTGCGCGCGCAGGACGTCCGCGACCCCCGCCGAGTCCGGATCGGACGGCAGCCGCAGCCGGAAGAACGCGCTGTCGTGCACGGGTTCCGGCGCGGCACCGGAGCGCCACGACGCGCCCAGCGCGGCCACGACCCGGGCCGTGCGGGCGCCGTGCGCGCGGTTCCAGTGCCCGGTCGCCTGCGTGGCCGCCGCGACGAACCCCGCGGCGCTCAGCCGCAGCCGGGGCATCCGGCGGGCCTCGAAGACGTCACCCGCGCGCTCGGCGTCCCGATCCGGCACGATCCGGCCCGGTGGCGCGAAAAGCGCCTCGGCGAGCCGCTGGACGGCCGAAACGAGGAACGGCTTCCCGCCGCCGGTGCGCGCCCCGATCCCGCGTGCCGCGGAGGAAACCGGGACGTCGAGGAGGAACCCGAGCAGGGCGAGCAGGCCGAGGCCGTCGAGCGCGCCGTGGTGGGCGGCGACGAGCACCGCGGGCTGGTCGGTGCGGACGGCGACGCGCACCAAGGGGGCGCCCCGGTCGTAGGGTTCGGCGGCGAATCGCGCGCGTGCCTCGGAAAACTCGGGGCCTCGGGCCTGGTCGACGGCCGGCGCGGGGCCGAGGTGCGGGTACTGCGGGAGGGCGGCCGCCAGCCGCGCGCGGAGTTTTTCCGGTTCCGGGGCCGAGAAGAGCTCCGCCTCCAGGAGGATGCTCCAGGAGACGGTGGGGTCGCCGTAGAGCCCGACCACGCGGTGCGCGTGGTCGGAGGCGAACTGCGTCACGGGTGTCAGCGGTTCCCGTACAACTTGGCCGGGTGGTCCGCGGGGTTGTACTTCACCTGCTGGTTGAGCTGCTGCTGGACCGCGGCGGTGCTGTCGGGGTCACCGCTTTCGATCAACGCGAAGCCCGCGCCCGTCGCCAACCCGCCCCCGATGATGACGGCGGCCACCACGCCGATGAGCGTGCCCACGTGTCACTCCTTCTTCCGCGGCGGGAAAATCCTGCCGCGGCCCAATGTACGCATCGGTAACATGCGGCACAACAGTGCGACGCAGAGCGACGTGAGCACTACGCTGTCCGCCGCCAAGGCCGGGGCCCACGCAACGGCTTTCACCTCCGGCTCACCCGGGGTCCGGTACAGCGTCAGCCATTCCCCCGACCACACCTGCGTGGCACCGGAGAGCAGCCGCGGGTCGACGTCACCGGGAGTCCCGCGCTCGACGAGGATCCAGCCGATCCCGGCGCCGGTGAGGTCCTGAGCGGACGTCGCGGCGCGGACGTCGCCGATCCGCGGGTCCTCCCCGGCGATCCGTTCGGTGCCGACCTGCAGGGTGTCGTCCGTCAGCACGGGTTTCGGGAGCGCGCGCGGCGCCGGGTCCAGCTGCGTGCGATCGCCGTTCCAGGCGAAGCCGCGGAACGCCGAGAGCGGCAGCGCCAGGACGTCTCCCGGACGGTCGTCGGCACCGAGCACTTCGGACACCGCGCGCCAGTCGTCCGGGTACTGCGCGGTGGCGAGCCGGCCCCAGCCGCCCCACGCCAGGTCCGGCATGGTGAGGATCGGGAAGAGCGCCGCCGCCGCGACCAGCCCCGCGCGTCCTTGGTTCGTCCGCAGTTTCGCGGTCGCGGCTTCGATCGCGAGCGCGAAGCCCATCGCGAGCGGCAGCGCCCACCAGGCCACCCACTTCTGCGCGTCGCGCAGCAGCCCGGCGCCGGGGAGATGCCGCGTTGCCACGTCCAGCAGGGTTTCGCCGAACGGGAGCGTCGCCAGTGACGCCAGCAGCACCCCCGCGACGCCGAGGAGGAAGAGCGCGCGGACCGGCGGGGTGCCCCAGCGCGCGGCGAGCGGTTTCAGGCCGGCCAGCGCGATCGCGACGGTGACGAGCACGAGCACCGGGATCAGCGGCATCGCGCGGCTGCCGGGCACCGTCTCGGCGTTCCAGATCCCGCCGAGGCCGAGGACGCTGAGCAGCGCGGGGCCCCAGCTTTCGGCGCGGGCGCTGAACGCCGCGACGCCGGCCGGGTCGGAGTAGGTGCCGCCGGCGTTGAGGAACGTCGGTACGAGCCAGGGCAGGTTGAGCAGCACGGAAATGCCCAGCGTCGCCGGGATCCGCCTGGACCCGGCGGCCACGACCGCGACGGCGGCCGCGAGCACCCCGCCCGGCGGCGTCAGCACCGCGGGCGCGCAGGCGAGCACGAGCCGCAGGAGCGCTTTCGGTTCGTGCGCGCGGGCGGCGAGCCCGGCCGCGACGATCCACGGCAGGCTCGCGTACGTCAGCAGCAGCGGCCAGTGGCCGATGAACAGCCGTTCCGCGAGGTAGGGCGTCCAGGCGTACGCGGTCGCGGCGACCAGCCGGGTGCCGGTGTGCTCGGTGGGGACGAGCTTGCCCGCGCCGTACGCGGCGAAGAAGATCGCCAGCAGCAGCACGATTTTCTGGACGACGTCGCCGGGCAGCACGGTGGTCGCGAGCGCGACGACGGTGTCGGCCGGGACCGACCGCGGCAGCGTGGCGCCGATCCCGAAGGCGTCCGGCACGAAGTACTGCTCCGGCGCGAACACCATGTCGTAGCTCAGGACGAAGCCACGGCCGAGCAGCGGCGCGCAGACGGCGAACGCGAGCACGGCGGAGACGGCGGGAAGGGCCAGCCGCCTGCCCGGTGCGTCCACGGCCCTTCCTTTCCGTTCCCCGCGCGGTTATCGTCGCTGCTCATTACTCGCCGGTAATGGGAGCCCGTCGTTGAGCGTAGACACCGAAGCCGGACCGGCGCGGACCGGCAACCGGATCGCGGCGATCCTCGTCTCGCTCGCGCTCGCGGGCAACAACGCGGGCAGCTACGTGCTGAGCCTGGCGGCCGCGCGGATCCTCGCGCCGGGCGCGTTCGGTGAGCTGAGCTCGCTGCTGGCGGTGCTGGTGATCGGTGTCGTCCCGGCGATGGCGCTGCAGACGGTGGTGGCGCTGCGCGTCGCGCGCTCGCCGCAGCACACGGGGTCGCTGTTCGCGCTCGGCCTGGTGACGAGCGGGATCGTCGCGGCGGCGGCGCTGACGGTGAGCCCGTTGCTGGTCCTCCTGCTGCACCTGGGCTCGCTGGCGCCGGCGCTGCTGGTGACGGCGTCGCTCGGCCCGCTGACGCTGCTGGGGCTGTTTCACGGGCTCCTGCAGGGCAGCCACCGCTTCGCGACGCTGGCCGGGCTGATCGCCCTGGAAGGCGTCGGCAAGGTCGGTGGCTCGCTGGTGGGCCTGCTCGTCTCGGGCTCGACGACCGGCGCGCTGGCCGGCACCGCGATCGGTTCCCTGGCGGTGGTGACGGCGAGCTGGCAGATCTGCGGCCGCCCGCGTCCGAGGTGGTCCGACCGCCACGGCCGCGACGTCCTCCACACGGCCCAGGCGATGCTGGCGCTGGTGCTGCTGGTGAACCTGGACCTGGTCCTGGCCCGCCACACCCTGCCCGCGGCGGAGGCGGGCGAGTACGCACTGGGTGCGATCGTCACGAAGATCGCTTATTGGCTGCCGCAGGCCGTCGGCGTCTTGGTCCTCCCCCGGTTCGCTGTTGTTTCCGACCGCCGCCGGGCGTTGCCGGTGGCGTTGGGGATCTGTGCTGCTTTGGACGCTGTGGTGGTGCTGGTGACTTTGGTCTTCGGGTCGCGGTTGCTGCCGCTGATCGGCGGGGTGCGTTACGCCGGAAGCACTATGCCGTTGTGGCCGTTCGCGTTGGCTGGGTCGATGCTGGCGCTGGTGCAGATCCTGCTGTACGCACGCTTGGCGGACGGCGACCGCCGCGTGACGGTGCTGATGTGGGCGGCGGTGGCGGTGGAGGCCGTGTTGATCCCGGCCTGGCTGCACAGCTCGGCGACCCAGGTGGTGACGGTGGCGGCTTGCTGTGCCGGCGGGTTGGCGGTGGCGGGGGCCTTGGTGGAGATTCGGTCCCGGCGCACGGGCTGAGCGCGGCTGGGGGGTTCCGGGCGCGTGTGTGGATGGTCGACACGTGTCTGGAGGGTCGACACGCGTGATTGGGGAGCCGACACGCGTGTTTGAAGGGTCGACACGTCCCTGCAGGGTCAACACACGTGCCTGCGGGGTCGGCTCACGTGCGTGAAAGGTCGAATCGCGTACCCAGCCGGACGACACACGTACGGACCGGACGACACGCGTACCCAGCTGGACGACTTGCGTACTCGGTTGGACGACTCGCGTGTCGTGGGCGGGTTAGGGGGTTGGTTCGGTCGGGTTGGCTTTTCGGGCGAACCAGTCGATGCACGTGGCCACCGTCGCTGCGGCGGCCAAGAGCAGGGCCGCCTGGGTCACCGGGCCGTAGGCCCAGTCCTGGCCGTGGCCCAGCACCCGGCCCGTCACCGAGACCGCCGCCGCCAGGACCATGCCGCCCAGGGCCAGGAACCTCGGCGCTCGCTCCGAGAACTGGCGCGCCAGCAGGCAGGCGATCAACAGCACCACCGGCAGCATCCCGCCCAACGCGACCAAAAGCCCGATCAGCAGCACCGGCACCAAGACCGCACCGCCCGCCACGACCGGGAACGGGCGGCGGCGAGCCGGCCAGGCCACTCCCACCAGCAGCGCCAGCACCGCCAGAGCCCCGATCAGCAGGTCCGTGCGGTACGACGCGTCCGGCGTGAACGAAAGGGAGACCACGCCGCCCGCCCCAGCCGGGACGATCCAGGCCTGCTGCCAGCCGTCCACCCGGGTCCGGGCCAGGTCCTTGCCGTCCAAAGTGGCCACCCAGCCCGCGTTCGCGTTCTCCGGCACCGCGAGCACCGACTCGTCGCCCGGGGCCACCGTCACCGACCGCGACGTCGCGTCCCACTGGCCGATCTGCACCGCCCGGTGCGTCACCGGGGCCGCAACCCCGGAAGAAGGCCGCAGCCACAGGTCCTGGACCACGAACGAGTCCGAGCGGTCCGTGCGCAGCTCGTGCCCGCCGGGCGCAAGTTCGACGCCACCCTCGGAGTCGCGGCACATCGTCAGCGGCAGCGGCCGGTGGTCGGTGATGTCCGACAGCGTGCCCGTCACCGACGTCCGGTAGTCGAGGCCGTCCAGGTGGACGTTCGGGCCCGCGCCGCAGGGCACCGTGAACGCCGGGTCCGGCCCCGGCAACAGGCCGTCCGTGCCGGACAGTTCCAGGCTGCCGATGCCGACCACCGCGCGGGCCGCGGGATCGTCGTCGTCGCCGGGCACGATGATCTGCAGCTGGTCGGTGTCCAGGGGGTCGAAGGAGCCGGACCCGCTCGCGTCGAGCTGCACCGTGCGATTGCCCGTCTTGCCGACCAGCTCCACCTGCCGCGGCGCCTTCGCCCCGCTGGACGGCGAAACCCCGATGTGCAGCCCCGTGATCCGCTTCGGCGCGGTCCACCCGAGCGTCAACGTCGGCCGCAGGTCGGTGACGTCGGGGCGCCACGTCGTGCCCGGGTCGCCGTCGACCGCGGCGAACCCGCTCGCCGCCGGGTCGCCGCCCAGCTGGGAAGTCGAAGCGACCGTCACCCCCGGCAGGGACACCGGGTTCTTGCCGCCGCCCGCGGGCAGCACCGAGCCGCCGAGCAGGAACGTCGCGTCCGCGGGGGTGCTGAACAGCCGCCGGATGCCGTCGGGTTCCTCGCCGTCGCGGGCGGACGTCGCGTCGCAGCGCACCGCGCCGCCGTCCGGGAGGCACGCGTACCGCGGCTGCGCGCCGCGCGTGAACGCGAACCCGGGCGCCGCGCCGGTGGGCAGGTCCGCGGGCACCTCGAGCGCGCGCTGCGGCTCGGTGCCCGGGATGTTCAGCTCCGCGATGCCGACGTTGCCGTCCTGCCGCCCGACCACCAGCGACAGCAACGTGATCCGCACCTTCGTGGTGACCCCCGCGGCGACCGGGTAGCTGTGCGCCCCCGCGCCGCGGATGACCTGCTGGTCGACCGAGCCGTTGTCGGTGGTGATCCGGACGCGCGTCGCCGGCCAGCCGACCCGCAGGTCGTCGACCATCTGCAGGTCGACGGCGGTGACCAGGCGCGGGGTGTCGAGCTCGACCTCCAGCCACTGCCCGACCGGGCCGGTGAACGACGACGACACCCACGCCGTGCGCGGGTCGCCGTCGATCGCGGCGAAGGGCTGGTGGCTCGGGTCGGAGCCGCCGAAGGCGTCGGCGAACGACGCGGCCGTCGACGCCGTCACCGAGCGGATGCCCCGGTAGGCGGCCACCGTCTGGTGCTCCTGCCCGGGGAACGGCAGCACGTCGCCGGCCGCGCGCTGCTGCCGGAACGCCTCGCCCGCGGTGAGGGTCTGGCTGAGGTTGTCCCGTACGCCGCCGACGTTCCGCTCGGCCCGGCGCAGCCCGTCGGTCACCAGGCGCGGCCCGCCCGGCGAGCCGCCGTCGCCGGTGAGCACCGTCGGCGTCGCCGGGTCGAGCTGGCCGGAGTCGATCAGCGGGATCAGGTTCTCCGGGCCGCCACTGACCGTCGGGACGTCCTTTGTGGACGTCGCGGTGGCCAGCGGCACCGGCCGCTGCACCTGGTAGATCTCGAGCGGCCCGAACGTCGCGGCCTTGCCGATGCCCGGCGACCCCGCCAGCCCCGAACGCAGCGTGGCGACGGACGGGGCGTCGGTGCGCTCCCGGTCGATGTCGTTGCGCAGCATGAGGAACCGGTAGCCGGACCGCGCGAGCAGCGCGGCCAGCCCGGGATCGCCGCGGCCGTCGGCGAGGGCGGCGTCGACGGAGTCCATCAGCCGCGTGTTTCCTTCGGACCCCAGCGGCACCTGGTTGCGCACCGCCCACGGGCTCTTCGCGATCGCCTGCGCCGGCTCGTCGACCGTGCGGCCCCAGTCGTACTCGCCGAAGCCGGTCGCCGGCAGCAGCAGCGTCCGCGCGTTCGGGTCGGCCTTCGCGACCCAGCCCGTCGCGTCGTACCAGTAGTCCGGCACCTCGTCCCAGCCCGGGCCGGAGCGCAGGTTCAGCAGCCACGCGGGCGCGGCCATCACCAGGATCAGCAGCAGGCCCAGCGCGGGCCGCAGGAACCGGCGCGCGGACTTCACCCGCACCGGACTGGAGATCCCGTGCACGAACGCGAGCATCAGTGGCAGCCGCAGCACCGGCTCGAACTTGTGGACGTTGCGCAGCGGGGCCAGCGGCCCGTCCAGCAGGTGGCGGACCTGCTCCGCGACCGGGCTGTCGAGCGTGCCGACGTACCCGATCGTCAGCAGGGTCAGCCCGGTGACGACGCCCAGCACGAGGAACCGCCGCTCCGGCAGGCCACGGCGCGTCAGTCCGAACAGGCCGACCCCGGCGACGAGCCCGGTCGCCAGCATCAGCACCGGGTTGTCGATCAGCGACCAGCCGCCGGGCCACCAGGGGGTGCCCTGCACGACGTAGGCGACCCACTGGTTCGTCCCGCGCAGCACCTCGAACAGCGACATCGGCGCGGTCGTGTTGGTCGCGGACTCGATGTAGTCCAGGAACGGCAGGCTGTACTCGCCGAGCAGGAGCAGCGGCAGGATCCACCACAGCGTCGCGCCGGCGACGAACACGGCCCACCAGACGACGAGCCGGACGTGCTCGCGGGTCCACTTGCGCGTCAGCAGCCACAGTCCCGGCAGGACCAGCGCCATCACGACCATCGCGCCGTTGACCCCGCCCATGCACAGCACGGCGATCGCGGACAGCCCGGCCGCGCGCCGCGGCGAGCCGGTCACCCCGGCGCGCACCAGCGGCACCAGCACCCACGGCAGCAGCACCGCGGGCAGCATCTCCGCGGACAGACCGCCGATTTCGGTCAGCATGCGCGGTGCGAGCGCGTACCCGAGCGCGCCGATCAGCCGGGTGCGCTCGGTGCCGATCTTCATCGCGCGCGCCAGCAGCAGCGCGCCGCCGAACGCGGCCGAGAGCAGCAGCGCGCCCCACAGCCGTTGCGTGACCCACGCGGGTACCCCGGCGGCCTGGCCCAGCGCGAAGAACGGGCCCATCGGGAACAGGTAGCCGTAGGCCTGGTTCTGCAGCTCGCCCGCGGTCGCCTGCGGGTTCCACAGGTGCAGCGCGCGGCCGAGGAACGCGAGCGGGTCGACGGCCAGGTCGAGCTTGGTGTCGAACGTCGTCTTCCCCGGCATCTGCAGGAACGACAACGTGGTCAGCGCCAGCACGATCCACGTGCTGGGCCGGCGCACGAAACCGCCCGGCGAGAACTTCCGGGCGCGCTCCGAGGGCGGAGCGTCGTCCCGGGTTCGTTCGCGGGTGGCGGTTACCATCCGGTAGATACTAGGCCGAAACCTGGCTACCATGTGCCGACGATTTTCCGCGGTCCCCGACTTTCCTGGGCAGGTGCGTCATTCCCTCCGAAAACACGGCGTTCGACGACGCCTGGGCCCTCGCCGAGCCCGTCAAGGGCTGGATGACGCGCGCCCAGGGCCAAGCGCTCTGGGACGCCGCGCGCCGCTTGGAGAAGGGCGACGTCGTCCTGGAGATCGGCAGCCACCAGGGCCGGTCGACGATCGTGCTCGGCGCGGCCGCGCGCACGGCCGGGGCCACGGTGATCGCGGTCGACCCGTTCGTCGACGGCCGCCTGTTCGGCGGATCGCCGACGCGGCAACTGTTCGAGCGCAACGTCCGCGAGGCCGGGCTGGACGACGTCGTCGAGCTCGTCGCCGGTTACAGCACGGCACTGCGCCCTGACTGGGACCGGCCCATACAGCTGCTTTACATCGACGGCAAGCACGACTACTGGACCTACACCGACGACCTGCGCTGGTCGGAGCACCTGCCGCCGGGCGCGGAAATCCTGGTCCACGACTGCTTTTCCTCGATCGGCGTCACGCTCGGCACGATCGCGAAGGTCCTCTTCGGACGCCGGTACACCTATGTGGACCGCGCGACGTCGCTGGCGCGGTTCCGGCTTTCGCCACCGTCCACGGCGGACCGGCTGCGGGTGCTCGCCCAGCTGCCGTGGTTCGCCCGCAACGTCGTGCTCAAGGTCCTGCTGCGCCTGCGGCTGCGGCCGGTGGCCCGCCTGCTGGGCCACGACAGCCCGTTCGACCCGTACTGAAGGCCTACTGGGTCAGCGGTTTCCCGACCTCCATCTTGGCGAGGCACACCGGCGCGCCCGGGCTCGAGAGCTGGACGCCGATGTGGTCGAACAGGCCGTCCACAGGCAGGAACATCGAGTGCAGGCCGGCCTGGAACCAGACCGGCGTCCGCTTGCCCTCGAGGTCGATCAGGCCTTCCCCGCCGTCCGAAGTGAAGTAGTCCACCTTGAGCAGGTGCCGGCCCAGCACCGCGGTGTCGAGCGGGATCCGCACGAGCGTCTCGCCGATGGTGTAGCCGCAGTTCGGCACCGGGCCCGTGACACCGCGGGAAACCGGGGCGACGCCGGTGATCCGGTGCGGGGTGCCGTTCGCGTCGAGCAGGTGCATCCGGCTGGTCGGCTGGTCGAAGTGCGCGCCGGGCAGCAGGCCGACCACCCGGGACGCGAAGGAATCCGCCCCGAACCATTCGAACACCACGTCGGACGGGACGAAGTCGTCGTAGAACACGAGATCCGGGTCCTCGGCGATCGCGGCCCGGACGTTCGCGACGTACTGGCCCGCGTGCTCGAACCGCATCCCGGGCGACAGCTGCAGAAAGCCCACAGTGGAGCTCGCGAGCAGAAGCACGCAGGCGACTAGGGCGATCGGCCGTTCGCGCTTTCCGCCGGACGGCGCAACTTCGCCGGGGGCCAGGAAAGCGAACGCTCCACAAAGGGCGGCCGCCAGCGCCAGCTCGGCGAGGTACCGCGGGTCGTCACCGGCCGCGGGGCCGACCTCGCGCAGCCGGGTCAGCGCCAGCAGCGCGACGTCGACGGCGAGCAGGACCCCGAACAACGCCCACGCCCGCCACGCCCGGCGGCCACCCGCGCGCACCCCGGCGATCAGCACGCCCAACGCCGCCAGGAACACCACGACGACGACCCCGAACGGCGACGGCGCCCAGGTCGCGCCCGGCCCGGGGCCGGACCACGGGCCGCCCGCGAGGCCCGGGAGCAGGGTGTCGCCGAGCATCCGGCCGGTCAGGTCCGCGACCGACCCGGCGGACATCGGCGTGCCGCCCGGTGCCACCTGGCTCGAGGTCACCGTGAGGTAGACGGTGACGAACGCGGCCAGCAACAGGACGTGCCCGGCCCAGTAGCGCGCCCGGTCGCGAAAGGACTGTCCGAGCAGGACGGTCACCCCGGCCAGCACCAGCGGGATCACCGCGGCCTTTTCGTAGAACGCCAAGCCGAAGACCGTCCAGGCGAAGGTGCCGATCCACCAGCGGCCGCCGTCCTGGAAGTACCGGACCTGCGCGTGCAACGCGCCGGCCGTCGCCAGCACGACCGGCACGATCTGGACGCCGTAGGCCCACCACAGTGTCGGGACCAGCAGCAGCGTCGAGGCCGTGAACACGGTGAACGGCACCAGGATCGCCCACCGGCGGCCGAAGCAGCGCACCAGCAGGCACCAGAACAGGACCGTCATGAGCGCGCGCATGATCAGCAGCGGCAGCATCAGCAGCGGGAAGTTCAACGGCGCCCACGCGGTCAGCACCGCGGCGAGGAAGAACCCGCCCGGGGTCAGGTGCCCGTGGTAGTCCTGGAACAGGAACCCGAGGTCGAACGGCCCGGCTGCGGCCGCCCGGTACGTCACCACGAAGTCGTCCTGGGCGAAATTCCCGTGCAGTGCCGCCCAGGTGTGCAGCACGAACGGGACCAAGCCCGCGACGAAGGCGGCGATCACCACCGCCGGGACTCTCCGGCGCACCCGCGGCTCTTCGGTCAGCTCGTCAAGCACGGGGGCCTCACTTCTTGCACGCCGGTGGCTGGCACATGAGCTTGCTCAGCGCCTGGTAGAAGACGTCGGAGATCTTGCGCGGGTCCGGCGTGGTGAACGATTCGCCGCCGGTCGCGGCCGAAACCTGCTGCAGCTCCTTGGCGTCGATGTCCGGGCCGATGCCGATCCCGATCACCGGCAGCGGTTTGCGCGGGTCCTGCAGCCTGCCGAGCTCGGCCAGCAGGCCGGGCAGCCCGATCGAGTCGCTGTCCTCGTTGCGGCCGTCGGTGAGCACGACGACGACGTTGATCCGGCCGAGTTTCCAGCTCTGCCGGGCGTTCTGGTACGCGGCGAGGATCGAGTCGTACAGCCCGGTGGCGCCGCCGGGCTTCGGCTTGACCGCCTGCAACGTCGCCAGGCCGCCCTGCGCGAGCTGGTCCGCGATGGACCGCATCGGCAGCAGTTCCTTGTAGTCGCGGTCGCCGTCGAGCTTGGTGGAGAACAGCCACAGCCCGAGTTCGGTCGTCGGCTTGAACAGCCCGAGGCCCTGCGTCGCGGCTTCCAGCGTCAGCGCCATCCGGCTGCGGCCGGTGCCGGGCACGGTCGCGGCCATCGAGCCGGACACGTCGAGCAGCACCTGGACGCGGGCGCTCAGGTTGGCCCCGGCCCAGGCCTGCAAGACGCCGTACATCGCTTCGGGGGTGGGCGGGCCGACCGGCCGCGACGCGGAGCTCGTGCGGGTGTCCGGCGGCCGGTCGCCCAGCAGCTGCCCGGCCGGCGTCCGGAACCCGGCGTCGGCGAAGGCCTTTGTGGCCGTTTGGTCGAGCAGCAGCCGCAGGAACCGCTCGGCCGCCGTGCGCGACGCCTCCGACGCGCGCGGCAACACGACGTACGGGTAGTCGAAACTGGGCACCCCGACGGCGGGGTAGGCGGCGACGAGCTTGCGCGCCAGCACGGACTGTTCGGACGCGGGTGACGCCGTGAACGGCTCCCTCACCGCCGACAGCTTGCGAATCTCCTCGGTGAACGCCGCGGCCGGGTCGGGCGCGTCCTTCGTCAGCTGCTGCAGGCCGATCAGCGCGGCGATCGCGGCCGGGTCGCGGCCCGGGTCGGGCAGCCCGACCGGGCTGCCGGCGACGACGTCCGACCAGGACGGTGACTTCGCCGGCCACCCCGCCTGTTTCGCGACTTCGTCGGTCAGCGCCAGGACCACGGGTGAGCTCGCCACCGACTGACCGGTCTCCGGCAGGTTCCACGCGCCGCCGTCGCGGGCCTGCAGCAGCCAGGTGCTCGACTCCGGCACCCAGACGTCGGGCCCGTTCGCGCCGTTGGCCTCGAGGGCCGCCGCGGTGGCCGTCGACGCGCTGGCCGTGACCTCCACGGTGTAGCAGTCGGGTCCCGGCACCGACCGGGCCAGCGCCGTGAGCACCGGCGCGATGTCCGGCGCCGCGGTGATGCGGACCGGTGTCGTGGTGTCACAGCCACCGCTCGCCAGGCGGTTCCTCAGGTAGTCCACCCCGAACCAGGCGAGCAGGGCCACCACGAGCAGCACGCTGAGGACGACGACCCGCGCGTCGATGCGCCGGGCCCACGCCGGGTGTGCCGCCATGCACGTACCTTCCCTCGTAAAGAGTCTGCAGCTTGCCAGCCGGGTGAGCGGGAAGCCAGAGCCGATAGCGGAAAGTCACCGTCGCCGGATGAGGTCGTGGTGAAGGAATTGCGTGGTGCCGCCGAGTTGGTGACAGACAGGAACTGCGTAACATTTTGGCTTGACGCCCGTCCCACATGGGTAACAGCACGATGGCGGATCGCGAAGACGATTTCGCCGTCCCCGAAACCGGCGATGTGGCACCGAACGGAGACTCGACCCGTGCGCACGATGTACGACGCGGTCACGGCCGCGAACATCCCCGCCGGCGGACAACTGGTCGCGGGATACATCGACAAGATCAAGCTGGAACCGTGGTCGGCCGCCGACTGGGCCCGTTTTCCCGACGCGATCAAGGTCACGATCGTCAAGAAGGCGAGCACGAACGACGGGCACGTCCTCGACGTCGAACCCGGTGACGCCACCCCGGCCGAGGCGCCGGGCTGGGTCCGGATGCGACGCGCGGCGGGTGCGGACCCGACGGTCTACTGCAACCTTTCGACCTGGCCGTCGGTGCGCTCGGCGTTCTCGACGGCCGGCGTCCCCGAACCGCACTACTGGATCGCGCACTACAACGGCGATCCGACCATCCCGGACGGTGCCGTCGCCAAGCAGTACCGGGGCGACGTCGCCCCGGGTTACGACGTCTCGTCGGTCGTCGACTTCTGGCCCGGAGTGGACGGCAAGGGTTCCGACTCGACTGGAGTGGAGATCATGGAGCGCATCACCGTCACCCCGCCGAACGCCGAGCAGAACACGGTGCGGGTCTTCCTGTCCGGCAGCCCCGGCGCGGCCGTGGTCGTCCGCCCGCGGCTGGGCGGCGACGGTTTCTCGAAGCCGATGTGGATCGGCGACATCTTCGCGTGGGGCAACGACCACAACGGCGTCGGGCACAACCCGGCCCAGACCTCGGGCTACAACTCGAAGCTGACTTCGCACCGGCGGTTCGACCTGCCGGGCGCGATCTGGGCGGACATCACCTACAGCTCCACGGACCCGTTCGAGATCGACATCGTGGGATAGCTCACGCGGGCGGCAGGGCGCGGCACAGCACGTCGATCGCCTCGGCGTAGGCGGGTTCGGCCGGGGTCGCGTACCCGACCACCAACCCGTCCATTGTGGACATCGTGCTCGCCGGGTGCCGGAAGGCGGCCAGTCCGTCGAGCGCGAGGCCCTGCCACGTCGCGGCCGTCACCGCGGACTTCTCGGTGCCCGGCGGCAGGCGCAGCACGGCGTGCAGGCCGGCGGCGACGCCAGTGGGCACCACGTGCGGCGCCTGCGCGGCGAGCGCGTCGACGAGCAGGTCGCGGCGACGGCGGTAGCGCTGGCGCATCCGCCGGATGTGCTTGTCGTACGCGCCGGATTCGACGAATTCGGCCAGCGTCAGCTGGTCCAGCACGCCCGCCCAGGCCTCGCGCTCGCCCTTCACCGCGAGGACGGCGTCGACGAGGTGCTCCGGCAGCACCAGCCACCCGAGCCGCAGCGCCGGTGAAAGGCTCTTGCTGACCGAGCCGGCGTAGACGACGTGGTCCGGGTCCAGGCCCTGGACCGCGCCGATCGGCTTGCGGTCGTAGCGGAACTCGCCGTCGTAGTCGTCCTCGACGACCACCCCGCCGGTCGCGCGGGCGTGGCCGACGACGGCGGTGCGGCGGTCGTGGTGCAGCGGCCCGCCCGTCGGGAACTGGTGCGCGGGCGTAAGCAGCACCGCGGCGACGTCCGCGGTCAGCTCGTCGACGCGCGCGCCGTTTTCGTCCAGCGACAAGGGAATCGTCGGCACGGACGCGGCCGTGAAGATCGAGCGGTGGAAGGCCAGGCCGTAGGACTCCACGGCCAGCGGGCCCGGCAGCACCGCGGGGAACAGCAGCCGCAGCGCGTGCGCGAACCCGGAGCACACGACGATCCGGTCCGGGGTCGTCCGCACCCCGCGAGCGCGGGCGAGGTACCCGGCCAGCGCCTCCCGCAGTTCGGGGCGGCCGCGCGGGTCGCCGGGGCCGAACGCGTCGTGCGGAGCGACGTTCAGCGCGCGCCGCGCGGCGGCGAGCCATTCGGTGCGAGGGAACGACGTCGCGTCCGGCTGGCCCTGGCGCAGGTTGTACCGCGGCTTCGGCGGCCCCGGCGCCTTCTTCGGCGTCCGGGCCGGCGCGAGGGGCTCCGCGCGGTCGGCGACCCGCGTCCCGGAGCCCTGGACGGCGGTGAGCCAGCCTTCGGCGACCAGCTCGGCGTAGGCGTCGGCGACGGTGTTGCGGGCGAGCCCCAGATCGGCGGCCAGCGAGCGGTACGGCGGCAGCCGCGTGCCCGGGGCGAGCCGCCCGGTGCGGACGGCGTCCCGCAGCGCCGTGATGAGCACGGCCCGGTTGCCGCCGGTGCCGGACAGCTCCAGGTGCAGGTCAGCCCCCAGCCGCTCACCTGAATTGACCCATGAATCCGGCACGAAAATGCACCCTACACGGCGGTCACTTCGGCTCTAGATTTTTGCTCATGACGCACCGCATCAACTTCGCCAAGACCGCACCGAAGGCCTTCAAGGCCCTGATCGGCTTCGACGCCGCCGCCCGCGCCGGGCTCGACCCCGCGCTGGTGGAGCTGGTCCAGATCCGGACCGCGCAGCTCAACCGCTGCGCCTACTGCCTGCACATCCACACCTCGGACGCCCGCAAGGCCGGCGAGAGCGAACAGCGGCTGCACATGATCGCCGTGTGGCACGAGGCCGCGAACTTCTTCAGCGAGCCGGAGCTGGCCGCGCTGGCCCTGACCGACGCCGTCACGCTCATCTCGGCGGGCGGTGTCCCCGACGACGTCTACGCCCGCGCCGCCGGGCAGTTCGGTGAAGAGGAGCTCGCCCAGCTGCTCGCGCTGATCTTCACCAGCAACACGTGGAACCGCATCGCCATCACCACGGCGAAGGTGCCCGGCACGGACGAGCGGGCCTGATCCGGGAAACGCGGAAGAACCACCATCCCCCGGCGATGGTGGTTCCTCCGCGCGTGGTCCTCAGTCCGCGAGGGCCAGCAGATCCTCTTCGACGACCGGCTCCTCGGCCACGCGCTTCCGCGCCACCAGACCGGAAATCGCGACCAGCAGGCCCAGCACCGCGATGCCGGTGACCACGCTCAGCGCCGGCGTCAGGCCGGTCAGCAGCGCGGCGGGTGACGCCTCACCGCCGCCGTTGGCGGTCAGGACCGCCGTCACCACCGCGAGGCCGATCGCGCCACCGACCTGCAGTGACGTGTTGAGCAGGCCGCCGGCCAGACCCTGTTCGTCGTCCGAGATGCCGTTCGTACCCTGGATGTTGAGCGACGAGAACGCCAGCGTGAAGCCGATGCCCAGCAGGATCATGCTGGGCAGGACGTAGGCCGCGTACCCCGAGTGCTCGTCGACCCGCAGGAACAGCGCGTAGCCGATGACGTGCGCGACGACACCCGCGAAGATCGTGCGGGGCGTGCCGACGCGGTCGATCAGCGGCTCGATGCGCGGCGAGCCGAACGCGACGATCAGCGCCGCCGGCAGGAACCCGAGGGCGGTCTGCAGCGCGGACCAGCCCAGGACCCGCTGCAGGTAGAGCATCACGACGAACTGGAACCCGATGTACGCGCCGAAGAACAGCGCACCGCCGAGGTTGGCCCGCGCGAGCGGTCCCGAACGCAGGATGCCCAGGCGCAGCAACGGGTGCGCGCTGCGCTTCTCGATGAGGACGAACGCCGTGAGCAGCGCAAGGGCGACCACGAACGTGATCAGCGTGCGCGGGGAGGCCCAGCCGACCTGCGGGGCTTCGACCACGCCGAACACCAGCAGCAGGGAGCCGACGGCGCCGGTGATCGCGCCCGGGAAGTCGTACCCGCGGCCCTCTTCGCGGCGGTAGGACGGGATCAGCTTCCAGGCGGCGGCGAACGCGAAGACGGCGATCGGAGCGGGGAGCAGGAACGTCCAGCGCCAGCCGACCTCGGTCAGCAGCCCGGAGAAGACCAGCCCGGCGGAGTACCCGCTGGCGCCGAAGACGGCGAAGATGCTGATCGCCTTGTTGCGGGCGGGGCCTTCGTGGAACGTCGTGGTGATGATGGACAGGGCGGCCGGCGCCGTGAACGCGGCGGCGAGCCCCTTGACGAACCGGCTCGCGATGAGCAGCGCGCCGTCGTCGACGAGGCCGCCGAGCAGCGAGGCCAGCGCGAACACGGCGACCGCGACCAGGAAGACGCGGCGGCGGCCGAGCAGGTCGGCGGTGCGCCCGCCGAGCAGCAGCAG
Source organism: Amycolatopsis heterodermiae (assembly GCF_034929455.1). Taxonomy (NCBI): domain Bacteria; kingdom Bacillati; phylum Actinomycetota; class Actinomycetes; order Pseudonocardiales; family Pseudonocardiaceae; genus Amycolatopsis; species Amycolatopsis heterodermiae. Next base: position 66,767 of record NZ_JAYFSI010000001.1, read on the forward strand.
CCCGCCGTAACCCAGCACGTAGCCGCTGACGACCCATTGCAGCGCGGCGGTGGACAGGCCCAGGTCGGCCTGGATGGCGGGGAGGGCGACGCCGACCATCGACACGTCGAGCGCGTCGAGGCCGATGACGATGGACACCGTGAGCAGGACACCCCAGAGGCGCGCGTCCCACCGGGTCGAGGTGGTGGACAGGTCCGCGGAAGAACTCATGACGGCGACAGTACATGCATACGCATTTAATGTCTAAGCATCTTATGTGTTTGCATCTGATGCCTGCGCATGCTAAGTTGGTCGCCGTGAGCGACGTCGCTGAGCAAGGCCTGGTCGAGGAGTGGCACGAGCTGCTGGCCCGCTATTCGGCCGTGTTCAGCACGCTCGAGTGCCGCCTGCAGGAGCGCCACGGGATCGGCGCGAACGAGTTCGAGGCGCTGGAACGCCTGGCCACCTGCGACTTCAAGTGCCGCTCGGCCGACCTCACCGGCGCGATCCACCTGAGCCAGAGCGCCACGTCCCGGCTGGTCGCCCGGCTGGAGAAGGAAGGCCTGGTCCAGCGCGCGCTGTGCGACGCGGACCGGCGCGGCATCTTCGTGACGATCACCGACGCCGGCCAGGAGAAGTACCTCGCGGCCAAGCAGACGCACCGCGAGGTACTGAACGAGACCCTGCGCTGAGCGCTTAGCCGACCGGACCTTCGGCCGCCGTCACCTGCAGCTGTTGTGACGCCCCGGACGCGCCCGACACCGTCAGCGTCAGCTGGTCACCCGGGTGGTGGGTGTCCATCACGTTCGTCAGGGTCGTCGCCGAGTCGATCGGCTGGCCGTTGATGGCCGTGATGACGTCCCCGGCCGCGAGGCCCGCCTTCTGCGCCGGCCCGCGCGCGACGACGTCACGGACCTGGGCGCCACCGCCCTGGCCGTCCGCCACCGAGACGCCGATGAACGCCGTCTTGCCGATGTGGATCTTGTCCGTCGCGGTGCCCGCGACGATCTGGTGCGCGATGTCGATGGCCTGGTTGATCGGGATCGCGAAGCCCTGACCGCCGGCGCCGCTGCGGCGGCCGTTGAGCTGGTAGCCCGTCGACGCGGCGGTGTCGACGCCGATGACCTGCGCGTCCGCGTTGACCAGCGGCCCGCCGGAGTCGCCCGACTCGATGTTCGCCTTGACCTGGATCAGGCCGGTGAGCTGCTCGGACGACCCGCTGGACTCGTCCGACGCGGTGATCGACTGGTCCAGCGCGGCGACCGTGCCCGGCGCGGGCACCGGGTCGCCGCCGCGGCCGCCCGCGTTGCCCAGGCCGAGGATCTGGTCGCCGACCTTCACCTTCGACGAGTCGCCGATGGCGGCGGTCGGCAGCCCGGAGGCGTCCTCGAGCTGGATGACCGCGACGTCCTCACTGCGGTCGTAGCCCACGACGTGCGCGGTGTAGGTGTCGCCGGTGCCGATGCTGGTGACCTTGATGCTGGTCGCGCCGGCCACGACGTGGTTGTTCGTCAGCACCTCGCCGTCCGCGGTCAGCACGATGCCGGTGCCCGCCGCGGCCGCGCCCTGCAGGCCCAGCTCGGTGTTGACGTTGACGATGGCCGGGTTGACCTTCGCGGCCACGGCGGCGGCGTCGAGCACCGTGGCCGACGTGCTGGGCTGCCCGGAGAAGCCGAAGTTCTGGTTGCCGGAGGCACTGGGGCTGTTCGCCGAGATCAGGTGCCCGATGCCGAGCCCGGCCACGACGGCCAGCGCGATCGCGACGACGGCCACCGTCAGCGCGCGCAGCGGGCTCCGCTTGCGCGGCGGCGGCTGGTAGGCGGGCGGCGGGTAGGCGTACCCGGGCCCCTCCTGGCCGTAGAAGCCGTGAGGGCCGCCTTCGGGGCGGTAGGCGTCGTAAGGGTGCCCCTCACGGCCGTACGGCGGCTGGGCGTTCGGCTGCGTGTACTGCGGCGGGTACGGGCGGCCCCACTGGTCGCGCGGCTGGCCCTGGGGCTGGTAGTAGCCAGGCTGGTAGTAGCCCTGCGGGTGCTCCCCCTGGCCCTGGCCGTAGAACTCCTGGCCATAGGAGTCTTGGCCGTAGGAGTTCTGGCCGTACGGATCCTGGCCATAGGGGTACTCGCCGCCCTGCGGCCGCCGGTCGTACTCGCTCATGCCCTTGCTCCCAGCCCTCGGCAAGTCTTCGCCCTGCCAGCAAACGCCGCGTTCCTGAGAATTTCCTTGTCCGGTTCCATGGAGTTGCTGTGGATGTACCCACCCGAACGCCGGGACCGGTCCCGTGTGAGCGACGTTACCCTTTCCGCATGAAGCGCACCGCCGTGCTGGTCGCGGCCGCTTTCCTGGCCGCCGGCTGCAGCGGCACGACCGGCGGGACGCCGTCACCGGCGTCTTCGGGCTCGACGTCGGTGGCGGAGAAACCGCACCAGTTGGCGTTCGACGTCTCGGGCACGGCCGTCGTCACCACCCTGACCTGCACCGTCGACGGCAAGACGACGGAGGAGAAGAACGTGAAGCTGCCCTGGAGCCGCACGTTCAGCTTCCCGGCGCACACCGGCAAGCACGAGTACCAGGTCGTCATGCAGTACTCGGACGGCTCGGTGAACGCCACGGCCAAGGTGGACGGGCGGCTCCAGACCAGCAGCAGCGGCGGCGGGGACGGCGCCGGAACCCAGTCGATGAACGGCGACTTCACCGACTGAGCGCCACCCCCGACCGGATCCCCTCGGTGACGCGGTCCGCGCGCTCGCAGATCTCGCCCACGGTTGCGACGGATTCACGCAGTGCTGTGTCTTCTGGCAGACCCGCTAGCTGAACCTCGATGCTGACCCGGGCCGTCACCGCCGCCGCGCGCGCCGCTTCGGCCGCCGCCGCGAGGTCCGTCACCACCCGCGGGTCCGGGGGTACCCGCTCCACCAGGTCCAGCACCACCGCCGACGCGGCGATCACGTCCGCGGGTGGCACGCACGCGTTACGCCGGGCCTGCTGGTCGTCCGGCCGGGCCCGGCCGACGGTCGCGACCGCGTGCGCGGCCTTCTCCGCCAGCCGCAGCGCGTGCATGCTCAGCGCCCGCGCCTCGGCCACGACGTCACGGTCCCCGGCACAACCGGCCACCAGGGCCGCGGCCTGCGCGACGTGCAGGGCCGCCGTCGCCCCGCCCCCGGGTGACGCGTCTCGGGAGGCGAGGGCCTTCAGGAAGTCGCTCATGATCTGGTCACGCATGACTCACCGCCGAATCCGTTCCATGGCCGGGTCGAACAGGGGCTCCGCCGTCACCGTCGCCGGCACCCGGCGGCCGAAGTACTCGATCTCCACGCCGCTGCCGACGTCCACCGACGCCGGGAGCCAGGCGTAGGCGATCGGCTTCCCGATCGTGTAGCCGTACGCCGCGCTCGTGACGTACCCGGCCGGGGCATCGTCCACGAACACCGGTTCCTTGCCCAGCACCACGGTCCGGCCGTCGTCGATCGTGAGGCACCGCAACCGGCGTGACGCCGTCTCCTCGCTCCGGCCCTCGATCGCGTCGCGCCCGAGGAAGTCCCCCTTGGCCGGGCGCACCGCGAAGCCGACACCGGCCTCGTACGGGTCGTGCTCGGTGGTCATGTCGGTGCCCCACAACCGGTAGCCCTTCTCCAGCCGCAGGCTGTTGAACGCCGCGCGCCCACCGGCGATCACACCGAGCGACTGCCCAGCCGCCCACAGCGCGTCCCACAACCGCAGGCCGTTGTCCGCGCTGGTGTAGATCTCCCAGCCGAGTTCGCCCACATAGGACAGTCGCATCGCGACGACCGGCACCCCGGCAATCCGCGCCCGGCGCGCCCGGAAGTACTTCAGCCCGGCGTGCGAGAAGTCGTCCTGGCTCAACGGCTGCACGAGATCGCGAGCCAACGGCCCCCAGAGGCCGATGCAGCACGTGCCGCCGGTGGTGTCCCGGACCTGGACGCCGTCCGGCTTGTGCTTGAGGAAGTGGTCGACGTCGATGCCGCCGTTGATGCCGACCTGGAAGAGATCCGGGCCGAGCCGGGCCACCGTGACGTCGCTCCGGACACCACCCGCCGAGTCCAGCATCAGCGTGTAGGTGACCGACCCGACGGACTTGTCGAGCTGGTTGGTCGTCAGCGACTGCAGGAACTCCAGCGCCCCCGGGCCGGAGATTTCCACCCGCTTCAACGGGGTCATGTCGTAGAGCGCAACCTTGTTCCGCGTGTGCCAGGCTTCGGCCGCCGCGATCGGCGAGTGGAACTGCGACGACCAGCCGTCGCGCGCGGGCGGCAGCCAGTCGTGCGGCAGCTTCTTCAGCAGCGGCGCGTTGGCCTCGAACCAGTGCGGCCGCTCCCAGCCGCCGGCCTCCAGGAACACCGCGCCCAGCTCGCGCTGCCGCACGTGGAACGGCGTCACGCGCAGGTCGCGCGGGGAAAGCTTGGGCTGCAACGGGTGCAGGATGTCGTAGACCTCGACGAAGTTCTGCTGCGCCGTCTCGTGCACATAGGACGGTGCGAGCTGGACGTCCTCGAAGCGGTGGACGTCGACCTCGTGCAGGTCGGTCTCCGACCGGCCGTCGACGAGCAGCTCCGCGACGGCCTTGGCGATGCCCGCGGAATGCGTCACCCAGACGGCTTCGGCGAGCCAGAACCCGCGGACGTCGGCCGATTCGCCGACCAGCGACTGACCGTCCGGGGTGAACGAGAAGATGCCGTTGAAGCCCTCCTCGACCTTGGCCTGACGGAGTGCGGGCAGCAGCAGCTGGCTCTGTTCCCACGACGGCGCGAAGTCGTCCTCGGTGAAGGGCAGCATCGACGGCATGGCGCTCTCGGTCACCGAAGGGTCCAAAGTGGACTCCTCGACCGGCATCGGCCGGTGGGCGTAGGAGCCGATGCCGATGCGGTCGACGTGCTCGCGGAAGTACAGGTCCTGGTCCTGGTGCCGCAGGATCGGCATGCTCGCTTCGACCTCGTCGGTGTTGCGACCCACCAGCTCGTCGATCCGCCCCGTCTTGACGTACTGGTGCGCCAGCGGCAGCAGCGGGACGTCCATCCCGACCATCGCGCCGATCTCACGGCCCCAGAACCCGGCGCACGACACGACGACGTCGGCCGGGAAGTCACCCTGGTCGGTCCGGACGCCGGTGACCCGCCCGCCTTCCTGCAGGACGTCGGTCACGCGCGTCGAGCCGATGAACCGGGCACCCCGCGCGGTGGCCCGCTCGGCGAGGACTTCGACGGCTTTCGCGGCCAGCGCCAGCCCGTCGGTCGGCACGTACAGGGCGCCGAAGACCTGCGAGCCGTCCAGCAGCGGCCAGCGGCGGACGCACTCCTCCGCGTCGATGAGCGAGCCGGGCACACCCCACGACGTCGCCCAGCCGTGCTTGCGCTTGAGGTCCTCCCAGCGCGCCGGGGTGGTCGCGACCTCCATGCCGCCGACCTGGTTGAAGCAGCCCAGCTCCAGGAACTTCTCGACGGTGTACTTCGCGAACTCCGTCATCGTCTTGGACGGGTTGGTCTGGAACACCAGGCCCGGCGCGTGCGACGTCGACCCGCCGGTGCGCGGCAGCGGACCTTGGTCGAGCACGGTGATGTCGGCCCAGCCGCGAGTGGTCAGCTCGTCGGCCAGGTTCGCGCCGACGATGCCGGCGCCGATGATCACGACTTTCGGTGCGGTCATGGCGGAACTCCTAACGGAAGACGACGGTGCTGTTGCCGTTGAGCAGGACGCGGCGCTCGCAGTGCCAGCGCACCGCGCGGGACAGGGCGAGCGCCTCGGCGTCACGCCCGACGGTCACCAGCTCGCGCGGCGAGTAGGTGTGGTCGACGCGCGCGACCTCCTGCTCGATGATCGGGCCCTCGTCGAGGTCGGGCGTGACGTAGTGCGCGGTCGCGCCGACGTACTTGACGCCGCGGTCGTAGGCCTGGTGGTAGGGCTTGGCGCCCTTGAACCCGGGCAGGAACGAGTGGTGGATGTTGATCGCGCGGCCTTCGAGCTTGAGGCACAGGTCGTTGGACAGCACCTGCATGTACCGCGCGAGCACCACGAGATCGGCCTGGTACTCGCCGACCAGGTCGAGCAGCCGCTGCTCGGCCTCCGGCTTGGTCTCCGGCGTCACGGGTACGTGCTCGAACGGGACGCCGGCCGCCTCGGCCATCGGCCGCAGGTCCTCGTGGTTCGAGACGACCACGGCGATGTCCGCACCGAGGCTGCCCGCACGCCAGCGGAACAGCAGGTCGTTGAGGCAGTGCCCGAACTTCGACACCATGACGAGCAGCCGCGGCGCCGTCCCGTCGGCGAACCCGTACTCCATCGCGAAGTCCCCGGCCACGACTGCGAAGTCGCGGCGCAGATCGTCCACAGTGGTCGGTTCGGGCGCGGTGAACGACGTGCGCAGGAACAGCGAGCCGCGGACGTCGTCGTCGAACTGCTGGTGCTCGACGATGTCGCAGCCCTGCCCGACGAGGAACGTCGTGACGGCGTGCACGATGCCCGAGCGTTCGGGGCACTTGAGCGTCAAGGTGAAGGTCATGAGACGTACTCCAGACTCGCGTCGGCCAGCCAGGCTTTGAAGTACCCGGAGAACGACTGCCGCACGAGGATCGTGAAGCCGTCTTCCCGGACCATGAGCACGATCCCCGTGCGCGCGAACAAGGTCTGCACGCACGTACCGGGCGGTGACATCTCCAGGTCGATCGAGCAGCCGTGGGCGAGGACGTCCCGCGCGTGCGACCCGGTGAGCTGCACGGTGACGCGCTGCGCCGAAACGTCGACCACCGCGTCACTTTCACGTGAAAGCGACGCTTCCAGCTCGGCTTGGCGGCCGGGTTCGGCGAGCACGAGGTACTCGTCGGGCCCCATCCACAGGAGGTCGACGCCGTGGCCGCTGGTGAACGTGCACGGCTCGGGCAGGGGGACGCCGAGCAGGGTGTGCCCGTCACGGAGGCGCACGGTGAGCTGGGTGCGGAACGGTTCTTCGACCGCTTCAGCCGTCACGGCGGGCTCCTTCCTTGTCGAAGAGCACGGATTCGGTCACGGTCACCGGCACCACTTGGTCGCCGACGGGGACGTACAGCGTTTCGCCGACGCGCTCACGTCCGGAACGCACCAAGGCGAGCGCGAAGGTCCGTTCCAGCGCGGCGCTGTGGTAGCTGGAGGTGACGTGGCCGAGCATCCGCACCGGGGGCTCGGGCACGACGTCGGACTCGATGATCTGCGATCCCTCAGGCAGCAGCACCGACGGATCCACGGGCAGCAGACCGACGAGCTGCTTGCGGTCCGGCCGGTTGTTCTCGGTGCGGGCGAACGACCGCTTGCCGAGGAAGTCGGCCTTCTTCTTGGACACCGCCCAGGACATCCCGAGATCCTGGGGTGTCACGGTGCCGTCGGTGTCCTGGCCGATGATCGGGTAGCCCTTCTCGGCGCGCAGGACGTGCATGGTCTCGGTGCCGTACGGCGTCGCCCCGGCGTCCACTATGGACTCCCACAGCGCGAGGCCGTACCACGAAGGCACGTTGATCTCGTAGGCCAGCTCGCCGGAGAAGCTGATCCGGCAGACGCGGGCCGCGATCCCGGCGACCCCCGCGTCCTGCCAGGTCATGAACCCGAAGGCGTCGTTGCTCACGTCGAGATCCGGGGCGAGCGCGCCCAGCACCTCCCGCGACCGCGGGCCGACCAGCGGGATCGTGGCCCAGTGTTCGGTGACCGACGTCGCGAAGACGTTGAGGTGCGGCCATTCCGTCTGCAGCCACTCCTCCATCCACTCGAGGACCATCGCCGCGTTGCCGGTGGTCGTGATGACGAGGAAGCGGTCCTCGGCGACGCGGATGACCGTGCCGTCGTCGAGGACCATGCCGTCGACGCCGCACATCACGCCGTAACGGATCCGGCCGACCTTCAGGTTGCTCATCATGTTCGTGTAGAGCATGTCGAGGAACGCGCCGGCGTCCCGGCCCTGGACGTCGATCTTGCCCAACGTGGACCCGTCCATGACGGCGACGTCGGTGCGCGCGGCGCGGCATTCGCGCGTGACCGCGTCGTGCATCGACTCGCCCGGTCGCGGGTAGTACCACGGCCGTTTCCACTGGCCGACGTTCTCGAACTCGGCGCCGTGCTCGACGTGCCATCGGTGGATCGTGGTGACCCGCACGGGATCGTGCAGCTCACCGCGGTTGCGCCCGGCCAGCGCGGCGAACGACACCGGCGTGTACGGCGGCCGGAACGTCGTCGGCCGCTGGGTCGACAGGTCGACACCGAGCGCCTCGGCGGTGATCCCCGCGGCGAGCAGCCCGGACGTCTTGCCCTGGTCGTGTGCGGTCCCGATCGTCGTGTAGCGCTTGATGTGCTCCAGCGAGCGCAGCCCCGCACCGGTGGCGCGCAGGACATCGGAAACCGTGGCGTCGCGCTGCTGGTCGACGAACCGGGTGTCCACTTCGGACTCCGGAGCCGGGACCTGCCAGAGGATCTTCGCCTCCGGCAGCCCTTCACCCGCGGCCGCACCGACCACGCTCACCGTCGGCAGGTCACCGTCCGGAACGTAGGCGCCGAGGCGAGCGTCGTACCGCAGCTTGCCGCGGGCCTGGCTGAACAGGTGCACCGCCGGGTTCCAGCCACCGGACACGAGCAGCAGGTCGCACGGCACCCGCTCCCCCTTCATCGACCCCAGCGGAGCAACGTGCACGGCCGTGATGTGCGTGTCGCCGTCGGTGCCGATGACGCCGTAGCCCTCGCGGGCGTCGACGATCCGCACGATCTCGGCCCCGGCCGCCGCCAGGTCGGAGGCGGCGTCGTACGCGCTGTCGTTGGTGGTGAACACGACCACCCGCTGCCCGGCCAGGACTCCGTAGCGGTTCAGGTAGGTCCGCGCGGCACCGGCGAGCATGATGCCCGGGCGGTCGTTGTCCGGGAACACGATCGGCCGCTCGTGGGCGCCGGTGGCCAGCACGATCTTCCGGGCCCGGATCCGCCAGACCCGCTGCCGCGAGATCCGCTCGGGCGCGGCGGGCTCGCCACGGCGTTCCAGAGCCAGCACGAACCCGTCGTCGTAGATGCCGAACGCCGTGGTCCGCGAGAGGAACCGGACGCCCTCCGGAGCTTCGCCGTCGGGCTGGTCGTCGACCAGCAGTACCCGGCCCTCGGCTGCGGCCGCGGCGGCGCGCCCGGCGGGTCCGGCGCCGACGACCAGGACGTCACAGTGGACGTGCTTGGCGTCGTACCGCGCCGGGTCGGGCTCGGCGGCCAGGCGGCCCTGACCGGGCAGGCCGCGGGCGACCAGGCCGTCGTACAGCTCGACGGTGGTCGCGCTCAGCATCGGCTCCGGGAACGGCGCTTCGATCTGGACCAGGGCGTTCGAGTCCTCGACGCCGGCCGCGACGATGCCGCGCGGCCGTCCGTACTTGATGCTGGTCGCGACCTGGTGGATGCCGTTGGCCAGCAACGCGGAAGCCAGGGTGTCGCCGAGGAACCCGGTCAGCTCGCGGCCGTCGAAGGTGAACTTGAGCGGGACGCCGGACAGCCGGGTCATGGGATCACCGGCTTCGGCTCGTCGAGGCGGTAGACCGCCAGGAGGTCGTGGGTGCGGGTGTCGCGCACGGCGTTGAACCACCGGCGGCAGCCCGCGGAGTGGCTCCAGCGCTCGGCGAGCGGCCCGCTCGGGTTGGCGCGGAAGAAGACGAACTTGGCCCAGTCCTCATCGGACAGTGCGGCCGGATCCTCCGGGTAGGCGACGTGGGCCTGGCCGCCGTAGTGGAACTCGGCCTCTTCACGCGGCCCGCACCACGGGCAAGGAATCAACTGCATGATTGCTCCTAATGCGCGACGGCGGCGGCGCCGTGCTCGTCGACGAGGGCACCGGTGGTGAACCGGTCCAAGGTGAACGGTTCGGCGTACTCGTGCGGTTTGCCCCGCGCGATGGTGGCCGCGAAGACGTCACCGACCCCGGGCGTGGCCTTGAAACCGCCGGTGCCCCAGCCGCAGTTGAGGAACAGGTTCTCCACCGGGGTGAGCCCGATGATCGGCGACGCGTCCGGGCTGACGTCGACGATGCCCGCCCACGTCCGCAGCAGGTGCGCCCGCGCGAACACCGGGAACAGCTCCAGCGCGGCGGCCATCTGCTGCTCGATGATGTGGAACGAACCGCGCTGGCCGTAACCGTTGTAGCTGTCGATGCCGGCGCCCATCACGAGTTCACCCTTGTGCGCCTGGGAAACGTAGACGTGCACGGCGTTCGACATCACCACCGTGGGGTGGATCGGCTCCAGCAGCTCGGACACCAAGGCCTGCAACGGATGCGACACGAGCGGCAGGTCCAGGCCCACCATGCGGGCCAGCACCGAGGAGTGCCCGGCGGCGCACAACGCGACCTTGCCCGCGGCGATCGTGCCCCGGCTCGTCTCGACCGCGGTGACTCGGCCGTTCACCGTCGAGATGCCGGTGACCTCGCAGTTCTGGATGAGGTCGACGCCCATCGCGTGCGCGGCGCGGGCGAAGCCCCAGGCCACGTAGTCGTGCTTGGCGATGCCCGCGCGCGGCTGGTAGGTCGCGCCGAGCACCGGGTAGCGGACGTCCGGCGCGGTGTTGACGATCGGGCACAGCTCCTTGACACCGTCGGTGTCCACCCATTCGGCGTCGATGCCGTTGAGCTTGTTGGCCTCGACGCGGCGGACGCTGTCGCGGACGTCCTGCAGGCTGTGCGAGAGGTTCAGCACCCCGCGCTGGCTGAACAGGATCGGGTACCCGAGGTCCTCTTCGAGGCCCTCCCACAGCTTCAGCGAGTGCTCGTAGATGCCGGAGCTTTCGTCCCAGAGGTAGTTGGAGCGGATGATCGTGGTGTTGCGGGCCATGTTGCCGCCCGCGAGCCAGCCCTTCTCCAGCACGGCGACGTTGGTGATGCCGTGCACCTTCGCCAGGTAGTACGCGGTGGCGAGGCCGTGCCCGCCGCCACCCACGACGACGACGTCGTAGTTCTTGCGAGGTTCCGGGTCCTCCCAGAGGAAGTCCGGGTGGTCCGGCAGGTCCGCGCCGGGGGTGCGAGGCATCCGAGTCCTCCTGGTCGACTTCTGATATATCAATTGTCGATGTAGGCTAAGCGGCGTGAACCCACAGGTCAATCCCCCGTCGCTGGCCGAACAGGCGTACCTCTTCGTCCGCGATCGCCTGGTCATGCTCGACATCCGACCGGGCGACCCCATCAACGAGGAGTGGCTCGGCACCACCCTCGGCATGGGCCGCACGCCGATCCGCGAGGCACTCAAACGCCTCGAATCCGAGCGGCTGGTCGTCGCCTACCCGCGGCGGGGCACGTTCGCCACCGACGTCAACATCTCCGACCTCGCGCACATCTCCGAGGTCCGGCGCACGCTGGAGCCGATGGCCACGGCCGCCGCGGCCGAGCGCGCGACCGCGGCCGACCGGGTCACGCTCACCGAGCTGCGCGGCCGGCTCGACGTCGGCGTCCCGGCCGGCGACAACGCCGAGCTGCTGCGCACCGACCTCGCCCTGCACCGGGCGATCTACCGGTGCGTGCACAACCCGTTCCTCGAGGACACGCTCATCCGGTACGACAACCTCGCGACGCGGATCTGGTGCGTGTTCGTGCCCCGGCTGCCCGGGATGGCCGGCCACGTCGACGAGCACGTCCCGCTCCTCACCGCGATCATCGAGGGTGACGCCGAGAAGGCCGCCGCGCTCACGCTCGAGCACGTCGCCGGCTTCGAGGCGGCCATCCGAGCCTTGATCTAGAACCCCAGCCGCGCGCGGACCCAGTCGTGGAACTCGCCGATGTGGTGCTCGCTGGGCACGAGCACCCCGCCGCCCGCGTAGGCGCGCGAGTCCATCGCGAGCTGGCAGCGTTCGCACGCCTCGAAGTCCTGGAGGTTGACGCGGTGGAACAGCTCGACCGAGCGCGTCAGGTCACGCCCGGACTCGACGACGCCGGGCAGGTAGAGCCAGTCGCAGCGCACCAGCGTCCGGTCCGGGGCGAGCGGGAACATCCGGTGGAGGATCACGTGGTCGGGCACGAGGTTGACGAAGACCTGCGGCCGGATGGTGATCGCGTAGTACTTGCGGTCCTGGTCCTCGGTGACACCGGGCAGCCGGTCGACCCCCTCGCTGCCGTCGATGGTGAAGCCCTGGACGTCACCGCCGAACGCCGCACCGTGGCCGACGTAGTACTGCGCGGCGTACCCGTCGGCGAACTCCGGCAGCACCTCGGTGAGCTCGGGGTGGATCGTCGCGCAGTGGTAGCACTCCATGAAGTTCTCGATGATCTGTTTCCAGTTCGCCTTCACGTCGTACTCGATGCGCTTGCCCAGCGCCAGGCCGTCGACGCCGTACGCCTCGATCGCCTCCGCGCCGCCGAGCCGTTCGGTGACCGCGGCGACGACGCTCCCGTCGAACGGCGGCGGCTCGTCGGCCAGGCAGACCCAGGCGTAGCCAAGCCACTCGCGCAGGTGGACTTTCGTCAGGCCGAACGTCGTGCGGTCGACGTCCGGCATGCCGGTGAGGTTGGGCGCGGCGATCAGCTTGCCGTCGAGCCCGTACGTCCAGGCGTGGTACGGGCACTGGAACGCGCGCTTCACGGTGCCGGACTCGTCGGTGCACAGCCGCGCGCCGCGGTGGCGGCAGACGTTGAGGAACGCGTTCAGCTTGCCGTCCCGCCCCCGCGAGACCAGCACGCTCTCCTTGCCGATCTGGACCGTCTCGAACGCACCGGGGCCGGCGAGGTCCGCGCTGCGCACGGCGCAGAACCAGTCCGCCTCGAAGATCTTCGCCTGCTCCAGCGCGAAGATCGCCGGATCGGTGTAGTAGGTGCCGGGCAGCGTGGCGAGCAGGCTCGGCGGGAGATCGGTTGCGGTCACCGGCGTGGTCCTCTCCGCGGATCAGTTCGGGAGTAGTTGCGCAGAACGCGTCTTGTTGCTCACTCCGGAACAGAGTGACTGCCGCCAACCGGCGATGTCAAGACGGGTTTTTCACCTACCACCGGGTAGGAGATCCCGTTACCCGCCAAAGACTTCCCGCACGTTTCACACCGCGGGGCCGTGGATGGCGCGGCGGAAGAGGGCTTCGATCTCCTCCCGGGTCGGGCGGGGGTCGGCCAGGGCCGCCTGCATGAGCAAGCCGCAGAACAGGCCGGCCAGGAGACGGCCGGTGAGCGGGTCGGTGCGGATGCCGTAGAGCTCGGTGAGGGCGTCGTCCCAGGCCGCGCTCGCCTTGCGCAGCCGCGGCCGGTGCAGGGCCGCGACGTACAGGTCGTACTCGACGACCGTGTCCCGGTACTGCTCGTTGATGTAGCCCATGACCAGGTCGGCCAGCGCGGCGGCGAAGTCGGCGTCCGGCGGGAGCGCGGCCTCCCACTCCTTCAGCGCGTGGACGTTCTTCTCCGCGGCCTCGTGCAGCGCCACCTCCAGCAGGTCGTCCAGCGTCGCGAAGTGGTAGGTCGTCGAGCCCAGCGGGACGTCGGCCTGCGCGGCGACCGCGCGGTGCGTGAGCCCGTCGATGCCCCGCTGCGCGACCACCTCGATCGCCGCCTTGGCGATCCGCGCGCGCCGGTCGGGATCGTTGGGGCCACGACGCCGGGTCCCCGCGGATTCACTCTTCGTCATCGCTGCCGCAACCCCCTTGTGGACATCTGTACACGTCTCGCGTACAAATGTACGCACTCAACGCGCCGAGCAGCCACTACCGATCCGGAAGGGGCCGCATGAAAGACCTGTTCATCGACGGGAACTGGACGGACGCGTCCGGGGGCACCGCCTCCGACGTGCTGAACCCCGCCACCGGCGAGGTGATCGAGAAGGTCGCCGAAGCCGGCCGCGAGGAGGTCGGCGCCGCCGTCGACGCGGCGCGCCGGGCCTTCGACGACGGCCCGTGGCGCGCGACGACCGCCACCGAGCGCGGCGACCTGCTGCGCCGCGTCGCCGACCTGCTGGTCCGCGACCGCGAGGAGCTGGCCCGCACCGAGAGCCTCGACACCGGCAAGACGCTGGGCGAGGGCCGGATCGACATCGACGACGTCACGAACGTCTTCCGCTACTACGCCGACCTCGCCGGCAAGGACGCCGGGCGGATGGTCGACGCGGGCAGCGCGTCCGTCGTGAGCCGGATCGTGCACGAGCCGGTCGGCGTCTGCGCCCTGATCGCGCCGTGGAACTACCCGCTGCTCCAGATGTCCTGGAAGGTCGCCCCGGCGCTGGCCGCGGGCAACACCGTCGTGCTGAAGCCGAGCGAAGTCACGCCGCTCACCACGATCAAGCTGGTCGCCCTGCTCGAAGAGGCCGGGACGCCGCCGGGCGTGGTCAACCTCCTGCTCGGCACCGGGACCGTCGGCGCGGCCATGGTCGAGCACCCGGCCGTGGACCTGGTCTCGTTCACCGGCGGCTACGCGACCGGCGAGAAGATCATGACGGCCGCCGCGAAGGGCGTCCGCCGGGTCGCCCTCGAACTCGGCGGCAAGAACCCGAACGTGGTCTTCGACGACGCCGACTACGACACGGCCCTCGACTACGCGCTGATGGCCGCGTTCGTCCATTCGGGACAGGTCTGCTCGGCGGGCGCGCGCTTGATCGTCCAGGATGGCATCCATGACCGGTTCGTCGCGGACCTCGCCGCGCGCGCCGACCGGATCCGGGTCGGCGACGGCTTCGATCCCGGGACCGAGACGGGCCCGCTCGTCTCGGCGCAGCACCGCGCCAAGGTCGAGGGGTACGTCGAAAGCGCTCTCCGAGAGGGCGCGACGCTGCGGGCGGGCGGCAAGCGGCCCGAAGGCGCGCAGTACGAAAGCGGTTTCTTCCTGCGCCCGACCGTGTTCAGCGACTGCACCAGGGACATGGCGGTGGTCCGGGAAGAGGTCTTCGGCCCGGTCGTCACCGTCGAACGCTTCCGAGAAGAGGCCGACGCGATCGCGCTGGCCAACGACACCGAGTACGGGCTCGCCGGAGCCGTGTGGACGTCGGACGCGTCCCGCGCCCAGCGGGTCGCCGGGGCCCTGCGCCACGGCACCGTGTGGATCAACGACTACCACCCCTACCTGCCGCAGGCGGAGTGGGGCGGGTTCGGCCGGTCCGGCATCGGCCGCGAGCTCGGACCGTCCGGGCTGGCGGAGTACCAGGAGAGCAAGCACGTCTACCAGAACATCGATCCCGTTCCGCAGCACTGGTTCAAAGGCTGAATTCCCCTCCCCCACCACGTGAGGACGTTGCCATGACCACTCAGGAAAAGCCGGCGGGCGGGGGGCCTGCCCCGGACGACAGCTCCGACCTCGAGAAGTTCGGCTACCGCCAGGAGCTCGAACGGTCTCTGGGCTCCTTCTCCAGCTTCGCCGCCGGGTTCAGCTACATCTCGATCCTGACCGGCGTGTTCCAGCTCTTCTTCTTCGGCTTCGGCTCGGGCGGGCCGGCGTTCATCTGGACCTGGCCGCTGGTCTTCGTCGGCCAGCTCTGCGTCGCACTGTGCTTCGCCGAGCTCGCCGGGCAGTTCCCGCTCGCCGGTTCGGTGTACCAGTGGGCGAAGCAGATCGCGAAGCCCCGGACGTCGTGGCTGGCCGGCTGGATCATGATCATCGGCGCGATCGTCACGGCCGCGGCCGTCGCGGTGGCCTACCAGATCATCCTGCCGCAGGTGTCGACCGCGTTCCAGATCGTCGGCAGTGACGCCGACGCCGGCCTGACCTCGACCCCGGGCGGCGCGCAGAACGCCATCATCCTGGCGCTCATCCTGGTCGTGTTCGCCACGATCGTGAACATCATCGGCGTCAAGCTGATGGCGAAGATCAACAACTTCGGCGTCGCGGTGGAGCTCGGCGCGAGCGTGCTGCTCGTGATCGCGCTGGCCATCCACATCAAGCGCGGCCCGGGCATCGTCTTCGACACCCACGGCACGGGTGACGGTCACACGTTCGGGTACCTCGGGGCCTTCCTGGTGGCGTCGCTCATGAGCGCGTACGTCTTCTACGGCTTCGACACCGCGGGCTCGCTGGCCGAGGAGACGACGCAGCCGCGCCGGCACGCCCCGCGCGCGATCCTGCGGGCGATCACGGCCGCGTTCATCGTCGGCGGGCTGATGATGCTGGTCGGCATGATGGCCGTCGGCGACCTCAACGCGCAGGAGCTGAGCACGTCCGGCATGCCGTACCTGCTGAAGAGCACCCTCGGCGAGGGCCTGGGTGACGCCTTCCTGATCTGCTCGGCGATCGCGATCACCGTGTGCTGCCTGGCCGTGCAGACCGCGGCGATCCGGATGACGTGGGCGATGTCCCGCGACGGCCGGCTGCCGTTCAGCAAGGCGATGTCCAAGGTGTCGCCGCGCTCGAAGACGCCGGTCGTGCCCGCGCTGCTCACCGGCGGCCTCACGATCGTGGTGCTGCTGATCAACCTGGGCAACCAGCGGGCGTTCTTCATCCTGACCTCGACGGCGATCATCCTGTTCTACATCCCCTACCTGATGGTCACCGCGCCGATGCTGCTCCGCCGCCTGCGCGGTGGCTGGCCGCGCCCGGACCACGGCCCGTACTTCAAGCTCGGCCGCTGGGGCACGCTGGTGAACGCGGTCGCGGTGCTCTACGGCGCCGGGATGACGGTCAACCTGATCTGGCCGCGCGCCGAGGTCTACGGCGACGACCACTGGTACTTCCAGTGGGGCGCGGTGATCGTCACCGCGCTGATCGTCCTCGTCGGTGCGATCATGCTCTACATCCGGCGCGGTACCTGGGGTTCGTCGCACACGAGCCCCGAGCACATGCCCGACGACGCCCCGGACACCCTGCCCGGCTGAGAACCTTATTCTGGTTAGGACGGCGCTATGGATCGTGACATACCTACCGGCGGTGACTCTCGCGCCGGCCGACGGCTGAATAAGGTTCTCCAGGAGGCCCCATGAGTTCCGATACCTACGACTTCGTCATCGTCGGCGGTGGCTCGGCGGGCTGCGCGCTGGCGAACCGGCTTTCCGCCGACCCCAACAACAAGGTGCTGGTGCTGGAGGCCGGCCGGTCGGACTACAAGTGGGACGTCTTCATCCACATGCCGGCCGCGCTGACCTTCCCGATCGGGTCGAAGTTCTACGACTGGGGCTACCGCAGCGAGCCCGAGCCGCACATGAACCGGCGCCGGATCTACCACGCCCGCGGCAAGGTGCTCGGCGGCTCGTCGAGCATCAACGGGATGATCTTCCAGCGCGGCAACCCGATGGACTACGAACGCTGGGCCGGCGACCCGGGAATGTCCACATGGGACTACGCGCACTGCCTGCCGTACTTCCAGCGCATGGAAAACTGCTTGGCCGACGCTCCGGACGGGCAATGGCGTGGCCACGACGGCCCGCTGGAGCTGGAGCGCGGCCCGGCGTCGAACCCCTTGTTCCAGGCCTTCTTCGACGCCGCCGAGGAAGCGGGCTACCCACGCACCGACGACGTCAACGGCTACCGGCAGGAGGGCTTCGCGGCGTTCGACCGCAACGTCCGAAAAGGACGCCGGTTGTCCGCGGCCGGCGCCTACCTGCACCCGGTCGAGCACCGGCCCAACCTCACGGTGAAGACGCACGCCTTCGTGTCGCAGATCCTCTTCGACGGCACCCGCGCGATCGGCGTCGAGTACGCCGAGGGCCGGGGCGTGCCGGGTGAGGTCTACGGCAAGGAGATCATCCTCTGCGGCGGGGCGATCAACAGCCCGCAGCTGCTGCAGCTGTCCGGCGTCGGCAACGCGGCCGACCTGGAGAAGCTCGGCATCGACGTCGTGAAGGACCTGCCGGGTGTCGGCGAGAACCTGCAGGACCACCTGGAGGTGTACATCCAGTACGCCTGCAAGGAACCCGTGTCGATGCAGCCGTCGCTGGCGAAGTGGAAGCGGCCCGCCATCGGCGCGCAGTGGTTGTTCCTGCGGTCCGGCCCGGCCGCGACCAACCACTTCGAGGGCGGCGGGTTCGTCCGGTCGAACGACGAGGTGAAGTACCCCAACCTGATGTTCCACTTCCTGCCGGTGGCGATCCGCTACGACGGTTCGGCGCCCACGGAAGGGCACGGCTACCAGGTGCACGTCGGCCCGATGTACGCCGACACCCGCGGTTCGGTGAAGCTCACCTCGACCGACCCGCGGCAGCACCCGGCGATCAAGTTCAACTACCTGTCCACCGAAAACGACCGGCGCGAGTGGGTCGAGGCGGTGCGGGTGGCGCGGAAGATCCTCAACCAGTCCGCGATGGACCGGTACAACGGCGGGGAGATCTCGCCGGGGCCGTCCGTCGAGTCCGACGAGGAGATCCTGGACTGGGTCGCCAAGGACGCCGAGACGGCGCTGCACCCGTCGTGCACGGCCAAGATGGGCGTGGACGAGGGTTCCGTGATCGACCCGCAGACGATGCGGGTGCACGGCACCGAGGGCCTGCGCGTGGTCGACGCGTCGGTCATGCCCTACATCCCCAACGGCAACATCTACGCGCCCGTGATGATGACCGCGGAGAAGGCCGCGGACCTGATCCTCGGCAACACCCCGCTCGCGCCGCTCAAGCAGGCGTTCTACCGCCACGGCGAGAACTAGCCCGGACGTCGCAGCGCCCGTACCACCATCCCCGGTACGGGCGCTTCGCGGTGCCCGGATTATCCGTTAGCGGGTAACGAAAACTACCGGGGCGTACCCCCTTGACGACGCCTGACATGGCACTCAGACTTTGTTGCGGATCACAGTCGATGTTCCTCAATGCGCAACAGTTAGCGGAGGCGTCATGATTCGCGCATGCACCGTCGACGAGCTGCCCCCGGGTGAGTCCGTCCGGATCCCCGGGACTCCCGCCATCGCGGTGTTCCACACCGAGGACGGCGAGCTGTACGCCATCGACGACACGTGCACCCACCAGGACGCCTCGCTGGCCGACGGCTGGCTCGAGGGCTGCTTCGTCGAGTGCCCGCTGCACGCGGCGCTGTTCGACCTGCGCACGGGCGTGCCGAGCTGCCTGCCCGCGAAGGAGCCGGTGCGGACGTACACCGTGCTGGTCGACGACGGCGTCATCTACGTCGAGGGCGTGGCCCGCGAGGACGCCGCGTGAAGCGCGTCGCGGTCGTCGGCGCCTCACTGGCCGGGGTCCGCGCGGCACAGGAGCTGCGCGCGCAGGGCTACGACGGAGGCGTGGTGCTGATCGGCGAAGAGGCGCACCTGCCCTACGACCGGCCGCCGCTGTCCAAGGGTTTCCTGGCCGGGACGACGTCCCGCGCCGCGCTGGAGCTGCTCGACGCCGGCGACCTCGCGTCGCTGGCCCTGGACTTCCGCCTCGGCGTCCGGGCGACGTCCCTGGATCCTGCTTCTCGCCGGGTTTTGCTGTCGGACGGCAGCTCGGTGCACGCGGACGGCGTCGTCATCGCGACGGGCGGCCGCGCGCGCACCCTGCCGGGCTTCGAGCGCGCCCACACGCTGCGGACGATCGACGACGCGGTGGCGTTGCGAGCCGCGTTGGTCCCGGGGGTCCGCGTGGCGATCGTCGGAGCCGGGTTCATCGGCGCCGAGGTGGCCTCGACGTGCCGTTCGCTGGGCCTCGACGTGGTCGTCCTGGAGGCGTTGAGCGCGCCGCTGGCCCCGGTGCTGGGCCCGGAGCTGGCCGCGGTGTGCGCCCGGCTGCACGCCGACCACGGCACGGACCTGCGCTGCGGAGTCGCCGTCTCGAGCCTGTCCGAGTCCGGCGTCCACCTGGCCGACGGCTCCCTGGTCCCGGCCGACGTGGTCGTGGTGGGCGTGGGCATGACCCCGGCGACGGACTGGCTGGCGGGCTCCGGCCTGACGGTCGGCAACGGCGTCCACACGAACGCGGGCCTGGTCACGGACCTCCCCCAGGTGGTGGCCATCGGCGACGTCGCGCGCTACCACGTTTCCGGTGAGGGCCGCCGCCACGAGCACTGGACGAACGCGTCGGAGCAGGCACCGGTAGCGGTGGGCAACCTCCTGGCGGGGCGGACAGAACGCACGTACGTCCCGAGCGGGTACGTCTGGTCGGACCAGTACACGGGAACGCTGCAGCTGGCCGGGCACCCCCGCCCGGACGACACCGTCACCTTCGTGGAGGGCGGCCCTGCGGACCCTTCGTTCGTGGCGACGTACCAGCGTGATGGCGCGACGGTGGGGGTGTTCGCGTTGAACAACGCGAAGCTGTTCAACCGGCTGCGGCGCCAGGCGTTGCGCCGCCCGGCCGCCGTCTGACCAGGGCGCTGTCGACCGCGAAGCGAATCAGCTCGGGACGGCGGCGCAGCCCGGTCTTGTCACGGACGCGGTCGAGGTAAGACCGCACAGTCCGCACGGAAACCGCCAGCTGCTCGGCGATCTCCACGTCTGTGCGCCCCTCCGCCACCAGCTGCAGCACCCGCCATTCGCGTGGGTTCAGTGACGGTTCCCCAGCTTCGGACGGTTCAACGTCAGGCGCCGGACCGAACTTCGCCGGCACGTGAATCTCCCCAGCCGCCACGATGCGGAGGACGCGGAGCATCTCTTCGGCGTCAACGTCCTTGCTGAGCACCGCCTGCACCCCGACCCGGAGGGCGTGCAACGTCAGTTCGGCGCTCGCCGCGGCGCTGATGACCAGCACACGGATCGTCGGGTCCACCGACCTGATCCGTGCCGCCGCGTCGATCCCCAGGAGCCCGGGCAGGTAGTGGTCCATCAGGATCACGTCGGGGCGAGTAGCCAGAGCGAGCGAGACGGCCTCCTCGCCGTTCTCGGTAGTGCCGACCACGTCGTGCCCGGCCTCGACCAGCACGCGCGTGAGAGCTGTCCGGTAGAGCGGGTGGTCCTCGACGACCAGCAGCCGCAACGGAAGCTCACTCCGGCCGGCGGATTCGGGCTCGGCGACCGAAGCGACGTCCGGTTGCCGGGCGGCGACCCAGAGCGCGCGGAACCGGGCGACGTCCGCCTTCAGCGCGGTCACCACGGCTTCCAGCGCGGGCCAGGTCGGCACGGCGGTGCCGGCCAGCACGCGGTGCGCCGTGTCCCGGCTGATCCCGCCTCGCTGGGCGATTGCGCGCACGCCGGGCGCGCCCGCCTGGAGGTAGATCTCGTGAAGCGCGTCGACGAGGTTCCGACGTGCACCTTCCGGTACGTCCGGCCTGCGGATCACCGCCATCGCCATCTCCGTCCGATTTCGTCAGAAGGTATGGTAATTATTACGGCCGATCCGTCAAGATGACAAGGTCTCGCCAGTCGGACACCTGGGAGCCGATGATGAGCCTGGACCCCGCCCTCGCCGCCGCCATCGCCGGTGGTTCCGGGCTGCCTGTGCTGATCTACGGCGCAGCGCGGATCGCGGACCGGGTGGCGTTCCTGATCGGTCTCCGGATGTTGCTGCGCCGCGGGAGACCTCGGGCCAGCGACGCCGTCCTGTCCGACTACATCACGCACCACGCGCCGCGATCCCGCCGGAATCCGGCGCCGCCTTAGAGCGACAGATCGTCCAAATCGGACTCCAGCCGGGCTCGCCAGGTCCAGCGGCGTTCCGTCGTGTCCGCCCCATCGGTCGCCGGCGGCCCCAGAGGCAGCGCCTGGTCCTTGATGCCGAACGTCACCCGGTAAGCCAGCACCGAAGCCGCCGTGCGGATCCAGGCGTCGCCTGATGTTCCGCTTGGTGGGGCGACGCCGAGGGCGTGGCTGAACCACATCGGCAGCAGGGCGTTCGAGCCGATCGCGTCCGTGATCCGGGTGCGCAGGCGGACCTGCAGGTCGTGCCACGCTCGTTCCGCGCGCTCCAGCTGGGGCAGCACCCGGGCGTCCACCGCGTCCGCCTCGCGCAACGCCAGCCGGGCCTGGTCCGCGGCGTCGGAGGCCGCCGGGATCTCGTCGTCCAGCAGGGTGCGGCGCCGGGTGCTCAACGCCCGCAGCGACGACTCCGCGTCGCCGCGGGCGCGGGAACCGTGGTCCGTCGTCGCGAGGCGGCGGATGACCTCCAGCAGGTCCGCGTCGCACCGGGCCTGCGCCGCGCGCACCGAATCCAGCCGCGCGATCTCCTGCTCGTGCCGGGCGCGCTGCTCCTTCGTCACCAGCTCCTTGTGCAGGTCGTCCCAGCGCGCGGCCTGCGCCGCCAGGGCCCGCGTCTCCGCGCCGACGTCGTCGAGGTCGGCCTGCGGCACCCCGTCCGACACGCGCACCGCGCGCTCCAGCGCCTGGACCTGCTGCTGCAGCCGTTCGAGCTGACGGCTGAGCTGGTCGACGCGGTGCTCCTGCGACGCGCCGGGGCCGAGCCGGTCGGCCAGCGCCGTGACCTCCTGGCGCAGGCCGGCGTCGCGGTTGTCGGCGTCCTGGACGGCGGTGCGCAGCACGTCGACGGCCGCGAACAGCTCGTCGAGGTCGCGGCGGGTGTCGTCGGCCGGCTCGGCGTAGTCCGCGTACTCCGCCTCGAAGTCGGGGTCGTCGCCGTAGGTGGCGTAGCCGCGCGTCACGGGATCCGGCTTTCGCGCACCAGCCAGGCGATCGCCGCCGCGGTGCCGAGTACGGCCAGCACCGTGCACACCACCGTCGCCGTGGCCGACGGCCAGGGCAGCAGCGCCACCACCAGGAACACCGCGGCCACTGTGCCCGCCCACGCCGCGCGCGTCCGCTCGCGCAGTACCGCCGGCACCTTCCGCACGGGCGCGAAGCCGACCCACATCCCGGCCGCGAACATCGGGACCAGCAGCGGCAGCCACCCGGGCGACAGCACGCCGAACAGCACGAGCGCGCCCGAGACGAGCCCGGCGAGCACCGGCCCGGCGGCGAAGAACACGACCGCGCGCTGCGTCGCCGCGTGACGGGCGCCCAGCTCCGCCGACACCAGCCGGTGCACGGCCTCGTCGAGGTCCGTCTCGGCGTCCAGCAGCCGGGTGGCCGCCGCCACGAGCCGGTCCATCGGCTCGGGGTCCTCGGCACCGGGCTCCGGCGCCGTGCCGAGCCGGCCCGCCAGGTCCTGCTTGAGCCGGTCCACGCGCGCCGCCGCCTGGTCGCGGTCGTGCTGGGCTGGAGTCGTCACGCGGACACTTTAAGTGCCATTCCCGTCACATCCGGCCAAGGCGGCCGGTGAGTCGTTACAGGTCACCGAGGGCGGTCACCGGTGACTCGACGCAGTCCGCGACGAACCGCAGGAACCCGCCCGCCGTGCCGCCGTCGCAGACGCGGTGGTCGAACGCCAGCGTCAGCTCGCAGACCTTCCGCACGGCCAGCTCGCCACCGACCACCCACGGCCGGTCGATGATCCGGCCGATGCCGAGGATCGCGGCCTCGGGGTGGTTGATGATCGCGGCCGAGCCGTCGACGCCGAAGACGCCGTAGTTGTTGACGGTGAACGTGCCGCCGGTCAGGTCCGCCGGGGCGAGCTTGCCGTCGCGCGCGGTGCGGGCGCGGTCGCCGATCGCCGCCGACAGGTCCCGGGTGGACAGGCTCCCGGCGTCGCGCACCACCGGCACCATCAGCCCGCGGCCGGTCTGCGCGGCGAAGCCGAGGTGGATCCGGTCCAGCACCACGATCTCGTCGCCCTCGACGCGCGAGTTCAGCTCGGGGTACTTGCGCAGGCCCGCGACGGCGAACCGCGCGATCAGGCCGAGCAGGCTCACCGGACGGTCCGTCTTGGCGTTCAAGGCCACCCGGGCGGCGACCAGCTCGGTCGCGTCGACGTCCACCCAGACCGTGGCCTCGGGGATCTCGCGCCGCGACGCCGTGAGCTTGTCGGCGACGACCTTGCGGATGCCGGTGAGCGGGATCCGGCGTTCGCCGTCCTCCTGCTTCGGCTTGGGCAGCAGTGCTTCGACGTCGGCGCGCCGGATGATCCCGTCCGGGCCGGTGGCGGTGACTTTCGCGAGATCGATCCCGTTGTCCGCGGCCATCTTCCGGACGAACGGCGAGATCACGCCGGGCGCCGCGGCCTTCACCACAGGCGCCTCGACTCGCCGGACGCGCTTGCGCCGGGTCGTCGGTGCGGTGCCGTAGCCGATGAGGACGTTGCCGCTGCCCGACGACGTCGTCACGCCCGGCTCGGCGAACCCGCCGACGCTCAGCAGCGGCGCGCCCACCGGCAGCAGCTGGCCGGGCTCGCCGTGCAGCGCGGACACCACGCCGGCGAACGGCACGGGCACCTCGACCGCGGCCTTCGCCGTCTCGACCTCGACGACGATCTGGTCGATGCCGACGGTGTCGCCCACCTTCACGTGCCAGTTGAGGATCGCCGCCTCGGTCAGGCCCTCGCCGAGGTCCGGCAGCAGGAAGTCAGGCACCGGCCACCACCGGGGTGTCGGCCCACTGCAGGCGCGCGATCGTGTCGAGGATCCGGTCGACGTCCGGCAGCTGGTGGCGCTCCAGCTTCGGCGCGGGGAACGGGATGTCCAGGCCGGTCACGCGCAGCACCGGCGCGTGCAGCTGGTGGAAGCACTGCTCCGTGACGCGAGCAACGACCTCGGCGCCGTAGCCGCCGAAGCCGGCGGCCTCGTGCACGACCACCGCGCGGCCGGTGCGGCGCACCGAAGCCGTCACGGTCTCGTCGTCGAACGGGCTCAGCGACCGCAGGTCGACGACCTCGACGTCCCAGCCCTCGTCCTTCGCGGCTTCGGCGGTCTCCATCGCGGTGGCGACCATCGGGCCGTACGCGATGAGCGTGACTTCCTTGCCGCTCCGGCGGACCACGGCCTGGTCCATGCCGGGACCGCTGCGCGTGAAGCTGACCTCTTCGCTCGACCAGTAGCGGCACTTCGGCTCGAGGAAGACCACCGGGTCCGGCGAGTCGATGGCGTCGCGGAGCAGGTCGTAGGCGTCCTGCGCGGTGCCCGGCGTGACGACGCGCAGGCCCGGCGTGTGCGTGTAGTAGGCCTCGCTGGAGTCGCAGTGGTGCTCGACCCCGCCGATGCCGCCGGCGTAGGGGATCCGGATGACCATGGGCAGCGAAAGCGCGCCGCGGGTGCGGTTGCGCAGCTTCGCGACGTGCGAGGTGATCTGCTCGAACGCCGGGTACGCGAAGGCGTCGAACTGCATCTCGACGACCGGGCGGAAGCCGCCCATCGCCATCCCGACGGCGAACCCGACGATGCCGGCCTCGGCCAGCGGGGTGTCGAAGCAGCGGTCCTCGCCGAAGTCGGCGGTGATGCCGTCGGTGACCCGGAAGACGCCGCCGAGCGCGCCGACGTCCTCGCCGAACACGACCACGTTGTCGTCGTCCTTGAGCGCGTCCCGCAGGGCGGCGTTGAGCGCCTGCGCCATCGTGGTCGTCATCAGGCCTCCAACTCGGCTTTGAGGGCGGCCCGCTGCGCTGCGAGATGGCGGGTCGGCTCGGCGTAGACGTGGTCGAACAGCGACAGCGGGTCCAGCTCCGGCTCGGCGTTCATGGTGTCGCGGACGGTCTGGGCGAAGTCCTCGGCGTCGTCGTGGAACTGCTTGATCTCCTTCTCGGTGAGCGCGTCTCCGAGGTAGGTCTCCAGTCGCTTCAGCGGGTCGGCTTCGCGCCACTTCGCGACTTCGCCGGCTTCGCGGTAGCGGGTGGCGTCGTCGGCGTTGGTGTGGGCGTCGATGCGGTAGGTGTGGGCCTCGACGAGGACCGGGCCGTTCTTGTCCCGCGCGTGCTTCACGGCGTCGTCGAGGACGCTCAGCACCGCGACGGCGTCGTTGCCGTCGACCTGCTCCGAGCGCATGCCGTAGCCGATCCCCTTGTACGCCAGGGCGGCCGCGGCGCTCTGCTTCTCGAACGGCACGGAGATCGCGTAGCGGTTGTTCTGCACGAAGAACACCACGGGCGCCTTGAAGACGGCGGCGAAGTTGAGGGCCTCGTGGAAGTCGCCTTCGCTGGTGGCGCCGTCGCCGATGAGGGCGAGCGCGACGCCGTCCTCACCGCGTCGCTGCATCGCGTGCGCGAGGCCGGCGGCGTGCAGGGTCTGCGTAGCGAGCGGAGTGCACTGAGGCGCTACGCGCGTCTCGGCGGGGTTGTAGCCGCAGTGCGCGTCGCCGCGAAGCAGCGTCAGGACTTCGCCGGGCTTCAGGCCGCGGGCGATGAGGGCGACGGAGTCGCGGTAGGTCGGGAAGAGCCAGTCCTGGGTTTCGAGCGTCAGCGCGGCGGCGATCTGGCAGGCCTCCTGGCCGGCGCTGGAGGGGTAGACGGCGAGGCGGCCCTGCTTGGTGAGCGCGGTCGCCTGGACGTCGAACCGGCGGCCCAGGACCATCAGCCGGTAGGCCTCCTTGAGCCGCTCTTGGGACGGCTCGCTGTAGCCGCCTTGCTGGTCGACGCGCGTGCCGTCCTCGGCGACGAACCGCACCGGCGACGCGGACGGCAGCAGGGTTTCCGTCGCCATGACGCACACCACCTCTCGCAGACATATGATGCTCAGATGGTCGTTCTCGGCGGTTGTGTGTTCAAGGGTTGCGGGAAATGAGCGACAAACAGTCTTTTCTTGACGCTTCCGGTGACCAAACGTCCTCCGCGGGTTCGGCGGCGGGCGGCCTCGCGGGACGGACGGTCGCGCCCCTCGACGACGTCGACCGCGCGATGCTGGCGGAGCTGTCCGCGGACGGCCGTCTCGCGATCCGGGCACTGGCGGAGCGGCTGCACATCTCGCGCACGAACGCGTACGCGCGGCTGGAGCGCCTGATGGCGGAGGGCGTGATCACGGGTTTCGGCGCCCGCATCGACCCGCGCCGCGCGGGCCTGGGCACGTCGGCGTACATCATGGTGACGGTCGAGCAGACGTCCTGGCGCACGATGGCCACGGACCTGCACGAAATCCCGTACGTCGACCACGTGACCCTGGTCGGCGGCGACTTCGACATCCTCCTGCTGGTCCGCACCCCGGACAACACCACCCTGCGCGACGTGGTCCTGGAGCGTCTCCAGGCCCTGGAGGGGGTCCGCTCGACCCGCACGTGGCTGATCTTCGAGGAACTCCCCGGCTCAGTCCTGGCCTGACACCGTGTCGACCCGGGAATCACGCGAGTCGACCCTCCAATCACACGTGATGCCCGCCCAATCACGCGAGATGCCCCTCCAAACACGAGTGATGCCCGCCCAATCACAGGAGATGCCCTCCAGTCACGAGTCATGCCCCCTCAATCACGCGAGATGCCCGCTCAATCATGGGAGATGCCCGCCCGATCACGCGAGTTCCGTCTCCGATCACACGAGATCCGGGTCCAGGCACGCGAGTTTCACCGCCAGACTCGCGAGATCCGGGTCCAGCACGCGAGATCGGGGTTCAGGCACGCGACATCCGGGTCTGGGCACGCGACCCGAAGGCCCGGCCCGCGCCCTCGGCCGATCGGCGCGTGTGATCCGCGGGGCATCACTCGTGATCAGCGGGGCATCACGTGTGATTGAAGGGGCATCACTCGTGATTCCAGGGTCGACACGCGTGTCTGGAGGGTTGACTCGCGTGATTCCAAGGTCGACGCGTGCCTGAAGGGTCGACACGCGTGATTGGGGGGTCGACACGCGTACCCCGAGGGGCGGGACGCGCGTCTGGGGGCGGGGGGCGTGTCTGGTGGGGTAGGTTAGGGGGTGGGCGGGGCTAGGGTCCATTCCAGGACTACCTGGCGGCCCGTCGAGGCGCCGCCGGCGCGGCGGTAGGTCGCCTGGGCCGCGGCGTTGTCCTCCTCCGTCACCACCCACATGCCGTAACAGCCGCGCGAACGGGCCAAGGACGCCAGGGCCGTCACCAAGGCCGAGCCGATGCCGTGGCCTTGGAACGAGTCGGACACGCCCAGCTCGTACAGGAACATCTCCGTGCCCTTGTCCGGGTGGGTCGTCTCGACGCCCGTGACCATGCCCGCCGGGACGTCGTCGACGTAGGCGATCAGCAGGTGGTGGTCCTCCGACGCCAGGAAACGCGACAAAGCCGACGGCACGGGAGGCTCGTCGAAGAGGTGGGCGGCGGCCAGCGCGGGGGCGGACGTCGTGACGCGGCGGATGTCCATCCGGCCATCGTGACAGGCCCGGCGGGCAGAACGGCTGCCCGTGCGCACCCTTGACCCAGTCCGACCAGCGGGGTAATACGGTGCCGCCAACCGGACGACTCTTATTTTATGGCGAGAATTAACTAAGAGCACACCGACCGGAAACTATTGACGCCGTCCCCTTTGCCCGGTGAGGATCGGCCCGTCCGCCGCCCTCGAGAATGGACCAGACCATGGCCAGAAGATCACGCGCGTGGTCCCGTGCGCGTCGAAGTTCGCTCGTCACGCTGATGAGCCTCACCCTGCTCGGGAGGCTCGCCCAGGCGACCCCGGCCCAGGCGGACGCCCCGCCGCAGCCGGTGATCGGGAAGCCCGCCCTCGACAAGAACGGCTGCGCCAAGATCGAGAAGGCCCTGCCGACCCTGGCGGACTGGCCCAAGGTCGACAGCCAGCTCAAGGGCAAGGCGGGTGACGAGGCGCGCGTCGCCCAGATCCTCGCGGGGATGACCCTCGAGGAGAAGGTCGGGCAGATGACGCAGCCCGAGATCACCTCGATCACCCCGGACGAGGTCCGCCAGTACTCCATCGGCACCGTCCTCAACGGCGGCGGCGCGTGGCCGGGCGGCAACAAGCACGCCACCCAGCAGGACTGGCTGAACCTCGCCGACTCCTACTGGAACGCCTCCAAGACCAGCCGCACGAAGATCCCCGTCATCTGGGGCATCGACGCCGTGCACGGCAACAACAACGTCTACGGCGCCACCGTCTTCCCGCACAACATCGGCCTCGGCGCGGCGCACGACCCGTGCCTGGTCCGCGACGTCGCCGGCGCCACCGCCCGCCAGGTCCGCTCGACCGGCCAGGACTGGGCGTTCTCGCCGACGCTGGCCGTCGTCCAGGACGACCGCTGGGGCCGCACCTACGAGGGCTACTCCGAGGACCCGCGGATCACCCGCTCCTACGGCTACGAGGACATCAACGGCCTCCAGGACGGCGCCACCAGCCGCATCGGCTACAACGGCGTGATCGCCACCGCCAAGCACTTCATCGGTGACGGCGGCACGATCAAGGGCCAGGACCAGGGCGTCAACCCCTCGTCCGAGGCCGACATGATCAACCTCCACGGCCAGGGCTACTACGGCGCGCTCGCCGCCGGCTCGCAGACCGTGATGGTGTCGTTCAACAGCTGGACCAACCCGGACCTCGGCATCAACGAGGGCAAGCTGACCGGCAGCAGCAAGGCCATGAACGAGATCCTCAAGGGCAAGATCGGCTTCGACGGCCTGGTCGTGTCCGACTGGAACGCCATCGGCCAGGTCCCCGGCTGCACCAACTCCTCGTGCCCGCAGGCGATCAACGCCGGCATCGACGTCGTGATGGTGCCCGCGGACTGGAAGGCGTTCATCACCAACACGATCGCCCAGGTCCAGAGCGGCCAGATCCCGATGTCGCGGATCGACGACGCCGTGACCCGCATCCTGCGCGTCAAGGTGCGTGACGGCCTCTTCGAGTCGCAGAAGCCGTCCGACCGCTCCTACGCCAACTCGGACGAGGCGCTGAAGGACAACTGGCTGGCCCGCGACGCGGCCCGCGAGTCGCAGACGCTGCTGAAGAACAACGGCAACGTGCTGCCGCTCAAGCCGCAGTCCAAGGTCCTGGTGGTCGGCAAGAGCGCCGACAACATCTCGAACCAGACCGGCGGCTGGACGCTGAGCTGGCAGGGCACCGGCAACACCAACGCCGACTTCCCGAACGCCACCTCGATCCTGACCGGCATCAAGCAGGACCTCGGCGACGCCAACGTCACCTTCGACGCCACCGGCACGGTGGACCCGAAGGGCTACGACGCCGTCATCGCCGTGATCGGTGAGACGCCGTACGCCGAGGGTGTCGGCGACCTGACCCGCAAGACCCTCGAGGCCTCGAAGCTCTACCCCGAGGACGCGGCTCTGCTGGACAAGGTCAGCGGCAAGGGCACCCCGGTCGTCACCGTCTACGTCGGCGGCCGCCCGCTCTACATGAACCACGAGATCAACCGCTCGGACGCGTTCGTCGCGGCCTGGCTGCCCGGCACCGAGGGCGGCGGCGTCGCCGACATGCTCGTCAAGGGCAAGGACGGCAACGGCTACCAGGGCACGCTGTCCTACTCGTGGCCGAAGAGCGCGTGCCAGTCGCCGCTCAACCCGTGGTCCCCGGACTACGACCCGCTGTTCAAGCTGGGCTACGGCCTGAAGACCGGCCAGCGCGTCACCATCGGCCAGCTGGACGAGACCCCCGGCCCGGCGACCTGCGGGTCCACCGGTGGCGGCGGGACGGCGACCGAGGACCTGTCGATCTACGACCGGACCGACGTCGCGCCGTACACCAGCCAGATCGGCTCGGCTTCGAACTGGGGCGGCACCGCGATCGGCCCGGACGGCACGGCCGAGCACCCCGAGATCAACACCGTCCCGACGGACGTCAACGTGCAGGGTGACGGCCTGAAGACGACCTGGACGGGTACCGGAGCGGCTCAGCTCTACATGCAGAACACGGCGGGCACGAACGACCTGCGCAGCTACCTGAACGCGGACGGGGCGCTGGAGTTCGACACCGTCGTGCAGCAGGCACCGGTCAACCGGACGGTGATCAGCATGCACTGCGTCTACCCCTGCTTCTCGGAGGTCAACGCGACGAAGCTGTTCACCGACCTGGCGGGCGGCGCGAAGACGACGGTCAAGATCCCGTTGTCCTGCTTCAACAACGGGCTGGACTTCGAGCACATCAACACGCCGTTCCTGGTCTACACGGACGCGCCGTTCCAGGCGTCGTTCGCGAACGTGAGGTGGGTCCCCAACGGGGCCAAGGATCCTGACGCGAGACCCTGTTCGAGCTTGACCTGATCACCGGCCGGGCCGGGAGCGCGAAGCTCCCGGCCCGGTTCGTTTTCGGCATATTCGACTGATGCCTGAAAACCGCAACGCCCGCGAACGGCTGACTGCCAGAACCAGGCTAGGTACCGAGCTGTGCGTGCTCTGTCGACAGAGCTTCCGTGAGCCGCCGCGCCCACCCGACCGCCGCCGTGAGCTGGCCTGCGGCGCGGGCTCGCTGCACCTGCTCGATGCACTCTTCGACTCCGGCCACCTCCCTCTGAGTGGCCATTCCCGATCGCATCGACTCCGATCTGGCCGTGTTGAGCCGATGTTTGCGCCGGTCGGCACCCAACCGTTCCCAAGCCCACATGATCTTGTTGACCTGATCGAGCTGCAGGCCACAGCCGCGCAGAAAAAGCAGCACCTGGCCAGGATCGGTTGGCAGGCCCGTCCTCGCAGGTGCAACCAGGTTGTACGCCGAACTCCGCGCGATCGACGTCTTCGCCGAAATCTGCCCTGCCGTCAGACCCGACCGCTTCAAAACGAGGCGCAGTACGGCCAAGAACTCGAGAACCGTCGACGGAGTCAGTTCCTCGCCCCTCAGAGCCACCCTCTGCGTAGAACTGAAGGTCTCTGGCTCCCGCTCAGCGACGACTCGCAGATTTCGGCGCAACTCGAGCCCGCTGAGCGTCACCGGAGTACGCCCCCACAACAGCTGACGATCCACAGGCAGGCTCACATTTCCCCCGCCGGCTCGACCCTGTGGCGACGACCTCGTAGCTGCATACGCAGCACCAAGATCATGCCGGGCGCAACGACTTCGACCGTCATGCCGATAGACAAAAGAGCGGCGATGAGGACCGGTACGTACACCCTGTCGGACAAGGACGATCCAAACCCGACGAACACGGCCATCATCCAGATGGTCGCACGACGAGCCGTCAAGCTCGGAGGATCGCCCGCGACGACAGCACACGGTCGGTACTGCTTGATGGGCATCATCAGTTCTCCCGGAGGTGCGGCCCCCGGCGCCCGGGGCCATGGTCCAGTTGGTGAAGTCGGAGACATCGGATCTCACGTTCGGAGCGAGGTGGCACTCGACGGCGAACGTTCCCTGCGTGGAAGGCACCGCACCGGCAGGAACGATTCGATACTCTCACCAGAGTTCGGCACGACGCACGTATCGGGAGAACTTTGCGTCCAAGCTCGGCGAAGTGTCCAAAGAGGTGTACACGGATCAAAACGATGAAATCAAGTTTTCGCAGGTCAACGCGTTACGGGCGTCTCACGGGGCCGATTTCGGTATGTACCAGTATTGCCAGCTCGGCGCAGCTCTGGTTACGTGCAACATGGGCAAAGTCAGTCCGCCCCACGTTCCTGTGTCGAGATGGTGAAGTCGGAGCACGGAACTCTGATGAAACGCCGGTGGCACGGCGATTCATCGCCAGAAGTCTCGGAGGTCCGCTGCGGATCTCCGAGACTTCGTCGGCTTACCGCGAGTTCAGGGCTGCTTTATCGGGTGAAGCCCGCGTTCATCGCGACGCTCAGCGCCTGCTCTGAAACCTCCACGCGGGTCAGCCGCGCCACCACCCGGCCGCATTGGAACACCAGCGCCCGGTCACAGAGGTCGCACCTCTCCGCTAGGTCCGTCGAGGCCGGCACGACCGGCTTCCCCGCGGCCGCGAACTCCGGGATCACCGCGTGCATCTCCGCTCGTGCGCCGACGTCGACGCCGCGGGCCGGGTCGTCGAGCAGCAGCACCGCCGGTGCGAAACCCGCTGGATCGAGGGTGAACGCTCGGCCAGGATGAGGTGATGGCCACCGACGCGGCCGCGCTCGCCGACGAACTGCTGGACGTCCTGGGCACCGAAGCACCGCTCGAAGCGACCTTCATGGGCATCCCCGGCCACGACGCCGAACTGCCCGACCTCGGCGAGGCGGCCGAAGGGCGGCTGCGAGCCCGGGCCGCGGACGTCCTCACGCGGGCCCGGGCGTCGGACGATCCGGACCGGGTCACGCTCGGGGTCGTCGTCCAGCAGGCGGAGTCCGTGCTCGCGCGGCTCGACGCCCGGGTCGTGGAGTTCACCCTGGCCTTTCCGATGGAGGCGGCCGGGATCAAGCACCTCGCGTTCCTGCCGCAGCTCACGCTGCCCGGCGAGCGGGCCGAGGACGACTTCCTGACCCGGCTGGCCGCGCTCCCCGCGTTCTACGAGGCGGTGGCCGAGCGGCACCGCCGGGGCCTGGCGGCCGGGCGGACGCCGGTCGAGCGGATGGTGCACGGCGCGATCGCGTACCTGGACCGTTTCCTCGCGCAGGAAACGCCGTTCCCCCAGCCGCTGACCGGGGATCGCGCCGAGCGCCGCGACCGGCTGGTGGCCGGGGAGGTCCGCCCGGCACTGGTCCGCTACCGCGACTTCCTCGCCACCGAGATCGCCGGGCACGGGCGGCCGGACGACCGGCCCGGCCTCTGCTGGCTCGAGCATGGCGAAGCGGCGTACGCGGCACTGGCGCGGATGCACACGACCACCGAGCACACGCCCGAGGAGCTGCACCAGCTGGGCCTGGACGTGCTCGAGGGGCTCGAAGCCGAGTACGCCGAGATCGGCGGCCGCGCGTTCGGGCTGACCGAGCCGGCCGAGGTGCGCCACCGGTTGCGGACCGACGAGACCCTCCGCTGGCGCGACGCCGACGAGATGCTCGAGAACGCCCGCGGTGCCGTCGCCCGCGCGACCGCGGCGGCGCCGGACTGGTTCCCGCGCCTGCCGAAGGCGGAGTGCGTCGTCAAACCGGTGCCGGCCGCCGACGCACCGGTCGCCGCCCCGGCCTACTACCTGCCGCCCGCCCTCGACGGCTCGCGCCCGGGCACCTACTTCACCAACACCCACGAGGTGCGCACGCGCGTCCGGTTCATCGGCGAAAGCGTGGCGTTCCACGAGGCCGTTCCCGGCCACCACTTCGAGAACTCGCTCGCCCAGGAGCTGACCGGCCTGCCCCAGCTGCGGACCATCGCGCCCGTGACGGCCTACGGCGAGGGCTGGGGGCTCTATTCCGAGCGGCTCGCCGACGAGATGGGCCTGTACTCGGACGACCTGATGCGCCTCGGCATGCTCGCGGCGGACTCCACCCGCGCCGCGCGGCTGGTGGTCGACACCGGCCTGCACGCGCTGCGCTGGACCCGCGAGCAGTGCGTCGAATTCCTCCGTACCCGCACGGTGCTCAGCGAGGTCGAGGTCCAGTCCGAAACGGACCGGTACATCGAGTGCCCGGGCCAGGCGCTGGCCTACATGACCGGCCGGCTGGAGATCGTCCGCCTGCGCCGGTTCGCCGAGGCCGAGCTCGGGGATTCCTTCGACATCAAGGACTTCCACGGCGTCGTCCTCGGCGGCGGGCCGGTGCCGCTCACCGTGCTGGGCGACGTCGTCCGCGCCTGGGTCGCTTCCGTTTGATCAGTGCTGCATGCCGTAGGACTTCTGGCACGGGTAGCCGTCGCCGGTGGCCGACCAGCTGGCCGGATAGCCGTTCTGCGCCCAGGCCGCGTACGCCTGCGCGTAGGTGTACCCGCGGGCGTACAGCCACTGGCACGGCGTCTGGCCGCCCGAGTTGGTGATGGAGATCCACGGCTGGGCGTTGTACCAGCTCGGCTGGGCGTACCACTGGCTCGTCGCCGCGACGCCCGGGTTCTTCGGCTGGACGTAGACGGTCTGCGGGGCCGGCACGACGACCGTCTGGGGTACCGGCGCG
The DNA here is from genome assembly GCF_034929455.1 of Amycolatopsis heterodermiae. Taxonomy (NCBI): domain Bacteria; kingdom Bacillati; phylum Actinomycetota; class Actinomycetes; order Pseudonocardiales; family Pseudonocardiaceae; genus Amycolatopsis; species Amycolatopsis heterodermiae. The sequence goes on from NZ_JAYFSI010000001.1 coordinate 101,172, forward strand.
GTGACGGTCGGGGTGCTCGAGGCGGTGACGGTCGCCGTGCTCGGGGCCGGGGCCTGGGCGGCGACCGTGCGCACGGGGAGCCCGCACGCGGCCAGGGCGAGCACCGCGGAAATCGCGGCGGACGCGGGGAGAATACGCATGGTCCTGCTCATTTCGTCCGGGTCATGTGACTGCCGGCGAGCACTCCGCCGGAAACGGTGTAGGAACCGGAAAACACGCGGGTGCTGCCGTCGGTTTGCACGGCGGAAAGCACGACGTACACGGTGTTCCCGCGGACGTCGGTGACGGTCAGCGTGTCCCACGACGTCGTCGCGAAACCGTTGACGTACTTGGTGTATCCGCCACCGCCGGCGATGCGGCTGCCGCCGAGTGACCACGCCGTGGCGAAATCACGGCGGTTGAGCGCGTCGTAATAGGCGATCACCGTCTGGGCCGCGGAGGTGTCCACCGGGGCGACGTACACCGGCGGCTGCTGCACGTAGACGGTTTGCGGTGCAGGAACGGCGATTACGCTGGTCGTTGCCGCCTGCGGGGTCACCGTGACCGGTACCGGCGTGCCCGCCACGGGCACACCGCAGGCCGCGGCACCCACCAGGACCAGGGCGGCGACGAGAATTCCGGCAGCTTTCATGGGAATCAACTTCTTCCGTGTTCGCCACCCAGGAATCGGTCGCCCGCGGCATTCTGCAACGCTTTTCCGGGAACGCGACCCAAGCGTTACCCCGTGGGATTCAGACGTCCTGCCGGATGATGTCGTAAGCCGTCATCGCGGCGGCCAGGTGGCGGGCGTCCGAAGCCTGCGTCGCGTCGTAACCGGTGATCAGCTGAATCCGGCTCAAGCGGTAGGTGAGCGTGTTGCGGTGAATGCTCAACGCGCGCGCCGCTTCCCCGCGGTTGTACCCGGAAACGACGAACGCGCGCAGGGCGTCGATCAGGTGCGGGTGGTCTTCGAGCGGGGCCAGCACCCGGGCGAGCGCGTCACGCGCCGGGCCCGGGCGGGCCAGCTGGTACTCGATGGCGAGGTCGGCCAGCCGGTAGAGCCGGGCGGGGCGGCGCAGGTTTTCCGCCAGCTCCAGGACTTCCACGGCTTCGGAGTGCGCCGCCGGGATGTCCGCGTGGGTCTCCGCCCGGGCCGCGGCGGCGGTGCAGCGGCGGCCGCAGATCTCGTCGACCCGCGCGGCGACGGCGTCGGCCGCGACGCCGTCCGGGACCAGCAGCACCCCGCCGTCCCCCTTGAAGGTCACCAGGACCTGACTGTCCACATCGGACCGGACGGCGCGGAAGAGGTCCGTCGCCGCCCGGCTGCCCGCTTCCGGCGGCAGGGCCGGCAACGTTGGCAGGTGGAACACGACGACGTCGAACCCCGGCGGCAGCTCGCGATGGCGCACCGGGCGGCCGGCAAGCAGGCTCGAGGCGAGGTTCTGCCGGTCTTCGCGCTGCTCCCAGTCGAGGTCGTCGCGCTCGCGCAGGTACGCCTGCGCCACCCGCGGCATGACCTCGCCGAGGAAGTCGAGCATCCGCGCACCGATCAGCGCCCGGTCACCGGTGAGCTGCTCCCAGGCGACGCTCGCGGCGAGCGGGTAGATCTTGAGGACGGCTTCGAGCGGCAGGCCGTCCCGCGCGCGCTCGGCGCCCCAGGCGATCGGCAGCGCGAGCTCGTCCTCGGTCGGGCGCCGGCCCTCGGCGACGGTGGTGAGGAACAGCTCGAACACCGCGGTCGCGTTGGCGACCAGGTCACCCTCCAGCACGCTCGCGGGCAGCAGCCGGTATTCGGGGATCTCGGCGGCGCACCGAGTGATCATCACGCTGGCAATCTCACCCGATCGAGGGAACAGCTCGGCCACCGGATCCATGCCACATTGTCACCATGCACAAACGGCCACGGCAACTTTCTGCGCTTCCTGCCAGCAGACAGCCTTGATCTTGTGCCTCATGCTGTGCAAAGCAACCAGACGGAAGGGACTTCGCAATGGCGCGGGGAACAAAACGATGGCTGGCCGGGCTCGGGATCGCGAGCCTGCTCGCCCTGGGCGTGGCGGCGCCGGCCCAGGCCGCGACCGGGGGCAACAACGACTTCGGCTGCCGCCCGAGCGCCGCGCACCCGAACCCGGTCGTGCTGCTCCACGGCACCTTCGCCACCTACTACGAGGACCTCAACTTCCTGCAGGCCGACCTGGCCGCCCGCGGCTACTGCACGTTCTCGCTGACCTACGGCGCCTACCCGCAGTTCCCGTTCGTGGGCGGGCTCAAGCCGGTCGCGGAGTCGTCGCTGGAGATCAAGAACTACGTCGAGAAGGTCCGCGCGGCCACCGGCGCCGCAAAGGTCGACGTCGTCGGCCACTCCGAAGGCGGCCTGCAGTCGATCTACCTGGCCAAGATGCAGGGCATCCAGGGTGAGATCGGCAAGGTCGTCGCGATCGCGCCGCCGACGCACGGCGCCAACGCGTCCGGGCTCCTGACGCTGGCCTACACGCTGCTCGGCAAGAGCACGTGGGACAACGTCGTGAAGACGATCGGCCTGCCGATCTTCGCCGACGAGCTGGACGGCGGCGCGGCGATCGTCGCGCTCAACACCGGCCCGGTCGCCCAGCCCGGCATCGACTACACGATCATCACCTCGCGCTACGACGAGCTGGTGACGCCGACCGAGACGTCGTTCATCCGCGAGCCGGGCGTGCACAACCGCTACGTCCAGGACTCGTGCCCGTTCGACCCGGTCGGCCACATCGGCGAGGCCTACGACCTCAACGTCTGGCACCTGGTCCGCAACGCCCTGGACCCAGCGCACGCCGCCCCCATCCGCATCTGCGCGGTGGGCTCCCCCGGCTGAGGAGGCTCCCGCGGCTTGTCGTGAGTGTTTAGGGCGGTTCTAACCGCCCTAAACACTCACGACCGGTCAGCCGAGGCCGATGGCGAACACGTGGAGGTTCGTGTCCGTCGGGAGGGTGACCGAGGCGATCTGCTTTCCGGCCGGGGCGTCGAACGGTGCCGTCGCGTAGACCGACGCGCCGCCGCCCGGGCCGCCGGGCTGGTTGCGGTGGTCCGTGCGGGCCACCAGCGTGTTGCCGAACACCGGGTCGTTTCCGCCGCCCGGGAAGACCCAGTCGCCGAAGGACAGGTCGGCCTGGCCGGTGGTGCCGTCGGTGAAGGTGACGGTCGCCTTGGCCTGGTGGTCGCCGTTCGAGGCCGTGCCGATGAACGACAGCCGCGTCGCCGGGCTCAGCCGGATCGTCTGCCCGGCCGGGACGACGTTGTCCGGACGGCCCGAAGGCGCGGCGGGCCAGGTGAACGTCGTGCCGGCCGCCTGGGCGGGCTTCCCGCCGACCAGGCCGGCCGTGGCCAGCGCCTGCCGGGACAGGCTGTTCCCGGCGCCGTCGATGTCCGCCGAGCCGACGTCACCGTCGTCCGAGATGCCGACGTTCGAGTACGCCGCCGCGAGCCCGCCCTTCGGCGCGACCAGCACGATCACCGACCCCGGCACGGACGTCGAGCCGTCCCGGACGGTCACCGGCACCTGGTAGTAGCCCTCGGGCGTCCCGGCCGCCACCGAAACCTTCAGCTTCGCGGTGCCGCTGCCGGTCCGGTCGTCGAGCCGGAGCTGCCGCGGACCCGTGACCGTGAGACCGGCGGGCGCCTGGGTCGTGACGTCCAGGCTACGGTCGTGCCCGCCGAGCCGCTGGCCGCTCACCGTGGCCTCGCCGGAGGTGCCCGGCTCGACGACGACCTGGTTGGTCACCGACGTCAGGAACGGCTTCTCCTTGTCCTGATAGGACGGTGGTGCCGAGTTCGCCGCCCACCGCTTGTCCGGAGTGGACTGGAGCGAGAAGTCCAGCCGGGCGCCGTCCCGCGCGGTGTTCGCGGGCAGGTACGTGCGGTCCCAGTCACGGCCGTTCAGCGACAGATCGTGGACATAAGGCGTTCCTGAAGAAGCCTTCGGCGCGCGAATGTCGATCGTCCGTCCATTCGGGAGGGACAGCACGGCGCGCTCGAACAGCGGGCTGTGCACGACCAGGTCCGGCGTGCCCGGCGTCGCCGGATAGATGCCGAGCGCGGCCCAGACGTACCACGACGACTGCGCGCCGAGGTCGTCGTTGCCGGGCTCGCCGTCCGGGGTCGCGCTGAACAGCGTCGTGGCGATCTCGCGGACCACCTGCTGCGTCTTCCACGGCTGCCCGACGTGGTTGTACAGCCAGGGAACGCCGAAGTCGGGCTCGTTGCCGGCCCACATGTTCGGCTCGTTCGGGCCGACGTTGAGCTTCTGGAAGAAGGTGTCCAGCCGGGACGCCGTGGCGGCCGGGCCGCCCATCGCCGTCACCAGGCCGGCCGGATCCTGCGGCACCAGCCAGGTGTACTGCGCGGCGTTGCCCTCGTCGAAACCGTCCTGGCCGAACTTGCCGGGCGGCGGCGGCACGTACGCCGGGCCGTCCGGGAAGCGGCCGTCCTGCCCGCGCGGCTGGAGGTAGCCGGTGAGCGGGTTGAAGATGTTCTGCCAGTTCTGGCCGCGTTGGGTGAACTCGCGCGCGACGTCGCGGTCGCCGATGCCCTGCGCGAGCTGCGCGATGGCGAAGTCGTCGATCGCCCATTCCAGGGTGATCGACGCGCCGACCCGGGCGTGGTCACCGCGGGAGGCGTCGTTGTTCGGCATGTACCCGCGGGCGACGTAGTCCTCGATGCCGCGGCGTTCCTGGCACGCGCCAGGCGTGTTGTCGACCGACGTCGCGCCCTTGACCAGGTACTTCAGTGCCGTCTTGACGTCGAAGTCCCGCGCGCCGAACGCGTACAGGTTGGAGATCAGCGCGACCGAGCTGTCGCCGGTCATCTGGCCGGTGTAGTCGTTCGCCATCGGCCAGCGCGGCCACCAGCCGCCCTGCACGGCGTCGTTCGTCAGCGACTGCGCCATGTCGCTGGCTTCCTTCGGGAACAGCATGGCCTGCAGTGGCGCGAGCGAGCGGTAGGTGTCCCAGTCGGAGAAGTTCGCGTACTGGTGCCGTCCCTTCGGCAGCGTGCGGATCTGGTCGTCGAAGCCGATGTAGCGCCCGTCAGCGTCGTCGAACGTGTTCGGGTGCATCAGCGAGTGGTACAGGAAGGTGTAGAACGTCTTGAGCTGATCCGCATCGCGCCCCGCGACGCGGATCTTGCCCAGCGCCTGCGTCCACTTGTCCCTTGTGGACTTGCGGACGGCGTTGAAGTCGAAGCCCGGCACCTCCACGGCCGCGTTGGCCTTCGCGCCGTCGACGCCCACATAGGACATCGAGACCTTGGCGTGCACCACGCTCTGGGAGCCGAAAGTCAGGTACGCGCCCGCCCGCGGCGAGTCGACGCTGTCCGTGTCCGGCTTCACCGACGAGCCGTCCCAGGTGCCGTGGGCGGTGAACGGCTGGTCGAAGGTGACGTCGTAGTACACCGTGTACTTGTTGGGCTTGCCGCAGAAGTTGCCGGTGGTGGCCGAGCCGCTGACCTCGCGGTCACCGGTGATCTTCAGGTCGGCGTGCGAGTTCCCGGCGAGGCTGGCGCCGCCCTTGACCAGCACCTGCGCGTTCGAGCCGGCCGGGAAGGTGAACGCGGCGAGCCCGGTGCGGGTGGTCGCGGTCAGCTCGGCGCGGACCTTCGAGTCGGCGAGCGTCACGGCGTAGTAGCCCGGCTCGGCCTTCTCGTCGTCGTGGGTGAAGTGCTCGGTGCGGTCCCACGGCGCGCTGCCGACGTCACCGGTGATCGGCAGGATCGGCACGTCCCCGAACGCGTTGCAGCCGACCGAGGCGTGGTCGAGGCTGAAACCTCGGATCTGATCGGAGTGGTACTGGTAGCCGGCGTACGCGCCCTGGGTGTCCGGCGAGAACTGCATCATCCCGAACGGCGCCGCCGGGCCGGGGAAGTTGTTGATCTCCCCCACCGAACTGCCGCCGCTGCCGGTCCCGATCAGCGGGTCGACGTACGCCGCCGGGTCGCCGACCAGCGGACTTCCCGGTGACATCGTTGTCGGCGCCGCCGAAGCGACCGCCGGGACGCCGATCACCGCCGTCGTCACGATCGCGGCCAAGAATCTGTATCGCACCGGTGCCCTCCCGAGGCTGCACTGCCTGAACATCCGACCTTTGCCTGCGAGCGGGCCCGCGGTCAACACTTTGACAAAGACCTGGCTCGTTCCCCCGAGGTGTGAAGATCCGGTCAGGATCGGGTGGTTACCGTGTCAGGACGCCTACTGTCTACGCCGTGTGCGCACGTGTACTGGTCGCCGAGGACGACGAGAAGCAGGCCGAGGTCCTCCGGCTCTACCTCGAGAGCGAAGGCCACACGGTGGTGCTGGCCCCGGACGGCCGGGCCGCCCTCGACGAGGCCCGCCGCGACCGCCCCGACCTGCTGGTCCTCGACGTCATGATGCCGAAGGTCGACGGCCTCGACGTCTGCCGGATCCTGCGCGGCGAGTCCGACGTCGCGGTGCTGATGCTGACCGCCCGGGCCACCGAGGACGACCTGCTGCTCGGCCTGGACCTCGGCGCGGACGACTACCTGACCAAGCCCTACAGCCCGCGCGAGCTGATGGCCCGCGTCCGCACGCTGCTGCGCCGGACCGCCGCCCGGCGCGAACCGGCCGACACGGCGTTGCGCGCGGGCGGGCTGCGGCTCGACCCGCTGCGGCACGAGGTGTCGGTCGACGGCCGCCCGGTGGAGACGACACCCGGGGAGTTCCTGCTGCTGGAGACGCTGATCAAGCAGCCGGGCCGGGTGTTCACCCGGCGGCAGCTGCTGGAGCTGACCCGCGGCGACGACCGGTTCGTCAGCACCCGGATCATCGACGTCCACGTGCTCAACCTGCGCAAGAAGCTCGAGCCGGACCCGGCGAAGCCGCAGTACCTGCTGACCGTCTTCGGCGTCGGCTACAAGCTCGCGGCCGAGAATGGCACGTAAGCGCTTCCCTGGGCGGCACTTTCCGAGACGGCGCAGCCTGGTCCTGCGGCTCTCCGCCGTCTCCCTGCTCATCGCGCTCGGCTCGATCGCCGCGACGGCGTGGCTCGCGGTGCAGACCACCACCCGGGCGATCCAGCAGGAGCAGGGCCAGGCCCTGTCGGACGACGCGACGATCTACACCGAGCTGCTCGGCTTCGCCGCGGTGAACCACACCTGGGACCAGGCCGGGCCGAAGCTGCGGGCGCTGGCCGGCGAGACCGGGCGCCGGATCGTCGTGACGACGGTCGACCGGCGGGTCCTCGCCGACTCCGGTGGCTCGCCGGTGACGCTGCCGGTGAAGGCGAGCGCGTCGGTGGACCCGCTGCACGTCGACCCGGTGCTGATGCCGGGCGCCGGGACCAGCGGGATCGACCCGCGCGCGGTCGGGCCGTTCCGGCTGTCACCCCGCGAACACGAGGACCTCGCCGCCCTGGCCAGGAAGGCGGTCCTGTGCCTCGGCGACATGGGCCTGCGCAGCGAGGTGCAGGACTCGCCGAGCGGCCGGCCGCAGATCAGCGCGCCCGACCCGGTCACCGCCCGCTACTTCGCGGCCAAGTGCGGGTTCTACGAGCTCGCGGACCCCACGCCGACCGAGCAGACCGCGCTCACCAGCCTCAACGACGCCGTGAACACCTGCCTCCAGCGCCGGGGTTCGGGCGAGGTGAAGCTCACCCTCGACTTCGAGGCGCTCGGCGCCCCCGACCAGGGGCCGGCCGGCGCCTGTATCGACACGTCACGGCGTGAGCAGCTCGCCCCGTACGTCGCGCCGGCCGCGTTGCTGTTCACGCTCGGGCCCGGCGACTCGCCGGTGCCGACGTTCACGCTGTCGCGGGAGAACCTGACGCGGATCCTGGCGGTGACCGGCGGGGTGCTGGCGCTGGCCGTGGCGATCACCGTGCTGGTCTCGACGCGGTTGTCCCGCCCGCTGCGGGCGCTGACCGAGGCGGCCGAGCAGGACCGGCCGGCGCCGGTGAAGTCCCGCGACGAGGTCGGGTACCTCGCCACCGCGTTCAACGACCTCACCGCGCGCCGCGAGCGCATCGAGGAGCAGCGCAAGGCGATGGTCAGCGACATCGCGCACGAGCTGCGCAACCCGCTCAACGTCATCCGCGGCCGGCTGGAGGCCGCCGAGGACGGGCACCTGCCGTTCGACCACGCGCTGAGCGCGTCGCTGCTCGAGGAAACCGTGCTGCTGCAGCACATCGTCGAGGACCTGCAGGACCTGGCCGCGGCCGACGCCGGGCACCTGCGACTGTACCCGGAGCCGGTGGACGCGGCCGAGCTGGCCGGCCAGGTCGCGGCCGCGCACGCCGACCGGGCCGCCGCGGCGGGCGTCACGCTGAGCGTCGAGGCCACTGGGGAGGCCCGGCTGACGGCCGACCCGGTCCGGCTGCGCCAGGTGATGGGCAACCTGGTGGGCAACGCGATCCGGCACACCCCGGCCGGCGGCCGCGTCACGATCCACGTCTCGTCCACTGTGGACTCCGTGGTGCTCGCTGTCGCGGACACCGGCACCGGGATCGCGCCCGAGCACCTGCCACACGTGTTCGACCGGTTCTGGCGGGCCGAGAAGTCCCGCAGCCGCCAGACCGGCGGCAGCGGGCTCGGCCTCGCCATCGTGCGCCACCTCGTGCAGGCCCACGGCGGCACCATCGACGTCGAATCCGAAGTGGACACTGGCTCGACGTTCACCGTCCGGCTGCCGCGGGCTAACCCTTGAGACCGCTTTGGGCGAGCCCCTCGACGAACTGGCGTTGCGCGATGATGAAAACGATGAGCACCGGCACGACCGTGGTGGTCGCGGCGGCGAGCTGGACGTTCCAGAGGTGCCCGCCGTAGACGTCGACGTACTGCGTCAGCGCCACCGGCAGGGTGAACTGGTCCTTGTCGGTCAGGTAGACCAGCGGTTCGAGGAAGAAGTTCCACGTGTTGAGGAAGGTGAAGATCGCCACCGCGGCCAGCGCGGGTCTGGCGATCGGCATCGCGACGCGGCGGTAGAGCCCGAAGCGGGACAGGCCGTCGAGCCGGCCCGCCTCCTCCAGCTCACCCGGGATCGTGATGAAGAACTGCCGCATCACGAACGTCGCGAGCACGCTCGGCGCGCCGAAGATCGGCACGACGATCAGCGGCCAGTGTGTGTTGGTCAGGCCCAGGTCGTCGACCACCCGGAACAGCGGGATGATCGTGACCTCGCTCGGCACCATCAGCCCGATCAGGATCAGCCCGAAGAGCTTCTCGCCGCGGAACCGGATGCGGGCGAACGCGTACCCGGCCAGCGACGAGAAGAACATCGTGCCGAGGGTGACCAGCACGGCGATGTAAAGACTGTTGAAGTACTGCCGCGCCAACGGGAAGTCGGTGAACGCCGCCTTGTAGTTCTCCCACTGCGGCTGGCTCGGGAAGAGCTTCGGCGGGTACGCCAGCACCTCGTTGGCCGGCAGCAGCGACGCCGTGATCATCCACCACGTGGGGAACACGAACGGCACCGCCAGCACGACCATCACGGCGTAGCAGGCGATCCTGGCCCTACGACTCATGGAACACCCACCGCCTCCGCATCCGCCACTGCAGCAGCGTCAGCACCAGGATCACCAGGAACAGCACCACGGCCAGCGCCGCGCCGTAGCCGAGGTCGTGGTTGGCGAAAGCCTGCTGGTAGAAGTAGAAGACGAGCACGTTGGTGCTGTCCGCGGGCCCGCCGAGGGTCAGCACCTGGATCTGCGCGAACACCTGCAGCGCGCCGGCGACCGTGATGATCGCGGTGAGCAGCGTGGTCGGGCTGATCATCGGCAGGATCACCGACCGGAACCGCCGCCACGGCCCGGCACCGTCCAACTGCGACGCCTCCATGATGGACGATGGAATGCCTTGCAGGGCAGCGAGGAACAGCACCATGTTGAGCCCGACGTTCTTCAGCACCTGCACCACGATCACCGACAGCATCGCGGTGCCGTTGCCCCGCAGCCAGTTCGGCCCGTCGATCCCGATCGTCTGCAGCAGCGAGTTGATCCCGCCGTTGTCCTGCAGCAGGAAGTTCCAGACGATCGTCCACGCGACGAGCGTGATGACGACCGGTGAGAAGAAGACAGTCCGGAACACCGTGGTGCCGCGGAGTTTCAGGTTGAGCAGCAACGCGAGCGAGAGCGCCAGCACGAGGTTCAGCACGACCAGGCCGACGCAGAAGATCGCCGTCGCGCGGGCGACCTTCGGCGCGACCGGGTCGTCGAGCAGCTGCGCGTAGTTGGCCGCTCCGGCGAACGACGACGTCCCGGCCAGCAGGTTGACGTCCTGGAAGCTGTACCAGACCACCGCGGCCAGCGGCGCCACCACGAAGGCGAGGAAGCCGAGGGCCTGCGGGGCGATGAAGGCCCACCCCGCGAGCTCCTCGCGCTTCTTCGAGCTGAGGGTCACCGGCTCAGCACCGGGTCGATGGCCTGGCACACCCCGGCCAGCGCGGCGGGCACGTTCGCGTCCGGCTTCCACATCGGGTCCAAAGCGGACTGAACGAGCGACGCGATCCGTGCGCTGCCGGTGTGCGAGGGCAGCACGGCACCGGTCTTGATCCCGTTCACCACGACGTTCTGCAGCTGTTCCTGGCTGAACAACGGGTTCGCCTTCGCCAGGGTGGCCGCGTTGATCAGGCTGTCGCGCGCCGGCGGGAAGTACTGGCCGAGCTTCGCCGAGTTGGCCGGGTTGGTGAAGAACGCCAGGAAGTCGGCCGCGGCCTTGGCGTGCTTGCCCTTCACCGGCACGCCGATCCCGGCCTGGCCGATGACCTGCGCGTTCGCCTTCGGCCCGGCGGGCAGCGGGACGATGCCCCAGTCGAACGGCTTGGCCTTCAGCAGCCCGGCGCGGCTGATCTGCGCGATGGTCAGGCCCGACTCGCCGGCGAAGAAGTCCGCCGTCGTGCCCGGGCCGGGCAGCGCCTTGTCGGTGAAGATCGCCTGGTGCAGGAAGGTCATCGCGGATGTCATCTCCGGCGACGCGAACCCGCAGGTCTTGCCGTCCGGGCCCCAGGCGTCGGCGCCGAAGCCGCGCCAGACCGAGGCGAGCAGCACCCACTGCTTGTACTCGAACTCGCGGACCACCAGCCCGGCCTTGCCGGTGTCGCGCGCGGCGACCTGGGTGGCGATCTGCTTCGCGGCGTCCCACGTCCACTTGCCGCTCGCGAGCAGCTGGTCCGGGGTCTCGGTGACCCCGGCCTGGGTCAGCAGGTTCTTGTTGTAGAACATGCCGAACGGCGACGTCGAGAACGGGTAGGCGAAGAGGCTGTCGTCCTTGGTCCACAGCCTGGTGGCGGACGGGACCAGCTCGCCGGCGTTGTACCCCGCGGTCGCGTCCAAAGTGGGCTTCAGGTTCGTGAGCGCGCCGGACTGGACGAAGTCCGGGGCGTCGCGCTCGAGGATCCAGGCGAGGTCGGGCGGGTTGCCGCCGGACATCTGGGTGGTCAGCGCGGCCGAGTACGCGCTGGTGTCGCCCGGGACGACGTCGAACTTCACCGACGCGACCTCGGGGTGGGCCTTGCGGTACTCGGCGGCGATGGAGTCGAAGAGGGCGAGCTGGTTCTTGTCCGTCGTCCAGACCGTCATGCGCAGTGCGATGTTCGTGTCGTCGCCGGCGCCGCCCGAGCAGGCGGTCGTGGCCAGTGCGACGGCGGACAGGGCCGCGGCGAGGAGCAGCCGGGTTCTACGGTAGGCCACAATGCCTCCTGGTTATTCGAATTAGCAGCGACGGTAAATGTCTCGTTCAGTGGCTGTCAACAGCCAGTGCGCCTGGTTATCGAGTGTGCACTGTGGAGGGTGGCGCCGCAGTGGCACCCTCGTGGAACGTGCACGGCAGCAGCAGCTGCCGGGGCTTCGGATCCGCCAGCAGCTCGACCAGGACGCGCACCGCGTGCACGCCCATTTCGTGGCGCGGGATGCGGAACATCGACCAGTCGGTGGGCGTGCTCGGCACCGCGTGCGCCGACGGCTGCTGCGTCGGGTCGGCGTCACCGAGCACGACGAGCGAAAGGTGCTCGGGCACGCGTACGCCGAGGTCGTCCGCGTACGCCAGGATGCCATCGGCCATCGCCGAGCTCTCGACGAGCAGCGCGGTGACCCCCTCGTCGAGCGCCTGCCGCAGCGCGAGCGCCGGGTCGTCGGCGAGGAACACCAGCGGCGGACGGCGGTGCTTGCGCGCCGCGGCTTCGTAGCCGGAGCGCCGGTCGAGCGTCGGCTCGTTCTCCTCGGTGACGCTCAGCAGGCCGATCTTGCGGTGCCCGAGCCCCCACAGCCACTCGTGGACCTCACGGGTGGCCGTGACATAGTCGGCGCCGACGTAGCTGATCGGCCCGGTCGGCGACTCGCGGCGGCCGATGAACACGAACGGGAACTGCTCGTCGACGAGCTGCGCGAGCTCCTGCGGGTCGTTGTGCCGGCCGAGCAGGATCGAGCCGTCGGCGATGCGCAACCGGTTCGTGCCCTGGTCGTAGATGCGGCGGCGCCCGTCGCGGCGGCCACCGCTGGTGAACAGCAGCAGGTCGAAGCCCTGGGCCTCGGCCTCCTCCTCGATGCCGAGCAGGAACGGGCGGTAGAAGTCGGCCACGCCGGACGGGAACACCGACTCGTAGGTGAACACACCGAGGATCTGGTTGGACTTGCCGCGCAGGCGCCGGCCCATGATGTCCACGGTGTACCCGGTTTCGCGGAGCACCTGCTGCACGCGTTCGCGGGTCTCGGGGGTGATGCGCAGGCTGTCGGAGCCGTTCAGGACCATCGAAACGACGGCCTGCGAGACGCCGGCCAGGCGTGCCACCTGGGCCTGCGTGACCCGGCCCGAACCCGCCGTCATCGATGACTCCCTCCAGCGCGACTGCCCGGGACCTTACAGGCGGCACCTCAGTACCCCCGCACTTCCGGCCACCGGCGTTCCACCCCGGCAGCGTCCAGCTCGCGCGCGAACTCCTCGAAGAGCCGGCCGTCGGCCTGCACGGCCCGCGGCTCGACGCCCTCGCGCACGGCGAACGCGGCGAGCATCCCCGCGACCTCACCGATGTTCCACTCGACCGGGTGGAGCCGGAAGCAGCCGTTGGTGATGTGCGTGGTGCCGATGTTCTTGCCCGCGGGCAGCAGGTTGGTGACGCGGACGGGCAGCAGCGCACCGAGCGGGATCTCGTAGGGCACGCTCGCGACGTCGACGTAGTTGTCGCCGCCGGTCGACGGGTGCAGGTCGATCCGGTAGCTCCCGACGCCGACGGCGTCCGCGCGCCGCACCCGGCCGTCGACCCCGAGGATCTCGGCCGAGACGTCGTGCTCGGTGACGGTCGTGACGGCCTTGATGCGCCGCGCTTCCCGGACGTACGCGGACTTCGCGAGGCCGTCGTCGGTGCCGGTGACGTCGGGGCGCAGCTTGAGGCCGGGGAAGCCGGTGCCACCGTCCGCGCGGGGCGCCTCGGTCTGCAGCCAGTACAGGACGGACAGGCTGAGCTGCTTGGCTTCGCGGTGCGCTTCCGTCACTTCCGCCTCGGTGGCGTGGCCGGGGATGGTGAGCGCGGGTTTGAGCCAGTAGTCGTTGAGCGGCCAGTTGACCAGGGTGATGTCGGAGTCGAAGGCGCCGTCGACGTGCAGGCCGCGGGCGAGGATGCGGCGGAACGACCAGAGTTCCTTGTCCCCCGCGTCGGCGCTCTGGTCGGCGCTGACGGCCAGGGGGTCGCCGGCCGGGTTCGGCACGAAGGTGCGCTTGACCGGCTCGAGCGTCCGCGGGTCCGGGGCGACGAAGCCGAGCAGCGGGCCGGGCCAGAAGTCCGGCTGGTAGTCGCGCCAGAAGCCGTACATCGCGGGCCGGTCGATGACGTGGTGCTCACCCTCGTGGTGCGAAACGGCGAAGCAGTAGGTGATCCCCTGCAGGTTGGCGGGATCGGCTTCCGCCGGGGCATGGGGTTCGCCGTGCTCGCTCTGCGCTTCGGCCCCGGTGACGTGCTCGGCGCCGGTGAGCGGCAGCAGGTCGCCGTCCTCGGTGGCGTCGAGGACGTACTGGGCTTTGACGGTGACCCGCTCTCCGTGGTGGTCCTGGAGGGTCACCGCATCGACCCGATCGCCGCTGGTCACGGCGTCGACGGGCCGGTGTTCGAGCAGCACGCGGATCCGCCCGGCGCTGACGTGCGGCGCGAGCAGGCTCTCGACGACGGCGAGCGCCACGCGCGGTTCGTGGCAGAGCTTGCTGACCTTCCCGGCCCCGGGGTTCATCTCGGCCTGCCGCGCGGCCTCGGCCCGCAGCGGGTAGTGGCGCCGGTAGTAGCCGCGGATGCCTTCCCGCAGCTCACGGTAGGTGCGCGTGGACCCGAAGCGTTCGATCCAGGGGTTCTCGTCGGGCGGCACGGCCTGCGCGGTCAGCTGCCCGCCGAGCCAGTCGGTCGCCTCGGTGAGCACCACGCGCCGCCCGGCCTTGGCGGCGGCGAGAGCCGCGGCAACCCCGCCGAGCCCGCCGCCGACCACCAGAATCTCCGTGTCCAGTTCCCTCATGAGCCTTCCCGATCTCGCCACGCCGCCGGAGTAATACGAATTACTCAAGGCATAGTGCGGGAGCCGGAGCCGTGCGTCAAGGGTGCGTGGTCTACAGCGGGAGGCCGGCGTAGTTGTTGGCCAGCTCGGTCGCCGCGGCTTCCGACGTCACCGTGCGCTGGAGCTGGGAGAGCTGGAGCTGCGCGTCGAAGTCGTCGCCGTGGCGGTGGAGCATCGACGTCATCCACCACGAGAAGTGCGTGCAGCGCCAGACCCGCCGCAGGGCCGTCTCCGAATAGGCGTCGACGAGGTCGTCGTCACCCTGGAAGGAAGCCGTGAGCGCCGTGGAAAGCAGCGCGACGTCGGCCACCGCGAGGTTGAGGCCCTTGGCGCCCGTCGGCGGGACGATGTGGGCCGCATCCCCGGCCAGGTAAAGGTTTCCGTGCCGCATCGGGGTCGTCACGAAGCTGCGCATCGGCAGCACGCTCTTCTCCGTGATCGGGCCGGTGTGCAGCGTCCAGCCCGGGACGCCGAGCCGCTCCGACAGCGCCGTCCAGATCCGGTCGTCGCTCCACCGCGCGATGTCCTCGTCCGGCGCCACCTGCAGGTAGAACCGGCTGACGTGCGGCGAACGCATGCTGTGCATGGCGAACCCGTCCGGGTGCCAGGCGTAGATCAGCTCGTCCGTCGACGGCGCGACGTCGGCCAGCACTCCCAGCCACGCGAACGGGTAGGCCCGCTCCCACACCTGTTGCCGCGGCACGAAATCACGGCTCGGCCCGTGGAACCCGTCGCAGCCGACGACGACGTCCGCGTCGATCCGCTGCGCGTGGCCGTCACCGTCCACAAAGGTCACGAATGGCGATCCCGTGACGTCGTGCAGCTCGACCTCGGAAGCGGAGTAGAACGCCGGCCGCCCGGCCTTTTCCCGCGCGGCCATCAGGTCCTTGGTCACCTCGGTCTGGCCGTAGACCGTCACGGACCGGCCGGTGAGGTCGACGAAGTCCAGGTGGTGCCGGTTTCCCGGCCACTGCAGGTGGATCCCGCGGTGTTCCATGCCTTCCGCGTCGAGCCGGTCGCCGAGGCCGGTGTCGCGGAGCAGCTCGACCGTGCCCGCCTCGAGGATGCCTGCACGGATGCGGGCCTGGACGTACTCCGGAGTCTGCCGTTCGAGCAGCACCGAGTCGATGCCCTCGAGGCCGAGCAGGTGGGACAGCAGCAGCCCGGCCGGGCCGGCGCCGACGATGACGACCTGGGTGCGCACGCGGAACGTCCTTTCGGTGACCGAACCCCGAGGATGACGCCGACCGCGCGCCCTGCACCAGGGCATTCTCATTCAATGAGAGATTGTCCGCGAGATACCGCGCGCCGCCGCGCGCAGGGCCGGGATCTGCATCCGCGCATTGCGGTCGTTGGGCACGATCACCGACAGCGCCGCGACGACGTCACCGTCCGGCCCGCGCAGCGGTACCGCGATGCCGGTGGTCTCCTCGTCGATGAAGCCCGCGCAGTACGCGTAGCCGTCGCGGCGGACGTCGGCGAGGAACCGCCGCAGCCGCGCCGGTTCGGTGAGCTTGGTGCGGCGGTACGCCGGCAGTGGCGAGGCCAGCACGTCTTCCTGCAGCTCCGCCGGTGCGTGCGCGAGCAGCACGAGCCCGGACGACGACGCGTGCAGCGGCAGCCGCCCGGCCACGCGCGTCACGTTGACGATCGCGCCGGGCGCCGAAAGCCGTTCGACGAACAGCACTTCGCGGTCTTCCAGCACCGCGAGCTGCGTGTGGTGCCCGACGACGGCGTGCAGGTCCTCCATGAACGGCAGCGCCGCCTCCCGCAGCCCGAGCGTCGGCGACGCCCGGGACGCCAGCTCCCACAATCGGACACCCACCCGGACCTGCCGGTCGGGATCACGCCGCAGCCAGCCGTGCCCGACCAGCTCGTCGATCAGCCGCGACGCCGTCGCGACGTGCAGGTCCGCGCGCCGCGCGACGTCGGACACCCGCAGCGCCGGGGTGTCCGGCCCGAACGTCTCGAAGATGCGGACGACGCGCGACAGCACGGACTCGCCGTGCGCGCGCTTTACCATGTCACTAGCACCACGTCAGGCAGTGTGCCCCACCCACAGGCGGGGCACACCGCGACGTGTCACGGCAGGGCGTTCAGGAACGGCTCGTGGTTGTTCTGGAACTCCCAGTTGTAGTACTTGTCCCAGTTGATCGACCAGGTCATCAGCCCGCGCAGCGCCGGCGACGCGCCGCCGCGCAGCGTGTACGAGCCGCAGCCGGTGCCCTTGGCCAGGCAGGTCACCGCCGTCTGGACGACGGACGGCGCGAGGTAGCCGTTGCCGGCGCTGACCGCCGCCGGCAGCCCGACCGCGATCTGGTCCGGCCGCAGGCCCGGGAAGAACTGGCCGGTGTTCGCCACGCTGAAACCGGCCTTGAGCATGTCGCCCATCGCGATCGGGAAGTCCGCGGCGCCCATGGTGTGGTACTGGTTGTCCAGGCCCATGACCGGGCCGGAGTTGTAGTCCTGGACGTGCAGCACGGTCAGCGAGTCGCGCAGCGCGTGGATCACCGGCAGGTACGCGCCGGTCCGCGCGTCACCGCCGCTCGTGCCGCCGTAGAACTGGTAGCCGACCTGCACGAAGAACGTCTCCGGCGCCATCGTCAGCACGAAACCCGAGCCGTACTTGGCCTTCAGCGTCTTCAGCGCGGAGATCAGGTTGACGATCACCGGCGTGGTCGGGTTGCGGAAGTCGGTGTCGCCGGCGTTGAGCGACAGCGAGTGGCCCTCGAAGTCGACGTCGAGGCCGTTGAGCCCCCACTTGTCGATGATCGCCGAGACGGAGCTGACGAACGCGTCGCGCGCGGTGGTCGTGGTCAGCTGGACCTGGCCGTTCTGGCCGCCGATCGAGATCAGCACCTTCTTGCCCTGCGCCTGCTTCGCGCGGATGGCGGCGATGAAGTCGGCGTCACTCTCGACGTTCGGGCACTCGGCGGCCGAGCAGCGGTTGAAGCGGATGTCACCGGACGTCACCGACGTCGGCTCGCCGAAGGACAGGTCGATGATGTCCCAGGCCGCGGGGACGTCGGCCATCCGGACGTACCCGGACCCGTTCGCGAAACTCGAGTGCAGGTAACCGATCAGGGAGTGCTTCGGCAGGCCGGTGTCGACGCAGCCGGTGGTACTGCCGGTGGCCGTCGCACTGCGCGGTGATTCACCGGCGGTGTTGTAGGCGGCGACGGTGTAGCTGTGCGTCGAGCACGCGGTCAACCCCGTAAGGGTGGCACTCGTTCCGGTGACAGTCGTACGGAGCGTGCTGCCCTCGTAGACCCGGTAGCCGGTGACGGTACCGGCGCTCGCACCCCAGCTCAGGGCGATGGAGGACGCCGTGACGGCGCCGACTGCCGGGTTCCCCGGCGCGCCGGGCGTGCCGGGAGTGCTGCCACCGGGCCCGTCGAGGATGACGTCGTCGGCGTAGTAGGTGCCGGCGCCGTACCAGCCGTGCAGGTAGAGCTGGGCCGACGTCTGGCTCGCGGCGGTGGTGAAGGACAGCGAAAGCTGGTTGTAGGCGCCGGCGTTGCCCGACCAGGTCGACGCGCCGCCGGTGATGCCCAGGTAGACGGGGTTGCCACGGACCCAGGCGGACACGGTGTAGGTGGTGTTCGGCAGGACGGACACGGTCTGCGCGCACTGGGCGTAGTCGGAACCGGCCGGAGTGGCGGCGAGGGCGTACCCGCCGGAGTGCACGGGGGTCGTCACGGCCGAGCCACCGGAGCACGTCCAGCCGGAAAGCGACCCGGCCTCGAACCCGGGATTGGTGAGCAAGTTGGCCGCACCGGCGGTGCCTCCACCGGCCACCAGACCGGAGAGCGCCAGCGCGAAGGCGGCGAGGGCAACGGAGAATCTGGAACGCCTCATCGAGTCCTCCAGTGGGGACGCGGTCGCACCGCGGAGGGGTCTATTGTCTAGACCAATAGGTAAAATGTCCAGACCAACGAGCAGCCGCGGGGGTGACCGGCCCACCGGCCGCGCGTGCTGGGGAGCCGGTTTGCTTGATCGTCTGGGAGTGCACCCAGGGCCGCGCCTCAGGTTCGCACGGTCCACTAACCGACTGGCCCGCACCGCTCGGGTGCACAAGCCTCACCCTCACCGCCCAGGTGGCATTCCAGGCCAGCGCGCCCGGGCACCCCGAGCCCGCGCCGCCCGGGCATCCACTCGAACCTCGCGCCAACCAGGCAGAACCAGCGCCCACTCAGCCAGCCCTGCTAACAGCCGACCAGCAATCGAGCCACCAGGCGGGTGCGGCGGGCTGCGGCTCGGTCGATCACCCGGACGCTGCGCCACCCCGGCGGCACCTGCTCCGCGAGCAGCTCCTGCCGCCACTTCCCGATCCGCCGGACGTGCCGCTCGAACGACCTCGGCCGCACCATCCGGCCTCGGCTGCGCTGACCCTCCAACGCCTGCTCGGCCGTGGCGTCCAGGAACAGCAGCCGCATCGAACGTCCCGTCAGCCGGCCGACCAGGGCCAGCAGCGCGCGGGTCGACGCGCGCGTCGACGGCTCGTGGACCACCAGCGGGCCGTCCGCCGAGATGGCCCTCCCCACGATCCGCAGCCGGTGGCCCGCGTGCACCAGCGGGCGGTACCAGCGGTACGGCACCGCCTCCGGCAGGACCGTCGCCAGCCTCGCCCGGACCTGGTCGGAGTCGAGCACCGGCAGGCCCTCCGCCGCGTGGCGGAGCATCGTGGTCTTGCCCGCGCCCGGCAGCCCGGCGACGACGAGCAGGTCACGGGGTCCGAGCTCGATGACAGTGGGCTCGCTCATGCCCGGCACAACGTTCCGCCGAAGGTAATGGTTCCTTTACCTTTGATCACATTCAGTAACGACCGCATCTACAGAGAGCACCCGAGGAGGCACAACCACTCCTAGGTGGGGCCGGTTCTCACGTGCCGTGTCCACCTTCACCCACTCGCCTGAAAACCCATGCGCGACAGGGCATCCGAGAACCGGAACCGCTTCGGGTGAAGATCGCCCGCGCCTCTTCCCGGCGTCCGGAAAATCCCTATCTTCTGGAAGGGACGCCACGGCTAGAACAGGGGAAAGGCATCATGACCCAGTCGCTGGAACTCCCACTCCAGGAATACTGTCTCGATTGGACACTCACCGGCGACGACGGCGGCCGGGTCGAGGTCACCCTCTCCGGTCAGGTGACCCTCTTGGACAACAACCGGTTCTACAAGATCGACGGCGTCGTCTACGTCTCCCACGGGGACGCCGACATCCGCGCGGTCGGCAACCCGCGGTTGTCCGTGCGCCGCAACGGCGTCGAGAAGACCGGGCGGCAGTGGGGCTGGGAAATGTGCTCGGCGCGCAAGAGCCTCGGCGCGCTCAACACGATGGAGGGCTACTTCGTCCGCACCGGCTACTGGGCGCCCGCCGACCGCTCGATCCAGCTGAGCCTGTGCGCCGAACTCGGGTGGAGCCGCCGCAAGTCCTACAGCCCGCACGTCACCGTGCGGATGGTCGACTGAATCTCCTAACGACTGGCCACTGTGGACGCCCGGCGCCGCCGCGCCGCCACCACGACGAACCCGGCCGCGACCGCGCCCGCCACTGCGCACCCGGCGCCGAAGCCCGGTGACGGTTCGTGCACGCGCAGCACCGAGACGCACAGCCACAGCGCCGCGCCGAACAGGATCCCGAGCACCGGCCCGGCGAACAGCGAACCCCGCCCGCGGTGGCCGTTGCGGATGGTGCGCAGCACCGACTCCAGGTAGGCGAGCGCGAACAGCGCCAGGATGAGGCTGCCCGCGCCCATCGCGCTGGCCAGCGGGTGCTGCGACGTGAGCAGCGTGAACGTCTGGGTGACGGTCCCCGTCTGGATGGTCGCGGAGACCGCGCCGCCCACGATCCACCGCGCCAGGCCCGGCAGTTCGAGCTGCGCGGTGAAGCCGTTGCCCGCGGCCTTGGACGTCGTCTCGGCGGAGCCGAGCGGGATCCCCGCCGCGGACAGGTCCAGCGCGACCCGGCCGGGGTTGCCGGGGCCGGTCACCGTCAGCGGCTTGCTCAGGTCCACCTCGACCGGCGCCGACACGGGCGCGTCGCCCAGTTTCAGCGTGGGTGACGCCTGGTGCGGCAGCCGTTCCGGGTTGAGCAGCGCGAGCACCACCAGCACGACCGCGGCGGCGGCCGCCGCGAGCCGGAACCACAGGGTGGACGCCGGGCGCGGCTCGGGTTCGGGCTGCCGCGGGACCCGCGTCGCGGACAGCGTCGGGTCCGGAGCGGACGGACGCTGGACCGGCCGTGTCCGGGCGTCCGACGGCGGGGCCGGCGCCGTCGGCGAGTTGAGCCCGGCGATCACCCGGGGCGTCAGGTGCAGCACCGGCACACCCGCGCGTTCGAGCCAGCCCGGGCCGTAGACGGCGGTGGCGGCGCTCGCCAGGTCGGCGGCGAAGGATTCGGCTTCCCGATAACGCGCATCGAGTTCACGCGCCAGGCTGCGCATGATCACGGCCGCGATCGGGATCGGCACCCCGGCGATCGGCCGCGGGTCGGTGAACATGTGCTGGCGCATCATGCTGATCGCGCCGCGGGTGTTGTCGAACGGCAGCTGCCGGGACAGCAGCTCGTAGAGCACCGTGCCGGCCGCGTAGACGTCGGCCGCCGGGCTCAGCGCGTTGCCCATCGCCTGCTCCGGCGCGATGTAGGCCGGGGTGCCGAGGATCTCGCCGCCGTGCGTGACGAGCGTGGCGCCTTCGCTGATGACGCGCGCGATGCCGAAGTCGGCCACCTTCATCACGCCCTGGGTGGTGAAGAGCAGGTTCCGCGGCTTGACGTCGAGGTGCAGCACGCCGGCCCGGTGCGCCGCGTGCAGCCCGGCGAGCATCGCCAGGCCGATCGCGCACGCCTGCTCGCCGCTGACGCCGCCGCCGTGGAACCGGCTGTGCACGGTGCCGCCGTCGAGCCGTTCCATCACCAGCAGGTGCTCGCGGCCGGTGCGGACGTAGTCGTACACCGGCACGATGTGCGGGTGGTCCAGGCTGGCCAGCACCCGGGCCTCGCGGTCGAACAGCTCGCTGCTCGCCGCGTGGTTGAGGATGTCCCAGGGCAGCTGCTTGATCGCGACGCTGCGGCCCAGCGTCCGGTGCGTCCCGGCGAACACGACACCCATGCCGCCCTCGCCGATCTCGGCGCCGATGTCGTACTGCGGGAGCGCGGCGACGAGGTCCGCCGGTGCGCTCATCGGGTGACGTCCCGGGTCGCCGGGACGCGCATCCGGACGGTGGCGTCACCGATGCCCTCGTAGCCGGGCTCGGGCGCCGGCTTCACCGGGTTCGGCGTCAGGTAGCCCAGCAGGAACGCGATCGCCGCGGCGCCGAGCACCACCGGGATCTCGATCGCCGGTTCCGGCGGCACCAGCCGCAGCACGGACAGCGTGATCACCGCGACCAGGCCGGTGCCGAACCCGGCGGGCAGGAACCGCAGGCCGCGGCGCCAGCGGTTGGCGGCCAGGCGGTGGCGCGCCAGCGCGAGCAGTGCCGTCAGCCAGGCCAGGATCGTGAGCACCAGCATCGCCAGGCCGAAGACGCCGTAGACCGACCAGAACGAGCCGCGGACGTCGGCGACCGTGGTGGCTTCGCCGAGCGTCGCGCGCTGGGCGTCGAGCAGCTCCACCGACGACGGCAGCAGCCCGGTCGCCTGCCCGGACAGGTCGCCGAGGTCGAGCACGAACGTCCGGGTCACCCGGCCCCGCGCCGGCACCTCGAACGGCGCGGTCGTGTCGTAGGCGAAGAAGGTGAGCGCGAGGGCGACGCCGGAGAGGCGCACGCTGCGGACCTTCACCGGCGCGTTGCCGGTGTTGGTGGCCACGACCTCGAGCTTGACCTGGTTCGCCGGGTCGATCGGGACGGTGGCGTCCGCGATCGGCCGGTCGTCGATCGACACGTCCAGCCCGAGCGAACCGGACTCCGCCGAGGCGGGTGGCGCGCCGAGCAGCACCACGCACAAACCCAACGCAACCCCCGCCGCGATGACACGTCCCATTGGGCATCCCCTACTTGCTTAATCCGACTCGTGCGGAATGCTACAGCGACCACACACCCGGGGAGGGACGTTCCGATGCGTTACGTGGTTCGGTTGTTTTTCGGCACCGTGGCCGGGGCGTTGCTCCTGCTCACGTTCGCGTGGAACGCCAGCGCACAATCACCGTACACGGCGACAGTTGGTTTGAAACCGTCGAGCGGTAAGGCCGGCAGCGCTTTTACTATTTCGTGGAACTTCTCCCCCTGCGGCGGGCCGATCACCTTTTCCTGGAACGGCACGCCGACGTGGTCGACGGGCGCCTCCGTCCAGCAGACCTCCGGCACGGTCGCGGCGACGGTGCCCGCCGGCGCGCAGCCCGGGACCTACCCGGTCACCGGCACGTGCACCAACGCCCGGACCAAGCAGCCGCTCACCGGGGCGAGCCGCTTCACCGTGGTCGGCTCGCCCAGCACGACCCCGCCACCGCCGCCGACCACCACGCCGGTCACGCCGCCGCCCGTCACGACCACGCCGTCCAAGCCCGGCGGTCCGACGACCACGCCCGCCACCACGACGACGCCCCCGCCGACCACCACGACCACACCCCCGACGTCGACCACTCCCACCACGCCCGGCACGACGCCGGCGACCACCAGCACCGAGCCGAAGCCGGGTGAGCTGGTGCTCGACCGGCCGAGCGTCCAGCCCGGCGACGAGCTGTCGGCGTCCGGGAAGGGCTGCCAGCCGGGCCGGACGGTGACGCTGACGGCCGACGGCACCGAGGTCGGCTCCGCCTACGCCGACAGCACCGGCGCGTTCACCGCGCCGGTCCAGTTCACGCGGATCGAGGCCGGGCCGCACACGGTGGTCGCCGACTGCGGGGTCCGCCTGACCGGCACGGTCGACCAGGTCGTGACCCATTCCTCCGGCGGGCAGACGAGCACTTTGGTGATCCTGGTGTTCTTCGTGCTGGCCGGTATCGCAGTGGTCCGTTTTCCGTAGGTCCAGCCGCCGTCAGCTGCTGGACGTGCTCAACGAACGCAACGGCCAGACCCTGCGGGAGAGTCCGCACCGATGAACGAATTCGCGTACACGACCTACATCGGCACCACTCCCGAAAGCTCTGGCAAGCGCAGGTCGTCGTCGAATCCTAGCCCTTTTCGACGGCTTTCCTACACCTGGCACACCTTCACGCCGCAATGGGCGAAGAGCGCGGGCGTCGATGACGAGACATTGGCGAAACTGCGCAATGAAAGCCGCAGCAAGGGCTGACGGTGCTGCACGACGGCTTCGACGACAGCTCCACCCTCTCGATCTGCAGTGAGGGCTGGCCCGCGCTGCTGTCGAGCCTGAAGACGCTCCTGGAGACCGGCGCTCCCCTTACGTGACCACGACTTATCGGGCGAACCGTCCGAACGCGACACTTCTCCCACAGGGAAACGTCCGGATTCTCCCCCTTTCGTGGGCGGCCGGCTGAAGTCCGGGTGAATTCCCTCCTCACGGCCCCATCGGATGCGGTTTTCCGGGCGTTAGGCTCGCATAATCCGTGCCGAGAATGGTCCGATCGAGTGACGGGAGAGCGTGCGTGCCGGGGTCAGTGCGTACTCGCTGGATCGTGGCGGTGGTCGCCCTCGCCGTCGTGGCCGGCGCCGCCGTGGTGTTCTGGCCGCGTGACGCCGAGGCGCAGGACCCGGAGATCGCGATCTCGCGCTCGTCGTGCGGCACCGGCTGGGAGGCCCCGAAACCCGGCCCGCAGACGTTCCGCCTGCACAACACCGGCTCGGTGACCGCCGAGGTCGACCTCATCGACCCCGCCACCGGCGTGATCTACGGCGAGGTCGAGGGGCTCGGCCCGGCGACCACCCGGCCGCTGCAGGTCAACCTCGGCAACGGCAGTTACGCGTTCCGCTGCCTGCCCGAGGACGCGAGCGCGATCGTCGGGCCGGTCGCGCAGGTCAGCGGCGGTGCCGAGCGCACCGGGCCGGGC
The DNA here is from genome assembly GCF_034929455.1 of Amycolatopsis heterodermiae. Lineage (NCBI taxonomy): Bacteria > Bacillati > Actinomycetota > Actinomycetes > Pseudonocardiales > Pseudonocardiaceae > Amycolatopsis > Amycolatopsis heterodermiae. Next base: position 125,606 of record NZ_JAYFSI010000001.1, read on the forward strand.
GTCGCGCCGGTGACGCACAACGACCTGCTCGGGCCGCTCAAGGCGTACCAGCAGCACGTCACCACCGGCCTCGGCGAGCTGGTCGCGAACACCGGCGCGCTGAAGAACGCCGTCCACGGCGGCGATCGCACCGCGAGCGAATCGGCCTGGCTGACCGCGCACCTGACCTACGAGCGGCTCGGGGCCGCGTACGACGCGTTCGGCGACTCCGACGGCGCGCTCAACGGCACCGCCGAAGGCCTCCCCGGCGGCACCGCGGACGAGGGTTTCACCGGCTTCCACCGCCTCGAGTCCGGCCTCTGGCACGGCGAGGACCTCGGCGCGCTCGCCGGCGTCGCCGACCAGCTGGACACCGACGCCCACGCGCTGCAGGCGGCCTTCGGCGACAGCCAGGTCGACGGCAACGACCTCGCCCTGCGCGCGCACGAGATCATGGAGAACACGCTGCAGTTCGAACTCACGGGCCGCACCGACTACGGCAGCGGCACGAACCTCGCCACCGCCCGGGCGAACCTCGACGGCACCCGGGCCGTGCTGGACGTCCTGCGTCCGCTGCTCACCCCGCGCTACCAGCAGCTGCCGAAGCTGGACAGCTGGCTGACCCGCACCCAGACGGCCCTGGACGCCACCCACCACCCGGACGGCTCGTGGACCCCGCTGGCCCAGCTGGACTCGAAGCAGCGGCAGAAGCTGAACGCGGACGTGAGCGAGCTGACCGAGCTGCTGGCCCCGATCGCGGCGATCGCCGAGCCGAGGAGGGTCTCGTGAGCGACCAGCCTCGTTGTCCCGTGCCGCACCCGGCCGCCGCACCGGGCCTGCCTCGCCGGTCCTTCCTGCGCCGGGCCGCGATGGGTGCTGGGCTGACCGTCGCCGCTGGAGCCGGGCTCGGGGCGTCTGCCGGAGTCACCGACAGCACCTCGCCGGTGCCCTTTCACGGCGCCAACCAGGCCGCGATCCTGCGGACGCCGCCGACCCAGACGATCGTGGCCTCGTTCGACGTCGTCGCGGAGTCGAAGGCCGAGCTGACCGACCTCTTCCGCACCATCACCGACCGGGCGCGGTTCCTCACCGGTGGTGGGGCGCCCGCGGCCCTCGGGATCACCGGGCCGCCCGCCGACTCGGGGGTGCTCGGGCCGGTCGTGCCGGGTGGCGACCTCGGCGTGATCCTCGGGGCCGGCGCGTCGCTGTTCGACGACCGGTTCGGGCTGGCGAAGCTCAAGCCCGCCAAGCTGAAGCCGATGAAGATGTTCCCGAACGACGCGCTGGACCCGGCCCAGTGCCACGGCGACCTGAGCCTCACCCTCTCGGCGAACGCGAACGACACGGTGCTGCACGCCCTGCGCGACATCACCCGCGCGACCCGCGGCGGCATGCAGCTGCGCTGGCGGATGAACGGGTTCAGCTCGCCGCCGCGCCCGTCCGGCACCCCGCGGAACCTGATGGGCTTCAAGGACGGCACCGCGAACCCGGAAGGGTCCGAACTGGACAGTCTCTTGTGGACGTCCGGCGGCGGCGAACCCGCTTGGACGGCGGGCGGCAGCTACCAGGTCGTCCGGCTGATCCGGATGCTGGTGGAGTTCTGGGACCGGGTTTCGCTGACCGAGCAGGAGAACATGTTCGGCCGCCGCCGTGACACCGGCGCCCCGCTCGACGGGACCGACGAGAAGGACGTCCCGCGGTACGCCGAGGACCCGATCGGCACGGTCATCCCGCTGACCAGCCACATCCGGAAAGCGAACCCGCGCACTCCTGAGACCGACAACAGCCGGATCCTGCGGCGCGCGGTGAACTACGACCGCGGTGTCGACAGCAACGGCAACCTCGACATGGGCCTGCTGTTCGTCTGCTACCAGCAGGATCTGGAGCGCCAGTTCGAGGCGGTCCAGACCCGGCTGGCCGACGAGCCGCTGGTCGACTACATCTCCCCGTTCGGCGGCGGCTACTTCTTCGCGCTGCCAGGCGTCACCGGCCCGCAGGACCACTACGGGCGTTCCCTGCTCACCTGACGCAACTCCCACCACGAAAATCCAGGAGGAATCCTCAGTGGACACCAGATCCCGCCGGCGGCGGCGCGGGCTGATCGGCGCCGGGGCACTCGCCTCGGTGGCCGCGCTGGCCGTCGTCACCGGATCCGCGGCGAGCACCGCGGAAGCCCAGCCACTGCACCCGTTCCCGGCGCAGTGGATCCCGACCGCGACGCCGATCAAGCACGTCGTGGTCATCTTCGGCGAGAACATCTCGTTCGACCACTACTTCGGCACCTACCCGAACGCGGCGAACACGGACGGCACGCCGTTCCAGGCCGCGCGCAACACCCCGAAGGTCAACGGCCTGGACCACAAGCTGCTGACGAACAACCCCAACGCGTACGACCCGAAGCGGCTCACGCACGAGCAGGCGCTGACCTGCGACCAGAACCACAACTACGGCGCGGAGCAGGCCGCCTTCAACGGCGGCAAGATGGACAAGTTCGTCGAGAAGACCGAGACGGACAAGTGCACCGGCCAGCCGGTGCTGTTCGGCGAGCCCGGCCTGGTGATGGACTACTACGACGGCAACACCGTCACGGGCATGTGGAACTACGCGCAGCACTACGCGCTGAACGACAACTCGTTCAACACGGTGTTCGGGCCGTCGACGCCCGGCGCGCTGAACCTCATCTCGGGCCAGACGCACGGCGCGCAGGCGGTCACGTCGGTGACGCACGAACCGACGACCGACGCCTACGCCGTCGTTTCGCCGGACGCGAAGGGCGTCGGCACGGTCATCAACGACCCGGACCCGGCGTGGGACGACTGCTCGGACAAGAACCACACGAGCACGGACAACCTGGCCACGCTGAGCGGCCGCAACGTCGGTGACCTGCTCAACCAGCGCCACGTCACGTGGGGCTGGTTCCAGGGCGGCTTCCGCCCGACGAGCTCGGCCAACGGCTACGCGGTCTGCGGCGCCACGCACACCAACGTCGGCGGCGCGGCCGCGGTGGACTACAGCCCGCACCACGAGCCGTTCCAGTACTACAAGTCGACGGCGAACCCGAAGCACCTGCCGCCGTCCTCGGTGCAGGCGATCGGCCAGACCGACCGCGCGAACCACCAGTACGACGTCTCGGACTTCAACGACTCGCTGCGGGCCGGCTCGATGCCCGCGGTGAGCTTCCTGAAGGCGCCGGAGTACCAGGACGGCCACGCGGGCTACTCGGACCCGCTGGACGAGCAGCAGTTCGTGGTCGGCGAGATCAACAAGATCCAGCAGTCCCCGGACTGGCGCTCGACGGCCATCGTCCTGGCCTACGACGACTCGGACGGCTGGTACGACCACCAGGCGTCGTCGGTCCTCAACGGCTCGCACGACGCCGCGCAGGACCAGGCGGTCTGCACGGCGAAGCCGACGAAGGTGGGCAGCTACGCCGACCGCTGCGGTTACGGCCCGCGCCTGCCGCTGCTGGTGATCTCGCCGTACAGCAAGGTGAACCACGTCGACCACACGCCGACGGACCAGACCTCGGTGCTGCGGTTCATCGAGGACAACTGGTTCGCGGGCCGCGTCGGTGACAGCTCGTTCGACGCACGGGCGAACTCGCTGTCGGGGATGTTCGACTTCTGGTGGCCGCAGGCGGGCAAGCTGCCGCTCGACCCGAAGACCGGGGCCGTGGCGCACCGGTAACGCTCTCGAAGCTGGATGGGCCCGCAGCCGGCTGGCTGCGGGCCCGTCTTGCTTTCGGGCTCAGAACGGCCGATCCCAGCCCATGACGTTATCCATGCCCTCGCCCTTGAGCTGCAGCTTTCCCGACGCGTCCGGCATCGCGAAGACGCACCAGTCCGTGACTTCGGTGTCCGACCCGAGGCCGGCTCCTTCACCGATCTTCTTCGCGAGGTAGCCGGTGCTGTTCGGGGCGACTGTCGACGAGGCCGACGTCGGCGGCGAAACGCTGACCGGCGCCGCAGTAGCGACGAAAGCTGGCAGGGCCAGCATCGACAGGAACCCTCAGCTGCGCAGGGCGTCCAGGTCCCAGGCCAGGGTGACCACCGTGCCCTCGTCACCCGACGAGATGTCCGCTCGGTCCGCGCTCGCCCGCAACAACATCAAGCCCCGGCCCCGCAGGGAAACCGGGCGGGGGTCGGGGACCGGGGTGCGCCACTGGCCGTGGTCGGTGATCACCACTTCGATGCGGTCCGCGTGGATCGCCGCGTCGAGGTCCACCGAGCCCGAGCCCGAGCCGTGGTAGGCGTGGTCGGCCACGTTCGCCAGGGCTTCGTAGCTCGCCAGCACGATGTCCTGGGCCCGGTCCGGCTCGACGCCCGCCGCCAGGACCCACGCCGTCAGGTCGTGCCGCAGGCGCCGCAGCGCCGCGGGTGCGGCCGCGACGCCGTGACGGCGGAACGGGGCCGCCGACCCGGCGGATTCGTGCATCGGGTTCGCCTTTCTCCCCTGCCCCGGGGCCGTCACGTCCGGAGGGCTTCGTCGACGGTGGGGTGGACGCCGATCCACGTGTCCAGCCCGGTGGTCGTCAGCGGTCCCGACGTCACCGGCGAATCACTCACCACGCGCAGCGCGCGCTCCGCCAGCTTGCGGTGCGCGGCCGCGAGCACCTGCAGGCCCGCCGAGCAGAAGAACGTCACCCCGCGCAGGTCGACCACCAGCACCTCGGGCCGGCCGGCGAGCACGCTGCCGACGACTTCCTCGAACTCCGGCGCGCTGAGCAGGTCGATCTCGCCCGCCACGGACAGCACGGCGCACTCGCCCCGCCAGTCGAGCGTGGCCGCCAGCTCGGTCGCGGGGAGGTCCCGGGAAGAAGGGCTCACGGCCCCTTATCGTGCCTCAATCACGGCCACCGCGCCACGCCGGAAGTCACCGGTGCGGGAGCTGCACCACGGTGACCCAGAAGTCGTCGATCTGCCGGACGACCTCGACGAACTTCTCGAAGTCGACCGGCTTGGTGACGTAGGCGTTGCAGTGCAGGTCGTAGCTGCGCAGGATGTCCTCCTCCGCCTCCGACGTCGTCAGCACAACCACCGGGATCGACCGCAGCGCCGGGTCCTGCTTGATCTCGCCGAGGACCTCACGCCCGTCCTTGCGGGGCAGGTTGAGGTCGAGCAGGATCAGCCCCGGCCGCGGCGCGTCGGCGAAGCGCCCCTCACGGCGCAGGAACTGCAGCGCCTCGACGCCGTCGCTCACGACGTGCAGCGCGTTGCGGATCTTGTGGTGCTCGAACGCCTCCTGCGTCATCAGCACGTCGCCGGGGTCGTCCTCGACGAGCAGGATGTCGATCGGTGCCAGCGCCTCGCTCACGCGCCGCCCCCTTCCTCGTCGCCGCGCTCGAGCCGAGCGGGCAGGGTGAACCGGAAAGTCGCGCCGGTCTTGGAGTCGCTCTCGGTGTCGAGCCAGATCCGGCCACCGTGGTACTCGACGATCCGGCGGCACATGGCCAGCCCGATCCCCGTGCCCGGGTACGCGCTGCGGGTGTGCAGCCGCTGGAACAACGTGAAGATCCGTTCCGCGTACTCCGCTTCGATGCCGATCCCGTTGTCCCGCACCGAGAACACCCAGTCGTCGCCGTCACGCTCCGCGGTGACCCATACCTCGGCCGGCGCCTCGCCGTGGAACTTCAGCGCGTTGCCGACGAGGTTCTGGAACACGGCCGTCAGCAGCGCCGGCTCGGCCCGGACCTTCGGCAGGTCGTCGTGGACGACCCGGCCGCCGCTGAGGGAGAGCGCGACCTCGAGGTTCGCGAGCGCGCCGTCGACCAGCTCGCCCGCCGGGACGACGACGTGCTCCCCCGGGTTGCGGCCGACGCGGGAGAACGCCAGCAGGTCGTTGATCAGGACCTGCATCCGCTTCGCGCCGTCGACGGCGAACTCGATGTACTGCTCGCCGCGCTCGTCGAGCAGGCCCTGGTAGCGCTTCTGCAGCAGCTGGCAGAAGCTGGCCACCTTGCGCAGCGGTTCCTGAAGGTCGTGCGAAGCGACGTACGCGAACTGCTCCAGGTCGGCGTTGGACCGCTCCAGCTCGTGCGTCCGCCGGTCCAGGAGCGCGTGCGCCCGCTCCAGCTCGGCCACCTCGTCGAGGATCCGCTGCCGCATGGCTTCGACGTCGCTGCCGAGCTGCACCAGCTCGCTCGGCCCGTCACCGCGGACCGGCCGGTGGATGTCCTGGTCGGCGACCTGCCGGACCTCGTCGGCCAGCCGCAGGATCGGCCGCGTGATGACGCGCCGCAGGCCGAGGAACAGCAGGACGAACAGCAGCACGATGAGCACCGCGACGGCGACGAGCATCGCGGTCAGGAAGTTCGCCGCACCGTCCAGCTCGGCCCGTCCCTCGTCGCGCAGCGTCGTGAGGTGGGCGGCCTGGGCGTCGAGGGCGCGGCGCACGGCGTCGAACTGGGTCCGGCTGCGGTCGGCCTGCGCCGGGGTGACCGGCGGCGCCCCCGGAGTGATGGTGGGCGCGACCGTCGTCTGCCAGGCCGACGCGGCCGCCAGCACGCGGCCGAGGTCGTCACCGATCTGCGTGCCGGGGGTCGCTCCGAGCTTCCGCAGCTGGGTGACGGCGTCGGCCTGCGAGCGGACGCCGTCGTTGTACGGCACGAGGAAGTCCGGCTGCCGGCCGAGCTGGTAGCCCCGGACGCCGGTCTCCTGGTTCAGCAGCGCCGTCGACAGCTGGATCGCGGCGAGCCGCTGGGCGCCGATGACGTCGAGCAGGCGGTTGCGGGCGTCGGTGAGGTTGCTCAGCGCGATCGCGCCGCCGGCCAGGGCCGCGAGCAGCAGCACCGCCTCCACCAGGGCGAGCAGGGTCAGCCAGCGGCGGATCGGCCAGCCGCGCTCAGTGCCGGTCATCGGCCGTTCTCCCCGGGGATGTGGTCGAGCAGGGCGAGGGCGACGTCGTCGTCCAGCGGGCCGGAGTTGAGGCGTTCGGCGCGGGCGATCAGTTCGTCGAGGAGGGCGCGGCCACCGAGGCCGTCGTGGTGGCGGATGTCGAGCACGAGGTCGGCCATCCGCTCGTGGCCGAGGCGTTCGGAGCCGGCGCCGACGCGGCCCTCGAACACGCCGTCGGTGTAGAGCAGCAGGGACCAGCCCGGTTCCAGCGGCACCTCGAGGGCCTCCCACTTCGTGCCTTCGACGACGCCGAGCGGGACGCCGAGGCACCTCCCGGAGAGCAGGTGCCCGTCGCCGGGGGTCAGCAGCAGCGGCGGCAGGTGCCCCGCCAGCGACAGGCGCAGGGATCTTCGGTCCGGCGCGACGACGACCATGCAGACGGTGGCGAACAGCGGCTCGATCCGCTCGTGCACCAGGACCCGCTCGACCATGCTCAGCACGTCGGCCATCGGCAGGCCGGCCATCACCAGCGAGCGCCACGCGATCCGCAGCGCGACGCCGAGCGCGGCCTCGTCCGGGCCGTGGCCGCAGACGTCGCCGATCATCATGTGGAGGCTGCCGTCGTCGAGCTCGATGGCGTCGTAGAAGTCGCCGCCGAGCAGGGATCCGTTGCGGCCGGGCCGGTAGCGGGAGGCCAGGGCGAGGTGCGGGTCGTGCAGCAGCGGGCTGGGCAGCAGGCCGCGCTCGAGGCGCGCGTTCTCGCGGGCGAGCAGCTGCTGCTGGAGGAACTGCTGCTCGACCTGCTCGGCGCGCTTGCGCTCGCGGGCGAAGCGCAGGGCCTTCACCAGCAGCGGCCCGTCGACCTGGTCCTTGACGAGGTAGTCCTGCGCGCCGGCGGCGACCGCGGCGACGCCGGTGGCCTGGTCGTGCTGGCCGGTCAGCACGACGACCGCGACGCCGGGCGCGTGCTGGGCGAGGCGGGTGAGCCCGCCGAGGCCCATCGTGTCGGGCAGCTGGAGGTCGAGCAGGACGCAGTCGGCGGTCAGTGGAGTGGCGAGGGCGGCGGTGAGGGTCTCGACGCGTTCGAGCGCGACCGGCACGGAGGTGTCGGCGAGCATCTCGTCGACCAGCAGCGCGTCGCCGTCGTCGTCCTCGATCAGCAGCACGCGCAAGCGGGTACTGGGATCCCACGATGAGTCGGCGGTCACCGGTTTCTCCCGTTCAGCGGCACCTTCAAGCGATCACCCTAGCGGCACCGGACGCGGCCGCCTACGACCGCACGGCCCCGGCAGGGGTAGCGATTTATAGCACCCGGCGTCCCGCTCGGTGCATAACGGTTCGGCTCGTCGCAGTCCCGTTACCAGGCGTTCCGCGCCTACCCTGCTGTTATGCCCGAACCGCCCGTTCCGGTCCGGCGCGCGGCCTTCGCGTGGTGGGGTGCGACGGCGTGCTGGTTCCTCGGCTCGCTCCTGGGCCGGCTGCTCGGCGGGCACGCCACGCCGGCGCTGGGGACGAGTGGCGCCGGCGACCGCGACGCCCTGCTGGCGGCGACCCTGTCGGCCCCGGTCGCGGTGCTCGCGTTCGTGATCGCGGCCGGGCTGTGGGCGGCCGTGGTGTACGGCGTGTACGACGGCGTGGGCTGGACGCGCGTCGTGCTCGCGATCGTCGGCGCCGTCGGCGTTTTCGACCTGGTGCTGCAGCTGTTCGCCGTCGTCGCCTCGTCCGCCCACGGCCCCGGCGACCTGGTGCGGGGCCTGGCGTTCCTGCTCGCGCTGGGCCTGTCGCTGACGGGCTACGTGCTGATGTTCCGCACGGAGGCCGGGCCGTACTTCGCCGGTCACAAGGCGCGGTAGAACCGCCGGTGCGCCGCGGCGGCCGCCGGCCAGGTGAACCGCCGCGCCAGCGCGCGCCCCGGTGCCGGGTCGGTGTCCGCCATCGCGGCGCGCAGCTCGCGCGCGAAACCGGGCGGGCCGGCCGCGAACCGGGCGACCCCGCCGAAGACCTCGCGCAGCACCGGCAGGTCGCGCGTCACCACCGGCACCCCGGCGGCCAGCGCCTCCATCGCGGCCAGCCCGAACCCCTCCTTGGTGGAGGGAAAGGCGAACACCGCCGCGGACGCCATCAGCGACGGCAGCTCGTCGTGATCGACCGGGCCCAGGACGTCCGGCTCGACCCCCAGCTCGGCGGCGCGTTTCTCCCAGCGGGTGCGGTAGTCGCGGTAGTCGAAGAGCGTCTCGCCGCCCGCGATGACCAGGCGCAGGCCCGGATCGGCCAGCAGCGCGTACGCCTCCAGCAGGTCCAGCGAGCCCTTGCGCGGCTCGATCCCGCCCACCGCCAAGACATAACGTCCTCGGCCGGTATCCCGGCGAGCGTTGGCGAAGCGGTCGTAGTCGACGCCGTTGGGGATGACGGTCGCCTCGATGCCCCAGCCGTCGCGGACCTCCGCCGCGACGGACTCCGACACGCAGAGATGCGCGTACGGCCGGACGATCGCGCGTTCGTGGCAGGCCGCGAGTTCCGGCGTGGTGAAGGTGTCGAGGTGGTGGATCGTCCGCACGCAGCGGTCGACGGCGTTCGCGCTGATGCAGTCCTGCGCGTGGACGACGTCGTAGGCGTCCGGGGTGAACGCCGCGCGCAGCACCGCGATCGAGCGCAGGATCCGCTCGCCGACGCTCTCGCCGGGGACGTCCGGGAAGGGCACGATCGACAACCGCACGCGCGGGTCGACCGGCCGGAAGAACCCGGCGTCGCCGCCGCGGCCGAGCGTCCAGACCGTGACGTCCTCACCGAGCGCCGCGAGGGCTTCGGCCAGCGCGAGCGTGTGCACGACGCCACCGCGGGGTTTGGTCGAGTAGCTCAGCAGGGCGATGCGCATCAGGCCTCCCGGTAGACCTCGGGTTTCCGTTCCCCCAGGTGGTGCAGCACCCGGCGGGCGTTCGCGAGTTCCTGCTCGACGTCCAGCTCGGCGACCGCGATGCCCGCCTTCGACCACGTCCGCGCCAGGATCTCGCCGCCCGGGCCGACGACCTTGGCCTGGCCGAGGAACCGCATGCCGCCCATCGCACCGGTCTGGTTGGACGACACGAGCACCACCTGGTTCTCCGCCGCGCGCGCCTGGTCGTAGAGGTCGAACAGCCGCGACTGGCGGTCCTGGGCCATCCGCGGCGCGCGGTTGGTGATGCTCGTCGGCCACGCGCTGAGGCAGGCGACGATGTCCGCGCCGTCGACCGCCAGCGAGCGGGCCGACTCGGGGAACGTCTTGTCGTAGTCGATCAGCATGCCCAGCCGCCCGACCGGGGTGTCGAACGCGGCGAACTCGCCGCCCGGCTCGTACGCGATGCTCTCGCCCGGCGGCTGGTGGACCTTGCGGTGCCGGCCGAGCACGCCGTCACCGGTGACGCACACCGCGGAGTTGTAGCGCCGCGGCCCGTCCGCCTCGCAGTACCCGACGCAGACGACCATCTCCCCGGCCAGCGACCGGACGGTCTTCAGCTCCGGGCCGTCGGGGTCGAGGGCCGGCGGGAGCGCTTCCGGGTCCGGATGGCGCAGGTCGGCGAGGTAACCGCCGAGCGCCGCGTCCGGCAGCACCAGCAACGCCGCGCCCGACGAGCGCGCGTGGTCGATCAGCGTCGCGATGCGCTGCAGGTCGAAGTCGAGGTCGCGGCCGAAGTGCGCGGCGACGGCGGCGATCCGGGTCTGCCCCATTCACGGGACACTAACCGGGTAGGCGTCGGGCCGTCTGTCCGCCAGGTGTCCCATCGACCGCCGCGCCGTGGCCAGCGCGGCCTGGACGTCGATCTCGGCGATCGCCATCCCTTCCGCGACACCGGTGTCGGCGACGATCTCCCCGCCGGGGTCGACGATCTTGGCCCCGGCGACGAACCGCAGGTCGCCGAAGGTGCCGGACTGGTTGGCCGAGACCCAGACGATCTGGTTCTCCAGCGCGCGGGCCCGGTCGAACAGGTCGAACCGGCGTTTCCAGCGGTCCTGCGCGAGGTCCGCCGCCGGGTTGGTCCGGCTGCCGGGCCACGCGCTCATGCAGACGACGACCTCGGCGCCGTCGAGGGCGAGCGCCCGCGCGGATTCGGGGAAAGCCTTGTCGTAACAGATCATCATGCCGAGACGCCCGACCGGTGTGTCGAACGCGGCGAACCCGCGGCCGGCGCCGTAACTGGCGTTTTCGGCCAGGGGCTGGTGGACCTTGCGGTGGTTGCCGAGGACGCCGTCGCCGGTCACGCAGACCGCCGAGTTGTAGCGCCGGCCGCCGGCGATTTCGCAGTACCCCGCCGTGACGACGAGGTCTCCGGCCAGGGCGGCCAGCCGCTGCACCTCCGGGCCGTCGACGGCCAGCGCGGGCGGTCCTTCGGCACCGCCGTCCAGGTTGGCGAGATAGCCGCCGAGGGCCGCTTCCGGCAAGGCCAGGAGCCGCACGCCCTCGGCCTTCGCCTCGCCGATCAGCTTTTCGATGCGGGCGAAGTCGCCTTCGAGGTCGCGGTCGAACGGCGCGGCGACCGCGGCCATCCTGAGCGTCGTCATGAGTTCCCCAATCCGGTGACGCCGCCGTCGATGGCGGGCGTCGTTTCGCCGTCGGGCCAGCGCAGCGTGACGCCGGTGCCCGCGACCAGCTCGCCGCAGTCCGCGGTGACCGCCGGCCCCGCGGGCGCGGGCGTGCCGGTGGTGAGCATCGCGAAGCCGGGGAAGCAGGTCAGCCAGTCCCCTGTGGACGCTCCGCGCGGCCGTGGCACCTTGTCGACGTCCAAAACCGCGCCGCAGCCGGACGCTTCGGCGAGCATGCCGAGGGTGCCCGCGATCCCGGCCATCGAGACGTCCTTGGCCGCGCTCGGCCGGGCTTTCGCGACCGAGCCGAGCAGAGCCCGCAGCTCGGGCGTACGGCGGAAGCTCGTCGAGTCCCACTGACGTCCGGTGTAGCCCGGCCGCCAGCCGCCGCCGAGGTCGGCGGTGAGCCAGACACGCTCGCCGGCCTTGCCGCCGCCCCCGGGCACCGGGTTTTCCGTGCGCCCCAGAGCCGTCACCGACAGGGAGGCCGGGACGCCGAACTGCGTGTGCCCGCCGAGAACCGGGACGCCGTACGCCTGGCTCGCCTTGCGCAGTCCACTGAGGACTCGCGCGGCGAACGACGCGTCCCGCGCGCCCAGCGCGTCGAGCAGGCCGGTCGGGGTGGCGCCCATCGCGGCCAGGTCGTTGAGGTTGACCAGGACCGAGCACCAGCCCGCCCACTCCGGGTCGCGCTCGACCATGGACGGGATGATCGCGTCGCAGGCCGCGACGACGTCGGTGCCGGGCAGCGGGACGCCGTCGTCGCCGACGAAGCCGGGTACGCCGGTCATTCCCTGCAACAGCGGCCCGAGCGCGGCCTTGGTCGAGCGGGCCAGCGCGGCGATCCGGCCGATCGGCCAGCGCATCAGCACGTGGTCGTGGCCGGCGACGGTCACCGGCCGCACCGTTTGCCAGCCGAGCCGGGTGAACAGCTTTTGGGTGCGCGTCTGGACGGTCGCTTCGAACCGCAGCGCGCCTTCCGCTTCGGCTCGTGCGCAGGCCGCGCGAACCAGCGCCGAGCCGATCCCGGGCGGCGAGCCGGGCGCGACGACCAGACGGCCGCCCCTCCACCAGCCGAGGTCGGGACCATCGTTCGCCGGGCCGAGGCGGACGCCGCCGAGCACTTCGCCTGCCGGGTCCCTCGCCACCAGGACCAGGGTGCGCGGGTCGGTGTCGTGGTCGTCGAGATCGTGTCCGGCGAAGAGTCCTTGTCTGGCCACGAAAGCTTCGTGCCGCAGCGTGCGGTAAGCGGTCAGTCCACTGTGGTCGGCTTCGCCGATGCCGAACGCCGGGCGCGCCGCGACACTGCGGACGTCACCCAGCAACGCGAGGATGTCGTGGTCCACGTCAGCCACCCGCCGCGCTGAGCAGGCCGCACGCACCGCACGCGGCACAGCCCGCGCCCTGGTCGGCGCCGGTCATCCCGGCCGCCCGCAGCAGCGCGGCGATCCGGCCGGTGACGTCGGCGACCAGCGCGGGCGACGGTGCGGTCGCGCCGTCCCTCCGGGCCAGCGTGCCGACCATCGGCCGCATCGGCACGGCGAACGGGTAGACGCCCATGTCGATGAGCCGTCCGGCACCCTCCACGAGGGAGTCCGGGTCTTCGCCGAGGCCGATCAGCAAGTACGTCGAGACGCGGTTGCGGCCGAACACCCGGACCGCTTCCGCCCACGCGGCTTCGTACTCCGCCATGGGCACGGTCGACTTGCCCGGCATCCAGCGCCGCCGGACGTCGTCGTCCAGGGACTCGACGTGGATGCCGATCGACGTCGCCCCGGCGTCGCGCAGGTCCCGGAGGACGCCGAGGTCGCCCGGCGGCTCGATCTGCACCTGGATCGGCAGGCCCGGCACGGCGTCGAGCACCGCGCGGACGCAGCGCACGAGGTGCCGCGCGCCGCGGTCGGGCCCGGACGTCGTGCCGGTGGTCATCACCATCTGCCGGACGCCGTCGAGCCGCACCGCCGCCTCGGCGACCTCCGCGAGCTGCTGCGGGGTCTTCGCGGCCACAGTGGACCCCGCCCGCAGCGACTCCTCGATGGTGCAGAACCGGCAGCGCTGGTCCTCGGTGTACCGGATGCACGTCTGGACGACGGTCGTCGCGAGGACGTCCTTTCCGTGCAGCAAAGCGATCTTCCGGTACGGCACACCGTCCGTTGTGGACAGATCGTAGAACCGCGGACGCCCGACCGGGGCGACGCTCAGGCCGAGGTCGATCGTCTCGCGGAAGATCCGGCCGTCGCGGATCTCGTACGGGCTCTCGGGGTTCAGCGGCAGCGTGGCGTTGGCACCGTCGACCACCAGGTGGCCGTCGTCGCTCGGCCCGGCGCCCTTGCTGCGCTGTACGGGTGCGTCCGCTCGCACCCCGCGGACGGCGATGTCGGCGCGGGTCTCCAAGTCCTCTTCGATGCCAACGCGCACGGACCGCTCCTAGAACATGTAGGTGGAGTTGATGATCGCGCCCTTGCGCGCGTAGTGGATCAGCGCGTCCTGGACGTCCAGCGGGTGCGTCGGGATGACGCCCTCGATGAGGTCCTCCTCGCGCGCACCGTGCAGCGAGAGGCCGAAGCGGCAGCAGTAGGCCTTGCCGCCCTCGCTGATGAACGTCTTGAGCTGGTCGTTGATGTTCAGCTCACCCGGGAAGGCGGCGTTGCCGGTGGTCGGGAAGCCGCGCGTGGCCAGGCAGTTCAGCGAACCCGGGCCGTAGAAGTAGATCGCGGCTTCGAAGCCCTTCCGCAGCGCGCGCGTCGCCTGCAGGATCGCCACGAAGCTCACCGACGACTCGTGCGCGATGCCGTGCACGAGCGTGAAGTAGCTCTGGCCGGGTTCGGCCTGGTAGTCCGGGAAGACCTTGGTCCCGCCGTACAGGTTGGAGCCCTGCGGCAGCGACGGGTGCGGGATCTCGTCGAGGCTGGTCTTTTCGGTGTCGGTCAGCTCTGCCATCGGTCTATTTCCCTTTCTTCGGTCCGTACAGCACGTCGAACGTGCCGCGGAAAACCAGGTCGGCGAGCTCGCCGTCGCCGGCCGCGGCGGCCAGCTTGGCGAGTTCGCCCTCGTGATCACCCCAGGGCTCGTCGGAGGCGAACAGCACGCGGTCGTGGCCGAGGCCCCGGCGTGAGATCTCCTCGACGAGCCAGCGGGGCGTGAAACCGATCGCCCACGACAGGTCCGTGTAGACCTGCTTCCCGGCGGCGATCCAGTCGAAGAAGCGGCCGCCGACGAGCTTGATGTGCCCGCTCATGCCGCCGCCGAAGTGGACGAGGTGCAGCTTGACGTCGCCGGCGTAGGCGTCGACGAGCTTGCCGACCTCGTCGATGTCCGACGCCGCGCCCGGCGAGGTGTGGACGTGCACGACGAGGTCGTGTTCCCTTGCCGTGGCGAAGATCTTGTCGAGCTGCGGCTTGCACGCCGGGTCGGATGCCTTGCCGCCCAGCAGGAAGCTGAGCTTGAGCGCTCGTACGCCGGGTTCGCCGGCCAGCTTCAGGGCGTTGTCGGTCCGGTCCGCGTCTTCGGCGCGCGGCGACACCCACAGCGCGGCGCTGATCCGGTCGTCCTTGCCCGCCGCCTCGACGCAGAGCTCGTTGAAGGAGAACGCGACCGCCGGATCGGGGATGCCGTAGTTCGGGATCACCAAGGCACGTTCGGTGCCTTCGCGGTCCAGATCGGACAGGAGTTCGCCGATCGTCGCGCGGCTGCCGATCGCCGGCGCGACCGGCGGGCCGCCGTAGAACGGGTAGGCCGGGAGCACCCCGAGGTGGCGGTGGGCGTCGTGGGTCCAGCGCATCAGGCCACCGTCCGGGGCGCGACCCAGTCGTCGTCGGCCGGGTAGGTGCTGACCGGCGTGCCCGACAGCCAGCGGACGTCGCCGCCGCGGCCGACGTCGGTGATGCGCCGGGCCAGGTACTCGGCGTCCGCGGCGACCCCGCAGAAGCGTCCGGAGCCCCAGGTGTGCTGCCAGGGCAGGCCGAGGAAGTACAGCCCGGGGCAGCTCGTGACGCCGCGGTGGTGCGTCGGGTAGCCCTTGCCGTCGAAGACCGGGACGTCGATCCAGCGGTGGTCGCGGCCGAAGCCGGTGCTCCAGACGACCGCGGAAAGCGCTTCCGCATCGAGGCTTCGTGAACCGTCGGCCGGTTCCCAGACCGGCTTGTACCGGTCTTCCTTCGGCGCGGCCACTCCGCGTTTCGCGATGTAGCCGTCGATGGAGTCCTTGATGCCCTCGGAGACGGCGTCCGCGGCGTCGAGGTTGCGGCGCAGGTCGTCCGCGAACGACAACTGTCCATTGCGGACGGTGTTCAGGCGGCCGTAGAGCTGCATGCCCTGGGCGGCGAACGCGCGCAGGTCGATGTCGTGGCCGCCGTCGCGTCCGGTGACGTAGTGGTTGGCGCGGAACCGCACGGCGTCCACGTCGGCGAACTCGTCGATTCCTCTGGCGTAGTAACCCATTTCGTCGAGCCAGGCCACGACATCTCGGCCGCGGTAACGTCGGGCGACCCGCGGCGCCGACCCGACGGCCAGGTGCACCCGCCGTCCGGCCAGGTGCAGGTCCTCGGCGATCTGGCAGCCGGACTGCCCGGTGCCGACGACCAGGACGTCCCCTTCGGGCAGCTGGTCCGGGTTGCGGTACTCGGCCGAGTGCAGCTGGACGACGTGCTCCGGCAGCCGCTCGGCCAGCCGCGGCTTCAACGGCACCTGGTACGGCCCGGTGGCCAGCACGACGTGGTCGGCGGTCAGCTCGCCGGCCGACGTCGTCAGCCGGAACCCGCCGCCGGGCAGCTGCCGTAGCCGCTTCGCTTCGACGCCCTCGCACAGCGGGACGTCGAACGCCTTCACGTACGACTCGAGGTAGGCGACGATCTCGTCCCGGACCATGAATCCGTCGCGGTCATCACCCGGATAGGGGAAACCGGGGAGCCGGCACTGCCAATTCGGCGTGACCAGGCAGAAACTGTCCCAGCGGCGGGTCCGCCATTCGTGCCCCGCGCGCTCGCGTTCGAGCACGAGGTGCCCGACCCCGGCCGAGGTCAGGCAATGGGACATCGACAGTCCCGCCTGGCCGCCGCCGACCACGATCACCGGCCGATGCAGGCCGTCGAGCTCGAAGTTCATGCCGATCAGTGCAACGGCGAACCATTTCCGGACGGTTTCATCCGGAACATCGGAGTGTTACCAGACCAGCTTTGAGTAACGCTTCTCCCGGCGTGCGCTTAACACCACTCAGAACAGCGGGCGGCCATTGTTCTTCGCGGTCACGTACGCCTGCCAGTCGTGGGTCACCTGGTCGGCGTAACCGGTCGCGAACGTCCGGGTCTCGTTCTGCAGCCCCGGAACCGACGTGATCGCGCCGTCGATGGCCGCGTCCGCGGAGTAGCCCAGCCCGGTGCCGGGCAGGTCCTGGTCCGCGCGGGAGTGCGCGGCGGCGAGCAGCCGCCCGACGTCGCGGACCGAGTCGTCCCAGATCGCCGACGACGTCAGGTCGCCGATCGCCAGGTCCTCGGCGAACGGCGACTTCTCCTTCACCAGCACCGGCGTGCTGCCGACACTCGCCCAGCCGGCCAGCGGGTCCGACTGGTTGGCCAGCCATCGCAGCGCGAGCGCCGGGCGCTGCCCGCCGGTGAGCGTCGTGGCGTTCGGCGCCAACTGCTTCGGCGCCGGGTCGACTTCCTGCTTGAGCTCGAGGATCCGGTCGTCGGACGCCGAGGACGTGTCGCCCTCGACGAGCGCGTACCAGCGGAACCGGCCGAGGCTGCCGGTGCCCGCACCGGTCCGGCGCCGGACGTCCTTCACGACGGCCTCGGACGCCTTGAGCGGCTTGCCCGCGGTGGTCCGGTAGGCGGCGACGGCGTTGACGATCTGCGTGCGCGTCGCCGCGGAGACGGTCTGCAGCTCCGGGTCCGACTTGAAGTGGCCGCCGGTGGTCCACTTCGCCACGAGATCACTGCGCTTGTCCCCGGCGGCGTCGTCGATCAGGTCGCCGACGAGGTCGGAGGTGTTGCTCGAGGTGAGCCGCCAGCTCAGCTCGTCGTTGTTCCCGTGGAACTTCGCGATCCACTGGGCGTACTCGGCGACGAACGTGTCGACGTCGGCGGCGATCTGGCTCGCGCTCCGGCCGTCGGCGCGGCCGGCGAGCACGATCGACACGGCCTCGCGGCGCAGCTCCCACGTCCACGAACCGCGCCAGGCGTCGTCGGTGTCGTTGAGCGCGAACTGCTCCTCGTTGTCGGCCCCGCGGTCGGCGCCGGTGTTCTCCAGGTGCGCGTCGCCGGTCAGCCAGACGTCGCCGCCCGCCGTCGCGTACGCGGACGCCGGCAGCTCCCCGAGGTCGCGGTAGTAGAGCGGCGAGGTACCGCGGAAGAAGGCCCAGGCACTCGACGCGAGCGTCTGCGTCCGCAGGGTCAGCTCGTCGTCGGTCGCGCCGCCGTTGAGGACGTGCAGTGCGTGGTCCCGGTCGTAAACCACGGTGACCGGGTCCCGGGTGAGGCTGGCGGCCTCCCCGGGCGCGGCGGTGACGAGCAGGGCGGCTACGACCAGGGTCCCGACGGCGGTTCGGCGCATTCGCCCACAGCTACCGGGCGGAGGTGAACCCCGGTCAACGTGACGGCGAACGCCGTGGTGTCACTTCGGCCGATCAGCGGCCGCCGGGCCGGCCGTGGCCGTGCTGCCAGGAGCTGATCGCGGAGCTCACCATGTCGCGCCACTGGTCCTCGGGCGACGGCGTCGACGACGTCGTCACGGGGTTCGCGGGCTTGCGTCCGGCGACCGGGCGGCTCGTCGTCTTTACGGGCGTGTCCTGCAGCCCGGCGGTGAGCGGGGGCGGCGCCGCCGAGGCGCTGAACGTCGCGACGGCTTCGCTCGAGGTCGGCGCCGGGGGCGGCGCGGCCGCGCCCGGCGGCGGCACGGCCGTGCCGCCGACCTCGTGCGGCTGGAAGAGCACCACGGCGGCCAGCCCGAGCGCGACGGCCGCGACCGCGCCGATGACGAACGGCTGCGTGCGCCGCTGCGGATCGGCGGGCGGCGCGTCGAGCGGGCGATCGTCGACGGGCTCGTCGGCGGCCAGCTCGGCGTCGAGGATCGCGAGCGGGTCGGGTCTGGGATCGGGTGCGGGTTCGGCGGCAAGCTCCTCGGCGAGTCTCGCGTCGAGTTCACCGCGGATCATCAGCGGTTTCGTCTGCGAAAGGTTCACCAGTTCGGCGACCGAGGGGAGTTCGCCCTCACCGCCCGTGCGTGCCATCGGAAGACCTCCACCTGTCGGCCCGGCCGTGTACGGGGGTCACCCTACTGGGCGACTACAGGCCGGAGCTCACCGTGTGCCGAGAGAAGCCGGTGACGGCCCTCAGCGCCACCAGTTCGCCTCGCCGACGGTGACGAAACCCAGCGAGTCGTAGAGCGGTTTGCCGGGCCGGGCGGCGGTCAGCGTGACGGGCAGGCCGTCGAAGTGCCGCAGCACCGCGTGCATCAGCGCCCGGCCGACGCCCTTCGAGCGGTGCTCCGGCAGCGTCGCCACCCAGTAGGCGCCGCCGACCCCGCCGTGGGCCATGGTCAGGCAGGCGCCCGCGTCGCCGCGGGTGAAGATCGCCGGGCCGTCCTGCTCCAGCAGCGACGGCGGGAAGGCGTCATCGGCCCGGTAGTGCTCCAGCGGGAAGCCGTCGACGACGATGCCCCCGGCCCGGACCAGGTCCGCCGGGCTCGCGACGCGGGTGACCCCGGCCGGCTCGGGTGCGGGCGCTGGCTCGCGCACCATCACCGGCAGCTGCCGCGCGGTCAGCCCGATCGCCGTGAGGTCGAGCGTCGCGAAGGGATCCTCGACGACCACGCCGGCGTCCCGCAGGCAGCGGGCGGTCTCCGCCAGGCCGTCACCCGGCTCCGGCGTGGTCACCATGACCCGCGCGCCGGCCGGGCCGTCGATGACGGTGAACCCGTCTTGCTCCCGGACGTCGTGGCCCCTTGCCCGGGCGAGGGTGGCCCACATCGCGGTGGCGTTGGCGGAGGCCTGCTGGAGGCGGACGGTGAGCAACCCGGTCATGCCCGGGAGCCTAGGGCGGGCGGTCTCCCGTCCCCAGAGCCAATCCGCGGTGCCCGGACCGGTCCACTCGGGTATGTCGGCAAGGACAGCGGGTATCCCGGGAGCGCACGAGTTCGCGAGAAAGGCCGCCGATGACCCTCCAGACCCGCCACCTCACCCTGCACGGCCGCCGGATCCTGCTGCACGAGCAGCCGGCGGGCGAGACCGACGAGGCGATCGTGCTGCTGCACGGGATCGCGGGCAGCGCCGAGACGTGGCGGCCGGTCCTCGAGCGGTCCGCCGCGCTGAACCGCCGGGTGCTGGCCCTCGACCTGCCCGGGCACGGCGAGTCCGAAGCGCCGCGCGCGGACTACGGGCTCGGCTCGATGGCCAGCGTCGTGCGGGACGTGCTGGCGGTGTCCGGCGTCCGGCACGCGACCGTCGTCGGGCACTCGCTCGGCGGGGGCATCGCGCTGCAGTTCGCCTACCAGTTCCCGGAGATGTGCGACCGGCTGGTGCTGGTCGACAGCGGCGGCCTCGGCCGCGAGGTGAGCCCGGTACTGCGAGCCGCGACCCTGCCGGGCGCCCAGCTCACGCTGGCCCTGACGATCAACCCGGCAACGGTGGCCGTCGCCAGGGCCGCAACCCACGTCGGACGGCTCCTGGGTTTCTCACCGAAGACCGAAACCCAGGAGCTGGCCCGCCATTTCGGCTCCCTCGCCGACCCGGCCCGCCGGCGCGCGTTCCTGTCCATCGCCCGCGGCCTGCTCGACCTGCGCGGCCAGCGCGCCAGCGCCGTCGAAAAGCTCTACCTGGCCGCGGACGTGCCGATGCTCCTGATCTGGGGCGAGCGCGACACGCTGATCCCGGTCGCCCACGGCCACCGAACGGCCGAAGCCCTGCCGGACAGCCGCCTGACGGTCCTGAAGAACACGAAGCACTTCCCCCACGTAGCCGACCCGGACCGGTTCTGCCTGCTGCTGAACGAGTTCGTCACCGAAACAAAGCCCGCCCGCCTCACCCTGGACGACATGGTGACCCGCCTGGAAGCCACCAACCCCTCGGTCACGTGACCAGAACGCCACTCACGCGCTTCCCAAGCCGACACGAGTTCCCGGCGCCGCGCTCGGCGTGTCGACCCCCCAATCACGCGCGTCGGCTTCCCCATCACGTGTCGACCCCTCGATCACGCGTCCCGACCTTCCCAACACGGCATGTCAACGAGTTCCGGCACCGTGCTCGCCGTGTCGACCCCTCAATCACGCGCGTCGGCTTCCCCATCACACGTGTCGACCTCCCTATCACGCGTCGGCCCCTGGATCACACGTGTCGACCTCTGTCACGGGCTTCGGCCTCCCGGCACGCACGACTGGTCCTCGGTCACGCGTCGACCCTTCCCGTCACCGCGTCGGCCTTCCCGTCACGCGCATCGGGCCCTCCATCGCGTGTCGACCTCTCCAGCACGCGTCAGCTTCCCCATCACGCGTCTCGATCCTTCTGTGGCCGGGCGGCGGGCTAGCCGGCGCCCAGGCAGACGAAGGGGCGGCGGAACGGGTCGACCGCGATGGCGTCGGCCAGGGCCAGCGCCGGGCTGTCGCGGACCGCGAGGGCCCGGTAGTAGTCGTCCATCGCGGCGGCCGAGGCCAGGTCGCCGACCCTCGACAGCGGGGCGATCACCGTCCGGGAGCCGCTCGCCAGCAGCGCGCTGGCGAACCCGAGGGCCTCGTCGCCCGGGCGGATCCGGTTCAGCGCCAGCTCGCACGCGGCGAACACCACCTGCCGCGGCGGCTGCCGCAAACCGGCCATCTCGTGCCCGAACAGCGAACCGTCGGCCAGCTCGAGGCGGGAGAACAGCGCGTTCTCCGGCTCGTGCGCGCCGTGGGCGGCGAAGTGGGCCAGCTTCGCGCCGTCCATCGCGCGCAGCACCGACTTCACGGTCGCCTTCGCGCCCGTCATCGTCGTCGCGGTGCGGTAGTGCGTGGTCAGCTTCTCGAGCTCACCGCGGGCGCCGGCCAGGCCTGGGCCGCGGACGAGCACGATCTTGCGCGCCCGCGGCGACTTCGTCAGCTCGGCGGCGAGCCACGCGGTCGCCGACGGCGCGACGACCGTCGGACGGCCCCGCAGGCCCGGCAGCACCCCCCACGGCACCGCGTACAGCGGCCCGGTGGGGACGATGACCAGGTCACGGTCGCCGAACAGCTCTTCGAGGGGCTGGATCAGCTGCGCGTCGAGCTTGTCGGCCTGCTTGCGCGCCGAAGCCATGACGACCTCGGCGAGCCGTTCGGGCAGGTTGTCCGGCGCGAGGGCGTCGAGGTCGACGTTCAGCACCCGCGCCGACTCGGCGGCGTCCCCGGCCGAACCGAGCCGCACCAGCCGGCACTCACCACCGGCGACGACCACGGCGACCAGCTCGTCACCGGAAGCGGCGAAGCTGACCATCGCGCGGTCACCCAGCCGCGCGACGACCTCGTTCAGCCCGGCGACCGGCCGCGGCCGGCCCCACCGCCCGGTGTGCCACCCGAGGCGCTGGGCCTCCCGGAGCCGTTCGTTGTACTTGGCGCGCAGGCTCGCGCTCGGGTGCCCGTCGTGCTGGGCCTCCTGGATGGCCTGCCCGAGCCCGCGAACCTCGGCCACCCGCGCGGCCAGCTCGGGGGCGGTCCCGGCGGACAGCGGCTCGTAGCGGTAGGTCTGCGCCCGCGTCCGCTCCAGCCAGACGAACAGCCGCCGCGCGTCGCTGCGTTCGAGCACGAGCTTGACGGCGAGGTCGGCGAGCTCCTGGCCGTGGAGAGCGGTCCCGGACACGAGGTCCAGCCCGCCCATCCGGTCGCGGACGGCGTCCAGCTCGGTCAGCCCCGACCGGATCTCGGTGAGCGCCTTGGCCCGGTTCCCCTGCGCGACGGCCAGCTCGGCCCGGCAGAGCCGCCGCAGCATCCGGTAGTCGATCGGGGTGAGCTGCCCGGACCGCGGCACCAGGGCGAGGGTTTCGGCGGCCCGCTTGAGGTTCCCGCGCCGGATGTCGAGCCGGACGGCCAGCATCCGCGCGGTCGCGGCCTGCTCGGCGAGCCGCGGCAGCGGCATCTTCTCGGCGATCCGGATCGCCCGGGTCGGTAGCGCGGCGGCCACCTCCCCGCTCGCCAGCATCTCCCGGACATCGGCTTGGAGTCCCAGCACCGCGGCGTTCGCGGCACAGGTCTGGCAGCCCACCCGCTGGAGCCGCCGACGAGCTGAGGCCGACATTTGCCGGGCGAGTTCGATGTCGTCGCTCAGCAGAGCCGCCGAGGCTCGCTCGAGCTCTGCGGCGCCGAGGTCCCGGGCGAGGCTGGGTTCGGCACGCATCCGCGCGATGATCTCGTCGAGGTGTTCTCCGGCCTCATCGGCCAGTCCCGCGGCCAGCAGAGCCTGAGCTCGTTCCCGCCAGAGCAGCGCCGGCACCTCGAGCCCCAGTGCCCGGTACGCCTGTTCGCTCTCGTCGTACAGGCGCAGGGCCTCAGGAACGTCGCCGGTGCGCAGCGCGAGGATTCCGAAGATGCGCCGGGCGTCCGCGGCTTCGGCACGCAGCTCGTACTTCTCGGAAAGCTGCAGCGCCCGGGTCAAGTCCGCACGCGCGTCGTTCACGTTACCCAGCTTCGTGTGCACCCATCCGCGCGAATAGAGGGTCACCACGAACCCGCGCATCTGTGACTCCACAGCGCCCTGGGCGAGCCGATGCTCTTTGTGCTCCAAAGAGGTGTCGAACGACGCGAGACTGTCCTCGTTCCGCCCGACGGTCATGAGGCGCATGGCGTAGTTGTGGTTCAACGTGCCGTCGAGCTCAGCCCTCAGTGTGCCGTCGGGCACCGCGTTGATGAGAAGCCGGACATCGTCCAGACCCGCCAGCCCGGCGGCGACGTCACCGGTGATCTCCGACGACATAGCGGCCAGTGTGCTCGCCAGCTTGATCCGGGTGACCAGCCAGTCGGTGCGGTGCTGATCCGCGACCGGGTGAATGGAGTCCAGGAGGCTCATCCCGCGCCGCAGGTGCTTGACACCCTCGTGAAAACGCCCGAGGCAGGATGCGTCGGCGGCGGCTTGCTGAAGTGCGCGGACCGACTCGATGACTTCCGGAGGGTCCAGGTTTGTCACAGGCACTCCCCTATGACAGCACAGCCGATGGCAGAAAGAAGCCCGCCTACCGGTCGAAGATCAGCAGGCGGGCGACGAAGCCGAGCGAGCTCAGCCCTTGATGACCTGATAGCAGCCGCCCGAGCACTCGGTGTGGACCGGGTGGCCGTCGTGGACCTTGCCGTCCTCGTCGGTCCACTGGACCAACGGCGTGGTCGGCTCCTCGGTCGGCTCCGGCGTCTCTTCGGGCTTGGTGTCCGTGGGCGTCGACATGGTCGATCTCCTCTCCCCTGGGGATCTGCATGGGGACGCTGACCGGTGACGGTGAGTCCCCCTCGCGGGGCCCTCTCCCCGCGAACGGCCCAATAGTTGCACAAGAAAGCATTGATCGGGAGAGTTTTCACTACAGAAAGTCAGTTCGACCGGCGTGAACAGGCCAGATGCACCGGTCGAAACGTCCTAAAGAGTGAACCCCGTAACGGCTTTCACCAGGGCGTGCATCGCCGCCGTGTGGGTTACAGCGTTCAGGGCCAGGCGGGTCTACGTGTGCGTCCGGGTACTGATCGTGACCGCGCGCCCCGAAGCCGGGATGGGAGCGGCGCCCATCCCGGCCTTCCGCCGCGAGTCTCGTATGCCGTCTGCGGGGTCAGCCGCGCTTGGCCACCACCGCCGAGTGGACCGCCCGGACCAGGCGGGTGTTCTCCGGCGCCGCGCCGCCGGGGAAGGCGAACCGGCGGCGGTTGTAGCCGTACGCGAGGCCGCTGCGCGGGTCCGCGAACGCCTGCGAACCGGCCGCGCCGCTGTGGCCGAACGCTCCCTGGCCCAGCACCGGGTAGTCGTACGCCACGGCCGAGAAACCCAGCCCGAACGCGTTGCCCCCTCGGGTCGAAAGGTCGTCGCCGATCGAGTGGATCTGGGCGAAGTCCGCCGCGGTTTCCTTGGCCAGGAGGGGTTCCGGGCCGCTGATCGCCGCCGCGTACATGCCCGCCAGGCCGCGCGCGGAGGCGACGCCGCCGACCGAGGCCGGGCTCAGCCGGCGGATCGTCTTGATGTTCGGCAGGTCCCAGAGCTCCGGTGCCTTCGGGTGGTTGCGGTTGAACGCGATCGCCGTGAGGCTGTCCGGCCCGGTCGCGTTCGCCTCCAGCTCGGCCAGCTGCTCCGGCGTCGGCAGCATCGGCAGCGTGGTCAGGAACCGCGGCTCCAGCTCCTCGGGCAGGCCCAGGTAGAAGTCCAGCGCGTACGGCTTGCGAACACGCTCCTCGTAGTGCTCTTGGATGCTGCGTCCCGTGACGCGCCGGACGACCTCGCCGGTCAGCGCGCCGATCACCAGGGCGTGGTAGCCGAACGCGGTCCCCGGGCGCCAGTAAGGCTTCTGCGGTGCGAGACGCTCGGCGATGATCCGGTCGTCGGCCAGCTCCTCGGCGGTGAACCCGTCGTCGGCGCCGACGACACCGGCACGGTGCGCCAGGAGGTCCCGCAGCGTGATCCCGGCCTTGCCCGCGGCGCCGAACTCGGGCCAGTAGTGGCTGACGCGCTCGTCGAGGTCCAGCACGCCGTCCTGCACCAGCAGCGCGACCACCAGGTGCGCCGCGCCCTTGGTGGAGGAGAACACCCCGGTCAGCGAGTCGGCGGTGATTTCCGGGCCGGTCCACAGGTCGACGACGCGCTCGCCGTCGACATGCGCGACGAGCTGGGCGGCGTAGTCCCCGCCCTCGCCGGTCGCGACGGCGGCGAACTCCTCCCGGACGGACTCGTACCCGTCGGCGACGGTTCCCTGGATGTGCTCGGACGACATGGCGGCTCCCTCAGTGATCACTACGCCTGCGCCAGGGTGCAAGCCGGTGCGGCGCCGGGGTATTCCGGGTAACACGAAGCCGCCCGGAGGTGATATTTCGGCCATGGGGGAACCTGACTGCGAAACCGGGTCGACGGAAACCAAGCCACGAGGCCGCGGCCTCGGGATCTCGGCCGTCGCACTCGGCGCGTCCGGCCTGACGCTGGCGGTGGCGACCTGGGCGGCCTGGCTGATCGTCCGGCCGCAGATCGTGGCCGCGTGGACGTACTCATGGGTCGTGCACGCGTTCGTGCTGGTGCTCGGCGCGCTGTGGTTCGCCCTGCTGCCGATCAGCGTGCTGGCACTGGTCTTCGGCGGGTACGCCGGCGCGCGCACCACCCCTGGGCCGGGCCGGATCGGCGCGACCCTCGGTGTGCTCACGATCCTGCTCGCGTTGTCCGGCGCCGCGGTGTTCGCGACGTCGTCGTTCGGCGACGCCGGCCCGCCGTACGCCTATTTCGACAACCAGACCGGACGCTGAGGGTAGATCGCCTCCACCTGCGGGTAGATACCGCTCATGAAGCTGACTTCGACTGTGCTCGGCGCACGCGATCCCCGTGCGCTCGCCGTGTTCTACGCGACTTTGCTCGGCTGGTCGATCAAGACCGACGAGCCGGAGTGGGTGACGCTGCGCCCCGACGACGGCGGCCCCGGTTTGTCGTTCCAGCTGGAGCCCGACCACGTGCCGCCGGAGTGGCCGCAGGCCAACGGCGTCCAGCAGATGCAGATGCACCTGGACATCGAGGTCGACGACCTCGACGCGGCCGGCTCGGCCGCCATCGACGCGGGCGCCGGGCTGGCCGCGTTCCAGCCCCAGGAGAAGGTCCGCGTGTACCTCGATCCGGCCGGGCATCCGTTCTGTCTGTGGACGAGCAAATGAGGTGACGCCCCGCGTTCGCCCGGTCACAGGATCCGCTATGTTCGCCTGAGGTACCGGTTCCCGGCGAACGGAGTGAGTCCTGTGGGGGTGCACCGGATCTGGCACCACGGACTGGTCCCCGTCGAGGGAAAGCGCCCCCTGGACGCCTTGCGCAGCAGGCTGATCACCCGCCAGCGGCAGCACGACGACTACACCGTCACCGATCTCGGCTCGTCCGACGACGGCGGATCGCGCCGGTGCGACCTCAAGTTCGCGTGGCCGGGCCAGGAAGACCGCTACTCCGTTCAGGTATTGCTTTCGCTGTGCTACCGCGCCGGCGAGGACCGCGTGGCGTGGTTGCTGGCGGCGGCGTGCACGCGGCCGTGGCGCAGCTGCCATGAGGCACCGGCGCGGCGGATCGGCTTGGAGGAGCTGGGCGCCAGCGGCAGCGACGAGATCCCGATCGAGGGACCGGTGCTGTCGATGCGCGGCTGGTCCCGCGAGGAGTGCGACCGCGTCGCGGATCTGCTCGCCGAGGCCCTTGTGGCGCCGTGGCGGACGTCGGCGGTGCTGGTGCTCACCGAGCCGCCGACGGAGCCGGTCGAGGGCTGGCCGGGGCTGGTGAACGTGTTCGACGTCGACGACCGCTTCCGCCGCACCCTCAACAGCCACCTCCCGCTCGGCTGCGCGGTGCCCCTGGGCGCGCGGTTGTTCGTGCCGCCGTGCGACGAACTGCCGGACTTCGTCGACCCGGCCAGCCCACTGGCGCACCAAGCGCTCGAAGGCGCGATCACGCGATTCATCCAGACTCGGAGCCGGACGCCGCTGCCCGAGGAGTGGGCGGAGGTGCCGAGCGTGCGGGCCTGGTACGCGGCGGATCCGTTCGCGGCGCCGGACGAGGAACCCGATGCCGGGCTGACCGAAAAGCTGGACCGCGTGGAGCGCGAGCTGGCGGAGGCGCGCGGCGTGATCACCATCCTGCGCAAGAAGGCCAAGGCGGGCGCGGAAGAGCGGGACCGCGCGGCGCACGAGGTGAAGGCGCTCCGGTGTCGGCTCGAGGAGCTGTCGGCGATCGACGTCGCCTGCCTGCAGGAGCAGCTGGCGCGGTTGCAGCAGGCGGTGGACGACTACGCGCGCGCCTTCGACGAGATGGAGGCCGAGCGCGACGAACTCAGGCGCGCCAACGGGTTGCTGGCCGGGAAGCTGACCCGCTACCACGACGCGGGAGCCGAGGTCGCCGACGCCGAGTGCCCGCCGGCCGACTTCCCGAGCTTCGCGGACTTGATCGGCGCGGCCACCGCGACGCTCAAGCACCTCGCCATCACGGCCGAGCCCGCGCCGACGGCGATCCTCGACCACCATCCGAAGGCCGCTGCCTGGCGGCGGAAGGCGTGGGACGCGCTCCGCACGCTCGACGCCTACGCGGGGGCTCGCCGTTCGCTGCTCGACGCGGGGCAGGATCCCGGGCCTGAGCTCTCGGACGTGCTCGCGTTCGCCCGCACCGGCCAGCCGGGCTCGCTGATCAGCGCCAACATCATCGCGCTGGCCGAGTCGGACACCGTCACCACGAACGAACGGCTGCGCCAGGCCCGCACCTTCCGTGTCGACCCGCGGACGAACCCGGCAGGCCGCGACTACTTCGGCGCCCACATCGCGCTGGAGCGCTTCAAGTCGCCGGCCCCGCGGCTGCACTTCCTCGACGACACCGACGGCACGGGGACGGTCTACGTCGGGTATCTGGGCGCCCACCTGCCGACGTCGAAGACCAACTGAGCGAGAATCGCGCACATGACCGAGCACAAGCACCTCGCGTACTGCTGGATCGCCCGCGGTGACGAGGTGCTGTTCCTCCGCCGCGCGCCCGGCGTCTTCCTCGGCGGGCGCTGGGAACTGCCGGGCGGGACGGTGGAGCCGGGTGAGGCGTTCGAGGCCACAGCGGTACGCGAAGCGGCGGAGGAAACCGGGCTGACGGTCCGGATCAAAGGTGAGCGCAGCCGCGATTCGTGGCCGGACATCACGGGACGGCCGCTGCTCATCCACGCGTTCGTCTACACGGCCGAGGAAACGGGCGCGGGCGAAGTGGTGCTGAATCCGGAAGAGCACGACGACTTCGCGTGGCTGACCCCGGCGGAGGCACGCGCTTTGGAGCTGCCGGAGCACTTTCGCCGGCTGCTGTCTTCGTAGCCTGCCTCTGCCGGGCAGGCGGATCGATCTGGTCACAGCACTGACGTTACCCGAACACACGTGCGAAGATCATCGCTGAATCGGGTGATGTTGGGGGTGGGGTTCGGTGTGCGATTTCTGTTGTGGCGTAAGGGGAATCGTGGGAAAGTGATGGGCGCTGCCCCCGGTTCCCACGCTACCGGAAGGCACCGACAAAAACTGCGGCGCGGCGGGCGGGACGGGTGGCGGCAGGCTGGGCGGCGGGCAATCCGCGGTACGGCAGGCAGGACCGGGACGGGTGGCGAGCAAACTCCTGCGCTGCGGACAAGACCTGGACGGCAGGCGAGGCGGGTTCCCCGCGAAGGGGCGGCGAGCCACACTTGGCGGCGGCACGACTGGCGGACCGGAACGAGTGGTGAACAAGACTTCCGCACCGAAGGCATGGCCCGTGCGACAGGCGAGGCCGGGCGGCGCGCGAGGCAGCGCTACGGACAGAGCCGGGCAAACGGTGAGGCAGCGTGGCGCACGAAGCGGCGCGGGCGGGCGCGAAGCGGCACAGGCGGGCGCCAAGTGGCACGGGCAGGCGCGAAGTGGCGCGGCGCTGGGTGAAACCGCAGCGCAGCGGGCGAGCCGAGTGACGCGAGCCGAGCAGAGAGCGTGCGACATCAAAGCTGAGCAACGCCAGGAGGGCGTCGTTTTTTACCGGTAGGTGGCGGGCTGCGTTGCGGGCCACCTGGCCGGAGGCGTGCTTCGCTCAGGAGGCCAGCGCCTCGTTGATCGCCACCAGCTCCTGTGCTGTGCGGGTGGCGGTGAATTCGATGACGGCGTAGCGGGCCAGGCGCTGGATCACGAACGGGTCGCTGGCGAGGACCGCGTCCAGCTTGCCGCGGAGGATCGGGCGGGTGAGGATCACCTGGTCGGCTGCGCCGGTTCCCTTTCCGGAAACTAGGAAAAGTCCTCTCGTGAATTGGGTGCGCACCCAGTCCGAATGGTCCGGGAGCGCGTAGTCGACTTCTGTTTCGGGTGCCGTGTAGGTCAGCAATGCGATGTACATGATTCAATAGTAGAACTCCCCGGACCATCCCGCATCCGCCTGCCGAGTGGCACCGGGCACCGCATTCGGCAATATTTCGGTCAAGGAACTTCGCAATTCTTTACCAATGGCTTCGGAATCCACTGTACGTAGATCGGCGTACGACAGGGAGTCGACGCCGGGCCGACGCGGGCGGCCTCGGAACGCGCGAGACTCGGCGCATGAACGCACTGACCCGGATCTGGCACGACGGCCGGCCCGCCGAACGCGCCGCCTACGTCGTCGGCGCGGTCCTCTTCGTGAGCGGCCTCGTGCACGCGATCGTGCTCCTCGGCACCGGCGGCTCGTGGCTGGGGCCGCTGTCGATGCGCAAGGCCGTCACCTTCGGGCTGTCGTTCGGGCTGACGCTGGCCTCGGTCGCCTGGGCGACGTCGTTCCTCACCGTCCGGCCGCGGTGGCGCGCCGTGCTGCTCGGCGCGTTCGGCGTCGCCAGCATCGTCGAGGTCGCGCTGGTCAGCATGCAGGCCTGGCGCGGTGTGCCGTCGCACTTCAACTTCGAGACGCCGTTCGACAACGTCGTGTCGATGACGCTCGCCGCCGGTGGCGGGGTGCTCATCCTGACCGTCGTCGGCTTCACCGTCGCCGCGGTCGTCGAACCCGGTCCGGACGCGCCGAGCCTGCGTCTCGCGATCCGGGCCGGCCTGGTCGTCCTGGTGGTCGCGCTGGCCACCGGAGCCGTGATGATCGCCCGCGGCGTGGTCGAGGCCCGCGGTGGCGACCCGCAGCTGGCCTACACCACCGCCGGCTCGCTCAAGCCGCTGCACGCGGTCGCGATGCACGCGATCCTCGTGCTGCCCGGGCTGGCCTGGCTGCTGCGATTCACCCGCTGGCCCGAGGCCCACCGCCTGCGGGTCGTCAAGATCGCGGTCACCGCCGACGCCCTGCTCACCGCCGTGATCGGTGTCGAGTCGTTCACCGGCGTGTCGCCGTTCGGCGCGCCGCTGCCGGTGCTCGCGCTGTCCATCCTGGCGGCCGTCGCGCTGGCCGGCACAGGCCTGTACGCGTTGAGCGGCATTGAACCGGGAATCCGATTCGTACGTATCTCCGATGGGAAGGCAAGGGGCCGGTAAACCGGCGGACGGAGACCACGTGCGGCACGGCATGACCACGAGCGGCCTTTTCCAGCAGAGTCAGGCACACAGCCCGTCGTTCTTCTCCGTCATGCGGGCCATGGGCCAGCACGGGGACGATCTCGCGGACTTCTGCATCCCGTGCAACCCGTACTTCCCGACCGACGAGATGTTCGGGGAGCTGGAGCGCAACCTCCGCACGATCCTCAAGTTCTACCCGAGTGACGCCGGCGCGATCACCGCGCAGCTGGCGCACGTGCTCCGGCTGAACCCGTCGACGATCTCCCTGGCCAACGGCTCCACCGAGCTGATCACCTGGATCGACCAGCTGCTGGTGGGCTCCAGCATCGCGGTGCCGATCCCGACGTTCGGCCGCTGGACCGACCAGCCGCTGGAGACCGGCAAGCGCGTCGACATGTTCCTGCTCAAGGAGGCCAACAACTTCGAGCTGCGCGTCGACGAGTACATCGAGTTCATCAAGCGCCGCGGCTCGCGGGTCGCGGTGCTGTGCAACCCGAACAACCCCGACGGCGGGTACCTGTCGCGCCGCGAGGTCATCCGGTTCATGGACGCCCTGGAAGACCTCGACCTCGTGGTGATCGACGAGTCGTTCATCGACTTCGTCGAGGTCGAGATGACCCCGTCGGTGGCCGCCGAAGCCGTCGTGCGGCCGAACGTCATCGTGCTGAAGAGCCTCGGGAAGAACTTCGGGCTGCACGGGATCCGGTTCGGCTACCAGGTGTCGAACCCGGCGCTGACCCGCAAGCTGTCGGCCGCGCTGCCGAAGTGGAACCTGAACTCCCTGGCTGAGACGGTGATCTTCATGCTCGCGGAACGCCGCGCGGAGTACGAGGAGAGCCTCAAGCGGCTGGCGCTCGACCGCTTCATGATGAACTCGCTGCTCGGGCAGTTCCAGGAGCTGACGGTGTACCCGTCGCAGGCGAATTTCCTGCTCGTGAAGCTGCCCGGCTCGGTCGACGGCGCCGAGCTCTGCGACTACCTGCTCGCCGAGCACCACCTATTGGTGCGCCAATGCGGCAACAAGATCGGCATGACCAGCCAGTTCATGCGCTTCGGGGTGCGGCCGGACACCGAGGTCGAGCGGCTGGTCGAGGGCCTGCGCGGGGTGGAGCGGCTCGGCGGCGGACGGCACACGCCGACCATCGAGCTCGTCTCGCACTCCCGCGAAGCCGAACGGTCGATCAGCTGACCACGTGGTCGATGGCCGACTTCCAGGCGAACACCCGGCCGTTCGCCGAGCTCGACCGCGCGGGGCGCACCCGGCGGCTGCGGAGGCTGGCCGAAGCGGCTTTGACGGAGTACGACGTCCCGGTGGCGAGGCTGACGCCGTTGCCGCGCGGGCGCAACACGGCGTTCCGGGTCGACGGCGCGGACGGCCACCGGTACGTGCTGCGGATCGAACGCCCGGACGGCCCGAGCGTCGCACAGGTGCGGTCCGAGATGGCCTGGCTCGCCGCGCTGGGCCGTGAGACGGACCTGGCGGTACCACGGCCGGTCCCGACCCGGGAGCGGCAGGCGGCCACGGTCGTCGCCGACCCGGCCGTGCCCGAGCCGCGCACCTGCGTGCTGTACCGCCGGCTCGAGGGCCGGTTCCTCGACGAGCGGCTCAGCGCGCCGCAGCTGTACCGGCTGGGCGAGTTCACCGCGCGGCTGCACCGGCACGGCGCCCGGATGAACGGCCTCGACCGCGGCCGGGCCGACGACCTGACGGCGTTCGGCCGGGCGCAGGTGGACGGCTTCTCGGACACCGTCGTCGACCGGGCCGTCGCGCTGGCCGGGGGCGACGAGGGCGTCCGCGCCGCGCTGGCGCGCGTCCGGGCGGTGCGGTCCGCGCTCGGGTTCGGCGCCGACGTGTTCGGGCTCGTCCACGGCGGCCTGCACCAGGAGAACTACCTGTTCCACCGCGGCCGGGCGCGGGTGGTCGACTTCGACGACTGCGGGTTCGGGCACTACGCCTACGACCTGGCGGTGACCGTCGACGCGTTCACGCACCTTCCGCACCACGCGGAGCTGCGGGAGGCGCTGCTGGACGGGTACCGGTCGGTGCGCCCGGCGACGTTCGCGACCGATCCGGCCGTGCTGAACGCCTTCGTCGGCCTTCGCCGGGTCCAGCTGCGGCTGCGCGAGCTCGACGACCACCCCTGACGTTACAACTCACCGCTACAATTGCTACATGGCCGGACGATCGAGCAACGCCACCTCCACCCGCGACCGCCTCCTGCTGGCCGCCGGGCAGCTCCTGCACGAAGCGGACGGCGGATCGGTGTCGACGCGGGCCATCTGCGAGCGCGCCGGCGTCCAGGCCCCGACGCTCTACCACCACTTCGGCAGTAAGCAGGGCCTGCTCGACGCCGTCGTGAACTACGGCTTCACCCAGTACGTCCAGGCGCCCGAAACCGGCGGTGACCCGGTGACGCGGATCCGTGAAGGCTGGGACAGGCACGTCGCGTACGGCCTGGAGAACCCGGCGTTCTACGTGCTGCTCTACGGCCAGATCGAGCCCGGCGTGCCGTGCAACCTCACCAGCAGCGCCGAGGCGATGCTGCTCGAGCTGTTCACGCCGCTCGCCCGCGCCGGGCGGCTGCGCGTCGAGGCGACGGAGGCCGCGCGGCAGTTCGCGGCGGCGAACAGCGGCGTCACGCTCAGCCTGATCGCCCAGTCCGAAGGGGCCCGTGACCTCGCGATGTCCGCGCAGGTCCGGGACTCCGTGCTGGCCGGGCTGCTCACCGACGGCCCGGCCGCCGGGTCGTCGACCGGCGCGCTCGCTGTCGCTTTGTCGACCGCGCTCGCGGAGGACGTCGACGCGCTGACGACCACCGAGCGGCAGCTTCTGCGGGAGTGGCTGCACCGCCTCGCGAGCTGACGCTACATTTGCTACATTAATCCGTATGGCAAATGTAGTGAACCGGTTCGGCGTGTTCCTGGCCCCGCACCGCGACGACGTGACCCGCAAGGCGCACGCCGTCGGTGCCGACAAGCTCGGTTACGGCACGGTGTGGTTCGGCACGGGCAGCGCGTCGGTCGGCGACCTCGCGTTCGTCGAGGACGTCCTGGCTTCGACCGAGCGGATCACCGTGGCGACGGCGATCGTGAACATGTGGGCCGACGAGCCGGAGACGCTGGCCGAGTCGTACCACCGGCTAGCCGGCCGGTACGGAAAGCGCTTGCTCCTGGGCATCGGCGTCGGCCATCCGGAATCGGTCGCGGCGTACCAGAGCCCGTACGACAAGATCGTCGATTACCTCGACCGGCTGGACGCGGCCGGCGTCCCCGTCGACGCCCGGATCCTGGCCGCGCTCGGCGACCGCGTGCTGAAGCTCGCCGCCGAACGCACCGCCGGCGCGGTCCCCTACCTCGTGCCGGTCGCGCACACGCGGCACGCGCGGTCGGTGCTGGGCGCGGGCAAACTGCTGACGCCGGAACAGAAAGTGGTCGTCGACGAGGACCCGGTGGCGGCGCGCGCGATCGGCCGCCCGTTCGTGCGCGAGCCGTACCTCGGGCTGCGCAACTACGTGAACAACCTGCGGCGCCACGGGTACACCGAGGAGGACGTCGCTGGCGGCGGCAGTGACCGCCTGATCGACGACCTCGTCCTGCACGGCACGCCCGAGAGCATCGCGAAGGGCCTGCTGTCCCATGTGGACGCCGGGGCCGACCACGTGGCCGTCCAGGTGCTCGGCCCCACCCCCGGCGTGGAGGCCGAGCACCACCGGATCCTCGCCGGCGTGCTGCTCTGATCAGCCGAGGCGGCGCAGCACGATCACCGGCAGCACCCGGGTCGTGCGGGCCTGGTAGTCCG
Source organism: Amycolatopsis heterodermiae (assembly GCF_034929455.1). NCBI lineage: Bacteria > Bacillati > Actinomycetota > Actinomycetes > Pseudonocardiales > Pseudonocardiaceae > Amycolatopsis > Amycolatopsis heterodermiae. Next base: position 159,911 of record NZ_JAYFSI010000001.1, read on the forward strand.
CGAAGCCCGGCTGCTGCTCGACGACCTTGGCGAACAAGGCGTCACGGTCGGGGGCGACGGCCGCCATCGCCTCGAACGTCTCGGTGCCGGTTTCCACGGTCACCAAAGGGTTCTTGCGGATGTTGTGGTACCAGGCCGGGTGCTTCGGCAGGCCCATCGCCGAGGCGACGACCACCAGCTGTCCGTCGATGTTCATGGCGCCCAGGGTGACGCGGTGTTTCCGGCCGGTGCGGGCACCGGTCGTGGTGAGCTGGATCAAACTCGCGTTGTCCTTCCGATGTGGAGTGATCGGAGGCGTGAGAGGGCACGACGGAGGCACACTTGTCCCACGGCAAAGGGAAAAGAGGAGAGACACCGACGTGTCGATCTCAAGGGGGCTGAGTAGCCACTACCTCCGTGCGTAGGCCCATCTGGGGCGCAGCGCCAGATTAGCACGGCTCAGCGCGCGGCGTCAGCGGCTTTCTGCGCGTTGTTGGCGGCCTCGTCGGCCTGCTCGTAGGCTTCCTTCGCCGCTTCGAACTCCGCCGTCGCGCGCTCGGCGCGTTCTTCGGCCTCCGCCAAGCGGGTGCGGAGGTCTTCGACGCGGGCCGTGGCCTGCTCGGCCGCGCGTTCGGTGCGGACCAGGTCGCGCTCGACGACCGCCCGCTCCTTGGCCAGCTCGGCGGCCTCCTTGCGCAGGCGCTCACGTTCCGCGCGGACGCGCTCCCGCTCGGCGCGCTCCTCCTCTTCGCGCCGACGGTCCTCTTCGGTCTTCCCGGTCCGGGACGCCCGCTTCGGCCGCGCCGGTTCGGCCTTTTCCACCAGCTTCGCGGGGCGTTTGCCGGTCGACGGCGGTGCGCTCGCGGCGAGGGTGAACCACTGGTCGGCGTCCTGGTGGGCCACCGACGTCAGGCGCCCGGCCAGCGCGAGGGCGGCCGTGTCCGGGTCGGCCGCGACGGCTTCGAGCGTCGCCTCGACCTCCCGCGCGACGGTGTCGCTCATCTTGTCCAGGCCACGCACGATCCGGCGCACCAGCTCGCCGCGGCTGCGGGTCAGCGCACGCAGGTCGTCGCCGGCCAGCCGGGTGTGCGCGTCCCGCAGCTCGTCGCCGAGTTCGGCCAGCTCACGCAGCTCGTCGGGGTCTTCGCGGGCCAGCCGGTTGACGATCGCCGCGGCCGTGGTCGGCTTCCGCAGCTCCTTGATCTTCGCCGCCAGGTCGGCGTCGCCCTCGGCTTTCGCCGCCTTCGCCGCCGCGTTGCGCGCGCTGACGAACTCCGCGAGGTCACCCCCGTAGAGCTCGCCGGCCACCGTGTCCAGGTCCATCACCGCCAGCCAACCACATCGGACTGGTGCGAGCACCTGCGAACAGTCATCATCGGGTCAGGGGCGACGAAGGGAAGGCGCGTGTTCTTCGATCTGGGTGTCCGGGACTTCCTCGACCGCGCGGAAACGGTGTACCCGGACCGCGTCGCGGTGGTCGACGAGCCGAACCAGCCCGCGCCGAGCTGGGGATCGCTGACCTACCGCGAGGTGGCGCGTCGGGCCCGCGCGCAGGCGGCCCACCTCGACGAGCTGGGCGTGCCGGTCGGCGGGCGCGTCGCGATGGTGTCGCACAACGCCGCCCGCCTGCTCGTGTCGTTCTTCGGCGTCTCCGGCTGGGGCCGGGTGCTGGTGCCGGTGAACTTCCGGCTCGCGCCGGCCGAGGTGAAGTACATCGTGGAGCACTCCGGCGCGGAGGTGCTGATCGTCGACCCCGAGCTGGAGTCCCTGCTCGACACCGTCACCGCGAAGCACGTCTTCGTGCTGGGCCGCGACGACGAGACGCTCTGGGGCGGCGACGGCGAGCCGCGGCCGTGGGCGGGTGACGAGTCGGCCACCGCGACGATCAACTACACCTCGGGCACGACGGCGCGGCCCAAGGGCGTGCAGCTGACCCAGCGCAACATCTGGCTCAACGCGGCCGTCTTCGGGCTGCACACGACGTTGAGCGACAACGACGTCCTGCTGCACACGCTGCCGATGTTCCACTGCAACGGCTGGGGCATGCCGTACGCGGTGACCGGGCTCGGCGGGCGGCACATCGTGCTGCGGAAGGTCGACGGCACCGAGATCCTGCGGCGCATCGAGGAACACGGCGTCACGATCCTGTGCGCCGCGCCCGCGGTGGTCACGGCGGCGCTGGACGGCGCCGCCACCTGGGAGGGTGCGATCCCCGGCCGCGACCGCGTCCGGATCGTCGTGGCCGGCGCGCCACCGCCGACCCGGACGATCGAGCGGGTGCGGGCCGAGCTGGGCTGGGAGTTCATCCAGATCTACGGGCTCACCGAGACGGCGCCGCTGCTGACGGTCAACCGGATGCGCAGCGAATGGGCCGACCTGGACCCGCACGAGCAGGCGAAGCTGCTGGGCCGCGCCGGGACGCCCGCGCTGGGCGTCCGGATCTCCGTCGACACCGACGGCGAGGTGCTCGCGCAGTCGAACCACAACCTCGACGGCTACTGGGAGAACCCCGACGAGACCGCGCGGGTGCAGGAAGGCAACTGGTTCCACACGGGTGACGGCGGCACGTTCGAGGACGGCTACCTGACCATCGCGGACCGCAAGAAGGACGTGATCATTTCGGGCGGCGAGAACGTGTCGTCGATCGAGGTGGAGGACGCGCTCAGCTCGCACCCGGCGGTCCGCGAGGCGGCGGTGATCGGCATCCCGGACGAGAAGTGGGGCGAGCTGGTCACGGCTTTGGTGGTCACCTCCGAGGCCGTCACGTCCGAGGAGCTGATCAAGCACTGCCGCTCGTACCTGGCGGGCTACAAGTGCCCGAAGCGCGTGGAGTTCCTGGACGAGCTGCCGCGGACGGCGACCGGGAAGATCCAGAAGTTCAAGCTGCGGGAGCCGTTCTGGAAGGACCAGGGGCGAGGGGTGAATTGAGGTTCTTCTTCGACGCGGGCTCGGGCACGGTGCTCTGGGCCGACGTCGGCCCGGCGGACCTGGAGCGGCTGCCGATCGGCGCCGAGCTGCGCGGGGAGCTGGACAGCCTCGTGGAGCAGTACGACGAGTCGATGAACTGGGACTACCCGCCGGATCCCGGCCCGTGGCGGGAGGCGCGGTGCCGTCGTTTCAACGCCGACGTCCGGGCGGCGTTCGACCGGCTGTGCCGTGAACTCGGGGAGGACGTCGAGGACGGGTTCACCGAGCTGCACGAGGATCCGGACCTGGACCGCTACCTGGCCGACCCGAAGGGCTTCAGGCGCTAGCGGACCAGGCGGAAGAAGGTGCGCACCTCGTCCGCGAACAGCTCCGGTTGCTCGAACGCCGCGAAGTGGCCGCCCCGGTCCAGCTCGTTCCAGTGCCGGATGTCCGTGTACCTCCGCGACGCCCAGCGGCGTGACGGCCGGGGCATCTCCTTCGGGAAGATCGAACAGCCCGCCGGGACGTCCACCGTGTCGTCGGTCGCCTCGGCGAACCACTTCTGGACCTGGCGGATGCTCTCCCAGTACAGCCGCGCCGACGACGTCGCCGTGCCCGTCAGCCAGTACAGCGTGATGTTGTCCAGCAGCTCGTCGCGGGTGAACGGGAAGCCGTCGGACCAGGCGTGGAACTTCTCCAGCAGCCAGCCGCACAGGCCCGCCGGGGAGTCGGCGAGGCCGTAGCCCAGGGTCTGCGGGCGCGTCGACTGCTGGACCGAATAGCCGTCCTCCCAGCGCTGGGCGTGCTTCAACGCGTCCAGCGCGGCGCGCTCGGCCACGGTCAGGTCGTCGAACGTCGCCGGGTCGGGGGCGGCGATCGGCGGGGTGAGGTGGATGCCCGCCAGGTGGGCCGCGTCCTGCTGGGCCAGGGACGTCGTGATCGACGTTCCCCAGTCGCCGCCCTGCGCGCCGTAGCGGGAGTAGCCGAGGCGGGCCATCAGCACCGCCCACGCCGCCGCGATCCGCTCGATACCCCAGCCCGGCGAAGACGGCTTGTCGCTGAAGCCGTACCCCGGCAGCGAGGGGATCACCAGGTGGAACTCGCGCGAGAGCGGCTCGATCACCTTGCCGAACTCGACGATCGAGCCGGGCCAGCCGTGCGTGAGGATCAGCGGCAGTGCGTCCGGCTGCGGCGAACGCACGTGCAGGAAGTGGATACCCAGGCCGTCGATTTCGGTGCGGTACTGCGGAAAACCGTTCAACCGGGCCTCCGCGCGACGCCAGTCGTAGCCGGACGCCCAGTATTCGCACAGCTCACGCACCAGGGCCAGCGGCGTGCCCTGGCTCCAGTCGTCCACCGGCTCGGCCTCGGGCCAGCGGGTCCGGCGCAGGCGGGAGCGCAGGTCGGCGAGGTCGGCGTCGGGGACGTCGATCCGGAACGGCGTGATCATGCCGGGACGTAGGTCAGCTGGACGACGCCGTTGCCGAAGGTGGCCGACTTCTTGAGCACCAGCGGGAAGTTCGGCCCCTCCTCGGGGAACAGCCGTTTCCCGCGGCCCACGACGATCGGGTACAGCAGCAGGTTCAGCTCGTCGACCAGGCCTTCGGCCAGCAGCCAGCGCACGGCGACGGTGCTGCCGCTGGTCATGATGTCGCCGCCGGGGCCGGCCTTCAGGTCCCGGACGGCTTCGACCGGGTCGCCGGTCAGCAGGATCGAGTTGTTCCAGCTCACGTCGGACAACGTCGACGACAGCACGTACTTGCGGACGTTGTTCATGAACTCGGCGCCCTCGTCCTCCTGTCCCGGCCAGGACTCCGCGAAGCCTTCGTAGGTGACGCGCCCGAGCAGCATCGCGTCGGCCGCCGCCATCCCGCCGCCCACCGCACGGCCGATTTCGTCGTTCCAGTACCGCAGAGACCACTTGTCGGGCGCCTCGACCACGCCGTCCAGGGAGATGAACAAGTTCGCCACGAGCTTGCGCATGGACCCACTATGGACCATCAGGGCAAGTGCTTCACCAACTCCAGGGCCCGGCCGAGGGTCGTGAGACGCGCTTCGAGCGTTTCGCCGGCCGGGTACAGCCGGACGGTGTCGATGCCGGTGTCGCGCCAGACGCGCAGCCGTGCGCGGACCATCTCTTCGGTGCCGATCAGCGTGGTGCCGAGCACCATCTCGTCGGTGACGAGCGCGGTGGCGCCGTCGCGGTCGCCCGCCTGCCAGCGCTCGCGGACCTCGGCGGCGACGTCCGCCCAGCCCTGGCGGCTGTAGGCGTTGTTGTAGAAGTTCGTCGTGGCCGAGCCCATCCCGCCGAGGCTGAAGGCGAGTTCCTTCTTGCGGCCGCCGACCATCGTGCGCAGCTCGTCCTCGTCCGACGCGAAGGCGACTTCGGCGCCCTGGCAGACGTCGATGTCCGCCCGCGTGCGGCCCGACTTCGCAAGTCCGGCGTCGAGGTGGCTGAAGTACGCGTCGGCGCCTTCGGGGACGAAGCTGGTGCCGAGCCAGCCGTCCGCGACCTCGCCGGTCAGCTCGAGGAGCTTCGGCGAGAGCGTGGCCAAGTAGATCGGAATGTCCGGATTCGGCTCGGACGACAGCCGCATCGGACGCGCTTCGCCGGGCAGCGGGATCTCGAAAGCCTTGCCGGAGAAGGAGATCTTCTCCCCCGCGAACGCCCGGCGGATGATCTCGACGGTCTCGCGCATCCGCGTCAGCGGCTTGGCGAACGGCACGCCGTGCAGGCCCTCGATCACCTGCGGCCCGGACGGGCCGAGGCCGAGGGCGAACCGGCCGCCGGACAGGTCGGCGAGCGTCAGCGCGGCCTGCGCGATCGCGACCGGCGTGCGCGTGCCGAGCTGGATGATGCCGGAGCCCAGCCGGATCCGCTCGGTGCGCGCGGCGAGGTAACCGAGCGCGGACGGCGCGTCCGAGCCCCACGCTTCGGCGACCCAGCAGACGTCGAGGCCGAGCTTTTCCGCCTCCAGCACGAAGTCCAGCGTCGTGCGGGTGTCCTTCGAGAACTCGACGGTCGTCGCGGTCTTCACGAGCCTTCGATCCGGTCCTTGATCGCGGCGAGGTTGCCGGTCATCGCGGTTTCGAACTCCCGCAGCCGCACGAAGACGATCTTCTGTTCCTTCTCGGGCATCCGGTCGATGGCGAACGACAGGCCGGACCGGCCCGGGCCCATCTGCATCCACTGCGAGAGCCGGGTGCCGCCGTTGTCGGGTTCGAGGGTGAACCGCCAGACCGAGCTCGGCTCGGCCGGATCCTGCACCGCCCAGGCGAACACGCGCGGTTCCTCGCACTCGACGACGTACGACGTCGTCTCCCACTCGCCGAACGCGTCGTGCTTGCTCCGGCCCACGAACGTCCGGCCGGCCTCGCGCCATTCGACGGACTGCAGCTCGGAACTCAGGGAGGGCATCAGCCCGATGTCGGAGACGACCGGCCAGACGACCTCCGGCGCGGCGTCGATCCAGGTCGAGACCTCCGCCGTCGGCTTGTCCGCGTACCGCGCGCCTGTCCACTCCATCGTGGTCACCACTCCTCTCGGTGAGCCTCTGACCACGATAGTTGCGTAGGCAGACCTACTCTGTCAATCTCACTCCTGCCGCGCGAACCGCTCCTCGACGTCCGGGCGCTGCGCCAGCCGCGCCGGAAAACCGGGGCCGCGGCGCATCCGGGTGTCGTCCGGCGTCATCGGCTGCGCGCATTCGGCGCAGACGATTTCGGCGTGCGTGTCGTGCCCGCAGGCCAGGTGGTGCACGGTGATCGGCGGCCCGGCCTCGGCCGCGAGCCACCGGTCGCCCCAGCGGGTCATCGCGAGCAGCACCGGGTAGAAGTCGCGGCCCTTCTCGGTGAGCACGTAGTCGTAGCGCACCGGCTCGGTCTGGTAGGCCACTTTCTCGAGCATCCCTTCGTCGACCAGCCGCTTGAGCCGGTCGGCGAGGGTGTTGCGCGCGATGCCCAGCGCCTGCTGGAACTCGTCGAAGCGGCGGACGCCGTAGAAGGCGTCACGCAGCACCAGCGGGGTCCACCAGTCACCCAGCAGATCCATGGTGCGCGCGATCGAGCACGGCCACTGCGCGAACGATGTCCGTTTCATGGGCCGAGGATACGCCGTTTCGACGAAGGACTCAGCAGGTCAGGGCGCTGGGATGTAGGCCAGGCCGTGGGCGTGCGGGATCTCAAGGGTGTCGAGGACCGCGGGCCGCGCCGGGTTGCCGACGTCGAGGACGGTCACCGTCGAGCCGAACACCGCCGCGACGTACACCCGGGTGCCGTCGGGCGACGACCGGATCGTGAGGGGGAAGGCGCCGACGTCCGCCTGCCCCACCCGTTCCACCGAGACCGGCGACGTCCCCGCCCACACCGAGAGGCGGCCGGCGCCGTCGAGCAGTTCGCCCGCCAGCAGCAGGCCGGTCGACGTCCAGTGCACCGGGACCACCGGGAACTCGGTCGGCAGGGTCCGGACGACCTCGGCGGTCCGCGTGTCGATCAGCCGCACCCCGGGCTGCGCGGCCGACCGGCCGTCGGCCTTCGGCGCGGCGACGGCCACGACCGAGCCGTCCGGACTGGCCGCGATCCCCTCACTGCCAGGCACGGCGGCCTTGGCGACCAGCTCACCGGTCGCCAGGTCGACCACGGAGACGAACGGCGCTTCCTTGTTCGCCGCGTAGCCGCGGACGCCGTCCGGGTCCGTGACGAACCAGTGCGGCCCGGGCGCTTCGGTGTCGACGCGGCGGAGCACCTTCCGGGTGGCGGTGTCCAGGACGACGACGCCACCCGGGCCCGCCGGACCGGCTTCGACGCTGATGTACAGCAGGCCGTCGTGCAGGGCCAGCCCGTGCGGGCCGTGCTCCGGCGAGATGTCGAGCACCTCGACGATCTCCCCGGCGTCCGGGTCGATCACGGTGACCACGTGGTTGCGGCCGTCGTTCTCGTCGTAGTGGCCGTGGTGGTACGCGCTGGTGCAGTACACCAGCCGGTGCCCGGGATCGAAGCACAGCTCGTGCGGCTCGGCGGGCACCGCCAGCACCGCCTGGACGCGGTGGTCGACGGCGTCGAGCAGGGTGACGGTGGAGCCGCTCTGGTCGACCACCGCCAGCCGGTCGCCGGGACGCGGGTAGTCGGTCACGGGATCTCCCTTCAGAGGTAGCTGCCGAGGTCCTCGGCGAGGGTCGGGCCGCTGGGCGTCCAGCCGAGCAGCGAACGGGTGGTGTCGCTCGCGGCGGCCATGTCGGCCCCGGCGAACTTGCTCAGCCAGCCGAAGTGCGTACCGGCCTGATCTTCCGGCACGGAGGCCGCGGGCACATCCAGCCCACGGCCGATGGCTTCGGCGATTTCGCGCATCGGGATGCCGGTTTCGGCGGTGGCGTGCAGGACGGTCCCCGCCGGGAGCTGCTTCTCCAGCGCGAGCCGCACGACGGCGCCGGCGTCGGACCGGTGGATCGCGGCCCACCGGTTGGCGCCGTCGCCGACGTACCCCGCGAGGCCCTGGGTGCGGGCGGTCGCGACCAGACCGGGCAGGAAGCCGTGGTCCCCCTCGCCGTGCACGGTCGGCGCGAACCGCACGACGACCGTGCCGACACCGCGGTCCGCGAACTCCAGCGCGAGGTTTTCGCTGCCGCCGCGCAGGGAGTCGAGGCCGTGGAACGGGGAGCGGTCCTGTTCGGTGGCCACCCGGCCGGGGGCGAGGAACGCGAGCCCGGCCGCGACGGCGAACGGCCGTCGCGAGCCCACGAGGGTTTCGCCGATGGCCTGCACCGCGTCCCGTTCGGCGCGGTTGCTCACCTCCGGGTGGGCGAAGTCGTGCTTGTTGGCGAGGTGGACGACGGCGTCGGCGCTATCGGCTCCGGCGCGGATGCCGGCCAGGTCGTCGAGGTCGCCGCGCCGCACTCCGGCGCCCTTCTTCTCGAGGGTTTCGGCGGAGGCGTCCGAGCGGGCGAGCCCGGTGACCTCGTGCCCGGCGTCGAGCAGCTGGTCGACGACGGCCGAGCCGATCCACCCGGTGGCTCCGGTGACGAACACGTGCATGGTGGTGCTCCTTTACTTGGTGGTCCGCGGCTTGCGGCCGCGGGCGAACAGGGACTCCAGGACGACGAGACCGCCGAGGACGAGCACGGTCACGCCGATCACCCGCAGTCCGAGACTGGTGGCCGAAACGAACGCCGTGACGACGTCGTGCGCGCGGCCGGGTGCGATGGCCAGGGCCTGGGCCACGGTGTGTGCGGGGACGTCCGGTGGCAGCGCGTCGGCGAACCGGCCGGTGAACACCGTGCCGATGACGGCGACGCCGAGCGCGCTGCCGAACTCGCGGGTGGTGGACTGCAGGCCGGTGCCGACGCCGGCCTGGGCCGGGGGCAGCGAACCCGCGATGACACCGGACAACGTCGGCAGCGAGAGCGTCACGCCGATGCCGGTCACCACGAGCCACGCCGCGTACCCGGCGTACGGCGTCTGCGCATCGGTCGTCGACAGGCCGAGCAGCCCGCCGCCGACGAAGGCGAACGCGAGGGCGATCGTCGTGTCGAGGCCCACGCGGCGGGTCAGGAGGCCGACGTGCCGGCCGCCGACGATGATCGGGACGGTCAGCGGGAGGATCCCGAGCCCGGTCCCCAGCACGCTGAACCCCTTGGCGTACTGCAGGAACGACGCGTTGACGTAGAACAGCGCGAACATCCCGAAGAAGATCGCCGTCATGCCGAGGCAGGCACTGCGCAGGCCCGCGATGCGGAACAGGCGCGGGTCGAGCAGCGGGTGTTCGGAGCGCAGCTCGACGAGCACCCAGGCCGTGAAAAGCGCGGCGGCGCAAGCGAAACCGCCGATCACGAGCGGGCTGCCCCAGCCCGCCTCCGGGCCTTGGACGATCCCGACGAGCAGGGCGACGCACGCGCCGACGAGCAGTGCCGCGGCGAGCGGGTCGAGCCGGCGGTCGTGGCGTGACGACACCGGCGCGACGCGTGCCACCAGCGCGGCGAGGCCCAGCGAAACCGGCACGGCGGCGACGAACAGCCACCGCCACGACCCGGCCGTCAGAACGGCACCGCCGCCGACGTTGCCGATGACCCCGCCGATGCCGGTCATCGACGCCCAGGTCGCGATGGTCGGACCCCGGCGTTCGGCCGGGACGGCGTGCAGCAGCACGGCGAGCGTGTTCGGCAGCACGGCGGCGGCACCGACCCCGGTGAGCGCCCGGCCGGCGAGCAGGACGACGACGTCCGGCGCGACCGCCGACACGAGTGCGCCCACCGCGAACAGCCCCAGGCCGGCCAGCAGAACCCCCTTGCGGCCGAAGCGATCGCCCGCGGCGCCGCCGGGGATCACCAGGCAGGCGAAGAAGATCACGTAGGTGTCGACGATCCAGACCAGCGCCGACGCGGACGGGTGCAGCGCGCTCGCGGCGAGCATCGGGACGGCGAGGTTGATCGCGGCGACCATCCCGACGACGAGGACGACGCAGGCGCACATGACGGTGAGGAGGCCGCGGTGCGCTACGGCCGGGCCGCGGGTCGAGGTCGTTGTCATACGACTGACGGTAGGGAGACCGAGACCAGTCGTGCCACGCAAGATTGACAATGACTCTTTGCGTACGATGCAACTGTGGCTGAGCTACTCGACCTGAACCTGCTGCGCGTGTTCGACGCGCTGCTGCAGGACAACAGCGTGACGGCCGCGGCCGAGCGGCTGCACCTGTCGATCCCGGCGACGAGCCGGGCGCTGGGGCGGCTGCGGCGGGCGATGGACGACCCGATCCTGGTGCGCGCGGGCCGCGGGATGGCGCCGACGCCGTTCGCGCTGCGGACCGCGCCGCGGGTGCGGTCCCTGCTCGACGAAGCGGCCGCGCTGGCCGGCGCCGGCCGCGAACTGCACGTCGCCGAGCTGGAACGCACCTTCACGATCCGGATCAACGACGGCGTCGCGGCGACCCTGGTGACCGCGGCGGTGGCCGCCACGGCCGCGGTCGCCCCGGGCGTCGTCCTGCGGTTCGTCGCGGAAGGCACCGAGAGTTCGGAAGCGCTCCGCGACGGCTCGATCGACCTGGACATCGGCGCGGGCGACGCCCCGGCGCCGGACATCCGGACCGCCGGGCTCTACCTCGAACGGGTGGTGGGCATCGTCCGTTCCGGCAGTTCGCTGGGACGGCGGCCGACGCTCGCGCAGCTGTGCCGGCACCCGCACGTCTCGGCGTCCCGCCGGGGCCTCGCCCGCGGGCCGCTCGACGACGTCCTCGACGCCGAAGGCCTGCAGCGGCACGTCGCCGCGGTCGTGCCCACGTCCGCGGTCGCCGCGCTGCTGGTGTCGTCGAGCGAGTACGTCGGGCTCGTCCCGCAGCGGCTCGCCGAGCAGTACGGCGAGGCCCTCGGCCTGCGCTGGTTCCCGATCCCCGCGCCGCTGCCGTCGGTCGAGGTCGTCCTGCGCTGGCACGCGCGCCTCGACGCCGACCCGGCGCAGCGCTGGCTGCGGGAGACGCTGCGGGCCGCGTTCAGCTGATCAGGTGTCCCGTCGTGACGTCGATGTGGTCCGGGACCTCGTCGTGCGCGTCGCCGACCGAGAGCGTGCCGGCCGGTTCGACGAGGAGCACGCTCGCGCCGGCCTTCGACGACGGCTTGTGGAACGTGCCCTTCGGGACGACGAAGACCTGGCCGGTCTTGAGCGTCACCACGCGTTCCGCCGGGTCGCGCAGGCCGATCTCGATCTCGCCGTCGAGCACGAGGAAGAACTCGTCGGTGTCCTCGTGGACGTGCCAGACGTGCTCGCCGGCGAACCGCGCGAGGCGGATGTCGTAGTCGTTGACGCGGGTGACGATCCGCGGGCTCCAGGCGGCGTCGAAGCTCGCCAGGACTTCGGTCAGGTCGATCGGGTTCATGCGCCGATCCTGCGCTTGCCGTTCCGCGCGGACGAGTGCTAGGAATCGCACATGCCGCAAGAATTCTCTCACCGGGTCGTCGTCCTGGTCGACGACGGCTCGAACCCGTTCGAGCTGGGCGTCGCGACGGAGCTGTTCGGGCTGCGGCGCCCCGAGCTGGAGCGGCCCTGGTACGACTTCGCGCTCTGCACGCCCGTCCCGGAAGTCGCCATGCACCTGGGGATGTTCACGCTGTCGGGCGTCGGCGGCCTCGACGTCGCCGAGACCGCGGACACGCTGATCGTGCCCAACCGCCCGGACCCGCTTCGCGAGCCGTCGCCCGAGGTCCTGGCGGCGGTCCGGCGGGCGGCGGACCGCGGCGCGCGGCTGGTGAGCTTCTGCACGGGCGCGTTCACGCTCGCCTTCGCCGGCGTGCTCGACGGCCGCCGCGCGACCACGCACTGGCGCTGGGCCGACGACTTCGTCTCCCGGTTCCCGGCCGTGGCCCTGGAACCGGACGTCCTGTTCGTCGAGGACGGTGGTGTCCTGACGGCGGCGGGCAGCGCGGCGGCGCTCGACCTCGGACTGCACCTGATCCACCGCGACCACGGCGCGGAGGTCGTCAACGCGGTCAGCCGCCGCCTGGTGTTCACGGGCCACCGCGACGGCGGCCAGCGGCAGTTCATCACCCGGCCGGTACCGGAGGTGCCGGACACGTCGCTGGCCCCACTGCTGACCTGGGCCCTCGCCCGCTTGGACCGCCCCTTGACGGTGGCCGACCTGGCGACCCAAGCGGCAACCAGCCCGGCAACGCTGCACCGCCGGTTCCGCGCAGAGCTGGGAACAACGCCGCTGGCGTGGCTGACCACGGAGCGGGTGACATTGGCCTGCCGCCTGATCGAGCGCGGCGAGCTGAGATTGGATCGAGTAGCGGAGGCAAGCGGCTTCGGCACGGCGGCAAACCTGCGGCTACAGCTGAGGCGGCACACGGGCCTGAGCCCCAGCGCCTACCGCCGCCGCTTCGGCCCAGCGGCCTAACGGATTCGGGTTCCGGCGCAGCAGCCGACCCGCGCCAACACACAGGCCCCCAACCCAAGCGCTCACCGCCGCCGCTCGGGCTAGGCGGCGTAACGGGTTCGGGTCGCGGCGCAGCAGCCGACCCGCGCCACCACAAACCCCCAGCCCCAGCACTCACCGCCACCGCTCCGGCCAAGCGGCGTAACGGGTTCAGGTTCCGGCGCAGCAGCCGACCCGCGCCACCACACAAGCCCCCAGCCCGAACACTCACCGCCACCGCTCCGGCCAAGCGACGTAAGGGGTTCGGGTTCCGGCGCGGCAGCCGACCTGCGCAGCCCGAGCGCCGGTCACCGCTGCGTCGGCTCGGCTCTCGTGGGCGGCAACTACCGGAACACTGCAGGCCACCCCACCGCACCAGAAGTCACACGCGCCACGCCGGTACCGGTCGTGAGTGTTTAGAGGGGTTCTAACCCTCCTAAACACTCACGACAAGCCGCGGCAGGCCAGGTCCGCTCTAACCCTCACTCACGATGTCGTGGAGGGCCTTGGCCAGCGCGTTCTCCTGCAGTCGCGCCGGGTAGGCCTGTGGGTCCGCTGCCGCCAGGACGTTGAGGCCCTCCACCAGCGCCACCAGGGTCTTTGTGGTCAGGTCGAGCCGGTCGTCCGTCCACTCCGGACGGCAGGCCGCGATCAGGCGCCGGACCCGGGCCAGGAACGAGTGGTTCGCTGCTCGGTGGCGCTCGGCCAGGTCGTCGTCGGCCAGGGCTGCGGCCAGGAAACCCACCCAGACGCGGGACTCCTCCTGGTGGCCCTGGGTGAGGTCCGCCGCGCAGCCGAGCACCGCCGTCAGTGCGTCGGACGGCGACGCCGCCGCTGCTTCCGCCGCGTCCGCGCGGATCGCCGTGCGCTCGTACAGCAGGTCGCGCGCGTGCAGCAGCAGGGCCTTCTTCGTCGGGAACGCGTGCAGCACCAGGCCCGTCGTGCAACCCGCGCGCTCGGCGACCGCGCGCAGCGTCAGGCCCGGCAGGCCCGCCTCGGCCAGCACCTGCCACACCGCGTTCGACAGCAGCTCCCGCTGCGCCCCCACGTCACGCTGTCTCGGCACCCGGAACCTCCTTTCCCGGTAGCGTAACAGGTGCTACGGTAACGCTTGTTACGAAAAGGAGGTGCACCCGATGACCGACCTCGGCACCAGCACCATCAGCGCCGTGAGCTGGGACGATCCCGACGCGGTCCGGCTGCGCGAGGCCCAGCGCGTCGAGCTCGACGCCCGCTACGGCACCGACGACCACGAGCCCGGCGCACTCCCGACCGCCGAGACCATGGCCGTGTTCCTCGTCGCGCGCGACGGTGACGGCACCGCCGTCGGCTGCGGCGGGCTCCGGCCGCTCGGTCCGGGCTCCGCCGAGATCAAGCGGATGTACGTCGACCCGTCCGCGCGCGGCACCGGCGTCGCGACCGCCCTGCTGCGCGCGCTCGAAGACCACGCGCGGGAACTCGGGATTCCGCGGCTGCTGCTGGAAACCGGCACCGGGCAGCCGGACGCGATGCGGTTCTACCAGCGCGAAGGCTACGAGCCGATCGAGGCCTACGGGCCGTACCGCGGCGAATCGATTTCGCGCTGCTTCGCCCGAGATCTTTGAGCGCCATCGGTTTTCCGATGGCCCCGCAAGGCTGAGCTATTGGCCCGCGAGCACGCACCGGGCCTACCGTCGAAGGCACGGCGAGCCCAGGGTCGGGCCGCCGCTCCCGAACCAGACGGAGTTTTCCCTTGCGCATCAAGCACATCGGCGTCGCGCTGGCCGCGGCCGCCGTCTTCACCCTGTCGGCCACCCCGGCCGACGCGGCACCCAGGATCGTGCCCCTCGACCAGCAGCCCGAGAACATCACCCTGGAGCCCGACGGCTCCGCCGACCTGACCTTCGCCTACACCGGCGAGATCGGCCGGGTCTCCCGCGACGGCCAGGTTACCACCATCGGACGGATCCCGATCCCCGACGACGGCGACGTCCCGGTCGTCCACAAGAGACTGTTCCTCGGCGGCATCGTCCGCGCACCCGGTGGCGACCTGTACGTCGCCGTCTCGACCGGCACCGCGGCCACCGGCCTCTACCGGGTCAGGGCCGGGATGCCACCAGTGCAGGTAGCAAAACTGCCGCCGTCCGGCTTCCAGAACGGCGTCGCGCGCGACCCGGCCACGGGCGACATCTTCGTGGCCGACTCGTTCAACGCCACGGTCTGGCGGGTCTCCCGGGGTCACGTCACCGCCTGGGCCACCGGCGACCTGCTCGCCCCGGTGAGCGGCTTCGGCGCCAACGGCGTCAAGGTCCACGGCGGCGCTCTCTGGGTGTCCAATCTGGACCGCGGCACCCTGGTCCGCTTCCCCCTGCACGGCGGCCCCGGCCGGGTCGTGACGTCGGGTCTCGGCCCGGTCGACGACTTCGCCTTCCACGGCGGCACCGTCGTCGCGGCCATCAACCAAGAGAACCGGGTCGTGACGATCGGCCGCGACGGCGTCAAGACCATTCTGTCCACTGAGGATGGACTGGCCAACCCGACCGCGGTCGCCGTCCGTGACGACACGCTGTTCGTCACGGACGGCGCCTACTTCGGCGGTTCGCCGAACCTGCTTCAGGCGACGCTCGCGGCGAACACGTGCAACGCCGAGTTGGACGGCAATGTCACCGCCACGACCTCCTTGCCCGCGGTCAGCGGGACGGAGTTCGCGAACACCCGGTACGGCGTGGTCGGGTAGGCCGCGCCCGTGTGCGTGTTCTTGCCCAGTACGGTCGCGACGGTCGTCGCGCCGTACTGGGCGGGGTCGGCGCAGCACCAGTTCGGGAACCCGAGATCGGCCTGGCTGGTGCTGCCGTCGGCGTACTGGACGACGACCGTGCCCTTCGCGGTCCCGGTGCCCGTGCCGGCCAGCACCAGCCTCGAGCCCGCTCCCTTCACGGCCACGGTCTGACCGGCCGCGACGACGTTGTCCGCCTTCGCGCCCACGGCGTCCGGCCAGGTCAGGGACGCGCCCAGGGCCGAGAACGCCGCTCCCGGCTTGAGACCGGCCTCGGCGAGGCCCTCGGCCCGGAAGCTGCTGCCGCCACCGTCGAGATCACCGGCCGTCACATGGCCCGCGTCGGTGACACCGATGTTCGACGCGGCCGCCGCCAGCGACGCGTACGGCACCGTGACGGTCGACGAGTCCACGGCCTGGTGCGTGTCCAGCCGCGCGCGGTAGGACGTGGACGCGGTGACCTGGTAGTCCGCCGGTTTCAGCCCGGCGTCGGGGGTCAGCGTCACCGGCACCTTCACGGTCTGGCCCGGCCGGACGACCTTCGGCAACGCCGGGACGTCGGCCCGGAACCCGTTGCCCTGCACCGACAACACGACGTCCCGGACCGGCAGCGGGGTGCCGTTGGTGAAGCTCACCGTCGCCGCGGTGGCCTGCCCCGGCGCGGCCAGCGACGGCATGGTCAGGGTCGTCGTGCCATTGTCGTCTTCGGGAAAGAACCCGCCGACGGCGCTGGCCCCGAAGAGCCGGACGTCCTGGCGGTCACCGGCCCCGACCGGCCCGGTCTTCACGCGCACGACACCGTGCGCGGCCGGGTCGTACCACCAGCCCGAAGCCGCCTTGTCCAGCTCGGCCTTGCTGCCGTACTGCCGCAGGATCCCGGCGCCCGCCTGGACGAGCGCCGGTTTCGTTCCCGTGTGGACGGACAGCTGGTAGCTCCGCGCCGCGGGCTTGCCCGGGTACGTCCCGGCGCTCGCGCCGATCCCGACGGTCACCGTGCCCGGCCCGGACTTCGGCGCGTCCACGGTGAACGTCTGCTTCGCCTGTTCCCCGCGCTGGTAACCACGGGTGACGCCGTCGTCCTCGGTGAGCGTGAAACTGCCCTTCGCCTGCGGATAGACGTCCAGGTCCAGAAGGGACTTGTCCCGCGTCTGCCACGACTTCGTGCCGTCGGCCCACATCGGCACCACGGCGCCGGCCCGGACGAACAGCGGGAGCGTGTCGAGCGGCGCGTCGTAGCCGTCCACAGTGGCCGGTCCGGTGTAGGTCTTTCCGCTCCAGTAGTCGACCCAGGCGCCCTGGGGCAGGTAGATGCCGTTGCGCACGTTGGACTTCTCGTACACCGGCGCGACGAGGAAGTCGGTGCCGGACAGGAACTCGTACTTCGCCTTGTCCGTCCAGACGTTGGGGTCGTCCGGGTACTCGAGCGCGAGCGGCCGCACCTGGCCGACGCCGGTCTGGTGCGCCTGCGCCGAGTAGCTGTAGGTGTAGGGCAGCAGCCGTTCCTTGAGCATGAGGTACTTGCGGTTGATGGAGGTGTACGGCTCACCCTGCTGCCACGGCTGCTTGTCCGACGACGCCCAGCCGTCCATCGTCATCGCCGTCGGCAGGAAGGCCTTCCACTGCAGGTCGCGGACGTAGGTCTGCGGGCTGCCGCCGAAGATGCCGTCGATGTCGCCGGTGTTGTACGCGATGCCGGACGTCGTCGCGCCCGCGTACGTCGGGATCTGCCACTTGATGTAGTCGTACGAGCCGGACTGGTCGCCGCTCCACAGCACGCCGCAGCGCTGGGCGCCGGCCCAGCTCACCGGCTGCCAGACGAAACCGCGGGCGTCACTGTTGTCCTCGATGCCCTTGTGGGCGGTGTCGCAGGCGTCGAGCGCGAACTGGTACCCCGGGCCGACCCAGGCGACGTCCAGCTTGCGCACCCGCACCCCGGCCTTGACCTCTTCGGCCTGGTTGGGGACGCCGTTCTCGGTCCACAGCCCGAGTTGCATGTTGTCCTTGCGGAGGCCCTCGCCGGTCTGCGGCAGGTTCTCGTACCCGCAGCCGTAACCGTCGTTGACCAGCATCCAGCCGTTCGGCATGTCGTTCGCGGCGTAGCCGTCGGCGACCTTCACGGCGTCGAGCGTGTGCCGTTCGCCGCGGTTGGCGTTGTGGAGGTAGCAGTCCGAATCGCCCGTTTCCAGGCCGTAGATCGGCGGCAGGAACGGCTTGCCGACCAGGTCGGTGTAGCCCCCGATGACGTCCTTGAGGGTGTTCCCGACGACGTAGGTGGCGTCGAACCGGCGCTCGTCGTGGGTGGTCTCGACCGGGTCGGTGAACGAGTAGCTGCCCGGCGCGAAAGTGTTGCGCAGGACGCCGTAACCGGCGGTCGAGGCGTAGAACGGCTGCGAGTTGGGCGCGCCGCCGTCGTTCCAGTTGTCGTCGGCGAAGATCTTGATCGTCTGGTCGCGGTGGCTGTAGCGGCCGTTCTGCTCACCACCGCCGACGAACTGCTCCGCCCCGGTCCGGGTCAGGCTCTGCGTGGTCGTCGAGCCGGTCCAGGACAGCGGCGCGGACTCCGCCCAGAGCTGCTTGCGGTCCGCGCCGTCGTAGAGAGCGAACTTCAGCGGGTGCTTGTATGCCCGCAATGTCGCTTTCGGCGTGGAGATGGCCCAGTAGGCGCCCTTGTCGACGCGCTTCGGCGTGGCCGGGGGCGTGCTCTTCGGAAGCACGATCTTACTGCCGGCCGGGTCGGTGAAGGACCCGTCGGGGGCGAGCCAGACCCGGACGGCGCCGTCGGCCGGGAAGCTCACGCGCACCGCCGCGCTCCCCGACGCCAGCGTCACGGTGGTTCCGTCGGCGGAAATCCCGGTCAGGTCGCCGAGCTGCCCGGAGGGCGCCGCGGGCGGGTCGGCGTACGCCGTGGCGGGCGAGAGCCCGAGAACGGCGACCGTCGCCAGACACCAGAGCGACTGCGCAACTCTGTTCATTACTGACACCTTTCGCGCATCAATACGCATGTTGGCCTCTGTATAGCGCACGTTTCGCGCAAAGTCACCCGCCGAACCGGTTCCGGCGCCCGACTCCCGACTTCCGTTGGTGCGGTTACGAAGAGTGCTTGAACGGCGTCTTAGCGCTCACCCTATCTGCAAGTTGCAGATCGCATCTCTCTGTCCATTCAGGACGAATACGCGCGTAGTTTCCCGTTGGCACACTTCAGGTTCCGATGCGCGTTTCCCGATGTGCAGCAGCACGTGCATCCGCACGACGCCGATGCGCGAAAGTTGTCAGCAACTCGTGAAGTGCTTGCTGTCAAACACTTTCCGCTGTAAGTTGACAGGCCACCGAAGGCCGGGGATCGGCCATCGGGGCTCGTGCTGCTCGACGGGATCGGGGAGGTGACCGTAGAGAGAGCGCTTACCGGCGGTCGGGTCGCCGTCGGGTGCAGGAGGGATGTCATGCCGTGGTTCAACCAGGACAAGCAGTGTCCGACCGAGTGACAGAGCCGTACTTGGTGGCACAGGACGCGATCGCCGACGAGCTGTTGCGCGGCAAGTGGTGCGTGTACCTGCACGAGTGGCTGGGCGACGACGGCGATCTGCCGACGTGGCAGGCCGAAGTGGCCGCGAGGGCGTCACGCTCCGGAGTCGACGTGTGCTTCGTCGAAATCCCGCGCAAGGACATGACGCTGGTCGCGAACGTGCGCGCGCTGCCGTCCTTCGAGCAGGTCACCGAGTCGGTGGCCGCTCTGGAGGACTACCGCGGTCGCGTCGGCCGACAACGTTGGCACGGCGCCGCCGCACGCCGCTTACCACCACCTGAGTGACGACTGCCCGCCGACAACGTTGACACCGCGAGCTACCCGGCCGCCTCGTGCTGCTGGGCGGCCAGGAAGTGCGCCGTCTTCGCCGTCGCCTCGTACAACGACCGGTAGTGCCCGTAGAACGCCTCGTACCGCGTGACATTGGCCGGGTCCGGTGTCACCGTTGTCGCGATCGGGTTGGCGCGGGCCGGGTCGATCCCGGCGCCCGTGGCCTCCGCCGCCAAGAGCGCGTCGCCCAGGCAGGCGCCGATCGTTTCGGCGGGGATCTGCTGGGGCAGGCCGGTGACGTCGGAGACGATCCGCGTCCACAGACCACCCCGGGTGCCGCCGCCGACCGCGACCAGCCGCCCGGCCGCCCCACCCGCGGCGGCCATCGCCTCCAGGTTGTGCCGGACGCCGTAAGCGATGCCCTCGAGCGCCGCGCGGTAGATCTCGGCGCGGCCGTGCGTGGTCGTCAGCCCGGCGAGCACGCCCCGCGCGTCCGGGTCGAACAACGGCGTCCGTTCGCCGGCGAAGTACGGCAGCAGCAGGAGCCCGCGGCTGCCCGCCGGAACGTCCGCGGCCTCGGCGACCAGGTCCGCGTAATCGCCACCCACGAGTCGGCGCAGCCAGTCGGTAACCGCGCCGGACGTCGCCATCCCCGCGGCCAGCGTGAAGCTGCCCGGGACGACCCCGCGGGTGCCCCACAGGCCGGGGTGCGGGCGCGGTTCGGCGAGCACCTGGACGAGGAACATCGTGCTGCCGTACATGACCATCACGTCACCCGGCTCGCGGACGCCGACGCTGGTGGCCTCCGCCCAGGCGTCGACAGTCCCGGCGGTGACCGGCAGGCCGCGAGGCAGGCCGGTCAGCGACGCCGCAGCCTCGGTGACCTCACCCGCGATCTCGTTCGGCCACAGCAAATCCGGCAGCGCGAGCCCGGGCGCGACGCGCTCGGCCCAGTCCCTCGCCCACTCGCCGGCTACGAGGTCGTACAGCGGCGTGCACTGGCTCGCCGAGTGGTGGTCCAGGACGTACCGGCCGGTGAGCCGGTGCACCAGGAACGAGCTCGCCATCAGGAGCTTCCTCGTGCGGGCGTAGACGTCCGGCTCGTGCCGGGCCAGCCACCGCACCTTGGGCCCGACGGCCTGGCTGGTCAGCGGCGAACCGCCGCGCGCCAGGATCGCGTCGGCGCCGAACTCTTCGTTCAGCGAAGCGATTTCGGCACTCGCCCGGGTGTCGACGCCGTAGAGGATGGCCGGGCGCAGCGGGTCGCCGTGCTCGTCCGCGGGCAGCAGGCACGGGCCGATGCCGCTGACCCCGAGCCCGGCCAGCGCCTGGCCGCTGGCGGCGCGCAGCAGGTCCGCGACGATGGCGGTGAAGTCGGCCCACCAGACCGTTTCGGCGTCGTGCTCCACCCAGCCGGGGCGCGGGGTCGAGACACCGTGCTCACGGACGGACCGGGCGATCACGGCGCCGTCGGCGTCCACCAGCACGCCCTTCGAGCCGGCCGTGCCGATGTCCACCCCCAGCAGCAGCCCCGTCATCCGCCCCTCCGCAGGACCACTTGTGCCGGAAATCGATTACCACCAAGCTATGGTGTGCCAGGAGCACTGTCAAACTCAGGTGAACGAGGACGCGCGTGGCGACGATCTCCGACGTGGCGGCCCTGGCCGGCGTCTCCACCGCGACCGTTTCCCGGGCGCTGAACGGCAAGTCCACTGTGGACCCGGTGCTGGCCGAGCGGGTGGCCGGCGCCGTGGCGCAGCTCGGTTACACGCCGAACGGGCTGGCGCGCAGCCTGCGCCGCCGCGAGACGGCCGTGCTGGCGCTGATCATCTCCGACGTCGAAAACCCGTTCTTCACGGCGATCGCGCGCGGTGTCGAGGACACCGCGCAGGCCGCCGGGTTCTCGGTGATGCTGTGCAACTCCGACGAGAACACCGCGAAGGAACTCCGGTACGTCGAGGTCGCGGCGCGGGAACGGCGGGCGGGCGTGATCATGTCGCCGACCACCGGCGAAAGCGACGTCCGTCCCCTGCTCGCCCACGGCACGCCGATCGTCACGGTCGACCGGCGCCTCGATTCGGCGGACTGCGACGCCGTGCTCGTCGACTCCCGCGTCGCGGCCCGCGACGCCGTGCGGCACCTGATCGACGGCGGCTACGAGCGGATCGCCTGCATCGCGGGCCCGCCGGGCATCACCACCGCGGACGACCGCCTCGACGGCTACCGCGACGCCCTGCACGAGGCGGGCCGGGAATACTCCGCGGATCTGGTGCGCCGCTGCGAATTCCGCGAAACCGGCGGATACGAAGCGGCGAAACAGCTTCTGACGAAGGCGGATCCGCCGGACGCGCTCTTGGTTTCCAGCAGCACGATGTCGGTCGGCGCGCTGCAGGCGATGGCCGAACTGGGCCGGGGTTCCGGGCGCGACGTCGGCATCGTCTCGTTCGACGACGCCCCGTGGGCGACGCTGATTTCGCCGGCCCTGACGGTGGTCGCCCAGCCGGCGCACGCGATGGGCCAGCTCGCGGCGCGGCTCCTGCTGGACCGCGTCGGCCCCGGCCGCACCCACGCGACGACCACGACGACGCTGGCCGCGCAGCTCATCGTCCGCGGCAGCTCGACCCGCTGACCCCGAAGCGCCCCAATGTGGCGTTGGGTGCGTCCAACGCACCGAACGCCACATTGGGTGCATCGAGAAGCCGGGCAGCCGAGGTTGACTTCGACCTTTCTTGAGCTTTTACCGTCGCTCCATGAGTGATCTCCGTGAGCGGGCCACGCTGCCGCCGATTCCCCGTGCCGTCTGGATCGCCTCCGGGGTCATGGCGCTCGGCGGATTCCTCGGCAACATGGACGGCTCGATCGTCGCCGTCGGGCTGGAATCCCTGCGGCTGAGCCTGGGGGTCGGGCTCGTCGAGATCCAGTGGGTCGCCACCGCGTACCTGCTCGGGCTCTCCGCCGCCCTGCCGCTGACCCCGTGGCTCGTCCGGAGGTTCGGCGCGGGACGGCTGTGGCTCGGCGCCCTCGCCGCGTTCCTCCTGACGTCGGCGGCGTGCGCGCTCGCGCCCGACGCGGCCACGCTGATCGGGGTGCGTGCGGTGCAGGGCATGGCCGCCGGCGTCATGGTCACGGCCGGGCAGACGGTGATCGGGCTGGCCGTCGGGCCGGAGCGGCTCGGGCGGACCATGGGCACGCTGGGCCTGGTGGTCGGGCTCGCGCCGGTGATCGGGCCGAGCGTCGGCGGCTTCCTGCTCGCGCACTTCTCGTGGCCGGTGCTGTTCTGGCTCAACCTGCCGATCGGGCTGGTCGCGTTCGGGCTCGCGCTGCGGTTCGTGCCGCGCGGCGACCGGCGGCAGCCGCCGCCGATGGACTGGCCCGGGCTGATCCTCGTGTCGCTCGGCCTGCCGCTGGTCGTCTACGCGCTCACCGAACTCGGCACGCCCGGGTCCGCCGGCCCGCTGAACGTCGTGCTGGCGGTGACCGGCGCCGTCGCACTCGCAGTGTTCACGTGGTGGTCGCTGCGCGCGCCGCACCCGGTGCTGCGGCTGAGGCTGGCTTCGCGGCCGGTCATGGGCGCGGCGCTGGCGTCGGTGCTGCTCGCGGGCGCCGGGATGTTCGGCGCGGTCCTGCTGCTCCCCCTGTGGTTCCAGGTCCGCCTCTGCGCCGGCCCGGCCGAAGCCGGTGTGCTGCTCGCGCCGATGGGCTTGGCCACCACGGTGTTCGTGCTGGTCGCCGGACGGCTGGCCGACCGGTACGGCGGCGGCACGGTCGCGCTCACCGGGTCGCTGGTGGTGCTGGCGAGCACGGTGCCGATGCCCTGGCTCGGCCCGGAGACGCCGATGTGGCTGATCCAGGCGTTGCTGGTGGTCCGCGGCGCCGGACTGGGCCTGTCGATCCTGCCCGCGTCGACGGTGGCGTACGCGTCGGTCGGCGCGAGCGAGCTGGGCCACGCGACGGCGCTGGTCAACATCGTGCTGCGCGTCGGTGGCGCGGTCGGCGGGGCGCTGTGCGTCATCGTGCTTTCGCGCGGGCTCACCGTCGGCCCGGCAACCGGGTTCGGCTGGGCGTTCGGCGTCCTGGGCGCGCTCTGCGTTCTCGGCACCTTCGCCACGGCGTGGCTCCGGCGGGCGGAACGATCATCCACAGTGGACACCACGACGTGACCCACCTGGGAACCTGGCGCGATCAGCCGATTGGTGATTTCCTGGAGCCGATCAACCACTGTCGGTAACGGAAGGCTGGTTATGCTGGGGGTAGGAAAGCGGCTTTGGACAGCCGCGGCGGTCACCGCGGTCACGGGAAGCCTGCTGGCCGCGGCGCCGGCGTCGGCCGCGGGGACGATCGACTGGAAACCGTGCGCCGACGCGCCCGGCGTCGACTGCGGCACGGTCACCGTGCCGATCGACTACGGCCACCCGGACAAGGGCACCACGAGCGTGGCGCTCTCCCGGCGCAAGGCCACCGATCCGCAGGCCAGGATCGGCGCGGTCCTGATGGACCCGGGCGGTCCCGGCGGCTCCGGCACGGGCGAGGTCAAGGCCGGCTGGGGACTCTCGGCCGACGTCACGAAGCGGTTCGACACCGTGGGCTTCGACCCGCGCGGCGTCGGCGACAGCACGCAGATCAAGTGCGGCCTCGACGAGGTCATCGCCGACCACCCGCTGGTGCCGGCGAACCAGGCCGAGTTCGAGCAGCTCGCGCAGTACAACCGGAAGGTCGGCGAGAGCTGCTCCCGGCTCACCGGGCCGCTCGCGAGCTTCGCCGACACCAAGACGGTCGCGCGCGACATGGACGCGATCCGCGCCGCGCTCGGTGAGAAGAAGCTGACCTACTACGGCGTTTCGTACGGCACGCTGATGGGCCAGCAGTACGCCGAGCTGTTCCCGGACAAGGTCCGCGCGCTCGTGCTGGACAGCAACATGGACCACTCGCAGCAGGGCGCGTGGGACTTCCTGCTCAGCGAAACCAAGTCCGTGCAGGCGGAGTTCGGCGAGTTCGCCGCGTGGTGCGGCCGGACGCCGGCCTGCGCGTTGCACGGCCAGGACGTCTCGAAGGTGACGCGGGCCCTGCAGGACAAGGCCGCGCGCGGGGAGCTGAAGGAACCGCAGGGCGGCGAGGCGATCACGCCGCTGACCCTCGCGTCGATCTTCCAGGGTTCGTTCTACGGCCCGAGCTGGGACCAGCTCGCGAAGACGCTGAAGTCCTTCGCGGACGGCACGCCGGCGGCCGCGTCGGCGAAGCTGCGGGACGAGACGCCGGTCAACACGGTGTTCCAGAGCGTGTTCTGCGACGACTGGCGCCTGCCGGTGCACAACTACGCCGAGCTCGAGACCTACCGGCGCGCGGTGGCGGCGTTCGCCCCGGACGTCAAGGTCAACTCGCTGGGCTGGCAGGCGGTGACCGGCTGCATCGGCTGGCCGGAGAAGGCGAGCAACCCGCAGCACCCGCTGCAGGTGCACGGCGCACCGCCGTTGCTGGTGCTGAGCAGCAGGTACGACCCGGCGACGCCGTACGCGTGGTCGCAGACCGTGGCCCGGCAGAGCGGCAACACCCTGCTCACCTACGACGGCTGGGGCCACGGCGCGTACTTCAAGAAGAGCGACTGCGTCACCAAGGCGACCGACGACTACCTGATCTCCGGCAAGCTCCCCGCCCGGGGCACGCACTGCGCCGCGGTGGAGCCGGACGCGCCCCAAGCCCGGATCGCCGGGCCGAAGGCGCCGGCGGCGATCGGTTTCTGACGCTTCCGTTGCGGGGCCGGGACCGGCACAATCGGTTCCGGCCTCGCAGTGTCGCGGGGAAGGGAGACCGTCATGCGGTTCAGGACTTTCCTCGCGAGTGCGGCGATAGCGGTCACGCTGACCGGGCTGGCCACGGCGCCCGCGGACGCCGGAAGCCGTCACGGTGGTTACCTCGCGCTCGGTGACTCGGTGGCGTTCGGCTACCGGCCGGGCGCCGTGACACCGCCTTCGGACTACCTGAACGCGGCGAACTTCCGCGGCTACGCGGAGAACTACGCGTCCCTGCGCGGACTGCGGCTCGCGAACGCGTCGTGTCCCGGCGAGACGACCGGGAGTTTCCTGAAGGCCGGCGCGCAGAGCAACGGCTGCGAGAACTCAGTCGGTTCCCCGGTCGGCTACCGGACGACGTTCCCGCTGCACGTGACGTACGCGGGCACCCAGCTCGACTACGCCACGCGGTACCTGCGCACCCACGGCGACACCAAGCTGGTGACGCTGAACATCGGCGCCAACGACCTGTTCGTCTGCCAGGCGACCACGCCGGACCAGTGCACCGGCCCGGACTTCCAGGCGGCGCTCAACCAGGTGAGCCACAACGTCGCGGCGATCCTCGGCGCGGTGCGCGCACGCTACCGCGGCGACGTCGTGCTCGTGTCGTACTACTCGCTGGACTACCGCGACCCGGTGCAGGTCAAGCAGGTGCAGGCGATCAACGCGGCCCTGACGCAGGTGACCCGCCGCTACCACGGAAAGATCGCCGACGGCTTCACGGCCTTCCGCCTGGCGTCCCTCCGCACAGGCGGCGACCCGTGCGCGGCGGGCCTGCTGATCAAGCTGCCGACCGGAGGCTGCGACGTCCACCCGACGGCGGCCGGCCACCGAGTCCTGACAGCGGCTCTCGCCTTGGCCCGCTAGACGGTCTGCACCTCTACGCCCGCCGCTTCGAAGGCGCGGACCGCTTCCGGGTTCGCCTCCGTGTCCGTTACCAGTGCGTGGACCTGCGTCGTCTCGCAGATGCGGGCGAATGCCCTGCGTCCCAGCTTCGAGCCGTCCGCCACCGCCACCACGCGTTCGGCGCGTTCCACCATCAGGCGGTTGATGCTCGCCTCGCCCTCGTGGTGCGCGAACGCGCCGGACTCCGGGTCGAACGCGTCGACGCCCAGGAACAGCAGGTCGATCGTCAGCTCGCTGAGCACCCTCGTGGCCAGCGGCCCGCTGAGCTCGAACGACTGCGGCCGGGCGACCCCGCCCGTCACCACGATCTTGACGTTCGGGCGGACCGCCAGCTCGTGCGCGATGTTCAGC
Organism: Amycolatopsis heterodermiae; assembly: GCF_034929455.1. Taxonomy (NCBI): domain Bacteria; kingdom Bacillati; phylum Actinomycetota; class Actinomycetes; order Pseudonocardiales; family Pseudonocardiaceae; genus Amycolatopsis; species Amycolatopsis heterodermiae. Next base: position 186,286 of record NZ_JAYFSI010000001.1, read on the forward strand.
GCGTTCGTCACCACCGTGATGCCCGGCGCGTCACCGCGGCCGGACAGGTCCGAGCGCATCGTCAGGGCCCGCGCGACGCCGGCCGTCGTCGTGCCGCCGTTGAGCCCGACCACCATGCCCTTCGCGGCGAACGCGGCCGCGGCGGCGCTGATCCGCTGCTTCTCCGGGACGTGCCGGGCCGTCTTGTAGCGCAGCGGCAGGTCGTAGGCGAGGTCGTTCGCGACCGCGCCACCCCGCGTCCGCGTGAGCAGCTGCTGCTCCGCCAGATGGTCGAGGTCTCGCCGGATCGTCGCCGCGGAGACGTTCAGCTCCCCGGCCACGTCTTCGACGTCGATCTTTTCCCGCTGCCCCAGCATGTCCAGCAGGGTGCTCAGCCGTTCGTGCCGGGCCATCGGCGGTACTCCCTAGCTTCCTGTGCACAAAGAGGTGCGCTGTTGACCACCGTTTCGAGCATTATGCTGCACAATCACCGGTGCCCGTGCGCGGCGCGCCGCCTACTTCATCCGGAAGTCATAGCGCTCCGGCAGCGGGTCGGACGACAGCGCCGCCCAGGTGTCGGACAACGACGTCTCGCCTTCGCGGATGTTCGCCACCTCGAACCCGGCGTCGAACACGGCCCGCGCACCGGAAACGTCCCCCGCGGCGAGCCGGGCCTGAGCGGCCAGCAGCGCCAGCCGTCCCGCCGGTTCCGCGGGCAGCTCCGGCGTGCACCCGGCGGCGACGGCCTCCACCAGCAGCGGCTCCAAGTCCGGTGCCAGTTTCACCGCCCGCTCGTACAGCTCGGCCGGATCGTCCGCCACCACCGCGAGACACCGCAGTGCCCAGGCGTTCTCGGCCGCCGCCACCGAGGCCGTCCACGCCTCCCGGGCCGCGTCGTGACGTCCGGCCGCCCAGCGCGCGACACCGCGGTGGTACCAGGTCAGCCAGTTGTCCGGCGTGTGCTCCAGCAGGTCGGCCCAGTAGCGGTTGACCAGCGTCGACGGCGGAACGCTCGCAGGGTCGCCGTCCGGCGGGACGCCGTCCAGCAAGGACAGCCACGGCTCCTGCTCCGGCCCGAGCGACTCCGAAGGAAACGGCGTGCCCGGCAGGCACGTCGGCATCCGGCGCGCCTCCAGCGCACCCCAGCCGGACCCCGTGGCCAGCAGCGACTCCGGCTCGACGTCGAGGATCTTCCGCCACTCGTTGTGGTACCCGGCCAGCACCGGCGCGACGACGGCGCCGGTCGCGGCCTGCCAGTCGTCGCCGTGGATCACCGCGGGGTCGGCCGAGATCGGGCCGTACGCCTCCAGCCAGTCCCACGACTCGCCCGCCGGCAGCCGCAGGTGCTCCAGCTGCGTGCGGGCCAGCCCGGCCTGGATCTCCAGGTAGCCGCCGGCCCCCGGCGCCAGCCACTCCTGCCAGCGACGCCCGCCCGCGGACTCGCCCCACAGGAACAGTTTCCGGCCGCGCAGCCGCTCGGTCGACGTCTGCAGCAGGCCGCGCCCAGCGCCGTCGACCGCGGCGATCCACGGCTTCGAGCACTCGAAGAAGTAGTCGGCCGCGGACTCGGCCCGCGCCGGGTAGGTCAGCGCACCCGGGACGTCGACCAGGTCCAGCCGCCCGGAGTAGCCGTAGTGCCATGCCTGCGACGCGGGCGCGAGCACGCGCGTGTCCGGCGTCTGCGGTACCGCGATGTTCGACCACCAGTACACCGGGACGTCGTGCGGGTGCGGGTTTCGGATCCGCACGCCCACCAGCAGGAAGTCGGAGTCCTCCGGCAGCCAGAAGTCGAGCTGGTACGGCAGGTCGCGGGTGCGCTCCCACTCCCACAGCCGCAGCACCGGCGTCCCGTCCGGCCCTTCGACGGAAGCGGCGAACATCGGCGCGCACGTCAGCGTCGTGTGCCCGGTGCTGCCCAGGTTCCACTCGACACCGCCGGCGAACCACGCGTCCCGCAGCGCCAGGTTCGCCGGCTGGAACACCGGGTTGCGGTAGAGCAGCTCACGTCCGTTGTGGACCAGCGAGTACAGCCGTCCGCCGAGGGTCGGCAGGATCGTCGCCCGCACCCGGTCGTTCTCCAGCACCAGCGCGGGCAACTCCCGCTCGGTACGCGAACGCGAATACCCGTCTTGAAGACGGCACGGCAGCACGTGGTCGAGCCGCCCGTACGCCAGTCCGGCCGCCAGGTCCGGCGGCAGCTCGTCCACATTGGACACCGACGCGACGGCCTCCGGCTTGACCAACGGCGGCAGCGGGTTCTCCGGCCCCAGCTCGGCCGCGGGCAGGACCAGCGTGGTGCGGTACAGGCGTGTCATGGCAGCCGGTCACCGGTGGCCGCGTCGAACAGGTGGACCGAGCCGACCTGCGGGGACAAGGAGATCGTCTGGCCGCGCTGCCACGGCGCCATACCCGGGGTGCGGACCGTCAACACCCGGTCGCCGTCCCGGCAATAGAGGTACTGGTCGCTGCCCAGCTCCTCGACGACCTCGACGATCGCGTCGAACCCGCCCTCCCCGATCGTCCAGCCCTCCGGCCGGACGCCGACGACGATGCCCGGACCGGTCAGCGCCGAGCGCTGCGCCGGGGTCAGCGGGACGCCGAGCGCGCCCTCGGCGTCCACAGTGGTCTCCAGCAGGTTCATCGCGGGCGAGCCGATGAACCCGGCGACGAACACGTTCACCGGCCGCGCGAACAGCCCGATCGGGGTGTCGACCTGCTGCAACAGCCCATCGCGCAGCACCGCGACCCGGTCGCCCATCGTCATCGCCTCGACCTGGTCGTGCGTGACGTACAGCGTGGTGATGCCGAGACGCCGTTGCAGCGACGCGATCTGCGTGCGCGTCTGCACCCGCAGCTTGGCGTCCAGGTTGGACAGTGGTTCGTCCATCAAGAACACACTCGGCTCGCGCACGATCGCCCGGCCCATCGCGACGCGCTGGCGCTGTCCACCGGAGAGCTTCGCGGGCTTGCGGTCGAGGTACTCGGTCAAATCCAGTACCGCAGCGGCCTCCTGCACCCGGCGTTCGCGTTCGGCCTTCGGCATCTTGGCCAGCTTCAGGTGGAAGCCGATGTTCTCGCCGACCGACATGTGCGGGTAGAGCGCGTAGTTCTGGAACACCATCGCGATGTCGCGGTCCTTCGGCGGCAGCTCGGTGACGTCACGCTGTCCGATGTGGATGGACCCGTCGTCGACGCCCTCCAGCCCGGCCAGCATCCGCAGCGTGGTCGACTTGCCGCAGCCGGACGGCCCGACCAGCACGAGGAACTCGCCGTCGGCGACCTCGAGGTCGAGCCCGTCGACGGCGGGCCGCTCGACCCCGGCGTAGAACCGGGTCGTGTCCTGGAAACTCACGGTGGCCATCAGGTCCTACTTTCCGGCGCCGAGCGTCAGGCCGGTGATGATCCGGCGGGCGAGCACGAGGTAGAGCACGAGCATCGGGAGCACGACGATCGCCACGCCGGCGATCAGGCCGCCGTACTCCGACTGGTAGCTCGCGGCGCCGTAGAAGGTGAACAGCGCCCGCGAGAGCGTGAAGTGGGCCTGGTCCTTGAGGAACACGATCGCCAGCAGCGTCTCGTTCCACAGGCCGATGGCGTTCAGCGTCAACGCCGTGATCAGGCCGCCGCGCGCGAGCGGCAGCATGACCGAGAAGAACGTCCGCGTCGGCGAGGCACCGTCCAAAGAGGCCGCTTCCTCCAGTTCGTCCGGCAGCGAGCGGAAGAACCCGGTCAGCAGGAACACCGTGAACGGGATGGACAACGCGACGTACAGCAGGAACAGGCCGTACTCGTTGTCCAGGTGGGCTTTGCTCATGGTCACGAACAGCGGGATGATCACCGTCTGGAACGGGACGCCCATGCCGATCGCGACGACGTTCGTCATCGGCCCGGACCCGCGCACACCCAGCCGGGTCAGCGCGTACGCGCAGGGGGCGGACACGGCGACCGTCGCGACCGTTGCCAACCCGACCAGCACGACCGTCGTCAGCACGGCGTCGCCGAACCCGGCGTTGTTCCAGGCGTAGATGAAGTTCCGGAACGGCTTGCCGACGTGGAACCACTGGTACGGCAGGGCGAACGGCTTGGTGAAGATCTCCACCGGCGTCTTGAACGACGCCGTGAGCAGCCAGTACAGCACCAGCACGTTGCCCGCGGTGAACGCCCAGACGATCACGGAACCCAGCAGCCGCAACGGGCTCAGCTTCCGCGAGCCGGGCGCCGGGCGCGGCTTGCGCGGCACCTTGCGCGGCGGTTTGGCAACCACGCGCGCCGGCGCGTCGGTGACGGTCATCGGGTCTCCCTCAGAACTGGATCGCATCACGGCGCATCAACCGGCGCAGCAGGACAACGAGAATCGACACGAGCGCGATCATCGCCACCGCGCAGGCGCACGCGGCACCGAAGTCCGGCGTGCCGTTCGAGCCGAAAGTGCGGTCGAACACGTAGATCCCGAGCGTCCACGCCTGGTTCGGCGGGGCGTACGTGCCCGGCCCGGCCAGCACGAACACCAGCTCGAAGATCTTCAGCGCGTTGATCGTCCACAGGACACCGGCGACGCCGACGACGTCCCAGGTCATCGGCAGCGTGATGTTGCGGAACTTCTGCCACGGCGACGCGCCGCCCAGCTCGGCGTCCTCGTAGAGGTACGGCGGGATCCGGTCGACCGCGGCCATCAGGATGGTGATGTAGAAACCCGAGCTGGCCCAGATCAGCGACGCCGTCACGACGCCGGTCACGTTGGCCGGCGCCAGGAACTTCGCCGCGTCCGCGCCGATGTGCTCCAGCACGTAGTTCGCCAGGCCCTGCTTGCCGGGCTGGTACTTGAACACGAACCCGAGGAACATGCCGAGCGCCACCGGCGCGACGATGTTCGGGAAGAACAGGATGGCTCGCACGACCTTGCCGCCGCGCATGTCCCGCAGCACCATGGTGAACAGGAAGGCCAGCGCGAACGTGCCGATGCCGCCGAGGAAGACGTACACCAGCGTGTTGCGGAAGGCGTACTGGAACGAGTCGCTCGCCCACATCTGCGTGTAGTTGGTGACGCCGTTGGGCTTCGGGGTGTCCCCCGCGCCGGCCCAGCTCGTGAAGCTCAGTACGACGGTCGCGAGCGTCGGCAGCACGAGGAACGCCAGGTACAGCACCAAAGCCGGGGCTGCGAACGGCCAGAACAGCCGCTTCTTGCGGCGCAGGTGCGCGGCCCCGGCGGCGCGGGTCCCCCGGGCCCGCGCCGCCGTCGTCGTGACCGTGGCCATCAGCTCTGGTTCTTCCAGAAGTCGGCGCCCTTGGCGGCGAGCTGGTCGACGAACTGCTGCGGGTTCAGCTCGCCCTTGAGCAGCGAGGTGTCGGCCGGGTCGAAGACGTCGGTCTGCCACTTGCCGCCGGCGATGCCGTCGATCCCGTCGTACTGCAGGACGTGCTCCTTCTTCGTGTCGTCCATCGCGGCCTTGACCTGCTTGAGGTCGTCCGGCACGGCGAGGTCGGCGCGCGGCACCAGGTTGTCGGCCACCGCCGGGATGCCGGACAGGATGTCCTTGTTGAGGAAGTAGGCGATGAACGCCTTGGCCGCCTCGGCGTGCTTGGCCTTCTTGGTGACGGCGAAGCCGATCGACATCTGCTCGACGGTGTCGTGCGTGGCGCCGGCCGGCATCGGGAACTGGAACGAGCCGTAGTTGATCTTCGTCCCGGCGCCCTGCTTGTCGAGGTACTCGCGCGTCTCGCTCGGCGCCCAGGTGCCGACGTAGAGGTACCGCGAGTCGCCGTCCGCCCAGCGCTGCTGCACCTGCGGGAACTTCGCCGCGTCCCAGCCGTCGATGAAGTACTTCGGCAGCTTCGCGGTTTCGGTGGCGGCCTTGAGGAAGCCGGGGTCGGTCTTCCACAGCTGCCCGGTCTTGTCGGACGCCGCCTTGTTCAGCCCGCCCGAGCCGACGTACCGCTCGGCGAGCTGGGTGAAGAAGTACATGTTGTAGAACGGGATGTCGCCGTCCTGGCTGATCGCGGCCTTGCCGTCGGCCTTCGCCTTGTCGAAGAGCGCAGTCAGGTCGTCCATCGTCTTCGGCTGCTGGACGTCACCGGCGGCGTCCTTGTTGAACCACCAGGCGCTCGACTGGACGGTGTAGGGGACCATGAAGTTGTGGCCCTCGTGGTCCTTGTTCTGCGGGAAGTCGTACGAGCTGGGCGAAAGCACGTCCTTGACGGTCTTGTCACCCTCGCCGACCTTCATCGCGAAGACGTCGTCGACGCTCTGCGTGCCGCCCGGCGTCATGATCGCCGCACCGACCTTGCTGACGTCCTGGTCGAACAGGTCCGGCACCGCGTCGGTGTTCAGCGCGGGCACCAGGTTCTGCGTGTAGGCCTTGCGCCCCAGCCACTGCACGTTGACCTTGACGCCGGTCTTCTCCTGGAAGCACTTGAAGGCCTTCTGCAGGACCTTGCCCTGCGGCTCGTCGGCCGTCCACATCGCCCAGTAGGTGAATTCCTTGTCCGTGGCGGGTTTGACCGCCGCCTCCGGGCAGGGCGCGTTGAGGTACTGGTCGACGCCGGGCAGCGCGTTCTCACCGGTGCCGCTGTCCGTGTCCGCGCCCCCGCCGCAGCCGGCCAGCAGGAGAGAGGCCCCCACCGCACACGCCATGACCTTGCTTCGCCGCATCCGCCACCACCAGAGCTCGAGTTTCACGCAACTTCTGCGCGTTGCTGCGCAGTTTTGTTAGGTTTCACGCATCTGTCAACACTCAATGGAACAAAATCTGCTCAACCGTCACTTGGGCCCGCCCTCCGTGACCAGCATGAGCACACCGAGCAACCGCCGCACTTCGACGGCGACGGCATCCCGCCCGGCGCCCAGGTACTTGCGCGGGTCGACGCGGTCCGGGTGCGCGCGCCAGTCGCCCGAGGCGGCCGCGGTGAACACCTTGTTGAGCTGGGTGGCGATGTTGATCTTCGTCATCCCGGCTTTCACGGCCTCGGCCAGGCCTTCGTCGGGCACCCCGGACGAACCGTGCAGCACCAGCGGCACCGGCACGCGGTCGCGGAGCCGCCCGATCAGCTCGAAGTCCAAAGTGGCGTCCCGGGTCAGCATCGCGTGCGAGCTGCCGACCGCGACGGCGAGCGCGTCGACCCCGGTGGCCGCGGCGAACTCCGCCGCCTCGTCCGGATCGGTGCGCGCACCCGGCGCGTGCACACCGTCCTTGCCGCCGACTTCGCCGAGTTCGGCCTCGACCCAGACGCCGTGGTCGTGGCAGAACGCGGTGATCTCCCGGGTGGCCCGCACGTTGTCGGCGTAGTCCAGTTTGGACGCGTCGAACATGACCGAGCCGAACCCGAGCCCGACGGCCTCCCGCACAAGGTCGGCGGACTCGGCGTGGTCGAGGTGCACGGCGACGTCCGGCCCGGCCTCTCGGGCCGCGGCGAGCGCGGCGCCGCCGATCGGCGCCAGCGCACCGTGGTAGCGCACGGCGTTCTGGCTGAGCTGCACGATCACCGGTGCCCGGGCCGCGGCCGCGCCGTCGACGATCGCGGTGATGTGCTCCAGCTGGATGGCGTTGAACGCCCCGCAGCCGCGCCGCGCCGCCGCCGCAGCGCCGACGATCTCCCCGGTGCTCACCAGAGGCATGACCTACTCCTGTTCCGGCCGGGCGCGCACGGCGACCAGCTCCAGTTCCCGGTGGTAGTGCGCGAGATCGACATCTCCGGCGAGCGGCCCCAGTACCGCCGCGCCGGACAGGGCCACGGCGCGGCGCAGGATGTCCGGCCACGGCTCGCGGTGGCTGAGGCCGAGTGCGAGGGCCGCGACGACGGCGTCACCCGCGCCGGTGCTGTTGCCCCTGAGCACAGTGGACGGTGCCGCGTGCCAAGCACCCGAGCCGGTCACCGCGAGCAGGCCGTCCGGGCCGAGCGACACGACCACCGCGCCCGCGCCCGCTTTCACCAGCTCGCGGGCCGCGGCCTCGGGGTCGTCCAGGCCGGTGACCTCGCGGAGCTCCTCGGCGTTCGGCTTGACCACGGCCGGGCGCGCGGCCAGGCCGGCCAGCAGCGCGGCCCCGGAGGTGTCCAAGATGGACGTTCCGCCGAGCAGGGACGCGTAGCCGCCGGGCGGGGCGCCGGGCGGGAGACTGCCGGAGCAGACCAGCACGTCGGGCTCGTGCCGCCGGACGGCGCCGGCCAGCGCCGTCCACTCCTCATCGGAAAGCTCCGGCCCGGGCTCGTTGAGCAGCGTGACCGAGCCGTCGTCGCCCAGGACCGTCGTCGTGCGGCGCGTCTCCCCGGCGATCGGCACCCAGTCCGCCGCCACGCCCGCCGCGCCGAGCTCCGCCGTGACGGCCGCGCCGGTCGGCCCACCCGCCGTGGCGATCGCGACGACGTCCGCGCCGAGCGCGTGCAGCACGCGGGCGACGTTGATCCCCTTGCCCCCGGCCCGGCTCCGGACCTCCCGGACGCGGTGCACGCCGTCCGGGGCCAGACCGTCCACTGTGTACGTGACGTCGAGCGCGGTGTTCGGCGTCACCGTGACGATCATGTCAGGACGACGGAGCGGGTGAGGCTGCGCGGGTTGTCCGGGTCGAGGCCCTTGCGCCGGGCGATCGCGCCCGCGACGAGCTGGGCCCGCACCAGGTCGGCGAGCGGGTCGAGGCCGCTCTCGACGAACGTGCCGCCCGCGCGGCGGACGTCCTCGGCGAGCCCGTCCGGCGAGCTGCCGAACATCCAGGTGACCCGGCCCGGCTCGGCGATGCTGATCGGGCCGTGCCGGTAGTCCCACGCCGGGTACGACTCCGTCCACAGCAGGCACGCCTCGCGGAACTTGAGCGCCGCCTCGTTCGCGATGCCCACCGACCAGCCGGTGCCGAGGAAGCTGAACTGCCCGGCGCCGACCAGCGACTCCGGCAGCGGTTCCGCCAGCACCTGCTCGGCCTGCGCGATGACCTCGGTCAGGTCTTCGCCGAGGTGCGCGCGCAGCATCGCGAGCGCGGTGGTGGCGAAGCGGGTCTGCACGACCGAGCGTTCGTCCACCGCGGACAGGTCGACGACGGTGTCCGCGGCCCCGGCGATCTCGGCGGGCACGCCGGTGATGGCCGTGGTCGGGGTGCGGCCGCGCAGCCGCGCGAGCAGGCTGTGCACCTCGGTCGTGGTGCCCGAGCGGCTGAGCGCGAGCACGTGGTCGTAGGCCCGCCCGGCCGGGAACTCGGACGCGGCGAACGCGTCGGTCTCCCCGAGCCCGGCGGTTTCGCGCAGCACCGCGTACGCCTGGCCGACGAACCACGACGTCCCGCAGCCGACGATCGCCACCCGCGCGCCCGCGGCCGGCAGCAGCCCCGCGTTCGCCGAGGCCAGCGCGGCCGCGTCCCGCCAGCAGCCGGGCTGGCTCGCGATCTCCGCCGCCATGAAGGTCCCGCTCATGAACTCCCCGTTCGTGCCAGTTGTGCGCAACAGCTGTCACGTTAGGTGCAGTTTTGTGCGTCGTCAATCGTCGTATCGTGCAACTTCGTACAGGATCCGCGCAGAGAAGTGCGCGAGAGGACAGCAAAAAGGCCACCCTCGGCGAGGGTGGCCTGCGATGGAACGACGGTCGGGCGGGTTACCGCGGCTTGCGGCGCAGCAGCCCGGTCACCACGGCCAGCGCGCGGGAGCGCGGCGACGGCGCCGGGGTCACGATCGGCTCGGGGCCGATGCGGCGGCGCATGCGGTAGGCGAGTTCGAGCACTTCGAGGTCTTCGGGCCGGCGTCTGCCGTGGACGTCCGGCCGCAGGTACAGCTCGCTGACCGTGACGGCCTTGCCACTGGCACGGGGTGCCGTGCGCGCCATCGGGAACCTCCGGGAGTAGCTGCCTGGCGGGACGGCGCTGATTCTATGAATCAAATTCGGGTTCGTCACCTTACTCGCCAGTTGTGTCCACGGAATTCATCGAACAGGTCAGGCGGCGCGTTAGCCTCACGCATGATCACCACTGGGGCCTTGACCGAAACCGACCGCGTGGCCTGGGAAAACCTCTTCGCCGGCTACAACACGTTCTACGGCAGGACACTCGCGCCGGACCTCGTGGACCGCGCGTGGCGCGAGTTCTCGAGCGGCGAGCGGATGCACGCGCTGGGCGCGCGCCTCGACGGCGAACTGGTCGGCATCGTCCACTTCTTCACGCACGTCAGCACGACGTCGGCCGACGTCTGTTACCTGCAGGACCTCTTCACCGCGCCCGAAGCCCGCGGCCACGGGGCCGGCCGGGCGCTGATCGAAGCCGTCGCCGGCTGGGCGCGGGACCGGGGCTGCGCCCGCGTCTACTGGCACACGCAGACGTCCAACACCACCGCGCGCCGGCTCTACGACCAGGTCGCGCTCGACAAGGGGTTCATGCAGTACCAGATCCCGCTCGGGTCCTAACGACGGTGCCGGCCGCCACCACCGCGGTGGTGGCCGTGCCCGCCGTCGCGGTGCCCGGCGGCCCGGACCGCGTGCCGGTCCGGTTTCGCGGCATGGCCGTGCGACCAGGCCGGGACGTCCGGGATCGCGTGACGCACCGGCGTCACCTTTTTCACCGGCAAAGCTTTCCTGACGGGCGCCTTTACGAAATTCGCTTCGCGCTTGGTGACAGTCGGAGTAATTCCTCCCGCGCGAGGGGTCGGCGCCGCGGATTCCAGAGTTCCCGGGGAAACGACGGCGTCCACCGGCTTCGGCGTCAGCGTGACCGGCACGGGGTCCAGCCCGACGGGCGGCCACACGGCTCCGGCGGCGTGTTCGTACGGTTGCAACGCCGCGGCGGCGACTCCGCCGGTCAGCGCGAGCGCCCCGGCGACCACCGAGAACACCCGGACGCGGGCGAGAGCGCGCGCCCCCGGCGACTGCTGCCGGTGCCGCGCCGGCGCGTCCTCCCGGACGGCGGACCGGACGAGCAACTCGGCGACGCTGACCTGCTCGCGGCGCGGAGCCCGACGTGCCATGCAACCCTCCACCCTGGGCCGACCGAACGGCGGCGGCGCGTCCGGTCGGCCGATCATAGGAACAGCGGCGGGCCCTGTAAAGGATCAGGTTTCAGGACAACCGGGCGCCGCCGTCGACGTGCAGGGTCGTCCCCGTGACGAACGGATTCGCCAGCAGGGACAGGGTGGCCGCGGAGACGTCCGCGGTCGTGCCGACCCGGCGCGCCGGGTTCGTTTCCGCCGTGCGGCGGAAGAACTCGTCCTTCGCCTCGCCCAGCCCGTCCCACGCGCCCGAGTCGACGATGCCCGGTGACACCGCGTTGACGCGCACCGGCGCGAGGTCCACCGCGAGCGCTTCGGCGAGGAACGCGACCGCGCCGTTGGTCGTGGCCATCACGGCCCGCTCGGGCATCGGGCGCCACGCGGCGACGCCGGAGAACAGCACGATGGCGCCACCTTCGCGGAATCGCGGCGCGAAGTGCTTGGCCAGCATCATCGGGCCGATCACCTTGGCGTCGAAGGCGCGGGCGACCGCGTCCCGCTCCAGCGTCGTGAACGGCCCGTTCGCCGGGGCCGCCGCGAGGGTGACCAGGTAGTCGAGTTCTCCCACCTCCTCGGCAAGCGCTTTCAGCGACGATTCGTCACCGAGATCCGCGAATTCCGGGCGAATTCCGGGATCGGTGAACTCCGCCGGATTCCGCCCGGCGAGCACGACTTCCGCACCCGCCGCGGCCGCGTCCACCGCTATCCGGCGCGCGATACCCGAACCGCCACCGACGATCACCAGCCGCTTTTTCTCCCAAGACATCACGTGCTCCTTTCGTCTCGCACACCGGGTTCAGCGCATGTGGGCGCCTGAACCATCCCGTCGCGATCCGAAGGTTTTCGATGGCTGCGATAGAATCGGCGAATGCCTACGCTGCGCGCCCTCGAGTGCCTCGTCGCGGTGCTGGACGCCGGGTCGATCACCGAAGCGGCCGCGCGGCTGCACCTCTCGCAGCCCGCGCTGTCCCACCAGATCGGCGCGCTCGAACGCGAACTGGGCACCCCGGTGCTCGAACGGCTGCCGCGCGGGGTCCGGCCGACCGCGGCGGGCCGGGCGGTGCTGGCCGACGCGCGGGCGGCGCTCGCCGCGGCCGAGCGGGTGGTCCGCACCGGCCGCGCGGTGGCCGGCGGTGGCGACGGCACCCTCCGGATCGCCTGCGCGGAGAGCATGACGGCCGGGCTGCTGGCGCCGGTCCTGCGGGCCTGGCACCGGCAGCGGCCGGGCGTGCTGATCACGCTCGTCGAGACGACGAGCGCAGACGCGCTGGTCACGGCCGTGGAAACCGGCGAAGCGGACGTCGCGACCGGGCCGCGGCCGAGCCGGTGGACCGGGCACACCGAGGTGGTGGGGCGCGAGGAGGTCGTGCTGGCGCTGGCCGCGGACCACCCGCTCGCCACCCGCGCGTCGGTGCCGATCGCGGAGCTGGCCGGACTGCCGGTGGTCCACTACCACCCGGACAACGGCCTCGGCGGCTGGCTGGACGGCGTGGCGGCGGAGCACGGCACGGTGCTGGACGCGGTGATGCGGACGAAGCAGGCGGCGACGGCGGCCCAGCTGGCCGCGGCGGGCCTGGGCGTGGCGCTGGTCCCGACGACCGCGCTGACCCGGACGTTCGCGGGTGCGCTGCGGCGGCTGAAGCCGGCCCTGCACCGCGACGTCGTCACGTTCACCGCAACGCCGTCGGATTCGCTCGTCCGGCGGTTTTGCTCGGACGTGCGGCACCGCGGGATCACTGTCCCGGCCCCGCTACTGGACAAACTCTCCTGAGCGACCCGTTAAGTCCTGGTGAATGTGACAGATTTCCGACGATAGTTTTGTGCCATCAGGACGAACTTCTCCCGGAGACCCGGATTTCGCTGTGGCATTCGCCAAAGTTTGCTTACATCGGATAGCTTGCTCCTACCGGCCAGTACCGGCGGTGGGGCCGATCGGGTGAGGCGATCAGCGCAGATCGAGGGAAGCGGGGACGACCATGCCGAAGCACCGGCCACGCCGCGAGAGCGCGCGTTCCGTTCGCCGGGCCGCCGCGGCGCTCGCCGGCGGCGCGCTCGTCGTGCTGCCCACGCTGACCGCCGGCGGCCTGCCCGCGCCGGTCGTCGTCGCCAGGTCCGGTGACGCGCTGCCCGACCAGGCCGCGCCGCTGCAGCCGCCGAACGTCGTCATGCCGCCGGTCGCCGTGGACGGCAGCCTGCCGCAGCCGCCGGTGCCGATGCCGCTGGTCGTGCCCGGCGGGCACGCCGGGTCCGCGGGCATCTCCGGGCCGCTCGGCATCCCGGCCAGCATGCTCAAGGCGTACAAGAACGCCGCCGAGATCCTGAACAAGGAGCAGCCGGGCTGCCACATCGACTGGGCCCTGATCGCGAGCATCGGGCGCATCGAGTCGAACCACGCCCGCGGCGGGTACGTCAACGCGGCCGGTGACACACTGGAGCCGATCCTCGGCCCGGTGCTCAACGGCGCGGGCGCGTTCGCCGCGATCCCGGACACCGACGGCGGCAAGTACGACGGCGACCCGGTCTGGGACCGCGCGGTCGGCCCGACGCAGTTCATCCCGGGGACCTGGCGCGGTTACGCCTCCGACGGCAACGGCGACGGCGTCTCGAACCCGAACAACATCTACGACGAGACCCTGGCCACCGCGCGGTACCTCTGCTCGGGCGGGCTCGACCTCTCGACGGACGCCGGCCAGCGCATCGCGGTCCGCCGCTACAACAACTCGCAGTCCTATGTGGACACCGTGATGGCGTGGGCCACGGCCTACCGCGGCGGGGTGGCGCAGCTGCCCGACAGCGACATCCCGATCGGCACGCCGAACGCCCCGGACAACGCCGCGGCCGGCAGCCCGGTCGGCACCCCGGCCCCGCCGGAGGTCACCGGCCCGCCGGAGTCGCTCCCGGTGGACCCGGGCACGTCGACGACCCCGACCACCTCGACGTCCCCGACGTCCGACACACCGACGACCTCCCCGTCGTCGTCCACCACCCCGACCACGCCGCCGGAGACCAGCACGCCGCCGTCGACGACCAGCACGACCACCCCACCGCCGTCGACGACGTCGACCACCCCGGCCGGCTCGGCGGAGACGCCCACCGACACCACCACCACGACCAGCCCGACGGGATGAGCCCGATGGAGCCGTTCCTGGTGCACATCCGCTGCGACACCGACGGCTACACCCACGCCGTCACCGAGGACGCGTTCGCGACGGGCCGCCACGACGGCCGGTTCCGCGCGATCTGCGGCCACGTGGTGCTGGCGGCGCCGATGATCGAGGCCCCCGGCCGCTTCGACCCGACCTGCCGCGACCTCCTCCGCGGCGACACCACCCCGGCCGAGCCGACGGTGCCGGCCCAGGAACGCCGCCGCTCGAGGTGGCTGCGCGCCACCCGCCGCTGACACCCGTCCCAAGTCCGTGAAGGCCACCTTGAGGGACTCAGAGTCCCTCAAGGTGGCCTTCACGGCTTTGGGGTGCGGGGCCGCTGGTCGCCGCGCACGAGGGCCTCGATGCCGTCGAGCATGCGGCGCAGGCCGAACTCGTACGCCGCTTCGCCCTGGGCTTCGGCGGTCTGCTCGAAGCCGCCGCCCAGCCAGATGCGGTTGATCGACGGGTGGGCGTCGACCTCGAAGTAGTTCTCCCAGAACGACGACCGCTGGTGCCACCACGCCTCGGTCGACTGGCCGGTGCTGCGTTCCAGGTGGGTGTGCTCCGCGCCCAGTGCCGCGTTCGCGTCGATGTACGTGCCGATCCCGTTGGCCGCCGCGACGGCCTGCCGCGGCGGCAGGCCCAGGGCGTCCACAATGGACAGCAGGTACTCCTGCCCGGCCAGCTGGCCGGGCCCCAGCGGCGGCCGGACCCGCGAGACCTCGCACAGCCACGGGTGGTTCCGGTAGGCCTCGCCGGTCCGCGACGCGTACAGCGCCACCTGCTCGCGCCAGCCGGCCGGGCGCGGCTCGCCCGGCCCGGGCAGCCGCCGCTCGACGAGCACGTCGTCCACCATCAGGTCCACCAGCTCGGCCTTGCCGGGTACGTACGTGTAGAGCGTCATCGTGCCGGCGCCGAGCTCCTTCGCGACGCGGTGCATCGACGCGGCCGCCAGCCCGTCGGCGTCCGCGACCGCGATCGCCGCCGCGACGATCCGCTCGACCGTCAGCGTCGGGCGCCGTCCCCTCGTCGGTTCGGCCGCCCCGCCCCGGGCACGCCAGAGCAACCCGAGCGTGCGGTCGACGTTCTCGGCACCACTGCGTTCGGCGGTCATGCGCTCCCCTCGCTCCTCCCGCGAATCCTACCCGCCGGACCGCGCTCACCTGGCGCTTCAGGACGTTGGTCCCGTGAACCCGGACGCGCGTCCGCCTACCCTGGGAACCATGACCGGACGCAAGCCGCCCAAGGTCTCCTTCCGCTGGTGGGTCGACCGCCAGATCAGCGAGGCGAAGGACCGGGGCGAGTTCGACGACCTGCCCGGCACCGGCAAGCCGCTGCCGCCGCCCACCGGCAACGACGCCGCGACCGACTGGGTCCTGCGCCGCGTCCGGGCCGAGGGCCACGACACCGCGGTGCTGCTGCCGCCCGCGCTGGCCCTCCGGCGCGAAGTGCAGGACCTGCCGGGCAAACTCGCCGGTGAGCGGACCGAACGGCGGGTGCGGGAGCTCGTCGAGGACCTCAACGAGCGGATCCGCCAGGCCTACCTGAACCACCTGTCCGGCCCGCCGCTCACCGTCGCGATGGTCGACGTCGAAGAGACGCTCGAGGACTGGCGCCGTTCACGCGCCACGCCGTAACCACGCGCGTTCGGCCGCGCTCCACGCGGTCGTCGTGAGCAGGTAGATCCCGGCGGCCTGCGGCACGACGAGCGTCGCGAGCACCGTGCCGTAGGGCAGCAGCCGCAGCAGCTTCCCGCCCGGGACGTCGGCCGCGCCGGCCGCGCGCTGCCGGTCCTGCCAGCGCACCGAGAACCACGCGACGACGGCGAGCCCGGCCGCGATCACGAAGACGAGCGGGCTGCCGGCCAGGCCGTGCGCGCCCAGTGGCGTGCCGAACAGCGTCGCGCCGAGCAGCGAGTTGGGCTCGCCGCCGATCGCCGGCGTCGTGAAGAGCCGGTACATGACCATGAAGAACGGCAGCTGCGCCAGCATCGGCAGGCAGCCGACGAACATCGACGTGCCGGTCTCCTGCTGCAGCTTCGTCATCTCCGCGGCCAGGCGCTCCCGGTCGCGGCCGTGCTTGGTCTGCAGCGCCTTGATTTCGGGCATCAGGGCGGCCCGGGCACGCTCGCCGCGCGCCGCCGCCCGGGCGAACGGGTGCAGCAGCAGCCGCACGGACAGGGTGAACAGGACGATGGCGAGCACCGCGGGGAGCGGGGTCAGCCAGTGGATCAGGTGGTACGCGCCGGAAACGGGCACGTCGAGAAAGCCGAACATGGGCAGCACTCCGCATGAGTGAGAAGGAAAGGGGTACGCGGAATGGCTGCGTGAAAAGGTTCCTACGCAGCCAGGCTGCGGGAACCGGGTGCTCGTGGCCTGCTGCGTCCAGGCGCTCCCGGATCGCGGAGCCGGATGGACTCGGCCCGGCGGGCGCGGCGGCGCGCGGCGGCGACCCGGCTGCGCGCCGGCACCGACCAGAGCGCGAGTTCGCTGCGCTGCGTGCTGCCGACGAGCAGGACGACCAGGAGGCTCGCGGCGGCGAGGGAGGCGAAGGCGACCAGCGCGGTGGGGCTGATCAGCACGGGGAACGCCAGCTCGAGCAACGTGGTCACGGCGGCCGTTCCCTTCCTTCCGCTCCCAGCGTAGCCGAAGCGCTAACAGCCCGATGGGCTGTAACCTGGTTCGATGAGAGGCCCTTTCCTCGCGGTGCCGATCCTGGCGCTGCTTCTGCTGTTCACCGTCCCGTGGTGGACGCTCGTTCTCGCGCCGGAGTGGGGTACCGCGGGCTTCGCCGCCGGTACCGCGCTCTTCGCGGTGGGCCTGGTGACGATGCCCGTCGCGATGGTCTTCGGCCACGGCAAGCGCCAGCGGGACGGCGCCGCGCGCCTCGGCGACACGCTGCTCGCCGTCAGCTGGGTGCTGTTCACGTGGTCGGTGCTGAGCCTGGTGCTGCGCGTCGCGCTCCTGGGCGTCGACGACCCGGCGCGGTCGCGGATCGTCGCGGGCGCGGCGGCCCTCGTGGCCGTCTCGCTCCTGGTGTACGGCAACCGCGTCGCGATGCGCGTGCCGCCGGTGAAGGAGACCGACGTCGTCATCCCGCGGCTCGGCCCGGCGCTCGACGGCCTGCGCGTCGCGGTGCTGACCGACACCCACTTCGGGCCGATCGACCGGACGAAGTGGTCGGAGAAGGTCGTCGCGGCGGTGAACGCACTCGACGCGGACGTCGTCTGCCACGCGGGTGACCTCGCGGACGGCTCGGTGGCGCGGCGCCGCAAGCAGGTCGACCCGCTCGGCGGCGTCCAGGCCAAGCTCGGGCGGTTCTACATCACCGGCAACCACGAGTACTTCGGCGAGGCCCAGGGCTGGCTCGACCACATGGCCGGGCTCGGCTGGGACCCGCTGCACAACCGCTCGACGCTGCTGGAGCGCGGCGGCGACCGGATCGCGTTCGCCGGCATCGACGACCCGACGGGCGCGTCGTCCGGCCTCCCCGGCCACGGCCCCGACCTGCCCGCGGCGCTCGACGGCGTGCCGTCGGAGGTGCCGGTGGTGCTGCTCGCGCACCAGCCGAAGCAGGTCGCGACGGCCCGGGAAGCGGGCATCGACCTGCAGATCTCCGGGCACACGCACGGTGGGCAGATCTGGCCGTTCCACTTCCTGGTGCGGATCGACCAGCCGATGCTGTCCGGCCTCAAGCGGTTCGGCCCGACGCAGGTGTACAACAGCCGCGGCACCGGGTTCTGGGGTCCGCCGTTCCGGGTCTTCGCGCCGAGCGAGATCACGCTCCTCACCCTGCGCCGCGCCTGAGTCAGGCCGCCTCGATCTCCGGGGCGGCCTCTCTCCGGCACTACCGACAGATTTTTTTGTCTTGACAGTTTTTACACTCGGATGCCAGGCTGTGCGGCATGACCACGACACTCGCCCCCGCCCGCACCGGTGACCGGACCCGCGCCCTGCTCGCCTGCGGTGTCCTCGCCGGGCCCGTCTTCGTCCTGACCGGGCTGGTCCAGGGCCTGACGCGGGCCGGCTTCGACCTCACGCGGCACCCGGCGAGCCTGCTGTCGGACGGCTCGCTCGGCTTCATCCAGATCACGAACTTCGTGGTCAGCGGCCTGCTGACGCTGGCGGCCGCGGCCGGGACCAGACGGGCGCTGCCCGGCCGGTGGGGGCCGAGGCTCCTCGCCGTCTACGGCGTCAGCCTGATCTGCGCCGGCGTCTTCCGGGCCGACCCGCAGGACGGCTTCCCGCTCGGCACGCCCGCGGGGCCGCCGGCGTCGGTGAGCTGGCACGGCACGCTGCACTTCGTCAGCGGCGGCATCGGCTTCGCCTGCCTGGTCGCGGCGTGCTTCGCGATCGGCTCGCACCTCGCCCCCGGGCGGGCCTGGTACTCGCGGATCAGCGGCTTGCTTTTCCTCATCGGCGTCGCGGGCGTAGCGTCCGGTTCGACGAGCCCGGCCGCGACGCTCGGCTTCTGGGCGGCCGTCATCGTCGCCTGGACCTGGCTCGCGACCACCTCGGCCCACCTGATGCGGCGCTGAAACCCCTACCGGACAAGGAGAGTTCCCATGAGCACGACGGTTTCCGCCGACGGCACCCGGATCGCCTACACCCGCGCCGGCACCGGCCCCGCGCTCGTCCTGGTGGACGGCGCGATGTGCTACCGCGGCTCGTCGCCCAACGACGACCTGGCGAAGGAGCTGGCCGCGCACTTCACCGTGTACACCTACGACCGCCGCGGCCGCGGCGAGAGCACGGACACCGCGCCGTACTCGGTCGAGCGGGAGGTCGAGGACCTCGACGCGCTGGTCAAGGAAGCGGGCGGCTCGGCGCTGCTGTTCGGCATTTCGTCGGGCGCGGCGCTGGCGCTGGAGGCGGTGGACCGCGGGCTGCCGGTGACGAAGCTGGCGCTGTACGAACCGCCGTTCATCCTCGACCACACCCGCACACCGGTGAAGGCCGACTACGCGACCCGGCTCGACGAGGCCGTGGCGGCGGGCAAGCGCGGCAAGGCGGTCAAGATGTTCATGACCGAAGGCGTCGGCCTCGGCGGCGTGACGGTCGCGCTGATGCGGATCATGCCGTTCTGGTCGAAGCTCAAGCGAGTGGCCCACACGATCCCGTACGACACGGCAGTGGTCGGCGACCACCAGTCGGGCAACCCGCTGCCGCCGGCGGCGTGGCCGGAGGTGAAGATCCCGACCCTGGCCATCGACGGCGGCAAGAGCCCGGAGTGGATGCGCAACGGAGTGGCCTCGCTGGCGAAGGCCCTGCCATCGGCGGACCACCGGACCCTGGAGGGCCAGACACACATCGTGAAGGCAGCGGCCCTGGCCCCGGTGCTGACGACCTTCTTCCGCGGCTAGGGAAGCACCCGCACCCAGACGGGAAACGGCGGCGGTTCGGGCTCTTCGGCCTTCCCGTCCTCCAGCTCTTCCCAGGGAATGAAGCCGGGATGGGGATCGGAGAGAAACACCTCGACGATCGGGGCCAGGTCACCGGTCGTCCGGTACATCGCGCCGAACGGCAGCGCGTCCGGGCCGAGCGAGGAGATCGACACCCGGAGCGCGCCGACCTGCTCGTCGTGCCAGGCGTAGAGGGTCACGCCGGTCAGACGGCCGGCGAGGACCACGGCGACCGCGTCAAAGGCGGCGACCACCTCCCCGGTGGTCACCGCCACCGGTCCGGCGCTCAGCGACCAGGTGTTGTGCCTCGCCTCCGCCAGCGGATCCGACGGCTCGACCAGGAACTCCTCGGCACCCAGCTCGGCGATCCACGTCAGCAGCACGCCGGGAGTCTGCCACCACCGCGATTACCGGTGGACGGTCCCGGGCCCTCGCCGAGTGCCGGAAGCTGCGGGCCGAGCACTACGGGCGTGGGCTCAAGACCGGTCGGCGGCCGAGATCGCGCTCGCCTCCGTGCGCGAAACCGAGACCGACGTCGAGGAAATCGTCTTCGCGCTCCGCGGCGAAGAAGCCATCGAGGCCTTTCGCGCGCGTCACAAGTCCCTTGCCTGAGCGATCGGCGACCAGGCAGGGTGCAGGCGTGCCCACCCGCGCCCTGGTCTTCGACTTCGACGGCACGCTTGCCGACACCGAGTCCGCCGTGCTCCGGACCTGGCAGGAGACCTTTCGCGACCACGGGGTCGAGCTGCCGCTGGAAGCCTGGTACGCCGTCATCGGCACCCAGCACACCACACCCGCGATGTTCGCCCTGCTCACCGAGCAGGTGCCCGGCGTCGACACCGAGGCGCTGCGGCCGCTCACCAAGGCGCGGGTCTTCGAGCTGCTCGAAACGCTCGGTCCACGTGACGGTGTCGTCGGCTACCTCGAGGCCGCTCGGGAGCACGGCCTCAAGCTGGCCGTCGCGTCCAGCTCGTCCGGGGCCTGGGTGAACCCGCACCTCGAACGGCTCGGCATCGCGGGCTACTTCGACGCCGTCTGCACCGGTGACCGGCACGCCGCCAAGCCCCGGCCCGACCTCTACCTCGCCGCGCTCGACGCCCTCGGCACGAGCGGCGGGGAGACCATCGCCTTCGAGGACACCCCACACGGCGTGACCTCCGCCAAGGCCGCCGGGCTGACCTGCGTCGCGGTGCCCAACGCGATCACCGAAAGCCTCGACTTCGGCGCCGCGGACGTCGTGCTGCCGTCCTTCACGGCCAAGCCGCTCGAGGCCCTGCTCACTCGCTGAGCGACGCCGTCAGCCGGTCGAGGAACGGCAACTGGCCCTTGAGCAGCTTCTCGCGGGCGGCGTCCAGCCCGAACCACTCCACCCGGTCCAGCTCGGGGAACTCCTGCTGCTTCCCCGAGCGCGGTGGCCACTCCATGCTGAACGTCCCGGGCACGACGGCCGCCGGATCGAGGTCGGCCTCGACCGCCCAGGCCGTGACGACCTTGCCGCCCGACTGCTTGATCTCACCGAGAGGCACGTAGTCACCCTCGGGCGCGGGCAGGCCCAGCTCCTCTTCGAACTCGCGCCGCGCCGCCTTCTCCGGTGGCTCGTCCGGGTCGAGCTCCCCCTTGGGCAGCGACCACGCGGCCGCGTCCTTCTTCGCCCAGAACGGCCCGCCCATGTGCCCGAGCAGCACTTCGACGTCTTCGCCGCGCCCGCGGAAGAGCAGGAGCCCGGCACTGCGTTTGCCCGCCATCCGCCCAGTCTGCCGGGCCGTCCGGTGCCGGGCAGAACCCGGTCGGGATTTTTTCCGAGGGGATGTCGATCCGGGAGGAGCCCACTCGACGCTTCAGCAACAGGGAAGAACATCACGAGAAGAAGGGCTCACCATGAGCACGATCGCCACCGTCACCACGACCACCCCGTCCCGGACCGCGGCCCCGCGTACCCGGTTCAGCCCGCTGACCAGCGCGGTCATCTCCGCCAGCCGGATCGTGATCTCGTTCCTGTTCGGCTTCCACGGCCTTCAGGGATTCGGGTACTTCGGCGGGATCGACGGCCAGGGTGGCGGCGTCCCGTTCGGTTCGTTCCCCGGCTGGTGGGGCAGCGTGTTCGAGCTGGCCGGCGCCGTCCTGCTGCTGGTCGGGCTGGCCAGCAGGCCCGCGGCGCTGCTGCTGTCCGGCGTGATGGCCTACGCCTACTTCACCGTGCACGCCCCGATGGGCCTGCTGCCGCTGCAGAACATGGGCGAGCCCGCCGCGGTCTACGCCTGGGTCTTCCTGCTCTTCGCCGTCGTCGGCCCGGGCACGTTCGCGCTCGACACGCTCGTCAAGCGCCGTCGCTGAGGAACCGCGGGCGCGGTCCGGTCAGTAGCCGCCCTGGGCGGCCGCCAGGTCGGACCGCGCCATCACGTGTTCCATCAGGCTGGTCAGCACCTGCTTCGTCGACTCCCGCTCCCGCGCGTCGCACAGCAGCAGCGGGACGTCCATGCCGACGTCGAGCGCCTGGCGGACCTCCTCGGTGCCGTAGCGGTACGCGCCGTCGAAGCAGTTCACGCCGACGACGAACGGCAGGTTGCGCCGCTCGAAGAAGTCGACCGCCGCGAAGCAGCTGTCCAGCCGGCGGGTGTCGGCCAGCACGACGGCGCCGAGCGCGCCCTCCGCCAGCTCGTCCCACATGAACCAGAACCGGTCCTGCCCCGGCGTGCCGAACAGGTACAGGATCAGGTCGGGGTTGATCGTGATGCGGCCGAAGTCGAGCGCGACCGTGGTGGTGGTCTTCTGCTCGATGCCCGATAGGTCGTCGACGCCCTCGGACGCGGTGGTGATGACTTCCTCGGTGCGCAACGGCGGCACTTCGCTCACCGAACCGACCATCGTGGTCTTGCCGACTCCGAAGCCGCCGGCGATCAGTACCTTGACCGCGGTCGCGGTCAGGTTCCGCCGGGGATCAGAGTTTCCGGATGCCATCAAGAACCGCCTGGAGTACGTGTTTGTTGGGAGTTTCGTTGACCGGCGCCGCGGTACGGAACAGCACCAGGTTCTGCTCGATGAGATCGCTCAACATCACCTTCACCACGGGCAACGGCAGGTCGACCCGCGCGGCGACCTCGGCCACCGAGACCGGCCGCTGGCACAGGGCGATGATCCGCGCGTACTCCGGTTCGAGCATGCCCGCTTCGTGCGCCGTGCGCAGCGCGACGACCAGGGTGATGAGGTCGAGTCCCAGCGTGTCCGACCGCGTGCGCCCACCCGTGACGGCGTAGGACCGGACCAGTGGGCCGGCCTCGTCGTCGAACCAGGCTTCGTGCTTGGCACTCATGGCGACGTCGGGAGTACGCCGGCACCGGTGCGCGGCGCGGAGGTGAGCACTTGGCCGACCCGCTTCACCATCAGGTTCATTTCGTAGGCCACGAGGCCCATGTCCGCGTCCTCGCGGGCGAGCAGGGCCAGGCAGGCACCCCGTCCGGCCGCCGTCACGAACAGGAACGCGTGGTCCATCTCGACCATCGTCTGGCGGACGTTGCCGCCGCCGAAGTGCCGTCCGGTCCCGCGCGCCAGGCTTTGGAACGCCGAAGCCACCGCCGAAAGGTGCTCGGCGTCCTCCTCGGAGAGGTTCCCGGACCGCCCGATGAGCAGGCCGTCCGAGGACAGGACCACCGCGCGGTCCGCCCCGGCGACCCGCTTGACGAGGTCGTCCAGCAGCCAGTCGAGCTCACTGACGCCTGAGTTGGCCATTACTCGCGCTCTCCGTACGTGTCGTCGTTCTCGGCTGGTTCCTCGTCACGGCCCCGGCGGGTGCCCTGCTGGAAGGCGGACAACCGGCTGCGGGCTGCCTCCGGGGAGTCCAGCCGAACCTCTTCGCGCTCTTGCTGTGCGGGCCTATCCTCCCGCAACTGGGGAACCAGGCTCTGCTGGCGTCGCCGTTGCGGCAACGGCGGGCGGCCGGGAGCCTCCGGGCGCCGCGGCTGCTGCGGCCGGGACTCCGACACCGCGGGCCGGGGCTCCTGCCGGGGTTCCTGCGGCGGCCACACCGGCTGCTGCGCGGCCGGGCGGGCCGGGCGCGAGCCGCGGACCGGGGGCGCGGGCGGGCGGACCGGGGCGGCCGGCTGGGCCTGGGTCGGCTGGCTGGCCGGCTGGCTCACCGGCTGGACCTGCGTGGGCTGGCTGACCGGCTCGGAGACGGTCCCGACCGGCGTCGGCGCGGACGACGGCTGGGCCGGGGCCGGCGCGAGCACCGGGGCCGGCTGCGTGGGCATCGGCGGCGCGGCCGACGGCTCGGTGCGGTGGCGGGCCGGGCGGCGCGGCTGCCGCCGCAGCTGCCTGACCTCGTCGTTCGGCGGCTCCCCGTCGGCCGGGTTCGGCACGAGCTCCGGCTTCGGCGGGGTGATCGGCTGCTCCGGCTCGAGCTCGGTGAGCGGGGCGAGCAGGTCGGTGCGGACCAGGACGATGGCCCGGGTGCCGCCGTAGGCCGATTCGCGCAGGTGCACCTGGATGCCGTGGCGGGCGGCCAGCCGCCCGACCACGAACAGGCCCAGGCGCGGCTCGTCGGACAGCGCCATGATGCCGAAGTCCGGCGGGTCGGCCAGCAGCGTGTTGATCTCTTCGGTCTGGTCCGGCTCGAGCCCGAGGCCTTGGTCCTCGACCTCGATCACGACGCCCTTGCCGACCACGTTGCCGCGGACCTCGACCCGCGACTGCGGCGGCGAGAACGACGTCGCGTTGTCGATCAGCTCGGCCAGCAGGTGCACGAGGTCGCCGACGACCGGGCCGCGGATGGCGATCTGCGGCAGCGCCGCCGTCTTCACCCTGGCGAAGTCCTCGGTCTCGGCGGACGCGCCGCGGACCAGCTCGGCCAGCCCGACCGGGTTGCGCCACTGACGGCCCGGCTGGCCGCCGCCGAGGATGATCAGGTTCTCGGCGTTGCGGCGGGCGCGGGTGGAGAGGTGGTCCAGCTGGAACAGCGTGTCCAGCTGCTCCGGGTCCTCCTGCTTGCGCTCGGCCTGGTCGAGCACCTTGAGCTGGCGGTGCACGATGACCTGGCTGCGGTGCGCGATGTTGAGGAACACCGTCTTGGTGCCCTCACGGGTCTTGGCCTCGTCGATGGCGGCCGCGATGGCCGTCTGCTGCGCCTTGTTGAACGCGTCGGCGACCTGGCCGATCTCGTCCGTGCCGTGGTCGAGGAAGTGCCCGCCCTCTTCGAGGTCGACGGGTTCACCCGCCTGGACCCTGGCGACCAGCTCGGGCAGCCGGACCTCGGCCGCGTCGAGGGTGTCCTCCCGCAGCCGGTGCAGCCGGCCGATGAGCCGGTTCGACAGCCGGACGGCGACGAAGACGACGAAGACCGCGAACAGCACCGCGATCACGCCGGCGATCAGCGACTCGGTGAACGTCGAGTCGGCGTCGTTGATCGCGGCCTGGCTGGCGTTCGAGCTCTGCAGGACGAAGATGCCCGACAGGGCGTCACCGACCTGGCGCGCCGCGGTGCGCCACTGGTCCTGCGGCACCGGCAGCTTGGTCAGGTCGCCGCGCAGGAACGCGGTCTCGACCTGGTTGACGATCTGCCACGGCTGGCTCGCCAGCAGCTGGTCGTACTTGGCCTTGACGTCGGGGATCATCTTCGGCGCCGACGCGTCGAGCTGCGCGTGGTAGGCACCGACCTGGCCGACGTAGGTGCGGAAGTCGTCGTTCGTCAGCCCGCCCGCGGCCAGCCCCGCGGCGGCGAGCGCGTCACTGCGCTGCATCGCCTCCGCGGCGGTGAACATCGGGATGGCGGTCAGCCGGTCGAACGCGTTCTGCGCGCCGCGCGCGTTCTGCGCCAGCCCGGCCAGTCCGTCGGTGAACTGGTCGATGATCTTGTTGTAGAAGGTGAAGGCCTGGCTGATCTGGATCTGGCCGCTGTCGACCGCCTGGCGGGTCTGCGGCAGCTGCTGGTAGAGCGCGAAGAACGTGGCGATGTTCTTCTGGACGCTCGGCGGGGTGTCGTCGTAGCCCGCGAAGCTGTCCTTGAGGTACTCGATCGTCTTCGCGGCGTTCTGGTCCGTCTTCGGGCGGACGGCCGCGAGCACCGCGCGCTGGTTGCCCTGCCCCGCGAGGAGGCTCAGGGTCGCCAGGCGCTCCTGCTGCAGCGCGCCGAAGAACGGGATCGACGGGGCTTCCGAACCCCGGATCCGGTTCACGTAGTCACGGCCCGTGACGGCGTCGTAAATCAGGTAACCTGCGAGTGCCACGCCGACGAGCAACAGCGCGACACTGGGGATGAGCGCGATCGTGAGCACGCGCTTCCGAATCGAGGATCCCCGGTTGCGTCGAAGAGAAATCTGCTTCACCTGGGTCCGTTTTCCTTCCGGCAGTACATGGTTTCGGGTCGCCCGAGGCGGTCAACACCCGGATTCCGACCAGCCGGATCAACATCACCGTGGTCTGCTTCGCCCGCGACGACGTTAGGCAGCCCTTCAGGGCACGTCAAGTCCGTGGCGATAACGTGATCTTGGAAACGGTGACCCGTCAACACTCGCTGCCTGCGCTTGGAAAGTCCACCACCGAAAGTCGTGAGGTTCGTCCCAGGGCGGCTTCTCTTTCACGCCACGGGTGCACGCTGGTACCGGCACCGATCGAACCGGCCGCCGACCTGGGGGTCGCTACGTACGGCGGCGCCGAATCGTTCGGTGAGAAACATCACGGGAACGACACGGCCGGGCCGCACCACCCCTTCGTCCGGGCCGGATGGCTCCCGGAAAGCGGAATTGCGCACGATTCGCGACCGGCACCACGGATTCACCGGAAAGCGGGCCGGAATTCCCGCCATTCCGCGAAGTGGGCGTTCACCGGGTGTCCGCTACCTCCGGAACCGGTTCCGGGACCCGTTGCTCCGAATGGAATAGCGCGCTGTCGAAGAATTCGATTACCGGCCACCGGGGCCCGCCCGCCGGGAGACGGCGTCGTCAGCGCACGAAACCCTTGCCCGCCAAGGGATTCCTCAGCCCGGGAACTCGTCGGCGAGGGTGTTCCAGAACTGCAGCTCGTAGCTCTGGAACAGCCGGGCGTAGAGCAGCGCCTCGTGGACGTCGAGCCGGTGGGCGTCGATGCCGGCCTGGATCGCGGCGAGCGCCTGCTCCTCGATCTCCGGGACGTCCGCGGCGAAGAAGTCGAAGAACGCGCAGGCCACGTCGTCGAAGCCGTAGTGCTCGCGCATGCCGGCCGCGACGTCCGCGCAGTACCGGCCGAAGGCCGAGAAGTTGGCGAAGATCCCGGCGACGGCCGCCGACGACTCGCCGTTCAGCGCCAGCCACGCCACGTAGGCCGGGTACGCCTGGCAGCCCGCGCGCGGCCGCTCCTCCCCGTGGTCTGGACCAGCCGCCGCGATCAGCGCGTCCAGCATCAGGTTGGCCCGCTGCTCCCCCGGCGCGAGACCGCCGAAGAACGTGCGCGCGTTCGGTTCGTCGGCCCGCGCGGCCAGAGCGTGGAAGCTCCGCCAGTCACTGAGCGTGATCCGTTTCTCCTCCGCGGCGAGCGCGGCGAACACCCGCCGCGGCGCGCGGCCCGCGGTGATCAGCGGCACCAGCCGGTTGTCGTCGTCGCGGGAGGCGAGCTCGGACTGGATCTGGTCGAGCAGTTCGCGAGCCTGGCGGGTCATCACCCCATTCAACCGAATTCCGGCCGGAGCCGCCCGGGTGCACTGTGGACGGTCGTGAGGAGCTGACCGGCCGAAACCGGACCAAGGAGACATTTGACCTGGCCGCGATTCTCTATCCACCAGCCTGCGGAGCCCCTAAAGTGTGGCCATCCGGACCACCAGGAGGCCAGTGTTGACCACCCCGTCCGTCGCCGAGCAGACCGAAGGTCAGACGATCCCGCGACTGCTGCACCGCAACGCGGTCGAGTTCCCCGGCCTGCCGGCGATCACCTCGCTCGACATCGAGGGGCAGCCGACGCTCAGCTGGCTGGAGTTCCGCACCGCCATCGCCGAGGTGTCCCGCGGCCTGGCCGGGCTCGGCCTCGCCCAGGGCGACCGGATGCTGATCATGGCGCCCGGCTGCCCGGACCACATCGTCGCCGACCTCGCCGCGACGCACCTGTCCGCGATCCCGTGCACCGCCTACGCCACGCTCAGCCCGGACCAGATCCGGTACGTCGCGCGGCACAGCGCGGCGCCCGTCGTGATCCTCGGCGGCGAAACCGAGCTGGCCCGCTGGCGCACGGTGCTCGACGACCTCCCGGCACTGCGCCACATCGTCGTGATGGACGCCGACGCGATCCCCGAGGGCGACGACCGGTTCCTCTCGCTGGCCGACCTCCGGGCGCGTGGCCGGGAGGCGCTGGCCGCCGACCCCGAGGCCTTCGAACAGTCGTGGCAGGGCATCCAGCCGGACGACCCGCTGTCGATGATCTACACCTCGGGCACCACCGGCGACCCGAAGGGCGTCGTGCTGTCGCACCGCAACGCGATCCACCAGGCGTACGCGGTGACGGAGCTGCACCACCCGCCGATGCACGCGACGAACATCGCGTACCTGCCGCTCGCGCACATCGCCGAGCGGGAGCTGTCGGTCTACCTGCCGATCGTCTGGGCCGGGCACGTGCACACGCTCGCCGACCCGTCCGGCGTGGTCGGCGCGCTCGGCCAGGTGCACCCGCAGAGCTTCTTCGGCGTCCCGCGCGTCTGGGAGAAGATGGTCGCCGGGCTGAAGAACATGCTCGGCGGGGTGCCGGAGGACCGCCGCACGGCGCTGCTCGCGGCGAACGAGCTGCTGCAGAAGGGCTACAAGCTGCGCAGTGCCGGGCAGCCGGTGCCGCCGGAGCTGGCCGAGCAGATCGCGCAGACCGACGCGGCCGCCCTCGCCCCCGTCCGCGCGCTGCTCGGGCTGGACAAGGTGCTCGTCGCCTCCAGCGGCGCGGCCGCGCTGCCGGTGGAGATCATCTACTTCCTGGCCGGCCTCGGCATCGAGATCTCCGAGGTCTGGGGGCTGTCCGAGACGACCGGCGCGGCGACGTCGAACTCCGGCGCCGCGTTCCGCGCCGGCACGGTCGGCAAGCCGCTCGCCGACATCGACGTCCGCGTCGCCGAAGACGGTGAGCTGCTGGTCCGCGGCCCGATCGTGTTCCTCGGTTACCTGCAGGAGGACGGCACGATCGCCGACGCCACCGACGCCGAGGGCTGGTACGCCACCGGCGACATCGGCACGATCGACGAAGACGGCTTCGTGACGATCACCGACCGCAAGAAGGAACTGATCATCACCTCGAGCGGCAAGAACATCGCCCCGACGCGGATCGAGGGGCTGCTCAAGGAGCACCCGCTGATCGGCCAGGCGGTGGCGATCGGCGACGACCGGCCGTACGTCACGGCGCTGATCGTCCTCGACGACGAGATCGCCCCGGGCTGGGCCGCCGCGAACGGCGTCGACGCGAAGCCCGAGGAGCTGGCCGAGCACCCGGCGGTGCGCGCGGAGCTGGAGCGCGCGGTCGAGTCGGCCAACAGCAGGCTGGCGCGGATCGAGCAGATCAAGCGCTACCACGTGCTCCCGAAGGCGTGGACGCCCGAGTCCGGCGAGCTGACCCCGACGCTGAAGCTCAAGCGCCGGATCATCAACGACCGCTACTCGACCGACATCGAAGCGCTCTACGCGGCCGTCCGGGACCCGGCCCCCACCGCCGGCTCCTGACCCTGGAAGGGCGTCACTTTCACGTGAAAGTGACGCCCCCAGGTGGTCACTTTCACGTGAAAGCGACGCTCAGGCGGTGCGCGGCGAGGTGGTGTCGGTCCACTTGCGCAGGCGCGGCGGGACACGCTTCTCCAGGCCGTAGTTCTCCAGGTGCGCGCTGAAGACCTCGTCGAACGCCTTCTGCACGGTCTCGGTGTCCCACACCGGCCGCTCGAGGATCGGCTGCTTGAGGAACGGCTGGCCCATGACGTGCAGCTGCGGGCCGTTGCAGCGGATCATCTGGCCGGTGATGCCGTCCGAGCCCTCGCCGAGCAGGAACAGCACCACCGGCGCGATCCGCGACGGCGTGCGGTCCGGCGGGCAGGCGCGCAGGGAGCGTTCGGACTTCCAGACCATCCGGGTGTGCGCGAGCGGGCAGACGGCGTTGACGCGGATGCCGACGTCCTCGAGGTCCAGCGCCCACGAGTAGGTCAGGGACGCGACCGCGCCCTTGCTCGCCGCGTACACGCCGAGCTTGCGCTGGCCGAGCGAAGCACCGGAGGAGATGTTGACGATCGAGCCGCCGGTGCCCGCGTCGACCATCGCCTTGATCGCGGCCAGGCCGGTGTTGACGACGCCCAGCACGTTCACCTGGACCAGCTCGCGGGCCTGGTCGGCGTCGTCCTCCCAGGGCAGGGCCTCGTAGTTCAGGCCGGCGTTGTTGACCAGGCCGTCGATCCCGCCGAACTCCTTGACGCACAGGTCGACGATCTCCTGCGCCTCGCCCGCCTCGGCCACGCTGTGGCCACTGGCCACCGCCCGGCCGCCGTGGTCCCGGATGTTCTGCGCGGTCCGCTCGGCGAGCTCGACGTCGACGTCGTTGACGACCACCGACCCGCCCGCGCGTGCGACGTGCACCGCGAACGCCTCGCCCAGCCCCCGCCCGGCGCCGGTCACCACGACCGCCTTGCCCTGCATCAAGTCGTCCATCGTCATCTCCCCGATCTGCGGCGCCGTCGGCGCGGCGGCCCGTCCACCCCGGCCGGTCCTGGCTCCAGTCTTGGCCCGTTCGGCCCAACGGAGCATCGCCACGACGACGAGCGGCCGCCGCCTTGCGCCGAACGAGTCGGGTTCGATCAGTCCGGAGATACCCGCGCACCGGTCAAAGCCACCGTCCGTCGCCGGTCAGGCGGCGTAACCCGATCGGCTCAAGGGTGCAGTAGTACGTCGTTCCACGTACGTCGGCGCGTAGTCGGCGGCATACTGTTAGTGCTGCCCGGGGCCGTGAATGTGACGCCCCCGGACCGGGTCGTCACTGGCGAGGCACAATGCGGGGCGGTCCATATTCACTCGATCGGGGGACGGTGGTGACGAGGTGACGACGCGTGCGACACCCCGGCTCCGGGCCGTCCTGGCCAACCGGGAGTTCCGCGCGCTGTGGTTCGCGGAGACGCAGTCAATGCTGGGCGACCAGCTCACCATCGTCGCGCTGGCCATCCTCGTGTTCGACCGGACCGGGTCGCCGCTGCTCTCGGCCGTCGTCTACTCGCTGACGTTCCTGCCCGCGCTCGCCGGCGGCCTCGGCCTGTCCCAGCTCGCCGACCGCTTCCCGCGGCGGGCGGTGCTGGCCGCCGGGTCGCTCGCGCAGGCCGTGCTGATCGGGCTGATGGCCGTTCCCGGCATGCCGATGGCGTGGCTGTTCGTGCTGTTCGTGCTCGCCCGGCTGGCGAACGCGCCGGGCAACGCCGCGCAGAACGCGCTCGGCCGGGAGATCTTCACCGACGACGACGTCTACCTGCAGAGCCAGGACCTGCGCGGGATCACCAACAACACGGCGATGCTGGGCGGGCTGGCCGTCGGCGGCCTGCTGGTGACGACGATCGGCACGTCGTGGGCCCTGGCGATCGACGCGCTGACGTTCCTGGTGGCCGCGGCCGCCGTGCAGCTGCTGGTGCTCCGGCGCGCGGCGGCCGGGGACGGGGGCGCCCCGTGGTTCGGCGCCGTCCGGCAGGTTTTCGGCGACGAACGGCTGCGGGTGCTGCTCTACCTGTCCTGGCTGGTCGGCCTGGCGGTGATCCCGGAGGGCCTCGCCGCGCCGCTGGCGGCGCAGCTGGGCGCGGGCGACCAGGCCGTCGGCTGGCTGCTGGCCGCCGACCCGCTGGGATTCGTGCTCGGCACGTTCCTGCTGTCGCGGTACGTCTCGACGGAACACCGCCGGAAGCTGCTGGGGGTGCTGGCCGCGCTGCCGCTGGCCGCGCTGGCGGCCTTCGCGCTGCGGCCGAACCTGGCGATCGCGCTGGTCCTGCTCGCGCTGGCGGGCGCGACGGGTGCGTACGTCATCACGGTGTCGGCCACGTTCATCACGTGGGTCCCCAACGACATCCGCGGCAGCGCCGGCGGGCTGTACCGGACCGGGCTGCGGGTCGCCCAGGGTGTGGGCGTGGGGATCGGCGGGCTGGTCGCGCAGTGGGCCGGCTCCGCGAACGCCACGATCGCGCTCGCCGGTGCGGTGGGCCTGCTGCTGGCCGTCCCGGTCGCGCTCGCCTGGCGCCGGGTCGGCGGGACGGAACCCCGGCCGTCGTGACCCGGGGGTTCAAGGGCTTGGGTTCAGAGGTCACGGTTCGCCATCGGAAGCCACCTCTCCGTGAAGTCAAGATCGTGAATGGGATTCGCACTCGTCACAGGTCGCGGTTGCGCACGGGAGCCACCTCTCGGAGTAATCAAGGGACGACAATTCGACGGCGCATCAGAGATCGCGGTTGCTCAACGGTGCCACCTCCGTGTGGGGAGCCTGAAGATGCCTTTGGTCCACGTTCCCGGCAGTTCCGCCGAGGGCGCGGCAGTTCCGTTGCAGTGGGATGATACCCGGCAGCGGAATGCGTGAACCACTCTGGCAGGTACCGATGAGATTACTCAACACCCCAAGTAGGCTGGAAAGGAGGTGACCAATTGCATCCCGGACCAGACGACGCCGTGACGGGCGGCCGCGGCGCGTCGTCGCGCCGTCAACCGGACCCCGCGGCGACCACGGCCGGTGGTCCACCCGGGACGGTCTGGCGCGACCACCCGTACTCGCCCCGCAACTGGGCGCTGTGGCGCCGCCGTCCGCGGGTCGTCGCCTTCTTCCTCGCCAGCGAGGCGATCGCCCTCGCCGTGCTCGCCGTTTCGCTCACCCGTTCACCGGCGCTCGTGCCGCGCGACTGGATCAATTTCGGAATTCTCGCCGCCGGCGCCACCATTCACATCCAGCTGACCCAGCGCCAGGAGGAAAGGCGCCGGAACCGCAAAAAGACGGTCCTCATCGACCTCACCGCGGTGTGGACTTTTTCGGCCGCGCTGATCCTGCCGGCGCCGTTGATTCTCTTGGTCATCTTCGTCATTCGGCTGCAGCACTGGTTCATCGCCCGCCGCCCGGCGCACAACTTCATTTTCTCGTCGATCACGCACGGCCTCGCCGGCGTCCTCGCGCACCTCACCTACACGGCACTCGGCCCGCATTTGCTGGGCACCGGCTGGACCGATTTCCTGTACGAGTTCGGCGCGATCGTCCTCACCGGCGCGATCTACGAGGCGATCCAGATCGTCTACGTCGGCGGGGCCCTCGCGCTCGGCATGTCGTCCGAGCCCACGGTTCGCAACGTCCTCGGCAGCCCGGCCGACAACATGCTCGAAGCGATCACCATCGGCCTCGGCGCGGTGACTGCGATCCTGCTCGCGGTGGTCCCGCCGATGGTGGCGGTGATGGCCGTGGTCACGGTCGTGTTCAATCGCCTCGCCGAACTCGATCAGCTGCAGAACGACGTCCGGACGGATCCGAAAACCGGCATTCTCAACATGCGCGGCTGGTCCGAGACGGCGGAGCGAGCACTGGAACGGACTGCTCGATCGGGTGATCAGCTGGCGCTCCTGATGGTCGATCTCGACCACTTCAAGTGGATTAACGACACCTATGGACACCCAGCGGGTGACGACGTGCTGCGCACTGTTGCGCAAACCCTCGACGAGGTGACCAGACCGAGTGACTCGGTCGGCCGTTTCGGTGGCGAGGAATTCCTCATTCTCCTCCCCGACATCGACGAAGAGGCCACCCGCGACGCAGCCGAGCGCATCCGCATAGCGATCGCCAAGTCACACATCGTGACCACCGACAAGCGCGGCGACCCAGCCACGATCGCCGACCGCACGACGTCGATCGGCGTAGCGCGCTACCCAAGACACGGCGACACGTTGGACAGGCTTTTGCAGGCCGCCGACGCGGCGGTCTACCTGGCGAAGGAGAACGGCCGTGACCAGGTCAGCTTCGCCCCCGACACCCCGGACGAGCTGCCCGCCCCCTGAGGCCCCACCCAGCTGCGGCTCCAGACGGCCTGCTGGCCCCCGACGCCTCGCCTCAAAGCCGTGAAGGCCACCTTGAGGGACTCTGAGTCCCTCAAGGTGGCCTTCACGGCTTTGCTCGTTCCCCGGCTGCTCAAGTCTCCAGCCGGACCGTGAGCTGGGTCTTCACCAGCACCTCCGCCGATGTCCCCACCGCCGTCGCGCTCAGCCGCAGGCGCTCGCCCCGATAGCCGGCCGACTCCAGGCGCAGCTCCCTTGCTCCCCGTGCCGGGCGGGGGTGGCACCAGTGGCGGACCGTGCCCGTCCCGGCCGGGTCCTTCGCCAGGATCAGGTACTCGTACCCCAGGTCGTCGGTCACCCGGCCGAGGCCGTTCCACCACAGGGCCCGCAGCGTCGGCCCCGCCGTCAGCTCCATCGGCGGGTCCGCATCGACGTCGACGCGGAAACCGCTCGGGCCCACGCGAACACCTCGGATCCGAAGGATCGCGCCGCCCCTCGGCGAACCCACCTCGCCCGGCAGGCAGTCTGCGCGGGGCAGCAGCGCGGCGACCGTCAGCTCCGCCGCCCGACGGCCGTCCTCCGACGAAACGGCCGGCGGGACACCTCGCAGGAAGTCGCTCAGAACGCCGTGTCCCACCGCCTCCGCCCAGGCCAGCGCGGCGGACCGCAGGCCCGGCTGGACGCGCAACCGGGACGCCCGCACCAGCC
Organism: Amycolatopsis heterodermiae; assembly: GCF_034929455.1. Taxonomy (NCBI): domain Bacteria; kingdom Bacillati; phylum Actinomycetota; class Actinomycetes; order Pseudonocardiales; family Pseudonocardiaceae; genus Amycolatopsis; species Amycolatopsis heterodermiae. The sequence goes on from NZ_JAYFSI010000001.1 coordinate 220,437, forward strand.
TCGCCGCTTCCGGCGGGCCGGCGCCGAAGAAGCCCGTCGACGCCCGGTCGAGCGCGCGCACCTGGTCGGCCAGCACCACGCGCGCGACCTCCGGCGGGCAGTGGCGGGCCAGTGTCCCCGGCTCCACGCTCCGCAGGGCCCGGGCCAGCACCCGCAGGTCGGCGTCACGCGGCGTCCGCAAGGACGCGCCGGGAGCCAGCCGGCGCAGCGCGCGCACGGTGTTCTCCACGGGAACCGGCCCCACGTCACGCCTCCTGGTCGCCGTGCCCCCGCCCCGAGTCTCCGCACCGCCGCCCGGCCGCGGAAGGCGAGAACGGGCAGCCGATCGGGCAACCCCCACCGCACGCCCGGGGGTTAGCCCCGTGTCGGCCCGCCGGCGGGGCTGGCACCCTTGACGCATGCCAGCCCCGACCGAGCCGCCGCGTGTCCGCCGACCCTGGTCGACGTCCGGCTGGCTGCTGCTGGTCCTGTTGGTGGTGTTCGCGTTCGGGCTGATCGCCTCGCGCCCGCCGTCGCCGCCCGACCAGGGCCCGCCCACCGGAGACGTCCTGGCCGCGCAGAACGCGATCGAGGCCCTGGTCCACCCAGGCCCGCACCCAGACGCGCTGGCGTTGCTGCCGAAGGACTTCACCGCGCTCAGCGGCGTCACGCCGGGCTCGATGCCGGCCCGCGACGGCACGGTCCGCGCGGTGCACGTCGACGGCGGCTGCTCGACGCCCTGGGGTGACGACAACACCAAGTGGGACTACGCGGTGCCGTGCAAGGCCCACGACCTCGGGTACGACCTCCTGCGCTACGCCGACCGCAAGGGCCACCCGCTCGGCCCGGAGGTCCGCGAAGCGCTGGACAGCAGGCTCTCCTACGACATGCACCACGCCTGCGACCTCAACCCGATGGACTCGGCCGGCACCTGCCGGGTCGTCGCGTCCTTCTACTCGGCCGGCCTGGTCGTCAACTCGTGGCACCAGCGGTGGGGCCCGCCGGTCGGCGACCCGATCGGCCCGATGGTCGCCGGGGTGCTGGTGATCGCCTGCCTGCTGGTCTTCCGGCTGCGCGGCTGGCTGTACGCTCGCCGCGCGATGCCGCTGCCGCGCCCCGCGCCGGTACCGGCGTCGGGCGTACAACCAGCAGCGCTGCTCGGCGCCGGCGGGGTCGTCCTCCTGCTGCTCGGCGAGTCCGTGACGGCGCTCGCGGACTGGGCCGGCGCGCCCGAACCGGCGCTGTGGCCGCTGACCTGGCTCGCCCAGCTCACGCCGTTGATCTTCTTCGCCGGCGGGCACGCCAACGCGGCCGGCTGGCGCACCGAGCAGGAGTCGGGCGGCGGTTACCGCCACTACCTGGCCGAACGCGCCAGCCCGCTGCTGCGCCCGGCGCTGATCTTCGCCGTCGTCGCGCTGCTGACGCCGCTCGCGCTCGAACTGCTCGGCATCCCGGCGGGCACCACCGCGACGGTGATGCGGATCGCGCTGCACCCGCTCTGGCTGCTCGGCGTCTACCTGCTGACGATCGTCTGCGCGCCGCCGCTGCTGGCGCTGCACCGCCGGGCGCCGGTGGCGGCCGCGGCCGGCCTGCTCGCGCTGGTCGTCGGCGGCGAGCTGGCCGCGAGCTGGGTGGGCTCGCCGCTACCCCGCTACGCGGCGACGTTCGCTCTCGCGCTCCTCGCCCAGCAGCTCGCCTTCGCGCACGCTGACGGCGTACGGCCGTCTCGACGTCTTCTCGGCTTCGCGGCCTTCGCCGGTGTAGCGGGCCTCGCGGTCGTCAGCGTCCTCCGGGGCGGGCCGCCGCTGCTGCTCGGCAGCCCGGGCGCCCCGGCCGCGTTCTCCGCGCCGCCGTGGGGCGTGCTGCTGCTCGGCCTGGTCCAGCTCGGCCTGCTCGGGCTGCTGGCGGGCCCGCTGGTCCGGCTCGGCTCACGGCCCGGCGTCGTCCGGGTGTGCCGGTTCGTCCTGCGCGCGCCGATGAGTCTCTACCTGGCGTTCCTCGCGGCGATGCTGCTGCTGGTCGCCGTCGTCTACCTGCCCGGCCGGATCGCCGACGGGCTGACCTGGCTGGTCCGGCCGCGCACGCTGGTCGCGGTCGGCCTGCTCGCGGTCCCGGGCGCGCTGGTGTTCTGGTGGTTCGAGCGGCACGCCCACGGTGCCGGCCGCCCGCGCGCGGCGGAGCACCCCGGCCGCCGGACGGCGGTGCTGACCAGGGCCGCGGCCGCGCTCGGCATCGGCTACGCGACGCTCGGCGTGTTCGGCTTCGCCCTGACGCGCTTCGGCGGCGTCGCGGCGGACGCGGACATCCTCGGCCTGCGGCTCGACCCGATCCAGAGCCTGGTGCACCTGCTGCTGGGGGTGTTCCTGCTGCACACGATCCGCATCGGCGCGAGCGCGGCGACGGGCACCTGGCTGGCCACGGCCCTGGCGTGCGCCCCGTCCCTGCTCTTCGCGGCCGACGGCGGCTCCCCGGGCTTCCTCGGCGTCACGCTCCACGCGGCGACGGCGGTGTTCGCCCTGCTGGCCGCGGCCGGAACGCTGCTGCCCGCCCGCAGCCCCGCCAACGCGACCCCCTGAGAGGGCCACGACGCGCTCTCAGCCGGCGCACAGCACGCGCCGCGTTCACTCGTTCGTGGGACATCCGGCCACGCGGCGCGGAGAAGGGTTCGCGGCGAGCGCCGCGGGCTCCGGCGAACGCGGCGTCCTGACCAGGCGAAACCGGCGGCGGTGCGGGAAAATGGGTGCTGCACGCCACATTCACAGGGGGATGTGTAACGCTACGGCAACCAGGGGAAGGCACCATGCGTCCCATCCTGTAGCCCTACAGATCAGCCCTACCGAACGAGCAGTGAGGAGTCGCCCGCGTGGATCACCCGCCTCGGAACGGGCAAGGCGGCCGCCGCCCCGCTCGGCCCTGGCAGGACGAGCCCGTCCGGGCCGACGCCCGGCGCGGCACCCCGCCGCCGCGCCGCCCCGCACCCCGCCGTGAACCGGTGGACTCCCGCCGCATCGAGCCGCAGCGCCGGCCGCCGGCGCGGGCGCGCCGCAACTCCTTCCGGGGCGCGAAGATCGCGCTGACCGTCGTCTCGCTGCTGGTGATGGGCCTGACCGGTTACGCGTGGGCCGCGATGCAGGGCCTGGTCAACGGGCTGAACTACGCGAACGTGATCAGCGACGGCGGTGGCGGCGACAAGCCCGCCGACGGCGCCCGCGACATCCTGCTGGTCGGCCTGGACAGCCGCACCGACGCCCAGGGCAACCCCCTGTCGCGCGAGGTGCTCGACGAGCTGCGGGCCGGCGAGTCCGACGGCGAGCTCAACACCGACTCGCTGATCTTCGTGCACATCCCGAACGACGGCAGCAAGGCCGTCGCGATGTCGCTGCCGCGCGACTCCTACGTCGACATCCCCGGCTACGGCAAGCACAAGATCAACTCCGCGTACGCCCGCGCGATGCTCCAGGCCCGCAAGGACCTGCAGAAGCAGGGCGTCACCGACCCCAAGCAGCTCGACGTCCAGGCCAACCAGGCCGGCGCCAAGGAGCTGATCCAGACCGTCGAGAAGCTCACCGGGTCGACCATCGACAACTACGCCGCGGTCAACCTGCTCGGTTTCAGCGACATCACCAAGGCCATCGGCGGCGTCGACGTCTGCCTGAACAACACCGTCAAGGACCAGTACTCCGGCGCGAACTTCACCAAGGGCCAGCACACGATCTCCGGCGTCGAGGCGCTCGAGTTCGTCCGCCAGCGCCACGGCCTGCCCAACGGCGACCTCGACCGGGTCGTCCGGCAGCAGGTGTTCATGGCCGGCATGGCGCGCAAGGTGCTCTCGGCGGGCACGCTGACCAACCCGGGCAAGCTCACCGACCTGATCGACGCGATCAAGAAGTCGGTCGTGCTCAACCAGAACTGGGACATCTTCGGGTTCGCCCAGCAGATGAAGGGCCTGACCGGCGGCCAGCTCGAGTTCCGCACCATCCCGGTGAAGAACGTCGACTACAAGACCCCCGAAGACGGCTCGGCCATCCAGGTCGACCCCGCCGAGGTCAAGGACTTCGTCCAGAGCCTCGCCGGGCCGCAGCCGGGCCAGCCGACGCCGACCACCGACCAGGCCGACAGCGCGAACAAGGCGACCACGGTCGACGTCCGCAACGCCTCCGGCAAGACCGGCCTGGCCGCGACCGTCGCCAAGGCCCTTTCGGCCAAGGGCTTCACCTCGGGTGACACGGCGAACGCGACCTCGCGCAAGACCACCGTGATCTGGGTGCCGAAGGGCGGCAAGGACACCGGCCAGAAGGTCGCGGACGCGCTCGGCGGCTCGCCGACGGTCCAGGAGGACAAGAGCGTCCAGGCGGGGCACGTGATGGTGTTCCTCGGCGCCGACTACCAGCCGCCGAGTTCCACCGACTCGAACGCCGGCTCCAGCGCCGGGGGCGCGACGTCCCAGGCACCCGCGCCGCCGCCCGCCGACGAGGAGAAGCCGATCACGGCCGAGGGCGTCCCCTGCGTCAACTGAGCAACGACGTCTGCAAGTTGCACGATCTTGTCATCTGCTGTTAACCCGATCGGCCTAACTCGCGTAATCGGTATCAAAGACATGCCCGAATCCGCGTAATGCGCGGGCACCTGCGCACTTACATACACGTGAGGGTGCACCTGCACGGAAACTGTCACCTCCGTGAAGGTGCCGTGGGAGGAACACGGCAGGGGAACTTGATGTGCTGATCGACGCCGAGGACTACCAGCGGATACTCGGGGACGAGCTCCGCAAGCTCAGGCGCAGCCGAGGCTGGACGCGCAAGGAGCTCAACCAGCACCTGCAGAGCGAGATCTCGCTGCAGACGCTGGCCACCTACGAACTGGGCACCAGACAGTGTTCCGTGGTGCGGCTGGTCGAGCTGTGCGTCGCGATGGACGAGCTGCCCCAGGACCTGCTGGCCAAGGTGCACCGCCGGGTCTTCGTCGACGAGCCCGGCCGGGTCCGCGTCGACCTGCGCAAGGTCGTCGCCGACGCCCCGCCCGAGCTGCTCCCCCTGCGCCGCTGGGCCGAAGACCGCCTGCGCACCGCCGGTGACCACGGCCCCGGCGAGGTCGCCCTCGACCTGCCGGCCCTCGAGCGGATGGCGGAGCTGTGCGAGCTGCCGACCGTCGACCTGATCGCCCGTCTCCGCCGGTACGTCTCCCGCTGATCCCCGGGTCCCTCACCGGCCCTTGGCCGCCGGTGAGGGACCGATCGGCCTCAGCCCACCAGGTAGTCCTCGCGCCGCACCTTCCGCGTGTCCAGCCAGTAGCGCCAGGTGAACCCGGGCCAGATCGTCCGGTTGACGCCCTTCGCGTCGAGGTACCAGCTCTTGCAGCCACCGCGGGTCCAGATGCCCTTCGCGAGCTTGCGCTGGATCTGCGTGTTGAACCGCTCCTGCACCTCGGGCTTCGGCTCGAGCGCGCGGCCCGCCGCCAGCCGCAGCGCCTCGGCGACGTACGAGATCTGCGCCTCGATCATGAACACCACCGAGTTGTGGCCCAGGCCGGTGTTGGGGCCGAGCAGGAAGAACAGGTTGGGGAACCCGGCGACGGTGATCCCGAGGTGCGTCCGCATCCCCTCGGTCGCCCACTCCTTGCCGAGGTTGCGCCCGTCGCGGCCGACGATCTCCAGGTCGTCGAAGGCGTCGGTGACGTGGAACCCGGTGCCGTAGACGATGGCGTCGACCTCGTGCTCGACCCCGGCCGCGTCGACGACGCTGTGCTCGCGGACCTCTCGGACGCCGTCGGTCACGACGTCGACGTTGTCCCGTGCCAGCGCGGGGTAGTAGTCGTTGGAGATGAGCACGCGCTTGCAGCCCATGGTGTAGTCCGGGGTGACCTTGCGGCGCAGCGCCGGGTCCTTGATCGCGCCGTCGATGTTGCGCTTGGCCAGGCGCTGGCCGAGCTTCATCACCCACGACTGGCCGTTGAAGCCGATCGCGCGCGCCTCGAGCATCCAGTACAGCAGGTTGCGGTAGGCGCGCTGGGCCGGCGGGAACGCCTTGAACAGCGCCCGCGTGCGGCCGGACATCTCGTGGTCGCCCTTCGGCATGATCCACGGCGGCGTGCGCTGGAACAGCGTCAGCCGCTCGGCCTCCGGCGCGATCTTCGGCACGAACTGGACGGCGCTGGCGCCGGTGCCGATCACCGCGACGCGCTTGCCCGCGAGGTCGACGTCGTGGCGCCAGCGCGCGGAGTGGAACGCCGGGCCGGCGAACGTCTCGATGCCCGGCAGCTCCGGGATCTGCGGCAGGTGCAGCGCTCCGACGCCGGCGACCAGCGCGCCCGCCGCGAACTCGTCGCCGCCCCTCGTGGCGACGTGCCAGCGGTTCTCGTCGGCGTCCCAGCGGGCCCCGGTCATCTCCTGGCCGAAGCGGACGAACCGGCGCAGGTCGTGCTTGTCGGCCACCTCGCGCATGTAGCGCCAGATCTCCGGCTGGGGCGAGTAGGCCCGCGACCAGCCCGGGTTCTGCTCGAAGGAGAACGAGTACATGTGCGACGGGATGTCGCAGGCGCACCCCGGGTAGCTGTTGTCCCGCCAGGTGCCGCCGACGTCGTGGGCCTTCTCGAGGATGACGAAGTCGTCGCGCCCCTCCTTGCGCAGCTGGATCGCCATGCCGAGACCGGAGAACCCGGTCCCGACGATGACGACCCCGGTCTCCGTGCGGTTGCCCATGGCGCGCCTCCCGATTGCCTGTTACCCGTCGTCCAGCTTACTGAGAGTAGGTTACTACCGGTAGAGTGTTGCCCGTGACCACCGCGAAACGCAAGCGCATGCCCCGGGCCGAGCGGATGCGGCAGATGATCGAGGTCGCCGAGCAGGTGTTTTCGGAGCGCGGCTACGCGGCGGCGTCCATGGACGAGATCGCCGAGCTGGTGGGCGTCTCGAAGCCGATGCTCTACGAGTACTTCAACTCGAAGGAAGGCCTGCTCCTGGCGTGCATCCGGGAGTCGAGGGCGATCCTGCGCGAGGTCACCGAGCAGGCGACGGTCGGGGCGACCAGCGCCGAGGACGCCCTGCGGCGCGGCCTGCTGGCGTTCTTCGTGTTCATCCGGGAGCGACGCGAAGCGTGGTCGCTGCTGCGGCACGAGATGGCGCTGATCGGCACGCCGGCCGCCGACGAGGTCGAAGAAACCCGCCGGCAGCAGACCGACCTCATCGCCGCACTGATGAGCGGATATTTCACCGGAGATGACGACCTGCAGGCCGAGGCGGCTGCGGAATTCGTCGTCGGAGCGTGCGAACGGCTCGCTATCTGGTGCGAGCGCCACGATGAAGTGACCCCCGAAATGGCCACCGAGTACGCGATGGACGTCCTCTGGGCTGGACTTCGGGGCCGTGCACGGTAATCTGCTCGTGCATTAGGCCATTCGGTCGTTACGCAGCGCACTTTGCGCTCCGTGTCTTGTGACACAGAGTTGCTCTACGGTATCGATGACACGGTACAAAGGAATGCTGGACTTGCGCGGCCGTGCACAGGGTGGCGGAAACCACGTCATAACGGCGGGGTGACCGGGTCACGTACGCGTGAGGGTTTGCTGGAGAGGGAGAGGGGCGTGAGGCAGATGGTGGAAGCGATCACGGCGACGTACGTCCAACAGGACGCCGACTGGGCGATCACGGTCAGCGGCCACGGCAAGGAGCTGACCGCCAGGGCGCCGGGCATCATCGCCGCGCGGGACCGGGCCGACCAGCTGGTCGAGGAGCTCGGCGGGGAGGGCCGGAACACGGTGGTCCACCTGATCAACGGCAGTGCGCTGGACTTCACCAGCACGTACATGACCGCCCGGCTGACGCTCCCGAAGCTCCCGCCGCTCGAGGTCCCGCCGCCCGGCAGCGTGCCGAAGCAGCAGACAGCGGAGAAGGCCGTCGAAAAGCCGGCCGTCGAGAAGAAACCGGCGTTGCCGACGGGCAAGCAGCTGCCGAAGGCGGTCGAAGAGCCCAAGCCGGTGGCCGAGCCCGCCCCCGAGGTCGAGAGCAAGGCCCCGGCCAAGCCGGCTCGCGCCTGAGCCGTTACTTGAAGAGCTTGCGCACCAGCAGGGCGAGCACGAGGACACCCGCACCGATCAGCGGGTACTTGACCTTGGGGTTGTCCAGCTTGGCGCGCACGCCGTCCTTGGCCGCGTCCGCGAGCTTCTTCGGGTCGGCCTTGACGGTCAGCTGGTCGAGCGTCGCCGCCAGGGCGGTTCGAGCCTGCTCGATCTCACGCTCGATCGTCTCGGGGTCGCGGGCCACGTGTCCTCCTCCGCCGCAAGGGACTGCTGGCGCCCAACGTTAGCTGGCCCCCTGCCGAGACCCCGCACCGGCCACGGCCCGGCGTGGCGGACGCCGCAGCACGCTACGCTTCCGGATGCGCAGGGCCCGTAGCCCAATTGGCAGAGGCACACGGTTTAGGTCCGTGCCAGTGAGAGTTCGAGTCTCTCCGGGCCCACTCGATTCCCCGCACCCACTCGATCGTGACGTGGGGCGCCAGCGCCTTCACCTTCGGATCGGCCCGCCGAGCACTACGCCCCGCCTGTCGAGCCGGGAACGCGCACGCCGCCTTCCCGGAGTACCCACTGGTACTCTGGTACCACGAGAGCGCTCGCACCACATCGAGGGGAGTTCGGTCATGGCCGCCACCGCGCCGATCAAGGTAGACGCCGCGACCGACGAACTCGTGTCCCACGCGGCTCATTTCCTGTCGCGCTCGAAGAAGGACATCGTCGATGCCGCTGTCCGCGAGTACGTCGACGCTCACCGCGACGAGATCAACGCGGGCGTCAAGGCCGCGCTCGGCCAGCTCAACGGCACCGACAGCGCTGCCGTCTCCTTGATGACCGGATTCAGCGCCGCCGAGATCGACGACCTCGGCGGCCTGCCGAAGTAGCTCAGCGTGTGACCGCCAGCACCCGCCGTCACGGGGTTCTCTAGCATTTCGATCATGACCCAGGTCCCCGTCGGCGTCCGCCCGACGAAGAGATGCCTGGCCGACCTCGGCCTCTTGCCGCCGGATCTCGGCCGCCCACTCGAAGAGATGGACAACCCGGTCGTCACGGCCGCGCAGGCGGTTCCGGAACTGCGGGACGCCGGCGGGGCTCGCCGGATCCTGGCCCTGTGCGACCGGGTGTGGTTCAAGGTCAAGACCGGCGACCAGCGGGCCGTCGTCACCCGGCTGCCCGACGACGGCCTGCCGGAGGGACTGCCGCGCGACCTCGGCAGATGGTGGATCGGCGCAGCCGGGCACCGCCAAGCCGACAGCCCGCAGCGTGACTTCTACGCGTCGATCAAGCGTGAGTGCACCGACGGCAAGACCGTTTCGAGCGCACATCTGCTCCCAGGTGATTGGGACTGGAAGCGTTTCACGGCCGAGCAAGCGGTTGCCTGGCGCCGCGAGATGAAGCGCATGGTGATCGGCCTCGTCTCCCTGTCGCTCACGACCGGAAACCTTGCCGTGGCCGAGTTCCGCCACCACCGCGTTAAAGCTTTGGTACGCGTCGGCGAGGATCACGAGGCCTACCTGGCGATCATCGCCGAAGGCGTTCCCGATCCGGCGATCTTCGCCCTGCTCCTCGACTGCGTTCCCGGCGTCACGCCGGACGACTGGCAACCCGAGCCGTCTCCGCTCGCGGAGATGCAACCGGCGCCCGGCGAGATCATCTGGTCGACGCTGCTCCGCTCCGAGGTGGCGAGCGCGATTCTCGAGCTCAGTCGATCGTGACGTGGGGTGCCAGCGCCTTCAGGAAGTCCGGGGCGTCGAACAGCTCTCCCGCCGGGACAACCCCCTTCGTCTTGGTGCGGCCCGTCAGGATTCGCTCCACCGCTTCCACCGCGAGCGGTGCCGTGACCGCGTAGATGTCCTGGCCGCGCGCCGTGATCCGGCGTTCTTCGCCACCGGATCGCACCACCACGTCGACCACGAACGTCTCCGGTGCCCCCGCACGCTCCTGCGCCGCCGACAGGCCCGCGGCCGCCACCGCAGTCATGTACGTCGTCACCGAGGGGACAGCCAGGTGGCGAGGGATCGTCACGACGTCGGCCATCGTGAACTCACCCAGCACCGGCTGCGGGCCCAGCGGGGCAGGGAACGGCCAGCTGAGCTTCGGCAGCGGATCGTCGGCGTACTGCAGGCGGCCGTCTGCGAACCGGATGCGCCGGTCGCCCCGCCGGGCGCGGGAGACGCGGCCCGCGGCGAGCGTTCCCGCCGTCGGGTGCCAGCCGCTCAGGCCGTACGCGACGTGGATCTCGTCCGCGCTCGTCCAGTCGCCCATGGCCGCCGTGGCCAGCAGGTCGCCCAGGCCGCCGAAGAACGCCATCGCCGGGACGACGACACCGTCCGCGACGCGCGCGAAGGTGTCGAGGTTGGCCTCGAGCTCGGCCGCGACGTCCACGTAGGGCACGCCCGCCCGCTGCGCCGCCTCGATCAGCGGCGCGGCCGTCTCCGCGAACGGTCCTGCTGCGTTGATCACCGCGGCCACGCCCTCCAGAGCGCGGTCGAGCGACGCCGGGTTGTCGACCGTCGCCACCCGGCCGCCCGGCAGGCGCGCCGCGTCACGGCCGGAGAGGATCGGCTCGAACCCGCGTTCGCGCAGCTCGGCCACCACGAAACGCCCGGTGTGCCCGTAGGCGCCGTAAACCAGAACCGATGTCATGCAGCCATCCTCACGACGGCGGCGTCGCGCGACCAGTGTCCGGAACGCCATCATGCGTACAATTCCGGACATGAAGACTGTGGCGCTCGCCGCGACCGACGGGATGCTGTCGTTCGAGCTGGCCATCGCGTCGGAGGTCTTCGGCGAGAACCCGCGGTACGACTTCGCCGTCTGCGGCTCGGCCCCGGTCGTGGTCGGCCGGTTCCGGCTGGAGCCGGAGCACGGGTTCGACCGGCTGGCCCGCTCCGACACGGTGCTCGTCCCGGGCTGGGCCGACGTCGACGTGGACCCGCCGGCCGACCTGCTCGACGCCGTCCGCGAGGCCCACGCGCGGGGCGCGCGGGTGGCGTCGCTGTGCACCGGCGCGTTCGTGCTGGCCGCCGCCGGCCTGCTCGACGGCCTGCGCGCGACGACCCACTGGGCCCACACCGCCGCGCTCGCCGCGCGCTACCCCGGCGTCCAGGTCGACCCGGACGTGCTCTACGTCGACAACGGCAGCGTCCTGACGTCCGCGGGCAAGGCCGCGGCGATGGACCTGTGCCTGCACCTGGTCCGCACCGACCACGGCTCGGCGGCCGCCAACACGATCGCCCGCCTCCTGGTCGTGCCCCCGCACCGCGACGGCGGGCAGGCCCAGTTCGTCCCGGCCCCGGTGCCCGACCGGGCCGACCACCCGCTGACCGAGCTGTTCCCGTGGGCGGCCGAGCGGCTGGACCGGCCGCTGTCGGTGGAGGACCTGGCGCGGCAGGCCAACATGAGCGCCCGCACCCTGACCCGCCACTTCCACGCGGTCACCGGCACCACCCCGCTGCAGTGGATGCTGACCCAGCGCATCCGCCGCGCCCAGGAGCTGCTGGAGACGTCGGCGAGCAGCGTGGACGCCATCGCGGAAGCGGTCGGCATGGGCACGGCGACGACGTTGCGGCGCCACTTCCACCGCACGGTCGGCGTGGCCCCGGACGCCTACCGCCGCACGTTCCGCGGTTAGGGTTCGCCATGCAGTCGTACGGGTTCGTGGGCACCGGCGAGATCACCGCGGCGATCGTCGAAGGCCTCGGCGTCGCCGCCCCGCCGGACGTCTTCCTGTCGCCGCGCAACCACGACGTCGCGCACGCACTGGCCGCCCGGTTCCCGAACGTGCGGGTGTGCGGCGGCAACCAGGAAGTGCTCGACAGCACCACCACGATCGTCGTCGCGGTACGCCCGCAGGTCGCGCGGGAGGTGCTGGCCGGCCTCGTCTTCCGGCCGGAACACGTGGTGGTCAGCGTGCTGGCCGGGGTGTCGCTGGAGCAGCTGCGGGAGTGGACCGCTCCGGCCGCCCGGCAGGTCCGGTCCATCCCGCTGCCGACCGTGAGCCGGGGCGCCGGCCGCACTGCCCTCTACCCTGACGACCCCGTCGCCCGGGCGCTGTTCGAGAGCGTCGGCGACGTCGTCGTCCCACGGGACGAAGCGGCCTTGGCCACGTTCTCCACGGCGACCGCCACCTTCGCCGCGCACCTCGACCAGCTGGCCACCATCGCGCGCTGGATGACCGAGCACGGCGTCGCGGCCGAAGAGGCGGACGCCTACGTGGCGCACGTCTTCGGCGAGCTGGGCCGGACGCTGCTCACGCACCCCGGCACGCTCGAGGACCTGGCCGGGAAGCACATGACCCCGGGCGGCATCAACGAGCAGTTCCTGACCGACCTGCGCGGCGACGGCCTGCCCGACAGCGTCCGGAAGGGCCTCGACGCCGTCCTGGCCCGGGTGAGCGGTCAGTAGCGGACGTCGCTCTGCAGCAGCGGCGGGTAGACCGCCGACGGCTCGCCGTCGACCGTGGTGCCCGCGAACTGGAGCATCGCGCGCTGGGCGCCGTGCATCGGGGCCGGGTAGTCCAGCGTCGGCGCCGACACCTCGTCCAGCCGGGCGAGCTGGCCGGCCGACAGGGAGATCTCCAGCGCCGCGAGGTTGCCGGTCAGGTGCTCCAGGCGCCGCGCACCGACGATCGGGACCACCGTGCCCGGGCGGGCGCGCAGCCAGGCCAGGGACACCGCCGCGGACGTCGTGCCGAGCTCGCCGGCGATCGCGGCCACGACGTCGATGACGTCGAACTCCGCCTCGCTCGGGCCGCCGACGTACGCCGTGCGGGCCGACTCGGGGGTGCCGGCGCCGCGGCGGTACTTGCCGGACAGGAAGCCGTTCTTCAGCGGGCTCCACGGCGTCAGCGCGATCCCCTGGTCCCGGGCGAACGGCGCGAGTTCACCCTCGACCGTGCGGGCCAGCAGCGAGTACTCGACCTGCAGCGCGATCAGCGGCGTCCAGCCGCGCAGCTGCGCGGTCGTCTGGGCCTGCGCGGTGACCCACGCCGGGGTGTTCGAGAACCCGACGTAGCGGATCTTGCCCGCGCGCACGAGGTCGTCGAGGGTCCGCATGGTCTCCTCGATCGGCGTGGCGCGGTCCCAGTTGTGCAGCCAGTAGAGGTCGAGGTAGTCGGTCTGCAGGCGCCGCAGCGTCTGCTCCAGCTGGGCGATGATCGACGCCCGGCCCGCGCCGCCGCCGTTCGGGTCGCCGGGGAACATGTTGCCGAAGAACTTCGACGCGAGCACGACGTGCTGGCGCCGGCCGGGCTGCGCGGCGAAGAAGTCGCCGAGGATCTTCTCCGAGTGGCCGTTGGTGTAGAAGTTGGCCGTGTCGACGAAGTTCCCGCCCAGGTCGAGGTAGGAGGCGAGGATCTTCTCGGACTCCTCGACACTGCAGCCGGCGCCGCCCGGGTCCTCGCCGAAGGTCATCGCGCCGAGGGCGAACGGGCTGACGCGCAGTCCGGACCGGCCGAGGGTGACGTACTGGTCGAGTGACATGAAACGCTCCTTGCGTGTCGGATTGGCTACTACCAGGAAACGCGATGTGCCAGCTCAGTGGTAGATCGATCCACTCGACCTCTTGCACGATCCTGCCGACCTTGGTTCTCTTGAGGTCATGCTCGACGACATCCGCGACCTCATCGCCGCGCACGCCCACCCGGACCTGCGCACGCGCGTGCCGGGCCTGCTGCTGTCCAAAGTGGACTCCGCCGAGCCGCACCACTCGCTGACCGAGCCGCTGCTGGTCGTCATGGCGCAGGGCGGGAAGCGCCTGCTGCTCGGCGAGCAGCTGCACGAATACCGGGCCGGGCAGTACCTGCTCGTCACCACGGACCTGCCGGTGACCGGCCACTTCGTCGGCGCGTCGCCGCGGACGCCGGCCCTGGGCATGGGCCTGGAGCTGCGGCCCGCGGCCATCGCGCCGCTGCTGCTGGAGACGCCGCCCCGCCCGTGGCCGCGCGACCCGTCCCCCATCGCGACCGGCGACGCCGGCCCCGACCTGCTCGACGCCACCGTCCGGCTGCTGCGCCTGCTCGACCACCCCGCGGACGCGCCGGTCCTGGCCCCGCTGATCGAGCGGGAGATCCTCTGGCGCCTGCTCACCGGCCCGCACGGTGCCCTGCTGCGCCAGATCGGGCTGGCCGACAGCAGCCTGTCCCACGTCAGCCGGGCCATCCGCTGGGTCCGCGAGAACTATGCGGAGCCGATGCGCATCGACGAGCTGGCGCGGCTGACCGGGATGAGCCCATCGGCGTTCCACCGGCACTTCAGGGCGGTGACATCGATGAGCCCCCTGCAGTTCCAGAAGCGCATCCGGCTGCAGGAGGCGCGTTCACTGCTGGTCGCCGACGCGGGGGATGTAGCGGGGGTCGGCCACCTGGTCGGCTACGACAGCCCGTCTCAGTTCAACCGCGAGTACCGGCGGCTGTTCGGCGCCCCACCGGGCCAGGACGCGGCCCGGCTGCGCGAGGCCGCGACGCCGGGGCCGCAGCTGCCCTGACCTGCGCATCCGGCTTCAATCCGACGCCGATCGGGACACGGCGATGCCATCCGCTCAAGGACCACCCCGGCGCCGCACACCGGCGCATCCCGTTCCACGCCGACCGCCCCACTCGCCGGTGCCGTCCCCTCAGCCGCGACCCGCCGGCACGCCGCTGCCCTGGCGCGCCGATCCGTTCAAGACCCTGACCCCGGTGGGTGCGACCCTGGCCGGGTGACTGCGAACCTCTCCGCCGCGGCGTCCTTCATGGCCATGCACGCCCGGCTTCTCGACCGGCGCCGTTTCGAGCTGCTGCAGGGCACCACGGACACACAAGCCGTGCTCGCCGCCGTTGATGGCTACCGGAATCCTGACGGCGGTTACGGCTGGGGCCTGGAGCCGGACCTGCGGGCGCCGGAAAGCCAGCCCGGTGGTGCCCTGCACGCCTTCGAGGTCTTCGAAGACGTCGCTCCGGACACTTCGCCGCACGCGGCCCGGCTCTGTGACTGGCTGGCGGGCGCCTCCCGCCCCGACGGCGGGCTGCCGTTCGCGCTGCCGGTGGCCGATCCGGCCGGGTGCGCGCCGTTCTGGGTCCAGGCCGATCCGGACGAAGCCACGCTGCAGAGCACGGCCTTCGCGGCCGCCGTCGCCCTGCGCGTCGCGCGCCACGACCGGGCCGTGCGTGAGCACCCCTGGCTGGCCGGGGCGACCCGGTACTGCTTCGACGCCATCCGGGCTCTTTCCGAGGCGCCGCACGCGATCGCCCTCTCGTTCGCGGTGCAGTTCGCCGACGCCGCCCACGACCTGCACCCCGAGGCAGGCGAGCTGCTGGACCACCTCGGGGCGTTCGTCCCGGCCGACGGTCTCGCCGCGGTGGCCGGCGGATCCGAAGGCGAGACCCTGCGCGCCCTCGACTTCGCGCCCCTGCCGGACCGGCCGGCGCGCGCGTTGTTCAAGGACGACGTGATCGACGCCGAACTGCGGCGGCTCGCCGGCGAGCAGCAGGACGACGGCGGCTGGCGGGTCGACTTCGCGAGCTACTCGCCCGCGGCCGAGCTCGAATGGCGCGGGTACGCCACGGTGCGTGCCGTGTCGATCCTGCAGCGCAACGGCGTCGTCTGAGACCACCGAAAAGCTCTACACGAGTGACGCCGAGGTTCACTCGACCGTGGCGTGTCCCCTTGCGGTCCGTGAGACGGACACGGACCGCGACCGCCGCCGCCTCCACCGATCGGGGCGGCGGCCCGACGGTCTCCGGCCGACCGGACCACTCGCGGTGGTCCGGCCCCGACCGCCGCCGTCCCCGACGTCCATCGAAGGCGTCGAACGCGCTCGAATGAGCGCCCTCCCCGGGACGAAACTCCTGATCATCACGCGCCTTCCGGTCCCCGGCGCCGAACCCGTAGGGTGACGGGGAAGCCCGTACCCGGAGGTGAACCATGGCGTCGCGAAACCCGTTCGGCTGGTTCGCCCGCTGGGCCGACTGGTTCGAGGAACGCGGCGTCTACGTGCCCGGCGAAGAGAGCCGCGCGGTCGACCCGGTCCGCGATTTCGGCTGGCTCATGGCCGCCTGGGTGGCCGGGGTGGCGATCTTCATCCTGCTGTTCGCGCTCGCCGTTTAAGTGGCATGTAGATGGTGATTGTCACCACCCGTGCCGTTCCGGTCACGGATTGGCCACGGGGCGGCACCAGGTGCGCGACAACCCCCCGTGGCGCCTCGTAACCCCGAGCGATCACGGCCAGAGTGGAGCGCGTTCGCCCGGCACACCCCGCTGCCGAACGGCATCCCCCGAACCGCCGACTGGAGTACCCGCGATGGCGCTCGCGCGCACGTGCAAGATCATGTTCACCTCAGGACTGCTGGGCCTGGCGGTGGCGTGCGGGGTCCCTTCGGCGCAGGAAGGCACCGCCGCGCTCGGCGCGGGCGGCTCCCCCGCGGGCGCCGGGGCCGCGCAGGCGGGCAACGACCTGAAGTTCGGCGCCGACCACCGGTTCGCCAGCGGCGTCACCATCTCGGTCGGCTCACCCCAGTCGTTCAAGCCCAGCTTCTCGGCGTACCCGCAGAGCCCGCGCGGCGCGGCCTTCGACGTCCAGCTGACGAACGCCGGCTCCACGACGTACAAGCTCTCGGGCCTCACGGTCACGGCCACCGCGCAGGGCACGGCCGTGAAGCAGGTCGTCGACACGACGCAGGGCTTCACCGGCATCGCCGACGCCGGCAAGGACGTGCTGCCGGGCCGCTCGGTGCGCGTCACCTTCGCCTTCGCGATGCCCCAGGACCAGACCCAGCTCCGGCTGCGGATCCGGCCGAGCACGACCGAAGAAGCCGTGGTCACGTATTGCGGAACCGCCTGAGCCGGCGCCCGTTACGCTCGACGCATGACCGATCGCCTCTCCCCGGGTGACGACGCCCCGGACTTCACCCTGCCCGACAGCGAGGGCAAGGAGGTGTCCCTGCGCGACTTCCGCGGCCAGTCCGTGGTCGTCTACTTCTACCCGGCGGCGAGCACGCCGGGCTGCACCAAGCAGGCCTGCGACTTCCGCGACAACCTCGCCGAGCTGAACGACGCCGGCTACCAGGTCGTCGGCATCTCGCCGGACAAGCAGGCGAAGCTCGCGAAGTTCGCCGAGAAGGAAGAGCTGACGTTCCCGCTGCTGGGCGACCCGGAGAAGACCGTCATCACCGAGTGGGGCGCGTACGGCGAGAAGATCAACTACGGCAAGAAGTACATGGGCGTGATCCGCTCGACGTTCGTCGTCGACCCCGACGGCAAGATCGCCCACGCCTTCTACAACGTCCGCGCGACGGGCCACGTGGCGAAGCTGATCCGGGACCTCGGCCTGGCCGCCTGATCACCGCCTGACCGCTCGCTCATCGGTTCCACACACCCTTTCGGGACGCTGCCCGGGTCACGAAAGGGAGGCTCTTTTGTTCCAGGCAACCAAGATCCCCGTGCTCGCCGCGGCCGTGCTGGCCGCGGCGGCGCTCGGGGCCACGCCCGCGCACGCCGCCGGCACCGTCGTCACGCACGACTTGGCGGTGACCGCCGCCCAGCGCCAAGCCGTGCTCGACTATTGGACGCCCGAACGCATCGCGGCGATGCCCACCGGCCCGTCCACCCCCGGCGCACCACCCGCCGACGGCCCGGACGGCGCCGGGTTCGCCCCGGGCACCGCCGTGGACCGCACGATCGGACGGCTGTTCTTCGTCGACCGCGGCGAGGACGAAAGCTGCACCGCGACGCTCGTCGCCGCGGCCAACCGCAGCACCGTCGTCACCGGCGGGCACTGCGTGCACACCATGGACCTGATCGGCAACGATCCACAGTGGACGGACAAGCTGCTGTTCGTCCCCGGCTTCCGCGACAACACCCGCCCGTACGGCGCTTTCGTGGCCCGCACGGCGTTCGCCGACACGACCTGGGTGAGCGACGACCAGCAGAGCGGCCACGACCAGGCGTTCCTGGTGCTGAACCCGGACGAGCACGGCCGGCGCGCCGCCGACGTCACCCGGGCCGCCCAGCCGCTCGGCATCGGCCTGCCCGGCAGCCTGCCCGCCCAGGAGTTCGGCTACCCGCGCGCCGCGAAACAGCCCGGCCACCAGGGTCGTCCGGAGTTCACCGGGCAGCGCGCCGCGCACTGCTGGGGACAGCCGAAGGAGAACCCGGGCAACGACGAGGTCCCGGTGCCGCGCGGCCAGTGGGGCGTGCCATGCGACATGGGCGGCGGTGCCAGCGGCGGCCCGCGGCTGACGGCGTTCTCCGAGAAGACCGGCTACGGCGTGGTCGTCGGCGTCGACACCGAGGCCTGGTACCTGCACGCCGACGGCTCGCTCTGCCTCGACCAGACGCCGGACTGCACGCGCTACCTGTTCGGCCCGCAGTTCACGACCGCGGTCACCGAGCCGCTGTACCAGCGGGCAGCCGCAGCGTGAACGTCGAGCCCTGACCCGGTGCGGAGGCCGCGGTGACCGTGCCACCGTGGGCCTCCGCCAGCTTCCGGACGATGGCCAGACCCAGGCCGCTGCCGCCGCTCCCGCGGGTCCGCGCCTTGTCCGCCCGCCAGAACCGGTCGAACACGTGCGGCAGGTCGGCGGCCTCGATCCCGGCGCCGGTGTCGGCGACCTCGATGACGACGTCGTCGCCGTCCCGGCCGCCGCGGACCACCACCACACCGCCGGCCGGGGTGTACCGGACCGCGTTGGCCACCAGGTTGCCGACGGCCTGGCGCAGCCGCACCGGATCGGCCGTCACCTCGAGGGCGTCCGGCGCTTCGACCGAGAGTGAGACGCCCGCCGGGCTCTGCGCCGCCACGACCTGGGCCAGCAGGTGCGGCACGTCCACCGGCTCGGGGTGAAGGCGCAGCGCGCCGGCGTCGGCGAGCGCGAGATCCTGCAGGTCGTCGACGATGTGCTGCAGGTGGACGGCCTCTTCGAGCAGCGAGTCGACCAGCTCGTCGTCGAGCCGGCTGATGCCGTCCTGCGTCGCCTCCAGCCAGCCGCGGATGTTGCTCAGCGGCGTCCGCAGCTCGTGCGCGATGTCGCTGACCATCGCCTTGCGCGTCTCCTCCAGGCGCTCGCGGCTCGCGGACATGGCGTTGAACGCGGTCCCGAGCCGGGCGATCTCGTCACGCCCGCGCACCTTGACCTGGGCGCCGCTCTCGCCGCCTTCCATCCGCTTCGCCGCGCCGGTGAGCGCGCGCAGCGGCCGGATCAGCCGGACCCCGGCGAGCACCGTGACCAGCAGCGTCAGCAGCAGGATCCCGCCCGCGACCTCGAACAGGCGGACCTTGTTCTCCGGCGACAACGTGAAGCCCGCGGGAGCTTCGCCGCCCGGCGCGGTGAGGTAGAGCGACGCGGCGGGCGCGACGAACGGCGTCAGCTGCTCCCGCCGCGCGGCGCTCAGGCACGACTGCACGGCCTGGTTCGACTCAGCGGTCCGAACCACGCCCTTCTGCACCCAGGTGAAGTCGAGCAGCACCTGCACCTGCGCGAGCGGCTTGGACTCGGGACCGCGGTTGAGGCACGCGCTGACCAGCGCCGACAGCTGGTCCAGCGCGGCCTGCTCGGTCTTCGTCGGCAGGCTGAGCGTGCTGCCGTTGCACGACGACAGCACGAACGGGTCGGCCCCCTCGATCCGCGGATGCCCGCCCGGCGACGTCACGACGGTCCCGACGCCGGAGCGGGCCTGGACGCACCGCAGGACCCGCTGGGCGAGCGCGCCGAGGCGCGTGCGGTCCTCGGCCGGCAGCGCGTACGGGCCGACGGCGTCCGGGTCGATCCGGTCGGCGGTGGTCTGCTGCCCCAGCCCGGAGTCGACCTGCAGCGGGTCGACGACGATCGAGGGCCGCAGCGGCAGCGGCCGGCCGTCGGTGGCCGAGTCGAAGACGGGCGTGCCGTCGGTCAGCGTCAGCGCGATGCGGCGGCCGGTGATCGACGCGGTACCGCGCACCTCGGCGGCGACGTCGTGCCAGTTCGGGTGGGTCGCGGCGTACTTCAGCAGGCCGCGGTAGATGGTGCCGTCGTCGGCGAGCGCCTGGCCCTGCTCCTGCTGGATCGCGCCGGACGTCGTGCGCGCGGCGAGCCACGCGGTCGCGGCGATCGAGGCCACCGCGACCAGGGCCGAGAGCACGAACAACCGCAGGAGGAGGCTACGGCGCATCGGCGCCCGCGGTCAGCTTGTAGCCGACGCCGTAGACCGTGACGAGCCGCGCCGGGCGCCGCGGCTGCGCCTCGATCTTCTTGCGCAGGTTCATCACGTGCACGTCGATCGCGCGCTGCGTGATGTAGCGGTCGAAGCCGTGCAGGTGCTCCAGCAGCTGGCCGCGGGTGAACACCCGGTCCGGCTGGGCGGCCATCAGCTCCAGCAGCCGGAACTCGCCCGGCGTGCAGTCGATCGCCCGGCCGTCGACGGTCACCTCGTGCCGCAGCGGATCGACGCTCAGCGTGCCCACCCTGGTCGTGCCGCCGGGGCGGGCCGGGGCGGCACGCCGCAGCAGCGTGCGGATCCGCGCCATCAGCTCGCGCGGGCTGAACGGCTTGGTGACGTAGTCGTCGGCGCCGAGGTCGAGCCCGGCGAGCAGATCGTCCTCTGTGGAGCGTGCGGTGAGCATCAGCACCGGCAGGTCGGTCTCGGCGCGCAGCCTGCGGCAGATCTCGAGGCCGTCCGTGCCGGGCAGCATCACGTCGAGCACCAGCAGGTCCGGCGGGTGCCGGCGGACCAGGTCCAGCGCCGCGGTGCCGTCCGCGACGACGACCACGGTGTGCTGCTCCCGTTCGAGGTAGCGCCGGACGAGCTCGGCCTGTTTGGCGTCGTCCTCGGCCAGCACGATGTGGGCGCACATGATCCCGAGCATAAGCGCGGCTACCGGAAGACCACGATTTCCTCATGGGTCCCTGACATTCCGCTGTGAGGGTGACGCCATGAGCACAACCCGATCGGGTGGCCGGCGCCGGTGGGTGTGGCTGCTGGTCACCGCCGTCGTCGTGGTCCTGCTGGGGGCCACGGCGTTCTTCGTGGTCGAGCACGGGCGCGGCACCGCCGCCACCGCCGCGCCGCCGCCCGCGGTGCAGACCGTCGCCGTCCGCAAGACGGACCTCGCGAACACCCGGTCCTTCACCGGCACCCTCGGCTTCGGCACGCCCCAGCCGTTGAAGGGCACGGGCGCCGGGACCGTGACGAAGCTGCCCGCGCTGGGCGACGTCGCCCAGCGCGGCAAGCCGCTGTACTCAGTGGACGGTCACCCGGTGCCGGTGTTCTTCGGTGACACGCCGTTGTTCCGCAAGCTCGACAACCCGGACCTGACCGGGCCGGACGTCACGATGGTCGCCGCCAACCTGGCCGCGCTGGGGTACCAGGTCGGGCACCCGAAGACGTTCACGTTCGCCGAAACCCTGAAGAAGTGGCAGAAGAAGGTGGGCCTGGACGAAACCGGCAC
This sequence comes from Amycolatopsis heterodermiae, assembly GCF_034929455.1. Taxonomy (NCBI): domain Bacteria; kingdom Bacillati; phylum Actinomycetota; class Actinomycetes; order Pseudonocardiales; family Pseudonocardiaceae; genus Amycolatopsis; species Amycolatopsis heterodermiae. The sequence goes on from NZ_JAYFSI010000001.1 coordinate 241,824, forward strand.
CCTCGACGTCGGCCAGGTCGCGGTGCTGGCCGGCCCGGTGCGGGTCAACTCGGTGACCGCGCAGCCCGGCGACCCGGTCGCGGAACCGCTGCTCACGGTCACGTCCACGACCAAGGTGGTGGTCGCGCCGGTGGACGCCTCGGACGTCGCGGCGATCAAGACCGGCGCGGTGGTCTCGGTGGTGCGGCCGGACGGCCAGGGCGTCCCGGCGAAGGTGACGTCGGTGAGCACGGACGTCGCGGAGGGCCAGGGACCGCCCAAGGTGAACGTGCTGGTCACGCCGGACGACCCGCAGTCCGTGGCGGACCTCGATTCCGCGGCGGTGCAGGTGCGGATCACGACCGAGACGCACGCGGGGGTGCTCGCGGTCCCGGTCGGCGCGCTGATCGCGCTGCGCGAAGGCGGCTACGCCGTGCAGCTGCCGGACGGGACGCTGAAAGCCGTCGAGACCGGGATGTTCGCGCGCGACCTCGTCGAGATCCGCGGTGCGGGCGTCGCCGAGGGCCTGAAGGTGGTGACGACGTCGTGACGCCGGTGCTGGCCCTGCGTGGGGTGAGCAAGCGCTATCCCGGGGACGTCGTCGCGCTCGACGACGTCACACTGACCGTGTCCGACGGCGAACTGCTGGCCATCGTCGGGCCGTCCGGCTCCGGCAAGTCGACGTTGCTGCACATCGCCGGGACGCTCGACCTGCCGACGTCCGGGACGGTCGAACTCGACGGCGAGGACGTCACGCGGCTGTCCGACCGGCAGCTGTCCGCGCTGCGCGGCAGGCGGCTGGGGTTTGTGTTCCAGCAGTTCCACCTGACCGACGGACTGTCCGCTGTGGACAACGTGGCGACCGGGCTGCTGTACGCGGGCGTGCCGCGGCGCCGCCGTCGCCCGCTGGCGCTGGAGGCGCTCGGCCGGGTCGGGCTCGCGCACCGCGTCGCGCACCGGCCGCACGAACTCTCCGGCGGCGAACGCCAGCGCGTCGCGATCGCCCGCGCCGTCGTCAACGACCCGGCGCTGGTGCTGGCCGACGAGCCGACCGGCGCGCTGGACACCGCGAACGGCCAGGCCGTGCTGGACCTGCTGACCGGCCTGCACGCCGACGGCACCACGCTCGCGGTCATCACGCACGACCGGGACATCGCGGCGCGGCTGCCCCGGCGGGTCGAGTTCCGCGACGGCCGGATCGTGCGGGACTCGCGGTGAAGCCGGTGCGCCTTTCACCGGCCGACGTGCTGTCCCTCGGCCTGCTCGGCATCCGGACCCGGCGGCTGCGGGCGGCGTTGTCCGCGCTCGGGATCGCGCTGGGCATCGCGACGATGATCGTGGTCACCGGCATCCCGGCGTCGAGCCAGGCGGCGTTGCTGGACAAGCTGACGGCGCTGGGCACGAACCTGCTCCGCGCCGAGCCGCAGCCGAACCAGACGCCGCCGGTGGTGCTGCCGGAGTCGGCGCTGGGCAGCGTCCGGCGGATCGGCCCGGTGACCACGGCGGCGGCCGTCGCGAACACCCACGCCGTCGTCCGCCGCTCCGACCGCACGGACCCGCAGGACGGCTCGGGCCTTTCGGTGCTGGCCGCGTCGCCGGATCTGCTCGACGCGCTGAACGGCAGTGTCCAATCAGGACGGTTCGAGACTGCGGACCTGCCCGTGGTGACGCTGGGCTACGTCGCGGCGTCCCGGCTCGGGATCCCTTACCTGGTCCCGGGTCAGCCGCCGCCGGTCGTGATGATCGGGACCACCTGGTACACGGTCACCGGGGTCCTCGCGCCGATGCCGCTGGCCCCGGACGTCGAGCGGGCGGTCCTCGTCGGCTGGGGCTCGGCGGCCCGGTTCCTGGGCTTCGACGGCCACCCGACGGTGATCTACGTGAAGTCCCGCGAGGACGCGATCACCGACGTCCGCGCGGTGCTCCCGGCGACGCTGAACCCGGAGCTGCCCGGCCTGGTCCAGGTGTCGCGGCCGTCGGACGCGCTGGCAGCGAAACAGGCGACGCAGACGGCGTTCTCCGCGCTGTTCCTGGGTTTGGCCGGGGTCGCGCTGCTGGTCGGCGGGGTCGGCGTCGCCAACACGATGTTCATCTCGGTGCTGGAACGCCGTCGTGAGATCGGCCTGCGACGCGCCTTGGGCGCGACGCGCGGCCAGATCCGCGACCAGTTCCTGACGGAGGCGGTGGCCCTGTCCGGCCTCGGCGGCCTCGCCGGGACGTCTGCCGGTGTACTGGTCACGCTGGGATACGCGACGTACCAAGGTTGGCCACCAGTGATCCCGCCGCTGTCCGTGCTGGGCGGGGTGCTCGGCGCGCTGGTCGTCGGCGTGCTGGCGGGCCTGCACCCGTCGCTGCGCGCCGCCCGGATGCCGCCGACGCAGGCGCTGGCATGAGTCGCTCACGCCGTGCTGACGAGTTCCTGAAAAGCGCCGGTCATGCTCGTCCCATGGCACTTCGGTTGGTTGTGCTCTCGGTGCTGGCCTTCGGCGTGGCCGCGTGCTCGTCCCCGCCGCCCGCGGCTCCCCAGGTGGCTTCGCTCTCGACACCCGCGTCTGCGTCGGCGACTTCCGGGACTTCCGCCCCGCCGTCGGCGGACGCGGACGGCGGCCGCCCCCGCCACCGCGTCGACGAGACGGCGGAGGAGTCCCAGCGGCTCATCGAGCCGTGGCGCACGTGCATGAAGGACCACGACGCGGACGTCGACACCCAGCCGAACAGCATCGAAGGCGCGGAGAAGTGGAGCGCGGACCACAAGGCCGCGGGCGACGCGTGCCGGTCGAAGCTGCCGCTGCTGCCGTGGGGCATGGACCGCGAGAACCCGGCCTACCAGGACAACATGCACAAGTGGGTGCAGTGCATGAACGACCAGGGCATGCACGTGGTGGAGACCCCGGACAACGACGAGTCCCCGTGGACGTACGGAAGCGACACCCAGCCGCCCAACGCGGACAAGATCGAACACGACTGCGAAGTCGCGATCCTCGGCCCGAGCGACAAGTGACTCGACGACTAGCTTCCGGCGAGTTCCCGCAACACCGGGAGAAGCGCCCGCAGTGCCCGCCCCCGGTGCGAGACGGCGTCCTTTTCGGACGGCTCCATCTCCGCCGAGGTCCGGGTCTCGCCGTCCGGGCGGAAGATCGGGTCGTAGCCGAAGCCGTTCGTGCCCCGGCGGGCGCGCTCCAGCGTTCCGCGCCACTCGCCGCGGACCACCGTCTCCTCGCCGGACGTCAGCACCAGAGCCGCCGCGCAGACGAACTGGGCGCCGCGGCGCTCGTCCGGGACGTCGTTCAGCTGGGCCAGCACCAAGTTCAGGTTGGCGTCGTCGTCACCGTGGCCGCCGGACCAGCGGGCCGACAGCACGCCCGGCATGCCGTTCAGCGCGTCCACCGCGATGCCCGAGTCGTCCGCGATCGCGGGCAGACCGCACGCCGCCACCGCGTCACGGGCCTTCGCCACTGCGTTGCCCTCGAAGTCCGGCGCGGTCTCGGGCGCTTCGGGAAACGAGGGGACGTCCTCCAGACCCAGGACCTCGATGCCCGAGATTCCCTCGGCCAGCAGGATCCGGCGAAGCTCGCCGAGCTTCTTCGCGTTGCGAGTGGCCAGAAGCAGCTTCGTCACTTCGAGCCCTTCTTCTTGTCCGGACGCGGCTCCGGCAGCTCGCCCGGGTACGGCAGCGCCAGCGCCTCGTTCTGCAGGCGGGTCAGCTCCTCGCAGCCGGCCTGGGCCAGGTCGAGCATCTTGTCCAAAGTGGACCGCGCGAAGGTGGCGCCCTCGCCGGTGCCCTGGACCTCGATCAGGGTGCCGGCGTCGGTCGCGACCACGTTCATGTCGACCTCGGCGCGCGAGTCCTCCTCGTACGGCAGGTCGAGGCGCACCCGGCCGTCGACGACGCCGACGCTCACCGCGGCCACCGAAGACGACAGCGGCTGCGGGTCGTTGAGCCGGTTCGCCGCGGCCAGCCAGGTGATGGCGTCCGCGAGCGCGACGTAACCGCCGGTCACCGCGGCCGTGCGGGTGCCGCCGTCGGCCTGGATGACGTCGCAGTCGATGACGATCGTGTTCTCGCCCAGCGCGGCCAGGTCGATGCAGGCCCGCAGCGAGCGGCCGATCAGCCGCGAGATCTCGTGCGTGCGGCCGCCGATGCGGCCCTTGACCGATTCGCGGTCACCACGCGTGTTCGTCGCGGACGGCAGCATCGCGTACTCGGCCGTCACCCAGCCGAGGCCGGAGCCGGCCCGCCAGCGCGGCACGCCTTCGGTGACGCTCGCGGCGCACAGGACCCGTGTGTTGCCGAATTCGATCAGCACGGACCCCGCCGGCCACTGCTGGAACCCCCGGGTGATCTTGATGTCGCGGAGCTGGTCGTCGTTCCTGCCATCTTTTCGAGCCACGAAGAGCACTCTAGGACCGCGCCGCTCAGACGTCGTAGACGGCACCCTGCTTGACGACCTCGGCCGCGGGGAACTCGGCCGCGGCCTCGGCCAGCACCGCTCCCGGGTCGGTCCACGGCGCGATGTGCGTCAGCAGCAGCCGACCGACACCGGCGTCGCGCGCCAGCTCACCCGCCTGTTTGCCGGACAGGTGCACGCCGGCCGGGCGCTCCGCCGAATCCGTCCAGGACGCCTCGGCGAGCAGCAGGTCGACGCCGTCGGCGAGCTCGTTCAGCGCCCGGCACGGGCCGGTGTCGCCGGTGAAGGCGAGGATCCGGCCGCCGTAGGAGACGCGCAGGCCGAACGCCGGGGTCGGGTGGTCGACCTCGACCGCGACCACCTCGAACGGCCCGATCCGGAACGGCTCGGGCCGCAGCGGGTGGAAGGCGTAGACGTCGGAGAGGTCCGTGTCGGCCCGTTCCGACTCGTTGGGCGCGTACGCGTTCGCGAGCCGGACGTGCGCGTCGGCGGGCCCGTACAGCGGCAGCAGCCGCGGGCGGGCCGGGTACGGCGGCGCCGGGTGATAGCGGCGCAGGACGGTGAGTGCGCTGACGTCGGCGCAGTGATCGGGATGCAGGTGGGTGAGCACGAGCGCGTCGAGGTCGAACGGGTCGGCCACGGCCTGCAGTTGAGCCAGCGTGCCGTTGCCCAGTTCGAGGCCGAGCAGGAAGCCCTCGGCCTCGACCAGGTAACCGGACGCGGCGGCGTTCGGCCCGGGGATGCTGCCGGAGCACCCGAGGATGGTCAGTCGCACTTCGCCACCCTAAGCGCCCGAAGGCGTGATCACGCGGTGGTGGGAGCGAGGACACCCGGCGCGAAGCCCATGAAGCGCTGGGCGAGCCGGGTGAACGGCTCGGCCGAGCCGGTGGCGAGGAACTCGTGCCGCGGCGGGGTTTCCCTGGTCGTCAGCAGGTCCCGCTCGGTCAGCACGCGGACGACGTCCTTCGCGGTCTCGTCGGCGCTGCTCACCAGGGTGACCTCCTGGCCCATGACGATCTGCAGCACCCCCTGCAGCAGCGGGTAGTGCGTGCAGCCGAGCACGACCGTGTCGACCTCGGCGTCCAGCAGCGGCTGCAGGTACCCCTGGGCGAGCCCGAGCACCTGCCGCCCCGACGTGATCCCGCGCTCGACGAAGTCCACGAACCGCGGGCAGGCGACGCTGGTGAGCGAGATGCCCGGTGCCGCGGCGAAGGCGTCCTCGTAGGCCCGCGAGCGGACGGTGCCCTCGGTGCCGATCACGCCGACCCGCCCGGTGTGCGTCGCGACGACGGCGCGGCGCGCGGCCGGCAGGACGACCTCGATCACCGGGACGTCGTAGCGCTCACGAGCGTCGCGCAGGCAGGCCGCGGACGCCGTGTTGCAGGCGATCACCAGAGCCTTCACGCCGCTCTCGACGATCTCGTCGAGCGCCGCGAGCGCGTAGCTGCGGGCGGTGGCGATCGGGAGCGGGCCGTACGGGTTGTGCGCCGTGTCGCCGACGTAGCGGAGCTGCTCGGCGGGCAACTGCTCGAGGATCGCCCGCGCGACCGTCAGCCCGCCGACGCCGGAATCGAACACACCGATCGGGGCATCAGCGAGCGGCAGGGTCACACCCCGAGGTTACCCGTGGCCGCGGGAGCGGGTTTGCGCGACTTCCCCGTGCGGCCGGTCAGCCAGGCCGCCAGGACTCCGGCCAGCGCGCCGAAGACGTGCCCCTGCCAGGAGACGCCGGTGTTGCCCGGCAGCAGGCCCAGCAGCATCCCGCTCCAGATGCCCAGCAGCACCACGGCGACCAGGATCTGCCCGGCCGCGCGGTTGAAGATGCCGCGGACCAGCAGGTAGGCGAGCCAGCCGAAGGCCAGCCCGGACGCGCCGACGGTCACCGCGTTCGCCGGCCCGATCAGCCACACGCCGAGCCCGGACACGAGCCAGATGATGGCCGTGACCAGCGCGAACCGGCCGATCCCCGCGGCCATCGCGAGGAAGGAGAACAGCAGCACCGGCACGGTGTTGGCGAACAGGTGCGACCAGCCGGCGTGCAGCACGGGCGCGAAGAGCACGCCGTCCAGGCCGGACAGCTCGCGCGAGTGGATGCCGCCCTGGGTCAGGTCGCCGGGCAGGATCACGTCGGCCAGCTCGACCAGGTAGAGCAGCAGGGTGAAGGACAACGCGACGAGCGCGACCGCCTTCGGCTTGGGCGGCAGCACGCGCTTGCGGGCGTCGGTTTCCGGGTCCGGGATCACAGGCAGAGTGCTCACGTCCTCGAGGCTACGTCCGGGTACGGCGGGTCCGCCTCGGGTGAAATCCCTGATCCGGGGATTTTGCCGGTGCCCGGCGCTCGTGTTCACGCGGCTGCGGTTGTCGACGGGCGGCCCGGCACAGCAGCACCGCGGTGGCGGCCTCGCGCGGCGACAGCTGGCCGACTCGCCGCAGGTCCGGGGTTCTGCCGGTGCCCGACGCCCGTGCTCGGGCGGTCCGGCACAGCAGCACCGGATCTCCCGTCGAGCCGGTCACCTGCCGCTGCCGAGGCCGCCATGAGGGTGCCGCGCCGCCCGCGACTCCCGCAGCCGCGTGGACACGAGTGGCGGGCACCGGCAAAGCAGGATCGTCGGCGAGCTGGGCCACCGCCCGAGGCGGCCACGAGGGTTTTGTCAGTGCCCGCCGCTAGCGTTCGGGCCATGGACGTCACCGGATACCTGCAGCGGCTCGGCCTCGAGGCGGAGCCGCCGAGCCTCGCCGCGCTGGGGCGGCTGCACGCGGCGCACGTCGAGCGCGTGCCGTACGAAGCGCTGGAGGTGCAGCTCGGGCGGCCGACCTCGCTGGAGCCGACGGCGTCGCTGGCGCGGATCCTGCGGGGCCGCGGCGGGTACTGCTACCACCTCAACGGCGCCTTTTCGGCGCTGCTGCAAGCCCTCGGTTACGCCGTCACCCGGCACCTGGGCGGGGTGCAGGGCGCGGGCGGCGAGCCGAACGTGAGCCGCAACCACCTGGCGCTGACCGTCACGGGCCTGCCGGACGACCCGTCGGCGTCGTGGCTGGTCGACGCCGGGCTGGGTGACGGCATCCACGAGCCGCTCCCCCTGCGGGAGGGCACGTACACCCAAGGTCCGCACACCTACCGGCTGCGGCCGTCGGAGGTGGCGCCGGGTGGCTGGCGGTTCGACCACGACCCGTCGGGCAGCTTCGTCGGCTTCGACTTCGCGCCGGGCCCGGCCGAGATGGCGGACTTCGCCGAGAAGCACGCATGGCTGTCGACGGCGCCGGAGTCCGGGTTCGTGCGCGTCTGCGCGCTGCTGCGCCGGGACGCGGCGGGCGTCGACACCCTGCGGGCGCTGACGCTGGACACCCACGGCGTCAAGGAGGTGCTCGAGTCACCCGAAGCCTGGTGGACGGCGGTGGGTGACGTCTTCGGCATCCCGTCGGCGCTGTTCACCACCGACGAGCGCGACCTGCTGTGGCGCAAGGCCGTCGCCCAGCACGAGGCTCACGCGGGCAGCGGGGCCTTGCCGAGCGCGTAGTCGACCGCGGCCTCGGCGTGCAGCCGGGTGGTCGGGAACGTCGGCACCGCGCTGTCCTCGGGACCCACCAGCAGCTCGATCTCGGTGCACCCGTAGATCACGCCTTCGGCCCCGGCCTCGACGAGCCGTGCGATCACGCCCCGGTAGGCCTCGCGCGACTCCGGCTTCACGACGCCGAGCACCAGCTCGTCGTAGATGACCCGGTGCACCAGGTCGCGGTCGCCGTCGTCCGGCACGAGCACGTCGAGGCCGTGCGCGGCGAGCCGGTCACGGTAGAACGGCTGGCTCATGGTGAACCCGGTCCCGAGCAGCCCGACCCGGCGGATCCCGGCGGCCGTGACGGCAGCCGCCGTCGCGTCGGCGAGGTGCAGCAGCGGGATGCCCAGGCCGTCGGTCAGCTGCTCGGCAACCTTGTGCATGGTGTTCGTGCAGAGCACGACGAAGTCGGCACCGGCGGCCTCCAGCGCGCGGGCGGCGCGGTTCAGCTCCGCGCCCGCGTCGTCCCAGCGGCCCTCGGCCTGCATCGCTTCGATCGCGGCGAAGTCCACCGAATACAGCACGGTGCGCGCGGAGTGGAAGCCCCCGAGAAGCGCTTTCACCCGTTCGTTTACCAAGCGGTAGTACTCACTCGACGATTCCCAGCTCATCCCGCCCAGCAGCCCGATGACCTTCATGCTGTCAGCATGCCCGAAAGGAAGATCCGCACCACGTTCGCCGGGGTGTCCAACGTCCTGATCACCGACGGCACCACGGCGATCCTCGTCGACGGCTTCTTCTCGCGGCCGTCGCTGCTGAAGCTGGCCACCCGGGTCTCACCGTCCCGGAGCCGGATCGACGAGTGCCTGCGGAAGCTCGGAGTCACGAAGCTGGACGCGGTCCTGGTGTCGCACTCCCATGTGGACCACGTCCTGGACGCGCCGGTCGTCGCCCAGCTGACCGGCGCCACGCTCTGCGGCTCGCCGTCGACGCGCCGGGTCCAGGAGGGCTACGACCTCACCGCCGAACCGTTCCACGAGCTGGTTCCGGGCGAGCCGGTGCGCTTCGGCGAGTTCACGGTGACCGGCGTCGACGCCCGCCACAGCGACGGCGACCGGGTGCCGGGCGAGATCACCGGACCCGTCCGGGTGCCGGCGAAGGCGAGCGCGTTCAAGACCGGCCGCTGCTACTCGTTCCACGTCGCGCACCCCGCGGGGAACGTCCTGGTCCACCCGTCGGCGAACTTCGTCCCGGGGGCGATGGCCGGGTACTCCGCCGACGTCGTCTACCTGGGCGCCGGAGCCGCCGGGAAGCAGTCCGAGGCGTGGCGGGAGGAGTACTGGCGCGAGACGGTCGGCGCGCTCGGGCCGAAGATCGTCCGCCCGGTGCACTGGGACGCGTTCTGGCGCCCGCTGTCCAAGCCGTTGAAGCTGCTCCCGAAGCTGTTCGACGACCTGGACACGACGATGGGCACGTTCCAGCGCCTGGCCGCCGAAGACGACGTCGACCTGGCCCTGCCCGAGCTCTGGAAGACCGAGTAGGTCAGGCCCAGAGCTGCCCGTCGAGCCGCTCGGCGGCCTCGTCCAGCGAGCCCGCGTACGCCCCCGTCGACAGGTACTTCCACCCCGCGTCGGCGACGACGAAAGCCACGTCGGCCAGCTTGCCCGCGGCCACGGCCTTCTCCGCGACGGCCAATGCCGCGTGCAGCACCGCGCCCGTCGAGATGCCCGCGAAGATGCCTTCGTGCTCCAGCAGCTCCCGCGTCCGGCGCAGCGCGTCGTACGCGCCGACCGAGTAGCGGCCGTTGAGCACGCTGGGGTCGTACAGCTCCGGGACGAACCCCTCGTCGAGGTTGCGCAGGCCGTACACCAGCTCGCCGTAGCGCGGTTCGGCCGCGATGATCTGGACGTCCGGCTTCGCCTCGTGCAGGTAGCGCCCGCAGCCGACGAGCGTGCCGGTCGTGCCGAGGCCGCCGACGAAGTGCGTCAGCGTCGGCAGGTCCTTGAGCAGCTCGGGGCCGGTGCCGCGGTAGTGCGCGTCGGCGTTGGCCGGGTTGCCGTACTGGTACAGCATCACCCATTCGGGGTTCGCCGCGGACAGCTCCTTCGCCCGCCGGACGGCCTCGTTCGAGCCACCCGCAGCCGGGGAGAACACGATCCGCGCGCCGTAGGCCTGCAGCAGCTGCTTGCGCTCGGTCGAGGTGTTCTCCGGCATCACGCAGACCAGCCCGTAGCCCTTGAGCTTGGCGGCCATGGCCAACGAAATGCCGGTGTTGCCGGACGTCGGCTCCAGGATCGTGGAGCCGCGCCGCAGCTTGCCCTCGCGCTCGGCGGCTTCGATCATGGCCAGCGCGGGGCGGTCCTTGATCGAGCCGGTCGGGTTGCGGTCCTCCAGCTTCGCCCAGAGGCGCACGTCGTGCGTCGGCGAGAGCCGGGGCAGCCCGACCAGCGGGGTGCCGCCGAGCGCGTCGAGCAGGGACTCGAAGCGAGCCATCGATCAGCCACCGGCCACGGCGGGGAGGATGGTCAGGGTGTCGCCGTCCTTGACCTCGGCCTCGAGGCCGCCGGCGAAGCGCACGTCCTCGTCGTTGACGTAGACGTTGATGAAGCGGTGCAGCTTCTCCTCCTTCACCAGGCGCGCCTTGAGGCCGGCGTGCCGGGCCTCGACGTCGTCGATGACCTCGAGCACGGTCGCGCCCTTCGCCTCGACGGACTTCTCGCCGCCGGTGTGGGTGCGCAGGATCGTCGGGATGGAGACGGTCACGGCCATGGGTTCTTACCTCCGGTGGGTTCCTACACGCAGACGCCTGCGGCGCGCGGTTTGTTCCGAGCGGGCTCAGCCGACGATCTCGACCGGCTCCTCGGTGATCTCGGCGTCCACGATCCGGTACGACCGGAACTCGTGCACTTCGGGGTCCCGCGTCGACACGAGCACGTAGTGCGCGCCGGGCTCGGCCGCGATCGACGCGTCGGTCCGCGACGGGTACGCCTCGGTGGCGGTGTGCGAGTGGTAGATGACCACCGGCTCTTCGTCCTTGGCGTCCATCTCGCGGTAGAGCTTCAGCAGGTCACCCGAGTCGAACTCGTAGAACGTCGGCGACCGCGCCGCGTTGAGCATCGGGATGAACCGTTCGGGGGAATCCGAGCCCTCCGGCCCGGCGATCACCCCGCACGCCTCGTCGGGGTGGTCACGGCGGGCGTGGGCGACGATCTCGTCGACGAGTTCACGGCGGATCCGGAGCACACCGCCATCTTAGGTGGTGGACACAAGCTGTCCAGACTCTGAGATATTGCGCTCACCAGGACAATCAGGGCATGCCGATGTCCTCGAAAGCCCGAGAACGGTGCCGCGAGTTCCTCGAGAAGGGCGAGCGGATCCAGTACCTGATCCCGGGCATCTCGCTGTACGTCAACGGCGTCCGCACCCGGGCCGCGTTCTTCGTCGTGGTCACCGACCACGGCATCACGGTGCTCTACGGCGGCCGCTTCCGGCGCTACACGCCGAAGACCGTCTACGACCGGCTGCCCCGGCACACCGAGATCGGCCCGGTCGAGGTCCACCCGTCGCTCGGCCCGGTGCTCACCGTCGCGGGCCTGCACCTGGAGATCGACGAGGAGTACGTAAGCGCCGTCCGGGCCGCCAACCTCGAAGCCACCCACGACGGCCCCGAAGACCCGCTCCCGGACCTCTAGCCGAACGCCTCGGGCCAGACCTCGCGGTAAGCCGGGACCCCGCCGGCCGTGGTCGCGGCCAGCAGGCCGTGCACCATCGCTCTGGCGAACACCCGCGCCGCCGCCGAGCACAGCGCGTCCAGCGCCCCCGCGCGCACCGCTGCACCGAACGGGCCGCTGGCCTCCGGCAGCTCCCGCGCGCCCGTGGCCAGCGCGAACACCGTGTCGCCGTCGAACATCGTGTGGGCCGGGCGGACCGCGCGGGCCAGCCCGTCCTGGGCCGCGACCGCGAGCCGCCGCGCCTCGGCCTTGGACAACGCCGCGTCGACCGCGACGACGCCGATCGTCGTGTTCAGGTCCGTCCGCCGGGACGGCAGGTCGGCGGGCCGCGAAGGCCACGTGACGCCGAAGTCGCCGTGGTCGGCCGCGTACGCCCGGCCCGTCGTGAGGTCGACGGCCTCGCCCGCCGCGTTGACCGCCGCCAGCGCCCCGACCGTGAACTCGCCCACGACCTCGCTCGCGGAGCCGATCCCGCCCTTCAACGACCCCACGGCCGCACCGGCGCCCGCACCGACCGTCCCCTGCGCGAACGAGTCCGAAGCCGCCTCGCAGGCCGCGTAGCCGAAGGACGCGTCGGGCCGGTTGCCCCAGTCGCCGCGCGGCAGATCGAACAGCACCGCCGCGGGCACGATCGGCACGACCTCGTGCGGCTGCGCGCCCACCGGGAAGCCGAGGTTCCGCTCGCCGAGCCACCGCATGACGCCGTCGGCCGCGGCCAGCCCGTACGCGCTGCCTCCGGAGAGGCAGACCGCGTTCACGCGCTGGACCAGGTTCTCCGGCTCCAGCAGGTTCGTCTCGCGGGTGCCGGGCGCGCCGCCGCGCTGGTCGACGGCACCGACCGCGCCGTCCGGGACGAGCACCACCGTCGTCCCGGTCGCCCAGCCGTCCCCGAGCCGTTCGTGGTGCCCGACCAGGACGCCGGGAACGTCGGTGATCATCCGGTCAGCGCCTGGATCAGCGTCTCCTGCACCCAGGTCAGCCAGTGGTAGACGCCGAGGTGCGGCGCACGCGGGTCGTCCTCGGGCAGCTCGTCGGGCATGTCCTCGGTGACGTCGAGGGCGGTGCCCAGCGCCAGCCGGACGTCGTTGAGCGCGCCCAGCCAGGCGTCGGCCTGCTCCTCGGTCAACCGGACGTTGCCGCCGTCGCGGGGCAGCGTGTCGAGCACGATCTTGGCCACGCCGACCTTGATGTCCAGCAGCTCCGGCTCGTGCAGCGAGCGCATCGCCGAGGCCGAGTCGAGGTCTTCACGGGTCGGGTTGTCCGGGTCGAGCCGGTGGAAGTCGGGCAGCAGCCGCGAGAGCACCGGGTCGTCCGGCGACTCGGTCGGGCCGGTGCGGATGCCGGTCAGCTCGGCGAGCTCGTCCTGCGGCGCCTCCTCGGCGCGCGCGGTGAGCATGTCCTCGAGCTGGCTGACCAGGCCGCGCAGCACCGCCGCTTCCTGCTGCTCGAAGCCGGCGTGGATGACCGCGCCCTTGCGTCGCCAACCGTTCACGAGGGCTGCTCCATGGTGGCCCAGAGGCCCGCCGCGTGGAGTTTCGCCACGTCCACCTCCACCTTTTCCTTGCTGCCCGACGACACGATCGCCTTGCCCTTGTGGTGCACGTCCAGCATCAGCTTGGTGGCGTGGTCACGGCTGTACCCGAACAGCTTCTGGAAGACGTACGTCACGTACGACATCAGGTTGACGGGGTCGTTCCACACCACGGTCCGCCACGGTGTGTCCGACTCGGCGACCTCGGCACCGGCCGGCTCGACCTGCGTCTGCTCGGATGCGACAGGCGTGGACATGCACCCCATGGTGTCACGGGGGCGCGAGGGTACGCCGCGCCAGGTCCGGCCATGTGGGTGAATAGGGTGGCGGCATGGGTTCACCCGAGCCGGCCACGGCCAGCACCGCGCTGCTCACCGACCACTACGAGCTGACCATGCTGGGCAGCGCGCTGGCCGACGGGACGGCCGAGCGTCCATGTGTGTTCGAGGTGTTCGCCCGGCGGTTACCGGACGGCCGCCGCTACGGCGTCGTCGCGGGCACCGCCCGGGTGCTCGACGCGATCGCGGACTTCCGCTTCACCGACGCCGAGCTGGCGCAGCTCGAGGCCACCGCGGTGGTCGACGACACGACGCTGGCCTGGCTCGCCGACTACGAGTTCTCCGGCGACATCGACGGGTACGCCGAGGGCGAGCTGTACTTCCCCGGCTCTCCGATCCTGACCGCCAGCGGCTCGTTCGCCGAGTGCGTGCTGCTGGAGACGCTGGTCCTGTCGATCCTCAACCACGACAGCGCGATCGCCTCGGCCGCGGCCCGGATGTCCGGCGCCGCGCACGGCCGCCCGATCATCGAGATGGGCGGGCGCCGCACGCACGAGTGGGCCGCCGTCGCGGCCGCGCGCGCCGCCTACCTGGCCGGCTTCGCGACGACGTCCAACCTCGAGGCCGGCCGCCGCTACAGCATCCCGACCCGCGGCACCGTCGCGCACGCCTTCACGCTGCTGCACGACAGCGAAGAGGAGGCCTTCCGGTCCCAGGTCGACAAGATGGGCCCGGACACGACCCTGCTGGTCGACACCTACGACATCACCGCCGGCATCGAGACCGCCGTCCGCGTCGCCGGCCCCGAGCTCGGCGCGATCCGGATCGACTCCGGCGACGTCGGCCCGCTCGCCCGCCGCGCCCGCGAGCAGCTGGACTCCCTCGGCGCCAAGGACACCCGGATCGTCGTCTCCGGCGACCTCGACGAGCACGCCATCGCCGCGCTGCGCGCCGAGCCGGTGGACGCGTACGGCGTCGGCACCTCGGTGGTCACCGGGTCCGGCGCGCCGACCGCGGGCATGGTCTACAAGCTGGTCGAGGTCGACGGCAAGCCGGTCGCCAAGCGCAGCGCGCACAAGGAGTCCCGCGGCGGGCGCAAGTCCGCGCTGCGGCGCCACCGCGGCACCGGCACGGCGGTCGAAGAGGTCGTCTGGACGACGTCGGGGGCCGCGCCCGAGCCGGAGCCGAACGACCGGCCGCTGCAGCTGCCGCTGATCCGTGCTGGCCGGGTCGAGCCGGATCTGCCTACGCTCGACGACGCGCGGCAGCGGCTGCGCCGCGGCCTGGTCAGCCTGCCGTGGGAGGGCCTGAAGCTCTCGCACGGCGACCCGGCGATCCCGACCCTCTTCCTCTGACCGGACGACCGGAGGTCACCATGGCAACCGCGCTGATCGTGGTGGACGTGCAGAACGACTTCTGCGAAGGCGGCTCGCTCGCCGTCGCCGGCGGCGCCGCGGCCGCGGAGACGATCTCCGCGCTGTCCGCGACCGGCGGCTACTCGCACGTCGTGGCCACCCGCGACTACCACGTCGACCCGGGCGACCACTTCAGCGAGACGCCCGACTTCGTCGAGAGCTGGCCGCCGCACTGCGTGGCGGGCACGCCCGGCGCGTCCTTCCACCCCGCGCTCGACGTCGTCCCGATCGGCGCGGTGTTCTCGAAGGGCGAGTACAGCGCGGCCTACTCCGGCTTCGAGGGCGCGTCCGGGGACGGGAAGTCCCTGGAGGCCTGGCTGCGCGAGCACGACGTGACCGACGTTGACGTCGTCGGCATCGCCACCGACTACTGCGTGCGCGCGACGGCCCTGGACGCGGCGCGGGCCGGGTTCGGCGTCCGCGTGCTGCTCGACCACACGGCCGGGATCGCCCGGGCTTCGGTGGACGCCGCGCTGCGCGACTTCGACGAGGCCGGGGTCACGCACACGGGTGAGGCGCACGTCGGATGAAGGACCTGAAGGCCGCATTGGCGGAACACCGGCTCGTCGCGATCCTGCGTTCGGCGGACGCCTCACGCTTCGCCGACGCGGGCGTCGTCCTGCACGCGGCGGGGATCCGCCTGCTCGAAGCCACCCTGACGACGCCGGGCGCGCCCGCGGCGATCAACGCGCTGCGCCTGGCGCTGGGTGAAGACGCGCTGGTCGGTGCGGGCAGCGTCCGTGAGGCGTCCGATGTGGACATCGCGGTCGACGCGGGCGCGCGCTACCTGGTCACGCCGACGGTCAACCCGGCGGTGCTGGAGCGCGCGGACGCCCTCGGTGTCCCGGTGATCTGCGGCGCGCTGACGCCGACGGAGATCGACCAGGCCTGGCGCCTCGGCGCGGCCGCGGTGAAGGTGTTCCCGGTCGCCGCCATCGGCGGGGTCGCCTACCTGCGCGCGGTCCGCGCCCCGCTGCCGGACGTGCCGCTGGTGCCGACCGGCGGCGTCCACCTGGCCGACGTCGAGAGCTACCTGCGCTCGGGCGCGATCGCGGTCGCCGCGGCGACCCCGCTGCTGGGCGACGCCCTGACGCCGGCCGGCAGCCTCCCGGACCTGGCGACGCGAGCGGGCGAGTTCGTCTCGGCCGCGAGCCGCTTCAAGACCGCGTAGCTACTTCTTCTTGCCGAACGGGTCGCAGGCGGCCGTGCCCAGGTAGATGTCGCCGCTCGCCGGGCCGCCCTGCGGGAACAGCACGATGTGCAGCGCGTGCGTCACCAGGCTGCCGTCCGGCGGCTGGGGCGTCACCGTCTCGTTGAGGATCACCGTGGCCAGCGCGGTGCCCGCCGGGCCGCCGGGGATGACGATCCGGTCGTTCGGCGGGATCTCGGCGGGCACGGTGATGCCGGTGACGGCGCCGATCGACACCTCGCCGCCGCTGCCGGTGGCCGACGTCGCGCACTTCGCCGAGAACGTCCGGACGGTGATCACCGGGCCGCCGTAGCGCTTGAGGACCGACGCTTCGAAGCGGTGCCCGGACGCCTGCGCGATGGCCACGTCACCCGAGCGGCCGCAGCCGGACTCGCCGGTCCCGAACGTCGCGATGTCCCCCGTCGTGCCGCCCTCGGTCCGGGCGCTCGCCGGGCCGTCGGCGGTGCACTTGGCCAGGTCACCGGTGACGACGTGCTCGTTGTCGAGCATGACGTCGAGCGAGCCGGCCGCCGCCCAGCCGGTGGACGTCACGGGCGCCGCCGCGACCAGGAGCGGGCCGGCCAACGCCGTCACGGCCAGCAACCGGATCGTCCTTTTCCCGGCGTTTCGCATGCAACGGCCTCCTCGTTCCGTGACGGTTCGCAGTCAGCCTCTTCGCCGATCGGCGGGCGCGCACGGCCGTCCGAGCGGGTCCACCCGGACGAGTGGCCGGTGAGGAACGCAACTCGAGCGGTACTCCGGGAGATAACCAGCGTTAACCTCGATCAACGCGTGTGAGGCTGGACCGGTGGCCGACCGGACCACGCCTCGGACCCAACTCGGGAGGTTCTGTGTCTTCGCTGTCCTTCGCCGCCAAGCGGCCCGTGCTGGCCGACCTCGTGCCCGGCACGCTCGTCCGCGACATCGCGCTGGTCGCCGGCGGTGCCGTGCTCACCGGCGCCGCCGCGCAGCTGGTCGTCCCGGTGCCGGGCAGCCCGGTGCCGATGACCGGCCAGACGTTCGCCGCGCTGCTCGTCGGCGCGTCGCTCGGCATGTCGCGCGGGGCCGCGTCGATGCTGGTCTACCTGCTCGTCGGCGCCGTGGGCGTGCCGTGGTTCCAGCACGGCACCGCGGGCCTGTCCGGCGCGAGCGCCGGGTACGTCGTCGGGTTCGTGTTCGCGGGCGCCCTCGTCGGCGCGCTCGCCGGGCGCGGCGGCGACCGGACGCCCCTGCGCACCGCGGGCACCATGGTGCTCGGCAACGTCGTGATCTACGCCTTCGGCGTGCCGTGGCTGATGGCCTCGACCGGGTTCGACCTCTCGACGGCGTTCGCCAAGGGCGTCACGCCGTTCCTGATCGGCGACGCGCTGAAGATCGTCGTGGCCGCCGGCCTGCTGCCGCTCACGTGGAAGCTGGTCTCGCGCGGCACCGAGGACTGACACTGCCTGACGGGGTGGGCCCGCCATCACGGTGGCGGGCCCATCGCCGTCTACACGACGGCGCGAGTGGCCCGTTCGCGACGGATCACCGATCCTGTCGGTCGTGGCGGCTAATGTGTCGCTGTGCCCGCTCGAACTGACTTCCCCGGCGTCCTCGAACTCCTGACCCACGCGGTGGAGTCGGTGGGCGGAGCCGAGCGGCCCGGTCAGGTCGAGATGGCCGACGCGGTCGGCCGCGCCATCCGCACCGGCGAGCACCTGGCCGTGCAGGCCGGCACCGGCACCGGCAAGTCGCTGGCCTACCTGGTGCCCGCGATCCGGCACGCCGTCGAGAAGGAAGCCACGGTCGTGGTGTCGACGGCCACCATCGCGCTGCAGCGCCAGCTCGTCGACCGCGACCTTCCCCGGCTCGCGAAGGCGTTGAAGAAGCCTCTCGGCCGCGAACCGACCTTCGCGATCCTCAAGGGCCGCCGCAACTACATGTGCCTGCACCGGCTGGACTCCGGCGCGCCGGACGAGCCGGAGGACGCCCAGCTCTTCGACCCGTTCGCGGTCTCGCGCCTCGGCAAGGAGGTCACGCGGCTGCGGGAATGGGCGTCCGACACCGAAACCGGCGACCGCGACGAGCTCGTGCCCGGCGTCACGGACCAGGCGTGGCGTCAGGTGTCCGTGACAGCACGGGAATGCCTCGGCGCGTCCCGCTGTCCGATCGGCACGGACTGCTTCGCCGAGAAGGCCCGCGCCGAGGCCGGCCGGGCCGACGTCATCATCACCAACCACGCACTGCTGGCCATCGACGCGTTGCAGGGCTACCAGGTCCTGCCGGACCACGACGTCGTGATCATCGACGAGGCCCACGACCTGGTCGACCGCGTCACCTCGGTCGCCACCGGCGAGCTGACCAGCGCGATGTGCGCGTCCGCCGCCCGCCGCTGCGGCAAGCTGATCGACGCCGACGTCGCCGACCGCCTGCTGGAAGCGGGTGACGGGCTGGCCCTGATCGTCGACGACCTGCCCGCCGGCCGGATGGACGCGCTGCCGCAGGCGTTGAAGGGCGCCATCCCGGCGGTCCGCGACGCCGCGCACGCGTGCATCTCCGCGCTCGGTTCGGACCGCAAGGAGGACGTCGAGGGGGCCACCGCGCGCAAACTGGCGCGCACCCTGCTCGACGAGGTGCACGACACCGCCGTCCGGCTGCTGGAGGCGTTCGACGAAGACCAGGCGCACCAGCGTGACGTCGTGTGGCTCGCGGGCGACAAGTTCTCGTCCAACCCGCGCCCGCCGGCGCTGAAGGTCGCGCCGCTGGGCGTCGCCGGCCTGCTGCGCGAGCGCGTGTTCAACCTGCACACCACGATCCTGACCTCGGCGACGCTGACGCTGGGCGGCACGTTCGACACGATGGCGCGCCAGTGGGGGTTGCCGCCGGGCGCGGCGCGCGTCGAGAAGGCGCCCGGAGCCGCGACGGACAAGGAAGCACCGTCCGACGCGGACACCGGCCCGAAGTGGATCGGCCTCGACGTCGGCTCGCCGTTCGACCACCAGCGCAACGGCATCCTCTACCTGGCCAAGCACCTGCCGCCGCCGGGGCGTGACGGCCTCGCCTCGTCCACAATGGACGAACTGGCCGAGCTGATCGAGGCGGCGGGCGGGCGCACGCTGGGCCTGTTCTCCTCGATGCGCGCGGCCAAGCAGGCGGCCGAGGAGATGCGCGAGCGCCTGGACTTCCCGATCCTTTGCCAGGGTGAGGACGCGACGTCGCTGCTGGTCCAGAAGTTCTCCGAGGACGTCCG
Source organism: Amycolatopsis heterodermiae (assembly GCF_034929455.1). Classification (NCBI taxonomy): domain Bacteria; kingdom Bacillati; phylum Actinomycetota; class Actinomycetes; order Pseudonocardiales; family Pseudonocardiaceae; genus Amycolatopsis; species Amycolatopsis heterodermiae. The sequence continues at coordinate 261,079 of NZ_JAYFSI010000001.1, forward strand.
GACCTGCCTGTTCGGCACGCTCAGCCTCTGGCAGGGCGTGGACGTCCCCGGGCCGTCGCTGCAGCTCGTCGTGGTCGACCGGATCCCGTTCCCGCGCCCGGACGACCCGGTGTCCTCGGCCCGCCAGCGCGCGGTGGAAGCCCGCGGCGGCAACGGGTTCCTCACCGTGGCGGCCACGCACGCGGCGCTGCTGCTGGCGCAGGGCACCGGCCGGCTGCACCGCTCGGTGACCGACCGCGGGGTCGTCGCGGTGCTGGATTCGCGGCTGGCGAACGCCCGCTACGGCGGATTCCTCCGTGCGTCGCTGCCGCCGTTCTGGCCCACGATGGACCCGAAGGTGGCGCGAGACGCCCTGCGCCGGCTGGACGCAGCCGCGCCCGCGTGACGCGGTCCACAACACCGACCGGTACGGTGAAGCAACCGAGCGACAAGGGAGCACCGGTTGACCCAGGATTCGTCCAGCGCACAGTCCCGGACTGTCAGTGTCGACGACACCGGAGTGCGGCGGCGCCTAGCGGACGGCAGCGAAGAGGCCGTCACCTGGTCCGACCTGGCCTCGGTGATGGTCAGAGTCATCCCTGACGGCCCCTGGAACGAAGACGTCTTCTTCATGCTGGTGGGCACCGACGGCAAGGGCACCGCGGTGCCGAGCGGCGACCCGGCCGCGGACGCGCTCATCGAGCGCCTGCAGGCGTTGCCGGGCTTCGACAACGAGAAGTTCATCGAAGCCATGACGACCGACGCGGACCAGGCGTACGTGGTCTGGGAGTCCAGCGAGAACTGACCGCCTACGCGGCCGGGAACTCCTCCGTCACCGGGATTCCCTTCTTGAGCGTCCGGCTCACCGTGCAGAGCCGCTCGATCGCGCGGTCCACGGCCCCGGCCAGCGCCTCACGCTGATCCTCCGCCAAAGTCGACACGTCGACATCGAACGCGACGTGCACGGCGTCCAGCTCGGAAGCGCCTTCCCGCCGATCGGCCGTGACGGTCACGCGGAACTTGGCGTCCTCGCCCACCCGCCGCGTGATCAGTTCTTCGGCCGTCACCGCGCTGCAGCCCGCGGCCGCGATCTGCAGCAGCTCCGCGGGCGAGAACGCCCCTTCGGCGCCGGTCCGGCCCAGCCGGACCTCGGCGCCGCGGTCGTTGCGCCCGACGAAGGAATGCCGGCCGTCACGCTGTACTTCGAGTCCCATGTCGGCTCCAACCGGGTCAGGACAACACTTGTTCCGGGTCCCACTGGGCAAGAACGGTGATGGTGCCCGGATCGACCTCCGTGAACCCGGCGTCCCGCACGGCGATGACGCGGTCGCGCCGCCACGCGCCTTCCGGGTCGTCACCCGGGTGCAGTTCCTTCCACCGCGCGACGCTCGGCGTGCGCACCGCGGTCCGGTAGCCCTGTGCGGCCCAGCCGGCGAGCCGGTCGTCGTCCAGCAGGGCCGCGAGGATCATCGTGGCGTGCCCGACCTGCGCGGCGCCCTTGCCGACGGTCATCGGGACCTGCGGGTTGAGCAGGAGCAGCGGGACGCCGTCCGGGATCGGGCCCGGCTCGTCCGGCGGCAGTTCGCTGCCCGAGATCTGGAGCCGCGACACGTCCTTGGGCGTCTCGGTGACCAGGCCCGGCACCAGGGCCCGCGCCTCGGCGCCGTCGACCTCGACGGTGATGCCCGGCAGGTCCTGCACCGCCGCCCAATGCGCGCCCCGCGCCCGCCGCGCGACCTTGCGGATCCGGTTGTCGAGCCACGCGTGCATCGGCTCGGCCCACTCGCCTTCGGGCTCAGCCCGCTTGTCCAGGCAGACCGCCAGCGCGGCCGCCGCCGCGGCCTCCAGCAGCGGCGTGCGCCCCGGCGGCTCGGCGCGTTCGATGCGCAGGATCACCGGCATCGCGCGCACCTCCTCCGGCAGCTCGTCGGAGGTGTCCGAAGTGTCCTCGGGCGGCAGGCCGAGCCAGTAGGCGTAGCGGGCGCCCAACGGGTCGAGAACGCTGCTCACGGACGCATCAGCTCGAGTCCGTCGGCGGCGTCGGCCGCTTCGACCTCGCCGCGGGTGAGGCCGAGCATGAACAGCACGGCGTCGAGGTAGGGGTGCGAAAGCGCGGTGTCCGCCACCTCGCGCAGCGCGGGCTTCGCGTTGAACGCGACGCCCATGCCGGCCGCGGACAGCATGTCGATGTCGTTGGCGCCGTCGCCGACCGCCACGCACTGCTCCAGCGGGATGTCGTACTCGCCGGCGAAGCGGCGAAGGACCTTCGCCTTACCCGCGCGGTCGACGACCTCGCCGACCACTCGGCCGGTGAGCTTGCCGTCGACGATCTCCAGCTCGTTCGCCGCCGCGAAGTCGAGGCCGAGGTCCTTCACCAGAGTGCCGATGACCTGCGTGAACCCGCCGGAGACCACGCCCGTGCGGAACCCCATCCGCTTGAGCGTGCGGATCGTCGTGCGGGCACCCGGCGTCAGCTCGATCGACGCGGCGACTTCGTCGATCGCCGTCGCGGGCAGCCCGGCCAGCAGCGCGACGCGCCGCTCCAGCGACTCGGTGAAGTTCAGCTCGCCGCGCATCGCGGCTTCGGTGATCTCGCGGATCTCCGGCTCGACCCCGGCGTGCGCGCCCAGCATCTCGATGACCTCGCCCTGGATCAGGGTCGAGTCGACGTCGAACACCACCAGCCGCTTCGCCCGCCGCGTGATCCCGGCCCGCTCCACCGCGATGTCGACGCCCACCTCGACCGCCGCGTCGGCGAGCACCGACCGCAGCGCGGCGTCGGCGTCCGGGGTGTCCTCGTCGACCGAGACGTACAGCTCCAGGCCGGTCACCGGGTAGTCGGCGACGCTGCGGATGCCGTCGATGTTCACCCCGAGCGCCGCGAGCCGCCGCGCGACCTCGGAGAAGCCCCGGGCGGTGACCGGGCGGCCCAGCACCACCAGCACGTGCGTGGAGTCGCGGCGGCCGAGCGCGAACGGGTCCTCGCCGATCGCCGCCCCGATCTTGACGTCGACCTCCATGCCGACGGACGCCATCGCCTGCTCGACGGACTCCTGCAGCCCCTCCGGGTCGCGGTAGACCCCGGCCAGCACCCCGAGCACGAGCTGCCCGCGGATGACGACCTGCTCGACGTCGAGCACGTCGACGTCGTGCCTGGTGAGCACCGCGAACAGCACGGACGAGACGCCGGGCTTGTCGGGGCCGGTCGTCGTGATCAGGACGGGGGTTTGGGTCACTGGTCATCCCTCGCTCGGCAACGCTGCACGATCAGTCTGCCGGTCCGGCCTTGGACATAAGTAGAGCGCGTGCCCGGCTTCACAAAAGCCGGGCACGCGCTCTCACTCGTTCGGGGTGTCTTACTGCTCGCCCGAGTTGTCCTTGCTGTGGTCACCCGGCATGAGCTTCTCGGTGAGCACCTGCGACGGTGCCGAAGCGTGGCTGTTGACCTTCTGCTTCCCGAAGAACCCGATCTCGCCTTCCTTGTGGATGCGCTCGATCATGTGCGGGTAGTGCAGCTCGAAGGCCGGCCGCTCGGAGCGGATCCGGGGCAGCTCGGTGAAGTTGTGCCGCGGCGGCGGGCAGGACGTCGCCCACTCGAGCGAGTTGCCGTAGCCCCACGGGTCGTCCACCGTGACGATCTCGCCGTACCGGTAGCTCTTGAAGACGTTCCAGATGAACGGCAGCGTCGAGGCACCGAGGATGTACGCACCGATCGTGGAGATCGTGTTCAGCGTCGTGAAGCCGTCACTGGTCAGGTAGTCCGCGTACCGCCGCGGCATGCCCTCCGCGCCCAGCCAGTGCTGGACGAGGAACGTGCCGTGGAAGCCGATGAACGTGGTCCAGAAGTGCCACTTGCCGAGCTTCTCGTCCATCATCCGGCCGGTGATCTTCGGGAACCAGAAGTAGATGCCGGCGAAGGTGGCGAACACGATCGTGCCGTAGAGCACGTAGTGGAAGTGCGCGACGACGAAGTAGCTGTCCGACACGTGGAAGTCGATCGCCGGCGCGGCCAGCAGGATGCCGGTCAGGCCGCCGAAGAGGAACGTGACGATGAAGCCCATCGAGAAGATCATCGGCGTCTCGAAGGACAGCTGGCCCTTCCACATCGTGCCGATCCAGTTGAAGAACTTCACGCCGGTCGGGACCGCGATCAGGAACGTCATGAAGGAGAAGAACGGCAGCAGCACAGCGCCGGTGGCGTACATGTGGTGCGCCCACACCGCGACCGACAGCGCCGCGATGGCCAGCGTCGCCCAGACCAGGCTCTTGTAGCCGAACATGGGCTTGCGGCTGAAGACCGGGAAGATCTCCGACACGATCCCGAAGAACGGTAGAGCCACGATGTAGACCTCTGGATGGCCGAAGAACCAGAAGAGGTGCTGCCAGAGGATCACCCCGCCGTTTTCGGGGTCGAACACGTGCGCACCCAGATGCCGGTCCGCCAGCAGGCCCATCAGGGCCGCGGTCAGGATCGGGAAGGCGAGCAGGATCAGGATCGACGTCACCAGGATGTTCCAGGTGAAGATCGGCATCCGGTACATCGTCATGCCCGGCGCGCGCAGGCAGACCACGGTGGTGACCATGTTGACCGCGCCGAGGATGGTGCCCAGACCGGAGACCACCAGGCCGGAGATCCACAGGTCCGCGCCGACGCCCGGCGAGTGGATCGCGTCCGACAGCGGGGTGTAGGCGAACCAGCCGAAGTCGGCGGCGCCACCCGGCGTCAGGAAGCCCGACAGCACGATCAGGCCGCCGAAGAGGTACAGCCAGTAGGAGAACGCGTTGAGCCGCGGGAACGCGACGTCCGGCGAGCCGATCTGCAGCGGGAGCACGAAGTTCGCGAAGCCGAAGAGGATCGGCGTCGCGTACAGCAGCAGCATCACCGTGCCGTGCATGGTGAAGAGCTGGTTGTACTGCTCCTGCGAAAGGAACTGCTGCCCGGGTCGCGCCAGCTCGGTACGGATGAGCATGGCCATCGCGCCGCCCGCCATGAAGAAGGCGAACGACGTGACCAGGTACATGATCCCGATCTGCTTGTGGTCCGTCGTGCGGAACAACCGCAGCAGGTACGAACCCTTGACCGACTCGTGCGCGGGGTACGGGCGCGTCGCGATCGGCTTGGGGGCTACGGCCGTCACTCCTGCCTCCAACACTTGAAACCTTGTGGTGGTCATCGTCGTGCCACCGAGCTCGGGAACGCCCGGTCCGGCGGCTTGAAGGGATCGTAGCCCTCGCTACCGACAGTCGCGCGCACCGGCTGGCAAGATCGGCGCATGGCCGACGAGTACACCCTGGCGGCGGTGCGGGCGGCCCTCGCCGTGACCACCCGGCTGGGGCTGCCGGAGCACTCCCCGGAGGTGCTCCACGAACGCTCGAACGTGCTGGTGAGACTGGGTCCGCTGGTCGCGCGCGTGCCGGCGACGACGCTGCTGGCCCGGCCGGAGCCGGCGGCCTGGCTGGCCCGCGACGTCGCCGTCTCGCGGTTCCTCACCGAACGTGGTGTGCTCGTCGTCTCACCTGCTGCGGATCCCCCGGCCGGACCGCATTTCGCGGACGGCCTGCCGGTCACGCTCTGGCACCACACACCGCACGATCCGGACCACCGGTACGCACCGGACGTCGTCGCCGGATCGCTGGCCCGGCTGCACTCGGCGTTGCAGGACTACCCGGGCGAACTGCCCCGCCGCGGCCCCCTCGACGACCTCGGGCGGATCCTCGACCGGCACGGCGACGCGATGGACGGAGCGGCGCCCCGGCTGCGCGCCGAAGCCGCCCGGATCGAGGCCGCGCTGCCGGACGTCGCCGTGCGGCCGCTGCACGGCGACGCCCATCCCGGCAACCTGATCGCCACCGAGGCCGGGCCCTGCTGGCTGGACTTCGAGGACACCTGGTGCGGGCCGCTCGGCTGGGACCTGGGGATCCTGGCCCGGCAGGGCGGCCCGGAGCACCTCGCCGCCTACCCCGGCTCGGCGGACGTCCCGCTCGAAGCCTGTATCCAGCTGCGAGAACTCTTCGCCGTCGCGTGGCGCTTCCTCATCGCGAAGCGGTTCCCGCACCGCCTTCCCGAAGCACGCGAAGCGCTCGCTGCCTACTTCTCGTGAGTCGCCGGGTACCAGGAGAGGATCGCTTCGACGACCCCCGCCGGGTCCTCCAGCGGGGTCAGGTGGCCGGCCCCGGGCAGCACCACGAGCGTGGCGCCGGGCATGGCCTCGACCATCGCGCTCGCGGCCTCGACCGGGGTGATCCGGTCCTCTTCCCCGACGACGACCAGCGCCGGGACACCGGCGTCGTGCAGCAGGTCGAGGGAGTCCGGCCGGGTCCGCAGCGCCAGCGCGGTCCACGAGATCCCGGCGGGCGGCTGCGATTCGATGATCTCCCGGACCGTCTCGACGACGTCGGGCCGCTGCTCCCGCGTCGCTTCCGCCAGCAGGTTCGGCAGGTTCGCCTCGGCCAGCCAGCCCGCGGTGCCCTCCCGCTCGACGCGCGCGGCGACGTCCAGCCGGCTCTGCGCGGCCTCGGGCGTGTCGGCCGTGGCCTTGGTGTCGACGAGGACGAGCCCGCCGACCCGTTCCGGCGCAAGCCGCAGCACGGCCATCGCGAGGTAGCCGCCCATCGAGCAGCCGCCGAGCACCACGCGGTCCAGGTCCAGCCGGTCGAGCAGGGCGAGCACGTCCCGCGCGGCGTCCTCGAGGCTCGGCTCGCGATCGGACTCCGGCAGCGGCGAGCGGCCGAGTCCGCGCTGGTCCGGGGTTATCACCCGAAGGTGTGAAGCGAGGGGTTCGCGCACCGCGTTCCACATGCGGGCGTCCAGGGGAAAGGCGTGGAGGAGGACCAGCGGCAGTTCGGTCATGCGCGTCATTTTGTCGGACCCGCGCGCTAGCTTCGCCGACGTGTTCACCGACATCGAAACCGGCCGGCTGCTGCTGCGTCCGCCCCACGAGGCGGACCGGCAGGCGATGGTCGACATCCACACGGATCCGCGCACCAACCGCTTCCACCCCGACCCACCCGACGTGCGGCAGGCGTCGGAGATGTTCACGGGCTGGCTGGCGCACTGGGCCGAGCACGGCTTCGGCTACCTCGCGGTGACCGAACCGGGCGGCACCGAGGTCATCGGCGTGTGCGGCGTGCGGACGCGCGATTTCCACGGCGAGAAGGTGCTCAACCTCGGCTACCGGTTCCGGCCGTCCGCGTGGGGCAAGGGCTACGCGGTCGAGGCCGGGAGCGCGGTACTGGAGTGGTGCACCCACGAGCAGCCGTCCCTGCCGGTGCTGGCGAGCGTGAACGTGGACAACAAGCCGTCGCTGCGGGTGGCCGAGCGGCTCGGCTTCACCGAGTACACGGAGGAGGTGTACGAGGGCGCGCTGTCGCGGCACTACCGGCGCTGAGCCGGGCGTTGTTTGACAACTCCAGAGAGAAGCAGCTCAGCGGCGGCGGTTCGGCCGCCGGCGCGCCCGGGCGTCCCAGCAGGGCCGGTGCCAGTGCCGCCGGTCGGCGACGGACCCGGTCTCGTCGGCGGGCCAGACGACGAGGTGCGGCGTGCCCGGCCGGATCTCGTGGTCGCAGCCGGGGCAGCGGTAGAACTTCGTGGCCTGCGCCCCCGGCACGGTCCGCACGAGCCACTCACCGTCGTCCGCGGCTTCGGCACGCGCCCACCCGGTGGCAGCACCCAGCTCCCGCTCAGGCGGCCCACCGCCCGCCCGGGGCCCAGGACGGTTACGTCGAGGCACCCCCGAACGTTAACCGCCCCACCCCACCCACCGCCCCACCGGCGCCCAACCCACCCCTCAGGCACGCAACCCGCCCCTCCAGGCCCGCGGGCCGACCCGCGAGGCACGCAAGCCGTCCGCCCAGGTCCGCAAGTCGTCCCTCCAGGTACGCGAGCCGTCCACCCAGGCCCGCGGGCCGACGCTCGAGGTCCGCAAGCCGTCCGCCCAGGTACGCGAGTCGTCCATCCAGATACGCGAGTCGTCCATCCAGATACGCGAGTCGTCCGCCCAGATACGCGAGTCGTCCGCCCAGATACGCGAGTCGTCCATCCAAGTACGCGAGCCATCCAGCCGGGCACGCGTGTCGACTCCCCAATCACGCGAGTCGGCCGCCCAATCACGCGTGATGCCCCTCCAATCACACGTGATGCCCCTTCCGTCACGTGTGATGCCCCGCCAATCACGTGTGATGCCTACCCAGGCACGTGTCCCGCCGAAGGCTCAGAGCGCTCCGTCTCCCCTCGGCTGGCCCCAGGCACAGGTGATGCCCGCCGAAGGGCTCAAGCGGCTCGCTCCGCCTCCCGGCGGCCGGCCCCCAAGCGGCGCAGGATCCCGTCGTGGCCGAGGCCGTCCCAGGCCAACCGTCGCAATGTCCGCCCGGTGCGGCGGAAGTCCTCCCCGCTCAGCACCGACATGATCGTGATCGCGGCGTCGACCATCGGCGTGGCGACCCCGGCGCACCTCGCCAGTGCCTGCAGCGGCACGAGCGTGGACCGGATGTCCTCGGTGAGGAACCGGTGGTCGAGGCTGGTCGGGGCCGCGATCGTCCGGTACGGCTTCACCGTCCGCAGCGCGTCGAGCAGCGTGGTGGCCGGGCAGCCGTAGTAGCGGTCGAGAACCTCGGTCATCGGCAGTAGCCGGGCGCCGTACGCCTGGGCCACCGCGGCGAACTCCGCTTCGGTGCGCTCCAGCAACGCGATCGTGCGCGAGGAAACCCCTTCGACATAGAAGAGCAACTCCTCGGCTCGGTCGATGGCGCCGAGGTTGGCCAGCGCGATCGGCACGTGCGCGACGGCCCCGAAGTCGTGCAACCCGCGCTCGACGGGGTTGCGCGCGACCTCCAGCATCGGGAACCACTCGCGCAGCAGCCCGGCGTGCCGCTCGACCGCGACCACGGTGCTGCCGGAGACGAGGTTCCAGCCCTTGGTCCCGAGCACGGTCACCCCGCCGGTCCCGCACGGCCGCGCGGCGAACAGGGCGTCGGTCTCGACGACGTCGACGTCCGGTGCCCCGGCGCCGGCCAGCGCGTGCGCGAACTCGACGCTCCCGCACAGCTTGCTGGAGAACAACACGACGACCTGCCCGGCGCTCAAGTACGGCGCGAGCCGGGCGGCGACCTCCGGGTAGGCGGTGGTGACGGTGGCGACCAGCACGACGGCGCGCCCGGCGAGGTCGGCCGGGTCGCCGGTCACCGCGCGCAGCGGGAACCGCCCGGCCAGCGTCCCGCTCGCGACGATCTTCCGGCGCCGCACCATCTCCCCCACGGCGCCCGGATCCCGCGTGTACAGGTGCACCGGCAGGTCCCGCGCGGCGAGCCACGCCGCCACGGCCCGGCCCTCACCACCCGCCCCGACGACCCCGATCCCGTCCAGCACGCTCATTCCGCCCACTCCCGTCAGTCCGGCACGCAGTGGACAGGTCGGCAGCTCTCTCCCGAAAGTTCCCGAGGGCCCCCGTTCCCGCAATCGGTCAGCCCTGGGCGATCGCCAGCGGCACCAGCTGCTCGGCGGTGGTCAGGGAACCGTGTTGCCCGACCAGCGACGTCTCGACGGCCTCGGCCAGCCCGCGCACCATCCCGAACCGGTCCCGGGCCGCCGCCACGACGTCACCGATCCGCGGCAGCACCCGGTCGCTGACGGTGTGGCCGAACCAGCCCTCGGCGACGGCCTCCTCCCGCGAGCGCACCCACGCCCGCTCGCCCAGCACCGCGCGCCAAGCGGCGAGGACGTCGGCGGCGGCACCCGGTTCGGTGTAGACGTGCCGGGCCCGGACCTCGCCCCCGAACGTCCGGACGCCCGCCAGCAGCTCCGGCACGTCCTCGAGGTCGAGCTTGTCGTCGACGGTGACCATCCCGTGGTCGGCCACCACGGCGAGCAGCGCACCGGACGGCAGACCGTCCACAAGGGACTCCACGAGCCGGTCGACCTGCCGCAGCTGCATCCGCCACGCGAGCGAACCCGGGCCGTACACGTGCCCCAGCAGGTCGAGTTCGTTGTGGTAGGCGTAGCAGAACGCGCGCCCTTCGAGGACCGACAACGTCCGGGCGGCGAGGTCACCGAGCGCGTGCACCCCGGCGTAGCGCGCGCCGCTCTGGGTCGCCCGCGTCAGCGCCGTGTCGGCGTACTGCGCGGAAGACACCACCGCGGCGTCGATCCCGGCCTCGGCGGCGCGCTCGAACGTCGTCGGCAGCGGCTGGACCTCACGCGGCGGAAGGGCGCCGCGCAGGTCGCTGCCGTCCTCGTGGCTACGCCAGCGCAAGGCGTTGAGCACGCCGTTGCCCGGCATCTCGAAGGTGTAGCCGACCATGCCGTGCTCGCCGGACGCGAGACCGGTCCCGATCGCGGCCACCCCGGCGGCGGTGGTCGACGGGAACCCCACGCGCAACGTCCGGTTGGCCAGTTCCGTCAGCACCGGGGCGTCCGCGGCGTGCTCGGCCAGGAGCTCCCAGCCGAGTCCGTCGACGAGCAGGACCGCCGCGCTCCGCGCCTCCGGCAGCGCGAGGGTGTTCGCGCAACCGGGGACGCCGAGCGTGGCGAGCAGGGACGGGACGACCTGGCCGAGGTGCGCGACGTCGGCGAGCGAAGGGGGCTGCACGCGCCCAGCTTCCCATCCGGGGCCCGGCCCGGCGATAATCCGTGCATGCCGACCTACGCCTACCGCTGCCGTGAGTGCACCGAGACCTTCGAGCTCCTGCGCCCGATGAGCGAGTCCGGCGCGCCGGCCGCCTGCCCGGAGGGCCACCACGACACCGTCAAGCTGCTCACCACGGTCGCCCTCACCGGGGCCGCGAGCGGTGCCGCGGCCCCGGCCGGTGGCGGCGGGTGCTGTGGTGGCGGCTGCTGCGGCTAGACCGCCTTCAGCGCCTGGTCGAGGTCGTGCCAGAGGTCCTCGACGTCCTCCAGCCCGGCCGAAAGCCGGATGAGCTGCTCGGACACGCCGGCGTCGTGACGGTCGCCGGCGTCGACGATCCGGTGGCTGATCGACCCCGGGTGCTGGATCAGGGTGTCGACGCTGCCCAGGCTGACGGCCGGCGTGATCAGCCGGACGGCGCCGATCACGGCATGCGGGTCGCCGTCGACCTCGAACGCCACCAGCGGCCCGCCGAGGCGCGGGTAGTGGACGGCCGTCACCGCCGGGTGGGCGGCGAGCCGCTCGGCGAGCGTCGCCGCGGTCGCCGACGCCGCGTTGACGCGCAGCGGCAGGGTGGAAAGCCCGCGCAGCAAGAGATATCCGGCGAGCGGGTGCAGCACGCCGCCGGTGGCGAAGCGGATCTGCCGCAGCCGGGCAGCTTCCTCCGCGTCGCACGCGACGACCCCGCCCATCACGTCGCCGTGGCCGCCGAGGAACTTCGTCGCGCTGTGCAGCACGATCCGGGCGCCGTGGCGGCCCGGGCGCTGCAGCACCGGCGTCGCGAAAGTGTTGTCCACCAACAACGGCACGTCGCCGCAGACAGCGGCGAGTGCGGCGATGTCGACCTCGGCCAGGGTGGGGTTCGCCGGGGTTTCGACGAACACGAGGCCGGTGTCGGGCCGCAGCGCGGCGGCGACGGCGTCCGGCGCGGCCCAGGTGACCTCGGTGCCGAGCAGGCCCGACTCGAGCAGGTGGTCACTGCAGCCGTACAGCGGGCGCACGGCGACGACGTGCCGTTTCCCCTGCGCCACCGCGGAAAGCAGGCATGCGGACACGGCGGCCATGCCGCTGGCGAACGCGACGCCGTGGTCGAAGCCTTCGAGCTCGGCCAGTGCCCGCTCGAACCGGTCGACGGTCGGGTTGCCCACCCGGCCGTAGATCGGCAGGCCGGCGAGCTCGCCACCGGCGGCGAACTCGTCGATCCGGGCGGCTTCGCCGGCGCTGTCCCGGGACGGGTAGGTCGTGGACAGGTCCAGCGGAGCGGCGTGCACGCCCAGGTCCGTGAGGTCGTCACGGCCGGCGTGGACAGCTCGGGTGCGCAGCGCGGAAGTCATACGAGCATGCTCGATCTTTCACCGGATCCGAGGCAACAGTCTCGGATATCATTCGCGAATGTCCGAGAACGTCGAACTCAGTCCGGTTGATCTTGACATTCTGCGTCTGCTGCAGAACGACGCCCGGATCACCAACAAGGACCTCGCGGCCGCGGTCGGCATCGCGCCGTCGACGTGCCTGGACCGGGTGGCGCGGCTGCGGGACACCGGCGTGATCACGGGGCAGCACGCGTCGGTCGACGCGGCGAAGCTCGGGCGGCCACTCGAGGCGTTCCTGTTCGTCCAGGTGCGCCCGCACCGGCGGCCGCTGGTGGACCCGTTCATCGAGCACCTGCTGTCCCTGCCGGAGGTGCGCGCGGTCTACCACCTGACCGGGCCGGACGACTTCCTCGCGCACGTCGCCACCAGCTCGGCCGGCGAGCTGCAACGGCTGGTGCTCGACGAGCTGACCGCCCGCGACGAGGTCGCCCGCGTGCACACGAACCTGGTGTTCCAGCACTGGAGCGGCGGCCCGCTGCTGCCGCCGGGCACGTGAGATCAGAGCGTGGCGAGCCAGCGGCGGGTCTCGCGCGCGGACGTCAGCCGGACGACCGAGGGACACGGCGGTTCGGCGGCCCAGCCCCGGATGGTCGTCCGCTTCCGCGCGAACGACCTGAAGTGCCAGCGGATGATCGAGTCCGCGGAGAACATCTGGCGGAACGACTCGACGTTGCCGTTGCAGATCCGCTCGCGGGTCACCGACCGCACGGCCGTCCGGCGCACCAGGCGGCCCAGCGAAAGCCAGCGCGGGTAGTCGAGACCCACGATGAGCTGGGTGCGGGGCAGCACGACGTCCTTCCACCGGCTGTACGCGGCGTCGAGGACCCAGCGCTCCCCCGCACAGACCTCGGCGATGCGGCGGCGCTGCTCCTCGTCGGGCACCGCGACCCAGCCCGGCTCCCAGGTCAGGTCGTCCGCGGAGTGGTACGGCAGGCCGGTGCGCTCGGCGATCCGCGCGGCGAGCGTCGACTTGCCCGAGCCGGTGACGCCGTACACGACGATCCGGTCAGGAGTCGAGGTCACGGGCGGGCTCCTGCGGTCCTCGGTAGGGCAGGGTCTGGCTGTAGACGATGCTCGTGGTCGTGCTGCCGAACTGGGCCAGCTCGTCCATCGTGCGCTCGAGGTGGGCCATCGAAGCGGCGGCGACCTTGAGCGTGTAGCAGTCGTCGCCGGTGGTGCGCACGCATTCGAGGATCTCGAAGCGCTCGGCGAGCAGCTTGTGCAGCGGCTCGTGGCGGCTGCCCGGGTACTTGAGCCGGACGACGGCGAGCACCGCGTACCCGACCTTGCCGAGGTCGATGTCCGCGCGGTACCCGGTGATCACGCCGGTGGATTCGAGCCGGCGGAGCCGTTCCGTCGTGGCGGACGCACTGAGGTTCACCCGGCGGCCCAGCTCGGTGAGGGGCAGCCGGGCGTCGCGCTGGAGCTCGACCAGGATGGCCCAGTCGGTCGGATCGAGACTCTCGGTCATCGGGCGAATATACCGCGAGATCCACGGCCGACGCCGGGGAACGCCGTGACCGATCCCTTCCGATCAGCGCTTTCGCCTCGATAGCCTTGTCGGGTGAAGATCGGCGTGAACGTCCCCAACTTCGGCCCCGGCACGGATCCCGGCGCACTGCGCTCGTGGGCGCAGACCGTGGAGGGCCTCGGCTACGACCTGCTGATGGTGTCCGACCACGTCGCGATCACCCCGGACGTCGCGGCGCAGTACCCGGCGCCGTTCTACGAGCCGTTCACGACGCTGTCGTGGCTGGCCGGCGTCACCCACCGGGTGCGCCTGGGCACCACCGTCCTGGTCGTGCCCTACCGCCACCCGCTGCTGGTCGCCCGGATGGCGGCGAACCTCGACCAGCTCAGCGGCGGTGGCCGGCTGGTGCTCGGCGCCGGGATCGGCTGGGCGAAGCAGGAGTTCGACGCGCTGGGCGTCCCGTTCGAGGAACGCGGGAAGCTCACCACCGAGTACCTGCGGGCGATCCGCGCGGCCTGGGCGGAGCACGACGACTACCGCGCGGGCCCGATCCCGCTCTGGCTCGGCGGGCACAGCGACGCGGGGCTGCGCCGCGCCATCGCACTCGGCGACGCGTGGCACCCGTTGCGACTGACCCTGTCCGGGCTCCGGGAAGGGTTGGGACGCCTGAAGAAGCTGGCCGGCGACGAGCCGGTACCGGCGTTCGCGCCGCGGGTCCTGCTGCGGCTGACGGACACGCCGGTGACCGGGCCGGACCGGCGCGCCGGCGAGGGCACGCTCGACCAGGTCCTCGACGACCTGACGCAGCTGCGGGCGATGGGCGCGGACACCGTCGTGCTCGACCCGTTCGACGGCGACCCGGCCGAAACCCTCCACCCGGAGGCGGCTTGGCGAGACCTCGCGGCGATTGCCGCGTCCTGGAAGGAGAAGCTGTGAAGGACACCGAAGAAACCCTGCTGCGACGGGCGATCGAGCTGGCCCGCGAGGCGCGGGAGGTGCACGGCAACCCGCCGTTCGGCTCCCTGCTGGCGGACGCCGACGGCCAGGTCCTCGTCGAGGACCGCAACACCTCGCTCACCGACAACGACATCACGGCGCACCCCGAGCTGAAGCTCGCCCGCTGGGCGGCGCAGAACCTGGCCTCGGAGGTCGCGGCGACGACCACGATGTTCACCAGCACCCAGCCGTGCGGCATGTGCGCCGGCGCGATCGAGCGGTCCGGGCTCGGCCGGGTCGTGTACGCGCTGTCGACCGAGCAGTTCCTCACCCTGCGCCCGCCGGTCACCTGGGGCGGGCACAAGCTGGAGGGCCCCGCCCTGTTCGACGAGGCCCGCGTCCCGGTCGAGGGGTACTACCAGTAGCGATCGACGGGAACCCGGTCCTCGGCGAGGCGTCCCACCGGGGGTCGGATCTCAGTAGTCCTTGAAGCCCTTCCCGGTCTTCCGCCCCAGCCGCCCGGCCGTCACCAGGTGCTCCAGCAGCGGCGCCGGCGCGAAGCCCTCCTCGCGGAACTCGTTGTACAGCGTCCGCTGGATGGCCAGCGAGACGTCGAGGCCGACGACGTCCAGCAGCTCGAAAGGACCCATCGGCAGGCCGCAGCCGACCTTCATCGCCGTGTCGATGTCGTCGGCTCCGGCGTAGTGGGCCTCCAGCATCTTCACCGCGTCGTTGAGGTACGGGAAGAGCAGCGCGTTGACGATGAACCCGGCGCGGTCTCCACAGTGGACGGCGTGCTTGCCGACCGCCTGGCAGACCGCACTCGCCGTGGCGACCACGTCCGGTGCCGTCGCGATCGTCGAGACCACCTCCACCAGCTTCATCACCGGGGCCGGGTTGAAGAAGTGGAGGCCGACCACGTCGGACGGCCGGGAGGTCGCCGCGGCGCACTCGATCACCGGCAGGGACGACGTCGTCGTGGCCAGGACCGCGCCGGGGCGGACGACCTCGTCCAGTGCCGCGAACACCGCCTGCTTCACCGAAAGCTCTTCGGCCACCGCCTCGACGACCAGGTCCACGTCGGCGAGGGCGTCGAAATCGGTGACCGGCGTGATGCGCGCCAAGGCGAGAGCGGCGTCCTCTTCGGACAGTTTGCCCTTGACCACGGCCTTGTCGAGCGACTTCTTCACCTTCGCCACCGACGCCTGCGCCTTCTCCAGGCTCCGGGCCCGCAGCACGACGTCGAGGCCGCGCTTGGCGAAGACCTCCGCGATGCCGGTGGCCATCGTGCCGGTGCCGACCACGCCGACCTTCGCGACCGGCCTCGGCGCGACTCCGTCCACAGTGGACGTCACCGCGGTGTCCGCGACCACGTTCGGCGAGTCCGGCGCGTCGTAGGTGTAGAAGCCACGGCCGGTCTTGCGGCCGAGCAGGCCCGCCGTGATCATCTGCTTGAGCAGCGGCGCCGGGGCGTGGAGCCGGTTGCGGGACTGGTGGTACATCGTGTCGAGGATCTCGTTCGCGGTGTCCAGCCCGATCAGGTCGAGCAGCGCGAGCGGGCCCATCGGGTACCCACAGCCGAACCGCATGGCGGCGTCGAGGTCTTCACGCGTGGCGTAGCGCTGCTCGTACATCCGCACCGCGTGGTTGAGGTAGCCGAACAGCAGCGCGTTGGCGATGAACCCGGCCCGGTCGCCGATCACCACCGGCACCTTGCCCAGCCGCTCGGCGAACGCGACGGTGTCGGTGACCACCTCCGGCTCGGTGACCACGGTCTTCACGATCTCGACGAGCTTCTGCACCGGCGCCGGGTTGAAGAAGTGCATGCCGACGACCTTGCCGGGGCGCGCGGTGTGCACGCCGATCTCGGTGATCGACAGCGACGACGTGTTGGACGCGAACACGACCTCCGGCCGGGTGATCTTGTCCAGCTGCGCGAACACGTCGGCCTTGGCCGCCAGGCTCTCCGGGATCGCCTCGACCACCAGGTCCACATCGGACAGATCGGAGAGCGAAGTGCTGTACCGGATCCGGCCCAGCAGCGCCTCCCGGCCGGCTTCGTCGAGCTTGCCGCCGGAAAGGGCGCGTTCGGTGGAGTGCTCGAGGTGCCCGCGGCCCCGGGCGACCGCCGTCTCGTCGAGCTCGACCGTGACGACGTCGAGCCCGCTGCGCGCGAGCACTTCGGCGATACCGGCTCCCATCGTGCCGAGGCCGACCACTCCGACTGTCGAGATGTCCCGCGCCATCGAGGCCTCCAGTGATGTTACTCGCCGGTAATTGCCCCGATACTGCCACGCGCCGCCATCTGAAGCCCAGACGGAATCGAGTCAGAACCACGCACGTCACCCGGTCGGCGACGCGGGCTCACTCGCCGAAATTGCCGTCCACCAGCTCTTTCGCCTTCGCCAGCGCCTCGGCCGCCTGCGGGCCGCTCGCCACCAGCCGGATCCGGTCACCCTGGCGGGCACCGAGCGACATCAGCGCCAGCACGCTGTGCCCGTCGGCCTCCTGCTCGCCCAGCCGGACCTTCACCTCGGCGTCGAACGCGCTGAGCGTGCGCACCAGCACCGCGGCCGGCCGCGCGTGCAGCCCGACCTCGTTGTGCAGCTCCAGCTCGACCTCCGCAGCATCGCCTGGGGTGGCCGGATCGGCGGGCAGCAGGTCCTCGGGCATCCCGGCTCCCGCGGCGGCCTCCGCCACGGCCTTGCGGTCCTGCCCGGCCTGCGCCGCGACGGCCGCGGCGATCGCGCCCTCGACCAGCGGGCCGTCGGCGACGAGAGCGGCCGAGGGGTCGGCCAGCGATTCGACGGCCAGCTCGGCCGTCATCTGGGCACTGCCGAGGTCGTAGAGCAGCACGACCCCGGCCCCGGAGTCGGCGCGCTGGGTGGCCGCGACGACCTCGTCGTAGTCCGTGCCGATCTCACCGTCCGGCAGGCCGCCGGCCGCCACGATCGTGACGTCCGGGGCCATCTGGGCGGCCAGTTCGGCGAGGCCTTCCGCGATCTTCGCGCTGTGCGACACGAGCACGATG
The DNA here is from genome assembly GCF_034929455.1 of Amycolatopsis heterodermiae. NCBI lineage: Bacteria > Bacillati > Actinomycetota > Actinomycetes > Pseudonocardiales > Pseudonocardiaceae > Amycolatopsis > Amycolatopsis heterodermiae. The sequence continues at coordinate 278,488 of NZ_JAYFSI010000001.1, forward strand.
CCGACGCTCACCGGGCGGCTCCCGCGAACGCCCGCAGCAGCAGTGCCGACGACCGCGCGCCGGGGTCCATGTGGCCCACCGCCCGCTCGCCCAGGTAGGACGCCCGGCCCTTGCGCGGCACCAGCTCCACTGTGGACTCGGCCCCGCGGTCGGCCGCGTCGGCGGCCGCGGTCAGCACCGCGGCGACGTCCCCACCGTCTTCGGCCGCCTTCTCCGCGGCCGAGAGCGCGGGGATCAGGGCGTCGACCATGGTCGCGTCGCCTTCCACGGCCTTGCCTCGGGCCTGGACGCCTTCGAGCCCGGCACGCAGGGCGTCCAGCAAGGCCGGGACGTCGAGCTCGGCCGTCGTGCCCAGCTTGGCCGAGGCACGCAGGAAAGCCGTGCCGTACAACGGGCCCGCCGCGCCGCCGACCTTGGAGATCAAGGTGGTCGCGACGAGCTTCAGGACACCGCCCGGGGTGTCCGGCTCGGCCGCGTCGAGCGCCGCGACGACGGCCGTGAAGCCGCGGTTCAGGTTTTCGCCGTGGTCGCCGTCGCCGATCGCGCGGTCGAGCTCGACCAGCTCGGCCCGGTGCTCGGCGACCACCGCCGCGGCGGCACGCACGGCCGCCGCGACCCCTTCGGACTTGCAGGTCATCAGACCCCCCACCGCAGGGCCGCGGTGTTGACCGGCGCGTCCCAGAGCTCGGTCAGCTCGTCGTCCAGTTTGAGCAACGTCAGACTCATCCCCTGCATCTCGAGGCTGGTGATGTACGGGCCGACCAGCCGGCGTTCGACCACGATCCCACGCTCGGCCAGCAGTCGCTCGGCGATGCCGTGCGCCAGGTACAGCTCGACCAGCGGGGTGCCGCCCATCGAGTTCGTGAACAGCAGGACCTTGTCCCCGGAGGCGAACGGCAGGTCGGAGACGACCGCTTCGACCAGCCGCCCGACCAGCGCGTCGGCCGGTTCGAGGGGGATCCGCTCGCGGCCGGGCTCGCCGTGGATGCCGATGCCGAACTCGATCTCGTCGTCGGCCAGCTCGAAGCTCGGGGTGCCGGCGTGCGGGACGGTCGGCGCGGTCAGCGCGACGCCGATCGAGCGCACCTGGCCGATCACCTTCTGCGCCAGCGCGGTCACCGCGTCGAGCGAGTCACCGCGCTCGGCGGCCGCGCCGGTGATCTTCTCCAGCAGCACCGTGCCGCCGACCCCGCGGCGGCCCGCGGTGTAGGTCGAGTCCTTGACCGCGACGTCGTCGTCGATCACGACGCTGCGCACCTCGAGGCCCTCGGCGGCGGCCAGCTCGGCGGCCGTCTCGAAGTTGAGCACATCGCCGGTGTAGTTCTTGACGATCAGCAGGGCACCGGCGTCACCGGTCGTCGCGGTGACGGCGGCCTGCACGGCGTCCGGGGTGGGCGAGGTGAACACCGCGCCCGGGACGGCGGCGGCGAGCATGCCGAGGCCGACGAACCCGCCGTGGAGCGGCTCGTGCCCGGATCCACCGCCGGAGATCACGGCGACCTTGCCCGCGACCGGGGCGTCGGCCCGGACCACGACGTCCGGGTCCTCCTGGACGCGGAGGATGTCGGCGTGCGCGGCGGCGAGGCCCCGCAGTGACTCCGCGACCACGTTCGCCGGATCGTTGATGATCTTCTTCACGGCAACCTCCGGCAACATCGGCGGGTGGGTGCCCTCTTCCTACATCTCCGCGCGGCCGTACGCCAGATCAGGGTTTCGGCAGCTTCGTGACGACGTTCTTCGCGACGGTGACGGCCTTGCCGCACGCGTCGTCCGTGTCCGGTTGGGTGTTGTAGTTCCGGTAGCGGACCTGGGCCAGTTCGACGTCGTCGCCCTGCCACGGCCGGTGCTGCCACTCCACGTTGCACTCCGCCGCGCTGGCGGTGCCCTTCTTCTGGAAGCCGGTGATCCCGCCGCCGAGGTCCACCTTGGAGTAACCGTCGCCCACGAGCGGGGGCAGGCCCGGCAGGAACTCGACCGACACCGTCGGGTTGGCGCCGTTGCTCGTCCAGTCGCAGCTGTGCAGGCCCGTCGGCGCCTGCTTCGGCGACGGCGCCGCCGAGGCGACCACCGAGGACTCCGCCATCGTGCACGCGTCGGCGGTCAGCAGGGTGCCCGGCGGCGTCGGGTACTTCTCCGGCGAGTTGTGCAGCTTCTGGACGACGGCGTCCAGCACCGTCTGCCCGGGACGGCAGGGATCACCCGCGTAGGCGACCGTCACCGTGACGGCGGTGTCCGGGTTCAGGGCCGTCATCGCCGCGACCGTGCAGTCGGAGTCGTCGGTCTTGTCGACGCGCAGCGGCAGCCCGCCGACCTGCCCGGTCGTCTTGTCCGCCCGCGGCAGCAGGGTGCTGCCGATCTCGAAGTCGAGCCGCATCTCCTTGCCGCCGGGGTCCTTCACCTTGTTGGTGCAGCGGTCGTAGGAGATCGACGACGGTGTCGGGTCCTCCTCGACCGTGCCGAGGCCGAGCGGGCCGAGGGCGTCCTTGGTGAGGAACTGGCACGGCTTGACCGTGCGCAGCACGTTCGCAGCCACCGCGGCGTCGGTGATCGGGCCGTCGGAGGACGGGCCGGTGCCCGCCGCGGCGGGCACCGTCGTCCGCGCGAAGTTGGACCGGCCGAGGTCCTGCCCGCACGCGGTCAGCGTCAGCGTGAGGGCGGTGACCAGCAGGAACAGCTTCGGGAGACGGCGGCGCCGAACGTCAGGGAGCACGCGGTGCACGGTAGCGGCACGATCGTGCCGCTGTCCGGACAACCCGGCTATTCCCCCGCCGCGGGTGTGGTGTCGGCGGCCTCGGTGGTCTCCGGCTCCGCCGGCACGACCAGCGGACGGACCTGCGCCCAGACGAAGAACAGCGCGGACACCACCAGCATGCCGATGCCGGCCCACAGGTTGATGTTCACCCCGGCCGCCTTCTGCCGTTCGGCCTCGGAGGTGAACCAGATGCCCATCACCGTGAGGATGACGCCGTAGACGCCGATCAGCAGGGCGATGATCAGCCGGATGTCGAAAGCGCCGGCCTTCTTGGGGCGCGCGCCGGACTCGGTAGCCATGACGGACCTCCTAGAAGATGACGTTGAGGGCGATGGTCAGGATGAGGACGATGCCCGCGAGCAGGCCCGGCTTGCGGTACCAGCCCGAGTTCTCGCCGGTGTTGTCGTGCTGGCGCGTCGACTTCGGGGTCAGCGAGTAGACCAGGCCCACCAGCTCTTCGTCCGGCTTGGGCTTGGTCGCCAGCGAGACCACGACGCTCACCACGATGTCGACGACGAACGCGGTGCCCGCGGCGACGAAGCTCGTGCCCTGGCCGCTCAGGCCGATCACCCCGGCCTGGGACAGGCCCCAGACGGTGACCGCGGACGCGGTACCGAGCACCAGGCCGCTCCAGCCGGCGTGCGGGGTCATCCGCTTCCAGAACATGCCGAGGATGAACGTCGCGAACAGCGGCGCGTTGAAGAACGAGAACAGGTCCTGCAGGTAGTTCAGGATGTTGCCGGAGTTCGACGCGATGAACGCGGTGCCGATGGCGAGGACCGTGCCGGCCGACGTCACGATGCGCCCGAGGCGCAGGTAGTACCCGTCCGGCTTGTCCTTCTTGATGTAGGTCTGCCAGATGTCGTACGTGAAGACCGTGTTGAACGAGCTGAGGTTCGCGGCCATGCCGGCCATGAACGAGGCCAGCAGGCCGGCGATCGCGATGCCGAGCATGCCGTTGGGCAGCAGGTCGCGCATCAGCAGCAGGAGTGCGTTGTTGAAGGTGACGCCGCTTTCCGCGGTGCCGCCGTCGAGCAGGACCTGCTTGTCCTTGACGTACTCGGACACGGTGACCGCGGCGATCATGCCGGGGATGATCACGATGAACGGGACCAGCATCTTCGGGAACGCGCCGATGATCGGCGTCCGCCGCGCGGCGGACATGCTCTTCGACGCCATCGCGCGCTGGACCTCGACGAAGTTCGTCGTCCAGTAGCCGAACGAGAGCACGAAGCCCAGGCCGAACACGATGCCGAGGATCGACAGGATGTTGTTGCCGAAGCCCGTCAGGTTGTCACCGGGCCAGGAGTGCAGCTGCGCGGTGCCGCCCGGGCTGTTGGTGACCTTGTCGACCAGGCCCTGCCAGCCGCCGACCTTGACCAGGCCGATGATCGTCAGCGGCACCAGCGCGATCACGATCACGAAGAACTGCAGGACCTCGTTGTAGATCGCGGCGGAGAGCCCGCCGAGCGCGGTGTAGGAGAGCACGATCACGGCGGCGATGATGATCGACACCCACAGCGGCCAGCCCAGCAGCAGGTTCACGACGCTGGCCAGCAGGAACAGGTTCGCGCCCGCGATCAGGATCTGAGCGGCGGCGAAGCTGATGCCGTTGACCAGGTGCGCCGGCTTGCCGAAGCGGCGGCGCATGAACTCGGGAACGCTGCGGACCTTGGAGCCGTAGTAGAACGGCATCATCACGATGCCGAGGAACAGCATCGCCGGGATCGCGCCGATCCAGAAGTAGTGGACGGTCGGCAGGCCGTACTGGGCGCCGTTGGCGGACATGCCCATGACCTCGACCGCGCCGAGGTTCGCGGAGATGAACGCCAGGCCGGTCACCCAGGCGGGTAGCGAACGGCCCGACAGGAAGAAGTCGAGGCTGCTCGACACCTGCCGCCGTGCCAGGTACCCGATGCCGAGCACCAGGACGAAATAGAACGCCAACTCGATGTAGTCGATCGCGTTGGCGTCGAGTCGCAGGTTCGCATCGGCGAGAAGCACCCGACCCACCTCCCGGCTGTACTTGTCAAACTGGACAACAACCGACAGGAATCACCAGCGTCCTGTCGGATCCGGACAGTACTGCATGGATTCAGGGTCGGCACGCTGACGTGTCCATTGTGCACAGAGGGCGCGTTTCCCGGTCTTTGACCAGCGGAAACGCGCCCTCTGCGCCGCGGGAGCGACTCAGTAGTGGATCATCGATCGGTCGGGACGGCGATCTCGCCCTCCTCTTCGATCAGCCGGGCGAGCACGGCATCGGGCAGGTAGGTGCGGTGCGGGTAGCCCGGACCCCACGAGTTGAGCAGCGGCACCGCGCCGAGCTCGTCGGCCCGCGGGTTGCCGAGGACGGCGTGCACGTCGTCGACCGACTTGGCCCAGCGGAAGGCCGCGATGCCCTGTTTCACGTCGGGCACGTACTTCTCGCGCGCCTGCCAGTCGTCGTTGCGGTAGGAGTCGTCCCAGAGGACGTGCCCGGCGTCCTTGAGCACCTCGGCCGCCGCGCGGACCGACGTGCCGTTGTCGTCACCGGGGTTGGTCTCGGGCCACTCGTCGCGCTTCTTGGCCGCGTCCCAGAGCCAGCGGGCGGTGTACTCGCCGCCGTTGAACAGCGACATGCACCGTGACCAGCCGAAGCCGACGCAGGCGCCTTCCGCGCCCTGGTCGTAGAAGGCGTAGTTGGCGTCGGTGTCCGGGGTGCCACCCGGCTCGAGGCACACGCAGTGCCCGCCGCGGACCCGGCCGAGCGCGGCGGCGCCCGCCTTCGCGATGAAGAACTCGCCGGACTTCTCGTCCTTCTCCGGCTTGTCGAACGCGGAGTACCAGTTGACCCCGATGACCACGGGCGACCGCGTCGGCCGGTCGTCGTCCGCGAGCGCGGACAGCGGATACCGTTCGACGTGCTCCCAGTCGTCCGGAATGAACCGGCCGAGCCGCGGGTCGAGCGGATCGGAACCGAGCGGGCGATAACGCATGACTTCCTCCTCCGTGCAGGCGAAAACGCGCGCACGCCGACCGGAGAACATGCGCACACCAAGCTCAAGGCGGAAAGAAAACGTTGGCACGGCAAAGAAAGACGGCCGAGCGCACCACCCTCCGGCCACGCCGGACGCACCGGCGGAACCCCTCGAATCGAGTATCCCACGAGCCGGAGGCAAAGGAACCGCACCTCACCCGAACAGCGCATTAAGATAACCCCGAGAAATGAACCGCTCACCTTCACGCGCGCTATCAGGTCAACAATTTCCGAACCGGAGTAATGGCACCCGAATCAGATACACGAAAACGGCATCGATTCGGTATCGCACCGAAGACCGCCCCGATGGGCAACCGATGATCCCCGGCGCACGATCAAGAAGGATGACGGACCAAGAAGCCGACCTCCGCCGCCCCACGACGCCGTCACAGGCCGAAGCCGCGACACTTTCTTCACCGTCGCGGATCGCCAGGCAGGTTGGGCAAGAGATACTCGATCCCGCTCGACGTCAGATGAGGCTCAGGACGTCTTCCGGCGAAAGCGTGGCACCGGACCGCTCGGTGTTTCGACCGTCTCCGTGAACATTGCCAACGGGCGGACCCACAGCCCCATCGCGCCGTACAGCGCTCGGTAGACCACCAGTTGCTCTTCGGTCTCGCTGTGCGATGCCACCCCGAGCACCTCGTACTCGTTGCCCTTGTAGTGGACGTAACGCCCCGGCTCGACCACTCAGAACAGCCGGAACTCGTCGGACTCGATGCCGCGCAGTTCGTCGTAGTCCAGGGTCAGGCAGCGGATTCCGCGGTCCTCCGCCAGGGTTCGGGCCTGCGGCTTGATGATCTGGGCCGCGAACACCCCCTGCACCGGGGCCAGCAGCGGGTCGCGGTTGAGCAGTTCCAGATAGCGCGTCAGCTGCTCGACGCCGTCGATTTCGCCGCGGCGCTTGATCTCCACCGCGACCGACTTGCCGTCGGCGTCGCGGGCCATGATGTCGACCGGGCCGATCGGGGTGGGGAACTCGCGGCGGACCAGGGTGTAGCCGTCGCCGAGGGTCTTGATGTGCTCGGCCAGCAGTTCCTGCAGGTGCGCCTCGACGCCGTCCTTCTGCAGGCCCGGTTCCGCGCCGAGGGCCTGCGCGTAGTCGTGGAAGATCTCCTCGATCGAGATCACCAGCTTCTCGCCCTGCTTGTTTTCGACGATCCAGATCTTGCCGTCCTCGATCAGCCAGCAGGGCGGGCTCATCCAGTTCAACGGCTTGTACGCGCGGTCGTCGGAGTGCACCGACACCGAGCCGTCGGACTTGACGAGCAGCAGCCGGGTGGCCATCGGCAGGTGGGCGGTGAGCCGGCCGGCGTAGTCGACCTGGCACCGCGCGATCACGAGACGCACCCGAGGAGGGTAGGACAGGTCCGGGATACTGGTCGGGTGGACCCCATTCAGCGTGTCGCGTCCCGCGAGGTGTACCGGAACAACTGGATGACCGTGCGGGAGGACGAAATCCGCCGTCCCGACGGCTCGGCCGGCATCTACGGCGTGATCGACAAACCGGCGTACGCGCTCGTCATCGCCCAGGACGGCGACCGGTTCCGGCTGGTCGAGCAGTTCCGCTACCCCATCGGCGAACGCCGCTGGGAGTTCCCGCAGGGCACCGCGCCGGACCTGGCCGAGGTGCCGCCCGGGGAGCTCGCGGCCCGCGAGCTGCGCGAGGAGACCGGGCTGCGCGCCGGCTCGATGGTCACGCTCGGCCAGCTCGACGTCGCGCCCGGCATGAGCAGCCAGCGCGGCTGGGTGTTCCTCGCCACCGAGCTCACCGAGGGTGAGCCGGAGCGCGAGCTCGAAGAGCAGGACATGCGCAGCGCCTGGTTCTCGCGCGACGAAATCGAGAAACTGATCCTGACCGGCGGGATCACCGACGCCCAGTCGATCGCCGCGTGGGCCCAGCTCATGCTGGCCGAGCGGCTCCGGCCTTGAGCATCCCGCGGATGACCAGGTGGTGGAACGGCCTGATCAGCGCGAAGTAGGCCGGCCCGACGCGGTTGTGGAAGTGCACGATCGTGCCGACCCGGAACCGCCGCCGGGCGCTGGGAACGACCTCGACCGTCAGGTACCCGCTCAGGTGACTGTCGTCCGCGCCGACGACCAGGTAGCGCTCCGGGTCGCCCGCCCGCACGGTGAAGAGCCCGGCCGCGTCACCGGGCTCGAAGCCGATGGCCGCGGACCGGCGGCGGCGCGGCACCCGCGCCGTCTCCAGGCGCAGGGCCCGCGCCAGCAGGTACCGGACGCCGAACAGGACCTTCACCCATCCGGGACTCCAGCCGAAGACCCCCGCGACGAACTCGCGCAGGCTGTTCTCGCTGGCGATCTCCTTGAACTCGACGTAGTCGGCGCCGTCGAGGAAGGGCTCGAGCTCGGTCATGATCGTCTCCCCAGTACGAGTTCCAGCGCGCTCTTGAGCCGGTCACCCGACAGCGGCGGCACGACCTGCCCGGCGCCGACGACGACCAGGTACAGCGCCTGCCCGAGCTCCGCGTCGCCGCAGACCTCGGTCAGGTAGTCCGCGCGGGTCCGGTCGACGCGCTCCTGGACCACCCGCGCCTCGGCGTCCTGCAGCGCCCACGCCCGCACGGCGATCTCCAGCTCGGGGCCCGGCCCGGGCGCGAGGACGAGCTTCATCAGCGTGCGCAGCCGGTCGCCCCGCACGCGCTCGGCCTCGTCCATGAACCGCGTGGTGCGTTCGGCTTCGACGTGCTCCAGCAGCGCCGTCCGGTAGCCGCCGATGCCCCGGAAGTGGTGGTAGAAGCTGCCTTTCGACAGGCCGAGCCGCTCGGTCAGCCGCTCGATCGTCACCGCCGGCGCGCCCTGCTCCGCCAGCAGCGTCAGCCCCGCGTCCAGCCAGTCCTGCCTGCTCACCATGGCCATACCATACCGTATGGTACGGCCGTCGGGCACCAGAAAAGATGGCCGGAGCCGGGACGGCTCAATCGGGCCAGGAGGGCTTGCGCTTCTCGAGGAACGCCGCCATGCCTTCGCGGGCACCGGGCAGCTGGGACGCCGAAGCCATGACCTCCAGCGCGATCGCGTACGCGTCGGCCTCCGGCCGGTCCAGCTGGGCGTACAGCGTCACCTTGCCCATCGCCTTGCTCGCCCGGCTGCCGCGCGTCGCCCGCGCCAGCAGCTCCGCGACGGCGTCGTCCAGCTGCTCGTCCGGGACGACCCGGTTGACCAGGCCCCAGTCGAGCGCGGTCGGGGCGTCGACGACGTCGCCGGTCAGGGCCAGCTCCATCAGGCGCTTGCGGCCGATCGCGCGCGCCACCGGGACCGCCGGCGTGTGGCAGAACCAGCCGCCCTTGCCGCCCGGCAGCGCGAAGCCCGCGGATTCGGCGGCGATCGCGAGGTCGCACGAGGCCACCAGCTGGCAGCCCGCGGCCGTGGCCAGGCCGTGCACCCGCGCGATGACGACCTGCGGGACCGACTGCATCGTGCGCATCAGGTCCGTGCACAGCGTCAGCAGCTCGCGCACGCCCATCAGGTCACGCGCGGCGACGTCGCCGAAGTCGTGCCCGGCCGAGAACAGCGGCCCGGCGCCGGCCAGGACGATGCCGGTCGCGTCGGACGTCCCGGCCTCGTGGAACGCGGCGAGCAGCTCGGCGAGGTGGTCGGCGGACAGCGAGTTGCGCCGTGCCGCGCGGTTCATGGTGATCGTGACGGTGTCGCCGTCGCGCTTGACCAGGATGTGCTCGTACTCGGTCATGCCCCGACGGTAACCCGCCGGAACGTCCGCCGGTAACTGTCGGGGCCGACGCCGACCTCGGCGCGCATCCGGCGCCGCAGGTTCGCCGCCGTGCCCAGCCCGGACCGCTGCGCGACCCGCTCGACCGGCAGCTCGGTCGTCTCCAGCAGCCGCTGCGCGTACCGGACGCGCTGGACGCGCAGCCAGCGTCCCGGCGTCACGCCGGTGGCCGCGGCGAACTCCCGGTGGAACGTCCGCTCGCTCATCCGCGCGTGCCCGACGAGGTCCTCGACGCCGATGTCGTCGCCGATCCTGGCCAGCGCCCAGTCCATTGTGGACGCCATGCCCGGCTGGGCGGTCGACGGCGGCAAGGGGTTGTCGACGTACTGGCGCTGCCCGCCTTCCCGCGCCGGCGGCATCACCAGGCGGCGCGCGAGCGCGGCGGCGACGTCCGCGCCGTGGTCACGGCGGACCAGGTAGAGACACAGGTCGAGGCCGCCGACCACACCCGCCGAGGTCAGGACGCCGCCGTCGTCGGTGTAGAGCACGTCGCGCCGCAGGTCGGCGCGCGGGGCGACGCGCGCGAGGCCGTCGAGGTCACGCCAGTGAGTCGTCGCCGGGCGGCCGTCCAGCAGGCCCGCTGCGGCCAGCGTGAACGCGCCACTGCACAGCCCGGCGGCCGTCGCCCCGGCCCGGTGGGCCCGCCGCAGCGCGGCGGTCGCAGATGACGGCACCGAGGCGAGCGGGTCGTCACGACCCGGCGCCAGGACGAGGTCGCAGCCGTCGAGCCCGGCCAGCCCGTGGGTCGCCGCGACGTCACCGAAGGGCGAGACGGCCGTGCGGGCCCGGCCCGGGCTGCACAGCCGCAGGGTGAACGGGCCGATCCCGCTGTCGGTGCGGTCCTGGCCCCAGACCTCGCCGATCACCGCGAGGTCGAACATCCGGGTGCCGGGCAGGAGCAGGACGCCGATCGTGCGCATGGCAGAAAAGTACCGCATCGCGCGTCTTCTGCCACTCCCCTGGACGTCGTGAACCAGCGAAACTCGACGTCATGACCGAAACGGCACTCATCCTGATCGACGTCCAGCGCGGGTTCGACGAGGCGGACTTCTGGGGCCCGCGCAACAACCCCGGCGCCGAGGCCAACATGAAGGCGCTGCTCGACGCGTGGCAGGAGCGGCGGCTCCCGGTGGTGCTCGTGCACCACGACTCCGCGAAGCCGGACTCGCCGCTGCGGCCCGGCCAGGCGGGCAACGACTTCAAGCCCGAACTCGACGGCGCGCGCCCGGACCTGGTGTTCGGCAAGCAGGTCAACTCGGCGTTCCTCGGCGACGTCGACCTCGACGCGTGGCTGCGCAAGCGCGGCATCACGAGCTTCGTGGTCGCCGGCATCCAGACGAACTTCTGCTGCGAGACCACCGCGCGGATGGGCGGGAACCTCGGCTACGACGTGACTTTCGCGCTCGACGCCACGTTCACCTTCGACCTCCCGGAGGTGACCGCCGACGAGCTGTACCGCGTCACGGCGGCGAACCTGGCCAACCAGTTCGCCACCGTGAAGTCCACAAAGGACATCCTGGCCGGCCTCAGCTGAGGCCGTGGCGCTCCCGGATGAGCGAGACGATGCCGTCCATGATGTCGGTCAGCTCGTAGTCCTTGGGCGTGAACACCCGCGCGATGCCGCGTTCGGTCAGCAACGCGGCGTCGTCGGGCGGGATGATGCCGCCGACGATCACCGGGATGTCCCCCGCGCCGGCAGCACGCAGGCCGTCGACGACGTGCGGCACGACCTCCAGGTGCGAGCCGGAGAGCACCGACAGCCCGACCACGTGCACGCCCTCCTGCACGGCGGCCGCGGTGATCTGCTCGGGCGTCAGCCGGATGCCCTGGTAGACGACCTCGAAGCCGACGTCGCGGGCGCGGACGGCGACCTGCTCGGCGCCGTTGGAGTGCCCGTCGAGACCCGGCTTGCCGACCAGGATGCGCAGCCGCTCGCCCAGTTCCGCCTCGGTGGCGCGGACGCGCTCCCGGACCCGCTCGATCCCCGGGTCGCCACCGCCGGCGGCGGCCGCGGAAACCCCGGTGGGCGCCCGGTATTCGCCGAACACCTCGCGCAGCGCGCCGGCCCACTCGCCGGTGGTCACCCCGGCCCGCGCACAGTCCACAGTGGCCTCGAAGAGGTTCGCCGACGTCTGCGCGGTCTCCTTCAACGTGGCCAGGGAACGCGCGACGGCGTCGTTGTCCCGCCGGCCGCGCCACTCCTCGAGCGCCGCGACGGCTTCCTTCTCGACGGCCGGGTCGATCGTCTCGATCGCCTTCGCGCCCTCGGCCTGCAGCGGTGACGGCTCGGTCGTCGCGAACTTGTTGACCCCGACCAGGACCCGCTCGCCGTTCTCCATGCCCCGGCGGTATTCGGCCAGCGAGCCGACCAGCTGCGACTTCATGTAACCGCTCTCGACCGCGGCGACCGCGCCACCGACGTCCTGGACGCGGGCGATCTCCTCTCGCGCGCCGGCCATGATCTCGTCGACCTTGGCCTGGATGACGTGCGAGCCGTCGAAGATGTCCTCGTACTCCAGCAGATCCGTCTCGAAGGCGAGGACCTGCTGCATCCGCAGCGCCCACTGCTGGTCCCACGGCCGGGGCAGGCCGAGCGCCTCGTTCCACGCCGGCAGCTGGATCGCGCGGGCCCGCGCGCCGCGGGAGAGCGACACCGCGAGCATCTCCAGCACGATCCGCTGGACGTTGTTCTCCGGCTGGGCCTCGGTGAGCCCGAGCGAGTTGACCTGGACGCCGTAGCGCAGCCGGCGCGCCTTCGGATCCGTTACGCCGTAACGATCCCGCGTGATCTCGTCCCAGAGCGCGGTGAACGCGCGCATCTTGGACATCTCCTCGACGAACCGGACGCCGGCGTTGACGAAGAACGAGATCCGCCCGACGACCTTGCCCATGTCGGCCGCGTCGACCTGCCCGGAGTCGCGGACGGCGTCGAGCACGGCGATCGCGGTGCACAGCGCGTACGCGACCTCCTGCGTCGGCGTCGCGCCGGCCTCCTGCAGGTGGTAGCTGCAGATGTTGATCGGGTTCCACTTCGGCACGTGGTGCACGGTCCACGCGATCATGTCGGTGATCAGCCGCAGGCTCGGGCCCGGCGGGAAGATGTAGGTCCCGCGGGACAGGTACTCCTTGATGATGTCGTTCTGGGTGGTGCCGGTGAGCTTCGCGAGGACTTCGTCGACGTTCCGGCCCTCGGTTTCGGCTTGCTCGCGCGCCACGGAGACGTACAGCGCGAGCAGCCACATGGCCGGTGCGTTGATCGTCATCGACGTGTTGGCCTCGGCGAGCGGGATGCCGTCGAAGAGCCGCCGCATGTCGCCGATGTGGGAGACCGGCACCCCGACCTTGCCGACCTCACCGCGGCTCAGCTGGTGGTCCGGGTCGTAGCCGGTCTGGGTCGGCAGGTCGAACGCCACCGAGAGGCCGGTCTGCCCCTTCGCCAGGTTGCGCCGGTACAGCTCGTTCGACGCGGCGGCGGAGGAGTGGCCCGCGTACGTGCGCATCACCCAGGGGCGATCCCGCTCGTGGTCGGATGGGTACGGCACTGTGCACCTCCGGCACTGGACGACCCATGGAGTGTACCGGCCGGTAACTTGTGCTGCGGAGTGGAATCGGACACGTCCGAGTGACGACCCATGCTCAGCCTGCGGCCCACAGCCGCGCCTGGGCCTGCGCGATCAGGTCCCGGACGTACCCGGCATCGGGCAGGCCGACCAGCCTCATGGACCGAGCCGCGAACGCACCCGGGTTCGCGGCCCCGGTCAACGACCCCAGCAGGCCGCCGGTGCTCCCGAAGGCGACGGCGCCGACGCCGTTGCGCCCGGCCCGCACCACCGGCGGCGGCAGCGCGCCCAGGTACGCCGAGGCGCGGATCCGGCCCGAGACGCGATCGGCCACCACGACCCGCCGGTCGGTCACCGCGTACACCGCCCGGCGCAGCGTCCGTTGCCGGAGAACGACCGGGCCCCAGGCGATCGCGAGCCCGAACGCGGCGAAGATCGGCGACACGAGCAGGAGCGACCCGCGCCCGAGCAAGGGAAACCCCAGCACCAGTGATACCCAGACCAGACCGAAGACCAGGCGGTACCAGTCGTGGCCGTCGAGCGCGGCGTGCCGCGGCCGGCCCGACCACAGCAGGCGTTCGCCCGGCAGCAGCACGTTCGTCGGCAGGTCCATCGTTTCTCCGTTCCCCAGTGGACAGAGAGGACACGCGCCCGCGGGCCGGCCGGTTGCCCGGCTCGGGTCAGAAGAGCGAATCATCCGGTTCGCCGGCCGCCTGTTTGCGCCGGGCTTCGCCGATCGCCTCGGCGAACAGCGCGCGCACTCGCTCCGGTTCGGCGATGCCCGTCAGCACGATCGGGAGGGGCACGGCCTTGATCCGGTGGGCGCCGTACCGCGCCGCGGCCACGAGCCGCGGGTCGACCGGGCCGAAGGTGATGGTCCCGGCGCCGCCCCGCTCCGGCAGCACGACCGGCACGTCCAGCTCGGCGAGGGGCTGGGTCCGCGTGCGCCGCCACACGACGCCGGTGTCGACGACCAGCCGGCGGTCGGTGAGCACGTAGGTCAAGCGCCGGAGCTGCACGGCCCGCGAGCCGGCGAGGAAGAGCAGCAGCCCGCCGCACGCGACCATCGCCAGGAGCGCGTGCGGCCTTTCGGCGGCGGTCTCGTCCACCGCGAAGTACCCCACGACCGCGAGGACGACGGCCGCGAGCGGCACGGCGATGTGGTCGTAGCGGCTCAGGATCGTCCGGTGAACCGGTTTGCCCGTCCACAGCACCTGTTCACCCGTGTACGCCTGCATGCCGGAGGCACGCTCCGGCGGGCGTCCGGGTTGCCTCTCAGGCAGCCGAACTGTCCGCTTCCGGCGGGGCCTGGCGGCTCTTCGCCTCGTCGATGGCCTTGGTGAGCAGGTCGCGGACGCGCTTCGGCTCGCCGACGCCGATCAGCGTCACCGATCCGGTGTCGCCGAAGCTGATCGTGCCGGTGCCCGTGCCGCCGCGCTTGAGGACCGGCGGCGACAGGGTGGCCAGTTCGCTGGCGAGTTCCTTCTGCCGGAACAGGCCCGACCGCGCGATGATCCGGCTGTCCGTCACGGCGTAGGTCGTCCGGCCGAGCGCGAGGTAGCGGACGGCGGAGCGGCCGATCGCGCCGTACACGCCGGCCACGAGCAGCACCACTCCGGCGAGCATGCCCGCGCCCGCGGGCTGCTGCGTGAGGAGGAACCACAGCGCGGCCGCGGCGACGACGAGTCCGGCGGGGGCGATCACCCCGTCGGCGGCGACGTACAACGGGCGCTGGACCGGCTCTCCCGCCCAGAGCACGCGCTCACCGGGTAGAAGATCGATTTCCCCTGCTGACATGGCCGAACACTACTCTGCCGAGGTGCCCGGCGCCGAATGCCGAGCACGCTGTACGTGCTCGAACACCCTCTGTGCGTGGTTGATCTGGCGGAACCGGAGATCGCGTTCGGCGTAGCTGTCGAGGCGGGTGGTCCGGTGCAGGCGCCGATCTTCGGCGTCGGCGAAGGTGAGGGGTTCGGGCAGCTCGGCCGGGAAGATCCAGCCGAAAGTCAGCGAGATCAGCAGCGCCTTGTACGGGCAAACCACGCGCCGGGCGGTGTGACGGAAATCCGCGAGACCGGACCGATACCCGTCGGTTAGCGTGGGCAGCCGTGACGTGGAGTTCGTACGGGAGTTACCTGGTCATCGTGGTCCTGATCGTGCTGGCGCCGGGGCCGGACACGATGGTGATGCTGAAGAACGCGCTGTCCGGCGGATTCCGCGGCGGGCTGCTCGCGTCGCTCGGGATCGTCAGCGGGAACGTCGTGCAGGGCAGCGCCGCCGCGCTCGGGCTCGGCGTGCTCATCGCGAAGTCGCAGCCGGTGTTCCTCGCCCTCAAGTGGGTCGGCGCGGCCTACCTGGTCTACCTCGGGTTCCAGGCGCTGCGCGGCGCATTCCGCGGGAACTACGACGTCGTCGAGCAGACGCAGCAACGACGTCGCGGCGGGGGCTTCCGGCGGTTCCGCGAAGGGTTCCTGTCCAACATCACCAACCCGAAGGTGCTCGTGCTGTACCTGTCGGTGCTGCCGCAGTTCCTCGACCCGGTGCGCACGACGACGGGGGACGCGCTCGCGCTGGCCTACACCGTCGCGGTGATCGGCGGGCTGTGGCTGCTGGTGCTGCTGGTGTTCGTGCACCGCGTGCGCGCGTGGCTCGGGCGGCGGCGGGTCCGCCGCACGCTCGACGGCGTCACCGGCACCGCCCTGGTCGGCTTCGGCGCGGCCCTCGCCCTGGAGTCCTGATGACGTGGGGCACCTACGCCGGGTTCGCGGCGATGATGGCGTTGCTGGCGATGATGCCGGGCCCGGACACGATGGTGGTGCTGAAGAACGCCCTCACCGGCGGCGCGCGCGGCGGCGGCTGGGCGTGCGCCGGGATCAGCGTCGCGAACTTCCTGCAGGGCACGGCGGCCGCACTCGGCCTGGGCGCGGTGATCACCCGCTACCAGCCGGTGTTCGAGACGGTGAAGTGGCTCGGCGCGGCCTACCTGGTGTACCTGGGCATCCAGGCCCTGCGCGGCGCTTGGCGCGGTGATTACGAGGCACTGGACGACGTCCGGCGCGCTCGCGCCTCCCGGAGCCGGCGGTTCCGGGAGGGGTTCCTCTCCAACATCACCAACCCGAAGGTGATCGTGCTGTACCTGTCGGTGCTGCCGCAGTTCCTGACCCCCGAGTCGGGTTTCGCGGACTCGCTGCTGCTGGCGTACACGGTCGCGGCGCTGGGTGTGGTGTGGCAGGTGCTGCTGCTGGTGTTCGTGCACCGGGTACGAGGCTGGCTGCAACGGCGCAAGGTGCGCCGAGCGATGGACGGCGTGACGGGCACGGCGTTGCTCGGCTTCGGCGCGGCTTTGGCCCTCGAAGGCTGACCTTTGTCCACAGCGCCGACGCGTTGTGGACAAAGGTTCCGCCGCGCGCCTTCTCGGCCGGTTTCGTCGGTGCGTGCCGATAGACTGGACATGGGCACGCCCCCCTGGGAGGGCGGGGGTCGGCTAGAGCGTGCGGTCCAGCCAGTCGTAGATGCGGCCGGCCGCGAGCCGCTGGGCGCCGACGTGGCAGTGGGCGTCCGCGCCTTCCTCCGCAGTGAACGTCAGCAGCGTCTTCGGCGCGTTCACGTGCGCGTACAGCCGGCGCGGCTCGGTTTCCGTCTCGCCGCCGAAGAACAGGTCGTCCGCCGCTTCGCAGATCAGCGTCGGGCACGTGATCTTCTCCGCGATGCCGCCGTCGAGCGTGTACTCGAGGTACTTCGCGACGAACTCGCGGTCGGTCGCCGCGCCCAGGACGTAGCGGCCGTGGTCGCACGCCCAGCGCAGCGTCGAGTTGGCCTGCCGGCCGGCGGCGAGCAGCGCGTCGAACTCGTCGTCGTGCTCCGCGCGAGCGCGGCGGACGATCTCGTCGCGGTCCCATGGCAGCATCGACGTCACCGCGGAACCCGCGTCGTAGACGCCGTCGACCGCGACGACCGCCGCCAGCCGCGGCTCGAACGCCGCCGCGCGCGGGGCGAGCACGCCACCCAGGCTCACGCCCAGCAGGGCGATCCGCTCCGGGTCGACACCGTCGAGCCCGAGCACGAAGTCCACCACCGGCGTGACGACGTGCTCCCAGTCCGGCCGGAACACGAGCTTGTCGCGGTGCATCGCGGCCGGCTGGCCGGGGCCGTCGAAGGTCAGCACGTGGTAGCCGCGCTCGGCGCCGGACGCCGCGCCGAAGAAGTGGAGTTCCTCGGCGCTGCCGTCGAAACCGCTGTGCATCACCACGACCGGCTTCGGCCCGGCGCCGGGCGCGCGGTAGAAGTAGCCCTGCAGAACCGTTCCCTCGTAAGGGATTTCGACCGGCTCGGCGACGGCCGCGCGACGGAAGCACTCGACGCTGCGGTCGTACGCCGCCGCGATCCGCGGGTCCGCCGGGTCGCCGTGCAGGAAGAAGTCCGCCGAGAAGTAGTACGTCGACGCGCGCAGCAGCAGGTCCCGCGCGGTGACCGGGCTCGCGTCGGCCGCTTCGGCGTACAGCCGGTCGGCCAGGCGGCGGTAGGCGTCGTGCCAGCTGTCGTAGTCCCCCGGCGTCACGGTCGACGCCGCGGCGAGCACCTCGCCGAAGTCCGAGCCGCCGTAAGCCGCGTGGCCGAACAGGCGCAGGGTTTCGAACCAGAACTGCGGGTCCTCGGTGAACATGAGCTGCTTCATCGGATTTCCTCCTCCACGAAGGTGCGGAACGAGCGGGCGGGCCGGCCGGTGACCTGTTCGACGGCCGGGGTGACGCGGTCTTCGGTGCCGCGCCGGATGTCCTCGTCGAGCGCGGCGAGGACGTTGGCGAACTCCGCCGGAATCCCCGACGCCGCAACCAAAGCGGCGAACTCGGCGGTGCTCACCGCGCGGTGGCGCACCGGACGTCCGGTGTGCGCGGCGACGATCCCGGCCGCCTCGGCGTAGCTCAACGCCGAAGGGCCGGTCAGGACGTGTTCGGTGTTGTGCGGTTCGGCGTCGGTCAGCGCGCGGACGGCGACCGCCGCGATGTCGCCGGCGTCGACGAACGCCACCCGGCCGTCCCCGGTGGCGGTGACGATCTCGCCGTCCCGCACGCCTTGGGCGACGAGGTGCTCGCCGGTGAAGTTCTGCATGAACCACGACGGCTTCAGCACGGCCCACTCCGGCGCCGTGCGCACCAGGCGCTGCAGCTCGCCGAGCCCGGGTGAGTCCTCGGTGACGGCCGACGAGCTGAGCAGCACGACCCGGCGCACGCCGGCGTCGAGCGCGTCGGCCAGGAAGGGTGCGACCAGGCGCGCCGGCTCGGCCTCGCCGATCGGGGCGAGCAGGTACACCGCGGCGACGTCCCGCAGCGCGGCGACCTGCGAGCCGCGGTCGGTCCAGTCGAAGCGCACCTGGCCGGGTTCGCTCACCTTGCGCGTGGCGGCCCGCGCGGTGACACCGAGGGCGCGCAGGCCCGCGACCACCCGGCTCCCCGTGGTGCCGGTGCCGCCGAGCACCAGGACGTCAGCCACGGTCGCTCCCGGCGAACGCCGAGATCAGCTCGTCGACGCCACCCATCAGCTCGGCCGCGGCGAGCGGGCTCCAGTAGTCGCGGTAGCGCCGGATCTCGCCGTCTTCGACGGTCAGCACGGCGATGTACGACAGCTCGTACGGCTTCTGCGTCGCGACGACGACACCCGCAGCAGTCATTTCCACGACCACCACGGCCGGGTCGGCGGTCTCGTGCACGGTCTTCGCGGTGATCGCCCGGATGTCGAGCAGGTCGGGGTAGCCGCGCAGGTAGTCGGCGATGGCGTCCCGGCCCTCGACGCGGGCCGGGTAGCCCGCCGCGGCGAACGGGAACTCGAGGACGCCGCCCTCGGCCCACAGGCCGGCGAACCCGGCCATGTCGTGCTTCACCAGCAGGTCGAGCGCGTGCTCGACGAGTTCGCTCGGTCGCACGGATGCCTCCTTGAACGTTTGGACGAGACGGTACCGTCCCGACGTCAATATAGACGGGACGGTACCGTCTCGTCCACCCGCTAGACTGCCGCTCATGGCACGCACCCCGACCGGCGCCGCGGTCCTCCAGCCCGAAGTCACCCAGGCCATCACGGACGCGGTGCTGCACGAGCTCGCCGAACAGGGTTACGGGCGGCTGTCGATGGAGGCCGTGGCGAAGCGAGCCGGGGTCGGCAAGAGCGCGCTGTACCGGCGGTGGACGTCGAAGCACGAGATGATCACCGCGGTGGTCGCGGAGTTCAGCGTGTCCCGCGCGGTGCTCGAGGACACCGGTTCACTGCGCGGCGACCTGCGGGTGACGCTGCAGGCGATGATCGACTGGCTCACGCACCCGCTGTTCTCGCGGATCCTGCCGGACCTCGTCGCGGAAGGCGCGCGGAACCCGGAGATGGCCGAAAGCGCGCGCTCGAGCATCGGCGTCCCCCGGCGCGACCGCGCGGAGGTGATGCTGCGGCGTGCGATGGACCGGGGCGAGCTGCCGGCGGACCTGGACGTCGAGATGGCGATGGACGTCCTGGGCGCACCGATCTACTGGCGCATGGTGGTCCGCCGGGCCCCGGTGGAGCCGGACTACCTGGAGCGTCTGCTGGAGTACGTCCTGCGCGCACTGGGCGCGCAGGACGCCTGACTCAGAGCAGGTCGGCCAGATCCATCGCGAGGTCGAACGGATCCGAGACGGCCAGCTTTCCCTTGTGGGCGCCGGAAGAGGTGTAGACGCCGGTCGTCGGGTCGAGCCGATAGCAGAAGATCGTGAGCCCGCGGACGTCGTCCGTCTCGTTCTCGACACGCCAGAAGTGCGGAATCCCGGCGCGAGCGTATTCTGCGGGCTTGTCGGTCTGGTCCGCGGTGATCGACCCCGGTGACATCACCTCGATCACCAGGGAGCAGTGCTCCGGACGCAGTACCGCGTCCGCATCCAGGGTCGCGTCGTAGACCACCAGGTCGGGACGGCGATTGAGCAGTGGCACGTCCCGCAGCCGGAGGTCGACGTCGAACTCGACGGCCAGTTCGGCCCCGCACGCCTCTTCGAGCGCGTAGGACATCCGCCGGATGATCTTCTGGTGGGGGCGGCGTGGAGCCGGGTTCACGACAATCGCTCCATCGACGATCTCAATCACGCGGCAGACGGCTTCGGGCAGCGCGTCATACCCGTCGACCGTGAGGCCTTCGGGCGGAAGCACCATCCAGTCGGGTAGCGCCGTCATCGCAACCCCCTGTCCACCGGTTTACAGAAGTTTACGATACCTGGATCGCGGCTAGGTCCGGTCGGGCTCGCCGCTGACGCGCTTGATGTTCGCGCCCAGGCGGTTCAGGTTCTCGACGAAGTGCGGGTAGCCGCGGTCGATGTGGAAGACGTCCCAGACCTCGGTGACGCCGTCCGCGCACAGCCCGGCCAGCACCAGGCCGGCGCCCGCGCGGATGTCCGACGCCCAGACCGGGGCGCTCGAGAGCCGCTCGACGCCGCGGACCACCGCGTGGTGGCCGTCGGTGCGGGCGTCGCCGGAAAGCCGGATCATCTCCTCGATGAAGCGGAACCGCGCCTCGTAGACGTTCTCCGTGATCATCGACGTGCCTTCGGAAACCGCCGACAGCGCGACCGCGAACGGCTGCAGGTCGGTCGCGAAACCCGGGTACGGCAGGGTGACCCAGTCGACCGCCTGCGGCCGCTCGGGCTGCACGATGCGGAAACCCTTGTCGCCGAACGTGGTGACGTCGGCGCCGGCCAGCTGCAGCTTGTTCAGCACCAGGTCGAGGTGGTGCGGGTTGACCCCGCGCACGGTCAGGTCGCCGCGGGTCATCGACGCCGCGAAGGCCCACGTCGCGCCGACGATCCGGTCGCCGATCACGCTGTGCTGGGTCGGGTGCAGCTGCTCCACGCCGTGCACGGTCAGCGTCGACGTGCCGGCGCCCTCGACCTTCGCGCCCATCTCCACGAGCATCGTGCAGATGTCGACGATCTCGGGCTCGCGCGCGCAGTTGTCGATCACCGTGGTGCCCTCGGCGAGGACGGCGGCCATCAGGATGTTCTCGGTCGCGCCGACGCTCGGGAAGTCCAGCCAGATCTGCGCGCCGACCAGCGTGTCGGCCTTCGCGACGACGCAGCCGTGCTCGATGGTGCTCGTCGCGCCCAGCTTGCGGAGGCCGTTCTGGTGCATGTCCAGCGGCCGCGAGCCGATCGCGTCACCGCCCGGCAGCGCCACGACGGCCTGCTTCAGCCGGCCGACCAGCGGCCCCAGCACGCAGACGGACGCGCGCAGCTTGCCCATCGCCGCCGAGTCCGCGCGGTGCGAAAGCTCGGCGGGCGTCGTGATCGTGGCGGTGTCGCCCTCGATGACGACCTCGCAGCCGACGCTCCGCAGCACGTCGCCCATCAGCGGGACGTCGAGGATCTGCGGGCAGTTCGTGATGGTCGTGGTGCCCTCCGCGAGGAGGGCGGCGGCCATCAGTTTCAGCACGCTGTTCTTCGCGCCGACCACGTCGACCTCGCCGACCAGCCGGGCTCCGCCATGCACGTCGAAGTGCTCGCTCATGGCCGCCAATCATGCCCTCTCGCCCGGATTCGGCCCGGGCGGGGGCCGCTATGGTGAGTTCATGGTCGTTCGCATCAACCGCGTGTACACCAAGGTCGGCGACAACGGCACGACCGCGCTCGGCGACGGCTCGCGCGTGCCGAAGACGTCCCCCCGCCTGGGGGCCTACGCCGACACCGACGAGGCGAACTCGGTCATCGGGCTCGCCGTCGCCATGGGCGGGCTGCCGGCCGAGATCACGGACGTCCTGCGCACGCTGCAGAACGATCTCTTCGACGTCGGCGCCGACCTGTGCCTGCCGATCCAGGACGACCCGCCGTACCCGCCGCTGCGCATCACCGAGAAGTACCTGGAGCGGCTCGAGGGCTGGTGCGACGACTTCAACGACCGCCTGCCCAAGCTGACGTCGTTCATCCTGCCGGGCGGCACGCCGGGCGCGGCGTTCCTGCACCAGGCGCGCACGGTGTCCCGCCGCGCGGAGCGGAGCGCGTGGGAGCTGTACGAGGCCGAGCCGGAGACGACGAACCCGATCGCGGTGAAGTACCTCAACCGGCTCTCGGACCTGCTGTTCATCCTGGCCCGGCTGGCCAACCCCGAGGGTGACGTGCTGTGGCAGCCGGGCGGCCAGCCCTCCTAGATCCCCCAGCTGTCGCGCAGCGACCGCAGGGCCTGGTGGAAGCCGGGGAACGTCTTCTTCACGCACTCCGGGTCGTCCAGCGTGATGCCGTCGACCAGCAGGCCGGTGATGCTGAACGCCATCGCGATCCGGTGGTCGCGGCGGCACTTGACCAGCGCGCCGGCCGGGACACCGGGCTGGATTTCGATCCAGTCGCGACCCGTCTCGACCTGGATGCCGAGCGCGCGCAGGTTCTCCTCGCACGCGTCCAGGCGGTCGCACTCCTTGATGCGCGTGTTGTAGACGTCCTCGATCCGCACCGGCCCGGAGGCGAACGGCGCGATCGCCGCCAGCGTCGGGACCGTGTCGGAGATGTCGCGCATGTTGACCGTGACGCCGCGCAGGCCTTCCGAAGGGCCCGCGACGGTCACCGAGTCCTCTTCGAGCTGGACGTGGGCGCCCATCCGCTCCAGGACGTCCACGAACCGCACGTCCCCCTGCAGCGCCGTCGAACCCAGGCCGGGGATGGTCACCGTGCGGCCGGTGACGGCCGCCGCGGCCAGGAAGTAGCTGGCCGTCGACGCGTCGGGCTCCACCGGGTAGTCGCAGGCCTGGTACGGCCGCGCCGGGACGACGAACGTCTGGCCCTCACGGCGGACCTCGACGCCGAAACGCCGCATCATCTCCAGCGTGATCTCGACGTACGGCACCGACACGAGGTCGGTCACCGTGATCCGCAGCCCCTCCGCGGTCAGCGGCCCGAGCAGCAGCAACGCCGTCAGGAACTGCGACGACAGGCCCGCGTCGAGGGTCAGGTCGCCGCCCTTGACGCCGTTCGCGCGGACGGTCAGCGGGTGGTGGCCCGGCTCGCCCTCGAAGGTCAGGTCGACGCCCAGCTCCTGCAGCGCGTCGGTCAGCGGCCCCAGCGGACGGCGGCGCATCTGGTCGGACGCGTCGAAGTGGAACGTGCCGGTGCCGGCCGCGGCGAGCGCGGGCAGGAAGCGGGCCGTGGTGGCGCCGTCGCGGCAGAAGACGTCCGCCTCGGCGACACCCGGCCCGGAAGGCCGGCCCTCGATCGTCCAGGCGTCCGGCTGCCGGTCGACCTGGTAGCCGAGCTTCACGAGCCCCTCGGCGAAGCCCTCCGTGTCGTCCGAATGCAGCGGACGGCCGAGCACGGTGGTACCCCGCGCGGCGGCGGCCAGGAACAGGCCACGGGCGGTGACGGACTTGGAGCCGGGGATGTCGACGAGAGTCACGGCCCCCAGTTTAGTGGGGCTGGATCTCGGCCATCGGGCCCCAGTCGGAGGCGTCCTGGACGTTGATGATCTGCGGGTTGTCCGAGATGTAGGCACCCAGGTTCGCGACGGCCCACTTGAAGTGGTCGGAGCCGACGTGCGCGACGGCGGCGTCCTGCCCCTCGAAGCCCTCGACCAGCACGTACGTGTTTTTGTCCTCGAGGCTGCGGGACCACTCGAAGAACCGGTTGCCCGCCTCGCCGCGGGTGTTCTTGGTGTAGTCCGCCACGATGTCCGGCCAGGCTTCGGCGTGCTCCGGTTTGACCGGGAACTTTACCACGATGAAGATCATGCGCTCAACCGTAGGCCAAAACGGCGGCCGTGGCTGTCTCGGTTTGAGACAGCAGGGTGAGACAAACAGCGTCAGGAAGCGCGCGGCAGGCGTCGCCCGGGCGGGGCGGATTCGAGCCACGAGAGGAACCCGGTGAGCGCGCCCGGGCCCATGGCGATCTCGATCGCCTCCT
This sequence comes from Amycolatopsis heterodermiae, assembly GCF_034929455.1. Lineage (NCBI taxonomy): Bacteria > Bacillati > Actinomycetota > Actinomycetes > Pseudonocardiales > Pseudonocardiaceae > Amycolatopsis > Amycolatopsis heterodermiae. The sequence goes on from NZ_JAYFSI010000001.1 coordinate 302,456, forward strand.
GGGTCTCGGACTCGCAGCGCAGCACGATCGCACCTTCGGGAACGGCGTAGGCCTCGGTGCCGGACGGGTCACGGCGGTCGGCGATCTGCATGCTCGCCCGCTGGAAGACGCGGTCCGGGCCGCTGCGCAGGCTCCACACGCGGTACCAGACGAACTCGTCACCCTCGTAGCGGCCGAGCCCCAGGTGCCAGCTGGCCCGCGCGTTGTCCGGACGCCACCGCAGCGCGACGCTCACGCCACCGCCGCGGCGCATCCGGATCCACCGCTGGCCGTACCAGCCGGCCAGCACCACGAGCACGATCAGGAGCCCGACTACCACCACGGTGATCTGCACGGCCCGGCTCCTGCCCGTCGCTCGCTCAGGCCGACTGACCTGCTGCGCGGAGCTGGGCCGAGGCCCTCGCCCGCTCGGTCTCGTCGTCCCCGGTCAGGGCCGCCTTCGCCGCTTCTACGTCGATCTCGTCGGAGAGCTCGGCGCTCTCCGCGAGAATGCTCACCCCGGTGCCGGTGACCGACAGGAAACCGCCGTGCACGGCCGCGAACACCGAGTCGCCGTCGGTGGTCGTCACCTTGACCACGCCACCCTCGACGAGCTGCCCGAGCACGGGCTCGTGACCGGCCATGATGCCGATTTCGCCTTCGGTGGTCTGGGCCACCACGAAAGTGGCGGTACCCGACCAGAGACGGCGCTCGACAGCCACCAGCTCCACGGACATCTCAGCCACGTAGCACTCCTTCGCTCGGGGTGTTACCACCGAGTGTAATAGGTCCGTATCCCGGTATGAGAACGGCGGGGGCTCGAGTCCACAGTGGACACCGCCCCCGCCGCCTCAGGGAAGTCACTTCTTGGTGATTTCCTTGTACTTCTTCTCGAGGTCTTCGAGGCCACCGATACCCAGGAACGCCTGCTCCGGGTAGTGGTCGAAGTCACCCTTGGCGATGCGGTCGAACGACTCGATGGTCTCCGACAGCGGCACCGTCGAGCCCGGGATCTGCGTGAACGCCTCCGCGACCAGCATGTTCTGCGAGAGGAAGCGCTCGATCCGGCGGGCGCGCTGGACGGTGAGCTTGTCCTCTTCCGAGAGCTCGTCCATACCGAGGATCGCGATGATGTCCTGCAGTTCCTTGTACTTCTGCAGGATCCGGATGACCTCGGAGGCCACGCGGTAGTGGTCCTCGCCGACGATGGCCGGGTCGAGGATCGTCGACGTCGACGCCAGCGGGTCCACCGCCGGGAAGATGCCCTTCTGGAAGACACCACGCGAAAGCTCGGTGGTGGCGTCCAGGTGGGCGAACGTCGCGGCCGGGGCCGGGTCGGTGTAGTCGTCCGCGGGGACGTAGATCGCCTGCATCGAGGTGATCGACCGGCCCCGGGTCGAGGTGATCCGCTCCTGCAGCTGGCCCATCTCGTCGGCCAGCGTCGGCTGGTAACCCACGGCCGAAGGCATGCGGCCCAGCAGGGTCGACACCTCGGAACCGGCCTGGGTGAACCGGAAGATGTTGTCGATGAACAGCAGCACGTCCTGGTTCTGCACATCGCGGAAGTACTCCGCCATGGTCAGCGCGGACAGGGCGACGCGCATACGCGTGCCCGGCGGCTCGTCCATCTGGCCGAACACGAGGGCGGTGTCGTTGATGACGCCGTCTTCGCTCATCTCCAGGAAGAGGTCGTTGCCCTCACGGGTGCGCTCGCCGACCCCGGCGAACACCGACGTACCACCGAAGTTCCGGGCGACACGGGTGATCATCTCCTTGATGAGCACCGTCTTGCCCACGCCGGCGCCGCCGAACAGGCCGATCTTGCCACCCTGGACGTACGGGGTGAGCAGGTCGACGACCTTGAGGCCGGTCTCCAGCATCTCCGTCTTGCCTTCGAGCTGGTCGAAGGACGGCGGGTTGCGGTGGATGCCCCAGCGCTCGAGGTCGTCGCCGTAGCCGGGCTCGTCGAGGCACTCGCCGAGGGCGTTGTAGACGTGGCCCTTGACCTTGTCGCCCACCGGAACAGTGATCGGGCCGCCGGTGTCGGTGACCTCGGCCCCGCGGACGAGACCGTCCTGCGGCTGCAGCGAGATGGTGCGGACGAGGTTGTCACCCAGGTGGGAGGCGACCTCGAGCGTCACGGTCTTGCGGAGCTGCTCGAACTCGATCTCGACCTTGAGCGCGTTGAACTGGTCGGGCACGGAACCGCGCGGGAACTCGACGTCGACGACCGGACCGGTCACCGACACGATGCGCCCCTTGGCGCGCGGGGCTTCAGTACTGGTCATCAATCATCACTTCCTGCTGCGGTGAGCGCGTTCGCGCCACCGACGATTTCGGAGATCTCCTGGGTGATCTGCGCCTGGCGGGCCTGGTTCATCTCCCGCGTCAGGTTCCCCACCAGGTCGTTCGCGTTGTCCGACGCGGCCTTCATGGCCGTCCGGCGGGCGGCCAGCTCGGACGCCGCCGACTCGAGCAACGCCGCGTAGAGCCGCGTGTTGATGTACTTCGGCAGGAGCGCGTCCAGCAGCTTGTCGGCACTCGGCTCGAACTCGTAGCTGGGGAGCAGCCCGGCGGGCTTCTCCTCTTCCCCTTCGGAGTACTCGACCTCGAGCGGCGCGACGCGCTTGGCGATCGGGCGCTGGGTCAGCATCGACACGAACTCGGTGTAGACGATGTGGATCTCGTCGACACCCTCGACACCGTCGGCGTTCCCGTGCTCGTCGTCGACGCCGGACATGAACGACGCCACGAGGGCCTCACCGGCCGCGACCGCGTCGGTGTAGCCCGGCTGGTCGGAGAAGCCCGTCCAGCCGTCCACCACGTCGCGGTTGCGGAACCGGTAGTAGTTCAGGCCCTTGTTGCCGGTCACGTAGACGCGGGCTTCCTTGCCCTCCTTGCGGAGCAGGGCGAGGAGCTCCTCGGTCGCGCGCAGCACGTTGGAGTTGTAACCACCGCACTGGCCCTTGTCACTGGTCACGACCAGGACAGCGGCCCGCTTCGGGTTCGGGCGCTCGACCAGCATGGGGTGGTCGAGGTTGGCCGCCGCACCGGCCAGCGCCGAGAGCACCTTGGTGATCTCGTCGGCGTACGGCCGGGAAGCGGCGACCTTCGCCCGCGCCTTGGTGATGCGCGCGGTGGCGATGAGCTCCATCGCCTTGGTGATCTTGCCGATCGACTTGGTCGCCTTGATGCGCGACCGAAGTTCCCGGAGTTGTGCGGCCATGAGCTATCAGCTCACTTCTTCGGGGCGGGCTTGTTGACCTTGACGGTCTCCTGCCCGACCTTGTCGGAGTCCATCGCGTCGGCGTCCGACTCGACCAGGGACTTGCCCTCGGAGGTGGTGAACTCCTTCTTGAACTCGTTCACCGCGGCGACCAGCTTGTCGGCGGTCGCGTCCTCGAACTTGCCCGAGTCGCGGATCGCGCCGAGGACGTCGTCGTGCTTGCGGCGGGCCGAGTCGAGGAACTCGTGGTTGAAGCGGCGCACGTCCTCGGTCGGGACCGAGTCGTAGTGGCCGTTCGTGCCCAGCCACACCGTGCAGACCTGCTCCTCGACCGGGATCGGCGAGTACTGCGGCTGCTTGAGCACCTCGTACAGCCGGGCACCGCGCTCGAGCTGCGCCTTGGAGGCGTCGTCGAGGTCCGAGGCGAAGGCGGCGAACGCCTCCAGCTCGCGGTACTGGGACAGGTCGATGCGGAGCGAGCCGGAGACCGACTTCATCGCCTTGACCTGCGCTGCACCACCCACGCGGGACACCGAGATACCCACGTCGATGGCCGGGCGCTGACCGGCGTTGAACAGGTCCGACTGGAAGAAGCACTGGCCGTCGGTGATCGAGATGACGTTCGTCGGGATGTAGGCCGACACGTCGTTGGCCTTCGTCTCGATGATCGGCAGCCCGGTCAGCGAGCCGGCGCCCAGCTCGTCCGAGAGCTTCGCGCACCGCTCGAGGAGACGGGAGTGCAAGTAGAAGACGTCGCCGGGGAAGGCCTCGCGGCCCGGCGGGCGGCGCAGCAGCAGCGAGATCGCGCGGTACGCGTCGGCCTGCTTGGTCAGGTCGTCGAACACGATGAGGACGTGCTTGCCCTCGAACATCCAGTGCTGGCCGATGGCCGAGCCGGTGTACGGCGCGATCCACTTGAAGCCGGCCGAGTCCGAAGCCGGGGCGGCGACGATGGTGGTGTACTCCATCGCGCCCGCGTCCTCGAGGGACTTCTTGACCGCGGCGATCGTGGAGCCCTTCTGGCCGATCGCGACGTAGATGCAGCGGACCTGCTTCTTCTCGTCGCCGGTGTCCCAGTTGGACTTCTGGTTGATGATCGTGTCCACGGCGACGGCGGTCTTGCCCGTCTTGCGGTCACCGATGATCAGCTGGCGCTGGCCGCGCCCGATCGGGGTCATCGCGTCGATGGCGGTGATGCCGGTCTGCAGCGGCTCCGACACCGGCTGGCGCTCGACCACCGAAGCAGCCTTGACCTCCAGCGGGCGGCGGTCGGTGGTCTCGATGTCGCCGAGACCGTCGATCGGGGCGCCCAGCGGGTTGACGACGCGGCCGAGGTAGCCGTCGCCGACCGGCACGGACAGGACCTGGCCGGTGCGCTTGACCTGCTGGCCCTCTTCGATGCTTTCGAAGTCGCCGAGGATCGCGGCACCGATGGAGCGCGCGTCCAGGTTCAGTGCGACGCCCAGGACGCCGCCGGGGAACTCGAGCAGCTCGTTGGCCATGGCCGAGGGGAGGCCCTCGACGTGGGCGATACCGTCACCCGCGTCGATCACGACGCCAACTTCTTCCCGGCTCACGTCCGGGGCGTAACTCGAGACGTAGTTCTCGATCGCGCTACGGATCTCATCCGAGGAGATCGTCAGCTCGGCCATGTCTTTCCCGCTCTCGCTTCGTTCTTGCCAGTATGCAAAGTCTTGTGTGACCCGGGCTAGGCCCGGGCCAGCCGCCTGCGCAGGGCCGCCAGCTGACCCGACGCGCTCCCGTCGATGACCTCGTCGCCGACGCGGACGACGAGCCCGCCGCCGAGCCGGGGGTCGACCTCGACGTGCAGGGCGATCGGCCGTCCGTAGATGTCGTTGAGCTTCGAGCCCAGCTGGGCGGTCTGCTCGTCGGACAGGGCGCTCGCGCTGGTCACGTACGCGACCGAACGCTGACGGCGCTCCGCGGCCAGCTTCACCAGCTTGTCGAGCCCGACGCCGACGCCGCGGCCCTTGGCCCGGCGGACGACCTGCTCGACGAGGGTCTCGGTGACCACGTCCACCTTGTCGGCGAACAGCCCGCGCACCAGCGCGCGCTTCGCGTCGGCGGGACCGGCGAGGTCCGACAGCGCGGTCTCGAGCTCCGGGTGGTGGGCCACCACGCGGGCGACCTGGAACAGCTGGGACTCGACGGTGTCGACGTTCCCGGTCTTCTCGGCCGCGGTCAGCAGAGCCGAGCGGCCGAGCGACTCGAGCCCGTCGGTCAGCTCACGAGGGCTGGACCAGCGGCTGCCCGCCACGGTGTCGAGCACCTTGAGGGCCGGTTCGGACACCTTGCCGTCGAACAGCCGGCGCGCCAGGTCGGTGCGCGCCTCCGGCGTCGTCGAAGCGTCGCTCAACGCCCGGCGCAGGCCGATCTCCCGGTCCAGCAGGTCGACGACCGAGAGCAGCTCGTCGCCGACCGTGGCCGCGTCGGCTCCCGCGTCGGCCAGAACCTCGCCGAGGCGTTCCTCGGCGAGGCCGAGCGCTTCACGGCTCGCAGCATGCAGCGTCATTCCGGTCTACTTCCCCGCCCCACCAGCAGCACCGGCGGTGTCCAGTTCCGCGAGGAACCGGTCGACGGTGCCACGACGGCGCGCCTCGTCTTCGAGCGACTCGCCGACGATGCGGCTGGCCAGCTCCACGGCGTTGCGGCCCATGTCGGCCCGCAGCTCGGCGATGATCTGCGCCTTCTGGGCCTGCAGCTGGGCCTGCCCCTGGGCGACGATCCGCTGGGACTCGGCCTCGGCGTCGGCCCGCAGTTCCGCCTTGATCTGCTCGGCTTCGAGCCGGGCGTCGTCACGGATCTTCGCGGCCTCGGACCGGGCTTCGGCCAGCTGCGCCTTGTACTGCGCCAGCGCGGCTTCGGCTTCGGCCTGGGCCTTCTCGGCCTTCTCGATGCCACCCTCGATCTTCTGCGCACGCTCTTCGTACGCGGCCTCGAAGCGAGGGACGACGTACTTCTTGAGGATGAACAGCAGGATCAGGAAGGCGACGATGCCGAGGATCAGCTCCGAGATGTCGGGGATGATCGGGTTGTGCGTCTCGCCTTCAGCGGCGAGGAGCATTGCACTCTTCAGCACGGCGTCTCCTTAAGCGATGAGCTGCTGACTCAGGCGGCGGAGGCGATGAAGTAGATGACGATGCCGATCAGGGCCAGAACCTCGGTCAGCACGAAGGTCGAGAAGCCGATGCCCTGCAGCTTGCCCTGGGCCTCCGGCTGACGCGCGGTGCCGTTGATGACCGCGGCGAAGATCAGGCCCACACCGATGCCCGGGCCGATCGCGCCGAGGCCGTAACCGATGGCGGCGAGGCCGGGGTTGATGTTGACGGCCTGCTCGGCGGCGGCCTGGGCCAGAACGATGTTGCTCACGTGCGTTTCCCTTCACTTCGGTCCACGCGCTCGCGTGGATCGGGGGCTTGTGTTCTCAGTGCTCCGACGCCAGCGCGGCGCCGATGTACCCCGCCGAAAGCAGGGCGAAGATGTAGGCCTGCAGCACCTGGATGAAGGCCTCGAGGAAGGTCATCCCGATGGCGAAGATCCAGGCCACGAGCGAAACCGGCTTGAGCGCCCAGCTCGACGTCTCGGTCAGCAGGAACGTGCCGCCGAGGGTGAACACCGCCAGGATCAGGTGACCGGCGAACATGGCGGCGAAAACACGGATGGCGAGCGTGAGCGGGTTGAGGAAGAACTTCTCCGCGAACTCGATCAGCGAGAAGAGCGGCAGGACCGCCTTCGGCACACCCGGGGGCGCGAGTTCCTTCTTGAAGTAGCCGGCGAAGCCGTGCTTCTTGAAGCCCGCGTAGTGGTACACCGGGTAGACGACGAGGACCGCCAGGGCGACCGGGAAACCGAATCGCGCCATGGTCGGGAACTGGAGCAACGGGATGATCCCGTAGAGGTTGTTCACCAGTACGAAAGTGAACAACGAGAAAACGAGCGGCACATACCGCTTGAAGTCCTTCGAGCCGATCTGTTCGCGCGCGATGTTGTTGCGGCTGAAGTCGTAGATGGACTCGGCGACGAACTGCCCCTTGCCGGGCACGACCTGCAGCTTGCGGGTCGCCAGCAGGAAGTACGTCGCGATGATGACCACCGAGAGCACGACTAGCAGCATCGGCTTGGTGACGTTGCCGAACAACGCCGGCAACTCGAAGCTTTCGGCGCCGGGCGGTGCGAACACAGCACCCTCGGCCAATACCAGCGCGCCCACTGGGCTCCTTCCGGTTCTCCCGGCCGGCGTTCACTCCGCCGGGGGAATCGTCACGATCTGGACTTAACGTACCCGATACGCATCGGGACGTCGGAGGCGGCTACCCCACGGTTCGCAGAACACACATTCACGTTCTGCACACGGGGGTTGTCTCGCGTGAACACTGCCCAGGTCTACTTCGGACCAGCGGCGGAAGAGGCGGAACTACACGGTCGCCACACTGCTGATCGCGGTTCGTCTTAGGGAGCGTGCGGCCGAGGCCGCCACCCTTGACGCGGACCATACCAGCAGGTCAATCAGTGCCGTACAGGCGTACTCCATACCAACCGATCAGCCCAGGACTTAGGTCCCGGGTCGACCCGGGACCCAGGTCCGGCGCCGGCCGGGACCGCGTCCGGAACGTCGCAGGCGAGCCGTCCGGGACCCTTCCGGAGGCCGCGCGCAAGCGCACGGCTGTGGTCCCGGTCACACTCGGGCGGCCGCATGTCAGCTCACCCAGCGTAACGGACCTGCCCGGCAAAACGGACAGCCGTCAGGACGGGATGATCGTCGGGATCTTGGTCTTGCGGAAGGCGGCGAACTCGGCCGCGGCGGCCAGCAGGATGGCCACGATCATGGTGATGCCGAGCGACATCGGGTGCAGCGCCGTGACGCCCTTCAGCAGCGTCAGCGCGCCGAACAGCAGGACGACCTTCACGACGTACCCGCCGAGCGCGATCACCATGACGAACATCGGGTCCTGGCCGGCGCTGAAGCGCATCATGCCCAGGGTCGAGAGCGACGCCAGCATCGCCAGCACCCCGCCGACGAGCGAGCCCCAGAAGCCGGGCATGCCGTTGAGGATGCTGAAGAGCACGATGCAGACCAGCACGGCCGGCGGAGTCACCAGCAGCGAAGCCTTCGTCATGGCGCGGGCCGCCTGCAGCACCACCTTGGCGTGCGGGTTCTCCTGCTCCTGCGTTTCGGTCTCGCTCACGGTTGACTCCCTGCTCGGTTCAGGTCCGAGTGTAGAGACCCCTGTTGACTAGGTGCGCGGCTGGTTGCGCGAGCGCAGCCGCGGGATGATCGAGACCCCCACCGCGAAGACCAGGCCGACCCCGATGATCCAGAGCGCCGCCGCGTCGTCGAACAGGGTCACCGAGACCGCGCCGAACGCCAGGATGCCGGCCCACAAGTAGATCAGCAGCACCGCGCGGCGCTGGGAGTGGCCGATCTCCAGCAGCCGGTGGTGCAGGTGCATCTTGTCGGCCGCGAACGGGCTCTCGCCGCGGCGGGTGCGGCGCACGACCGCCATGATCAGGTCCAGCATCGGCACGAACAGCACCGCCGCCACGACCACCAGCGGCGAGAGCAGCGCGATCGCGTCCTTGCCGCTGAACTGCGGGTAGGGCACGCGCCCGGACGCCGACGTCGTCGCGCCCGCGAGCACCAGGCCGATCATCATCGAGCCGGAGTCGCCCATGAATATCTTGGCGGGCTGGAAGTTGTACGGGAGGAACCCCAGACAGGCGCCGGCGAGCGTGGCCGCGATCAGCGCGGGCGGGTACGTGCCGACGTCGCCGCCGGAGCTGTCGAGCAGGCCCAGCGAGAACGCGCACGTGGCCGCCGCCGCGATGAAGCCGAGGCCGCCGGCCAGGCCGTCGAGGCCGTCGACGAAGTTCATCGCGTTGACCATCACCACGACCATCACGACGGTCAGCAGCGCGCCCTGGTTCTTGTCGAGCACCAGCACCGAGCCGAACGAGCCGCCGGTGCCGCCCCACGGCACCCAGAACGACACCCACTGCACGCCGAAGATGACCAGGATCCCGGCGCACATGACCTGGCCGGCCAGCTTCGTCCAGGCGTCCAGCTCGAACCGGTCGTCGAGGGCGCCGATCAGCGAGATGACGGCGGCGGCGAGCAGCACGCCGACCGAGTCGAACGAGGCGTCGAACCCGTGCGACAGCGCGGGCAGCTGGTGGGCCAGGCCCATCGCGCCGGCGACGCCGAGGAGGATGCCGATCCCGCCCATCCGCGGGATGGGCGCGACGTGCACGTCGCGCGCGCGGGGGTTCGCGATCGCGCCGACGCGGATCGCGATCCGGCGCACGACGCCGGTCAGCAGGTAGGTCACGGCCGTCGCGGTCAGCGCGACGAGGATGTATTCCCGGATCGGGAGAAGACCGGATGTGGGCGGCACGGGTGCGTCACGCTCGCGGGGTCGGGGTCACCCGCGACACGCTATCGTGCCGCGCCGGGCGCCTTGATCCGGCTTCACGCCAACGTTTCCGCGGGGACACCCAGCACCTCCGCGATGGCGTCCTTGCTCACGGCGCCTTCGCGCAGCACCACCGGTTCGGTGCCGGTGAGGTCCACGATGCTCGACGCGACGGCCTCGCCGCTGGAGCCGCCGTCGAGGTACACCGCGACCGAGTCGCCGAGCTGCTCCTGCGCCTCCTGCGCGGTGCTCGCCGGCGGGCGGCCGGAGACGTTCGCGCTCGAGACGGCCATCGGGCCGACGTCGCGCAGCAGTTCCAGGGCCACCGGGTGCAACGGCATCCGCAGCATCACGGTGCCCCGCGCGTCACCGAGGTTCCACTGCAGACTCGGCGCGTGCGGGAGCACAATGGACAGATCGCCGGGCCAGAACGCTTCGATGAGCGCCCGCGCCTGCGGCGGCACGCCGAGCACCAGACCGTCCACAGTGGACCACGAGCCGACGAGCACGCCGACCGGCATGTCCGGGCCGCGGTTCTTGGCGCGCAGCAGCGCCTGGACAGCGCCCGCGTCGAACGCGTCGGCGCCGATGCCGTAGACCGTGTCGGTCGGCAGCACGACCAGCCTGCTCGACCGGACCGCGCCGGCCGCCGCGGAGAGCCCGTCGGCCCGGGAGTCGCGCTTGCTGCAGTCGTAGACCACGCTCATGGCGGCCAGCCTAGCCTCGTGAGTGGCGAGGAGGGCCGGAACCCTCCTCACCACCCACGAGGGCCGGGGTCAGAAGCCGAACGCCGTGCAGCTCGCGGTGGCCGTCTTCGACGGGTCGCTCACCGACGTCGCCGTGAGCTTCACCCGGGCGGCCAGGTCGCCGCCGCCGCGCTTCGCGTAGGCGGGGACCTTCGTGAACTGGCCGAACTTCACCGTGGCCAGCTCGTTCGGCAGCCGGACCTGCCAGCCCTTCGCGTCGGTGGAGACGCTCAGCCGGTAGGTGTCGGTGTCGTACGGCGCCTTCGCACCCTTCGCCGAACCCGTGTTGAGCAGGCCGAAGTCGCAGGTCGCGAGCCCGCCGCGGGCGAACGCCGGCAGCGCCGGGGTCACCGCGGCGCCGCGCGCCTGGCTGCCCGCGCCGTCGAGCGAAGCGACCGTGACGGTGTACGAGAGCACGCCCTTGCGGTCCCGGGCGAGGTCGGTGACCAGGAACTTCAGCCGGTTCGCCTGGTCGGTGTACTCGTACGGGCTCGCGGCCTCGGTGCCCGCCTTGAACAGCGCGTCGTTGAGCTGGCGGTAGTCACCGATGGTGATCTTCACCGGGGTGCCGTCCGGCTTGGTGTAGTCGGTGATGCCGATGTCGGCCGGGTTGGCGTCGATCACCCACTCGAAGGGCGCGTTGTCCTTGTCCTTCGTCTTGGCGAGCAGCACGCCGGAGTCGGGCGAGAAGGAGTCCGCGCCCATCCGGTCGACGACCTCGACGGTGTAGTTGTCGTACCCGCCGCCGTCGCAGAACGGGTCGGTCGCCTTGTCGCACTTCGGGCTCTTGTCGCCGCCGGTGAGCTTGATGTTCAGCCCGGTGAACGCGCCGGGCTGCGGCTCGGCCTCACGCGCGGTGATGCGCGCCGACACCGGCCCGGACGCCGCGAGCTGGTTGCGGTCGAGCTGCAGGACGTCGGCCGGGTCGACGATGCCGAGCTTCATCTTGTTGCGCAGCATGTGCTGGGCGCCCATCGAGCTGCCCTGCGTCGCCGGGATCTGCCAGCGCGTGTGCGGGCCGCCGGGACCGTTGAACGTGCCGCGGGACAGCATTTCCCAGGCGCCGGAGTAGTCCCGCCACGGCGGGATGCCGAACGGGTTGTTGTAGTTGTCGCCGATGCCGAGGATGTGGCTGAACTCGTGGGCGTAGGTCGACTGCCCGGAGCTTTCGGCCTGCACCGAGCTGCCGTTCCCGGCGTTGGGCCAGATGCTGGCGGCCGACGCCCACGACGTCCACGGGACGTACCGGGTGGCGGCATAGTTCGGCAGGTCGTGGTTCGGCGGGCCGAAGGCGTCCGGGACGTTCTCCTTGGTGCCGAACTTCATCTCGCCGAACTCCTGCCAGGTCGAGCTTTCGTCCTGGCCGGCGGAGAGGTAGAAGACGAAGTCGAACTGGTTCGCGGCGTCACCGATGTCGGCGCGCCAGGCGTTCCCGGCGTCCGTGCGGAGGTCGCGGTCGCAGTTCGCGGACGGCGGGCACGCGTCCGGCTGGAACTCCATGCCGTACTCGAAGGACTGGCCGGGCATCCGGTAGGGCCCGAACGCCGTCAGCTGCACGCCGAAGCGGCCGCCGGAGTCCTCCATCCAGTACTCGTTGATGGTGTGCCCGTTGTTGAGCGCCTCGGGCTTGTTGAGGAAGTCCTGGTAGTACTTCGCGACGTTCGCCCGCGGGATGTTCGCGGCGGCCGGGCCGGGGTTGCCGAACACGGTCGAGTTCGGCGCCTTCGTGACGACGAAGTCCTGGTCGGGGTAGTCGGCGAGGACGACGGCGCCCTTGAAGGTGCGCTGGGTGGGCTTGAGCGAGGGGTCGGCCCAGTTCGTCCCGGGCACCTTCTTGTAGTCGGACCACGTCATGTGGTCCTGGTTCTCCCAGTGCGCGGCGTCGATCGGGGCGGGCCAGCCACGGGTGAGCGGCTCGGCGGCGGCGGTCCCGGCCCCGAGGCCGGACAGCACGGCGACGGCCGCGAGCAGGGCGAGCGCTTTCGGGGTTCTGGCGCGCATCTGCGGCTCCTTCACTGGAAACCGGCGGTTTCCCGTGATCGACCGTATTGAGCCGCGCTGTCTGCCTTCTGCCTCGAAGCGAGGATCTACCCGCTTGCCCCACGACGAAAGTCTGGCCGCTTTGTCAGGCCCGGCGGCGCGGCCTCGGCCTCTTCGACCATCTCGACCAGCTCCGCGACGACCTCCCGCGCGCTCTCGCTGTCCGGGAACCACTCCCAGGCCGCGGCCGGCAGCTTCTCCCGGATCACCTTCATGATCTCGGCGGCCTGCGTCGCCGTGTAGGTGCTCAGGGCGAAGAACGCATAGCCCCCGGCGACGAACTCCCGGAGGCTCGCGGCCACCGCCGGGTCCTCGATCTCGTCGGCGATGAGTTCGAGGACCATGCGCAGCAGCTCGCGGGGTGGCATCCAGTCGAGGAATTCGGGGAGGCGCTTACCCGGTGGATCGACGATGAAGTCAGCGGACAGGGCTCAGCCCAGCCGCTTGGCCGTGACGAAGCGGGCGCGGCCCGCCAGATCGAGGTGGCCCTCGACCGCCGTCAGCACCCGGCGTGCCCGGACCAACGCCGGGACCGCCGAGCCGTGGGTGTCGTCGTGTTCGATGGCCAGGCCGCCGCCCGGGCGCAGGAGGCGCGCGCCCGCCGCGATCGCGTGGCGGATCACCGCCAGGCCGCTCTCCTCGGCGAACACCGCGCGCGGCGGGTCGTGCTCGGCGACCTCGGGCGGCACCGGCGTGCCGTCCGGGACGTACGGCGGGTTGCACAGCACCAGGTCGACCAGGCCGTCGAGCTCGGCGAACATCGTCGGGTCGGCGATGTCGCCGGAGTACAGCCGGATCGGGGTGTCACCGGCGTCGGCGTGGACGTCCGCGTTGTGCCGCGCCCAGGCCAGCGCCTGCGGGTCGACGTCGACCGCGTAGACGACCGCGTCCGGGCGCGCGTGCGCGACGCCGAGCGCGAGCGCCCCGGAGCCGGTGCACAGGTCGACCACGACCGGGAACTCCCGGCCCTGCAGGAACTTGACGCCCCATTCGAGCAGCAGCTCGGTCTCCGGCCGCGGCACGAACACCCCGGCCCCGACCGCGACGGTGATGTCACCCAGCGCGGCCCAGCCGGTGAGGTACTGCAGCGGGATCCGCTTCGCGCGCTGCTGGACGAGCTGCCCGATCGCCTCGATGACGGGCGGGTCGACCAGCGGCACCATCGGCAGCCGCCCGCGTTCGACCCCGAGCACGTGCGCGGCGATCACCTCGGCGTCGAACCGCGGCGAGGCGACACCCGCGCGCTCGAGAATGCGGGTGGCCTCGATGATGGCCAGGCGCAGCGGCTGCCGATTCACTCGTCGTCCTTCACCTCGTCGAGCCTGGCACACCAGGCGGAACTCCCCCGTCAGGACACGCGCCGGTCCCACGCCGTCCAGCGTATCGAGCGGGCGGTCGTCCGCCCTCTTCGGTCAGGTACCCGGCCAGGGCGCGGCGACGGCGCTGGAGCGTCCCGATCCGGTCGTCCATCGCCGTCAGCTCGCGGTGCAGCACCTGCGCCAGCTCCGGGCAGAGGTCCAGCCGGGCCTCCTCGCCGCGCGCGCACTGCAGGGCCGACCCGATGACCTCCGTGTTCAGCCCCGCCGCGAGGAGACGGCGGATCTGCCGGACCCGCACGACGGCCTCCCCGTCGTAGCACCGGTAGCCGTTGGCGTCACGCGACGCCGCCAGCAGGCCCTGCTCCTCGTAGTAGCGCAGCAGCCGCGTGCTGACGCCCGTCCGTTCCGCGAGCTCGCCGATCCGCATCCGACCCCCGAGGTTGACCTTCACACCGATGTGAAGACCTAACGTCGCCGGCATGACCGAACATTTCCCCGGGAGGATCTGATGGACCTCGAAATCGTGCTGCCGAACGAGCAGGCGGACCTGCCGCCCGGCCGTCCCGCCGAGCTGGCCCGCGCCGCCGAGGACCTCGGCTACCGCACCGCGTGGCTGCCCGACCACCTGATCCCGCCCGGCGCGTTCGGCGACGTCTTCGGCGGTGTCTACGAGCCGCTGGTGACCCTCGCCCACATCGCCGCGCTGACCAGCCGGATCCGGCTCGGGACGTCGGTGCTGATCGTGCCGCTGCGGGAGCCGTTCGCGCTGGCCAAGCAGGTCGCGACGCTCGACCGGCTGGCCGGGCACCGGTTCGACCTCGGCGTGGGCACCGGCTGGAACGAGCCCGAGTTCGCCGAGGTCGGGGCCGACTTCCGGGCCCGGGGGAAGCGGACCGACGCCACCCTCGACCTGCTCGCGGAGCTGTTCCGCACCGGCCGCGGCCCCGGCGGCGGGTACTTCGAGCCGCGCCCGGCCGGCCCGGTGCCGATCACCGTCGGGGGCAACTCCGTGGTCGCGCTGCGACGCGCCGCCCGGATCGGCTCGGCCTGGCAGAGCGCCGGCCTGTCCCCCGCCGAGTTCGGGGAGCGCGTCGCGACCCTGCGGTCGCTGGCCGGTGACCGGCCCGTCCGGGCCACAGCGCGGATGGCGTGGCGGGAGGACGCCGCGACGACCGCCGCCGACGCGCGTGCCTACCGGGACGCCGGCGCGGACGCCGTGGCCGTCCACTTCGGCGGCGAGGAGGGCAGCGAAAGCCGGATGCGGGAGCTCGCCGCCGCGGCCGGCTGACCGGGTCCCGGCGTGACGGCCGGTCCGATCTCCTAGGATGCAGGGCACCGGGTCGGGGAATCGCCTGCTCCACGGCGCCGCCCGTACCTTTCGCACCGAAACTCCGGGGAGCCCCGCAGTGCCCACAGAGCCGATCACCCGCCGGGTGGCGTTCATCTTCCCGATCTTCAACGAGGAAGAGAACATCGACCTGCTGCACAGGACGGTGGACGAGGTGACCGCGCCCCTGGCGGACCGGTACGCCTTCAGCTTCATCTACGTCGACGACGGCAGCCGGGACCGCTCGCTGGAGAAGCTCACCGAGCTCGGCGCCCGGGACGACCGGGTCACGGTGGTCGAGCTGTCCCGCAACTTCGGGCACCAGATGGCCGTCACGGCCGGGCTCGACCTGGTCGACGCGGACGCCACCGTCATCATGGACAGCGACATGCAGGACCCGCCGCGGGTGGCGCTCGAGCTGATCGAGAAGTGGGAAGAGGGCTTCGACGTCGTCTACGCCCAGCGCCGCTCGCGCCAGGACTCGGCGTTCAAGAAGTTCACCGCCGGGGCGTTCTACTGGTTCCTGCGGAAGATGGCCGCGGTCGACATCCCGAAGAACACCGGCGACTTCCGGCTCGTCGACCGCAAGGTCGTCGACGAGCTGCGCAAGTACCGCGAGCGCGACCGCTTCCTGCGCGGGCTGGTCAGCTACATCGGGTTCAAGCAGACCGCCGTGCTGTTCGACCGCGACAAGCGGCACGCCGGCGTGACGGGCTACCCGCTGCGCAAGATGCTGCGCTTCGCGGCCGACGGCATCCTCGGCTTCTCGGTGACGCCGCTGCGGATGATCACCCGCTTCGGCTACCTGATC
This sequence comes from Amycolatopsis heterodermiae, assembly GCF_034929455.1. NCBI lineage: Bacteria > Bacillati > Actinomycetota > Actinomycetes > Pseudonocardiales > Pseudonocardiaceae > Amycolatopsis > Amycolatopsis heterodermiae. The sequence continues at coordinate 318,335 of NZ_JAYFSI010000001.1, forward strand.
TCGTTCCTGAGCTTCCTCGGCATCCTCTACGTCGGCGGGGTCAAGCTGTTCGCGCCGGAGACCGCGGTGCCCGGCTGGGCGTTCCTCGGCGTCGCGATGTTCTTCCTCGGCGGGATCCAGATCATCATGCTCGGCGTGCTCGGCAGCTACATCGGCCGCACGTATTCGCAGGTGCAGAACCGGCCGCTGTACGGCGTCGCGTCGGTGCGCACGGGCACGGCCGAACCGGCCACGGCCCGTGAGGGCGCCGACGCGGGAAGCGGCACCCGGTGAAGCTGATCACCTCCACCCAGCTGCGCTTCGGCATCGTCGGAGTGGCGAACACGCTGGTCGACGCGCTCGGTTACGCGCTGCTGGTGACGCTGGGCGTCCCGCTGTTCGTGGCGAACTTCATCTCGACGACCGCGGGCATGCTGCTCAGCTTCGGCCTGAACCGGAACTTCACGTTCCGCGCGAAGGACGGCGACGTCCGCCGCCAGGCGCTGCTGTTCTTCGCCGTCACCGCGTTCGGCCTCTGGGTGGTGCAGGCGCTGATCATCCTGGCCGTCACCAAGGCGTTCCCCGGGGTGCACGTGCTGATCCCGAAGTTCTGCGGGATCGCGGTCGGCCTGGTCTGGAACTACGTGCTCTACCACAAGGTCGTCTTCCGGCAGCGGCCCTCGGCCGCCGAGGCGCCGGTCCCGGAGGTTTCGCATGACTAGCACCGCCGTCCCGGCCCGGGCGGCCGAAGCGGCCGAGCCGGAGACCGCGGAACCCGCCCGCGGGGACCGCTGGGGCTGGCTTCGCAGCGACTACGCCCGCGTCCTGGCCATCGTGCTGGCCTGGAACGTCGTGCTGATCGCCGTGGCGTGGCTGTTCGGGCCCTCCACCCCGGCCAGCGAGGGGATCCCGAAGACCGGCATCGGCTCGACGCTGAGCCTGCTCTCGCACACCTACCGCTGGGACGCCGGCAACTACGGCGAGATCGCCGCGCACGCCTACACCGGCAGCTACGTGCCGACCCGGGCGTTCTACCCGGTGTTCCCGATCCTGGTCTGGCTGGTGCAGACGGTCAGCTTCGGCACGCTCGGCCTGCTCGCCGCCGGGTTCCTGGTCAACGTGGTGGCCACCTGGCTGGCCGCGGTGGCGCTGCTCAAGATCGGACGGCACTTCTTCACGGGCGAGCGCGCGCCGTGGCTGGTCGTCGCGGCGTTCCTCTCCGCACCCGCCGCGTTCTTCCTGCACTCGTTCTACAGCGAGGCGGTGTTCTGCGCGCTGGGCTTCTGGGCCTACCTGTTCGCGCTGCGCCGCCAGTGGCTGTGGATGGGCCTGACCCTGATCCCGCTGACCGCCTCGCGCGTCACCGCGGCGGTGTTCGTCGGCCTGTGCTTCCTGGAGTTCTGGCGGTCCAAGGACTGGAAGCTGCGAGGCCTGCTCTCGTGGCACCTGCTGTGGTTCCCGGCCGCGTTCCTCGGGCTCGGCGCCGTGATGGTGTACATGAAGGTCCAGACGGGCAGCGCGTTCGCGAGCTTCAACGCGCTCAAGGGCGTGGCGTCCTGGTCGTACCACCACTTCGACCCGAACATCGTCAAGACGCTCTGGACCGAAGCCAAGATCACCGGCCACGCGCTGCTCGGGGACACCCCGATGGACTCGTGGACGCTGATGAGCCACGTCCTGCCGCTCATCGGCCTGGTGCTGCTCTTCGTGTCGTCGGTGTACGTCCTGGTCGCGCTGCGCTCGAAGGGCGTCCCGCTGGCGCTGTTCGGGTTCGCGTCGATCGTGATGCTGACGATGAACAGCAACGTGGTGTCGGTGCACCGCTACCTGCTGCCGTGCCTGGTGATGTACGTGGCGCTGGTGCTGTTCGGCGAGCGCCGCCCGCAGCTGCGCGGCACGGTGCACGTGGTCCTCTACGCGAACTCCCTGCTCTGCGGCGCGATCTTCCTCCGCTTCGTCTCGGGCAACTGGGCCGGCTGAGCTTCGGGCGCAGACACTGAAGGCCGTGCAGCAGAGCTGCACGGCCTTCGGTCGTTTCAGGGGTCAGCCGGCCGAGAGGGCCAGGCGTTCTTCGCGGTCCGCGGTCGCCAGGGCGTCCAGCACGCCGTCCAGGTCGCCGTCCAGGACCTGGTCGAGGTTGTACGCCTTGTAGTTCACCCGGTGGTCCGAGATGCGGTTCTCGGGGAAGTTGTACGTGCGGATGCGCTCCGAGCGGTCGACCGTGCGGACCTGCGAGCGGCGGGCGTCGGACGCCTTGGCCGCGGCCTCCTCCTCGGCGACCGCCTGGAGGCGGGCCTGCAGCACCTGCAGCGCGCGGGCGCGGTTCTGGATCTGCGACTTCTCGTTCTGGCACGAGACGACGATGCCGGTCGGCAGGTGGGTGATCCGCACCGCCGAGTCGGTCGTGTTGACGCTCTGGCCGCCCGGGCCGGACGAGCGGAAGACGTCGATGCGCAGGTCGTTCGGGTCGATCTCGACCTCGACCTCTTCGGGCTCCGGGTAGATCAGCACCCCGGACGCCGACGTGTGGATCCGGCCCTGCGACTCGGTGGCCGGCACCCGCTGGACGCGGTGCACGCCGCCCTCGAACTTCAGGCGGGACCAGACGCCGTCGACGACCGCCGCCTTCGTCTTGATCGAGAGCGTGACGTCCTTGAAGCCGCCCAGGTCGGAGTCGACCGAGTCGAGCACCTCGGCCTTCCAGCCGTGCCGCTCGGCGTAGCGCAGGTACATCCGCAGCAGGTCGCCGGCGAACAGCGCCGACTCCTCGCCACCTTCGCCGGACTTGATCTCCATGACGACGTCCGAGCCGTCGTACGGGTCGCGCGGCAGCAGCAGCTCGGTGAGCTTCGACTCCAGCTCGGGGATCCGCGCGCTCAGCTGCTCGGCCTCCGCGGCGAACTCCGCGTCTTCCGAGGCCATCTCCTTCGCCGCCGCGAGGTCGTCACGGGTGGTGTCGAGCTCGTGGACGGCCCGCACCACGGGCGTCAGCTCGGCGTAGCGGCGGCCGAGCTTGCGGGCGCGCGCCTGGTCGGCGTGCACCGCCGGGTCCGCCAGCTGGGTCTCCAGCTCCGCGTGTTCGGCGAGCAGCCCCTTGAGCGAGCTCGAATCCACCTCTGCCACCTCTCAGCTCGGTTCTGCACACGCCGTGTCCATCCAAAAAGAACGGCGCCCACCCGCGCGTGCGGGTGGGCGCCGTGAAAAAAGCTACTTGGCGTCGGCGTCCTTCTTCTGACGCTTGCCGTAGCGAGCCTCGAAGCGCGCCACGCGGCCACCGGTGTCCATGATCTTCTGCTTGCCCGTGTAGAACGGGTGGCAGTTGGAGCAGATCTCGACGTGGATGCTGCCGCTGGTCTTGGTGCTGCGCGTCGTGAAGGTGTTACCGCAGTCGCAGTCGACGTTCGTGACCACGTACTCGGGGTGAATACCGCTCTTCATGGTGTCCTCTCTCGTTGGCTCCGGGTCCCCAGTCTTCGAGCGGGGTGAACCGGTGCCGGACTTCAGCGGGTAATTCTGCCAGACAGGCTGACGAGTACTTGAACAGACCCCGTTGACCTGGTATTCCCGCCCCGGAAAGCCGTGAAGGCCTCCTTCCCGGCGCTGAGAGCCGGTAAGGAGGCCTTCACGGACGTTCGGCCGAGGCTCAGTCGTCTTCGTTGCCGCCGAGGGCGGTCTTCGAAACCTGCATGAGGAACTCGGTGTTCGTCTTCGTCTTGCGCAGCCGCGAGATCAGCAGGTCGATGGCCTGCTGCGAGTCGAGCGCGTGCAGCACCCGGCTCAGCTTCACGGTCACGGCCAGCTCGTCCGGGTTCAGCAGGAGCTCGTCCTTGCGGGTACCCGACGGGTTGACGTCGACGGCCGGGAACACCCGGCGCTCGGCGATCTTGCGGTCGAGCTTGAGCTCCGCGTTACCGGTGCCCTTGAACTCCTCGAAGATGACCGTGTCCATCGTCGACCCGGTCTCCACCATCGCCGTGGCGAAGATGGTCAGCGAGCCGCCGTTCTCGATGTTGCGCGCCGCGCCGAGGAACCGCTTCGGTGGGTAGAGCGCGGTCGAGTCGACACCACCGGACAGGATCCGGCCGGACGCCGGGGCCGCCAGGTTGTACGCGCGGCCGAGCCGCGTGATCGAGTCGAGCAGCACGACGACGTCGTGGCCCATCTCGACCAGGCGCTTGGCCCGCTCGATCGACAGCTCCGCGACCGAGGTGTGGTCCGCCGGCGGCCGGTCGAAGGTCGAGGCGATGACCTCACCCTTCACCGAGCGCTGCATGTCCGTGACCTCTTCCGGACGCTCGTCGACCAGGACGACCATCAGGTGGCACTCGGGGTTGTTCGTGGAGATCGCGTTCGCGATGTCCTGCATGATCGTGGTCTTACCGGCCTTCGGCGGCGACACGATCAGGGCGCGCTGCCCCTTGCCGACCGGCATGATCAGGTCGATCACGCGGGTCGTGAGCTTGTGCGACTCGGTCTCGAGGCGCAGCCGCTCGTTCGGGTACAGCGGGGTCAGCTTGGTGAAGTCGGGACGCCGCTTGGCCTCGTCCGGCTCCAGGCCGTTGATCGAGTCGACGCGCACCAGCGGGTTGAACTTCTGCCGCTGCTGCTCGCCGTCACGCGGCTGGCGCACGACGCCGGTGATGGCGTCACCACGGCGCAGGCCGTACTTGCGGACCAGCGAAAGCGAGACGTACACGTCGTTCGGCCCGGCGAGGTAGCCCGAGGTGCGGACGAACGCGTAGTTGTCGAGCACGTCCAGGATGCCCGCCACGGGCAGCAGGACGTCGTCCTCGCGGATCTCGGTGTCCGGCGAACCGGCGTCCCGCTGGCCGCCCCCGCTGCCCCGGCGGCGACGGTCGCGGAAGCGACGGCCGCGACGGCCGCCTTCCTCGTCGTCGTCCTGCGGCTGCTGGGCGCGGTTGTCCTGGCCGCCGCGGTTGCCGCCGTCCTGCTGGTTGCGCTGGCGGTTGCCGTCCTGGCGGTCGTTGCGGTTGCCGCCGCCCTGACGCTGCTGGTCGCGGTTGCCACCGCCCTGGCCCTGCTGGCGGTCGCCCTGCTGCCGGTCCGCGCCGTTCTGCCGGTCGCTCTGCTGCCGGTCGCCGCCGCCCTGGCGGTCGCTGCCGTTCTGACGGTCACCGCCCTGGCTTTCGGGCGCGCCGGCGGCGCGGTTGGAACCGCGGCGACGCCGGCTACGGCCGCCCTCCTCGGGCGCGCCGTCCTGGCCCTGCTGACCGTCCTGCTTGTCCTGCTGCGGGCGCTCGGCCTGCGGCTGGGTGTCCGCCGGCGCGGCCGGCGCCTCGACGGAAGCCTCCGCGGCCACGGCCTTCTTCGGCTCCGGCTTCGTCTCGACCGGGGCCGTGGCGGCCTTGGGCTCGCTCTTCGGGGACGACTTCGGCGGTTCGCCGACGCCTTCCAGTGGCAGGGTCTCGTTCGCCGCACGCTTGCGAGACTTGCCCTGGCGCTCACGGATCGCGGCGATCAGGTCGCCCTTGCGCATGCCCGTCGTCTCGCCGACGCCGAGCTCCCCAGCCAGCGAACGCAGTTCGGCCACAGTCTTGCCGGTCAACCCGCCGACCGTCTTCTTGGGAGCGGGGGCCGTGCCGTTCGACTCCGCGGCGCCGTTACCCACGTCGCTCAAAAGATCGGTGTTGCTCACACATGTCCTTCCTGACCGATCCACGCCTCCAGGCGGATCAGCGGACTGCCGCTCGCTTCTGATCGCGAACCGGCGTAACTGCCCCCCGATACGGGAGATGAGCTCTTCGGCCGTGCGAAACACAGCTGGAGCGCCTCCACCACAGGGGTTTGCGTCCTCCATTCGGAGGACACGAAATTCGGCACCGCCGAAACCGGAAACCCGCCTGCGTCCCTCCGCGTTACCCCGCTTGCCAGGCGGTGCGGATCTGGCGGATCGACGAAGGATGCCATCCGGGAAAGCTCCCAGGACCGGCACCGGGTGCGGAAACGCACGGTGATCGAACGCCCCCGAGGGTAGACCGCGGCGGTGCCGGGTGCAACAACCACCCCCCGCGTGGCGGGACCCACCGCAGGCACGTGACCCAGCCTTTACTGAGCCGCAACCTGCACACCCGCGAGATCCGCGGGCAGCTCGTAGACGTCGAAACCCTCAACACCCGCTCCTGGCGGCAATATTCCCGTCGTGGTCAGCGCGAGCACCGTCGGGCCCGCGCCGGAGATCGCCGCGGCCACGCCCTGTGCACGCAGCGTGTCCACCAGCCCGGTGCTCGCCGGGTAGGCGGGCGCGCGGTAGTGCTGGTGCAGGCGGTCTTCCGTGGCCGCCAGGAGCAGCTCCGGCTTGGCCGTGAGCGCGTGCACGGCCAGCGCCGCGCGGCCCGCGTTGTGCGCGGCGTCGGCGTGCGGCACGGTCGCCGGCAGCAGGCCGCGGGTGGTCGCGGTGGCCGAGCGGACCGCCGGGACCGCGACGACCGGCCGGATGGCCGCGTGCGGGGTGAGCCGCTCGGCGTGGAACTCCGCGCCCGCGCACCAGGCCAGCACGAGCCCGCCGAACAGGCTCGCCGCCGCGTTGTCGGCGTGGCCCTCGAAGCCCGCGGCCAGCTGCAGCGCGTCGAACTCGTCGATCTCCCGGCCCGCCAGCGCGTACCCGGCGGCGACTCCGGACACCACCGCGGCCGCCGAAGACCCCAGCCCGCGCGCGTGCGGGATCGCGTTGAAGCAGCGCAGGTGCAGGCCGGGCGGCTCGACGCCGAGGTGCGCGCAGGTCCGGCGGATGGCCCGCACCACGAGGTGGGTCTCGTCGGTGGGCACGTCGGCGACGCCGCCCGCGCCCGCGTCGAGCACCTCGACCTTGAGGCCGGCGTCGGTGACCTGCACCTCGACGACGTCGTAGAGCGCCAGCGCCAGGCCGAACGCGTCGAAGCCCGGCCCGAGGTTCGCCGTCGACGCCGGGACGGTGACGCGGAACCCGCTCACCGCAGGTCCAGCGCCGCCGCGACCGCCGAGGGGTCGACCGCCAGCGGTTCGACCTCGACGTTGCCCGCCAGGGCGGTCTGCGGGTCCTTCAGGCCGTGACCCGTGACGGTGCAGACGACCGTGGCGCCCTTCGGCAGCCGGCCGTCGGCGGCCGTCGCGAGCAGGCCGGCCACGCTGGTGGCCGACGCCGGCTCGACGAACACGCCTTCACGCCCGGCCAGCAGCCGGTAGGCCTCGAGGATCTTCTCGTCGGTGACGGCCTCGAAGAGCCCGTCCGACTCGTCCCTCGCCTTGACCGCGGCGGTCCACGACGCGGGGCTGCCGATCCGGATCGCGGTCGCGATCGTGTCGGGCTCGGCCACCGGCTCGCCGAGCACGAGCGGCGCGGCGCCGGCCGCCTGGAAGCCGAACATCCGCGGGGTGTTCTTCACCACACCGTCGGCCGCGTACTCCGAGTACCCCGCCCAGTAGGCGGTGATGTTCCCGGCGTTGCCGACCGGCAGGCAGTGGATGTCCGGGGCCGTGCCGAGCACGTCGCAGATCTCGAAGGCGGCGGTCTTCTGGCCCGCGATGCGCACCGGGTTGACCGAGTTGACCAGGGTGACGGGGTAGTCGGCCGCGGTCTTGCGGGCCAGCTCGAGGCAGTCGTCGAAGTTGCCGTCGACCTGCAGGATCCGTGCGCCGTGCAGCACGGCCTGGGCGAGCTTGCCCATGGCGATCTTGCCCTGCGGCACGAGCACCGCGCAGGTGAGCCCGGCGCGGACGGCGTAGGCGGCGGCCGAGGCCGAGGTGTTGCCGGTCGACGCGCAGATCACCGCCTTGAGGCCGCTGGCGAGCGCGTGCGTGATGGCCACGGTCATGCCGCGGTCCTTGAACGAGCCCGTCGGGTTCGCGCCCTCGACCTTGAGGTGGACGTCGCAACCGGTCAGCTCGGACAGGTACCGGGCGGGCAGCAGCGGGGTGTTGCCCTCCCCCAGGGTGACCACCCGCGCACCGTCCGGGACCGGAACGCGGTCCCGGTAGGCCTCGATGATTCCCGGCCAAGGTTGGCTGATCATGCGTCTTCGCCTTCCACGCGCATCACGCTGACGACTTCGTGGACGACGTCGAGCTTCGCGATCTCGTCCACAGTGGACTGCAGGGCCGCGTCCGGGGCCTGGTGCGTCACGACGACCAGGCTCGCGCGGTCGGCGACGTGGAGCTGGCGCACCGCCGCGATGCTCACGCCGTGCGCGGCGAACGCTTGCGCCACCTGGGCGAGCACCCCGGCGCGGTCGGCCACGGAAAGGCTTACGTGGTACCGGGTCGGGGTCTGGCCCATCGGCCGCACCGGCAGCGCCGCGTGCGCCGACTCGCGCGGGCCGCGCCCGCCGGCCACCCGGTTGCGGGCCACCGCGACCAGGTCGCCGAGCACCGCGCTCGCCGTCGGCGCGCCGCCCGCGCCCTGGCCGTAGAACATCAGCTCGCCGGCCGCGTCGGCCTCGACGTAGACGGCGTTGAACGCGCCGCCGACGCCGGCCAGCTGGTGGCTGCGCGGGATCATCACCGGGTGCACGCGGGCGGACACCGACTCGACGCCGTCGTCGTCGGTCACCCGCTCGCAGATCGCCAGCAGCTTGACCGTGCGGCCGAGCAGGCGGGCCGCGCCGAGGTCGGCGGCGGTGACGTCGGCGATGCCCTCGCGGTGCACGTCCGCGGCCGTCACCCGGGTGTGGAAGGCGAGGGACGCGAGGATCGCGGCCTTGGACGCGGCGTCGTAGCCGTCGACGTCGGCGGTCGGGTCGGCCTCGGCGTACCCGAGCCAGCTGGCCTCGTCGAGCGTCTCGGCGTAACCGGCGCCTGTGGAGTCCATCGCGGACAGGATGTAGTTCGTGGTGCCGTTGACGATGCCCATCACGCGGGTGATCCGGTCACCGGCCAGCGACTCGCGCAGCGGGCGCAGCAGCGGGATGGCCCCGGCGACCGCGGCCTCGAAGTAGAGGTCGGCCCCGGCGGCGTCGGCCGCCTCGAACAGGTCGGCGGAGTGCTCGGCGAGCAGCGCCTTGTTCGCGGTGACCACGGACTTCCCGGCCTTGAGCGCGGCGAGCAGCCAGCTGCGCACCGGCTCGATCCCGCCGACGAGCTCGACCACGACGTCGACGTCGTCGCTGGTCACGAGTTTCTCGGCGTCGGCGGTCAGCAGCTCCGGCGGCAGCTCGGGGTGCTTGTCCGGGCGGCGGACCGCGATGCCGGCCAGCTCGACCGGCACGCCGGCCCGGGCGGCCAGCTCGGCGGCCTGCTCGGTGAGCAACCTGGCGACCTCGCCGCCCACGGTCCCGCAGCCGAGCAGGGCGACCCTGATGGCACGCTTTGAAGAGTCCCAGCGTTCGGACACGGTTCTCAGACCTCCAGGCGCAGCATGTCGTCGGTCGTCTCGCGCCGCAGCAGCAGCCGGGCGCCGCCGTTGCGCACGGCGACCACGGCCGGGCGCGGCTGCCGGTTGTACGTGCTCGCCATCGAGTAGCAGTAGGCCCCGGTCGCCGCGACCGCCAGCAGGTCGCCGGGAGCCAGCGTGTCGGGCAGCCAGCAGTCTCGTACGACGATGTCGCCGGACTCACAGTGTTTTCCCACGACCCGGGACAGCACGGCGTGCACCGGCTGGTCGTTGTCGCTCGCGGAGCGGGACACCAGCCGGACGTCGTACACCGCGTCGTAGAGCGCGGTCCGGATGTTGTCGCTCATCCCGCCGTCGACGCTCACGTACCGGCGCACCGCGTTGTCGCCCAGCGCGACGTCCTTGATGGTGCCGACCTCGTAGAGCGTGATCGTGCCGGGACCGGCGATCGCGCGGCCCGGCTCGCCGGCGATGCGCGGCACCGGGAGCCCGGCGTAGGCGCACTCCTTGCGGACGATCTCGCGGATCTGCGTGATCATCTGCGCCGGCGGCGGCGGGTTGTCCTTGTCGGTGTAGGCGATGCCGAACCCGCCGCCGAGGTCGACCAGGCTCAGCTGGTCGAGCAGCTCGGGGCCGTGCTCCTTGGCCAGGTCGGCGAGCAGCCCGACGACGCGGCGGGCGGCGACCTCGAAGCCGTCGGCGTCGAAGATCTGCGAGCCGATGTGGCTGTGCAGGCCGGCCAGCTTCAGCGACGGCGCGTTGAGCACCCGCCGCACCGCCTCGGCGGCGTCGCCCGAGGCCAGCGAGAAGCCGAACTTCTGGTCCTCGTGGGCCGTCGCGATGAACTCGTGGGTGTGCGCCTCGACGCCGACGGTCACCCGGATCAGCACCGCCTGCACGACGTCGTGGCGCGCGGCGATGTCGGCCAGCCGGGCGATCTCGTAGTAGGAGTCGAGCACGACCGTGCCGACGCCCGCGACGACCGCGGCCTCGAGCTCCGCCGGCGACTTGTTGTTGCCGTGGAAGGTGATCCGCTCGGCCGGGAAGTTCGCGCGCTGCGCCACGGCGAGCTCGCCGCCGCTGCAGACGTCCAGGCTCAGCCCCTGCTCGGCCACCCAGCGGGCGATCTCGATGGAGAGGAACGCCTTGGACGCGTAGTGCACGAGCGCCGGGTCGTCGAACGCCTCGGCGTAGTCCGCGCAGCGGGACTTGAAGTCGGCCTCGTCGACCACGAACAGCGGCGTGCCGTGCTGCTCGGCCAGCTCGCGCACGTCGACGCCGGCGATCCGCACGACGCCGTCGGCGCCGCGGAAGGTGTTGCGGGGCCAGACCTTCGGGTAGAGGTGGTCGAGCTCGTCGCCGCTCGCGGGCGGGAACCCGGAGGAGTCGGCGTGGGGGTAGACGTCGGCGTGCCGTGGGCCCGCGGGGTGCGCCATCGATTACATCCGTTCCGGTGCGGTGACGCCGAGCAGCGCGAGGCCGTTGGCGAGCACCTGACGTGCGGCCTTGTAGAGCGCGAGCCGCGCGAACGTCAGAGGGGTGGCCTCCTCGTCGCCCATCGGCAGCACGCGGCTCGAGTTGTAGGACTTGTGGAAGGCGCCCGCGAGTTCTTCGAGGTAGCGCGCGATCCGGTGCGGCTCCCGCATGTCGGCGGCACGGCGCACGGTTTCCGGGAACTCGCCGACGGTGCGGATGAGGTCGCCCTCGGCGTCCGACGTCAGGAGTCCGAAGTCGACGTCCACATCGGACTCGAGGCCGAGGTCGGCGGCCGCGCGCTCGATCGAGCGGATCCGGGAGTGGGCGTACTGGACGTAGTAGACCGGGTTGTCGTTGGAGTGCTTGCGCAGCAGGTCCAGGTCGACGTCCAAAGTGGAGTCGACGGAGTAGCGGATCAGCTCGTAGCGGGCCGGGTCGACGCCGACGGCCTCGACCAGGTCCTCCATGGTGATCACGGTGCCCGCGCGCTTGGACATCCGCACCGGCTTGCCCTCGCTGACCAGGTTGACCATCTGGCCGATCAGCACCTCGACCGTGGCCGGGTCGTCGCCGAACGCGGCCGCGGCGGCCTTGAGCCGGGCGATGTAGCCGTGGTGGTCCGCGCCGAGCATGTAGATGCACAGGTCGAAGCCGCGGTTGCGCTTGTCCTTGAAGTAGGCCAGGTCCCCGGCGATGTAGGCCGGGTTGCCGTCCTGCTTGATGACGACGCGGTCCTTGTCGTCGCCGTACTCCGACGACTTCAGCCACCAGGCGCCGTCTTCGAAGTAGAGGTTCCCGGAGTCCTTCAGCTGCTGGACGGCGGCGTCGACCGCGCCCGACTCGTGCAGCGAGTTCTCGTGGAAGTAGACGTCGAAGTCGGTGCCGAAGTCGTGCAGGCTCTGCTTGATCTCGGTGAACATCAGGTTGATGCCGATCCGGCGGAACGTCTCGTGGCGCTCGTCCTCCGGCAGCGAGAGCGCGCTCGGCTCGGCCTTGATGACCTCGGCGGCGATGTCGTTGATGTAGCCGCCCGCGTAGCCGTCCTCCGGGGCCGGCTCGCCCTTCGCGGCGGCGATCAGGGACCGGACGAACCGGTCGATCTGGGCGCCGGCGTCGTTGAAGTAGTACTCGCGGGTGACGTCGGCGCCCTGCGCGCCGAGCACGCGGCCCAGCGCGTCGCCGACCGCGGCCCAGCGGGTGCCGCCCAGGTGGATCGGGCCGGTGGGGTTGGCCGAGACGAACTCGAGGTTGATCCGGGTGCCGGCCAGCGCGTCGCCGCGGCCGAAGGCGTCGCCGGCGTCGAGGACCTGGCGCACGATGTCACCCTGCGCCGCGGCGGCCAGGCGGAAGTTGAGGAAACCGGGGCCGGCCACTTCGGCGGAGGCGACGCCGTCGGTGGCCGCGACCGCTTCGGCCAGCGCCTCGGCGAACTCGCGCGGCTTCAGCCCCGCCTTCTTGGCCACCTGCAGGGCCAGGTTCGTCGCGTAGTCGCCGTGGTCGGGGTTGCGCGGGCGTTCGATGGTCACCTGCTCCGGCAGCACGGCGTCGTCGATGCCGCGTGCGGTCAGTACCTGCACGGCGGAGCTGCGGACCAGGTCGGCGAGAGCGGCGGGAGTCACTCCGCGAATTCTAGGTGTGCCCAGGTCGGGCGGTTCCGGCGGTCTCGGGGCGGTTCCGTGTGAGGTGTTAACCGTGATCAGACGCGTGGTCTCTACACTGGCCCGGGCGGGAATCCGTCCGCAGTCACCAGAGGGAGAACGCGGGAGCCATGGCGAACCGGACAACTCGGAAAAAGGGGTCGGCCGTGAAGGCGGCCCGCGGGTCCGTCGTGAGCAAGAAGGGCACGCCGTGGGGCACGATCATCGCGGTCGTGGCCATCGTCGCCCTGGCTGCCGCCGTGATCACCTACTACATGATCGCGTCCGCGCCGAAGCGTGACCAGGCCGGCCGGGAAGAGGCCGCCGCCTCGTTCGCGCCGACCGCGTCCGACCCGGACCCGTCGAAGCGCATCCCCGGCGTGGTCACCGCGACCTACACCGGCAGCGTGCACGTGCTCCCGACCGAGCGCGTCGCCTACGACAAGACCCCGCCGTTCGGCGGCCCGCACGACCAGACGTGGGCCACCTGCACCGGCATCGTCTACCCGAACGCCGTCCGCACCGAGAACATGGTGCACGCGCTCGAGCACGGCGCCGTGTGGATCGCCTACAACCCGCAGCAGATCTCGGGTGACGCGCTGAACCTGCTGAGTGTGCGCGCCAAGGACAAGCCGTTCACGATGCTGTCGCCCTACCCCGGCCTCGACAAGCCGATCTCGCTGCAGTCCTGGGGCCACCAGCTGAAGCTGGACAGCGCCGACGACCCGCGGATCGACGAGTTCATCGCGGCCCTGCGCAGCAACCCGAACGGCGTCTACCCCGAGGTCGGCGCGTCCTGCGACGCGGTGCCGGGCTCGTTCGACCCGGACAACCCGCCGCCGTTCGACCCGTCGAAGCCGGGCCCGGACGCGAAGCCGATGGACTACAAGGGCAGCACCGCCGCGCAGGGTGAGCAGGGCGCTCCCTCCGCCGGCATGCCGACCGCGCCGGTGTCCGCCCCGGCCTCCGCTCCCGCCTCGGGCGCGCCGTCCCAGTGAGTTCCGAAGCCGACCTCGACCTCGACACCCACCTGGACGAGGTCATCGAGCAGCCGACGTGGTCGCGCTGGGTGATCATCGGCGGGACGCTGCTGGCGGTCCTGCTGATCGGCGGCGTCGCGGGGATGTTCGTCACCCGCGCCGTCGACGACCCGGCGTCCACGGCCACCCCGGCCCGCGACTCGGTCGAGGTCGGCTTCGCGCAGGACATGTCGACGCACCACCTGCAGGCGGTCACGATGTCGGGCATCGCCCGCGACCGCACGACCGACCCGGAGATCAAGCAGCTCGCGTTCGACATCGAGCGCACACAGCTCGAGCAGGTCGGGCGCATGAAGGGCTGGCTCATGCTGTGGGACCAGCCGGAGCAGGCGATCGGCGCGCCGATGAAGTGGATGACGGAGCCGATGTCGGGCCACGACGGCATGTCGATGGCCCCTCAGTCGGTGTCTCCGTCCGGCGGCGCGCTGATGCCGGGCATGGCGACGGACACGGAGCTGACGAAGCTGCGTTCGCTGTCGGGCCGCGCGTTCGACGTCTACTTCCTACAGCTGATGCTCCGCCACCACCAGGGCGGCACCTCGATGGCGCAGTACGCGTCGCAGCACTCGAACCTGCCGGCGCTGAAGGCCTTGGTGAACAGCATCCTCGCGTCCCAGGGCGCGGAGATGGACCAGATGAAGCTGATGCTCACCGGCCGGGGCGCGCAGCCGCTGCCGTAACGGCTACGGCCGGGGCGCGTACCGCACGTCCGCGAAGGGCCAGTCGGCCGCCAGCCAGGCCGACACCACCTGGTACAGCGTCCGGTCCAGGTCGGCGCGGTCGGCACGGACCCAGGAATGCACGTCCGCCGAGGCGGCGCCGTCCCGGGCCGGGTAGATGTACACGCAGCCGATCACGTCGTCCCCCGGCACCTCGACGACCGAGTACGTGAATCCGGCGCGGCTCGCGAACTGGTCGGCGTGCCGGCGCAGGTCGGCGAGGTTGCGCTCCAGGGACATCCCGTCCGCCGGGGGCCAGCTCCCGCTCTCGAAGCCCGGCGTCGACCGCACGTGCTCGATGCTGCTCGTCCACGCCGCGTGGTCACGCTCGTTGTGGTGCGGCCCCAAGGGTTCCAGGCGGAACCGCTCGGCAGTGAGCCCCCGCGGGGCGGTGAAGTCTTCGGTGATCGACTCGGACCAGGACGACCGCGTCACCAGGACAGCTCCTGGCAGCGGCGGGCGCAGTGCGGCGCCTCCACCTGCAGGGTCGCGTGCTCGATCGCGTACCGCGTCGAGAGCAGGTTCTGCGCCTCCGTGAGGACGTCCGATTGCTGGGCCGGCGGGGCCAGCGTCAGGTGCGCCGAGGCCACCTCCATGCCCGACGTCAGCGTCCAGACGTGCAGGTCGTGCACGTCCGCGACGCCCGGGAGCGCCGCCAGCTCCGCGCTGATCGCGCCGACGTCGACGCCCTGCGGGGCGTGCTGGAAGAGGATGCGCAACGCCCGCCGCGCCAGCGTCCAGGTGCGGGGCAGCACGAACAGGCCGATCGCCACACCGATGATCGGGTCGGCGTAGCGCCAGCCCGTGAGCAGCGTCAGCGCGCCGCTGAGCAGGACGCCCACCGAGCCGATCAGGTCGGCCAGCACCTCGAGGTACGCGCCGCGGACGTTGAGGCTCTCCTTGGCGCCCGAGCGCAGCACCGCGAACGACACGATGTTCGCCGCCAGGCCGGCCGTCGCGGCCAGGAGCACCGGGAGACCGGGCACCGCGGGCGGGTCGCTGATCCGGCCGACGGCCTCGATCAGGACGTAACCCGCGACGCCGAACAGCAGGATCGCGTTGCCGAGCGCGGCCAGCACCTCGGCGCGGTAGAGGCCGAACGTGCGGCTGACCGTGGGGCCGGAGCGGCGGGCCAGGATGATCGCGGTCAGGGCCATGCCGACCCCGAGGACGTCGGTGAACATGTGCGCCGCGTCCGAGATCAGGGCCAGCGAGCCGGTCGTGAAGCCCACGACGAACTCCAGCACCATGAACCCGGCGCCGACGCAGAGGGCGATCGTCAGGCTGCGGGTGTACTTGCCCGACGCGCTCGCCGGCGTGACCGACTGGCCGTGCCCGTGTCCGTGCCCCATTTCGCCTCCGTTCCCGGTTCACCGTCGAGAGCAAACATATAGTCAGATGCGCATATGTGCAATACAGGGCACCCTAAGTTCACCCCCGGAAAGCTACTCCGCCCACCCGCACGGACCAATCCACCAGGAGGGGTTTCCCGTCAGTCGGACCGGTCACACTGCGGCGCCGGCTAGCGCACCAGGCGGAAGAAGCCGCGGACCTGTTCGACGAAGAGTGCGGGCTGCTCGAGCGCGGCGAAGTGGCCGCCGACGGGCAGGTTCTCGAACCAGCGCAGGTCGGCGTAGCGCTGCTCCGCCTGGCGCCGCGACGGCCGCACGATCTCCTTGGGGAACACGGAAATCCCGGCCGGCACGGTGATCCGGGACAGGTCGCGGTCGTTGTTCTCCCAGTACATCCGCGCCGAGGAGGTGGCCGTCGCGGTGAACCAGTAGACGGAGATCGCGTCGAGGAGCTTTTCGCGGGAGACGGCGTCCTCCGGGTGTCCCTTGTGGTCGGTCCAGGCCCAGAACTTCTCGGCGATCCAGGCGGCCTGGCCGGCCGGCGAGTCGGTCAGGCCGTACCCGAGCGTCTGCGGCCGGGTGCCCTGCTGCGCCGAGTACCCGGCGCCGGTCCGCCGGAACTCCTCCAGGTCGGCGTAGGCCCGGCGCTCGTCCGGCGTCGAGTCGTCCTGCCCCATCCGCACGGGCACGAAGTTGACGTGCACCCCGGCGACCCGCTCGGGCGCGACGCCGGCGAGCGCGTTCGTGACGGCCGCACCCCAGTCGCCACCCTGGGCGCCGTAGCGGTCGTAGCCGAGCGAGGTCATCAGCTCGTCCCACAACGCGGCGACCCGCGGGATCTTCCGGGCGGGCTTGTCGCTCCACCCGAACCCGGGCAGCGACGGCGCGACGACGTGGAAGGCGTCGGCCGGATCCCCGCCGTGCTTGCGGGGGTCGGTCAGCGGCCCGAGGACGTCGAGGAACTCGAGCACGGACCCGGGCCAGCCGTGCGTCAGCACGAGCGGCAGCGCGTCCGGTTCGGGCGAGCGGACGTGCAGGAAGTGCGCGCCGACACCGTCCACGGTGGCCCGGAACTGCGGGAAGGCGTTCACCCGCGCGGCGAACCCGAAGTCGTACTCCTCACCCCAGAACCGGCACAGGTCCTGCACGTAGGACAGCGGAGCGCCCTGCGACCAGTCACCGACGGTCTCGGCCTCCGGCCAGCGGGTCAGCCGCAGCCGCTCCCGCAGATCCGCGATGTCGGCCTCATCGAGCGGGACCCGGAACGGCTCAACCACGACAGCTCCTTCAGGTGGGCCCTCCACGCTAACGACTGCCGGGGGAATCGATCAACTTTCCGACACTGACCAGCGGATACGGTTTGCCCCGCCCTGCCCGCGCAGGCCGCGGGGGATGCGCTAAGCTTTCGGAGTCGCCCAGCGATGGGCCCTCGTAGCTCAGGGGATAGAGCACTGCCCTCCGGAGGCAGGTGTCGCAGGTTCGAATCCTGCCGAGGGCACCGCAAGGATGGGAACGGGAGAGATGTCGGACATGACATCCTCCCCTTTCTTGTTTTCAGGGTTGCGCCGTTCGAGCCGCCTGTCTCGGGCGAACGGCAAGATGGACGCTTCGTGAGCAGCCTGGCGTGCCGCCGCGACGGTCGGCCCGAGCAAGGTGACCGTGCACTTCACCCGGTTGGTGCTCCTGCAGTAGCGGAGTTCGAGCCGGAGCGCTTCGAACAGCCGCCGGGCGACATCCTCCGGTAGCTCCTCCACCTGGACCTCGCCCATTGGCAAGGCGTCAAGCAGGTCGGGGTTGGCCGTCTGCTGATTCTGCTCTTCGACTTCGGCGAGCTGGGCTTCGAGCTGAACTTTGCGTTTGTGAAGAGTGTCGCGTTCGTCGTTGACTTCGTCGACAAGGTCCTTGGTCGGCCTGTCGAACAGAGCCAAGCTGCGGACGAGGTTCTTGATCATGCGCGTGGTGTCGTCGATCTCGCGGCGCAAGGCGTCGATGCGCTGCTGCCGTTCCCGCTTCGCGGCGGCGCCGAGTTCTCGGGCGGTGTCGCCCAACAGGCTGCGGCGGTAGGCACCGAAGATGTGAGCCGACAGGAACTCGTTGAGCTTGGCGACGATCGCGTCTTCGCGGATCCAGAAGCTGCCCGCGGCCGGATGTCCCTCCGGGACGTAACCCTTCTTCGGGGCGCACACGTAGTAGGCGTGCCCACGGCGGGTTTTGCCGTTCATGCGTCGGCCGCAGCCGCCGCAGAAGAGGTAGGTGCGCAATAGGTAGCTGCGTTTGGTCTGGGGATGCTTGACGTTGGTGTTGCTGGTGCTGCGGGACCCGAACCGGTGTCTGCTGATTTCCTGGGCCTGCAGCCAATCCCCCAACGTGACGAGAGTTTCGTGCACTGGCTGCGCGGACCAGATCCACTCCTCGACGGGATTGAACTGGTTGCCGCGGGACTTGCGGCCGCGCACGTTCCACACCATGTGCCCGGTGTACTTCGGATTGGTGAGGACGTCGCGCACGTTCGAGGAAGTCCAGTGGCCGACGGCGCGCTTCGGGTCGACCGGAACCGGCGGCGGATAGGTGGCGGGGTCGCGGTTGAGCCGGTCCGCGATCGCCTGGTAGCCGAGGCGTTCAGTGATCCGCCAGTGGTACGCCTTCCGCACCGCGGGCGCCTGTGCGGAGTCGACTTCGAGGAACGTCTTCTTGGCGCCCTTGGCCCGCTTGGCAGGGACCGGGTGCGGGACGTGCCGGGCGCGGTAGCCGTAGCAGGGCTTGCCGATGTTGTAGCCGGCCTCGGTGTGGACGGCGTAGCCGTCCCACGACTTCTCCAGCATGTCGACGACATAGAACTCGGACAGGGTCTGCTTCACCCGCCGCGTGAGCAGTTGAGTGGCCCGCTTGGGTTTGCGTCCGTCCACCAGCCCGAGCTGGAACGGTTCGTCGGAGGCCAGCAGGCGCACTCCGGCCTGTTCCAAGCGGTGCTCGATGGTGGTGCCGTAGTACATGTGCCGGGCAGTGCGCTCGATCGACTCGCAGATGACGTAGTCGAAGCGCCGATCCGGCCGCTGAGCTTCGGCGAGAAGGTCCTGGATTCCGCCGTCACGCGGGACGGGGATCTCGAATTGTTCGTGGGCGCGGCCGCTCCCGCGGGCGTCGAGGTCCATGCGCCCGGACTCGACGTCGTAAAAGTGCGCGACGATCAAGCCGTCCTCGGGCAAGGCGCGCTGCGAGTTCCCCAGCTGACGCGGCAAAGACAGCGTTGGGTCCTGCATGTCCTTCGTGGACACGCGTCCGAGCCATGCGAAGCGAAGGTACGACGGCCGCGCAGCGACACCGGCCGAAGCGCCGCCCGCCGCTTCGCTGTAGGCGCTTCGAGGGCGTCCTACGCTGCGCTGTCCGGCCCACGCACGGACTTGTTCCGGGCCTGCCACTGCGTCACCTCCCAGAGCACCCGTGCCTGCTCGGCGACCAGCCGCTGAGCCGCGTTTCCTTCTGCCGTCTTGATTTCAACCACCAGCTCCGGTGGCTCGTCAGGAGCCAGCCGTCCGGTGACATCGTCCCGGCGGCCGTTCACTGCCGACTTTGACGATCTCGGCCAGCTGTACCAGCTGAAGCAGCTGCGCGACAAGGTGAACCTTCGGGCAAGGTCGCGCCCGAGCTGATCTCCCAGCGAGTTCGGCGGACGCCGTCGACCCCGCGGGGCTGGCGTGGGCGGGACGTCGTCGTCCATCCCGACCGTGGCCGGAGGTCTGCCACGGGAACCAATCCGGCGGCGCGCAGGCTCGCACCGCTCTCGCCCGCCTGCGTGTAGGTGATGAGACGCAAGTAGCCCATGGCTCGCGCCGCGCGCCAGACCGCGCCGTAGAGCTTCGAGTTCGCGTTCGGCTCGCCGACGGTGCAGCTTCGTGTCACCTCCAGCGTGATGCCGTCGTCGAGACACCTGGCGACCGGACGGCCGGCGGTCGCCACGCCGACCAGTTCACCGCCGCGCGCGACGCCGATCGCGAACTTCATCCCACGGGGCGGACGGTGGTGCCGGTGGTGGGCGTCGATGAATTCGCATGCCTGCCGGAAGGTCAGGGGAACGATCGTCAAGCGCACCGCAGATCCTCCCCCGCCCCGTGCTGAGCGCGCCGGAACACGCGCTCGTCGACCAGCGGCTCGTGGACCATCGGCGCCGAGGTCACCCAGTGCTCGACGGGAGCGGGACGACCGGCCGCTGTGCGAGCCCAGACCTGGCACCCCGTGTACTTGACGTTGGTGACGATCCGCTGGACAGCTTTCGCCCTCCACCGCTCGCTCGGAGCTGGGTACTGGCGAAGGTCGGCGTTCAGGCGTGCCGCTATGGCGGCGAACGTCAAGCCGTCGTTCGCTCGCCACACGAAGATCTGCTTCACGACCGCGGCGGTCTGCCAGTCAGGGACCAGGACCGCCCGCAGCTTGCTGCGTCCGCTGGTATCGGTGACGCGGATGCGCAGCGCACGGTAGCCGTAGGGCGGAGGCCCGATCTGGTAGCCGGCGCGGACGATTTCGATCATCGCCTCGCGGGCGCGGCGGGTTGTTTCGGCGTGGTGCCGAGCGAGCGCGTCCCGCCCCTCCTCGGCGACGCAAGGTCGTTTTGTCCACAGGTTTACCCACAGCCGGGACCACCGCTGTGGACGGGTCTCGGCCACCGGCGTGCCGGGGTGCTCGCAGCAGGAGAAGCGGATTGTCATGCCGCTCGCCTCCATCCCGCATGGACGGCGTCGTTGACTTCGGGCCGGGTCGGCCGGGGAACGCCGCTTGCCGCCGCGGCGGCAAGCTCGACGTCGCGGGCAAGCCCGAAGACGAGCAACTCGTGGTGCACCGGGAGCGCGGTCGGCGCGCCGGCGGCACGGGCTCGGGCAGCAGCCCGACGGGCAGGGAGCGAGGCGCGGGTGACCAGCTGGCCGCCGCGCAGTCCGGCGGTCAGGGCAACACACCGCTCGACCGGCGCCAGCCCGGCAGCGGTCGCGGCGGCGATGAGCGGGGTAGCCAGGTCCGCCAACGTGCTGTCCGGACGCCGGCGCGGCCTTGCGACGATGACGAAGTGGCCGCCTGAACGCAGCAGCGATTCGCCGTAGAACATCGTCGCGGCGATGTCAGCGAGCGCGGACTCGACCGGGTCGCGGTCTGGACCGTTCGCAGGCTCCGGCTCCATTCGCAGGGCGGTCAGCACGAGCCCGACTCGCCCGACCAAGCCAGCGGCCCGGGCGGTCGCGAGGACCTTCGGACGGGCATCGAGGACCGAGCCGTCGCGCCACGCGCCCGCAGTCTTGGCGGCGGTGGCGTTGGCGCTGGCAAGGGACCACCACCGGGTGCGGCCGGTCAAGCCGAACGCGTCCCGGCCGGCGCTCAGCGCCGCGGTCAGTACGGTCCCCGCACCGCAATCAGGATCGAGAACGAGGTCGCCGGGTCGGCTGTAGACTGCGATCGCGTGCGCGGCGACGGCAGGAGGAATCCGCTCGTCGTCGATCTCGGTACCGGGCACACACCCGGCGTCGCGCAGTTGCTCAAACTGGCTCCGCTGTCCGGTTGGCCAGACCGAAAGAGGCAGCCCGTCGACCGACGACCCAAGTATTTTCAGCTGCTCATTCATCGGAGGTTCTCCCCTGCAACGGCGGCCTTGGAGACCGGCTTGCGGACGAAGACCAAGAGGTCGTCGTGCACGCGCGCGTGCCGCGCAGGCGGCACAGCGGGCGGTGCCGCAGCAGCGAGCGCCCCGTTACGAACCGGCGCGCGCAGCAAGGCGATGCGATCGAGATAGCACACGCCGGCGCCCTGCGCGGCGCGCACGAACGAGCCTGCGGGGTCGATGAGCCGACCCTCCACACGATCACCATGCGTGATCACGGCGAGTATGCCGGTCGGGTTGAGCGCATCGGCCCAATCGGCCGGTCGGAACCAGTCGCCGGGCCGCGGTCCGGACGCGGTGATGATGAGGTCGTAGCGGTCCGGACCGACGACGGTCGCGGCCGCGTCCGGCCCGGACCGACCGCGCGCAGGCGGCACACCGACCCCGACGCCGGTCGGACCGTCCGAGCCGGGTCCGAGTCCGGACTCGGACACAGCCAACGCCTCGCCGTGGTGTTCACCGATCGGGTCCTGAGGCGCGACGGCGGTCTGGGTTTGGACGCGACGGCCGAGTCGGACCACCGTCCAGCTGGCTTCGTGCAGTCCGCCGTACGGACCGGGCCGGGACCGGTGTCGATCGCCGATTGGCGAGGACGAAGGGGAGGGCCCGAGGTAGGGCGCAGGCGCGAGCAGGAGCACCCGCTGGCCCGGCTGCGTGTAGGCGGTGACGATCTTCACGACCGCAGTCAGCAACCAGCTCGCGAGCAGCCCGGTGCCTCCGAGGAGCTCGTCTTGCGCGCACGTCCAGACGGTGCTCGGCCGGACCGTTCGCGAACGGCGCACGGTGCGCAGATGCCGCGCTCGCCGACGCTGCGGAAGCAGGATCGGGACGGTCGGCGGGTCGGCGGGATCGTGCTGCGGCGAACCATCCTCTGGACATTCGTTGTCGTATGCCGGGGTCATCGTGGATCTCCTCCGACGGAAGGGTGCTGCGTGTTCTGACACCCCTTAACTCCGGCTGGAGGTCCGATTTTGGACACACCTTCGAGAAATCGCCGGACACCTCAACGAGGACACCGCGCCGCCTACTAGAGGAATACTACGAACACAGTTCAGTCAACATTTTCAACTTCAACTAGTCGATCTTCAGTTCGGACGACCGCCGAGCCGAATAGTAGGCCTCTAGCAGGGCAAGGACAGCCACTAGTCGACATCAAGCAATAGCACGGTATTTCCGTGGTACCGGTCGTGGATTCATGGCGCCGTTGTTGTTCACATCGACGCCGCGGGAGTCACGACATGGCAACTCAATCCGCTTTTCGTCGCCGTCACAACGAGGCAAGCCCGAACTCTCTGGACATCGCACGGAACACGTTCACCTGGCTGGTGACGGGACCGCATCCGGTGTCGCTGAACGGCCGGCTCTTCGCCGGTCTCCCGGACCGGCACGTCCCGCTCGACGAGGTCCGCGACCGCCTGCTGGCGCGCAGGTGCCCGCAAGCGACGCGCGACGCGGTGTGGGCGCATCTGGTGTTGCGCTCGCGAACCGAAGGAGCGACCTGGACGGTCGCCGCGGTGGGTGTGGCGCTGCCCGCGCTGACGTCGGCGGCGGCCACCTTGTCCCATCGGTTCGCCGGCGATCCGGCCGACGTTCACGCCGAGGTGCTGCGCGGCTTCCTGACTGCGTTGTCGACGATCGACCTCCGGCCGCCGCGGATCATGCTGCGGCTGCGGTGGGCCGCCTACCGGGCCGGCTACGACGCGCTCGCCGAGGCGTTGGCCGGTCCGACTCCGGTCGCGCCGGGCTTCCGATCGACTCCGCCGCACGCGCCGTGGGGTCACCCGGATCTCGTCCTCGCCCGTGCCGTCGCGGACGGAGTCCTGACCCGGACCGAGGCCGCGCTCATCGGCGCGACCCGGCTGGAAAACATGCCGGTGACGGATTGGGCCGCGCAGCACCAGACCGGCGAGTGGGCCGCGTACAAGACGCGCAAGCGTGCCGAACGGCGGCTTGCCGAATACCTGCGCGAGGGCGCCACCACGGCCGATCAGCTGATCGACCAGGTGGCCGCCGCGGTGGCCCTGGCACGCCCCGTCACACCCGCCCAGGAGGCACCACGGTCGTCACCGTCCGTGTCCGACACCAACGGCGAATCGGAGCGGAAAGTTCGGCGCCGCGTGTCCAAAACGGACGCGGATTCCGGAGTTCAGGGCTGCGGGACGAACCCGCGCTCAGCCCGAACTTCGGAGGTGCCCCAATGCGCGTGATCGATGCCGAGAGCGGGCCATGTAGCGCTCGTCTCGACGGCGGCCTCCAGCCGCCGGACCGGACCATGGAAACGAGTTCGACGCTCTCGAATACTCCGACCATTAGGCCAGGACGCCGCCGACGGTGGTCGCACGTGGTGCTGGTGGTCGAGTTGTCGGCCATCGCGTTGCTGGCCTCGGCGTCGGCCGGACACGCCGACACGATGGTCGTCGCCCTCGCCGGCTCGGTCACCGACGTCCTGAACAACGTCCGCAACTGGATCATGGGCATCCTGGCCGGCTTGGCCACGGTGTTCCTGTCCATCGGTGGCGTCCGCTACGTGATGGGCGGCGGCGACCCCGGCGAGGTCGAGAAGGCCAAGACGGCTTTCAAGTCCGCGGGGTGGGGCTACGGCTTGGCGGCGCTCGCGCCGCTGGTCGTGGAGATCCTTAAAGGGATCGTGGGGGCCTGACCGATGGCCGTCAGCACCCTGCCCACGGTTCGCCCGTACCGCCGGTCCGGCAACCCGTCCGAGACCGCTGCCGCGGCGGATCGACCGATGCTCGCCCCCGTCAGCGACGCCGGCCAGCAGGTCTCCATCCGACGGCGGCGCCGGCGAGCGGGCTGGCTACTGGTGCTGACCGTCGTGCTCCTAGCCGGCATCCTCGCCGTCAACGCGTGGGCCTCGCCGACCGCGCCACGGCAGCCGCCTGCGGACCCGCCGCTGCCTCCTCCGACCGCGCTGCCCACGCCCACGCCGTGCAGCTTCCCCGGCCAGCTCGGCTGCACCTCGCCGACGCCGACCACAACGCCGAGCAAGCCGTGCACGGGCGAGGACTGCATCCCGCAGCCGACTCCGCCGGCGCCGAGCACGAACCCGCGGCAGCCGGGCACCGGCAGCGGCGACGGCGACTCGGACTGCGGCATCACCGACGTCGGCGCGTGCATCACCGAGGCCATCAACTCGGCGTTCCGCAGTGTCGTCGACGACGCGCTGGATCCGATCCTCGAGCTGATCGGCCACACCGCGCTGTCCACGCCGACGATCAGCGACCTGCCCGGCATCGGCGAGCTCTGGAACAGCTCCTGGGAGATCGTGGTCGCCGCCTACGGACTGCTCGTCCTGCTCGGCGGCATCCTGCTGATGGGCCACGAGACCGTCCAGACGCGCTACTCGATCAAGGAGATCGGACCGCGCATCCCGATCGCGTTCATCGCCTCGGCGCTCTCGCTCTTCTTCGCCGACAAGCTCATCCGGCTGGCCAACGGCCTGACCCTGGGTGTGCTCGGAGACGGAGTCAACGCGCCCTCGCTGGGCAACACCTTGCAAGAGGCCGTCCAAGGCATCCAAACCGGCGGACTGTTCATCATCCTGGTCGCGCTCGTGCTGGTGGTGCTCGGCCTCGGTCTCCTGGTCGTCTACGTCGTCCGGATCGTCATCACCCTCGTCCTGATCATCAGCGCGCCGTTCTTCCTGATGTGCCACGGGCTGCCCCACACCGAGCCGCTGGCGCGCTGGTGGTGGAAGGCCATCACCGTGACGACAGGCGTTCAGTTCGCCCAGGCGCTGGTGCTGATCACCGCGGTACGCACGTTCCTGTCCGGCGGCGTGCACCTGTTCGGCTCGACGCTATCCGCGCTCGGCACGCTGATCGCCGCGATCGCCTTGTTCTTCGTCCTGTTCAAGATCCCGTTCTGGATGCTGAAGGCCGTCAAGGTCGGCTCCGGCCGTTCCTTCCTCGGCGGGTTGGCTCGCGCGTACATCGCGGCGAAAACCTTCGGCATGGTCGCCGGTAAGACCGGTGCGTTCGGCAAGGCTGGCGCCGGCGGTGCGACGAAGAACGCCGGTCGCGGCGGCGGCGCGGCGGCTGATCCACCGTGGCCGGCACAGCCGCGTTTTGCGCCCAACCCCGACGTGGTCAACCGGCGGCTCAAGGCGGCCCACGACGCCGAGCGTGCCCGCGCGGCCCAGCGGCCGACGTTGCCCTCGCAGGCGCCGCAGTTCCTGCAGCCCTCGCCCCAAGACAGCACCCACGACCCCGCCGTGATCGCGGCGAACCAGGGACCGACCATGCCCGAATTCAGTTCCGCGCCGACGCCTGTCTCGCACACGCCACAACGAAGGCCACAGTCGGCAACTCCGCATTTTCAAGCCGCCGGCGGCCCGCGTCGACGCGGCGCCACATCGCCATCGGCTCGCCCGATCCGCACAGCATCGGTGCCGCCGCAACTGCAGTTCCGACCGGCGACGCCGCCCGCACCACAAACGCTCCGAGCCAAACCGACCTCCGCACCTGCCGCGCCGGCATTCCGGCAGGCGACGCCGGAGCCCCGCCTCGGCGATGCCTCCCGCCGTACCCAGTCCGTTCCACCGCCGACGTTCCGCGCGCCGAAGCCAACCCCAGGAGGTGAAGGGAAATGAGCCAGCCCGTCCGGATTCCCGCCGACGTCGACCGCGAAGACCGGGTGATCGGTCCGCTCACCGCGCGACAGCTGCTCATCCTGACCGTCACCGGAATCGTGCTGTACGGGACGTACACGATCACCCGCGCGTTCGTCCCGCTGGCGGCGTACCTGGTCATTGCCATCCCGATCGGCGTGACCGCAGTGTTCCTCGCGCTGGGTCAGCGCGACGGCATCACCCTAGACCGTCTCATGCTGGCGGCGCTGCGCCAGCGGATGAGCCCGCAGCACCGGGTTGCCGCGCCGGAAGGCGTCCGGCCCACACCCGAGTGGATCGGGCAGGCCGCGAGCACAACCAGATCTTCGGCGTCGGCAGTCTCACCGGCCGCGCTGCGGCTGCCCGCCGAAGGCATCACCGACACCGGCGTCATCGATCTCGGCAAGGACGGCGCCGCCGTGGTCGCGGTCTGCTCCACGATCAACTTCGGGCTGCGCACGCCTGCCGAGCAGGAGGCGCTCGTCACCTCCTTCGGCCGGTACTTGCACTCGCTGACCGCGCCGGTCCAAGTGCTCGTCCGGGCGGAACGGCTGGACTTGTCGGGGCAGATCGCGGAACTTCGCGAACAGGCAGGCGGGCTGCCGCACCCCGCGCTGGAACGGGCGGCACGCGAGCACGCCGAGTACCTCGACCAGCTCGGCCGCGCGACCGACCTGCTACGGCGGCAGGTCCTGCTGATCCTGCGAGAGCCGCTGCGAACCAGCGGCCCGACCGACGGACTGGGCGGTGCCTCGCCGCTGGCCGCGTTGTCGGCGCAGCGCAGGGCTGCGAGGCAGGCTGCGTCGATCGACGACGCCGCCCGACGCGCCGCCGAAGCGCGCTTGGTGCGTCGGCTGGGCGAGGCGGTGGAACTGCTCTCGCCGTCCGGGATCGTGGTCACCCCGCTGGATGCCGGTCAGGCCACCACGGTCCTCGCCGCGGCGTGCAACCCCGACAGCTTGATCCCGCCGAACTCCGACCTCGCCGGCTCCGACGAGGTCATCACCACCGCCCCGGACGAGAGCTGGAACGACACCGCGTTCGGCCGCACCTCGCTCGCCACCGAAGACGCATTCGGCGAGCCCGCGTGGGAGGACGACGAAGAGCCCGACGACTACGACGACGCCGCGAGGAGGGACCGCCGATGAAGAGGACCAGGTACCGCGACGCCGCAAGCAGGCAGGTACCCGTCGGGCAGGCCGGCGCGTTCACACCGGACGCCATCTCGGTGCGCCCCCGAGCGCTCGAAGTCGGAGGCGAATGGGTCTCATCGTTCGCCGTCACCGGCTACCCGCGTGAAGTTCACCCGGGCTGGCTGCAGCCCCTGCTGACTTATCCCGGACGGGTCGACGTCTCGCTGCACATCGAGCCGATCGACCCCGTCACCGCGGCCAACCGGCTGAAGAAGCAGTTGTCGAAGCTGGAGTCCGGCCGCCGGCACACCAGCGACAAGGGAAGGCTGATCGACCCTCAGGTCGAAGCAGCCACCGAGGACGCCTACGACCTGTCCGCGCGGGTCGCCCGCGGCGAGGGCAAGCTCTACCGGCTCGGGCTCTACCTCACCGTGCACGCCGCGACCGAGGAGGCGCTCGGCGACGAGGTCGCCGCGATCCGGTCGCTGGCGGCGTCGCTCCTGCTGGACTGCAAACCCACCACCTACCGGAGCCTGCAGGGCTGGATCACCAGCCTCCCGATGGGCCTGGACCTGGTCGGGATGCGCCGCACCTTCGACACCAGCGCGCTGTCCGCGGCGTTCCCATTCACATCACCGGACCTGCCACCGCCGGACCCGACCTCGGTCGGCGCCCCGAGCGGCGTGCTCTACGGCTTCAACGTCGGCAGCCAAGGACTCGTTCACCACGACCGGTTCGCCCTCGACAACCACAACAGCGTGATCCTCGGCCGGTCCGGCGCCGGCAAGTCGTACCTGGTGAAGCTCGAACTCCTTCGCAGCCTGTACCGCGGCATCGAGATCCACGTCATCGACCCAGAGGACGAGTACGCCCGGCTGGCCGCCGCGGTCGGCGGCACCTACGTCCACCTCGGCGCCGAGCAGGTCCGGCTCAACCCCATGGACTTGCCCATCCACACCCGGCCGGACGGACGCCGGACAGCTCCCCGCGACGCGCTCATCCGGCGCAGCCTGTTCTTGCACACCGTCATCTCGGTGCTGCTGGGCAGCGAGATCGCCGCGACCGACCGGGCCGCGCTCGACCGGGCGATCACCGCGACCTACCAGCGCGCCGGCATCACGTCGGATCCGCGAACCTGGACCCGGCCGGCGCCTCTGCTGGCCGACCTCGCGGAGGTCTTGGCTGAGGCAGGCGGGGCGGACCTCGCGGCGCGGCTACAGCCGTTCACCACGGGCGCGTTCTCCGGGCTGTTCTCGGGTCCGACTACGACACGGCCCGAGGGTCACCTCGTCGTGTTCTCGCTGCGCGACCTCCCCGGCGAGCTCAAGGCAATCGGCACACTTCTCGCGCTCGATGCGGTGTGGCGCCAAGTGTCCAATCCCGCCATCCGCAGACCCCGGCAGGTCGTCGTCGACGAAGCCTGGTTGCTGATGAAGGATCCGGCCGGCGGCGAGTTCCTCCTCCGGATGTCCAAGGGCTCTCGCAAGTGGTGGGGCGGCGTCACGGTGGCGACCCAGGACGCCCCCGATGTGACGAGCACCGACCTGGGCAAGGCGATTATCGCGAACGCGGCGACGCAAATCCTGCTGCGCCAGGCACCGCAGGCAATCGACGAAATCTGCCGGATCTTCGACCTCTCGCAGGGCGAACGGCAGTTCCTCCTCACCGCCGACCGCGGCCAAGGACTGCTCAGCACCGGCACGCAACGAGTGGCGTTCCAGTCCATCGGGTCGCCGGTCGAGCACCAGCTCGTCACGTCGAACCCCGCTGAGCTGGCCGAGTACTCCGACATCTCCCCGGAGATCGAGACCTCCTTCGTCGACCTCGACGCCGCCTGACATTTCGAACTGCGCCAAGGGGATATCCATGTCTACTTCAGCTGCCCGCCGTCCTGCTCGGCTACTGACGCAGAACAGCGAGATGCGCCAGATAGGGGTCTGGAACTGGTCACTACCGGCCTGGGCCGGGCGGCTGGCCGACGGCCGCACCTACAACACGTGCCCGAGCGCCGGGATCTGTGCGCAAGCGTGCTACGCCCGGCACGGCACGTACACCTGGCCCGTCGTCCGTGCCAAGCACCAGGCAAACCTGATGTACGTCTTCGACGACCTGGCCGGCTGGCGAACCGCGATGGTCGACGAACTTGGCGCGGCCAAGTTTCGCGGTAGCTGGATCAGGATCCACGACAGCGGCGACTTCTTCTCCGACGACTACCTGCTGGCCTGGCTCGACATCTGCAGGACTCGCCCGGACACGAACTTCTACGCGTACACCAAGGAGGTTTCCCGGTTCCGGTCCCTGGTCGAGCCTGATCCGCCGCCGAACTTCCTGTGGGTCTACTCGTACGGCGGCAAGCAGGACGCCGCGCTGAACCCGGCCGTGGACCGCGTCGCCGACGTGTTCCCGGACGAAGCGGCGATCGTCGAGGCGGGGTGGGCGTCGCAGGAAGCCAGCGACCTCCTCGCGGTCCTCGGCCCGCAGCTGGTCGGTGTGCCGGCAAACCGGATTCCGAGCTACCTCAAGCGCCTGGCTGGACGCCGGTTCTCCGAATGGCAGGCCGAAGTCGACGCCGCACGTTCCGCTCGCCGCACGCGCCTGCGGCTGGTCGTCGACAACACCCGTTCCGAGGCGCGGCCCGAGCAAGGCGGCGAGCCGCGAGCTGCCTGATCCAGCGCTCCAACTTACGTTCGGAGGTCTTAATGTCTTGGCCGTTCGCTCTATCCACCTCTCTCGCCTCACCTGCCGGCGACTACCTGCGCGACCCGCTCGGTGCGTTCCAGACCGTGCTGGCCTACCTTTGCGATCTCGTCTTCACCTGGGGGCCGATCGCCGGGCCGGCGCTGGCGGTCGCGACGACCGCCGCGGTGATCGCTCGACGCCGCTGGCGCCGCCGCTACCACGAGAGCCTGGTCAGCGACGCCCGGTTGGTCACCGTGCTGGCGCCGCCGACCGTCGACCCGTCCGGCGCGATCACCGTGTGGTCCAACCTGGTCGGCCTGCTGCGACCAGGCTGGCGGCGGCGCTTCGGCGGGCAACCTCACCTGGCTTTCGAGTTGACGTTCACCGACGGCGGCGTGCAGATCCGCTTGTGGGTGCCTGGCCTGGTGCCCCCGGGGATGGTCGAGCGCGCCATCGAGGCGGCCTGGCCCGGCGCGCACACCCGCACGACGCCGGCCAAGCCCCCGATCCCCACTGCCTCCGCAGCGGGCCGGCGAATCGAAGCGGTCGGCGGCGAGCTGCGGCTGGCTCGCTCGGAAGCACTTCCGATCCGCACCGAGCACCCCGCCGACCCGATCCGGGCCCTGCTCGGCGCCCCGGTCGGGCTCGGCCCCCACGAGCGGGCCTGCGTGCAGATCCTCGCCCGTCCCGTCGCCGGGCACCGCGTGACCAAGGCGCGGCGCGCGGCGAAGCGGGTGCACGCGGGCAGCTCGGTCAGTCTGGTCGGCCGGCTGCTGGACGTCGTGACGCCAGGCAAGACCGCGAAGCCATCGTCCAGTGCGCGGACGCCGGGGCTGGATCGGCAAACCAGCCTGGAGTTCGCCGCGCAGGACCGCGTCGTCGTGGAGAAGCTGCGGCAGAACCAGTTCGAGACCCGCATCCGGTACGCGGTCGCCACCACGGTCCCCGAGCACGCGACGACCGCCGAGGTCCAGGCGGTCCGGGAGGTGCTGCGGGGACGCGGCCACGCGATCGCCTCGGCGTTCGCCGCCTTCTCCGAGCACAACTACTTCCGCCGGATCCGGTTCCGGCGGGTCCCAGTCCAGGTGCTGGCCGAACGCCGTTTCGGCAGGGGCGACCTGCTCTCGATCCCGGAGCTGGCCGCGCTCGCGCACCTGCCGATCGACGAAGCCACGCCCGGCCTCCAGCGCGCCGGCGCGAAGGCCGTACCGCCGCCGCCCGGTATCGCCACGGCTGGCGACTTGATCAAGCCGCTCGGCTTGTCGGACTCGGGGCACTCCCGGCCGGTCGGCCTGCACGTCGCCGACGCGCGCCATCACCTGCACATCCTCGGCGCGACCGGCTCCGGCAAGTCGGAGCTGATGGCCCGCTTGATCCTCGACGACGCCGAGGCTGGCCGCGGTGTGGTCGTCGTCGACCCGAAGGGCGACCTCGTGTCGGACCTGCTGATGCGGCTGCCCGAGGAGCTCGGCGAGAAGGTCGTCCTTTTCGATGCCGACTCCCGCGCCCGACCGCCGGTGCTCAACCCGCTGGAGGGCGTGGACAAGGCCCGCGCGGTCGACAACCTCGTCAGCATCTTCTCCCGGATCTACGCCTCCTCATGGGGCCCGCGCACCGATGACATCCTGCGCGCCAGCCTGCTCACCCTGACCGCGATGCCCGGCACGCCGACGCTGGTCGACCTGCCGAAGCTCCTCACGGTCCCGGCGTTCCGGCAACGGGCCTGCGACCAGATCGACGATGACGTACTGCGCGGGTTCTGGTCCTGGTACGACGGTCTGTCCGAAGCGAGCCGGGCGCAGGTCATCGCGCCGTTGATGAACAAGGTCCGCGGCTTCCTGCTGCGTCCGTTCGTCCGAGCCGCGATCGCCGGCGGGAAGTCCACGGTGGACATGGACGAGGTACTCAACACCGGCGGCATCTGCCTGGTTCGCATCGCCCGCGACGCCCTTGGCATGGAAACGGCCCGGCTGGTCGGCTCGATCGTCGTCGCCCGCACCTGGCAAGCCGCCACCCGCCGGGCCCGCGTCCCCCAACGTCAGCGGCGCGACTGCGGGCTCTACGTCGACGAATGCCACAACTTCCTGAACCTGGCGTACCCGCTGGAAGACATGCTCGCCGAGGCTCGCGGATATCGCCTGTCGATGACCTTGGCCCACCAGTACCTCGGCCAGCTCCCGAAGGAACTCGAAGAGGGCATCAGCACGAACGCCCGGTCGAAGATCTTCTTCAACGCCTCCCCCGAGGACGCGAAGCGGCTGGCACGCCACACCATGCCGCGGCTGAGTGAGCACGATCTGTCCAACTTGGGCGCCTTCCACGTCGCCGCCCGCCTGGTCCTCGGCGGCGAGGAAGCACCGCCGTTCACCGCAGTGACCGAAAAGCTGCCGCCCGCGGTCCCCGGCCGCGCCAGGGCGATCCGCAAAGCCGCCCGGATCAACACCCGGCCACCAGTCACCAAGAGCGAGCCCATGACGCCCGGAGCCGCAGCGCCCACCGCCGATCCCCGCCGCGCCGCCTAAAACCGGAGGTACTCCCGATGATTTCGAACCCCACCCCTCAGCGGGCGTTGCGCGGACACATGCCGCAGCGTCCCACTCCACGAGCGGCCACCACCGGCGAGCACCACGCCCAACTCGCCGGGCGGCTGACCCACCGCGACCGGTGGCTGGCCCGAATGCTCTACGAGCACAAGGTCTTCACAACCCAGCAGATCGTCGAGCTCTGCTACCCGAGCATGCGCGCGGCCAACCACCGACTGCTCGACCTGTTCAAGTGGCGAGTCGTCGACCGGTTCCAGCCGTTCGTCACGACCGGCACCGCCCCGATGCACTACGTGCTCGACATCGCCGGCGCGGTCGCCCTCGCCTACGAAGACGGGGTCGACCCGAAGTCGATCGGCTACCGGCACGAAGACGCAATCGGGATCGCGCACTCCCTGCGCCTGGCCCACACGGTCGGCGTCAACGGCTTCTTCACCGCCATGGTCGCGCTGAGCCGACGTCCCGGTGCTCGAAGGTCGCTGACCGCATGGTGGTCCGAGCTCCGGTGCGGACGCCTGTTCGGCGACATGGTGCGCCCCGACGCCTACGGCCGGTGGCGCGAAGACGACCTTCAGCTCGAGTTCTTCCTCGAGTTCGACTTCGGCACCGAAGACCTCGGCAAGCTCAGCCACAAGCTCTACGGCTACGAGAGGCTCGCCGCCGCGACCGGCATCACCACCCCGGTCCTCATCCGGCTGCCCACCCAGCGGCGCGAGACGTCCGCCCGCCGAGCGCTCGCCGACTGCCTGTCCCAGCTCGACCGGCCCAGGCTCGTGCCGCTAGCCACCACCGCCGCGGACGCAGCCGGCGACCCCGCCGCTGCCCGATGGCTGCCGATCACCGGGCCGGCAACGCGTCACCCCGGCCGGTTGCGGCTCGTCGAACTCACCCAGCTCTGGCCCCAACCTGATCTGCCCGGCGACGTGCCGGCGTCAAGCTCGGTCCCTGCCCAGCAGGGTCCAGCGGCCCTGACCGCTCCGGATCCGTTCCCGCCCGCCTCGCCGGCCAGCCGCTTCCGGAGGCGCCCATGAAGTTCGCCTACACCGCGGTCGTCGTCGTCATCATCCTCATCGGCGGCATCGGGCAAGGCGTCGTGAAGGCCGTGTTCGGCAGCAGCGGCACCGAGCCCAGCCAGGAGGCCATCGCCGACATCCCCGGCGACTACCTCGCCGTCTACCGAGCGGCAGCTGCCGCGTGTCCCGGGTTGGACTGGTCGATCCTCGCGGCGATCGGCAAGGTCGAGAGCGACCACGGCCGCAGCAAGCTGATCGGCATCGCGGAAGGAACCGAGAACTCGTTCGGCGCCCGCGGGCCGATGCAATTCCTCCAGTCCACGTTCGACGGCGTTGTCGCCCGGCATCCGCTACCGCCGGGCGGCAAGACCCCGCCGTCGCCATGGGACAAGCACGATGCGATTTACGCGGCGGCGTACTACCTGTGCGAGTCCGGCGCGCCCGGCGACATCCGCAAGGCGCTGTTCGCCTACAACCACGCGGACTGGTACGTCAACGACGTCCTCGACCAAGCAGAGAGGTACAGCAAGGCCGCGGTCGGCACCGGCCGCTGCGACGACATCCAGGCACCGAACGCCGCCACCGCAACGGCGATCAACTTCGCCTGCGGCCAGCTCGGACTGCCGTACCTCTGGGGCGGGAACGGCCCGTTGAACGGCGACAGCGGCTTCGACTGTTCGGGTCTGACCAAGGCGGCTTACGCGGCTGCCGGCGTCACCCTGCCGCGCACGGCTCGGACTCAGTACGCCGCCGGCCCGCTGGTGCAGGGTGGCCAGCCGTTGCTTCCCGGCGACCTGGTCTTCTACGGCACGCGCGGCAATGTCCACCACGTCGGCCTGTACATCGGGGCGGGGAAGATGATTCACGCCCCCACCTTCGGAGAGCCTGTCCAAGTCGGTTCGTACCGCTGGAACGGGGACGACTACCTCACGGCTTCGCGCCCCGCAAAATAACTTGCGGACGATCAATCACTCATTCCGGACATCTTTCAATGGCGTCTCGCTGACTAGCTTGGCGAATGCCGCAGCATAGAGCGGCTGCGGATGGCGACCAGACCTGGCCACAAACAAAAGAACTCCACGGAGTACCATATTCGCCGCAGCAGTAATCGATTCCGTGATCGTTTTCGGATCTGCGCGCAGAGTTGTGCGAAAGTAACCAGGCTCGTACTCACTACCGACTTCTGTACTGTAGGCGACGTACTGGAACCAGTTCTTGCCGTGCGCCGCCGCGCTCGCGCCGCGCCAGAGCACTTCAAGAGCGTTAGGCTGCATATCAATGACGGCCGCGCACTCGTGGACCATCGACGAGTACTTCGGCTCACCCTTAACGATGGACTCGAAAGGGTACATATCGCCGACGCGAGTCCACAGAGCGTTCATACGATCCCGCACGGACGGCGCACGGTCATCACCTTGCTTCTCGAACGCCAAAGCCATCTGGCGCAGGTCGTGATACAACAGCCGCAGGTGACGATGCACCCTCTCCGTCGAATCGTCCTCCTTGAGGACCCACACGGCTTGCGCAGCGGACTCCAGCCCGGCGCGGGCAAGCGTGAAGTACGGTCGCGGAGGGTTTCGGACGATCATCCCTTCGAAAATCTTCTGAGGAGCGACGATATTCGCCCAAAGGGTCAAGTGATCAAGCGCGGCGACCAAAGATGACCGCATCCAAGCTGAACATTTCTCCCATCGGTACGCGGCATCGTCTGCGGCAAGCATGCTTCCAGGCACCGGGTCAACCACCTGATCGAGCACATACCCAGCGAGGCGAGCAGTATGGGCCGCGGCTGCCCAATTTGCCGTCTCCTCGTCAGGGACTCGCTCACCCTCGTCGGGCACGTCACTCATGCGTCGACCGTAGCGCGCACCACGTAAGAGGCTTACCTCGAAACGCCTCTTCATCGTCGTGAAAGTGACTTCACCAAAGCAATCAACGCGTGATCGCGCCGCAAGTCTGCGGCGATCCGACGGAGTTCCTCACGCTGGGCCAGTGCGACCTCTCGCCAACCAGGCTCCAGCGTGTCGCCCGCGTGGAAGACGATGTCGGTTCCGAGGTTCCAGATCATGCTGTTCACGGTGGCGCAGGCCACGGCGAGCGAGTCGACGTCGCACCCGATCCAGCGGATCGTGCGCGGGTCTCGGCCCTGCTCGCGCATGACTTCCGCGGCCGCGCGAAACATGCCGCCCGTCCCCATCATCGGGTCGGTGACGTTGCTGCGCTCCTGGATGTCGGACATGCCGGCGAGGAGCTTCGCGACAGACCCGGGTGTATAGAACTGACCACGTGCCTTGAGCGCCGACTTCGGCCGGAGAACGGTCAGCACGGTGCCGAGCAGGTCGACGTCGAACCGCCGTTCCGTGCCGGTGAGGTGCGGTTGCCCCGCTCGCAGCGCGGCCTGCGCGACGGCCAGTGCGTGGCCACGCACGTCGCGGTCAGGATCATCGAAGATCCACGCGATCATCGGATAGAGGAGGTGCGTGATTTCGGTTCGGTGCCGGATGACCGACGACCACGTGTGCCGCGCGAAGTCGTGGAAGGTGTCAGCGTCCCAGTTGAGCACCGATTCGCTGACGTTGTGTCCGCACGAATCTTTCTCCGGCAAGGCGGTAAGTGTGGCAACAACTGAAACCGGGATATCAAGCCGGCCGGTTCCATAGGTTCGATGCCACGCGGACTCGACTGCCGTGGCGATCTTATGTGCAAATTGCCCAGCGTCGACAGAAGTGGAAATTGCACGACGGGATGAAGACACGGGAGTTCCCTCCAGCTATCAGAGGCACGGCACAGCGTCACGCCGCAGGTACGAGCCGTGCGCTAGACTGTTGGCTCGCGCACCCTTCTGGGATGTGCGGTGTTGGAGCCCGGCGGGTGGTTGCCGCGCCTCTCCGGAGGTGTTCACCCGCCGGGCGCTATTAACAAAACTGGAATCGGAGTTCAACGGTCCCAGTTGTGCCGCTCGAGATGCGTCACGTCGGTCTTTGCCGCCGCAGCGATAGCGTCAGGCCAGCGAAGCCCGTTTGCTTCGTAATGCTGCACCGCGTCGGCCAATGCTTCGGCCCGCGGAGTGAGTCGCCAGCCGAGCGACCGGAACAGCGTGACCGCCTGGGTTTCCCGCGTGCAGGTCGCGGTGACGGCGTCCACGCGCAGATCTGCGGCCACGTGGCCGAACAGCGTCGCCGGGTATCCGTCGAGGAACAGCGGTGTGTCGGGCGGTGTCCAGCCGGGCAACGGCGTCATCTCGGGTGGGTGCTGACGCCCGACGTGGCGGGCCACGGCCAGCAAGGCCATGTCGCCGAGCACCTGGTCGTCCTCGGCGTCGTCGATCTGGTGCGCCAGGCTGGCTGCGGCTCGGATGGCGTCACCCCACGTCCAGGACGCTTCGAACTCCTCCGAGAGCCGCGCCAGGCGAGCTGCTTTCTCGGTGAGCCGGAATCCGAACGCCGGATAGCCGGCCGAGGCCCCGGTGAAGCCGTCGAGGTATTCGGGAGTAGCCCCGAGGTCCTGCAGGACGTGGCCGTGCAAGCCGAGCGGGTCGTGGTCGTCGAAGGCGGATGCGGTTGACGTGCCGGCGGGCGGATGGGTTCGCCGTTGCGCCCCGGCGTGGTTGGTGACGTAGCGAAGACGGCCGTAGAGCTCGGCGCAGCCCAGGATTGAAGGAGTCATTGCGCGCCCCGGCCGATTCACGCGACCGCGGCAACGCCGTGCGCAGCAGCCAGATCCTCGAGAGTCGCCATGGGTGAAGCTGCCGCGTGGCCAGGCCAGTCCAGGATCCGATCTGCGACGCGAAGCACGCACTCCGCCGAAGTGCGTGCCGTCTCGCGATCGGCCGCCCAACCGGCGACGTAGGGCACGGAGTACGCCAGCGTGTCCATGCCGCAGACCGCGGCGACGACGCACGCCACCGACTCAGCCTCGACCTCCAGCACATGCCGTGGCGTGGTGGCCAACCGGGTTTCGTGGTCGCACAGGATGTGCGCCAGCTCGTGCGTCAGCGTCTTCGCGGCCTGCGCGGGTTCGACGTCGTCGCGCACGGTCACGCGTCGCTCGGAGAAGACGGTTCGGCCGAAGGCGCCGCCGCAGTCTCCACGCTTGACCGTGAAGCCGCATGCGCCGATCTGGGCGGCGACCCCGTCCCACAGGCCGCGTGGCGCGTCACCGCGCAGCGCGATCGGTTCCGGCGGGGACGGCTGCGCGGCCCGCGGGTCCCCCTGCAGCTGGGAGACGTCGACGACCGGCACGAGCATGAACCCCGACAACGCGGGCGCCTTGTCCGGATCCGTCTCGGCGCCCTCGGCGGGTTTGGTGTTCTCGTCGTCGGTCGTCCTGCGGAAGCACGGCTTCCAAATCTTGATCTTGTGCGTGCCCTTGCGCATGAAGCCGTAGCCTTCGCGCTTCCACTCCGAGAGCGGCCGAACGTCGGTGGCTTCCGGACACTGCTGCAGGATCATGATCAAGTTGTTGAGGCTGTAGCGGCGCAGCCACGCCCGGGAGGTGATCAGCCGCTGCCAGCCGTCGGCAGTCATCAGCTTGTCCACGCCCTCCAGCAGCTGCTCGCGGGCAGCTTCGAGGCGCTCGGCGCGTTCTTCGGGCGAAACCGTGCGCCGGGCCTTCGTTGAGGCCCTGGACGGTCGACGGGGTGTGCGCGTCATGACGGATCCCTTCGGATGGGTTTGGTGCGGTGTTGGTGGTTCGGTGGTGCGCCGGGGTTGCCGTCCCGGAACACCACGGCTGTGCGTGGTTCTCGTAGTTCGCGAGCTGTTAGCTCTTGGCGCGTTCCCACTCGAAATCGGCGCCGATCGCGTACCGGCCGTCCGCCTCCCGGACGACTTGCGTCGGCACGTATCCGTCCTGGATCGCAGCGAGCGGGTCAAGGAGCATGATCGTGCTGTCCTCCCAGTACGCCACCGTGGCGCCCGGGTACTGCCGCCCGCAGGCGTTGAGCCAGGCGACTACGACGACCGCGACGTCGGGGCGGAAGCGCGGGGTCCCGGACCGGCTCCAGCCGGACACGGGGTCCACCTGGGCCGGGAAGCCGGGATCGCTGCCGGTGGCGTTGACCTTGACCAGGACTTCGCCCGCCTCGGGTTCGAGCCGGTGAGCACCGGCGAGCAACGCTTGCTCGGCGACGACGTCGGCGGCTGGCGTGGTCAGTTCCCATTCCCACGCACCGGCGCCGATCGGGTAGCGGCCATCGGCGCCCGCTTCGATGCGTTCCGCGTGACCAGCCGCGGTTTCGGTGATGGCGACTGCCTCGCCGTCGAATGCAGCGGCGCTGGCACCGTGGCAGTCGGTCAGCCAGACCACCACGGCTTCAGCCGCCGCGCGGCTGAAGTGCGGCCGAGCGAACCCGTTCCAACGCTTGTCCTCGATCACGGCCGAGAAGACGACGCCGGAGTCGGCCACGGTCACGTAGACCTCGCCCGGCTGGGCGCGATCGCCTGCTGGTGCGGTGTTCATTCGTGAACCTCCGTAGGCGTTCAGGCGGCGGGAGGAACCGAGTGCAGACGCCGAGTCGGCGCGTAGGTGCCGACGACGTAGGTTCCTTCGTGCAGCACCGTCAAGGCGGCGTGCGGCATCGGTTCTCCGGCGTACGGGGTGTGCATGATCAGCTGTCCGGCAAGGTCGCCGTCGGCGTCGTCCGGCACGCGCCGGATGGTGAAGGTGAAGGCGCCGCGCGGGTCACCGACCGAAATGGACACCGTGACCGAGTCCTCGGATTCGTCGGTGTGCACGGCCGCGCTGTTGCACCAGGACAGCGGGATCCGCTCAGGATCGTGCGGACCTTCGCCGTAGTCCGGGTCGGCGTCGGCCGTCGGCTCGAAGTCGGAACACGCGGTGTCGCCGGACGTCGATTCGTAACCTTCCGGAGTCTCGGCCAGTTCCTCCCCGCACGCTCGGCACCGATGCGTCGGAGCC
This sequence comes from Amycolatopsis heterodermiae, assembly GCF_034929455.1. Classification (NCBI taxonomy): domain Bacteria; kingdom Bacillati; phylum Actinomycetota; class Actinomycetes; order Pseudonocardiales; family Pseudonocardiaceae; genus Amycolatopsis; species Amycolatopsis heterodermiae. The sequence continues at coordinate 357,418 of NZ_JAYFSI010000001.1, forward strand.
GAGTCCGTGTCGAAGTGCAGAGTGATCGATTCGGCGATGTCGTCGGACAGCCCCATCGGGGTTCCGTCCACGGAGAGTGCAGCAAACATTGCAGCCTCACAAGGAAGTAGAGGTGAGCGCACAGCTCACGAAGACGCGGGACCGCCCGCGCAACGGCGAAAGATCAGAAGATGGAGAAGCCGACGCGACCGGTAGCGCATGCCGGGCACGCGACGGTGCCGGATTCGTCGTCGACCTCGGCGGCGTCGTCGAAGTCCCAGGCGTCGGCGTCGCAGTCGTCGGGCCGGAAGTGCCACGATCCCGACTCCGCCGACCAGCGCATCCCGCACGATCCGCACCCGGCAAGACAGGTTGACGCGCCGAACCCTTCGATTTCGAACAGCGAGCACAGCAAGTCGTCGCTGTCCCCTGATATGCCGGCGACGCCGACCAGGGCTCCCGTGAAGTCGCCCGTCTCGCCGACCAGGTACCACCCGGCCGGGACGGTGTAGGCGCGTTCGGTGATCTCCCACCGGTCGGCGTACGCGTGCCCGTATCGGATCGCTCGGCTGTTGGCTTCCCGGGAAAAGCGGTAGTCGACGCCGACCAGCGCGAAGGGCCGGACGACGTGCACGGCCGTCACTGTGCGTCCCTCGGACAGGTAGGTCTGGCCTGTGTCTTCCTGCAGCACGTCGCGTGTGTCGACGTACCCGGCCGCCTGCAGCTCACCCAGCACGCCGGACACGGACCGGTCGGCGACGTCGGGATACTTGGGCGCGTCCGGGCGGAAGTCCGCAACTTCGATACGCGCGTACGGCTCAACGGCGTACACGCACTCCGCGTACGTGGCGAATTTCAGCGCGTCGTGGAGCCGTCGCCCCCAAGGGTGGTCGGAGCTGCCCACCAGGGCTTGAATGGTGTCCGCCGCGTCGACGGTAAGGGAAAATTGGGACACGCACGCCTCAAGCATGGTCATCACTGAGCCTTCAATCAGGTGAGCGGTGTTGGTTAGTGAACCGGAGATCTTGGGGTTGCCGTCCCGTTCTCTCCTACAATCCATTTTAGGTCCGAGCCACAGGAAATCAAGACCTCCAACGGGTTATTTGCCGACAATTATGCACTCCCCGCAGTCCGTCGGACCAGACCGAGAGATCAATAAATGGAAGCAACACACAGGTCAGCGTGCCGCCGAAACATAGACGAGTAAATGCAGGAATGAACAAAAAGCTAGACAAATTGAGTGCGAGAGGTAAAGATGAGATGACAAGTGAAAGGGTTTTTTTCGAATGAATTCGGTGACGTCAAAGAAGCTGCCGGCAGCGCGCTCTACCGACTGTTCACATGCCTGCCGGCATCCGAGTCGGGCACCACATCGGTAGGCACATTAAGCTTGCCGACCTGGCGCTTCATACGCTGGCGAGGGCTACCGCTCTAGCAGGCACCGCAAGGAGACCGTCGCCAGGACCTTGCGGAGGTAGCCCCCTCTGCCGATCAACTGGCTGCCGCACTGCCCGCGGCATCCTTCCGCCGCGCGCCGCCTCGACGCTGGAGGAAATCCGCGAGATTGAGGGTCTCGGTGCTCACCTGCTGGTCGATCTCGGCGAGCATCGTGCTCAGAAGCGCGACGGTCCGCGGAATAGCCGCGTACTGGCCCAACCGTGCCTGCATACGAATGATATCGCGGTAGACGCCTTCGTTGTACTGGTCGAACTTGCGAGCTCGTTCGAGCAGAATCAGCGCGGTCTCCGGGGAAATGTCGCCGTCTACGCGGATCAGCGCGCCGAGCGCGTCCAAGACATCTCGGCGGACGGACTCCCGGAAGGGTTCGATCCATTGGGCGAGCAAATCCTCGGCGAGGTCGCTGCGGTACAGCTCGACCGCGTCGCGGAGGCTGACATTGCCGTGCTCGTCGGGCGGCCGCGACGCCTGCAGAACGCGCTGCAGTTGCCAGAAGTCGACGTCGAGGAGTTCGTCGCTGAGCCGGTAGCGACCGTCCTCGTTGAGGACGAGGTTGCCCGTCTGACCGTCGGTGGCGTCGGCGAGGGCGCGGCGCAACGTCGAGAGAGTGTTGTGGAATGAGTTGTACGGCCGCGGCGGGCGGCTGTCGGGCCAGACGGCCTCGTTGAGGACCTCGCGCCGGACTCCCTGGGGATGCAGCGCGAGGAAGACGAGGACTTCGCGCTGTTTCGGCGTGAACGCACCGCCCAGCTCGCGATCGCCTGCTTCATCCCGTACGGCGAGTTGGACTCGGCCCAGCACACGCAGGAACAGCCGGGGCTGCTCGGTACCGACCGGCGGTTCCCCGCGGGCCGCCGGCTGGTTGTCCTCGGCGTGCTGCTCCTCCTGCTCGAGCGAGCTGCTTGCCTCGACCTCCGTTGATCGCCGCTCGGGAACCGGTTCCCGTGCCCGTTCGGCGGCGCTCTCTGCAGCTCGGAGCACTTCGAGGAGAGAGGTGGCGTCGGCAGCCGGAACGTTGAACAGGCGCGTACCGGTGAGGACGTCATCGATCCCTGGACTGGTCGCGCTGACGGTGCCGTCCTGGCGTACGAGCAGAGTCGCCCCGGGACGCCACTGGCCGAGGAGCACGCCGGCCATGCCGAGCGTCGAGCCGTTGTCGAGGACGGCTTGCAGGCGACGATCAGCGTGGGATGCAGGCCTGGCGAGCAATACAAGCGAAGGTAAAGCAGGCCGAGCTCCGATCTCCTCGATCGCGCGGCGAGTACGAGTCAGCAGGGCCGCCTCCATCTCGTCGAGCGCGGCATCGAGCGTCGCGACTACGTGAACGCTCCTCGGCAGATCCTCGCCGGCGATGCCGTCGAAAACCAGACACAAGTCGTCAACGGGCACGATCACGCCGACACCGTTGCCAAGCTGCTGCTCGGCAAGCAGGTGCAGGAGAAGCGCGCGAGCGGCCGCGGTCGCTCCGGCGCCGGCGAGACCTAGCCCGCAGGTGCGGGCGAGGCTCAGGGCCAATTCGCGACGTTCTCGAACGCCGATCTTCGCGGGCACCTGGGCCAGCTCGCCGCTGAATTCCGACTCCCCCGGTGAGGCCAGGTCGACGAGCTCGGCAACTTCAACAGGCTGCAGGTCGCCGTCGTCGTGCGCGGCGCAGAGGGCGCGGACCACGGGGGCGATCGGGCGCTCGAGGTCAGCACGGTCGCCGCTTCCGATCCGATAGCGCCGCCGACGCCACATCCTGGTCGACACCACGGCCGCAGCAATCGCTCCGGCGAGGCCGAGGCTGACGAACACGCCCGTCACCAGGTCCACGGCAGGCTCGGGACGGTCTTCACGGTGCTCCCCGGCCGCGGTTGGTTCCGGAGCGGGCTGGGTGGGCGCCGTGGTCGTGGGAGGTGATGGTTGTCGGGGCGGCACTGACGGGTGCTCATGGTTGGGCGCCGGGATGTACGCGGTGATCTTCCAGCCGGGCCGCACGAGATTGGGGTTCGTCAGCGCTCGTCCGTCGGGCTGCTCCACGCCGCGATTCAGCTGGAAGAGCTCGGGCCAACGGCTGCCGCCGCCAGGACCGTAGAGGCGCTCGGCGACGCGCCACATGCTGTCGTAGACCCCGTCGCGTGGGAGCCGGACTTCCTCGGTGACCTGGACCATGCCGGCCGGAGCCGGCGCGGCGGTCTCGATCACCGCGCCGGTCGCCTGTGGTGCTGGACCTGGAGGCAGCGATGCGACGACGGCAACCGGCCGGAGACCGACTGTGGGCGCCGCGGTGCCCGCAAGCGGCGCCGAGTACGAGCTTCGGCTGCCGAGCAGGGTGAGCACAATGGTCCCGACGAGGACCGCGGCGACCCCGCGCAGTGGGCCGGGACGGCGACTCGGCCACGTCATTCCGCGTGCCGCGTCGACGGAGCAGCGAAGGACATCCAGAACGAAGAAGAACCAGACGATCCAGCAGACCACCGCCAAGGTGTTCAGCAGCAAGCGGACGCTCATCGGGTTGAGCAGAGTCGCCTGGATCTCGGCCCAGGTCGGCAGCTGGTCGGGCAGCGGCCAGCCCACGAAGTGCACCAGAGCCCAGGGCAGGCCAGCCACGAGGCCGAGCAGGGCGCCGGACGCGAGCAGTCCGCGGGCGCACCGGAGTGCTGCGACGAACACCCGCGTCCGGCGAAAGAGGGCCGGCACGGTCACGGCACCGGTACGGGAGCCCGGGTGGACGCATCGGCGGCCGACGTCCGCGGTCCGGCGAGCGTCGGCGGCGCGCTCGGACTGATCTTCGGAGCAGGCGTGCTCGCGGTCTGCCGCTTGCGCCTGGCCCGGGTCGACTTGCGGCCGTCGCGCCACTGGGCGAGGTCGGCAGCCGGGACATCGGTGAACTTGGCCAGCTCGTCGATGCCGATGACGTCGCTCGCTCCGACGAGGACGTCCCCGAGCTTCCGGTCGATCTCGCTGAGCTTCTCGGCCAGTTCAGTCCGCTGCTGAACGAGCTCGCCGACGCGCCGCGCGGCCTCAGTCCTCTTCACGCTCCGGGCTGCGTCCGCCTCCTCGATGCGGCGTTCGATCTCTTCGGTAGTCACCATTTTCCTGTCCTCTCATGGAAGTACGCCGGAGATTCCGCGCTGTGGTTCAGCTTGTCCGGCCCCGGTTACGGTGATCGAGGCGATGCTGACGAGCCCGAGCAGCTGGGTGGGCTGGTCGATGGTGACGGTTACGGCGACCTTGTTGCCGGTGACCGACACGCTGCCGGTGTGCCCCGCGGCAACGAGGTAACTCCGGGCCGCGGCGCCAGCCCGCTGCGGGACCAGGCGCAGCGAGCCGTCGGCGCGGTACGCAGCCAGATCGATCTCCTGCGCGCCGGCCCGCGCGGCCTCCTGCGCCTCGCCGATCGCGCGGACCTTGGCGGCCAGCGCCAGCCCGCCATCGAGCACGAGACCGGCGAAGAGGAGGGCCGCGAGCGCGATGGTGACGACGAAGGCGGTCACCCGGCCTTCATCATCGTCGCGCAGCCGACGTAGCACTGCGATCGACCTCATGCCGCACCTCCCGAGGTGCCGCGCCAGACGTCGACCGGTGAGGAGAAGGTGGACTCGAACGTCCGGCTGCCTGGCACGCCGAGCGCGGTCAGGTCTCCGAGGCCGACGCTGCACGACACAGTCACGGTCACCGTCGACCCAGGCTTGAGCCCCTGAGTGTCGGCGGAAACCGACAGCGACTGGCAGGCGATCCCGGCCGAGCGCAGGGCCGCGCTGGCAGTGGCCTGAGCGTTTGCGGTGGCTTGCGATGGACTGCGGGCCAGAGTGGCGGCGCGGGCGGCCTGGTGGGCGACGTCGTTGACCCGCAACTTGGTATCGGCCAGCCGACCGCAGAAGACGACGAACAGCAAGAGCAGGATCAGCACCGGGGTCAGGAGAGTGAGCTCGGCCGCGGCGGATCCCCGGTCGTCCCGCCGTAGCGCAAGGATGCTGCGGGCCGCGGTCATGGTGTAACCGCCCTGGCTCCGCTCGGCGGGATGAATTTCTCCACTGGCCCAACGGCTTCTGCGTGGACCGCGAGGGTTGTGAACGGGATCAGGCTGGTCACAGTTCCGGTGACCGTCACGGATACTTGGGCAGCTCCACGCTGGACGTTCACCGAGGTTTCCCGCAACGGTCCGTTGCCCAGTTGCGTGAGGACTCGTTGTCCCTCGGTGTCACCCGTGGCTGAGCTGCCGCCGGAGATTCGTGCCGCGGACAGTGCCTGGGACGCAGCGGCTTGAGCAATGTGGACGGCGTGCATGTACAGCGCGAATTGAGCGATGAGCAGAACTAGCAGCAACAACAGCGGGGTGGCGATGACGAGCTCGGCCGTGCCGGCGCCGCGCTCATCCGTGCGAAGTCGGCGCAGTACGTTTCGAGGCATCGTGGTCACCGGCCTAGAGGGTGATGCCGTTGGCCTTGTCGGTCACCTTGGCGACGATGATTGCGACCACGGCAATCGCCAGGAGGACCAAGGCAGCGGTCACCACGACGGCTTCGGTTGAGTAGCCGCCTTCGTCATGACGGAGCCGTTCCAGCTCGGCACGGACGCGGGCGATCAGAATCTGAACTTCGTTCAACATCAGCTTCTCCTTGAGGGTATGACAGTCTGAAATGGACTCATAAGCCGGCCAGCACGCTGGCAAGGGCGGGATATCCGATGAAGACGAGGAAGCCGATGAACAGCATCACCACGGGCAGGCTCATCCGTTCGGTGGCTGCTTGGGCATCGCCTTCGGCATCGGTGAGTTCGCGAGTACGTAGAGCTGCGGCCTTGGCCGCGAGGCTCGCGCGGACGCGGGCGCCTTCGGTACCCGAGAGGCTGACCGACGCTGCGAGTTCGGAGAGCTGATGCACGTCGAGTTCGCCACCAAGCTGACCGAGGGTGGCCCACGGTGTGGTGCGGGTCAGCTTGGCTGTAACCAGGGCGCGACGAAGTTGTTGGAACGCCCAGCCCTTGCCAATCCCGACCGCATCGGACAGCGCGCCGTCGACACCGGCGCCGCCGGCCAGCAGGACCCGGATGAGGTTCAGGTAGGCCGACAACGCGTGCCGGAAGGTGGAGCGGCGCCGTTCGGCTTCCTTTCGAACCCGGATGTCCGGGAGCAGGAATCCGCCGAGCCCGACGAGGAGACCGGCGACCGTGGGAACCTCCCAGGCGAGGCCAACGTCGGCCACGACGAGCAGCACCTGCATCACGGTCGGCAGCAGCAACCCGGCCAGCGCCAGCGCCGCCTTCTCGGCCAGGTGGTGCTCGATGCCTTTACCGGTGACCGCGAGGTCCTTGCGTAGCTTGCTGTTGGGCAACCCGAGAGCAGCCAGCGGTTTGACGAACGGGCGGCACACCCGCAGCGCCCAACCGTCGGATTCCGGGGTGAGGATCGGCGGCGGCGCTGGCGCCGCGTGCAGCCGGTCGACCAGGGCCCGCAGCGGCGGCCGCGGCGGGAACACGTAAACCACGAGCGCCCACAAGCCGATGCCGAGCCCGGCTCCCCACAGCAACGCCTCGATCATGATGACGCTCCCTTCCCGGTGAGCAGGTCATCGACGTCGGCGTCGTGCTGGCGGATAGCGCTCAGCTCGGTAAGGAACCTCTCGGGATCACGCTGGCGCACGATCCGCCCGAGCCAGGTGAAGGCGACCGTGAACAGCAGGCCGACGAGCAGCAGCATGATCTGCCCGAACGCCGAGTCGTAGGGGGCGAGATAGCCGCGGTTGAGCAGCACCAGCCCGACCGCGAAGACGAGCGTGGTGATCACGACGACCCGCACGCTGGTCCGGGTCCGGGCGCGCCCGGCTTCGACCCGCATGCGCATCGACGCCTGTTCACGGGCTTCTGCGGCGAGTTCGCCGAGCAGGTCGGCCAGTTGCCGGGCTTGGTGCTCGGCGGCCAGCACGAGTGCGGAGATCACCAGGTCGGCGGTCGGGTCGCGGAGCTGGTCGGCGAGGTGGCGCAGGGAGGGTGCGAGGCGTTCGCCGCGTTCCAGTCGGACGGCCAGTTCGGTGATCTCCTCGCGGATTGCCTCCGGGCAGGCAGCGGAAGTGGCGAGGATGGCCTGTTCCAGACCGGCCGCGGCGACGAGGGTGTCGCGCAGCATCTCCGTCCACCCGGCGATCGCCTCGATGCGTTCGAGCTGGCGCTGGTGGTCGACGTTCGAGCCGAGGATCCGCGGCAGACCGACCACCGCAACCACGGCCAGGATGCCGCCGACCGCCCAGCCGGTAACCATGCCCACCGCCAGGCCAACGAGCATGGCCATGACGAGCAGGCCGACCTGCTTGCGGTCGTGTCGTGCGGCCAGCCAGGTGCTCAGCCGCGACGACGTCACCGCACGCGGAGGCCGACCGCGCAGACCGGCGACGATGAGCAGACCTCCGACGGCGACACCGCCTCCGAGCACGCCCAGCAAGACGATGGTCATAGCGTCCACCAGCCTTCGCGCCGCTCGAACAGGTCCGGGTCGTAGCCCGCTTCGACGAGCAAGTCGACGGTGTCGGTGCGCAGCGGCGCGCCTGGCACCGCGCGCAGATCCGGGCCGGGTCGCCAGACCTCGTTGCTGATGATCTGGGCGCCGTCGGCACCGACGACTTCGCGGATCGAGGAGACGACACGCTTGCTGGGATCGTCTCGGGGCTTTTCCAGGTGCACAACAAAGTGCAGCGCGGCGGCGACCAGGAGGTTGGTCGCCTCCATCGGCAACCGCTCCGAACCTTGCACCGCGTTGGCGGCGAGCTTGGTGAACGCGCCCTGGCTGCTGGAGGAGTGCAGGGTGCCCATGCTGCCGTCGTTGCCCATGGACATCGCGTTGGTCAGCGGGATGACCTCTGGGCCGCGGACCTCGCCGACGATGACCCGGTCCGGGCTCATCCGCAGGGACTGCCACACCAGGTCCGACAGCGAGATCTCGCCTTGGCCCTCGATGTTCGCCTCGCGAGCCTGCAGTGCGACCACGTCCGGGTGGACGTCGGTCTCCTCGCCGAGGCCGAGCTCGAAGACGTCCTCGATGGTCACCAGGCGCTCCCACGGCGGGATGGCCGAGGCCAGGCCGCGCAGCATGGTGGTCTTGCCGATCGCCGTGCCGCCTGTGACGAGGATGTTGCGCTTCGCCTTCACGAGGGCTTTCAGGAAGCTCTCCAGGGCGAGGTCGATCGTCCCGTTCTTGCGCAGGTCGGCGAGGGTGACTTTGGTGAACCGGTGCCGCCGGATCGACACCGACGGCCGCGCGGTCACCGCCATGACCGCCGAGACACGCTCGCCGCCGGGCAGCTGAAAGTTCACGATCGGGCTGCCGCGGTCGAACCTTCGCTCCTCCACGCCGGAACGGGTCGCCAGGTCCCGGATGAGCTCGATCAGCTCGGTGTCGGAACCGACCACCGGAGGCAAACGCTTGCGACCGCCGTCGGCGCGCTTGACGAAGACGCGGGCGCCGTTGATGTTGATGTTCTCGATGTCGGTGTCAGCGAGCAGCGGTTCCAGGCCGGCCAGGCCGAAGACCTCGTCGAGGACCTGGCGGATCACGCGCTGCTCGACCTCGGGGGCCACGAGCATCCCGCCAGCCGCGGAGTTGCGCAGCTCGGCCTGCGCGTGCGCTTCGGCCGCGTCGGTCAGGATGGCCTCGGCCAGGCGACGGCGTGCCGGTGCGTCCATCGGCGGCCGGCCGGCGGACTCGTCGGCCCGGACGCGGTCGCTGAGCTGGCTGGACAGCTCGTCGCGCAGGTGCTGCCGCAGCCGTTCCACCGCCGCGGTCTCACCAGCGGGCCGGTGTGGAAGGTCTGTCGGTCCAGGCACGTGCGGGCGGCCGTTGACCGGCACGGCCCGGTCGGGGCGCGTCATGGCGTCGCCCCGTTCCGGATGTGCGGACCGACCCGCTGCGGGGGTACGCCTGGGACCGACTCGCCGACTACCGCCAGCCGCAGGTGCGGTGGCCGGCTTCCGTCGGTGGTGGTCGGCTGGTGCCCGTGCGCGTGGAGGTTGAGCGCGATCATTGCCGCGGCCCGGCCAAGCGCGGACTTGTCCGCCCCGTGCCGGCTCGTGCCCTGGCCGCTGAGCATCGCCGCGCCTTTGGTGTCGGTGGGCACCCGGCCCATCACCGGGATCTGCAGCGTCTGCGAAACCTCCGCAGTCGGGTAGCCGTCGCCCACCAGGACGAGGCACGGTCGGCGTGACCACTGCTGGGCGGCCTGCAGTTTGAGCGCGACGTGGGCGAGCTCGTCGTCGTGCGGGCGGGAGAGCAGCAGCATCGCGTCCGCACCGCGGACGATCGGCAGCGCGGGGGAACCGGGATCGACCCGGCCGCAGTCGGCGATGACCACGGTGTCCGGCTGGTCGGCCGCGCGACGGAGCGGCGACGAGCCTCCGGAGGCCAGCACCGCGAGCGCTGCACGAGCTTGTTCAGCGCCGACCGGTCCAGGCACGACCCGCAAGCCGCCCGGCAGAGGCTGGGAGTGCTGGACGAGCAGGTTCGGGTCGGCACCTCCACGGCCTCGGGCCGCTGCGGCCAAGCTGACCAAGCCCGGAGTGTCGGGCAGCCGGAAGCGGGCCATCAGGTCGCCGCCGGCTGGGTCGGCTTCGACGACGATCGGACTCTGCTGGGTCGGCCAGCAGGCCCCGAGTGCGGTCGCCAGGGTGGTCGCACCGGGCGAGCCTTTGAGGGAGCAGACGGCGATCAGCATCAGCGTCCTCCCCCGGCAATCGCCACGAGACTGAGCTGGCCCGCCGGGGCCGAAGCCAACGCGCGAGCGTCCGATTCGGCCAGCTGCAAGGAGACCACGGTGACCTGCTCGGTCTCCCGGGCAGCGACGGCGGACACCACCGCGGTCCATGACGACGTCTGGCCGACCGGCGTTCCGACAGCTGGACTTTGCCCCGGCGTCGCGAGGACCGCCACCGTAGTTCCGGGTGCCAGGTCGGGCGGAAACTGTCCCGGCTTGAGCCCCACCGCCGCGACACCCTTGCCGGGCGCAGGAATCTGAGGAACGCCGAGGACCGAGCGCGTCACCAACGAGCCGACGGGCAGGCTGAATGCCACCGGCCGGCCGACCACAGTGGACGCTGCCGACGCGGGCAGCACGTCCATTCCGGAGTCCACCGCCATGCTGACCTGCTTGAGATCCTGAACCTCGAGAAGCTGGCCCACGGCAACGGCACGGGCAAGCGCGACGACGCTTTCGCGGTCGCCGAGCTGCATCCCGGCGAATACGCCTCCGGCCGAGCAAACGGCGACCAGCAGGACGCCGAGCAGCAGGTGGGGCACGCTGCGGCGCCGGCCCCCGCCACGCAGGCGTGCGGGCGTCTTGCCATCACGGCTCGCCCACGACTTCAGCGACGCGGGTTTCGCGTCCGGGCTGGTTGAACTTGCGGTAGTGGTCACCACCGACCTCCTCAAGGCATGACGCCATCGCGACGCGTCGACTCGGGTGTTCGACGTGCCTTTTCTCAAACGAGGGTTGTGTTGTGCGTGCCGGACCTCAGCCGGTCGCGATTCCCTGGCTCTCCGCCACACGGAACGCCGCCGATGCGGAGGTCGTCATGTTCGGGAACGTGCCTCCCGTGCCGGCGCCCGACCACGTCACGGTCCAGTTCACCGTGGCGGTCACTGGGAACGCGTCCGAGCGCTGGCCAGCTGAGGACGTCTTGTACGTGTAGCCGCAGTCCGGCGACGCGCTCTTCGGGTCACCGCCTCCGAGAAACGGCGAGCCGGGGCCGGTGCAGGTCACCGAGCCACCTTCGCCCATCGACCAGGTAACGGAGGTCGGCTTGGCGACCGCGGTCACCGAGACGCCCGGCACCGACGCGGTGGCCGAGACGTCGTCCCAGCCGCTCCGGTCCAGCCACAGCCAGGTCGGCAGGGTGACCAACTGGTCCCCGGCCGGATTAGCTTTGATCTTTGGCGCGGGCAGACGCAGCTGGTTCCGCGCCTGCGCGGCGAGCTCAGCGGGCGATGGCAGCGGCGCCGGACCTGGTTCACCGTCCGCGATCCAGACGGGTGGCCGGTACAGCGCGTCCCGAAAGCCGGCCCCGGTGCATTTGTAGACGTACCAGGCGCCGGACGGCGCCTGCGCACCCGCCAGTCGCCGATAGGCAGCAGGCACCGCCATAGCCGGTCCAGTCCTCGGCGGGACATGGAACGCTGCCGGCTGAGCGCTTCCAGGTGGCGGTCCCTGGTATCCGCTGCGCTCGTAGCCGCACTGGGCGAGGTTGCCGCCGCCTATGATCGTGTCGCCGCCGGGATCCGAAGGTCCGCCGCCGGAGTTGTGGTGCCCTGGGCCTCCGGGCTTGTTCGGCTGGTTGCCGTGGTCGCCACCCTGCTGTCCGCCCTTGCCCGCTCCGAGTTCGCAGCCGGGATTCGGGTACTGGCTGCAGTCGGTGTAGCCGTAGCCGTCGGCGAGCGCGGGCGCGGCCCCGATCACGACGATGGCCGCCGCCAGCACGGCCGCGGGCGCTGCTCGATTCAGCATGTCCCCACCCCCTCCACCGCGAACCTGGTGACCTTCCACGAGCCGTCCGCCTGCTTCTTGACCTCCGCGGTGATCGCGCGATGCCCGCCCGGCGAGTCGGTGAAGGGTGAACCATCCTTCTTGTACTTCAGCCAGTTCGTGCTGTCCCCGCAGTCGGAGATCATGATCGTCGTCGGCTTGCTCGGCGGCGTCTCCTCGGTGACCTTCGGGCTCGTCACCGGCGCGCCCTTCGACACCACGCCGTTGAGGTGGTCGGTGTAGAGGCTGCGGTTGATCACGCCGAGCGCGTCACCGGTCGCGTACTTCGCCACTTCGGGTGATTGCCAGTCCGCTGTCTCGCCGGCTTTCGCCATCGCCTGCCACATGCTGGTGTAGGCATCCGTTGCCAGCTGGGGCGCGGGAGTCGGCTGCGGAACCGAGCTAGAGCTGGTCGCCGGCGGGTGCGACGCAGACGTTGACGGTGCTGCAGAACCGTCGCTGGAGCACGCGCTGAGCGTGAGTGCGGCGAAGCTCAGCAAGATCGCGTGGGTTGACACCTTCGTCCATGATGGACGAATCGCACCTGACGGAGTCGACATCATTCCGCTACCCCTGTTCATCCTGACCGGCATCGCGGCCGCCGTCGCGGTCGTGATGGGTGGTGCGCTCGTGGTCCGTTCTCCCCGCCGGCAGGTAGCGGCGCAGCTGGTGACCGCGGCCGCACTCGTCGGCGCTCTCGCCTGGCGCGCTTCCGACGTGGCGCCGTTCGCGATTTCCGCGAGCGTGGCGGCGTTCGGCGTGCCACTCGCCTTCGCCGACGCGCGACACCGTCGCCTGCCGAACCAGCTTGTTCTCGGACTCGCCGGTTCGGTCGGCGCCGCCGTCATCGCGACCGCTGTCGTCGACCACGACGCCGGTTCGCTGGCTCGCGCACTCGCCGGTGCGGCCGTGACCACCGCGTTCTTCCTCGCCGTGTATTTCATGGCGCCCGGCCAGCTCGGCGGCGGCGACGTGAAGCTGGCCGTTCCTCTCGCGGCGGCGCTTGCGTGGTTCGGCTGGCAAACGCTCGCTCTCGGCAGTCTGCTGCCCTGGCTGGCCGCCGCGATCACGGCGGCGATCATGCGTCTCGGTCGGCGTAGGACCGCGATCCCGATGGGACCGTTCCTGATCGCCGGCACGCTGGCCGCCATGCTCCTCGCGAACGGGTAGCCGATGGATCGGCTCAAGCGAGCAAGACGTCATCGCAGATTCCCTCCCCCTGTAGATCTCGGTGACCGGCCAGCCTTCTCGCCAGACACGGCCGGCCACCGTCCCCTTCGATTCCTCTTCCGTCCCAGGCGCCGGAGCCCGGGTGACTTCCGGTTTAGCGGCCTGACCTCGGCTGAGTGCAAGGTAAGTCGACGGGTGAGTCTGGACTCAGTCGACGGATCTTCACTCGTTCGGACGAAGGTGTCCGGCCGACGGGACGTCAAGGGCTCGACCGGGGCAAGCCGGGTGGCACTTCGTGATAGGTCTGCAGGGGTGGATGACTGGGACGTGCCGTACCGGCAGAGCGTGTACGAGGTACTTGCCCTGCTGCGGGGCGACTGGACCGTCGCCGTCCTCGCGACCCTCGCGCTCGGCGAGCTGGAGTTCACCAAGCTGCGGAACGAGGTGAACGAGGCCGAGGAGCGCTCGGGCTGGACAGCGCACTCAAAGCCGCTGACGGCTCGCACGCTGACCGACACCCTCCGGCGGCTCGAGCAGGACGGGCTCGTCGAACGACGCGCTGAAGGCAGCGCCTTCTCCAGTGTCTGGTACAAGCTGTCACCCGACGGCCGTGCGCTTCTGCGCGCGTTGCGTCCCTTGGCCACGTGGTCGCAGCAGCGTCGCGACCAGACACGAGCCGACAGCCGCGGTCATCGCTAGGCGGTCGACTTGACGACTCGGACCTGATTGCGCCCGGCGTCCTTGGCCGCGAACAGCGCGTTGTCAGCGGAGATCAGGACCTCTTCCAGCGAACTGCCCGCCGCGGGGAACGCAGCTGCGCCGATCGACACGCTGACGTGGAAGCCGGGTCCGGAATCCGGCTCGATGACGGTGCGTTCGACGTGCTCGCGGATGCGGTCCGCGATGGCGTGAATCGCGTCCGGCGAGCTGCCCGGCAGCAGGACGACGAACTCCTCGCCACCGAACCGCCCGCAGAGGTCGTCGCTCCGGACTTCGCTCCGGATGGCGTTGCCGACGATGACGAGCGCCCTGTCGCCGGTCAGGTGTCCGTGAACGTTGTTCACGTCGCGGAAGTGGTCGATGTCGATCATCAGGACGCCGACGCTGAAGCCGTGCTGGCGAGCGCGGTCGATCTCCTTCGCCGCGATGGCGTGCCAGCTCGCCGCGTTGAGCAGTCCGGTCTTCGAATCGGTGGTCGAGGCGTGCTCGAACTGGCGGATCAGGACGCTCCGGTGCAACGCGTAGAGCGGCAGGAACAACACGATCACGAGCCACGGGCGCAGAGTCAAAAGGACCGCGGTCAGCGCGCCCATGCACAATGTCGCCAGCTCGAGGATGTTCTCGTTGAGCGCGCCGAGCATCCGCTTGAACGAAAGGCTCCGCCTGGCGAGGGCGATCGCCACGCCGACGATCGTCGAGTTCGCGGTGAAGTAGATCGCGATCACCGATGCCAAGCCCACCGCGGTCCAGATGCCGACTTCCTGGCCGGGCGGCACGACGTGCAGCTGCTTGGCAGCCCACCCGGCGATCTGGCAGGACAGGATGACGTTCGCCGTGCTGAAGATGACGCGGTGAGCGTGGATCCCGGCGACGCCTCGCCAGCTGCGCAGCCAGAGATGCCCGTACAGCAGCACGGCGACAAAGGCGGCCAAGGCGGTCGGGAGGGTCAGCGCGGCGGCCAGAGTCCACACGGACGAGAAGTTGACGTGCGGGGTGTCCGAAAACCGCCGTCGCCGGCGCTCGACTCGGCGGGTCATCTCCGCGGCCAGGATGCCGAGCCCGACGATCAACCCGCAGGACACGACGTCTCGCCATGCCATCGGGGCGCCCGCGTCGACGATGACGGCAGCTACCGCGATGGCATCGATGACCAGCAGAAACACCGCCGCGGGCCGCGGTAGCAACCAGATAGCCCATCGTGACCAACCGGAGCGCTCAGCGACCTCCTCGTTCGGCATACTGATCTCGCTTCCGTTCCCAGGGGAGGACCCGAGGTCCTCGAGCTCCGGCTGCCGCACCTCGGCACCTCCCGCCGCCGGACGCTCCGGGAGGGGGTCACTATGCGTAACAAGGACTTCTGAGCGCGCTGAATCCACCGGTGCAGGCTCGTCCTCGACAGTTCTCGCCTGCCGAGGTCGAGCCGCCCACCAGACAAACCCCGCCGCGACCGCGGAGAGTGATGCCACCGCGCCCGCCCCGGCGACGACGAAGACGGGATCGAGCCGCTCAGCGACCACGCCGGCGCCGAGGATCGCGACGCCTTGCGAGGTGTAGAGGCAGGTGCTCAGCCGTCCCATCGTGGTGCCGCGGCGCGCGTCCGGCACGAGCTCGACGACAACCGCTTGCAGCCGGATCAAGTAGATGGTGGACAGCGCACCCGAGACGGCCCAGAGGCCTGCGGCCCACCAAGCGCCTGGTAGCGCGAGGCAAGCGATCAGGGGCAGGCCGGACGCCGCCGCCGGCACGACGACCAGCTTCGCCGTGATCGCGGTATCGGGCCGGAACCGGCTGGCCAGCCAGCCGCCCAGCACGCTGCCGACGGGATCGGCAGCCATCAGGACGCCAACCCCGATCGACGTCAGACCCACCGCGTTCGCGTACGGAGCTGCCAGACCCTCGGGTACAACAAGAAATCCGACCATCGCGGCCAGCATGTAGATAGCGACCATGCGCGGGTCGCTGGCTGCCGCCGATGACCGCGGCGTCGACTTGGTCTCGGCTCGGCTGACGGGACGAGCCTGGACAACCGCGGCGACCGCTACGGCGCTCACGAGGAACGTCGCGGCGTTCACCAGCAGGGCGCCGCTCGCGCTCAAGCTCGTGACGAGCAGGCCGCCGAGCCCGAAGCCGGCCACCTGGGCCGTTTGTGTGCTGATCTGCCGGAGGCCGAGACCGGCTTGATACAGCCCGTTCGGAAGCACGTCCGGCAGGAGCGCGAGCTGAGCGGCCTTGAACGGCGCCGCAGCCATCGTCAGGCAGCCGATCAACGACCAAAGGATCCAGAGCGGCATCCCCGGCACGGCCATCGCCGCCGCCAGCACGGCGCGCACGACGTCGGTCACGACGATCACCGTCCGGCGCGGATAGCGGTCCGCCAGACCGGAGAGCAAGAAGCCGCCCAGGATCGCCGGCACGAAGGTCAGGGCGTAGGTGAGCGCCGTCAGCGCCGCGGAGTCCGTGCGCGCGTAGACCAGCAGCGCGAGCGCCACCCGCGCTACCTGATCGCCGAAGACCGACAAGGCTTCGGCGAGCCACAGCGCGCGGAACTCACGACCGCGCAGCGCCGCCGCAAAACCGCGGGACCCGGTTTCGGTCATCGGCCCTCCCCACCGCCGTCGAAACTCGCCCGGCAGGCCCCCTACCTGGAAGAACCACGGTATGCCCGCTCCGTGTCCATGTGGACACAAGTAGCGACAGATCACCCAATCGCAGCACGGCCGTGACGGTCCGCTACTGACTTGATCGACTTCTGCCGATCAGAGCAGGCGGCTGTTGAATCCCGCCGCGACCAGGCGATCGAAGGCGGCGGCCACGGCGGGCGGCACCGGCTGCTCGATGGCGAAGCCACATTTGGGGTAGATCATCACCCGCTGCAGATCGCCGATCATCATGTCGACGACCTCGGCGGCGTCGCCGATCGTCTTGACGTACTCCTCCAGCGTCAGCGGCGCCGACGTGCACGTCACCGCGACTTCAGGCCACAGCCGCCGGCAGGTCGCGAACGCCCGCCGCTCCATGTACGGCATCGAGATGAGGAGCACGGAGTCCGGTGTCAGCCCGGCCCCGATGAGCAGGTCGCGGGAGAGCGTGATGTTGGCGCCGGTGTTCGCGGCCTGAGGCTCGACCAGGATGGCGGTGTCCGGCACGCCCAGCTCCAAGGCGCGCTCGCGGAAGTGGACGGCTTCGCCGCGCGGGAAGATGGCGGCGGTGTCCCGGCTGGTCGCACCGGTGAAGACGACCGTCTGGAACATGCCGCGGTGGTACAGCTCGGCCGCATACTCGGCGACGCCGATGTC
Source organism: Amycolatopsis heterodermiae (assembly GCF_034929455.1). Lineage (NCBI taxonomy): Bacteria > Bacillati > Actinomycetota > Actinomycetes > Pseudonocardiales > Pseudonocardiaceae > Amycolatopsis > Amycolatopsis heterodermiae. The sequence goes on from NZ_JAYFSI010000001.1 coordinate 374,525, forward strand.
GTTGCATCCCAGTGCGATGGCGACGTCGCACGCAGAAATCTCGTGGTGGACCTGGTGGAAGTCCCACACGAGCTCGGCGTCGTGCCACTCCACATCGGTAAGTTGCCGCGTCACGGCGCGTTCGTACTCCCTCGGGTCGCGTGCGCGGGCTTACGCCTGGCGTTCGTACGCGCGGCGAATGCCCGAGATGGCCTGTAGCTGATGCATCATCCCGTACTGCGTCGAGGTTGCGGCAGCGCCCTCCAGCAGCTTGAGCCCGCTATCAGCCGTGGCGGGGTCGGACAGCAGGAGGTGGCCGTGCGCGGTGTCGAGGCGAACGCGCTGCATGGGTGCGTCGCCGGGCCGGTGGTCGAGCGCCACCTGGAAGGCGACGCCGGCTTGGCTTAGGTCGCCATCACCACGGTGCGCTAGGGCCAGCTTCTGGAACGCCACCGACCAGTCCTGCGGCTCTTCGAGAGCCTCGAACTGCCGGATGGCGGGCTTGATGAAGGTGATGGCGTCCGCGTTCCGGCCCGCCTTGCTGAGCGCGGTCCCGACCCAGAGCTGGGCGCGGGTGCGGTCGCGGGCGTCGAGGCGGGTGTCCGTGGCCAGCTGCCGGTACTGCTCGGCGGCAGGTTCGTGGTTTCCGCCCATCTCGTCTAGGACAGCTAGCTGGAGTTCGAGCTGCGCGACCCGCCGGTCGGCACCGAGCTCGCGGAAGACCGCCATAGCGCGTCCGTAGCTCTGCCGGGCGGACATCGGTCCGGTGAGGACGCCTTGGTCCTGCCGCAGATCACCGAGAAGCCGTAGCGACCGGCCGTAGAGGTAGAGCCCGCGGTCATCGCCGCTAGGGACAAGCCGGCCGGTCCAGCGATCCAGCAGGAGCTTCGCCAGGTCGAACTCCTGGCGGCCGAGGCAGACGGCAACCCGGTCCAGGTCGTCGGCCCAGGTTTCGTAGTCAGCGCTCGGACGCGACACCACGGCGGCGCCTTCGGCCAGCAGCTCTTCGAGGCCGCGCGACGTGACGCCGAGCGCCCGTGCGAGTTTCGGCCGCTTGTAAGGCAACGGCTCCGACTTACCGCGTTCCCACTGCCCGACGGTAGTTGTGTCGAGACCCAGTTCGATGGCAAGCGTCTCCTGGGTGTAGCCAGCTGCCTTACGAGCGCGGATGAGCCCGTGGCGCCGCGTTCCCATGATTCACTCCCTAGATCACCGCCTGAGGTCATCAGATTACCGCAGGTCAGAAGGCTGCACGCAAGATCTGCTACAGATTCGCCCCGGATGTACGCCCTGGTGATTCAGCTGGACGACCCGCGAAGGTCGATTTCGGCACCCCGGTGGCTGGTCGACCACCTCGCTTCCCCCTCCGATGTGAGCCCCGGCCACCAGGGGTGCCACCCAAGACCGGCGGCAACTGAAAACCATGACCTCGAAACCGAAATCAGAAGACGAGCCAGCGTGCGGTCCCGAATGGCCGAACGAGGAAGACCTGGCTCTGTACGTGTTGCTCAGCCGCGTACTTCACGGGCTTCGTCACCTTCCTGAATTTTCTTCAGCTGACCAACGTAAAAGCAAGGACCGAACGATGAACGCAACTCGCAAACCTGCCGTACTCGCCGTGAGCGTCGGACTGCGCGATGCGCGCGAGCGCCAGAAGATGGGGCTCCGCGAGTTGGCTCGCCTGCTGGGAATCAGCGCGCAGAAGCTGTCGAACGTGGAACTGGGGACCAACGTCCCCGAGGACACGCTGGTCGCCCAGATCCTCGGGTGCCTCCGAGTGAGCCGCGCCGAATTCGAGCAGGTCATGAAGATCGCCAAGCAGCTCGACGTCCCGAACTTCGTCGACCACACCGCGTCGCCACTGATCGATCTTTTGTGGACTTACGAGCAGCTTTCGAGCCGGATCGTGGAGTGGGCGCCATTCCGCATCCCGGACCTCCTGCTGCCACCACCGCCGCCCACTGCAGCTCGGGACGAGACCGCGGAGCAGTCCGAACGCCACGACCAGGAGCTGTTTCAGCGCCAGTGTCGTCGGCAGACGATGGAGCAAGGCGGACGCCGGTACGTCTTCTTGATCGGCGACGAGGCCCTGCGCATGGCCCGCGAGGAACCCGACGGCGCCGAGCGGATCAGGCAGCTCCGCGAAGCAGGGCGCCGCCTCGACGTCACAATCCACATCGTCCACTCCGGTCCCGGTTCCGCGGCCGCCTTCACGCTCTTCGAGGACGGCCCCCGGCCGATCGCCGTCGCGCTCAAGCACAGCCACTGCACGACGTACGGCACGGACAAGGAAGTGCTGCACAAGTACCACGACACCGCAAGGGTACTGCTGGGGCGCGCCTTCGCCCAGCCGGTCACGATCGAGGCCTGGCTCGATTCCCTTCAAGCTCGGGCGTCGTGATGGTCGCCGCCGTCATCTTCGTCGACCCGCAGACGATCCAGCCGGTCCTCAACGGCAAGTGGCATCGAATGGACCTCACTGCGGTGCCGCAGCCGGGAGAAGCTGTCACCATGCTCTGCGGCGAATCCGGCGAGGCGGAGTTCAAGCTTTCTGGTGAGGGTCGAAACAACCGCGTCCACCAGCAGTGCGAGCCATGTGATGATGTCCTCCGGCAACGGAAGGGAATTCCGTCACGGCACGATCGGATCGGCCGTCACTGAAGGACTTTCAGAGTCGGGCAGCATGCTCTGGCCAGACAACCGTGACGCCCAGCCCCCGCTCCCTCGCGGCATCAACGACATCCGCGGTTCCGCCGTGGCCGCCGGACGGACCGCCGTCCCACACCGCCACCATCTTGTCCACGACGGACAGAACGTGCTCGCTGGCGGCCATGTAGGCGTCGCGGTTCGACTCGGTGAACGGCATCGTGTGGACGCTCGCGTTCGCGATGAGGCAGTCGAACTCGGCCACGTTGTCCGGCTTGACCTTGCGCTGGCGGTAGTCCGCCGCCGGCAGCACGACTTCAAGCGTCCCACCCAGCTCCAGAACGACTCGCGCGAAGACCTGGTCGGCGCCCCGGGCCAGGCAGGTGACACCCACGAGATCGTCGCGCTGTTCCTTCGGGATCTCGCGGAGCTCGCCGGCCACGAGTTCGGCGGTGGCCGCGGTCAGGTTGGAGTGGCCGGTGATTCCGATGCGCATCAAGGTGTCCTCTTCCTAGACGGCAAGCTTCGCTGCGACGACCTCGCGGGCGTCGCGCACGGCAGGAACCGTAGCGAACGCCCCTGCTTCCCGATGGAAGTCCCGGAGCTTGACTCCGACTCGCCTGGACGTCCACGGCGCAGCGTCGGGCAGCGCCATGCCGATCAGCTCGGCGGCGCGTTCCGGCTGGCAGGTGATCAGGTGGGCGCGCGCGAACCCGACGAGGTCGAAGACGCGGTTGCGGACCCGATCGGGATCGCGCAGGGCGAGCGCGCGGCCGATGTAGTGTTGAGCTTGGCCAGCGTGCCGGGCATCGTGCCGGGACAGGTCGCGGTAGCGGGCGCCGATGACGCCCATCAGCTCGGCTCCGTCCAAGCTTCAGACCGAGCGGGTTGCCGCGTCGCCGTCACGAGTCCCTCGCTGAAGTAGTCCTCGGCGAGCCGGACGGACCGCCGGAACGCGGGCGCGTCACCGAGCTGGGCGTGCGCCCACGCCTCGCGGGTGGCCAGGACAGCCCGCAGCCGCGGAATGGCCGTCCGGCGCGTGGCGTACTGCGTCAGCTGCACGACCTCCAGACCGTCAGCCGGCCGGTCGAGGTCAAAGCACTGCCTGGCCAGCGAGGCGAGAGCGACCGAGGTAAGAGCGTCATCGCCGGCGACGTGGGCCAGCTGAGCCGCCAGCTTGAAGTAGCGCTGCGCCGGTCGAGTGCTGGTGAACGAGGGCCAGGTCGACGATGTAGCGACCTTGGCACTCGGTAGTGGTGCCGGTGAAGGAGCCTGATTATTAGTCGCAACATTCACCACTGCCGGATAACAGAATAGCGAAATGCCTGACAGGCGGGGTTGTGGCGCCGAGTCACAGACCGGTCGAGCAGCGCGGCCCGCGTCGTACCCTTGTAAGCGGGGGTAGTCTGGGCGCTATCATTATGCCCATGTGGCAGTTCGCCCTGTGGGGCCTAGTCGGCGCCGTGGCAAATCGCGGCGTTGTCTTCCTGGAAGCCCTGCAGCGAGCCAAGGGTTGGCCGTGGCCACGACCCTACGGGCCCGGAGGAGGTCCCTACGCTGCCTCGATCATAGTCCACGTAGGTGTCGCTGCTGCTGCCTCGTCAGTTGCTGCAGCGGCAGGTCTTATAACCAACGTCTTGCTGGCCTTTGGGGTAGGAGCCGCAGCTCCCAGTGTTGTCAAGAAATTGGCGAGCTACGCCGAGCGTATGGTGAAAGAAAACGCTGCAGAGGGCGGACTTGAGGTGACCCGCGTCGATCCGCAGTCAAGCAGCGACGATCAGCAGGTGAAGGAGTAACGGGTATGAGGGATTATGCTCGTCGACTTCTGCAGGCGTTGGCCGATTCGAGCGCAGCGTTTACCTCGACACCTCGCGTCACCGCTTCAAGCAGACACCTTGGGCGTCTGCTTGAAGCGGTGACTGACGCCTCTCCATCTTTCAATGGCACCCTAAAAAGTGACACGTTTCGGAAGGTTGGCGCGAAATATCCAGCATCATCGGAAATTGGTTCCGACCCTTTAGTTGACGTTGAGCAAGACCTGAATCTTCCAATTGAAACGGATCCTGACCTTCTCGATTTCCTTGCCGCCATGACCATCGGCGAGGTCCGACTGCAGTCACGTTCGTGGATGGATCGCAAGAATCTTTCCGTGGCGATTATGTTCACGGAAAGAGTGATAGCGCTTGTCGAGATTGCAGCGGAACTGCGGGCTGGCTCTTCCGTGTCGCAAACGCCCCTTGACGTCGATCGTATTCTTGCAATTGCTTCTGACTACGCCGGGGAGTTTTCAGTTTTTCCCGGTATTGAGCCACGTGACGCCCCTAAAGATTTCGAAAGCACCGTTTCTGCTGGGCTTTTGCGCTATCAGTATAGGGCAGACCGCGAGAGCGAAGAGAGTGCACACGACTCCAGGGCGCAACTCCTGGATGACCTTGCCCAGATAACTCGTCGCCACAAAAGAGATGCGTCCTTCGCTCTTCATCGACTTCATAGCAAGTGGTTGAATGACGATGACTCCGACTTTCGGAAGCTTTTTGGAGCTTGCGCATTGCGGGACGCCGCCCGACTTGACCTTGCCTTCGAAGAATTGCGTGTCCCACTGTCAGCTGTTTTGTCAAAATTTGCATTATCAAACTCGCGACAGTATCTATTTGCAAAGAAGTTAGTTCTGGTACTGAAACGCGTGTACGAATCACTAGATGATGTTAGTGGTATGGACTTAAGTATGGTCAAGATCGATGACTATGACCTGTCGGGTGTTAACTGGTCTAGCGAGACGGTATGGCCATTCGGCAGAGTTCGAGAAATTCGGGCACGCTCTGTAGTTATCGACAGGTTGCATTATAGGATTGCGCCAGACAAGACTTCCACCACAACGAGTTTGTATGCGTGAATTTTGTATTGGCTTGGTGACCATGGCATTGAGAGCGCTGTTGCGAATTTTGGCAAGGTAGGCTCGCAAGGCGAACGGATAAGCCAGCCTGCTGCGGAGGTGACGGCACACCGCCCCGATGAACGAGAGGATCGCCGCCCCTCGGCGGCGGACTCGGCCTGGCTCGCCTCATCGTCTCGTTCCGGCCAACCCCGCCGGCCGACCCCGCTCAACCGACACGCCAGCAGTAAGTGGAAAGGAGACCAGCGCGGCGTCCGTGCACATGCCTATCGCAGGTGTGGGATCGCTGGGTTGCGAGAACGACCGGACCCTCGACATTGGCCGCCAAATGCGGCAAGATTCGCCGGCCACCATGCGAAGGCGCAGCCTGCGTGACCTCTTACGAATATCGCAGAAGCGAATATGTGCGGTACACTGGCAGAGTGATCAGATCGACCCAATAAAACGAAATGGTCGCCAGGCTGCTCGGGGCCGTCATCATGAGCGTGGGACCAACGCAGAAGGCGGGTCGTAGGCGGTCAGCACCTCAGCCGGCTCAGGGGGATGCTGTGTCGGAGGACTCCAATCTCCAGACAGTCGCAAGTTCTGCCCTGATCTGCGCGATTGCGTTCGGATCGAGCCGAATCAAGTCCGATACCGAATGATGCCAACTGGCGAGCCTTAAGGCATCTGCAACGGCGCGAATGCGGTGCTGGCGGGAACTCTTCTGAGCCACCGATATCAGTGCTCGGGCCTGCTGGTCGGGGTTGGTGAGGGAGCGGGCGAGGTTCTCGGCGTGGTGAAGGAAATCGCGAGCGCCGTCGAAATTACGGACCTCGGCTGCTGCCCCGGCGACCTGTGCTACAGCCTGGACCTGTTGCTTGGGGCTGGTGATGGAGTGGGCGATTTGCTTGGCGTGTTCGAGGTCACCAGTCCTGGCCACAGCCCCAGCCACCAATGCCAATGCCTGTGCCCGCTGGCCCGAGTTGACGATGGAGAGGCCGATCTTCTCAGCGCGTTCGACCTCACCGGTTCCGACTACGGCCTCGGCCACCGAGCCAAGCGCCTGCGCCCTCCGGTCAGGTTTGGCAATGGAGCGCGCGATCCGTTCGGCATGTTCGTGGGCACCGGTCCTAGCCATGGCCCCAGCCACCGAGGCCAGAGCCTGTGCCTGCTGCTCAGGGTCGGCGATGGACCGTGCGATCCGTTCGGCATGTTCATATTCGTCTGTCTTAGCCACGGCCTCGGCCACCGATTCCAGTGTTTGGGCCTGCTGTTCGGGGTCGGTGATGGAGCGGGCGATCTGTTCGGCACGTTCATGGTCACCGATTCCGGCCACGGCCACGGCCACGTACGCCAGTGCCTGTGCCTGCTGATCGAGGCCGGTGATGGAGCGGGCGATCTGTTCGGCACGTTCGATGTCATCAGTTCCGGCCACAGCCCTGGCGACCGATTCTAGTGCCCGTGCCTGCTGGCTGAGGTTGGTGATGGAGCGGGCGATCTGTTCGGCACGTTCGTGGTCACCGGTTCCGGCCACAGCCACGGCCACGTACGCCAGTACCCGTGCCTGCTGCTCAGGGTCGGTGATGGAGCGGGCGATCTGTTCGGCGCATTCGATGTCATCAGTTCCGGCCACAGCCTCGGCCACTGATTCTAGTGCCCGAGCCTGCTGCCCGGGGTCGGCGATGGAGCGGGCAACCTCCTCGGCGTGACCAAGGAAACCTCGGGCGTGCTCAGGCTCATTAATCTTGCCAACCGCCTTGGCTACCGAGATGAAGGCCCGGCATCTTGCGTAAGGGTCGGCGATGGAGCGCACAATCTGCTCGGCGTGTTCGTGGTCGCCGGTCACGGCAACGACTTCGGCCACCGATTCCAGCGCCCGAGCCTGCTCGGCGCAGCTGGTGATCGAGCGGGCGATCGCCTCAAGGTGATCCAGAGAATCGCGAACGCGTTTGGGATCACCGGCGCCAACTACCGCCCCGGCGGCCGACAGAAGCGCTCGCGCATCCCGGTCGGGGTTTTGGATGGAGCGGGCGATCTTCTCGGCGTGGTGAAGGAGTTTCCAGGCATACTCGTGATCACCGACCTCGACTCCCGCCTCGGCCACCGACGCTAGCGCTTGGGCCTGCCGTTTAGGGTTGGGGATGGAGCGGGCGATCTCCTCGGCGCGTTCCAGGTCGCCGGTCCTGGCCACCGTCTGGGCCACTGGCACCAACACCCGCGACTGCTGGAAGGGGTCGGCGATGGAGCCAGCGATCTCCTCGGCGCGGCGAAGGAGATCGCGGGCACGCTCGAGCTCGCGAGCCTCGGCGATTACCGAGGCTACCGACACTAGGGCCTCAGCCCGTTGGAAGAGGTCGGTGATAGAGCGGACGATCTCCTCGGCGCGTTCGAGGTCGCCGGTCCTGGCCACGGCCTCGGCCATTGACACCAACACCCGCGACTGCTGGAAGGAGCTGGTGAGGGCGCGGGCGATCTCCTCGGCGCAGCGAAGGAGATCGCGGGCACGCTCGAGCTCGCGAGCCTCGGCGATTACCGAGGCTACCGACACTAGGGCCTCAGCCCGTTGGAAGAGGTCGGTGATAGAGCGGACGATCTCCTCGGCGCGTTCGAGGTCGCCGGTCCTGGCCACGGCCTCGGCCACTGGCACCAACGCCCGCGACTGCTGGAAGGGGTCGGTGATAGAGCGGGCGATCTCCTCGGCGCGTTGAAGGTCGCCGGTTCTGGCCACCGCTCCGGCTACCCGCACCAGCGCCCGTGCCTCATAGTTGGGATTGGTGATGGAACGGGCGATCTCCTCGGCGCGGCGGTGGCCGCTCGCCCCGGTCTCGGCTACCGTCCCGGCTAACGACGCCAGTGTCCGTGACTGATCGACATGGTCGGCGATGGAACAGGCAACCTCCTCGGCTTGTTCAAGCAAATCACTCGCTCGGAGATTGCTTCCGAGACTTGTCAACACCCGGTAAATTGATGCTACCGCGTTCGCGCGCGTATCGAGTTGAGAGATGGAGTTGGCCAAAGATTCGGCTCTGTTGAGCTGGCCAAGTGTCGCCCATACTGCTGGCAGATTGGCGGGAATGTTGCTGTTGCGTGCGATGAGGTGGTCGCGGTGGATAGCTAGGCGGACCACGGCGACGAGGTCCGGTGGGTCGTGTGCCGCGATGATGTTGTGTGTTGTGGTGATCTCGGCCAAGACGGCGGCGTCGCCGCCGGAAATGTCGAGTAGACGGTCTTGGCGGGCGGGATCGGCGGCGAGATCCGTCATCCGCTGCCAGTCGCTTGCAGCTTGCAGCATGCGGAAGTACCCGCGCAATAGATATTCCGGCGTGTCGGCTGGCCAAAATTGCGTCCGGTATTGCTCGGCCCAAGTATGCACGCGGTCGCGATAGCCAGCGACGCGAGTGACACCGAGCATCGTCAAAGCCGTGACCTGCAGCTCTTCGTGCCCCAGGAGGAAGACGTCCGGTCCGTCGGCCCGGAAATGGCTGTCGCGGGCCGTGAAGCTGCGCCCGGTCACGGTGCGCAAGTGATCGTGGATTTCCCACTGCGACCAGCCAGTCAGTTCCGCCAGGTCTGGCGCGGACAACCCACCGCCGGCGGCGGCCACCAGGCCGAGCAGATCTTGTTCGGCGACGGTGCCGCGCAGCAGCCGCTTCAGCTCACGGTGCGTCTCCTCCTGGATCGATCGCGCCTCTGCCGATGGGGTCAGCGATCGGGTCGTTGTGTTGTCCCGCAGCGGGTGATGGACAGACACATCGGCCGGGATGGGTGGGTTCGGCCGGCCGGTGACGATGACTCGCATCCCGGCGGGCGGTTCAGCGGGCAACAGGGCCGCGATACTGTGTGAGTCTGGCCCATCGTGGACTCCACGATCTTCGTCTATGCCGTCCACTAGCAGGATGAACTGCTCGCCACGGCGATCGCATTCCTCTGCTGCTTCGATAAGTAGTCCCAGCAGGTGCGCTTCGCGGTTCGAGTCCGTCAGGAATGGTGGCAGAGTATCGCCCAGCAGCGCTAGCAGTTGCTCCATCACGTTGTCGATGAACGCGCCGCGGTCGTTCTGGGCGGCCAATCGTGCGGTAATGAAGAACGACACGATCCGCACTCCGGCCGGGGGATGCAGGACGAACCAGGACATCAGTGCCGACTTGCCCGACCATGCCTTCGCACGTAGATACATGTAGGTGGCCGCCGTCGCCGGCGATGTGCAGAACTCGGCCAGTTCGGCCAGCTCTCCATCCCGACCGAGCAGAACAGGCGGCGCGATGCGCTGAACCTGCTGTCGGTATCGGGTTCTGACTGGGGTGCCGGTCAGCAAGTTGATGTCACCGATGTGGACGCCGGTGTTGGCATACATTTCTGCGGTTGCCGCGCCGCTGTCGGTCACCGTGATCCTTGCCCTGCGGTCAGTCATCCTCTTCCAATTCGGCTGGGTACTAGCCTCCTCGACCGGTCGAGTTAGTCCAGTTGCACACCGCTGACGGCATCTCCGCCTCCGGACGCACGCGCGTCGCCGGTACTTTCGACCCGCACCGAACCGATGTCACTATCAGCCTTGCCGGAGAAGCCGGACACTGCCGTACCACCCAAGGACGCAATCGCCCTACCGGTGTCGGACACCGCGATCGATCGTCGGCTTTTGGGAGCACGGAGCACGGCCCAAACCGCGACGCCAACAGCGGCGACAGCGCCGAGAGCTGACACTGCCGTCGCGACCTTGTTGGCGTCATCCCACCGCGCGACCGCCAACCACACACCCAGCCCCGCCACTACAAGGCAGGTAATGATCAATGCGACACGTCCAACAGTCATATCTTACCAATCGTGGCGCGTCGTCGAAGTGCAACACGTTGGCCGAAGAAGCCTCTTCAGCGGCGGGTCGAGGGGGTCTATCGACACGCGGCCGCGATTAGGCATTGAGGTGACTGCCTGGGCGGCAACGCGCAAGTCCCGTGCTCTCAATGAGCAGGCCACCAAAGACTTCAGCCTCTGCGTCGCACCACTGAGTCACTCATCCAGCGGGGATGCGCAACAGCTGCGATCGACCAGGTCATCACGGCCAGCCGTGACTCAACTACGTTCGGTGCAGCGGCACAAGTCCGGGGGCCCCGGTGAGCGTCCGCACAGTGAGCATACAGACGCCACCACGTGCACGCACCCGTCAACGCCAGGTGCGGGCAGCCAACGTGGCGAGCGAATATCGCCCGACCGAATACGTACACCGCACCAGTAGCTCGCCAAATGTGACAACGGGCGCCGTCATCCCGTCCGAGTCCGCCTTTCGTCCCTGCTGGACACGATGCACCATCGCCATCCGTTCGGGCGAACCTATCCTCACCTTCCGTAACAGCGCGCCGCCCACTCACGATCCTTCTCCCGATTGATCGACTTAGGACACACCGGACGGCACCTTGTGGGTCGCCCGGAGTGCCGAGCAAGGAGAAATCTGTGCGGTTGACGTCGCTGGAGGCTCGGAACTTCCGCTCCTTGAGGGAGGTGCGGTTGCCCGTCCGCGAACACCTGACGGTCGTGATCGGCGAAAACAACGGCGGCAAGTCGAACCTGCTGGACCTGGTCCGTCTCCTGACCGATCCGCTCGACGGACGCCGCGACCGCTACTGGGACGCCGATGACGTCGCACGCATGCCCGGCTCCGGCATCGTCGATCTGGGCGCGACCTTTGCGATGACCTCCCCGACCCAGCTCGGCATCTACAGCCAAGGTGCCCTCGACGACATGGAGTCCGTGCGATACCGACTCACCTACACCGCGCCTGTCGGGTCCGAGACCCGGGGAAAGCTCACATGGGTCGCCGGCGAAGGCAGGTCGAGCGATCGCGATCCCGAGCCTGAAGCCCGTGGACGGTTGCGGCACGTGTACCTCCCACCGCTTCGCGACGCGCAGCGCGAGCTGAACTCCGGCTCGGGCAACCGTCTGCGGGTGATCCTGAACTACCTGCTGAACGAGCACAAAGTCCCGGTGGAGAACTTCGTCGGGGCCGTGAAGAGGAACCTCGACACCCTCCGCACGAGCAAGGAGACAGGGGCGGTCCTTGACGGCGTCGAAAGTGCGGTACGCGCGCCGCTGTCGGACATCTCGGCCGGCGCCAGCCCGCAGGTCGCGGACATCTCGTTCGCCGATCCCGACCTGTTGTCCATCGCGCGATCGCTCCGAATCCGCATGAACGACCAAGGGCTCGATCCTCGCGACATCCGGGGATCCGGGCTCGGCTACGCCAACCTGCTCTACATCGCGACTGTGGTCGCAGAATTACGGACCGCCCGGGATCATGACTTGACTGTCTTCCTCGTCGAGGAGCCAGAGGCGCACCTGCACCCCCAGCTGCAGAGCTTGCTCGTCGAGTACTTGCGAGATGCCGCCGAGGCATCGGCGACATCGCCCGCATCCGCGGAGTACGCCGGCCGAATCCAAGTGATCGTCACGACGCATTCACCGTTGATCGCCGCTTCGGCCGAGGTCGAAGACCTTGTGGTCCTCAAGCGCCATCCGCTTCGAACCGGCGTCGGCCAGCCTTTGGACGGAATGATCGCGGATGAATGGCCGGCGCTCGGCCGCAGTCGCTTCGAATCGAAGGTGATCCCCTTGGCCGACCTGGACCTCAAGGACGCCAGCGGGAAGCTCAAGCGTTACCTCGACGCGACGCGAAGCGCCATGCTGTTCGGTCCTCGCGTCATCCTTGTGGAAGGTGTCGCAGAATCTCTGCTTCTGCCGGTTTTCGCGCGAAAGGTCCTACCCCGCCCCGCCGCGTCACCACTGTTCCGCACAGCTGCCACGTCCACAGCCGACGAGCAGGCCGACCTCGATCGTGGGCGCTGGGCACGGTTCGTCGGTACCACGATCGTGGCAATCGACGGCGTGGACTTCGCCCCGTACATCCGGGTCCTGCTGACCGAAGCTGCCGGCGGACGCATCGCCGAACGAGTGGCGGTGATCACCGACAAGGACCCCGCACTAAGCTACGACCGGGGCGAAAACCTCTTGAGCCTTGCCAGGGAGCTCGGCGCTGAGGACCTGCTTAAGGTCTTCGCCGCGGACCCGACCCTGGAGCCCGAACTTCTGCGTTCGGGGGGAGCTGCCAACTTCACTGTCGCGGAAAAGGCGTTCAACCGGCAGAAGCGCCGGATCGGCCCCGAGGTGTGGACCGAGATCAACGCCTCCACCGACCCCGATGAGCGCATCCGGCTCTTTCAGAAGGCTTTCGAGGAAAAGAACCTTCGCAAGGGAGACTTCGCCCAGGACGTCGCTGAGCTCAGCACGGAGCACGACGATTTCGTCGTGCCCGCCTACCTGAGTGCTGCCATCACGTGGATCGCGGAACCGCAGCCGTGACAGAGCCAGACCCGTACGCGGAAGCCGCTGTCCAGCAACAGCAGGACGCGGTCCGGCACCCGGCGCCGCTTTACGTGCAGGCCTGCCCCGGCGCCGGAAAGACCCGAGTCATCGTCGACCGGCACCTTGCCGAAGGACAAGGCAGACGCGGCCGGGCCGTCTTGTCGTTCACGAACGTCGCTTGCTCCGAGGTCGCGCGGCGCTGCCACGAGGCTGGTAAACCCGAGCTCGCCGAATTCCCGAACTTTGTAGGCACCATCGACACGTTCCTCTGGCGCTACCTCCTCCGCCCGTTTCTGGGATCCGGGAAGCTCTGGCGTCGCATCGATTCGTGGGATCGCATCGATGCCTCGACCGAGGTTGGCACAGGCCCCAACCGCCACAAAGTCTTCCTGAACGACTTCCAGTGGAGCCGCGAACCCGGCGCGGCGAGGTGCACTGCACGGCTTCAGGCAAGAAAGAGGGCGATCAAGAGCTACAACGCCCTCTCCAAGCTTGGTCTCCTTGACGACGCCGCAAAGGCAGCCGTGGACAAGCAAAGAGCTCTGGTTGCCGAGGGCTACGTCACCGGCCACGAAATTCGGATCTTCGCTCTACACAACCTCCAGCGCAGACAAGACCAAATCATCGCGATGCTGTCCGGACGATTCCGCGAGATCGTCATCGATGAAGCGCAGGACTGCTCCGCCCACGACCTGGCGATCCTCGGCCAGCTGCACCACGCTGGCATGCCACTGGTCTTCGTGTGCGATCCGGATCAAGCCATCTACGAGTTCCGCGGCGCCCTTCCCGCTCGGATCCGCGAGTTCGGCAAGTCGCTTGAAGGTCGAGTCGACCTGCGGGGGAACTGGCGCAGTAGCCCCGCCATCTGCGGCCTGGCCGCGACGCTTCGCCCCACAGCCACCGCACGGCCGGCCGACTCCCCTGTCGGACCGAACCGAACCGAGCCGGCGGGCATCCTTCTCATCGGCACCGTCGGGTCGCAGCCCGACGAAGCACTCGCCGTGTTCACCGAACAAGCCGATGCACTGGGTATTCGTAGTGAGAATCGCGTGGTGTTGGCACATGCCGGAACAAGTCTGCCCACAACGACGGGCGCATCCGGCTCTCAACCTCCCGCTCACCACGCAGCACGAGTGGCCTGGGCCGCGGCAGTAGCCAAATCGAACCCCAAGAACGCGACTCTGCGGCACGTCGCCTACGACATCCTCCAGCGGGCACTACTCCGCTACTGGTTCGCTGAGGCCGACACAACCGGCCGCTCCGTGGAGGCGATCTGCGAGCTGGTCGGTCTAGAAACTTGGCGTATCCGTCAACTGTCCGGTCAGTTGATCGGGGCGCTTCCCGACCTCGATCAAGGGACGTTCACCGACTGGTGCAAGGAAGCCGGCCGGCAGCTCGGGCTGCTACCACCGTTTCCCGGCATGAAGCGTCTGGACAACAGCGGCTCCTTGGTCGCCAGGGGAAAGCTGAGGAACAAGACCCCACGAAACGCGAGCGGAGTTCCTCCACGAGGTTCGGCAAGCGGGGTGCGAGCGAGTGTCGTCCATCAAGTCAAGGGCGAGGAGGAGGATGCGGTCCTCCTCCTCATCCCCTCCGACAGCCGGATCGACGGCCTTGTCGACGCCTGGACGACCGGCAATCACCCACCCAACATCGCAGAGAACCTGCGCGTACTTTACGTGGCGGCAACGCGAGCAAAGCGCCTGCTCGCGATCGCGTTGCCCGAGGATGCTCAGGACCTGGTGGCAGCCCATCTCAAGCTGAGGGACGTTCCCTTTGAGCTGACGACGACTCGCCGCTCCGATTAGGAGACATCTGCGAGACTCAACGTCACTACGCGGTGGACCAACCTCGGTGACGTCGAGACGAAGTTCGGTCCGACTGGCCAGCGTCCTAGCAGTCGGCGGATGGGCCACGAGGACCAGTCCGTGAGCCGGAACCGTGGATAGGACGTGCTGGGCCGTGCCGTCCAGGTACACCCATTCGGTAAGACGCTCAGCTGTGGCTCGCAGCCTTTCCTTCAGACGGCAGACTTCGGCAGAAGGCGGGTACGCAGCGGCGAGGACCGGGTCGAGCACGTTGGAGCCAGGTCGAGCTGACAAGCGCGGCTCAGTCACCTCGGCAGCGATCGGCTAGCACAAGTCTGGCACCACCCGCCCGTCACCTGAGAAGGTGATTGAGCTCGGACGCGCGCTTGACGTCCCGCCTGAGTTCTTCACACGGCCGATGACCGACATCCATGACGGGGTCTTCCGATACACCTGGCGCACCCGTGTCGCGCACCGCCGCCGCGCCTGTGCCTTGGCTCCCATCGCTCACGACCTGGCCGTACAGGATGCCGCGACGCGAGTCCTACCGCCCGTTTCCATTCCCGATTTGCCAAGCCGGACCTCGATGCGACCGGGAAAGACATCGAAGGGCTGGCTCAGCGAGTCCGGCA
The DNA here is from genome assembly GCF_034929455.1 of Amycolatopsis heterodermiae. Taxonomy (NCBI): domain Bacteria; kingdom Bacillati; phylum Actinomycetota; class Actinomycetes; order Pseudonocardiales; family Pseudonocardiaceae; genus Amycolatopsis; species Amycolatopsis heterodermiae. The sequence continues at coordinate 389,815 of NZ_JAYFSI010000001.1, forward strand.
GGCTGGGGACTTGAGGCTGGCCCGCCCCGAGCATCGTCGAACTGCTTCAATCCCACGGGATCGTCGTCCTGCGTCGGCCACTGGACACCAGTCCAAATCGAACACCGCGAACTTCTCCACGGTCCGCTCCGGACGGGTTGGCTTCGGGATGACCAAGCGCCTCCTGCAGGCCCAGCGGAGCAACACCTGCGCCGGCGACTTCCCGTGCGCCCGCGCGATGCCGACGATGGTCCCGTCTTCAAATGTGCCGGTGCGCCCGCTGCCGCGGTAGAACGTGACCCTGATCGAGATCACGCCTGCGACACGATCCTGTGCTCGCGTACCGGGTAGCCGGCCCGGCTCAGTCTGCAGCACATCCGCCCGCCCATGCGGGACGCGTGGACCTTGGCGATCGCCATCAGTTTGCAACGGCCGGCCTGGGTGCCCGCGGCAGGCAGGCCGGTGTCGTCGCGACCCTCCAGAAACCCTTGACTTCGACGTCGGAAAACCCGACACTTGATGTATGGATTCTCCGACAAGCGATCAGGCGGCCACGTTCGCCCGCCTGTTCGGGTCCTGGGGAAAGTCCGCCGCGGCCCCCGCGCCACGGCCACTGGCCCCACAGCCCGGATCGGCGACACTTCCCGTGCGCGCCGTGGCGGCGGCTATGCAGGCCGCCAACGCAAACGTGCTGCTCAGCGGCGGTGTCGAACAACTTCAGGATCAGGTTCACGCGATCCTCGCCGCTGCACAACGGCGGTCACTGCAGGAGTTCGCCGCAGGTCCGGTCGCGATCGACGGCGGTGTGCCGATCGACAGCATGAGTGCGGTCTTCGTGTGCGGCGTGGTCGATCGCGTGCTGGGCGGCGGGGTGTTGTCGAAGTTGGCGAGGCACAGCCGGCCCACCGACTTCGTGAGCACCCGGGCCCTGTCGTCCTTACTGGTCCGGCTCCGGTCGCGAAAGGCGGCATGATGGTGGCCTTGCTATCGGCACCGACGATCTCGGAAGCGTGGCTCGCCGCGGTGCGCGCAGCTGTGCACGCTCCCGGGGGCCGGTCTCTGCATTCCGTTGTTTCCGTCGCTCACCCCGGTCCGCCGGAGCCCGAACTCGTACGGGTGATCGATGATCTTCTCGATGATCGGCGGCAGCACAGCGTGTCGACGGTCGCGAGCACGCTGTTCCCGTCCAACTTGTACGCGGATCCGGGCGTGCACTGGCACCCTGACATGTCGCGGGTGGACCAGCAGCGGCTGGACCTGGCCGCGGAAGACTTGTACGAGACTTACTGCACCGCGCTGCCGGTGCTCCTGGGCGCCGACGGCAACCACCACGGGACGTACTTCGGCCGGCTGGTGTCGTGGCCCGGCAAGAACGGTGACGGCTACAACCAGCTGGCAGTGCGAATTCGCCAGCTCCGAGCTCAACGGCGCAAGGGCAACGCCGTGACGAACGCCGCCGACATCGTGGTCGACGGACCCGCCGAGCTGGCCACGGAGGTGGCGAACGGAAAGGATGCGACGCCCGGGACCCTGCAGATCTACCACAGCCACGACGAGCGGACCAGGGCGTTCCCGTGCCTGGTGCACATCGACATCAGCGTGCTGGACAACCAGTTGAGCGTGCTGGCGGTCTACCGGCACTGGCACCTGATCACCAAGGCGCTCGGCAACCTCATCGGGCTCAGCAGGTTGCAGTACTTCCTCGCGCAGCAAACTGGCTACGACGTCGGCGAACTGGTGGTGCACGGGACAGTAGTCGCGGCGCAGTTCGGCCAGTTCGGCATGGGCCGGGTACGCCGGCTGGCCGACGAGGCGGCCGCATTGCTGTCCTCGGCGGAGGTGCCGGCGGACCCCGAACCCTCGGTTTCCGGTGTACCGTGACGGCGCTGCTGAGGTCTGGTGTCGACCTGGTCGACGTTCTGCGGGTCGCCGATCTGGTCACCGCCGGCGGAGCCGGTTTCGTAGACAACGTGTGGACGACCGCCGAGCAGGACTACTGCGGTCAGCGCGCCGAACAGCTCGCTGGGCGATGGGCGGCCAAGGAGGCGGCCATGAAAGCGCTGGGTGTCGGATTCCCGGACGTGAGTTTCCTGGACATCGAGGTGTTCGGCGAGACGGGGAAGGCACCGCTGTTGCGGTTGCGGGGAGCAGCCGCGGCCACGGCGGGCACGCTCGGTCTCACCACGTGGTCGGTGAGCATCAGTCACGAACGCGACCTGGCCGTCGCGTTCGTCATCGCAACCGGGACCATGGAGCCATGACCCACGATCAGGACCAGCGGCGTCAGTCCGGCCCGGCCGAGGAGCACCGCGTGCTGGCCGACCGGTTGAAACAGGCGCGCGACACCCTGGGACTCACCCAGGCCGACACCGCCGAGGCGCTCGGGATCGCCCGGTCCAGCGTGGCGGAGCTGGAAGCCGCCAAGCGCAAGGTGAGCGGACTCGAGCTGCGGCGTTTGTCCCGGCTCTACCAGCGCAGCGTGGCCTGGTTGCTAGGCGAGGAAGACGAATCCGACGTCGCCGACCAGGCCCTGTACCGGGCGACGTCGGCTCTGAGCCCCGGCGACAAAGAACAGGTGCTCCGGTTCGCCGAGTTCTTGGCCGCTCAACGGCCGAAGCCGGGACAGAACAGCGTGGCCCCCCGATCGCGCCCGACACCGCCGAGCGAACCATGACGCGGCCGGGCAACGTGGCGGCCATGGTAGCCGCCGACCGCCTGCTGAACGACCTGGCGCTAGCTGGGGACGAGCCGGTCGACGTGTTCGGTGCGATCGCGCAGCTCGGGCTGGAACTGGCGATCGTTCCGCTCGACAACCTGCTGGGTGCGATGCTGCCGCGTGACGGCGGAATACTCGTCACGTCGAACCGCACTTCCCGGCTGCAGCGCTACACCGCCGCTCACGAGATCGGTCACTGGGTGCTGCACCGGGCGAAACCCGCGATAGACACCGAGATCGAAATTCTGCGAACCACGACCGAACAGGAGCTTCAGGCGCAGCTGTTCGCGGCGTACTTCCTGATGCCCCCGCCGCTCGTCGAAGCCGTCTTGAACCGGTACGAGCTCAGGGGGCGCCGGATCACCCCCGAGTGCCTCTACCTGGCCAGCCGCGACATGCACGTGAGCTACGAAGCCGCCGCGTTCCGGTTCCGCGCGGCCAAAGTGATCTCCGATGCCGACTTCGCGGATCTGACCGCCGTGAGCCGCCTCGACGCGCTGCGACGCCTGTTCGGCCGGCGTCCGGTCGACGGCAACGCCGATCTGTGGCACCGGGGATATTCTCCGCACCCCGAGCAGATCGAGATCTCCGAACACGACGAGGTCCTCGTCGAGCTGCCCGAGAACCGCAGTTCAGGCTGGCGGTGGCTGGACGACGAAGGTCTGCGGAACCGATCCGGGCGAACGCGCCGGCCGCGGCCGGTACCACCCCAGGCGTCGACCGGCACCGAAACACCCGTGCTCGCACTCGACCGACCGCCCATTTCCTCATCGGTCGAGCCCGCCGACGCCGAGTCCACCCGAATGGTCGACGACACCTACTTCCCCGTGGCCGTCCCGGCACAGTCGCGCGCGTTGGTCGCGGCACGGCGTCTGCGCGTGACTACCCCAGCACCAACGGACATCGCCATCGGAGGTACGGGCAGCCGCAGTGTGGTGCTCCGCGGCGACAAACCGGGAAGGACCACGCTCCGATGGCACTACGCGCACGCCTACGACCCCACGGCCGAGCCCGCGCTCGTCTACCAGATCTCCGTCGAAGTGCAGCCGAACCCGACCGCCGCCTACCGCGCCGGCCGCATCACCGGTGATCACCTCGACGAACGGCGGGACGGCGATCCCGAAGACGAAGCCGCCTATTCGGTGGTGCTCCGATGACCCGCACCGGGCCGCGACCCGGCCGCCGCGCCCTCCGGAACGCCGAACGCCGCGCCGCGGCCCTCGCGCGGCCGGCCGTAGACCTCACCGACCAGATCGGCAGCCCCCTGACCGACCAGGGGCCACGCCCCACCTGTGTCCCGGTCTCCCTGGCATCGACCCACGAGGCGGAACGGCACGCCGATGGCCCCGAAGGATTCCAGGCGGCGATCGAACCGGTGTGGTGGCATTTGCACACCCAAGAGCTGACCGGCCCGGAGGGTGTGCGACTGACCGACGCGGCCAGTGCGCTGACCAGCACCGGCCACTGTCACCGGGATCGCTGGCCCTACGACACCACCCTGGGTGCCGGTACTGAGCCGCCACCACCGGCCGCAGGGAACCCGCCGTGGCTCCGGGCACGGTTGAACCTGCTGCAGTTGGCCCACGACGGCATCGAAGACGCCCTCGAAGACAAGCTGGCCGGCGGTCACCCCGTTGTCCTCGTCCTGGAGATGACCGACAGCTTCCTCGATCCGGGACCGGACGGCCTCGTGGCGGTTCCCGACATCCGGGTACCGAGCGGGGGCTACCACGCCGTCGTGGCCGTCGGCGCCTGGACCGACCGCGACCGTGAACGGGTGCTGCTGATCCGCAACTCGTGGGGTGACTGGTGGGGCGCCGGTGGTCATTGCCTGCTCCCCGTCGGTTACCTGATCAACTTCGCGGTGCAAGCCGCGACCTTGGAGGTAACCGGTGACGCGTGACGACGAGTTCACTTTGGACGGGTACCAACGGGAAGCGCTCCGCACCGACGTGTTGCCCCGCGGGGACGGCACCGACGACCGGTTCGTGCTCCCGCTGCTCGGCCTGGCGGGCGAGGTGGGAGCGCTGGCCACCGAATGGAAGAAGCGCCGCCGTGACACCACCGGCTACCGGGCCTTCACTGACGAGCTACGCGAAGAGCTCGGCGACGCTCTGTGGTACATGGCCGTCCTGGCCAACCGCGCCGGGCTGACCTTGTCGGAGGTGGCCGGGTTCAACCTGACGAAAACGCGAGAAGCGTACGGCCTCCGTGACGTACTCCTCCCGCACGAGCTCTACGACACCGACCGGCCGGGCGAAGAGCAGCTACCGCGCCAGCTCGCCGTGGTTTTCGACGAAAGCCCGGTCGACCGGGGTGGCCACACTGTCGTGGCCGTCACCATGCGTATCGCCAACGACCCGGACACCTCGGTGGGCGACCCGATCGACGACAACTCGGAAACCGACGACGACTATCGCTACCACGACGTTTTTCACCTTGCGCACATGGCGGTGCTGGGCTGGTCGCCGGTCCTCCGCACCATTCTCCACCCCAAGCGCAAACGTCGCGGTGACGCGCGAACGGACCGCATCGAGGACGGCGGGCGCGCCATCGCCATCGAAGAGGGCCTCACCGCGGCCGTGTTCGCCGAAGCCCGCCGTCACACCTACTTCGCGACCGCGGACCGAGTACCGCACGAGCTGGTGAAGACCTGTGCCAGGATGACCGCGCACCTCGAAGTGGCCACACGGAGCTTGGCCGACTGGGACCAGGCAATCCTCACTGGCTACCGGGTGTTCAACCAGCTTCGCCGGCATCGGCGCGGGCGCGTCGATGCCGACATGGTCGCTCGTACCCTCCAGTTCACGCCTATCCCAGCGTAGCCGCACACGCCGTTTCACACCTGCACACGCAGGCCCCACTTCGGCGGGAACCACGCCGGAACCGGTTCGGGAACGGGAGCGAACCGCTGTTTGATCCGGCTGCGCCCGCTGTGCCCGGCGATCGCCGGGTGCACCACGCGGGCGTACTTGTCCACCTCGCAGAACAGGTTCTGGCAGTCGACCAGCTGCAGCGGCCTACCCCACAAACCGGCGAAGTCCAACCCCAGCCGGGCGAAGTGTTCGTGCTGGTGGTCTGCCATGTAGCGGATGACATGACTCTCGATGCCGTCAGAGGCGGGTCCGAAACACTTCCGGATCCCGTCCTTGGCCCCGGGGCCAGCCACCACGAACTCCATTTCGTCGTGCTCGGTGACCTCGGAGTAGTTCAGGTCGATCGCGAACTGGTACGCGAGGAAGTCCCCCATGGCCGGATAAGCCTTCAGGATGCGGAAGACCGACGCCAGCGAATCGCTCGCGGCCACCCGGCCTGCTACGCCGTCGTCCATCATCAGCCGGAGCAACCGCAGGTGGTTGGTGTGTTTGCGAGCACCACCCAGCCGGGGTGGCGGCACCACGTACGCCGCCGAATAGAGGGTACGGCCAGCCGTGAACGCTCGAGTCAGCACCGCGTCGTAGGCGTCCACGTCGAAACTTCGCCATGACAGATCACCGACCTCCTCCTCGAGCAGGAGCCAAGTCGACACCTTGTTGAACATCTTGAACAGCAGGGTGCGGAATACCACCTCCTCCGCCGTCTGCGGGCCACGGTAGGAAACGTGGCGGATCAGGAACTGGCTGACCCGGTCGGCGGCCCGGAAGCAATTGGTGAAGCGGTGGCGAAGCAGCACGGGGTCACGCGTCCACGGGCCCGGCGCGCCGGCCACTCTGGCCGAGTACACCGCTTGCCGCTCCGCAGCGAAACGCCAGTACGTGTCGAACACCGGCGTCGGCGTCAGCGCCCGACTGGCGATCGTCAGGACCGGCGGTGGGTCGGCGTCCTGGTTAGGCAGCGCTAACGGCAACTGCGTCACGTTCGATCGCAGCAGAACAGGGTTGACCATCGTCACCACCTCTTGCTAGATCCTAGCTTCTAGGATCTTGATAGTCCACACTGGGCGACGTGGGTTCGGAAGGTCGGCGCGACGGGCGCTACCAGGTCAACGTGCCGTTGAACGACGCGCACTGGCACGTCGTGCTGACGCAGCTGGCCTTGCGCGACGACGTCTCGATCCCGGAGATGCTGCGGCCCGTGATCATCGGCTTCCTGCGTCGCCAGCTCGCCGCGGATCCCCACCTCCGAGACGCGGTGGCTAGCCTCGAACAGGCCAAGCAACTGCGTCGGTAACCCAAAATTCGCCCTCACCGTCATCGCAAGTTTGCCGTCCAGAAAGTACCGGGCAGACGACGGCGCCAACATTGCGCAACATGTCGAGAAACGGCGTTGTCCGACGTCACTCGTCGCCATCCGACGTGGGCAGGCAGGGACTCTCAACCAGCGGAATGGAGCTTGCGTGGTACCTCAGCCGAGCTCGACTGGGCCTCGCTAAGACACCCTCGCTGAACGTTCTCTGAGCGAACCACCGCTACCAGCTCCCGTGACGCCTTCGCGCCAACCCGAAGCTGCTTCCGCAGAGTCTCTGCAGAGATGGGACGCCGGTAGCACTGCCAGTGTTCAGCATCCGCCTGACGCGCGCGTTCCAAGAGTTCCCTGTCGTCAAGCTCAGCGGGCCCGCCGGACGCTGCCCCCAACTGCTTGTCGTACTGCGAGCCTGTCGGGTCCTCAACGAGATCGTCATCCACCAAGTCCGCAGGCGTAGCCAGGGGCGGCTGCACCGATCCGAGATCGATATTCGCGGCGCGCAGCGCGCGAAAGAGGCCGGGACCCGTATCAGCCCAACCGATCAGCAGGAGCGGGCCAACCGAGTCGAAGGCGGCTTTGCCCCACTGACCAGCGAATATCGGGTCAGCGATGTTCAACAGCAGGGTTACGGCGCTCGCCGCCAACAGCAGGCGGCGCGTTGGCCGCAACACATCCTCGCCGGCCCCGGTCAGGGCGAGATGCCGCGTACCGACGAGCAACCCCAGCACCGTCAAATCGACAGCGGGCGCCACCAGCGGCGCCACGAGCACCGGCACCTGCAGCTTCAACGCCAGGTTCAACACGTTCCCGAAGCCGAACAGGAACGATAGGCCGATGACCAGCCCCATCATGATCGTGACAAACCTCGCAACTACCTGCGAGCTGGCGCTCATGACGGGTTCCCGCCCGAGCGGGGTAGCTCGAAGCTCGCCTCGACGACCAACTTACCGACATGAATTCCCTGGTAAGACCCGTTCCCATCCTTCGGCAGTCCTGCCGAGGGCACCCAGTTCTACTGCAAAACCGGCCCCTACCAGCGAATACGCGGTAGGGGTCGATTCATGTCCGGGACTCGGACCAACTCCTCCAAACTTTCCTCCCGCCGGATGTCGAGAACTCCGGACCAGCTCCGTCCCAGGGGTGTGAGCGGCCACGATGGGCCGCCGGACCCCGAGGAGGAGCCGTGATCGAACGGCTGGAGAACGTCGGCGTCGTCGTCGAAGATCTGGACGCCGCGGTCGCGTTCTTCGTCGGGCTCGGCATGGTGCTCGAGGGCACCGGGCCGGTCGAAGGGGCCCGGGTGGACCGGGTCGTCGGGCTCGAGGGGATCCAGCTCGACGTCGCCATGGTGCGGACGCCGGACGGGCACGGGCGGCTCGAGCTGATGCGGTTCCGCTCCCCCGTGGCGGTCGGCGGGCGGCCCGCGACCCCGGCTAATGCGCTGGGCCTGCGCCGCATCCTGTTCGGCGTCTCGGACATCGACGGGCTCGTCGCCGGCCTGCGGGCTCGGGGTGTCCCGATCATGGGCGAACTCGTGCAGTACGAGGACAGCCACAAGCTCTGCTACGTCCGCGGCCCCGAGGGCATCATCGTCGCTTTCGCCGAACGACTTCAGGAGAAATGACCATGGACCAGAACACCATCACCGAAATCCTGAACCGGCCGATCAGCCGGGAGCTGCTGGAGCGCGACCTGACCCGGCTGGCCTACGTCGCCAAGGACGGGACGCCGCGGTCCATCCCGATCGCCTTCACCTGGAACGGCTCGGAGATCGTCCTGTGCACCTCGACGAACGCGCCGAAGCTGCACGCCCTGCGCGCGAACCCGGCCGTCGCGCTCACCATCGACACCGAGGTGCACCCGCCCCAGATCCTGCTCATCCGCGGGACCGTCGAGCTGGACGTCGTCGACGGCATCCCCGACGAGTACCTGCAGATGAACGGCAGCTACGAGATGACGCCGGAGCAGCGGGTCGAGTGGGAGGCCGAGGTGCGGTCGCTCTACGACGGCATGGTGCGGATCGTCGTGACGCCGACCTGGGCGAAGCTGATCGACTTCGAGACGACCCTGCCCAGCGCCGTCGAGGAGCTCGCCGCGCGGCGGGCCGCGCGTCAGAGCGCCTGAGTCCACGGAATCCGCCAAAATAACCCCGAGAAGGAGAAAACGATGGCCAAGTACCTGTTGCTCAAGCACTACCGCGGCGCGCCGGCCTCGGTGAACGACGTCCCGATGGACCAGTGGACGCCGGAGGAGGTCACCGCCCACATCAAGTACATGCAGGACTTCGCCGAACGGCTCGAGGCCACCGGCGAGTTCGTCGAGCACCGGCCGCTGTCCCCCGGCGGCACGTTCGTCCGGTCGGACGGCGAGGGGCGCCCGCCGGTCACCGACGGCCCGTTCGCGGAGACGAAGGACCTGATCGCCGGCTGGACGATCATCGACGTCGACAGCTACGAGCGCGCGATCGAGCTGGCCGGCGAGCTGTCCGCGGCTCCGGGCGCGGGCGGGAAGCCGGTCCAGGAGTGGCTCGAGGTGCGCCCGATCATGACCGTGCCCCCGACCATCACGGAGTGACCCGTGGTGGACGAGACCCTGCTGCGGACCCTTACCCCCGAAGTGATCGGCGCCCTCGTGCGCCGGGGCGCCGACTTCGCGTCGGCGGAGGATGCCGTGCAGGACGCCCTGGTCGAGGCCCTGCGCGTGTGGCCGGACGCCCCGCCGCGGGACCCCAAGGGCTGGCTGGTCACCACGGCCTGGCGCAAGTTCCTCGACGCCGCCCGCGCCGACACCTCCCGGGTGCGGCGCGAGGTGCGCGTCGAGAGCGAGCCCGCGCCCGGCCCGGGCGAGCCGGTGGACGACACGCTGCAGCTGTACTTCCTGTGCGCGCACCCGTCCTTGACGCCGGCCTCGGCCGTCGCGCTCACCCTGCGCGCGGTCGGCGGCCTGACCACCCGGCAGATCGCGCAGGCCTACCTCGTCCCGGAGGCGACGATGGCCCAGCGGATCAGCCGGGCCAAGAAGACCGTGTCGGGGGTCCGGTTCGCCGAGCCCGGTGACTTCGCCACCGTGCTGCGCGTGCTCTACCTCGTCTTCAACGAGGGCTACGGCGGCGACGTCGACCTCGCGGCCGAGGCGATCCGGCTCACCCGCCAGCTGGCGGTCCGGACCCACGACGCCGAGGTCGCGGGCCTGCTCGCGCTCATGCTGCTGCACCACGCCCGGCGTCCCGCGCGGACCGGTCCCGGCGGGAGCCTGGTGCCGCTGGCCGAGCAGGACCGCGGCTTGTGGGACACCCGCCTGATCACCGAGGGCGTCGACATCCTCCAGACGGCGCTGGCCGGTGACCGCCTGGGCGAGTTCCAGGCCCAGGCGGCCATCGCCGCGCTGCACGCTGACGCCCAGACCGCCGAAGAGACCGATTGGGTGCAGATCGTCGAGTGGTACGACGAGCTCGTGCGGCTGACCGGCAGCCCGGTGGCCCGCCTCAACCGGGCCGTCGCGGTCGGCGAGGCCGACGGGCCGCGGGCCGGGCTGGCCGCACTGGCCGAGCTCGACCCCGCGCTGCCCCGCCACACCGCCGTCGCGGCGTACCTGCACGAACGCGACGGCGACCCGGCGCTCGCGGCCCGCCTCTACGCCGAGGCGGCCCGCGCGGCGGCCAGCGTCCCGGAACGCGACCACCTCACCCGGCAGGCCGCACGGCTCAACGCGCTGTTGCGCGGCTGAGCCGGATCCGTTCCAGGAACGGGAAAACCCCGACGTCGACCATCCACATCGGACGGATCGGGGGTCAGCCCTCCGGGGCGTCGTCGAGCCCGAGAAGCCGGGCGAGAACGACCATCTGCTCGGCGTAGTGCTCGATGAACGCCGGCGAGCGGGGGTCGGCCTCGCACAGGCCCTCGATGACGTGCGGGAGCGTGGTGGTCGCCATCGCCGCGGCCATCAGCATGATCGTCAGGCAGGCCGGGTCCACTTCGGGGGGCAGCTTGCCCGCGGCTTGGAGGCCGCGGAGCCGGTCGACCGTGTGCTGCAGCCGCTCCGCCCGGGACGCGTGGTCGGGGTCGGTCTCCGGCCCGGTGTATTCCAGGCCGCCCCAGGCCATCAGCCGGACCCCGTCGGGGTTCTTCAGCGCTTCGAGCGCGTAGAGGCCGATCTCGTCGGCCAGCGTTCCCTTCTCGGGCAGCAGCTCCTCTTCCCGCTCCCGCCAGCGTTCCGAGATCGCCTGGTACAGGCCTTTCTTGCCGTCGAAGTAGTACGAGATCAGTTGCTGGTTGACCCCGGCCCGGGCCGCGATCGCGCTCGTGCGGGCGCCCGCGTAGCCGTGTTCGGCGAACTCCGCGACGGCCGCGTCCACGATGAGCCGCCGGGTGCGTTCCGGATCCCGTTGGCGTTCCTGTGGTTTGGGCGAGCGGCGCGGCTTGGGCTGAGGCACGGCGCAATGATACCCGCGGCTGACGGTGTCACCAGCGGCCTGAACGGGATCAAGCGGCCGATGAATTGACTCGGCCACGCGTGCCGAGGACGGCCTGCAGCACCCGGCTCAGTTCCCGCTCCGGCTCCGCGGAGGTTTCGACGGCGCGCCAGGCGACGAACCCGTCCGGCCGCACGAGGGACGCACCGGACGCGCTGATCCCGTAGGTCTCCGGGAAGCGCTTACCCGGATCCTGGACGCCGTCGATGCGGTACGCGCGGAGGTCGATGCCGGCCTCCACCGCCACGGTCTCCGCCGCGGCGACCCAGGACGCACCCTCGGCGCCGGCCAGCAGCGTGAAGGAATCGGCGCAAAGGTCCAAAGTAGACACTCGGCGCCCGTCCCGTTCCAGCCAGATGTGCGGCGCCCGCAACCCGGGATGTCCGGTGGGGGTCCGGGGGTCCGCCACCGGCGAGTCCGGCGTCCCCGGTTCGGTGCGGACGGCCGCGGACCGGTACCGGTAGCCGTGGGCCATGGTCACCTCGTCGATCCGCGTCGCGTCTTCGCCTTCGCCGCCGTGGCGGGCGTCGAGGATCCGCAGCGCGGTGTCCATCGTGGCCCGCGCGACCGGGAGCCGCTCGGCCTCGTAGGTGTCCAGCAGGTCCGGCCCGGCCTGCCCGTGGAGCACGGCGGCGAGCTTCCAGGCCAGGTTGTGCGCGTCCGCGATGCCGGTGCTCGCGCCGAACGACCCGGTCGGCGGCACCACGTGCGCGCTGTCGCCCGCGAAGAACACCCGGCCCACCCGGTACCGCCGAGCCACCATCGCGCCGATCCGGACGTCCATCGGCATCCGGTTCCACCCGGGCACCGGCGGCACCAGGGTGAGCTCGAGATCCGGGACGCCGACCGCGGCACGGGCCAGCTCGGCGCAGCGTTCCTCGGTGAAGTCGTCGAGGCTTTCGCCGTCCCGGAACGGCACCCCGAGCATCCACCGCCCGGGCCGGCCCAGCGGGCAGAGCACCGTGCCGGTCCTCGGCCGGTCGAAGTAGGCGAGGAGGAAACGGCGGTCCCGCAGCACGCCGTCGAGATCGGCGTCGAAGAGGAAGTGCGCGGCGTGGCCCAGGACGCCGGGGCCGTCCGCCTCGACGCCGAGCCGGTGCCGGACACCCGCGCGGTTGCCGTCCGCGGCGATCAGATAGTCGGCGCGGATCCGGGAATCGGCCCCGGTGCCGAGGTCGCGGACCGTGGCGGTGACGCCCTCGCCGTCGTTCTCGAACGACACCAGCTCGGTGGCGAAGCGCACCTCGGCCCCGGCGTCCTCGGCGTGGGCGCGCACCACGCGCTCCAGCTCGTCCTGGTCGATCAGCGCCCAATCGGCCGGGCTGATCCCGCCGGGACGGACCCGGGCGAGCATGTCGACGCGGAAGCGCTCGTCGCCGGCCAGGGTGTCCGCGCCGATCATCTCCGGCAGGCCGGCCAGGATCGACTGGTGCTCGCGGATCTCCTCCTCGAGCCCGAACGTCCGGAAGATCTCGAGCGACCGGGCGTTGAACGCCCGCGCCTGCGGCATGATCGCCGTCGACGGGTGCCGCTCCACGAGCGTCACCCCGACTCCTTGCCGCGCAAGGAAAAAGGCCGCGGACAAGCCCGTGATGCCGCCGCCTGCGACGAGCACCGAGGTCTCGTGGTCGTGCGGTCCGGTCATGGGGGAACCACCTTCGTCTGCTGGAGCGGGACACCTCCATAATCAAGTGTTCACATCACCCTGTCAATCATCTACTTGATTGACGAGCACTTCCTGTCGAAAGGCTGTGAAACGGACACACCCGGCACTCTGCGGCGCGCCTGGGCGTTCTTCAGGTAGCAGGAGGAGGACCGAATGGGTGCGCTGGGAACGTTGCTGGGGTTCGCGCTGACGCTGTACATGCTCGTGCTGATCGCGCGGATGGTGCTGGACTGGGTCGGGATGCTGGCCGACAGCCCGCCGTGGACGAGGCGGGCCCGCGGGCTGGCCTACGCGGCGACCGAACCGGTCATCGGGCCGGTGCGGCGGGTCGTGCGGCCGGTGCGGCTCGGCGGGATCTCCCTGGATCTCGCCTTCACGCTGGTGTTCGTCGCCGTGCTGGTGCTGCGGTCAATCGCCTTCAGCCTGTAGCGTGCCGCGGAAGCTGGCGGACAGCCGGTCGACCCCGCGCTCCAGCTCGGCGCGCACCGCGCGCAGGTCGATGCCGTCCGGGTCGATCAGGGCCTGCATGGAGATGCCCCGCAGCTGCGCGAGCATCGCGGACGCGTACCCGTCGGCGTCGCGGACGCCGGTGATGGAGCCGTCCGCGACTCCGCTGGCGACGGTCTGGGCGATGGCGAAGCGGAACCGGCGGTCGGCCTCGGTGAGGGCGGCGCGCATGGCCGAGCTCTCCGCGGACGCGTCGCCCCAGAGCGCCAGGAACGCGTGGTTGAGCGTCGGCATCGTCTCGATCAGCTCGAAGATGATGTCCAGCAGCGCCCGCAGCATGTCCATCGGCGTCGCGGTGGCGGACCCGGTCCGGGCCGCCACCGCTTCGCTGTAGGCGTCGGTGAACTCCTCGACGGCGTGCTCCACGAGCCGCTGCCCGAGGCCGTCCTTGTCACCGAAGTGCTGGTAGATCACGGCCTTCGCGTAACCGGACCGAGCGCAGACGCCGCCGAGCTTCATCCGGCCGAAGCCTTCTTCGGCGATGACGTGCGCGGCGGCGTCCAGAATGCGTGCCTCGACGGCGTCGTCGCCGTCCTGCTGGATCCGGCCTGCGGCGGAACGGTCCACCGCGCCATGCTAGCCATTGGAACCGGACATCACCGGCCAACCGGCGACATATCTGCTTGACCAGCGGTTATTTGACGAACCGGCCGACGAAGTCGAGAGCCGTGGCAGCCACTTCCTGCCAGCCGCTGTCGATCGTCAGGGAGTGACCGCGGCCGGGGAGCTCGGTGAACTCCGTGACCCCCGGGTTCTTCCGCTGCCGCTCGTAGGTGGCGTGCGCGATCGCGTGCGGCACCTGGTGGTCGTACTCACCGGAAATGACGAGCATCGGCCCGCGGTCGGGGTGCAGGTTGTCGGCCTTGACCTCGGTGCGCGGGTTGATGTTGGCGAAAGCGGCCTGGAAGATCGGCACGCCCGAGCCGGCGACGTGGTACTTCTCGTACAGCTCGTGGGCCTCTTCGTCGCTGACGGCGTTGGCGAAGCCGTACTTGAACTGCTCGAACGTCAGCGCCACCGCCCGGTGCCGGTTGGCCGGGTTGGTCAGCACCGCCGAAGACGCCTTGAGCGCGCTGGCCGGCAGCGGCAGCACCCCGCGCGAGGGCGCCGGGTCGATCGCGACGGTCGCGGCCGACAACCCGCGCCCGGCGAGCATCTGGACGAGCAGCCCGCCGAAGGAGTGCCCGATGATCGCCGGCTTGCGGTCCAGCTTCTCGACGATCGCCTGCTGGTACGCCGCGACGTCGCCGATGCCCTTGTTGGCGAAGACGTCCGGGTTGGCCCGGGCCTCCTCGACGGTGGCCGGGTCGTCGGGCCAGCCCGGCGTGACCGCGGCGTAGCCCGCGGCCTCGAAGAACTCGGCCCAGCGGTCCCAGCTGGTGTCGAGCAGCCAGAGGCCGTGGACGAAGACCACCGGCTGCTTGCCGGAGCTGTTGGCGCGCTCGACCTCGGCCAGTTCCTGGGCGGTGGGTGCGGGGACGGTCATGCTCACTCCCGGATGAATTCGAGCAGTTCGGCGTTGAACCGGATTTCGTGGTCGCCGCACAGGCCGTGCGGCGCGCCCTCGTGCACGACGAGGGTGGCGTTCGGCAGGATCTCGGCGCTGCGGCGGCCCGCCGCGCCGATCGGCACGATCTGATCGTCGTCGCCGTGCACCACCAGCACCGGGATCTCGATCTTGGCGAGGTCGTCGGTGAAGTCCTGCTCGGAGAACTGCGCGATGCAGTCGTAGGCCGCCTTGTAGCCGACCTGCATGCTGAGGCGCCAGAACTGGTCGCGCAGGCCCTGCGAGACCGTCGAACCCGGCCGGTTGGCGCCGTAGAACGGCGCGGACAGGTCCTGGTAGAACTGCGACCGGTCGGCCGCGACGCCGGCGCGGATGTCGTCGAAGGCGTCCTTCGGCAGGCCACCGGGGTTGGCCGGGGTCTGCAGCATCAGCGGCGGCACCGCGCTCAGCAGCACGGCCTTGCGGACCCGGTCGGTGCCGTGCCGGGCCAGGTAGCGCGTCACCTCGCCACCGCCGGTGGAGTGCCCGACGAGCACGATGCCGGTCAGGTCCAGCGACTCGACGACCGCGGCGAGGTCGTCGGCGTAGGTGTCCATGTCGTTGCCGGTCCACGTCTGGCTCGACCGGCCGTGGCCGCGCCGGTCGTGCGCGATCGCGCGGAAACCGTGCGACGCCACCAGGTTCAGCTGCGGGTCCCACGCGTCGGCGTTCAGCGGCCAGCCGTGGCTGAACACCACCGGCGACCCGGAACCCCAGTCCTTGTAGAAGATCTCGGCACCATCGGAAGTGCTGGCGTACGGCATCACGACCTCTTTCCTGCCGGGCTCTTTCCGTCGAGAAGGCGAGCCTAAGAGCGCCCGGCGCGCGCCGGATCGGCTCTCGGTGCCCGGCCCTCGGCCGTCCGCGCCACGCGATTGCGAGGTCCGGGCGCTGTCGAAGGGCCCCGCGGTCGGGTTGACTGGCGGCATGGCCGTGGTTATCGAGACGAGGCACCCGCAGCTCGCGTGGTGGTCGTTCGGGCCGCTGACGCTCTCCCGCGTCGAAGCGGCCGGCGTCCCCCTGCCGCGCGGGGCGGATCCCGGCGAGCTGAGCCTGATCACGACCCCGCGGCCGGTCACGTTGGTCTGGCTGGGTCCCGGCGGTTCGCGGACGCTGCACGTCCCGCCGGACGAGCTGGGCCTGCCCGCCGCGACCGTCCGCCGGGCCGGGCCGCGGCTGACGGCGAGCCCGCTCCACCGGCTGGTCGCGCACCACGTCCAGGACCTGGCCCGCGACGCCGACACCCTCAGCGCGACGCCGTCGGCGGACGCGCTGGGCCGGGTGTGCGTCGACCTGGTCCGGGCGCTGCTGGTGAGCGCGGCGGGCGAGGAGCCGACGCTGATCGCCCAGGTGCGGACGCACGTGCGGCACCACCTCGGCGACCCCGCCCTGTCCGCCGCGTCGATCGCCGCCGCGCTCTCGGTGTCACCGCGCCAGCTCTACCGGGCGTGCGCGGCCGCGGACGTCCGGCTCGAGCAGTGGATCATCACGGCCCGGCTGGCCGGCGCCCGCGCCGACCTGGCGGACCGCGGCCTGCCGATCGCCGCGGTCGCCCGCCGCTGGGGGTTCAAGGACCCGACCCACTTCACGCGCCGCTTCCGCGCGGCTTACGGCGTGCTGCCCAGCGAGTGGCGCCACCGTCAGTGAACGGTGCGGGACCCGTCAGCGGCCCCCGGCAGTCTTCGGTCATCACCACCGACCGAGAGGAACCTCCGATGACCGCCAAGACCGTGCTCGTGTCCGGGGCCAGCATCGCCGGCCCGTCCGCGGCCTTCTGGCTGCACCGCCACGGCTACCGCGTCACCGTCGTCGAAACCGCGCCGGAGCTGCGGCCCGGCGGCCAGGCCGTCGACTTCCGGGGTGAGCAGGTGAAGCTGCTGGCCGCGATGGGGATCCTCGGCGACGTCCGCCGGTACGAGACGGCGATGGGCGACCAGACCGTGCTCGACCTCGACGGGAAGCCGCAGCTGACCGTGCCCGGCGCGGCCTGGAGCGGGGAGGTCGAGATCCTGCGCGGCGACCTCGCGCGGATCCTGTACGACCACACCAAGGACCACACGGAGTACGTCTTCGGCGACCGCGTCACGAGCCTGACCGAACGCGCGGACGGCGTCGACGTCACCTTCTCCCGCGGGGCGCCGCGGCGGTTCGACCTGGTCGTCGGCGCGGACGGCGTGCACTCGGGGGTGCGGGCCGCGGCGTTCGGGCCGGAGGCGGGCTTCCGCCGTGACCTCGGCTTCGGCATCGCCGGGTTCACCGCGCCCAACCACCTCGGGCTGGACCACACGAGCGTGCTCTACAACGAGCCCGGCCGCGGCCTGATGGTCGGCAGCCACCGGCACGCCGACCGGCTGCACGTCGGGCTGGTCTTCGCCGCCGACGGCGTCGAGTTCCGCCGCCGCACCACCGACGAGCAGCGGGCGCTGGTCGCGCAACTGTTCGCGAACACCGGCTGGGAGACGCCGAAGCTGCTCGAAGCGCTGCCCGCGGCCACCGACCTGTACGTCGACTCGATCAGCCAGATCCACCTCGAGCGCTGGTCGAAGGGCCGGGTCGTGCTGCTCGGCGACGCCGCGTGGTGCGCCGGGCCGGGCGGGTCCGGCACGGGCCTGGCGATGATGGGCGCCCAGGTGCTGGCCGGGGAGCTGGCCGCGGCCGGCGGTGACCACGTGACGGCGTTCGAGAGGTACGAGCAGCGGCTGCGCAAGCCGGCCACGGTCGGGCAGAAGAACGGCAAGGGCTCCGGCAACTTCCTTGCGCCGCGCACGGCCGCGAAGATCCGCAGCCGCAACCGGGCCTACAAGATGCTGAGCACTCGGCTGTTCGGGGGTTTCTTCACCTGGATGACCGACCGGGCGGCCAACGCGCTGGAGTACCGCGAATACCCTGTGCTCACGTCGGCGTGACGCGGCGATCTTCGTCTCTTCGGGGGATCCGGCTGGCGGCCCGGCGTGAGGTGCGTCACTCTTGACGCCATGTCAATACGCCGGGCCGGCGATGCCCCGGTCAGGACGGCGCTCGCCGGCCTGGCGGTCCTGGGGCTGGGCGTGGTGACCGCGATGAACGCCCGGTCCCTGCCGGTGATCGGCGACGGGACCACCTACGCCGCCGAGTTCGGCGAAGCCGCGGGGCTGTTCGCGGGCAACGACGTCCGGATCGCCGGGGTGAAGGTCGGCCGCGTGTCCGACGTCCGGCTGCGCGGCGACCACGTCCTGGTGTCGTTCAAGGCGAAGGGCGCGTGGCTCGGCGACACGACGAGCGCCGCGATCCGGCTGAAAACCGTGCTGGGCCAGAAGTTTCTGGCGCTCGACCCGCAGGGCGAAGGCACGCTCGACCCGGACACGCCGATCCCCCGCTCGCGCACGACCGTCCCGTACGACGTCCTCACCGCGTTCGGCACGCTTTCGTCCACAGTGGACCGGATCGACACCGCGCAGCTGGCGAAGAGCTTCGACACGCTGTCCGCGACGCTCGCGAACACCCCGGAGAGCGTCCGGGCGGCGCTCACCGGGCTGTCCCGGCTTTCGGACACCCTCGCCTCCCGCGACAGCCAGCTCTCGACGCTGCTGGCCAACACCCGGGTGGTATCGCAGACGCTCGTCGACCGCGACGCCGCCGTGCAGCGGATCCTGAACGACGGCAACCAGCTGCTCGAAGAGGTGAGCCGCCGCGAAGGCGCGATCACGTCCCTGCTCGACGGCTCACGGCAGCTGGCCACCGAACTGTCCGGGCTGATCACCGACAACGACGCGCAGCTCGGGCCGCTGCTCACCCAGCTCGACCAGCTGACGTCGATGCTGCAGCGCAACCAGGACGCGCTCGCCGCCGGGATCCGCGGGTTCGCGCCCCTGGTCCGCCTCGCCGTCAACCTCACCGGCAACGGCCGCTGGGTCGACGGTTACCTGTGCGGGCTCCTGCTGCCGTCGTTCGGCCCGCTCAACCCTGAAGGCTGCTTCGGCTGAGCGTGGCATGCTGACCGCATGCGCTACCTGCTCCTGCTCCGCGGCGACGACACCGCCGACGAGGCCGCCGGCCCGGAGATGGCCCGGCGCTGCCACGCTTGGGGCGCCGAGCTGGCGCGGCGCGGGATCCCGCAGGCCGGCACCGACCTGCGGCCGCCGTCCGAGGCGAAGACGCTGCGGGTGCGCGACGGCGGCGTCCTGCTCACCGACGGCCCGTTCGCCGAGACCAAGGAGCAGATCGGCGGGTACGTCGTCCTCGAGTGCCCCGACCGCGAGACGGCCGTCGAGGTCGCTTCGCGGCACCCGTGGGCCGAGGCCGGCACGCTCGAGCTGCGCGAGATCACACCTTCGTGATCTTCACCGTGACCTGGTTGTCGTTGTACGTGTAGGCCAGGTATTCGAACTCGACGCCGGTGCGCTCGACGTACTCCGTCCAGGCGCGGTACTCGTGCCGCTTCCAGCCGGGGAAGTTGAAGAACTCGTCGAAGTGCACGATGCTGCCGGCGCGCAGCCGCGGCCCGCAGAGGTCGAGGACGGTCTTGGCGGAGCTGTAGAGATCGCCGTCCACGTGCAGGAAGTCGACGTGCCCCGGGTGCTGCTCCAGGAAGCCGGGGAGGCTGTCGGCGAACAGGCCGACGACCAGCTCGGCGCCCGGGACGTCCGGCAGGTCGTCGCGGGCGAACGCGCCGGCGGGCATGCCGTTGAGCCACGCCTCGGGCAGGCCGTCGAAGGAATCAAAGCCGTAGACCTGCTCGCTGTCGCGCGCTTGGGTGATGGTGCGCAGCGTGTTGCCGGACGCGACGCCGAACTCCAGCGCCATCCCGCCTTGTGGCGCCAGGGAAAGCGCGTACTCGAGCGTCTCCTTCGGACGGCCGAAGTGCCGGGCGCCGACCAGGTTCTCGCGGGCGAAGACGTTGCTCTCCAGCGCGGCGTCCTGGTCGCCGGCGTAGACGATGTCGCGGCGGCTGCGGATCTCGAACTCCACCACCCGATCGAGCAGCCGGTCACCCTGGCGGACGATCTCGTCGCGCAGCTCCGCGCTCATCCGGTTCAGCTGATCGGTGTACGGGTCGTGCACTTTCGAGGCCACCCGGAACAGCAGCCTGCCGAGCGTGCGCCTCAGGGTTTTCGTTGCGGAAGAACG
Organism: Amycolatopsis heterodermiae; assembly: GCF_034929455.1. Classification (NCBI taxonomy): domain Bacteria; kingdom Bacillati; phylum Actinomycetota; class Actinomycetes; order Pseudonocardiales; family Pseudonocardiaceae; genus Amycolatopsis; species Amycolatopsis heterodermiae. The sequence continues at coordinate 409,991 of NZ_JAYFSI010000001.1, forward strand.
GGTTCCCGACTGGTTCATCCCGGGACGGTACCCGACGCCGGATTCACGACGTGATCAGCCGGAACCCCGCGTCCCACTCCGGCAGCTCCAGCAGGTCCCGGTGCTCCTCGTGCCAGCGACCGGACGCCAGGTCCGCGCGCAGCCGGGCCATCCCGCGCGCCACGGCGCCGGGTGCCGTCTGCGCCAGGGCCGAGCACGCCTGCCGCACCGCCGGGTCGAGGTAGGCCTCCGGGCGCCGCCAGTGCGCCGGGAAGACGCCGTCCGTGAAGTCCCACGGCACCGGCAGCGGGACCACGCTCCGCGCGCCCAGCGAAGCCGCGATGTCCGACGCCGAAGGGCGCGAACGCTCCAGCTCAGCCACCTCCGGCACGTACTCGCGCACCAGCCAGAAGTCCTTGTGGCGCGCGGTGTCGTAGGCCAGCACGACCTGCCGCCGCGCCACCCGGCGCAGCTCGGCGAGGCCGCGCCGCCAGTCCGGCCAGTGGTGCACGGTCAGCACCGCGAGCGCGGCGTCGAACGTGCATGCCGCGAACGGCAGCGCCTCCGCGACCGCGCGCACCACCGGCGCGGCGCCGGGCGGGCGCTGCCGGATCATCTCCGCCGACGGCTCCACGGCCGCGACCCGCCGCCCGGGCGGCTCGTAGGACCCGGTGCCCGAACCGACGTCGAGCACCGAAGCCGCATCCCCGAGCGCGTCGAGCAGCGGCGCGAGCCAGCGCGGGTCGGTCCGCCTGCCCCGCGCGTACCCGACGCCGATCCGGTCGTAAGCCGTCATCACACCCCCAGGTCGACGCCGATTTCGTTGCGGTAACCGGCACTCCCGAGCCTAGTTTCCCCGGTGACGGAAGGGGATTCCATGAGCAGGATCATCGTGTTCGGCGCCGGCGGCCGGGCCGGACGGCGCGTCGTCGCCGAAGCGACGGCGAGGGGCCACCAGGTCACCGCGGCGGGGCGCCGCGAAGGGGCCGACGTCACCGACGCGGACAGCGTCGCGGCGGCGGTGGCCGGGCACGACGCGGTCGTCAGCGTCGCGTACGCCGCCGGGACGGCATCGGCCGACTTCTTTCCAGCCGCCGCGAAAGCGCTCGTCGGCGGGCTGGGCCGCGCCGGGGTGAGCAGGCTGGTCGTCGCCGGGATCGGCACCACCCTGGAGACGGCGCCCGGCGTCGCGGTGCACGACGCGCCGGACTTCCCGGCCGAGCACCGGGAGTTCTCGCTGGGGCACACGGCCGAGCTGGCGGTCCTGCGCGAGAGCGACCTGGACTGGCTGGTCGTCGCCCCGCCGCCGGTGGTGCTGGGCGAAGGCGACGGCACGGGCTCCTACCGCACCGCCGTCACCACGCTCGTCCCGGCGGAGTCGTTCACCTACGCGGACTTCGCGCTCGCGCTGGTCGACGAGGCGACAACACCGAAGCACTCGCGAGTGCTGCTGGCCGTGGCCTAACGCTCCGGGCTGTCGCCGCCGTTCTGCTCGGCGAGGAACCGCTCGAACTGCGTCCCGAGCTCTTCGGCGGTCGGCATGTGCTCGACGGACTCCGCGAGCAGGCTGCCCTTCTCGGTCGCCTCGACGAACGCGTCGTACTGCCGCTCCAGCGCGCGGACGACGTCGGCGGCGTTCTCGTCGGACGCGGCGATCTGCCGTTCGATCTCGGCGGAAGCCAGGTCCGCCGCTTCGCGCAGCTCCCCGACGGCCAGGTTCAGGCCGGTCGCGCGGCCCAGCGCGTCGAGCAGGTTGAGCGACGCGGCCGGGTAGGTCGACTGGGCGAGGTAGTGGGGCACGTGCGCGGCGAACCCGACCGCGTCGTGTCCCCACTCGCCGAGCCGGTACTCCAGCAGCGCCGCGGCGCTGCCCGGCACCTGCATCCGGTTGGGCAGCGGCTGGTGCTCGCCGACCAGGTCCTGGCGGGTGGCGTGCGCGGTGACGCCGAGCGGGCGGGTGTGCGGCGCGCCCATCGGGATGCCGTGGAACCCGGCGGTCAGCCGGACGCCCCAGCGTTCGACCAGGTTCCGGACCGCGGCGCAGAACCGCTCCCAGTCGTGGTCCGGCTCCGGGCCGGACAGCATCAGGTACGGCGTCTCGTCGGCGTCGTGCAGCAGGTGGACGACCAGTTCCGGGGCGTCGTAGTCCTCCCAGTGGTCCACTGCGTAGGTCATCGTCGGGCGCCGCGAGCGGTAGTCGATGAGGCGGTCGACGTCGAACCGCGCGACCACCCGGTGCTCACCGCCCAGCAGGTGCTCGGCCAGCAGGCGCCCCGCCGAGCCGGCGTCCATGAACCCTTCGAAGTGGTGCAGCAACACCGCCCCCGTCAGGTCGGGGACGTCCGAGTCCACCTCGTACAGGTCGTCGGGATCGAATCCCACCGGATCCTCCTGCTGCTCTCCGACACGTATGCGAATCCTTCAAGCACAACACACCCCGACGGGGATTCCATTCCACCGGCTGTGCCGGCGATCGTAACGGCATGCGATCGAGCCCGGACCGGATCGGCATCGTGACACTTGTCGTGGGCGCGCAAGCCACCGATCGGGCACGCTGAAGCGGTGAGCGAACACACCGAGAGTACGGCCCTGCGGCTGCGGCCGCCGGCACACCGGGTCAGTCCCCGGGCCATCGGCTACTGGACGACGACCGCCGCGATCCTGTGGATCGTGCTGATCGGGGTGCAGACGCTCATCGTCCTGACCAGCGACGACGCGCCCGCGTTCCTCAGCGTGACGCTCGTGGTCTCCTGCGTGCTCGGCCCGCTGCACCTCATCGTGATGCCGCAGTGGCGCTACCGCGTGCACCGCTGGGAGGTCACCGGCGAAGCCGTCTACACGCAGGCGGGCTGGCTGAAGCAGCAGTGGCGGATCGCGCCGATCTCGCGGATCCAGACCGTCGACATCGAGCGTGACCCGTTCGAGCAGCTCTTCGGGTTGGCGAAGATCACGGTGACGACGGCGTCCGCGGCGGGCCCGCTGCGCATCGCGGGCCTGCGGCACGACCGCGCGCTGGAGCTGGCCGACGAGCTGACCAAGACGACGCAGGCGATCCGGGGGGACGCGACATGAGCAGTGTGGAGACAGCGGTGGCGCTGCCCGCCGAGGGCACGCAGGACGCGCCGTGGCACCACCTGGACCGGCGCATGCTGCTCATCCGGCCGGTGCTGGACCTGGTGAAGTCGCTGCCGGTGCTGCTCGGCGCGCTGCTGTTCGGGCACGGCGAGCCGTGGCAGTGGATCGGCCTGGCCTTCACCGCGATCGCCGTGTTCACCGGCGTCTCGCACGTGCTGACCTCGCGCTACCGGATCACCGAGTCGCAGGTCGAGTGGCACACCGGGCTGCTGCTGCGCAAGCAGCGCGCCATCCCGCGCGACCGGATCCGCACGGTCGACGTCACCTCCGAGCCGAAGCACCGCCTGTTCTCGCTGGCGGCGGCGCGGATCGGCACCGGGCGGCACAACCACGGCAAGGGGCCGAACAAGGACGAGCTGGTGCTCGACGCGGTCACGGTCGCCGAAGCCCAGCGGCTGCGGACGCTGCTGCTGCACCGCAAGGCCGTGCCGGCGTCTTCGGCGTCTTCGGAAGCGACCGCGGAGGAGCCCGCCGCGCCGCCGGAGCAGCTCGTCGCGGCCGTCGACAAGCGCTGGCTGCGGTACGCGCCGTTCACGCTGTCCGGGCTGGCGGTGGTGGGCGCCGCGGTCGGCACCGTCTACCACTTCGCGCACGAGCTGCACTTCGACCCGGTGCAGTTCTCGCTGGTCCGCACGGTCGTCGGGCACTTCGCCGACACGCCGACGTGGGTCAGCCTGGTACTCGCCGCCGCCGGGCTGCTGGTGCTCGTGTCGGTGCTGTCGGTCGGCGGGTACATCCTGTCGTTCTGGAACTTCCGCCTCACCCGCGAGCCCGCCGGCACGCTGCACATCCGGCGCGGCCTGATCACGACGCGCTCGGTGTCGATCGAAGAGGACCGCCTGCGCGGCGTCGAGGTCCGCGAGCCCCTGCCGCTGCGCCTGGCCGGCGGCGCCCGCTGCGTCGCCATCGCGGGCGGCCTGCGCGAGGGCAAGGGCGCGGACAAGGGCGGCGGCCTCCTGCTGCCCCCGGCCCCGGTCGCCCGGGTCCACGAGGTCGTTGCGTCGGTGCTCGGCGAGGACCCTGCGGCGACGCCGCTGACGCGCCACCCGCGCCGCGCGCTCTACCGCCGCCTGACCCGGGCGGTCATCGGCGTGCTCGTCCTGGCCGCCGCGCTCTACGGCCTGTCGTGGCTGGGCGCGCTGCCGGACTGGCCGTGGCAGGTGGCGCTGGTTCTGCTGCCGTTCGCGGTGCTGGTGGGCTGGGACCGCTACCGCGGCCTCGGCCACGCGCTGACGGGCCGCTACCTGGTGACGCGTTCGGGTTCCCTCGACCGCGGCACGGCGGTCGTCCAGTGCGACGGCCTGACGGGAATCGTGGTCGAGCGCTCGTTCTTCCAGCGTCGCGCGGGCCTGGTCACGCTGATCGTCCCGGTGGCCGCGGGCAAGGGCCACTACAAGGTGCTGGACGTCGGCGAGGTGGACGGCCTGGACCTGGCGGACCGGGCGGCGCCGGGCCTGCTGGCGCCCTTCCTGGAACGTTGATCCCGGACGCGGGGAGCTACGCCTTCCGGCCGACCCCGGCCATGATGAGCGATTCGTTGGCGGCCGCGAACTCGATGGCGGGTTCGGTCGGCGAGCGATCCTCGGGGTGCCACTCGGTGGTCCAGGTGAGGCCGGGGGAAATCAGGTCGAAATCGCCGAAGAGCCCGCGGATTTCGTCGTGGCCGCGCCAGATGACGGGACTGCTCTTCTGGTCGTACATCTCCTTCAGTTTCACCAACGGTTCCCGGTAATCCGGTGGAACGCCCTCGTCGGTGATGTGGGAAATGGCGAGGAAGGAACCGGGCGGCATTATTTCCCGGTAGCGCGCGACCGCAGCAGGACCGCCACGGGTTTCCCGAGGTCGAGAATGCCGGTGTCGCCGACCTGTTTCCAGAGCCGGTCGGGGGCGCGCATGTCGGCGTGGATCGCCGCGTGGCGACGGTGGTCGCCGTGTTCTTCCAGCAGCCCTTGGGAATGTGACACGGCGATCGGGTCGTGGTCGGCGTAGACGACCCGGGTGCGCCCCGGCGCGAGGTCGTCGGCGACCTGGTGGGCGTGCTGCATGGTCGGCAGTCCGGCGCCGATGTCGACGAACTGGGTGACACCGAGGCGGATGAGGTGCCGCACGACGCGGTGGAGGAAAACGCGGTTGGCCTTGGCGATCTTGCCGAGCATCGGGAACTCGGCCAGAACCGCGTCACCGAATGTGCGGTCGACGGCCCAGGACGCGTCACCCCCGAGGTAATAGTCGTAGACGCGGGCGACGCTGGGGCGCTGCACATCGATGCCGGGAGGTGGATATGCCTCGAGTTCCCCGTCCTCGTCGGCCACTGAGGTCCCCTTCCCCGCGTGGAGCATTACCAGTTCCTTTGCCGAGGGTAGTTCACGAATGACTCATCGACATCACGAAATCGGGTCCCGGAGAATGGAAATCGCGCATCAACCTTTCCGAACCCGGTCACGCACCCACGTCGGCGACACACCCCGCGGAGCCCACCCGCCGTCGGCGCCAGGACCGGCTACAAGGAGATCAACGACAGCGAGCAACCTGTCTCACGTCGACGGTGTCACCGGAATGCTGGCCTTTGTTTCACGGACCGTGCTAATTTATTCACCCCGTGTGATAGCGAAGGTCGTTTTTGTCTCACCGAGAGGTCATGATGACGCCTGCCGTCAACACCGTCGACGGTTCCGCCACCACTTCCCCCCGCCGCACCCCCGGGGCCAGCAGTTCCCGGAAGGTCCTGCAGCTGCTGCTCGCGTTCTCCGAGCGCCGGTGGGAGGCCAGCGTCGCCGAGCTCGCCGCCACGATCGGCACCCCGGTCGCGACGACCTACCGCTACGTCGCCCTGCTCAAGGAGCTGCAGCTGCTCGAAGAGGGCACCGCCGGCCACTACCACCTGACCAGTCAGGTGATGCCGCTGGCGCGCGCCGCGCAGCTGGCGAACGACCTCGTCCGGCTGGCCAAGCCGGCCATGGAGGAAGCGGCCCGCGAACTCGGCGAGACCGTGATGCTCTTCCAGCAGTTCGGTGACGCCGCGGTGTGCGCGGACCGCGTCGAGTGCGACCGCGCCATGCGCTTCACCTTCGAGCCGGGGCATTCGGTGCCGCTGGGCCTCGGCGCGTCCGGCAAGATGCTGCTCGCGCTGCTGCCGGAGATCGAGCGCGACCGGCGCCTGCCGCCGATCATCGACCAGTACGGCACCGCGGTGAACGACGAGCTCAAGCTCGCGCAGGAGAACCGGTTTTCGGTCAGCTCCGGCGAAATCGACGAAGGCGTCTGGGCGTGTTCGGTGCCGGTGCCGGCGATGAGCAGGCGGCCGACCGTGCTGACCATGGCCGGCCCCGCGGCGCGGATCTCCGAAGCCGCCCGGGAAACGGCGATCACCGCCCTGCGCGGGTACGCGACCCGCATCGAGCGGACGATTTCGTCGTACTCGCTGTAGGAAAATCGCGCGCGCCGGAGCCGGCGCGCGGGTAGGAATGGGCCGGTGATCCGGCTCGCGCGACCCGACGACCTGCCCGCCCTGATCGACATCGAAGTCGAGGCGGGGAGTCTCTTCCGCGACGTCGGCATGACCGCGATCGCCGACGACGACCCGGGTTCGGTGGCGGAGCTGTCGGTCTACCAGGCCGACGGCCGCGCCTGGGTGAGCGCCGATGACGACGACCGCCCGGTCGCCTACCTCGTCGCCGACGTCGTCGACGGGCACGCGCACATCGAGCAGGTCTCGGTCCGGCCCGGCCACGCGCTGCGCGGCCTCGGCCGCGCCCTCATCGACACGCTCGCCGAGTGGGCCGCGGAGCGCGGCCTGCCGGCGCTCACGCTCACGACGTTCACCGAGGTGCCGTGGAACGCGCCCTACTACGAGCGGCTGCGGTTCCGCGTTCTCGAGGACGCGGAAATCGGTGACGGGCTGCGTGACATCCGTCGCTCCGAGGCCGCCCGCGGCCTGGACGCCTGGCCGCGTGTCGCCATGATTCGCCCGCTCTGACCTGCATAGATGCCCTTTTCTCCCCTACCCGGGGGATCCACTGGCGCGACCAGTCGAACATGTGTTCTACTGTGCGGGCCGGTCCCGGAGGGGGAAGCTCCGCGGGCCGGCCCAATCTTTTCGGGGAGTCTGAGGAGGCAGCGTGGCGGTCAAGATCACCCACCTGACGAACGGCCAGCAAGTGCGTTTCGCGAACGCGGACGGCGCCCGCCGGTACGCCGAGATCATGGGCGGCGGCGTCGACAAGTGGCGGTTCACGGTGGTGCCCGAGGACCTCGCGCTCCGGAAAATGTCGGACTCGGTGGTTAACGTGCCGGTATGGCGTATGACTTCCAGGTGACCGTGGACTCGGCCGACCCGCACGTGCTCGCCGGCTGGTGGGCCGAGACGCTCGGCTGGACCGTGGAACCGACCGATGAGGACTTCATCCGCGAGATGATCGCGAAGGGCTACGCGAGCGACGCGGAGACGAGAACGTACAACGGGGCCCTGGTGTGGAAGACGGGTGCGGCCATCCGGCACCCGGATTCTCCACCGGAGGGTCCACCGAAACGGGTGCTCTTCCAGCTGGTCCCGGAGCCCAAGACCGTGAAGAACCGGCTCCACCTCGACGTCTGGGTCGGCGCGGCCAACGTCGACGCGACGGTGGAGAAGCTGACCACGCGGGGCGCGAAGTTCCTGCACCGCGGGCAGCAGGGGCCGCACAGCTGGGTGACGGTCGCGGATCCGGAGGGCAACGAGTTCTGCGTGTCGTGACACGCAGGGTGAACGGCTCATTCCTGCCGTCGGAGGACAGGAATGAGCCGTTCACCGGTTCAGCGCAGGCGGTCCAGGGCCTTCGGCAACGCCGTGGCCAGCAGATCCAGCTCCGGTTCGGCCGCGACCAGCGGCGGTGACACGGCGATCCCGCGTCCGAGGTTGCGCACGATCACCCCTTCGTCCCGGCACGCGCGCTGCAGCTTCACCGGAGCGCCCGGGTCGGCGTCCATGACCTCGGCCGTCAGCTCCACCGCGGCGAGGAAGCCCAGCCCGGCGCGGACCTCCTTGACCAGCGGGTGGTCGTTGACGCCCGAAACGGCGTCGGCGAGCGGTTTCTCGAGTTCGCGGCCGCGCGGGATCAGGCCGTCGCGCTCGTAGATGTCCAGCGTGGCGAGGCCCGCCGCGCAGGCCACCGGGTGCCCGGCGTACGTCGCGCCGTGGCGGAAGATCGGGGCGCCCGGCGTCCCGGTGAAGAACGGCTCGGCCACGCGCGGGGCCACGACGAGCGCGCCGAGCGGGATGGTCCCGCCGGTGATGCCCTTCGCCGTCGTGATCATGTCCGGCTGCACCGGCCATCGGTCGATGCCGAACCAGGTGCCGAGCCGGCCCCAGGCGGCGATGACGCAGTCCGCGACGAACAGCACGTCGTGGCGCCGGCAGATCTCCGCGACCGCCTCGATGTACCCGTCCGGCGGCAGCAGCACCCCGCCCGCGCCGATGACGGGTTCGCAGAAGAACGCCGCGACCTGGTCCGCGCCCACCCGCTGGATCTCGGCCTCGAGCGCGCCGGCGTCGTCGAACGGAACGTGCGAGAACTCCGGCGGCTGCGGCCCGACCCCCGCGGCGTTGGCGGGGATCCCGCCGACGGCGGTGCCGAACCCGTGCGTGCCGTGGTAGCCCTGCGTCCGGCCGATGACGTGCACCTTCTCCGGCCGTCCGGTCTGCGCGAAGTAGGCGCGCGCGAGCTTCACGGCGGTGTCGATGACGTCCCCGCCACCCGAGCCGAAGAACACCTTCGAGCCGGGGGTGGGCGCCAGCTCGGCCACGCGGTCGGCGAGCTCGATCGCCGGCTCGTTCGCGTTGTAGCCGAACAGGTTGTACGAGTCGAGCGCCTGCAGCTGCTTGGTGACGGCCTCGGTGATCTCCGGCCGCCCGTGCCCGAAGTTGGCGTACCAGAGCGACGCGGTGGCATCGAAGTACCGCCGGCCGCCGTCGTCCCAGACGTAGGAGCCCGCCCCACGGGTGATGACCATCCGGTCCCCGTCGACGGCCCCCATGTCGGCGAACGGGTGCCAGAGGGCGTGCTTCGGCTGTGCTGACATCGGTCCTCCTCAGGTCCCGCCCCCATCCTTACCAGGGCGAAGCATCGAGCGCGAACACTCCATCGTGCACAGTTCCAGCGCTCGGACTGGCCGGAACTGCAGGACAACCTGTAACGGCGGTGCCCGGCCCCCTAGCGGAGTACACGGCTCTGCGCGCCGAGATCAGCCGCCTGATGGCCCCGCAGTGGAAGGCCACCGCCTTCCTCATCACCACAAGCGGCGCCGTGTTCGGCTTCGCGTTCACCTCCGCCGGCCGGATGCCGTTGCTGCTGATCATCCCGTTCAGCGGCAACATCCTGGCTTCCCAGTGGGTGGGTGCCACCAGCTCATCGAGCGGGTCTCGCTCTACATCCGGACCGAACTCGACCCGCACGTCCCCGGCGGGATCGGCTACGAGAGTTGGCTGCGCCGGGGAGCCGTCGAGCCGATCGGCCCGCCGGTTGCTCCGGCAGGCGCAGACCAGCCTGACGGTGCTCGCCTTCCCTCGCACTCGCGTTGCTGACCCTGGGCACCGTGCGTAGTGGTTCTTCCTGCAGCGCCACCCGTGGTCCGACCCGGCGTTCGCGCCCGGTCTCGCCGCGTGGGCGATCGGCGTCGTGCGGCGGACCGTGGCCGACTACCTCGCTGGGTGCCGGGACCAGGCTGAGCCTCACTCCAGGAACTCCGCGATCTCCGCGTCCGAATAACCCAGCTCCGCCAGCACCTCCGACGTGTGCTGCCCCAGCGTCGGCGGCGCGGACGTCGGCCGCGCCGGCGTGTCCGACGCCTTCACCGGGAACCCGGTGCCCACGTACGTCCCCACCGTCGGGTGCGGCAACCGCACCACCTGGTCACGCGCCGCCGTCCACGGGTCGGCGTACACGTCGTCGATCTCGTTGATCGGGGCCGCCGGGATGCCCGCCTCGTCGAACGCCTTCAGCCAGTCCGCCGCCGCGCGGGTCAGCAGCATCGGCTCCAGCAGCGCGTTCAAGGCATCCCGATTCGCCGCGCGCGAAGCGTTCGACGAGAACCGCGGATCCGTGGCGATGTCCAAGCCGAGCACCCCGCAGAACGCGTGCCACAGCTTCTCGCTGCCCACGGCGATGATCAGCCAGCCGTCAGACACGGGGTACGCCTGGTACGGGACGATGCTCGGGTGCGCCGACCCCATCCGGCGCGGGCGGGGCGCGTCGTAAAACACAGCACCTGCCGCATAGACGTGCCACGCCAGCTGACTGTCCAAAAGGGACACGTCGAGGTACTGGCCGCGGCCGGTGGCGTGCCGGGCCTGCAGCGCCATCAGCACCGCGATGATCGCCCACGTCCCGGCGTTCAGGTCGGCCACCGGCAGCCCGACCTTCGCCGGCGCGCCGTCGGGCTCGCCGGTCAGCGACATGACGCCGCCGAGGGCCTGCGCGACCAGGTCGTACCCCGCGCGGTCGCGGTACGGCCCGGTCTGCCCGAACCCGGTGATCGACACGTGGATCAGCCGCGGGTTCAGCGCCGACAACGCGGCGTAGTCGATCCCCCACTTCTCCAGCGTCCCCGGCCGGAAGTTCTCGACGAGCACGTCAGCGCCCGCGACGAGCCGGCGCAGCGCGTCACGGCCCCGCTCGCTCTTCAGGTCGAGCACGATCCCGCGCTTGTTCCGGTTCGCCGCCAGGTAGTAGACGGCCTCGTCGCCGACGAACGGCGGCCCCCAGCCGCGGGTGTCGTCACCGTGGCCCGGCGGCTCGACCTTCACCACGTCGGCGCCCATCTCGCCGAGGTACTGCGTGCAGTAAGGCCCGGCGAGGATGCGGGAGAGGTCGACGACCTTGATCCCGTCCAGCGGCCGGAATCCGTCAGGGGCAGGGGGCATCAACGGCTCCTCGTCGGGCTCGGCGTCCGGCTCCCTTTCTACCTCGCGCAACCCCGGGAAAGGATTTCCTACTAACGGACGTAGACGGCGATCACTCCCATCGTGTTGATTGTTGAGTGAGTTTGTGCAGAGTTGCGCACTCCGGGAGGGAACGATGCGTTGTCTTGTCGGGATGGCGGCCGTGCTGGCCGTCTGCACCTCGATGGTCACGATCACTCAGGCCGCGGCCGCGGAACCCCAGTACTTCGCCGCCCAGCGGGTCGGCGACCGTCCGCCGATGGGCTGGAACAGCTGGAACAAGTTCGGCTGCGACATCAACGAAGACCTGATCCGCGGCGCAGCAGACGCGCTGGTGTCCTCCGGCATGAAGGACGCGGGCTACCAGTACGTCAACATCGACGACTGCTGGGCCGAACAGAACCGCACGGCCGACGGCAAGCTCGAGCCCAACCACGAGAAGTTCCCGCACGGCATCAAGGCGCTCGCCGACTACGTCCACGGGCTCGGCCTCAAGCTCGGCATCTACACCAGCGCGGGCACGCAGACCTGCCAGAAGACCATGCCCGGCGCGCTCGACCACGAGGAGGCGGACGCGCAGTCGTTCGCCGACTGGGGCGTCGACTACCTCAAGTACGACAACTGCAACAACCAGGGCCGCCCGGCGATCGAGCGCTACACGAAGATGGGCGACGCGATCAAGAAGACCGGCCGCCCGATGATCTACGCGCTCTGCGAATGGGGCGAGAACCAGCCCTGGACCTGGGGCCGCGACGCCGGCGCGCAGCTCTGGCGCACCACCGGCGACATCAGCGACAACTGGGGCAGCATGACCGGCATCCTCGACCAGCAGGTCGGCCTGGAGAAGTACTCCGGTCCCGGCGGCTGGAACGACCCGGACATGCTCGAGGTCGGCAACGGCGGCATGACCGACGCCGAGTACCGCTCGCACTTCTCGCTCTGGGCGCTGCTGAACGCGCCGCTGCTGGCCGGCAACGACCTGCCCGCGATGTCCGCGGCGAACAAGAAGATCCTGGAGAACAAGGACGTCATCGCGCTCGACCAGGACTGGGCGGGCACCCAGGGCCACAAGATCCGCGACGACGGCGACACCGAGGTCTGGACCAAGCCGATGTCCGACGGCTCGGCCGCGGTCGTGCTGTTCAACCGCGGCTCGGCGACCGCGGCGATGAGCACGACGGCGAAGGACCTCGGCCTCAAGGGGCGCGACTACCGCGTCCGCGACCTCTGGAGCGGCACCGAAACCGAGACCGCCGGAACGCTCCGGGCAGCCGTCCCGTCCCACGGTTCGGCCGTGTTCCGCGTCTGGCCGGCGACGCACCCGGCGGCCGCGCCGATGACGACGCTCGCCCTGCCGAGCCCGGACTACGTGCCCGCCGACCGCCCGCTGACGACGACGCTCAAGGTGACCAACGACGGCAGCACGCCGATCGCGGACGTCCGGACCACCGTCACGGCGCCCGCGGGCTGGAAGCTGGACGGCCCCGGCTCGTTCACGGCGCCGGTCGTCCTGCCGGGCAAGAGCTGGCAGAAGCAGGTCACGTTCAAGCCGGTTTCCCCGTCTGGCGACCACGTCACGCTCACCGCGAAGGCGAGCTACCTGACGCTGTGGGGCAAGCGCGAACTGACGTCGGAAGGCACGTCGCCGCTGGTCTCACGGCCGCCGTCGGGCACGACCGCGCTGTCGAAGGCGCCGTGGATGTCGTCGGACAACGGCTGGGGCCCGGTCGAACGCGGCACGAGCAACGGCGAGGCCGACGCGGGTGACGGCCACCGGATCACCATCGCCGGCACCGCGTACGACGACGGGATCGGGGCCCACGCCCCGTCGAGCGTCCAGATCTACGTGGGCGCGGGCTGCACGTCGGTCAGCGCACTGGTCGGCTTGGACGACGAGAACTCCGGTGGCAGCGTGGGATTCCGCCTGCTCGGCGACGGCAAGGAGCTGGCCGCCACCGGTGTCATGCACCCGGGTGACCAGGCCCAGCCCCTGTCGGCGCAGCTGTCCGGCGTCCAGGTGCTGGAACTGTCGGTGAACGACGCCGGCGACGGCAACACCAACGACCACGCCGACTGGGCGAACGCCACGATCACCTGCTGAGAAAAGGAATTCACGCACCACCCGCCGTCCCCGGCCCCTCCGGCCGGGGACGGCGTTTCCGCTCGAGAACGTTTCCTCACGCGTGTAACGGGACAAAGTCGGCAAACGACTCCCGGACGGGGCACGGGACACCCCGGGGCCGCTTTCCGCGCCAGGTAGCACCATGAGTTACCGCAGAGGAAAACGATGATCGACCCATTCACCGCCGCGCACGTCGTCGGAGGCGGGTACCGACTGTACAAATGGCTCCAGCAATGCGTGGAGTGCGGCCTGACCGTCCACAACAAGGACCGGAAGGCACTCTACTTCGCGGTGTGCTGGGTCCACGACAAGGGATCGGAGTCCTGGGGCTGGTACAAGGTGCCCAAGTACGAAAGCCGCACGATCGGCGTGCCGGTACCGCGCATCGGCAGCAGCACCTTCTACCTCTACGCGCGGAACAACAAGGGCGAGCGCTGGAGCGGCACCAAGAACTTCTACGTCGCGAACCCCCAGGGAAAGCTCGTCGACGGCCAGTCGTTCACCGTCGTCGACGCCGCCACGAACTCACCGGAGCTGGTCCGCAACCAGGGCGTCAGCCGCCTTGCGGTGGTGTCCGGAACCGCCAAGGTGATGACCGGCGACGACAGCTTTTCGTTCGCCGGATAGGCCTCACTCACTGAGGTCGATGAGCAGGGCTTCGGCGTCGCGGAGATAGCGGTCCAGCGCCGCCTCCGCGACGTCGAACCGACCGCGCCTCAGGTCGCGCAGGATCTGTTCGTGGCACTCCAGGAACGGCTCGTAGAACTCCCGGGTGTTCTCGTTGAGCACGAAGAACAACCGGGTCTCGGCGAGCACCTGGCGCATCGTGGCGGAGATCCGCTCGCTGCCGGCGAGGTCGGCCAGCGCCTGGTGGAAGTGGATGCTCGCGGTGCCGACGGCCGGCCAGTCGGACGTCTGCGCCGCCGCGCGGCCGTCCCGCAGCGCCGCCTCGGCCGCCGAAAGGTCCACAGTGGACAACTCGGCCGCGCGGCGCAGGGCCCCGCATTCGGTGGCCCGGCGCACGACGTAGAGGTCCTCGATGTCCTCGGTGGTCAGTTCGCGCACGAACACACCACGGTTCAGCTCGTGCACGGCCAGCCGTTCGTGGGCCAGCAGCTGGAACGACTCGCGCAGCGTGTTGCGCGAAACGCCCAGCGCCGAGCTGATCACCGGCTCGGAAAGCCGTTCACCGGGGGCGAAAACACCGTCGGTGATGTACTGGCGCAGGATAGCCGCGACCCGCTCGGCCGTGCCGCTGCGCTCGAGCAGGTGCCGCTCGCGCTCCAGCCCCGAGGCGTCCACAGTGGACATCCCGGCACCGCTACCTGACGCCGAGTTCGAAGTCGAGGCTGTAGCGGTTGCCCGGCATCGCACCCGCGGCCTTCGCGCCGTCGATCGGCAGCACGACCCCGTTGACGAACCTCGATTCGTCACTGGCCAGGAACACCACGGCCTTCGCGACCTCCCACGCCTCGCCGACGCGGGCGGCCGGGGTGCTCGCGACGAGCTGGTGCTGCTTGGTCTCGAACTCCTCGGGCGAGTTGAGCGTGCTGCGCAGCATGTCGGTGTCGATCGCGCCCGGGTTCACCGTGTTGGCGCGGATGCCCTGGTGCGCGTGGGCGACGGCGATCGACTTCGTCAGCCCGACCAGCGCGTGCTTGGTGGCGTTGTACACCGGGTCTCCGGGGCGGCCCATCACGCCGCCGTTGGACGACGTCGTGACGATGCTGCCCGCCTTGCGCTCGATCATGTGCGGCAGCACGGCGCGGGTGCCGAGGAACGCGGCCCGCACGTTGAGCGCGAAGATGTGGTCGAACTCGGCCAGCGTCGTGTCGGCCAGCGGCTTGCCGAGGTGGATGCCGACGTTGTTGAACAGCACATCGATCCGCCCGGCCTCGGCGAGGACACCGTCGACGAAGGCGCCGACCTGCTTCTCGTCGGTGGCGTCGACGATCTCGTGCCGGTAGCCGTCGAGCTTCTCGGCGGGCTCGCGGATGTCGGAGGCGAACACCGTCGCGCCCTCTGCGAGGAACTCCTTCACCGTGGCGAGGCCGATCCCCCGCGCGCCACCGAAGACGACCGCCACCTTGCCGGCCAACCGACCCATCACTTACCCGCTCTCAGTCGTGCTGTCTGCTCTTCGTCCACCGCGTAGTCCTCCGGCATCCGGACGAGTGTGTCCGGTTCCCCGAGGTACCGCACTTCGACGCCGTAAACCTCGCGCGCCGCCTCCGCCGAGACGTACCCCTCGACGACGTCGGCGAGCACCGCCGCCACCGGCCGTTCGCGCGGCGGCCCGTAACCGCCACCGCCGGGAAGCATGACGTCCACAACGGACTCCGCAGCGAGGGTAACGCGGCTCTTCGCCACCAGGTCGGCTCCGCCGTGCAAACCGAACCGTCCGGGTGAGCCCGCGCCGCCACCGTCCACACCGGACGCCGCCGCCCGCACGCGGTCGACGTTCCCGTTGACACTCCAGGAATCCACGTCGTGCGCCACCGTCGTGGTCACCTGTCCGAGGCCGCCGCGCCGCCGTCCCGCGCCGCCGGAATCCACGCGCAGTTCACGAGAACGCTGCACGAGCGGCGCCATCGTCTCGATGACCTCGGTGGGCGTCGAGCGGAGACCACTCGGGAAACCCGTGGTGTTCAAGCCGTCCTTGTCCGCCCGCGCGCCCATGCCACCGGTCTGGAAGACGTTGAGCATGAACCCCGGGCCACGCCAGATCGTCATCCACAGTGCGTCCGCGCTCGGCGCGATCGCGGTGCCGGGCAGCGCGCCGATCAGCAGCGACGGCAGGAAGTGCCCGATCAGGTGCCGCGACGCGACCGGCGCCGGCGGCAGGCAGTTCAGCACCGACCCCTCGGGCGCGGACACGTGCACTGGCCGGAACGACCCGGCGTTGTGCGGCACCTCCGGCGAGATCGCCGCCTTGACGGCGAACGACGCGTACGCCCGCGTGTAGTTGAGCACGACGTTGATCCCGCGCCGGCTCTGCGGCGACGAACCCGCGAAGTCGAGGTGGATCTCGTCTCCGGCCACGGTGGCCGTCACGCACAGGACGATCTCTTCGTCGTCGAAGCCGTCGGTGACGATCTTGTTGGTGTACGTCCCGTCGGGCAGTTCCCGCAGCGCGTCCCGCAGGGCCATTTCGGAGCGGTTCATGATCTCGGCGGCGACGTCGTCGAGGCTGGTCAGGCCGAACTCGTCGAGCAGCCGGAGCAGGCTCGCGGCGCCGACCTCGTTGCCGGTGACCTGCGCGTATAGGTCGCCGACGGTCTCTTCCGGCGTGCGGACGTTGGCGCGGATCAGCCGTTCCAGATCGGCGTTGACCTCACCCGCGCGGAGGAACTTGAGGATCGGCAGGCGCAGGCCTTCTTCGAAGACTTCGTGCGCCTCGGCGGACACGAGCCGGCCGCCGATGTCCGGCGCGTGGCAGCACGAAGCGAACCACGCGACCAGCCGGCCGCGCAGGAAAACCGGTGTCGCCACGGTGATGTCGTTGATCTGCCCGGCGGTCTGCCACGGGTCGTTGGTGAGCAGCACATCGCCGGGTTCTAGCTGCTCGGGCGGGTACGCGGCGACGAAGTGGTGCATGCCGGTCGCCATCGCGTTGATGTGGCCGGGGGTGCCGCCGACGGACTGCCCGATCATCTCGCCGCGGGAGTCGAACACCGCGCACGCCAGGTCGAGCGATTCGCGGACCACCGCGGAAAAGGCCGTGTTGACGAGCGCGTTCTGCTGCTCGGCGAGGATGGAGTGCAACCGGTTGGCGAACAGCCCGACGAGGATGGGATCGATGGTCACACCGTCACCTCCAGGCCCGCGTCACCTCGGACGACGCAGCAGGCACCGGGCGGGACGACCACTGTGGACTCGCGTTCCTCCACAATGGCCGGACCGTCGACGCGGTCACCGGACTCGAGCCGGTACCGGTCGAACACATCCGTGTCGACAAATCCATCCGCCGTCGGGAAGTAGGCCTTACGGCTGCCCTTGCGGGCATTTCCCGCTGGCTCGGTCGAGGCCAGCCGGAGAGTGACGTCCGGAACCGGGCCGCTGGAGACGACCCGCCAGTTCAGCACTTCGACGCCGACTTCGGGCCCGGAGCGCCGGTAGAGCGCGCGGTAGGTCGCCGTGAACTCGTCGATCAGGGTGTCCGGCCAGCTGCCGCCGTGCACCGGCACGCGGATCTCGTACCCCTGCCCGGAATAGCGCATCTCGGCGATCCGCCGATGCGTCACGTCGTCCACACCGGACTTCGCGAGCAGCGCCGTGCCTTCGGCCTCCATCTCCGCGAACAGCGCGTCGACTTGCTCCCACGACAGGTCTCGCACGGCCGCGCGGGCCGAGCGCACGAAGTCGAACGCCAGCGGCGCGGTGAGGAACCCGGCCGCGCTGAGCACCCCGGCGGCCGGCGGTGCGACGATCGACGGCGCCCCGAGCGCGCGGGCGACCCCGGCGCCGTGCACCGGGCCCGCGCCGCCGAAGGTGTACATCGGCAGCTTCGCGGGATCCTGCCCACGCTCGACGGCGTGCACGCGCGCGGCGTTCGCCATGTCCTCGTTGACGCTCGTGTGGATGCCCCACGCGGCTTCTTCGACGCTGACGCCCAGCTTTTCGGCGATGCGGCCTATCGCTGCACGCGCCGCTGCGGCGTCGAGCGTCATGCCGCCGCCGAGAAAGTACGCCGGGTCGAGGTAGCCGAGCACCAAGTCGGCGTCGGTGACCGTGGGCTCGGTGCCACCGCGGCCGTAACACGCGGGCCCGGGTTCGGACCCGGCCGAGTCGGGGCCGACGGTCAGCAGCCCCAGCGCGTCGATCCGGGCGATCGACCCGCCGCCGACGCCGATCTCGATCATGTCGATGACCGGAACCTGCACCGGCAGCCCGGACCCGGGCAGCAGCCGGTACTTCCGGTCCACTTCGAACTGGTGCGTCACGAGCGGCGCGCCGTCGGCGATCAGGCAGAGTTTCGCCGTGGTGCCACCCATGTCGAAGGCCAGCAGGTCCGCGGGCCCCAGCGACGCGGCGGCGATCGCGCCGCCGGCCGGGCCGGATTCGAGGATGCGGATGGGGTACCGGGCCGCGGTGTCCACAGTGGCCAGTCCGCCGTTGGACAGCATGATGTGTGGCGCGCCGCCGACACCGAGGCGTCGCAACCGGTGTTCGAGGTCGCGCAGGTAGCGCTCGGTGAGGTCCTGGACGTAGACGTTCGCGACCGTGGTCGACGCGCGCTCGAACTCACGGATCTCGGGCACGACCTCCGAGGACAGCGCGACCCGCAGGCCGGGCGCGACCTCGGCGAGCACCTCGGCCGCGCGCCGTTCGTGGGCCGGGTTGGTGAACGCGTGCAGGAAGCAGATCGCGACCGCGCCGATCCCGCGGGCCGCCAGCTCGCGCCCGAGCCGCGCCACGTACTCCTCGTCGAGTCCGATGTGGACGGAACCGTCGGCGAGGATCCGTTCCGGGACGTCGAAGCGCAGGTGCCGCGGCACCAGCGGCTCGGGCAGCTCGATGGCCAGGTCGTACAGCTCGTACCGGTGCTCGCGGCGCATTTCGAGGACGTCGCGGAACCCGGCGGTCGCGAGCAGCGCGGTGCGCGAGCCCTTGCGCTCGATCAGCGCGTTGGTCACCAGGGTCGTCCCGTGCACGACCTGCTCGACGTCGCGCGCAGCGATCCCGGCGTCCGCGAACAGCGCGGCCAGGCCCGCCTCGACCGCGCGGGCCGGTTCGTCGTGCGTGGTCAGCACCTTGCCGACGGCGACGATCCCGGTGCCGTCCACCGCGCAGAGGTCGGTGAACGTGCCACCGATGTCGACACCGACCTTCACTTGCGGTACCACCGCGGCGAAGTGTTCAGCGGCGGCTTCAGCTTGGCCTTCACGACGAGCACGTTCGGCTCGTCCGACTCGACGAACTCGCCGAGCAGCCGCCGGAACGCGCGCCCGAACCCGGACACGCGGTCGGCGTGCACCCCGAACGACCGGGCCAAGCCGACGAAATCCGGGCTGTCCCAGTCGACCCCGCGGCGCGGCAGGCCCTCGCGCTCCTGGTCGTAGCGCAGCATGCCGTAACCACCGTCGTCGACCACGACCACCGTGACCGGCAGCTGTTCCTGCGCGAGCGTCGCGAGATCACCGCAGGCGTAGAGGAAACCGCCGTCCCCGGTGATGCAGATGGCCCGGCCGGTGCCGGCCGCGGCGGCGCCGAGCGACGCCGGGAAGCCGTAACCGAGGGTGCCCCAGCCCATCGGGTAGGCGAGCTTGCGCGGCGCCCGCACCCGATGGAAGCCGCCGACCCAGTAACCGGCGACGCACATGTCGGACACCAGCACCGCGTCCGTCGGCAATACTTCGTCCAAAGTGGACAGCAGGTCGAAGGCCTGCGGCTCCTCCTCGCGGATCCGCTGGCGGACCCGGCGGCCGATGCCGGCCAGCCGCAGGGTGATGTCGTCGAGGCCGTCCCGCTGCTTCGGCAGCAGCCGCTCGACGATCGCGCGCGCGTCCCCGACCAGCGTCAGGTCCGGCGGGTAGTTCTTGGCGGCGTCGTCGGCGTCGACGTTGATCGCGATGAGCTGGGGCGGCTGGGGCATCAGCCAGTTCTGCGTCATCAGGCCGTCGAAGTCGGTGCCGATGGCGAGCACGACGTCGGCCTCGTCCCACAGCTCGCCGACCTCCGGCGTGTGCACCGGGTTCGGCGCCAGGCACGGGTGGTCGAGCGGCAGCAGGCCGCGGGCGGCGAACGTGGTGATCACCGGCGCGGCGAGCTTTTCGGCGAGCGCCCCGATCGCTTCGCCCGCGCCCGAGCGCAGCGCGCCGCCGCCGGCCCAGATCAGCGGACGTTGCGCGTCGGACAGGAGCGCCTCGGCGCGCGCGAGGTCGGGGACGTCGCTCTCGGGCTTGCGGTGCGGCGCCGGCGGCCGCCGGTGCGGCACGGACTCGCGCAGGTAGTCGGTCGGCACGCCGAGGTACACCGGGCCGCTCTGGGGCTGCAGCGCGAGCCGCGCCGCGCGGTGCACGGTCGTCCCGATCTGGTCGGCCGCGCGGACGGTGAAGCCGCCCTTCGTGATCGGCGCGAACATCGCCTGCTGGTCCGACGTCTCGTGCAGCACCCCGCGCACGACACCGGGGCGCCGCAGCGTCGAGGGGATGTCGGTGGCGATGACCAGCACCGGAGCGGCGGACGCCATGGCCTCGCCGACCGCGCCGAGCGTGTTGGCGGCGCCGGGCCCCGTGGTGACCAGCGCGACGCCGAGCTTCCCGGTGGCGCGGGCGTACCCGTCGGCGGCGTAGCCGGCGGTCTGTTCGTGGCGGACCCCGACGAGCTTGATGCCGACCTCGGCGAACGCCTCCCACAAGGGCAGGTTGTGCACCCCCGGCAGGCCGAAGGCGATCTCCGTTCCCAGCGCCTTCAGCGCGTCCGCCAGCTCCCGCGCACCACTCACAGCCACGACCCGGATACTGCCAGATCGTTGAACGATCTGGCAATCAACCCCTAGACGATGTGGTGCTCCGCCGGTGCGCTACCGGCCGTCTCGAACCGGCGGACGTCCAGCTCGGCGATGTCCACCGACGTCGGCCGCCCCAGGTAGAGGTCCCGGATCAGCTCCCCGGTGGCCGGCCCCATCTGGAAGCCGTGGCCGGAGAAGCCGGTCGCGTAGAAGAACCGCGACAGGAGGACGCTTTCCCCGACGATCTGGTTGCGGTCCGGCGTCATCTCGTACAACCCGGCCCACGCCGTGCGGATCCCGGCGTCCAGCACGGCCGGGACCCGCCGCCCGGCCAGCTCGGCCAGCCGCGGCAGCCACTCGCCCGCCTCGTAGTGCGTGCCGAAGCCCGGGAAGCCGTCGTCCTCGCAAAAGGACATCGCCAGACCTGCACCTTCGCGGTGGAAGTAGAACGCCGACGGCATCTCGATGGTCAGCGGAACCGACTCCGGCAGCCCGGGCACCGGGCCGGTGAACACGACCTGCCGCCGAAAGGGACGTACCGGCAGCTCCAGCCCGGCCAGCTCCCCGACCCGGCCCGACCAGGCGCCTGCCGCGCACACGACGGCGCCGGTCCGGACGAACCCCGCCGTCGTGCGCACGCCGGTAAGAGCGTCGCCGTCCCGCTCGATCCCGGTGACCTCGACCCCGGTCCGGAGCTGCGCGCCGCGGGCGCGTGCAGCTCTGGCATACCCCTGCACGACCGCGTCCGGCGTGGCCTTCGCATCGTCCGGCGACCACAGCGCCGCGACGACACCCTCCAGCGCGAGCAGCGGGAGGACGTCCCGCACCTCCGCGGGGTCGAGCAGGTAGCTCCGGACGCCGTGCGCGCGCTGCAGCTCCGCGCAATGTCCGATTGCGGGCACGTCCGCCGGGTTGGTGATCAGGTAGAGGTACCCGTCGCGCCGGAAGTCGATCTCGGTGCCGAACCGCTCCCGGAAAGCGCTGTATTCCGCGAGTCCGCGCAGCCCGAGCTCCACGTTCACGGGCATGGTGAACGACGACCGGATGCCGCCCGCGGCCTTCGCCGTCGAGCCCTCGCCCAGGCCGTCGCGCTCCAGGAGCAGGACGTCGACTCCGGCCTCGGCCAACCGGAACGCGCAGCTCACCCCGATCACCCCGCCGCCGATCACCACGACTTCGGCCATCTGTGGCAGGGACGTTTCCCCGGCGCTGCGGACGGTCATACTCGCCAATGTAGAACGTGATCCACCGGTGGCACCCGAACGCGTAGAGTCGGCCCACCGGGGCAGCGACGCTCCGCGCGCGGAAGGTGGTACCCGATGCCGATGATGCCGGTGACCGACTCGATGTTCCTCCTGGTGGAGTCGCGCGAGCACCCGATGCACGTCGGCGGCCTGCAGCTGTTCAAGAAACCGGACGGCGCCGGCCCGGACTACCTGAGCGGCCTCCGCCGCAACCTGCTCGATTCGGACAACATGCGGCCGATCTTCCGCCGCCGCCCGGCACGTCCGGTGAACACGCTGGGGCACGTCGCCTGGTCGACCGACGCCGAGCTCGAGCTCGACTACCACTTCCGGCACTCCGCGCTGCCGCAGCCGGGCCGCATCCGCGAACTGCTGGAGCTCGCCGGCCGCTGGCACGGCACCCTGCTCGACCGGCACCGGCCGCTGTGGGAGATCCACCTCGTCGAAGGCCTGGCCGATGGCCGGTTCGCCGTCTACACGAAGGTCCACCACGCGCTGATGGACGGCGTCTCGGCGCTGCGCCACCTGCAGGGCACGCTGTCCGACGACCCGTCGGACATGGACTGCCCGCCCTGGTGGGGCTCCCGGCGCAAACCGGGCGAAGGCCGCGCGAAGAGCCCGCGGTCGTTCCTGGACAGCGCCGGCAAGACGGTCAACCAGATCGCGAGCCTCGCGCCGGCCGCGGTGAAGGTGGCGCGAGAGGCGTTCAGCGAGCACACCGTGACCCTGCCGGGCCAGGCGCCGCGGACGATGTTCAACGTCCCGATCGGCGGCGCGCGCCGGTTCGCGGCGCAGTCGTGGTCGCTCGACCGCGTGCGGCAGGTGGCCAACGCGGCCGGGGTGTCGCGCAACGACGTCGTGCTCGCGATGTGCTCGGGCGCGCTGCGGGACTACCTCATCGAGCAGCGCGCGCTGCCGGACGCGCCGATGATCGCGATGGTGCCGGTTTCGCTGCGCCGCAAGACCGATCCGGGCGAGGCGACGGGCAACAACATCGGCGCGCTGCTGTGCAACCTGGCCACCGACCTGCCGGACGCGGGCAAGCGGCTGGGCGCGATCCACCAGTCGATGCGCAACGGCAAGCGGCTGTTCTCGGAGCTGACGCCGTTGCAGACGCTGCTGCTGTCCGGGATCAACGTCGCACAATTGGGCGTTTCGCCCATACCCGGCGTCGTGAACAACACGCGGCCGCCGTTCAACCTGGTGATCTCGAACGTGCCCGGCCCCCGCAAGCAGATGTACTGGAACGGCGCGCAGCTCGACGGCATCTACCCCGCGTCGGTCCTGCTCGACGGCCAGGCCGTGAACATCACGCTCACCAGCAACGGCGACAACCTCGACTTCGGCATCACCGGCTGCCGCCGCAGCGTCCCGCACCTGCAGCGGATCCTGACGCACCTCGACACCGCGCTGGTGGAGCTGGAAGCCGCCGTCAAGTAGGTCCGTCCGAAGTGGACTAGGCGACGCCCTCCGGTGCAGCCCCGGCGATCTGGACGGCGTCGGCGGTGATGCGGTCGATCTCGGCCAGGTCGTCCGACGTCAGCGTGATGTCGGCCGCGGCGAGACTCGCCTCGATGTGCTGCGGCCGGCGTGCGCCGACGATGGCGGCGTGCACGCCAGGCCGCGCGAGCGTCCAGGCGATGGCGAGCTGGCTGACGCTGATGTCCCGTTGCGCGGCGAAGGCCTGGAGCTCGTCGACGATCTTCAGGTTGCGGCGCAGGTTGTCCCCCTGGAATGCGCTCGACCTCGACCGCCAGTCCGTGCTTTCGAAGGTGCTGTCCGGGGTGAACGCGCCGGTGAGCAGGCCGCTGCCGAGCGGGCTGTAGACGAACACGCCGATGTCGTGCGCGCGGGCGTAGGGCAGCGGGTCGGTCTCGATGCCGCGGCGAAAGAGGTGGTACGGCGGCTGCAGCGTCTCGACCGGCCGCGTCTCGTCGAACGCGGCGAGCTGCGCGGCGCTGTAGTTGGACACGCCGACGTGCCGGACCTTGCCGGCGTCGACGAACTCCTGCATCAGCCCGGCGACCTCGGCCGCCGGGGTGTCCGGGTCGGGCCAGTGCACCTGGTAGACGTCGATGTGCTCACGGCCGAGGTTGCGCAGGCTCTCGTCGAGTCCCCGGGTCAGCCATGCGCGCCGGGAGTCGCGCGGCCGTTCGGCACGCGGATTGATCCCGCCCTTGGTGGCGACGACGACGTCTTGCTCATTCCGCAGCGCCCGCCCGAGCAGCACCTCGGACCGCCCGCGGCCGTACGCCTGCGCGGTGTCGAAGAAGGTCACGCCGAGCGCGCGGGCGTGGTGGATCGCCGCGATCGCAGTGTCCTCGTCGAAGGCACCCCAGTCGCCGCCGAGCTGCCAGGTCCCGAAGGCGATCTTCGAGACCTCCAGACCGCTGCGGCCCAAGATCGTCGTACGCATGCATCCAGCACAGCACAGACGTCCGACCACTGCACCGATCTTCCCGGCGAGCGAAACCCCCAAATAACTCTTTGACAGTCGCGGCGCTGTCCCCGAGACTCGGACCATGTCCTTAGACGACCTCCGGGTGCTGGCCCACCCGTTGCGCATGCGGATCCTCTCGCTGCTGACGGGCACGGCGATGAGCGCGGCGGAGGCCGCCCGCGAGCTGGGCGAAACCCAGGCGAACATCAGCTACCACTTCCGCCGCCTGCACGACGCGGGCCTGCTGGACGTCGCGGAAGAGGTCCGCATCCGCGGCGGCCGGGCCAAGCGCTACCGCCACGACCCGGACTCCGGCCGCCGCCTGACGTCCCGCGACCCCGTCGAGGAACAGATGCTGACAAGGGCGATAGCGAGCGAACTGCTCCGCCGAGCGGAGTCACGCGCGACGGGCCGCCCGGCATCCCTGTCGGACGCGGAACTGTGGGTGACCCCCGAGGTGTGGTCCGACCTCCTGGCCCGAGCAAAGGAACTCAGCCACGAACTCCACACCGCAGCCCAGCCCCCGCGAACCCCGGGCACAGTCCGGGTCAGCGTAAGCATGGCGCTGTTCGAGCTGAAGCCGGGAGAAACCCCGTGACCACGGTCCCCACCCCACCCCGAACGGCAGCCCCCACCCGTCCCGGGGGGCGACCCCGAACCCAGCCTACCGCCGCCTGCCTGGGAAATCGGGTGACGCGGGAATCTGTGGACAACTCCCTGCCTGTGGATGGCGAACTTGACTTCAGCCCCGAACCGGCCACCGGCGGAGAAGCCTTGCCTGGCAGAGAAGTCACGATGAGCCCACCGCCAGCCCCGGCCGAACCGCCGGCGAAGGAATCGCGATGAGCCTGCCGTTGCTCGCTCCGCTGCGGGAGCACCGGTTCCGCGCCCTCGTCACCGGCCGGACCTTCGCCGACTTCGCCAACGCTGTCGCGCCCTTCGCGCTCGCCTTCGCCGTGGTCGACCTGACCGGCTCGGCCGTCGACCTCGGGATCGTCGTCGGGGCGCGTTCGATCGCCAACATCCTGCTGGTGCTGTTCGGCGGCATGCTCGCCGACCGGCTGCCGCGGTCGGTGATCCTGCAGGGCACCGAGACCGCCGCCGCGCTGACCCAGGCCACCATCGCCGCGAGTGTCCTCTGTGGATTCGCGTCGGTGCCGCTACTGGTCGGCCTCAGCCTGGTCAACGGCGCCGTCTCGGCCATCTCGCTGCCCGCGGCCGCGTCCCTCACGCCGTTGACCGTGCCCACCACGCTCCTCACCCAGGCGAACGCCCTGGTCCGGCTGCTGTCGAACGTCGGCCGGATCGCCGGCGCCAGTCTCGCCGGGATCCTGGTCGCCGTCGCCGGTTCCGGCTGAGCCCTCGCCGGCAACGCGCTGCTGTTCGTCGCCGCCGCGCTGTCCTACCACCGCATCCAGCTCCCGGGCGGGGACCGCATCCCCGGCAGCCGCCCCCTAGCCGAGCTCGCCGAGGGCTGGCGCGAGTTCCGCGCCCGGTCCTGGGTGTGGCTGGTGGTACTGCAGTTCATGCTCGTCAACGCGGTCAACTCGGGCGCGATCGTGGTGATCGGCCCACTGGTCGCCGACGACACCTTCGGCCGCACCGGCTGGGGTCTCGCCTTGGCGGTCCAGACCGCCGGCGCGCTGCTCGGCGGCGTAATCGCGGCGCACTGGCGTCCCCGGCGGATGCTGGTCCTCGGCGTCGCGCTGGTCATGGTCGACGCGCTCCCGATGATCGCGCTGGGCGTGACGCCGTACCTGGCGCCGCTGCTGCTGGCGATGTTCCTCGGCGGCATCGCGATCGAGCAGTTCTCCGTCGCGTGGGACGTGTCGCTGCAGGAGAACATCCCGCCGCACAAGCTGGCCCGCGTCTACTCCTACGACATGCTCGGCTCGTTCCTCGCCCTGCCGCTCGGCCAGATCAGCGCGGGCCCGCTGGCCGAGCACGTCGGCCGTGAGCCGACCCTGATCGGCGGCGCGGTGCTGATCGTCGTCACGACCGCGCTCGTGTTGTGCAGCCCGCAGATCCGCGGCTTGGTCAGGCGGACGCCGGTCGCACCAGGAGGAGGTTCACCAGGCTCGCCGTGAACACCACGGCGTCGCCGTCGTCGACGAATTCGACGTGGGTGCGCAGCACGCCCCGGTCCGGTTTCGAGCGCGAGATCCGGGCCTCGGTCACGGTCGCGCGCAACCGCAGCACCGCACCCGGCCGGACGGGACTCGGCCAGCGCAGCTCGTCCACCCCGGGGCTGCCCAGACTGGCCACAGTGGACAGGTAGTGCGCCGCGTAGAGCTGCATCATCAGGCTCGCCGTGTGCCAGCCGCTCGCGATCAGCCCGCCGAACGGGCCGGCGGCCGCGACGGCCGGGTCGACGTGGAAGCTCTGCGGGTCGTACCGCCGGGCGAACTCGAGGATCTCGGCCTCGGTCACCTCGACACTCCCGCAGTCGTAGGTCGCGCCGGGAACGTAGTCCGCGAAGTAGCGGTCACCGATCGGCGTGGCGAACTCGGTCGTCATGGCCGCAGCGTGCCACAAGACAACCTCGATCCGGAGCGAACGGTCCCGGGCCAGGGTCGGCACCATGCCCGGCAAACCCGACATCGCCTCGGTCGCCCAGGCGACCGGCGAACCGGCGCGGGCCGCGATGCTCCTGCAGCTGATGGACGGCGACGCGCACCCCCGCGCCCTGGCGACGATAGCCGGGATCGCACCTGCGCCGGCTCCGCGACGCCGGGCTCGTGCAGGCCACGGAAGCAGGCCGGCAACGGCTGCACCGGCTCGCAGGTCCGGAGGTCGCGCAGCTCGTCGAAGCCCTAACCGCCCTCGCTCCGCCGCGGTTGCCGGAGCGGCTGCAGCCCGACCCGCCGTCCGGGCCGTTGCTGCGGGCCCGGGCCTGCTACGGCCACGTGGGCGGGCAGCTCGGCGCCCCGGGCGAATCCGGCACGGTCCGCACCTTCGACCATCCGCTGCTGACCGCCCTCTGCATCTCCGCGCTGCCGGACGCGCGGCCCGGCGTACGGTCGCACGGCACCATCCACCTCGCCGGAGCCCTGGGAGCCGCGCTGTTCACGGCCTTCCTCGACGACGGCTGGGTACGCCGCCGCCCGGGCGGCCGAGCGCTGCAGATCACCGGACCGGGACGTCGCAGGTTCACCGAACTCGGCATCGGCTGACGGCGGGTCCGCACGTGCGGGGGCGCTACCGCCCCGCGCGGGGCTCCGGGGTCAGGTCGCGGTGCCCCTCCAGGCGCCACCAGCTCTCGAGCGTTTCGCGCAGGGCCTTCAGCAGCTCGCCGCCCGTCTCCAACGGGACCAGCGCGGCCGGGCCGTCGTCGACTCTCAAGGCCGCGGCCAGCCGGTCACCCTGCTCGATCAGCCCGACCACCACCCGGGTCGGTTCTCCGGCGACGTCGACGGTCGGAATAGCTCGTTCGTACCGCCAGCCTTGAGCGTTCACCCGGCCGACAGTGGCACAGCTTTCCCGGCCGCGGCCGGGGTTTCACCCTTAAGTGGTCAGGCGGCAGCCCAGGGCCGCACTTCCTCCAGCAGCTTCGCCACGGCCAGCACGAGATCGTCCGAATGCCGCGGCCCGACGATCTGCAGGCCGACCGGCAGCCCCGCCGACGTCTTCCCGGCCGGCACGCTGATCGCGGGCTGCTGGGTCATGTTGAACGGGTAGGTGAACGGCGTCCACTCCGGCCACTCGCTCAGCCCGCTGCCCGGCGGCACGTTGTGGCCCGCCTCGAACGCGGGGATCGGGACGGTCGGCGTGATCAGCACGTCGTAGCGCGTGTGGAACTCGCCCATCAGGATGCCCAGCGCGGCGCGCTCGGCGGTCGCGTCGAGGTAGTCGCTCGCCGACCACGTCCTGCCCAGCTCCCAGACCTTGCGCAGGCCCGGGTCGGTCCGGTCCTCGGAACCCGGCGGAAAGCTGTCGAGCAGCTTCGCCGCACCGGACGACCACAGGACGTCGAAAGCCGACTTCGGGTCGGCGAACCCGGGGTCGGTCTCTTCGATGTGCAGTCCCGCGTCACCGAGCGCGCGCACCGCTGCTGCGACGATCGCGGCCACCTCCGGGTCGACGTCGACGTACCCGAGCGTCGGGGAGAACGCGGCGATGAGGCCGCGCACGTCCCGCCGGACCGCCTCGCGGAACGACGCCACCGGCGGTGCCAGCGCGGCCGGATCGCGGTGGTCGGGGATCGACAGGACGTCCATCAGCAGCGCGGTGTCGTCCACCGACCGCGCCATCGGGCCGGCGTGCGACAGCGGCCCGAACGGGCTCGCCGGGTACAGCGGGATGCGGCCATGGGTCGGCTTGAGCCCGACGATCCCGCAGAACGACGCCGGGATCCGCACCGAGCCACCACCGTCGGTCCCGACGGACAGCTCGCCCATCCCCGCCGCCACTGCCGCCGCGCTGCCGCCGCTCGAACCACCGGACGTCTTGGACGGGTCGACCGGGTTGCGCGTGATGCCCTGCAGCGGGCTGTCGGTGACGCCCTTCCAGGCGATCTCCGGCGTGGTCGTCTTGCCCAGCAGGACGAGACCGGCCTCGCGCATCCGCGCCGCGACCGGGCTGTCGACGTCCCACGGCTGGTTCGGGTCGATGCTCTTCGAACCCCGGACGGTCGGCCAGCCCTGGGTCAGGAACATGTCCTTGATCGAGGACGGCACCCCGTCGAGCAGGCCGATCGGGTTGCCGTCCCGCCAGCGGATCTCGGACGCCTTGGCCTGTTCCAGCGCCCCGTCGGCATCGACGAGGGTGTAGGCGTTGCACTCGCCGTCCCTCGCCTCGATGGCCTGCAGCGCGTTCTGCGTCGCCTCGATCGGTGAGAGCTCACCGGTCGCGTAGGCGGCGACGAGCTCGCTGGCGGTCAGCATCCTGTCGTTCATCCGGCTCCCTGGTTCCCCGACGGCACGTAGCCGAGCGTCTTGTCGACGACATTGCGCAGCGGCTCCCCAGCGCGCCAGCGGCGGAAGTTCTCGGTGAACACCTCGACCAGCGTGTTCCGCCAGCCGATGAAGTCCCCGGACATGTGCGGCGAGACCAGCACGTCCGGCATGCTCCACAGCGGGCTCTCGGGCGGCAGCGGTTCGGTGTCGAACACGTCGAGTGCAGCTCCGGCTATGCCGCCGTCGGCCAGAGCTGCGACCAGGTCGGACGTGACCACCAGCTCACCCCGCCCGACGTTCACGAACCGGGCCGACGGCTTCATCGCGGCGAACGCGCGCGCGTCGAACATGCCCTTGGTGTTCTCGGTCAGCGGCGCGACGGCGACGACGTAGTCGGCCTCGGGCAGGTACTCGGCGAGCTGCGCGGAATCGTGCACGACGCCGAAGTCGGAGTCGCCGGTGCGGGCGCGGCGCCCGGCGCCGCTCACGCGCATCCCGGCCGCGCGCAGCAGCCGGGCGATGGCCCGCCCGATCGGCCCGGTACCGACGACCACCGCCGTGCGCCCGGCGATCCGCTCGCTCTCGCGATGCTGCCAGCGACCCTCGCGCTGCAGGTCGTGCGAGCGCGCGAAGTCCTTGGCGAACGCGAGCACGACGCCCAGCACGTACTCCGCGATGGCGTCGTCGAAGACTCCCCGCGAGTTGGTCAGGACCACGTCGCTCTCCACGAGCCCCGGGAACAGCACCGGGTCGACGCCGGCGCTGGCGATGTGCAGCCAGCGCAGCCGGTCGGCCGCGTACCAGGCGCCGGGCACGGCGGTGGAGAGGAAGTCGTAGACGAAGAGCGCGTCAGCTCCGGACAGCGCTTCGGGCAACCCCGCCGCATCCGTGTAACGCACGACCGCCCCGGACTCGACAGCACGCATGTCCGGTGGACGGTGCTCGCCGCAGAGCACGGCCAGGACGGGAGTTTCCCGGTTTTCCGAGGCGATCACGTTGACACGGTAAAAGCGGCTCGTATGATTGTCAACAATCCGAGGAACGACCCCCGGAGCACCGGACGTGTCATCAAGTTCAGACGTATTCCGGAGGCTGAGCCTTGGATTTCGACTTCCTGGCGTTCGAAGGCCCGCTGGCGCAACGCGGCATCGGGGTGATCGCCCCCTTCGACCTCGCCCTCGAACGCGAGCTCTGGCGGTGGGTGCCGATGGAGGTGTCGCTGCACCTCGCCCGCACGCCGTATGAGCCGGTGCCGGTCAGCATGGAGATGGCGCGCCTCGTGAGCGACAGCCACCACCTGGCCAGCGCCACCCGCGACGTGCTGCACGTCGAGCCGGAGGTCGTCGCCTACCTCTGCACATCGGGCAGCTTCGTCAACGGCGTCGACTACGAGCGCTCGCTGACCAAGGCGATCTGCGACGCCGGCGCGCCGGACGCCGTCACCACCTCGGGCGCGCTGGCCGAGGTGCTGCACCAGCTCGACCTGCACCGCGTCTCGGTGCTCACGCCGTACGACGCCGACCTGACCCGGGCGTTGCACGACTTCCTCGGCGAGCTGAACGTCAAGACCGTCGCGAGTGACCACCTCGGGCTGGGTGGCGGGATCTGGAAGGTCAGCTACCGGACCATCGCCGAGCGCATCCTCGCCGCCGACCACGGTGAGGCCGAAGCGATCTTCGTCAGCTGCACCAACCTCCCGACCTACGACCTGATCGAGCCACTGGAAACCGCCCTCGGAAAACCGGTGCTCACGGCCAACCAGCTGACCATGTGGGCGTGCCTTCGCCGCATGAACCTGCCCATCGTCGGACCCGGGAAGTGGCTTCGTGACGTGTCGTGAAAGTTTTCCTTGACCATCCCTCTAGGATTGTCGACAATTTGCGTCCCCTCCGGAGGTTCCGTGACCACCATCGGCTTCATCTACCCCGACCACGCGGCGGAAGACGACTACCCGCTCGCCGAGCAGCTGCTCGGCGGGATGGCCGCCGACGAAGGCGACATCCGCCTCGCGGTCGAGCACATCTACGGCACCGACAAGCACGCGGTCGCCGAACTGCTGGACCTCGGCAGCGAGAGCCGCCTCGCCGAGGGCGCCTCCCTGCTCAAGAAGCACGAGCCCGACGCGGTCATCTGGGCCTGCACCAGCGGCAGCTTCGTCTACGGCTGGGACGGCGCCCAGGACCAGATCGACCGGCTGAGAGCCGTCGCCGGCGTGCCGGCTTCGAGTACCTCCTTCGCGTTCGTGCACGCCGCGCGCGCTCTCGACGTCAAGCGGGTCGCCGTCGCCGCGAGCTACCCGGACGACATCGCCCGGCTGTTCGCCGACTTCCTCAAGGCCGGCGGCATCGAGGTCGTCTCGATGGCCAGCGCCGACATCGTCACCGCGGCCGAGGTCGGCGCGATGACCTCGGAGGCCGTCGTCCGGCTCGCCGTGGGCAACGACCACCCGGACGCCGACGCCGTGCTGGTGCCGGACACCGCGATGCGGACGCTCCAGGAAATCAACGCCGTCGAAGCCGCGCTGAAGAAGCCCGTGCTGACCGCCAACCAGGTCACCGTCTGGGAGGGCCTGCGCCTGACCGGGCGGCACCGCCTCGTCCGCTCGCTCGGCGCGTTGTTCCGGCACCTGCCGGACGGGGGCGCCTGACATGGCTCTGCCGCCGGGCATGCTGCCCGAGATCGAACCGGTCAGCCGCGAGTCGACGGCCGCGGTCATCGCGCGCCAGCTGCGTGACGCGATCATGACCGGCGCCCTGCCGCCGGGCACCCAGCTCGGCGAGACCGAGCTGGCCGCCCGGTTCCAGGTGTCACGGGGGCCGCTCCGGGAAGCCATGCAGCATCTGGTGTCCGAGGGACTGCTGCGCAGCGAACGGCACCGCGGCCTGTTCGTGATCGACCTCGAGCCCGGCGACGTCTACGACATCTACGCAGCCCGCTCGGCGATCGAACGCGCCGCGATGCTGCGCGCCATCCGGGGAGGGGAACGCGACCGGATCGCCGAGGTGCTCGAGCGGACCGTCGTCGAGATGGCGGCGGCCGCAAGCGACGACGACCCGAGCGCGCTTTCGACGGCGGACCTGAAGTTCCACGAGGCCCTCATCAACGCCTCCGGCAGCAAACGGCTCGTCCGCATGGCCCGGACCCTGCTCATCGAGACCCGGATGTGCCTGACCGCGCTGCAGGGCACCTACCAGCGGGTCGAGGAACGCGTGGACGAGCACACGAAGCTCATCCACGCGCTCCGAGAGGGCGACGAGGAGACGGCGCTGGCCCTCTTGGACGCCCACATGGAGGACGCGGTGCAGCGTCTCGCGCCGGGCACCAGCCTCGTGGACGGACACGCGCCACCGGTGCCCTGACGCCCGGCCGAGCACGCACGCCGCCCGGCCGAGCACACGGCTTCCCTTTGCCCGCGCCGTCAACGCCCGTGATCGGAGCACCGACGCGCGTGACCGCAGAGTCGGCACCCGTGATCGACGAGCCGACACGCGTGGTTGCGGGGTCGGCACGCGTTCCCGGACGGGCGGCTCGGGTGCCCGGAACGACGACACGCGCACCTGGACGGACGGCACGGGTATCGGGAAGCAGCCGACCGGCACTGCGCACCGGCAGTCAGCGGACATGGCGCACCCCCAGGACCGGCTGGCCACCGTGGCCGTCGCGGAACTCGGGTGACCACGGCCAGCGGCCCTGGTCGTCCGCGTGGACCAGTTGCAGCGCACGGATTTCCGGGCCGTACAACGCGACCGCGAACACGAGGTGCGCCGACGGCTCCGCGAGCGGGACGACCTCGATCAGCGGGCCGCCGCGCAGCGGGATCCGTTCGCCGGGTTCGGGTGGTGAAGCGTGCAGCGAATGGCTCGCCATGTCATTGAGCAGGTTCGCGGCCGTCCGCAAGGACAGCCCGGTGGCGA
Source organism: Amycolatopsis heterodermiae (assembly GCF_034929455.1). Taxonomy (NCBI): domain Bacteria; kingdom Bacillati; phylum Actinomycetota; class Actinomycetes; order Pseudonocardiales; family Pseudonocardiaceae; genus Amycolatopsis; species Amycolatopsis heterodermiae. The sequence continues at coordinate 443,088 of NZ_JAYFSI010000001.1, forward strand.
CCAGCTCGGGCAGGCCGTACCCGCTGAGCCCGACCGTGTAGGCCCACGGCGGGTACGGCCCGGCGCCTTCCACGCCCTGCACGAGCCAGCCCCGGTCGGCCACGCCCTCGCGCAGCCGTTCCAGGTACCCGGATCTGTCCGGGTCTTCGCACTGCTGACACATCGGTGTCTCCTCCCCCTCGGTGGACTTGCGACCACCGTGCCGGGGAGCACCGACAAAAAATCAGCCCAGCGCTTCGGCCACTGCCGTGCCGAGCCGTTCTGTGGTATCGCTGCCACCGAGGTCCGGCGTGCGCACCCGGCCCTCGTCGAGCACCCGGTCCACCGCGGCGCGGATCGCTTGCGCGGCAACGGTTTCGCCCAGGTGTTCGACCAACATCGCGGCCGCCAGGATCTGTGCCACGGGGTTGGCGATGCCCTGGCCGGCGATGTCCGGAGCGCTCCCGTGGACCGCTTCGAACATCGACGGAGATTCACCCGATGGGTTGATGTTGCCGGACGGTGCCATGCCGAGGCCGCCGGTGATCGCGGCCGCGAGGTCGCTCAGGATGTCGCCGAAGAGGTTCGACCCGACGATGACGTCGAGCCGGTCCGGCGCCTGGACCATGCGCGCCGCCAAGGCATCCACGTGCATCTGTTCACTGTGGACGTCCGGGTACTCGGCCGCGACCTCGGCGAAGATCTCGTCCCAGAACGGCATCGAGTGGATGAGCCCGTTCGACTTCGTCGCCGAGCAGACGCGCGAAGACCGCGTTCGCGCGAGTTCGAAGGCGTAACGAATGATCCGTTCGACGCCGACGCGGGTGAACACCGACTCCTGCAGCACGAACTCGTCCGGCCTTCCGGCGTTGTGCCGCCCGCCGATCGCGGAGTACTCCCCTTCGGAGTTCTCCCGGACGATCACCAGCTCCAGCTCTTCGGCCTTGCGCCCGGACAGCACCGACGTCGTGCCCGGCAGCAGCCGCACCGGACGCAGGTTGACGTACTGGGAGAACGCGCGCCGCAGCGGGATCAGCAGGCCCCACAGGGAAACGTGGTCCGGGACGCCGGGGAAGCCGACCGCGCCGAGCAGAATCCCGTCGAACGCCGAGAGCTGCGCGACGCCGTCGTCCGGCATCATCGACCCGAGCTGGGCGTAGCGCTCGCAGCTCCAGTCGAACTCGGTCCACTCCAGGGAGAAACCGAACTTCGCCGACGCCGCGTCGAGGACCTTGCGGGCCTCGATCGTGACGTCGACGCCGATGCCGTCGCCGGGGATGCTCGCGATGCGGTAGGAGGTCACAGGGCCACCGCGATGTACTTGGTCTCGAGGAACTCGTCGATGCCGAAAGAGCCGCCCTCGCGGCCGAGCCCGGACTCCTTGATCCCGCCGAACGGCGCGGCCGGGTTCGACACGATGCCCTGGTTCAGGCCGATCATGCCGGCTTCGAGAGCTTCGGAGACGCGCAGCGCCCGCTTGAGATCGCTGGTGTAGACGTAGGAGACCAGGCCGAACTCGGTGTCGTTGGCCTTCGCCACCGCTTCTTCCTCGGTGTCGAACGCCGTGATCGGCGCGACCGGCCCGAAGATCTCCTCGTGCGTCAGGCGTGCTTCCTGCGGGACGTCCGTGAGCACCGTGGCCTGGTAGAAGTGGCCCGGGCCGTCGACGCCGGCACCTCCGGTGAGCACCTTCGCGCCGCGGTCGGTGGCGTCCTTGACCAGCTCGGTCACCTTGGTGACGGCGGCCTCGTCGATCAGCGGGCCGACGACGACGTCCTTCTCGGTGCCGCGGCCCATCGGCAGGGCCTGCATCCGCTCGGTCAGCCGCCGCGAGAACTCCTCGACCACGCCGCGCTGCACGTAGAACCGGTTCGCCGCGGTGCACGCCTCGCCGATGTTGCGCATCTTCGCGAGCATCGCGCCCTCGATGGCGGCGTCCATGTCAGCGTCCTCGAAGACCAGGAACGGCGCGTTGCCACCCAGCTCCATCGACGTCCGCAGCACCTTGTCGGCGCACTGTTCGAGGAGCTTGCGGCCGACGCCGGTGGAGCCGGTGAAGGACAGCTTGCGGGCGCGGCCGTCGCGGATCAGGGGTTCCATCACGCCGCCGGAGTCGCTGGTCGTGACGACGTTGAGCACGCCTTCCGGCAGCCCGGCCTCGGCGAGGATGCCGGCCAGCGCGAGCATCGACAACGGCGTCTGCGCGGCCGGTTTGATCACCGAGGTGCAGCCCGCGGCGATCGCCGGGCCGATCTTGCGGGTGCCCATCGCCATCGGGAAGTTCCACGGCGTGATCAGGATCGTCGGGCCGACCGGCTGCTTGGTGATGAGGAAGCGGCCCGAGCCGTTGGGCGCGGTCGCGTAACCGCCCTCGATCCGGACGGCCTCCTCGGCGAACCAGCGGAAGAACTCGGCGGCGTAGGCGATCTCACCCTTCGACTCCGCCAGCGGCTTGCCCATCTCGAGCGTCATGAGCAGGGCGAGCTCGTCCTGGCGCGCCATCAGCAGCTCGTACGCCCGGCGCAGGATCTCGCCGCGTTCGCGGGGCGCCATCTTCGCGAAATCCGCCTGCGCGGCGACGGCGGCGTCCAGGGCGGCGACGCCGTCCGCCGGGGAGGCGTCGGCGACCTGGCACAGCTCCTTGCCGGTCGCCGGGTCCAGGACCGGGAAGGTCTTCCCGGCCTCGGCGGTGACCCACTTGCCACCGATGAACAGTTCCTTGCCGACCGCGTCGACGACGCCGGACTCGGTGCTCGCGCTCATCCCGACTGCTCCTCACGTGTTGTCCCGAGGGCCATGCTATGGATATTGTCAACAATCGACAACCCGCTCAACCGACCAAGGAGCACGCTGCCATGGCCCAGCTATCTCCGCTGCTCAAGCAGGCAACGCCCGTCGTGGTCGACCACGGTGAAGGGGTTTACCTCTACGACGTCGACGGCAAACGCCACCTCGACTTCACCGCCGGCATCGGCGTCACGAGCACCGGGCACTGTCACCCGCACGTCGTGCGGGCGGCGCAGGAGCAGATCGGCAAGCTCGTCCACGGGCAGTACACGACGGTGATGCACCAGCCGCTGCTCGAGCTCACGAAGCGCCTCGGCGACGTCCTGCCGAGCGGCCTCGACTCGCTGTTCTTCGCGAACTCCGGGAGCGAGGCCGTCGAGGCCGCACTGCGGCTCGCGCGGCAGGCGACTAAGCGCCCGAACGTCGTCGTCTTCCAGGGCGGCTTCCACGGCCGGACCGTCGCGGCGGCGTCGATGACGACGTCCGGGACGCGGTTCAGCGCCGGCATCGGCCCGCTGATGTCCGGCGTGCACGTGGCGCCGTTCCCGTACGCCTACCACTACGGCTGGGACGAGCAGACCGCGACGAAGTTCGCGCTGCGCGAGCTGGACTACCTGTTCCAGACGGTCAGCGCGCCGAACGAAACCGCCGCGATGTTCGTCGAGCCGGTGCTCGGCGAAGGCGGCTACGTCCCGGCGAACACCGAGTTCATGGCCGGGCTGCGCGAGCGCGCCGACCGGCACGGGATCCTGCTGGTCGTCGACGAGATCCAGACCGGCTTCGGCCGCACCGGGAAGTTCTGGGGGCACGACCACTTCGACGTCTCCCCCGACATCGTCCTCATCGCGAAGGGCCTGGCCAGCGGCTTCCCGCTGTCCGGCATCGCCGCTTCGCAGGAGCTGATGGCGAAGGCGTTCCCGGGCTCGCAGGGCGGGACGTACGGCGGCAACGCCGTTTCGTGCGCCGCCGCGATCGCGACGCTCGAGGTGATCCAGCAGGAGAACCTCGTCGAGAACGCCGCGGAGCGCGGGCAGCAGCTGCTCGACGGCGCGCGGCTGATCGCGGACAAGACGCCGGCGATCGGCGAGGTGCGCGGGCTCGGGCTGCTGGTCGGCTCGGAGTTCACGACGGCCGACGGCGAGCCGGACCCGGCGACCGCCGCGGCGGCGCAGCAGACCGCGGCCAAGAACGGCCTGCTGCTGCTCACGTGCGGGCCGTACATGAACGTGGTCCGGATGGTCCCGCCGCTGGTGGTCACCGCCGAGCAGGTCGACGACGCGCTGCGCATCTGGGGCGAGGTCGTCGCGGCCGTCACGGGGAGCTGAGGATGGCCCGGTACATCACGATCACCCTCGACAAGCGTGGGATCTCCTGCCGGGCCCGCTTGCTCGACGACGAGGCACCGCGCACCTGCAAAGCGGTGTGGGACGCGCTGCCGCAGAGCGGCTCCGCCTACCACGCGAAGTACGCGCGCAACGAGGTCTACACGCTCGTGCCGCCGTTCGCGGAGCCGAAGCCGGGGCGGGAGAACCCGACGATCACGCCGATCCCCGGAGACGTCGTGTACTTCGGCTTCGAGGCGTGGGAGATCGGCAACCCCGCGTACGGCTACGACGACAGCAGTGAAGCGCACAGCGACCAGGGCGCGACCGACCTCGCGATCTTCTACGGACGGAACAACCTGCTGATCAACGGCGACGCGGGCTGGGTGCCCGGCAACGTGTTCGCCACGATCGAGGAGGGCCTGGCCGAGATGGCGGCCGCCGCGCAGGACCTCTGGTTACGGGGTGTCGAGGGCGAGACGCTCTCGTTCGCGCGAGCCTGAAACCCTTACCCGCCAAGGGGACGCCGGGTGCGATTACCGCACCCGGCGTTCGCTTTTTCCCGCCTCCCGTCACCCGAAAGGGTGATCGTCGGAGTTTCACCTTTCGTGGCCGGTGATCACCAGATCGAGCTACGCGACTGCCCAGGATGCCGGATCAAGGTCGGAATTACCGACAGTGATGAACACCCCTGTCGCTACCCAGGGTGGCTGACCGCCAACCAGGGCACCCCGGCGTCAAACACGAAGGGATTACGTGTTTAGCATGGGAAGATTCCGCGACGGGGAGATTCCCCGAAATAGGCTCTTTGACAGGTCGCCAGCACGGTGAAAACCTGATTCAGCTCCTCGCGAGAGCAACTCCAGGGAATCAGGAAACATTCATTAAGGAGCCTTTCCATGCAGATGTTCGCCCAGCACGCGCACCACGCCCACGACATCCTCACGGGCGTTCTCGCGCACCTGGCGCACGTCCTCGGCTGGCTGGTCTGACCTAGGTGAGACAGACGGCCCGGCCGCGGGAAACCGCGGCCGGGCCGTTTCACGCGCCTTCGGACAACTGCGCGAAATCATCGTCGGAAAGCACCAGCTCCGCAGCCGCGCAATTCTCTTCCAGGTGCGCGAGCGACGACGTGCCGGGAATCGGGATGACCGCCGGCGAACGGCGCAGCAGCCAGGCGAGGGACACCTGAGCGGGTGTCGCACCGAGACCGGCCGCGACCTTTCCGAGCACGCCGCCGGCCGTCGCGTGACCACCGTTCGCGATCGGCAGCCACGGGATGAAGGCGATCCCTTCGCGCTCGCAGTAGTCGAGGACGTCGTCGGACGCCCGGTCGGTCAGGTTGTAGCGGTTCTGCACGCTCGCGATGGGCGCGACGGCCCGGGCTTCTTCGAGCTGCGCGACGCTGACCTCGGACAGCCCAATCCGCGCGACCTTGCCCTCCTCCCGCAATCGGACAAGCGCGCCGACCTGCTCGGCAAGCGGGACCTGCGGGTCGAGCCGGTGCAGCTGCAGCAGGTCGAGGCGGTCGACGCGCAGGCGTCGCAGCGAGAGCTCCGCCTGCTGCCGGAGGTACGCGGGCCGGCCGAGCGGGACCCACTCGCCGCGGCTCGGGCGTACATGCCCGCACTTCGTCGCCACGAGCAACTCCGGATACGGGTGGAGCGCCTCGGCGAGCAGCTCCTCGTTCAATCCCAGGTCGTAGGCGTCGGCGGTGTCGAAGAAGGTGACGCCGAGCTCGGCGGCCCGGCGCGCGACCGCCGCAGCTCCGGCAGGCACGTGGTCCCACTCGGTCAGCCGCATGGCGCCGAACCCCAGGCGGCGCACCGTAAAACCGTCTTCGAAGGTGTACGTCGATGTCATGCCGGAAGCGTCGCCCCGCCCGCCGCCACCCGCCAGAGATTTGGCCTGAGCTAAATCCCGAGCGTCCGCAAAATGTGAAACATCTTCATGGCGGCGTACTGGCGGTACGTACTACGCTGCGGTCACCACAGCAACGGCGCGGAGGAGAGACTCTCGATGGGCGACGTGGCGGCACGGCTGGCCGAGATCGTCGGGGACAAGCACCTGCTCACGGGCGAGGCGATCTCCGAGGACTACGCGCACGACGAAGCGCTGACCGCGGAGCCGCAGATGCCCGCGTACGTCGCGAAGCCGGCGACTGCCGACGAAGTCGCGGAGCTGTTGAAGGCCGCTTCGGAGCACAACGTCCCAGTGACGGCGCGAGGCTCCGGCAGCGGACTGTCCGGCGCCGCGCGGCCGCGTGAAGACGGTCTCGTCATCTCCTTCGAGCGCATGAACGCCGTCCTGGAGATCGACACCGGCAACCACGTCGCCGTCGTGCAGCCCGGCGTCACGCTCGCCGAACTCGACGTCAAGACCGCCGAAGCCGGGCTCAGCTACACCGTCTACCCGGGCGAGCTGAGCGCGAGCGTCGGCGGGAACGTCGGCACCAACGCCGGCGGGATGCGCGCGGTGAAGTACGGCGTCACCCGCAACAACGTCCTCGGCCTGCAGGCCGTGCTGCCCACCGGCGAGATCCTCCGCACCGGCGGCAAGACGTCGAAGGTTTCGACCGGCTACGACCTCACGCAGCTGATCATCGGCTCCGAGGGCACCCTCGCGCTGGCCACCGAGATCATCGTCAAGCTGCACCCGCGCCTGACGCACGGCGCCACCGTGCTCGCCCCGTTCGGCAACTTCGACCAGGTGATGGCCGCCGTGCCGGAGATCGTCTCCAGCGGCCTCGCCCCGCACATCCTCGAATACATCGACAACCTGACGATGGCGGCGATCGTCTACAACGAGAAGCTCGAGCTCGGCGTGCCGGACAAGATCCGCGAGACGACCGAGGCGTACCTCGTCGTCGCGCTGGAGAACCGCGAGGCGCAGCGGCTGGAGCAGGACGTCGAGACCGTCGGCGAGCTGCTCGGCGAACTCGGCGCGACCGACGTCTACGTCCTCGACGGCGGCGCCGCGCGCAAGCTCATCGAAGCTCGCGAGAAGGCCTTCTGGACCGCGAAGGCGGCCGGCGCGGACGACGTGATCGACGTCGTCGTCCCGCGCACCGCGATGCCGGTGTTCATCAAGAAGGCACGGGAGCTCGCGATGGCCGCGGGCGGCGGCGCGATCGGCTGCGGGCACGCCGGCGACGGCAACGTGCACCTCGGGATCTTCTGCAAGGACAGCGACAAGCGCAAGCAGCTGCTCACCGACATCTTCGCGCACGCCATGGAGCTGGGCGGCGCGATCTCCGGGGAGCACGGCCTCGGCCGCACCAAAGCGGCGTACTACCAGGAACTCGAAGACCCGGCGAAGATCGAGCTGATGCGCCGGATCAAGCAGAGCTTCGACCCCGCCGGGATCCTCAACCCCGGCGTTCTCTTCACCGAAGGAACCGCATGAGCGAGATGAACGGCGCCCAGTCCCTGATCCGCACCCTGGTCGACGCCGACGTCGAAGTGTGCTTCGCCAACCCCGGCACGTCGGAGATGCACTTCGTCGCCGCGCTGGACACCGTCCCGGAGATGCGGGGCGTGCTGGCGCTGTTCGAAGGCGTCGTCACCGGAGCTGCAGACGGTTACGCGCGCATCGCCGGCAAGCCAGCCGCGACGCTGCTGCACCTCGGCCCCGGCTTGGGCAACGGCCTGGCGAACCTGCACAACGCGCGCCGCGCGAACACGCCGATCGTCAACGTCGTCGGCGACCACGCGACCTACCACAAGCAGTACGACGCGCCGCTCGAGTCGGACATCGAGTCGATCGCGAGCTCGCTCGAAGGCTGGGTGCGCCGCTCGGAGCACACCAAGGACGTCGGCGCGGACGCCGCCGCTGCGGTCGCCGCCGCGCAGGACGCCCCCGGCCGCGTCGCGACGCTGATCCTCCCCGCGGACGCCTCGTGGGGCGAAGGCGGCGAGACGTGCGCGCCGATCCCGCCGCGCGTGCCGCAGGCCGTCGACGCGACCACCGTCAAGGACGTCGCCGCGGTGTTCGGCACCGGCGAACCGGTCGCGCTCCTGATCGGCGGCGATGCGTGCCGCGAAGAAGGCCTGCGCGCGGCCAGCCGGATCGCGGCCGCGACCGGCGCGAAGGCGTTCGTCGAGACCTTCCCGTCCCGGCTCGAGCGCGGCGAGGGCCTGCCGACGATCGAACGTCTCGGTTACCTCGCCGAGCAGGTCACCTACCAGCTCGACGGGATCAAGCACATCGTCATCGCGGGCACGAAGGCGCCGGTGTCGTTCTTCGCCTACCCGGGCAAGCCGAGCGACCTGGTGCCGGAAGGTGCCCAGGTGCACACGCTTGCGTCGGTCGGACAGGACGTCACGCGCGCGCTGAACGAGGTCGCCGACCTCGTCGCCGCGGACACCGAGCCGGAGCTGCAGCAGGCGTCCCGCCCCGCAGTTCCGAGCGGCCCGCTGACCCCGCAGAACTGGGTCGACGTCATCGGCGCGACCCTGCCGGACAACGCGATCATCGCCGACGAGGCCAACACGTCCGGCCTGATGCTGCCGGCCGCGACGGCGGGCGCGCCGCGCCACGACGTCCTGACGCTGACCGGCGGCGCGATCGGCTACGGCATGCCGGTCGCGACCGGTGCGGCCGTTGCAGCTCCGGAGCGTCCCGTCCTGAACCTGCAGTCCGACGGCAGCGCGCTGTACACGATCTCCGCGCTGTGGACGCAGGCCCGGGAAAACCTGAACGTCACGACGGTGCTGCTCAACAACCGTGCGTACGCGATCCTGCGGCTGGAGCTGCAGCGCGTCGGGGCGCAGGGCGGGCCGAAGGCGAACGAGCTGCTCGACCTGTCGCGCCCGGACATGGACTTCGTGAAGATCGCGGAGGGCATGGGCGTGCCCGCGACCCGCGCGACGACCGCCGAGGAACTCGCCGAACAACTGCAGCGCGCGTTCGCCGAACCCGGGCCGCATCTCATCGACGCCGTGGTGCCGCCGCTGCTCTGAATCCGGCTATCCTCGCCGTCACATCGACGGCGAGGAGCGGCCATGACCGACCAGCACGCGCAGCGCGGCATCGACTTCGACCAGCCGAACGCGGCGCGCGTGTACGACTACCTGATCGGCGGCAAGCTCAACTACGCCATCGACCGGATGTTCGCGGACAAGATCCTCGCGGTGCGGCCGGAGTCCAAGGACCTGGCCCTGATGAACCGGAAGTGGCTGCGGCGCGCCGTCCGGTTCGGCGCCGAGCAGGGGATCCGGCAGTTCCTGGACATCGGCTCGGGCATGCCGACCGTCGGGCACGTCCACGAGGTCGTCCAGGCGATCGACCCGAAGTCGCGGGTGGTCTACGTCGACAACGAGCCGGTCGCCGTCGCGCACAGCGAGATCGTGCTGCAGGACGTCGAGAACGCGGTGATGGTGCAAGCGGACGCGGAGTACCCGGAGCGCGTCCTCGAGCACGACACCACCGAGATGATGCTGGACTTCGACCAGCCGGTGATGCTGATCATGGCCGCGTTCGTGCACTTCATCCCGGACGAGCGCGACCCCGCAGGCCTGGTCGCGGCCTACCGGGACGCGCTGGCGCCCGGCAGTTACCTGGCCATGTCGTCGGGCACCTTCGAAGGGCAGGGCGAAGAGGTGCGCCGCGCGGCCGAGCTGTACCAGAAGAACGGCACGAACGTGGTCGCGCGGTCCCGCGACGAGCTGCAGGCACTCCTGGGCGGCTTCGAGCTCGTCGAGCCGGGCATCGTGTTCACGCCGCAGTGGCGACCGGACGACCCCGGCGAGGTCGGCGAGCACCCGGAGCTGGCCAGCCAGCTGGCCCTGGTCGCGCGCAAGGCCTGACCGGGTGTCCGGCTATTCTCGCGTCACACCTGAGCCCGGGAGCGGCGGATGACCGAAGACGAACTCGCTAGGCGCGGCATCGACCTCGAGAAGCCGAACGCCGCGCGCGTGTACGACTACATCCTCGGCGGCCAACTGAACTACGCCGTCGACCGGATGTTCGCCGAGCAGGTGCTGACGGCGCAGCCGAACGCGCGGGAGCGGGCGCAGCTCAACCGGCAGTGGCTGCGCCGCGCCATCCGGTTCGGGATGGACCAGGGCATCCGGCAGTTCCTCGACATCGGCTCGGGCATGCCGACCGTGGGGCACGTGCACGAGGTGGCGCAGGCCGCCGACCCGACGTCCCGGGTCGTCTACGTGGACAACGAGCCGGTCGCCGTGGCGCACAGCGAGATCGTGCTGGAGGACAACGAGAACGCGGCGATGGTGTTCGCCGACGCCGAGTTCCCGGACGACGTCCTCGAGCACGACACCACCGAGATGATGCTGGACCTGGACCAGCCGGTGATGGTGGTGATGGCGCTGTTCGTGCACTTCATCCCGGACGAGCGCGACCCCGCCCGGCTGCTGGGGGCCTACCGCGACGCGCTCGCGCCCGGCAGCTACCTGGCGCTGTCGTCCGCCACGCACGAGCGGCAGAGCGACGAGACGGCGCGTGCCGTGGCGATGTACAAGAAGAGCTCCAACCCGGTCGTCCCGCGCTCTGCGGACGAGCTCCGCGCGCTGGTCGACGGCTTCGAGATCGTCGACCCCGGGATCGTGTTCATCCCGGAGTGGCGCCCGGACTCGCCCGAGGACGTGCCGGCGGACCCGTCGGAGTGCGGCGGCCTGGCCCTGGTGGCGCGCAAGAACTGACCGCGTACGCCCGCGGGTCTGGCTCCTTCGACGGCCGACCGGACCCGCGGCTACGCGACGCCGACCAGGATCGGCGCCGGGCGTCGCTTCGGCACCAACGCGGCCAATGCGACACCCGCCAGAGCTGCGCCCGCGGCCACCGCGAACGTCGCGCGGAACCCGGCCAGCGAAGGCACCGCCAGGCCGCCGACGCTGATCGTCAACTGCGCCAGCATCGCCGCCATCACCGCGCTCGAGACCGCCGTGCCGACCGACCGCATCAGCGCGTTCAGGCCGTTCGCGGACGCGGTTTCGGTGACCGGCACGGAGCCCATGATCAGTGCGGGCATCGCCGCGTACGCGATCCCGACGCCGGCGCCGATGATCACCGACGCCGTGATGAGCTCGAGCGCGTTGTCCATCAGGACGATCGCGAACGCGTACCCGACCGCGATCACCAGCGCGCCGGTCATCAGCGTCGGGCGCGGGCCGAACCGGTTGATGAGCCGCGCCGACACCGGCGAGAGCAGCATCATCACCAGGCCGTTCGGCGCGAGCGTGAGCCCGGACTCGACCATCGACTGGCCGAGGCCGTAGCCGGTCGACGACGGCGCCTGCAGCAGCTGCGGGAACGACAACGCCATGGCGTACAACGCGAAGCCGACCATGATCGACGCCAGGTTCGTGAACAGCACCGGACGGCGGGAGGAGACCCGCAGGTCGACCAGCGGATCGTGCCGGCGCAGCTGGTAAGCGCCCCAGCCGAGCAGGATGACGACGGCCAGCGCGGCCAGCCCGAGCGTCGGCAGGCTCGTCCAGCCCCACGTGCCGCCCTTCACCACCGGGATCAGCAGGCAGAGCAGCCCCGCCGCGAGGCCGAATGCCCCGAAGTAGTCGAACGGCGCGGGCGTGCGCACCGACGACTCCGGAACCACGGTGAGGATCAGCAGCGCGCAGGCCAGCCCGAGCCCGGCGGCCGTCCAGAACAGGACGTGCCAGTCGGCGTTCTCGGCGACGATCGCCGCGACCGGGAGGCCGATCGCGCCACCCACCCCGAGCGTCGCGCTCATCAGGGAGATCGCGCCGCCGACGCGTTCGGGCGGAAGTTCGTCGCGCATGATGCTGATGCCGAGCGGGATGACGCCCATCGCGCAGCCCTGCAGGCCGCGGCCGAGGATCTGGAACGCGAGCGCGCTGGTCGTCGCGGAGACGACGGAACCCGCGATGAGCACGGCGAGGCTGACGAGGATCATCCGCCGCTTGCCGTAGAGGTCGCCGAGCCGCCCGCTGACCGGGGTGATCACCGCCGCGGCGAGCAGCGTCACGGTGACCACCCACGACGCATCGGCGGGCGAGGCGTGCAGCAGCCTCGGGAACACCGGGATCAGCGGCACGACCAGGGTCTGCATGAACGACGCCACCAGGCCGCACGAGGCGAGGACGATGACGATCGCGCGGCTGGACCCTTCGGGACGGGACACCACACCCCCAGTGTGTAGTTAGTACGCATCATGCAACTTCATGCACTGTACCTACGCGATGGGGGTTTCCGATCGAATCGTGCTTGATGCCGCACATCTCACAGCCAGGTGCGCACTCCGCCGTGTCCCGAGCAGGTGCCGGAGTGGTTCTGGCTGTAGCTGTAGCTGCCGTCCTTGCAGATGGCTGTCGCGCCGGCGGGGTTGTTGCCGGGCCGGTGGACGCAGTTGCCGTCGACGTTGCGGTAGTAGTCGGCACCGCACGCGGCGGGCTGCGGTGCGGGCTTGGCCGTGGTCTTTGGCGCCTGGGCCTTCGCCGCGGTCGTCTTCGGCGCGGCGACCTTGGGCGCGACGGACTTGGGTGCGGTCGTCTGCGGGGCGGCCGGAACCGCCGTGGCGACGGGCACTTCGGACGTGGTGGGCGCCGCGGTCGTGACCGGCGTCGTGATCGGAACGGAATACGCGGGCGTCGAATACGTCGGCGACGTCGATTCGATGACGCCGACGTTGCCGGTGTCCTTGACCTGGGGCGGACTGACACCACAGCCCGCGACCAGCAGGCCTGCCGCCAGGATCAACCCGAGCTTCTTACCCACGACCACTCCTTAGCCAAGCGAACCAATGCCGCCTAGTCGGTGGCCGGAAATCGTTTGTTACAAAGAAAATCGCAGGCGAAATCCGCGGCGTTGTGGGCAAATCCCGCCCCGCGCGGACGGCCGTCTCGGCAGCCGACGTCCTAGACTCGCCGTATGTCCTGGTTACGGCGGTACGCCGCCGAACTCGCGGTCACCGTCGCCGTGCTCGCGGGGTCACTGTTCGCCGTCCTGAGCGACACCGCCGAACCCGGGAACCACGTCGTGCTCGGCTGGATCCTGACCGTCGCCTGCTGCGCCGCGCTGTTCCTGCGCAGCCGGTACCCGCTGGCCGTCGCCGGGTTCGCGCTCGTCTGCTGCGCGCTCTACTACCCGCTGACCGATCCGGACGGGCTGGTGCTGCTGGCCTTCGCCTACACGCTCTACACCGCCGCCGCGGCCGGGCGGATCCGCGGCGCCGCGCTGCTGGTCGTCGCGGCGATGGCGGGCGTCGTGGTCGGTGAGATCAGCTCGCGGTCCGGACGGCACGTCGACAACTTCGCGTTCTTCCTGATGACCGGCTGGTTCGTCGCGCTGGTCGCGGGCGGTGCGGTCGTGCATTTCCGCGCTGCGGCCGAGCGCACCAAAGCAACCGAAGCGCGGACTGACGAACGTCTCCGCATCGCGCGAGAGCTGCACGACGCGCTGGGCCACCACCTGGCGCTGATCAACGTGCAGGCCGGAGCTGCACTGCATCGCCGTGACCCGGAGCAGGCGGAGGAAGCGCTCGGGGCGATCAAAGACGCGAGCAAGACCGCACTCCAGGAGTTGCGCGCGACGCTCGGCATGCTGCGCCAGAGCGGCGGACCCGCACTCTCCCGCGTCGCGGAACTGGCCGAATCGGCCGGCGCGTCCGGGCTGACCGTGCGCACCGAGATCGACGGTGTCGCCCGGGACCTGCCGCCGGACGTCGAGCACGCCGCGTTCCGGGTCGTCCAGGAAGCTCTGACGAACGTCGCGAAGCACGCCGCCGCGGAGACCGTCGTTGTCCGATTGGGTTACGGCGAAACCGAGCTGTCCGTGCAGATCGACGACGACGGACGCGGCGGCACCGCCCCCGCGGGCAACGGCATCCGCGGCATGACCGAACGCGCGCGAGCACTCGGCGGCGACGTGACCGCCGCACCACGCGAAGGCGGCGGCTACCGCGTTCGCGCCCGGCTTCCGGTGCGATGATGGGCCGATGATCCGCGTCCTGCTCGTCGACGACCAGCGGCTCGTCCGCGCCGGCTTCCGGTCCATTTTGGACGGCGAAGCCGACATCGACGTCGTCGCCGAGGCCGCCGACGGGCGCGAGGCCTTGCAGGCCGCGCACGACCACCGCCCGGACGTCGTGCTGATGGACATCCGGATGCCGGTCCTCGACGGCTTGGCCGCCACGCGGCACCTCCTCGCGGACCCGGCGATGGCCGGCACGAAGGTCGTCATCCTCACCACGTTCGACCTCGACGAAGACGTCTACGGCGCACTGCGCGCGGGCGCGAGCGGGTTCCTGGTCAAGGACACCGAGCCCATGGAGCTGATCCACGCCGTGCGCGTCGTGTCCCGTGGTGACGCGCTGCTGGCGCCGTCCATCACGCGGCGGCTGATCTCCGAGTTCGCCGCGCGCGTCACCCGCCCGGCGCCGTCACCGGCGTTGGACCGGCTCACCGACCGCGAACGCGAGGTGCTGTCCCTGGTCGCGGCCGGGCTGTCGAACGACGAGATCGCCCGCGAGCTCGCTCTCAGCCCGGCGACGGCGAAGACGCACGTCAGCCGCATCATGACGAAGACGGGTGCCCACGACCGCGCGCAGCTGGTCGTGCTCGCGTACGAGTCCGGCGCGGTGACGCCGCGCTGGCTCACCCCCTGAGCCGTACACCCGCGGGAGTACGGGAAAGGCCTTAAGGGACACCGCTGGGAGCACACGAAGTGCCCTCCGGAGCGCGACGCGGAGTAGGGCAGTTCTCGCGGATTCTTGTCCACCATGGACACCATCACTCGCACCTCCGGCGGACGGCTGGCGCGCCTGGCCGGCTGGGCGCAACGTCACCGGTGGCTCGCCGTCGCGCTCTGGGCCCTGGTCCTCCTCGCCGTCACGTTCACGTCCCGGCTCACCGGGAGCGCCTTCCACGACGACAACTCCCTGCCGGGCACCGAGTCGCAGCAGGTCGTCGACCTCCTGAAGAACACTGCGCAGTCCGGAGCAACGGCGCAGATCGTCCTGAAGGCCGACAACGGGCTCGCCACGCAGCGAGCTGCGATCGAAGAAGTTCTGGGAAATGTCCGATTGCAGCCGCACGTGCGGTCGGTGACCGGGCCCTTCGAGACGTTGTCGCCCGACGGCCGGATCGGCTACGCGACCGTCACCTTCGACGCGGCGTCGGCCGACCTTCCGTACGACGACATCGTCAAGTTCGCCGACGCCGCGAAACAAGCCGGACCGGTCGAAGTGGCGTTGGCCGGCGACCCGATCGAGCGCATCTCGGAGGGCGGCGGGCCCGCAGAGGGCGTTGGCTTGCTCGCAGCGCTGGTCGTGCTCGTGTTCCTGTTCCGCTCGCTGCTCGCGGCGGGCCTGCCGGTCATCACCGCGGTGTTCGCGGTCGGCAGCACGCTCGGCGCGATCACGATCGTCTCGCACTACGTCGACATCGCGAGCTACACGTCACCCCTGATGATGCTGGTCGGGTTCGGCGTCGGCGTCGACTACGCACTGCTCATCTTCTCCCGCTACCGCAGCGAGATCCTCGACGGCTACGACCGCGACAGCGCGGCGCGGCGCGCACTCGACACCGCCGGGCGCTCGGTGCTGTTCGCCGGGACGACGGTCATCATCGCGCTGCTCGGCCTGCTCGCCCTCGGGCTCGGTGGGCTGCAGGGCGTCGCGCTGGCCGTCGCGCTCACCGTCCTCATGACGATGCTCGCGTCGGTGACGCTGCTCCCCGCGCTGCTGTCCCTGTTCGGCAAGCGGCTGGAACGCGGCATCCGGAAGCACGCGACCAAGCGCGAGCACGGCGGGGCCTGGCGACGGCTCGCGGACGGCGTCCAGCGTCGGCCGCTCGCGCCGCTGGCGATCGGGCTGATCGTCCTCGTCGGGCTGGCCATCCCGGCCGCGGGCATGCGGCTCGGGTTCGCCGACTCGAGCACCGACCCCGCTGGGTCGACGACGCGCAGGGCGTACGACCTGATGGCCGAAGGGTTCGGCCCGGGCTTCAGCGGACCTCTCGCCGTCGTCACGCAGGACGGTGATCCCGTCGCCCTGCAGCAGCGACTCGCGTCGACTCCCGGGATCGCCCGCGCACTGCCGCCGACGGGCCGGACGGTGCTCGCGTTCCCGACGACGTCACCGCAGGACGAGGCGACTGCCGAACTGGTGACGCGCCTGCGGACCGAGGTCCTGCCGTCGCTGCCCGGCCACTACCTGGTCGGCGGTTCGGTCGCGGCCGCGACGGACTTCGCCGACGCCGTCGCCGACCGCCTGCCGTTGTTCGTGCTGGTGGTCGTCGGGCTGTCGGCGTTGCTGCTGATGGTCGTGTTCCGGTCGGTCCTCATCCCGCTCAAGGCGGCGCTGCTGAACCTCCTGAGCATCGGCGCCTCGCTGGGCGTGATGACGCTCGTGTTCGGCGACGGCTGGTTCGGCGCGCAGCCGGGCCCGATCGAGGCGTTCGTGCCGGTGATGATCTTCGCCATCGTGTTCGGCCTGTCCATGGACTACGAGGTGTTCCTCGTGTCGCGGATGCACGAAGAGTGGCGGCGCACCGGCAACGCGCGGATCGCGGTGCGCGAAGGCCTGGCCGCGACCGGCGGCGTGATCACCGCCGCCGGCGCGATCATGGTGCTGGTGTTCGGCGCGTTCCTCCTCGACCCGTCGCGGATGCTGGCGCAGTTCGGGCTCGGCCTGGCGGTGGCGGTGCTGCTGGACGCACTGGTGATCCGCTGCCTGCTCGTCCCGGCGATCATGCGCCTGCTCGGCGCGCGGGCGTGGTGGCTGCCCAAGTGGCTGGACCGCCGTCTCCCGCACGTCGCGCTGGAACCCTGAGCTGCACTCCGGACGCCGGGCCCCGTTCGTCAATGCCGACGAGAACTCGTCCTCCGTCAGCACTGCTGTCACCAGAATCGCAATTTCCTGGTGCCGCGTAGCTTCTTCGGCGAGTACGGATCATCCGGGCGCGCTATCCAGGCAACGTCCGAGATCGTTCTTGTCCGCACCCGGCGGTAGGACGCGGCATTCGCCATTGCGCTGGGCCGGACCACCTCGTCGAAGAACCAGGATGACACGGCGAGAGCCAGCACCCCGCCGGATTCGGCAAGCGCCTTCCTTAGCACTTGCGCGTTGACCAAGCTAAAGGTTTTGTTGATCGCGGGCGAGGTCACTCCGTGCTCACCATAGGCAACCTCGCCCGCGTGCAGGGCCATCCGCAGCTGCATGTGCGCTTGCCTGCGATGACGAGCGTTGTGTACGCGAACCGCCTCCGCCAGCAAAGCGGGGAACCGCTCAACGAACACCGATTTGCCGAACCGGCCGGGAACGAGCACGAAATAACCGTCACCACAACCTTCTACACGAACTTGATCCCAGGGCACGCCGGAACCATCGAAGGCGGTCTTTAATGCGTGGTGCAGACCCTTTTTCAAATCGGTGACGTCAGTCGTGGTTCTTTCGGCCGCACTATAGCCTGCTACGTCAACCACTAAAATGGTCTGGTGAACAGGTACTGTCAAGTCGCCAGGTCTCCCTCGTGCGTACGACAGGATGCCCAGACAGTACTCGCGCCGCGGCCGACTCGATCAGGGGGACAGGTGCCGGTCAGCTCCCCCAGGTGGTCGGCGTTTCCGACAATCGGACATCCAGGGAGCTGCCGGTGTGCAGGAAGGACGCGTCGAGCTTCCAGTCCCGCTGCGGACGTCCGCCACGCCGGACGTCCGCGATGTACTTGCCGCTGCCCGACGTCGTGATCCGGATCGGCGCCCCGGCCTCCGGGCGGATCACGGCGCTCGGGAACAGCGGGCTCGACAGCAGCAGCTCGCCCGAGCCCGGCGTGCGCGGGTAGATGCCGAGTGCGGCGAAGACGTACCAGGCGGACATCGTGCCGAGGTCGTCGTTGCCGGGCAGGCCCGACGGCCCGGTCCCGTAGACCGAGTTCACCAGTTGCCGGACGGTCTCCTGCGTCTTCCACGGCTGGCCGAGCTCGTTGTACAGCCACGGCGCGTGGATGTCGGGCTCGTTCGTCGGGTCGTACTTGAGCGGGCCGCCGCCCTTGAGCTGCCAGTTCCCGTTCGCGTCGTGGAAGAAGCCGTCGAGGCGGGTGACGGCGTTCGCCTTGCCGCCCATCACGTCGGCGAGGCCGGAGACGTCCTGCGGGACCATCCACGTGTACGCCGCCGCGCTGCCCTGCGCGAAACCGCGGTCGCTGGCCGGGTCGAACGGCGTCACCCAGCTGCCGTCGACGTTGCGGGCCTGCATGTAGCCGGTCTCCGGGTTGTACACGTTGCGCCAGTACGCACCCCGGGCATGCAGCTCCGCGGCTTCGCGAGTGCGGCCCAGCAGCTCTGCGAAATGTCCGATTGCGAAGTCCGCGACCGCGTCTTCCAGCGTCTCCGCGGCGCCGCCCCAGCAGTGGCAGACGTCGTTGGGCGCGTAGTGCGACGTCAGGTACTGCGCGAGGTTCGGCCGCTGGCCGACGCACTGCCCCGGGCAACCGCCGTCCTGCATGCCTTCCGGGCGCGGCACGGTCGCCTGCTTGTAGAGCGAGTCGAACGCACCGCGGTAGTCGAAGTTGCGGACGCCCATGGCGTAGAACGTCGCGAGTGTCGCGGCCGTCGGGTCGCCGGTCATCACGTGCGTCGCGCCGTTGACGTGCACCCAGCGATCCCAGACGCCGTCGTTCTGCTGCGCGTAGTTGTAGAGCGACTGCGCGAAGTTCCCGGCGACGCGGGGTTCGAGCAGCGCCAGGAGCTGCACCTGCGCGCGGTACTGGTCCCAGCCGGAGAAGTTGGAGTACTGCGCGTCCTGGCCCCGGGCAAGGCGGTGGGGCTTCTGATCCATCCCGAGGTACTGGCCGTCGACGTCGCTCACGAGGTTCGGCTGCTGCAGGCCGTGGTAGAGCGCGGTGTAGAAGGTGATCTGCTGGTTGGCCGTGCCGCCGCTGACGTCCACGCGGCTCAGCTCGGTGTTCCACGCCTTCTTCGTCGCGGTCGCGACGCTGTCCACAGTGGACTTGGACGGTTGCTCGGCCCGCAGGTTGCGCTCCGCACCTTCGAGGGAGACGTAAGAGATCGCGATCCGCATGGTGACCTTGCTGCCGGGCGCGAAGGTGACGTACCCACCGGAACCCCGGCCGGCGCGGTCGGCGCCGGTCGCGTAGCCCTCGCCGCCGGTCTGGTCGAGACCGCCCGGCTGGAGCGTCGCGTCCTTCCACGTCCCGGTGCCGGCGAACGGCTGGTCGAACTGCGCGGTGAAGTACAGGCGGTAGTAGGACTTGCGGTTGTTGACACCACCGTTCGCGCGGCGCCCGCAGAACGCGCCGGTGAGCACGGACCCGGTGACCTTGCGGTTCGCCGGGTCGAGGTGCGTCTCGGCGTCTTCACTGCCGTTGAGCGAGTTCGACGTCCGGAAGAGCAGGCTGGCGGGCTTGCCCGCCGGGTACTGCAGGGTGCCGATCGCGGTGCGTTCGGTCGCGGCGACGTCGGTCGTGACGCCGTTCTGCAGACCGAGCTTGTAGCGGCCCGGGGTCGCCGATTCGTCGGCGTGGCTGAAGTTGCTCGCGTAGGTCGCGTCGGTGGTGTCGGCGGTCGGCGAGGAGGTGACGTCGCCGGCGAACGGCAGGATCGGCACGTCCCCCGCGGCGCCCGGGTTGCAGCCCGCGCCGTTGACGTGCGTGAGGCTCAGGCCGCGGATCCGGGCGGTGTCGTACTGGTAGCCGTTGGCGGCGCCCGTGCTCGTCTGATCGCCGCGCGTGCTGGTGGGACTCCAGGCGAGCATCCCGAACGGCGCGGTGGCGCCGGGGTAGGTGTTGCCGTCGCCGGCGGAGCCGATGAGCGGATCGACGAAGTCGGCAGGACTCAGCCCGGAGGCGGCTGACATCGTTGTCAGACTCGAGGCGAACAGGACGGCGGCGAGTACCACCGTGACAGGACGGCGCATGGGCGGAGATTAACCGCGCCCGATGGCCTTGGGGCGAACTGGAGCGGACAAACAGGCGGACACGCCCGCACATCACCGCGTGAACGAACGTTCACCGGCGTCGAGAAAGGCGATGAACGCTACGGCTTCCACGCCGGGGACAACACGCGCGCGGAACGACCTGGAAGACCGAGGCCGAGGCAGCCAAAGAGGTCGACCTCGTCGTCGAATAACGCCGAAGGCCGTCACCAGGGACTCCCGGTGACGGCCTCCGACGTCAGCTCTTATTCGTAGATCTCGCCCTTGGCGGCCTTCTCCACCAGCGAAGCCGGCGGCTCGAAGTGGTCGCCGTACCGGGCGGCCAGCTCGCGCGACCGGTCGACGAAGCCCTGCAGGCCACCCTCGTACTGGTTGATGTACTGGATGACACCGCCGGTCCACGCCGGGAAGCCGATGCCGAAGATGGAGCCGATGTTGGCGTCCGCCACCGACGTCAGCACGCCTTCGTCGAAGCACTTGACCGTCTCGAGCGCCTCGGCGAACAGCATCCGCTCCTTGAGGTCCTCGAACGGGACCTCGGCGGAACCGGACTTGAAGGCGTCACGCAGGCCCGGCCACAATCCGGTGCGCTTGCCGTCCTCGCCGTACTCGTAGAAGCCCGCGCCCGTCGAGCGGCCCTTGCGGTCGAACTCCTCGACCATCCGGTCGATGACGCCTTCCGACGCGTGCCCCTTCCAGGTGCCGCCCGCGGCCTCGACCGCCTCGCGGGTCTCCTTGCGGATCTTGCGCGGCAGGGTCAGCGTCAGCTCGTCCATCAGCTGCAGCGGCGGCGCCGGGTAGCCGGCTTGCGAACCCGCCTGCTCGATCGACGCCGGCTCGACGCCCTCGCCCAGTGCGGCGACGGCCTCGTTGATGAACGTGCCGATGACGCGCGAGGTGAAGAAGCCGCGGCTGTCGTTGACGACGATCGGGGTCTTCTTGATCTGCAGCGTGTAGTCGAAGACCTTCGCCAGCGTCGCCGGCGACGTCTTCTCGCCGCAGATGATCTCGACCAGCGGCATCTTGTCCACCGGCGAGAAGAAGTGGATCCCGATGAAGTCCTCGGTCCGCTGCACGCCCTCGGCGAGGGTGGTGATCGGCAGGGTCGAGGTGTTGGAGCCCAGCACCGCGTCGGCGTTGACGACGCTCTCGATCTCACCGAACACCTTGTGCTTGAGCTCGACGCTCTCGAACACGGCCTCGATCACGAAGTCGACACCCGCGAAGTCGGCCGGGTCGGCGGTCGGCTTGATCTTCGCCAGCAGCGCGTCCGACTTCTCCTGCGTGGTCTTGCCGCGCGAAAGGGCCTTCTGCTCGATCTTGGCCGCGTAGCCCTTGCCCTTCTCGGCCGCCTCGAGCGAGACGTCCTTGAGGACGACGTCGATGCCGGCCTTCGCCGACACGTACGCGATCGCGGCACCCATCATCCCGGCCCCGAGCACGCCGACCTTCTTGGCCGTGTACTTCTCGAAGCCGTCCGGCCGCGAGCCGCCGGAGTTGATCGTCTGCAGGTCGAAGAAGAACGCCTTCGTCATGTTCTTCGAGACCTGGCCGGTGGCGAGGCTGATGAAGTAGCGCGTCTCGATGGTGATCGCGGTGTCGAAGTCGACCTGCGAGCCCTCGATGGCGGCGGCCAGGATCGCCCGCGGCGCCGGCATGTTCGCGCCCTTGATCTGCTTGCGCAGGTTCGCCGGGAACGCAGGCAGGTTCGCCGCGAAGCTCGGGTTGGACGGCGTGCCGCCCGGGATCTTGTAACCCTTGACGTCCCAGGGCTGGACGCCGCCTTCGGGGTTGGCCTTGATCCACGCCTTCGCGGCGGGGAGGAGCTCCTCGACGGTGTCGACGACCTCGTGCACCAGGCCCAGCTCCAGCGCCTTGCGCGGACGGTGGCGCTGACCCTGCAGCAGGACGTTCAACAGTGCGCTCTGGATACCCAGCAATCGGACAGTGCGCACGACGCCACCGCCGCCGGGCAGCAGGCCCAGCGTCACCTCGGGCAGGCCGATCTGGCTGCCCTTGGCGTCGGCCGCGATGCGGTGGTGCGTCGCCAGCGCGATCTCCAGGCCACCGCCGAGCGCGGCGCCGTTGATCGCCGCGACGACCGGCTTGCCGAGCTGCTCGATCCGCCGCATCTGGCCCTTCATCAGGCCGGACGACTCGGTGAACTCGACCGCGTTCTCGGGCTTCGCCTGGATGAGGTCGTTCAGGTCGCCGCCCGCGAAGAAGGTCTTCTTCGCAGAGGTGATGACGACGCCGGTGATGGAGTCCTTCTCGGCCTCCAGCCGGTCCACGGTCACGCCGAGCGACTCGCGGAAGTCGGCGTTCATCGTGTTCGCCGACTGCTTCGGGTCGTCGAGGGTCAGCGTGACGATGCCGTCCTCGTCCTGCTCCCAGCGGATGGTCTTGCTCTCAGCCATTAGTGTCCTCACACCCGCTCGATGATGGTGGCGACGCCCATGCCGCCGCCGATGCACAGGGTCACCAGGGCGCGGCGCGCCTGGCGGCGTTCGAGCTCGTCGACCACGGTGCCGACCAGCATCGCGCCGGTGGCGCCGAGCGGGTGGCCCATGGCGATCGCACCGCCGTTGACGTTGACCTTCTCCTCGTCGAGGTGCAGGTCCTTGATCCACTTGAGCACGACGGACGCGAACGCCTCGTTGAGCTCCCACAGGTCGATGTCCTCGGGCTTGAGGCCCGCGGTCTTCAGTACCTTCTCGGTGGCCGGGGTCGGGCCGGTGAGCATGATCGTCGGCTCGGAGCCGATCGACGCGGTCGCCACGATCCGGGCGCGCGGCGTCAGCCCGAAGGTCTTGCCGATCTGCTCGGAGCCGACGAGCACCAGCGCGGCGCCGTCGACGATGCCGGAGGAGTTGCCGCCGGTGTGGACGTGGTTGATCTTCTCGACCGAGTGGTACTTCTGCAGCGCGACGGCGTCGAAGCCGCCCAGCTCGCCGATGCCCGCGAAGGCCGGCTTGAGCTTGCCGAGGCCCTCGACCGTGGAGCCGGGACGGCGGTGCTCGTCGTGGTCCAGGACGGTCACGCCGTTGATGTCCTTGACCGGGACGACGGACTTCGCGAAGTAGCCGCCGGACCAGGCCGCCTCGGCCTTCTCCTGCGAGCGGACGGCCCATGCGTCGACGTCCTCGCGCGAGAAGCCCTCGATGGTCGCGATCAGGTCGGCGCCGGTGCCCTGCGGGACGATGTAGTTGTCGTACGCGGTGGCCGGGTCCATGAACAGCGCGCCGCCGTCGGAGCCCATCGGCACGCGCGACATCGACTCGACACCGCCGGCGATGATCAGGTTGTCCCAGCCGGAACGGATCTTCTGCGCGGCGGTGTTGGTGGCTTCCAGGCCGGAGGCGCAGAAGCGGTTGAGCTGCACGCCCGCGACGGTCTCGGGCAGGCCCGCGTTCAGCGCGGCGGTGCGCGCGATGACCGCGCCCTGCTCGCCGACCGGCGAGACGACGCCGAGCACGACGTCGTCGATCACGGCGGGGTCGAGGTTCGGGTGACGGACCTTCAGCTCTTCGATCAGGCCGACCACCAGGTCGACCGGCTTGGTGCCGTGGAGGGCACCGCCCTTGTTCTTGCCGCGAGGCGTGCGGATCGCCTCGTAGATGTAGGCCTCGCTACTCACTGACAACTCCTCGCGAGCGGATGGGACGTCTTCGTACCGTGACCGATGATACCGGCCAGTAGGGCTAATGGCCATTAACATATCGCCGGATAACCCCATGGTGTCAATGAGTTGCCTCTGTGCCGTTAACCGCTATCGTCGACTAACCATGACCGACTCCGTACGCTCTGTGCGACCGCGCGACCGCAAGGCCCAGCTGGCCGCGGTCGCCGCGGAGCTGTTCCGCGCGCGCGGCTTCCCGGGCGTCGGCATCAAGGACATCGCGGACGCGGCGGGCGTCACCGGCCCGGCGCTGTACCGGCACTTCGCGGACAAGCAGGCGATCCTCGCGTACGTCGTCCTCGGCGGTTTCGAGGATCTGGAGGCGGCGACGGCTTCGGCACTGTCGGACTCGGTTCCGCCTGCCGACCAGCTGAAAGACCTGCTGGGCCAGCTGGCAACCCAGGCGGTCGAGCGACGCGAGATCGCGGCACTGTGGCGCTGGGAAGGCCGTCACCTCCCGAAGGAAGACCAGCGGGAGATCGCCCGCCGGTCGGCGCTGACGCTGGCGTCGTGGTCGAAGGCGCTGCTCGTTCAGCGCCCGGAACTGCCCGCGGAGGACGCCGAGCTGCTGTGCTGGGCAGCCCTGTCGGTGTTCGGCAGCGTGTCGGTCCACCACACGGCCGTGGCCCGCCGCCGCTTCGCTCAGTTACTGGTCGAGCTGGCCCTCGGTGTGCTCAACACCACACTCCCAACGCCGGTCTCCGCGCAATCGGACACGCCGCCGTTGCGTCTGGGCACACCGTCCCGCCGAGAGCAGGTCCTGGCGGAGGCAACGGCGCTGTTCGCCCAGCGAGGCTTCCACGACGTGAGCATGGAGGACATCGGCGCAGCAGCCGGCATCGCGGGCCCGAGCGTCTACCGCCACTTCCCAAGCAAGGCCGCCCTGATGGTGGCAATCGGACACCGCGCGGCGGACCGCCTGGCCCTGGCAGCCGAGCGAGCGCTGCAGGCCACCGACGAACGCTCGGCGCTGCACAGGCTGGCGGCCTCGTATGTGCACACGATTCTGCACACGCCAGAACTGCTGGTGTCGTTCTCCGCGGACCGGGTGACGATGCCGGACCGCGACAAAGCCGACCTCCTGCGCATCCAACGCGACTACGTCACCCAGTGGGTCACTCTGCTTTCAGCGGTGCAGCCTCAGCTCCCCCCACGGGAGGCGAAGATAACGGTCCACGCGGCCCTGACCATCGCAAACGACCTGGCCCGCACCCGCCGGGTGGCGGCCCGCCCCCACTTCGAAGCTGAACTGACAGCACTGCTGCACACGATTCTCGGCATCGCCTGATCGGCAATTTTCCGAACAAGCAGAAATGCAGGAGCGCCGCCCACCACTCGGCGTTTCCCGAATTTCGAAAGACAATTCGGTTCGAGTCCGATTTGTACTACACGCCGAACACCTGGATGCAATGTCGACATAGCAGAGCGTCACAGGCGCCTGGCATACCGGTACATACTCAGATCGAACAGGGGTACGATCGCGGCCTGAACGGAGAACAACGGGACCACCAGCCACTTTGCGCCACAGGCAGGCGGCACCGAATGGGTGGTCGCGAGGCGTGATAACTTACGCGCCACCTCCATAACGAGACTGCTGGACGAGGAGAAATATCGTCATGCGATCGCCGGGTGGCAACGGGCAACCGGGGATCAAATCCGAACTCCTCGACCTGAGTGCCATCTCCCTGTCCGGCCTGCGGAAACTAGACCCCGCACTGCTGCGCCGTTCGATTCGTCACGCTGCGGACCGGACTGCTCACATTCCGGTGACCGCGAGCGGCAGCCAAGGCGCCAAACGCGTCGACTGAAGCGCTCCGGAGAGCTCATGGTGCACACGAAGAATCATGTGACGTCCGTTCCGGACCTGCACTCGGTTTCCTGGGACACCTTCGACAAGCTGGCCGTCGGCGCCGGTGGTACGAGCACCGGGAGCTTACTGCGCAGCGCTGATCGCAGCCGCCGGTTGCTTCTGCTGTCCGGTCTCGTCAGTCTGGCGGAGGCGGACGAAGATGTGACAGGTCCGCTCGCCTCCGCCGAAACAGCTTGGGATCTTCTGGTCCGGGCTGAGGAAACCAAGCCGGACGCGCTGGAGCGGGTGATCGCCCACCCGTACAC
Organism: Amycolatopsis heterodermiae; assembly: GCF_034929455.1. Taxonomy (NCBI): domain Bacteria; kingdom Bacillati; phylum Actinomycetota; class Actinomycetes; order Pseudonocardiales; family Pseudonocardiaceae; genus Amycolatopsis; species Amycolatopsis heterodermiae. The sequence goes on from NZ_JAYFSI010000001.1 coordinate 468,862, forward strand.
GGGGAGCTGGGCGGGGTACACGACCCGGCTGATCGAGCAGGGGCTGACCGGCGAGTGCCCGCTCTGGGTCCACTACGGCTATCTCCACACCCTGGCCGCGGCCGCGGCGATCCACGCGGGCCTGGAGTTCGCCATCCTGGTGCCGGTCTGGGACGACATCGTCGTGCTGCCGACACTGGGCGCTGCCCGGTTGGCCGAAGGCGGCGGGTTCACAACCGCCGAAGTGCGCGGGGAGGCCGGGTCCTTCACGATCAGCGGTGAGCGCTCGCAGGCCACACCCGGTACGGCAGCCTGGAGCCCCCTCCGGGAATTCCGTTTCGAGGCCGAGGGCAGGGTTCTGGCGCTGCGGCTCGACGACCTGGACCCGCATCGCGGCCTCTACCACCCGATTCCACCGGGCCGGCTGACGGATGACGAAGCCGCGACTTGGCGGAACCTGCTCGGCGAAGCGTGGCGGCTGATCGTCGAGCACCTGCCCGAGTACGCGGAAATCCTGCCCGCAGGTCTGACGTCGATCGTGCCGAACCCGGCCGTTCCGTTCCGGCTCCCCAGCGCGTCGACGGGCGAAGCCTTCGGGAGCGCGGTCATTGCCGGGCCCGAGGCCGAAGAGCCCGCCACTCTCGCCGCGGCTCTGGTGCACGAGTTCCAGCACATCCGGCTGGGTGGCCTACTGCAATTGGCGCGGCTGCACGACGACGACCGCACACAACGGCTCTACGCCCCGTGGCGGGAAGACCCACGCCCGCTCGGTGGCCTGGTGCACGGGGTCTACGCGTTCTTCGGTGTTTCGGCCTTCTGGCGGGCGCTGTCGCGGGCGCATCCGGAAGACCGGTTGGCCGCCTTCGAGTTCGCTCACTGGCGCGCGCAGACGTGGCAGACCCTCGAATCGATCCGGAACGACGCCGCGCTGACCGACGCGGGACGGCGGTTCCTGGACGAACTCGCCGCCGTTTTCGGCCCGTGGCAAACCGAACCGGGCACCCCCGAAGCAGTGCACTGGGCGGAGAAGCTGGCCGCGGACCACTACGCCGGTTGGCGGCTCCGCCACATCCGTCCCGAGCCGGACGTGACCGCGGACCTCGCTCAGGCCTGGCTGCGTGGCGAGCTGTGCCCGGGAGTAGCACCGAGCGACCGACTCGACACCGTTTCGGACGGGGAGTGGGCGAACGCCCGTGCCGACCTGATCCGTGTCCGGCTCCGCCGCGACGGCGAACGCAGGTTGTCGCAGGTGTGGTCGCAGGTGCCGGGCGCACTCGAAGGCGACCACCTGCTGATCGCCGGCCTGGACGACGAAGCCCGAACGGCTTACCGATCCGTGCTCGACCAGGATCCGGAGCACGCCGCGGCGTTGATCGGCCTCGGGCTTTCCCTGCCGTCCGGGCCGGCCACGCGCGCCTTGCTCAGTACGCCGGAACTGGTCCGCGCGGTGCACCGGATGTTGCGTGCTGCGGGGAAGGCACCGGCGATCGACGAGCTGGCCGGCTGGATCGGCGAAGCGCAGGCCTGACCGAGCTACAACGGCATCGGGTCGATGTCGCAGTCCGCTCGAACAGCGTTCTCCGCCGCTGTGATCGCGGGATGACCGGGGCGTAGCACGCGGTCGGCGACGGCGAGCACGTCCCGGTGCTGGCTCAACGCTTCGCGGACGCGGCCGAGCCGCTCGAGATCCAGGGCCCGGTTGAGCCGCGCGGCGAGGGTGGTGGGGTGACTGTCGGGCAGGGCCCGGCGCAACCGCGCCAGCGTGTCGGTGTTCATCCGCAGGGACCGCTGCACATCACCGAGCTCGAACCAGTCGTTCGCTGTGTTGATCGAGCAGGCCAGTACGTGCGGGTGGGCCGGACCCAGCCGATCACGCAGGCCGGAGAGCGCGCGCTCGTCCCGGGCCAGCGCGTTCGCCGGATCGCCGAGCAGACGCAGGGTGACGCCGATGTCGGCTTCGGCGGCCAGTGTGTGCGGGTGCCGGTCACCCAAGCTGCCCCGGTAAAGCAACAGCGCCTGTTCACCCAGCTGAAGCGACTCCGGGAGTTTGCCGGCGTTGCGTAAGTCGATCGAATGGGCGAGCGCACAGGCCATCACGTTGGGGTGGTCCGACCCGTACTTCAGCCGGAAACGCTCAAGCGCGCTGCCGGACAGGCTCAGCGCGGCCTCGTGGTAGCCGTCTTTGCGTTGGGCCACCGAGAGGTGGTAATCGCGACGGATGACACCGTCGGTGCCCGAGCCGAACAGGCCGCGCACCCGTTCCACGACCTTCTCCTGTTCGATGCGCGCCCACGAGTAATCGCCGAGCTCTCGTCGGCAGATGATCATGATGTTCAGTGTCCCGATGGTCGTCCAGTTGTCGTACCCGAAGATCTCCGACCGGCGCTCGTAGGTCTCCTCGCTGAGCCAGCGAGCCTGCTCGTAGTCGCCGGCCAGCAGGAGTGAGACGACCAAGTCGTGTGCTGCTTCGAGCGCGGTCGGATCATCGTCGCCGAACAACGAGCGGACCTTTTCGTAGGTCTGCCGATTGAGGTCACGGGCGGCAAAGAAGTCACCGCTGGACTTCAGTCCGGTCGCCACCAGCACTTCGGCGCCCAGCGCCTGTTCCGACTCCGGGCCGAAGGTCCGCCGGTAGAGCCGCAGCGTCCTCGCGCTGACCTCCGACGACGCCTCGTACCGGCCGAGCACCCAGAGCACGAACCCGAGTTGCTCCGACGCCGCCAGCGTCTGCGGGTCCTCGGCGCCGTATCGCTCCGTCCAGGCCGTGACAACTTCTTCGGAAAGGGTGAGAGCACCCGTGTGGTCACCGGAGAAGTACAGGAATTTCATCAGGTTGAGCACCAACTGCCGGACCCACTGATCGTCGCAGTCGATCAGCCCGGCGTGCTGCAGGTGCGGCAGCACCAGCTGGTACTGCGGCCATTGGCGGGCCGCTTCGGGGTCGCTCGGATCAAGATTTCCGAGCAGGAGGTGGGCACCGTGCCGCATCACCGCGCGGGTCTCGTCGGGCATCGTGTTCCGGAGCACCAGCTGCGCGAGCCGGTGCAGGAGCAACGTGCCGCTGCGGTGGTCCAACTTCGCCAGCCGGCAACGGTTGATTTCCCGCAGTGTCCGGTCCAGCAGGACCGGATCCCGCAGCACGGTGTCCAGCTGCGGAGCGATCGTCACTCCGCGGATGCCGGCGAACAGGCTGCGGGAAATCGGTTCGGCGGCGAAGAACGCGCACACCTGGAGCAGCTGGTGTGCGGCCGGATTCCGGGTGGCGAGCCCGTCGAACGAGACGTTCCAAGCCGCCGCCACCGAGATCTCGTAGTCCGAGGCCTGTGAGGAACTCGCGACGAGTTCGGCCGTCTTGTCGTCGAGCAGCCGGCTGTACTCGGCGACCGGCATCCCGGTCTCGGCCCGCCAAGCCGCGGCCTGGGCCAGCGCGATCGGCAGGTCACCCAGCTTCTCCGCTAGAGCCTCGGCGTCCGCCATCGTGACCGTGCCGTCCCGGCGGCGCAGGAGGTCGATGCTCTCGGCTCGAGAGAACCGATCGACTTCGATCGGCTCCGCCGGGAAGGAGTTCGAAGCGGCGTCGCGTGCGGTGACCAGGATCCGTCCCGGTCCGCCGACCGGCAGGAACGGCAGGAGGAACTCGGGTTCGTCGGCCGCGTCGAAGACGATCAGCCAGCGGCGGTACGGCTTGCCGGCGCGGAGTGCGTTCAGGACGGCCGGTACCGCGGCCACCGTCTCGTCCGCGTCCGGCAGGCGTAGCTGCCGGGCGAGTTCCATCAAGGACGCCCGGATCTGGGATTCCTGGGTCGCACTCACCCACCACACGAGGTCGTGGTCGCGGAGCCGCCGGTAGATGTACTCGACCGCGAGCTGGGTCTTGCCGAGGCCGCCAGGCCCGTGCAAGATCGCGCTGCCGGCCGAATCCAGGCTCGCACCGAGCCGGTCGAGCAAGTTCCGGCGGCCGATGAACTCCGGGTTGCGCGCGGGGACCGCACCCCAGATCACCGGTGCGTCGGTGGTGATCCGCCGGACGCGGCGCAGGGATGTGGCCGCTTCTTCCCGGACGTTCTCGACCAGCCGCTCGTCCGCGACTTCGAGATCGGCCATCGCCGGCGGGCCCACGCCGTCCTCGGCTTCGTCCTCTTCGGCGGCGCCGCTCTCCGCGGCCGCGAGTTCCCGCTCCCGCTCGTGCAGCCGTTCGGCGCGCCAGGCGTACGGCCCGGAAAGCGCGCGCATCACCACGCGCTCGAGGGTGATGTCCGCGCCTTCTTCCGGCAGGTCCGCCCGGTCGGGATCGGCGAGTGCGTCGACGATCCTCAGCAGAACGGGGTGCTGCTCGCCGAACCGCTCTCCGGTCGCGGCGACCACCTGCACGGTCTCCGAGCGCCGTCCGGCCGTGAGCAGAGCCTCGCGGACCGAGGCCGGGAACTCGAAGACGGCGTCGTCCCCGGTGAGGTTGGGACGGTCCGCCTGCGGTCCGAGGAGCCCGCTCGTGAACACTTCGGCGAGGTGCGACGTGTCGGCCTCGGGCACGAGTTCCGCCCGGACGAACCGGGCGATCGGCAGGCTGACCGGAACCGCGGCCAGCAGGGTCGCGAGCCGGAACGCCGGCGGCGTCGCGGCGCCGAGAAACCGCCGGACCCGCTCCTGGGCCGTCGGTGGCCTGGCCTGCTCTTCGTCGTCCCCCGTCTCGGGCATCGGCTGGTCACGCGCGAGCAGTACCGTGCCCGGCACCGCCTTGGTGACCGAGCGCGAAATGAGCCGCACCCACCAGCTGAACCACCGTCCGCCCAGCTCGAGGACCGGGATCGGCACCGCGCCGTTGATCGCCTTTTCGGGGTCCGCCATGGTCATCCAGGCGTCCGGCAGGTCGAACCCGTACCGGCGGTTCGGCCGGAACGGGCCGGGTGAGGTCAGCAACGCCCGGTGCAGGGGGATACCGGCCTTCTTCCACATGTGCTGGGGCAGCAGGTGCACCAGGGCGACCGGCATGCCCCCGCTCCACCGCGCGAGCAGCGGCGAAACCAGGTCACGTCGCCACGCTTCGCCGACCCCGTCGGTCAGGACGAGCATGAGCCGGTCGCCGTACCAGTCCAGGAGCTCGGCCACACTGTGCTGCGGCGCGTCCGGGGTGCCGCCGCGCAGCACCGGGGCCAGGGAGCCGTCGGTCGCCCGGGTTTCCGTTTCCAGGTACCGGATCCGGACCGTCCGGAACGCGCCGAGCTGCTGCACCAGCTTGAGGAACGACCTGACCTCCGGCCGCCACAGGGCCATCGACGCCCCGGCGTCGACCACCACCGTCAGATCCAGGACGCGGGTCGTCGTGGCCGGCTTCAGCACCGGGAGCCAGAGACGGTCCTGGACGGCTCGTTCGGCGGTCAGTTCCTCGTCCAACTGGACGTCGTCGTCCCACGACGAAGGACGCAGCTGCTTCAACGGCCGGAGGGCCCGCAGGATGTCCGGACCACCCCGCATCGTCGACGATCCAGGCGCCCGCCCATTTCCCTTCGACCGGGCGTCGCGCACTGGGAAGTCCCGCGCGAATCCCCCGAAGACCGGACGCCGATGATGCCCGGCGGCCGGTTCCGGCTCCGTGACCGGTGACGACGACGGCGGATCCCCGGTCGGAGCCGGCTCGGGATCCGGGTGTGACGGCTCGGGCGGTGGCTCCGGCTCCGGCGGACCGGACTCCGGTGCCGGTTCGCCGGCCGGCCGGCCCGCGGGCTCCCCGAGCACCGCCGCGAGCCAAACCGCGTCCGCGACCTCATTCCACGACAACGCTCCGACACGGGGCGGGCGCTCGGACGGCTCCCCGGTCATCTCACGGCACCACGGAGTTCAGCTGCCGCCAGATCGCGTCCATCAACCGGGGCCAGGACTCACCTTCTTCGTGGTAGGCGCCCGAAGTCGCCAGGTAGACCGCTTCGAGGAGCTTGTCGACCGGCAGCCCGCCGAAGGCCTCACTGCGGCTGACGAACTCTTCGATGATGCGGGACCGGTGGGTGTCGCTGGGGTCGAGCGCGTGCGCCGCCACCATCGCGGCCAGCTGTTCGATGTCCGGATCCTGGATTTCGAGCCGGAGACACCGGCGCAAGAAGGCCGGTGGAAAGTCGCGGTCGCCGTTGCTGGTGATCACGACGAAGGGGAACGCGGCACACCGGACCCGGCCGTCCGGGATCGTGGCCGTCGTGTCCGGGTCTGCGGTGAAGACGTCGACTTCGCGGCTGCGGCTGCGCATCCGCACCAGCTCGGGGATCAGGAACTCGCCGTCCTCGAACAGGCTGAGCAGGTCGTTGGGCAGATCCGCCTCACTCTTGTCCAGCTCGTCGATCAGCAGGACGCGTGGCTGCCGGCGCGGCAGGAAGACCGTCCCGAGTTCGCCGAGCCGGAGGTACTCGCCGATCGGCGGCTCCTGGTCACCGTCTCGCCGGTCGGCGGCGCGCGCACCGGCCGCCTGGGCGCGGCCGATCGCGTCGTAGCTGTAAAGCCCACCTTTGAGAGTGGTGTGGGACGTGATCGGCCACCGCAGCACGCGGCCCAGCCTCAGCTCCCGCGCGACCCGGTACGCGAGGCTCGACTTCCCGCTTCCCGGGCGGCCGGTCACCAGCAGGGGACGTCGCAGGTAAAGCGCCGCGTTGACCATGTCGATCTCGTGCGGGTCGACGTGCCGGGACGGCAGCCGATGCTCGGAACCCAGCCGCCGGTCCGCCTCGCCCTCGTCCTGCGGCACGACGTCCTCGGCCGGTAAGGGCCCGCCGTTGAACGCCCGCCACGGCGGCGGCGGTGGCAGCAGGTCGGCCAGCGAGGCATCGGGAAGGGGACGGCCGGTGCCGCGGTAGATCCACCAGTCCGGCCGCTCAGGATGCTCTACCGCGTTCATCTGAATCCTCCCGTATCGCGTCCGGCAGGTAAGGACCGTCGTCCAGGAAAAGCAGTCTGCTCGGGTCGTCCCACAGGACGACCAGATCACGGGCGATCCGCAGGTCGACGGGAATGGTCACCTCGCGGAACGCCGCCCGCCGGGAATCCTGGGTCCGTACGGGCAGGTCACCGAGCCCACCTTTGTCGAGCAGCCACGCGACGACCTGGTGCAGAACGTCGGTGGCGGCGTCGGGGTGCCAGAGCAGCACGGGAATCCCGGAACGCAACCCCGTCGCCAGCTCGTCCCCGTCGGGACGCGGACGCGTCGGCGGCGGACCGGCGAGGACCATCATCAACCACTTCCCGTCGCTGAGTATCGCGTCGAGCCGATGGTGCCCGGCGGTGTCCTGCGGCGAGCAGTAGTACACCCGTTCAGCCGATGGATTTCCGCTCATCGCCTCCCATCGGATTCGCCACGCCCGGTGCCACTGCCGGGAGAACATCCGCTCCAATGAGCGGATGACGATCGGGTAGTCGAGGAACAGCGGCCGGGGATCCCCGGTTTCGTATTCTTTGCACCACCGGTGCACGGGAAGATTCACGAGCGCTCGCGGCAGTACGAATTCGAGCGCCACCTCTTCGCGGTATTCCGACCAAGCTCGTTCCGCGTCGACGATCAACTGGTCGACGTGGTACTCGAGGTCCGCGCCGCGGATGGTGGTGATGCCGCCTCTGGCGGGTGGCCACTCTTGCGGATCCTCCTGGCGCCAATGGGAAACCACGTGCCGGTCGGGGTCGATCCCGTCCAGTTCCACCATGATCACCAGGTGCAGGCGGAGTTCACCACCGCCGTTGTGCTCGCGTTCGGTGCGAAGTTCCCGCAACCGCGCCTCGCCCTGTACCCGCCGAGCCTGCCAGGTGTTCCATTCCCGCAGTTCGTCACCGAGCGGGCGCGCGCACTTCGTCGCGACGAGCTCGACGAAGGCCAGTGCCGGCGGGAGCCCGTGCGCGGGAGTGTTGAGCTCGGTCAGCAGGCAGAACGCCTCCCAGGCGTCGCCCGGCTCGGCGGCCGGGCACGTCGCCGGGCTCGCCGCACGGCGGACGAGGATGCCGAGCTGGTGCGGGGTGAATCCGACCAGCACGGAACGCAACCACGACAATTCGGAATCGGGCAGGAGGTCGTGCATCCGCGGTTCGTGCACGAGCCGATGCAGGAGCTCGAATTCCTGAGAGCCCGGCCGCAACATCCGTACGGCGTAATCGAGCGCGTGCATCCCGCCATCCGCACGGGCGCAAGCGTTGACGATGTCGATCAGCTGGTCCCGCCCGGTCGCGTGTTCCGAAAGCGTCAACGAGAACCCGAGGTTGTCGTGAATCAATTCCAGCATCAGGGACCGGCTCGGCCGGTCGGCGGCCAGCCCGGCGTTGGCGAGGAGATTGACGATCGCCTCCCGGACCGCTACTCGGACCGTGGACGGGAGATGCAACTCCCGGCCCGGTCCGCGAGGTTGTTCACCGGCCGACACCTGACGAACCACCTCCCCGCCCGGGTGCCCGGGACCCGTGATTTTACCCATCGATCCCGGGCGGAATAGGGGCAAAAGGTGGACACAAGGTGGCGTGAAGCGGGATGGCCGGCCGAATACCGATGCGTCACAACACTTCGATGATCACGGCGAGAGCGTCGACTTGCGGGGACTCCGGCTCCAGCATCCTGATCGCGTCCAGCAGATCGGCGAGGCCACGGGTGAACCGCTGACACGTCCTGGCCAGCGCGATCACGTGCAGGCGGTCTTCGGCGTGGTGCGGAACCACGTCCGCGATCTCCCTGCGGGGGAACAGGTCCAGCAGCAGGTGGCGGCTCTCGGCCTTGCGGACGCAAGGTACCGCGAGCAACGCGTCCACCAACGCCGAAAACGCGTCCGCCGCCACTGGGCGCGGAAATTCGCGCACCGGAAACCCGTTGACGGCCGCGCCCAGCAAACGCAGCCAAGCTTCCGTCTTCGTTTCCTTGACCGAAACGCGGATGCGGTGGTAGGAGGGAGCGTCCGCCGCGGGGTCGGCCCGTACGACGTCCTGGTAGAACGAATCCGAAACGATCAGTGCGAGTGCCGCGCCGGACGTTTTCAACGCACTCTTCGCTTCCGGTGCGTCGACCAAGCGGAAGGCGTGGCTGGTCGCGTCACTGACGGTGCCGTGACTGCCTTGGTAGACCTCGCCGGCGTGGAAGGCCACGCGCAACTGCACGTGCGCCTCTTCGGCGTGCACCGCGTTGTAGCGCCGCAGTTCCGCCAGCATCCGGTCGGGCAACGCGGCCACGAGGTCCGCTTTCGCCACCTGGGCGGGCAGTTGGATCATCGCACCGTCACCGGTGTTCTCCTGGAAGAGCACGTCCCAGGGCACACCGACCTCCGCGAACGACGTGCGCAGCAGGCTCCAGAGCCCTTCGTGCACCACCAGGCGGTGCGCCGTCGTGCGTCTGGGGTCGTTGTAGCCGGCGATGTCCAGCGCCATGATCGTCTTGTGGTACGCGGCCGAGTCCATGACCACCGGACCTCCCCAAGTTCGCGGCAGGATCTCATTGTCACAGGTCAAGCCGTCCACGGCCACGCTCGACCGGCGTCGCGGCGTCGTCCGGACGGCGTACGGCCTCCGTCCCTATCGCAATCGCCGGGAATGCGGGACAATACCGAGTGGGCCGACGGGGTCCGTTCTCCCTGTGAGAGGGGAATCGCGATGCAGTCTGCACGCTCCGGTACGGAAGCGGGAATCGAATCCGCAGTCCTCGATCTCGGTGCGGTACCACTGTCGGAGCTGCGCACCTTGGACGGCAGCGAATTGCGCAAAGCATTGCGGCACGCAGCGGAGCGGGTTTCCTTTATCCCGGTGACGGCGAGCGGCAGCGAAGGTGCCCGGCGAGTCGACTGACCGTGACCACTGACAAACTGATCCCCCACCACCTGTCGTGGACCGATTTCGACGCATTCGCCAGGGGCGGAGGCGGTCCGGGCCTGGTGGGGCACCTGCGTGCGACCGAGCGGAGCAGACGGCTGCTCCTGTTGAGGGGAATCATCGATCAGGCGGCCAAATCCCCCGAGGTTTCCGCCCCGCTCCCGTCGCCCGAATGGGCGTGGGAGCTGCTGGCTAGAATTCAGCAACAGGATCCCGCCGCGGTCGAAACGATTCTCGCCCATCCTTACACCGGGAGCTGGGCCGGCTACACCACCCGGTTGTGCCGCCAGGACGTGACCGGCGTCTGCCCCTTCTGGGTTCACCTCGGCCACGTGCACTGCCTGGCCGCCGCCGCGGCGGTCCGAGCCGGAGCCGGCTTCGAGGCGGAACTCCCGATCTGGCAGGGCACCGTGTCGTTGCCGACGCTCGGCATGGTCCGGTTGCGTACCAGCGAACCGTTCGGGGTGGCGCGAGTGGCCGCCGGAGACGACGGGATCGTCGTCCGGAACCGGCACGCCGAGATCCGGCTACCGGACGATCTGAGCGTCGAAACGGCGAACTGGCTGCCCGTCCGCCGGATCACGAGCTGGCACGGTGACCGGCGGCTTTCGATCAGGCTCGACGACCTCGACCCCTATCGCGGCCTCTACGAGCCGATTCCACCGAAGCGGCTAACCGCTTTGGAAGTCGAATCGTGGCGCACCGTAGTCCACGATGCGTGGCAACTCCTGGCCACCCACGTGCCTGACGTGGCCGAGGCCTTGCCCGCCGGGCTCGAATCGCTGGTGCCGGCCCCGGCCGTCGCCTTCCGGTTGCCCAGCGCGTCCACCGGAGAAGCGTTCGGCAGTGCGATCGTGGCGTACAGCGGCGACTCCGAGCAGCTCGCCGCCGCGCTCGTCCACGAGTTCCAGCACATCCGGCTCGGCGGTGTCCAGCACCTGGCCACCCTGCACACCGACGATCCCCGCGAGCGGTTGTACGCACCTTGGCGGGATGATCCGCGGCCGATCGGTGGTGTCCTGCACGGAATCTACGCGTTCTTCGGGGTGACGGGCTTTTGGCGGGCGCTGGCCATGGCCGAACCGGAGAACGCTCTTGCGTCGTTCGAGTTCGCGCTGTCGCGAAGCGCCACTTGGCGCACTCTGCGGGAGGTACGCGGCGACGCAAGCCTGACCTCGACCGGGCACCGGTTCCTCGACAGCATCGCGGCCGAGATGACCCCTTGGCAGGACGAATCACTCGTCGCCAGACCCGGAGCCTGGGCGATGACAGCGGCCGCCGACCACTACGCCACCTGGCGCCTCCGGCACCTGCGCCCGGACGCCGAGATGGTAGCGGGGCTCGCCGCCGCGTGGCGCCGTGGGGAATCCTGGCCCAAAATCGGCAAACCTGCCGAGCCGCGCACCCCGACGCCAGTGCCCGACGGCCGCTGGACCAATGCCCGGACCGACCTGATCCGGCTACGGCTCGGCCGCGGCGAAACCGCGCTCGCCGAACACGGCCACACCGTCCCCGGCGTGACCGACGCGGACCTGGCGCTGGTCGCCGGTCGCCTCGAGCCCGCGACAGCCGGGTACCGGCGCCTACTCGCGGCCGACCCTGACGACCCGGCAGCATTCGTAGGGCTGGGACTGGCTCTGACAGCCTGCGGAACGGGACCAGCGGCTCGAGCACTGCTGCACCGCCCAGAGCTGGTACGGGCGGTGCACCGGGCGCTTCGCGCGAACACCGACACGCCACCGCCGGTCGAAACCATCGCAGGGTGGATCGGCCGGTTCACCCACTGACCGGGCCGAGGTATCCGGCGACGTTTCGACGAGCCGACCTGGCGTTACGGCTGAGATAGGAGGACCTGCCGTGCTGTGTCGATCTTCTGAAGCAGGTTCGTGGCGATCCGCTTCTGCCGAGCGATCTTCAGGCGCTGATCTTCAGTGGACGGATCTCCAGCGGACGCGGTGACGATCACACTCGGTCCGGGCACCGCCAGATCCTCAAGCCGTTGAGCGAGCTCTGCGATCTCGCGAAGCTGAGCACCGGCTCCGCCGACGTTCTGGCCGGCGAGCTGCCTGGCAGAAATCCGAAAATCGACGATGTTGAGCCTCTCGACCTCAGCGCAGGTGAGCAGGACATCACCACACAGGCGGTCCCCGATCTTTTCGCCTTGATTCAGCAACTGAAGGACCTTTTCGTGAGCCAACCGGGCCCGATCAGCCTTGCGCACACGGTGCGCGATCCAAGTGACGCCGACAGTCGTCGCAACAGTGACAAAGCCTACGCTGGCAATGACAAAGTCACTGACGCTGAAACCATCAGCCAGAGCAAGTGAAAGTTCAGCAGAGGGAATTACAGATCCCTCGAAAAGTCCCATCGCCAAATCCTCTCAACGTGTTCAGCCGGAACGCCTGAAAAAGAATCGGTGGCGGCGGACGCTACCCGACCGGAGCGCAGCTTCACCTGTGAGGCACCTTTTGTTCTACGCAGTAGCTGTAGTAACATGGGGGATTTTATGCAGCGTTGTTCGCGCAGCAAAGCGGTTCGCGAAACCGGTCCAGTTCGGATCAGAACGGCAAAGCTCCAACTGCCATACCTCATGCCGCGCTTGCGCGTCGCTCGACCCGGGCGCAGCCGGGCACACGTCCCGGCCGCGTCAGGTCGTCCGCCTCCGAACTATCCGTGCACACCTGGACGAAGGTGTGACAGGAACGCCTAAAGCGGCATCGGGTCGATGTCACAGTCGGCGCGAATGCCACGCGACGCAGCGATCGTGCCCGGGTGTGTTTCACCCAGTACGTGGCGATAGCGGTTCAAAACGTCGGTGTAGAGCTGCTCTGCTTCTTCCGTCAGTCCAAGCACCCTGAGGTCGAGCGAACGGTTGAGCTGAACGGCCAAGGTCGTCGGATGGTCTTCGCCGAGCACCCGTCGTGAACGCACCAGCAGTTCCGCATCACGCTCGGCGGCTTCTTCGAGGCGGTCCAGCGCGGCGAGATCACTCGCGACGTCGATCGCGCACACGATCGTGTGCGGGTGATCCTCGCCCAGTTGCGCCCGGAACTCCTCCAGCGAACGTTCGTCCAGGACTCGCGCACTGGACGGGTCGCCGGACAGCCGCATCGTGACGCCGAGGTCGAGCGCCGCGGAGAGCGTGTGGGGGTGCTTCTCTCCCAGGCTCTCGCGGTAAAGGTCGAAGACCTCCTCGCCCAGTTCACGTGCCCGTGAGAACTCGTGCGCGTGCCGCAGGTCGATCGAGTACCCGAGCGCACAAGCCAGTGCGTTGGGGTGCTTGTCGCCGTACCGGATTCTGAACCGACGGAGTGCGTCCTCGGAGATCGCGCGAGCCGCGTCGTGGTCGCCGTCCTTCCGGCATGCAACCGCCAGGTGGTACTTACGGCGCAGGGTGCTGATGGTGTCCGTACCGTAGAACTGCTCGACCCGGTCGGTGATCTGCTGCTGCTCGATCCGCGCCCACGGGTAGTCGCCTAGCTCACGTCGGGCGATCACCATCAGGACCTGTGTCGTGACGGTCGACGCGTTGTCGTAGCCGATGACCTCCGCTCTTCGGCGGTAGGTATCCGCGGCCAATGTGTTCGCCTGCGCATAGTCCCCGATCAGGAGCAGCGCCGTGGCATAGTCATTGGCAGCGACAAGTGTGATTGGATCGTCGTTGCCGAACAATCCCCGTGCCTTGATGTAGATCTCTTCGTTTCGCTGGGCGGCTTCCGCGAAGTCACCGCGCGCCTTCAGGATGACCGCATAAGTCAATGCGGCGCCGAGCGTCTCTTCCCGATCGGAACCAATCGATTCCCGGTAGCGGTCATAGGTGTCGTGGCTGGTCCTCGCCGCGTCTTCGTAACGTCCGACAGTCCATTGGAAGAACGCCAGCCGCTCGGACGCCTCCAACTCCTGCAACGGCGGGTCTTCGATGGGCGCTTCGCCCCTGCGATGCCGTTCTTCCCGGTCATGCTGCCACGCCTGTACCGCGCGTTCAGCGAGCGTGACCGCGCTGTCGTGGTCACCCCAGTGGTAGAGGAACTTCATCAGGTTGATCACCAGCTGCCGCACCCACTGGTCCGTGCACTCGATCAGCTCGGCGTCGTAGATGTGCGGCAGCACCTCGTGGTAGCGCTGCCATTGCCGGGGCGATTTCGGGTCTCTGGGGTCGAGGTTGGCCAGCAGCTGGTGTGCGCCGTGCCGCATGTCTTTGCGGTGTTGCTCCGACATGCGGTTGCGCAAGACCAGCTGCACGAGCCGGTGCAGGAGGATGGTGTCGGTGCGGTGGTCGATCTTCGCGAGGCCGAACCGGTTGATGTCGCGAATGGCCCGGCTCAGCTTGATCGGATCACGCAACGCCGTGTCGAGTTCGGGTGACACCGTGAGTCCGCGAACGCCGGCGAACAAGTTACGCGACACCGGTTCAGGGGCGAAAAAAGCACAAACCTGTAGCAGCTGATGTGCCGCTGGGTTGCTGACGCTCAGCTGGTCGAACGACACGTTCCACGCGGCGGCCACCGAGGTTTCGTAGTCCTGCGGGCCCGACGTCTCGAGGATTTCCGCGACCTTCTCGTCGAACAGTTCCAGGTACTCCCCGGCCCTCATGCCGGTTTCGGCCAGCCAGGTCGCGGCTTGCTCGATCGCCAGCGGCAGGTCGCCCAGCTTTTCGGCGATGCGGTCGGCGTCGGCGTCGTCGAGTTGGGGTCCGCGCCTGCTCAGCAGCATCTTGCTTTCGCTGCGTTCGAAGATGGCCACCTCGAGGGGCCGCGCCATTCCCGCCCAATTCGGGTTGCGCGAGGTCACGAGGATGTCACCGGTGCCGCCGACCGGGAAGAACGGGCGGACCACGTCCGGGTCTTCGGCCGAGTCGAAAACGAGCAGCCACCGTCGGTACGGTCGGCCGAGGCGCAGTGCCTCCTTGACCGCGGGCACAGCGGTGATGGCCTCGTCGGCGCCCGGCAGGCGGAGGTGCTGAGCCAGTTCGGTGAGTGACGCGTGGATCTGGGTCGGCTGGGTGGCCTGGATCCACCAGACGATGTCGTAGTCCTGCAAGTGCCGGTAGATGTATTCGGTGGCCATCTGGGTCTTACCGATGCCGCCCATCCCATGCAGGGTGGCGGGAAGCACCGCGGTGGTGCCGGCGCCCAGTAGTTCACTCAGATGGGAGAGCAGGTCGCCGCGGCCGGTGAAGTTCGGATTGGGCGGGGGAATCGAGCCCCAGACTGGGGGGACCTCTTCACCCGAACGCCTTACCTGGCGCGAAGTGGAAGCTCCCACGCTGGCGACGACACTCGCGTGGTCCGCAGTTTTGTCTTTCGTCTCCGGAGAGCGTTCCGTCTGGTCCGCCACATCCGTGGCCGCGGGCTCGCTAGGGGCACCCGACTGCTTGAGTTCCTGCGACATCGTCACCGCCGGGATGCTAGCAGCGCTAACATCGTTGTCCATAGTAGGGGAACCGCGCAAACCGGGTGAACTCGGAGAACCCGTGTTCAGTCTGGCCAAGCGATCCGCTCGCGATAAGTATGGACCCGACAACGCACTCATCACATCTCGTTCAAGCGCTATCTCGGCATGCGACGCGGTCGCGGGTTCCGGGTCCGGGGTCGAGTCCGGTTCGACCAGTGCCGCCTGCAGCCGGGCCAGCGTGGGGTTCTGCTCACCGTACTGCCGGGACGCCGCCCGGACCGCGTGCGCGGTGTCCGATCTCCGTGCGCCGCTGAGCAGCACTCTTCTGGTCTGGCCGGAGAATTCCCACGGGGTGTTGCGATCCCAGGGCTGCCGATCGCCCTCGTGCCGCAGCAGGCCGCTCGTGAACACCTCCACGAGGTGGTCCGGGCCGGAACCGGGCAGCATCTCCGCCTGCACCGCCGACGCGACGTCGAGGTCCACCGGAACCGCGGCGAGGAGCGTGGCCAGCCGGAACGCCGACGGCGAAGCCTGACTGTGAAAATCTCTCACTCGCTCGTTTGAGTTCACCTCATTTTCACGCGGAACCGGAATTTCACTCGATTCGGTTACCCCTCCCGTCGGCCGGTCGCGAATCACCATGACGGAACATTTCCGCGGGACGTCCGCCCGGCCCGTGACGACCTCCGCCCACCTGCGAAACCACCGTTCTTCCAGTTCCAGTACCGGGACCGCGACGGAGTCCGCAGTCAGTTCCGCCTGGTCGAATTCGTCGAGCAGGAAGTCGGTCAACCGGACGAGGTACGAAGCGTTGGGGCGCATCGGTCCCTTGGTCGTGATCTCGGCGTTCTGCGCGTCGACGCCGCCTCGGGCCCATAGCCGCCGAGGCAGCAGGTGCACCACCGCGACCGGAACCTTGCGGCCCCATCGCGCCAGCAGGGGCTGCACGAGGTCCCGGTGCCAGGCGTCGCTGATGCCGTCGGTCAGCACGAGCATCAGCCGTCGGCCCGAGGAGTCGACCGGCTCGCCGGCGCCCCGCGCCGGGCTGTCCGGCGTCCCGCCGCGCAGAACCGGCCCCAGGACCATCCCGCCCTCGGCACGCCCGGTCTTCCCCGTCTCCAGCAGTCGCACCTGGACCGAACGGAAGATCCCGAGCCGCCGCTGGCACAGCGTGACGAACGCCGCGATGGTCGGGGCCCAGAGCGCCATCGACGGCGCCTGCTCGACCACCAGCGTCAGGTGCAGCCACGGGAGGCGCGTCCGTTTCATGACGGGGAAGAGCATCCCCGCTTCCGCGCTGCGGTCGACGGTCCGTTCCTCGTCGAGTTCGACGTCTTCCGGCTGGTCCGAAGGAACCTTCTTCTTGAAAGACCGGAAGGCGCGGACGAGCTTCCCGATATCGGGAAGTGGGGACGTCGCACCGGCCGACGGCGATTCTTCTCCGGCGTCGAGCAAGCCGCCCGCGGTCGCCCGGGAGTGCTCGAGTTCGGTCAGCACGACCGGTGGCAGGTCGGGGGGCGGCGGCCGGTCCTCGCCACGCCCGGGCTCCTCCCTCGGAATCATCGGTGGAGGATGCACGGCAGCTGTCTCAGGCGGCTCGTCCCGGGTTGGAGGCTCCGTCGGGGCAGGCGGTTCGGGCTTGTCCGCCGAGTTCGCCGCGATGGCGGCCATCAGCCACAGCCCGTCGGCGACCTCATCCGCCGTCAGGTCGTGGTCTTCACGGCCACCCGGGTTTTCCGGCATTTCAGTGCCCCTGCTGGTTCAGGTGCTGCCAGAGTGCTTCGACCAGGCCCGGCCAGCCCGGGTCGTCCGGCCGGTACGCCCCGGACGTCGCCAGGAAGATCGCGTCGAGCAGCTTGTCCGCGGGCAGTCCCCCGAGCGCCGCCCGCCGCGCGACGAAGTCTTCGATCTGCACCGCGCGATGCTTCGGGTCGAGGGCGTGCGCGGCGACGATGGCGGCCAGCTTCGCCGGTCCGGGATCCTTCATGTCCAGGCGCAGGCACCGGCGCAGGAACGCGGGCGGGAAGTCCCGTTCCCCGTTGCTGGTGATGATGACGACGGGGAACGCCGAGCACCGGACGACGCCGTTCTCGATCTCCGCCGTGTAACCGGGATCCGCCGTGAACACCTCGGCGACGGGCGAATGACGGGCGTCCCGCGCAAGCTCCGGGATGAGGTACTCGCCGTCTTCGAAGATCGACAGCAGGTCGTGGGGCAGGTCGGACTCGGCCTTGTCCAGCTCGTCGACGAGCAGAACCCGGGGCAGCCGCCGCGGCAGGAACGCCGTCCCCAGTTCGCGCAGCCGGAAGAAGTCGCCGACGGGCCGGTCTTCCGGACCGGAACCGCGGGCCTGCGACGCTTGCAGGCGGCCGATGGCGTCGTAGTCGTAGAGCCCGGATTTCAACGTGGTCTGCGAAGTGACCGACCAGCGGAGCACGCGCCCCAGCCGCAGCTCGCGGGAGATCCGGTAGGCCAGTGTCGATTTCCCGCTGCCGGGTTTCCCGGTCACCAGGAGCGGACGGCGCAGGTACAACGCGGCGTTGACCATGTCGACTTCGGCGCGGTCGGCGTGCCCGGCGGTGAAGCTCAGTTCCACGCCCAGGCGCCGGTCGGTCTCGGCGTCGTCCTGCGGCACGTCGACGGCCAGCGGCTCGTCGTCCCGGCGGAAGTCGCGCCACGGCGGTGGCGGTGGCAGCCGATCGGCCAGGTGCGTGTCCTGCAGCGGATGACCGGTGCCCCGGTAGATCCACCAGTCGTGCGTGCTCTCAGGACGCTCGGTCGTGCTCATCGGCACCCCCTCCCGGAACCGGCCCGGTTCCGCCGTCGGCGAGAGGGAGCATCCGGTTCGGGTCGTCCCATAGCACCACCAGATCCCCTAGGATGCCGCCATCCGGGGACGACGACCGATTTCGGAGCGCGTCGAGCCGGTGTTTCCGGGTCAGTGCCGGCAAATTCCCCAAATCGTCACTTCCGGCCAACCAGGTTACCACCTCGCGCACGACTTCCGAAGAGACCGTAGGGTGCCATACGACGATCGGCAAGCCCGCTCGTAAAGCGGCGAAAAGCTCGTCCCGGCCGGGAATCGGGTTCGCCGGAGGAGTCGCTGTCAGCACCGTCATGAGCCACCGCTCGTCGCTGAAAATCGCGTCGAGGTGTTGACGATCTTCAGTGTCGCCGGACTCGCAGAAATACACCCGTTCGACGGATGGTTCCTCCGTCCAAGAAGCCCACCGCCGACGCCAAACCCGGT
The DNA here is from genome assembly GCF_034929455.1 of Amycolatopsis heterodermiae. Taxonomy (NCBI): domain Bacteria; kingdom Bacillati; phylum Actinomycetota; class Actinomycetes; order Pseudonocardiales; family Pseudonocardiaceae; genus Amycolatopsis; species Amycolatopsis heterodermiae. Next base: position 487,295 of record NZ_JAYFSI010000001.1, read on the forward strand.
GCGAACGACGGGAGCTCATCCGTTCCAGTGAACGAATAACCGTCGGATAAGCCATGTACAACGGCTGCGGGCCGCCGAGCTCACGCTCCGTGCGCCAAGTGTGCACCGGTAGACCCAGCAAACCGCGCGGGAGCACGAACTCGATGGCGGCTTCCGCGTCGCTTTCCGACCACGCTTCTTCCGCCGCAGAGATCGTTTTCGCCACCTCGCCTTCCAGATCCGCCGTCTTGGCCACGACGGTTTCCCCGCGAGGGGGCGGCCATTCGTCGGGATCGTCCTGCCGCCAGTGCGAGATCTCGTGGCGATCCGGGTCGACCGGGTCCGGGCTGATCATGATCGTCAGGTGCAGTCGCCCCGACCGAGCTGGGGTTACCTGCGAACGAAGCTCACGAAGCGCACCTTCGAGCCGAAGGCGGTGCGCCTGTCCGTCAGACCACCTGCGCAGGTTCGCGGCCAGCTGTTCGTCGCATTCGGCCGAGATCAGCTCGGCGAAGGCCACGACCGGTGGCAGCTCTCCGGGCGCGGCGTTGAAGTCCGCAAGGCCGGAGAAGGCTTCCGCCGCGTCCGGGAAGAGCGGTGCCGGGACGACGTGCCGGGCGGCACGGCGAACGGCCGCCCGGAGCCCGGGTGGCGCGAACCCCTGGAGTTGCTGCCGGAACTGTTCCAAATCCGATTCCGATACCACATCCCGCAAGGGCAGGGAATCCACCAAATCGCGGAACTGGGCGCACTCCTTCGTCCCCGGCCGGAGGAATTCGAGCACCTCGGCCAACGCCGGCAGACCGTCGTCGAGCACGCTGCAGCCGTTGACGATCTCGATCAGCTGAGCACGGGGGCCCAACTGGTCCGGCACGGTGAAGGGATGGTCGAGAGTTCGCCGCAACTCCGCGACCATCAACGTGCGGATGGACTTGTCGTCAGCGAAGCCCGCCACCACCAGGACGTCGACGAGTGCACGGCGAATCGGGATACCGATGGGGGGACGCACTTGCCTTGCCGACACCGGCGTACCACCTCCCGCCCCCGCGAAGTGCCCCGAAGATCGCGAGTCTACCTATTCGGCGACGCCGGAAAAGGGGCAAAAGCCGGACAACTGCTAACGAACTCGAAGACCCGAGCGGCTCGCGATCACCGCGGCCAGCTCTTCCACCTGCGGCGATCCGGGTTCGAGCAGCCGCACCGTGGCAAGCAGTTCCTCGAGACCGCCTTCGTACCGTTCGCAGGTGCGCGCGAGTTCGATCACGTGCAGGCGGTCTTCCGACTGGTGCGGAACCGCCGCCGCGATTTCCCGCCGGGGAACCATCCCCAGCAGGAGCCTGCGGCTTTCCGCGTTCCGCACACAAGTGATCGCCAGGAGCGCTTCGACCAACACCGCGAAAGACGCCGGCCGATCGCCGGGATCGAAACGCGGGCGCGATGCCGGCACCACGATTTCGACCGGCGGGGCACCCAAAAGGCGCAACCACGCCGTGGTCGTCGTTTCCTTGACCACCACCGGAATCCGCCGGTACTCGTCAGGAGCCGCAGCCGGGTCCTCGGTCACGACGTCGCGGTAGAACGTGTCGGCGGCGATCAGGGCCAGTTCCGCTCCCGTGGCTTTCTGCGCGGCCTTCGCCGCGGGCGCGTCCAGCAGCCGGAACGTGAAGCTCACGGCCTTGCTGACCGAACCGTGCCCGCCCTGCCCCACCTCGCCGGCGTTCAACGCCAGCCGCAGGTGCATCCGCGCGGCTTCGGAGTGCACCGCGTTGTACCGGCGCAGCTCCGCGTGCATCCGCTCCGGGAGCTGCGCGACCAGGTCCACCTTCGCGATTTCAGGGGGCAAGAGGATCATTGCGCCGTCGCCGGTGTTCTCGACGAAGCAGACGTCCCAGGGGATACCGGTCTCGGCGAACCCGCCCTTCAGGACCGCCCAGAGGCCCTCGTGCACTTCGTGCAAGTGGGTCATCGTGCGCATCGGGTCGTTGTAGCCGGCGATGTCCACGGCCATGATCGTCTTGTGCAGTGCGGCCGGATAGGGATGCACGGCCCACCTCCCCACGTCCCGGGCTCATTGTCCCAGACGTGTGCACGCTCGGCCATGTTCGCGCAGGGCGTTACGCCGAAACGCCGACGTCGCAGGTGTGGGGCGGCCATAATTCGGCGTGCCAACGAGACGCCTGCACCTGGTGAGCGCGGATGAAGACCACCGTGTCTCGACCATCGAGCTCTTCTTCGACCTGGTCTTCGTCTATGCCATCACCCAGACCACCCAGCTGATGGCCGACCACCTGAGCCTGCTCGGGGTCGGGCAGGGGCTGGCCATGCTCGCTGTCCTGTGGTGGTGCTGGTGCTCCTATGCCTGGCTCGGGACGACCATCCACGTCGACCACGGGATCGCTCGGCTGGCGATGTTCGGGGCGATGGCCGTGATGTTCCTCGTCTCCCTCACCATTCCCGAGGCCTTCGTCGATCATCCCGGCGGGTTGTTCGCGCCCGTGTTGTTCGTTGCCTGCTACGCGCTCGTGCGGTTGCTGCACCTCGTCGCCTACCTGGGGGCCGCGCGGCATGATCCGGGGCTCAGGCGGGTGCTGCTTCGGATGTTCGTCGGGCTGTTGCCCAGTGTTGTGTTGCTCGCTGTGAGCACCACGTTGGACGGGCCGTGGCAGCTCGGACTGTGGGTCGTCGCGCTGCTCGCCGACTATCTCAACGTGTACCTCGCCGGGCCTGACGGCTGGCGGTTGAACTCGCCCGCACACTTCGCCGAGCGGTTCGGGTTGATCGTGATCATCGCCCTCGGGGAGTCGATCGTGGCGATCGGGATCGGGATCGGGGCGCTGCCGATGTCGTGGCCGGTCGCGGGGGCGGCCGTGTGCGGGCTGGCGCTGGCCGCGGGGATGTGGTGGAGCTACTTCGACGTCGTCGCGCGGGTGTCCGAGCACCGGCTGACGCGAGCGACCGGGCGTGAGCGCGCGAAGCCTCGCCACCGACTCCTACACCTTCCTGCACCTGCCGTTGATCGCCGGGATCGTGCTGGTCGCCCTCGGCCTCAAGAAGGCGCTGCTGTACGTCGCCGACACCGAGAACCATGCCCCCGGCGAGGCGCTGCACGGCGTGCCGGTCTGGACGTTGACCGGCGGGCTCGCGCTCTACCTCGTCGCGCTGAGCTCGCTGCGCAAGCGCAACCTCGGCAGCTGGAACTACCAGCGGCTGGTCCTGGCCGTCCTGGTGCTCGCCGCGACGCCGTTGCTGGAGCACGTGCCGGCCGCCGTGCTGGTCCTCGTCGTCGCCGTCGCGGTACTCGGGCTGATCACGTTCGAACGTCTTCAGTTCGCGGAATGGCGGAAGCAGGTGCACGCCGATCACTCGTAAGTGACCCCTGCACTGGCGCCGCGGCGGATACCGGGTTAACCTACTCGCGAGTAGGTAACGCGGATGGAGGGCCACAATGGCTGCGCCAAGGAAACGGGACGCGATGGGCTGGGGCCTGTCCGCGCTGACCCGGCTGGCCGGGAGCAAAGTCGTGGATCGGGCCGGGCTGCGCAAGCCCATCGAAGGCCTGGTCACGACGGGGACGCGCAACGGCTTCCGCGCCGCGGGCGCGGCCACCCGGTCGTTCAAGTCGGTGCAGAAGCTGGGCAAGCCCGCCCGGCTCGCGCCGGCATCCGACACCGGGCTGTTCGACCTCACCCCGAGCGAGGACCAGCAGCTCATCGTCGAGACGGTGACGGAGTTCGCCGCCGAGCAGCTGCGCCCGGCCGCCGCGGACGCCGACGCCAAGCTCGAAGCCCCGGAAGGCCTGCTCAGCCGGGCCGCCGAGCTGGGCATCAGCCTGGTCGGCATCCCCGAGGAGCTGGGCGGCGTCGGCGCCGAACGCTCGGTCGTCACCAACGCCCTGGTCGCGGAGGCCCTCGCGCACGGTGACCTCGGGCTCGCCGTGGCGGTGCTCGCGCCGTCCGCGGTCAGCACCGCGCTGGTCAGCTGGGGCGACGAGCAGCAGCAGGCGGACTACCTGCCGGCGTTCGTCGGCGAGAACGTGCCCGCCGCGGCGCTCGCGCTGCAGGAGCAGCGGGCGCTGTACGACCCGTTCAAGCCCGCCACGAAGGCGCGCCGCACACCCAAGGGCTACCAGCTCGACGGCGTGAAGTCACTGGTCCCGCGTGCGGCGCAGGCGGAGCTGTTCATCGTCTCCGCCGACCTCGAAGGCCGCGGCCCGGCGCTGTTCCTCGTCGAGTCGTCGACCGCCGGGGTGACGATCGAGGCCGAGCCGGCCATGGGCCTGCGCGGCGCCGCGACCGGAAAGCTGCACCTCGAGAAGGTGTCGCTACCCGCGGGGGCGCTGCTCGGCGGCGGCAAGGCGGACGTCTTCACCGAGCTCGTCCGCCTTTCGCGGCTGGGCTGGGCGGCGCTGGCCGCCGGCACCGCGAAGGCCGTCCTCGACTACGTCGTCCCCTACGTCAACGACCGGGTCGCCTTCGGCGAGCCGATCAGCCACCGGCAGGCCGTGGCGTTCTCCGTCGCCGATATCGCGATCGAGCTGGAGGGCCTGCGGCTGGTCACGCTGCGCGCCGCCGCGCGCGCCGAGCAGGGCAAGCCGTACGCCCGCGAGGTCGCGCTGGCCCGGAAGCTGGCCGTGGACAAGGGCATGCAGATCGGCAACGCGGGCGTGCAGCTGCTCGGCGGGCACGGCTTCGTCAAGGAGCACCCGGTCGAGCGCTGGTACCGGGACCTGCGCGCCATCGGCGTCATGGAAGGCGCCGTCCTTCTCTAGGCTTTCTCGAAAGGCGTTAACGATGATTAACCTGGAAGCTCCCAAGAAGGCCGGCGCGCTGATCAACCAGGCGTACCAGGCCGCGGCCGAGGTGTTCCGGCCGATCTCGCGCAAGTACGACCGCGCGGAGCACACCTACCCGGCCGAGCTGGACATGTTCGCAGCCCTGCTGGACGGCCTCAACTCCTCCGGCGAGGGCGGCGCGGGCGCGGCGGGCGTCCGCCGGTCCAAGGACGAGCCCGAAAAGGGCAACCGCAACGGCGCCAACCTGAACGTCGTCCTCGGCACGATCGAGATGTGCTGGGGTGACGTCGGGCTGCTGCTGTCGATGCCGCGCCAGGGCCTCGGCAACGCCGCGATCGGCTCGGTCGCGACGGACGAGCAGCTCAAGCGCTTCTCCGGGCTGTGGGCGGCGATGGCGATCACCGAGCCCGGTTTCGGCTCGGACTCCGCGGCGGTCAGCACGACCGCGCGGCTCGACGGCGACGACTACATCCTCAACGGCGAAAAGATCTTCGTGACGTCCGGCGAGCGCGCGGACGCGGTCGTCGTGTGGGCGACGCTGGACAAGTCCAAGGGCCGCGCGGCGATCAAGTCGTTCGTCGTCGAGAAGGGCACGCCGGGCTTCGAGGTGGTGCGGGTAGAGCACAAGCTCGGCATCCGCGCGTCCGACACGGCGGTGCTGCGCTTCGAGAACTGCCGCGTGCCCGCGGAGAACCTCTTGGGCACGCCTGAAATCGACACCGCCAAGGGTTTCGCGGGCGTCATGCAAACGTTTGATAACACCCGCCCGCTGGTGGCGGCGATGGCGATCGGCGTCGCGAGGGCGGCGCTGGAGGAGACGCGCCGGATCCTCACCGAGGCGGGTGTCGACATCGACTACGACCGCCCGGCGCACACGCAGCACGCGGCGGCGGCGGAGTTCCTCCGCCTGGAAGCGGACTACGAGTCGGCGTACCTGCTGACGCTGGAGTCGGCGTGGATGGCGGACAACCGCAAGCCGAACTCGCTGCAGGCGTCGATGGCGAAGGCCAAGGCCGGGCGTTCGGTGGTGGACATCGCGCTGAAGTGCGTCGAGCTGACCGGGGCGTACGGCGAGGAGTCGCTCCTCGAGAAGTGGGCCCGGGACGCGAAGATCCTCGACATCTTCGAGGGGACCCAGCAGATTCAGCAGCTCATCGTGGCGCGCCGGATCCTGGGGAAGACGAGTGCTCAGCTGAAGTAGTCGCGCTCGGAGGGCCCGTCACGCTGTTGCGGTGAGACGGGCCCCTCCGGGCTGTCTCGGTCTGGTCAGGACTCCGACGCGGCGATCTGGTCGTCGAGGAACTCGTCCAGGTAGCGCCACGTCGTCCCGCGCGCCTTGCGGCCGGTCAGGACGCCCAGGTGGCCGCCCGGCGCCGTCTTGAAGCGGACTTCGGGGGCGTTGTCCAGCAGCTCGACCACGCGCTCCACCGAGGCCCGCGGCGCGATGGTGTCATTCTCGCCCGCCACGACCAGCGTCGGGACCTTCACCGTCGACAGCGAGATGACGCGGCCGTTGAGGTCCACCTTGCCCTCCGCCAGGTCGTTCGTGCGGAACAGGCGGTGGTACAGCTGGCCGAACGTGCGCCCGGGGTAGGCGTACATGTTGCTCATGAAGTGGTCCACCGCCTCGATCTGCGCGAGGTAGTCGCGGTCGTCGAGGTGCGACAGGATCGCGATCGGCTTCGTGATCTCCTTGCTGATGCCCGTCGCGCGGAAGACCCGGCTGACCAAATAGGACGGTGCACCGCCGAACGCGCGGTAGATCGGCGTCAGCAGGTGGCCGCCCGTCAGGTCGACCAGCGGGCGGAACGGCGCGACGATCGGGATCGCCGTGAAGTCCACCGGGGAGCCGATCGCCGTGATCGACGCGATCGGGAGGTCCGGCTGGTCGGCGTTCACCAGCAGGGAGAAGATCCCGCCCAGCGACCACGACACCAGGTGCACGGCCTGCCCGCCGTTTTCGGCGCTGACCTTGCGGATCGCGCGCGGCAGCACCTCGTCGATCCAGTGCTCGATGCCCAGGCGCCGGTCGGAGAACGCGACCATGCCGTAGTCGACGAGGTAGGCGTTGCGGCCGCCGTCGACGAGGTGCTCGAGGAGGCTGCAGCCACGCCGCAGGTCGAAGCAGATCGCCGGCGCGGCCAGCGGCGGCACCAGCAGCACCGGCGGCCCGGACACCGCGCCGCCGCTGTGCGTCATGCGGTACAGCGAGCGGTTGGGGCCCTGGTCGACCAGCACCCGCGGCATCGGGCGGAGATCGGCGACACCGCCGTGCAGCACCTTGCCGACCACGTTCGACGCCGCGGCGGCCAGCCGTGCGGGCGGTGAAACCATTTCTGCTGCCTCCTGAAGGTTCCCGGCGAACTCCAGCCAATCTTGCCAGGGCGGGCACGCGCGGCTCAACATCGCCACACTTGCAAGCACTCGGCAAGCACGTCCAATTCGGACAGTCGCTAGGCCGTCCGAGTTACTCCGTGCCCGCCCAGGGAGCGCTCTCCGCGGCTTGCGCAGGGTGCTCACGATGGCGTCGGCGACGTCCTCGGGGCGCACGGACTTGACAGTGTTGCGCTCGCGCTACCCCACGCGTTGCTCGAGGACCTGTCCGACCCAGGTGTCGACGGTGAACCGCACCGTCGGCTTGAAGCCCTGGCTCTCGTAGTAGCGCTGCAGCTCGCCGTCGCCACCGGCCCAGCAGTCGACGCGCACGAGGTCGATACCCCGGCGGCGCGCCTCGTCGAGCGCGTACTCGACGAGCCGCCCGCCGACGCGCTGCCCGGTGAACCGCCGCGACGTGATCAGCAATCGGACATACAGCTCACGCTCGTCGACCGCCGGCACGTGCGGGTCGTGCTCCTCGGAGACGATCAGCGCGCCGGCGGGCTCGCCGCCGACCATCGCGATCCGCAGCCCGGGGTCGGCAACCATGCCCGTGACCCGCTCGACGCGCTTCGGGACGTTGCTCCACGGCTCGGTCCCCCACTGCCCGGAGCTACCGCGGGCGACCAGCCACTCGACGGCTTCGTCGAAGAAGCGCAGCAGGATGTCGGCGTCCCCGGGGTCACCCGATCGGATGACGGTGTTGTCCATGCCCCCTGTTTACCGGACCAGGCGGCGGCGCGGGCGTGCTTTCCCGAGGCCGGCGGCACTCACCTGCAGGTGCCGGGGTACGTGCGACCCTGCCGGTACTGCCGTTCGAACGCTTTGACGGAACTGCAGAAACCGTCGAGAACCTCGGCATCGACAGCGTCTTGGACCTCGGCCCCGTCCTGCAAGGGAGTCCAGCCACCCGGCGCCAGCTGTACGGCCTTCGTGTTCCCGCCCATCTGGTACCAGTTCCGGACTTGACTCGGAAGCGCCCGGACGGTCACCACCTTCGGGAAGCCCGCCGGAAACGCCCCCGCCGGCTCAGTGGACGGCGGGACCGTGGTCGTGCTGGGCGCGCCGGAAGCGGTGGCCAGCAGGGTCGGGCTCGTCGGCGTCGGACTCGACGGCAGCGATGTGACGGCCTCAGCCGCGACCGGCGCCCTCGCCTCTGGCGAGGAGCAGCCGACTACAACGCAGCAAACCACGGTGCAAAGCCCGGCGAAGGATAACTTTCCCATTGCGACCTCCTTACCGCGTCCTTGCGAGACACAGTCGGAGATCGTGAAAGCGGTGTTACGGCAGAAAGGAGGTGCAGGGATACTTCAGCCCAGCCCGGTACTGCGACTCGAACTGCTCGACCGAAGCGCAGTAGCCCGTCAAGGACGGGCGTGGTCACGCTAGCGCGCTCTTGCACCGGTGACCACACGCCAGGGGCGTGCTGGACGGCTTCGGTCGCGCCGCCGGCGTGGGCCGGACGGGGCCAGGATGGCCCTCGCGGTCGGCGACAGGGTGTCGGATTCCGGACCAAGCGGAGGCGCGGGGCGCGCTTCGGGGAAGTCAGCCCACGCCCAGGTGGCGGGAGATCAGCATCTTCTGGACCTCGCTCGTGCCCTCGCCGATCTCCAGGATCTTCGCGTCGCGGTAGAAGCGGCTCACCGGGTACTCGTTCATGAAGCCGTAGCCGCCGAAGATCTGGGTTGCGTCGCGGGCGTTGTCCATCGCCGCGTTCGAGGCCACCAGTTTGGCGATCGAAGCTTCCTTCTTGAACGGCTCGCCGCGCAGCATCTTGGACGCCGCCTGGTAGTAGGCCAGGCGGGCCGTGTGGGTGCGGACCTCCATGTCGGCGATCTTGAACTGGATCGCCTGGTATTCACCGATGCGCTTGCCGAACGCGACGCGGTCCTTGACGTACTGCAGGCATTCGTCGACGCAGCCCTGGGCCAGGCCCACCGACAGCGCGGCGATGGCGATGCGGCCCTCGTCCAAAATGGACAGGAACTGGGCGTAACCGCGGCCGCGCACGCCGACCAGGTTCTCGACCGGGACGCGGACGTCCGAAAAGGACAGTTCGTGCGTGTCCGAGCAGTTCCAGCCGACCTTCGAGTACTTCGGCGCGACCTCGAAACCCGGCGTGCCCGACGGGATGAGGATCGCCGAGATCTCCTTGCGGCCGTTCTCCATCACGTCCGTGACGGCGGTGACCGTGACCAGGCGCGTGATGTCCGTGCCCGAGTTCGTGATGAACGCCTTGCTGCCGTTGACGACCCACTCGTCGCCGTCCAGCGCGGCGCGCGTGCGGGTCGCGCCCGCGTCCGAACCGCCGCCCGGCTCGGTCAGGCCGAAGCCGCCCAGCGCCGTCCCCTCGCACAGTGACGGGAGCCAGTGCTCCTTCTGCTCCTGCGTGCCGAAACGGTAGATCGGCATCGCACCCAGGGAAACGCCGGCTTCGAGGGTGATCGCGACCGACGAGTCGACGCGCGCGAGTTCTTCCAGTGCCAGGCACAGGGCGAAGTAGTCGCCGCCCATGCCGCCGAACTCCTCGGGGAACGGCAGGCCGAACAGGCCCATCTCGCCCATCTTCGCGACGATGGCGTACGGGAATTCTTCCTTCTCGTAGAGGTCGCCAATCACCGGCGCCACCTCGGCGTGCGCGAAGTCCTCGACGGTCTTGCGGAGGGCCTCGTACTCCTCGTCCAGACGGAAGTCGATCACTGCTGCTCCTCTTGGGGCGAGACGACGGCAAGGGTTTCGTCGAGCGCGACCTGCTGGCCGGCCCGGACGGGAAGTTCGCTGACCACACCGTCGATCGGCGCGGTGACCGTGTGCTCCATCTTCATCGCTTCGACCACCAGCAACGGCGTCCCGGCCCGGACGACGTCACCCGCGGCGACCTTCACCACGAGCACCGTGCCCGGCATCGGGCTGGTGACCGGCCCGGCTCCGGCCGCCTCGCCACGCGCGGACAACACGAACTCCTGCTCCCCGAAGGGAAAGCTCAGTCCGTCGCGAGCCAGCCAGACCGTCCGATCAGGACCGGACGCGTGCCGGTAGCGGTCGAACCGGCCGGCGTGCCGGACTTCCAGCATGAAACCGTCACGCCGAGCCGAGACGCGCACGGGTTCCGCGTCGTCGACGAAAACGTTCGCGGCAGAAGGCGTTCCTTCCACCCGGACCACGGCCGACGTCTGTCCCGACTTCAGCCGGAACACCACACCGCGGGACGCGCCCATCCGCCAGCCGTCCGGGATGTCCCAGGGGTCCACAATGGACCCCGAGGGCTGCAGCTCCAGCAGACGGTCCAGCGCGGCCGCGGCGAAGAACTCCGCGGGCACGTCCGAGGAAACCAGTTCGGACAGCCGGCGGTCGACCAGTTCGGTGTCGAGACGACCGGCGCGCACGTCGTTGTCGGCCAGCAACCCGCGCAGGAACGCGGTGTTCGTGCCGACGCCCAGCAGCGCCGTGTCGGCCAGCGCCCGGTCGAGCCGGTGCAGCGCGGCCGCCCGGTCCGGGCCCCAGGCGATGACCTTGGCCAGCATCGGGTCGTAGTTCGAGCCGATCACCGCGCCGGGCGTCATCCACGAGTCGACGCGCACGCCGTCGCCGGACGGCTCGTGCACCGCCAGCACCGTGCCACCGGTCGGGATGAAGCCGCGCGCCGGGTCCTCCGCGTACACGCGCGCTTCGATGGCGTGGCCGTTGATCACGACGTCCGACTGCTGGACGGAAAGGTGCTCTCCCGCCGCGACGCGGACCTGCCACTCGACGAGGTCGAGGCCGGTGACCAGCTCGGTGACCGGGTGCTCGACCTGCAGCCGGGTGTTCATCTCCATGAAGAAGAACTCGTCCGGGTTGTGCGCCGACATGATGAACTCGACGGTGCCCGCGCCGACGTACCCGACCGAGCGCGCCGCCTCGGCGGCCGCCGTGCCCATCTTGTCGCGAGTGGCCTCGTCGAGCAGCACCGAAGGCGCTTCCTCGATGATCTTCTGGTGCCGCCGCTGCAGGCTGCACTCGCGCTCGCCGAGGTGGATCACGTGGCCGTGCTTGTCGGCCATGACCTGGATCTCGATGTGCCGCGGGGTCGTGACGAACCGCTCGATCAGCAGGGTGTCGTCGCCGAAGGAACTCTTGGCCTCGCGCCGCGCCGACTCGATGGCGTCGTCCAGCTCATCGGGAGCGTGCACCAGTCGCATGCCCTTGCCACCACCACCGGCGGACGGCTTGATCAGCAACGGATAGCCGACGTCCGCCGCGGCGGCGGCGAACCCGCCGGACGGAATGTCCACATCGGACGCACCGGGCACGACGGGGACGCCGGCCTTCGACACCGTCGCCTTGGCGCGGATCTTGTCTCCCATGGCGTCGATCGCGTCGACCGGCGGCCCGATGAACACGAGCCCGGCGGCCTCGCAGGCCCGCGCGAACTCGGCGTTCTCGGCCAGGAAGCCGTACCCCGGGTGCACGGCCTGCGCGCCCGACGACACGGCGGCGTCCACGATGGCCGGAATGGACAGGTAACTCTTCGAGGCTTCGGCGGGCCCGATCCGGACGGCGGTATCCGCCTCGTGGACGTGCCGGGCCTCGGCGTCGGCGTCGCTGTAGACGGCGACGGCGCGGATGCCGAGGTCACGCAGCGTGCGGATGACCCGCACCGCGATCTCGCCGCGGTTCGCGACCAGTACTGAGTCGAACATCATCCCTCACATCCGGAAGACGCCGTAGTTAACGGCAGCCAGGGGCGCGTTCGCCGCGGTCGAGAGCGCGAGGCCGAGCACCGTGCGGGTGTCGGCCGGGTCGATGACGCCGTCGTCCCACAGTCGCGCGGTGGAGTAGTACGGGCTGCCCTGGGCCTCGTACTGCTCGCGGATCGGGTCCTTGAACGTCTCTTCGTCCTCCGTGGACCATTCGCCGCCGCGTGCCTCGATCGAGTCGCGGCGGACAGTCGAGAGCACCGATGCCGCCTGCTCGCCGCCCATCACCGAGATCCGCGCGTTCGGCCACATCCACAGGAACCGCGGCGAGTACGCCCGGCCGCACATCGAGTAGTTCCCCGCGCCGAACGAGCCGCCGATAACGACCGTTAACTTCGGCACCCGCGCGCACGCGACCGCGGTGACCATCTTCGCGCCGTGCTTGGCGATGCCGCCGGCTTCGTACGCCTTGCCGACCATGAAGCCGGTGATGTTCTGCAGGAACAGCAGCGGGATCGAGCGCTTGTCGCACAGCTCGATGAAGTGCGCGCCCTTCATCGCGGACTCGGCGAAGAGCACGCCGTTGTTCGCGACGATGCCGACCGGGTGGCCGTGGATCCGGGCGAACCCGGTGACCAGCGTCGAGCCGTACTCCTTCTTGAACTCCCCGAAGCGGCTGCCGTCGACGATCCGCGCGATCACCTCGCGCACGTCGTACGGCGTGCGCGGGTCGGTCGGCACGACGCCGTACAGCTCGGCCGGGTCGACGGCCGGCGCCTCGGTCGGGAGGACGTCCCACGGGCGCGGGGTGCGCGGCCCGAGCGTCGAGACGATCGAGCGGACGATCCGCAGCGCGTGGGCGTCGTCGTCGGCCAGGTGGTCGGTGACGCCGGACTGCCGCGAGTGCACGTCGCCGCCGCCCAGCTCCTCCGCCGTGACGACCTCGCCGGTCGCGGCCTTCACCAGCGGCGGGCCGCCGAGGAAGATCGTGCCCTGGTTCCGGACGATCACGGCCTCGTCGCTCATCGCCGGGACGTACGCACCGCCGGCGGTGCAGGAGCCGAGCACCGCGGCGATCTGCGGGATGCCGCGCGCGGACATCGTGGCCTGGTTGTAGAAGATCCGGCCGAAGTGCTCACGATCCGGGAAGACCTCGTCCTGCCTGGGCAGGAACGCGCCACCGGAGTCCACCAGGTAGACGCACGGCAGGTTGTTGTGCAGCGCGACCTCCTGGGCGCGCAGGTGCTTCTTCACCGTCATCGGGTAGTACGTGCCGCCCTTGACGGTGGCGTCGTTGGCGACGACCACGCACTCGCGCCCGGAGACGCGCCCGATCCCGGTGATGATGCCCGCGGCCGGGGCTTCGTCGTCGTAGAGTCCGGTCGCGGCCAGCGGCGACAGCTCCAGGAACGGCGAGCCCGGGTCCAGCAGGGTGTCGACGCGGTCGCGCGGGAGCAGCTTGCCGCGCTCGACGTGCCGGACCCGCGACTTCTCCGGCCCGCCGAGCCGGGTGCTCGCCAAACGTTTGCGGAGGTCCTCGACCAGCTCCGCGTGCGACGTCGCGTTGCGGGCGTAGGCCTCGCTGTCCGGGGCTGCAGACGTCCCCAGTGCCGGCGTGTCCATGGGCTCCCTCGAAGTTAGCGGTCGTTAACCTCCGGTCCGATGTTAGCGACCGCTAACCTGGCTGTCCAGTCGCCGGAATGCCGTGAAGGCCACCCCGGACGCACCGGGATGGCCTTCACGGACCGGAGGGGACCGGGTTCAGCCGATGGCCGCCCGCAGCGGGGCGTAGTAGCCGCCGGACTGGCCGGCCACGGTCGGGTGGTAGGACTCGATGACCGGCCACGTGAGGCTGTGCAGGTAGTCGTCGGACGAGGAACAGATGTTGTGCCCGACGAACGCCGACCGGACGTCGACGAACGTCGCGCCGACCGACGCCGCGCGGGACTGGATGACCGACGCCAGGGTGTCGGCCCCGGAGTTGATCGCCGTGCGCTTGGTGTCGCTCAGCCCGACCCAGCAGGAGCCGGGCACGGTGTAGAAGCGCGGGTAGGACAGGACGACGAGCTGCGCGCCCGGCGCCTTGGCCTTGATCGCGTTGTAGGTGTTCGTCAGCAACGCCGGGAGCGTGTTGTTGACGTAGGTCTTCGCGGTGTTGACGCGGTTGACGCAGTCCGAATCGCTGCCGAGGGTGCAGGTCTGGATCACGTCGCTGAAGCCGGCGTCGTTGCCGCCCACGGTGACCGTGACCAGGGTCGCGTTGGAGGGGATGGAGTTGGCCTGGTTGATGACGTCACCCGTCCGGGCACCGGAACAGGCCAGGAAGGTCAGCGACGTGCCGCTGTGCGCGTTGGCCCACAGCTGCGGGTAGGCCTTGGAGCTGCGGTAACAGCTCCCGGAGCTGCCGTAGCTGCCGGCGCCGACTCCCGATGAGTAGGAATCACCGACCGCTGCGTAGACGGTCCCGGCAGCGTGGGCGAGGCCCGTGACACCGAGAGTGGACAGGACGACGGCCCCGAGAGCCGTACTCAATCGCAGGAAGAATCGCCGGGACAGGCGGATTGAAACCCCCATGGGCCACTCCTTTGTGACAGAACCGACCTGAAAAGCACACCAGGTGAAGGCCTCACAAGGAAGAGCGACTACCAGCAAGTAACTCTCTTGGCTCAGTACTTAAGACGGGCGAGTGGTTAACGTTCACTAACCGTTACCCCGGACCTGCTTGTTAGCGCTCGCTAACCTGTCGCCCCTAATATGACCGGATGGCCGCGAACCCGACGCCACTCGTGAACGGCGAGAAGGCGAACAGACGCGAACAGATCCTGGCCGCGGCCGCCGAGCTGTTCGCCCACCACGGCTTCCACGGCGTCGGCATCGACGACATCGGCGCCGCGGTCGGCATCTCCGGCCCGGCGCTCTACCGCCACTTCCGGAGCAAGGACGCGATCCTCGGCGAGATGCTGAACTCGATCAGCCGGTACCTGCTCGACGGCGGCACGACGTGGGCGGGCCGGCCCGGCACGCCGGACGACACGCTGGCCGGGCTCGTCGCGTTCCACGTCGGCTTCGCGCTCAACCACCCGGCGCTGATCACCGTCCAGGAGCGCAACCTCGCGAACCTCACCGACGCCGACCGCAAGCAGGTGCGCGCGCTGCAGCGCCAGTACGTCGAGGTGTGGGTGCGAGCGATCTGCGAAGCCATGCCGGAGCTGGGCGAACGGCAGGCGCGTTCGGCGGCACACGCCGTGTTCGGCCTGATCAACTCGACGCCGTACAACCGCCATCTCGGTGACGGAGAACTCGCCGAACTGCTCTCCCGGCTCGCGTTGGGTGCTCTGCGCGCGGCCGGATGACCGACCCGGATCAAGGTATCCCCACGATTGCCGTCGCTGGTGTTTGATGGGGCACGTGGACCCGGACTGGAACGAGCTGCTCGTCGAGAAGGCCCAGCGCGCGTTGACCGCGCTGAGCGTCGGCGACGACGCCGAGGCCCTCGTCGAGGTCGCTCCGACGGCCGCCGAACCGGAGGCCCGTGCGGACGAGACCAAGGCGCTGATGCTGCTGCTGTTCGGCGAATGCAGCGCGATGGTCTCCACGCTCGGGGACGGCGGCAGCGCGCCGGTCAAGGTCCAGGTCTTCGACGAGGACGGCGAAGAGGTGTCGATCGACCAGGCCGACCCGCCGGTGCGCACCGCGGTGCGCACGCTGCTCGCCGAGGTGCACGGCAACACGGCGGCGGCGCAGGAGCAGGTCGAGATCGCGCTCGCCAACGCGGCGCCGGACGAGGTCGACAGCCTGGTCCTGCAGGCCCTGCGCTGGACGATCCGGCTGTCAGTGGAGTGCCTGGACCGCGACCTGCCGGTGGCGCCCTGGATCTCCGAGGCCGTCTCGGACTGACCCGGCCCTCAAACGCCCCAATGTGGCGTTCGGTGCGCTGGATGCAACCAACGCCACATTGGGGCGCTGGGGACTGTCAGGGAGCCGGCCGCAGGGAGCGCACGATCGGGGTCAGGTACAGCTCCGCGACGCGACGGCGTTCGACGTCGTCGTCGACCGGGAGCACCGTCTCCGGCGTGAGCACCAGCGACACCACGATCCGGATCAGCAGCTCGGCCATGCCGTCGATGTCGCCGTCCGGCAAGCTCAGGCGCCCCGCGGCGATCTCCGCGCGGAAGTGCGCCGCGATCCGCGCCCGCGCGGCTGCGAAGAGGCCGCCGGCCTGGACGGTCAGGTGCGGCAGGATCAGCTCGGGTTCCGTGCGCAGCAGGCGGGTGAGCAGCCGGTGGCCGCGCAGGTACCCCAGGGAGAAGCTCAACCCCTCGATGAGCTTCTCCTCCGGGGAGTCCTGGGCCTCGACGACGGCGTCGACCTTCGTCAGGAACCGCTTCATCTCCCGCAGGATCAGCGCGTTGAGCAGCTGGTCCTTCTTCGGGAAGTACCGGTAGATCGTCACCCGCGACAGCCCGACGCGGCGCGCGACGTCGTCCACGGTGAACCGGCGCAGCCCGAAGTCCTCGGCCTGGGTCAGCGCCGCGCCCATGATCCGCTCGGACGTCTCGTCACCGGGAAGCTCGGCTTCGAGCGCGTGCTGCAGGAGGTTGCGCATGGGTTGACCCTAGATGCCTTTACAACTTGACGGAAAATGTTTCATGCGTTCTAGTGTTGCACAGCACAGGGAGGTGTGGAATGGCCGATCGTGAAGCCACGGCGGAACGGCTGCTCAAGTCGAGCGCCCGGCTCTCCTACGACCCGGACGTCGACGTCCACTGGGCCGCGCCGCTCAACGAAGACCAGTTCTTCATCCCCGAACGGCTGGTTTCGCTGTACGGCACGCCGTTGTGGGACACGCTGACGCGCGCGCAGCGGATCGAGCTGTCGAAGCAGGAGCTGGTCAACACCGTCAGCGTCGGCATCTGGTTCGAGATCATCCTGATGCAGATGCTGCTGCGCGCGTCCTACCGGCAGGACCCGACGACCCGCCACGTGCACTACGCGCTGACCGAGGTCGCCGACGAATGCCGGCACTCCACGATGTTCGCGACGCTGATCGAGCGCGTCGGCGGCCGGCCGTACCGCAACAACCGCTGGCTGCAGCTCTCGGCGCGGGCGCTGCCGTCGATCCTGCACGGGCCCGCGATGTGGGTGGCGACGCTGATCGGCGAGGAGATCTTCGACGCGCTGCAGCGCGAGCACCTCGACGACGAGTCGGTGCAGCCGGTCGTGCGCGCGGTGATGCGGATCCACGTCACCGAAGAGGCCCGGCACGTCCGGTACGCGCGGGACGACCTGGTCCGCGAACTGGCGCACGCGCCGTGGTGGCGCAAGGAGTTCACGCGCATCGTCGTCGCGGTGGGCGCGCTGCTGATGTCGCGGCTGCTCTCCCGGCCGCGGCAGTACCAGCGCGCCGGGATCGACCCGGCGGCGGCGGTCGCGGCCGCGCGCTCGAGCGCGCACCGGCGGGAGACGCTCTCCTTCGGCGCCCGCAAGCTCGTGCGGTTCCTGCGGGAGAACGACCTGATCGGCGGGCCGAGCGTGACGCTCTGGCGCCGCGCCGGAATGCTCTGAAACGAGGGGAAGTCATGGCCATCAGGGACCTGCTCGCGCACGGCACCGGCCGGCTGGCCGACCGGATCAGCACCGTCGGCGACGAGGCCGGTGAGCGCGCCGACGACGTCGCCTGGCGAGTGGCGAAGCTGTCCGACAGGGCTGCGGAACGCCTCGGCGACGTCGCGGCGGGCGCGTCCCGCCGGGTGGCGGAACGCCTGGTACGGCTGGGAGAACGGGTCGCTAGCCCAGCAGCGCCTTCACGAGGGCCGCGATCTGGCCGGTCTCGATGAGGAACGAGTCGTGGCCGTACGGCGACGACACCACCGCGGGCTCCGGACCCCCGGAGATCCCGGCGGCGATCTCCGCCGACTGGTACAGCGGGTAGAGCCGGTCGCTGTCGACGCCGCCGATCACCGCGCGGGCCGTCACCCGGCCCAGTGCCGCCGCGACACCGCCGCGGTCGCGGCCGACGTCGTGGGTGTTCATCGACTCCGTCAGCACCAGGTAGCTGTTCGCGTCGAACCGGCCGGCCAGCTTCTCGGCGTGGTGGTCCAAATAGGACTCGACGGCGAACCGCCCGCCCCGCAACGGATCCTCGTCGACCTGGTACGACCGGCCGAACCGCTCGGCCAGCTCCGGCTCGCTGCGGTAGGTCACGTGGGCGATCCGCCGCGCGACGCCGAGGCCTCGATACGGCCCGGACGACGCCGAGTAGTAGTCCCCGCCGTGGAAGTCCGGATCGCTGCGGATCGCGTGCAGCTGCGGGGAAGCCCAGGCGATCTGCTCGGCCGACGCGCGTGCCGTCGACGCCAGCACCAGCACCGACGCCACGCGTGAAGGCAGCGAAACCGCCCACTCCAGCGCGCGCATCCCGCCCATCGACCCGCCGACGACGGCCGCCCAGCGCGAGATCCCGAGCGCGTCCGCCAGCACGGCCTCGGTCGTGACCTGGTCCCGGACGGTCACGACCGGGAAGCGGCTGCCCCACGGCGTCCCGTCCGGATCGGGCGACGACGGGCCGGTCGAGCCCTGACAGCCGCCGAGCACGTTCGGCACCACCACGAAGAACTCCGTGGTGTCCAAGGCTTTCCCGGGCCCGATCAGCCCGTCCCACCAGCCCGCGCTGGGGTGTCCCGGCTCGGCCGGGCCGGCGGCGTGGCTGTCGCCGGTCAGCGCGTGCTCGACGAGGACCGCGTTGGACGCGTCGGAGTTCAGCGTCCCCCACGTCTCGTACGCGAGGGTGTAGCCGGGCAGCACACCACCGGCCTCGAGCGTGAGCCCGGGGCCGGTGACGAACCGACGGCGGCCTGGCGGATCACCGATCCGCCAGGCCCCGGTGACGGGCTCAGCCGTCACAGATCCGCCTTGGCCGCCCGGAATCCGGCCTCCAGGTCGGCCTTGAGGTCCTCGATGCCCTCCAACCCGACGGCGAGCCGGACCAGGCCCGGCGTCACGCCGCTGGCGAGCTGCTCCTCCGGCGAAAGCTGGCTGTGCGTGGTCGACGCCGGGTGCACGATCAGGCTGCGGACGTCGCCGATGTTCACCAGCTGGCTGTGCAGCTCCGTGCCGTCGACGAACTTGCGGCCCGCCTCGACCCCGCCGCGCAGGTCGAACGACAGCACCGCGCCCGCGCCGCGCGGCAGGTACTTCTGCGCCGCGGAGTAGAACGGGCTGGACGGCAGGCCGGCGTAGTAGACCTTTTCGACCTCGTCGCGCTGCTCGAGCCATTCGGCGAGCGCCTGCGCGTTCGACACGTGCCGCTCGAGGCGCAGCGACAGCGTCTCGATGCCCTGCAGGATCAGGAAACTGTTCAGCGGCGAGATCGCCGCGCCGGTGTCGCGCAGGATCTGGACGCGCGCTTTGGCCGCGTACGCGCCCGGGCCGAGCGCCTCCCAGTACTTGAGGCCGTGGTAGCTCGGGTCCGGCTCGTTGAAGCCCGGGAACTTCGCGGGGTCCTTGCCGAAGTCGAACGTGCCCGCGTCGACGAGCACGCCGGCCACCGTGGTGCCGTGGCCGCCGAGGTACTTCGTCGCCGAGTGGACGACGACGTCGGCGCCGTGCTCGATCGGGCGCAGCAGGAACGGCGTCGGCACGGTGTTGTCGACGACCAGCGGGACGCCGGCCTCGTGCGCGACGTCGGCGACGCCCCGGATGTCGAGGACGTTGCTGCCCGGGTTGGCCAGCGTCTCGCCGAAGAACAGCTTGGTGTTCGGGCGGACGGCCGCGCGCCACTGCTCGAGGTCGTCCTGGTCCTCGACGAACGAGACCTCGATCCCCAGCTTCGGCAGCGTGTAGTGGAAGAGGTTGTACGTGCCGCCGTAGAGCGACGGGCTGGAGACGAAGTGGTCGCCCGCGTTGGCCAGGTTGAGGATCGCCGCCGTGGTGGCGGCCGAGCCGGAGGCGAACGCCAGCGCCGCGACACCGCCTTCGAGCGACGCGAGCCGCTGCTCCAGGACGTCCTGGGTCGGGTTCATGATCCGCGTGTAGATGTTGCCCGGCTCGGCGAGGCTGAACAGGTCGGCGCCGTGCTGGCTGTCGCGGAAGACGTACGACGTCGTCTGGTAGATCGGCGTCGCCCGGGCGCCCGTCGCCGGATCCGGCGCGGCGCCCGCGTGGATCTGCCTGGTCTCGAAGGACCACGCCGAGGTGTCGTCCGCGCTCATCGGTTCTCCTTGCGGCTCAAGGTGTTCTGGAGGGCTGCTCGTCCGAAGCTACTTGGGCCGAACGGAGTACCCAACCGTTCCCACGTCCTGGGAGACACGGTACCCGGGGTCGCCGTCAAGAATTGTCTTGCAAACTTAATCTCTCAGTAGCTAAGATACTTTCCACAGGGGTACTTCGAACCGAGGGAGTCATGGTGGAACGGACACAGGTGCTGGTCGTGGGGGCCGGGCTGAGCGGGTTGTCGGCGTCGATGTTCCTGGCGCGGGACGGAGTGGACGTGCTGACCGTCGAGCGGCACGCGGGAACGTCGGTCCACTCGCGGGCCTCCGGGCAGAACTGGCGGACGATGGAGCTGTTCCACTGGGCGGGCATCGACGACGACGTGCTGACCGCCAGCCCGAGAGCGTCGCAGGGCCTGCGGATCACGGTGGCGACCAGCCTGGCCGGGCAGGTCTTCCACCGGCTGATGGAGGACGGCAGCGAGTTCGACGTCTCGGCCACGACCACCCTGCCGCACGGCATGGCCGGCCAGGAGGTCGTCGAGCCGATCATGCTGGCCGCCGCGGAGAAGGCGGGTGCGCGCGTCCGGTTCCGGACCGAGCTGACCGAACTGGTGCAGGACAACGACGGCGTCACCGCGACGCTGCGGCACCGCGACTCCGGCGAGGAGACGGTGGTGCGCGCGGACTACGTCGTCGCGGCCGACGGCGGGCGCAGCGGGATCCGGCAGCTGCTGGGCATCCCGACCGAGGGCCTGGACGGGCTCAGCCACTGCCTCGGCGTGGTGTTCGACGCCGACCTCGGCGACCGCGTCAAGGCGGGCGTCACCGATCTCTTCTACCTGCAGAACCCGGAGTTCACGGCCGGGCTGTCGAACACCGACGTCGCCGGCCGGTACGTCTTCGCCCCGGACTACCGCCCGGAACGCGGCGAGAGCCCGGACGACTTCGGCCACGACCGGCTGGTCGCGATGATCCGCACCGCCACCGACCTGCCCGAGCTGGACCCGAAGATCGTCTGGACCGGCTCGTGGGAGATCGCCGCGCGGATCGCGGAGCGGTTCCGGTCCGGGCGCGTCTTCCTGGCCGGCGACGCGGCGAAGGTGACACCGCCGTCGGGCGGGCAGGGCGGCAACACGGCGGTCGGCGACGGCGCGGACATCGCGTGGAAGCTCGCCGCGGTCCTTCGCGGCGACGCGGGCGAAGCGCTGCTGGACACCTACGAGGCCGAGCGCAAGCCGATCGCGCGAATGATTGTCGACATGTCGCTGCACAACCTCAAGCAGCGCATGCACCCCGACCTGGACGTCTCCGGGCTGACCAAGGCCGAGGACCCGCTCTCCGCCGTCCTCGGCTTCCGCTACCGCTCGACGGCGGTGCTCACCGAGGAGCCGGACGACGGTTCGCGGGTCGAGGACGTCCACATGCCGACCGGCCGTCCTGGGTTCCGCGCGCCCGGCATGGCGTCCACAGTGGACCTGCTGGGTCACTCGTGGGTGCTGCTGTGCGCCGGGGACGCCTCGCGCTGGTCGTCCGCCGCGGACGTCGACTGCCACGTCATCGAAGGCGAGGAGTTCGCGGCGAAGTACGGCTTGTCGGCCGGGGGCGCGTCCCTGGTGCGACCGGACGGCATCGTCGCGTGGCGTGCGAAGGAACCGGTCGAGGACCCGGCGGCCGAAGTGAAGCGGGTGCTGGACGCGGTCCTGTCGCGTTAGCGCTGTCCGAGCACCCAGTGGAAGGTCGCCGGGCCTTCCGGCTCGTGCATTGTCACCGACTCGTCCACAACCAGCGTGAGACCGGCGGTTTCGAGGAGCCGCCGGTTCTTCGCCGGGGCGTGACGGCGTCGAAACTCTCGTCCGGGAACGACACCTCCGTCATGTCACCCTTGAGGAACCGCGCGCCCGGGACGTTCCGCCGCGCGAGATCGAGCTGAGCCGCGGACAGGTCGATGCCGAGGACGTCGTGGCGTTCGGCGAGCATCGCCGTGCACGGCACGCCCGCGCCGCAGCCGAGGTCGAGCACCGCGGCGCCGTCGTCGAGCCGGTCGGTCAGCTCCCCCAGCAGCCGCAACCGCGGGTCGTCGGCGATCCGGGCGCTCCACTCGAGGTAGCGCTCCGCCGAGCTGTCGTAGCCGGATTCGACGATCCGCCGGGGTTCGCTCACCCCGCCGACCCTAGCGAGCCGGGCGATCCGTTTTCGGCGAGAATGAGCCCGTGGTGTCGGTGCGCAGCGTGGTCGACCGGGTGGGGCCGACGCTGCTCCACGCGCTCCAGGTGCCCGACGACTCGCCCGCCGTCGCCGACGTCGTCATCGCCGAGCCCGGCGGGGCCGTCACCCTCTCCGCCGGGGACCTCGTGCTCGGCGTCGCCACGACCGGGCCCGAAGACGCCGCCGAGCTGGTGAAACAGAGCGCCGGGCAGGGCGCCGCCGCGGTGCTGCTCAAGCCGCCCGTCGCGGCGAGAACACAGGTGAAACGGGCCGCGAAGGCCGCCGGGATCGCGCTGATCCAGGTGCACGCCGCGACGTCGTGGGCGCAGCTCGTGTGGCTGCTGCGGACCGTGCTCGACGCGCTCGCCGACGAGTCCGAGAACCTGGACAACGACACCGGCTCCGGCGATCTCTTCCGGCTGGCCGACGCCGTCGCGTCCGTTGTGGACGCTCCGGTGACGATCGAGGACACGAACTCGCGCGTGCTCGCCTACTCCGCCCGCCAGGACCTCACCGACCCCGCGCGCGTCGCCACGATCATGGGCCGGCGCATCCCGGACGACGTCCTCGCGCGGTTCCGCTCGCGCGGCGTCTTCCGCGAGCTGTCGCGCGGGCGGCAGACGATCTTCGTGCCCGCCCAGCGCGACGGCACGCTGCCGCGGCTGATCGTGCCGATCCGGATGGGCGGCGAGCTGCTCGGCTCGATGTGGGCGGTGGTCGCCGGGCCGGTATCCGACGAGCGCGCGGCCGCCTTCGCCGACGCCGCCCCGGTCGTCGCGCTGCACCTGCTGCGGCGCCGGGCGTACACGGACGCGCAGCGCCGCGCGTCCGCCGAACTGCTGCGCGGCGTCCTCGAAGGCCGGGCGAACCCGCGCAAGGCGATGGCCGAGCTGGACCTGTCCGACGAGCCGCACCGCGTGGTCGTCATCGAGGTCACCGGCGGCGACGGCCGGGACGCCGAGGGCCTGCGGCTCGCGTTGCTGGAACGGCTCTCCCAGGGCATCGGCCGCCGTCCGGTGGCGACCGAGCTGGGCGGGCTGCTGTACGCCGTCGTCCCGGATCGCGGCTGGGCCGAACTGCGCGAGGCCCTGGTGACGCAGCCGGCGTCCAAGCGCGGTGGCGCCCTGCGGGCCGCCGCGGGCGCCCCCGGCGAGATCGGCGACCTCTCGCTGTCGCGCGGGCAGGCCGACGAAGCCCTCGGCCTGCTGCGCGCGGAGATCCTCGACGAGCGCGTGATCACCTTCGACGCGGCCTGGACGTCGCTGGCCCTGCACCGCGGGGCGACGGCGGCGGCCGCGGCGAAGGTCGCGGAGCTCGGCCCGCTCGGCGCGTTGCGCGCCCACGACGAGACGAGCAAGGCCGACTACGCCGACACGCTGTACGAGTGGCTGCGGCACCCCGGCGACCCGCGGGCGGCGGCGCGGGAGCTGCGGATCCACCCCAACACCCTGCGCTACCGGATGCGGAAGCTGCTGGAACTCGTCCCGCTGGACCTCGACGACCCCGACGTCCGGCTCGCGCTGATCACCCAGCTCGTGGCGCTGCGCTGGAGCTGAGCCGTTCTGGCTTATGCACTGGTCCGCATGGATCGCGCCGAAGGTACGGATTGTCCTTTCCCGCCGAAAGAAGGTGGATTCCGGCGGTTTCGCGGCGCATTTTCGCTGCACCACCCGGGGTGGCCGGGTCGTCGCAGAGGAGTCGTCCATGAGTTTTCGCAGGGCCCTGAAGCTGGGCGCGGTGTCCGCGCTCTCGCTGGTTTCCCTGGCCGTCCCGGGCGCCACCGCGGGCAGTGCCGTCGCGGCGCCGAGCGGCGACTGCTTCACGCCGACGCAGTCCGCGGACCGCAGCAAGGACGGCCACGCCGACAGCCTGTCGCCGGCCGAAGCCGCCCGCGTCGAGGCCGACATGCAGAGCAAGCTGGCCGGCAAACGCGCCGCGCTCGCGCCCGCGGCGGTGTCGATCCCGGTGTACTTCCACGTGATCACGAGCGGCTCGACCGGCAACCTGCCGGCCGCCACGATCACCAAGCAGATCTCGGTGCTCAACGGCGCGTACTCGAGCAAGGGCTTCACGTTCAGCCTGGTGAGCACGGACTACACGAACAACTCCACCTGGTACAACGGCATCACCGACGGCACGTCCGCCGAGCGCAACATGAAGAACGCGCTGCGCAAGGGCGGCAAGAACGCGCTGAACATCTACACCGCCAACCTCGGTGACGACCTGCTCGGCTGGGCGACGTTCCCGTGGAACTACACGTCGTCGCCGAAGCTGGACGGCGTCGTCATCCTCGACGAGTCCCTCCCCGGCCGCTCGGCGACCAACTACAACGAGGGCGACACGGCGACCCACGAGGTCGGCCACTGGATGGGGCTGTACCACACGTTCCAGGGCGGCTGCTCCGGTTCGGGCGACTACGTCTCGGACACCCCGGCCGAGGCGACGGCGACGTCCGGCTGCCCGGCGAGCAAGAACACCTGCTCGGCCGCGGGCAACGACCCCATCCACAACTTCATGGACTACAGCTACGACGGCTGCATGTACGAGTTCACCGCGGGCCAGGGCACCCGGATGACCAGCTCCTGGTCGGCCTACCGCGCCTGACGCTCCAGATGTCCGTGAAGGCCACCTTGAGGGACATAGAGTCCCTCAAGGTGGCCTTCACGGCTTTCACGGGACCAGCAGCGTCTTTCCCACCGTGGTGCGGGATTCCATCGCCGCGTGGGCGTCCGATGCCTTCTCCAGCGGGAAGCGCTGGCCGATCACCGGGACCAGACGGCCTTCCGCCGCCTCCGCCAGTGCCGACTTCGTGAACGTGCGCAGGTCTTCGGCGCCGCCGAGCGAGCGGACCAGCGTGACGCCTCGCGCGGAAGCGTCCACTTCGGACACTTCCGACCACGAACCGCCCGCCAGGCCGTAGCTCGCCATCCGGCCACCACGGCGCAGCAGGCCGAACGCCGCCGTGCCGATTTCGCCGCCCACGCCATCGAAGACCACGTCGACTTCGCCTGCCGAAGACGTCCAGTCCGGCGCCAGGTAGTCCACGACGACGTCGGCGCCCAGCACCTGGGCCACCTTCGCCGGGCCGCCCGCGGCGCCCACCACCACCGCGCCCGCCGCCTTCGCCAGCTGGACCAGCAGACCGCCGACCCCGCCCGCCGCCGCTTCGACCAGTACTCGATCGCCCGGCCGGACACTGGTCGCATGGACCAGCGCGGTCGCGGTGCGGCCGTCGGCGAGCAGCGCCACCGCCGCGTCGAGCGCCAGCCCGTCCGGCACCGGGAACACCGCCGACGCGGCCACCGCGACGCGCTCGGCGTACCCGCCGGAGCCCCCGGTCGAGGTCACCACCCGCTGCCCGGAGAGGTCCGGGTCCACCCCCGCGCCGACCGTGCTGATCACGCCGCCGACGCCGTTGCCGGGCACGACCGGCAGCTCGGGACGGAACGGGCCCGGGCCGCCCGCCCGCAGCTGCGTCTCGACGAACGTGGTGTTCACGAACGCCACCTCGACCACGACCTGGCCGTCCCCCGCAACCGGGTCCGGGGCCTCCCCGGGGACGAGCACTTCCGGGCCGCCGAACTCCTTCATCCACACCACGCGCATGCGGCACAGGCTGCAACTTCGAGTCCGGTCGAGGTCAATGCCCTGTCGTATCAGCACCATGAAAGCGTCGAAGAACTGTCCGCTCAGCACGATGACACCGCCGTCCGGGTGGTTCACCGTGAGGGGAACCACCGCACCGAATTCGGACGCAGACCGACCCAGGAGGCCGACCGTGCGTATCGCCGTTCCCCGTGAGATCAAGAAGCACGAGTACCGGGTCGCGCTGACCCCGGCGGGCGTGCACGAGCTGGTCGGCCGCGGGCACGACGTGTTCGTCGAGACCGGTGCCGGTGTCGGTTCCTCGATCACCGACGAGGAGTACGTCGCCGCCGGCGCGAAGATCCTCGCCACCGCGGACGAGACCTGGGCCCAGGGCGAGCTCGTGCTCAAGGTCAAGGAGCCGATCGCCGAGGAGTACCCGCGCCTGCGCGCCGACCAGGTGCTGTTCACCTACCTGCACATCGCCGCCGACCGGCCGCTGACCGACGCGCTGCTCGCCGCCGGCACCACCGCGATCGCCTACGAGACCGTCCAGACCGCCAACGGCGCGCTGCCGCTGCTCGCCCCGATGTCCGAGGTCGCGGGCCGGCTGGCCCCGCAGGTCGGCGCGTTCTCCCTGATGAAGCCGAGCGGCGGCCGCGGCGTGCTGCCCGGCGGCATCCCCGGCGTGCACCCGGCGCGCGTCGTCGTCATCGGCGGCGGGGTCGCCGGCCTGAACGCCGCCCGCGTCGCGCTCGGCCTGGGCTCGGACGTCGAGATCCTGGACACCAACGTCGACCGCCTCCGCCAGATCGACAACGACTTCGGCGGCCGCATCCGCACGGTGACGTCGAACCGCCTGTCGGTCGAGGAGTCCGTGCTGCAGGCCGACATGGTCGTCGGCGCGGTGCTGGTGCCGGGCGCGAAGGCGCCGAAGCTGGTCTCGAACGAACTCGTCTCGCGGATGAAGGCGGGCAGCGTGCTCGTCGACATCGCGATCGACCAGGGCGGCTGCTTCGCCGACTCCCGGCCGACCACGCACGACGACCCGACCTACACCGTGCACGAGTCGGTCTTCTACTGCGTCGCGAACATGCCGGGCGCGGTGCCCCGCACGTCGACCTACGGCCTCACGAACGTCACGCTGCCCTACGCGGTCCAGCTGGCCGAGCACGGCTGGAAGACGGCGCTGCAGGCGGACGCGGCACTGGCGAAGGGCCTCAACACCCACGCCGGCGCCCTGACGAACGCCCCGGTCGCGCTGGCCCACGACCTGCCGCACACCCCGCTGGCCACCGTCCTCGCCTGACCATCACCCCACCCGAGCGGGCTCCTGTCGTTCTACGGCAGGGGCCCGCTCTCTTTTTTGCCGTCTGCCGGCACAAGGAACCACGCTGGAAGCGGAGACATAGCGACGGCCCGCTCAACCAACCTGGGGGTCATTGGGAGCGGGCCGCCGATACCTAGCTTAGAGGGCTTGGGAAGACTTTGCTGCACCGGGTCGGCAAGTCTGGCAAATTCTTTATCAACTCGCCCCGAGCCCCCGTGCAAACCCTCTGGTCAGAGACTTGTCCTGACTACCACCCGTGCCCGGAACCGGTTGCGGAACGTGACGAAGGTCGCTCTTGGCCGGTTCACCCGTTCCGTGCGCGCGGGGCGTCCGTTTAGGGCAGGATGCGCCCCATCAGCGGGAACGTAAGGGGACGGTATGCACGACGGCAGTGGCCGGATTGTGGTGCAGAACCTGAGCAAGCAGTTCGGCACGGTGAACGCCGTGCAGAACCTGAGTTTCACGGTCGAAGCCGGTTCCGTGACGGGCTTCCTCGGCCCGAACGGCGCCGGGAAGACGACGACGCTCCGCATGCTGCTCGGGCTGGTGACGCCGACCGCGGGGTCGGCGACGATCAACGGGAGGCCGCACTCGCAGCTGGGCAACCCGGCGCGCGTGGTGGGCTCGGTGCTCGAGAACGAGGGCTTCCACCCGGGCCGTACGGCGCGTAACCACCTGCGCGTCTACGCGGCGGCGATCGGGGTGCCCGACGCGCGCGCGGACGAGGTGCTGGGCCTGGTCGGGCTGGGCAGTGCCGCCGACCGGAAGGCGGGCGGGTTCTCCCTCGGCATGCGGCAGCGGCTGGCGCTGGCGACGGCGCTGCTGGGCGACCCGCAGGTGCTGGTGCTCGACGAGCCGACGAACGGCCTGGACCCGGAGGGCATCCTCTGGCTGCGCAACTTCCTGCGGGCCTACGCCCGCGAGCAGCACCGCACGGTGCTGGTGTCGAGCCACCTGCTCAACGAGGTCGAGCAGCTGATCGACCAGGTGGTCATCATCAGCCAGGGCGTCACGCGCTACAACGGGTCGCTCGACCAGCTGCGCAAGGGCCAGCAGTCCCGGGTGCTCGTGCAGCCCGCGGACTCCGCGGCGCTGGTGAAGGCGTTGCAGGAGAACGGCATCCAGCAGGTGTCGCCGACGCCGGACGGCCGGGTCGCCGTCGCGGGCTCGTCGGTGCAGCAGATCGGTGACCTGGCCGCGAAGGCCGGGATCGCGGTGTACGGGATGCAGGAGGAGCACGCCGACCTGGAGCGGATGTTCTTCCAGCTGACGCAGGGGCAGTTCGCCGGTGCGCCGGGCATGCCGCCGCAGGGCCCGCCGCCGGGGTATCCCCCGCAACCGCCGTACCCGCAGGGCCCGCCGCCGCCCGGGTACCCGCCGCAGCAGCAGTACCCGCAGGGCCCGCCGTCCGGGCCGCAACAGCAGCAGTACCAACAAGGTCCGCCGCAGGGCTGGGGAGGTCCGCAGCAGTGATGGGGAACCTGGTCAAAGCGGAGTTCCGCAAGACGCTCTCGCTGAACACGTGGTGGGTGCTGATCATCCCGCTGGTGCTCGTGGCGTTCTGGCTGACGTTCGCGTGGGGCAAGATCACCAACGACTTCGCGGACTTCCTGAGCTCGGACAGTGACGCCAGGCAGGTCACCCGGCTGATCGGCCTGGACCCGAACCAGGTGCCGGTGGGGCTGCTCGCGCTGGCGCACGGCGTCAACATCGCGCAGCTCGTCCCCGGCCTGTTCGGCATCTTCGCGCTGGCCGGCGAGTATCGCAGCAAGACGATCACGACGACGTTCCTGACCGCACCGAACCGGATCTCGGCGCTGACCGCGAAGATGCTCACCTACGTCGGGTGGGGCGCGATCTACGGCCTGATCAGCTTCGGCGTCTCGGCGGTCGCCGTCATGTCGTCGGTGGACTCGGGCCGCTGGCCGTCGGCGGGCCAGTGGCTGGCCGCGCTCGGCGGGACGGTGCTGGCCTCGGTGCTGGTGACGCTGTTCGGCATCGGGTTCGGCGCGGTGCTGCGCAACGTGCCGCTCGCGGTGGTGCTGTTCCTGGTGTGGTTCCTGATCGTGGAGAACGTCCTGGTGATCCTGCTCTGGGGCCAGACGACCCTCCTCGGCGGGATCCTGCCGAACGGCACCGCGAACGGCATCGTCGGCGGCATCGCCGCGGACGCGTTCGGGTTCAACTCGCTCAACTTGCCCGCCGACGTCACCGCGGGCGCGCAGCTGCTGCTGCAGTACGCCGCGGCGGCGCCCGGTGTGCTCTCGTGGTGGGCGTCGGCGCTGATCTTCTTCGCCTGGACGATGCTGTTCTTCGGCCTCGGCTGGGCGGGCAACCAGAGGCGCGATATCACCTGATCGAGCGATCCCGAGAGGGCCTCTTCCCGACGTCGGGAAGGGGCCCTCTCGTCGTCGGGGAAATATTCTGTCGGTGGCGGCGCTTAGTGTTGCTACGTGACCATCGCTCCGCCTCGTCCCCGTCAAGAGCTCCCACCTGCCGAGACCGTCGGCTGGGTCCGGCGGCTGTCCGCCGCCGCGTGGGAGCACCGCGCGACCGTCGTGTTGTCGCTGGTCGCCGCCGTGTTCAGCGTCGGCGTCCAGGCCGCCAGCCCGCTGCTGGTGCGCGCGGCGGTGGACGACGCGGTCGCGGGGCAGACCGGGGCGCTGCCCGGGATCGCCGTCTTCCTGGTGGCGTTGCAGCTGGTCGCGTTCGCCACGGCGTTCCTGCGCCGGTACTTCGGCGGCAAGCTCGCCCTCGACGTCCAGCACGACCTGCGGCAGCGGGTGTTCAACGCGGTGTCCCGGCTCGACGGCGGCAAGCAGGACGCGCTGCGCACCGGCCAGGTCGTCTCGCGCGCGATCTCGGACCTGCAGCTGGTCACCGGGATCCTGATGCAGATCCCGCTGTCGTTCGGCTCGGTGATCTTCGCGCTGCTGTCGTTCGTCGCGATGCTGTGGATGTCGCCGGTGCTGACGCTGATCGCGCTGGTCGTCACGCCCGCGGTCGGCATCGTCGTGACCCGCAGCCGGAAGCGGCTGTTCCCGGCCACGTGGTCGGCGCAGCAGCGCGCGGCGGACGTCGCGCAGCAGGTCGAGGAGACCGTCACCGGCGTGCGCGTCGTGAAGGGGTTCGGCCAGGAGTCACGTGAGGTCGGCCGCCTGGAGCGCACCGCGCGCAAGCTGTTCGGCGAACGCCTTCGCGCGGCGAAGCTGGCCGCGGTGCCGACGGCGACCACGGCGGCGCTGCCCGCGGCGGGCCAGGTCGCGGTGCTCGGCATCGGCGGTGTCCTCGCCCTGAACGGCTCCATCACGCTCGGCACCTTCCTCGCCTTCGCGACCTACCTCGCGACGCTGATCGGCCCGGCCCGGATGCTGTCCGGCCTGGTCGTGCAGGCCCAGCTGACCCGCGCCGGTGCGGAGCGCGTCTACGAGCTGATCGACGCGCAGCCGGAGGTCGTCGACTCCCCCGACGCGCGGCCGCTGCCGAGCGGGCCGCTCGGCGTCCAGCTGAGCGAGGTCCGGTTCGGCTACACCCGCAGCGAACCGGTGCTGGACGGGCTGTCGGTGGAGGCGCGGCCGGGCGAAACACTCGCGCTGGTCGGCACCGCCGGGTCCGGGAAGTCGACGATCTCGCTGCTGCTGCCCCGCTTCTACGACGTCCACGCGGGCGCGGTGCGCGTCGGCGGCCTCGACGTCCGGGACGTGCCGCTGCGGCAGCTGCGCCAGGCGATCGGCGTCGTGTTCGAGGAGGCGTTCCTCTTCTCCACCTCGATCCGCGACAACATCGCCTACGGCAGGCCGGACGCGAGTGACGACGAGATCTTCGCGGCGGCGCGCGCCGCGGAGGCGGACGAGTTCATCCGCGACCTGCCGGACGGTTACGACACCCTCGTCGGCGAGCGCGGGCTGACGCTCTCGGGCGGGCAGCGGCAGCGGCTCGGGCTGGCCCGGGCGCTGATCACCGACCCGCGGATCCTGGTCCTCGACGACGCGACGTCGGCCATCGACACCGTCACCGAAGCGGCGATCTACGACACCTTGCGCTCGGTCACGGCCGGCCGCACGACCCTGCTGATCGCGCACCGGCGCTCCACGCTCGCGCTGGCCGACCGGATCGCGGTGCTCGACGACGGCAAGGTGATCGACGTCGGCACCGAGGCCGAGCTGACCGCGCGCTGCCCGCTGTTCCGCGAGCTGATCGCGGGCCCGGGTGACGACGTCGAGGAGAAGGTCCGCTGCGAGGGCCTCGACCGCAACCCGGCCGGGGTCACCCCGGCGCTCTGGCCGCGTGACGAGGGCAAGGACGACGTCGACGCGCTGGCCGAGGCCGCGCAGCAGCGCAGCGCCAACACGAACAGCAGCGGGTTCGTCGGCGGGGGCGGCGGCGTCGACGTGCCGCCGACGCCGGAGCTGATCGAGGGCGTGCGGAAGCTGCCGCCCGCCACCGACGAACCGCGACTGTCCGATGTGGACGTCACCGCACCGGACCCGCGGTTCCGGCTGGCCGGGTTGCTGCGGCCGGTCCGCTGGCCGCTGGCCGTGGTGATCGGCCTGGTCGCGGCGGACGCGCTGGCCTCGATCGCGCTGCCCGCGCTCTACCAGTTCGGCGTCGACCACGGCGTCCGCACCGGGGTGGAGTGGATGATCTGGCTCGCCGCCGGCATCGGCGCCGCGGTGATCGCGGCCGACTGGGTGGTGGTGTTCGCGCAGACCCGGCTGACGTCGAGGGTCGGCGAGACCGTGCTGTACGCGCTGCGCGTCCGCAGTTACGCGCACCTGCAGCGGCTCGGGCTCGACTACTACGAGCGGGAGCTGTCCGGGAAGATCATGACCCGGATGACGACGGACGTCGACGCGCTCTCGACGTTCCTGCAGACCGGGCTGGCCACCGCGGTCGTCAGCGCGCTGACGCTGGCCGGGATCACGGTGGCGCTGCTGGTCACCGACGCCGGGCTGGCGCTGTACGCGCTGGCGATGGTGCCGGTGCTGGCCGTCGCCACGGTGATCTTCCGGCGGGCGGCGTCGAAGGCCTACAACGAGGCCCGCGAGCGGGTCAGCCTGGTCAACGCGGACATGCAGGAGAACATGAGCGGCCTGCGCGTCGCCCAGGCGTACACCCGCGAAGACCGCTCCGCTGCGGCGTTCGCTTCGCGCAGCGACGACTACCGCCGCTCGCGGCTGCGGGCGCAGCGGTACGTGGCGACGTACTTCCCGCTGGTCGCGCTGATGTCCGACCTGGCGACGACCACGGTGCTGGTCGCGGGCGCGAACCGCGTGTCGGCGGGCACGCTGTCCGCCGGTGTGCTGCTCGGGTTCCTGCTGTACCTGCAGCAGTTCTTCTCGCCGATCCAGCAGCTGTCGTCGGTGTTCGACGGGTACCAGCAGGCCCGCGTCGGCCTGAACCGGATCGGCGACCTGCTGCGCACGCCGACGTCCGTCCCGGCGGCGGACCACCCGCTCGCGATCCCGGAGCGGCTGCGCGGCGAGGTGAGCTTCAAGGAGGTCGACTTCGCCTACGCCGGCGCGGAAGCGAAGGCGCTGGCGCAGTTCACGCTGGACGTCACGGCCGGCGAGACGATCGCGCTGGTCGGCGCGACCGGCGCGGGCAAGTCGACGGCGGTGAAGCTGGTCGCGCGTTTCTACGACGCCACGGGCGGCACGGTCCGGATCGACGGCACCGACGTCCGCGAGTACGAG
Source organism: Amycolatopsis heterodermiae (assembly GCF_034929455.1). Taxonomy (NCBI): domain Bacteria; kingdom Bacillati; phylum Actinomycetota; class Actinomycetes; order Pseudonocardiales; family Pseudonocardiaceae; genus Amycolatopsis; species Amycolatopsis heterodermiae. The sequence continues at coordinate 520,150 of NZ_JAYFSI010000001.1, forward strand.
CTGGCCGGGCTGCGCCAGCGGATGGGCGTGGTGCCGCAGGAGGCGCACCTGTTCTCGGGCACGGTGGCGGACAACGTCCGGTACGGCCGCCCGGCGGCGACCGACGCCGAGGTCGAGGAGGCGGTCCGCGCGGTGGGCGCGCTCGACGGTGTCGCGGCCTTGTCGGCCGGGTTCATGCAGCCGGTGGGCGAACGCGGGCGGTCGCTTTCGGCGGGGCAGCGCCAGCTGGTGGCGCTGGCCCGGGCGGAGCTGGTCGACCCGGACGTCCTGCTGCTCGACGAGGCGACGGCGGCGCTCGACCCGTCGACGGAGGCCGCGGTCCTGCGCGCGACGGAGCACCTGGCCCGCCGCCGCACGACGTTCGTGGTCGCCCACCGCCTGGCCACGGCGGCCCGCGCCGACCGCATCGTGGTCCTCGACCACGGCCGGATCGTCGAAACCGGAACCCACACCGAGCTCCTGGCCGCCGACGGCCACTACGCCCGCCTCTGGTCCCTAGGCTGACGTGCACAAAGGGCCAACACACGTGATCCAGAGGTCGACACGCGTGACGGGGAGGTCGACACGTGTGATTGGAGGGTCGACACGCCGGATCGAGGCCGGCCTCGCCGTGTCGTCCCGGCAATCACACGTGTCGACCCTCCAATCACGCGTGATGCCTGTCCAGACACGCGTGATGCCCCTCCAGTCACGTGTGATGCCCCTTCAATCACGCGAGGCCGGTCTCGATCACGTGAGGTCCGGTCTCGATCGCGTGAGTTGCGGGGCGGATCACACGACTTACGTCGGGAATCTCGCGAGGTGCGGGTTCGCCCGGCGGGAAAGGGCTCGCCGGGGCCGCCGGGGCGCGGGAGCATGGCGGGATGTTCGAACAACAGCGGGCGCCCGACCGGCAGATCCGTGCCGTCCAGACCGAGACCACCGTCCGGGTCTACCAGGCCTACTCACCCGAGATCGCCGAGCCGGCGCTGGCGAAGCAGACGTTCGTCGCGCCTTTCAAACGGGAGCGGATGACGTGGATCAAGCCGTCGTTCCGGTGGATGGCCTACCGGTGCGGTTACGGGACCAAGCCCGGGCAGGAGGTCGTCCTGGCGATCGACATCACCCGGGACGGCTTCGAGTGGGCCCTCGCCCACGCCGCGCTGAGCCATCCCCGCCCCGACCAGGACAAGGACGCCTGGGAGCAGCTGGTCAAGACCAGTCCGGTGCGCATCCAGTGGGACCCCGAACGTGACCTCAACCACCAGGCGCTGAACTTCCGCGCGATCCAGGTCGGGCTGAGCGGGGAAGCCGTCGACCGGTACGTCGACGAGTGGATCACGGCCATCACCGACGTCACGCCCGTGATGCGGCGGATCCACGGGCACCTGCGGGACTACGAGCTGCACAAGGCCGTGAAACTCGTCCCGCACGAGCCGCCGTACGCACTCCCCGAGGACCTCGCGCGGGCCATCGACGCCGACGGTTAGGGCAGCGCCCGCCACCGCAGCGAACCCAGGCCCGCCGCCTCGACGTCCGGCTGTGCCGCCCACCGGAACGTCCCCGGGCGGACGTGCACGCCGGCGCCGACCAGCCAGTCCGGCTCGTCCGGTTCGACGTGCTCCTGCTCCTCGAAATCGGCGAGCGTGCGCCAGACGGCCTCGCACGAATCGCACCGCAGCACGACCGCGCCGGACTCGGTCACCAGCGGCCTGACCAGGCCCTGGTCCCAGAACGACGGACATTCCACCAGCCACATCCCCCCAGGAGAACCGACCCGGGTGAACGGCCGCGGAGCGCCCGGCCACGAATCGGACAACCCCGCGAAAACCCTGTACCGGGTCCAGGACTTAAGGTTCCCTTAGCACATCTTGATCGTGTCAGTGACCGATGCCCTAGTGCGCCACGCCTCACACAGGCCGGTTCCATCACATCGCGCTCACCGAGGGGGTTAGCCTGGTAGGCGCATCAACGGATTCAAGATCGAGATCGAGACGGATAGAGGCGAGCCCAAGCCGTGTCCAGCAGCAGCCCTGCGTCACAGTTCGGCCCCAACGAGTGGCTGGTCGAAGAGATGTACGACCAGTTCCTCGCAGACCCCAGTTCAGTCGATGCCGCGTGGCACGACTTCTTCGCGGACTTCAAGCCGACGCAGAACGCTCAGGCCAAGGCGGACAACGCCCGGCAGAAGCAGGCCGACGCCAAGCCCGCCACCAACGGCCAGGCCGCGGCGCCGTCGTCGAAGGCGGTGCAGAACGCCGAGTCCGCCGCCAAGCAGACGTCGTCGCCGGCCACCAAGGCCGCCGCGCCCGCGAAGCCGGCACCGAAGGCCGCTCCCCAGGCCGCTGAGAAGACCGCAGTGAAGGCCGCGCCGAAGACGGACGCCAAGACCGAAGCGAAGCCGCAGGCCAAGGACGAGCCGGAGTCCAAGCAGCTCCGGGGCGCCGCGGCGGCGATCGCCAAGAACATGGACGCGTCGCTGTCCGTCCCGACCGCGACCAGCGTGCGCGCGGTCCCGGCGAAGCTGATGGCGGACAACCGCATCGTCATCAACAACCACCTGAAGCGCACCCGCGGCGGCAAGATCTCCTTCACGCACCTCATCGGCTACGCCATGGTGCGGGCACTGAAGGACTACCCGAACCTGAACCGGCACTACCAGCAGATCGACGGCAAGCCGTTCGCGATCACGCCGGAGCACGTCAACTTCGGGCTCGCCATCGACATGAAGGGCAAGGACGGTTCGCGCAACCTCGTCGTGGCCTCGGTCAAGAACGTCGGGGACATGTCGTTCCTGCAGTTCTGGCAGGCGTACGAGGACATCGTCAAGAAGGCCCGCAACAACAAGCTGACCGCGGACGACTTCTCCGGCACCACCATCTCGCTGACCAACCCGGGCGGCATCGGCACCAACCACTCGGTGCCGCGCCTGCAGGCCGGCCAGGGCGCGATCATCGGCGTCGGCGCCATGCAGTACCCGGCGGCGTTCGAGGGCACCAGCGAGAAGACGCTGGTCGACCTCGGCATCAGCAAGATCATGACGCTGACCTCGACGTACGACCACCGCATCATCCAGGGTGCGGAGTCCGGCGAGTTCCTCAAGCGCATCCACCAGCTGCTGCTCGGCGAAGACGGCTTCTACGACGACGTCTTCACCAGCCTGCGCCTGCCGTACGAGCCGATCCGCTGGGTCGCCGACATCCCCGAGGGCCCGGTCGACAAGACCGCCCGCGTGATCGAGCTGATCGACGCGTTCCGGATGCGCGGTCACCTGATGGCCGACACCGACCCGTTGAACTACCGCCAGCGCAGCCACGCCGACCTGGACGTCCTGTCCCACGGCCTGACGCTCTGGGACCTGGACCGCGAGTTCCCGGTCGGCGGCTTCGCCGGCCAGGAGCGGATGAAGCTGCGCGACATCCTCGGCGTGCTGCGCAACTCGTACTGCCGCACGGTCGGCATCGAGTACACGCACATCCTCGACCCCGAGGAGCGCCGCTGGATCCAGGAGCGCGTCGAGATCCCGCACGAGAAGCCGGACCCCGCGGTCCAGAAGTACGTGCTCTCGAAGCTGAACGCCGCCGAGGCGTTCGAGACGTTCCTGCAGACCAAGTACGTCGGCCAGAAGCGGTTCTCCCTCGAAGGCGGCGAGACGGCGATCCCGCTGCTCGACACGCTGCTCGACAAGGCGGCCGAGCACGAGCTCGACGAGGTCGTCATCGGCATGCCGCACCGCGGCCGGCTGAACGTGCTGGCCAACATCGTCGGCAAGCCGATCTCGCAGATCTTCCAGGAGTTCGAGGGCAACCTCGACCCGGGCCAGGCGCACGGTTCCGGTGACGTGAAGTACCACCTCGGTGCCGAGGGCAAGTACTTCCGGATGTTCGGCGACGGCGAGACGAAGGTGTCGCTGACGGCGAACCCGTCGCACCTGGAGACCGTGGACCCGGTGCTCGAGGGCATCGTCCGCGCGAAGCAGGACCTCCTGGACAAGGGCGGCGAGGGTTACACCGTGCTGCCGGTCCTGATGCACGGCGACGCGGCCTTCGCGGGCCAGGGCGTCGTCGCCGAGACGCTGAACCTGTCGCTGCTGCGCGGGTACCGCACCGGCGGCACCGTGCACGTGATCGTCAACAACCAGGTCGGCTTCACCACCGCGCCGGAGCACTCGCGCTCCAGCCAGTACGCCACCGACGTCGCGAAGATGATCGGCTCGCCGATCTTCCACGTGAACGGTGACGACCCGGAGGCCGCGCACTGGGTGGCCAAGCTGGCCGTCGAGTACCGGCAGGCGTTCCACAAGGACGTCGTGATCGACCTGATCTGCTACCGCCGCCGCGGCCACAACGAGGGTGACGACCCCTCGATGACGCAGCCGGCGATGTACGACATCATCGACACGAAGCGCTCGGTCCGTAAGGGCTACACCGAGTCGCTGATCGGCCGTGGCGACATCTCCGTCGAGGAGGCCGAGGCCGCGCTGCGCGACTTCTCGAGCCAGCTGGAGCACGTCTTCAACGAGGTCCGCGAGCTGGAGAAGCACCCGGCGAAGGCGAGCCCCTCGGTCGAGGAGGAGCAGCAGGTCCCGGCGAAGGTGACGACGTCGATCTCGAGCGAGACGCTGGAGCACATCGGCGACGCGTTCGTGAACGTGCCCGAGGGCTTCACGCCGCACCCGCGCGTCAAGCCGGTCATGGAGCGCCGCCACAAGATGTCCCGCGAAGGCGACATCGACTGGGCGTTCGGCGAGCTGCTGGCCTTCGGGTCCCTCGCGCTGGAAGGCCGGCTCATCCGGCTGTCCGGCCAGGACTCGCGGCGCGGCACGTTCACCCAGCGGCACTCGGTGTTCATCGACCGCAAGACCGGCCAGGAGTACTCGCCGCTGCAGAACCTGGCCGACGGCCAGGGTCGCGTGATGATCTACGACTCGGCGCTGTCGGAGTACGCGGCCGTCGGCTTCGAGTACGGCTACTCGGTGGCGAACTCCGAGGCGCTCGTGATGTGGGAAGCGCAGTTCGGTGACTTCGTCAACGGCGCGCAGACCGTCATCGACGAGTACATCTCCTCGGGCGAGGCGAAGTGGGGCCAGCGCTCCGACGTCGTGCTGCTGCTGCCGCACGGCCACGAGGGCCAGGGCCCGGACCACACCTCCGGGCGCATCGAGCGCTTCCTGGCGCTGTGCGCCGAAGGCTCGATGACCGTCGCGGTGCCCTCCACCCCGGCGAACTACTTCCACCTGCTGCGCCGCCACGCCCTCGACGGCATCCAGCGCCCGCTGGTCGTCTTCACGCCGAAGTCGATGCTGCGCAACAAGGCCGCGACGTCGGCAACCAGCGACTTCACCGGCCAGTCCCGGTTCATGTCCGTCATCGACGACGTGACGCCGGACCCGGCGAAGATCCGCAAGGTGCTGCTGACCTCCGGGAAGCTGTACTGGGAGCTGGTGGCCGAGCGGACGAAGCGCGAGGCGGACGACGTCGCGATCGTGCGGATCGAGCAGTACTACCCGCTGCCGAAGAAGAAGCTGCTGGCGGCGCTCGAGCGCTACACCAACGCGACGCAGGTCGCGTGGGTCCAGGAGGAGCCGGAGAACCAGGGTGCGTGGCCGTTCTTCGGCCTGAACCTGCCCCGGAAGTTCCCGGAGGTGCTCTCGGGCCTGCAGGTCGTCTCGCGGCGCCCGATGGCGGCGCCGTCGGCGGGCTCGTCGAAGGTCCACGAGGTGGAGCAGAAGGCGCTGATCTCCAAGGCGTTCGACTGATCGCTTGACAGACGTGTGAAGGCCCCCGCACCCCGAGGTGCGGGGGCCTTCGCGCGTTATCCGGTTTCGGACGACGGCGCGCGCGGGCATGCTGACGCCCATGCTCATCCGCCGCGAGTCGCCCGACGACCGGGCCGCCGTCCACACCGTGCACGCCGAAGCCTTCCGCCGCGAGGCGGGCGTGACGCCCGTCGAAGCGCCGCTCGTCGACGAGCTCCGGGCCGAGGGGGACCTGATCGGCGCGCTGTCGTTCGTCGCGGTGCGCGACGGTGAGGTCGTCGGGCACGTCTGCTGCAGCACGGCGCGGCTCGGCGACGACCCGGGCGTCGCGGTCGGCCTCGGCCCGCTCGGTGTGCTGCCCGCGCACCACCGCGGCGGTGTCGGTTCGGCGCTGGTGCACACCGTTCTCGGCGCGGCGGACGCCCTGGGTTACGGCCTCGTCGTGCTCCTCGGCGACCCGGCCTACTACGCGCGTTTCGGGTTCGTGCTCACGTCGGCGCTCGGCGTCACGCCCCCGGATCCGGGGTGGGAACGGCACTTCCAGGCCCGCCCGCTCGCGGCTTACCGGCCCACGCACCGAGGCGCGTTCGCGTACGCGCCGGCCTTTTCCCGGATCTGAACAGGAGCCCGCGCATGTACGCACCCCGCTCGTCGGTCGGTGTCCGGATCAACCGCGAGCAGCCGCCGTCGCGGCTGCGTGAGCTGGCGCGCCAGGCCGAGGCGGCCGGGCTCGACGAGCTGTGGCTGGTCGAGGACTGCTTCTGGGCGGCGGGGATCGCGACGGTCGCCACCGCCTTGGAGACGACGTCGACGATCAAGGTCGGCATCGGGGTGCTGCCGGTGGTGGCGCGCAACCCGGCGATCGCGGCCATGGAGCTCGCGGCGCTGGCGGAGCTGCACCCGGGACGGCTGATCGCCGGGTTCGGCCACGGCGTCGCGTCGTGGATGAAGCAGATCGGCGCGTACCCGGCGTCCCCGCTGGCCGCGCTGGAGGAGACGCTCGTCGCGGTCCGGCGCCTGCTGGCGGGCGACCGCGTTTCGGTGTCCGGCCGGCACGTCTCGTTCGACGAGGTGGAGCTCGTGTTCCCGCCGTCCGAGGCGCCGCCGCTGGTGGCGGGCGTCCGGCGCCCGAAGTCCCTGGCGATCGCGGGCGCGACGGCGGACGGCACGATCCTCGCCGAGCCGTCCCCGCCGGAGTACGTCCGCTCGGCCCGGGCGGCCATCGAACCCGGGCGTTCGGTAGCAGGCGCCCCGGCGGCCCACACGGTGGTGACGTACAACTGGCTCGCGCTGGGCGACCCCGAGCGGGCGCGCCGCACGGTGGCGGAGTCGCTGACGCCGGGCGCGCGGGTCCAGGTCGAGGGCTTGCCGTTCGCTTCGGAGCTGCTCGGGCTGGTGGACTCGGCGTCCACAGTGGACGAACTGGCGGCGGGCCTGCGTCCGGAGTGGATCGAGCAGCTGGCCGTCTGCGGCGACCTGGCGTCGTGCGTGGCCGGGGTCCGGGCGCTGCACGAAGCCGGCAGCGGGTCGGTGGTCCTGCTGCCGCTGCCGGAGGAGCCGCCGGAGCGGGGCATCGAGGACGCGGGCCGGGTGGCGGCCGCCCTGCGCTAGCGCCCGGGCGGCCGGAGTCCGTCCATCAGGAGGTCCAGCAGGCGCCCGGCCTTGGCTTCCCGCTCGGGCCGGGGCGCCACGGTGAAGATGCCGACGAGCGACGCGGCGATGTCGTCGGCGGTGACGTCGGCGCGGAGGTCGCCCGCCGCGCCGCCGGCGTCGAGGATCGTGGTGATGGCCGTCAGCAGCTCGGTCCGGGTCTGCGCGTGGGCGATCTCGCCCGACTCGATCATCGCGAGCAGCGTGTCGAGCATGCCGTTCTTGGTCGCGATCCAGTCCCCGAACAGGTCCATCCAGCGCCGCATCGCCGCGGCCGGGGTCACCTGGCCGAGCAGGTCGCGAGCGCCGGTCGTCAGCCGCACGACCTGGTCGCGGTAGACCGCGTCGACCAGCGACTCGCGGGTCGGGAAGTGCCGGTACAGCGTGGCGACGCCGACCCCGGCCTCGCGGGCGATCGCCCGCATCGACGGCTCGGCGTCGGCCGCCGCGAACATGCGGGTCGCCACCGCGAGCAGCTGGTCGCGGTTGCGGGCCGCGTCCGCCCGCGGCGCGCGCGTCTCTGCCTCAGTCAAAACGGAACACGCTCCGGTTGTGCTAGGCTCGTCCAAGTAAACGGAGCATAGTCCGTTTCACGTTCCCTCGGTACCAAGGAGACAGGTCCACATGCAGGAACAGAGCACGGCGGTCCGGCTCGACGCGTTCGGCGGCCCCGAGGTCCTGGACGTTCGTGAGGTTCCCGCGCCGCAGGCCGGCCCGGGACAGGTCCGCGTGCGGGTCACCGCGGCCGGGCTGAACCCGATGGACTGGATCATGACCGCCGACGCGGACACGGCCGCCCGGTTCGGCCTGAGCCTCCCGGCCGGGTTCGGGACCGACTACGCGGGCGTGGTCGACCAGGTCGGCGACGGGGTGACCGGCTTCGCCCCGGGTGACCGGGTGTTCGGGGGCGCGCTGTCCCGCGCGGTCGCCGGCTTCGTGGTGGTCGACCTGGCCGGGGCGGTCGCGGCCAACGAGGCCCACCACACCCCCGACGGCGTCGACGACCGCACCGCCGCCACCCTCGCGATCGCCGGCCGCACGGCGTCCGCCGCCCTCGCCGTGATCGCCCCGGGCCCGGACGACACGGTGCTGATCGGCGGCGCGGCGGGCGGCGTCGGCGTGTTCGCCGTCCAGCTGGCCCGGATCGCGGGAGCGCGCGTGATCGGCACGGGATCGGCGTCCTCGGCCGATTTCCTGCGCGAACTCGGAGCCGAGCCGGTGGCCTACGGCGACGGTCTGGCCGACCGCGTCCGCGCCCTCGCACCCGGCGGGGTCACCGCCGCCATCGACCTGCACGGAACGGAGACGGTGCACACCGCGAGGGAACTCGGCGTCCCGGACGGCCGCATCTGCACCATCGCCACCCAACTCGACGGAGTATCGGCAGCCAACGGCGCGAACGCCGCTCCCGGCGCCCTGGAAGAGCTGGCCCGCCTGGTCGCTGCCGGTCGGCTCCGGGTGCCGATCGCGGCGAGCTTCCCGATCGAGCAGATCCGCGAGGCGGCGAAGCTGCAGGCCGGCCGGCACGTGAAGGGCAAGGTCGTCATCGACCTGTAGGCGGCAAACGGCGCGAACGCCGCTTTCCAGCGCATGGAAGAACTCGCGTGCCTAGTCGCGGCGGGCCAGCTCCAGGTGCCGATCGCGGCGAGCTTCCCGATCGAGCAGATCCGCGACGCGGCCGAACTGCAGGCCAGACGGCACGTGAAAGGCAAGGTCGTCATCCACCTGTAGGCGGCGACCGCGCGAACCGCTTCCTCGCCTGGAAGTACTCGCCCGCCTGATCGCGGCAGGCCGACTCCGGGTGCCCATCGCGGCGAGCTTCCCGATCCGGCAGATCCGCAACGCCGCCGAACTGCAGGCCGGCCGGCACGTGCCGGCTGAAAAGAAGTTCGCCGGACATAAGCAGCGTGTCAGGATCGGCTCATGCCCGTTGATCCGCACCTCTTGCTGGCCTTCGTCGTCACGACCGTCGTCGCGATGGTTGTGCCGGGGCCGGACATGTTGTTCGTCCTCGGCTGTGGCATGCGTGGCGGTCCGCGCGCCGGGTTGCTCGCCACCGCGGGGGTTGCCACCAGCGAGGCGATCCACGTCGCGGTCGCCGCGGCCGGGCTCGCTGCGCTGTTCGCCGCCGTGCCCGTTGCCTTCACCGTCGTGCGGGTCGTCGGGGCGGCCTACCTCGTCTACCTCGGCGTCCAGACCATCCGGAAGCGCAACGCCATCCCCGACGAGACCGCCCCCGGCGCCCGGCGCGCCTACCTGTCTGGGCTGCTCACCAACCTGCTCAACCCGAAGATGGTCACCTTCACCATCGCCTTCCTCCCGCAGTTCGTCGACCCGGCGCTCGGGCGCGTCTGGCTGCAGTTCGCGATCCTCGGCGCGATCATGATCGTGTTCGAGTTCCTCGTCGACGGCGCCGTCGGCGTGCTGGCCGGCCGCATCGGCGGCTGGCTGCGCCGCAAGCGCAAGGCCCGCCGGCGCCTCGAGGTCACCACCGGCGGCATCTTCATCGGCCTCGGCGTCCGGCTGGCCCTCGACCACTGACCGCGGGGTAGTGCCTGCGCTACCCCGAAGTCGGCGGCCGGCCCCAGGGCGGGGCACCCGCACCCAGGCCAGGATCCTTGCCATGACCAGGAAAACCACGGCCGTCGTCGCGGCCATCGTCACGCTCCTCGCCCCAGCGACCGCCGAAGCGGCCCAGCCGGGCCCCGTCCGCGCGCTGACGCAGGCGGCGCATCCGCTGCGCACCACCGAACCCGGCCGGGACACCGCCGACCTGCGTGCCCTCGGCGCGATGATCGGCGACGCCCAGGTGACCGGCCTCGGCGAAGCGACCCATGGCTCCCACGAGTTCTTCGCGATGAAGGAGCGGCTCTTCCGCTACCTCGTCGAGCAGAAGGGCTTCACCACCTTCGCGCTCGAAATGAGCTGGTCCGCGGGCCTCCGGATCGACGAGTTCCTCCAGACCGGCACCGGTGACGCGCGCACGGTCGCCAAGGCCGCGCTCGCCGGCTCGCCGTGGGACCGCGAGGAGTTCGTCCACCTCATCGAGTGGATGCGCGACTACAACCGCCACCACCCCGCCCGGCCCGTCCACTTCCTCGGCGACGACCTCAGTGCCCCGACCGTGGCCGACGAGTTCTTCGGCCGGGTGACCGGCTACGTCCAGCGCACCCATCCCGAATCACTGGCCCGGCTGAACGAGCTCTACACCGGCCTGCGCCCGATCGACGACGTCTACGCCTACCTCGCCAAGCCGCTCGCGGAGCGGCAACGGCTCGCGGCCCAGGCCCAGGAGGCCCTCGACCTGGTGCAGGGCCTCGGCGACGACTGGGTGGCGCAGGACGCCCGGTCCATCGCCCAGACCGCGAAGTTCCTCACGATCGACCTCGCCGACCCGGCGTCGGTGGCGACGTCCCAGCGCTTCCGCGACGAGGTGATGGCGCAGAACGTCGTGTGGTGGCAACGGCACACCGGCGCCAAGATCCTGCTGTCGGCCCACAACGGCCACGTCGGCTACGTTTCCGGCGATCCCGCGCGGTACCCCAAGACGCAGGGCTCGTTCCTGCGCGACACGCTCGGCGCGGACTACGTCGCCACCGGCTTCACCTTCGACCGCGGTTCGTTCCTGTCCCAGGACGAATCCGGGACCTGGCGGAAGTTCACCGTCGGCGCCGCCGGCCCCGGCTCGAACGAGGACACCCTCGACCAGGTCCGCCACCAGGACTACTACCTCGACATGCGGACCGCCCCGGCCGCGGCGCGCGCGTGGCTGGACGTCGCCCGCCCGACGTACGACATCGGGACGGGGTTCCCCGTCGACCCGGCGGACATCGCGCTCGCGCGGTCCTACGACCTGCTCATCCACCTCCACAGCGTGCACGAAGCGGCGCTGGCTAGGCCTTGAGGTTGTTGCGGGCCAGGAAGTCCTCGGCGATGTCGAGGGGGTTGCGCTTCTCCTCGGTGAACTCGACGTTCAGCTGGGTGAGCTGGTCGGTGGTCAGCGCCGCCGAGACGCGGTTGAGCGCGGCCGCCTCCGCCGGGGACAGCGTTCCCTTCGCGACGAGCGGCACGATGTTCTGCGCCGGGAACATGTTCTTGTCGTCGGTGAGCGGGACGAAGCCGTTCGCCTTGATGGTGGACGACGTGCTGAACAGGTCAGCCACCTGGACGTCACCGGACTTGAGCGCCGCCACCGTCACCGGGCCGCCGGTGTCGGTGGTCCGGATCTCCTTGAACTCGCAGCCGTAGAGCGTCTTGATCTTGTCCTTCCAGCGGCTGCTCCACTGGCCCGGCCCGCCGAACACCAGGTCCTGGCAGCGCTTTCCCAGGTCGGAGAACGTCTTGACGCCGGAAGCCGCCAGCTGCGGCCCGACGACCAGCAGGTCCTTGTCTTCGGCGGGTGCCTGGTCCAGCACCTCGAACCCGGCCGGGACCTTCTGCTTCAGCTGCGTGTAGACGTCCTGGGGTGTGGTCGCCTGGGTGTCCTTGTCGAAGTACCGCAACAGGTTCCCGCTGTAGTCGGGCACGACCGACAGCGACTTGTCCTGCAGCGCCTTGACGACGACCTCGCGGCTGCCCACCGGCGGCCGCACGGTCACGTTCGCAGCACCCGCGTTCTTCAGCGCCCCGGCGTAGATCTGGGCCAGCAGCAGGCTTTCCCCGACGTCGGACGCGCCGATGATGATGTCGCCGTTCGAACCGCCCTCACCACCGCCCGCCAGCGGGTTGCCGCAGCCGGCCACCAGCACCAAGGCGGCGAGCACACCAGCCAGCCGTTTCATGCCGCCACCTTCTTGCCGGTCGCCGCCGCCGTCGCCAGCCGGACGCCCTTGGGCACCAGCGCGCGGTTCAGCAGCGCGAACAGGACGTCGAGCACGATCGCCAGCAGCGTGGTCAGCAACGCACCGGCGATCACCTCCGAATAGTCCAAAATGGCCAGTCCGTCGAGCAGGAACCGGCCCAGGCCACCGAGTCCGACGTACGCGGCCACCGCGGCGGTCGCCACGAGCTGCAGCACGGCGTTGCGGATGCCGCCCAGCACCAGCGGCAGCGAGATCGGCACCTCGACCTTCCACAGCCGCTGCCAGCCGGTCATCCCGATGCCCTGGGCGGCGTCGACGACACCGTGGTCGGTCGCCTGCAGCCCGGCGTACGTGCCGGCCAGGATCGGCGGCACGGCCAGCACCACCAGGCCGATGATCGTCGCGGTGACGCTCTCGGTGAAGAGCAGGAACAGGAACGTGACGAGACCCAGCGTCGGCAGCGCGCGGATCGCGTTGCCGGCACTCACCAGGACGACGCCGCCGCGTCCCGTGTGGCCGACGAACAGTCCTAACGGGACGGCGATCACCAAGGCGATCACCAGCGCCAGCACCGTGTAACCGAGGTGCTCCAGCAACCGCTGCGGGATGCCGTCCGGGCCGGACCAGTGCGCCGGGTCGCCGAACCAGTGGAAGAGATCGGTGATCATGCGACGGCCACCCCCGTGTTCCCGGCGCGTTCCCAGGGTGTCAGCAGGTTCCGGATCCCCACCAGGATCAGGTCGACGACCAGGGCCAGCACCAGCGTCAGCACGATGCCGACGACGATCGGCGAGAAGTACTCACGCTGGAAGCCGTCAGTGAACAGCACGCCGAGGCCGCCGGTGCCGATCAGCGCGCCGACGCTGACCAGGCTGATGTTGCTGACCGACGCCACCCGCACACCGGCCGCGAGGACCGGGACCGACAGCGGCAGCTCGACGGCGAAGAACTTGCGCACCGGCTTGTAGCCGACGGCGGTGGCCGCGGCGATCACCGACGGCGGCACCGCGTCCAGCGCGTCGAGCACGGGGCGCACCAGCAGCGCGGTGGTGTAGATCGTCAGTGCGACGACGACGTTGACGCTGTCGAGGATCTTCGACCCGATCAGGCCGGGGATGACGACGAACAGCGCGAGCGACGGGATCGTGTAGAGCAGGTTGGCCAGCACCATGAGCACCGACCGCGCCGGCGCCCAGCGGTGCCCGAGCCAGCCGGCCGCGATCGCCAGCACGATGCCGATGACCAGCGGGAGCAGCGCGAGGTAGACGTGGTCACCGAGGTCGCCGAGGATCTGCTCGCGGTTGTTCGCGCTGCCCAGGTACTTCCCGAGCTCGTCGAAGAAGTTCATGACGCCTGCGGGGTCGCCTCGATCACGTCGAGCACTTGACGAGCGAGCACCCCGCCGAGCACGCGGTGGTCGTCGTCGACGACCACGCCGAGGCTGGCGGGCGAGGAGAGCGCGGCGTCGAGCGCGCCGCGGATCGGGGTGCCGCGGATCCACAGTGAACCGCCGGCGACGAGGTCGTCTTCGGACAGTGCGCCGTCCACTGTGGAGTTCGGTGGCAGCCAGCCGCGCGGCTGCTTGTCGGTGTTGACGACGAGGCGCCAGCCGTCGCTCGCGGGCACCGTGGAGCCGATCTCGACCAGCTCGAGGTCCTTGATCTCGACGCCGTCGGCGGAGAGGAACGACAGCCCGCGGTAGCCGCGGTCGCGGCCGACGAACGACGCGACGAAGTCGTCCACCGGGTGGCGCAGGACGTCGGCGGGCGTGCCGTACTGGGCGAGCACACCGCCGACCCGCAGCACCGCGACCTTGTCGCCGAGCCGGACGGCCTCGTCGATGTCGTGCGTGACGAACACGATCGTCTTGCCCAGCTGCGACTGCAGCCGCAGCAGCTCGTCCTGCAGGCCTTCGCGCACCACCGGGTCGACCGCGGAGAACGGCTCGTCCATCAGCAGCACCGGCGAGTCCGCGGCGAGCGCGCGGGCGACGCCGACGCGCTGCTGCTGGCCGCCCGAGAGCTGCGCCGGGTACCGCTTGCCGACCTCGACCGGCAGGCCGATGGTCTCGAGCAGCTCGGCCGCACGCTTGCGCGCCTTCGCCTTGTCCCAGCCGGACAGCAGGGGCACGGTGGCGATGTTGTCCAGGACCGTCCTGTGTGGAAAGAGGCCGGCGTGCTGGATGACGTAGCCGATGCCGCGGCGCAGCAGGGCCGGGTCGCCCTCGGCGACGTCCTTGCCGTCCAGCAGCACCTGGCCGCCGGTGGGCTCGATCATCCGGTTGATCATCCGCAGCGACGTCGTCTTGCCGCAGCCGGACGGGCCGACGAACACGGTGATCGTGCCGTCCTCGACCGTCAGGTTCAGCTTGTCGACGGCGACCGTCCCATCGGGATACTGCTTGGTCACGTCGCGGAATTCGATCGTCACTTGCCCACTCCCCGTGTCAGGTCCAATCGACCGTAGCCGAGTCGGCGGTGGTTGGCACGCTGTTCCGGCAGGTGGTGACTAGGGTTGTGGCCCGTGAAGGCACTCGACGACGTCCTCGCCGCGCACGGCGTCGGCGTCCGCCCGCTGTACCGCGTCATCGACCTGCTGCGCACCGGCGACCACGACCTCGGCGAGCTGGTCCGGCTGAGCACGGCGCCGCGGCGCAGCGTGGAGGACGTCCTCGCGGCGCTGGGTGACGACCTCGACCGCAGCGGCGACCGGCTGCGCCTGTCCCCCGGCGTCGCCGCGTCCTACCTGCAGTACAGCGTCCCGCGCTACGCCGACCCGCTCGACGAAGCCGTGGCCACGCACGAGTTGCTGCCGAAGGTCGCCGAGTGGGTGGCCGAGGTGCCGCCGCCGCTGGCCGCGCTCGACCACGTGCAGGCCACGCCGGAGACGGTGCTGCGCCGCGCGCTGTGGCTCGACGCGCGCTACGACCTGGCGTCGGCGAACCTGCTGTTCCTCGGCGACCACGACCTGACGTCGCTGGCCGTGCGGGCGGTCTGCCCGTCGGCGTCGCCGACCGTCGTGGACCTCGACGAGCGCGTGCTCGCCTACCTGGACGACCGCGGCGCCGGGGAGATCCGGACCGCGCACGCGGACCTGCGCGTCGGCCTGCCGCCCGCCGTGGCCGGCCGCGCCGACCTGGTGTTCAGCGACCCGCCGTACACGCCGGAGGGCATGGGCCTGTTCGCCGCGCGCGGGGTGCAGGCGCTGCGGGAGCCGAGCGAGGGACGGCTGCTGTTCGCGTACGGCTACAGCCCGCGGCACCCGGCGCTGGGCGCGCAGGTGCAGCGTTCGCTGGCGACGCTCGGGCTGACGTTCGAGGCGATCCTGCCCGGCTTCAACAGCTACTTCGGCGCGCAGGCGATCGGCAGCGCGGCCGACCTGTACGTCTGCCAGCCGACGGCGAAGGCCAAGAAAGTCCGCAGCGGCAAGGCGATCTACACGCACGGGCCGCAATCGGTCGAAGCGGCCGGGACGAAACCGGCGCTGCTGGAGAAGCTGAAGGAGATCGCCGTCGCGGACGGGCTCTCGTTCGAGTCACGCCCGGTGGACTGGTCGATCTCCGGCCCCGAGGGTGACGCGGTCGCGATGGACCTCTCGGCCGACCCGGGCCCGTGGCTGCTGCGCACCCTGCTGGGCACGAACGCCCGGCGCCTGGCGATGCTGCTGCCGAACGCGCACCCGGACCTGGCGGACCAGGCGTCCCAGACGGCCCTTGCGGCGCTGGTCACGGGCAAGTACACGCTGCGGTACCTGCGAAGCACCCCGGACAACCGGCACGCGGTGGTGGTCGCGGACGCGGTGGAGCACCAGAGCGAGGTGCTGACGCGCGCTCACGCCCGCCTGGCGAACGTCTCCCTGGACGTCCCGGAAGACCTGCAGGACCTACGCCTGGTCGACGTCCCCCGGCACCGCCTGGCCGCGCTGCTCGGTCTCTGAACGCGCCAAAAGCGGCACTTTCACGTGAAAGTGCCGCTTTTGACAGGCGCCGTCAGGCGGTGACGCCGTCCGCTTCCGCGGCCTTCGCCACCGCGGCCGCGACCTCGGGGGCCACGCGCGGGTCGAGCGGGCTCGGGACGATGCGGTCCGGGCCCAGGTCGTCCATCGCGACCGAGACGATCGCTTCGGCGGCCGCCAGCTTCATGTTCTCGGTGATCGCCCGCGCGCCGGAGTCCAGCGCGCCGCGGAAGACGCCCGGGAACGCCAGCACGTTGTTGATCTGGTTCGGGAAGTCGCTGCGGCCCGTCGCCACGATCGACGCGTAGCGCGCCGCGACGTCCGGGTGGACCTCCGGGTCCGGATTGGACAGTGCGAACACGATGCCGCCACCCGCCATGCGGCCCAGCAGCGTCTCGTCGATCGTCGCGCCGGACAGGCCGAGGAACACGTCCGCGCCTTCGAGCGCGTCGGCCAGGCCGCCCTGGATCCCGGCCTTGTTCGTCGTCTCGGCCAGGTGCGCTTTGATCGGGTTCAGGCCGTCGCGGCCGGTGTGGATGACACCGCGCGAGTCGAGCACGGTGACGTCGCCGATGCCGGCCTCCTGCAGGATCCGCGCGCAGGCCACACCCGCCGCGCCGGCGCCGGAGATGACCACGCGCTGGTCGGCGATCGCCCGGTCCAGCACCAGGTTCGCCCCGCGCAGCGCGGCCAGCGTGACGATCGCCGTGCCGTGCTGGTCGTCGTGCATGACCGGGCAGTCGAGCGCCTCCTTGAGCTTGTCCTCCAGCTCGAAGCAGCGCGGCGCGGAGACGTCCTCGAGGTTGACGGCGCCGTACGACGGGCGGAGCCGCACCAGGGTTTCGACGATTTCGTCGACGTCGGTGGTGTCCAGCACCAGCGGGATCGAGTCGAGCCCGCCGAAGGTCTTGAACAGGACCGACTTGCCTTCCATGACGGGCAGCGACGCGCTGGCGCCGATGTCGCCGAGACCGAGCACCGCCGTGCCGTCGCTCACCACGACGACCAGCCGGTCCGCCCACGTGTACCGCTTGGCCTTGGCCGCGTCCTCGGCGATCGCGCGGCTCACCTTCGCCACACCGGGGGTGTAGGCGATCGAAAGGTCACGCGGGCTGGAAATCGGGCGGGTGGCCGCCACCGAGAGCTTGCCGCCCTCGTGCCCGGTGAAGATCTCGTCGTCGGTGACCGGCGCAACGGTGCCGGAGGGGTCGTTCATGGGGTTTCCTGTCGTCGTTTCCGTCATTCCCTCAGTGGGAATGACGGAACTCGCGGTTCGAACGTGGGTCACTGGAATTCTCCTGGGCCTGCGAGCGGGGGGACCAGGGCAGCAGGCGAAGGCACACCGGCTACCTGGTGTTCTCCTCCAGCACGGCAGCCCAGCGCGGTAGCGCCGGCCTGTCGGCGAAGCGTCTCGTCGGCCATCGGTGCCGTGGGTGTGGCGATGGCCGCGGACGCGGCGGTCCCGCCATTGTGACAGGAGCCTTGCCACCGGTGACCCCTCGGTGCGGTTGACGTCACACATTCCCCGGTTTTCCCCAATTCCCAAGACGTCCGTCCGGTTTTCTTGGCGCCCGATAAGGTGAAGCCATGCAATTCCGCCGGCTGCGCGTCCCGGACGCCTTCGAGTTCACGCCCCGGGCGTTCCCCGACGACCGGGGCCTGTTCACCGCCCCCTTCCAGGAAGACGCCTTCCGCGAGGCGGCCGGCCACCCGCTCCGGCTCGGCCAGTCCAACCACAGCGTGTCCCGCCGCGGCACGATCCGCGGCATCCACTTCGCCGACACCCCGCCCGGCCAGGCGAAGTACGTCTACTGCGCCAACGGCTCGCTGCTCGACGTCATCGTCGACGTGCGGGCGGGCTCGCCGACGTTCGGCCAGTGGGACGCCGTGACGCTCGACGCCGGCCGGTACAACGCCGTGTACCTCGCCGAAGGCCTCGGGCACGGCTTCATCGCGCTCGAGGACGACACCGCGATGGCCTACCTCTGCTCCGAGCCCTACAACCCGGGCGGCGAGCACGGGATCACCCCGCTCGACCCGGCGCTGGACCTGCCGTGGCCGTCGGACATCGCGCACGTCCTGTCCGAGAAGGACCGCAACGCCCCGACGCTGGCCGAGGCGCAGGAACAGGGACTGCTCCCGGCGTACGACGACTGCGTCGCCTACTACGACAAGCTGCGTTCCGCGCACTGACCGCCTTCACTCCGCTTCGCGCGGAGGCCTTGCGAAGTTAGTATGCGCGCATATAGTCTGCCCGCATGGCACTTTACGAGTACACCCACACCGAGACGTCCACCGCCCCCGCCGCCGCGATCTGGCCGCTCTGGGCGGACACCGCCCGCTGGCCGGAGTGGGACGCGGGCGTCCGCTCGGTCGTCCTGGACGGCCCGTTCGAGGTCGGCGTCAGCGGCACGATGACCATGGACGGCATGCCGCCCATCCCGTTCACCCTGACCGAGGTCACGAGCGGCCGGAGCTTCACCGACGAGACCCGCCTGCCGGACGCGCTCCTGCGGTTCGAGCACGTCCTCACCGAGGTCGACGGCGGCACGGAGATCACCTACCGCGTCACCGTCGACGGCCCGGAGGAGCTGGGACCGCAGGTCACCGAAGACACTCCCGACGCGATGCGCGCGCTGGCCCGGCTTGCTGAGGCAGTTCCTTCCGGGGGTCCGGGTGGCGGAGCCCCCGGCCGGGGCGAAGCCCCGCATGTCACGGCATCGCGGGTATGACCGCTCCAGAGTCCCGCCTGCCCGGCCCCGACCGCAGCCCCGGCTTCCTGCTGTGGCGCGTGACGCTGGCCTGGCAGCGGGCGATGCGGGCCGCGCTGGCCCCGCACGACCTCACGCACGTCCAGTTCGTGCTGCTCACCACCACGTGGTGGCTCACCCGCTCCGGCGAGGCGCCGACCCAGCGGCAGCTGGCCGAGCAGGCCGGCACCGACACGATGATGACCAGCCAGGTCGTCCGCAAGCTCGCCGAGCGGGGGCTGCTGGAGCGTGCGGACGACCCGGCCGACGCCCGCGCGAGGCGGCTCCAGATCACCGCGCCGGGCCTGGAGCTGGTCGCGAAGGCACTGAAGGACGTCGAGGCCGCCGACGCGTCGTTCTTCGACGGCGTCGGCAGTGAGTTCACCGACTCCCTGGCGAAGCTCAGCCCGTGATGTCCTCGGCCAGGACGCGCTCGATGTTGCGCTCGGCCAGCGCCGTGATCGTCACGAACGGGTTGACGCCGGTGCTGCCCGGGATCAGCGAGCCGTCGGTGACGTACAGGTTCCGGTAGCCCCGGACCCGGCCGTGGTCGTCGGTCGCCTCACCCAGCACCAGCCCGCCGAGCGGGTGGTAGGTGAAGCGGTTCTCGAACGGGCGGGTGTCGCCGAACAGGTCGTACCGGTAGATCGTCCGATTCGCCCGATTGATCTGGTCGAACAGCGACTTCGCGGCGTCGATCGACGGCTGCCCCTGCGACGCCGTCCAGTGCAGCTTCGCCGAGTCGCTCGCGGCGTCGTAGCTGAAGTGGCCGCGCTCGGGGTTCTTGGTGATGGCCAGGTAGAGGCTCACCCAGGTCTCGAGGCCGGCCGGCACCGGCGCGATCTCGGCGAACGCCGGGTGCACCGGGTCGGCCCAGTTGTCGATGCCCAGCGCGGGCATCCCGGCCTGCAGGCTGCCGGTGGTGTCCCAGAGGTGGTTGGCGCGCCCGAGCATGACGTTGCCGTTGGTGCCCCAGCCCTGCCCGACCCGCTCGTCGAGCGCCGGGAGCCGTCCGGTGTCGCGGGCGCGCACCAGCAGCTCCGTCGAGCCGAGGCTGCCCGCGCCGAGGAACAGGTGCTTCGTGGTGACGTGCTTGGTGGCGAGGACCGTGCCGTGCTCGTCGATCTCGCGCACGACCAGGGTGTACGCACCGTCGGGCTGGTGGATGATCTCGCGGACCTCGTGCAGCGCCTGGATGGTCACGTGGCCGGTGCCGAGCGCGGCGGCGAGGTAGGTCTTGTCGAGCGAGCGCTTGCCGTGGTTGTTGCCGTAGATGACCTCGGACGCGTCGGCCGAGCGCGGCACGGTGCCCGCCTCTTCGCGGCGCAGGTAGTCCATGTCGTAGACGCTGGGCACGAACACCGTGTCGAACCCGGCCTTGCGCGCGGCCTTCCGCGAGACGCGGGCGTACTGGTAGGACCGGCACGTCTCAAACCACCGCGGGTCCACGACGTTGACCCCGAGCCCGGCCCGAGCGCGCGGGAAGTACTTGCCGTACATCTCGTCGGCGTCGACGCGCGGCAGGATCTCCTCGAAGTAGGACCGCTTCGGGGTCACGGCCATCGCGCCGTTGACCAGGGAACCGCCGCCGACACCACGGCCGAGGTAAACGGACATGTCGCCGAAGTGCACGCGGTCGAGCACCCCGGCGTGCCGCTTGATGTCGCGGTTGGCGAGGTCGAGCCAGAGGAACGACGCGAGCGGCGCTTCGGTGCGGTTCTTGAACCACATCGACCGTTCGTCCGGGGTGAGCATCGGGCAGAAGACCCGGCCGTCGGCGCCCGGCGTGGTCCAGAGCTTGCCCATCTCGAGCATCAGGGTCGGCACGCCGGCCTCGCCGAGCCGCAACGCCGTCACGGCGGCGCCGTAGCCGGTGCCGATCACCACGGCCGGGACGTACTCGGGCAGCGGCACGGCGCTCGCGGACCGCGTCGAGACGGTGGTCAGCCCGAGGGCGGCGGCGGAGCTGAGCGCGGAGAGGCCGAGAAAGCGGCGGCGGGTGAAGGGGGACATGATCACGATCGTGACGGATTGAGTGAACAGTGTTAACTAAATGGACCCTGTTTCACCCGGTCGAGCGAAATCTCGGGCCTTCCCCTGGGGGCGATCCCGGATGCCCCGATCCGGCGTCCTCGCCAGGCTGACGCCATGAAACTTTTCGCTTGGACCGCGGCCGGGGTCGCCGCGGCCGCACTGGGGTCCACCCTCGCGTTTGCCTCGCCGGCGCACGCCGACGAGCTGCCGACGTTCGACTTCACCGACTGCCCGGCACCGCCCGCCAACGCCGACCCGGGCACGTGGCGCTGCGAAGCCTTTGTCTCCCAAGGGAAACTGACCATCGACGGCCAGGAGATCCCGCTCGGCGAAGTGCGGCTGACCTTCAGCGAAGGCCAGGTGAACGGCCAGTACGCCCAGGAGTTCGGCGCGATGCGGCACGCGCCGGTGCGGGTCCCCGGCCTGGCCGGCACCACGATCCAGCTGCGCTACGGCGGTTTCTCGGACTTCCAGAGCAACGACGAGCGCCGCGGTGAGCTGGACGTCTACGCCGTGCTCCGGCATCCGTTGCTGGGCAAGGACTGCAGCATCGGGACGGCCGCGAAGCCGTTGCACACGGTCGTCCACGACGACCCGGCGGTCCCGCCCAGGGTGATTTCCCAGAACCCGGTGACGGCCTACCGCGGCGTCATCGACGCCGACCTGGCGCTGCCGGCGACGCAGGGTTGCGGCCCGCTCGGCCGGCTCGTCGACCGGCGACTGGGCCTGCCGTCGCCGTCCGGCGAGAACGCGTTCCAGCAGGCGTCGTACGTGCAGTACAAGCCGCTCTAACGCCGCTTCGGGGTCACCCAGATGGTGATCGTCCCGGTGACCACCGGCTTGCCTCGCCGGTCGGAAATGGTCACCGGGACCGGGAGCTCGAACCCCTCGTCGCCGAACTCCGGCAGCTCGGGCAGCGACGCCACCGCGCGCAGGCCCGTCTCGGCCTTCGCGACGTACTCGACGTTCATGCCCTTCGGCAGCCAGCGGTGCGTCGGCGGGACCGTCGCCTCGGCGAGCATGCCCATCGCGATCTCGGCGAGGTTGCAGGCCGCGATCGCGTGGAACGTACGGATGTGGTTGTGCACACCCCACCACTTCGGGGCGCTCACCTCGCAGTGGCCGGGACGCAGTTCGCGCACCGTGGGCAGCACCGTGCCGAAGTAGGGCACGCGCAGGCACATCGCGGCGCTGAACAGCCGTTTCCCGCCCGGCTTGGCGGCCAGCTTCTGCCACATCGCGAACGTCGGCGTCTCGGACATGCGTCTCCCTCGGTTTGCCTACTGACCAGTAGCCAAGCAGGCGCCCGGCCGGGACGCAAACCGCCGCATATAGTCGGCGCGTGGCAAATCGGCTGTTCCTCCTCCGCCACGGCCAGACCGAATGGTCGGTCGACGGGCGGCACACCGGGCGCACGGACATCCCGCTGACCCCGGCGGGTGAAGGCCAGGCCCTCGCGGCGGGCGGCACGCTCCGGAGCCTGCTCGGCGGGCCGTCGCTGGTGCTCTCGAGCCCGCGCAAGCGCGCGCTGCGGACGGCCGCGCTGGCCGGCCTGCGCGTCGACGACGTCACCGAGGACCTCGCCGAGTGGGACTACGGCGACTACGAAGGCATCACCACGCCCCAGATCCGCGAGACCGTGCCGGGCTGGACGGTCTGGACGCACCCCGTACTCGGTGGTGAGAGCGCCGAACAGGTCAGCGACCGCGCGGACCGCGTACTCACGCGAGCGCGCCGCGACACCGAACTCGGCGACGTGATCCTGGTCGGCCACGGGCACTTCAGCCGCGTGATGGTGGCCCGCTGGCTGGGCCTGCCCGCGACGTCCGGCGTCCACTTCGGTCTGGACGCGGCGGGCATCGCGGTGCTCGGCGACGAGCGCGGCGAACCACAGATCGAACACCTCAACCTGCCGCCCTCACTGGAGGACTGACGTGCCCGACGACCGCATCCGCCGCATCCGGCCCGAGGACGTCGAGGCCGCCGTCGCCCTGACGTACGCCCTGGCGGAGTACGAGCGCGCGCCGGACGACTGCCACCTGACCGCGTCCCAGCTGCACGAGGCCCTGTTCGGCGAGGCACCCAAGCTGTTCGGCCACGTGGCCAAAGTGGACGGCGAGGTCGTCGGCTTCACGGTCTGGTTCCTGAACTTCTCGACCTGGCGCGGAGTGCACGGCATCTACCTGGAGGACCTGTTCGTCCTCCCGTCCCACCGCGGCTCGGGCCTGGGCAAGGCCCTGCTGGCGGCGCTCGCGGCAGAGTGCGTCACGAACGGCTACGGACGCCTCGAGTGGTCGGTCCTGGACTGGAACCCGGCCACGGAGTTCTACAAGGCCCTGGGCGCGATCCCGATGGACGAGTGGACGGTCAACCGCCTGGCCGACGCACCTCTTCACGCCCTCGCCGCCCAGGCCTGACTGAGCTGGTCTGCCGCGGCCCTCGTGAGTGTTTAGGGCGGTTAGAACCGCCCTAAACACTCACGAGGGTCAGTCCTCGTCCTGGCCTTCGCGCTCCGCGCGCCGGCCCGCAAGCCCACCGCGCTCGGCGGCCTCCGTCTCCGTCTCGCCCTCGCGCAGGCCCAGGGCCCAGGCGCGGGACGGGGCGCGGAACAGCAGCACCAGCGTCGCGATGCCGAACAGCGCGATCGGTACCCCCCACGCCGGCTCGCCGGACGGGCCGAGCAGGTACCAGCCGAGGCCCACCACGATCAGCGCGATCACCACGCCCGGCGAGCGCGCCCACGTCTGGCCAAGGACCAGCCCGGCCGACGCGGCGAGGAACGCCAGGGCCACCACGATGAACGTGCCGGACTCGACGTAGACGTTGTTGCCCGGCTGCGCCGGCGATCCCAGGCCGTTGACCAGCACGATCACCCCGAACACCAGCAGCGCCAGCGACGGCACCGCGATGACCGCACCGGCCAGCCGGACCTCACGGGGTGCGGGCGAGAGTTTCACAGCGAAGGCCTTCCGAACTGCTTTGCGTGAGCACAGTGGACTCCACCAGGGCGAGTCACCGTGCGTGAGCTGATTCGATCGTATGCCACCCGGTCGGCCGTTTTCGCGGGACCGTCCGGGCGCTGAGAATTCAGGTGTCGTCGATGAGCGGGCGGTCGGCCCGGGTGCACTTGTCACGACGAGCGGACACTCGCCACGTGAAGGAGGGCCGCCCGCCACAGGGTTACCGGTGCTGTTCGAATGGGTCGCCGCGACCGGTGCTTCCGGTCACCTTGGGCCGTCGAGAGGTTCTCGGGGCGGTGGGCGTCACTTACCCTGCGGTAGTGCGCGCAATCCTCGTCGTGAACCCCCAGGCCACCTCGACCACCGCCGGTGGCCGGGACGTTCTGGCGCACGCCCTCGCCAGCCAGGTCAAGCTCGACGTGGTCGAGACGGACTACCGCGGCCACGCGATGGCCGTGGCGCGCTCGGCCGCGCGGGACGGCATCGACCTGGTCGTGGCCCACGGCGGCGACGGCACGGTCAACGAGGTCGTCAACGGCCTCTTGGCCGACGCCGACGGCGATCCCACCCAGATCGGGCGCGTTCCGGCCCTGGGCGTCGTGCCCGGCGGCTCGGCCAACGTGTTCGCCCGCGCCCTCGGTATCTCGGCCGATCCCGTCGAGGCCACCCACCAGCTGCTCAACGCGCTGGAGAACGACCGCTCCCGCCGCGTCGGGCTCGGCCTGGCCGACGGGCACTGGTTCACCTTCAACTCCGGTCTCGGCTGGGACGCCGACGTCGTCGGCCGCGTCGCCAAGCGCCGGGGCAAGCAGACGACCGCCGGCCTCTACATGCGGGCCGCCGTCCGCTCCTACTTCCGGCCGCCGCTGGGCCGGCCGGCCCTCACGATCCGCATCCCGGGTGAGGAACCCGCCGAAGCGCTGACCGCTTTCGTGTCGAACACCGATCCGTGGAGCTACCTGGGCGAGCGTCCGGTCCACCTCAACCCGGGTTGCTCGTTCGAGACGGGATTGGGTCTGTTCGCGTTGAACGGTCTGGGGTTGCCCACGGTGTTCAAGCATGTACGCCGTGCTTTGGCTACGAAGAGCAACCAAAAGGGCAAACGTCTCGTGCGTCACGACGACCTGCCGATGATCCGCATCGACGCAGCTGAACCGGTAAACTTCCAGGTGGACGGCGACCTCGTCGGCCAGCGGACCCGGGTGGAGTTCTTCAGCGTCCCGGATGCACTCACAGTAATCGTGTGACGGCGGAACCATTGATCGCCTGCGGCAAAGTGCAACCTGCCGTTCGTCGACGCAGAAGCTCCACTCACCGCATCGGCCTTCCCTACGGGCGGCTGTTTCGGAGAGAAACCGCAGGTCAGACGTGTCGCTCGGCCGGGTGAGCTGACTCACCGATCTTCAAGAAACACTTGTCGAACGCAGTGCTTCGTGAAAGCATTCACAAGCACCCAAGAACACGACCGCCATGACGACTGTGGCGCGGCTCTCTCCCGCGCCATATGAAGGAGCTCACGAACATGGACTGGCGCCACGACGCGGCCTGCCGAGACGAGGACCCCGAGCTGTTCTTCCCGGTGGGAACCAGCGGTCCTGCTCTGTCGCAGGTAGCTCAGGCGAAGGCCGTGTGCCACCGCTGCACCGTCGCTTCCGACTGCTTGGCCTGGGCTCTGGCCAGCGGCCAGGACGCCGGCGTGTGGGGCGGCATGAGCGAGGACGAGCGACGCGCAGTCAAGCGCCGCCGCACGCACATCGGCACGCGTACCAACGCCTGACGTTCTTCCAGCTACACCGCACAAGCTACACCCGAGCCACCAAGGGAAATCGCCCGGGCTGGAACTGTTGTGTCCAGGCCTTCTGGGGTGATACCTACCCGGTTCGAGCTTAACAAGTGAGTCGAAACCACCTGGCGACGGGTGTGCTGAAACCTCACCAGGACTTCAAGTCCTCCCGCGAGACGCTGAACGGCCCGGCACCTGCACCCAGGTGCCGGGCCTTCATCGTGTCCGGAGTACCCCGGCGATGATCAAGTCCAAACGCGACGGTCTACAAGCGCCTCGAAAGAGGGATCCGCAGCGCGGCTTCGGTTCCGGTCACCCGGGTCGACGACTCCTCCACGCGCACCTTCCGCAGGGAAAGCGAGCCGCGCAGCTCCGACTCCACGAGGGTCCGGACGATCTGCAGCCCCAGGCCGTCGGACCGCTCCAGCGAGAACCCCGACGGCAGGCCCCGGCCGTTGTCGCGGATGACGACGTCCAGCCAGCGCGCCGAGCGTTCGACGATCAGCTCGACCTTGCCCGACCGGCCGGCCGGGAAGGCGTGCTCGATCGCGTTCTGCACCAGTTCGGCCAGCACCATCACCAGCGGCGTCGCGATCTCCGCGACCACCACCCCGAACGAGCCCTTGCGCGACAGCCCGACCTGCGACTCCGCCGTCGCGACCTCGCCGACCATCGGCAGCACGTTGTCCAGCAGCTTGTCGAGGTCGACGCGCTCGTCGACCGAGATCGACAGCGCCTCGTGGACCAGCGCGATCGACGTCACGCGCCGCACCGACTCGGCGAGCGCGAGCCGTGCCTCCTCCGACGACGTCCGCCGGGACTGCAGGCGCAGCAGCGCCGCCACCGTCTGCAGGTTGTTCTTCACCCGGTGGTGGATCTCGCGGATCGTCGCGTCCTTCGACAGCAGCGCGCGGTCACGCCGTTTGACCTCGGTGACGTCGCGGACGAGCACCAGGGCACCCGCCGCCTGCCCGGCCGGGCGCAGGGGCAGGGCGCGGAACAGCACCACGGCGCCGCGACGTGAATCGGCTTCGGTGCGGCTCGACGGCTTCCCGTCGAGGGCTTCGATGATGCGGTGCGACACCTCGGTCGCGTCGAACGGGTCGCGGATCAGCGACCGCGTCAGCGGCGCCAGGCGCGTGCCGACCAGATCGGACTCGTGCCCCATCCGGTGGTAGGCGGACAGGCCGTTCGGGCTGGCGAAGACGACCGTGCCGCTCGAGTCGAGGCGGATCAGGCCGTCACCCACCCGCGGCGAGGTGTGCGTGTCGGTGGCGTTGGTGCCGCTCGGCGGGAACGTGCCGTCGACGATCATCTGGCACAGGTCGCCGGCGCTGCCCAGGTACGCGATCTCCAGCGGCGACGGCACCCGCGGCGCGGCCAGGTTCGTCTCGCGGCTCATCACGGCGACGACGTCGTCGTGGAAGCGCACCGGGATCGCCTCGCGGCGCATCGGCAGGTCGCGGTACCAGTGCGGGTCCTCTTCGCGGCAGATCCGCACCTCGCGCATGGCCTTCGCCAGCTGCGGGTGCTCCTGGACGGTGAACCGCGTGCCGACGACATCCTCGGGGTGCGCGGTCGGCGCCGTCGTCGGGCGCGCGTGCGCGACGCAGACGAAGTCACCGCCGTCGGGCTGCAGCTCCTCGGTCACCGGGACCCAGAGCAGGAAGTCCGCGAAGGACAGGTCGGCCAGCAGCTGCCACTCGGCGACGACGGTCTGGAGGTGGTCCGCCGCCTCCCCGGGCAGCCCGGTGTTGTCGGCGAGCAGTTCGGCGAGCGTCGACACCGTTACTCGACCGTCCCGAGGACGTCGCCCTGCTGGACGCGGTCACCCTTCGCCACGGCGAGGCTGGTCAGCGTGCCCGCCTTCGCGCTCACGGCGGGCAGCTCCATCTTCATCGACTCCAGGATCAGCACGGTGTCGCCGGCGGCCAGCGCGGCGCCCGGCTCCGCGACGACCTGGAGCACGGTGCCGACCATTTCGGCCCTGATCTCGGCCATCGACACCCCTCCTCGCTCGCCGCCCGGACCACCCCATCCAACCAGAACCACGCACCATGACACACTTGAGAGGTTGACCCCAGCCCGGCAGGCGCCAGCGCCGCGGCCGTGGCCACTTTTCACGACGAGGAGTAATCATGTCGAAGCGCGCCCGCAAGCGTCGCAGCCGGAAGAAGAACAGCGCGAACCACGGCGGTAAGCCCAACTCCTGAATCCCGGCGTCGGCACGCAAAAGGCCCCCGCACTCCTGCGCGGGGGCCTTCGTCGTGCTCGGGCGCTATTCGGAGCGCTGCTCGATGCTGATCTCGGTGCGCTCGACCGTCACCCCGCCGCGTGACGCGACGGTCTGGCGGATCGACGCGCGCAGCCGGGTCTTCAGCTCGTCCGGGGCCAGATCGCCCCCGCACTTGCGGTGCAGCAGCTGCTTGATGTGCTCGTCGATGCCGTACTCCTCGAGGCACGGCGGGCAGTCGTCGATGTGCTGGCGGAGCGCGGCGTCCCGCTCCGGGCTGCACTCGCGGTCGAGGAGCAGGTAGATGTCGGCGAGCGCCTCTTCGCAGCGGACCTTGTCGGACGCGCCTTCGCACATGTCGTTCATCGCCCGGCCACCTCTTCCTTGGCGCCCCGGATGAACCCGCGCTCGCGAGCGACGTCGGCGAGCAGGTCACGCAGCTGGGCGCGCCCGCGGTGCAGGCGGGACATCACGGTGCCGATGGGGGTGTCCATGATCTCGGCGATCTCCTTGTAGGCGAAGCCCTCGACGTCGGCCAGGTAGACGGCCAGCCGGAACTCCTCGGGCAGCTTCTGCAGGGCGGCCTTGACGTCGGTGTCGGGCAGGTTGTCCATCGCCTCGACCTCGGCCGACCGCAGCCCACTCGAGGTGTGGGCCTCGGCCTTGGCGATCTGCCAGTCCGTGATCTCCTCGGTGGGCTGCTGGACCGGCTGCCGCTGCCGCTTGCGGTAGCCGTTGATGTAGGTGTTGGTCAGGATGCGGTACATCCAGGCCTTGAGGTTCGTGCCGGCCTTGAACGACGCGAAGGCGGCGTACGCCTTCAGGTAGGTCTCCTGGACCAGGTCCTCGGCGTCGGCGGGGTTGCGGGTCATCCGCATCGCGGCCGAGTACAGCTGGTCGAGCAGGGGCATGGCGTCCCGTTCGAAGCGCTCGGCGCGCTCCGCCTCGGTCGCTTCTTCCGGCGCTGAGTTCTGCGTGCTCGGCAAACCGTTCCCTTCCCGCTCGGCGTCGATGCGCGTGTACGCATACGGCGACGTCGAGTTTACGCGGGGGCCGGGCACGCCGCGGGTCGCCGGTGCCTCAGGGCGGCGGCTGCTGCGAGAGCGCGTGGTGGCGAGGGTTGTGGTCACGCCCGTTACAACCGATCGGACTACGCGGGCATTCCCTAGACTTCCGTGCCATGGCTGGCAAGGGCACCCCGGCGACCGCGCTCCTGACGAAGCAGAAGGTGGCGCACACGCTGCACGCGTACGACCACGACCCGCGCGCGGAGTCGTACGGCCTGGAGGCGGTGGAGGCACTGGGCCTGGACCGCGCGCGGGTGTTCAAGACCCTGGTCGCGGAGGTCGACGGCCGGTTGACGGTGGGCGTGGTCCCGGTCACCGGCCAGCTGGACCTGAAGGGCCTCGCGGCCGCGGCGGGCGGCAAGAAGGCGAAGATGGCGGACCCGGCGGCGGCCCAGCGAGCCACGGGGTACGTGCTGGGCGGCATCTCCCCGTTGGGCCACCGAAGCCGGATCCCGGTGGTGATCGACGCCTCGGCGGAGAAGTTCGAGACGGTGTTCTGTTCGGCCGGCCGGCGGGGGCTGGAAGTGGAACTGGCCCCGGGCGACCTGATCCGGCTCACCGGCGCGGTGGTGGCACCTATCGCGGCCTGACCTGGGCATTCACGCGAGCAGGGCGTGCAGCCAGGTGTCGTGGTGCCGCTCCAGGTGGTCGGCGCGGTGCCGCCAGTGCGTGCCGTGGCCTTCGCGCCACAGCCGCGTCCACGGCTCCTCGCCCACCGCGGCCCGGCCGGCCAGGAAGTCGTGCATCGCGCGGGCGCGCGGGCCCAGCAGGCTCACCAGCTCAGGACGTCCGGCCTCGGCCAGGCCGTAGGCGTCGGCGAGCAACCGCATCCGCCGGGCCGCCTCGGCCGGTGTCACGCCGCCGGTCAGCAAGGTGAAGTCGTTCGCCGTGTACGCGAGGTCCCACAGCCGGGTGCCGGGCGCCGCGGTGTCCCAGTCGATGAACGCCCAGCGTGGCCCGTCCACCACCAGGTTCCACGGCGCGAGGTCGTGGTGGGCGATGATCTCGGCGCCGTCCGCGGGGATCAGCACCTGCCACGACGCCCCCGGCGGCGGCACGAAGCCGGCGACCGCGTCGTGGAAGCCGCGGACCAGGCGGCCGACCGCGACCATCGCCGCGTCGGGTTCCAGCAGGTCGATCCGGCCGGGCCAGGTCACGTCGCCGGGGATGAACTCGAGGACCTCCCGGCCGCGCTCGTCCAGGCCCAGCGGCCGGGGCGCACCGGGGAAACCGGCCGAGTGCAGGTGCGCGAGCAGGGCGTGCACCGACGGCGTCCAGGGACCCGCGGGCCGCCGCACGGTGGTGCCGACCCGGACCACACCGGCGTTCATGTTCCCGCCGGTCAGCGGAACTTCCTCCACGAGAATGCGCTCAGCCCAGCGGGCGCAGCACCCGGGACAGCCACTCGGTCGCCGCCCGGGAGATCGATTCCAGGTCCTTGCCCAGGCTGTGGTCGCCGTCCACCAGGACCAGCTCCTGGTGCGCGCCCGGCTTCGGGCGGCCGAACGGGTCGCGCTCCCCCTGGATCACCAGCGTCGGCACCTCCACCGCGTCGAACTCCGGCTGGCGGGTCTTCTCCGGGCGGCCCGGCGGGTGCTCGGGGAACGCCAGGCACAGCACCGCCACCGCCTGCCCGGCCGACGCCGTCCGGCAGGCCACGCGGGCCCCCGACGAGCGGCCGCCGAAGACGAACGGAAGGCCGTCGAAGCGCTCCGACAGCTCGTCGGCGATCGTCAGCCAGGCCGCGTCCAGCTGGTTCGCCGGCGCCGGGGCGCGGCGGCCCGCCACCCGGTACGGCTGCTCGACCAGCGCCACGTGCACCCCGGCCGCGGTCGCCGCGCGCGTCACCGCGACCAGGTCCTTCGCGCCGAGGCCGCCGCCCGCGCCGTGGCCCAGCATCAGCACCGCCACGCCTTCCTCGGCGCAGTGCAGGTAGACCCGGGCCGGGCCGTACGCGGTCTCGATCGGCAGGGCCGTCATGACTTCGGCGGGTCGAACAGGGCGGCTTCGTGCTGCGGGTCGACGCGGTCCAGCAGCTCCGGCCCGTTGTTGCGGACGTTGTTGACCTGGCTCGACACCGGCCGCAGCTCCAGCGACGCGACGATGTCGTCGGGTGTGGGCACCAGCAGATCGGTGACGTCGTCGCGGTCCGGGTCCAGCCAGCCGTCCCAGTGGGACCGGGGCACGATCAGCGGCATCCGGTGGTGGATGTCGGTGAGCTGCCCGGCGGCGTCGGTCGTGATGATCGAGAACGTGATCAGCGGCGACGCGTCCTTGTCGTCCTTCGGGTGCCAGCTCTCCCAGATCCCGCCGAACGAGAGCGACTCGTCCCCGGGGCCGGTCATGTAGAACGGCTCCTTCTCCTTGCCGGTGCGGCGCCACTCGAACCAGCCGTCGGCCGGCACCAGGCAGCGGCGGGACACCAGCGCGCGGCGGAAGGCCGGCTTCTCGGCGGCCGTCTCGGCGCGCGTGTTGATCATCCGCGAGCCGACGGACGGGTCCTTGGCCCAGAACGGCACCAGGCCCCACTTCATCAGCCGCAGCGAGCGCTCGGCGGGTTCATCCTCGAGGACCTGGCCCTCGTCGTCACGCGGGTGCCGCTGCACGACGGTGACCACGTTCTTCGTCGGCGCGACGTTGTGGTCGACCCGGGCGTGGCCTTCGGTGAGGTCGATCGCCTCGAACTCCTCGATCAGCTTCGCCGGGTCCTTCGTGGCGGCGTAGCGGCCGCACATGCCAACCTCCCTCGTGCCGGGGACGTCCGGGACGCCATGGTTACACGCAGGCCAGGGCGCTGGCGAGCGGCATGGGATCATTCGGGTGGCACCGGTGCACAGGAGGCGGACGGTTTGGCGCGGAACGACTGGAGCAAGCTGGACGAGTCCGACGTCCGCGTACGCCCCGGCAAGGGCACCCGCCCCCGCAGCAAGCGCCGCCCCGAGCACGCCGACGCCGTCTCCGCGATGGTCATCGGCAAGGACCGCGGCCGCTGGACCTGCGCGATCGACGCCGACCCCGGCCAGGTGATCACCGCGATGCGGGCCCGCGAGATGGGCCGGACGCCGGTGGTGGTCGGCGACCGGGTCGGCATCGTCGGCGACGTCTCCGGCAAGCCGGACACCCTCGCCCGGATCATCCGCGTCGACGACCGCAGCAGCTCCCTGCTGCGCACGGCCGACGACACCGACCCGTTCGAGCGGCTGGTCGTCGCGAACGCCGAACGGCTGCTGATCGTCACCGCGCTCGCCGACCCGCCGCCGCGGACCGGGTTCATCGACCGCTGCATCGTCGCCTGCTACGCGGGCGGCGTCGAGCCGGTGCTGTGCCTGACGAAGGCCGACCTGGCCAGCCCCGACGAGCTCCTCGCGGGCTACGCGGGCCTCGACATCCCCGCGATCGTCTCCCGGTACGACGAAACGCCCGAAGGTCTCGCCGAGATGCTCAAGGACCACGTGACGGCCCTGGTCGGGCACTCCGGCGTCGGCAAGTCCACCCTGGTCAACCGCCTGGTCCCGGACGCCGACCTGGCCGTCGGCGTGGTGAGCGGGGTCGGCAAGGGACGGCACACGTCCGTCGCCGCGGTGGCGCTGCCGCTGCCCGACGGCGGCTGGGTGATCGACACGCCGGGGGTCCGGTCGTTCGGGCTGGCGCACGTCACCGCGGACGACATCGTCGACGCCTTCGAGGAGTTCGCCGAAGCCGCCGAGGAGTGCCCGTCGGGCTGCGGGCACCTGGGCCCGCCGGAGGACCCGGACTGCGCGCTCGACGACGTCGTCACCGAGGGCCGGGCGGGTGCCGAGCGGCTCGGGTCGCTGCGGCGGCTGCTGGCCTCACGCGGCGGTCTCGATGTGACCCGCCCCACAGAGGACTGAGACAACCGGGAACCGTAGCTCCATCGTCATCGTCACATCGGTAACCAATCACCCGATCAGGCGATATGCCGAGCGGAAGATCCGACTCTGAGGGGATTCGAATGCGCAAGACCACCCTGGTCGCCGCGGGCGCCGCGCTGGTGCTCACGCTGACCGCGTGCAGCGGCAACTCCGCCACCGGCACGGCACAACCCGCCGGTGCGAACGGCCAGTCGCAGTCCGACGGCGGCAGCGGCCTCGCCTCGCCGTTCACCGACGCCATCCAGCTCGCGTCGGCGTCGAAGCAGGGCACCGAGAAGTCCAAGTCCGCGAAGTTCTCCATGGAGGGCTCGGCCGCCGGGCAGACCATGAGCGCGTCCGGCGCGATGGCCTTCGACGGCGCGAACACCAAGTTCTCGATGACCACCACCGCGGCCGGCCAGACCACCGAGATGCGCATGGTCGACCGGGTCATGTACATCAAGCTGCCCGCCGAAGAGCAGAAGCAGATGGGCACCGACAAGTCGTGGGCCAAGATCTCGGCCGACGGCACCGACCCGGTCTCGCAGGCGATGAGCGGCGCGCTGTCGCAGTCGGCGGAGCAGAGCGACCCGAGCAAGATCCTGGAGCAGGTCTCCAAGGCCGGCCGGATCATCTCGTCCGACCAGACCCAGCTGAACGGCGAGCAGGTCAACCACTACAAGGTGGAGCTCGACATCGCCAAGGCCGTCGACCAGTTCACCGGCCAGGTCCCGGCCGCGACGCGCGACAAGCTCACCGAGATGCTCAAGGGCAAGGACATCAAGATCCCGGCCGAGCTGTGGCTGGACAAGGAGAACCTGCCGGTGCAGGTCACCATGGACCAGGGCCCGATGATGCAGGCGCTGGGTGCGCCGGCCGGGGACTCGAAGTTCACGATGAAGTACAGCGACTGGGGCACCACGGTCGACGTGGCGGCCCCGCCGGCCGACCAGGTCGTCGACTTCGGCGAGCTGATGAAGAAGGCCGGCCGCTGACCAGCAGCGACTGTGCGTAGCAGCGGCTCCCCCGAACGGGTTCGGGGGAGCCGCTGTGTTTGTGTGTGCCATGCGCAAAGCCGCCGTCGTGCTGCTGCTCGCCCTGTTCGCCGGTGCGTGCTCCCCCGCCTCGCCACCACCGGCGTTCGACGACGCGCGGGCGCTGGCCGACGCCGCGACGGCGGCCACCACGAGCGGCGGGTCGGCGAAGTTCGGCACGGACGTCGCCGTCGGCTCGGTCCGGTCGAAGGGGCAGGGCCAGGCGCGGTTCGGCGCCGGCGGGACGTCCCAGGTGATGACGACCGACTTCATCGGCGAGCCGATGGAGCTGCGGCTGGTGGCCGGGAAGCTGTACGCGAAGGTGCCGGAGGGCTCGCGCGACCAGGTCGGCGCCGGGAAGCCGTGGGTCGCGGTGGCCCCGGACGGCACGGACCCGTTCTCCCAGGTGCTCGGCGGCAGCCTCGGGCAGCTGGCGGCGCAGAACGACCCGGCGCACACCCTGGGCGAAGTCCGGACGGCGGGCACGATCGTCTCGGCCGAGCGCACCGACCTCGGCGGGACGCCCGCGGAGCACTACCGCGTCGACCTCGACCTGGCGAAGCTCGGCGCCGATCTGCCCGCGGGCCTGTCCACCGACGCGGTGGGGCAGCTGGGCGGCAAGTTCCCGGTCGAGCTCTGGCTCGACGACGCGCACCGGCCGCTGCAGATCGTCCTCGACCTTTCGCCGATCCTCGCGGGTTCGGGCGCGAAGATCACCACCCGTTACACGGAGTGGGGCGGCCCGGTCGACGTCCAGGCGCCGCCGCCGGATCAGGTGGGCTAGTCACGTTCC
Organism: Amycolatopsis heterodermiae; assembly: GCF_034929455.1. Classification (NCBI taxonomy): domain Bacteria; kingdom Bacillati; phylum Actinomycetota; class Actinomycetes; order Pseudonocardiales; family Pseudonocardiaceae; genus Amycolatopsis; species Amycolatopsis heterodermiae. The sequence continues at coordinate 554,819 of NZ_JAYFSI010000001.1, forward strand.
CGGGCGCCGTCTCGTCCACGCCCTGACGAGAGGAGTCAGGACATGCGGGTGATGGTGATCGGGGCGACGGGCGTGCTGGGCGTCCCGGCGGTGGCGCGGCTGTTGACGGCGGGCCACGAGGTGAGTGGGCTGGCCCGAGCGGCCGACCGGGAGGCGGCGATTCTCGCGACGGGCGCAAAGCCGGTCCTGGGTGACCTCTTCGACGCGACTTCACTGGCCACGGCGCTGCACGGACACGACGCGGTCCTGAACCTGGCGACGCGCATCCCGGGCCCGGACGAGATGACCCGCAAAGCGGCCTGGGCCCCGAACGACCGAGTCCGGCTGTCGGGCAGCGCGGCCCTGGCGGCGGCGGTCCGCCAGGTCGACGAGTTGCGCATCGTCGTCCAGGAGGGCATTTCGTTCGTCTACGCGGACGGCGGCGACCGCGAACTGGATGAGGAAGCACCCCTGCGCCCCCGAGGCGTGACGGCATCGTCGGTGACGGCACACGCGAACGTCGCCGCCCTGGAGGCGGAGGGCCGGACGGTGATCAGGCTGCGCATCGCAAACCTGGTGGGCACCGGCGCGCTGCTGTCCCCCCTAGTCCTGGGCGCGCGAAAGGATTGGACAACGGCGATCCACCCGTCAGACGCGGCGGCGGGCGCGGTGGCTGCGTTGGAGGCACCTTCGGGGGTCTACAACGTGGGGGCGACCCCGGTTACGAAAGCCGAGCTGGGCGCCGTTTTGGCGGAGGCGGCGGGAGTCCGGAGGGCCCGGGTGGTGCCGAAGTGGCTGGCGTCGCGGTTGGCGTTGGCGGAGCCGCTGGCGCGGTCGCAGCGGGTGGTGTCGCGGAAGCTGGAGGAGGCGACCGGGTGGCGGTGCGAGCTGCCGGTGCCGGGCGCGGAGTGGTTCGAGAGGTCCTGAGGATTTTTCGGGTTCGGGGGGCCGGAGGAGACCGGCCCCCGCCCTATCCCTGGGGGGCGTCCCCTGGTCCAGTCTATCGGCGGGCCCCGACAGAAACGCCTGATCAGCCGTCGCGGGCCGAAGTTGTCCACATGCGGATCGACCTGTGGACAACTTGGGGATGCCGATACGCCGCACCACGGCGAGGTGGCTCAGGTTGGCGGCTGAGCTGGTGATTTGGCGACGCTCGGCGGGGCGGTGAGCTGGCGAATTGGCGAATTGGCGAATTGGCGAGCGCATACCGGACAGCTAAGCCAGGGCGACTGAGCTGCGGCAGCTGAGCTGGCGACTTGGCGGACGCTCAGCGGGGCGATGAGCTGCCGACTTGGCGAGCGCCCAGCGGGGCGGCTGAGCCGGTGAATCAGCGGAACGCTCGGCGGGGCAGTGAGCTGCCGACTTGGCGACGCTCAGCGGGCGGCTGAGCTGGCGAATTGGCGAGGGCATCGGCGGGCGGCAGAGCTGGAAGCGGCTGGGTTGGCGACTTGGCAAGCGCATAGCGGGCAGCTGAGCTGGGGCGGCTGGGCTGGCTGCCTGGCGAGCGCTCAATGGGCGCAGTGAGCGGATGGCATGGCGACGCTCAGCGGCGGGCTGAGCTGAGTGGCTTGCCAGGCGCTCAGCGGGACAGCTCAGCTCAAGCTCCTCGGCAGTCACTCGGCAACTCAGCCACGCACATCGGTGGGCACCTCGGAGCGACTCGGTCAGGCATCTCGGAGCAACACCAAACCAGGCAACTCAGCGGGCCCTCGAAACTCGCAACTCAACCGGACACGTCAGCGGGCACCTCGGAGACACCACCGTGCAAGGCACGTCAACCGAGGGACCTCAACCGGCGCTCGAAACCCGGCGACTCAGCCAGGCTCTCGGAGCACTCCAGCCAGGCACCTCGGAGCAGCCCAGCGAGCCAGCAAAGCACCCAACCCGGCCAAGAGACTTCAGAGCAGCTCCAGCAGGAAAGGCAGCTCCTGCGGCGCATACCAAGCCAGCTCGTGGTCCTCCGCGTCCCCAAGCACGAACTCCGCGTCCATGTCGCCCAGATCCGCCGCGTCGATCACCGCCGCCGCTGCGGAGACCGCGTCCGCGGCTTCTGCGGAGTCCACGTGGATCGCCGCTACCGCGGACAGGGGGATCGGGCCGCCGATGCGGACCACCGGGGCGTCCAGGTCCGGGCGCAGGGTGAGGCCCTCGACGTCCGCCGACACCACCACCCGGCGGGGCTCGCCCTTCTCCTCCGCCGCGATCAGGCGCAGCGAAGCGCGCGCCGCGTCCAGCAACGCCGCGTACTCGAGCTCCTCGTCCGTGCCGCTCGCGTACGCCTCGCGCAACGCCGGGGTCAGCGCGAACGCCGTCCCGCTGCGCGCCCGGAACTCCCCCGACGATTCCAGATCGCGAAGCATCGCGATGGTCGCAGGCAGATAGACCCTCACCAGTGCGCACCCTTCAGCTCTTCCAGGGACTCTTCGATCATCCCGGCCAGCAGGTCGACGTCGAAAGCGGCCTTGCGGTCGCCGTTGAGTCCGAAGTAGACGCCGCCGTGGTACGACGTCACCCCGATCGCCAGCGCCTGGGTGCGCATCAACGGCATCACCGGGAACATCTCGACCAGTCTCGCCTCTCCCGCGTACATCGGCATCTGCGGGCCCGGTGAGTTGGTCACCATGACGTTGAAGATCCGCCCGGACAGCGACCCCGCCGCTCGCGCGCCGAGCGAGTGCAGGGTAGCCGGGGCGAAGCCGCCGACCTTGAGCAGCCCGCGCGCGGCGACCGAGCGGCCCGAGTCGAGGTGCTCGGTCATCGCGTGCCCGATGTGCTGCAGCCGCAGCACCGGGTTGGGCTCGCCGACCGGCAGATCCACCAGGTAGGCCGCCACCTGGTTGCCGACCAGGGCCGGCGTCGAGTACTCCGCCGTGTCGGCGTCGCGCACCGCCAGCGGCACCAGCGCGCGCACCGTCGCGTTCGCGGTCAGCGTCTCCTCGCGCGACAGCAGCCACTCGCGCAGCGCGCCCGTGATGGCCGCGAGGACGACGTCGTTGACCGTGCCGCCGTGCTCCGCGCGGATCTTCCGGAAGTCCTCGAGCCGCGTGCGGACCACCGAGAACACCCGGCCGCCGGACACCCGGACGTTCAGCGGTCCCGGCGGCGCCGGGTTGACCAGCGTGCGCAGCGCCGCCGCCACCCCGCCGACGGTCTCGGCGAACTTCCCGGCCGCCGCGGCGGCGTCGTTGGCCGCCGACCGGACGTTCTCCACCACCTCGCCCGGCCGCTGGACGCCCTCGCTGACCGCGTCGAGCACCAGCTGGGTACGGCTCGGCTCGCGCCGCGGCGTCCAGATGTCTTCGAACGGCTCCGGCTCGGCCGGGGTCGGGTCGAGGATCAGCTGGCCGAGCTCGATCGTGCCGACACCGTCCACAACGGACTGATGAGTCTTGGTGACCAGGGCGATCCGGTCGCCGGACAGGCCCTCGATGAAGTACGCCTCCCAGAGCGGCCGCTCCGGCGCCAGCCGCCGCGACATCAGCCGCGCCACCAGGTCGAACAGCTGGTCGTCGCGGCCCGGCTGCGGCAGCGCCGAGCGCCGGACGTGGTAGTTCAGGTCGAAGTCGACGTCGTCCACCCACACCGGCCGCGCCAGGTGCCCCGGCACCTCGGCGACGCGCTGCCGGTACCGCGGCAGATAGGCCAGCCTCGCCCCGACGAGGTCGAGCAGCTGCGCGTAGCTGAACCCGGAACGCGGCCGTTCGAAGACGGCCACCCCGCCGACGTGCATCGGGGTCGCGTGGTCCTCCATGTAGAGGAACGAGGCGTCCAGCGCGGAGAGGCGGTCGGGCATGGGCCGATCCTTACACAACGAACCTTATTCTGGTTAGGACGGCGCCACGGGCCACGACCTGCGCATCGAAGGCAACTCTTGCGCCGGCCGACGGCTGAATAAGGTTCGATGCGAGACTGCCGGGTGTGGGTGATGAGTCGACTGTCTCGCCGAAAGACCGCTTTCTGACCGTGTACGGCCGGAAGCCGGTGCTCGAAGCGCTGGCCGATGCCGGCCTGCACGTGGACAAGGTGATCCTCGCCGACACCGCACGCGGCCCCGGCGCGGCCGAGATCCAGCGCGCGGCCAAGGACGCCGGGGTGCCGGTGCAGCGCGCCAGCGCCCACCGGGTCAAGGTGCTCGCCGGCAACGGCAAGCAGGACCAGGGCGTGCTCGCCGACGTCGTCGCCCCGCGGATGCGCGCGCTGGACACCGCGCTGGCCGACCGGCGGCCGCCGTCGCGGGTGCTGCTGCTGGACGGCATCACCACACCGGCGAACGTCGGCATGATCCTGCGCACGGTGACCGCGGCCGGGCTCGAAGGCGTGATCGTGCCGCGCCGCGGCGTCGCGGCGCTGGACCCGCTGGTGGTCAAGGCCTCGGCCGGGGTCGCGTTCCGCGCTCCGGTGCTGCGCTGCGGCTCCGCGCGCGAAGCGGCCGAAATGCTCACCGAAGCGGGCTACAGCCTCTACGCGCTGGGGTCGTCCGCGAAGACGACGATATTCGACATAGACCTGCCGCAGCGCACGGCTTTTGTCCTCGGTGGCGAAACGGACGGTGTCGGCTCGGAGGTCGGCGAGCTCGTCACGGAATGGGTGTCGATCCCGATGCCGGGTGACGTCGAGTCACTGAACGTCTCGGCCGCCGCCGCGGTGCTTTCCTTCGAACTGGTCCGCCGCGCCGCCGCCGCTCACTGATCCGGGAACAGCACCTCGAGCTCGGCGAGCGTTTCTCCCACCGAGTGGTGGTGGATCCCGACCATGCCCGCCTCAACGGCGCCGCGGATGTTCGCGGCGGAGTCGTCGACGAACGCACAGCGCACGGCGGGCAGGCCGAGCCGGTCGGCCGCGATCAGGTAGACCGCCGGATCCGGCTTGGCGACACCGACCTCACCGGAGAACACCAGCGCATCGAAATAGTCGAACATCGTTTTCTTGACCGGGTCCGACGCCCCGGGCGCGTTCGACAGCAGCGCGGTGCGGACGCCCCGTTCCCGCGCGGCCATCAGGTAGTCGTAGAACCGGCCGGCGTCCGGATCGGTGAGAACTCCGGCGAAATCGACCAATAACCCCTTCAACACCCGGCACACCATAGTCGGGTGACGCAGCGATGTCTCTCATGGCGCAACAATGCGACGTGCCCTAGCGCACCGGCGCCGCCGAAGCCATCCCTTCGGCCGTTCTCTGCCGAATCGTGCGATTCCTGACGCGATTCGGGCCGGTTCCTCCCTCTAAGCGAGTGGACGCGGCGAAATGCCGGGTCCGGGAGGGGAGGAAATGTCCGAGGAACATCGCCTGAGGACGCTGATCCGCTACGAAGCACCGCGGCGGGCCGAGCGGCTCGAGGCCGTCACACCGCAGGAGCACCGCCGGGCCGGCGCACGATGGCCGGCGTCGAGGCAGCTCGAAGCGTCCGAAGTGGGCCACCTGCTGAACATGCTGCTGGAGGCCTACGACGGACGCCGCGCGGTGCCGCAGATCCGCGGCCTGGTGGCGCCGGAGGTGTACGCGGGCCTCAGCGGGCCGCGCCTGCCCCGGCCACGGCACCGGACGCACAGCGTCCACACGTGCAACCCGGTGCCGGGGGTGATCGAGGCGTGCGCCCGCGTGGAGGCCGACGGCCGGTCGTTCGCGCTGGCGGCCCGCTTCACCCGGAGCGCGGCAGGGTGGCAGTGCGTGCGTTTCGCGCTGCTGAAACCGCGGCGGCTCGACGGGCAGGCCCTGCGAGCAGCGGCGTGAAGCGGGCGGGCGCGGCCCGGGCGCCGCCGGCGGAGTCCCGTCGCGACGGTCGCAGGTGGACGGTCGTGAGTGTTTAGGAGGGTCAGAACCCTCCTAAACACTCACGACCGGACCGGCAGCGCCGACAGGCCGCGCAGCGTGGTCGTCGGGCTCCATTCCGGGTCGCCGTTCAGCGCGAGGTCCGGGAGACGGCGGGCCAGCTCGCGGAACACGATGCGGCCTTCGAGGCGGGCCAGCGGTGCGCCGAGGCAGAAGTGGATGCCCTGCCCGAACGCCAGGTGCTTGCCCGGCGGGCGCGCCGGGTCGAACGGCTCCGGGCCGTTCGCGGGGTCGCGGTTGGCCGCGCCGAGCAGGACGATCACCTGGCTGCCCGCCGGGACCGCCAGCGAGCCGAGCGCCGTGACGCGCACCGCCGTCCGGGCCGTCAGCTGGACCGGCGAGTCGTACCGCAGCACCTCTTCGACCACGCGGTCGGGCGCGTCCGCGGCCGGGCGCAGGCCGCCGTGGCGCAGCAGCGCCAGCACGCCGTTGCCGATCAGGTTCGTCGTCGTCTCGTGGCCGGCGATCAGCAGGAGCGTGAGCGTCACCAGGAGCTCACCCTCGCTGAGGACGTCACCCGCGTCGGACACCGCCACCAGCGCGGACAGCAGGTCGTCACCGGGCTCGTCCCGGCGCTGAGCCGCGAGGTCCCGGAAGTAGCCGATAAACGACTGGCGCGCCTGCACCGCCGGCTCGACCGTCTCGGGGCTCTGCAAGAACACCGGGTCCAGTGCCCGCGCCATCGCGTGCGACCACGCGGCGAACCGCTCGCGGTCGTCCAGCGGGACGCCGAGCAGCTCGGCGATCACCTCGACCGGCAACGGCTTCGCGAGCGCCGTCATCAGGTCGAATTCGCGCGGCGCGCGGTCGATCAGCTCGGAGGTGATCTCTTCGATCCGCGGTGCCAGCCGCTCGACCATCCGCGGGGTGAACGCCTTCGACACCAGCCGCCGCAGGCGCGTGTGGTCGGGCGGGTTCAGCGACAGGAACGCCCGGACCACGCGTCCTGATTCGTCGACCGGCTGGTCCGGCCGCCGGTCCGCCGGGTCCAGGTATTCGGGTTCGGGGTGGCCGAACGCCGGGTCGCGCAGCACCTGCGCGGCTTCCGCCATACCGCTGACGGCGAACATTCCTTCGGCCAGGACCGCGACCGGACGGCTTTCCTGCCACCGCCGGTAGTGCGGATACGGGTCCGGGCGCCGCTCGGCGGCGAACAACGCGAAGAATTCCTGCGGATCCGCCACGGCCGACAACGTCGTCACAGTTTTCCCCCGTTCACGAAACCGGGGCGCGTGGACGAACTCCACGCGCCCCGGTTTTCGGACACTTCAGCGCCTCACATCAGCGACGCGGGCCCTTCTTGCCCTTCTTGGCCGCGTCGCGCTGGGCGGCCCGGCGGTCCCGGCGGGTGCCGCTTCCGCCGGCGGCGCCGCCTGCTTCTTCGGCGTGCGCTTCGACCTCGCCGTCCTCACCCGGACCGGACAGCGTCAGCCCCGACTGCTGACTGTTGCCGCCGAGGCCCTTGCCGCGCAGCGCGGCCGGGACGGACTCGGTGTCGGTCGTCGGCGGCTGCGGCGGCGCCGGACGCGCGTGGCGTCCTTCCGGCGCGGCCTGGCCGTTGCCCGTGCCGACACCCGCCGGCAGCGCGGCGGCGTCCTCGGCGGGCGGTGCCTCGGCCCGCTCGACCTGCAGGTTGAACAGGAAGCCGACGGCTTCCTCCTTCAGCGAGTCGAGCATCGCGCGGAACATGTCGAAACCCTCGCGCTGGTACTCGATCAGCGGGTCGCGCTGCGCGAGCGCCCGCATGCCGATGCCCTGCTTGAGGTAGTCCATCTCGTAGAGGTGCTCACGCCACTTGCGGTCCAGGACGGTCAGCATGACCTGGCCCTCCAGGGTCCGCATGCCGTCCGGGCCGACGAGCGCGTTGATCTCGGCTTCACGCTTGTCGTAGGCGCTGCGGGCGTCCTGCAGCAGGGCCTCGCGCAGGCCGTTCGCGTCGAGGTCGCCGTCCTCGAGCAGGTCGTCCCAGTCGAGGCTGACCGGGTACAGCGTCTTCAGCGCCGTCCAGAGCTTCTCGTGGTCCCAGTCCTCGGCGTAGCCGTTGGCCGTCGCGCCGTCCACGTAGGCGTTGACGACGTCGACGAGCATGCCCTCGATCTGGTCGCGCAGGCTCTCGCCGGCGAGCACGCGGTGACGCTCGGCGTAGATCACCTTGCGCTGCTCGTTCATGACCTCGTCGTACTTGAGGACGTCCTTGCGCTGCTCCATGTTGATCTGCTCGACCTGGGTCTGCGCGCTCTTGATGGCCTTGGAGACCATCTTGTGCTCGATCGGCACGTCGTCGGGCAGCCGCATGGTGGTCATGACGCGCTCGACCATGGTCGCGTTGAAGCGGCGCATGAGCTCGTCGCCGAGCGACAGGTAGAACCGGGACTCGCCCGGGTCGCCCTGACGCCCCGACCGGCCGCGGAGCTGGTTGTCGATGCGGCGCGACTCGTGCCGCTCGGTGCCCAGCACGTACAGGCCGCCCGCGTCGCGGACCACCTCGGCCTCGGCCTTCGACTCCTCCTTGACCTTCTCCAGGATGGCGGGCCAGGCGGCCTCGTACTCCTCGGAGTGCTCGACCGGGTCCAGGCCCTGCTCGCGCAGGACCTGGTCGGCGATCAGGTCGGGGTTGCCACCCAGCACGATGTCGGTACCGCGGCCCGCCATGTTCGTGGCGACCGTGACGGCGCCCTTCTGGCCGGCGCGGGCGACGATCAGCGCCTCCCGGTCGTGGTGCTTCGCGTTCAGCACCTCGTGCGGCACGCTCAGCTTGACCAGCAGCTTCGACAGGCGCTCGGACTTCTCGACGCTCGTCGTGCCGACCAGGACCGGCTGGCCCTTCTCGTGCCGCTCGGCGATGTCCTCGGCGACCGCCTCGTACTTCGCCTCTTCGGTCTTGTAGATCAGGTCCGGCTGGTCGGCGCGGACCATCGGGCGGTTCGTCGGGATCGGCACCACACCCAGCTTGTAGGTCTGGTGGAACTCGGCGGCCTCGGTCTCGGCCGTACCGGTCATCCCGGACAGCTTCTTGTAGAGGCGGAAGTAGTTCTGCAGCGTGATCGTGGCGAGGGTCTGGTTCTCGGCCTTGATCTCGACCTTTTCCTTGGCCTCGATCGCCTGGTGCATGCCCTCGTTGTAGCGGCGGCCGTGCAGCACCCGGCCGGTGAACTCGTCGACGATCGCGACCTCGCCGTTGCGGACGATGTAGTCCTTGTCGCGGTGGAAGAGCTCCTGCACCTTCAGGGCGTTGTTCAGGTAGCCGACCAGCGGGGTGTTCGCGGCCTCGTAGAGGTTCTCGATGCCGAGCTGGTCCTCGACGAACCGGACGCCCTTCTCGGTGACGGCCACCGTGCGCTTCCGGACGTCGACCTCGTAGTGGTACTTCGAGTTGATCAGGTTCGTCTTCTCGACCCGCTCGCGCGACCCCATCGTGGTGGTGTCGATGCCGTTCATCAGCGGGGCAAGCCGCGCGAACTCGACGTACCAGCGCGACGACTGGTCCGCCGGGCCCGAGATGATCAGCGGCGTCCGGGCCTCGTCGATGAGGATCGAGTCCACCTCGTCGACGATGGCGAACTGGTGCCCGCGCTGCACGCAGTCGTCCAGGCTCCACGCCATGTTGTCGCGCAGGTAGTCGAAGCCGAACTCGTTGTTCGTGCCGTAGGTGATGTCGGCGTTGTACTGGCTGCGCCGGACGTCCGGCGCCTGCTCGGACAGGATGACGCCGACCTCGAGGCCGAGGAAGCGGTGGATGCGGCCCATCCACTCCGAGTCGCGCTTGGCCAGGTAGTCGTTCGTCGTGACGACGTGCACGCCCTTGCCGGGGATGGCGTTCAGGTAGGCCGGGAGGACGCAGGTCAGGGTCTTGCCCTCACCGGTCTTCATCTCGGCGACCTGACCCAGGTGCAGGGCCGCGCCACCCATCAGCTGGACGTCGAAGTGCCGCTGGCCGAGCACCCGCTTGCCCGCCTCCCGGGCGACCGCGAAGGCCTCCGGCAGCAGGTCGTCCAGGGACTCCCCGTCCGCGTGCCGCTTGCGGAACTCGTCCGTCTTGGCCCGCAGCTCGGCGTCGGTCAGGTCCTTGACGTCGTCTTCGAGGGTGTTGATGTGATCGGCGATGTTGCGCAGCCGCTTCACCATCTTGCCCTCGCCCGCGCGGAGCAGGCGGTTCAGCACCATCCGGTCGACCTCACTAGCTGATCATGAGCGCGCCCAGGCCGGTCCCGGGCAGGTTCTCCCACGGCAGCGGCCGTGGTCGGCGCCACCGTTCCACCCCATCGTAGGGAACCCGGGGCGTGGTGTGCACACGCCGTACGTCCTGACATGCGGATGGCCCGCACGCGGGCGCGTGCGGGCCATCGGCGGAGGCCTCCTTAGAGCCGGCTCAGCCGAGCCGGATCACGCCGTAGTCGAAGCCTTTCCGCCGGTAGACCACGCTGGGCCGCCCCGCGTCGGAGTCGTTGAAGAGGTAGAAGTCGTGGCCGACCAGCTCCATCTCGTAGAGTGCCTGGTCCACCGTCATCGGATCAGCGGTGTGCTGCTTCTCGCGGACGACGCGGCCGGGCTGGTGGCCCAGGTCGTCGTCGGCCCAGCTCAGCTGCTGGGGCAGGGTGATCTCGTCGGCACTCGCGAAGCCGTTCGCCTGCGGTTCGGCTTCGGGTGCGTCCAACACCGCGGTACGCGCGGCGGGACTGGCGGCAGCCGGGGAGGTACCACCCGGCAGAGCCGAGGTCGCTTCGGCGACCGACTCCGGACGGCTGCGCCCGTAGTGCACGCGCCTCCGGTCGTGTGTTCTCCGCAGCCGGTTCTCCAGCTTCGTGACTGCGGAATCGAGCGCTGCGTAGAAGTCGGCGGCACACGCTTCAGCGCGTACGGCCGGGCCACGCCCCTTTCCGGTGATTTCGACGCGCTGGCAGCTCTTGGCCTGGCGACGATTGGGTTCGTGGAACAGCTCCACGTCGTACCGGATGACTTTCCTGTCGTAGCGCTCGAGGCGGGCCAGCTTTTCGCTGACGAGTGCCCGATAGTGGTCGGGCACCTCCACGTTGCGGCCCTTAACGACGATGTCCATACACGACCTCCCTCGCTGAGATGACTGCGAGCTGTTGAGTTCACACACGGCGCCGGTATTGCGGGGACGTAAGCCCGGATCGCGGGCTGAGAAGGAACTCGGATCGGTTCACGACGTCTCGTGCCGGATACCCGAGCGCGGACTCAGCGCACCTCCGGCGCCAGGGACATGGGCTCGTCACCTCCCTGCCTGCGGGGATTGCTGATAGCGGAGCACGTTAGCTTCCTCACGCCCGTTACAACAGCCCCCGAGCCGGGGGATGTCGGGGAATGAGACTCCGTCACCCCGCGCAGTGAGCGGGGGGTGAACACCAGAAAACACCCGCTGGTCGGACGCGCGCCGGTTGCCGTGGCATCACACGGACGGCGCATCACCTCAGCTGGACGGGCGCCGAGGGTGACGGCCCGTTCGGCCGCAGCCGCCACCCCGGTGGAGTGGTGTGGCAGCCGAGTGGTCTTGATCGACACCCTCATGCCCGGACAACGGCCGCGAGCCCGCTCGCGTTCCCGCCGGATGTCACTCGTGTAGGTGACACCCGGGTCACCCGGGCGCGGGGGTTGGCGTTGGTGGCTGCGTTCGGTGGCCGGGGGTTGGTGGGGTGCACGGGGTTTCTGGGGTTTGGGGGCATGGGGTGAGCTGGGGAAACCGCGGTGGTGTGGCTCCTTCTCGGTGGTTTGGTTCTCGGTGGGCTGTCGCTTGGCGGGTTTGCTCCTCGGTGGGCTTGGTCCTGGCTGGCTGAGGGTTGGTGGGCTTGCTCCTCGGCAGGCGCTTCCTCGGTGGGTTTAGCCCTGGCGAGCCGCCGCTTGGCAGGCTTGCTCCTCGGCGGGTTTGGTCCTGGTGAGTCGCCGCTTTGCGCGGCTTACTCCCGGCAGGCGCCTCCTCGGCAGGGTTGTTCTCCGTGGCCTGCTCCTCAGGCTCTTCGGAGGGCTCCTCTTGAGCGGTCAGGTCGCGAAGGTCGGCTGGGGTGGCTCCCTGGATCGCGCCGGTGACCGTGCGGCTTTCTTGAATCGCACTCCGCGACTGCGCTGGTTCCTCGCGCTCACCACCGAATTGCAGCCAGCGACTTCTGACCGCGCCGCAGCAGTTAGCCCGGCGCACGGTTCGACGAGTCTGACGGTTCACCCGGCCGCGAGCAGGGCGAGGACGGCCGAGACCGCGATGCCTTCCGCCGCAAGGGCGTGCACGCACGCGGCGGCAGTGGCGCCTGTGGTCACCACGTCGTCCAAGACCACCACCGGGAAGCCGGGTGGCGGGCGTCCGGCGTGGCGGAACCGCAAGCGGCCGGCCAGGTTGGCGGCGCGCTGGGCGTGGCCGAGCCCGACGGCGTCGCGGGCGCTGCCGGCCAGTTCGAGGGCGGGTGCGACGGCGACTTCGAAGCCTCGACCGGCCAGGACGCTTGCCGCGGCCTCCGCGAGGCGCTCGACGTGGGGGCCGCCGCGCACCCGGGACGCGGAGGGGCGGCTGGGGGCCGGGACCAGGCAGAGCTTGCGCGCTGCAGGGGCGGGTCCGGTGCTCGGGAAATGGCCTTGGGGCTGGCCGGAGGAAGGGATTCCGGCGGCAATCGCTGGGCCCGGCTGGCGGCTGATCTCACCGGACCTGGTGCTGTGAGCTTGCTCGGATAGCCGGTCGGCGGAAACGGTTCCGGTGCTGCGCGCCGGATCCGGCGGCCAGGAGATCTCACCGAGTCCGCTGCTGCCGGACTGGTCCGGTAGCCGGTCGATGGAAGCGGTCCCGGCGCTGCGTGCCGAGTCCTGCGACCGGCGGAACCCACCGGATTCACAGCTCCGGAACTGCCCCGGTGGCCGGTCGGCGGAAACTGTCTCGATGTCGGGCGCCGGGGCCAGTGCCCGGTGGATCTCTCCGGATCCGGTGCTCGAATGATTCTGCCGCCGGTCGGCGGAAGCGGTTCCAGCAGCGACACCGTCCCCAGCGGAAGCGGTACCGGTGCCCCGCAGCGGCAACACCGCCAACGCCTCCGCCAGCGCCCACCCGAGCGGCGGCGCCAGATCTCGCCGCCCCCGTTCCTTGTACGCGATCAGCAACCTTCGCCCCACTCCGCGATACCTGGCCAGCGCGAACACCCGCACCAAGCCCGACGTGGGCATGCGGACCACTTCCCTCGCCGTGCCCCAGACGGCGGCACAACCGGCGCAGCACGGCGCCCCGCGGGCTCCGCACGCGGCGCAGCGGCTGGGGATCAACAGTTCGAGCAGCGCGCGAATGAACACAACGGAAAGTGTCCCCACCACCACCGACAGTTTCCGGGCCCCGACCGAGAGCGGTCACCCGAAAGTGTGGTCAGCCCGGGTAGAAGGGGTCCGCGTCCTTGGCCGAATGGGTCTGCGGGCGCCAGACCTCGCCCAGCACCGAGGCGATCCACAGGCCGCTTGCGTCGGCCACCACGATCTGGCGGCTGGGGGCCGCCGTGACGCCGTGGACCGGGGGTGTCAGGTTCGAGCTGTTGAACGCGTCCATCCGCTGGCCGTCCACCGTCACCTTGACCACCGGCTGGGACGTCGACGTCGTCACCGCGACCAGGGTGTCCTGGGACAGCCAGTCGACGTCTACGACGTTCTGGAGGTCGTGGGGCTGCAGGTGCCTCGGCTCGCGCAGGGCGATCGAGTCGCCCGTGCCGCCGACCACCGACGCCACCCACAGCTGGCCGGCGATCACCGCGGCGACGCGGGCGCCGTCGCGGGAGAAGCGCAGCTCGGAAATACCACCCTGCTGGGTCAGGTCGGTGGCGTTGACCGTCAGGGGGGTCCACTGGCCGTTGGGGGTCAGCACCATCCTGGCCACCGTCAGCTGGTCGGCCACCGTCCACACCTCGGACGCGCCGGGGCGCCACGTCGGGCGGCTCAGGGTGCTGCCGGCCAGGCTGACCAGGGGCAGATCGCGGCCCAGGTCGCCGATGCGCAGGTGGACCTGGCCGCCGGTGCGGTCGACCACCGCGAGGCGCTTGCCGTCGGTCGACTGGGCCGCGCTGACGACGTCGTAACCGCCGTTGCCGACCGGGCCGGGCACCGGGGCGCCGTCACCCAGGGAACGGACACGGCCGCCGACCGTCATCAGGCCCGGCAGGTCCAGGCTCAGCGAGAGCGACGCGCCGTACGCGGGCAGTTCGTTCAGGCGCCAGTCCGGGTGGTTCGGCACCAGCGGAGCGCCGTCGGCGAGGATCCGGATCCGCGCGGACGTGACGTACTGCAGCGAAAGCACGATCTGCGCGGCGATCAGGTTCCGGATGTTCTCGCCGACGCCGGTGAGCCCGGTCAGGGGCACCACCAGCGTCCCGTCGTCGAGGCTCTTGACGTTGGTGTCGATCTCCACCGGCTCGCCGAGCAGGTTCTTCACCGTGCCGGCCAGGCTCGTTGACGGGCCGTCGACCAGCAGGTCCATCACCCGGCCGGGCAATCCGGACTGCGGCTTCGCCACGACGTAGCGCCGGTCCGGGACGAAGGCGTTGGACGACTCCGAGTAGAAGCTGACCGGCACCGCGGTGTAGTTCTCGCTGAAGTCGGCCTCGGTCGCGTACAGGTCGGTGGGCGGGTCGACGATCCGCCACTGGCCGTTCTGCTGCTTGCGCACCTTCACGTGGAGCAGCGCCGAGCTGTAGTCCGGCACGAACGAGCTGTTCTGGTCCAGCGTGCCGATGTCGATCCCGCGCACGTTGACGACCTGCGTGTTCGGGTCCGGCTGCGGCTCGGTGTCGTAGACCGTGCCGAAGGTGTCCTGGATGATGGTCAGGCTGCGGCTGGGCCGCCAGTTCGCCCGGCCCTGGTCGTCCAGGTAGGCGCGGGCGGCCGCGTTGTTCTGGCCCGGCTTGAGCGTCGCGCGGATGAACTCGCGCACCAGCGTCAGCGAGTCGATGCCCTGCTCCGGTTCGGGCGCCTCGGCGTTCTGGCCCTGGCCCTGCCGCTCCCCCGAGACGACGACGGGCTGGGACTCGAGCGGCACGTTGGCGCAGCCCGCCACCAGCAGCAGGCACAACACCGCGAGCAGAACCCGTTTCACTGACCGACTTCCTCACGTTCGGCGAAGATCGCCTCCGGCGCCGGCGTCACCTCGATGATCCCGAGCGGCACCTCGCCCGGGATGTGGTCCCGCGGCGGCAGGGCCAGCGGCGGCTCTCCGGCGGGGATGTCCTGGTGGCGCGGGAACGTGAACCGGAAGCAGGCACCCTGGCCGGGCGCACCCCACGCGTCGAGCTCGCCGCCGTGCAGGCGCGCGTCCTCCAGGCTGATGGCCAGGCCGAGCCCGGTGCCGCCGGTGCGCCGGTTGCGTGACGGGTCGGCGCGCCAGAACCTGTTGAACACCAGGCCCTCCTCGCCGGTCCGCAGGCCGACGCCGTGGTCCCGGACCGTGATGGCGACGGTGGTTTCGTCGGCCGCGACGGTGAGCACCACCGGCTTGCCCTCGCTGTGGTCGACGGCGTTGCCGAGCAGGTTGCGCAGGATCCGCTCGACGCGCCGCGAGTCGACCTCGGCGGGCACCTCCTCGTCGGGCAGCACGAGCTCGACCGAGCTGCCCGCGTTGCCGGCGATGACCCGCACCTGCTCGACCGCGCGGGTGGCGATCGGGCGGACGTCGATGAACTCGGCCGACAGCTCCTCGACGCCGGCGTCGAGCCTGCTGATCTCGAGCAGGTCGCCGAGCAGGGCCTCGAACCGGTCGAGCTCGTCGACCAGCAGCTCGGTGGACCGCGCGAGGCCGGCCGGGAACTGCTCACGGGACGCGTGCAGCACGTCGGCGGCCATCCGGACGGTGGTCAGCGGGGTCCGCAGCTCGTGCGAGACGTCGGAGGTGAACCGGCGCTGCAGGCCGCCGAACTCCTCGAGCTGGCGGATCTGGCGCTGGATGCTGGCGGCCATGCCGTTGTACGACCCGGCGAGCTTGGCCAGGTCGTCCTCGCCGACCACGGCCAGGCGCTGGTCGAGGTCGCCGCCGGCGAACTGCTCCGCCGCCGCGGCGGCCGACCGGACCGGCCGCACCACCTGCCGCACCACCAGGTTCGTGATGCCGGCCAGCAGGAGCAGCAGGACGAGGCCGCCGACCAGCAGCGTGTTCTGCACGGTCGAGACGGTGTTCTGCTCGGTCGTCAGCGGGAACAGCAGGTACAGCTGCAGCGGGACGGCGACGGTCTTGAGCGGCGTGCCGACGATCAGGTACGTCGTGCGCCCGCCGTTCGCGTCCGGGACGGTGTGCTCGAGGTAGCTCGTCTGCTCGGCCTCGACGAACTGCCGCAGCCGAGGCGGCACGTTCTCGAACGGCCCGGCGAACGCGGGCTCGTCGCGGGACTGGTCGTGGCCGCCGCTGGCGAGCACCGGGATGAACGTGCCGGCCGCCGAACCCGCCGCGTCCTGGCTGGTCGGCGTGATCGCGATCTTCTTCAACGCGTTTTCGAGGCGGTTGCGCATCGCCTCCGCCGTCTCGCCGCCGAGGCCGACCAGCTCACCGGCGGCGGTCTCCGCGGCCGCGCGGGTCTGCGCGGTGGCGGCGTCGCGCTTGGTGTCCAGCAGCCGTTCGGTGATCTGGTTCTGCAGGACCATGCCCAGCACGAACACCACGGCCGAGGACAGCGCGAGCGTCGACACGGTCACGCGGAACTGGAGCGAGTGCTTCCACAGCTCGTTGAACGCGACCGCGCGACGGCGCGCGAAAACGACGACACGCCGGACCAGGCGTGCCGTCGAACGCGCGAACGCGGGCAGCCGTCTGCCGCTCGCGGGGGTCATGGAGCCATCACGGCGGTCCGGCCTTGTACCCGACGCCACGAACGGTCAACACCACCTCGGGGTGTTCCGGGTCCTTCTCGACCTTCGAACGCAACCGCTGGACGTGCACGTTCACCAGGCGGGTGTCGGCCGCGTGCCGGTAGCCCCAGACCTGCTCGAGCAGCACCTCGCGGGTGAACACCTGGCGCGGCTTGCGGGCCAGCGCCACCAGCAGGTCGAACTCCAGCGGGGTCAGCGGGATGGCCTTGCCCTCGCGGGTGACCTCGTGGCCGGGCACGTCGATCGCCAGGTCGCCGATCGTGAGCGACTCCGCCGGTTCGGCCTCGGTGCGGCGCATCCGGGCGCGGACCCGGGCGACCAGCTCCTTCGGCTTGAACGGCTTGACGACGTAGTCGTCGGCGCCGGACTCCAGGCCGAGGACGATGTCGACGGTGTCGCTCTTGGCGGTGAGCATGACGATCGGCACCCCGGACTCGGCGCGGATCGCCTTGCAGACGTCGATCCCGTTCATCCCGGGCAGCATCAGGTCGAGCAGGACGAGGTCGGGCTTCAGTTCACGCAGCGCGGGAAGCGCGCGTGAGCCGTCGGCGACCACCGCCGTGTCGAACCCCTCCCCACGGAGCACGATGGTGAGCATCTCCGCGAGTGCAGGGTCGTCGTCGACCACGAGAACACGTGCCTTCATGACCACATATTCGCACTAGTTCCGGCGGCCGGACGCGCGACCCGCGTGTTTGACCACCAGAAAGATCAAGATCCGCAGTGGTCCCTGCTCCATCCGGGTGCCCTTGGGCGGTCCGTGAAGGCCACCTTCAGGGACTCTGAGTCCCTCAAGGTGGCCTTCACGGACCTGGGAGAAAGGCTCAGGGAGCCACGGCGGGGACCGGGGCGTCGACGTAGACGACGCCGTCGGTGACGGCCACGCGGTGCGTGCGCACGGCCTTCTTGGCGGGCAGGCAGGTCGGCGCGCCGGTGCGCAGGTCGAACTGCGCGGCGTGCAGCGGGCACTCGACGAAGCAGCCCTCCAGCCAGCCGTCGGCCAGGGAAGCGTCCTGGTGGGTGCAGGTGTCGTCGACGGCGAAGAAGCCGGCTTCGGTGTGGAACACGGCGATGGGGACGGGCCCGTCGAGGCGGAGGGACTCGCCCTCGGGCAGGTCGGCGACGGCGCAGGCTCGGATCATCGGGGCCTCCGGGAACGGGTGACGGGAAACCGGGACGCTTGGTGAAAGTTGCGCATGGCGCGACGCTGCGCTTCCTGCGCAACAATCCGGTCCGACGGGCGGCCGCGTCAAGAGATTCGCCCGACCAGCCGATAGGGACGGCGCAAAACGGATAGTGTTGCGCTATGCGGAACCAGGACTCGGGCAACGCAACTCAGAGCCAGGTGCAGTCGGTCGACCGGGCGATCAGCGTGCTGGAGCTGCTCGCCCGCAACGGCGAAACCGGCATCACGGAGATCGCGGGCGAGCTGGGCGTGCACAAGTCCACGGCGTCACGCCTGCTCAGCGTCCTGGAGTCGAGAGGCCTGGTCGAACAGCTCGGGGAACGCGGGAAGTACGCGATCGGCTTCGGCATCGTGCGGCTGGCCGGCGCCGCGACCGGGCGGATGGACCTGGCCAAGCTCGGCCGCGCCAGCTGCCTGAGCCTCGCCGAAGAGCTCGGCGAGACCGTGAACATCGCCATCGCCGACGACGGCGTCGCGATCAACATCAGCCAGGCCCGCGGGGCCGCGGCGATCACCACGCAGAACTGGACGGGCCAGCGGACGCCGCTGCACGCGACCTCCAGCGGCAAGATCCTCTTGGCCTACATGGCCGAAGCCGAACGCAAGCGCGTGCTCAAGCGGAAGCTGGAGCAGTACACGCCGCGCACGACGGTCGAGCCGGACGAGCTGATGACCGAGCTGGAACGGATCCTCGAAGACGGCTTCGCGGCCTGCTACGAGGAGTTCGAGCTCGGCATGCACGCGGTGGCGGTGCCGATCCACGGCCCGGGCGGCGACGTGGTCGCCGCGATGAGCGCGTCCGGGCCGTCGTACCGGCTTTCGAAGCAGCGGGTGAAGCAGATCGTCCGGCCGATGACCGAAGCGGCGGACGAGCTTTCCGCGCAGCTCGGCTACTTTCGAGACTGACACAGCCGGGACTAGTCGTACAGCCGGGCCATCGCCCGGATCGTGTTTCCCATGTGCGACACCAGTTCCGGGGGCGCCAGCACCTGCGCGTCCGCGCCGAGCCGCAGCAGCCCGGCGGCGGCGTGCGGCACGTTCTCGAGCGGGACGGTCGCGCGCCGCCAGCCGTCGGCGTCCGCCGGTTCGAGAGTGCGCGCGACGAGCCGGGCGGCCTTCGGGCCGAGGATGTCCGGCAGGGCCGCGATTCCCGCCGGTGAAAGCCGCACGACGGCCGTGTCGGAGATCTCCGCCTCCTCGTACCGCTCGACGTGCTCACGCCAGAACTCCGCGAGGTCGAACCCGGCGGGCCGGGTGAACGTCTCGTCGAGCGGCGTCAGGGCCTCGATGTTGGCAACGCGGTAGGTCCGCCCGGACGCCACGAGGTACCAGACGCCGGCCTTGAGGACCAGGCCGAGCGGGTGCAGCCGCCGCGTCACGACGCCGGGGCGCGGTGACCAGCGGCGGTAGCGGACCTCGACGACCCGGTCCTGCCACAGGGCTTCCGCGGCGGCGACCAGCTGCGGCACCGGGTCGGCTTCGCGGTACCAGCCGGGCGCGTCGAGGTGGAAGCGCTGCCGGATGCGCGTCGACGCGTCCCGGTACGGCGTCGGCAGCGCCGCCATCAGCTTCAGCTCGGCCGCGGCCACCTGGGCGCCGAGCCCCAGCTCGGCGGCGGGCTGCGGCAGGCCGGTGAGGAACAGCGACTCGGCCTCGTCGGCGGTCAGGCCGGTCAGCCGGGTGCGGTAGCCGTCCACCAGCTGGTAGCCGCCGCTCGGGCCTGGTTCGGCGTAGATCGGGACGCCCGCGGCGGCGAGGGCCTCGACGTCGCGGTAGACGGTCCGGGCGGTCACGCCCAGCTCGGCGGCCAGCCGGGACGCGCTCATCCGGCCGTGGTTCTGCAGCAGCAGAAGCAGGGACACCAGCCGGCTCGCACGCACTCGCGGAAGTCTGCCAGCCACCACTGACAGAAGATGTCAGTGATCGCGGCCCAGGATCACCGTCATGAACGACTTCGACTTCTTGCACGGCTCCTGGACCGTCGTCAGCCGGCGGCTTCGCACCCTCTTCGCCGGCAGCGACGACTGGGACGTCTACCCCGGCACCACCACCTGCGCGCCGATCTTCGAGGGCGGCGGCAACACCGAAGAGATCCGCTTCCCCGACCGGGGCTTCCGCGGCTTCACGCTCCGCCTGTTCGACGTCGAGAAGAAGGAGTGGTCGATCTACTGGGCCAACGACCGCACCGGACTGCTCCAGCCGCCGGTCGCCGGCACGTTCGCCGACGGCCGCGGCGACTTCTACGGCGACGACACCCACGAAGGACGGCCCATCCGGGCGCACTACATCTGGTCGGGCACCACGGGCCCGTCGCCGCGGTGGGAGCAGGAGTTCTCCGCCGACGGCGGGAAGACCTGGGAATCCAACTGGGTCATGGAGTTCACCCGGGCCTGAACCGGCACCTTTTCGGGCGCTTGACAGCAAGTCGCGCATGACGCACGTTGTTGCCGAAGACGCAACTTCGCCCGGAGGGATCCCGCGATGGCCGCACCGCCCCGGGTGGTCGTCCTCGGCGCCGGCCTCGTCGGCTGCGCGCTCGCCGACGAGCTGACCGAGCGTGGCTGGACCGACGTCACCGTGCTGGGCGGCGGCGAAGCGCCCGGCTCACCCGGGCTCGTGTTCCGGACGGACGAGGACCGCACGCTGACGGAGTTCGCGAAGTACACCGTCACGAAGTACAGCGGCCTGACGCTCGACGGGCGGTGGTGCTTCAACCCGGTGGGCAGCCTGGAGGTCGCGACGACACCCGAGCGGCTCGAGGACCTCAAGCGACGGCACGGCTGGGCGACGTCGTGGGGCGTGCGGGGCTTTCCCCGCACGCCCCACGAATGCGCGGACCTGCAGCCCCTCCTCGACGAAACCCGGGTCCTGGGCGGGTTCCACGTCCCGGGTGACGGGCTCGTCGAACCGCGCACCGCGGCCGGAGCGCAGGCCCGGCGGGCCGCCGGGCGGGGCGCGAAGTTCCTCGACGAGGACGTCGTGGCGATCGACCGGGCCGGCGGCCGGGTCACCGGCGTCGTCACGGCTTCCGGGCGGCTGCGCGCCGACGTCGTCGTGTCGTGCGCCGGGGCCGGCGGGCTCGTCGGCCTGGCGGTGCCGCACACGCCCGTGCCCCACCGGTACGCGCAGACGTCGCCGCTGGCCGAGCTGGCCGGGGACAACGACGACCACGCGCAGGCCGGTAAGCCCGTGCTGCGCCACCACGACCGCGCGCTGTACGTCCGCGAGCACGTCGACCGGCTCGGTGTCGGAGCCCTCGACGTCAGCTCGGAGGACTTCGACGCGGCGTGGGAGGCGGCGGCCGCGCTGCTGCCCGCGCTGCGCGACGCCAAGGCCGAGACCGTGACGACCGTGCTGCTCCCGGGCACGCCGGACGGCCGGCCGCTGCTGGGTGAGCACCCGGACCTCGAGGGTTTCTGGGTGGCCGAGGCCGTCCGGCACGAGCACTCCGCCGGGGTCGCGCGCGAGCTGGCGCGCTGGCTCGTCGACGGGCAGCCGTCGCTCGCCGTGCACGGCTGTGACCTGGCCCGGTTCGACCGCGTTTCGGTGCGGGGACGCGGTTTCGCCGAGGTCCACGAGATCGTGCACCCGTTGCAGCCCCGGGAAGAACCGTCGCGGAGCAGTCCCTTTTTCGAGCAGCAGACGGCGCTCGGCGCGTACTTCCTGCCGTCGGACGGCTGGGCGCGACCCCAGTGGTACCAGGCGAACGAGAGCCTCGCCGCGACCCCGGAACGCGACGGCTGGGCCGCGCGGCACTGGTCGCCGATCGGGACCGCGGAGGCGCTCGCGGCCCGCGAGCGCGTCGCGATGTTCGACCTGACCGCGGTGCCGCGCCTGGCCGTCACCGGTCCGGGCGCGCTGCCGTTCCTGCAGGCCATGACGACGAACGACCTGGCGAGGCCGCCGGGCTCGGTCACCCGCACACTGCTGCTCGGCGAGGACGGCGGGGTGCGCGGCGCCCTCACCGTGGCCCGGCTGGCCGATGAGGGGTTCCACGTCGGCGCCGGCAGCCGGCTGGACTTCGACTGGCTGCGGCGGCACCTGCCGGGCGACGGCGCGGTGCAGGTCCACGAGACCACCCCCGGCACGTGCTGCCTCGGCGTCCGGGGACCGCTGGCCGGTGACGTCCTGCCGGAACTGTCCACAACGGACTGCCCGGCCGAGGAGACGTACGTCGGCGACGTCCCGGTCGTCGCGCTGCGACTGTCCACTGTGGCCTGGGAACTCCACACCACCGCGGACCTGGGCCGCCGTCTGTGGGACACCCTGCGGGCGCGAGGGATCACCGTCGCCGGGCACCAGGCGTACACCACCCTGCGATTGGAGGCCGGGGTCCGCGTGCCGGGCGTCGACGTCACCTCCGAGCACGATCCGTACGAAGCCGGGCTCGGGTCCCTCGTCCGGCTGGACAAGGGGTACTTCCTCGGCCGTGACGCTCTCGCCGGCCGGTCGGAGGCCACTGTGAGCCGGCGGCTGACCCAGCTGAGCGTCGACGGCGTCGTGCTGGGCAAGGAACCCGTGTACGTCCGGGGGCACGCGGCCGGGCACGTCACCAGCGCCACCGACGGGCTGGCCTACGCCTGGCTGCCGGTCGAGTACAGCGTGCCGGGCATCGCGGTGGAGATCGAGTACTTCGGCACACGGGTCCCGGGGAGGGTCGTATGACGCACTACGACGTGATCGTGCTCGGCCTCGGCGGGATGGGCAGCGCCGCCGCGTACCGGCTCGCGCAGCGCGGGCAGCGGGTGCTCGGCCTCGACCAGTTCGCGCCCGTGCACAACCGCGGGTCGAGCCACGGCGGTTCGCGGATCACGCGCCAGGCCTACCTCGAAGGCCCCGAGTACGTCCCGCTGCTGCTGCGCGCGCACGAGCTGTGGGACGGCCTCGAGCGCGACAGCGGGCGCCGGCTGTTCACCCGCTGCGGCGGGCTCATGGTCGGCACGGCGGGCTCGCGGACGATCACCGGCAGCGTCGCGTCGGCTCGCGCCTTCGGCATCCCGCACGAACTGCTCGACGCCCGTGAGCTGCGCCGCCGGTTCCCGACGACCTCCCCCGCGTCCGACGAGGTCGCGCTGTACGAGCCGGGCGCCGGGCTGGTGTCCCCCGAGGGCAGCGTCGCCGCGCACCTGCAGCTCGCCGCGCGATGCGGCGCCGAACTGCACCACGAGGAGAAGGTGTTCACCTGGAGCACCATGGCCGGCGGCGTGCGCGTCGGGACGTCGCACAGCTACTACACGGCCGACCGGCTCGTGCTGTGCCCCGGCGCCTGGGCCGCGGAGCTGCTGGGCGATCTCGGCGTCGAGTTCACCGTGCGGCGGCAGGTGCAGTTCTGGTTCGCGCCGTCGGGCGGGGTGGAGCCGTTCCGGCGGCACCCGGTCTACATCTGGGAAGGCGACGGCTACACGTTCTACGGCTTCCCGGCGCACAACGCACCCGGTGACGGCGTGAAGGTCGCGTTCCACAGCGGCGGCCGGACGTGCACGCCCGACGGCGTCGACCGGACGGTGTCCGACGACGAGGTCCACGAGATCGCCACGGTCGTCAAGCGCCACCTGCCGACCCTGCCCGGCGGCTTCCTGCGCGCGGTGACCTGCATGTACACCGACACGGCGGACGAGAGCTTCGTACTGGCCCCGCACCCGGCCGAGGACCGGGTCGTGCTGGCGTGCGGCTTCTCCGGGCACGGCTTCAAGTTCGCGCCCGTCGTCGGGGAGATCGTCGCGGACCTGGTGGTCGACGACGCCACCGCGCACCCGATCGCGCAGTTCGACCCGGCGCGGCTGCTTTAGCCGAGCAGCGTCGCGGCGAGGGATTCGAGGTCGACGCCCGCGACGCCGTCCAGGACGTGCCATGGCGCGAGCCAGCCCGCGGCGGCCAGTTCGTCGTACACCGCCGCGCAGCGCCGCTGCAGGCCGTCGTCGGTCTCGAACGCGTCGCGCTCGCGGTCGGTCTCGGCCGCCGCCCGGCGTTCGGCGCGCTCCGCCGCGACCGACGCGGCGACCCGCAGCAGCAGGTGCGCGTCCGGGCGGGGCAGGCCGAAGCGGCCGACCTCCAGCTCCCACACCCACTTCACGACCTCGCCGGCCGCGTCCTGGCGCAGGCGCGCGGCCGCGTACGCGGCGTTGGACGCGACGTAACGGTCGAGCAGGACGACGTCGTGCGCGTCGCGCAGGGCGCGGATCTCGTCGGCGGCACCGCTGCGGTCCAGCGCGTAGAGCACGGCCATGCCGTAGACCGAGTCGGCGAGGTCGCCGTGGCCGCGGTGCAGCGCCTCCTTGACGAGGTCCGCGTGCACGCTCTCGCCGTAGCGCGGGAAAGCCAGCTTCGCCACGCTCGCGCCCTTCGCGCGCAACGCGTTCGTCAGCCCCTCGGTCAGCGTGCGCTTGCCCGCGCCGTCGAGCCCTTCGATGACCACGAGTCGCCCCATGCGCCACACACTAACGGTGGTGGACCGGCGGGCTCGGTGGAAGGGATCGACGCCGAGCCCGCCGGTACGTCTAGGCGGTCGTCCGCCGCAGGTGCAGCACGTAGTACCCCGCGCCGCTGACCAGCAGGACGCCGGCCAGGATCAGCAGCGGGATCCAGCCGGTGTCGTTGCTGGAGGGCGCCGGGCTGCCGTCGCCGCGGGGCATGACCGCCCCCGTCGCGCCGTAACCGCCGGCCTCGCCGTCGCGGTCGTAGGCCGAGCCGGGGAGCTTGTCGGCGTACTTCCCCTGGACCGTCCGCTGGTAGTCGGCGACGGTTACCGCGGCACCGCCGGCCAGCGGCGTGACGCGGCCGTCGCCGACCGCGTACCAGGCGTCGATCTGCGGCTCGTGGAGCAACTGGGCGCCGGCGGGCAGGTTGCGGGCGTACGCGGTCTCGACGTCACCCGAGGCGATGTTGCCGACCTGCCAGGCGCCGTCGTCACCGCGGACCGACCAGAGCGTCGCGGTCCGGCCGTCGGAGGCCTGGACGGGCACGGCGAAGTAGGAGAACTCGCCCGGTGCGGCGCCCGGCTTGCCGACGACGAAGTCCGCGGACAGGTCGTAGACCGGGTAGGCCTCCGGCGCGATCCGGACGGACACCGGCGCTGCCGAAGCGCCGGGCGCTTGGGCGAAGAACTTGACCAGCGTGTCCTGGAGCCCGGGCGCGGCGGCCGCGCTCCGGGCCGCCACGGCGTCGGCGCTGCTGATGCCGGCGGCCTGGGCCGCGCCTGACACCGGTGCCGTCATCAGCAGCGCCGCGCCGGTCAGCACGGCGAGCGCCAGCACTCGCCTGCTCATCGGGAGACCCCCGAGAGCGTGTGCGTCCAGGAGAAGGACGAGTTGTGCGTGTAGTAGCCGTAGGTCGACCAGTTGTAGCGCTTGGCCGGACCCGGGTCACCCCAGTAGACCCAGTCGCCGCGGGTGTCGTAGCCGTACAGGACGTGCGTGTGGCCGCCGCCCGAGCGGTAACCGACCCGCGTCTCGACCGGCCGGTTCGCCGCGGTCTGCGTCCGGATGGCGGCGTAGGTGATCCGGCTGTCGAAATAGCGGCCGGGCGAGGTGAAGCCGAGACGGGCGAAGGCGCGCTGCGGGTCGGCGAGCGTGCCCGGCAGGTCGGCGCAGTCGGCACCGGCCGCGTTGTGAGCAAGCTGACAGAAGCGCGTCTGGCTGACGGTGACGCCGTGGTAGGCCGCGATGGTGTTGCCCGAGGCCGCCCAGCACCACTGGTCACGCTGCTGGGCCTGCATCGAGATCGGGTTCCGGAAGCTCGACGGCGCACCGGACGCGGCTCCGGCAGCGGCCGGCGCGACCAGGCACAACATCAGGCTCACGGCCAGTACGGCGTGGACCCTGCTCGACTTCACCAGCACGGACGGCCTCCTGCTCGAACGTGGGCGAACCAGCGGTGGTCACAACGGTGAACAACCCGGTCACCCGGAGCAAGAACGCCATCTGGAGGAACGGACCGTTCCGGGGGACAGCCGGAACGCGGAACAGTCAGCATCACGTGGCCAACCACCCTGAACGGGGGTCGGCACGTCCCATCTACGCTGCTAACGTGAACGTTCCGCGGTGTTCACGCCCAGCGCACACACTGGTCGGGTGAAGGGACGAGCGGTGGTACAAGACGGGAACCTCCCACTGATCATCGATGGCGCCCGCGCGACGCGGGCATCGGTCGCCGAACTGCCGAAAGAGCTGACAGAGGCGCTGCGCACCGGCGAGTTCCACCACGCCTTGAGACTGGCGATCGCCTACCGCGGCCTCTCCCTCGCGCGGCTTCGCGCCCACTTGGCCCTGCGCGGCGTCCAAATCGGACAGTCGACGCTGAGTTACTGGCAGCGCGGGCTCCGGCAGCCCGAGGTCCCCAAGGCGCTCCCGGCGGTCCGGGCCCTGGAATCGGTCCTCCAGCTGCCCGCGGACGCCCTCGTGGTGCTCATCGGACCGCGACTGGTCCGCCGCGGGCACCAGCCGGCGGCGTCGTTCCACGACCTGCGTTCCGGTGACATGGGGTCGATCGTCGAGGACCTGCTCGCCGAGCTCGGCGCGTACCCGTCGTCGAACCACTACAACGCCGACCTCGAACTGCTGTCGGTGCACGACACGATCACGTTCGACGCCGAACACCGGCAGGTCAGCCTGCGCACCCGGCTGGTGACGCGAGCCCGGCGGCACGGCCCGGACCGCTACCTGACGGTCTACAACGGCGACCCGGGCTGCCGCATCGACGACGTCGAGCTGATCACCGACGAGGGCTGCCGGATCGGCCGGATGCGCCGCAACCCCGACGCGGACACGATGGCGACGGAGCTGCTGTTCGACCGCAAGCTCGCCGAGGGCGACATCCACGTGTTCTGCTACGAGGTCCGCGACGACTCCGGCTCGGCGTCCCCCGGGTACTACCGGATGCTGCGCGACCGCTGCGCGAGCTTCCTCGTGCAGCTCCGCTTCGACCGCAACGCGCTCCCGGCCCGCTGCACCCGCCAGGTCCGCGCCCGCGACGACGCCCTGCCGGTGGTGGCGGAGGAGCTGGCGTGCGACATGGGCGGCGTGAGCAGCGCCTTCTTCAACGACGCCGGACCCGGCCTGGCCGGGGTCGCGGTGGAGTGGAACTAACGGCGCAATGCCCGGGTAAATTGCCGGAGAATTGATTACACCGCGAATGCGCGCATCACTCTTATGGGTGAATCACGGGTTCATGCACACCAACTCCGGGACGGGTCCCGGGCGTGCCGTTTAAGGTTCTGCTTTCCAGTCGGGGGAGACTGGAAAGCAGGGAGAAACGGTGCCAGACAACCTCTCCACCACTCTCGACGCCCTGGCGGAAGCCCAGTTCGCCGACACCGGCCGTCGAGTCGCGCCGGTACTGGCGCTCGAAGGGACCGGCGGCTCCGGCCGTTCCACGGCGTTGCGGAAAGCGCTGGAAAAATGGCAGGAGAAAACGCCGACAGTACTGGTTCAGCCGCACGACAACGGCGAGGCCGCGGATTCCGCCGTGCGCGGTGTCCTCACCGAGGTGATGCTCGGCCTCACCCCCGGCATCCGCGGTTACGACGTCAAGTTCCCGCGCACGGTGATCGCGCAGATCGTCCTGAGCGAGGACTTCTCCGGGCTGACCGCGGCCGCGGCGCTGGGCCGGCTCAAGAACCTGCTGGACGAGTACAGCGAACCCGCCGAGGTGACGAAGTTCGTCGTCGGCCTGGCCGCCGCCGGTGTGGAGCTGGCCGCGCACCAGGTCGCCCCACCCGCCGCCGCGGTCACGTCCGCGATCGCGAAGCAGGTGACCACGGGAGTCCTGGCGGCCCTGCGCAAGCGGGCCTGGCAGCGGCAGATCGACTGGAACGGCCTCGTGGCCTGGTTCGGTCACCAGGACAAGGGCTTCCGGTACAACGCAAGCCAGATTCTCATCGACCTCAGCAACCGGGCCCGCAGCGACAGCGCGACCCTGCGTGAGGGCGTGACCGACCTGCTGGTCGCCGCCCTCCTCGCCGACCTGCGGCACAGCTGGGAGTCGGCGCGCGGCACCGCGCCGAACGTGCTGGTGCTCATCGACGACGCCGACCTGCCCGGTCCGTCCGCGTTCATCGGCTCGCTGATCCGCGTCCGGGCCGCGCTGGCCGCCACGCGCGCCGGCCTGCCGGACCCGGTGAACGTGGTCGTCGCCACCGCCGGCGTCCTGGCCGACGCGCTCACCGCGGCCACCGGCTGGACGGGCGGGGCCGACCCGGCCCGGCCGTGGGTGCGGGTGCCGGCCGCCGACCTCGACGTGGAGGAGGTCTGCCTGATGGCCCAGAGCTTCGACTGGGGTGGCGGCCGCCGCCACGGCCTGACCACCCACCACCTCACCCGCGGCCACCCGGAGGGAACCGGGATCGTCCTGCGCGAGCTCGTCGCCACGCCCGAGCTGGCCGACGACCTCGACGGCCTGCTGCGCCGCCGCGGGCCGGGCGGCGTCCCGATCGACCTCCGGCTGCTGGAACCGTTCGCCCGGGGACTGAGCGCACGCAAGGACGTCGACGAGACGCAGTTCGAAGCGCTCGTGACCCTCTCGGCCGCGCGTGACCGGCGGGAAGGGGAACGGCTGCTCCCCCTGTTGCCGCACCCGGTCGGCCTCGGCTCCCCCGTGTTCACGTCACCGACGTTGTGGTCACCGCCGGGAACCGGCAGCGGCCGGCTGCATCCACTGGCCCGCTACCTCGGCCTGCGGATCCTCGCCGCCCGCGACGACCCGGCGACCGGCTGGACCGCGGTGTTCCGGAAGCTGCGGGACCGGGCCGGGCCCGACGACCCGGCCGGCCGGCTGCACCACGAGCGGCTGCTGAGCGGCAAGGAGGTCGTCGCCAAGGAGCTGGCCGGCCTGCTGCGGGAGTGGCGCGCGGCCGACTGGCTGACACTGCTCGACGAGGTCACCGCCACCCCCGACCCCCGCGAACGGGACTTCGCGGAAGTCTGCGGCCCGAAACAGCCCGCGACTCCCGTGGACCACATCGTCGTGCTGCTCGGCGCGCTGCCCGCGCTCCACCACGACCCGTGCCTGACCTCGGTCCGGCAGCGGGAAACGCTGGAGCGGCTCGTCGCGCACAGCCTCGACCACCTGGCCGGGTACGGCGACGAACGGCCGCCGTTCCTCATGTGGCCCCGGCGCTGAACTCCCCACCTCCCGGAAGGACCTCCCTTGCCTGCGCGCTACCGCTGGGCAGTCGTGCCCCGTGCCGACCGCTTCCCCAAACTGTGGACCGACTGGCTGCGAGCCGGTCTCGTGGTCCTGCTCGTCGTCGCAACCACCGGCGTCGTCGTCTTCCGGCGGGACCTCGGCCGGCTGGCCACCTGCAACGACGGCTGGCCCGGCACCGCGGCCTGGTCGGCCGCCGGCGAGTGCGTCGGGTTGTCCGACGGTTCGTACGACTTCGGCCTCGACCGGTTCACCGCGGTGCTGCAGACCATCGGCCACCAGAACGACGCGGCGGCCGACAGCTGCGACCCGGACGGCACGCCGGTGACCGTCGGCGTGCTGACGACCATGACCGACCGCTACACCGGCGGCCGTGCGGTGCACGAGCTCGAAGGCATGGCGGCCGGGCAGCGCCACGCCAACGGCACCGGCTGCGTGCACCCGATGCGGCTGGTGGTCGCGAACATCGGCGCGTACGGCCCCGAAAGCGAAGGGCTGGAGGTCGCCCAGTCGCTCGCCGACCGGCCCGACGTCGTCGCGGTCGTCGGGATGGGCCTCAGCCAGGAGCAGGCGGCCCGGACGGCGGACCTGCTCGCCCAGGCGAAGATCCCGATGGTGTCCGACGTGATCACCGCGGAGGGTTTCGACCAGACCGGCTCGCGCGAGGACCAGCCGCAGTTCGAATCGTGCGACGCGGGCATCTCCTACCAGAACGGGATCGGGCGGGACTACTTCTACCGCGTCGCCTACCGCAACCGGGTGCAGGTCGACCGGCTCGCCACCGTCACCGCGCGGCCGGACTTCGTCATGGTGCCCACCGGCGGCTCCGACCCGTACACCTGCACCGCGCTGCCGATGGTGCAGCGCCGGTTCGGGGGCGACATCACCGAGGTGAAGTTCGACGCCGACGAGTCGACCACGGTGTTGCAGACGGCGAAGCGGATCTGTGGCACGGCCAAGGACGTCACCGTCGCCTACATCGCCCGCGGCAGCGACCTGGCCCGGCTCCTGTTCAGCCTGGACGAGGCGTTCGGCAGCGGCCAGTGCGCGGCGACGTCGGTGACCGTGGCGAGCACGTCGGACGGCCAGCGCCTCCGCGCGGTCGAGGACAACCCGATGCTGGAGGACCTGCGCGTGCGCGCCCTGCGGTCGGCGAGCTTCACCAGCGGCCGGGTGCGCCTGCTCACGACGCTCGTCGCGGGCGCCGACAAGCAGCGCGCGGACAACCCGGGCTACGCCGACCTGGAGGACTCGTTCACCGGCGCCGGGTTCGACCTGGCCCACATCGACGACGGCTGGGCGGTCAACGCCTACGACTCGATGGTCACGGTGTCGGAAGCCCTGCGCACCCTCTCGGCCGCGAAACCGGTGCAGCGCAGCCAGGTGAACACGGCGATCAGCGGGTTTTCCGCGGCGGGCCAGGCGGTCCGCGGTGCGGGCGGCATGATCACGTTCGACAACAGCGGCAACCGCGCCGACTCCGGCCCGCCGGTGGTCCGGGTGTGCCCGCTGCCCCCGGCGGCCGGAACCCGCCCGCCCCGCACGACGAGCGTCCCGGCCGACGCGGGAAAGCCGGCGACCTGCTGACCGGGCCGCCCGTCACAGCACCTCGAACCCGTTGGCCTTGGCCGCTTCCGCCTGGCGGTCGTCCCTGGTCACGAAAGTGACTGGGGCGCCGCCCGTCAGGTCCGCGGTGTCGTGCATCGCGACCGCGATGTGGATCGCGTCGAGGGTGCGAAGCGGGTAGTTCCCGATGACGAGCCGCCGGGCCGCCGGGATCACGCTCTTCGCGTCGAACGGGATGAGCGCCAGAACACCCCGCGGCGAGGCGAGGTGGTCGAAGTGCGCGAGCACCGGAGCCGGGTCGGGGATGCGCCCGGTCCGCCTCGCGGCCGTAAGCGCGCCGGCGAACTCGATCCGGGTGAGGTCGCTGCTGAGCACGATCTCATCCCCTTCGAGCAGCAGCTCCCGGAGCTTGCCGTGCCCCGGTTCGTCGTGCAGGTACGCCGTGACGAGGGCGCTGGTGTCGGCGTAGTACGCGATCACCGCTCACCCCGCGTCCAGTCGAGCCCCTCGCTGACCGCGGTGCCCCAGCCCCGGGACAGCTCCTCGATCTCGTCGAGGGTCGGGACGCCTTCGGGCGGCTCGACGTGCGCGATCCTGCCGTCGACGATCAGGCGCTGTTTCCAGTCGGCATGGCTCTCGACCTGCGCCACCACATCCCGCAGGGCCTCGGTGACCAGGTCGTTCATGCTGCGCCCCTCGGCCTCGGCTCTCGCCTTCAGTCGGGCGTGCAGCTCGTCGTCGATCCGGGTGATCAGTTGCTTCACCCCACCATGATAGTACTTCACCCATTCGTGCTATCACTGTTCGGGCCGTGAAACAGAAAGGCCGCCCCGAACACGTCCGGGGCGGCCTGACCTGCGAAAAAGCGGAAACTCAGTAGCGGTAGTGGTCCGCCTTGAACGGGCCTTCGACGTCGACGTCGATGTACTCGGCCTGCTCCTTGGTGAGCTTGGTCAGCTCGCCACCCAGCGCGTCGAGGTGGATCTTGGCGACCTTCTCGTCGAGCTTCTTCGGGAGGCGGAAGACCTCGTTGTCGTACTCCTCGTGCTTGGTGAACAGCTCGACCTGCGCGATCACCTGGTTGGAGAAGCTGTTCGACATCACGAACGACGGGTGGCCGGTCGCGTTGCCCAGGTTCAGCAGGCGGCCCTCGGACAGCACGATGATCGTGTTGCCGTTCGGGAAGATCCACTCGTCGACCTGGGGCTTGATGTTGATGCGCTTGATGCCCGGGTAGCGCTGCAGGCCGGCCATGTCGAGCTCGTTGTCGAAGTGGCCGATGTTGCCCAGGATCGCCTGGTGCTTCATCTTCGCCATGTCCTCGACCAGCACGACGTCCTTGTTGCCGGTCGTCGTGATCACGATGTCGGCCTCGGGCAGCGCGTTCTTCAGCGTGCGGACCTGGTAGCCGTCCATCGCCGCCTGCAGCGCGCAGATCGGGTCGATCTCGGTGACGATCACGCGGGCGCCCTGGCCGCGCAGCGACTCCGCCGCGCCCTTGCCGACGTCGCCGTAGCCGCAGACGACCGCGACCTTGCCGCCGATGAGGACGTCGGTGCCGCGGTTGATGCCGTCGATCAGGGAGTGGCGGATGCCGTAGCGGTTGTCGAACTTCGACTTCGTCACCGCGTCGTTGACGTTGATCGCCGGGAACAGCAGCTCACCGGCCGCGGCCAGCTGGTACAGCCGCAGCACGCCGGTGGTGGTCTCCTCGGTGACGCCGCGGATGCCCTCGCCGATCTTCGTCCACTTGCCGGTGTCCGAAGCGACCGAAGCGCGCAGCAGCTCGAGGAAGACGCGGAACTCGTCCGAGGTGTTCTCGTCCGGGGTCGGCACGACGCCCGACTTCTCGAACTCGGTGCCCTTGTGGACCAGCATGGTGGCGTCGCCGCCGTCGTCGAGGATCATGTTGGGACCCTCGCCGTCCCAGGTGAGCATCCGCTCGGTGCACCACCAGTACTCCTCGAGCGACTCGCCCTTCCACGCGAAGACCGGGACGCCCTTGGGCTCCTCGGTGCTCCCGTGCGGGCCGACGACGACCGCGGCCGCCGCGTGGTCCTGCGTCGAGAAGATGTTGCAGGACGCCCAGCGCACCTCCGCACCCAGCGAGACGAGCGTCTCGATGAGCACGGCCGTCTGGACGGTCATGTGCAGGGAACCGGAGACCCGGGCCCCGCGCAGGGGGTAGACCTCCGCGTATTCGCGCCGCAGGGCCATCAGTCCCGGCATCTCGTGCTCGGCGAGGCGGATCTCCTTGCGGCCGAACTCGGCGGCCTCGAGGTCGGCGACGGCGAACTCGATGCCGTTGCGGGTCTCGTGCCGCTTGGCAACGCTTTCGGGGGTCATAGTGGCGATTCCTCCAAGGCTCGATGACTTCCGAACACTACCGTTGTCCGCTCGACCTTCCCTAGAAGCGCAGGAG
Source organism: Amycolatopsis heterodermiae (assembly GCF_034929455.1). Lineage (NCBI taxonomy): Bacteria > Bacillati > Actinomycetota > Actinomycetes > Pseudonocardiales > Pseudonocardiaceae > Amycolatopsis > Amycolatopsis heterodermiae. The sequence continues at coordinate 587,767 of NZ_JAYFSI010000001.1, forward strand.
GCCCTCACCGTGCCCATGCCCGGCCCGGACACCCGCGTCGTCGAAATCCGCGTCGCCGGGCTGGTCGGCACCAGCGGCGAGACGCTGCTCGACGCCGTCGCGACCGTCGACGTCGCCGGCGACGGGCTGGGTCGCGTGATCCGCCCGGCCGACCGGCTGCGGCGGCCGGCGCCGGGTCCGGTGCTGCCGGCGCTGGGCCGGTCGATCCCGCGGACCCTCGAAGGCTACCTCTGGCACGGCATGACGTCCGGGGGTGCCGCGAAGGCCACCTGGGCGCTGCTGTTCCCGTTCTCGCTGGCCAACGTCGCGTTCTGGATGCTGCCGCCGGTACCGCCGGGCCGCCGCCTCCCCCGGGTCCTCGGCGCGGTGTGCCGCGGCCTGCTGCGCGTCGCGGCCCTGCTGCTGACCATGCTGCTGATGGGGCAGCTCGCGGCGATCGCGCTCGACCTGTTCGCCGCGCAGTGCCTCGCGCCCGGCTCGGGCTGCCTCCCGTCGATCCCCGACGGCCTCCGCACGGTCCCCGCCCGCGTCACGGTCGGCGTGCTCCCGTTGCTGCTGGTGATCTTCGTGCTGCACCGGATCTCCTCGGCGAGCTGGGCGGTGCACGCCGAGAGCGACCGGGTCGAAGGCCCGCTGCGGATGCGCACCGGTTCCGGGACGCCGTCCCTGCGCGGCCTGCACACCGTCGCCGCGCTCGCGTCGGTCGCGTTGCTGCTGCTCGGCGGGCCGTTCCGGGTGCCGGGGACCGTCTTCGACCTCGTCGTCTGGATCGCCACGCTGGCGCTGGTGCTCGCGGCGATCGTCGCCGCGGCCATCGGCACGGACGCCGGCCGGATCGCCCGCCGCGGCCTGATCGGGTTCGCCGCGCTGCTGGTCGTCGTGGCCGCGGTGCGGCTGCGCCCCGGCCCGGGCCGGCTGCCGGGCACCAACGGCGTCGTCGAAGGGCTCGGCGCGTCTCTGGTCGCGGTCACCGTGCTGTTCGCGGTGTTCCTGGCCCCGGCCGCGCTGCTGGCCCGGCCCGGCTGGAAGCACAAGCCGCGGCGGCTGCGGCCGTGGGCGGGCGGCTGGGCGGCCGCGCCGGTGCTCGCGCTCGCCGGGCTGCTCGGCGGCGGGTTCGGCGCCGGCCTGGCCGAAGCCGTCCGACGTCTTTCCGGCGCCGACCACCTGCAGGTACCCGACACGTACCTGCTGGTCACGGTGTTGTGGGGCGCCGGGCTGGCGCTGGCCGCGGTGCTGTCCCTGCTGGGCTTCGCGGTCGCCGTCCCGATCCGGCGGCTGCGCCGGGGCGTCCCGGCGATCGTCGGGCTGATGGAGCACGACGAGCAGCAGGAGGCCCAGGCCGCGGCGGCGTGGGCTCGCTCGGCGTGGGAACGGCGGCACCTGCACCACCTCGCCCTCACGGTCGCGTCGGCGATGTCGGCGGGCGGCGCGGCGCTGCTGGTGCTGCGGTTCGGGTTCGGGCTGGCCCCGGGCTGGTTCGGGCCGCTGTCCGCGATCGGCGTCTTCGCGCTCGGCGCGCTGGCCGCCGGGCTGCTGCGGGTGGTCTACACTGCCGCGCGCACCCCCCAGCGCAGCCGGCACCTCGGCGCGCTCGCCGACCTCGTCTGCTTCTGGCCGCGGGCGGCGCACCCGACCGTGCCGCCGTGCTACGCGCTGAAGGTCGTCCCCGAGCTGGCCGCGCGGGTGCGCGAGCACCTCGCCGAGCCGGGGACGCGGGTGGTGCTGTCGGGCTACAGCCTCGGCAGCCTGCTGACGGTCATGGCCGCCGCGCGGCTGTCGGCCGAGCTGCCGAAGGCGGACCTCGAGCGCGTCGGCGTGCTGACCGCCGGGTCACCCCTGCAGTGGGGCTACCAGCGGGCGTTCCCCGCGCTGCTGCCCCAGGAGTCGCTGGAGCAGCTCTTCGAAAGCCTCGACGGCCGGTGGCGGGCCCTGTGCCGGGGCACGGACATCTTCGGCGGCGGCGTGACGACGTGGCGGCACGAGGTCTCCGACCGGCAGCTCTACGGCGTCGGGTTCCTGCCCGAAGGCGGCTGCGGCCCGCTGAAGGCGAAGGCCGACGAAAACGGCGTCCTGATCCTGGGCGGCGACCACTGGCTGCCGGACCCGCTGCGCGGCCCGACCGGCCGGCACCGCTGGGCGCCGGGGGTGCTCCGGCACCAGGACTACGTCGTCGACGCGGAGTGGGACCACGCCGTCGCGATGGCGGCCGGGCTGGGCAAGCCGTCCGGCGGTGAACAGGGCCTGCTCTTCGGGGACTTCCCGGGAAAAGCGTGAGGGGCACCTTCATGGACTTGACGTCCTTGAAGGTGCCCCTCACGAGCACTTCGAGCTAGCTCAGCTTCACTCGGAAGCCTTGCGGCGGAACTTCAGCAGCGCGAGCAGGCCGCCACCGCCGACCAGCAGCAGCGCGGCGATCCACACCAGCCACATGTTGTCGAAACCGGTGTTGGCCAGGCCACCGCCGGTGCCCGACTCGTTGCCCGCCGGCACCGGGGCCGCGGACGTGGTGTCGGTCGGCTTCACGGTCGCCGAAGACGGGGCCGAGGTGGTCTCGGTCGGCTTCGAGGTCTCGCTCGGCTTGGTCGTCGGCGCGGTCTCGGTCGGCTTGGTGCTCTTGGTGCCGCAGATGTACCAGTCGTCGATCTTCGGCTGCTTGTGCCCGAACGTCAGGGTCGCCTGCAGGTCCTTCCACGGCGCGGTCTCGGACAGCTTCGGGCCGTTCTGGCCGCTCTTGCCCGGGACGTACTCGTTGAAGCCGTCGTCGCCACCGATGACGATGATGCGCTTCACCGTCACGCCGTCGTGGACCTTGTTGATCGTCAGGGTCTTTTCACCCACGCCGCCGGTGAAGTCGACGAGGTTGTCCTTCGGGGTGATCTTGACCTGGTTGTCGGCGCACTTGCTGTGGTTGCGGTCCGGGACCGGGTTCGAGCGGTGGTCGTCGCTGTAGCAGGCCAGCGCGGAACCGGCGGTACCGATGAGGGCGGCGGTCGTGAGGGCGATGATCGCGGCCGAGCCGCGAAGGGTACGACTACGCATTCAAAACTCCTGTGCCAGGCGGGGGGACACCTTGAAATCTGTGATCGCGGCACCACTGAGCGTGCGAATCGCACTGCTGTAATTCACCCGTCAGTGGCACACGAAGGATCGAAAGGTATCGCACGTCACTCAGCCCGCTACACCGGGTCCCCTTTTGGGCACGATCGGCAAGATCCTCTCGCGGTGCCCGTTCCGCGAAGCTTGAAAAAAGCCCCGCCGACCTGCGGAAAGCAGATCGGCGGGGCTTACACGATCGAGTGGGTGACGCTCACTCCTTGGGCGAATTGACCGTATCCTCCAGTTCGCCCGACTGGCGCTTGCCGAGCAGCGAGTGCCGGCGGCTGTAGGCGAAGTAGATGACCACGCCGATGACCATCCACACGATGAACCGCAGCCAGGTCAGCACGGTCAGGTTCAGCATCAGCCAGAGGCAGGCCAGGATGGCCAGGATCGGGATGAGCGGCACCAGCGGCACCTTGAACGCGCGGGGCAGGTCGGGCCGCGTCTTGCGCAACACCAGGACGCCCGCCGAGACCAGCACGAACGCGAAGAGCGTGCCGACGTTGACCATCTCTTCGAGCTTGTCGGCCGGGAAGAACGTCGCCGCGAGGGCGACCAGGCCGCCGACGATGATCGTGGCGCGCTTGGGCGTGCCGTGCTCGCCGGTCTTGGCCAGGCCGCGCGGCATCAGGCCGTCGCGGGACATGGCGTAGATGATCCGGACCTGGCCGAGCATCAGCACCATGACGACGGTGGTCAGGCCGGCCAGCGCGCCGAAGGAGATGAGGTTGGCCGCCCAGTCGACGCCGTTGGCGGAGAACGCCGTGGCGAGCGTCTTGTGGCTGCCGTCGCCCGCCGAGGTGGCCAGGTCCTTGTAGGACGTCATGCCGACGACCACGAGCGAGACCGCGACGTACAGCACGGTGACGATGATCAGCGAGCCGAAGATGCCGCGCGGCACGGACTTCTGCGGGTTCTTCGTCTCCTCGGCGGTGGTCGCCACGATGTCGAACCCGATGAACGCGAAGAACACCAGCGAGGCACCGGCCAGCAGCCCGAAGACGCCGTACGAGCTGCTCGCGCCGCCCGCGATCAGCGAGAAGAGCGACTGGTCGACCCCGGTCTCACCGGCGCCGCCGGTCGAGCCCGGCGGGACGTACGGCGAGTAGTTGGCGCCCTTGATGTAGAAGATGCCGAGGATGATCACGAACAGCACCACGGCGACCTTGATGCCGGTGATCACCATCGAAACCCGCGACGAAAGCTTGGTGCCGACGGCCAGCAGCGTCGTCAGGATCGCCACGACGACCAGCGCGCCCCAGTCGACCGTGACGCTGCCGATGTCGAAAGTCGTCTTGGCCCCCTTGCCGAACAGGTAGCCCAGCACGGTTTCCAGGTACACCGACCAGCCCTTGGACACGGCGGCGGCGCCGACGGCGAGCTCGAGGATCAGGTCCCAGCCGATGATCCACGCCATGAACTCGCCGAAGGTGGCGTAGGAGAACGTGTACGCGCTGCCCGCAACCGGCACGGTCGAGGCGAACTCGGCGTAGCACAGCGCCGCCAGCGCGCACGCGATCGCGGCGAACACGAACGCGAGCGAGACCGACGGGCCGGCGTAGTCACCGGCCGCGCGCGCGGTGAGCGTGAAGATGCCCGCGCCGATGACGACCGCGACGCCGAAGACCGTGAGGTCCCAGGCGCTCAGATTGCGCCGGAGCTTGGTATCCGGCTCGTCGGTGTCCGAAATGGACTGCTCGATGGATTTAGTGCGCCACAATCCCGTTCCGGGCACCGTTGACCTCCTGCGGCTGGCTGGCCTGCACGTATCGCAGTAGGTCACCCTAACGGGTCAGGGACTGGTCGGCTTGCCAGAAATGTGACGGCCGGTCATCGGGCGAGGCTGCGGTCCAGGTCCGGCTCGAGGTAGATGAGCTTCGCGACGGGCACCTTCGAGCGGACGCGCGCCTCGGCGTCGTCGATGGCCGTCGCCACCTGCGCGGTGTCGAGGCCCGGCACCAGCGCCAGCTTCGCCGCGACGAGCAGCTCGTCCGGGCCGAGGTACTGGGTGCGGATGTGGATGACGCGCTCGACCTTGTCCGCGGCCAGCTCGTCGACGATCGTCGCGAGGACGCCCGGGTTGGCCCCTTCGCCGATGAGCAGGCTCTTCATCTCGACGATCAGGATGATCGCGATGACGCCGAGCAGCAGGCCGATGCCGAGGGTGCCGACGCCGTCCCAGACCGGGTCGCCGGTGACCACCGACAGCCCGACGCCGAGCAGCGCGAGCACGAGACCGAGCAGCGCGCCGGCGTCCTCCAGCAGGACGACCGGGAGCTCCGGCTCCTTGGCCTGGCGGATGAAGCCCCACCAGCTGACGTCACCCTTGATCTTCTTCGATTCGCCGACGGCGGTGTAGAAGCTGTAGCCCTCCAGGCCCACCGCGACGAGCAGGATGACCACGGCGACGATCGGCGAATCCAGCGGCTCCGGCTCGCCGATCTTGTGGATGCCTTCGTAGATCGCGAAGGCGGAGCCGAGGGTGAACAGCAGCAGCGCGACGATGAAGGAGTAGAAGTAGCGGTCGCGGCCGTAGCCGAACGGGTGGTCCTGGTCCGCCTCGCGCTTCGACGTCTTCTGGCCGAGCAGCAGCAGGCCCTGGTTCGTGGTGTCGGCCAGCGAGTGCACCGACTCCGCCAGCATCGACGACGACCCGGTCACGAGGAAGCCGACGAACTTCGCGGCCGCGATCCCGGCGTTGGCTCCGAGCGCGGCGATGATCGCCTTGGTTCCGCCTCCAGCTGACACGACCGCTCCCCGGGTAGGTCCTGAATGTCCGGGTGGAGCGTAATAGGCCGGGTCGCGGCGCGTCGCCACCGGCCGGAAATTCGATCAGGCGATGGCGGCGATGTCGCCGTCTTCGAAGTAGATCGACTGGTGGAGCCGACCCCCCAGGGCCTGGGCGTACCTGGCCAGCACCTCGAGGCCGGAGAGCTTGCCCTGCTCGATCTGCGAGACCCGGCCTTTCGTGACGCCCATGCGCTCGGCCAGCTGCAGCTGGGTCAGGCCGCGGCTGCGGCGGATCTCGGCGAGGCGATGCCCTTGCACTGTGGCGAGCAGTTCCTGCTTGCCCGCCTCGACCGCTTCCTCACCACCGGCGCGCTCGACGTGTGTCGCGCGCACGTCCTTCCAACGCGTGTACCCCGTCACTTCCGGCCCTCCTCAGCCTGGCGTTCCTGCAAGTACCGGGCATATCGGTCCTCGGCCCGCGGAATCGCTTCCCGGTACCAGGCGTTCCATTGCCCTGCCTTGTCCCCGGCGACGAGCAGCACACTCGACCCCCACGGGTCGAAGACGAACAGGATCCGCACGGTACCCGGCCTCAGCTCCTTGAGGTTCTGGATCCTGGACCCGACGATCGTGTCGACCAGCGGCCGGGACCGCCCTCTGCGAGAGCGTCGATCGCCTGCACCACGCGGGCATGCGTCGTGTCGTCGAGTTGCACGATCCATTCGAGAACTTCGTCGACAACGTAGATTTCCCAGCCCTGACCCGCCACCGAACGAGTATAGCTATCACTATACTTCCTCGATCGGGCGAACGCCAGTTCCGGATCTTCGCGCCCGTTTCTGTCGGTGCCCTCCGCTACCGTGGCCCTCCCTGCTCGCCGGTCTGGGAAGGTGACATGGCGCACTTCGCCGTGCTCGGGACGCTCGCGGTCGAAAGCCCGCCGGGGCGGTTCGCCGTGCTGCGCGGGGCACGGCAGCGCACCCTGCTGGCCGTGCTGCTGCTGAACGCCAACCAGCACGTCCACGTCGACGTGCTGGTCGAAGCGCTGTGGCCGGACGTGCCGCCGAAGTCGTACGCCTCGAACCTGCACACCTACCTCTCGCGGCTGCGCGAGCGGATCGACGGCCTGCGCGTCGAGCACGGGCCGCTCGGCTACCGGCTGCGGGCCGAGCCGGACGAGCTGGACCTGCTCGTCTTCCGGGCGGCCGCGGCCGAAGGGCGGCGGGCCGGGGACGCCGTCGCCGCGTCGCGGCACTACCGGCGGGCGCTCGCGCAGTGGCGGGGGCCGGTGCTGGCCGGGCTGCACGTGCCGCGGCTCGACGCGGACGTCGCGCGGCTGGAGTCCGAGCGGCTCGCCGTCTTCGAGGACTGCGTCGACGCCGAGCTCACCGCCGGGCGGCACGGGGAGCTGATCGGCGAGCTGCGGGCGATGGTCACCTCGCACCCGCTGCGCGAACGGCCGGCCGCGCAGCTGATGGTCGCCCTGCACCGGGCCGGGCGGCAGGGTGACTCGCTCGAGGTCTACCGGCGGCTGCGGACCACGCTGATCGACGAGCTCGGCGTCGAACCGGGCGCCGAGGCCCGCCGGGTGCACGCGGCCGTTCTGCGCGGCGAGGACCCGGTGCCGCGGCTGCCCGCCGCACCCGCGCCGGTCTGGCCGGTGTGCCAGCTGCCGCCGGACACCGCGGACTTCACCGGCCGCGACGCCGAACTCGCCGAGCTCACCGAGGTGCTGGGCAGCGGCTCCGGCGTCCCGGTCGCGGTGCTCAGCGGCGAGCCGGGCGCGGGCAAGAGCACCGTGGCCGTGCGCGCCGCCCACCGGCTGCGGGCGCGGTTCCCGGACGGTCAGCTGTACGTCCCGTCCGGCCCGCGCGACCTCGGTGACGTCCTGGCCGACCTGCTGCGCGCGCTCGGCGTCACCGGCCCGGCCATCCCGGACGACGTCCACGCCCGCGCGGCCGTGTTCCGCGGCCGGCTCACCGACCGCCGGGTGCTGGTGGTGCTCGACGACGCCACCGACCCGGAGCACGTCCGGACCCTGCTGCCGGGCACCCCGGGCTGCGCCGTCCTGGTCACGAGCCGGCGCCGGCTCAGCGGCCTCGCGGGCGCGCACCGGCTGGCGCTCGGGCCGCTGCCGGACGCGGACGCGACGCGCCTGCTGACCCGGCTCGCGGGCGACCGCGTGGCGCGCGAGCCCGCCGACGCCGCGCGCATCGTCGCGGCGTGCGACCACCTGCCGCTGGCGCTGCGGATCGCGGGCAGCCGCTTGGCCATCCGCCCGCACCTGCGGCTCGCCGAGCTGGCGGACAGGCTGGAGGACGAGGTCCGCCGGCTCGACGAGCTGACCGTGAGCGACCTGGGCGTCCGCGGCAGCATCGCGCTCAGCTACGACGGCCTGCGCCCCCTCACCCGCCGCGCGTTCCGGCTGATCGGCCGCTGCCACAACCTCGACCTGCCGGCCTGGGCCGTCACCGCGCTGATCGACGATCCGGGCGCCGACGAAGCCGTCGAAGAGCTGGTCGAGGCCAGCCTGCTGGAGTCCGGCGGTCCCGACGAGACCGGCGAAGGCCGCTACCGCCTGCACGACCTCGTCCGTCTCTACGCGACGGAGCTGGAAGCGCCCGAAGGCGGCGGCCTGCGCACGGTGCTGGCCGCGACCCTGGCGCTGGCCGACACCGCGGCGGCGCGGCTGCCGCGCACGGTGCCGATGCCCGCGCTAGCCCGGGAAGCACCCGCGCAGCCGTTGCCGGCTGAGCTCGTCGAGCGGCTGCTGGCCCGGCCGGAGCGGTGGTTCGCCGCCGAGCGCGCGAACCTGCTCCTGCTCGTCGGCACGCTGTGCGAGCTGGGCCGCCGGCACGACGCGCTGCTGCTGCTCGACCGGCTCAGCGGCCACCTGTACCTGCAGGGGCACTACGCGGACATGCGCGCGGGGTACGAAACGGTGCTGGCGGCCGCGGGCGAAGACCGGCCGCTGGCGGCGGTCGCCGAGGCCAACCTGACGTTGTTGCGGCACGCCCGCGGCCAGTACGAGGAAGCCGCCGTCCGCTACCGCGAATGCGCGAAGGAGCTGGAGTCCTGCGGTGATCGTCGGACGCACGCGTGGGTTTCGGCCAACCTGGCGCACTGCCTGATCGGGCTCGGCCGCGCGGAAGAGGCGCTGCAGACCGCCGCGGACGCGCGCGAACTGTTCACTGTGGACGGTGACGTGGCGGAGCCGGTCTGGGTCCGGGCGGCGGAGTCGGCCGCCCTGCACCGGCTGGGCCGGGTCGGCGACGCCCTGGCCGTCGACGAGGAAACCGTTGCACTGGCCCGGAAATCCGGTGAACCGCGCCAGCTGGGAATCGCACTGCACGGCGTCGCGTGGTCGCTGCTGCTCGGTGCGCGGGCCACCGAAGCCGCGTCGGCGGCCACCGAATCGGTGGCGCTGCTGCGGACGACCCCGGCACGTTCGGCACTGGCGAAGTCCCTGCGAACCCTGGGCGCGATCGAGGCGTTCCGAGGCCGGCGGCGGGAGGCGGTCGAGGCGTTCGGCCAGGCCCGCGACCTCGCGCAGGAGCTGGACGAGCGGCCCCGCGAGCTGTCGTGCACCCGCGCCATCGCGGCGAGCTGGATCGGCGAAGGCCGCGCGGCGCAGGCAATCCCGGTACTGCGCGCGTGCCTGGACGAGTTCCGCGAGATGGGCGGCCGCCCCGCGACGAGCCTCACGTCCCTGGTCCTGCAGCAGGCACACGAAGCCGTCGGCGACAAGGCCGCAGCGGCCGAAGCGGCGGCGGAGACAGCGGAACTAACCGACCCACGCGACGCCAGCGCAGCCGCCCTCCGCCGAGCCCTGCTAACCCTCACCGAGCCGGCCTGAGTAATCGAGGGTGATGTCACCCCGGCCAACGCACCAACTCAGCACGACGGCCGAGCCTCGCCGCTCCTCACCAGCCAGCCTGAAACTGGTGACGTTCACCCCGGCCGACGCTCACCAAGCCAGCCCGACGGCCGACCTCACCAAACCCGGCTGAAACGGGGCGCCGCCCCAGCCGACGCATCAACCCGACCCGACGAAACCGCACCGCTCCGGTCCTCACCGAGGCCGCCTAAACGAGGTGGCGCCGCCCCGACCGGCGCTCATCAAGCCAGCCCGACGAAACCGGGCGTTTCCAGCCCTCACCGAGCCCGCCTGACACGAGGTGATGCCGCCCCGACCGACCCTCACCAACCGACCCGACGAAACCGCACCTCTCCGGCCCTCACCTAGCCGAACTGAACCGGGCGATGCCGCCCCGACCCATACCCAGCCCGACAAGACCGTCCCTCACCAACCGGTCCCAGGAAACCGGGGTGGTGTCGCCCCCTCGCGACACCACCCCAAGCCCCCCGAGCCCCCACCCCCGAGCCCATGGACGCCGGGCGTGGAACGACCGGCGCCACCCCCAGCAGGCCGGCGGCGCGCACCAGCGCACCAGGGTCACCCCTTGGTGAGGATCGTGGCGGAAGCCGCCACACGGAACGCACACAGAATCAGGCGCGCACGAAAAAGCCACCAGGAGCGCGTGCTCCTGGTGGCCTTCCGGAAAAGCTCAGCAGGTTCCGGCGGTCGCGCGGAACAGCTGGGCGCCGGTGCCGTCCAGCGGGCGGATCTTCACCGGCGGGTCCGCGGCCGGCAGCCACACCGACTGGCCGCGGCGCAGCTCCACCTTCTCGCCGTCGTCGGCCGTCACCAGCAGGTCACCCGACGTGCAGAGCAGGATCTGGGGGCCGACGCTGTCGACCATCACTTCGTCGTCCTGACCCTCGGTCCACTCGACGCGCGACAGCTCGAACTCCGGCGCGTCCGTGCGGTAGATCGCCATGCGGTCGCCCGCGTCGCCGCACTGGACGGGCATCTCGCCGTACGCGAAGTCGACGACCCGCAGCAGCTCCGGGACGTCCACGTGCTTCGGCGTCAGCCCGCAGCGCAGGATGTTGTCCGAGTTCGCCAGGATCTCCACGGCCGTGCCGTGCAGGTACAGGTGCAGGTTGCCGGCCGGCAGGTAGATCGCCTCGCCCGCGCGCAGCGTCAGGCGGTTGAGCAGCAGCGCCGCCAGCACCCCGGCGTCACGCGGGTGCGCCTCGCCCAGCTCCAGGATCGTCCGGCACTCGGCCGCGAACTCGCCGTGCTCCTGGACGTGCCGGACGCAGGCGTCCAGGACCTCCGGCAGCAGCCGGTCGAGCGACGACTGCGGCAGCGTGATCCACGTCGTGAACAGCGCACGCAGCCCCGAGGGGTCCAGCTGCGCCTCGAGCAGCCCGGTGTACTTGGCCAGCCCCGGCGTCTCGATCGCCTTCAGCAGCTTGACCGTGCGCTCCGGCTCGCGGAACCCGGCCAGCGCGTGGAACTCCGTCAGCGCGCAGACCAGCTCCGGTTTCGCCGTCGGGTCCGGGTAGTTGCGGTTCGCCGCGTCGCGCGGGATGCCCAGCTTCTCCTCGCGGGCGTGCCCCTCCGCGGCCTGCGCCGCCGACGGGTGCGCCTGCATCGACAGCGGCTCCTCCGCGGCGAGGATCTTCAGCAGGAACGGCAGCCGCCCACCCCACCGCTTCGCGCAGCGCTCGCCGAGCTGGTTCACCGGGTCGGCTTCGACCAGCTCGAGCAGGCTCCGCTCGGCCCCGTCGGGACCGATGACGTGCGACGGGTCACCCGGGTGGGCACCCATCCACAGCTCGGCCTCGGGGTGCGGCGCGGGGATCGGGCGGCCCAGCAGCTCGGGGATCGCCGTCCGCGATCCCCAGGCGTAGGGCCGCACCGCGTTGCGCAGCAGCTCCACTGTCACCTCAACTCCACTCCTTCGGCGGCTCTCAGGCCGTCACGGGCTCGAAGCGGCCCGCGCCGCCGATGCTGCCCGCCGCCAGCCCGAGATAGACCGCCGCCAGTTCGAACCGCAGCGCCAGCACCGCGGCCCGCACGATTTCGTCCGCCTCGAACTCCTCGGCCGGGGCGATGACGTCCGCACCCGGCAGCAGATCCTCGGCTTGGAAGCGCGCCGCGTCCGTGGCCGGACCGGTTCGCACCGAGAGGAGCAGCACCCGAGTAGGGATGTCACCTGATGGATCGTCCGGATCGGCGAAGATGTCACGCTCTGCGCCACCCGATATCGCCGCCCGCCGCAATGCGGGGCGCGCCAATGCCTGACGGTAATCCTCGACGTCACAGACAGTAGCAGCGTGGGCTGCGAAGGCGTGCGCAGCGTGTTCGCCGACGGCGACCGCGACCGGGTCCAGCCCCCACAGCAGCGGCACGCGGTCGGCGACCCGCAGCGCGAGCGCCTTGGCCGGGTTCGCGAAGGAGTCGCGGGCCAGGTAGTCCTTTTCGGCTTCCAGGTCGAGCTGGTCGGCCAGCACCTCGACGTCGGCCACCAGCAGGCCCAGCGCGTTCGCGGTGAGCAGGCCGGCGGCCAGGCCGCGCGGGAACGCCAGCTCGGGCGGCACCGGGATCCGCGGCGCGAGCAGCACGCCCTTGCCGGCCACGGCGGCCGCCACCGGGCCCTCGGCCGGCGCGGAGAGCACCACGGACGCGCCGAAGCGCGCGGCGCGCTCCAGCGACGCGGCGAGTTCGCGGTCGCCAGGGTCGTCGGTGTGCGCGAAGACGACGTCGAGCGCGCCGATCCAGCTCGGCACCACCTCGGCGACGACCACCGGCACCGGGCACGACGGCGCCAGCAGCGCCGCCAGCAGCCGCGTCAGCGTCCGGCTCACCCCCGGCCGGTCGATCAGCACGACGGCGCGCGGGCGGCCCACGTCGAGCCGGTCGGCCAAGCCCAGCTCGGCCGCGAGCTCGGCGGCCGCCCGCACCTGGGCGCCCGCCATCGCGGCGGCGCGGAGCAGCCCCGCGCTGTCGGCCTCGGCCAGGCGCGCGGGGTCGTCGAGCAGCGTGTCGTCAAGCACCGTCGGCATCGGACGCTTCGCTTTCAGCGGGGCCACCGGTCGCTTCGTCGAGCAGCAGCACCGGGATCCCGTCACGGACCGGGTACACCCGGCCGCACTCGGTGCAGGTCAGGGCGTCGGCCTCGGGGTCGCCCGGGGTCCCGGGACGCAGTGGGGCGTGATCGGGCGACGGGCACGCCAGGATCTCGAGGAGCTGGGCGTCGAGCGTGAGGGCCATGGTTCCTCCATACCACGCGGTGGGGTGGTGAAGGGCACCTTCGGGACACAGTTCGGCCCGCCTGCCCTTCACCGGGACAGGTCAGCTGCGGATGATCGCGAGGACGTCCTCCACCAGCGCCTGCACCGCCTCGGCGTTGGCGGCCTCGACGTTCAGCCGCAGCAGGGGCTCGGTGTTCGAGGGCCGCAGGTTGAACCAGGCGCCGCCCGGCAGCTGCACGGTGAGGCCGTCCAGCTCGTCGATCTCGACGCCGGAGCGGGACCCGAAGACGTCCTTGACCGACATCATCTTCGCGACCTGGTCGTCCACCGTGGAGTTGATCTCACCCGACGCCGCGTAGCGCGAGTACGCGCTGGTCAGCTCGGACAGCGGACCCTCCTGCTCGCCGAGCGCGGCGAGCACGTGCAGCGCCGCCAGCATGCCGGTGTCGGCGCGCCAGAAGTCGCGGAAGTAGTAGTGCGCGGAGTGCTCGCCGCCGAAGATCGCGCCGGTGCGGGCCATCTCGGCCTTGATGAACGAGTGCCCGACGCGGGTGCGGACCGGCTTGCCGCCGTGCTCGGCGACGATCTCCGGCACGCCCTTGGACGTGATCAGGTTGTGGATGATCGTGCCGCCCGGGTCCTTGGCCAGCTCGCGCACCGCGACCAGCGCGGTGATCGCGCTCGGCGAAACCGGCTCGCCCCGCTCGTCGACGATGAAGCAGCGGTCGGCGTCGCCGTCGAAGGCCACCCCGGCGTCCGCGCCGACCTCGCGCACCTTCGCCTGCAGGTCGACGATGTTCGCCGGGTCGAGCGGGTTGGCCTCGTGGTTCGGGAAGCTGCCGTCGAGCTCGAAGTACATCGGGACGACGTCGATCGGCAGCCCGTCGAAGACGGTCGGGACGGTGTGCCCGCCCATGCCGTTGCCAGCGTCGACCACGATCTTCAGCGGCCGGTTGCCGGACAGGTCGACGAGGTTGCGCAGGTAGGCGGCGTAGTCCGCGAGGACGTCCCGCTCGGAGACCGAGCCGCGCTGGCCCTCGAACCCGGGTACGCCCTGCTCGACGGTGTCCCGGATCTCGGCGAGCCCGGTGTCCTGGCCGACCGGCGACGCGCCGGCGCGGCACATCTTGATGCCGTTGTACTTGGCCGGGTTGTGGCTGGCGGTGAACATCGCGCCCGGCAGGTTCAGCGAGCCCGACGCGAAGTACAGCTGGTCGGTGCTCGCCAGGCCGATGCTGACGACGTCGAGGCCCTGCGAGGTGACACCCTCGGCGAAGGCCGCGGACAGCCCCGGCGACGAGTCGCGCATGTCGTGGCCGATCACCACCGCGGGGGCCTCGGGCTTGATGAGCAGCGCGAACGCGGCACCGAAGTCGCGGACGAGGTCCGCGTCGAGCTGCTCGCCGACCACGCCGCGAATGTCGTAGGCCTTCACGATGCCCGAAAGGTCTGGCACGCCGTCTCCCCGCGAATAGTCGTCCCGGCGCCCGCTGCGCCGCGCGGAAAGCCTACCGGCGCCGGAGGTGGGTTACGCGCTCAGGCGCGGCCGGGCAGGACCCGGAGGTGACCGCGGCGTCCGGACGGGCCGTCCGGTTCGGTGGCGGGCGGCGCGGGCTTGTCGGAACGACCGGCCTCGCGCACGGCCTCGGCCAGGGCGGTCAGCTCGTCGGCCGACGGGTCCGGAGCGGCGAAGGCGCCTTCGTGCCGGACGACTTCCCAGCCCTTGGGGACGGTCAGCCGCAGCGCGTGGGCTTCACAGAGGTCGTACGAGTGGGGCTCGGAGGCGGTGGCCAGCGGGCCGACGACGGCGGTGGAGTCGCTGTAGGCATACGTCAGCGTGGCCACTGCCGGCTCGAGACAGCCGGTACGCGAACACTTCCGTACGCTCCGCACGATCCGAAACGATAGCGCGTCGCCGCAAGGTCGTAGGAGCGACACGCGCTGGGACGTGCCGACCGCATAGACTTCCGGGGTGGCGACGGCTCGTGACTACCGACAACGGCGGCGCCTGCGACGGGACCGGCACGGCCGGGGCCTGCGCGGGACGCTCTATCCGGCGACCCTCCCCGCCGCCGCGAGCCGGGCGGAACGGTTCGACGCCCTGGTGCTCGACGCGCTGGAACCGATCGAAGCACGGTGGCGCCACGAGCTGACCAAGCTGGACGTGGCGGTCGACGACGTGCCCGAGGTCCGCGAGAACGGCAAGGCACCGTCGGACGGGGTGCTGCACGACGGAGCGGTGCCGCTGTCGCGCCTGGTCCCGGCGGGAGTGGACCGGACCGGGATGCCGACACGGGCCCGGATCGTGTTGTACCGGCGGCCGCTGGAGGCGCGGGCGAAGGACCCGTCGGAGCTGGCCGAGCTGGTGCACGACGTGCTGGTGGAGCAGGTGGCCGGGTATCTCGGGGTGGAGCCGGACGTCATCGAAGGCGAGTAGCTCTGCGGGGCTTGGCTTGCGCTTTTGGGCGCGAACGGGCCGGTCGCGCCTGTTTCGGCACCAACGGGCCACTCGCACCGACGCAACCGAGCTGCGCGAAGGGGCCACTCGCGCTCGTTTCGACACCAATGGCCCACTCGCACCCACGCGGCGCTGCCGCACGAACGGGCCACTCGCGCCTGTTCGGGCACGAACGGGCCACTCGCGCCCGTTCGGGCACGAACGGCCCACTCGCGCCCCGCTGCACCGCACCAATCACCCACTCACGCTTCGTTCGACGTGAACGGGCCACTCGTGCCAGAAGCCGCGGGATGGGGCCACTCGCGCCCACGTTGCCGGGCCGCACGAACGGGCCGCTCGCGCTCGTTTCGGCACCAGCGGGCCACTCGCACCCACGCAGCCGGGCTGCGCGAAAGGGCCACTCGCGCTCGTTTCGGCACCGACGGGCCACTCACGCCCACACCGAACCCACCGCACCAACGGGCCACTCGCTGATCACGGCGCGAACGAGCCACTCGCGCCCGCCTCCGAGCCGCGCGAACGGACACTCGCGTCCGCACCGGCCCACCGGCACCAACGGGCCACTCGCGCCGATCACGGCGCGAACGGGCCACTCGTGCCCGCCTCCGGACCGCGCTAACGGGCCGCTCGTGCCCGAAACAGCGCGAACGGGCCGTTCGCGCCCCGGTGCGGCACCAAAGAGCCCGGCAAAACTCAGCGGCGCCGCCGCGAAGGAACCGCCGTCAACAGCGTGAACAGCACCGCCGCCAGCTGGGCCAGCAACAGCAGGTTCCGCTCCGTGCCCGGGAACTCCACCGTCACCTCGGAGGTCGTCGGCGGGACCGAGACCGCCACCTGATGGCCCCACGCCGGGACGATCGGCACTCCCTTGCCGCCCACCGATGCCTTCCAGCCCGCTTCCTGCTCCGCCGCCAGCACCAGCAGCCGTCCGGTCGGGCCGTCCGAGACGCGGACTCGGACGTCCGGCAGGCCCGCCTGGACCGGCACCACGCCCGGCGCGTTGCCGGGCGCGCCGCCGCCCGTCACCGCCGCTTTGGCCTGCTCCGGGGAAATCAAGATCACCTGCCCCGCCGGGGACAGCAAGCGCAGCACGCCGCGGCCGTCCGAGGTCGGGGCCGCCACCGAGACCATGTCCTTCGCCAGCGGTGGGTACGCCTGGGCGTCGACGCCCGGCGGGAGCACCACGTACTCCACCCCCGCGGCCGCCGCGGCCGCAAAAACCCGCTGCACCGCGGCCGCGTCACCCTGGCCGAGGTCGCGGCGCCACGTCGCCAGCCGGGCCGGGGTGCCGGGGGTCGGGGCCAGCTCGTCGTCGCCGTAGTGGGGCAGGCGGCCGCCGATCTGGCGGGTCGCGTCCGGCGCCAGGTCGAGCACCGACCGGCCCGACGCGCCCAGCGCCGCCGTGACCTCCGGGGCCAGCGACGGCCGGGCGCCGGCCCGTAGCGGGCCCTGCCCGCCGACGACCACCGCGCCGGCCGCCAGCGCCAGGAACACCACGACCCCGGCGGTCGCGAACACCTTCGGCAGCCACGTCGCCGGGACCCCGGCCGTGCCGCCGCGCTGCCACGAACCGAGCACCACCCACAGGAGGCCCGCGCCGACGATCAGCAGCGGCACCCCCGTGTGGCCGTGCGCCGCGGGGCCGCCCTGCATCGGGGTCGCCGTGACGAGCCGGACCAGCACCAGGCCGCCGGCACCCAGCGCGGCCAGCGCGAGCCCGCCCGCGGCCAGCTTCGTCGGACGCACCACCAGCGCCACCAGGGCCGCCGCGATCACCGCGACGCCGATCGGCCAGGCACCCGGCCCGCCCGGGTCGAGCCCGGCCAGGTCGGTCCCGGAGACCGCCGAAGCCGCGCCGCCCAGCCCCTGGACGAGCAGCTCCGGGTGCTTCAGCAACACCGTCGGCCACGGCAGCAGCAGCGCCAGCGGCACCAGCACGACGATCCCGACCGACGCGATCCGCCGCGCCAGCCCGGTCGGCGCCGGCAGCACCACGAACCCGATCAGCAGCCCGGCGAGCGCCAGCCCGTGCGCCAGCGGGGAGAACGCGCCGAGCAGCGCGACGCCGAACGCCGAGAGCGCCGACACGTGCAGCCACCGCGTGTCCGCGCGGACCAGCAGCCCGGCGATGCCCGCCGCGACGAGCGGCAGCACCAGGTGCACCACGACGACGTCGAGCCGGCCCTGCGCCACCGCCGCCGTGGCGGCCGGCAGCAGCGCGTACGTCGCGGCGATGACCGCACGGACCCAGCGCCGGACGCGCAGCCGCCGCGTCGCCAGGTACGCGCTCAACGCCGCCAGCGGAATGTCGCCGAGCAGCAGCACGGCGACCAGCGCCGCCGGACCGCCGATCGGCGCGAACACCGCGCCGAGCGTGCCCAGCACCGGCACGGTCGCCGACGCCGGCGCGCCGGTGCCGCCCGCGACCGCGTGCCACGGTTCGAGGTACGACGTCCAGAGCTCCCCCAGCCCGCCGACCGGGAGCAGCTTGCCGCCGAACAGGTCGAGCCCGAGCCGGGCGCGGTTGACGACCAGGCCGAGCGCGGTCATCACGACCAGCAGCACCACCGGCGGCGCGAAGATCGTCGCGCCGAGCACGCGACGGCGGTTGACCTCTACGAAAACGAGTTCCGGCTCGGGCGCCGGAGTGACCTCTTCGGAGGTTTCCGGTTCGGGCAGCGCGGTTTCCGGCAGCGCGACGGCGACCAGTGTGCCCGGCCGCCGCAGCCCCGACCCGCGCGAGCTGACCCCGCGCAACGCGCCCGCGGGCAGCGCGTCCGGCCCGACGGGACGGTTCTCGCGCGCGTCGAGCGCTTCCGGCGTCACCCACGCGGACTCGGTTTTGACGGTCTCGGGCACGGTCCCGAGCGCGACGTCGTTCTCCACACCGCGTCGCACGAGACCGACCACGCCGGCGCGAACGGCGTTGCGCAGCCGCGTCATACGACCGGTGAAGAGCCCGCGAACCGTGCCAGGCCGCGGATTCCGCCGTCGGTGGGCCCGCGCGGCGCGCAATCCGCCGCGTCCACTGAGGAGGTACGCGGCCGCGGCGAACTCGGCCCGCGCTTCCCCGGTGCGTCGCAGCAGGACGAACGCCAGCGCGCGCAGCACGGACAGCAGCGGGAGCCGGATCATGCCCAGCCAGAAGGAAAACGGCGAGCAGTTCACCAGGAACACGCGCAGCCCGTGGGCGCGGTTCGCGGCCGCGAGCGACGCGGGAACGGCGTCCGCGGGGCGCTGCCCGGTGGTGACGGCGCGCGCGTGCCGCACCCGCGCGGTCGGCACGGACAGCACCAGCCCACCCGCCGCGTTCGCGCGCCAGCCGAAGTCGAGATCTTCGCGCAGCAAGGGGAAATCCGGGTCGAAGCCGCCGAGGGCGTCCCAGGCGTCGCGGCGCACGAGCGAGCCCGCGCTGGGCACGGCGAGCACTTCGGCCGGGTCGTCGCCGGTCGCGGCGATCTGCTGCCGGTGCCCGGACGCGTCGGTCGACAGGCCGGCTTCGACGATCAGGCGCGGGTCGGTCCAGTCGAGACCGAGCGCACCGAGCACGGTCGCGGACGGTTTCGCGGTGGCCACGCGCAGGAGTTCGTCGAGACAGTCGGGTTCGGGCGCGCAGTCGTCGTGCAGCAGCCAGAGCCACGCTCCAGGGTCGCCCCACCGCTCCGCGGCGTGCTCGACGGCTTCGGCCACCGCGGCGGCGAAGCCCGTTTCACTCGAAAGCGTGATGATCCCGGAGAGCACGGGAGAAGAATCCGGATCGCTGTCCGGGTCGGCCGCTTCGGCCAGGAGACGAGGGGTCGCGTCGGTGGACCCGGTGTCGACGGCGAGCACGTGCCGGGGACGGAGAGTGCTGCGGCGCAACGAAGAAAGCGCCAGCGGCAGCCAGTTTTCGCCGTTGTGACAGACCACAATGGCCAGAACGGGCGCGGTGCGCAGGGCGGGCGGCGCGGCGGTGCGGGGCAACAAACGCTCCAGATCAGGCGGTGGACCGGTGCGGCCACCCTACGGCCCCGGTCCGTCACCCGATGGTGAACCCACGCCGAGTGTTCACCTACTTGGAATCACCGGTGACGCCACGCATCACCGGTGATCTCCCCTCAAACCGCGCGTTTCTTCAGCTTCCGGCGCTCCCGCTCGGACAGACCGCCCCAGATGCCGAAGCGTTCGTCGTGGGCCAGCGCGTACTCAAGGCACTCGTCCTTGACCTCGCAGCCCAAGCAGATCCGCTTGGCTTCGCGGGTGGAGCCGCCCTTCTCGGGGAAGAACGCCTCCGGGTCCGTCTGCGCGCACAGAGCGCGTTCTTGCCAGTCCTGCTCTTCCTCGGTGGCATCGATGAGCTCGGTGAGATCTCCCAGAGCCTGCTCCGGGATCTCGCCCCAACTCATGACGTGCCCCCATTCCTTACCATCGGCTTCCAACCGCACGTCCGCCTCCTCGCTCCCTAGCACTCCCCAGGCTGGCGGTGGTGAAACGACACCCGTCGTCCCCTCGACGACGAATGACATCACTGTGATTACACCCGTGTAGTGCGGTCAGGTCAAGCGGAGTAGCGAGTTCGGGGGACCCTTCGGCCCGATCGCGCAAGGGGACACGCCGGTAACTTCACACCGGGCATACGGAAGACTGGAAGCGTGCAGAAGTCAGCGACGCGTCCCAGCCCGGTCTTCCTCGGCATCCTCGCCCTCACCGTCGCCGGTGGCGTGATGGCCGCCTTCGGCGACGTCACCACCGTCCTGGTCGGCGACCGCGATCCACTCCTCATCGCCGGCGTCGTGATCTTCGTCGCCGCCGGCTGGGTGGCGTCGTTGTCGCTGCACGAGTTCGGCCACGCGATGGTCGCCTACCGCGGCGGTGACTACAGCGTCGCCCACAAGGGTTACCTGACGCTGGACGTCCGGAAGTACACCGATCCGGTCCTGTCGATCGTCCTGCCGCTCATCTTCCTGATCATCGGCGGCATCCCGCTGCCCGGCGGCGCCGTCTGGATCAACCGGGGCGCGCTGCGCTCGCGCGGGACGTCCTCGTGGGTCTCGCTGGCCGGGCCGCTGAGCAACCTCGCGGTCGGCGCGGCGCTGACGCTCGTGGTGTCGCTGGTGCCGATGGCGGGCGGTTTGGTGGTCGCGATCTCCTACCTGGCGCTGCTGCAGGTCCTGACCTTCATCCTGAACATCCTCCCGATCCCCGGCCTCGACGGCTGGGGCGCGATCGAGCCGTACCTGCCGCCGCAGGCGCGGGAGTTCGGGGCCAAGGTGCGCCCGTGGGCGCCGATCCTCCTGTTCGCGATCCTGTGGTTCTTCCAGCCCGCGAGCAACGCGCTGTGGGACGGCGCGTTCTGGATCTACGACGGCCTCGGCGGCTTCGAAGAGGGTGCCCGCGCGGGCGCGAGCGTCTTCCGCTTCTGGAACTGACGGGCGGGGTCAGCGGGCCTGGACCGGGTGCGCGGTCAGCCAGGTGTGCGCCCGCTTCCAGACCTCCTTGAGCCCGGACCGCTCGCCGAGGTAGTCGCCCGCCGCGCCGACGACCGGGAGCATGCCCAGCGCCCGGTGCACGAAGTTGCCCCGCGGCCGCTTCTCCAGCTCGCCGGTGATCGCGAGCAGGCCGCGGCCGAGGCGCCACAGCGTGCCCGCCGCGGCCTTGATCGTCGCCTTGCCGTGCTTCTTCTCGGACGCCGTGAGCTCTTCGGTCAGCCTCGCGGCTTCCTCGGCCTCCGCGGCCTCGTCGTGCTCCGGGTGCCGTCCCGCCGCGAGGTCGGCGTCGATGTCCCGCTCGAACAGCACCGCCGCGATCAGCTGCACGCGCGTCCCGACGTCCGTGACGCCGTATTCGCCGGCGATCGCGCACAGCAGCAGCCCCTGCGACGCCGCGCCGAGCGTGTCCTGCACCGGCAGCCGGTCGGCCAGCGCGCCGCCCAGGCCGGGGATCGACGTCAGCAGCGCCGTGAACCGGCCGACGCGGTTCATCCACCAGCTCGAGCGGTCGTAGCCGGTCATCCGGCCCCACGCGGCCGTGCCGGGGACCTTCACCGACGTCAGCCCGTGGATCAGCTTCGCCTTGAGCCCGGACTCGACCTCGGCGAGGTCGTCCTGCTCCCGCCGGTCGCGCGCCTGCAGCCCGAACGGGTCGGACTCGCGCAGCGCGTCGAGCATCGGCCCGCAGGCCCGCACGAACGGGCGCAGCACCGCCACGACCTGCTTGTCGGAAATCGCCTCAGCCACGTCCCGGTTTCCTTCCCGCCGCTCGGCCCAGCCCGCCACCGAGCACCATCGCGCCGGGTAGCGCGCTCGCACCGAGCAGCAGCAGCGCCCGCCAGTCCTGGATCAGTACCAGGTCACCGCCCGGACCCAGCATGCCGAACCCGAACACGACGAGCACCCACACCACGAGGGGTACCCACGAAAGAGACGGCCGCACCAGCTTCGCGGTGGTCGACACCAGCAACGGTGTCGTCACCGCGCCGACCAGCACCGTCACCGGCAGCGGGACGACGCCGATCCGCAGCGGCAGGAAGAACAGCTCCAGCACGCCCAGCAGCACGGCGTCGAACGCCAGCAGGAGCAGGAAGCCGAGCTGGGCCCCGGTCAGCCGGTCCGGCGCGGTCACAGTCCACCGAACAGATCGGCGTCCGCACCCGCGGCCGGGCCGTGGGCGAGCACGAAGTAGTCGTGCGCCGGGATCGGCTGGGCCAGCTCGTTGGTCAGCGCGAAGTGCGGGACGGCGCCCTCGACCACGGTCAGCTGCGTCGCGTGCGCGCGCAGTGCCGCCAGTTTCGCGGGCCGGTACGCGGCGACGTCCAGGACCGTTGTGATCTCTTCGTCCGGCGTCACCGGCAGCCCGGCGTCGGGCGGCACCGGGAAGCGGGACGTCCCGCCGTCCCGCAGCTCGGCCAGCCCGGCGCGGACGGCGTCACGCGACGCGACCGTGTGGAACACCCTCGCGACCGACGACGCCCGGGGCGCCGCGGCCATGGTGACCTCGTGGGCGCGGATGTGGTCGGGGTGGCCGTAACCGCCGAAGGCGTCGTAGGTGACGACGACCTGCGGCCGGACCTCGTCCAGGATCTCCGTCAGCTGCGCCGCCTGCTCCTCTAGGGCGCCACCGGCGAACGCCCGCAGGTGCGCCGCCGCCGGCGTGCCCGCCATGCCCGAATCGCGCCACCGCCCGATCCCGCCCAGGTAACGATGTCGTGACACCCCCAGCGCGGCGCACGCGGCCTTCAGCTCGGCGACGCGGTAACCGCCCAGCTGGTCGGCGGCCCAGGCCCCCAGCCCGGCCAGCTCCGGCAGCTCGCGGACGATCTCGCCCTCCTCACCGAGCGTGCAGGTCACCACGGTCACCTCGGCACCTTCGGCGGCGTATCGTGCGATCGTGGCGCCGGTGGTGATGCTCTCGTCGTCGGGATGGGCGTGGACGAGCAGCAGCCTTCGCGGTACCGGGGAGATCACGGGTTGAGCGTAATTCCCGTGCTCCGACCTTCGTCGGGGACACCCTCGGTTATCCTCGCGCGAGTCGCGACCGCCGCGTCGCGATCGTCTGTACCCCCACGAAGGGCATCTTGGTGAGCACTGAAGCAACTTCGGCGGACGTCGCCGGTGTGTCCGGTTCCGTTCTGTCGATCTCCGACCTGAGCGTGTCGTTCCCGACCGAGGACGGCGTCGTCGACGCGGTCAAGGGCATCGGGTTCGACGTGAAGCCCGGCGAGATCGTCGCCGTGGTCGGGGAGTCCGGCTCCGGCAAGTCCGTCACGTCGATGTCGGTGCTGGGCCTGCTGCCCAAGACCAGCCGGATCGCCGGCGAGCTGCGCCTCGGCGAGCGCAACCTGGCGGACCTCAAAGAGAAGGACATGCAGAAGATCCGCGGCAACCAGGTCGCGATGATCTTCCAGGAGCCGATGACGGCGCTGAACCCGGTCTACACGATCGGCTGGCAGCTGCGTGAGGCCCTGCGTTCGCACCAGGACATCTCCAAGTCCGCCGCCGACAAGCGCGCCGTCGAGCTGATCGACCTGGTCGGCATCCCGAACCCGGAGCTGCGGTTCAAGCAGTACCCGCACCAGCTCTCCGGTGGCCTGCGCCAGCGCGTCGTCATCGCCATGGCGATCGCCTGCGACCCGCAGGTCATCATCGCCGACGAGCCGACCACCGCGCTGGACGTCACCGTGCAGGCGGAGATCCTGGGCCTGCTGCGCAAGCTGCGCGACACCCTCGACACCGCGATCGTGCTGATCACCCACGACATGGGCGTCGTCGCCGACATGGCCGACCGCGTCATCGTGATGTACCAGGGCGAGATCGTCGAGCAGGCGCCGGTGCGCGAGCTGTTCGCCTCGCCCAAGGAGGACTACACCCGGCGGCTGCTCGCCGCGGTGCCCGTCCTCGGCCAGCGCCCCGAGGGCCGCCGCCTGCTCGACGACGCCGGGATCGCCTCCGACAGCACCGAGGCGGCCAAGATCGCCGAGGACATCCGGCTGGCCGACGCCGAGCTGGAGGCCGTGATCGAAGAGGCCGCGCCGGCCCTGGAGATCAAGAACCTGGTCCTCGAGTACCCGGGCCGCCGCGGCCAGAACAAGAACCGCGCGGTGGACGACGTCTCGCTGACCATCGCCAAGGGCGAGATCGTCGGCCTGGTCGGCGAGTCCGGCTCCGGCAAGTCGACCGTCGGCCGCTGCGCCGTCGGCCTGCTCCGGGCCACCCAGGGCACCGTCGCGATCGCCGGCAAGGACATCACGACGATGTCCGCGAAGGAGATCCGCCCGCTGCGCCGGTTCTTCTCGATCGTCTTCCAGGACCCGGCGTCCACGCTGGACCCGAAGATGACGATCGGCGAGTCGATCGCCGAGCCGATGGTGCTGCACAAGGTGCTGGCCGGCAAGGAGCTCTCGGCGCGCGTGCGCTCGCTGCTCGACAAGGTCGAGCTGGGCGGGCACTACATGAACCGCTACCCGCACGAGCTCTCCGGCGGCCAGCGCCAGCGCGTGGCGATCGCCCGGGCCCTGTCGCTCGACCCGGCGCTGCTGATCGCCGACGAGCCGACCTCGGCGCTGGACGTGTCGGTGCAGGCCCGCGTGCTGGACCTGTTCCTCGACCTGCAGCAGTCGCTGCAGTTCGCCTGCCTGTTCATCAGCCACGACCTCGCGGTGGTCGACCTGCTGGCCGACCGCGTCGCGGTGATGCAGTACGGCAAGCTGGTCGAGGTCGGCAGCCGTGACCAGGTGCTGCACTCGCCGCAGCAGGAGTACACGCGGCGCCTGCTGTCGGCGGCCCCGGTCGCCGACCCGGTGCTGCAGGCCGAGCGCCGCGCGGCCTGGGAAGCGGGCCGGCTGGCGCCGGTCGCCGACTGACGCTCTCTGACACGCGGAAGGCCGCCACCCACACCGGGTGGCGGCCTTCCGGCGTTTCACGGGTGGTACGGCCGGCCGAAGGCCGGGTCCTCCTCGTCCGGCCGCTCCGGGGCGTACTGGCGCAGCTCACCCTCCCGCATCATCCAGACCCGGAAGAACAGCTGCTCCTGATCCATCAGGAAGAGCTGGACGGCGTGCGGGGCACGCCACGGGAGCCGCCGCACCCGGTCCAGCACGGCGGCCGGGTCGGCGTGGTTGAGCGTGCCGGCCCAGACCGCGCACTCCGGGGACTTCCAGCCGCCCCAGGGCGGGTCCGCGCCTTCGGTCAGCCGGCGCAGGTAGCCGCAGCCGAGCGCGGCCGGGTCGTAGCGCCTGGGCGCTTCGGTGCGCAGCCATTCGCTCAGCGTCTCGGCGGCCTCCCAGTCCTCCATGGCGGTGGACAGCATCATGTTCGTCACCCAGCTCACCCGGCGATTCTGCCCGATCGCCCAGGTCAGCCGACGCGGATGCGGGGGTCCAGGATGCCGTACATCAGGTCCGCGACCAGGTTGGCCACCACCACGCTCACCGCGATCACCACCAGCCAGCCCATCAGCACCTGGGGGTCGTTCTTGTTGACCGCCTCCACCAGCACCGTGCCCATGCCGTGCCAGTTGAAGACCGTCTCCGTGATGATCGCGCCCGTGACCGTGGCGCCGAAGTTGACCGAAAACAGCGTCATCACCGGGATCAGCGCGTTGCGGAACGCGTGCCGCCAGACGACCCGCGCGTTCGAGACGCCCTTGGCGCGCGCTGTGCGCACGTAGTCGGCTTCCAGGACCTCCAGCATCGACGCGCGCTGGAACCGGCTGTAGGCGGCGAACGTGATGGCCATGATGGACAGTGTCGGCAGCAGGAACGCGCCGACGTACTTCGCGAGCGCGTCGCCGACGCCGGTGGCCGAGAGGCTCTCCGGGCTCGTCGTGCGCAGCCACGGGTCGCCGAGGACGTCCGCCAGCCCCAGGTCGCGCACCCAGCCGTTGGCGCGGATCGCGTAGCCCTTGAGCACGATGGCGACGCAGAAGATCGGCATCGAGAACATCAGGAACGCCGCCGTCGTCGCGAGGTAGTCCCAGAGCGAGTACTGCTTGACGGCGGCGAGCACGCCCACCAGCACCCCGAAGACCAGCGCCAGCACCGAAGCCGCGAGCACGAGCTCGAGCGTCACTCTGAACGCGGCCATCACCTTCGGCTGCACCGGGGCCAGGGCGTTGCCCTGGGCGATCGAGATGCCCCAGTCGCCGGTCAGGAAGTGGCCGAGCCAGGTGAAGTACCGGGCGAGAACGGGCTGGTCGAGACCCAGCTGGTGCTCGGTGGTGGCGATCGCCTGGGCACTGATGCCGGGCTTGTTGCGAAGCTCGCCGAGCGGGTCGCCCGTGTTGGACACCATGACGAAGCAGAGGAACGTGCCGACCAGCAGGACCGGGATCGAGATGACCACCCTGCGGAGCACGTAGAGCACGAGATTCATCCGCGACCCCCACCACCGTCCGGCACGCGAACAGCATCCGGCTCCGCGACGTCAGGGCCAACGTTTCGGCTTCCGCCGAATCCTCGGCCGCGGTTGCGCCACCCTTCGCCCGGGGAGGACGATTCCCCCATCCAACGGCGGGTCGAGGGCTTGTGATCACTTTCGTGCTGAGTCCGGACGTGCTCGGGCGGACGCGGTTCTGCTTCTCGCCGCTGGCCGAGGCGACGTCGAGCCTGCGGCTGCTGGGCCTGCCCCGGCCGGCTCACGTGCACACGCCCTGGCTGCGGCAGGCCCGGGCCCGGCTGGACGGCGTCGACCTGGAGCTGCTGCTGTCCGTGGTCCCGCCCGGGCGGTACATCGCCTCGTGCCTGGTGCCTCGCGGGCGGATCCCCCAGCCGTCGCTGGAGGACCAGCTTTCCGCGCTGACCGCCGTCACCGTCGACGAGCTGGAGCGCGACCTGCGCGAGGTTTGGTCCGGCCGGACCCCGCCCCGGCAGGTGGCCGACCTCCTCGCGTCCGGCGCGCGGGCGACCGCCCGGCTGGCCGAGGCCCTCTGGGACTACTGGGACGCGGTGATCCGGCCGCACTGGCCCCGGATGTGCGCGGTACTCGAGGACGACGTGAGCCGGCGGATGGCCGCGCTGGTCGACCACGGGTTCTACGCGCTGCTGCGGGACCTTCACCCGGAGGTCGGCGTCGAGGGCAACCTCCTGCACATCGACAAGCCGCACTTCGCCGACGCCGTGTACGAGGCGTCGGAGATGATCCTCACGCCGTCGGTCTTCACCTGGCCGGACCTGATCCTCGAGGACGGGGAGACGGGCTGTTTCGGGCTGACCTACGCCGCGCGCGGCATCGCCCGGGTGTGGGAAGGGGCCGACGCCCTGACGCCGAAGACGGCCGAGCCGCTGGCCACGCTGCTCGGCCGGACCCGGGCGGCCATCCTGCGCCGCACCGACGTCCCGATGTCCACGACCCGGATCGCCCGCGAGCTCGGGCAGAGCCCGGCTTCGGTCAGCGAGCACCTCGCGGTCCTGCGTGACGCCGGCCTGGTGACCAGCCGGCGGTCGGGCCGCAGCGTCCTGTACCGGCAGACGCCGCTGGCCGAGCACGTCTTGCGCGCCCAGCTCGGCGGCATCCAGGACGAGTCGGCCGGACGCTGAAACGACCGCGGGGGGTGACCGGAACCCGGTCACCCCCCGCAGTCGTGTGCTTTCAGGCCTTCATCCTCCGCTGACGCGGGTCGAAGGCGTCGCGAAGACCGTCACCGATGAAGTTGATCGTCAGCGAGATCAGCACGAGCACGATGAACGGCCCGAAGAACAGCGCCGGTCGCGTCTGCAGCTGGGCGTAGTTCTCCAGGATGACGCGGCCGAGCGAGGTGTCCGGCAGCTGCACACCGAGGCCGATGAACGACAGCGCGGCTTCCGCCAGCACGGCCTGCGCGACCGCGAGGGTCGCGTTGACCGTGATGCTGCCGACCATGTTCGGCACCAGGTGCTTGAAGATGATCCGGAAAGTGCCGGCACCCGAAGCGCGAGCCGCGTCGACGAACTCGCGCTGGGACAGCGACATCGCCTCGGCGCGGGTGATCCGGGCGATCTGCATCCAGCCGAAGGCGGCCAGCACCAGCGCGACGATGTACCAGGCACCGCCGCCGAACACCTTGGCGAGGATGGCCGCCGCGGCGATCTGCGGGATGATCAGGAACAGGTCCGTCACGCGCGAGATCGCCGAGTCGGTGAAGCTGCGCAGGTAGCCCGCCAGAGCACCGAGGACGACACCGACGAGGGTCGACAGGATCGACACCGTGAGCGCGATCAGCAGCGAGAACTGGGTGCCGCGCAGGATCTGCGACACCATGTCCTTGCCGACCTGCGTGGTGCCCAGCGGGAAGTCCCCGTTCGGCTTCGCGAAGGACGGGAAGGAGCTGTCCTCGTAGCTGTGCGGCCAGAAGAGCGGCATCAGGATGCTGAGCAGGATGATCAGCACCAGCAGCGCGGTCGAGGCCATCGCCAGCTTGTGGTGCAGGAACTTGCGCAGGACCAGCTTGCCCTGGCTCCGCGGCTCCGGCAGGGCCTCCGGCGGCAGGGTGCCGTCGGTCGTCGCGGCTTCGCTCGCGAGAATTGAGTTCAAGTCAGCCAACGCGAATCCTCGGGTCCAGGATGCCGTACATCAGGTCGGCGATCAGGTTGGCGACGACCACGCTGGAGGCGATGACCACGAGCCACCCCATCAGCACCTGCGTGTCGTTTTTCGTGACGGCTTCCACCAGCAGCGTGCCCATGCCGTGCCAGTTGAACACCGTCTCGGTGATGATCGCCCCGGCCAGCACCGAGCCGAAGTTCACCGAGAACAGCGTCGTCACGGGGATCAGGGCGTTGCGGAAGGCGTGCCGGAAGATGACCCGGCCGTTCGCCAGGCCCTTGGCGCGCGCGGTGCGCACGTAGTCGGACCCCATGACCTCGAGCATCGAGGCCCGCTGGAACCGGCTGTACGCGGCGAAGCTGATCGCCATGATGGACAGGGTGGGCAGCAGGTACGCGCCGACCGTGCTCGTGATGAAGTCCCCGACGCCGTCGGTCTTCAGCTGCTCCGGGCTGATCGTGCGCAGCCATGGATTGCCGAGGACGTCCGACAGGCCCAGGTCCCGCACCCAGCCGTTGATCTCGATCGCGTAGCGCTTCAGCACGATCGCGACGCAGAAGATCGGCATCGAGAAGAGCAGGAAGGCCAGGGTGGTCGCGATGTAGTCGATGATCGAGTACTGCTTCACCGCGGCCAGCACACCGACGATGATGCCGATGATCAGCGCGAGGATCTCGGCCCCGACCACCAGCTTGAGCGTGACGGCGAACGCGGCCGTGACCTTGGGCGCGACCGGTGCGAGGGCGTTGCCCTGCGCGATCGAGGTGCCCCAGTCGCCGGTCAGGAAGTGCCCGAGCCAGGTGAAGTAGCGCGGGACGACGCCCTGGTCCAGCCCCAGCTTGTGGGAGAGCGCGTCGATCGCGTCCTTGCTCATCAGCGGGTTGTTGCGGATCTCGCCCAGCGGGTCACCGGTGGCGGCGACCATCACGAACGACAAAAAGGTCCCGACCAGGAGGACGGGAATCGATATCGCCAGACGGCGAAGGATGTAGATCACCAGGTTCAACGAACTGCTCCTCATCCGGGCCTGGTCGTCAGAAGTGCGCTGGACCGCTACCCGGTTGTCTACCGTAGTGGTGGTAACCCTACGGTCAACAGCTACTTCCGGTGGGTACCGGGGCCCGGCTCGTGGCCGGACCCCGGTACCTCCCAGGTCATCTGGAGCGAGGGGAAAGAAGAGGCGGGCAGAGCCCTACTTCTTCTGCTCCCACTCGCCGGCGTTCCACAGGACACCGTTGTACGACTGCATGTACACGCGGTCGATGCCCTTGAAGGCCCACATGGACGGGGTCTGGAACAGCGGCATGGTCGCGTACTTGTCGGCGATCGCCTTGTCCGCGGCCTGGTAGTTCTGCAGCTTGCTCTGCTCGTCCGTCGCCTTCACGGCAGCGGTGAACGCCTCGTCGATCTTCGGGTCGCAGAGGTTCTGGTAGTTCTGGTCACCACCGTTGTTCGGGCAGACGTAGATCGAGCGCGACTGCGACTTGAACGGAGCCGACGACCAGCCGAACAGCGCGATGTCGTAGTCACCGGTCGAGACGCGGCCACCCTTGAGGAAGTTGGCGTCGGTCTCGTCCTTGACCTCGATACCGGCCGCCTTGGCCTGCGAGATGATGATCTCGACGGTCTGGCTGCGGCGGGCGTTCTGGTTGTGCGTGATCTTGAACGAAGCACGCTGGCCGTTCTTCGCGAAGATGCCGTCGGCACCCTTGGCCCAGCCGGCGTCGGTCAGCGTCTTGGCCGCGGCGTCGGCGCCCAGGCCGGCCTTGCTGCCGTACAGGTCGGTGTAGCCCTCTTCACCCTGGAAGAACACGATCGAGTTCAGCGGGGACGCGTCGGCCTGGACTTCCTTGAGCAGCTTGTCCGTGATGGCCTTGCGGTCGACCGACTCGAAGAACGCCTTGCGGAGCGCGTCGTCCTTGAACATGCGGTTGAACTGCAGGTCGAGGTGCTCGTAGGTCAGCTGTGCGGCCGACCCGTAGGTGACGCCCTGCGCCGAGAGGCTCTTCATCGTCTGGGCCGCGGTGGCGTCCGGCTGGGTCGACGCCGCGACGTCGATCTCGCCGTTCTGCAGCGCGGTCGCCATGGCCTTGGTGTCTTCCATGGCGCGGACGATGATCTTGGCCGGGCCGCCCTTGCCGCCCGCCCAGTTCGGGTTCTTGACCAGCGTGACGGCCTTCTGGTTGGCGTCGAACGCGTCGATCATGTACGGGCCGGAGGCCGGCATGAGCGCCTTGTCGAAGCCCTTCCACTTGTTCGTCCAGAAGTCGCCGGCCTTGGACAGCTGGGCCGGGTCACCGGTCGGCGCGAGCTTGGTGATGTCCGCGATGCCGGTGTTCTTCTCGAGGATGTGCGCCGGCAGGATCGAGACCCCGCTGAACAGG
This sequence comes from Amycolatopsis heterodermiae, assembly GCF_034929455.1. Taxonomy (NCBI): domain Bacteria; kingdom Bacillati; phylum Actinomycetota; class Actinomycetes; order Pseudonocardiales; family Pseudonocardiaceae; genus Amycolatopsis; species Amycolatopsis heterodermiae. The sequence continues at coordinate 618,540 of NZ_JAYFSI010000001.1, forward strand.
CCCTTGTAGTCGAGGTACGGCTCGCTGTAGTCCGTCTCGAAGGTCAGGTTGTCCTTGCAGGTGGCGGTCTTGATCTTGTCGTAGCCGGTGGTCGACGCGGCGTTGAACGGGTTCTTGCCGTCCGAGCCCTTGGCCTGGCCGCTCTGCGAGAGCCAGTTCAGGTACAGGTCGTGGCAGTCGAAGGCGGCGTTGTCGGACCACTTGATGTTCGGCTTGATCTTGTACGTGACGACCTGCGGGTCCTTGGAGGTCACGTCGATCGAGTCGAACATGTCGGCGTTGAGCAGCACCTTGTTGTTGCCGTCGAGGACGAAGGAGTCTTCGAGCACGGCCGTCAAGATGTACGTGTTGTACGAGCTGTTGGTGTCCGGGGTGTTGTTGTTGTACCCCGAGTACCCGTCGTCGATCCCGACCGTGACGGTGCCGTCCCAGCCCTTGACGTCGGCGAGCTTGAACGAGTCACCCGTCTCGGCTTTGCCGACAGCCATCGACTTGACGTCGGTCGACGACCCGTTCTGGTCCGTGCTGCCCGAACCCGAATCGCCGCCGCTGCAGGCGCTCAGCAGCAGCGTGCCCGCTGCGACGAGCGACAAGGCGGAGACTGCTTTGGTTCTCCTCATGAAGTGTGCCCTCCTAGCACTGAGCCCTTGAATTGTGACAAGGACCCACACCGCTCCGGTTTGGTGCCGGAGCCTACGACACGCCAAGCGACACTCAACTGGCGCACTGCGGGAGCACGCTAGAAAGGAAAAGCACCGACAGTCACCAGTTCAGGGTCGATCGTGACCAAAGGGTGACTTCCAGCGGACATCCAGAAATACGACGGTTACCTCATGGAATCAATGCCCCCCACCCGAAGGCGTCGCTAAAGATCACCCGGTAGTACTGAATGCGTAGCCGAGTGATTACTTCGGGCCGCGAGTCCAGTTCACGGCGGACCCGAACGGACCCACCATGGGGGGACCCGGCGTGACGCCCGAGATGCCCGAACCAATCGCCAGTGTGTCAGCCATCTGGAACAACGGAATCACCACGTTCTGACGCCAAAGTTCAGGCTCAAGGGTGGTCAGGGCCTCGGCGATGGGGGTCGAGCCGGAGAGCGCGGCGTCGATCGAGGGCTGCAGCGCCGGGTCGCAGAACCCCGCCGAATTGCCCGGAACGACCGGTTTGGTCGTGTCCGCGCCCGCCGCCGTCTGCTCGGTGCGGCAGCCGAAGGTCGACGCGAGCACCGACGCCGTGTCGCCGCCGACCGCCTGCGGCACGACCGCGATGTCGACACCGACGTTGCCGGCCGAGTCGCCAGCGGGCTGCTGCACCCCGCCGACGACCGGCATCGCGAGCAATCCGCTGAACAGGTCCCGCGGCGGCGGCGTGATCGCGTTGACCTCGATGCCCTGCGCGACCAGCTCGCCGGTGAGCTCCTTGGCGATCGACGCGTACGGCTCCTGGGCGGCGGGCGAGGCGATGACCAGCGAGAGCGCCCGGCCGTTCTTGCGCCAGGTGCCCGCGGTCTTGGTGTACCCGGCCGCCTTCAGCGACTCTTCGGCCTTCGCGACGTCGGGCGCGGTCGGCGGGCCGGGCGGGATGGTCGCGGTGTACCCGGCGACCGAGGGGGCCTTGACCTGGGCGTCGGCGTGCAGCGTCGCCGACGGGCCGCCGTTGACGCCCTCGGTGATCAGCTTGGTCCGGTCGACCAGGGCGGCGATCCCGGCGCGGACCTGCGCGTCCTGCAGCGTGGCGCTGACCGGGCGCAGCAGCACGTCGGCGACGAGCGGGCGGGCCACGGTGTGCAGCTGGACGGCCGAGCCGAGCTCGCCCAGCCGCTTGAGCTCGTCACCGGTGGTCCGGGCCAGGGCGAACTGGTCGTTGCCGCTCTGCAGGGCGGCGAGCAGCGTGTTCTGGTCCGAACGGCGCAGCACGATCCGGTCGACCGCGGCCGGCTTCTCCCAGTAGCGCTCGTTGCGCTCGAGGATCACCTCGCCGCGGGCGGTGTCGAGGCTCTTGATCGAGAACGGGCCGGCGATGGCCGGGAAGTTCGAGGCCAGCGCGCCGCGCCAGCCGTCGGGGGCGTCCTTGAGCAGGTGGGCGGGCAGCAGGTCCGAGAACAGCGTCTGCCAGCCGGGGTAGGGCTTGGCGAAGGTGACCTCGACGCGCTTGCCGCCCTCGCGGGACTGCAGGTCGGTGATCTGGCGGTAGCCGGCCGGGCCGATCACGCCGGGCTGGTCGCGCATCTGGGTGCGCAGGTAGTCGAAGTCCTCCGCGGCGATCGGCGCGCCGTCGGACCAGGAGGCGTCCGGCCGGATCTCGTAGGCGACGACGAACGGCTGCTGCGAGATCACCTGCGCGGACTTCATGAGGTTCTTGTCGAGCAGGGTGCTGCCGTCGTCCTTCTGGCGGAACACCGAGGGCAGCAGCAGCTGCGAGAGCGCCGAGGTCACCTGCGAGGAGTCCGCGAGGTTGTGCGGGTTGTACCCGCCGAGCACGTCGTCGACGCCGACGACGATCTGCGACGGCGTCTTGCCGGTGGTCGAGGCCGGCGCCACCGACGACGACACGACCGGGGGCGGCGGGGTGTTCGAACAGGCGGCGAGCAGGACGGCCGCGAGAGCCAGTACCGGCCCTGCCTTGCGATTCACCCGCACGCCCTGTTCCTTCCGGATTCCGCCGATCGGGTCAGTCATGCTCCCATGACCCCCTCCGCCGCCGGAACCGAGATTCCCATACCCGGATCGGCCGGGTCCGGCGCCCCTTCGTGGCGCTATGGAAAAGGACGCGCGGACCGCCGTCCGGGTTCCCGGACCGTTCCGGAACGGCGGAACGAACACGGCCCGGACACGGGACGGCGCCGGGCGGAGGTGAACACCAGGCGCGGCGCCTATAAAGATATAACGAGAAGCTCGAAGATTTCGGTGACGCTGGGCCCCGGTATATCGGACGCAGGGTCACGAGCGCAATCGAAAAAAGGGCCTCCCGGCAGTCGCCGGGAGGCCCTTTCGAGAATCGGATCAGGCGTTGTCGCGGCTCTTGGCGCGCGAGCGCTCCTTGGCCCGGGTGTTGATGTCCAGCGTGACCTTGCGGACGCGGACGACCTCCGGGGCCACCTCGACGCACTCGTCGACCGAGCAGAACTCCAGGGCCTCTTCCAGGCCCATCTTGCGCGGGCGGGCCAGCGTCTCCATCACGTCGGCGGAGGACTGACGCATGTTCGTCAGCTTCTTCTCCTTGGTGATGTTGATGTCGAGGTCCTCGAAGCGCGGGTTCTCGCCCACGACCATGCCCTCGTAGACGTCGGCACCCGGCTCGACGAAGAACGTGCCGCGGTCGGCCAGCTGGATCATCGCGTACGCGGTGACCGGGCCGGTCCGGTCGGCGACCAGGGAGCCGCTGTGACGGGTGCGGATCTCGCCCGCCCACGGGAAGTAGCCCTCGAACACGTGGTTCGCGATGCCGGTGCCGCGGGTCTCGGTGAGGAAGTCGGTGCGGAAGCTGATCAGGCCGCGCGACGGGAGCACGTAGACCAGCTTGATCCGGCCGGTGCCGTTGCCGCTCATGTCCTCCATGCGGCCCTTGCGGGACGCGAGGAGCTGCGTGATCGCGCCGAGGTGCTCCTCCGGCGAGTCGATGTACAGGCGCTCGAACGGCTCGTGGAGCTTGCCGTCGATCGTGCGGAGCACCACCTGCGGCTTGCCGACGGTCAGCTCGAAGCCCTCACGCCGCATCTGCTCGACCAGGATGGCCAGCGCCAGCTCGCCACGGCCCTGGACCTCCCAGGTGTCGGGGCGCTCGGTCGGCAGCACGCGGATCGAGACGTTGCCGATCAGCTCGACGTCGAGGCGGGCCTTGACCAGCCGCGCGGTGACCTTGTCGCCGCCGTTGCGCCCGGCCAGCGGCGAGGTGTTGACGCCGATGGTCATCGAGATGGCGGGCTCGTCGACGGTGATCCGGGGCAGCGCCACCGGGCTCTCCGAGTCGGCGAGGGTGTCGCCGATGGTGATCTCCGGGATGCCGGCGATGGCGACCAGCTCGCCCGCGCTGGCCTCGGTCGCCGGGACGCGGGTGAGCGCCTCGGTGACCAGCAGCTCGGAGATCCGGACGTTCTGCACGGTGCCGTCTTCGCGCATCCAGGCCACGGTCTGGCCCTTGCGGAGCCGGCCGGCGTGGATGCGGATCAGCGCGATGCGGCCGAGGAAGTTCGACGCGTCGAGGTTCGTGACCAGGGCCTGCAGCGGCGCGTCCAGGTCCGCCGCGGGCGGCGGGACGTGGCGGAGCAGGGTGTCGAACAGCGGGTCGAGGTTCTCGCTGTCGGGCAGGCCGCCGTCCTCCGGCTGCGCCAGGCTCGCCTTGCCGGCGCGCGCGGAGGCGTAGACGACCGGGAGGTCGAGGATCGCGTCGAGGTCGGCGTCCTCGATGTCGCCGGCCAGGTCCAGCAGCAGGTCGTGGGTCTCCTCGACGACCTCGGCGATCCGGGCGTCCGGCCGGTCGACCTTGTTGACCAGCAGGATCACCGGCAGCTTGGCTTCGAGGGTCTTGCGGAGCACGAAGCGGGTCTGCGGGAGCGGGCCCTCGCTGGCGTCGACCAGCAGGACCACACCGTCGACCATCGCCAGGCCGCGCTCGACCTCACCGCCGAAGTCGGCGTGGCCGGGGGTGTCGATGACGTTGATCGTCACCGAGCCCTCGGGCGTCTGGCGGTGGATCGAGGTGTTCTTCGCCAGGATCGTGATGCCCTTTTCGCGCTCCAGCTCGCCCGAGTCCATGACCCGGTCGACGAGCTCGGCGCGCTCGGCGAAGGCGCCCGACTGCCGGAGCATGGCGTCGACCAGCGTGGTCTTGCCGTGGTCGACGTGGGCGACGATCGCGACGTTGCGCAGGTCGGGCCGGGTCTTACCGGTCGGCCGGCCGGTTTCGACGGTAGCGCTTACTGCGGGCACGCGAGTACTCCTGAACTTCAAGGGTGTGGGTGGCCGCGCAAGCCCGTCAGGCATCCTGTGACCGGCTCTGGTCACACGCGGACCTCACCAAGGATACCTGCACCCCCATTGTGAGGAGCCCCACGCCCCAAGATCGGTTAGGCTCTCCTAATCTGGAGGGCCGGACAGCGACGTCGATCCGAGGAGCTCACGCGTGGGCAAGAAGCAGCCGGACGACCCGCGCAAGGTCGTGCGCAAGCTGATGAAAGCCGGCAAGGTCAAGAAGAAGTGCTGCCGCTCCAAGCCGCGGTGCAAGAAGTGCCCGGTGCTGGCGCTGAAGAAGGCGAAGCTCGACCTGGCGGCCTAGTGCGGGATGGCCTCGTTGAGGGCCCGCAGCTCGGGCGCCGTCTTCGTCGGCGAGAACTCGACGACCTCGTACTTCGCGAGCTTCCGCACCGCGAACGGGTCGCTCGCCAGGATCGCGTCCAGCTTCCCCTGGGACATCGGGCGCGTGATGATCACACCGCCCACGCGCGGCTTCCGCGCCCCGGACGCGAGGAACAGGCCGCGCTCGTACTGCCGGTCCAGCCACTCCACGTGGTCCGGCAGCGCCAGGTCGACCTCTTCGATCGGGGCGGTGTAGGTCAGCACTACGGCGAACATGGTTACGACGGTAGTCCCGCTCGGTTATAGTCGCCGCATGCATGCGCAGACGTCCCAGTGGTGGCCGCCCTCGGCGGCCCTCTGACCCTGCGCTGAAACCAGCAGCGGCCGCCCCGGACGGGCGGCCTTTTTCGTGCCTTCGCCGGGGTGGTCCCCGTCGAAAGGACGCACGATGAGCAAGCTGTCCGGGATCACCCCGTCCGGTCACGTCCACCTCGGCAACCACCTCGGGGCCGTGCGCCGCTGGGCCGCCGAGGGCGGGCCGGAGGACCTCTACTTCGTCGCCGACCTGCACGGCATGACGACGTCGCACAACCCCGCCAAACTCCGATCCTTGGCGGGTGAGCAGCTCGCCGTCCTCATCGCCGCCGGCATCGATCCGGAGCGGGTGTTCGTCCAGTCCGATCTCGTCCGCGAGCTCGGCGCGCTGACCTGGGTCCTGGAGTGCACCTGCAACTACGGCGAAGCGGCCAGGATGATCCAGTTCAAGGAGAAGTCCAAGGGCCAGGCCGGGGTGCGGCTGTCGCTGCTGACCTACCCCGTGCTGATGGCCGCGGACATCCTGCTGCAGGGTGCGGACGAGGTGCCGGTCGGCGAGGACCAGCGTCAGCACGTCGAGCTGGCCCGGACCTTGGCCAAGCGCTTCAACGGCACCTACGGCGACGTGTTCACCGTCCCCGAGGCCGTGCTCCCGCCCGCCGGGGCGCGGGTGAAGGACCTCGCCGACCCGACGCGCAAGATGTCGAAGTCGACGCGGGACGCGGCCGGCGTGGTGTTCGTGTTCGACGAGCCGGACCAGATCCGCCGCAAGATCCGCCGCGCGGTCACCGACGGCGGCTCGGTGCCGGTGCACGCGCCGGACACCCGGCCGGGCATGGCGAACCTGCTGGAGATCCTCGCCGCGTGCCGGGGCGGCGCGCCGGAGGACCTGGCCGAGGAGTTCTCGTCGTACGGCCAGGTGAAGGACGCCGTCGCCGACGCCGTCATCGAGGAGCTGCGGCCGTTGCGCGAACGCGCGTCGACGCTGCTCGGCGACGTCGCGGAGCTGGACCGGATCCGCAAGGCGGGCGCGGCCCGCGCCGCCGAGCGCGGCTCGCACCGGCTGTCGGCGGCGTTGCGGATGATCGGCGCGAATTGAAGAGCCGCTCGGGGGCTGCTCTCCTGTGCGCTCAGGCGAGCAGCTCCCGGAAGGCCGGCAGGAGGATGCGGTCGGCGGGCAGCCAGTCGACGTCGTCGAGGTCGTCGGGCCCGAGCCACTGCACGGCCAGGTGCTCCACCGCCCGCGGCTCGTCACCGGGCGAGACCAGCGAGGCCGCGTAGATCCGCAGGACCTTGTCCCCGGGCAGCGGGATCTCCTGCCCGACCCGCGCGCCGACCTCGATCACGACGTCCAGCTCCTCGCTGCACTCGCGAGCCAGGGCGAAGGCGTCGGACTCACCGTCTTCGACGCGCCCGCCGGGCAGCTCCCACTGCCCCGCGTGCCCCGGCGGCCAGGCCCGCTGCTGGGCCAGCAGCTTCCCGTCGCGCACCAGGGCGGCACCCACGATCACACCGTTCACAGCCCCGGAATCTACCCGGAAGCCCGCGCCCCACGCCGTGTCGACCCGTCAATCACGCGTGCCGGCTCCCCCATCACGTGTCGACCCTCCAATCACACGAGCCGACCCCCCAATCACGCGTGTCGACTCTCCAAACACTCGTGTCGACCCCGGAATCACGCGAGTCGACCCTCCAGCCACACGAGTCGACCCTCCAATCACGCGTGTCGACCCTCCAGCCACACGAGCCGACCCCCGAAACACGCGAGTCGGTTCCTCCAGCCACACGAGTCGGTCCCCGAAACACGCGAGTCGGTTCCTCCAGCCACACGAGTCGGTCCCCCAAGCAGGCCAGCCGACCCTCCAGGTACGCCGGCCCGACCGGCCAAGCGCACGACTCGAACCCTCGGGGATCGCGAGCCGACCGTCGAGAACGCGCGCCGACCTCCAGCTACGCGAGCCAGCCCGTTGGACACGCCGACCGGCACCCCAAGCACCCCAGCCGTCCCCCGAGGCACGCCACCCGACCGGCCGCGCGCACCGGTCGTGAGTGTTCAGGGCGGTTAGAACCCGCCTAACCACTCACGAGACCGGCGCCGCACGCCAGGTGACCTGGAACCGCGCCCCGCCGTCCGGGGACTCGCCCACCTGGACCCGGCCACCACGGCGGCGGACCGTCTCCGCCACCATCGCCAGCCCCAGTCCCGTTCCCCCGGTGATCCGGGCCCGGTCGTCCGACACCCGGTAGAAGCGGTCGAACACCTTCTCCCGGTGCTCCGGCGCGATCCCCGGCCCGTCGTCGTCGACCACGACCCGCACTGACGAGCGGGTCGCCAGCACCGAGACCACGATCTCCCCGCGCGCGTAGCGGCACGCGTTGCGCAGCAGGTTGTCCAGCACCAGCTCGACCTCGCCGTGCTGCGCCCACGCCCAGGCCTGCGCGACGGCGTTGCTCACCCGCGTCTCCGGCGCCCCCGCCGGGAGCCGGCCGACCGCCGCGCGGACCTCGCTGACCAGCTCGACCGGCTCCGCGGGCGGCACCTCCCCCGCGTCCGAGCGGGCCAGCGACAACAGGCCGTCCAGCAACGACGAGAGCCGCTCGGCCTCGGTCAGGATGTCGCCGAGGGTCTCCTGGGACAGCTCCGGATCGGGGTTGGTGACGGCGACCTCGGCCTGCACGCGGATCGACGCGACGGGCGAGCGCAGTTCGTGCGCGGCGTCGCCGGTGAACCGCCGGAGCCGTTCGCTCGCCTGCTCCTGCCGCTCCAGCAGCGCGTTGAACTCCTCCGCGAGCGCGCGCAGCTCGTCGTGCGAGTCCGGCAGCGGCAACCGCGCGCCCGGCGGCAGCACCCGCACCGTGCCCCGCATCCGCGCCACCGGCCGCAGCGCCAGGCGCACCACCAGCCACGTCGCCAGGCCCGCGACCAGCGCCCCGACCGACGCGACGACCACCAGCCACACCCCGCCGTAGTGCACGGCGGCGGAGAACCCGACCAGGCCGGCGCCCGCGACGACCAGCCGCTGCGTCCCGTCCGGCGTGCTGACGACCGAGCCCAGGTAGCGGGCGCCGTCCTGCTGGACCGGCTGCCCCGCCTTGAGCAGCCCCACCTCCGCGGGATCCAGCCCGGTCGGCGTGCCGCCGTCGACCGCCGCGCCCGAGATGTCGAGCACCCGGACCGTCACCGGCGCCGAGCCCGGCAGCGGACGTCCCGCGCTCACCTCGGCGCTCGCCGGGCCGAGCGCGCCCGTCAGCTCCCGGTCGACCGACTCGATGAGCAACGGCGAAAGCCGCGCCGCGGCCAGCGCGGCCAGCCCGAGCAGGCAGGCCAGGGTGATCGTCGCGGCCAGCACGGTGATCCGGGCCTGCAGGGACCGCCCGCGCCACCAGGTGATCACGGGGTGATGACCTCGTCGAGCTGCGCGTCCGAGGCCAGGTAGCCGTGCCCGCGCACGGTCCGCAGCAGCGCGCCGGCGCCGACGGCGTCGAGCTTGCGCCGCACGTACCCGACGTACACCTCGACGAGGTTGCGCGTCACGGCCTGCTCCTCGCCCCAGACCGCGCGCAGCAGCTCGTCCTTGGTGACGACCGTGCCGGCGCGTCCCACGAGCACCTCGAGCAGCGCGAACTCGCGGGGGCTCAGGCCGACCTCCTCGCCGTTCCAGTGCACCTGACGCAGCCCGCGGTCGACCTCCAGCGCGCCGAGCCGCAGCGTGCCGCGGCTGGCGTCCGGCCCGGCGCGGCGCAGCGTCGCGCGGACCTGCGCCACCAGCACCACGAAGGAGAACGGCTTGACGAGGTAGCCGTCGGCGCCGAGGTCGAGGCCGTCGGCCTGGTCGACCTCGCCGTCCTTGGCCGAGACGAGCAGCACCGGCGTGGTGACGCCGTCCTTGCGCAACCGCTCGAGCACGCGGTAACCGGACAAGCCGGGCAGCATGATGTCGAGCAGCACGACGTCGAACGAGCCGGTGCTCGCCAGCTGGAGCCCGGTGGGGCCGTCCGCGGCGGTGACCACGTCCATCCCCTCCGCGCGCAGCCCGCGTTGCAGTGCCTTCCGCACGCCCAGCTCGTCGTCGACCACCAGAACCCGAGGTTTCACGATGCTCATCATGGCGGGTTTGCGCAGGTCCCGCGGGATCTCTCAGCACGATCTCAGCGTCGGGGGGAGAACCTTCAGGGGTATCTCAGTCTCGAGAGGGAAGCGTCGGAGCCGGGAACCGAGCACACTCGGGTTCGGGAACACAGGGAGAGACGCATGAAACCGAAGACGAAGGGCATCACCGCGGCGGTCGTGGGCACCGCTCTCGGTGCCGGCGGGCTCGCGTTCATCGCGATGCCGGCCAGCGCCGACGACAAGCCGGCTCTGCCGCAGGTGAGCGCCGAGGACCTGGTCCAGTCGGTCGCGAAGGCGAAGCCGGGGGCGTTCGACGGCACGCTGAAGGTCAGCAACGACCTCGGCCTGCCGGCGGTGGGGAACGCGATCCCGGGGGCGTCCGCGCTGAACATCGACTCGGCGCACATCTTCACCGACGGCGCGGGCAAGAGCCGCCTGGCCGTCACCCAGGGCGCGGGCCAGGAGACCGTGGTCCACGACGGGACGACCGTCTGGGACTACAGCTCCAAGACCAACACCGCGACCAAGGTGACCATCCCGGCGGACGTGGCCAAGCAGAAGGGCGCGGGCAGCGAGAAGACGCCCGACCCGGTCGCGACGACCACCGAGCTGCTGGCGAAGGTCCGCGAGAGCAGCACGGTGTCGGTCGACGGCACCGCGACCGTCGCCGACCGCCCGGCCTACGAGCTGGTCCTGACGCCGAAGCCTGCCGAGCGCACGCTGCTGCGCGAGATCCGCGTGGCCGTCGACTCGCAGACGCGGATGCCGCTGCGGGTTTCGGTGCTGAGCAACGGGACGTCGACGCCGGCCCTCGAGGTCGCGTTCACCGACATCCGGTTCACGCAGCAGCCGGCCGACCTCTTCGCCTTCACCCCGCCGAAGGGCGCCAAGGTGCAGGAGAAGACGCCGACGGTCGACCAGAAGGACAAGGACCTCGCCGAGCAGGCGAAGCAGGACACCAAGGTCGTCGGCGACGGCTGGGACACCGTCGTCACCGGCAAGGTCCCGGCCGACGCGCTGAACGCGGCGCCGAAGCAGCAGGGTGACCGCCAGGGCCGGGGCGCCGACCCGCAGGCCCTGCTCGACCGGTTCACCAAGAAGGTCAGCGGCACCTGGGGCAGCGGCCACCTCATCACCACGAAGGTGGGCAGCGCGATCCTGACCGACGACGGCCGGTTCGCCGCCGGTGCGGTGCCGGAGCAGGTCCTGTACGAAGCGCTGGGTCAGAAGTGACCAGTACGACTGTCGAGTCCGGGGCGGACGTCTCTTCGGAGACGTCCGCCCCGGCGGTTCCCCTGGCCGCGCGCACCAGGGGGCTGCGCAAGGTCTACCGCGGCACGGTCGCGGTCGACCACGTCGACCTCGACATCCCCGAAGGCGCGGTCGTCGGGATGCTCGGGCCGAACGGCTCGGGCAAGACGACCACCATCCGGATGCTGCTGGGCCTGGTGCGCCCGACCGAGGGTGAGGTCGAGCTGCTCGGCCGCAAGATGCCCGAGTCGGCCGCGCACGCGCTGCCGGACGTCGGCGCGCTGGTCGAGGGGCCAGGTTTCCACCCGTTCCTCTCCGGCCGGGACAACCTCCTGCGCTTCGCCGCCGCCGAACCGCGGCTGGCGTCGTCGGGGATCCCGCTCGCCGTGGACTCCGCGCTCGAGCGCGTCGGGCTGACAGTGGCCGCGCGACGGCGGTACAAGGGGTACTCGCTCGGCATGAAGCAGCGGCTCGGGCTCGCTTCGGCGTTGCTCGTGCCGCGGAAGATGGTCGTGCTCGACGAGCCGACCAACGGCCTCGACCCTGCTGGTACCAGGGAGATCCGCAGGATCGTGGCCGAGCTGCACGCCGAGGGCGTCACCGTGCTGGTGTCGTCGCACCTGCTGGCCGAGGTGGAGGCGACCTGCACGCACGTCGCCGTGCTGCAGGCCGGGAACGTCGTCGCGCAGGGTGAGCTGGCGGAGCTGCTGGAGTCCGGGAACGCGGCCCTGCTGGTCCGCACGCCGGACGCCGAGCAGGCCGTGGAAGTGCTGCGGGAGAACCGGATCGGCGCGCGGCTGACGCCGGACGGGATCCGCGCCGACCTCACGGCGACCGAGGCGCCGCGGGTGCTGCAGGTCCTGGTGGGCGCGGGGGTCGCGGTCCACGAGGCGACGCGGGCCCGCACCGGGCTGGAAGACCTGTTCGCCCGGCTGACGGAGGGGGCGGAATGACCGCGGTTCTCGAGGCACCGGCGGCCCGCACGGGCCACGACTCGGTGCCGCTGCCCCGGCTGCTGGCCGCGGAGCTGCGCTGGATCTTCCGCCGTCCGCGCACCCTGGCGGTGCTCGGCCTGCTGGCGCTGATCCCGGTGGTGATCGGCATCGGCCTGACGCTGGTGAGCGAAAACGCGCAGGCGGGCGGCGGCCCCGACGACGGCGGCGGCGCGCTGCTGGCGTCCGCGGTGAACAACGCGTTCGTCCTGCCGATCGCGGCGATCGTGATGACGCTGACCCTGCTCCTGCCGCTGGCCTCGGCCATGGCGGGCGCGGACGCGATCGCGGGCGAGACGTCCCACGGAACCCTGCGCGGCTGGCTGATCGCGCCGGTCGGCCGAGGCCGGCTGCTCGCGGTGAAGGCGTTCGGCGTCGCGACGGTGTCGGTGGTCTCGGTGCTGGCGATGTGCTTCACGGGCGTGGTGACCGGCCTGATCATCAACGGCACGGACTCGCTGTTCACGCTGTCGGGCACGACGTTGTCCCTGGGCGGCGCGCTGGCGCGGATCCTGCTGGTGGCGGCCTGGGTGGTCCTGCAGCTGTGGGCGGTCGGCGCGGTGGCGCTGGCGATCTCCAGCTGGACCGAGCACCCGATGCTGGTGGTGGCGTCCGTCCTGGCGGCGGACATCGTGTTCACCATCCTCGGGTTCCTGACGTCGCTCGACTGGCTGCACCCGTTCCTGCTGACGCAGAACTGGTCCATGGCACCGGCAGAGGTATTGCAGGACCCAATGGGCACGCAGATGCTGGGCGAAGGAGCGCTGCGCGCGGCTTGTTACATCGTGATCGGGCTGTCGCTGGCTTACGCGCGGTTGTCCACCCGGGACGGCTGATCCTGTCGTGAGTGTTAGGGCGGTTAGAACCCGCCCTAACACTCACGACAAGCCGACCACCGCAATCCCGTCCGGGTCGAACTCCAGCTTCACGGAGTCGCCCGTCCGCAGGTCCGCTGCCGCCGGGGCTACCGCGTCCACAGTGGACTCCGCCAGTCGTACCACCAGCCGGACGTGCTCGCGCCGGTGCACCGCCGCCACCACTTCGCCCGCGACACCGGAGGCGGCCACCCGCAGCGCGTGCGGGCGCAACCCCAGCCGTACCGGGCCGTCGTCGGCGTCCGGCACCGGCACGTCCCCCAGCGATGTCCGGACCACGCCGCCCGTCGCCACCCCGTCGACGAAACCCGTCACCCCGAGGAATCGCGCCACGCCGTCGTCCATGGGGTTGCGCCAGACCCGGCGGACCGCGCCCTCCTGCCGGATCTCCCCGGCGTCGAGCACCGCGACCCGGTCGGCCAGGGTGAACGCCTCCTCCTGGTCGTGCGTCACCAGCAGCGCCGTGATCTTGCTGCGCCGCAACAGGTCCGCCAGATCTATGGCCAGCTGCTCGCGCAACCCGGCGTCCAAACCGGACAGTGGTTCGTCGAGCAACAAGAGCCGCGGCTCCGGCGCCAAAGCACGAGCCAGCGCCACCCGCTGCGCCTGTCCGCCCGACAGCTCCGTCACCCGACGGCGCTCGAAGCCGGACAGCCCGACCAGCTCCAGCAGCTCCGCGACGCGCGGCGCCCACGCGGCCCGCGGCACGCCGTGCATCCGCAGGCCGAACGCGATGTTCGCGGCGACGTCGCGGTGGCCGAACAGCTGGCCGTCCTGGAACACCAGCCCGAAACCGCGCCGGTGCACCGGCACCGCGCCGAGGTCCTCGCCGTCCCAGCTCACCGTGCCGCGCGCCGACGGCTCCAGGCCGGTGATCGCGCGCAGCAGCGTCGACTTCCCGGAACCCGACGGCCCGAGCAGCGCCAGCACCTCGCCGTCGGCGATGTCGAGCCGGGCGTCGCGCACCGCCGCGAAAGATCCATAGTGGACGGTCAGGTCCCGTACCGAAAGCGCCATCAGAACTCTCCCACCCGGCCGCGGCCGAGGCGGTCGATCAGCGCGACCGCCAGCACCGTCACGAGCATCAGCAACGCGCACGCCGCGTACGCCATCTGGTTGTTCAGCTCACCCGGGCGCCCCATCAGCGACGCGATCGCGACCGGCAGCGTCGGCGCCGTCGGCCGGGCCAGGAAGCTCGTCGCGCCGAACTCGCCGAGCGCCACGACGAACCCGAACCCCGCGGCCGCGACCAGCGGGCGCACCGCCAGCGGCAGGTCGATCTCCCGCCACACCCGCAGCGGGCTCGCGCCGAGCGTCGACGCGGCCTGCCGCAGCCGGACGTCGACCGAGCGCAGCACCGGCAGCACCATCCGCACGATCAGCGGGATGATCACCAGTGCCTGCGCCAGCGGCACCAGGTAGGGCGACGTCCGCAGGTCGCCGGGCAGCGCGTCGAGCGTCACCAGATACCCGAACCCGACGGTCACCGCGGACACCCCCAGCGGCAGCATCAGCGCGGCGTCCAGCGTCTCCCCCAGCCCGCGCGCGGCCCGCGCCGGCGACCGGCGCAACGCCACCAGGACCACGGACGCGAGCACGGCGACCACCAGCGCCAGCAGCGTCGCGTCGATCGCCACCTTCAGCGAGTTCAGCGCGGCGTCCCAGCCGGACACCTGCAGCGCGCCCTTCTCCCCGGTGCCCGAGAGCGCCCGGTAGCCCGCGAGGCTCCAGCCGTCCGAAGTGGACACCGACTCGGCGAGCAGCGCGACGATCGGCGTCAGCAGCAACGCCAGCACGACACCCGCCGCGCCGACGACCCCCCACTCGCCGCCGCGAGGGCGTCGCACGGCACCGGAACCGGTCCGGGCGCCGTCCTTGCGCCGTCGCGCCAGCCCGCCTACGACGAGAGCCGCGACCACCGCCGCGAACTGGATCAGCGAAAGTGCCGACGCACCCGACAGATCGAGCAGGTCGACCGTCCGCAGGTAGATCTCGGTCTCGAGCGTCCGGTACCGCGCGCCGCCGAGGATCAGCACGACGCCGAAACTGGTGGCGCAGAACAGGAAGACCACGGCCGCGGCGGACGCGATCGCGGGCGCCAGCGCGGGCAGCGTCACCGACCGGAACGCCCGCCACGGCGACGCGCCCAGCGCCCGCGCGGCGTCGGTGGTCCGCGAGTCCAGCCGCGCCCACAGCCCGGCAACCGTCCGCGCGACGACGGCGACGTTGAAGAAACTGTTGGCCAGCACGATCGGCAGCACCCCGCCGTCCGGCCATAGCGCGCGAAACGCCAGCCCGACGACGACGGTCGGCAGCACGAACGGCACCAGCACGAGCGTCCGGACCAGGCCGACGCCCGGCAGTCTCACCCGCGCCAGCAGGAACGCCACCGGCAGCCCGGCCAGCACCGCGACGACCGTCGAGCCGGCCGCGGTGGCCACCGTGAAGCCGGCCAGCTGCCACGTCTGCGCGTCGACCAGCACGACGTCGAGCCCGCCCGCGGCGAACCCGCGGCCGATGATCGCCAGCACCGGCCAGGCGAAGAACACCACCAGGAAACCGATCGGGGCCAGCCCGAGCAGCGCCAGGCCGAGGCCGCGGGCCGTCCTGGGTGGGGCTAGGACTGCACGAGCGTGCGCCATTCGCCGATCCACTTCTCACGCCCGGCCTGCACCTGGTCCGGGGTCAGCGCCTGCGGCTTCTGCGGCAGCGGCGCGACCTGCGCCCAGCCCGCCGGCAGGTCGACACCCTGGCGCGCCGGGTAGACGTACATGTTGGCCGCCACGGTCGCCTGGAACTGCTGCGAGAGCAGGAAGTCGACGACCTTGCGCGCGTTCTCCTCCTGCTTGCCGCCGGCGAGCACCCCGGCGTACTCGACCTGCCGGTAGCAGGTGTCGAGCAGCGCCTTCGTCCGCGGCTTCCCGTCGTCGCCCACCTCGGCGGCCGGCGACGACGCGTACGACACGACGATCGGCCGCGGTCCCTTGCCGGACGAGCCGGAGAAGTCCTTCGTGTAGGCCTCCTCCCAGCCGCTGACCACCTTGAGCCCGTTGGCCTTCAGCTTGGTCCAGTAGTCCTTCCAGCCCGCCTCGCCGTACTTGGCGATCGTGCCGAGCAGGAACGCGAGCCCGGGCGACGCCGTCGCCGGGTCCTCGGCGACCAGCAGGTCCTTGTACTTCGGGTCGGCCAGGTCGTCGTACGACTCCGGCGCCGGGATCCCCTTGGCGGTGAAGTAGTTCGTGTCGATGTTGACGCAGACGTCACCCACGTCGACCGCGGACAGCCGGTGCTCGGGGTCGACGGCGTAGCGCTGCGGCCCGCGGTCGGCCTCCGGGCTGGTGTAGGGCTCGAAGACGCCCTCGGCGAGCGCGCGCGAGGCGAAGGTGGAGTCGACGCCGTACGCGACGTCGCCGACCGGGTTCGCCTTGGTCAGCACGAGCTTGTTGGTCAGCGCACCGGCGTCGCCCTGCTTGAGCACGGAGATCTTGATGCCCGACTGCTGCTGGAAGGCGTCGAGCACCTCCTGCGGCGCCAGGAAGGAGTCGTGCGTCACGAGGGTGACGGTGGGCGTCTGCTTCGTGTCACCGGACCCGTCCGACAGCGAACACGCCGCTGTGACGACGCTGACGACGGCGATGGCCGTCGCGGCGCGAACAGCACTGCGTTTCATCTACCCTCCTGCACTTCGCCGGACGAGGAGGGAGAGCCCTCCCTTCGCCGGCATGATCCGGGATCAGGTGCTAACGGTCGCGGGTCACCCCGCCTCTCAGCCCGGCTCACCGGACTCCCGTGGCAACCGTGCACCTTAGTCCAGGACGTTGGACGATGGAGGCATGACGGAAATCTTGAGCGACGACGAGGCCGACCGGGCCCTGCTGCACGGGTGGGTCCGCACGGGCAAGGTCATCCGGCGCGAGGTGGAGCTCCCGAGCTTCCCGAAGGCGATCGAGGTGGTGGACCGCGTCGCGGTGCTGGCCGAGGCCGCCGACCACCACCCGGACATCGACATCCGCTGGCGCACGCTGACGTTCCACCTCAGCACGCATTCGGCCGGAGGCCTGACGGAGAAGGACTTCGCGCTGGCCAAGCAGATCAACGAGACCCTCGACGGACTGTGATCCCGCCTACTCTGAGTGCACGAAAGCCCGCGTTCGGCGTCTCTCGGTAAAGGACTTCGGACTCGAGAGGCAGTTATGACGCAGGCGATCGTGGTGGGAACAGTGGCGTTCGGGTCGATGGTGGCCGCGGCCGGCGGGGTGCTCTGGTTCACTGTCCGCAGCCGCCGTCACTCGGACGGCTGAGTGCCGTTTCCGCTGGTCAGCGGCATGATCGGGTGAGCTTCGTCACAGCTGCTAACACTCGGCATGGTCAACGCGCTGAACCCGCGGAAGCATCGGCCCGCCCGTAGGGAAAACGCCATGAACAGCACCCCCGCCACCGCCGCCCTGACCGCCACCCAGCGCGCCTGGATCAACGCCCTCGCGCCCGCGGTCGTCCTGATCGCGATCGCGCTGATGGGCCTCCTCGGCTAGTCCGCCCGGTCGTAGGCCTGCCGGGCTTTCAGCAGGCTCGGCAGGTACTTCTCCGCCCATTCGCGGCACCGGTCCATGGGCTCGAACAGCGTCCGGCCGAGGTCGGTCAGCGCGTACTCGACACGCGGCGGGTTCTCGTCGTAGGTCTTGCGGGTGATCATGCCGTCGCGTTCGAGGGCCTTCAGCGTCGCGGCGAGCACCTTGGGACTGACGGTCCGCAGGGGCACCCGCAGCTCGGAGAACCGCCGCGGCCCGTCCTTCAGGCAGACGACGACCATCCCGCCCCACTTGTCCCCGATCCGGAACGGCGTTTCGGCGGACAGGCATTGCGGCGCGAAGAGATCAGCGGTCAGCGGCTCCACCCAGCCGACGTTAGGCCACGCCGTCGACGAGCAGCAACCGCCGCCGCAGCGCGGTCTTGCTGAGCTGTCTTGCGTTGGCGTACTCGGCGGAGGCGTACCAGCGTTCGGCGGTCGCGCGGTCCGGGAACTCGACGACGACTACGCGCTTGTGTTCGTCGAAGTCGCCTTCGAGAGCGTCCGGTGCCGCGCCGCGGACGATGTAGCGCCCGCCGTAGCCGGCGATCGACGCTTGGGCGAGTTCGCGGTACTGCTGTCCCTGGGCTTCGTCGAGGATTTCGACCTCGGAGATGACGTAGACGCTCACTATTCCGAGGGTGGCAGAACGCCGGACTCCTGACGTGGTGCCGTCACTACCCGGATGCGCTCGGGCGGCGGGAACTCGACGGGGGTCTCGTCAGGTCGACAGTGGGGCACCCACACGGACAGCTGCCGGTCACCTCGGCCGTGCGTGCTTGCGCGCGAAGCTCGGCGGCACCGGGAAAGTCCGTGCCCAGCAACAGGTCCAGGACCGCTCGCTCGCGCGGGGTGAGCGGCCGGCGCTCGGCGGTCAATAGCGTGACATGTTCGGGATCGCCTTCTCGGCGACCTCGATGAGGGCTTCGACCTTCACGACGTCGGACGTCACGTCTTCGACGGTCACCGCCGGCGCCTCCGACGACCGGTAGGCGACTTCGTTGCGCCGGGCCCGCATCCGGTTGAAGGGCCGCAAAACCGGCCCCAGCGGCGGATCCAGCTGGGCGAGAACCGCCTCGTAGACGGTGACGTGCCCACCCCGGCTCGTCACCCGCAGGCCCTGGTTCTGCAGGACGGCGGCCAGGGCACGCCGCGCGCTGTCGTAGGCCAGCGTGTAGGCGCCTTCCGGGTCCGTCTCCTGCAGCTGCCGCGCCGAAGCGAGGTGCGTACGGGCCCGGACGAGCTCGGCCTCGGCGGCCTCCCGCGACGCCGGGACGTGCTCGATGGCGCCGCGCGCGATGAACGCGTCGATCCGTTCACGGCCTTGGTTCCACCGGGTCATCGAGCCTCCTGGCTGAGTTTCACCAGTGGACGCTCACGCACGCTGGTGAGGAACGGATCGGTGGTGCTCGCCGCCCACGACTCGGGCGACACCCGGTGGACGTTGACCTCGCGCCCCAGCCGCCGGGAAACCTGCTCGGCCGAGTCGAACAGCGCGTCCGGATCGGGCGAGCCGACCACGAGAACGTCGACGTCGCCGGGAGGCGGACCGGGTTCGCCGTTGTAGCGCGCGGCCCACGAGCCGTAGATGTAGGCCTCGCGCACGCCGGCCAGCCCGGACAGGGCCTCGGCGAGCAGCGGCATCGGCCCGAAGGTGACCGCCATGAGGTCGCTCAACGGCTGGTAGAGCGGGGTGTCCGTACGGGCCTTGACCAGCCGGCTCCGGCCCACGCGCCGGTCTTCGAGAATGCCGCCCCCGGTCAGCCGCTCGACCTCCCGCAGCACGGCGGTGGGCGTGACGCCGGTGGCCTCGGCGAGCTCGGTGAGGCTGTACTCGCGGTCCGGGTGCAGCAGAACGAGCGCGAGCAGCTCACCCTGCATGCGCGAACGCAGCAGGGGCAGCAAGCTCGGCGAAGCTTTCATTGGACGCAGCATATCCTGCGTCCAATGAAAACGACAACCAGTGACTGACGGTCACTCAGACGTTGAATCGGAACTTCGCCCAACTACCGCATCGTGCAACAAAAGATTGCGGTCACCCTCTGCATGACCGCTGGCTACTTTAGGTGAACGTTGTGTGCAGCAACAGGGACGAAGACGTCACCTGAATGAGTGATTCCGGGAAGATCGTGCGAAGGGGCCGCTGTGCGAGCGTGGGAGAAAAGTGTCCAAGATCAAATCGTGACAAAGGAAATAAACACCTTACCTGATCGCACCCTACGTGTTGATCGACGACCACGTGGTGCCGCCCCGACTGGTCGTGGCCGACGACCGAGGTTGAGTGACAATGAGCCGATCACCATGGCTGAGGCGCAGGTCCTGCAGCGCTACGACAGTGAACGGCGCTGGATCCGGCACATTCACACCGATTCCGCCTAGCGGGCGACGTTTCCTGCGATGCGGGGTCAGTCCGGCTGGCATAAGCGGCTGAAGATTGCGCAACCGTTGCTGCGCAAGGCAATCCTGATCTTGGCCGCGTCGAGCCCTTCGTGGTTCGACGACCTGTGGATCACTGTCGCCGCCGCTGTGCCCTGCGGAATGTCACGGGAGACCGTGAAGCGCTCCGACCTGGCCGGACACGCAAGCTACGGCTACTGCGCGTCACGCTCCCACTGGTACTCGGGCCCAAAGCTCTACCTCGTCTGCGCCGGCGACGGGATGCCGATCATGTGGCGCCCGGCCAACTCGAAACTCGGCGAACGCGAGGTGCTGGCCGCCCTGCTCGAAGACAACCACCACGTCATCCGAGACGGCGACTCCGCTGTTGCTCTTCCTGCTACTCGACACCCTTCTGGCATTACACGGGCTTGCCCCGTCTAAGGGCGGCAGCCAAACCACCGAGCGTGTCTCACGACCTCCGGACCGCGACCTTCGATCAAAGCCCCGCGTTGCCAGAGGGCCGAGACATGTCGTGACCCTTGCTGTCCAACACAGCGAGGGTCCCGTCGGGCCTTGCGCGTTCGGGGAAGCGCCGTAGTCCCACGACCCGCCGTCGACCTTCCTGTTCATTAGGGCCACACCGTGGCAGACGACAACCCGATTTCCGCCGCGCGCACGGCTTCGCCGGACTTGGACGCCCACGCCCACGCCCGCGCGCTCGTCGACGCAGCATCGCCGCTGACACCCAGATAGCGGGGACCGGCTGGCTGCCCTGTTGACCACACACCGGCCGCCGTCGCGTCGCCCGCAACGACGAGGGAAGGCGGCATGAGCTGGACACCCGCCGCTGCGTTCGCGCGTTGAGCAGGCCGGTTACAGCAAGTATGGTACCGAGCGTGAAACGTGACGAAGAGGCGACTGAAGCTCGGCTGGCGATCGTTGCGCAGCAGGTTTGGAGTGGCAGCCGAGGTCCAGGTGACTTCGTCGTCGCATTCGTGAGCGCGTTGGTCTACGTGCAGCGGCCGGAGCAGCCGGCGCTGATGGTGACCGACCTTGGCGAACGCGGCAAATGGATGGCCGTCTTCACGACCCTCGAACGGCTGGCCGCACACGTGGGTGAGTGCGACTACTTCACTACAACGGGTGCGGATCTGTTGGAACTGGTCCCGCCCGGCGTGGGTCTGATGGTTGACCCCGATGATGCGCATCGGTTCCCGGTCCTGTCTCGGATGGCGTCGCCGGAACTGATCGCGCAGGCATGGGCACACGCGGGAGAGCGAGGACGCAAGGCGGAGTAGTTGCTTGACGCAAGTGCCAGAGGGGGCGAAGAGGGGTGGATGGTCCAGGCTTTCACGTCGACGTCGACGCGCTGGAGAACGCATCGAAGAACATGAGCGCCGTCGTACACGACCAGGACAGCTTCGAGCTTCGCGGGCTGTGCGGTGAACCAGGCCTATATGGTCACAACGGCGTTCACGACGCACTCGCGGAGTTATGTGGCCGATGGAGTGTCGGGCTCGACGCGCTGTCTGATCGCGCCAGCGACCTCGGGAACTTGCTCGGAAAGGCGGCATCCGCCTACCGGGCGATCGAGCACACCAACACAGCGGCTTTGAAGTCCGATCCCGGGTGGGACGCGGTCTCGCCCGACGAGCCGACGATTGGCGCTGTCTGATGGCGGAGCTCGGCCAGACGTCCGATCCGAAGGCCTTGATCCCAGGCGATCCGCCAGCCGTGTTCGAGAACGCCCAAGTATTGAGCGAACGAGCCAAGACGGCCCACACAGTCGGGGACGCGCTCCGGCGGATCGACACCGGCGCCTAGCAGGGACCGGCGGCGGACAAGTTTCACGAGGACCACCAGACAGAGGTGCCTCGTTGGGGGCAGGCCGGCGACTCGTTGGACAACGCCGCTCTCGCGCTGACGGACTTCGCGAACTGTCTCACCTGGGCGCAGGGGCAGGCAGCCGAAGCCATCGCCCAGTGGCAGCAGGGCGACCACGCCACCCAGCAAGCGAAGACCGACCATGATCGTGCTGTTGCCGATGCCGACGCGAAGACCAGGGTGAACGCACAACACGGCGACCCAACCGTGGTGCAGGCCCCGCCGTTCACAGACCCCGGCGAGGCCCAGCGCCAAGCTGCGCGGGACATTCGGAACCGCGCTCGGCAGCAGTTGGCGAACGTAGGCGGCCTGACGGCTGACGCACTCCGCTATGAGGGAGGAGTTGCGCCGCAGGACTCCCGAAAGCAGGCCGACGCGAACTTCTTCGGCGGCATCTGGGACAGCATCAAGGGGGCAGGGGAAGGCCTCTACCAGATCCTCGCGGATCCGGCTGAAGTTGTCGCGTCGATGGCGCACAACATCGCACATCCGATCGACACGTTCAAAGAGATGGTCGCCTGGGACGACTGGGCCAACGGCCACGGTGACCGCGCACTGGGTAAGATCACCGGCAATATGCTGGTCGGATTCACAGCGTTCGGCCTGGGAAAGGTCCTCAAGGAGGGTGCGCCGCGACACGGCGAGCACGAGCCCGATTCGGATGGCACCGTCCCGGGAGAGAGCGACAACCCTGACGTACTCACCAGCTTCGCACCGACCGACGTGTCCAAGGTCAAGGACCATCTTGCCCGTCCCGGCCTCGACCATTTCGGACCGAACGACGTGATGCTGGACCGAATCGGGAAGGCCCTGGCTGAGGGAAAGCCGCTGTCAGAGGCGCAGACCAACTTCATGCGTCACGAATCACTCGAGGCGAAGCTGATGGATGGCGGGATGGGCTACGAGGAGGCGCATGCCGAGGCGTTGCAAACCCATCCTCCCGGCAAGAATTATGATCCCGACGTGATCGACCAGGAACCCCTGTTCGGTCCGTGGTGGCGGAAGATGAACGGGTTGGGACCGCGATGACGATCGTTGAAGTGGAACGGCACGGCCTTGTCGCGATCGGAGAAGACGATCACCCAGCGGCATACCCAGCCGCCGAGTGGCTACGGTCGTCCCGGCCGGCGATCGGCGCCGTCGCGAAACCTGTCCGGATGCACGTCGAAGTCCTGCGACGGTTCGGCGGTCTCGCTCCACGCGCTCTTGTCGGCGGTCAGTTCATGCCCGGCCAAGGCGACCAGACGCAGTTCGCCGTTGCTGTGGCGAACTTCGACTTGTTCGACGCCGACGAGGAGCCGACCTGCACGAGCGAGCTGTGGAAGGAACCGTTCACCGTCGGGCTTCCGAGCGGGTTCGCCCGAGCAGTGGCCAGCACGCTCGGTGAGAGGTCTGGTCTCCCAGCGGGAACACTCACGATCGACCGCGCCGGCTTCGACCTGGTCAATTCGTCCGAAATGATCTTCGGGCAGGCGGCGGCCGTGCTGAAGGCCGCCATGGCCGCGCAGCTTTCGGGCCAGGATGCCGTCGCCGCGGCCAGATCGCTCGTCAGCACCTGGTAATTCCGAGCAGTGACCTCACGCAGCACCAACCAGACGACCTTGACTACTTGCTCTCCTATGCGCGACAAGACTGGGTCGGCCTCTCCGTCATCACCGCCATCTCGGAGCCACAGCGGGCAACGCCGCGATCCTCGAACAGCTCACTTCAGTCATGTTTGTTGCTCATCGGCGACCTGATGGATGGCGGCACCCTCACCGAACACAAGCTGGGTCGATGACACAAACCGGCGGAGTCTGCCGGATCCACGCCAGATGTCACCTTGAGTAACCGTTAGTGTTCGACATCCTGTTCTGCTCGGCTGCCTAGCTCAGACGAAGGAGTGAGGGAGCTCTGGAAGAGCAGATCAGTCAGATCCTCCTGGCCAGATTCCCGACCGCGGGATTGCCCGGCGTCACGCATCGACTCGCTAACAAGCAGCGATCATGCCGAGGGACGAGAGTCGGGTGATGGGCTGGCAGCTCTCGCAGGTACGGATCACCGGCTGGGCAACAGCCTGGTCAGGGCGGCGGGAGTCCTGCTTCCGGGAGCAGGACCGGGCTGGCAACCGATCAACCGCCGTCATAGGCTTCATGTGCGGATCGTCCGCAGAGGTTTGGATACGAGACGGGGTTGCCTCCCCGTCCTACGGGAGGTCGAGAGTGCTCCTCCGCTTTCGGGTGGCCAATCACCGCTCGATTCGTGGTGAGTGCGAGCTGTCGTTCGTCAGTACATCAGCGGACGATGGCGTGGCGCGCGCGACGGCGCTGCGCGACCACGGCCAGGAGGTGTCAGTCCTTCCGATCATCGGCATCTTCGGTGCGAACGCGTCCGGCAAGACGAACCTCCTGCGGGCCCTGTTCGACATGCGCGACGCCGTACGAACCTCATTCGCAGAGTGGGCGACCCAGTCTCGGGTCCCGCGTCAGCCATTCAAGCTGGACCCGGCCTCCACGAACGAGACGACTCTCTTCGAGGTCGACCTGATGCTGGGTGCAAACCCGACTCGCTACACCTACGGCTTCGAACTCTCGGACGAACGGGTCGAGGCGGAATGGCTGCATGCATACCCCGACGGAAGGCGCGTCGTCTGGTTCGACCGTGAAGCCGGCCGCCCAGAGGCCGAGGGCGGCGAGTTCCTCTTCCCCCGCTCCAGCCACGACACCGGTCACGACTTCCAGGGAAAGCGCGACGTACTCGTGTCCGTCACTCGTCCCAACGCGCTCTTCTTGTCCACGGGCGCCACTCTGAACGATCCTCAGCTGGCCGCTCTGCACAGGTGGTTCGTCGACAACCTCTGGATGGTAACCCCCGGGCAGGATGTCAAAGCCAGAAGTGACTGGACGCAGCGTATGCTGGCCGATCCGAAACACGGGAAGAACTATCGGAAATGGCTCGTCGAGCTGCTTTCCATCGCCGACCTGGGCATCACTGGAATCGACATCGACCGAGAGACAGGCGAGATCGCCCTGCGACACCGCAGCTCCGACAGCAGTGATCTCGCACTTGACTTCCTCGGTGAAGAGTCGCTCGGTACCCACTCATGGTTCGCTTTCCTCGGCCCGATGCTCTCCGTCCTCGAGGCCGGTACTGTGCTCTTGGTGGATGAACTCGACTCCAGCCTTCATCCCACACTGGCCGCTGAAGTAGTACGCCTCTTCCAAAATCCCAAGTCCAATCCACGGTGTGCGCAACTGCTTTTCACCACGCATGACGCGACGCTGCTCGGCAGTGCGGTCTTGGACCGTCCGCTCGCCCGTGAGCAAATATGGATCACATCGAAGAAAACATCAGGTGAGACCGAGCTCTATCCGCTGACGGCGGCCGGCCCTGGAGACGACGAGGACTTGGAACGTGGATACCTTCGCGGCCGATATGGCGGTTCACCACGAGTCAGCGTGGGCGAGATCGCTCGCGCTCTTATCTGGATCGAGACGGAACGGGATCGCGAGAAGGAGGCGAAGGCGCCAGCGTGAGTGAGCGGGGCGAGCAGGAGCAGACCATGGGCGACCACGAGTCCGAGGCGGTATCAAAAAAGCAGAAGAGGCGCAGAGGGAGCAGCGACGAGGAACGGTCGCTGACACTCGTCCGGCGGCCCGAGCACAAGCAGGAGCGGGTCCTCTACGTCGGCTGTGAGGGTGAGTCAACCGAGCCGGACTACCTGGATTACCTGGTCAAGAGGTTCGGATCAGGTGAGCGCACGGGACAGCCGTTTCGGATCGTCCCCGTTTGCAAGGCGAACGGTCTTCTGCCCGAACAGGTGGTGGAAGCCGTACGCCAGTACGCCGCGAAAGACGAGACCTGGGCATTGTTCGACCGCGACGAGCACACACGGATCCCGCAGGCCGTGGACGATGCGGCAGCCGATGGTACGGAGTTCTGCTTCTCCCACCCGTCCTTCGACCTATGGCTACTCCTGCACTTCCAGGCATTCGGCGGGCAGCAGAGCGGCAAGAGCACCAATGTGGTGGACAAGCTCCGTAAGGCCGATCCTGCCTTCAGACGCTTTGACAAGAAGAACGACAAAAGTGTCCAGGGGCCGCGCCGCCAAGCATTGGAGGGTAAGACCAAAGCCGCCATCGCACACGCCAAGAGCCTCGTCTCCCAGTGCGAGCACGGAGCGTGCAAAGTCAGCCATTACCAGGCCGCCCCTGTCGACCGCATCAGCCCCCGCAACCCCGACAACCTACCCCAGTCACCGCGCAAGTGGGCCGCCCGTTCCGGCCATGCTCTGGACTGCAAGGTCCTGGACCGGGACCCGTCCACTGACGTGTGGCGTCTCCTCGTCAGCCTCGGCATCGAGGACGACTGACAGCGTGCTCGAAATCAAGTGCCCCGGGCCTCTCAACTCGATGCCCGTCGGGCGTCTACGCTGCCCTGGCACTTCCCCACTCATTTCCGACAAAGGACCGGCGCGTGGCCCGAATCACTCTGCCCCAGCTGGAGCGGCACCTCTTCGCCGCAGCGGACATTCTGCGCGGACGCATGGAGCCCTCCGATTACCGAGACTACATCTTTGGGATGCTGTTCCTCAAGCGAGCATCGGACGAGTTCCAGCCTGAATGGGCTCGCGTCTACCAGGAGCGGTTGACGGAGACGGGCAGCAAGACCAAAGCGCTGCAACGTGCCGACAGCCCGGACTACTACCCGCACGTCTTCTACGTCCCGCCACGCGCACGCTGGTGGACGGGGTCGCACGTGCTCGATCCCGCGCATCCGGAGAAAACCGTCCCGGGCATCGAGGGGCTCACTGCGGAAACCCGGGGTCCGGACGGCAATCTCATGAAGGTGGGAGAGTACCTGGACATAGCGCTCGTCGCCCTCCAGGACGGCAACTCGCGGCTGTCCGGCGTCGCCTCGCACATCCAATTTAACGCGATCGCCGGCAACAAGTCCCGCTTCACCCCGAGCGAACTGCTCGCGCTGATCAGGCATTTCAGCCTCTATCGGCTCCGCAATGAAGACTTCGAGTTTCCCGACATGCTGGGTGCAGCGTACGAGTACCTCCTCGGTCGGTTCGCGGATTCCGCCGGCCAGAGCGGCGGGGAGTTTTACACGCCGCGGTCGGTGGTACGGATGCTGGTGCGTCTCGTCGACCCGCGGCCGATGGACAGCGTCTACGACCCCTGCATGGGTTCGGGCGGCATGCTCATCGCCGCCCGCGAGCACGTCGAGGAGCATGGCGGCAACCCCGATCAACTCGGCATCAACGGCCAGGACCGCAACCCCGCGTCCTGGTCGATGGCCAGCATGAACATGGTGCTGCACGGCATTCGCAAGTTCGACCTCCAGCATGGCGACACCCTCACCGAGCCGCTTCACCTCGACGAGAACAAGCGCCTGTCGACGTTCACCAAGGTGCTGTCCAACCCGCCCTTCTCTCAGCCGTATGACAGGGTGCAGGTGGCGGCTGCCGACGAATTGCACGGTACGCGCATGCGGTGGGGCTGGGCACCCGAGAAGGGCAAGAAAGCCGACCTGATGTTCGTTCAGCACATGGTGTCAGTGCTGGAGGAGCGGGGCGTGGCTGCCGTCGTCATGCCGCACGGGGTGCTCTTCCGTGGCGGTAAGGAGAAGGAGATCCGAGAGGAACTCCTTCGCGACGACTGCGTGGAGGCCGTGATCGGCCTCGGCCCAAATCTCTTCTACGGCGTCGGTATCCCGGCATGCGTCCTCATCCTGCGCCGCCCACGCCGAAAGCATCCTGACCGCAGCAAGAAGGTCCTCTTTATCAACGCCGACCGTGAGTTCACGGTCGGCCGTAACCAGAACGAGCTGGGCCCCGAGCATGTCGAGAAGATCGTAACGGTGTTCCAGAAAGGAACAGCGATTCCGGGCTACTCCCGATGGGTCGACAGGGACGATCTGCTCGCCGAGGGCGCCAACCTCAACATCCGCCGTTGGGTGGACAACTCGCCGCCCGCGGAGCCGCAGGATGTACGAGCGCATCTGTACGGCGGGGTACCGGTCGCGGAGATAGCGGCACAAGCCGAGCTGTTCGGTGCATACGGGGTCGATGCGTCGACGCTGTTCGCTTCCCGGGCCGACGATCCGGACTATTGCGACTTCCTACCTGCAGGGCCAGAGGCCACGGTCGCACGCATCGCGGAACAGGCCGCTACGAAGGAAGCTCTGCTGCGCACTGCCTACGCGAAGTGGTGGCAGAAGAGCTCCGCCCTCTTCGGCACGCTGGCAGAGGACGGGAAGCTGATGAACTTGCGGGCAGGAATGCTTGCGAGCTTCACCGAGTCGATCGGAGCCATCGGAGTCCTCGACGAGTACCGCACGGCGGGCATAGTCGCGGACTGGTGGACGCACGCGCGCTACGATATGAGAGCTCTGGCGGCAGGCGGCTTCGGTCGTGTCCTTGAAGGCTGGGTCGACTCGACGGAGGCGATCGTGCGGCCCGCAGAAGGTTCAGTAAGCAGCTCTGGTTCCGCCCAGAAGACGAAGGTGACGGTCACGACTGCCGACCGTCGACGCGCGATGGACCAGCCAGTCGTCCATCACCTCATCCCGTACTTCCTCAAGCAGTACGCGGTAGTAGAGGCGGAGGTCGCGGCGGCTGAGGCGGCATATAAGGAGGCAGCGGACGCAGTCGTCGCGGCGAAGCCGTCGTCAGACGACGGCGAAGACGACGGCTCAGCCACCGAGCCAGTCTCACCTGAGGAACTGGCCAGCCTGGAGGACGAGTTGACGTCCTGCCGGAAGGCCCGGGCAGCCGCGACAAAGAAACGCAAGGCGCTGGACGACCACTTCTTGCCTGAGCTGATGGCAGCGATGGAACAGGTCCTCTCGGACGAGCATCGAACCCGAGAGGTCGTCATAGCCGTGGTGGACGAAGACTTGACGGGACGGCTCGACGCGGCGGTCGCCGTGGGAAGACGCGAGCTGATAGCTGTGTTCAGGCGGTGGGCGGAGAAGTACTCGGTGTCGTTGGCCGAACTGGACGAGGCCAGCGGGACCGCCCAAGGGGAGTTGGAAAATTGGCTCGAGGAGCTGGGTTATGGGCAGTAAGCGCGTGGTCGACAACGCTGCCGTGGAAGCTCGCGAGTGGAGATCCGTTCCGCTGGGCGAAGCCGGGACGTGGCTTTCCGGAGGAACTCCCAGCACATCAAACCCCGCGTATTGGAATGGTGATATTCCATGGATCAGCGGAGCAAGCCTCAAGAGTTTTCGGATCGCCGACTCAGAACGTCGATTGACGCCGCTCGGTGCAAGGTCTGGTTCACGACTCGTCACCAAGGGGACAACCTTATTCATCGTCCGCGGCATGAGTCTCAAGTCCGAGTTCCGCATTGGTGTAGCGGCACGGGAGGTGGCATTCGGACAGGATGTCAAAGCCCTCATCCCCGCCAAGGGAATCGACCCCTACTTTCTCGCCTATACGATTCGGGCACACACGAATCAGATCCTGCGTATGGTTGAAGATACGAGTCACGGCACGGGACGGCTGGACATCGACCGTCTCCAAGAACTGGAGATCGAGGTCCCGCCACTGACTGAACAGCGCCGGATAGTCGCAGCACATGCCGCCTTCGAACATCGGATCGAAACTCTAAGGGCGGCACTAAGAAAACTGCGGGCAGTACGCGCGGGCTTGCTGGACACTTTGATTCTGGGACCGAGAGTCCCCCTGGGGAAGGTGCTTGCCAACAAGCCGAAAAATGGATACTCACCATTGGAGGTTCCCGAGTGGACCGGGCTTCAAGCACTGGGACTTGGCTGCCTCACAACCGAAGGGTTCGTCCCGAAACAGTTGAAGCGTGTCCCAAACAGCGCACTGGGAAGGCGTTACCTCCTTCAAGACGGAGACTTACTGATAAGTCGGGCCAATACCAGGGAACTCGTTGGCCTAGCCGGGCGCTACCGCGATATCGGTTCCCCATGCATCTACCCAGATCTTATGATGAAATTACACCCGGACGAGACGCAGTGTCTTACCTCGTACCTGGAAATCGTTCTACAAACGAGCCCCATTCGCGGTGCCGTACAGAGCGCTGCACGCGGCACCAGCGAGAGCATGGTGAAAATCAGCGCTGCGGTTGTCGAAGCGCTGCGAGTGCCGCTC
The DNA here is from genome assembly GCF_034929455.1 of Amycolatopsis heterodermiae. Classification (NCBI taxonomy): domain Bacteria; kingdom Bacillati; phylum Actinomycetota; class Actinomycetes; order Pseudonocardiales; family Pseudonocardiaceae; genus Amycolatopsis; species Amycolatopsis heterodermiae. The sequence continues at coordinate 648,321 of NZ_JAYFSI010000001.1, forward strand.
CCCAGCTTAGAGCGGCAAGGCGAGATTGTTGAGGCGGTCGCGTTGGTGGACCGGCGAATTGGGCGACACGCTGCAGTAGCGGCCAAGCTGCGTACTACCCAGCAAGCTGTCGTCGAAGACCTGCTGACCGGCCGCTCGAAGGCGTACGCCATCTGAACGAACCGGACTTCGCGCCTCATACAGACCGAACGATCCTGTCAACTCGCTGCCTGGACGTAGAGTTGCCCGTACGCTGCAAGACGGCACATGAGCGGACAATGAGGGTGGGAATTTGGCGTTGAGCGGGCAGCAGGAACACGAGACACAAGCTGCGTCGGAGTACGCGGGGGCAGAGTATGTCAACACCGAGAAGCCACTGATCGAGCGGCTGATCGAGCTCGGGTGGGAGCACCTGGAAGGCGCCCCTCCGGGAAAGCCTGTCGGTAGCCCCACGCCATCCCAGCGGACGACCTTTGACCAGGTCGTATACGAGGACCGCTTCAGGGAAGCCGTGGCGCGGATCAACCCGGCTGACAAAGGCGGCGGTACCTGGCTGGCCCACGCCCAGCTCAACCGTCTGCTCGCACTCGTGCGCGGTACGGCCCCCGGCCAAGGCCCGGCAGAGCGCGGCGTAGCAGCCAACCTAGCGGTGACCAAACTGCTGCGCGACGGCGTCAACGCCCGCACCTTGCCAGGGTGGAAGAAGGGCGACCCCGAGCACGTCCAGCTCGTCGACTGGGAAGGGGAGAACGGCGGGCGCAACGACCTGTTGGCCGTCAGCCAGTTTCGCGTGGACGGGAAGGACTCATCCCGCGTCACCCCCGACATGGTGCTGTTCGTCAACGGGCTGCCCTGGGTAGTCATCGAATGCAAGGCTCCGCTTACGTCAGGAAGCGACAGCAGGGCCGCCCTCGACGACGCCGTCGGCCAGGTCTGCCGCTATGCGAGCCTGGAATCCCCGGCACCCGTCCCCGAGTTCACCCGCTATGCGCAGGTCCTCGTCGGCACCGACCGCACGTACGCCGAATTGGGCACCGTCACCTCGACCCCCGAGTACTTCACCCCGTGGCGTACGACCGAACCCGTGCCTGCCGACGCCTGCGACACGGACATGGCGATCCTCGCCGTCGGCGTACTGACCCCGGCCCATCTTCTTACGCTGGTGCGGGACTTCACCACCGAGCGCGGACAGGGCGGCCGTACGCTCAAAGTTGTCGGCCGCTACCAGCAGTTCCGTGCAGTATTGAGGCTCGCCCGTGCGCTGCGCGAACGTACAGCGGCGATCGCGGCAGGACACGACGCCGGCCAGCGGGGAGGAGTCGTCTGGCACACCCAGGGCTCCGGTAAGAGCCTCACAATGGCTTTCCTTGTGCGCCACCTCAGAAGTAGCCACGAACTGAAGGGACACAAGGTCGTCGTCGTCACCGACCGGATCGACCTTGAGAAGCAGATTCTGGAATCCATGGCCGCAGCAGACGAGACCGTCTACCGGGCCGACGGAGTCGCGGACGCTCGCGCGCAACTCGCCGTACGCGTACCGGACGTCGTGCTGGTGATGCTCCAGAAAGCACAGCGTGATGACACCGCCGGTGACGAGCGCGAGGAGAGCCTGGGGACCAACGACGGTAGCGAGGACGCCCACGTCCGAATCCGAGCCGCGAACCGCAGCCCGCACATCGTGGTCCTGGTCGACGAGGCGCACCGCGGTCAGGATCGTTGGCTACACGCCCGGCTGCGGGCCCTGCTGCCGAAAGCCGTTCTTATCGGTTTCACCGGAACCCCCATTATCGACGGCGCGCGCAAGAAGACCGAGGAGATCTTCGGGACGCTCGTCGACACGTACACGCTACGCGACGCGGAACAGGACCGGTCTGTCGTTCCAGTGCGCTACGAGGCGTACGAAGTACCGCTCGAAGTGGTCGAGAAGGCGACCCTGGACGCCAAGTTCGATGAGCAAGTGCCCGCCGAACCCCAGCAGCGCATGCGCGTACTGCGGAAGTTCGCGCGCCAGCGAGAGATCCTGGAAGCGCCCTCGGTAATCGCGGACAAGGCCGACTACATGCTGCGGCACTGGGCGACCAGCGCACTACCCGACCGGTTCGGCGCCCAGCTTGCGGCGGTGTCCCGGCGCGCGGCCGTCCACTACCGGACTGCCCTGCTCGCCGCCCGTGACCGGTTGGTCGCTCAGCTCGACGCGCTCGATCCCGTCTTGCGCCACGACCCGACAGCGATGCTCGGCACCGATGAGGAGACACGCAACCTCCTCACCGTGCTGCCGCATCGAGACGTTCTCGCCTCAATCGATGTCGCTGTGGTGATCCACGGCGACAACCGGAAAGATCCCCGAGAATGGCGGGACTGGACTTTAAAGTCCCGGCAAGACGCGTACATCAAGCGTTTCAAGGCGGGTCTCGGCGACCCACTCGACGCCGCTATCGACCCCTCGTGGAACGTAGACCCACACAACAGCATGGCCGGCCAGGGGCTTCCCTCGCCCAGCGCACCCATGACTGACGTTTGGCTGACAGGAGACGCCGTCGGCGTGGGAGACGGCAGCCGAGAGGGTGCCGACGGTAGCGACCGGGAAGCCACCGAGCCGCTGGCCTTCCTCGTCGTTCAGTCGATGCTGCTCACCGGCTTCGACGCACCCGTCGAACAGGTGCTCTACCTGGACTGCGCCCTCTCGGGGGTGGGCCTTCTTCAAGCTGTGGCCCGCACCAACCGACCCTATCCGCGCAAGAGGTGGGGGCTGGTCGTCGACTTCATCGGCATCGGTCCCGAACTGGCGCGCTCCCTGCACGCGTACGAGCAGCACCACCTGCGTGAGGTCTACGGCTACCAGAACGTCACCGTCGACCACCTCAGCCCGGACTTCGAGGGAACGCAGCCCACCGGTGACGGCCTACTCCTCCAGGCGGATGCCGCCGCCGATCGACTCCTCCAAGACCTGCACAGCTCCGTCGCCCGCTTCCTCGAAGGACGAAACCTCGCGTCTTACGACGCACACGGCACGGTCACCCTCGCCGACAGTCAACGCCGAGAGGACCTTCTCGACCTGCTCGCCGACCCGTTGCAGCGCGGCGAGTTCGACGAGTTGGCGCGAGACTTCCTTGAAGCACTCGGAGCTGTCCTGCCTCGGCCATACGCACTCGTCTACGAACAACTCGCAGGCCACCTCGGAGAGGTTCAGTACCTCGCACGGCAGAGGTACTTGGACGGGCGCGACGAGTTCAGCCCGCGCCGCTACGCGGCGAAGGTGCGCAGGCTCATCGCCGACCATCTCCGGGTCACTGGCGTCGAGCTGCGGATTCCCCCTGTGGAGTTGACTGCGCCCGACTTCTTCGAACGCGTCGACGCCAACCAGGACGCACGCGCTAGGACCCGCTACATGGTGAGCCGGCTGCGAACGCACATCACAGCCAACATCGGCGCGGACCGGGCTCGCTACGAACTTTTCAGCCGCCGGCTGGAAGAGATCGTCCAGCGGATGCACCAGGACTTCGAGCAGGCCGCGACCGAGCTCGCACAGCTTGTCGGTGACGTCACCGAGGACGTCGAAGACTCGGGGCCGAGTCTCGACCCGCGAACCGACGGACCGGTGTACCGCTCGCTGGTGAGGGGGCTGGAGCGAATTGTCGCGATCCCTGAGCCGACGGAGGATGACCTGACCTGGGCGGCGCACCAGCTCTCTACGGATATAGCGCTTCTTGTGAGAAACCCGCACTTTCCCGCTCAAGCCGATGCGCGCAACGACGTGCGCAAAGAACTCCGTCTCAAGGTAGCCGAACACCTCCGCGTGGAATGGGAGAGGACCGCCGACATGGCGGCGGAGCTGCTGGAACTCGCCGTGGAGCGATGCGACGACTTCCGGCGCTATGGGACATGATCACATCGGTGGGAGTGGCGCGGGCGGCTTCTGTCGGTGCCTGATGGTACGAATGCCGGGTGAGCACGACCGTCCAGTCCGCCCTCGCTTCACTTCCCATGCCAAGGGAGTGGAGGTGGCGTGTGGTCGTCCGACCGCGGCGCCGGACGCTGGGAATCGAGATCCAAGAGGACGGCGGTCTGCTCTTCGCGGTACCACCGGACGCCGATCCACAGGCAGTCGCTGAGGCCGTACGTACCCGGCTGTCACGCCTCGCCGATGAGGTCGGGCGGCGTAGGCGTAGCGGAGGACAGCCGATCAAGGCACTGGTGGGTGGCGCAAGCTTCACATACCTCGGGCGGCACCATCGGTTGAAGGTTGTGGCCGCCGAGCCCAATCGGCGAGTGCGATTGCATCAAGGTTGGCTGGAGCTTCCCGACACCGGATCCTCGCAACAGGGTGCTCGCTTGCTCGCCGAGTGGTACGCCGCGCGAGGCAGTCGATGGGTGACCACCCGCGTGGCGCCCTTGGCCGAACGCACAGGCGTCACCCCCAGAGAAGTGACCGTCCGAGATCTCAGCGAGCGATGGGGGGCTTGTGAACCAGACGGTTCCATCGCACTGCATTGGGCGCTGATGCAGTTGCCGGCGAGTTTGGTGGACCTGGTTCTTGTCCACGAACTGACACACCTGAAGATCTCGGCTCACGGTGCTGCGTTCCGGCATAGGATGCGCATGGTGCTTGGAGACCTGGAGTCGTTGGAGTGCCGCTTTGCAGAGGCCGAGCCAGACCTTTGGCGAGGAGCCGTCTGAACCTCTCACACGTTGAAGCGGAACTCCACGACGTCGCCGTCCGCCATGGTGTAGTCCTTGCCCTCCATGCGGACCTTGCCCGCCGCGCGGGCCGCCGCCATCGAGCCGGCGTCCATCAGGTCGTCGTACGAGACGATCTCCGCCTTGATGAAGCCGCGCTCGAAGTCCGTGTGGATGACACCCGCGGCCTGCGGGGCCGTCGCACCCTGGGGGATCGTCCAGGCGCGCGACTCCTTGGGACCCGCGGTCAGGTACGTCTGCAGGCCCAGGGTGTGGAACCCGGCACGGGCCAGCGAGTACAGGCCCGGCTCCGGCTGGCCGACCGACTCGAGCAGCTCGCGGACCGACTCCTCGTCGTCCAGCTCCAGCAGCTCCGCCTCGACCTTCGCGTCGAGGAACACCGCGTCCGCCGGGGCGACCAGCTTGGTCAGCTCCTCGCGGCGGGCTTCGTCGGTGAGGATCGCCTCGTCGGCGTTGAACACGTACAGGAACGGCTTCGTGGTGAGCAGGCTGTGCTCGCGAAGCAGTTCGAGGTCGACGTCCTTCTGCGCGGAGAAGAGCGTGCGGCCGCTGTCGAGGATTTCCTTCGCCTTCTGCGCGGCCTCGAGCGCGGGCTTCGCTTCCTTCTTGGTCCGCGCTTCCTTCTCCAAGCGCCAGACGGCCTTCTCGAGCGTCTGCAGGTCGGCCAGGATCAGCTCGGTGTTGATCGTCTCGATGTCGCTCAGCGGATCGATCCGGCCGTCGACGTGGATCACGTCCGGGTCGTCGAACACGCGGATGACCTGGCAGATCGCGTTGGCCTCACGGATGTTCGCGAGGAACTTGTTGCCCAGCCCGGCACCCTCGGAGGCGCCCTTCACGATGCCCGCGATGTCCACAAAGGACACCACTGCCGGCACGATCTTCTCCGACTTGAACAGCTCCGCCAGCTTGTCCAGCCGCGGGTCCGGCAGCGGCACCACGCCGACGTTCGGCTCGATCGTCGCGAACGGGTAGTTCGCGGCGAGCACGTCGTTGCGGGTCAGCGCGTTGAACAGGGTGGACTTGCCGACGTTGGGCAGGCCGACGATACCGAGGGTGAGGCTCACGACCCCGAAGTCTACGTGGCCGGTCCGCGACCGCCGCCAGGGCTCACGACCAGGGCGAACGTCGTGTCGGATTCTCGCCAGCGACGGCGTTGACCTGCTGGCATGCTCGGATTCATGGTCACGACAACCGAAGCGCCCGGGCTCTGGCGGGACGCGGAACGCTGCTACCGCGTGGTCACCGCCCGCGACCCGCGCTTCGACGGCCAGTTCATCATGGCGGTCCGCACCACCGGCATCTACTGCCGCCCGTCGTGCCCGGCGTCGACGCCGAAGGTGCAGAACGTGCGCTTCTACCCGACGTCGGCGGCCGCGCAGGCCAACGGTTTCCGCGCCTGCCGCCGCTGCCTGCCCGACGCCGTGCCCGGTTCGCCGGACTGGAACCTGCGCGCCGACCTCGCTGCGCGGGCGATGCGCCTGATCTCCGACGGGACCGTCGAACGCGAAGGCGTGCCGGGTCTCGCACGACGCCTCGGCTACTCCGAGCGCCAGCTCGGCCGGGTACTCACCGCCGAGCTGGGTGCGGGCCCGCTCGCGCTCGCCCGGGCGCACCGCGCACACTCGGCGCGGCTGCTCATCGAGATGTCCGGGCTGCCGCTGACCGACGTCGCGTTCGCGGCCGGGTTCTCCAGCGTGCGGCAGTTCAACGAGACGATCCGCGAGGTGTTCGCGACGACGCCTTCGCAGCTTCGCGCGGCCAGCCTGCGACGCGGACGTCGTGACGCCGACCAGGGCGCGACGCGGCTCAGCCTGCGGTTGCCGTTCAGGCCGCCTTTCGACGCCGACGGGCTGCTTCGCTTCTTCGCGGACCGCGCGGTGCCGGGCGTCGAGAGCGTCACCGACGAGTCGTACGCCCGGACGTTGCGGCTCGCGCACGGCACCGGGGTCGTGCGGCTGACGCCGGCACCGGACCACGTGCGCTGCGAGCTGCACCTCGCCGACCTGCGGGATCTCAGCAGCGCGGTCAGCCGGGTACGCCGGCTGCTGGACCTCGACGCCGACCCGGCCGCGGTCACCCGGGTGCTCGGCGCCGACCCCGCGCTGGCGCCGGTCGTGACGGCGGTGCCGGGGATCCGGGTCCCCGGCTCGGTCGACGGGGAAGAGTTGCTGCTGCGTGCCCTGCTCGGCCGAGACGTCCTCGATGTCCTCGGCGAGCAGGTGCCGGCGGAAGAGGGCGTCACGCGGCTGTTCCCGACGGCCGCCCAGATCGCGACGGCCGGACTACCGGGCGACGTCACCGGCGTCGCGACCGCCCTGGCCGAGGGCCGGCTGGACGTGCACGTCGGCCGGGACGCGGCGGAGCTGCGCGCCGAGTTGCTCGCGTGCCCGGGGATCACGCCGTGGACGGCGGACTACGTGCTGATGCGCGTCCTCGGTGCTCCGGACGTCCTGCTGACCGGCGACGCCGCCCTGGGTCGCGGCGCGGCGGCGTTGGGTATCAAGGACGTCGCGGACCGGGCCCGGCGGTGGACACCGTGGTGTTCCTACGCCGGGATGTACTTGTGGCGCGCGGATCCGGCGCCGGAGGTCGGCACATCGCAGCCGTGAGGTGGCCGGGGCCTCAGCCCTGTTCGCCTGGCCAGAGCAGTGCTTGCGCGACGATCACCTGGTTGCCGTCGAAGGTCGCCGCCGGCGAGCCGTGCAGGCGGTAGCCGAGTTCCAGTGCCTCGCTCACCCGGTGGCAGAACTTCGCGTCGTCCGGACCGGTGAGCAGGCGGTAGCGGGGCAGGCCCTCGGGCGGCTGTTCCGTCATGACTTCATCTTGGCCGAGTGCTCAGCCCGCGCGCACCTCCAATGTCGAGCCCGTGCGGGCCTTGCGGACCCGCAGCCGCGTCGGGATGCGCTGGCGCAGCTCCTCGACGTGTGACACCAGCCCGACCACCCGGCCGCCGGCGCGAAGCTCGTCGAGGATGTTCATGACGACGTCCAGGGTTTCGGCGTCCAGCGTGCCGAAGCCCTCGTCGACGAACAACGTGTCCAGCAGCGCGCCGCCGGTTTCGCCGGCGACGACGTCCGCCAAGCCCAGCGCCAGGGCCAGCGACGCCAGGAACGACTCACCGCCGGACAGCGTCTTCGCCGGGCGGATGGTGCCCGAATAGTCGTCCAGCACGTCGATGCCGAGCCCGCCGCGAGTGCCGCGCGCCCCGGCCGCGTCCGAGTGCACGAACGAATAGCGCCCCTGGCTCATCGTGCGCAGCCGGTGCGTGGCGGCGACCGCCACCTCTTCCAGCCGCGCCGCCAGCACGTACGAGCGCAACGACATCTTCCGGCTGTTCTGCCCGCGCCCGTTGACGACCTCCGCCAGCGCGCGCAGCTCGGTGTATTCGGCTTCGGCCGGCGCCAGCCCGGCGAGCGCCTTGCGCAGCAGGCCCGCCAGCCGGGCCAGCTCTTCGTGCTGGGTCGTCGCGACCCGCAGCGCCGCGTACGCCGAGTCGGCGCGGGCCCGAGCCAGCTGCGCCGCGTCGGTCGCGCGGCCGACGTCCGCGACGTCGTCCGGCGAGATGCCGAACAGGTCGGGCTCGGACAGCAGCGCCCGCGCGCCCGCCGCGGCCGCTTCGGCCTCGGCGATGCCCTGTTCCAGCTTCTCGATCTGCTCGTCCGGCAGCATCGCCGAACGCGCCTTCTTCAGCGACGCGAAGCCCTTGGCCTGCACCGCGGTGTCGACCAGCGCACGCTGCTGCGCGACCCGTTCCCGCGCGCCCGCGACGGCCGTTCGCGCCTCGGCCACGGCTTCGAGGGCCTCGGCCAGCCCGATCAGGTGCGTCCGCCGCGCGCCGACGTCCGCGAACTCACCGCGCCCGGCGACCAAGCGGCGTTCACGCTCGGCCAGCCGTTCGTCGAGGGCCCGGACGTCGGCCGTGGCCTCGGCCACCGCCTGTTCGGCCCGGTGACGCCGTTCGGTCCGCAGTTCCAGATCCCGTTCCAGCAGCACGACCTGCTGGCCGAGCTTCGCCTTCCCCGCCGCCTGCTGGGTCAGCGCCGCGACCGCGGTGCGGGCTTCGGTCAGGTCGGCCGCGACGGACTCGGCCGTGCGACCGTCGAGCCGTTCGATCAGCCCGGCCAGCCGCGCTTTCGCCTCTTCCAGCGCTTTGACGACCCGCTGCCGCACCGCGTCCGCCGCCTGCTCGGCTTCCTCGGCTTTCCGTTCCTCGGCCGGGTCGACCAGCTCCGCGTCCCGGTTGGCCGGCGCCGGGTGCTCCGCCGAACCGCAGACCGGGCAGGGCGCGCCCTCGGGGAGCGCGGCGGCGAGTTCGGCCGCCATCCCGTCGAGCCGCCGCTCGCGCAGGTCGAGCCGCCGTTGCCGGGCCGCCTGGTGCGTGTCGACGACTTCGCGCAGCTTCGCCTCGCCGCGGCCGACTTTCGCCTCCGCCTCGGGCAGCTCGGCCGCGTCGCGCGCCACGGTCGTCAGGTCGCCGACGCGGGCACGGGCCCCGTCGAGCTTGGCTTCGGCTTCGGCCGCCGCGAGCGCGTCCGCCCGCAGTTTCGCCAGCTGGCCGGGGATCGCGGCCAGCTCGGCGGTCAGTTCTTCGACTTGCTTCGCGGCTGTGACGGACGCCAGTTTCAGGTCGTCCCGCCGCATGACGTCGACCAGCTGCTGCTCGGCCTCGGCGACCAGCTCCGCGACCGCGCCCGCCTCCTCGCGCGCGGTCGCCGCCCGCACCTTGAGGTCGCCGGTCGCGCGGGTGCCGAACTCCCGCAGCTCCGCGCCGCAGGCCTTCTCCGCCTGCTCGGCCTCGGTCAGCTCCGCGGTCCGCCGGTCCAGCAGCTCCGCTTCGACGGCCACGCCCGCCGCCCGCCGGGCCGCCGCGACCTCCTGGGCCCACTCGGCGCGCTGCGGCGCCTGCTCGGTGATCTCGACCAGCCGCAGGTGCGCGGTGCGGACGCGGCGGATCTTCTCCGCACCGGCCCGCTCCTCCTGCAGGTAGACGTCCGCTCGCTGGGCCGCCGACCGCGCCCGTTCCTCTTCCGCGGTGACTTGCCCGACGCGTTCGGCCGCCGCCGCGAGCACAGCGCCGACCCACTCGGCCGGCTCCGACTCGGACGGATCCTCCTGCGCCTCCTGCGCGTACCGCGCCAGCAGCTCGCGCACGGACTGCTGGCGCGCCTCCAGCTCCCGGCCACGCTCGGCCCGCAGGTCGGCGAACCAGCGTTCGACGTCGGCGAAGCGCTCGGTGCCGAACAACCGCTCCAGCAGCTTTTCGCGCTCGGCGGTGTCCGAACGCAGGAACCGGGCGAACTCGCCCTGTGGCAGCAGCACGACCTGGAAGAACTGGGCCGCGGTCATGCCGAGCAGCCGCTCGACCGTGCGCGCGACCTCCTCGATCCGGATCAGGCCCTCCGGCGCCAGCCCGGCCGGTGCGGTGCCGATCCAGCTCAGCGACACCTTCGCCTGCTGCGTCGTCGTGCCTTCGCCGCGCCGCTTCGGCCGCTGGTACTCGGGATTGCGCACGATCTTCAGCCGGTGGCCCTGCACGGTGAGCTCCAGCGCGACCTCGGTGACCTGGTCGGTTTCGGCCAGGTCGCAGCGCAGCCGCTTGGCTTCGTTGCGCGCGCCGGGAACCACGCCGAACAGCGCGAACGCGATCGCGTCGAGCAGCGTGGTCTTGCCGGCGCCGGTTTCCCCGTGGAGCAGGAAGAGCCCGTCCGCGCCGAGCACCTCGAAGTCGACCACCTGGCGCCCGAGGTACGGCCCGAAGGCCTCGACCTCCAGCCTGTGCAGCCTCATTTCGCGAGTGCCCCCCGGTTGGCCGCTTCCAGGGCGTGGAACAGGAGTTTCTCCTCGCGCTCGCTCGGCGGGGCGCCGCGGCAGTCGTCGAGGAAGCTGCGCGAGATCTCGATGTCCGAGCGGCCGCGGACGGCGTCGGAGTACCGCAGCGGCGCGCCGGCGTACCCGCCTTCGGGCTCCCATTCCAGGTGCACCGCGTACGGGAACCGCACGCGCAGCCGCCGCATCGCGTCGACCGGGCGCACCCGGTCGGTGACCGTGACCGACAGGAAGTGCTCGAGGACCGCATCGTGTTCCGGGGCTACGAGCAGGTCTTCGATCTCGCCGCGCAGAGCGGCCAGGGCCCGCGGCACCGGCAGTTCGTGGCGACGGACGTCGGCGAGCCCGCCGGCGTCCACGTCGACCAGCCAGACCGATTTCCGTTGCCGCGCCTCGGAAAACGAGTACGCCAGCGGACTGCCGGAGTAGCGCAGGTGCTCGGCGAGGGTCTGCGGGCCGTGGAGGTGGCCGAGCGCGACGTAGTCGACGTCGTCGAAAACCGAGCCCGGCACCTGTTCGACGCCGCCGACGGCGATGGTGCGCTCGGATTCGGTCGGCTCGCCGCCGGTGACGAACGCGTGCGCGAGGACGACCGACCGGACGCCGGGGCGGGTGGCGAGGTCCGCGCGGATCCGGCGCATGGCCTCGGTGAGCACGCCGGTGTGGCCGCGCGCGTCCGGCACGCCCAGCGCGTGCCGCGACGGTTCCGGTTCCAGGTAAGGGATGCCGTAGACGGCGACCGGGCCGTGCTCGTCCGCCAGCAGCACCGGTTCGGCCAGCCCGGCCACGGTGGTGCGCAGGTGCAGGCCACCCGCCGCGGCGAACTCGGCGAACGCGCCGAGCCGGGGCGCGGAGTCGTGGTTCCCGGGCGTGACGATCAGCTGCGCGCCGGCCGCGCGGATCCGGGCGACGGCCGCGGTGGCCACCCGCACGGCCTCGGCCGAGGGCACCGCGCGGTCGTAGATGTCGCCTGCCACCAAGACGGCGTCGATCGCCTCGCCGGCCACGAGGTCGGCGAGGTGCCCGAGCACCGCTTCCTGTTCCGCCAGCAGGTCGGCACCGTGGAAGGTGCGCCCGACGTGCCAGTCGGAGGTGTGCAGGAATCTCACCGGGCCAAGGTACGACCCGGCCCCGACGAAATCGCGAAGGCTCGCCGCTTCCTCACTCGAACGTGTGTACTAACACGACAGTGCCCGCGGCGCGCAAGATCGGACACGCCCTGCGCGAAGTCGAAGTGTTTGCAGGTCAGCTACCCAGAGCGACGGGTCGGGTGCGTTTTTTGTCGGTGGGGTCCGCCATGATGTCTCCGCGGTCCGATCCAGGCGGCCCGGAGGGAGGAGATTCAGGTGGCGACGGTGCTGACCACGGCGGCGGTCGTGCTCGCGGTCCTGCTGCTGATCGCGGTCGCGGCGCTGTGGCGGCTGTACAAAGACGGGATGCGGCGCGCGGACGCGGCGGCCCGGCTGGTGGCGGCCGAGCGCGCGAAGGCGGATCAGCAACAGCTCGCGCTGCGCCGGTACGAGGTGGCGTTCGCCTCGATCAGCGGGCGCGGCGAGCTGGGCGAGCAGGTGCTGGTCGAAACGGCGCGGGCGCTCGGGCTGCGCGAGGACCTGCACTTCACCCTGCAGACGGACCTGGCCGGCGGCGGCGCGGCGAAACCGGACATGGTGCTGAGCGTCGGCGGCGGGCGCACGGTGCCGGTCGACGCCAAGGCGAGCATGGCGACCTGGGCCGAGGCGATCGAGACGGACAACCCGGAGGAACGGCTGGACGCGTTGCGCGCGCACGTCCGCCAGATCCGGTCCCGGGCGGCCGAGCTGGCCGGCAAGGGCTACCAACGCTGGGCGGACGCGATCTACGGCACGATCATGTTCGTCCCGTCCGACGCCGCCGTGGTCGCGGCGCTGGACACCGACCCGGAACTGCTGCGCTGGCTGATCGACCGGCGGGTGTTCCTGTGCGGGCCCACGGGTTTTGGCGTACTGGCATCGGCAGCCCTGTTCGCAGCCACCGACCGCACGCTGGAGGCGGACGTCGAGCAGGTCCGAGCGGGCGCGGCAGCCGCCCACCGGGCCGCGGGCGGCGCGGTGGAAGCGCTCAACCTCTCCAGCACCCACCTCCAGCGCTTCCTCTCGGCCCGTCGGCGCGAGCTGGAGGCCCTGGAGACGTTCCGGGCAACGGTGGCCCCCCTGACCGACGCATCAGGCAGCCCGGCGGCGGTCCCCACGGTGCGGAAGGGAGACGAACTGGCGGCAAGCTGAGAGGACTGGACCACCGCGGCACCGATCAACCGGTCACGGCGGAACGACCCACTCGGAACGGCGAGAGGCACCAGGAACGCCCGCGATCACCTGACCTGCCTCACGAGCGGCGTCTCACCGCACCGCGCGGTGCGACCTCGGCGAGCCGCCCGGGCAGTCGGACCATTCGACGGGCGCGCAGCGAGATGCGAGGCGAGCGGCACCGGTCTGGCGCACGGCCGCGGCGAGATGACCCGTGCGGTACGACGCGAGACGAGCCGGGTTGGCCGCGAGCGCCTGACCGACCTGGTGACCGAGGCCCGCGCCGATGAGTGGCACCGTGCGGAACGGCCCGGGAAACCGGACTGTTCGGCAGCGCGTGGTGAGATGCGGGCCGGGCATCGTCGAGCTGACTCACGGTCACGGCGAGGCGCCCTGGGTTGGCGCGACAAGGTGCGCCAGGGAGGGCCGCAATCGCCTGACCGGCTTGGTGAGCGAGGCCACCGGCGGCCTACCAGAACCGGGCGGAGCGACCTCGGCGACGGCCCAGGCAACGGGGCTGTTCGGCGGGCGCGCGACCCGGGCGGGCGGAGCCGAACAGCGTCAGCGGCCTGACTTGGCGCGGTTGACGTTGCCCCGGACGGGTGGACCCTGGCGGCAGCGTCAGGTGGCCCGGCGCGATCGCCTGTGACCTCGGTGAACGTCACCCCGACGCGGCCGTTCGGCCTACACCGCCGAACGCCGTCCGGAAGGTGGCCACCAGGTGACCGGTACTCGTCCTACCAGCAACGATGCCCTCAACGGCGGGTGACGGCCAGGCCCGATCGAGCACGCTGGGAGATGGCTCCACGCCCATTGCCCGCAACCGTTCGGCTCATGCCGCCGGGTGGCGGTACAACGAAGTCGGCGGCGGTGCTGGCAAGATCTTCACAACCACGAGATACGGTGTTGTCTCGTGACCGCGATTCGCGATCGCCAGAGCGATCCAGATGCCGACGACGTCCCCGTGCCGTGGGACGAGCGTCCAGTCGTCGGTGCGAGGCGTGGACTGCCCTGGTGGGCGGCGGTCCTGGTCGGCCTCGGCCTGTCGGTCGTCGGCGCCCTCGTCGGCAAGCCGAGCCAGGCCAACATCCCCGTCATCTTCACGGTCTGTTACGTCCTGGGCGCGGTGATCGCGGTCTGCGCGGTGCGGCGCCGGGGCATCTTCGGGCCGATGGTGATGCCGCCGCTGGTGCTGGCCGTCACCGTGCCCGGCGTGATCCTGCTGACCTCCGGGTCGCAGGGCGGCGACGACATGCTGTCGAAGGCCCTGAGCATCGGCACCCCGCTGATCAACGCGTTCCCGATGATGGCGATCACCACCGGCGTCACGCTGCTGATCGGGTTCGTCCGGATCTTCCGCGAGAAGGACCCGGACGCCCCGGTGAAGATCAAGGGCGGCAAGCCACGCCCGGACGATGACGACGAAAAGCCCCGCGCTGCGTCGAGTGGACGGCCGCGTCCGGCCGGCTCCAGGACCGGTCAGACGCCGCTGCCCCAAGGCGCTCGGCGTGGCCGCGAAGGCGAGCCGCCCCGTCGCCCGCGCCCGCCCGCGGACGGTGACCGCCGCACACCCCGCGCGGGTGCGCCCGCCGAGCGCGACCCCGGTACCCGTGGCACCCGCAAGCCCCCGCCGGCCAACCGGCGCCCCCGTCCGGAGGAAGGCGACCCCCGCCGCCGGGAGCCGCGCAGCGGAGAAGCGCCCCGCCGGCGCCCCCGCCCGCCGGGCGAAGAAGGCCGTGACACGCCGCCGCCCCGCCGCCCGTCGTCGGGTGGCCGAGGAGCCCCGCCGCGGCGGAACCGTCCCTGGGACGACGAAGAACGCTGACGAACGCCTGAAGGCGGTCACCTCCCGAGGGAAGTGACCGCCTTCAGTGCTGACTCAGACCTTGCGAAGCTCCTTCGGCGGCGCGAAGGTGATCTTCTCGTTCGCCGTGGTGACCTCGTCGACGTCGCCGTAGCCGCGCTCCGACAGCCAGTCGAGGACCTCCATCACCAGCACGTCGGGCACCGACGCGCCGCTGGTTACGCCCACCGTCGTGACGCCCTCCAGCCAGGTTTCGTCGATCTCGCGGGCGAAGTCGATCAGGTACGACGTCCGCGCGCCCGCCTTCAGGGCCACCTCGACCAGGCGCTTCGAGTTGGACGAGTTCGTCGACCCGACCACCAGGACCAGATCGCACTCGGCCGCCATCGCCTTGACCGCGACCTGGCGGTTCGTGGTGGCGTAACAGATGTCGTCGCTCGGCGGGTCCGCCAGACTCGGGAAGCGCTCGCGGAGCTGGTCGACGCGCTCCATCGTCTCGTCGACCGACAGCGTCGTCTGGGACAGCCAGATCACCTTCGACGGGTCGCGCACCTCGACCTTGTCGACGTCCTCGGCCTTGTCGACCAGCTGCACCTTGTCCGGCGCCTCGCCGGCGGTGCCCTCGACCTCTTCGTGGCCCTCGTGGCCGATCAGGAGGATGTCGTAGTCGTCCTTGGCGAACCGGTTGACCTCCTTGTGCACCTTCGTCACCAGGGGGCAGGTCGCGTCGATCGTGCGCAGGTTCCGGTCCGCCGCCTCCGCGTGCACCATCGGCGAGACGCCGTGGGCGGAGAACACGACGAGCGCGCCCTCGGGCACCTCGGACGTCTCGTCGACGAAGATCGCGCCGCGCTCGCGCAGCGTCTCGACGACGTGCCGGTTGTGGACGATCTCCTTGCGCACGTACACCGGGGCGCCGTAGACCTCGAGGGCCTTCTCGACGGCGATCACCGCGCGGTCCACTCCGGCGCAGTAGCCGCGCGGCTTCGCGAGCAGCACGCGCTTCTTGCCGGAGGCGGTTCCGGTGATCGTCGGGGTACCCGCGGGCTCGATTCCGGGACTCGCTGAACTCATGGCACCCAGGGTACGGGCTGTCCGCCGACGAGCCCGCAGTCCCTTTCGGGTGAGCTTCATCCCCCTGTCGTGGTGTGCGCGGGGTCACGCAACGCGCCCGAACCCACCCGCTTGGTTGGGCAGGATGGCGTAAATGCGGCAGGCTAGACGCATGAAGCCATTCCCGCTCCCCCTCCGGGTCGCCGCGGGCCTCGCCGTCAGCACCGCCGAGCGGGTTCGTGAGCTTCCCCGGCAGCTCGCCGGGCTCCCGGTGACCGTCGTCAGCCAGGTGCTGCAGGCCTCCATGCGGGTGCAGCAGCACGTCACCGAACTGGCGATCAAGGGCGACAACGCGCTGTCCACCCTGCGGCCCGTCGAAGACACCCCCAGCTGGGCGACCTTCGACGAGGACCTCGACGTTCCGCCCGTCCGGCCCAGCCTCACGCCGGTCGCCGACGTGCCCGAGCCCCGTTCGGAGGTCAACGGTCACGGTCCGTCACTGTCCGGTCTCGAAGCGGAACTGGGTGACCCGTGGGCCGAGGAGGAGCGCGCGCTCGCCGAGGACCACGCCGACGGTGAGTTCGACGCGCCCGAAACCGAGACCAAGCCGAAGCCCGGCACCCCCAAGATCGACAAGAGGGCCAAGGCCGACATCCCCAAGACCAGCGCCGCCGGGTACGAGGGTCCCGCCGGGCTGACCGGCTACGACCAGCTCACCCTCCCGCAGCTGCGGGCCCGGCTGCGCCAGTTCTCGATCCCCCAGCTCGAGACGATCCTCGACTACGAGCGCGCCCACGCCGACCGCTCGTCGTTCACCGGGATGCTGGCCCGCCGCATCGCCAACGCCCGCAAGGCGCAGGAGTCCGGCGACGGCGCGGAAGGCTCGTGAGCACCGAATCCGCACCGGCTCCCACGAGCACCGCCGAAGCACCCTGGCCGGTCCGCACGGTCGCCCGCAAGATCGGCGACTGGATCCACCGGCTCGGTTCCGTCTGGGTCGAAGGCCAGGTCACCCAGGTCAACTCCCGGCCGAACACGCAGACCGCGTTCCTGACGCTGCGCGACCCGTCGGCGGACGTGTCGATGTCCGTGACCTGCCCGAACTGGCTGATCCGCGAGATGGAGCCGCCGCTGCGGGAGGGCGCCAGCGTGGTGGTGCACGCGAAGCCGTCGTTCTTCTTCGGCCGCGGCACGATCAGCCTGCGCGCCGACCAGATCCGCGCGGTCGGCATCGGTGAGCTGCTGGCCCGGATCGAACGCCTGAAGAAGCTGCTGACCGCCGAAGGTCTCTTCTCCGCGCAGCGCAAGCGGCCGATCCCGTTCCTGCCGAAGGGCGTCGGGCTGATCACCGGCCGCGCGTCGGCCGCCGAGCGGGACGTGCTGGTCAACGCCCAGACACGCTGGCCCCACGTCCGCTTCAAGGTCCTGAACACCGCCGTGCAGGGCTCGCAGGCCGTGCCGCAGATCATGCGCGCGCTGCGCATCCTGGACGCCGACCCCGACATCGACGTCATCGTCATCGCCCGCGGCGGCGGCAGCGTCGAGGACCTGCTGCCGTTCTCCGACGAGGCGCTGTGCCGGGCCGTCTCCGCCACCGGCACGCCGGTGGTCAGCGCGATCGGGCACGAGCCCGACACCCCGCTGCTCGACTACGTCGCCGACCTGCGCTGCTCGACGCCGACCGACGCGAGCAAGCGGATCGTGCCGGACGTCCGTGAGGAGTCCGAGCGCGTCCGGCAGATGCGCGACCGCGGCCGCCGCGCGCTGCACGGCTGGGTCGACACCCAGGCCCGGCTGCTGACGCAGCTGCGCAGCCGCCCGTCGCTGGCCGACCCGCTGGGCCCGGTCCAGCGCCGCCAGGACGACGTCGACGTGCACCGCGAACGCGCCCGCCGCGCCATGCTGACGCTGCTCGCCAAGGACCAGGCCGAAATCGCCAGCGCGCGGGCCCGGCTCACGGCGCTCGGCCCGGCCGCGACGCTGGAACGCGGCTACGCCGTTGTGCAGTTCCTCGATTCCGCAGGCAACCTCCAGGTACTCCGCTCCGTCTCCGAAGTCGAGGCCGGTGCCCAGCTGCGCGTGCGCGTGGGCGACGGTGCGATCACGGCGGTGGCGGAAGGAGAACAGGCGTGAGCCTTCGGGTGGCGACGTTCCTCCCGCTCACCGTGGACGCGGCCCGGCGGCTGGGCGCGCGTCCCCTGCTGGACCAGGCGATCCGCACCGACCGCGCGGCCGCCGAGTGCTGGACCGCGCTGCTCGCGGGCTGCGGTACCGCCGCCCGCCGCGACCTGGGCCCGCAGCTGCGGCGGCTGTCCGAGGCGACGTCGATGCAGGTCGGCTCGCGCTGGTGGTTCGCCGAGGGCGCGGGGCACCGGCGGCGGGTCGCCGGCGCGCAGGAAAACCTCGAAGAGGCGATCGCGGAGGGTGACGGACAGGAGTTCGCGCTGGCGTTCGTCGGGTACGACCACGCGATGGCGAGCGCGGTAGTGTGCGCCAACAGCCCATCCCGGAAGGTCGGAGAACGTCCAGCGTGAGTGAGACAGCCAGCGAAGAACTCGGCTACGAGCAGGCCCGCGACCGCCTCGTCGAGGTCGTCCGCGAGCTCGAAGCCGGTGGGCTGTCCCTCGAGCAGTCGCTCGCGCTTTGGGAGAAGGGCGAGAAGCTCGCGAAGGTCTGCGAGCGGCATCTCGAGGGTGCGCGGGAGCGCATCGAGGCCGCGCTGGCGTCCGTCGAGGACGAAACCGGCGACGGCCAGTGACGTTCGCCATGCCGCGCTCGGCTGGACCGACCCGCGGTATCTGAGAGACTGGGCGTCCGCCGAACTCCGCATTCCGGGAGGCCCGCATGACGACCCCCAGCGCCCCACAACGCCGTGAAGCGCCCGACCGCAACCTCGCGATGGAGCTGGTCCGGGTGACCGAGGCCGCCGCGATGGCGGCCGGCCGCTGGGTCGGCCGCGGCGACAAGATCGGCGGGGACGGCGCGGCCGTCGACGCGATGCGCCAGCTGGTGTCGACCGTGTCGATGCGCGGGGTCGTGGTGATCGGCGAGGGCGAGAAGGACGAAGCGCCCATGCTGTTCAACGGCGAAGAGGTCGGCAACGGCGACGGGCCGGACTGCGACGTCGCGGTCGACCCGGTCGACGGCACCACGCTGATGGCCAAGGGCATGCCCAACGCCCTCGCGGTGCTCGCGGTCGCCGAGCGCGGCGCGATGTTCGACCCGTCCGCGGTGTTCTACATGGAGAAGCTGGCCGTCGGGCCGGAGGCCGCGGGCAAGGTGGAGCTCGGCGCGCCGATCGCGGAGAACATCCGGCGCGTCGCCAAGGCGAAGAAGAGCAGCGTCGGCGACGTCACCGTGTGCGTCCTCGACCGGCCGCGCCACGAGCAGATCATCAAGGAGATCCGCGACGCCGGCGCGCGGATCCGGTTCATCTCCGACGGCGACGTCGCGGGCGCGATCGCCGCGGCCCGCCCAACCACCGGCGTCGACATGCTGATCGGCATCGGCGGCACCCCCGAGGGCATCATCGCGGCCTGCGCGATGAAGTGCCTCGGCGGCGAGCTGCAGGGCCGGCTGTGGCCGAAGGACGACGCCGAGCGCGAGAAGGCCATCGCCGCCGGCCACGACCTCGACCGCGTCCTGCTGAACGACGACCTGGTCACCGGCGACAACGTGTTCTTCTGCGCCACCGGCGTCACCGACGGCGACCTGCTGCGCGGCGTCCACTACCGCGAGGGCGGCGCGACGACGCAGTCCATCGTGATGCGGTCCAAGTCCGGGACCGTCAGAATGATCGACGGTTACCACCGGCTCAACAAGCTGCGGGCGTACTCGTCGGTCAACTTCGACGGCAACCTGGACGTCGCCGACGACGACGTGGTGCCCCCGCTGCCGTAAGCGAAGGAGATCCGTGACCAGGCGACTGCTGGCACTGCTGTCGGTCCTCACCCTCGTCCTGGTCCCGGGCACCGCCTCGGCCGAACCCGGCATCGTCGGCGGCGCCGTCGCCGACCAGCCCTACCCGTTCGCGGTGTCGCTGCACTCGGCGTCCGGGAAGCTGTTCTGCGCCGGCGCGCTGATCGCCCCGAGCTGGGTGGTCACGGCCGCGCACTGCGTCTTCGACAAGGCGCCGTCCGCGGTGTCGCTGCGGCTGGGGTCAAATGACTCCGGGCAGGGCGGCGAAGTCGCGCAGGCGGGCGAGATCATCGTCAACCCGGCCTTCGACACGCAGAACCCGGCGGGCGACATCGCGCTGCTGCGGCTCGCTTCGCCGGCGAAGGCGGCCCCGATCGCGCTGGCCTCGACGGCGTCACCCGGCACGTCCACGCGGATCCTCGGCTGGGGCCAGACCTGCCCGAAGGTCAACTGCGGCCAGATCCCGACGACGCTCCAGCAGCTCGACACGCACATCGTCGAGGGCACGAAGTGCACGTCGGTGTTCGACGGCACGGCCGAGCTGTGCACGGACAACCCGGGCGGCAAGGCCGGGGCGTGCTTCGGCGACTCCGGCGGCCCGGAGGTCGTCCGCGACGGCGACCACTGGCTGCTGGCCGGCGTCACGAGCCGCCCGGGCAACGACGACCCGGTGTGCGCGACGGCGCCGTCGATCTACACGTCCGTCGTCGCGTACGCGCCGTGGATCGCGGAGAAGACGAAGGCCTGAGTCATTCGGCGTTGCTCGAGTGGCCCGGGAACAGGTGCGCGTCCGGGTCGAGCGCGACGGCGATGTTGTTGACGGCCGTCGCGGCCTCGCCGAAGCCGGTCGCGATCAGCTTGACCTTGCCCGGGTACGCGGCGACGTCGCCGGCCGCGTAGACGCGCTCGCGCGGGGTCGCCATCGTCGAATCGACGGCGATCGCGCGGTGGTCGATCTCCAGGCCCCAGCTCTCGATCGGCCCGAGGTCGGCGGTGAACCCGAGCGCCGCGACGACGGCGTTGGCCGGCAGCCGCTCCTCGCCGGTGGCCTTCACCGAGACGTCGACGGCCACGAGCGCGCCGCTCGCGTCTTCGACGAACGCCGTGACCTCGGCGTCGGTGATGATCCGGGTGCCGAGCTCACGGGCCTGCCGCACGATCGACTCGGCAGCGCGGAACTTCGCGCGGCGGTGCACGAGCGTCACGCTCGCGGCGACGGGGTGCAGCGCGAGGATCCAGTCGAACGCCGAGTCACCGCCCCCGACGACCACGACGTGCTGACCCGCGTGCGCCTGCAGTGAGGGGACGAAGTGCACCATGCCCCGCCCGAGCCAGCCGTCGCCGGCGGGCAGCGGACGCGGGGTGAACTCGCCGATGCCCGCGGTGATCAGCACGGCACCGGCTTTGAGGGTCGCGCCGCCGTCAAGGGTGAGTTCGACGCCGTTTTCGAGGGTCTCGAGTTTTTCGGCCTTGCGCCCGAGCAGGTAGGTCGGCTTCCACGGCGCGGCCTGCTGGACGAGCCCGTCGACGAGGTCGCGCCCCTTGACCGCGGCGAACCCGCCGACGTCGTAGATCATCTTCTCGGGGTACATCGCGGTCACCTGCCCACCGGGCTCCGGCAGCGAGTCGACGATGGCCATCGACAGGCCGCGAAACCCCGCGTAGTAGGCGGCGAAGAGGCCGGTCGGGCCCGCGCCGATGATCACGAGGTCGTAGGAGTCACCAGAAGCTTCAGTCATGCTCGCTCCAGCCAGTGGTGGATGGCGGTGATCGAGAACACATCCCGATCCTAGCCTCGCGAGGCTTGGTAGGTGGTCAACGCCACTGCGCGGCGGGCCTCGGGTGGGCTCGCTGGGCCGGCGCGAACGGTCCTTTCGCGCCGGTTTAGGTGCGAACGGACCGCTCGCGACGGGGCCGCTCGGGCGCGAAGGGGCCACTCGCGCGGGTCCGGGCGGGGCGGCACGAACGGGCCGCTCGCCGCCTTATTGGCGCGAACGGACCTTTCGCGCCACATGGCCGGAGCACCAACGGCCCGTTCGCGCCCCACCACCGGGCACGAACGGACCTCTCGTGCCCCACCCGCCGGGCACCAACGGACCGTTCGCGACCGATCCGGCACCAACGGGGCCACTCGCGCCACCACCGCTCGAGCACGAGAGGTCCGTTCGTGCCCCACCACACTCAGGCACCCACGGACCGTTCGCGCACCACTACTAGGCACCAACGGACCGTTCGCGACCGAACCGACACGAACGGGCCACTCGCACCACCCCAACCCGAGCGCCAACGGGCCACTCGCGCCGCCACCGCACTGGCACGAAAGGACCGTTCGCGACCGATCCGGCACCAACGGGCCACCCGCACCGCCACCACCCGAGCACGAAAGGACCGTTCGTACCCCACCCCAAGACCGGCGAACCCAACCCCGATCCCACCCACCAAAGAGGTGCGCAACGCCACCACGCGGCAACCTCCGAACAGGTCCAGAATCGATGTCATGGCTGACCAGGAATACCGGATCGAACACGACACGATGGGCGAGGTCCGCGTACCGATCGACGCCCTCTACCGGGCTCAGACGCAGCGGGCCGTCGAGAACTTCCCCATCTCCGGCCGGGGCCTGGAGCGTGCCCAGATCCGCGCGCTCGGCCTGCTCAAGGCCGCTGCCGCACGCGTGAACCTCAAGCTCGGCGTGCTCGACGCCGACGTCGCGGAGGCCATCGCGAAAGCCGCCGACGAGGTCGCCGAAGGCGCCCACGACGTGCACTTCCCGATCGACGTCTTCCAGACCGGCTCGGGGACGTCGTCGAACATGAACGCCAACGAGGTCATCGCGACCCTGGCCACCCGAGCCCTCGGCCGGGACGTGCACCCCAACGACCACGTCAACGCGTCGCAGTCCTCCAACGACACCTTCCCGACGACCATCCACGTCGCCGCGACCGAAGCCGTGCTCAAGGACGTCATCCCGGCCCTCGAGCACCTCGCCGGCGCCATCGAGTCGCGTGCCGCGGAGTGGGCGGACGTCGTGAAGTCCGGGCGCACGCACCTGATGGACGCCGTGCCGATTACGCTCGGCCAGGAGGCCGGCGCATGGGCATCGCAGGTCCGGTTCGGCATCGAACGGCTGAAGTCCGGCCTGCCACGCCTCGGTGAGCTGCCGATCGGCGGGACCGCCGTCGGGTCCGGGCTGAACGCGCCCGACGGCTTCGGCGCGGCCGTCGCGGCCGAGCTCGCCGACGTCACCGGGCTGCCGCTGGTCGAGGCCCGTGACCACTTCGAGGCGCAGGCGACGCAGGACAGCGTCGTCGAGACGTCCGGGCACCTGCGCACGCTCGCCGTGTCGCTCAACAAGATCGCGAACGACCTGCGCTGGCTGGGTTCCGGCCCGCGCACCGGCCTCGGCGAGCTGGCGCTGCCGGACCTGCAGCCAGGCTCGTCGATCATGCCGGGCAAGGTGAACCCGGTGATCCCGGAGGCGACGCTGCAGGTCGTCGCGCAGGTGATCGGCAACGACGCTGCCGTCGCCTTCGCGGGCGCCGCGGGCAACTTCCAGCTCAACGTCAACCTGCCGGTGATCGCCCGCAACGTCCTCGAGTCGGCCCGGCTGCTCGCCGCCGTCTCGCGGCTGCTGGCGGACAAGGTGTTCGACGGCGTCACGGCGAACGTCGAGCGCACCCGGCAGTACGCCGAGGGATCGCCGTCGATCGTGACGCCGCTGAACAAGTACATCGGTTACGAAGAGGCCGCCGCGGTCGCGAAGCAGGCATTGAAGGAGCTGAAGACGATCCGCGAGGTCGTCATCGAACGCGGCTACGTCAAGGACGGCAAGCTCACCGAGGCACAGCTCGACGAGGCCCTCGACGTGCTCCGCATGGCCCGCGGCGGCAAGTGAGGCGCTACCGCCGGCGCAGGTGCTTGTCCGCCAGCGCCGGCGGGGTGTAGTCCTTCTCCGCGGAGTTCAGGTCCGTGCCCGGCGGGACGATATCGTCGATCCGGTCCAGCACGTCGTCGTCCAGTTCCAGGTCGGCGCCCGCCAGCAGGTCGTCGAGCTGGGACGGCGTGCGCGGGCCGATGATCGCCGACGTCACGCCCGGGTGGGCCCGGACGAACGCCGTCGCCAGGTGCGTGAGGGGACGGCCCAGGTCGTCCGCGATCTTCTTCAGCTGCGCGATGGCCTCGAACTTGACCGCGTTCGCGGGCAGCGCCGGGTCGAACTTGTGCGCCTGCAACGTCCGGCGGCCTTCGGAAAGGTCCACATCGGACGGTCGCACGAAACGCCCGGACAGCCAGCCGCTCGCCAGCGGGCTCCACGTGAGCACGCCCATGCCGTACTTCTGCGCCGTCGGCAGCACAGCGGCCTCGATCGCGCGGTTGAAGATCGAGTACGGCGGCTGCTCGGCGCGGAACCGCACCAGGCCGCGCTTTTCCGCCACCCACTGGGCTTCCACGATCTGCTCGGCCGGGAAGTCCGACGACCCGACCGCGCGCACCTTCCCGGACCGCACGAAGTCCGACAGCACCGAGAGCGTCTCCTCGATGTCGGTCGCCGGGTCCGGCCGGTGGACCTGGTACAGGTCGACGTAGTCGGTGTCGAGCCGCCGCAGGCTGTCGTCCAGCGCGCGGGTCAGCCAGCGCCGCGAAAGGCCGCCTTGGTTGGGGTCCGAACCCATCTGGAAGAAGCCCTTGGTGGCGAGCACGACGTCGTCGCGGCGGCCCTTCAACGCCTTGCCGACGATCCGCTCGTTCTCGCCACCCGAATACATGTCTGCGGTATCCCAGAAGTTCACCCCGGCGTCGAGCGCGGTGTGCAGCATCCGGACACCCTCTTCGTGGTCCGGGTTGCCCCACTCGCCGAGCATCATGGCGCCGAACGCGTACTCGCTGACCGAGATCCCCGTACCACCCAGAATTCGTCGTTTCATGCCTCCACCCTGCGAGCGGTTCCGGGGCCGAGCCAGGCCGCCTCCAGCCTGGGTCCGGCAGTACCAGGCTGGACGCCGTGAGCCGGGGATACTGGAGGACATGAGTGACGCAGCCGAGCTCGGCGCCTTCCTGAAGGCGCGTCGCGCCGCCCTCGAGCCGGACGAGGTCGGCCTGCCGCAGGGCATCACCCGGCGCCGGGTGGCCGGGCTGCGCCGCGAGGAGATCGCGCAGCTGGCCGGCATCAGCGTCGACTACTACACGCGGCTGGAGCAGGGCCGCGCGAAGAACGTCTCGGAGGCGATCCTCGACGCGCTGGCCCGCGCGTTGCGGCTGCGGCCGGACGAGGAGTCCTACCTGCGCAACCTCGCCGCACCGAAGCGCCGCGACCGGCGCGGGCCCCAGCGGGTCCGGCCCGAGCTGCAGCTCATGCTGGACGCCGTCCAGGCGCCCGCGTTCATCTTCGGCCGCTACCTGGACGTGCTGGCGTGGAACGCGCTCGGCGGCGCGGTCGCGTTCGACTTCGGCAAGCTCGACGAGCGCAACATGCCGAAGCTGTTCTTCCTGGACGAGCGCGCGCAGCAGCTGCACCCCGAGTACGACTCGGTGTGCCGCGAGCTCGTCGCGAACCTGCGCGCCGAGAGCGGCCGGCACCCGGGCGACCCGGAGTTCGCCCAGCTGATCGGAGAGCTGTCGCTGGCCAGCGCGCGGTTCCGCACGCTGTGGGCCGAGCACCACGTGCAGGAGAAGGCGCAGGGCTGGAAGCTGATGGTGAACCCGGTCGTCGGCGAGCTGCGGCTGCGCTACGAGACGCTGCGCCTGCCCGACGACCCCGACCAGGGCCTGGTCATCTACCACGCCGAGCCGGGCTCGGAGTCCGAACGCGCTCTGCGGCTGCTGGCCAGCTGGATCGCCGAGGCCCCCAGCGGTGAACGACCGGTGAACACTCGGCCGTCGCACCCCCACGGTCTGTGACGGCTGCCTACGCTGCTCTACCTGGGGAGTCGGGGGTAGAGGAGCGGCACGGTGGGCGTCGGCGCGACGATGCAGTCACTCGCCGAGATCCTCAGCTCGGATTCGGGCAGTCTCGTCCTCGGCCTCGCCGCGCTGGTCGCGATGGCCGCGCCGTTCGTGGACCGCTACTTCATCCGGCGCCGCCGGCTGGCGTTCCGGGTGCTCTACAACTCGAAGATCGGGCTCTCCCCGATCGACCTGCACGACGGTGAGAACGGTTCGGCGCAGGCGGATCCGCAGCTGGAGCGCACCGCGCGGCTGCTGAGCCGGATGAGCGTCGTGGTGATCCGGGTCCGCAACACCGGTGGCTTCGACATCGCGCCGGAGGACTTCGAGATCCCGCTGTCGTTCACCTTCGGCAGCCGGATCGTCTGGGACGCGCGGGTGTCCGACGCGACCGACGACGGCCTGCGCCAGCACGTCCGCGACGGCCTCGAGTTCTTCACGCGCGAGACCCCGCAACGGCCGGTCGAGGGCGCGAAGCTGGCGAGGGTGCGCGCGTGGCTGCCCAAGCGGTTCGCGGAGACGCCCGCGCCCGAAGCGCCCGAGTGGCACGGCGTCCGGTTCGCCCGGCTTTCCTTGAAGCGCAAGGAAAAGTTCAAGCTCGTCGTCGTGCTGCGCGAGTCCGACGGCCACGACGGCGAGATCAGCAAGGAGATCGAGCACCACGCCCGGCTCGCCGCCGGCCGGATCAAGGACGACCGCAAGCAGCGGCGGGTCACCTGGCCGGTGGTCACGACGGCGGTCGGCGTGCTGCTGACCGGCGCGTTGCTGGCGACGCTGCTCGTGTCGTGGTCGCGGCCGTCCGGCGAGACCGCGCTCTGCGCCACCGGGAAGCTGTCGGTCGAGGGGTCGAGTGCGTTCGTGCCGATCATCGACCTGGTCGCCGCCGAGTACCACGCCCAGTGCGACGGCGCGGCCGTCACGACCCGCGCGACCGGCAGCGTCACCGGCGTCCGCGCGCTCGCCCCCGTCGACGCGGCGGGCAAGAACGCGCTGGCCGTGCTGTCGGACGGACGCTCGGGTGAAGCGGGCGCGGACCTGGAGGCGAAGGCCGTCGCGGTGATCGTCTACACGCTGGTCGTCAACCGCGCGGCCGGCGTCGACCGGCTGACGACCCAGCAGGTCAAGGACATCTTCAGCGGCCGGGTGCGAAACTGGGACCAGATCCGGCCGGGGCCGTCGGTGCCGATCGGGATCGTCGGGCGCGGCCAGGAGTCGGGCACGCGCAAGACGTTCGAGCAGAAGGTGCTCGGCGGCGCCGAGGACCGGCTGACGTCGGACTCGTGCCGCAAGCCCGAGCGCGACCCGTCGGCGGCGACCACGCGCTGCGAACGCGGGACGACGGCCGAGGTGCTCACCGAGGTCAGCGCGGTGCCGGGGGCGATCGGGTACGCCGACGTCCCGGCGGCCAAAACCGCAGCCGCTCGCGACCAGCAGCTGGGTGTCGTGCAGCTCGACGGTCACTACCCCGACGTCACGACGGTCGGCGCCGGGTACCGGTTCTGGACCGTCGAGTACCTGTACACGAAGGGCGTGCCGGACAACGGCAGCGTGCTGAAGGGGTTCCTGGACTACCTGGCGAGCCCGACCGCGCGGGCCGAGCTGCAGGACGCCGGGTACACGCCGTGCGTGGCCAAGGACGGCCTGCTCGACCCCCTCTGCACCAGGCCGGACATCTGATCAGCAGGAAATTGTCGGTGGTCCGGGTCATGATGTCCGGGTGTTGCTCACCGAGATAGTCCGGGCGTCCGCCGACCTGGCGGCGACGAGGTCCAGGAAGGCGAAGATCGCCCTCCTGGCCGAACTGCTGCGCGCGGCCGACGTCGCGGAGCTGCCCGTGGTGATCGCGTACCTGACGGGGCAGACCGCGCAGGACAGGCTGGGTGCGGGCTGGCGCACCCTGGCCGGGCTCGGCGCGGCACCCGCTCCGGAACCGGTGGTCACGGTGCTGGACGTCGACGAAGCGCTGACCTCGGCGGCCGGTGTGGCGGCGGGCAGTGGGTCGTCGACGCGGCGGCAAGACGTGCTGCGCGCGCTGTTCGTCCGGCTCACCGAGGCCGAGCAGCAGTTCCTGTTCCGGCTGGTCACGGGTGAGCTGCGCCAGGGCGCGCTCGAGGGCGTGATGGTCGACGCCGTCGCGGCGGCGGCCGACGTCCCGGCCGTGGACGTGCGGCGGGCGTTCATGCTGTCGGGCAAGCTCGGCACCACCGGTGTCGCGGCGCTGACCGGCGGGCAGGCGGCGCTGGCGGAGTTCCGGCTGACGCTGGGCACGCCGATCAAACCGATGCTGGCGTCGCCGGCGGAGTCGCTGGACGAGGCCGTCGCCGAACACGACGAGGCGATCGTCGAGTACAAGATGGACGGCGCGCGGATCCAGGTGCACCGCTGGGGCGACCAGGTGCACGTCTGGACGCGGACGCTGCGCGAGATCACCGCCAGCGTGCAGGAGCTGGTCGAGCTGGTGCGGGCGCTGCCGTGCGAGTCGGTGGTGCTCGACGGCGAGACGCTGGCGCTGACCGACGCCGGCCGGCCACGGCCGTTCCAGGAGACCCTGAGCCGGTTCGGCAGCACGCGCGACGAGCAGGTGAAGGCCCTGCTGCTGCGGCCGTACTTCTTCGACTGCCTGCACCTCGACGGCGTCGACCTGCTGGACTCGCCGCTGTCGGAGCGCAACGCGGCGCTGCGGAAGGTCGCCGGGGCGCACGTGATCCCCGGCGAGGTGGGCGTCTCGCGCGCGGCCGAGGTGCTGGAGGCGGCGATGGAGGCCGGGCACGAGGGCGTGATGGTCAAGGACCTGGCGTCGACGTACGCGGCGGGGCGGCGCGGGCGGGCGTGGCTCAAGGTCAAGCCGGTGCACACGATCGACCTGGTGGTGCTGGGCGCGGAGTGGGGCCACGGGCGGCGCACGGGCTCGCTGTCGAACCTGCACCTCGGTGCCCGCGACCCGGACGGCGGGCCGCCGATCATGGTGGGCAAGACGTTCAAGGGCATGACCGACGAGCTGCTCGCCTGGCAGACGACGACGTTCCAGGAGATCGAGACCCACCGCGACGACTGGACGGTGTACGTCCGCCCGGAGATCGTGGTGGAGATCGAGCTGGACAGCGCCCAGATCAGCACCCGCTACCCCGGCGGCCTCGCGCTGCGCTTCGCCCGGGTGGTCCGCTACCGCCCGGACAAGGAAGCCGGCGACGCCGACACGATCGACACGGTCCGCGGCCTGCTCCACGGCGACCGCTCGGAAGGGAGCTGACGACGCCCCAACCCTCCCACCACGCGAGTCGTCCACCTGCGTACGCGAGTCGTCCACCCAAGTACGCGAGTCGTCCACTTGGGTACGCGTGTCGTCCGCCCAAGTACGCGTGTCGTCCACCTGGGTGCGCGTGTCGTCCAGCCAGGTACGCGAGTCGTCCTTCTGCGTACGCGTGTTGACCCTCCAATCACGTGTGTCGACCCTCCAATCACGTGTGATGCCCCTTCAATCACGCGAGATGCCCGCTCAATCACAGGTGATGCCCGAACCCACCCCCGAAAGGAGCTGACGACGAAAGTAGTGATCACGACATCGAGCGTCTTCGCGGTGCTTTCCTCCTAAAAGGAAAGACGAAAGTCGATGTTGCCTTCTCCCCGTCGTGACCAGAGTGGCTGACGGAGTTTCCTTCGGCCCAGGGAGAAAGCATGAGACTGCGCGCTGCCGCCGGCTTGCTCGCGAGCACCACCCTGCTCGTGACGGCGTTCGCGGCACCCGCCGGCGCGACGCCGGTGCCGAGCACGCCGAACGCCGGGCACCAGCCGTCGAAGCACCACTTCTCGGCGGCCGCGCAGTCGTTCGTCGGCGCGGACACCGTGCAGAAGCGGGTCGCGAAGCTGGAAGCGGCGATGGCGACGCTGCCGAAGGAGAGCACCGCCTACAACGCGACGAAGCTGTGGAACAACGGCATCACCGGCGCGGGCAGCACCGTCGCGACGCTGGTGTCGTTCGGCGACGACCAGGTCAAGCAGGTGCTCGACACCTACTCGAAGAACCACGGCCTGCCGCCGGCGAACGTCGAGGTCATCCAGCCGTCCGGCCCGGTGCCGGCGTGCACCGACCCGGGGGTCGACACCGCGACCTGCCAGGGCTGGGGCGGCGAGACCGACCTCGACGTCACGATGATGCACGCCCTGGCGCCGAACGCGAAGATCATCGTCGCGGCCACGCCCGTCGCCGAGACGCAGGGCTTCACCGGCCTGCCCGAGATGATGCACGCGGTCGACTACATGACCGAGCACAAGCTGACCGACGTCATCTCGATGAGCTTCGGCACGACCGAGGAGAACTTCCCGTCGTTCGACTCGATCAAGACGCTCGACCCGGCGCTGGAGCGCGCGAGCAAGGCCGGCATCACGATGGTCGCCTCCTCCGGTGACGACGGCCCGACCGGCGGTTACCTCTACGGCCCCGGCAACTACCCGTACCGCGTCGCGAGCTGGCCGGCGTCCGACCCGCGCGTCACGACGCTCGGCGGCACCCAGCTGCACCTCGACTCGGCCGGCGCGCGCACCAAGCCGGACGACGTCGTGAACGTCGCCGACAACGGCTTCTCCGAGGGTGCGGGCCTCTCCAAGACGTACGCGCGGCCGAACTGGCAGGACGGCGTCAAGAAGATCACCAGCAGCAAGATGCGCTCGTTCCCGGACATCAGCATGGAAGGCGTGTTCGGCACGTCGCAGTCCGCGCCGCTGTTCGCCGGCGTGCTCGCGCTGGCCGTGCAGGCCAAGGGCGGCAAGCTCGGCCAGATCAACCCGGCGCTGTACACGAAGCTCGGCCCGGCCGGCACCAAGGCGGGCATCATCGACGTGACCGAAGGTGACAACAGCCAGGACGGTGTCACCGGATTCACCGCGGCGAAGGGCTTCGACATCGCCAGCGGCTGGGGCACGGTCGACGCTTCGGTCTTCGTTCCCGCATTGGTGAAGGCCCTCCGCTGACAATTCACCGGAAACGCAGTTGTTCGGTGTATTCGACGCATTAAAAGCTGCATCATGACAGGAATTTTCCCCACAGAACGCGGGGTTGCCGGTCAGTACGATGCTGCTCCTTGGAAGGCCGCTCAGTCCCCGAGCGGTCATGGAGGAGTAGCAGTGGCAAGCAAAGAGCAGCTGAAAGCGTCGATCCACGCCGCTTTCGACGCGGCCGTCACCGACGGGACGAGCTACACGAAGGTGTACGCCGCGGAAATCAAGCAAAAGAACTTCATCGTTTTCCGCACCACCACCGTCAGCAATTTCGCGGTGGGTTTCCGGCCGGGGCAGACCGACGTCGTGATCGTGCCGCTCGAGGAAAAGAGCGGCACGGTCACGGCGGGCACTCCGCTGACGATCACGGACACGAACCGGGCGTCGGTCAAGAAGCGTGATCTGCAGGGCCGGTTCGTGATCAAGACGACGGAGGGCCAGAGCTTCAAGCTCAGCATCCTGCCCTCCGTGCCGAAGCTCCTCGCCGCCGGCTACCAGCTGCCCGTCGAGCAGAAGGCCGAGTACGAGGCGTTCACCACCCTCCGGGACGCCCTCACCACCGCCTGACGACCGAGCGCCCCGGTGCCGCACAGCACCGGGGCGCGTCCGGGCGACGTGACTCGATCGAGTGATCCACAACGGATCCCCCGGCGGTTACCAGCCGGTATTCTCCGGGGATGCACGGTTCGAAGCTCACGCGCGTCTCGTTCGCCGTCATCGCCGTGGTCGCGCTGACCGGCCTGGTCAGCCAGGTGATCGCCACCGCGGGCGACACCACCGGTCAGTACCGCACGGCCGCCGCGCGGATCGCGAACATGTTCTGCTTCTTCACGATCGACTCGAACCTGCTGGTCGCCGTGACCTCGCTGATGGTCGCGCTGGGCGCCGCCCGCGTCACCGGGCCGTTCCGCGTGTTCTGGCTCGACGCGCTCGCCGGCATCATCGTGACCGGCATCGTCTACCAGGTCGCCCTCTCCGGCCTCTACGAGCTGCACGGGCTCTCGCTGTTCGCCGACACCATGCTGCACAAGGTGACGCCGATCGTGTTCGTGCTCGGCTGGCTCGTCGCCGGCCCGCGCGGCTCGCTGACCTGGCCGACCGTGTGGTGGTCGCTGCTCTACCCGGCGGTCTGGCTCGCGTTCACGCTGGTGCGCGGCGCGATCACCGGCTTCTACCCGTACCCGTTCGTCGACGCGGCCACCTACGGCTACGGCCGGGTGACGCTCAACTGCATCGCCATCGGGGTCTTCTTCACCGTGCTCGCGGCCGCCATCTTCCTGGTCGACCGGTCGTTCCACCGCCGCGCGCTGCAGCGGGCCGCGGCCGCCGAGCCGCAGCCCGAGGTCGTCTAGGCGCGGACGCGGCGGAACGCGTTGAGGCCGTCGGTGATCCCGGCCTGCACGAGGGTCAGCGCCGCGCCACGCCGGTCGACCGGCCGCCCGGCGGCGATCCGGTGCATCTGGCGCGTGTGCCACTGGATCTCCAGCAGGCTGTCGGCCAGCCGGATGCCGGTCTTCGGGCAGCGCCGCTGAGCCTGGACGTCCTCGCCGGCCAGCAGCCGGGCGGGCAGCCCGGGATCGACGACGAGCGGGCGGCCGAGCCCGACGACGTCGAGTTCGCCGGAGCTCAGCGCGTCGGCCATCCCGCCGGGCGTGGTGAAGCCGCCGGTGACCATCAGCGCGACGTCCGAGACGTTGCGCGCCTTCGCCGCGTAGTCCAGGAAGTAGGCCTCACGCGCCTGCGTGCTCGCCCGGCCCGAGCCCATCATCGCGGCCTTCTCGTACGTGCCGCCGGAAACCTCCAGCAGGTCCAGCCCGGCTTCGCCGAGGGCGTGGACGACCTGCAGCGACTCCTCCTCGGTGAAGCCGCCGCGCTGGAAGTCGGCGCTGTTGAGCTTGACCGACACCGGGACGCGGTCCCCGACGACGTCGCGCACGCGCCGCACGACCTCGAGCAGGAACCGCCGGCGGCGGACGGCGTCGCCGCCCCAGGCGTCGGTCCGCCGGTTGGTCAGCGGCGAGAGGAACTGGGAGACGAGGTAGCCGTGCGCGCCGTGGATCTGCACACCCGCGAAGCCCGCCTCGACGAACGTGCGCGCCGCGACGCCGAAGCGTTCGATGATCGCTTCGATCTCTTCGCCAGACAGGGCCCGCGGAGCAGCGAAAGCGGTACGGACGCCTCGATCGCCGAAGGCCACGGCGGACGGCGCAACCGGCTGCCGCGACAGGTAACGCGGGCTCTGCCGCCCCGGGTGGTTCAGCTGCACCCACAACCGCGTCCCGGTGCCCGCCACGGCTTCGGCCCACGGCCGGTAGACAGCGGGATCCGGGCTGAACGCGACGTTGCGCGGCTCGCCGAGCGCACTCGGGTCGACCATGACGTTGCCGGTGATCAGCGTGCCGGCGCCGCCGCGGGCCCAGGTCCGGTACAGCTGCGCCAGCTCGCGGGTCGGGGCGTTGCGCCGGTCGCCGAGCTGCTCGCTGAGCGCCGACTTGACCAGCCGGTTGGGCAGGACGTCGCCGCAGCGCAGCTCGAGCGGTTCGGCCAGCAGGTCGCGGATCATCGGGCAAGGCTACCCGAAAGTAGATACCGACGGTATGCGAGCTGGCGGAGGCCTGGGCCACTAGGGTCGGGCCCATGACGGCGATCGTGCAGAACCTGGTGACCTCTGGTGTCTTCGAGCTCGACGGAGGCAGCTGGGACGTCGACAACAACGTGTGGATCGTGGGCGACGACGCGGAGGTGATCGTGATCGACGCCGCGCACGACGCGAAGGCGATCGCGAACGTCGTCGGCGACCGGAAGCTGGCCGCGATCGTCTGCACGCACGCGCACAACGACCACGTCAACGCCGCCCCGGCCCTCGCCGAGGCCACCGGCGCGCCGATCCTGCTGCACCCGGACGACCGGGTCGTCTGGGACCTCACGCACCCGGACCGCGCGCCGGACGGCGAGCTGGCGGACGGCCAGGTGATCACCGTCGCGGGCACCGAGCTGCGCGTCGTCCACACCCCGGGGCACGCGCCCGGCGCGGTCTGCCTGTACGCCGAGGACCTCGGCGTGCTGTTCACCGGCGACACGCTGTTCCAAGGCGGCCCCGGCGCCACCGGACGGTCCTATTCGGACTACCCGACGATCGTGAAGTCCATCCGGGAGAAGCTGTTCTCGCTCCCGGACGCCACGAAGGTGCACACGGGCCACGGCGACGGCACGACGCTCGGCGCCGAGAAGACCGCGTCGACCGGCTGGGACCAGCCCTAGGAAGTGTGCTTCCGGGCGACGAGGGCGAACTCCTCGATCGCCCGGTCCAGCGCGACCACGGCCGTCCGCACGGCGGCCGGCAGGAAGCGCCGGTCGAACTTGCGGTCTTCGTCCAGCTCGTGCCGCACGTCGTGCAGGTCCATGTCCTGCTGCCGCACGTTCCTGGCCGCCTCGACCAGCTCGTCCGGCCCGCTCATCACCAGGAGCCCGTACAGCGACCGCATCTCCGCCCGCACGGTGAAATAGGAGTCTTCGTACCCTGCTTCGCGCTCGACGTCGGCCTCGGTGCTTTCGCCGAGTTCGCGCAGGCGGTGGATGACGTTGTAGCTGACCAGGTGCTGCCGGGCCCGGGCCGCGGCCTCGATGAACGCGCCGCACCGGTCCGCACGCTCTTGGCGCTGCTTCACGCGGCGGGCCGCGTTCAGCTTCAGGGGCTCGACCAGCGCCCCCAGCGTGACTCCGACCAGCGACGCCACCGCCGCGATGACCGCGGCCCCGAGCGCGGTCAGCACGTCAGCCGCGGCGGTACGGGCTCGACGCGGACCTGCTGCTTCGCCTGTTCGACCAGGTCACGCGCCCACTGCTGCAGGCCGGCGACGTCGATGCCGTGCGGCGGGTCGCCCCGGAACGGCTCGATGTTCACCGCGCCCCGCTCCAGCAGCGACGCCGCGCCGGCCGTGTTGCCGCGGGCCGCGTGCGTCAAGCCGACGGCGAGCTGCGCGAGACCGCGCCACAGCTCACGGTCCGGCCCGTCCGACGTCTTCCAGGCGTCCTCGAAGACCTCGTGCGCGTGGAACGGCTTGCCGTCGTCGAGCAGCCGTTGCGCTTCCGCAAGCGTTTGCGCCGGAGTCCGGACGATGCCCTCCGGCTGCCGCTCGACGCCGTCGGCGCCGTACGGCAGCGGCCGGCCGAGGCCGTCGCGCGGCCGTGCGTTGCGTGCGCGTCCCTCGGCGTCCCGGTCGCGGCGGCTCATGCCCCGATCCTCCCACGCACCCGGCCGCGTTCGCCGTCTCCCGGCGAGCCACGTAGCCTGGGGACTCGTGCGTTTCCTCGACGGCCACCGGCCCGCCCACGACCTGACCTACGACGACGTGTTCCTGTTGCCGAACCGTTCGGACGTGGAGTCCCGCTTCGACGTCGACCTGTCCACCGCGGACGGCACCGGCGCCACCATCCCGATCGTCGTGGCGAACATGACCGCCGTCGCCGGCCGCCGGATGGCCGAGACCGTCGCCCGCCGCGGTGGCCTGGTGGTGCTGCCGCAGGACGTCGACAGCGCGGCCGTCGCGGACATCGTCGGCTGGGTGAAGAGCCGCCACACCGTCTGGGACACGCCGCTGGTGCTGACCGGCGGCGACGCGGTGGCCGACGCGCTCAACCTGGTCCACAAGCGCTCCCACGGCGCCGTCGTGGTCGTCGACGGCGAAGGCCGCCCGGCCGGCATCGTCACCGAAGCGGCGTGTGCGAACGTCGACCGCTTCGCGCGGCTCGCCGACGTCGCGCAGCCGCCGACCGTCGTCGTCCCGCTGGACACGGCGCCGCGCGAGGTCTTCGAGCTGCTGCACGCCCAGGGCGCGCACCTCGCGCTGGGCCTCGACGCCGACGGCAAGCTCGCGGGCGTGCTGACCGCGGTCGGCGCGCTGCGCGCCGGCATCTACACCCCGGCGGTCGACGACGGCGGCAAGCTGCGCGTCGCGGCCGCCGTCGGGGTCAACGGCGACGTCGCGGCGAAGGCCGAGGCCGTGCTCGCCGCGGGCGTCGACGTGCTGGTCGTCGACACCGCGCACGGTCACCAGGAGAAGATGATCGCCGCGCTGAAGGCCGTCCGGTCGGTGTCGCCGCAGGTCCCGGTGGTCGCCGGGAACGTCGTGACCGCCGAGGGCACGCGCGACCTGATCCAGGCCGGCGCGGACGTCGTCAAGGTCGGTGTCGGGCCGGGCGCGATGTGCACGACCCGGATGATGACCGGCGTGGGCCGCCCGCAGTTCTCCGCGGTCGCCGAGTGCGCGGCCGCCGCACGCGAGCTGGGCAAGCACGTCTGGGCCGACGGCGGCGTCCGCCACCCGCGTGACGTCGCGCTGGCGCTGGCCGCCGGTGCGTCCGCGGCGATGGTCGGCTCGTGGTTCGCCGGCACCTACGAATCCCCCGGCGACCTGCGCTTCGACGAGCAGGGCCGGCCGTACAAGGAGTCGTTCGGCATGGCGTCGAAGCGCGCGGTGGGCGCCCGGACGCGCACCGACGGCTCGTTCGACCGCGCGCGCAAGGCGCTGTTCGAGGAGGGCATCTCGTCGTCGCGGATGTCCCTCGACCCGGCGCGGCCGAGCGTGGAGGACCTGCTGGACTCGATCGGCTCGGGCGTCCGGTCGTCGTGTACCTACGCGGGCGCGCGCACCCTGGAAGAGTTCCACGAGCGCGCGGTCCTGGGCGTCCAGTCGGCGGCCGGCTTCGCGGAAGGCCGCCCGCTCCCCTCAGGCTGGTGACGGTCGTGAGTGCGTAACAGTGTTCTAACACTGTTACGCACTCACGACCTCGCGGTCAGCCGTGGTCCTCCAGCATCTCGGTGACCAGGGCGGCGATCGGCGAGCGCTCCGAGCGCGTCAGCGTGACGTGCGCGAAGAGCGGGTGGCCCTTGAGCTTCTCGATCACCGCCGAGACGCCGTCGTGCCGCCCGACCCGCAGGTTGTCGCGCTGGGCGACGTCGTGCGTGAGCACCACCCGCGACGCCGTGCCGAGCCGCGAAAGCACCGTGAGCAGGACGTTCCGTTCCAGTGACTGCGCCTCGTCGACGATGACGAACGTGTCGTGCAGCGAGCGGCCGCGGATGTGCGTCAGCGGCAGCACCTCGAGCATGCCGCGGTCGAACACCTCGTCCAGGACGTCCTGGCTGACCAGCGCGCCGAGGGTGTCGAACACCGCCTGCGCCCAGGGCTGCATCTTCTCGCTCTCGGACCCGGGCAGGTAGCCGAGGTCCTGGCCGCCGACCGCGTAGACCGGCCGGAACACCACGACCTTGCGGTGCTGGCGGCGTTCCATCACGGCCTCGAGCCCGGCGCACAGCGCGAGCGCCGACTTGCCGGTGCCGGCGCGGCCGCCGAGGGAGACGATGCCGACGTCGGAGTCGAGCAGCAGGTCGAGCGCGACGCGCTGCTCGGCGCTGCGGCCGTGCAGGCCGAACGCCTCGCGGTCGCCGCGGACCAGCCGGATGCGCTTGTCCGCCGTGACCCGCCCCAGCGCGCTGGAGCTGCCCGCGAGCAGCCGCAGCCCGGTGTGGCAGGGCAGCTCGGCGAGCTCGTCCATGCCGTACTCGACCGGGTCGACGGTGCCGCCGGCGAACAGCGTGTCCAGCACGTCCTGTTCGACGTCGACGTCCGCCATGCCGGTCCAGCCCGACGGCGTGACCTCCTGCGCGCGGTACTCGTCGGCCTCCAGGCCCACGGCACCCGCCTTCACCCGCAGCGGGATGTCCTTCGTCACCAGGGTGACCGCCGGGAACTCCGCCGCCAGGTTGAGCGCGCAGGCGAGGATGCGGTGGTCGTTGGAGTCGGTGCGGAACCCGACCGGGAGCACCGTCGGGTCCGAGTGGTTCAGCTCCACCTGCAGCGTGCCGCCGTGGTCCCCGATGGGGAGCGGCGCGTCGAGCCTGCCGTGCTGCCGGCGCAGGTCGTCGAGCATGCGCAGGGATTCCCGGGCGAACCAGCCGAGCTCCGGGTGGTGGCGCTTCGCCTCCAGTTCACTGATGACGACCAGCGGAAGCACGACTGCATGCTCGGCGAAGCGGGTCACCGCCCACGGGTCCGAAAGGAGGACCGACGTGTCGAGCACGTACATGTGCTGCTGGGATTCGGGCGAGGTCGAGGCTTTCTCCGGGCCAGAGGCACCGGTCGAAGAACGGCCAGAGGCCTTACGGGGCAAACGCTGCGCAGTCACGACGGCATCTCCCTCGAGGGCGTGTGCACCTCACGCCCGCACTCGCTGGGCCGGGCACCTCCCTGGCTGGACCACTCCGCCTGACGAGCTGTCAGGCGGCGCGGCCACGAGGGCCGGGTGCCGGCCCCCTCGTGCGTCTCGTGGGCGGCTGCGCCGCCCCCTCGATCACCGTCACGACCAGGGCCTCCCGCGAGGACCCGCACGGATCGCGTGCCCTCATCTCGGAAGGTACCTACGAATCGGTGATCGCGCAGGAAGCCAACCCGGTGATTCGCCAGATCGTCACCTCACTGTCGGTCGTCCGACATCAACGCCCGGTGACGGTGGCTCTGCGTAGCCGCGGTCTCGAACGATACCCACCCGTCGGATTGATCTTGAACAATTCCCTGACCCGGCGTATTCACAAGATCGGCTTCGGGGTTCTACCACGTTCGATTGAGGAATGCATTTTGCGTCATGGATAGAGAACCGTACCGAGTGAAAGCGCCTGCATCAGGCTCACACAATGGGCGTACAAGGCGTACGAGAAGCCCGAATAGCGAGTAATTTTTTGACTGCGGGACACACCGCCGGTTCCCCCGGCGCCCGGACCCCAACAGTTCTACCTAGGAGTGTGCGAAGTGCTGAAGAAGGCTGGTTTCGTGGCCGCCACCGCCGCGGGCCTCATGATGATCGGCAGCACCGCGTTCGCCGCCACGGGCGACCACGGCTACACCCCGGACCCGACGTTCGGCGACGCCTACGCCACGTTCATCGAGGGTGGCGGCGCGCTCGGCTACGGCGCGGCCTCCCTGGTCGCGGGCGCCTACACCGGCGTGCTGACCTCGCCGGCGCTGGTGCTGCACTCGCTGGAGCACCACCACCACTGAGTGCGGTGCGCGTGAAAGGCCCCGGAGTCCGCTCCGGGGCCTTTCGGCGTCTCGGGGTGTCTCAGGCGTCTCGGGTGTCTCGGTCGTCTCAGGAGCCGAACCGGCGGTGCCGCCAGGCGTAGTCGCGGATCGCACGCAGGAAGTCGACCCGGCGGAATGCCGGCCAATAGGCTTCGGTGAACCAGAATTCCGAATGCGCGGACTGCCAGAGCAGGAATCCGGAAAGCCGCTGTTCACCGGAAGTTCGGATGATGAGGTCCGGATCCGGCTGCCCCGAGGTGTAAAGGTGCTCGGAGATGTGGTCTACGTCGAGGATTTTCGCCAGCTCGTGAATGCTGGTGCCCTCGTCGGCGTGGTGGAGCAGCAGCTTGCGCACGGCGTCCGCGATTTCCTGGCGCCCGCCGTAACCCACCGCGACGTTGACCTCCATGCCGGTGCGCCCCTCGGTGCGCGCGGCGGCTTCGCTGAGTCGCTTGGCGACTTCGGCGGGTAACAGGTCGAGCGCCCCGACAATCCGGAGCCGCCACTGCGTGCCCGGCGCGGCGAGCTCGTCGGTGACGTCGGTGATGATCTCCAGCAGCGGCGTGAGCTCGTCCGGGTCGCGGTTGAGGTTGTCGGTGGAGAGCAGCCACATGGTGACCACCTCGACGTCGGCCTCGTGGCACCAGCTCAGGAAGTCCGCGATCTTCTTCGCGCCGGCCCGGTGGCCGTCCGCGACGTCCGCGAAGCCCGCTTCACGCGCCCACCGGCGGTTGCCGTCGAGCATGATGGCGATGTGCCGGGGATGCCGGCCGCGGGCCTGCTGGATGAGGCGCCTGCCGTAGGCGCTGTACACGACGTCGGACAAGAAGGAGCGAACACTCACGTCCAGGAAGAGTACGCACTCGATGTGAGGCGTGTGACTTGACCGCTGTCCGGGAACCTACGCTCCCGTAACCTGGTTGAGTGAGTGTGACGACGGAACCCCCAGAGCCCGTAGTGGACCTGCGCCCCCGGCTGCGGGGCCACATCCACTTCTGGTCGTTCTTCGGCGCCGTCGCCGCGGCGGCCGTGCTGATCAGCCTGGCCGCGTCCACAGTGTCCCCGACCGCGGCGCTCGCGACGTCGGTCTACGGCCTCACGGTGCTGGGCCTGTTCGGCGTGAGCGCGCTGTACCACCGTCGTTTGTGGAGCCCCCGGGCGTACAAGTGGATGAAGCGCGCCGACCACTCGATGATCTTCCTGTTCATCGCGGGCACGTACACCCCGTTCACCCTGCTGGCGATGTCCAAGCCCACGGGCTACGTGATCTTGTCGATCGTCTGGGGCGGCGCCATCCTCGGAGTGGCGCTGAAGATGCTGTGGCCCAACGCACCGCGCTGGCTGGGCGTCCCGATCTACATAGCGCTGGGCTGGGTGGCGGTGTTCGTCTTCCCGGAGCTGCTCTCCCACGCAGGCGTGGCGGCTCTGGTGCTGCTCTGCGTGGGCGGCCTGTTCTACACCCTGGGAGCGGCGTTCTACGGCTTCAAGTGGCCCAACCACTGGCCGGACACGTTCGGATACCACGAGTACTTCCACGCTTGCACGGTGCTGGCGGCGGTTTCCCACTACATCGCGATCTGGCTGGCCATGTACGCCTAGCTGCGGTTTTCCGGCATACCCCCATCGCGTCCGGGGATGCGGACACTAGCTGACCGCTTCTCCTGCCAAGCTGTGTTCATGCCTGAGAACACCGAAAAGACCGACCTGCTCGCCGAACTCGCTGTCGCGCGGGCTGCGCTGACCGCCTCCGCGCAGGGACTTACCGATGAGCAGCTCGGCGAGAGTCCGACCGTCTCCGCTCTTTGTCTTGGTGGGCTGATCAAGCACGTCGCCAGCATCGAGGAATCGTGGCTGCGGTTCGTCGTTGAAGGGCCGTCCGCGATGCAGCTCGAGCTGCCCGACGGTGTGACCTGGGCCGACTTTGCCGCGGGGACCGCTCGGGAGTATCCGCAGTGGGCGATCGACCACCAGAACGAGTTCCGGATGCTGCCCGGTGACTCGCTGGCCGGGATCCTCAAGCGCTACGAGGATGTTGCTGCCCGGACCGCGGAGGTCGTTGCCACCGTGGATCTCGACACCACGCACCCCTTGCCCGAGGCGCCCTGGAACGAGCCCGGTGGGGTGCGCAGTGCGCGTCGGGTGCTGGTGCATGTCATTGCCGAGACCGCGCAGCATGCCGGGCACGCCGACATCCTGCGCGAGACGCTCGACGGGCGGGAATCCTGACTCAGCTCCACATTCCCGGCTGGTAGTCGCCCGCCGGGTTGCGGACGATCACGTTCAGGCGGTTCCAGGCGTTGATCAGCGCCACCAGGGAGACCAGCGCGCCGACCTGCTCGTCGTCGTAGTGCTTGCGGACGTCCGCCCACGTGTCGTCGCTGACGCCGTGGTGGCCGTCCGCCAGGCGGGTGCCTTCCTCCGCCAGGGCCAAGGCCGCGCGCTCGGGTTCGGTGAAGACCGTCGCCTCGCGCCAGGCCGCCACCATGTTCAGGCGCAGCGACGTCTCGCCCGCGTGCGCTGCGTCCTTCGTGTGCATGTCGAGGCAGACGCCGCAGCCGTTGAGCTGGCTCGCGCGGATCTTCACCAGCTCCTGCGTCGCCTTCGGCAGCGTCGACTCCTCGACCGGGCGGGACGCCGCGACCAGCCGCTTGACGAACTTGCCGGCGACCTCGTTTTCGAACATGTTGATCCGCGCTTCCATGACCTTTTCCTTCCGTCGTCCGCTTTCACCCCCTTGACGACGCAGCACACGGCGTTGTGACAGTGGCCCCGGTCACACGACCTGCCGGGCCGCGTCGCGCGCGGCCGCCGCCAGCTTGGCCAGGAAGCGCGCGAACTCGCCCTCCTCCGCGCGGTTGCGCGGCGGGGCGAGCGTCACGGTCACCTCGCCGAGCTTCAGCACCACCGCCGGCAGGGGGTGGTCCCAGCCGACGAACTGCATCACCGCGTCCGCGTCCGCCGGGACGCGCCACATCACTTCGCACTCGTCCATGCCCTGTGCTTCCCAGCCGCCCGCGGTTACACACCTTCGCACCAACCCGGCGGGCGCCGATCGCCTCGCCGGCCACCGCCCTGACCTGCGGCGACACCCCGGACTTCGCCCGCGGGCACCGCTTCAAACCCGCACCTTCGGGGGTCACCCACAGGAACACCGCGACGGTTGCCGTGATCAACACCACGGCCGACCGTTGCCGTAACAGCCCCAACGCGTGGAAGGACAGCACAGCGATGGCGAAGACCATGCAGCCCCAGGAGCTCATCGACAGTGCCGTGGTCGACCCGGACGGCAACAAGCTCGGGAAGGTCGGCAACGTCTACCTCGCCGACGCGACGCACCAGCCGGAGTGGATCACCGTCAAGACGGGCCTCTTCGGCACCAAGGAGAGCTTCGTCCCGCTCTCCGGCGCCCACACGGACAACGACGGCGTGCACGTCCGGGTCGACAAGGACGCCGTCTCCGACGCGCCCCGCATCGACGCCGACGGGCACCTCTCGCCCGAGGAGAGCGCGCGGCTCTACAAGCACTACGGCCTGCCGGTGCCGCGGATGTCGCCGGACGGGCAGATGGACGACGGGGCGGCCCAGGGCAAGGGCACCGGCCGCGAACGGTCCGGAATGGACAGTGCGGGCACGGGCCAGGCCGCCATGGGCGACGCCGGCCGCGGCCGGTCCGGAATGGACGGACGGGACGCGTCCGGGCGCGGCAAGGCGGACCGCGACAAGATGGGCCGTGACGACGACCGGACCATGACGCGCTCCGAGGAGCGGCTGAACGTCGGGACCGAGCAGGTCGAGACCGGGCGCGTGCGGCTGCGCAAGTACGTCGTCACCGAAGAGCAGCAGATCACCGTGCCGGTGAGCCACGAAGAGGTGCGCATCGAGCGCGAGCCGATCAAGGACGGCCGCGGCGGCCGCGCCGAGATCGGCGAGGACGAGCAGGACATCGTGCTGCACGCCGAAAAGCCGGTCGTGAACAAGGAAACCGTCGCCGTCGAGCGGGCGCGCCTCAAGACCGAGACGGTCACCGAAGACCAGACGGTGTCGGGCAAGGTCCGCAAGGAGCAGTTCGAGGTCACCGACGACAACGGCAAGCACCGCAGGTCGTAACCCCTGAGCGGGCGGCCGGCTCCCCGAAGCCGGCCGCCCGGGTCACGCCGTGGCGACCTGCAGCCGCGGCAGCCCGGCCAGCAGCCGCAGGCCCTTCTTCCGCATCGACGGCGGCAGCGGCGCCACCGTGAGCGCCAGCACCTGGTCCGAGCCGTGGATGCGCAGCTCCGTCTTCACCAGGAAGCCGCCCTTCGGCTCGGTGATCGCGACGTACCCGCGCGGCACGGCGAACAGTGCCTTGCCGGGCCCGCCGGTGTAGGCGTCGGCTTCGAAGAACAGCAACTGCCGGTCGGTGAGCAGCAGGTAGAGCTCGCGCTGGGTCGTGATCGAGTACATCGTCCCGCCGCTCAGCACGGCGGTCGCGACGCCGAGCGCGACGCTTCGGCCGACGGCCTTCCTGGTCGAGCCGACCTTGACCATGCCGATCACTTCGGGCGTTTCGCCCGGTTGCAGCATCGGTGCGGCGGTTTCGAGCAGACGTCTTTCACGGCGGGAACCCATGACAAGTCCTTCGGGGATTCGGGGGCGGACGCGCAAGGCTAGAGCACGCGCGCCGCCCCCTTCCCGTTGGCCTGGCAGGGAAGTCAGGACGTCAGCATCGGCGCGCGCAGGAACTGTTCCGGGATCGCGAACGCGTCCACCAGGGCCCGGGCGTGCGGGCGCAGCTCCGCGCACAGGTTGTTCACCGCCGACGTCACGGCCTTCCCTCGGGACGCCGACAGGCGGCCGTGGCCGAGGAACCAGGCCAGGTCCTCCTCGATCGCCGACAGCGCGTACAGGTCGCAGACGCGCTCCAGCACCGCGCGGGCGTCCGGGTCTTCGCACCGCTCGATCGCCGACGCGAACGCCGTCAGGATCAGGCGCTCGACGTGCACCCGGCCGGCCCGCAGCACGTGGTCCTGGGCCGCGTTGAACACGCCGAACGGGTCGTCCGCCGCCTTGCGCAGGCGCTTCACCACGCCCTCGACCACGTGCTCCTCGCGGTCCTCGAACAGCCCGAGCTGCCAGTCGCGGCGGAAGAACACGTCCGAATCGGACGCTTCGGTGAGCCGCTCGAACGCCTTGCGCGCGGACGTGCGCTCGAGGACGGTGCTGACCACCTGCTCGGCGAAGAACCGCGCCGTCGCCAGCGGGCTCAGGTCCTCGAAGTCCTGCTTGAAGCTGGTCAGCAGGCCCTTCGCGACCAACTGCAGCAGCACGGTGTTGTCGCCTTCGAACGTCGTGAAGACGTCGGTGTCGGCCTTCAGCCCGGCCAGCAGGTTCTCCGACAGGTACCCCGAGCCGCCGCAGGCCTCGCGCGCGGCCTGGATCGTCGCCGTCGCGTGCCACGTCCCGAGGGCCTTCAGCCCGGCCGCGCGCGACTCCAGCTCGCGCTGCTCCTCTTCCGGCGCCGACGAGTCGATGTCGTGCAGCTTCGACACCAGCTCCTCCTGCGCGAAGTGCAGCGCGTACGTCTTCGCCAGCGCGGGCAGCAGTTTCCGCTGGTGCGCCAGGTAGTCGAGGACGACGACCTCCTCGCCGTCCGGCTTGGTGAACTGGCGGCGGACCTCGCCGTAGCGGATCGCCAGCGCCAGCGCGCGTTTCGTCGCGCTGCCGGCGCTCCCGCCGACGCTCACCCGGCCGCGGATCAGCGCGCCCAGCATGGTGAAGAACCGGCGGCTGTCACTCTCGATCGGGCTCGAATACGCGCCCGACTCGTCGACGTCGGCGAAGCGGTTGAGCAGGGCTTCACGCGGGACGCGGACGTTGTCGAAGCTCAGCCGTCCGTTGTCGACGCCGTTCAGGCCCGCCTTGCGGCCACAG
This sequence comes from Amycolatopsis heterodermiae, assembly GCF_034929455.1. NCBI lineage: Bacteria > Bacillati > Actinomycetota > Actinomycetes > Pseudonocardiales > Pseudonocardiaceae > Amycolatopsis > Amycolatopsis heterodermiae. Next base: position 692,810 of record NZ_JAYFSI010000001.1, read on the forward strand.
TCCTCGATGGACACTCCGGGCGCCGGATTGCCGTCTTCGTCGCGGATCGGGACCAGGAACGCGTGCACCCCACGGGATTCCGAGCCGGTGATCAGCTGGGCGAACACCACCGCCATCCGGCCGTCGCGCGCCGCGTTGCCGATGTACTCCTTCTTGGCCATGGTGTCCGGCGTGTTCACCACGAACCCACCGTCCACAAAGGTCGCCGTCGTCCCGAGGTGCTGAACGTCCGAACCGTGGCCGTGCTCGGTCATCGCGAAGCAGCCGAGCAGGTCGAGGTCCTTGATCGCGCGCAGGTAGCGCTCGTGGTGCCGCTCGGTGCCGAGCAGCTGGACGGCGCCGCCGAACAGTCCCCATTGGACACCGGCCTTCACCATCAGCGACAGGTCGCCGAAGCCGAGCATCTCGAACGACGTCACCGAGCCGCCGACGTCACCGCCCCCGCCGTAGGCCGGGTCGAAACCCAGGCCGGGCCGGTCGGTCTCGGCGAGCGCGCGCAGCTGGTCGAGCACCTGGGCGCGGTGCGCCTCGGTCTCGAGGTCGACCGGGTCCCGGAACTCCGAGCCGGTCATCTCGGCGCGCACCCCGCGGCGCAGTTCGGCCCACCGTCCGTCGAGGACAGCGGTCAGCGCGTCCGGATCCACCTTCGCGGGCACATTGGGCACGTCCACGGCTTCCTCCGAAAAGTACTGGCTACTCGTTGGTAGTCAGCGTGCCCCAGCCGTGGGGATCGTGCAGGTTCAGCTCACTCGGGCGTGGCCCACGGAACACCGCGGGGTGCCGCCGAAGCGGCGGCACCCCACGGCGTCAGGCCAGGTCCGGCCCCTTCGAGCGCAGGTCGTCGACCTTGGTCATCGCTTCCCTCAGGTCGCCGAGCCAGCTGTCGGCGTGCTCGCCGACCAGGCGCACGGCCCAGGCCAGCGCCTCCGACCGCGAGCGCGCGACCCCGGCGTCGACGAGCGTGTCGAGCACCAGGCGTTCCGGCTGCCGCAGCCGGGTCATCACCGGCGCCGAGTGGGTGGTGAACAGCGCGGTGGTGCCGCCGAGCTTGGCGCCCCAGGCGACTTTGCGCTGGTAGCGGTGCTCGGCCTGGCGCGCGATCTCGATGCGCTCGTCGCGCGTCTCCTCGCGGAACCGGCTGATCCGGCCGTCCTCCGCCGCGGCGCGGGCCGCGTCGTCGGCGTGCTCCTCGGTCAGCGCCGGCAGCTCGCCGACCAGGATGATCTCTTCACGGTCGACCGTGACCTCCGGCGCCCCGGTGAACCAGCCGTCGGGCAGGCGCCCGCCGAACCAGGCCGCCGCGTCGTCGGCCGACGGCACTTCGCCCTGCTGCCAGCCGCGGCTACCTCTCCAGCCTCGTCCCATGTCGCACCTCCGATTACATGATTACAACGCAACTCACGCTACGCCGGAAACACGCGATCGCGGGCGTCGTTCACCCAGAGCGCAAAGCGGCACTTTCCCGTGAAAGTGCCGTTCAGAGCTGGGCGGCGAGGGCTTCCGCGGTCGTGACCGGGCGGTCGCAGACGTAGCCGCGGCAGACGTACGCCGCCGCCGAGCCCTCGACCAGCGGGCGGTCGGCCAGCAGCGGGACGCCGGGAGCGTCCGGCGCACCGGCCAGCACGATGCCGCCGCCGTGGACCCCGCGGGCCGCCGCCCGAAGCAGCTCCTCGTTGGAGCCCACCACCGCGACCTGCACCGGGCCGGCCTGCAGCGCCTCCGCGACCGACAGCCAGTGGCCGGCGAACCGCGGCACCCGCCCGGCCAGTGCGCCGGCCCGTCGCAGCGCCTGCTCCGCCGCCTCGCGGTACTTGGCCACGGACGCGTGGCCGGCCAGCGCGGACGCCGTCAGCAGCGCGCCGGCCAGTGCCGACGCCCCGGCCGGGCTCGCGTTGTCGGTGGGGTCGGCCGGGCGCTGGACCAGCGTTTCGGCGTCGTCGGCGGTGTCGAAGTACGCGCCCGGGGCGTCCGGCGACGCGAAGTGCGTCAACGCCAGGTCGAGCAGGCGCGTCGCCTCGGTCAGCCAGCGCGGCTCGGCCGTCGCCTGGTGCAGGGCCAGGAACCCGTCGGCGACGCAGGCGTAGTCCTCCAGCACCCCCGCCGAGGCCCCGACGGCACCGTCACGCGAACTGCGCCGCAACCGGCCGTCGATTACGTGCACCCGCAGGAGCAACTCGGCGGCGTCGACCGCCCGTTGAATCCACTGTGGACGATCGAGAGCAACCCCGGCTTCGGCCAGGGCCGTGATCGCCAGGCCGTTCCAGGACGCGATCACCTTGTCGTCCCGGCCCGGCTGCGGCCGCTTCGCCCGTGCCTCCAGGAGCTTGACGCGCGTGGTCTCCGGCAGCTCGCCGAACAGGCGCAACGTCGACGCGCCCTCTTCGAAGGTGCCTTCGGGTGTGACGCCGAACAGCTCGGCCGCCGAGTCGTCGCCGAGGACCTCGCGAAGCTGCTCCGGCGTCCAAACGTACGTCAGGCCTTCGACGCCTTCGGTGTCCGCGTCCAGCGAAGACGCGAACCCGCCTTCGGGCGTCCGCAGCTCCGCGGCGAGGAACTCCGCGGTCCCGTTCGCGACGCGCCACGCCGTCGTTGAGCCGGTGCGCCGCCAGAGGTGGGCGTAGAAGCGCAGCAGCAACGCGTTGTCGTACAACATCTTCTCGAAGTGCGGGACGATCCACTCGGCGTCGACGGAGTAGCGCGCGAAGCCGCCACCCAGCTGGTCGTACAGCCCGCCGCGGGCCATCGCCTCCGCCGTCCGGTCGGCGAGGGCCAGCGCGTCTTCGGACCCGGTGCGCTCGTGGTGGCGCAGCAGGAATTCGAGGACCATCGACGGCGGGAACTTCGGCGCGCCGCCGAACCCACCGTTGACCGGATCGGCGTCCCGCTGCAGGATCTCGGCCGCGCCGGCGAGGGTGGCTTCGTCCACAACGGACTCCTGCAGTGGCCCGGCGCCCCCGGCGATGGTCGAAACGACCCGGCTCGCCTGCTCCACCAGGTCCTTCCGCTGGCTCTGCCACCCTTCGGCGACGGCGTCGAGCAGCCGGCGGAACGACGGCGTCGGGAAGTAGGTGCCGCAGTAGAACGGCTCGCCGTCCGGGGTGAGGAAGCAGGTCATCGGCCAGCCGCCCTGCCCGGTCATCGCCTGCGTGGCGGCCATGTAGACGGCGTCGATGTCCGGCCGTTCCTCGCGGTCGACCTTGATGTTGACGAAGTGCTCGTTCATCACGGCGGCGGTTTCGGCGTCCTCGAACGACTCGTGCGCCATGACGTGACACCAGTGGCACGCGGCGTAGCCGATCGAAAGCAGGATCGGCACGTCCCGGCGTTTCGCCTCGGCGAGCGCGTCCGCGCCCCACTGCCACCACTCGACGGGGTTGTCCGCGTGCTGGAGCAGGTACGGGCTGGTCGCGCTGGCGAGGCGGTTCATGCCCTCCAGGGTGGCACCCCGGAAAAACGGGCGCGCGGTCACCGGGCCCTCGGTCACACTGGCGCGGTGCTGTTGACCATCACGACCACCCGTACCCCCGCCATCGACCTGGGCTTCCTCCTGCACAAGCATCCGGAGAAGGCCCAGTCGGCCGCGCTGTCCGCCGGCACCGCGCACGTCTTCTACCCCGAGGCGACGCCGGAGAGGTGCACCGCCGCGTTGTTCGTCGAGATCGACGCGATCGAGCTGGTGCGCGGCGGCGGGACGTCGTTGACGCAGTACGTCAACGACCGGCCCTACGCCGGTGGCTCGTACCTCGCGGTGGCGCTGCGGGCGGCGTTCACGACGGCGCTCGCCGGGCGCTGCACCGCGCGTCCGGAGCTGGTCGACGAGGCCTTCGACCTGGAGATCCACGTGCCGTCGCTGTCCGCGCGCGGCGGGGCGGAGGTGGTGCAAAGGCTGTTCGAGCCGCTCGGCTGGGCCGTCACGGCGACGCCGATCCCGCTCGACCCGGAGTTCCCGCAGTGGGGCGATAGTCGTTATGTCGACTTACGGCTGACCGGCACCCAGCGAGTGGTCGACGCGCTGCGGCACCTCTACGTCCTGCTGCCCGCCCTCGACGGCGACAAGCACTACTGGGTCGGGCAGGACGAGGCCGACAAGCTGCTGCGCGCCGGTGACGGCTGGCTCGGCGGGCACCCCGAGCGGACCCTCATCACCAACCGCTACTTGGAGCGACGCCGTCCCGTCGTGAACTACGCGCTTTCGCGACTGGCCGAGGCGGACGACGTCCCGGCCGAGGCCGAAGCGCTGGTCACCGAGGTGCCCGACCGGCCGGAGCCGCTGGCGACGCAGCGGCACGGCAGTGTGCTCGCCGCGCTCCGGGCGGCCGGTGCCCAGCGCGTCCTCGACCTCGGCTGCGGCCCCGGCGCGCTGCTGCGCGTGCTCGAGAAGGAACGGTCGTTCACCGAGATCGTCGGGGTCGACGTCTCCGCGAGGGCCCTCGACATCGCCGAGAAGCGGCTCAAGGACCACAGCCGCGTCACGCTGCGGCAGTCCGCTCTGACCTACGCCGACCCGGCGCTGGCCGGGTACGACGCGGCCGTGCTGATGGAGGTCGTCGAGCACGTCGACGAGGAGCGCCTGCCGGCCCTGGAGCACGCCGTCTTCGGGGTCGCGGCGCCGCGGACGGTGATCGTCACGACCCCCAACGCGGAGTACAACCGGCTGTTCGAATTCCTGCCGATGGGGCATTTCCGGCACGCCGATCACCGGTTCGAATGGACCCGGGCGCAGTTCCGCGAGTGGGCCGACGCCGTCGCGAGCCGAAACCGCTACGACGTTCGTTACCTGCCGGTCGGACCGGAGGACCAGGATTCAGGACCGCCGACCCAGATGGCGGTCTTCACGGCCGGCGACAGCAAGAAGGAGGTGGCCGCGTGAAGCTGACCGTTCCCGAGATGTCCCTCGTCGTGCTCATCGGCGCTTCCGGCTCCGGCAAGTCGACGTTCGCGCGCACGCACTTCGCGCCGACGCAGGTGCTCTCCAGCGACTTCTTCCGCGGGCTCGTCGCCGACGACGAGAACGACCAGTCCGCGTCCGCCGACGCCTTCGACACGCTGCACTACGTCGCCGGCAAGCGGCTCGCGGCCGGGCGGCTGACCGTCATCGACGCGACGAACGTCCAGCGCGCTTCGCGGGCGAGCCTGGTGAAGCTCGCGAAGGAGCACGACGTGCTGCCGACGGCGATCGTGCTCGACCTGCCGCTGTCCGTCTGCGCGGCACGCAACGCCGGACGGCCCGACCGCGACTTCGGCGAGCACGTGATCCGGCGGCAGCGCGGGGAGCTGCAGCGGTCGCTGAAGTCGCTGGAGCGTGAGGGTTTCCGGCGCGTGCACGTGCTGCGCGGCGAGACCGAGGTGGCCGAGGCGGAGATCGCCGTCGAGCCGCTGCGCAACGACAAGCGCGAGCTGACCGGGCCGTTCGACGTGATCGGCGACGTCCACGGCTGCGCGGCCGAGCTCGAGGAGCTGCTGGCCGAGCTGGGGTACGCCGACGGCGTGCACCCGGACGGGCGGACGGCGGTGTTCGTCGGCGACCTCGTCGACCGCGGGCCGGACACCCCGGGGGTGCTGCGGCGCGTGATGGGGATGGCCGAGAGCGGCAACGCGCTGGTCGTGTGCGGAAACCACGAACAGAAGCTGGTGCGCGCGCTGCACGGGCGGAAGGTGAACGTCGCGCACGGGCTCGCCGAGTCGCTGGAGCAGCTCGGCGCCGAGACCGAGGAGTTCCGCCGCAAGGCCCACGAGTTCTGCGACGGCCTGATCGCGCACTACGTCCTCGACGGCGGCAACCTGGTCGTCGCGCACGCCGGGCTGCCCGAGCGGTACCACGGGCGCGCGTCCGGGCGGGTGCGCAGCATGGCGCTCTACGGCGACACCACCGGCGAGACCGACGAGTACGGCCTCCCGGTGCGGCTGCCGTGGGCGCGCGACTACCGCGGGTCCGCGATGGTCCTCTACGGGCACACGCCGACGCTGGAACCGGAGTGGGTCAACAACACCATGTGCCTCGACACCGGCGCGGTGTTCGGCGGGAAGCTGACCGCGCTGCGCTACCCGGAGCGCGAGGTCGTCTCGGTGAAGGCGCACCAGGTCTGGTACGAGCCGACCAAGCCGCTCGACGCGTCGCGGCCGCTGGGCGGGCGCGAGCCCGCCGTGCTGGAGCTGGCCGACGTCACCGGGAAGCGGATCGTGCAGACCGCGCACCACGGCCGGGTCGGCGTCTCGGCGGAGCAGTCGGCGGCGGCGCTGGAGGTGATGAGCCGGTTCGCGGTGGACCCGCGCTGGCTCGCCTACCTGCCGCCGACGATGGCGCCGTGTTCGACGTCCTCGCGCTCCGATTATCTGGAGCACCCGGAGGAGGCGTTCGCGGAGTACCGCGCGGCCGGCGTCCAGTCCGTGCTGTGCGAGGAGAAGCACATGGGCTCGCGGGCCGTCGTGCTGGTGTGCCGCGACGACGACGTCGCGTACCGGCGCTTCGGCATCCGTGGCGGCGGCGCGGTGTACACGCGCACTGGGCGGCCGTTCTTCTCCGCCGCGCAGAACGCTTCGCTGCTCGCGGAGGTGCGCACCGCGGCGGCCGAGCTGTTCGACGGGCTGAACAGCGGCTGGCTGCTGTTCGACGCCGAGCTGCTGCCGTGGAGCGCGAAGGCGGGTTCGCTGATCTCGGACCAGTACGCGTCGGTCGGCGCGGCGGCCGAGGCCGTGCTGCCGGCGGCGGTCTCCGCGCTGGAGACGGCGGCCGCGCGCGGCATCGACGTCACGGACCTGCTGGAGCGGACGACGACTCGAGAGTCCACAGTGGAGTCGTATCGGGACGCCTACCGGCGGTACTGCTGGCCCACCTCGGGTCTGGACGGGGTGAAGCTGGCGCCGTTCCAGCTGCTGGCGTCGGAGGGGGCGAGCCACCACGACCGGCCGCACGAGTGGCACCTGTCGCTGCTCGGCCGGCTGGCCGGGCCGCGGTTCCAGCGCACCCGGACGCTGGCGGTCGACCTCCTCGACGAGGAGTCGGTCGCCCGCGGCGTCGCGTGGTGGGAGGAGCTGACCGGCGCGGGCGGCGAGGGCATGGTCGTCAAGCCGGCGGCCAACCTGACCCGCGGCACGCGCGGGCTGGTCCAGCCCGGTGTGAAGGTGCGCGGACGCGAGTACCTGCGGATCATCTACGGGCCGGACTACACGCTGCCGGCCAACCTCGAGCGGCTGCGCAAGCGCGGGTTGAACCGCAAGCGGATGCTGGCGCTGCGGGAGTACGCGCTCGGCCTGGAGGCCCTGGAGCGCGTGGCCCGGGGTGAGCCGCTGTGGCGGGTCCACGAGTGCGTCTTCGCGGTGCTGGCCCTCGAGTCGGACCCGGTGGACCCGCGGTTGTAGCGGCTAGTCGGCCTTCGTGGTGGCCGTGGAGTCCGATGCGGGCTTCTCGGCCACCTCGGCGTCGGCCTTCTTCTCCGGCTCGGCCGGTGCCGGTTCTTCGGCGGCCGGCTCGTCGAAGCTGGCCGGGACGCGCTTGAGGTGCTTCGTCATCGAGCGGACCAGGAAGGCCACCGCGATGAGGAACAGGATCAGCACCAGGAAGCCGACCGGGGACGACTTGCCGAAGTCCTCCCCCTGCCCGCCGTTGTCGCCGTTGCCGGGTTGCTGCGTCAGGACCAGGGCCGACGCGGTCACCGGAAGCGCCACGCCGGCCGGCAGCGTCAGACTCATGTGTTCACCTTCTCCTCGGTGCCGGCGATGCCGGCGAACAGGTCATCCTCCGGCAGCGTGCTGTCCACCAGCGACTTGACCAGCTCGTACTCCTCGGTCGGCCAGGTCGCGCGCTGGATCTCCAGGGGCACGAAGAACCAGCGGCTGTTCGGGTCGATCTGCGTCGCGTGCGCCTTCAGCGCCTCGTCCCGCGCCTCGAAGTATTCACCGCACGCGACACGGGTCGTCACCCGCTCCATCACATCGGCGCGGTCGGGGTCCCACTTCTCGAGCCACTCGGTGTACGGCGACTCCATCCCGGCCTCTTTCAGCGCCGCGTCGAAGGCCACCATCCGGGCCTTCGAGAAGCCGTGCATGTAGTACAGCTTCAGCGGCTGCCACGGCTCGCCGGCGTCGGGGAAGCGGTCCGGGTCGCCCGCCGCGTCCCACGCCGCCATCGACACCTCGTGGGTGCGGATGTGGTCGGGGTGCGGGTAGCCGCCGTTCTCGTCGTAGGTGGTGATGACGTGCGGGCGGAACTCCCGGATCACGCGCACCAGCGCCTCGGTGGACTCCTCGAGCGGCACGACCGCGAACGAGCCCTCGGGCACCGGCGGCAGCGGGTCGCCCTCCGGCAGGCCGGAGTCGACGAACCCCAGCCAGCGCTGGCTCACGCCGAGGATCTTGGCGGCGCGCGCCATCTCCTCACGGCGGATCTCACTCATGTTCGCCAGCACCTCGGGCCGGTCCATCGCGGGGTTGAGGATGCTCCCCGCTTCACCTCCGGTGCACGTGACGACCAGCACCTCGTGACCCTCGGCGGCGTAGCGCGCCATGCTGGCGGCGCCCTTGCTCGACTCGTCGTCCGGGTGCGCGTGCACGGCCATCAGGCGCGGCTTGGCGGTCTTCGTCAACTGGTCCACCATGCTGCGAACGACTCCTTCTCTACCCGTATTCCGCGACCCACCTGCGGGCCGCCCACCCAGCGGGCGGATACTCGAAGCCGTACCCGCACCACCATTGTCCCTGCGGGTACGACAAGAACGAGCAGGAGGCCCCGGGTTGGCAGGCGGACCGGCGGAAACGGTCGTCGGGAGCAGCGCGTCCACGCTGCCCGAAGGCCGCTACGGCACCGGGCGCGCGCCGACCTCCCGGCGCTGGCGCCGGTGGCTGTTCCTGGCCATCGCCCTGCTGGTCAGCGGGGTCGTCGCCTACGTCGCGTACGTGAACCTCGGAGCCGCGCCGATCGACGCCGAGCGCGTCGCCTTCGCCGGCAAACCGGGCAACGCGATGGAAATCACCCTCAACGTGACCCGCGACGACAACAACCGGCCGGGCGTCTGCATCGTCCGCGTCCGCGACAAGACCGGCGCCGAGAGCGGCCGCAAGGAGCTCCTGATCCCCGCCGGCGCGAAGTACAGCACCATCACCACGACGATCAAGAGCATCGGGGCTCCGGTGACCGCCGACGTGTACGGCTGCTCGTACGACATACCACGCTATCTGTCAACCCCATAGCGGCCAACGGGGTGAAGCGCGCGCTCAACGCCCACGGCGCGCCGAAATAACGGGCTCGGCACTGTCGTGCCGTGATAGTCTGATCCTTCAGCACGGCCCACGACGGGCCGTGTTTTTCCTTTATCTCAGCCACGCGGGCACCTACGCCCGCGTGGGCCGGCTTGAACACGCAAGCCTGGCAGGCCCGACGAGGAGATGGTGACCGTGAGCGACACCAAGGTGACCTGGCTGACCCAGGATGCCTACGACCGGCTCAAGCACGAGCTCGACGAAATGATCGAGAATCGTCCGGTTATCGCCGCGCGCATCAACGACAGCCGCGAAGAAGGCGACCTCAAGGAGAACGGCGGCTACCACGCCGCCCGTGAAGAACAGGGACAGGCCGAGGCGCGCATCCGGCACCTGCAGGAGCTGCTGCGCGGGGCCAAGGTCGGCGAGGCGCCGGCCAACGACGGCACCGCCGGCCCCGGCAAGGTCCTGACCGTCCGGTACGAAGGCGACGACGAGGACGAGAAGTTCCTGCTCGCCACCCGCGAGGAAGGCGCCGAAGGCGGCCTCGACGTGTACTCCCCCGAGTCGCCGCTGGGCAAGGCCCTGCTCGGCGCCAAGGAAGGCGAGTCGCGCGAGTACGAGCTGCCCAACGGCAAGCTGCAGAAGGTCACCCTCGTCAAGGCCGTCCCCTACAGCGACGGCAAGTAGCGGTCCGGACGCGCCCGGTTTTCCCGTGGCCGGGCGCGCGTCCTCGCAGCTAGCGTGTCCTCCCAGGCAACATCTTCTGGGAGGACTTCTGTGAGCACGGAACCGATCTGCCAGGCCTGCGGCATGCAGTACGCCGCGGCCCGGGACACCTGCCCGGTCTGCGAGGACGAGCGCCAGTACGTCCCGGCGTCGGGCCAGCAGTGGACGGACCTGGCCGCACTCCGCGCGAGCGGCACGTACACCCCGCGCGTCGAGGAGCAGGGCCCCGGCATCGTCGGTGTCGGCTCGAACCCCGGGTTCGCGATCGGTGAACGCGCCCTGCTGGTGCGGGCCGCGTCCGGCAACTTCCTCTGGGACTGCGCGGCCTACCTCGACGACGCGCTCGTCGAGGAGGTGAACGCCCTCGGCGGCATCACCGGCATCGCGATCAGCCACCCGCACTACTACACGACGATGGTCGAGTGGGCGCACGCGTTCGACGTGCCGATCCACCTCCACGAAGGCGACCGGCAGTGGATCGGCCGGCCCGACCCGTCGGTGCAGCTGTGGTCCGGCACCACCCTGGACGTCGCGCCCGACCTGCGGCTGATCAACCTCGGGGTGCACTTCGACGGCGGCACGGTCCTGCACTGGCCGGACGGCGAAGACGGCCGCGGCGCGCTGCTGTCCGGTGACATCGTCCAGGTGATCCCCGACCGCACGCACGTCGGTTTCATGTACAGCTACCCGAACCTGGTCCCGGAGCGCCCGCACATCGTCCGCCGCGCGGCCGAACTGCTGGCGGGCTACCGGTTCGACGCGATCTACGGCGCCTGGTGGGACGCGATCGTGCGCACCGACGGCTTCGAGGTCGTGCAGCGCTCGGCGAGGCGGTACCTGGGCCAGGTCGTCGACAAGGACTGACGGTCACTCCCGCGCGGTCCGCTCCAGCAGGGGGCGGACCCGCGGCGGTACCGGCGTCGACAGGGCGATCGACGTCGACGTCCGCTGCACGTCCGGGACGCCGACGACCTCGTCGATCACCCGCTGCAGGTCGTCGTTGCCCCGCGCCACCATGCGGACGAACAGGTCGCCCTGGCCGGTCGTCGCGTGGACTTCGCACACCTCGTCGATCGCGGCCAGCGCCTTCGCGACCTCCGCCCGGCGCCCCTGCGCGATCTCGATCACGGCGAACGCCGTGAGGCCGTACCCCATCGCCGCCAGGTCGAGCTCCGGCGGGAAACCGCCGAGGATGCCGCGTTCGGTGAGGCGGTCGAGGCGCGCCTGGACCGTCCCGCGCGCCACCCCGAGCCGGCGCGCGCACTCCAGCACCCCGAGCCGCGGGGAGTCGGTCAGCAACAGCAGCAACCGCGCGTCGAGCGCGTCCAGGTTCTCCGACATTGCTCTTCTCCCTGCGCACATTGTCCAAGCTGACTGCCAGTGTCCCCCATTGACCGGGCAGGTTGTCCAGCAAAATGAACGACCATTGCACATCTTGCCTCACGGGGCGGATCCTTCGGGGTATGACCCAGACTGCCGAACCCCACCAGGGTGCCCTCGACGACGTCAGCTACGACCAGCTGCGTCAGCTCGTCGGCCTCGTCGACCACGACGCCTCGACAGACCCGTTCCCGGTCAAGGCCATGGACGCGGTCGTGTTCATCGCCGGCAACGCGACCCAGACCGCCTGGTACTACCAGATCGCGTTCGGGATGCAGCTGGTCGCCTACTCCGGCCCCGAGACTGGCGACTTCGAGCGCAAGTCCTACGTGCTCAAGTCCGGCTCGGCCCGGTTCGTCATCACCGGCGGCGTGCGGCCGGACTCGGCGCTGCTGGACCACCACCGCAAGCACGGTGACGGCGTCATCGACCTGGCGCTCGAGACCACCGACGTCGACAAGTGCGTCGAGCACGCCCGCGCGCAGGGCGCGACCGTCCTCGAGGAGCCGCACGACGTCTCCGACGAGCACGGCACCGTGCGCGTCGCCGCGATCGCGACCTACGGCGAAACCCGCCACTCGCTGGTCGACCGGTCGCGCTACACCGGCGTCTACCTGCCCGGCTACGAGCCGCGCGAGAGCACCGTCAAGCGGCCCGAAGGCGCACCGAAGCGGCTGTTCCAGGCCGTCGACCACTGCGTCGGCAACGTCGAGCTCGGCAAGATGGACTACTGGGTCGACTGGTACCACCGCGTCATGGGCTTCGTGAACATGGCGGAGTTCGTCGGCGACGACATCGCGACCGAGTACTCGGCGCTGATGAGCAAGGTCGTCTCGAACGGCAACCACCGGGTCAAGTTCCCGCTGAACGAGCCCGCCGTGGCGAAGAAGAAGTCGCAGATCGACGAGTACCTCGAGTTCTACGGCGGCGCGGGCTGCCAGCACATCGCGCTGGCCACCAACGACATCATCGCCACGGTCACCGCGATGCGCGCCGCCGGCGTCGAGTTCCTCGACACCCCGGCGTCCTACTACGAGGACCCGGAGCTGCGCGCCCGCATCGGCAACGTCCGCGTGTCGATCGAGACGCTGAAGGAGCACAGCATCCTCGTCGACCGCGACGAGGACGGCTACCTGCTGCAGATCTTCACCAAGCCGATCGGCGACCGGCCGACCGTGTTCTACGAGCTCATCGAGCGCCACGGTTCGCTGGGCTTCGGCAAGGGCAACTTCAAGGCCCTGTTCGAGGCCATCGAGCGCGAGCAGGAGCGCCGCGGCAACCTGTAACCGGCAAGTCCGTGAAGGCCACCATGAGGGACGCCAAGTCCCCTATGGTGGCCTTCACGGCTTTTCGGGGAACCGCGGGCGGCCCGGATCCGTCAGTGTGGTGGGGGCAGAGAGGGGCGGGGGATGCCGGAGAGCGTCGACGCGAGCGACGAGATGATCGACAACTGGACCAAGCGGCTCGAGGAGAACGCCGCTCGGTACCAGGCGCTGGCCGACCACATGCAGGGCCAGACGGTCACCGAGCGGTCGAAGGACGGCACGGTGACGGTGACCGTCGATTCGCGTGGGCTGCTGAAGAACCTCGTCATCGCGGAGGCCGCGGCCGGGACCAAGCGGATGGCCGAGGTCTCGGCGCAGGTGATGCAGCTGGTGCAGCGCGCGCAGGCGCGGATCCCGGAACTGTTGCAGCAGGCGATGACCGAGACCACCGGCACGAGTGACCAGGCCGCCGTGGAGATCGTCCGGGAGGCGCAGAGCACCTTCCCGGAGCCGCCGCCGGAGCCCGAGCCCGCGTTCCCGGAACCCGACCGCGTCCGCCGGTTCCTGCCGGAGGACAACGACTCGCCACCTGCGCCGCCGCGCACTCCGCCGCCACCGCCGCCGCAGCAGCAACCGCCGCGGCGCCGACGTCCGGCCGACAACGACGATGACGACGACTTCGGCGGACCGATCCTGTCCTGAGGGGGAAACCGTGTCAGACGTGGAACTCAGCACCGACCTGACCGCGCACGCGAAGCAGCTGGACACCATCGGCGACGGGCTGCAGCAGGCCGTCGACGCGGCCAACCAGGTCAGCATGCCGACGGATGCGTACGGCATCCTCTGCCAGCCGTTCCGGATGCTGCTCGACCCGGTGGAGCAGTACGGGATCGACGCGCTCAAGGACGCCGTGCAGGCGATGACCGCCGTCTCCGGCAAGGTCCGCGAAGCCGCGGCGGCGTACCACACCTACGAATCCGGGGTGGCCGGCGACCTGGACAAGTCCGCGGGCGGTGCGTGATGCCCGAGGGCAACCCGCTCGTCGCGGACGCCAAGCAGGACCCGAACGGCCCGGGCCCGCTGACCGCGGGCAACGGCGACTACGGCTGGGCCGGCGGCATCGGGCTCGCCGAGTCGTCGATGGACGCGTTCAACGGGATCAAGGACGGCGACTGGGTTTCCGGCGGCCTGGGCGTGCTGAGCCTGGCCGGCGAGATCGCGGGGGCCGCGGTCGACCCGTTCGGGTACCTGATGTCGTCGGTGGCGTCGTTCCTGATGGAGCACATCCAGCCGTTGAAGGACATGCTGGACTCGCTCGCGGGCAACCCGCCGGTGATCCAGTCCTATGCGGACACCTGGGGCAACGTCTCGAAGGCGCTGGGCGAGCGGAAGACCGACTTCGACAACGCGGTCAAGACCGGCACGGCGGGCTGGCAGGGCGCGGGCGCCGACGCGTACCGCAAGTTCGCCACCGAGCACAGCGACGCCCTGTCCGGCGCGGCAACGGTCGCCGGCGCGATCAGCACGGTCACCATGATCATGGGCCAGGTCGTCTCGTTCGTCCGGGAGACCGTGCGCCAGCTGATCGCGGACCTGGTCGGCAAGCTCATCGCGTGGGTGATGGAGGAAGTCTTCTCGCTGGGCTTCGGCACGCCGGTCGTCGTCGCGCAGGCGTCGGCCGCGATCGCCAAGTGGGGCAAGAAGATCGGTGAGCTCCTCAAGAAGCTGACCGACACGATCCGCAAGGTGTCGCCGCTGCTGTCGAAGCTCGTCGACATCTTCGAGAAGATCGCCAAGGTCTTCGGCAAGGTGCTGGGCAAGGTCAGCGGCCTGGACGGGCTGAAGATCAAGGAAGGCGGCTTCGTCCACAAGGTGCCCAAGGGCGAAGGCGGCGTCCACACCCGCGCCCACGGCGGCTCGGAGGGCGACAGCACGCACTCCGGTGATTCCGGCGATCCCGGCCACGCGGACGGCGATGCGCCGAGCTCCGATCCGATGAACACCGGCTCCTCGGCGGACCCGGCTTCCCGCCGGAGTTCGAGCGGGGACGGCTCCTCGTCACACGCCGGGGACGATTCCCCGTCGGCGCACAGTGGTGACGGTTCGCCGGACGGCAGCCCGTCTTCGGTGCGCTCGGACGGCTCGCCCTCGCACGCTGGGGACAGCGGTTCTCCTTCCCACGCAAGCGATTCGAGCCCGTCGCCGACCCGTGCCGGGGACGGTTCGCCGTCGCACGCGGGGGACAGCAGTCCATCACCTACGCGCGGCAGCGACAGCACTCCATCGCACGCCAGGGACAGCGGTTCATCACCGACGCGCGGCGCCGACAACACGCCCTCCCACGTAGGCGACGGCTCGCCATCGCCCACCCGCGGCAGCTCGCCGTCCCACGCCGGGGACAGCAGCCCCTCACCAACGCGCGGCGCCGACAACACACCCTCACACGCAGGCGACAGCTCGCCATCGCCTACCCGCGGAAGCGACGGCACCCCAACCCACGCCGGAGACAGCAGCCCCTCACCCACGCGCGGCGGCGACAACACACCCCCGCACGCAAGCGATTCGAGCCCGTCGCCCACCCACGGTGGCGACAGTGCGCCCTCACACGCAAACGACAGCAGCCCGTCTCCGGCCCGCGGTGGCGACGGCGGGTCCCCCGCGCACTCCGGATCGTCGCCCGCCGCGCGGGCCGATGCCGCCGGGCCGCACGGGGGTACCGAAAGCCCGAGCAGCGCCGCGCCGCCTCGGGCCGACGGCGCCACTTCCGCCAGCGGTACCGTCCCGGCGGCTCCGCGTACCGGGGACCCGGGGACCCAGTTCCCGTCACCGCGTGGTGGGGACGGCGCCGCCGCGTCCGGCATTCCGCCGCAGGGTGGCGCGCCGATGGGCGGCGGCACCCCGCCCGGTGGCAGCGCAGGCGGGCTCGGCGGCGGTTCGCCGCGCACCGGTGGCGGGCCCGGCTGGACCGGCACCCCGGGCAGCCCCGGCGCGCGCACCCCGCACGTCGACGCTCCCGGCCGGCCCCACACCGGCGGTGACCTCCCCGAGGGGCGGCCGCGCCCGGGTGGCGACACCCCGTGGCCGCGCACCCCGGAACCGGCCGCGCGTGGCTTCGGTCCCGGCACGCACGGGCCCGACACCCGTCCCGGTGCCCGCCCGGGCGGTCCCGGGCACACCGGCCCCGGCGGCCCACACGAAAACACTCCGCACGACAGCACCCCGCACGACAACGGCCCCGGTCACCACGACCCCGACGGCGGCCCGACCCACCACGACGAACCGCTGAGCCCGGACGAGGTCAACGCGCGGCACGCCGAAAGCACCCCGTCCGGCAGCTCCTACCACGCCGGCGACCCGGAGATGGGCGACCTGCCGCACCGCGTGCCGCCCGATCCGGACGGCCGCTTCACCGTCGACGTGCACGTCACGCCGGACGGGCACGCCCGCATCGGCGACCGCCTCTACACGCCGGAAGAATTCGCGGACGTCCTGCGCCGCAACGCCGACTACGACGGCCGCCCGGTCCGGCTGATCGGCTGCGACGCGAGTTCGAACGACTTCGCGCACCGGCTTTCGCGCGAGCTCGACACCGAGGTCATGGCCCCGACGAAGCCGGCGTGGACCGATGCGCACGGCCGGGTCTTCTCGTCCGACTACGAAATCGGCCCGGACGGCCGGATGCGCCCGCGCATCCCGCCGGACGGCGAGTGGAACGCCCACCACCCGGACGGCTCGACGCACGCCGTGGGCGACGACGGGTTCACCCCCGGCACCCACGACCGGTCGGCGTCGGCCGACACCGCCCGCGCCCGCGGCGACGAGCCGGGCTGGCAGGACCGCCCCGGCCCGGACGGGCGCACCCCCCGCGAGAACATCGCCGACCCGGAGTACATCAAGAAGCACTACTACCGGCGTCCGACCGAGCACGGCGAAGAGCTGGTCATCAACCACCGCCACGCGAACGTCGACCCGCCGCCACCCCAGCTCGACCTCGTCGACGGCGAGCCGCGGTTCAAGAGCGACCGGCCGCCGGCGGAATCGCTCGGCTTCGACGAGTCCCGCTCCTCGACGCACCCGCCGCAGCGCGACGTGACCGCGGAGGGGCACGAGCCGGGGACCGGGCACGACCACACGCCCGGCGAGGACGCGCCCGGCGAGGTGCCCGACGCCCGGAACTGGCGCGAAAACGACTACGACCGCATCGACGACCGGGTGCACGATCGCCAGACGGCCCAGGAGGAGTACCACGACACGCCGAAAGACGCCGACGACTGGGTCGACAAGCACAACGCGCGCAACGACGCCTCCGAACGGCTCGGCGAAGAGGCGTCCGGGCACGCTCTGCGCGACCGGCTGCACCGGGACTTCTCCGAGTCCTTCCCCGGCGAGGACTTCGACGTCCGGCCGCACCCGGACGCGCCGGAGGGCAGCCACCGCTACCAGATCGTCGACGCGGACGGCGCCGTGCGGGCCGAGATCTCGCCGCGGCACCCGATCGACGGTGGCAAGCCCGGCGCCGGCAACTTCGACCACATCTGGGAGGTCGACTACAAGAACGGCGGCGAGCCGCACTACATCGTCCACGAGGCGAAGGGACCCGGCGGGCAGCCGAGCACGCACTACGACCGCGCCCGGGACCGGACCTTCCAGCAGGGCCACCCCGAGTACTTCGACTACCTCGTCAAGAGGATGGAGAAGACGGATCCGGACCTCGCGGAAGCGCTGGAACGGGCCAAGCTGCAGAAGCGGCTGGACTACGTGGAGGTCCGCGCGCGGGTCGACGAGTCGGTCAGCCCGCACACCAACCTTGGCTACGATTACAAGCCGTACAACGGTTACGGCTACCAGTCGCCACTACCGGCACCACCGGCGGAATGAGATCGATGACCACCGTGTCGAGGCACCCCGTTGACCAGGACGTCGCCCGGAAGCAGGTCGACGCGCTGGCCCCGAAGATCGGCTTCTACATCGACTACGTCGAAACCGATCCGAGCGCGCTGAACAACGTGCTGCGCCGGGCGCTGACGCTCATGCGGTACCGCAGCGTCGTCGACCCCACCGCGGCCGAGCCGGAGATCTGGCGCGACCTGCGGACGGCGGCCGAAGCGGGCACGGCGATCTTCACGGCGGCCACGGGTGAGGGCGAGGTCGAAGCCGTCGTCACCCGGCCCCTGCGCTTCCCCGCCACCGGCCCCACCTCGGCGGCGGACGCCGGCAACTGGCTCACCGCGGCCTGGCTGGCCGTGGTCGACCGCAACGACGACCTGATCCAGCGGCTCTGCGCGGTTCCGCTCGACCTGCTGCGCGCGTCCGGCGAGTACGACGCGTACATGGGGCCATGGCTGGAGACCGTGCAGAACTTCCTGGCCCGCCGCGAAGTCCCGGCGGAGCTGTTCGGCGCGGCGATGGACGGCACCGACCCGGACGCCGTCCGCAACACGCCGCGGCGTGCCATGCTCCAGCTGATCTACCCGCCGATCGAGATGTTCTACTACCTGCTCCGCCGCGACGAAGAGAAGTTCAACGTCTCCCTGGCCCGGGCGCTCGAACAGCACCGCAGCTTCTGGACGAGCGACGCGGAGCTGGTCGACGACCCGGACGGGTTCGTCGCCCTCGCCCCGCTCGCGGTCGCCGTGCTGGCGCGGTCGGCCGGCATGGGCGTCGACGTCGAATCCGAATACCTGCCCGCGAACTTCCTGCTGGACGTCCGGCCGCCGGTCTAGGCGGCGAGGAGAGGGAGGACCATGACCCGGCCACCGGGGCCGCTGCGCCCGGACCAGCAGCAGGAGGTCGTCCGGCAGATCGGCGTCGCGCTGGCGTCGCAGGCGCCGCCCGGGTGGCGGCAGCTGCGGGTCGAGTACCGCGCCGCGGGCCGGCACGTCGAGGCCGACCTGCTGGTGACCGGTCCGGACGGCCTGCCGCGCCCGGCACCGCCGCACCCGGAGGCGGTCCGGCTGCTCGGCGTGCTGCGGGCGGGGATGTACCAGCCCGGGCGCGGCACCTGGCTGGGCGTGATCTGCGTGTTCGACCCCACGCAGCCGCCCGACATCGACTTCGTGCGGCCGGACCTCGAACCGCCGTTCCGGCAGCAGCCGCCGGCCCTGGGGTTCCAGGACGAGCTGCGGTTCTTCCCGCGCGCCGAGGAGCAGATCCCTGGCTGGCTGCGGGAGCGGGTGGGGCTGCCGCCGCTGGCGCCCCCGCTGCCGCCCATCCCGGAGGGCCCGGTGCACACGCCCCGCGTCCACGACGGCCTCGACGCGTCGGGCCGGCCGCTGATCCGGCGTCAGCCGCTCGTCCCGGCCGAGATCGAGCGGGTGCTCGCCTACCTGGACGGGGCGCCGGTCATCCTGGCGTCCCGCAGCAACGGGACCGACGCGTTCGCGCCCGACCGGACCGACGCCGTGCCGATGAACTTCCGCACCGACGGGGCGTGGGCGTGGCCCGGCGCCGTCGCGTACTACCTGCGTGAGCACGGGGTGCCGCCGGACCCGGAGCTGGTCGCGCACATCCGGGCCCGGCGGTTCGTCCCGCCGTCGGAGGTCACCGCCGAGGCCACGGTCCTGGCGCTGGCGGCGATCACCGGCGAACGGCCTCAGACGACGGTGTAGCCAGCGTTGGTGAGCGCGATTTCGATCTCCTTGCAGTGCTCGGGACCACGGGTCTCCAGCGCCAGCACGACGTCGGCCTCGCCGAGGTCGAGACTGCCGGAGATCCGGGAGTGCTCGACGTCGAGCACGTTCGCGCCCAGCCCGCTGACGCACGAGAGCACGCCCACCAGCGACCCCGGCCGGTCCGGGACCCGCAGGTGCAGGCGCAGGTAGCGGCCGCCGGCGGTCATGCCGTGCTGGATGATCTGCAGCAGCAGCACCGGGTCGACGTTGCCGCCGGAGAGGATGGCCACGACCGGCGGCTCGAACGCGCCGGGGTGCTGCAGCAGGGCGGCGACGGTCGCCGCGCCGGCGGGCTCGACCACCAGCTTGCGCCGTTCCAGGCAGAGCAGGACGGCCCGCGAGAGCGACTGCTCGGACACCGTCACGACGTCGTCGACCAGGGATTCGACGTGGGCGAAGCTGACCGGGCCCGGCTCGCCGACGGCGATCCCGTCGGCCATCGTCGACGTCGAGCTCAGCCGGACCGGCGTGCCCGCGGCCAGCGACGGCGGGTACGCGGCGGCCTCCTCGGCCTGGACGCCGACGACCCGGACGTCCGGCCGCACGGCCTTCACGGCCGACGCGACCCCGCCGACCAGCCCGCCGCCGCCGGTGGCGACGAGGATCGTCCTGACCCCGGGCACCTGCTCCAGGATCTCGAGGCCGACCGTGCCCTGACCGGCGATGACGTCCTGGTGGTCGAACGGGTGGATGAACACCGCCCCGGTCCGCTCGCCGAACTCGATCGCGGCGGCGAGGGTCTCCTCGAGCAGCGCGCCGTGCAGGTGGACGTCGGCGCCGTAACCGCGCGTGGCGGCGAGCTTCGGCAGCGGCGCCCGCAGCGGCATGAAGACGGTCGACTTGGCGCCGAGCAGCGACGACGCGAGCGCGACGCCCTGCGCGTGGTTGCCGGCGCTGGCCGCGACGACGCCACGGGCGCGTTCTTCGTCGGTGAGGCCGTGGATGCGGGTGTAGGCGCCACGGATCTTGAACGAGCCCGTGCGCTGCAGGTTTTCGCACTTCAGGTGCACCGGACCGCCGTGGAGCCGGCGCAGGTCGCGCGCGTGCTCCATCGGCGTCACCCTGGTCACTCCTTTGAGGAGTTCCCGGGCGGCCTGGATCCGCTCGATGGTGACGAGTTCCATGAGCCGGATGATGCCACTCAGGAGATCCACAGGTTGATCGGACCGGGAGCCGGGTACCCTTGGCGTGTCAACTCGCGGTAAACAGGGAGCAACCATGGCACGGGGGAACGACGCGAACGCCGCTAAACGGGCGCGCGCGACCCGCTCCGCCGGGCTGGTCCCGCTCGTGATCGGGCTGGCGTCGGCCGCCGCCCTCACCGGAGCCGCGTACATCACGGTGGACAGCGCTTCGTGCGCGTCGCCGGCCCAGTACATCCGCCACGACAGCCACGTCGAGCTGGTCGGCGGCTGCGTCGACGGCGCGGACCTGCCCGCCACGGGCACCCCGAAGTCCGGCACCGTGGTGCACGGCAACTACAACCCCTGACCTGCCGAAACGGCCCCGGAGCTGGGTAGCTCCGGGGCCGTTTCGCTGTCTGGGGGTCCTCAGCCGAGAGCGGCCAGCAGGTCCGAGACCAGGTCGGTGCCGTCTTCGATGCCGACCGACAGGCGCAGCAGGTCCGCCGGCACCTGCAGGGTCGAGCCCGCGGTGCTCGCGTGCGTCATCTTGCCCGGGTGCTCGATCAGCGACTCGATGCCGCCGAGCGACTCGGCGAGGATGAACAGCTTGGTGCGCGACGCGACGTCCAGCGCGGCCTGCTCACCGTCGACGTGGCTGAACGAGACCATCCCGCCGAAGCGGCGCATCTGCTTCGCCGCGACCTCGTGGCCGGGGTGCTCCGGCAGGCCCGGGTAGTAGACCTTCGCGACCTTCGGGTGCTTCAGCAGCGCCTGCACGACCAGCTCGGCGTTGTCGCTGTGCCGCTCCATCCGCAGGGCCAGGGTCTTGATGCCGCGCAGGGTCAGCCAGGCGTCGAACGGGCCGGGCACCGCGCCGGCGGCGTTGCGCAGGTAGAAGAACTGCTCGCGCAGCTCGTCCTCGTTGGTGACGATCGCGCCGCCGACGACGTCGGAGTGGCCGCCGAGGTACTTGGTGGTGGAGTGCAGCACGATGTCCGCGCCGAGCGACAGCGGGTTCTGCAGGTACGGCGTCGCGAACGTGTTGTCGACGACCAGCCGGGCGCCGGCGTCGTGCGCGACCCCGGCCAGCGCGGCGATGTCGGCGATGCCGAGCATCGGGTTGGTCGGCGACTCGCACCAGATCAGCTTGGTCTCGGGCCGGATCGCGGCGCGCACCTCGTCGAGGTTGCCGAGGTCGGCGACCGTGTGCTCGACGCCCCAGAGGCTGAGCACCTTGTCGATCAGGCGGAACGTGCCGCCGTACGCGTCGTTGCCGAGCACGAGGTGGTCGCCGGGGCGGAGAGTGCTGCGCAGCACGACGTCGGACGCGGCCATGCCGGACGCGAAGGCGAGGGCGTGGCGGCCGCCTTCCAGCGAGGCCAGTGCCTCCTCCAGCGCGCTGCGGGTCGGGTTCGCGGTGCGCGAGTACTCGAAGTCGCCCTCACGGGTCCCGCCCACGCCGTCCTGCGCGTAGGTCGAGGTCTGGTAGATGGGCACGATCACCGCGCCGGTGCGGGGGTCGGGCTTCTGACCGGCGTGGATCGCGCGCGTCTCGAAGCCCAATTCGGAGTAGTCGTCCACCATCGGTTCAGCGTACGGCCCGGCCCGGACATTCCCGTCAGGTGGGATACATCTCAGGCCTGACGCTCGAATCGCGGGAGCCCGCACCACCGCGCGGCCGGCGCGGAGATCGCCAGCGCGAGGGTGGCGACGGCGGGCGGCAGCACCACGAGCAGCGCCAGGACGCCGCCCGCGACCAGGCCACCGGGTCCGCCGACGTCGAGGGACGCCAGGCCCGTCGCCGACAGCAGCAGCGAAGTCAGCGTCGCGACGATCGCCGTCGCGCTGCCGACGATGCAGCCCAGCCTGCCCAGGGGGTCACGCCGCAGCAGCAGGACCCCGCCGGGCAGGAGAGCGGTCGCGAGCAGGAGGCCGACCACCGCGTGGACGGCGGTGCGGGCCGCGTCGTCCGGGAACCGGAACAGCGTGACGACGTCCAGGAGCAGTCCCGCCAGGTAGAGCAGCCCGCCGAGCAGGGCGAGGCCGCCGGCGGCGCGCGCGGCCGTGGCGTCGTCGATCGTGATCACGGGGCCCGAGGATAGGGCCCCGGCTCACCAGGTCCGTGACGTGTACGCGCCCTGGCCGCTGAACACCGGGAGCGTGGGCGTGCTGCGGTAGCGCAGGTAGCGGAAGGTCGGTGGCAGGAACGCGAGCACCAGCACGAGGACCGCGAGCCCGGCGAGGCCCACCCGGTCGACCATGGCGAGGCCACCGTGCGTGAACATCGCGTCGACGTACCGGGCGAGCGGTACCCCGGCCGAGAGCGGCTCGACCAGCAGGGCGCCGATCGCCAGCAGCGCGCCGACCCCGAGCAGGATCGCGCCGGCCGTCGCGCGGAACAACGTCGCGAGCGAACCGAGCAACAGCACGAGACCGGCAACGAGAAAGCCGGCCAGATCGACAAGAACCAACGCGGGCAGCATGCCGAGACTGAATTCGGCGGGCATGTCGAGAAAGATCTTGACCGGTACGAAACCCGCGGCGACCGCGGCCGGTAAACCGAGCACCGCGGCCAGGATCGCCGTTACTCCGGACGGCCTAGCGGATGAATACGAATGCGAATGCGCTACCGGGTAACCGCGCGGACCGGTCACAACTCCCCCATCAACAAGAGCACGGGACTACGCCGCTCACCCTAGTCGGGAAAAGTGGAAGGAGTCAGGAAAAAGATCGGAATTCGGCCGGACGGCGGAACCCAAGATCATTTTCCTGCGGTAGTAGCGGAAATACTGTCACGCGATCACCGTGCGCGATTCGGCGGCCGGTTGTCCTATTCGGACAATTGCGTGTCCGGCTATAAATGCAGCGTGCCCCGGAGCCGAATTGGCTCCGGGGCACGAAAACGGTGTTCACCTAGATCCGGTCAACTTCTGGCAAGCACCGGATGACCGCCGGAAGGCACGTCACGGTGTGTGCTGCCGGTCAACCCGAACGGCCCAGTGTCACCACTGCTGCGGGGGCTGGCCGAACCCGCCACTCGGCGGACCCTGCTGCTGCGGCGGCGGTCCCCAGCCCTGCGGCGGCTGACCGGGCTGCTGGCCCGGCTGCTGCGGGTAGCCGTGCGGCGGCTGTCCCGGCTGACCGAACCCACCCGGCTGCTGCGGCTGCTGGGGGAACCCGCCGCTGGACGGGTTGGGACCGCCCGGCTGACCGAACCCACCCGGCTGCTGCGGCTGCTGGGGGTAACCGCCGCCCGACGGCTGCGGGAACCCGCCGCTGGCCGGGTTGGGACCGCCCGGCTGGCCGTAGCCCGGGGGCGGGCCGTAACCCTGCGGCGGCTGGCCGAAGCCCTGCGGCGGCGGACCGGGCTGCCCCGGCTGGTGGCCGAACCCGGGCTGCTGCGGGCCACCGAACCCGGGCGGCGGACCGCCGAAGCCCTGGTTCGCCGGCCCGGCGGGCGCGGCACCGCCGGCCCCACCGGCTCCGAGACCGACGAACTGCGCGGTCGCCGGGAGGATGCCCAGCACCCCGATCGCCAGCACGAAGATTCCGGCGACCAGGTAGAGCACCTGGCCGTTGCCGAACTTGATCGACGCGCCGTCCGGCACGGTGATGGAGAGCTCGATCATGATCAGGATGGCGAAGATCAGCAGCACGGCGCCGCCACCGATCGCCAGGAAGGAGGCGATCTTGTTCTTCAGGAACGTCAGCGCGGCGGCGGCCAGCGCAGCCAGGCCCCCGACCAGCACCAGGATGTAGTAGAACGTCAGCGCGCCCGGCGAGATGTACTGCCCCGCGTCCTTGGCCGCCTGGATCGCCTGGTCACCGACCTTGCCGACGGCGTCGGAGTAGTCGGTGAAGTCGCTGTCGAACATGTCGACGAAGAAGAACACCACCGCGAGCAGGCCGAAGATCGCGAGCAGGCCCGCCGCGATGTAGCCGAACATCCCGTTGCCGCCGGCGGCCGAGGGCGCGCCGAACTGCGGCGGGCCGCCGAACGGCTGCTGCTGCGGACCGCCGAACCCGGGCGGGCCGCCGAAGCCTTGCGGCGGCTGGCCCGGCTGACCGGGCTGGCCGAAGCCGCCCGGCTGCTGCTGGCCGAAGCCACCAGGCTGGCCGTAACCGCCCTGCTGCTGGCCGAAGGCCGCGGCCGGGTTGTCGGCCGCGCTCGGCGGCGGGGTGTACGGGATCGACGGCGGCGGCTGGGAACCCGGCGGGACCAGCTGCGTGGACTCCGCGACCGGGGCGTCACCGCCCGGGTTCACCATCTGCGTCGCGTTCGCGTCGACCGGCGGCAGCGCCTGGGTCGCGCCCGCCCCGCCCTCACCCGGCCGGGTGGGCTGGACGACCTGCGTCGGCTCCGGCGTCTCCCCGAACGGGGAACCGCCTTGTGGCTGGCCGGGCTGCACGACCTGGGTCGGCTCCGGACTACCGAACGGGTTGTCCTGCTGCGGCTGGGGGCCACTCGGCGGGCCTTGAGGTGGCTGGCCGCCACCCCACGGCTGGTTCGGTGGCTGCGGTGCACTCATGTGGGTCTTGAACCCCCTTGACGAGGACGCGAAAGTGTTCTATTTGCGTCCACGCTATCGGATCACCCGGCGGGGCGCTCGTAACGCCCCGGCCGGGTCCGCCGATTAAGACTCTTCTCGGCTCAGGTTCACCGGCCGGCCAGGAAGCCCAGCAGGTCGTGCCGCGTGACGACGCCGGCGGGCTTGCCGTCGACCAGCACGAGCGCGCCGTCGGCCCCCTCGAGCGCGGTCATCGCGGAACCCACCTGCTCGCTGCCGCCGATCGTCGGCAGCGGCGGCGACATGTGCCGGTCGAGCCGGTCGGCCAGCTGCGCCTTGCCGGTGAACAGCGCTTCCAGCAGGTCACGCTCGTTGACCGCGCCGACGACCTCGGCCGCCATCACCGGCGGCTCCGCGCTGACCACGGGCATCTGGCTGACGCCGAACTCGGCCAGGATCGCGATGGCCTCGGCGACCGTCTCGTTCGGGTGCGAGTGCACCAGGGCCGGCAGCTGCCCGCTCTTCTTCGTCAGGACGTCCGCGACCGTCGCGCCCGAGGAGTCCGGGGGCAGGAAGCCGTAGGAGGACATCCAGGTGTCGTTGAAGACCTTCGTCAGGTAGCCGCGGCCGCCGTCGGGCAGCAGCACGACCACGACGTCGTCCTCGGTGAGGCGCTCGGCGAGCTTCAGCGCGGCCGCGACGGCCATCCCGCAGGAGCCGCCGACCAGCAGGCCCTCTTCAAGCGCGAGCCGGCGGGTGACCTGGAACGAGTCGGCGTCGGAGACCGGGATGATCTCGTCGGCGACGCCCCGGTCGTAGGTCTCCGGCCAGAAGTCCTCGCCGACGCCTTCGACCAGGTAGGGACGGCCGCTGCCGCCGGAGTAGACCGAGCCCTCCGGGTCGGCGCCGACGACCTGGACGGCGCCGTCGCTGACCTCCTTGAGGTACTTGCCGGTGCCGGAGATCGTGCCGCCGGTGCCGACACCCGCGACGAAGTGGGTGATCTTCCCGTCGGTCTGCTTCCACAGCTCCGGGCCGGTGGAGAGGTAGTGGCTCTCCGGGTTCTGCGGGTTGGCGTACTGGTTGGGCTTCCAGGCGCCGTCGATCTCGCGGACCAGGCGGTCGGAGACGTTGTAGTAGGAGTCCGGGTGCTCGGGCGCGACCGCCGTCGGGCACACCACGACCCGGGCGCCGTACGCCTTGAGCACGTTGCGCTTGTCTTCGCTGACCTTGTCCGGGCAGACGAAGACGCACTGGTAGCCCTTGCGCTGGGCGACCATGGCCAGCCCCACGCCGGTGTTGCCGGACGTCGGCTCGACGATCGTGCCGCCGGGGCGCAGCGCGCCGGACTTCTCGGCCGCTTCGATCATCCGCAGCGCGATCCGGTCCTTGACCGAGCCACCCGGGTTCAGGTACTCGACCTTGGCCAGCACGAGCGGCTTGAGCCCCTTGGTCAACGAGTTCAGCTTGACCAGCGGGGTGTTGCCCACGAGGTCTGCGATGTGCTCTGCGTACTCCACGACCGTCAGCCTAAACGGCCTACCGGTGGCGTTGTCCACCCAGCACGAAGCAGACCCGGGCGGGCTCCGGGTGCGCGTCGGGTGGTGACGGGGCGTTGTGCGCGAGGTCGGGCCGTTCCGGCGCCGGCGTGTCGCGAGCCACCAAGCCGCTAACCGGTGCCGATCCCGGACCCGAAGGTCGCTGCACGCTGAGCCGTCATCCCGTCCCGGAGGTCCCGCCCGGCGCTGTGCGCGGTGCGGCAATCCGCCCGAAGGAGCAGGAGGGCCCAGCGAGTGCCACGATGTTCGGCGTTCACCGGTTTCACCTCCCCCGTTCCGGAATGACGAAGCTCTTTCCGGGGCCGATTCTATCGGGCCGCGGGATCACGCGGTTCACCCTTTCGAGTCAACCGCGATCGGCTCGGATCGCCGTCGGCCGGGCGTTCTTCCCAGTCCTGGGGCCAGGTCCTGGCGGGCCCGGGCACCGCCTCGGCCCCCGCCAGCCGCGCCACGGTCTTCGTGCCGAAATCGACCGGACCAGCAAAAAGGGCACCGTTGAACGAATCCCGGCCGCCGCCGAACACCGTGCCGCGGAAATCGGCGCGACCGGTGAACTGTGCCTGGTTGAAGTCGGCCTTGGTGCGGAATTCGGTGCCGCGGAAGGAAGTGAGCTCGTGAAACTCCGCGCCGAAGCACACGATCGACCGGATCGAACAGTGCGTGAGGGTCAGCCCGACGAGCGTCGCCCCGGAGAAGTCCAGGTCGACGTCCGGCCAGAAGCCTTCGTTCGGTTGTTCGACGGATCCGGCCCGCAGGTGCAGCAGGAGGATGCGCTGCGCGGTCTTGCGGACCTGCAGCTCCTCGCGGTCCTTCGCCTCAACGTCGTAGGGCATCCGCAGGTACGCGCAGAGGACGTTGACGATGGTCTGCCGGTGCGGCGCGTACCCGCCGGCGAGCCGTTCGAGCGAGTACAGCCCGGCGAGCCGGACCGGTGCCTTGTCGCTCCCGAGCTGGTCGGCGGCCTTGCTGTAGATCTCGGTGACCCGGCGTTCGGTGGCGTCGTGGTCCTTCTGCACGAGGTCCAGCTCGGCCGACCGCTGGCGCCGCGCGGCGAGCAGCAGGGCGGCGGCACCCCCGGTCCCGACGACGAGGGTGGCGGCGGTCTTCAGAGCTTCCAGCCGCGCGGAGTCCTCGGGACGGCCGCCGCCGAGCAGGGTGAGCAGCAGCGTCGCGGCGACGGCCGCCACGACCAGCAGCCCGGCGCCCCAGAGCAGGATCGTCCTCGTGCCCAGCACCCGCGTCTCGGTCCCCACGGGGTGATCCTGCCAGGCGGCGTGTTGCCTTGGTCGCGTTCGGCTTTGCGACCGGGGCCACAGGCGGCACTATGGTGAGCAACCGCTTAGCTCGCGATACGAGGATGTGTCACGTCATGCCTGAAGCCGTCATCGTCTCCACCGCGCGCTCGCCCATCGGGCGGGCCAACAAGGGCTCGCTGGTCAGCATGCGACCCGACGACCTGACCGTGCAGATGATCCAGGCGGCACTGGCCAAGGTGCCGCAGCTCGACCCCACCGACATCGACGACCTGATGCTGGGCTGCGGCCTGCCGGGCGGCGAGTCCGGGTTCAACATGGGCCGCGCGGTCGCCGTCGAGCTCGGCTACGACCACCTGCCCGGCTGCACCATCACGCGCTACTGCTCGTCGAGCCTGCAGACCACCCGGATGGCGTTCCACGCGATCAAGGCCGGCGAGGGCGACGTCTTCATCTCGGCCGGCGTCGAGACCGTGTCGCGGTTCTCGAAGGGCAGCTCGGACTCCTGGCCGGACACCCACAACCCGCTGTTCGCCGACGCCGAGTCGCGGACCAAGGCGACCGCGGAGTCCGGCACGGACACCTGGACCGACCCGCGTTCCGCCGGCGACGTCCCGGACGTCTACATCGCGATGGGCCAGACCGCCGAGAACCTGGCGCGGCTGAAGGGCGTCACGCGCGAGGACATGGACGAGTTCGGCGTCCGCTCGCAGAACCTGGCCGAGAAGGCCATCGCGGACGGCTTCTGGGCCAAGGACATCACCCCGGTGACGCTCCCGGACGGCACGGTCGTCTCGAAGGACGACGGCCCCCGCGCGGGCGTCACGCTGGAAGGCGTCTCGGGCCTGAAGCCGGTGTTCCGCCCGGACGGCCGCGTCACGGCGGGCAACTGCTGCGCGCTGAACGACGGCGCGGCGGCGCTGGTCGTCATGTCCGACACGAAGGCGCGTGAGCTGGGCCTGACGCCGCTGGCGCGGATCGTGTCCACGGGCGTGACGGGTCTTTCGCCGGAGATCATGGGTTACGGCCCGGTGGAGGCGTCGAACCAGGCGCTGTCCCGCGCCGGCCTGTCGATCGGCGACATCGACCTGGTGGAGATCAACGAGGCGTTCGCGGCGCAGGTCATCCCGTCGTACCGCGACCTGGGCATCGACGTCGACCGTCTCAATGTCAACGGCGGCGCGATCGCGGTGGGCCACCCGTTCGGCATGACGGGCGCGCGCATCACGTCCACGCTGATCAACTCCCTGCAGCACCACGACAAGCAGTTCGGCCTGGAGACGATGTGCGTGGGCGGCGGCCAGGGCATGGCCATGGTCCTGGAGCGCCTCTCCTGACCTACGGGGTCGTGAGTGTTTAGGAGGGTTCTAACCCTCCTAAACACTCACGACCAGCCGCGGCAGGACGGCTAGTGGACCAGTGCCGGCGGGGTGATCTCGTCGCCGGCTTCCGAGGGGACGGCCGGGCGGGACTTCGGGAGGAAGAACGCCGGGATCAGGCACAGGGACACCAGGACGAGGGACCACACGAACGTCGTCGAGAAGGCGTCCGCCGCCAGGCCCGTTGCCGCCGTGTGGGACTCCGGGTTCAGGATCGCCGCCGTGGCCGCCAGCTGACCCTGGGCCGTCGGGACGCCGAACTTGCCCGCCAGCAGGGCCGCGAGGATGGTCGCCATCACCGCCGTGCCGATCGCGCCCGCGGTCTGCTGGACGATGTTCGTCGCCGTGGACGCGCGGGCCATGTCCTTCGGCTGCAGCGTCTGCAGCGCCGACGTCGTGATCGGCATCATCGTGCAGCCCATGCCGAGGCCCATCACGAACAGCGCCGACAGCAGGACCGGGTACGGCGTGGTCGCGCCGACCTGGGTCAGCATCGCCATCGCGCCGACGATCAGCACCAGGCCGGGCACCACGATCTTCCGCGCCCCGACCTTGTCGGCCAGCCGCCCGGTGATCGGCATCATGATCATCGCGCCGAAGCCCTGCGGGGCCAGCAGCAGGCCGGCGTGCAGCGTGGTTTCGCCGCGCACCAGCAGGAAGTACGTCGGCAGCAGCATCATCCCGCCGAGGAACGCGACGAAGAACAGCGACATCGTCACCATCGCGACCGTGAACGTGCGGTTCTTGAACAGCCGCAGGTCCACCAGCGGGTTCGGCACCTTCAGCGCGCGCACCACGAACCCGGCCAGCAGCACCAGCCCGGCCAGCGCCGGCAGCCACACCTCGACGGCGCCGATCCCGCCCGCGGACGGGATCTTCGAGACGCCGAAGATCAGCGCCGCCAAGCCGGGCGAGACCATCAGCATGCCGACGAAGTCGAAGCGCCCGGACGGCTCCGGGGCGTCCTTCGGCAGCAGCCGCCACGACAGCAGCAGCGTGACGACGCCGATCGGCACGTTGATGAAGAAGATCCAGCGCCAGCTCACCGCGTCGACCAGCCAGCCGCCGAGGATCGGGCCGCCGATCGGGCCCAGCAGCATCGGCACGCCCAGCACCGCCATCACGCGCCCGATCCGCTGCGGGCCCGCCGCGCGGGTCATGATCGTCATGCCGCACGGCATCAGCATGCCGCCGCCGAAGCCCTGCAGGACGCGGAACAGGATCAGCGTTTCGATGTTCCACGCCATACCCGCGAGCATCGAACCGGCCAGGAACAGCACGATCGCGAGCATGTAGAGCCGCTTGGTGCCGAACCGGTCGGACGCCCAGCCGGTGACCGGGATCACGGTGGCGAGCGCGAGCAGGTACCCCGTGGAGACCCACTGGATGACGTCGAACGACGTCGAGAACTCGATCGTGAGCTTCTGCAGCGCGACGTTGACGACCGTGGTGTCCAGGATCGCCATGATGGCGCCGAGCACCACCACGGACGCGATCTTCAGCACCCCCGCGTCGAGCGCGTCACCCTGCGGCGCGGTGGCCGTACTTTGCGTAGACATAAGGAACAATTCCCCCAGTTAGTGGATTCCTCTGCGAGGGTACTGGGG
Organism: Amycolatopsis heterodermiae; assembly: GCF_034929455.1. Taxonomy (NCBI): domain Bacteria; kingdom Bacillati; phylum Actinomycetota; class Actinomycetes; order Pseudonocardiales; family Pseudonocardiaceae; genus Amycolatopsis; species Amycolatopsis heterodermiae. Next base: position 723,480 of record NZ_JAYFSI010000001.1, read on the forward strand.
GCCACCGACAGAAAACGCCTCAGCAGATGCTGTCCGCCGGGACGGGGTTGGACAGCCCGATCAGCGGCCGCAGCTTCAGTCCGATCCAGGTACCGCCGAGCGTGAAGAGGCGAGCCCGAGCGGGCTGGCGGCGGGCGCGGGTTTGCTGCCGAACAGCCCGGTGCCGGTGCCGGTGCCGGCGATCAGCGCGACGAGCGTCGCGGCGGTGCCGAGCAGCACGGTGTGGGCCCGCAGGTCCTGGCCGTTGCCGACCGCGATCAGCTGCCGCCACGCCGAGATGAAGCCGAAGCGCGAGGGGAACAGCGCGAGCCCGAGGCCCAGGCCGAGCAGCAGGAGGACTCCGGACTTGGCGCCGTAGGCCGCCCAGACGAAGGCCCCCTCACGAGTGCGTGAGGGGGCCTTCGACGAGCTGGAACCTACTTCTTGGCCTTGAAGCACATCGTCTGCGCGGGCTGCGGGTACGCCACGGCGATGACGTCCTGGCTGTCACCGCAGGCGTTCTTGTCGGCCGTGCCGTCGATGACCTTCACGACCTCGGCTTCGCCGCTCGGGTCGCTGCACGGCACCTTCTTGTAGCCCTCGGTCTTCGACGTCAGGTTCGCCAGGCAGTCCCCCTGCTTGGCGTTGACCGTCAGGCACAGCTTGTAGGAGCTGCTGCCGGTGACGGAGTAGGTGTCGTACGGCGACTCGGCGCCACCGGGGCACTCGTCGCCGGCGCTGTCGAGCTTGGCACCGATCTTCACGTTCGCGTTCACGTCGCCGCAGTCGGCCTTGACCGGGTCGTCGCCGCCCGTGGTGAACTGGGTGATCGTCAGGCAGTCGCCGACCGAGGAGCTCCCCGGCGACTTGGCGAAGTTGATGATCGCCAGCGTGCCGCCGACGACCACGATCACCGCGACGAGCGCGAGGCGGATCCAGAGCGCCTTCGACTTCTTCGGCGGGACGGGCGGCGCGGGCGGGTAACCGGGCTGGCCGAACTGGCCGGGCGGCGGCCCGTACTGGCCCGGCTGCCCCTGGACCGGCTGGCCCTGGGGCGGCGTGCCGTACTGCGGCTGCGGCTGACCCTGCGGCGGCGTGCCGTACTGCTGCTGGCCGTACTGCTGCTGCGGCTGGCCGCCGGGAGGCGGCCCGTAGGGATCGGGCTGACCCACCGGCTGCTGGCCCCCGGGGGCCGGAGGGGGAACGCTCACTGTGAACCTCACACATGTGAAATAAGAGAACCGACCGGCACATCAAACACGCAGTGTGATCAGTAGCCGCAGCGGGGTCCACGTATGAGGGACTAACCGACAGAAAAGGCGCCCCGTTGATTACGGAGCGCCTTCACTGCAAGACTGTGAGCCAGATTACTCGCGGAGGTAGGACAGCAGCCGCAGGATCTCCAGGTACAGCCAGACCAGGGTCGTCATCAGGCCGAAGGCGACGTACCAGGCCCACTTCGACGGCACGCCCTCGCGGATCATCCGGTCCGCCTGGTCGAAGTCGAGCAGGAAGCTGAAGGCCGCGATGCCGATGCAGACGATGCTGAAGATGATGGCGATCGGGCCGCCGTCACGCAGCGGGTTGAAACCGAAGGCCACGGCGCTGATCAGGTTGAACAGCATGAGGATCGCGACACCGACGACGGCGCCGACGATCCACTTGGTCAGCTTCGGCGTGACCTTCACGGCGCCGGTCTTGTAGACCACCAGCATGCCGATGAAGACACCCATCGTGCCGATGATCGCCTGCAGCGCGATGCCCGGGTAGATCACCTCGAACACGCCGCTCAGCGCGCCGAGGAAGAGACCTTCGGCGGCCGAGTAGACGAGCGTCAGCGGCGCGCTCGCCTTCTGTTTGAAAATGATCACCAGCGAGATCACGAGCCCGACGACCAGGCCGCCGAGCATCGCCCCGATGAGCGCGCCGGGCAGGCTGCCCGTGTCGGTGAGGGCGTTCTGCGCCCAGATCGCCGTGACGATCCCGACGAGCAGCGTGACGCCGAGGCTGATGCCCGTCTTGACGACGACGTCGTCGACGGTCATGGGGCGGTCGCCCTCGTTGGCGGAGACCTGTCCCGGGCCGTACCCGGGCACGCCACCCTGGGGCTGGTTGAAGCCCACCGGGGGGCCGTACTGGCCGTGAGTCTGCGTTCCGCCCTTGGGCAGGTTGCGGAACGCCGGGTTGCTACTGGAACGCACCTGATCCTCCTGGATCTGCTGCTCTGTGAATCAACGCTGCGTGAATCAAGGCTGCATAGGGTCCAACGACCGCCGGGGACGCGCGGTTCCCGTCGAGTAAAGACGACTTTACTCGACGCCTGATCAGCGGTCTTCGCGCACACCGTATGCGACGGACGCCACGACCGTTCACCGACAGGCACCCGATGGACGCTAGACATTCTTGACCCTGCGGCGAGACGCTCACCAGGCGTGGCCGGTTATTCACCGAAAGCGTGCCTGGGTTGTGATCAAACGTGTGACCTGCGACGACGCCCCCGACGTCGGCGCGGACCAGCGAAGGAGCCGACACACCATGGTGTGGTCCCCGAACCCCCGCGCGGGTCGTCGCGCGCTCACCAGCCTGATCGCCGTGGCCCTGCTGGGTGCGCTTTCGGTGACCGTCGGCGCCCCCGCGGCGTCGGCCGCGTCCCAGGAGGGCATCGGCTACGAGGTCAAACCGGGCCAGCCGATGAACCCGACCCCGAGCCGCAACTGGCTGGGCTCCTACATCGTCGGCGGCCAGCAGGTGTTCTGCGTGAGCTTCCAGCTCAAGGCCCCGAACACCGACGAGGAGTACAAGCCGGGTGACGAGCTGCTGACGAAGTGGGGCACGAAGCTGCCCGCGGACCAGGCGGCGAACATCTCCTACCTCCTGTTGCGCTACGGCGACACGAAGAAGCCCGAGGAGGCCGCGGCGCTCGCGCACCTGCTGCACTCCTGGACGGCCGCACCGCGCTCGGCCGCCGACCTCGACGCGTCGCTGACCGCCGACAAGATCGGCTACGACGCGGACTTCCACCTGGCCAAGCTGCCCGCGGACGCGCAGGCCGCCGTGACCCGGCTGACGAACGAGGCCGAGACCAACCGCGGCCCGTGGACGGCGTCGGTCACCACGCCGAAGGACGACCAGCACGTCGGCACCGCCGGCGAGTGGACGGTGACGGTCAAGAACGCCAAGGGCAAGGGCGTCGCCGACGTCGCGGTGAAGCTGACGGCGACCGCCGCCACCCTCGCGGAGGGCACGGAAACCACGGCCGACGCGGGCAACTCGAGCCCGCAGGCCGCGGCGAAGGACGTCACCCTCAAGACCGGTGCGGACGGCACGGTGAAGGTCTCGCTGACGCCGACCGGGGACAAGCCCGGGCTGGCCGCGTCGCTCACCGCGCCCGCCGACCGGCCGTACGTGCGGGCCCCGGTGAACACCGGCGTCCAGCGGGTCGTGTCGACCGGCGGCGAGAAGGAACTGACCGCCCAGGGCGTCGTCAACGTCGCCAAGCCGGGTGCCGTGCAGGTGACCAAGGTGGACGCGGACAGCGGCAAGGGCGTCGGCGGGGCGGTCCTGCGGATCACCGGTGCGGACAAGGCGACGGCCGCGCTCGACCAGGACGGCAAGCCGCTGAACGGCGCCGACGGCAAGCCCGCCGTCGTCACCACCGACGGCAAGACCGGCGCCGTCACCGTCGAGAACCTCCGGGCGCCGCAGGACGTCTGCGTGGTCGAGGTCAGCGCGCCGCCGGGGTACACGAACGCGTTCGACCCGAAGAACCCGCCGTCGGCCTGCGGGAAGATCGAATCCGGCAAGACGCTGGCGCTGACGGTGTCGAACAAGCCGAACGAGATCCCGCACGCCATCCCGGCGGGCGGCCCGCCGACCGTGCTGGCCCAGGGCGCGGTCGAAACCAGCTACTCGACGGCCGGTGTCGCCGGGCTCGGCCTGCTCGCCCTGCTGGGGTCCGCACTGGTCGGCCTCGCCGCGCGGCGCGCCTCGCGCAGGTAACGCCGTGCTGGGAAAAGGGAAGCTGCTGGGCGGTTTCGCGGTGGGCGTCGTGACCGTGCTGGCCGTCGAGGTCGCCACCGGCGTGGTCGACGCGCCGCCGTCGACCACCGTCGTCGCGGGCGTCGCGCAGCCCGTGCCCGCGGCCGGGCGGGCGCCGGGCGGGGCCCCTACTTCGGCGCCCCCGGCGACCACACCGCCGTCTTCGCCTTCGTCGCCGCCTCCGCCGACGACGAGCGCGGCGGCCCCGGCGGCCGAGACCCCGAGGGTGGCCGCGCCGCAGGAGCCCGGCACCGTCCGGCTGCCCGGCGGCGGCACGGCGACGCTGGTGCGCAAGGACCTCGGGCCGAACGCCGAGCTGCCGATCCCCGCCGACCTCGGCCAGGCGACCTGGTGGGGTGCCGAGCTGGACGCGGCGGGCGGGGCGAGCGTGTTCGCCGGCCACGTGAACTGGCGGGGCGCGACCGGGCCGTTCGCCGAGCTGTGGACCGACCGCATCGGCGGCATGGTGTCCATTGTGGACAGCACCGGCAAGGCCTGGCGCTACCGCGTCTCCCAGCTGGTCACGGTGCACAAGAACGACCTGCCCGCGCGGGCCGCCGACCTGTTCGGCCAGTCCGGCCCGCACCGGGTGGTCCTGGTGACCTGCGGGGGCCGCTGGGTCGGCGGTTCGGACGGTTACGAGGAGAACCGCGTCGTCATCGCGGACCCGGCCTAAGTTACTCGTGGGTAACATCACGTCGTGCCACGGTGGTCAGTGACGCCCGGATGCAGCAGAATGCCCAGGGTCAGGCACGGCTGCGAGAGGTGAGGCGACGATGGCGACGTTCTTGGTGACCGGGGCGACCGGACTGATCGGGCGCCAGTTCACCCGGCGGCTGCTCTCCCGCCCCGACGACGACCGCGTCGCGTTGCTGGTGCGCGCGTCGAGCCGGGCCAAGCTGGCCGCGCTGGTCGACCAGTGGCCGCACTCCGACCGCGTCACGCTGGTCACCGGCGACCTCGGCGAGCCGCTGCTCGGGGTGTCCGAGAAGGACCGCGAGGACCTGCGCGGGCACGTCGACCACATCGTGCACCTGGCCGCGCTCTACGACATCACCGCCGACGACGAGGCGAGCGTCAAGGCCAATGTGGACGGCACGCGCAGCGTCGTCGACCTGGCGGCCGACCTGCGTGCCGGCTGCCTGCACCACGTGTCCTCGGTGGCGGTCGCGGGCGACCACGACGGCGTCTTCACCGAGGAGATGTTCGACGCCGGGCAGCGGCTGATCACGCCGTACCACCGGACCAAGTTCGAGGCCGAGAAGATCGTCCGCGAGCAGACCGAGGTGCCGTGGCGGGTGTACCGGCCCGCCGTCGTCGTCGGGGACTCCGTCACCGGTGAGATGGACAAGGTCGACGGCCCGTACTACCTCTTCCCCGCGATCAGCAGGCTCGCCGGGCTGCCGGACCTGCCGATCGTCGGGCCGGACCTGGGCGACACGAACGTCGTGCCGGTCGACTACGTCGCCAAGGCGCTGCTGGAGCTGGTGACCAAGCCCGGCCACGACGGCCAGGCCTTCCACCTGGTCAACCCGGAGCCGCAGCCGGTCGTCTCGGTGTACAACGCCTTCGCGAAGGCCGCGGGCGCGCCGACGATCACCGTGCAGCTCAACGAGCGGTTCTCGAAGGGCATCGTCGGGCTGGTCAAGCTGTCCGAGCACATCCCCGGCTTCACCATCGCGCGCGACGCCGTCATGGAGCGCCTCGGCATCCCGCCAGTGCTGTTGGAGACGATGGCGTTCCCGTCGGTGTTCTCCTCGACCGCGACGCGCAAGGCGCTCGCCGGCAGCGTCGAGGTGCCGCGGCTGGAGGACTACGCGGCGACGCTGTGGCGGTACTGGCGCGAGCACCTCGACCCGTTCCGCGCGCGCAAGCACGGCCCGCGGGGCGAGCTGGACGGCCGTCGCGTGATCATCACCGGCGCGTCGTCGGGCATCGGCCGGGCGACCGCGCTGAAGGTCGCCGCGGCGGGTGGCGTCCCGCTGCTCGTGGCGCGGCGGCAGCACGAGCTGGAAGAGGTGCGCGACGAGATCGTCGCGGCCGGCGGCACGGCGTCGGTGTACCCGGCCGACCTGACCGACGAGGACTCGGTGCACAAGGCCGTCGACGCGATGCTCGCCGAGCACGGCCGGATCGACATGCTGGTCAACAACGCCGGCCGGTCGATCCGCAGGTCGATCAAGCTGTCCTACGACCGGATGCACGACTACGAGCGCGCGATGGCGATCAACTACTTCGGCGCGGTCCGGCTGATCCTCGCGGTGCTGCCGCACATGTCCGAGCGGAAGTTCGGGCACATCGTGAACGTCTCGTCGATCGGCGTGCAGGGCATCGCGCCGCGCTTCTCGGCGTACGCGGCGTCGAAGGCGGCGCTGGACTACTTCTCGCGGATCGCGGCGACGGAGACGCACGGCGACGGGATCACCTTCACCACGATCCACATGCCGCTGGTGCGGACGCCGATGATCCGGCCGACGAAGATCTACGACGCGTTCCCGACGAAGTCGCCGGAGCAGGCCGCGGACATGGTGATGAAGGCGCTCTTGGAGCGTCCGAAGCACATCGGCACGCCCGCCGGGCAGGCGATCGGGCTGGCCTACACGCTCACGCCGGGCCTCACCGACGCCGTCGCGTACCAGGGTTTCCGGATCTTCCCGGATTCGACCGCGGCGGGCGGTTCTGGCCAGCTCAAGATCGGGCGTGGCGAGAAACACCTCTCGCGCGCGGCGATGGCGCTCGCGCGTCTGTCGCGAGGCTTCCACTGGTAACTCAGAGTTTTCCGGGTACGGCCGTTCCGGCGACGCGCCGCCACGTCCGCGACACGTGTTGGTGATTTGTTAAGCCGGACGGCGGAAGCGCTGCGTGCCCGGGTACGGTCGGGCCCATGGTTCCTGAGCGCGAGAATGCCGCAAGCGCCCTCAACGGCCTGCTCCCCCTCCGTCGCGAGTACACCCAGGCTTGGCACGGCTTCGACCGGAACGAGGTGCGCCAGTACCTCGACCACGTCGAGGCCCAGCTGCGCCGCGTGGTCAGCGACCGTGACGCGGCGGTGGCGCAGACCGCCGCGGTCGCGCGCGAGCTGGAGTCCGTCCGCGGGCAGGTCGCGCAGCTGGAAGCGCGCGTCGAGGAGCTGAAGAAACCGCCGGAGCGGCTCGAGGACCTCGACGAGCGGATGCAGCGCACGGTGACGCTCGCGCAGGCCCGCGCGGACGAGATCGTCAAGCGCGCCGAAGCCGCCGCGGAGAAGACGTGGGCGGGCTCGACCGAGGCGTCGACGAAGCTGCGTGAGCGCTACTCGCGGCTCGTCACGGAGCTGGACAAGCAGGCCGACCTGCTCCATTCGGAGCACGAGAACGCGCTTTCCGAGACGCGCGCGGAGGTGCAGCGGCTCACCGTCGAGGCGGCCCAGCGGCGGGAACTGCTCGACAACGAGGCGGAGCGCAAGCGCCGGAAGCTCGAGCGCGAGTTCGAGGCGTCCCAGGCGGCTCAGAAGGCGGCGCTGGAGAAGCACGTCGCCGACCAGCGCACGGCGAGCAAGAACCAGGCCGAGCGCCGCCTCGCGGAGGCGACCACCGAGGCGAAGCGCCGGCTCGACGAGGCCACGGCCGAGGCCAAGCGCCGTCTCGACGAGGCGACGACCCAGGCGGCCCAGCGCACGACGGCGGCCAACCGCAAGGTCGAGCGCCTGGCCGAGATCCGTGAGCAGGCCCGCAAGAGCCTGGCGGCGGCCGAGGACATCCTCAACCGCAGCGAGACGCAGCTGGCCACGCTGCCCGAGGAAGCCGTGATCCCGCAGGCGTCCAAGCTGGTGGGCGGCGACGACCGCGCCGAGTCCCCGACGACCCCGGCCGCGCCGGTGGTCCCGGTGGTCCAGCCGTCGATCCCGGCCAAGACTCCGGTGCCCTCGGGGGCGACGAAGGCCGCGGTGCCCGCGAAGCAGGCGCCCCCGGCCGCGAAGCCGGGCAACAACGCCCCGGCGAAGCAGCACGGCCCGGCGACCCGCCCGGCGAACGGGAACGGCAACGGCGCCAAGCCGCTGTCCCCCGCGGCGGGCAAGCCCGGCTCCTGACCTCCTGATGTTCCGTGAAGGCCACCTTGAGGGACTCTATGTCCCTCAAGGTGGCCTTCACGGCTTTGCGGGGACGCGTCAGGCGCGGGCGGTGCGGGGCCAGGGGTTTGCCGACTCCAGCTGGGCCGCCAGGCCCAGCAGCAGCGATTCGCCGCCTGGGCGCGTGATCAGCTGGACCGACGTCGGGAGGCCGGACGACGACGCCCGGCTCACCGGGACCGAGATGGCCGGGTAGCCCGCCAGGTTCCACAGGCCCGTGAAGCCCGCCAGGCGCAGTGAGGGCACCACGTTCGCCGCCCAGCGGCGCTCGTGCCAGCGGCCCGCCTTCGCCGGCCAGTGCGAGAGCGTCGGCGTCATCAGGACGTCGTGGCCGGCGAAGAACTCCTCCGCCCGCGCGAGCCAGCGCTGCTTCGTGCGTTCGCGGATGAAGCCGGCCTTCTCGAACAGCTGCCCGAGCCGGACGTGCGTGCGGGTCCGGCGCTGCAGCCGGGAGAAGTCGAAGTCACGGGCCTGCTCGGCCGGGCCGGCGCACCAGCGGGCCGAGATGCCCAGGATCGCCGAAACGGGGTACTTGGGCGCGCCCGGTGCGACCGTGTGCCCGGCCGCCTTCAGCAGCTCCGCCGCCTGCGTCACCGCCGCGACCAGCTCGCGAGGGACCGGCGAGCGCAGCACCGGCACCGTCGTGGACGTCCCGATCCGCACCCCCGACGGCGACGGCACGGTCGCCAGCGAAGGATCCGAAGCCAGCACCGAGAGCAGCACGGCCGCGTCGGCGACCGTCGTGGCCAGTGGGCCGTGCACCGACATGCCGAACCAGCCGCCTTCGGCCAGCCGGTCCGCGCCCGGCTTCAGCCCGACCAGCCCGCACATCGCCGCCGGCAGGCGGATCGAGCCGAGGCCGTCGGTGCCGTGGGCGAGCGGGACCAGCCCGGCCGCCACCGCCGCCGCGCTGCCGCCGGACGAGCCGCCCGAGGCGTACGTCGGCTCCCAGGGGTTGCGGGCGATGCCGTCCGGGGTGTCGCTCATCGGCCAGATGCACAGCTCGGGCACGCGCGTCAGCCCGACGAGCACCGCGCCGGCCGCCCGCAGCCGGGCCGCGATCACGCCGTCCTCACCGGCCGGAGTGGACGGCCCCGCCACCGAGCCGTGCGACGCGAACTCCCCGGCGATCGCCGTGACGTCCTTGACCGCGACAGGCACCCCGGCCAGCGGAAGCGACGCGAGATCGGGCCGCGCGGCGACCTCGGCGGCGTCCGCCAGCGCCTCCTCGGCACGCACCCGGCGGAACGCGCCGACGACGCCGTCGGCGGCCGCGATCCGGTCAAGGGCTTCCCTGGTCACCTGCACCGGATCGAGCGTTCCGGCCCGCACCGACTCCGCGATCTCTGCTGCGGTCAACACCATGATCGCGACCCTAGGCGAAACCCGCTCAGATTGCGCCCGCCCGCAGCGCGTAGGCGACGGCGTGCGCGCGGTTGTTGAGTCCGCAGCGCGTCATCAGGCCGTAGAGGACGTTCTTCACGGTCCGCTCGGAATAACACAACTTCGCGGCGATTTCCTCGGTGCCGAAGCCCTCGGCGACCAGCCGCAGCACGTCGCACTCGCGCGCGGCGAGCCCGGACAGCGTCAGGCCGTTCGGCTCGAGGACGTCCCGGCGCATCCGCTGGACCTGCGACAGCAGCGCCCCCTGCAGCCGCGGCGGCAGGTTCGCCGTGCCGTCGCCCGCCGCCAGCACCGCCGTGACCAGCTCGGACCCGCCCGTCTCGCGGCGCGGCAGGATCGCCACGACGCCGCTCTCCAGCACCGCCATCAGGTCGCTCTCGCGGAAGTGCTCGACGACCAGCACGACGTGGGACGCCTTGGCCGCGCGGATCTCGCCCAGCACCGTCTCGGAGACGTGCTCCTCCATCACCAGCAGCACGTCGGGCACCAGGTCGGTGATCCGGAGATCCGGATGGGACTCCAGGAGGCTCACCGCGCCGGCGTGCGTGATCGGGTCCGAGGCGAGGACGGTCACTTCGACGGGCTTCATGGAAGCAGTGTGGACGGCGTGTCTTCACGCCCTCCCTATTCCGTCTTCACGCCGGCCAAAGCCCTGGTGAAGACGGCTCAGGCGCGGGGCTCACCGGAGCCGCGAGCCAGCTCGCAGAACGCCTCCCGCGCCCGGTCGACGCAGTCCGGCATCCGCTCCGCCGCCTTGACCCAGTCGCGCTTGGCCTGCTGGTACCGCTCCCGCGCCTCGTCCGTCCAGCCCGCCAGCCCCGGCTCCACAGTGGACTCCAGCTCGGCCAGCAGCTCGCCGATGCCGCCGGTGATCGACCCCATCCGGTCGAGCACCAGGTCGGCGAGGGTGAAGTCGAACCGCTGCCGGGACACCGTCACGTCCCGCCCGGCCCGCCGGACCGCTGCGCCGGCACCCGGCCGCCGGTGGCCTCCAGCAGCCACGCGAGCCGGGTGAGGATCACGTCGAACTCCTGCTCCCAGTCGTTCATCGCCTGACCGAACCGCACCGAGGCCTCGCCGCGCCACGCCGCCTGCAGCGTCGCCATCTCGCTGTTGACGTCGCGGAGCTGGGAGTTCGCGGCCTCGATGGCGGACGCGAAACGCGCGGCGGCACGCTTCATGTCGTCCGTCGGGGCGGCTGAACTCATTCGTGGCTCCTCACGTGTCCGGCATCCGAGAGTGGCGTACCGGGCAGCCGAACGAAACCCCGCCCGACGGCCGTTGCCCGAATGTCCGCCATCCTTGCCTGCGGGTTCACGACCGCCGCGTATGCTCACCTCAGGCATCCGGCGCGTGACGATCCGTCAGCGCACGAAGGGAGACCGATGTCGGCTGCGGACAGCGCCGCACCGAGACTCCGCTTGCTGGGCCCAGTGCAGGCTTGGCAAGGCGAAACGGAGCTCGATCTCGGCTCCGCGCACCGTCGCACGGTCCTCGCCGCACTGGCGATGAACCCGAACCGCACGGTCTCGCGCGAGGAGCTGATCGACGCGGTCTGGGGCGAGGCGCCCCCGCAGAGCGCGCAGGGTTCGATCTACACGTACGTCTCGGGGCTGCGGCGGGCGCTCGAGCCCGACCGCGCCAAGGGCACCGGCCCGCAGCTGCTCGCGTCGATCGGGTCCGGCTACTCGCTGTGCCTGGACGCCGAGGCGATCGACGTCCACCGGTTCGAGTCCCTGCGCGAGCAGGCGCAGCGGCAGCAGTCCGCGGGCGACCTGCGCGGCGCGCGCGAAACCCTCGACGAGGCCTTGAGCCTGTGGCAGGGCGTGCCGCTGTCCGGCCTGCCCGGGCCGTTCGCCGCCGCCCAGCGCGCGCGGCTCGGCGAGGTGCGGCTGGCGACGATCGAACGCCGGGCCGAGATCGTGCTGGAGTCCGGCGGGCACCACGAGCTCGTCGCCGAGCTGACCGCGTTGACCCGCGAGCACCCCTTCCGCGAGACGCTGCGCGGCCTGCTCATGCGCGCGCTCGCCCGGTCCGACCGGCGGACCGAGGCGATCGCCGTCTACACCGACGTCCGGGACAAGCTCGTCGAGTCGTCGGGCACCGAGCCGGGCCCGGCACTGCGGCGGCTGTACGAGGAGTTGCTGGAGAAGCCGGCCGAGCCGCCGGCCCGGAAACCGGCGGCCCCCGCCCGCGTGACACGGTTCCCCGTCACGTCACTTCCGGAACGCACGGACGTCTTCGTCGGCCGGGACGCCGAGCTGGCGCTGCTGCGCGAGGCCGTCACCGGCCTCGCCGCCGGCACCGGCCGGTCGCTGTGGCTGGAGGGCGAACCGGGCAGCGGTCGCACCGCCCTGCTGGCCGAGGTGCTCGCCGCGGCGCAGGACGCCGACGTGAAACCCGCCTTCGCCGTCGCCGACGCGCTGGACCAGCGGTTCGCGCTGCGGCCGTTGCTGGACGCACTGGGCGTGCACCCGCGGGCCACCGACGAACGCCGGGCCGACCTCGCCGTCCGGCTCACCGAGCACCCCGGCGAGGACCCGGTCGACGGGCTGCTCGGGCTGGTCCGCGAGCTGTGCGCGGAGGGCCCGCTCGTGCTCGCGGTCGACGACCTGCAGTGGGCCGACGACACGACGTTGCGCGTCTGGCGGTACCTGAGCCGGGAGACGCGGGACCTGCCGCTGCTGCTCGTCGGCGCGTGCCGCCCGGTGCCGCGGCTGTCCGCGCTGGACGACCTGCGCGGCGAGCTCGGCGCCGACGGCACCACCGTGCTCGCGCTGCCGCCGCTGGCCGAGAGCGCCGTGCGGCAGCTCGCCACCGAGCTGGTGGGCGCGCCGCCGGGGCCCGGCCTGCAGCTGCTGGTGTCTTACGCGGCCGGAAACCCTCGCTACGTCCGGGAAGTCGTCGAAACGCTGCTGGCGCAGTCGATGATCGTGCTCGACGGCGTGCACGCGCACCTGGACGGCAACTCGTGCCAGAACATCCCGTCCCCGCTGGGCTCGCGGATCACGCTGTACCTGAGCTTCCTCTCCAGCGGCACCCGCGACACGTTGCGCTGGGCCGCGTTGCTGGGCCGCGAGTTCTCGTTGTCCGACATCGCGGTCGCCACCGAGCGGCCGCCGACGTCGCTGGTGGGCGCGGTCGACGAGGCGATCACCTCCGGAGTGCTCGTCGAGTCCGGCGACCGGGTGGCGTTCCGGCACCCGTTGCTGCGCCGGGTGCTCTACGAAAAGACGCCCGCGGCGATGCGCGTCGCGCTGCACCGGCAGCTGGCCGAGGCCTTCGCGACGGCGGGTGCGCCCGCGGACCGCGTCGCCGAGCAACTCGCGGCGGCCCCGGCCCAGGTCGACCCGTGGGTCGTCACCTGGCTGCTGGAGAACATCGGCACGGTCGCCACCGAAACCCCGCGCATCGCGGTGGACCTGCTGCGCCACGCCGTCACGCAGGGCGCGCTGCAGCCGGAGGCAAGGGAAACGCTTACCGCGACCTTGGCACGGTTGCTGTTCTGGCTCGGCCGCGAGCCCGAGGCCGAGGCGCGCTCGGTCGTCGCGCGGACGTCGGACAGCAGGCGCGCGGCCGAGATGCGCTGGATCCTGGCCTACATCTACTACCGCCGCGGCGATTTCGCCGAGGCGACGGCCGAGGTGAAGCGGACCCTCGACGACGCCGACGTCCCGGAGATGTGGCGCGGGCGGCACGAGTCGCTGCTGACCACGCTGGAACGACTGGGTGACGACCCGGGCGCGGTCCTGGTGCCCGCCGGGCTGCACCCGCTGGACGACGCCGCGCTGTCCGTGCCGAACCTCGACAGCCTCGACGAAGCCGCCGAGCCCCTCGACGCCGCCCGCCGCCTCGCCGCGACCCGCGCGGTGCCGGGCGAGATGCACCTGGCCGGCGCGGTGCACTACTACTGGCTGGGCCGCTGGCCGGAGGCGCTGGCCGAGCTGGACGCGGTGATCCGCGACGGCGCGGAAACCGCTTCCTACGTCCTGCGGAGCCCGGGTTCGGCGCTGCTCGTGCACGGCGTCGGCGCGCTGATCGCCGGCCACCGCGGCGAGCCGGAGCAGGCCAGGACGCACCTCGACGCGGCGGGACGGCAGCAGTGGCCGAAGGGGATCGAGCCCGACGGCGGGGACTTCCTGCTCGCGGCGCAGTCGTTGCTGGCCGAGCAGGACGGCCGTCCGGAGGCGGCGCTGGCGGCGCTTTTGCCGCTGCTGGAGGAGAACTACCCGCCGGCCGCGCGGCACCAGTGGCTGCCCGACCTGGTCCGGCTCGCCGGGCAGCTCGGCGACCAGCAGCACGCGCACCAGGCGTTGCGGCTGCTCGAGCCCGAGGGTGACGTGCCGCCGGCCCACGCGGCCGCGGCCGCGCACTGCCGGGGCCTGGTCACCGGCGACCCGGAACCGGTGCTGACGGCGGCCGAGCACTACCGCGCGGCGGGCCGGCTGCTCAAGCAGGCCAAGGCGACCGAGGACGCGGCGATCCTGCTGGCCGAGTCCGGCCGCCTGGACGACGCGAGGACGGCGTTCCGGGCGGCGCTGACGGGGTACACGGGCATGGGCGCGGTCTGGGACGTCCGGCGCGCGGAGTCCCGGATGCAGCCCTTCGGGATCCGGCGGGCGAACCCGGTCCGTTCCCGCGCCGCCGGCGAGTGACACTGACGCCTTTGGTGTCCCACAACGGATCCGGCCTTCTCAAGACGCGAGCCGCCTCCGCGGGCACAGTCGTCCCGAGGCCCTGACCTGGGCCGTCTACCAGGGCATACGCCGCTGAGGCCCATTCGCACGAAAACCCCGCGATTCCGCCGCCGGGGCGTGATCCCGGGCTTGCCGGATCAGTAAGCTCCCCTCCAAGAGTGACCCCGATCGGGTGTTGCCACTTCAGTAAGCTCGGTTGAGAAGTCGGTACCGAGAACGGAACGACATGCCAGGGGATGCGGACACCGGTCTGCGGGTGGGCGTGCTCGGCCCGCTGCGGGCCTGGCGCGGGGAGGCCGAAATCGGCCTCGGCCCCGCTCGTCAGCGCGCGATCTTCGCGGTGCTCGCGGTCAACGCCGGCCGTCCCGTCCCGCGCGCCGAGCTGATCGCCGGCGTCTGGGGCGACTCCGCGCCCGCGAGCGTCGAAGGCAGCGTCCACACCTACGTCTCGGGCCTGCGGCGGGCGCTGGAACCGGACCGGTCGCGCTGGTCGGCGTCGAGCCTGCTCGTGTCGGAAACCGCCGGGTACTCCTTGCTGCTCGGCGAAGACGCGCTGGACTCGGCCCTCTTCGAACGGCACCGCGAACTCGCGCAGCAGCACCTCGACCGGGGTGACCCGCGCGCCGCCGTCACCGAGCTGGACGCCGCCTTGGCGCTCTGGCAGGGCGAAGCGCTTTCCGGGGTCCCGGGCGGGTTCGCCGAGCGGCACCGCGAATACCTCGCCGAGCTGCGGCTGGGCACGCTGGAGCGGCGGGCCGAGGCGCTGCTCGCCCTCGGCGGTCACCTCGACCTGGCGCCCGAGCTCGCCGTGCTCGCCGGGGAGCACCCGCTGCGGGAGTCGCTGCGCGAGTCGCTCATGGTCGCCCTCTACCGCAGTGGCCGGCACGCCGACGCCCTCGACGTCTTCCGCGACGCCCGCACGACGCTGATCGGCGAGCTGGGGGTCGAGCCCGGACCGGCGTTGCAGCGGCTCCAGCAGCAGATCCTCGCCCAGGATCCGGCGCTCGACGCGCCCGCGGCGGTCGCCCCGGTCCCGGTGCCGCGGCACCGGCTTTTCGGTCGGGAGACAGAAACCTCGCGGCTCGCGGAGCTCGTCGCCGACGTCCGGGGCGGGCGCGGCCGGGCCGTGTGGATCGAGGGCGAGGCCGGGATCGGCAAGTCCGAGCTGCTCACCAGCGCCTTGGCCGCCGGCCCCGGGTTCCAGCTCCTCTGGGCGGCCGCCGACGAGCTGAGCACCCGGTTCCCGCTGCAGGTGATCCTGGAGTGCCTGGCGATCGACGCGCACTCGCCCGACCCGCGGCGCGCGCGGGTGGCGAAGGAGCTCGCGGGCGAGGGGCCGGTGCGCCGCAGCTGGGGCCCGGCCGACCCGGTGCTCGGCGCCGTCGACCGGCTGCTGGCCCTGGTCGACGAGCTCTGCGCGCAGACCCCGCAGGTGCTGGTGGTCGACGACCTGCAGTGGGCGGACGAGGCGTCCGTGCTGGTGTGGCACCGGCTCTGCGCGGCGACGCGGCAGCTGCCCCTGCTGCTGGTGGCCGCGACCCGGCCCGCGCCGGACCGCGCCGAGCTCGCGCAGCTGCGTCGCGGTGTCCTGGCCCGCGACGGCGTCGTGCTCGACCTCACGCCGTTGAGCGGCGACGACGTCGGACGGCTCATCGAGGACCAGATCGGCGCGCCACCCGGGCCCGGCCTGCGCGAGCTGGCCGCCCGTGGTGCCGGAAACCCGTTGTACGTCAAGGAGATGGTCGACGTCCTGCTGCGCGCCGGCGCGGTCGAGGTGACCGGCGGCGAGGCCGACGTCGACGATCCCGAGGAGTTCGAAGCGCCGCAGTCGCTGGTCGCCGCGGTCGACCGGCGGCTCGACTTCCTGCCCGCGCGGACGCAGGAGGTGCTGCGCTGGGGCGCGTTGCTGGGCATGGAGTTCGCCGTCGGCGACATCGCGGCGGTGCTCGGCTCCCGGCCGTCGGACCTGCTGGAGCCGCTCGAAGAAGCCGTCGCGGCGAACGTCCTCATCGACACCGGCACGCAGCTCGCGTTCCGGCATCCCCTGCTGCGCCAGGCGTTGTACAACCGGCTGCTGCCCGGGACGCGGGCGGCGCTGCACCGGCAGGCGGCCGAGGCGCTGGCCCGGATCGGCGCCCCGGTCAAGCGCGTCGCCGAGCAGCTCGTGGCCGCACCGGCCACAGTGGACGAATGGGTGCTCGACTGGCTGGCCGGGCACCACGCGGCCGTGTCGAACCGGGCGCCGCTGATCGCCGTCGAACTGCTCGAACGCGCGCTGGCCGACGGCGCGAGCGACGACCCGCGCCGCGAAGTCCTGCTGGTCGCGCTGGTGAAGGTCCTGTTCCGGCTGGAGCGCAACCCGGAATCCCTTGCCCAGCAGGCCCTCGAGGTCGCCACCGAGCCGGACGCCGTCGAGGAGATGCGGCACGTGCTCGCCGCGCTGCAGCACCGCCGCGGGGACACCGAAGGCGCGGTCATGACGCTCGGCGCGTCCGCCGACGACCCGGCGGTGCCGGAGCTCTGGCGCGGCCGGCACCGGCAGCTGCTGGCGAACTTCCGCCGCGGCGATCTGTCCGATTTGGACACCGCGGAGAAGGCCGCGCGCGAGACGAAGGCGCAGTCCGGCGGCGACCACTACCTGACCGCGCACGCGCTGCAGTCGTTGTGGCTGGTGGACTCGGTGCGCCGCGAGCACGACAGCGCGCTCGAGCACATCGACGCGGCGATCGACGCCGTCGGCGACGAGCACGAGCTGGCCGACCTGCACCTGGACCTGCTCGACAACCGCGTCTTCACGCTTCAGAACCTCGACCGGCTCGCCGAGGCGGGCGAAGCGCTGCGCACGGCGGGCGAGGTCGCGGCCCGGCACGCGATGCCGGTCGGGCTGCAGGTGTCCGTCGCGGTGCACCGGTACTGGGAGGGGCGCTGGGACGAGGCCCTGGTCGAGCTGGACACCGTCACCGAGGACGGCCCGGCGATCACGTTCTACGGCCTGCGCGAACCCGGCCCGGCGGCGCTGCTGCTGCACGGCGTAGCGGCCCTGATCGCCGGCCGCCGCGACGACCGAGCCCAAGCGGCGGCGCACCTCGACGCGGCGGAGGAGTACGCCCCGGCGACCGGCGCCGAGCGTGAGAGCTTCGACTTCCTGCTGGTCGCCGACGCCCTCGCGGCCGAGCAGCGCGGCGACCGGGCGAAAGCGCTGCAGGTGCTCGAGCCGATCCTGAACCCGACGTACGCGCAGATGATGCTGCGGCACCAGTGGCTCCCGGCGTTCGTCCGGCTGGCGATGGAGCAGGACGACCGCGAACGCGCGTTGCGGGCGCTGGACGTCTGCGAGGAGGAGGCGGCGAAGGAACGCCGCCCGGCGCGGGCGCACGCGGCGGTGTCGTGGTGCCGCGGCCTGATCGAGGAGGACCCGCGGCCGGTGCTGGACACGGCCGAGCACTTCCGCGCGGTCGGCCGCCGCCCGGAACTGGCGGCGGCCCTGGAGGACGGCGCGGTGCTGCTGGCCCGCGCCGGCCGCCTGGACGCGGCCCAGGCGGCGTTCGAGGAGGCGGCCGAGCTGTACACGGCGCTGTCGGCCCGCTGGGACCTGCGCCGGGCGGAGACGCGCCTGCGCCGGCTGGGCGTCCGCCGCGGCGCGCTGTTCTCCCCGATCCGCCCGGGCCACGGCTGGGAGTCCCTCACCCCGATCGAGGTCCGCATCGCCAGCCTGGTCGCGGAGGGCCGCTCGAACCCGGACATCGCGGCGGAGCTGTCCCTGCCGCGCCGCACGGTGCAGGCCCACGTGGCGCGTCTCCTGGGCAAGCTGGAAACCCCGTCCCGCTCGGGCGTGGCGGACGCCTTCCGCCAGCGCACCTGACCCGACCCCGTGTCGTCCGCCCAGGTACGCGTGTCGTCCGCCTGGGTACGCGAGTCGTCCATCCAGGTACGCGAACCGGCCGTGCCGGTACGGCGATCGACGTCGTGTCGACCCTCCAATCACACGTGTCGGCTCGGCAATCACACGTGTCGACCTTTCAGGCCCACGCGGCCGGGTGCGGGCCCCGTGGGCGACGTGATCAGGAGGTCGACTCGCGTGATTGAAGGGTCGACTCGCGTGATTGGGAGGTCGACACGCGTGATTCAAGGGTCGACACGAGTGTCTGGAGGGTCGGTCAGGTGGGCAGGGCGTTGGACTTCGCGATGCGGCCCAGGTGGATGCCGGAGTCCTTGACCGTACGGATCTGGGTGTCGAAGTCGACGTGGACCAGGCCGAACCGTTGCGAATAGCCCATCGCCCACTCGAAGTTGTCCAGCAGGGACCACGCGAAGTAGCCGCGGACGTCCGCGCCCGCGCGGATCGCGTCGTGGACCGCTCGGACGTGGGAATCCAGGTAGGCGACCCGGTCGGTGTCGTGGACCCGGCCGTCGACCACTTCGTCCACAAAGGACGCGCCGTTCTCGGCCACCACCAGCGGCAGGCCGCCGGATCGGGTGGAAATCCAACCGAGGAGCGAAGTCAGGGAGGAAGGTGTCTGCTCCCAGCCGAACGCCGTCAGCGGCGGGACGGCCGGGAGCACGTCCAGGCCCCGCAAGCCCGGCAGCGGGCAGTTGCTCGGTGCCAAGGGATCCGCAAGCGGCGTCACCCGAGCCGGGGCGTAGTAGTTCACGCCCAGCCAGTCGATGGCCGCCGCGATGACGTCCGTGTCACCGTCCAAGACGGACGCGGCGAAGCGGCCGCCGTGGTGCGCGACGTCCGCCATGACGTCCGCGGGATAGCCCTTGCCCAGCACCGGATCCAGGAAGAACCGGTTGTGGATGCCGTCGAACTTCCGGGCCGCCTCGAGATGGGCCGGCGACGAGCCGTCCGCGATCGCCGGGGCGAAGTTCAGGGCCAGTGAGAACTCGTGGCCCGGCCGCGCCTGCTCCGTCAGGGCGCGGGTCGCCAGGCCGTGGCCGAGCAGCAGGTGGTGCGCCGCGACCAAGGCCGTGTCGTAATCCTGGACGCCCGGGGCGTGCACCCCGCTGCCGTAGCCCAGGAAGGCCGCGCAGAACGGCTCGTTGACCGTCGTCCACTGGTTGACGCGGTCGCCCAGCGCGTCGTGGACCACCGCCGCGTACTCGGCGAACCGGAACGCCGTGTCCCGCGACGGCCAGCCGCCCGCGTCCTCCAGCGCCTGCGGCAGGTCCCAGTGGTACAGCGTCAGCACCGGGACGACGTCGCGGCTCAGCAGCTCGTCCACCAGCCGGTCGTAGAACGCCAGCCCGGACGACGACGGGGTCCGCCCGTCCGGCATCACCCGCGGCCACGCCACCGAGAACCGGTAGGCGCCGAGACCCAGGCCGGCCAGCAGGCCGACGTCCTCGGGGTAGCGGTGGTAGTGGTCGCAGGCGACCTCGCCGGACGCGCCTTCGAGGACCTTGCCCTCGGTCGCCGCAAAGGTGTCCCAGATGGACGGTCCTCTACCGCCTTCGGTGACGCCGCCCTCGACCTGGTACGACGCGGTCGCCGCGCCCCACAGGAAGCCCGCCGGAAACTCGGTCATACTGGCGCCCCTTTCAGGATCCCCCGGACGATGTAGCGGCCGAGCAGCAGGAACAACACGATGACGGGAAGCACGCCCACGGTCGCCCCGGTCAGCATCAGCGCGTAATCGGTGTAGTAACCGCTGGCCAGCTGCGACAACGCGACCTGCACCGTCGGCGTCTCGTTCGGGTCGAGTACCACCAGCGGCCAGAAGTAGTCGTTCCACGTCGCCATGAACGTGAGCATCGCGAGCACCGCGGCCTGCGGGCGCAACGCGGGCACCGCCACGTGCCAGTACGTGCGCAGGATCGAGCAGCCGTCGACTGTCGCGGCGTCGACCAGGTCGGGGCTGATCGCGTTTTCGCAGGCCTGCCGCATCCAGAACACGCTGAACGCGCTGACCAGCGCGGGCACGATCACCGCTTCCAGCCGGCCGTACCAGCCCAGGTCCCCGATCACGAGGTAGAGCGGGATGACGCCGAGCTGCGCCGGCACCATCGCCGACCCGACGACGAGCAGGAACAGCGTGTTGCGCCCCCGGAACCGCAGCCGCGCGAAGGCGAACCCGGCCAGGCTGGCCAGGACCACATTGGACACCATCACCGTGCCCGAGACGATCAGCGAGTTGCCGATCGCGAGCCAGAAGTCGACGGTGTCGAACACGCGCCGCACGTTCTCGAAGAGATGGCCGCCCGGCAGCAGCAGCGGCGACGTCTCCCCGATCGCCGAATTGTCCCTTGTGGACACCACGAACGACCAGTACAGCGGGAAGATCGACGCACCGAGCACGCCGACCAGCACCGCGTACACCCAGGCACCCGGGCGCTGCCGGGCCCTCACGCCGCCCTCACGAACCGGCGCACGAGCCGGTAGTTGACCAGCGCGAACAGCGCGCAGACGACGAACAGCACCCAGGTCAGCGCAGCTGCGTAACCGGCGTCGAAATGGGTGAACCCCTTCTCGTACAAGTACATCGTGAGCGTCTGGAACTGGCGGTCGTTGCCGCCGGTCCCGCCGGACCCGCCCGAGTCGAACAGCTGCGGCTCGGCGAACAGCTGCAGGCCGTTGACCGTGCCCGCGATGGCCGTGAAGGCGAGCGCCGGGCGGATGCCCGGGACGGTGATCGACCAGAACGTCCGCCACCGCGACGCGCCGTCGAGCGCCGCGGCCTCGTACAGATCGGCCGGCACGGCCTGCATCGCGGACAGGTAGATCAGCGCGTTGTACCCGGTCCACCGCCAGAGCACCATCGACGCGACCGCGACGTGCGACGACCAGGTCGTCGCCTGCCAGTTGACCGGGGCGACGCCGAACCAGCCGAGCACCTCGTTGACCACGCCGTAGTCGCGGCTGAACAGCTGCCCGAAAACCAGCCCGATCGCGACGACCGACACGACGTTCGGCAGCAGGATCCCGGTGCGCCACCAGGTCGCGCCCCGCAGCGGCCGGTCGAGCAGCGCGGCGATCCCCAGCGACAGCAGGAACTCCGGGACGGCGGCGAGCAGGAAGATGCCGACGGTGTTGGCCAGCGCGTTGTAGAACCGCGGGTCGGTCAGCAGCTCGCCGTAGTTGGCGAGCCCGAGGTAGCCCTGGTCGCCGTCGAGCAGGTTCCAGTCGTGGAGCGACACCCAGATCGTGTAGAGCAGCGGGAACGCGCCGAACACGACGAACAACCCGAAGAAGGGCGCGATGAGCAGCAACGGCGTGACCTTGCGGTCGAGACGGGCGAGCCGGTGCTGCACTCGGAGCTACTTCAAAGCTGCTTGGGCCTGCTGGACGGCGTCCGCCCAGGCCTGGTCGACGTTTTCGGTCTTGTCCTCGATCCGCCCGAGCGCACGGCCGAACTCCGGCCGGACGTCGGCGTCGTGCAGGCCGCGGTAGTTGGGACGCAGGGAGTCGGCCGAGGCGGCGAAGATCTTCCCGATCGGCGCGTCCCCGAAGTACGGGTCCTTGTGCTCGAGGACCTGCGGGTCCTTGTAGACGGCCGGTTCGCTGGGCAGGATGCCGTCGGAGAGGAACAGCTTCTTCTGCTGCTCCGGCGCCGTCAGCCAGCGCGCCAGGTCGTACGCCTGCTGCGGGTGCTCGCTCTGCTTCGGCACGGTCAGGAACGAGCCGCCCTGGTTGCCGCTGGCGCCGGGCACGGTCGTGACGTCCCACTTGCCGCTGGTGCCGTCACCGCCGGCCTGCTTGATCTGGCTGAGCATCCACGCGGGACACGCGATCGTGGCGAACGAACCCTGCTTGATGGCCACGTTCCAGGCCTGCGTGAAGGTGGTCGCGGCCGCCGTCTGGCCCTTCTGGGCGATCCCGCCGGAGAGGAAGAAGGCGTTGCGCACCGTCGGGTTCGTGCCGCCGATGAAGGAGTCGTCCTTAGCGGCGAAGTAGTTCTCGGGTGACTGGTTCAGCATCGCCGTGTAGACGGTCCCCGCGGAGTCCGCGAACTTGACGTTCGGTGTCTTGTCGGTGAACCGCTGGGCCGTGGTGGCGTAGGCGTTCCAGTCGGGAATCAGCTTCGCGACGGCGTCGCGGTCCGTCGGCAGGCCGGCCGCCGCGAACAGGTCACGCCGGTAGCAGAGGGCGAGGCTGCCCATGTCGGTGCCGAGGCCCAGGACGAAATCGCCGTCGGTCCCCTGCGCCCACTTCCAGGGCGCCCACTGGTTTTCGAGGTCCCGTGCGCCGAAGGAGGCGAGGTCGACGAACTTGTCCTTGGCCTTCAGGTACTGCGGGATGTACTGCTCTTCGATCGCGACGACGTCGGCGGCACCGTGGCCGGTCGCGAGCTGCGTCGCGAGACCTTTGTGGTGGGTGTCGAAGTCGGTGACGCGGTTCTGCACCTCGATGTCCGGGTGCAGCTTCTGGTACTCGGCGATCAGGGGCTCGTAGCCGAACTCACCGAAGGTCGCGATGGTGAGCTTCGTCTTGCCCCCGGCGTCGCTCGGGCTGCAGGCGGCGAGCAGGGCCAGCGCGGCAGCCGCCGCGGCGGTCCGGCGGATGATCGTTCCCACGTGGGTGAGCTTCCCTCAGATCACACCCGCGCGCACGGCGTACGCGACCGCGTGCGGCCGGTTGCGCAAGTTGAGCCGGTTGGTCATGGCGTAGATGACGTTCTTCACGGTCCGCTCGGAGTAGCAGAGCTTGCCCGCGATCTCGGCAGTGTCCCAGCCTTCCGCCATCAAGCGAAGCACATCCACCTCGCGCGGCGTCAGCGACGCCCCGGTTCCGTCGTGCGCCAGGGCCTCGACCTGGTCGCGCAGCGACGTTGTGCGCCCCCGCGCGGCGGACAGCACGCTGTCGGTGAGCCGGTCGAGCGCGGTCCGCGGCAGCACGGCGGAGACGTGGCAGTCGGCCAGCAGGCCCAGGTGCGCCGGATCGACGTGCCCGGCCACCAGCACGATCGCGGCGGGCGACTCGGCGGCGGCGGCCCGCAGCGCGGTGATGACGTCACGGTCGACCTGGTTCGCGGCGAACACCAGCACGGCGGCTTCACCGCGGCGGGCGCGTGGCAGGACCAGCAGCTCGGGACGGGACCGCAGGTGGTTGATCAGCCCGGTCAGGGCGATCGGGTCGGACGCCCACGCCGCCACGCGCACCTGGTCCATCGTGCCTCCTGATCACCGTCATCGATTTTCCTGACGCCGCCCAGTCTGGTGAAACCGCCTTCACGAATTCTCTAACGTCTCTCGCGCCTTCTTCAGAAGCCTCTTCACTGGTCCTCTTCACACTGTGAAGTCAGGCCGTCGACTACCGTCATGGGGCACTCCGACGACTGAAGGGACCGATGAACCGCCGACGTCTGGCCGCCGTGGTGGCCGTCCTCTGCATCGTGGTCGTGAGCCTGCTGGTCATCGGCCTGCAGCCGCGGATCGTGTCCGGACTGGCGATCCCGCGGATGCCCCTTCCGTCAGCCCCGCCCGCGCCCGCGGCCACCCCCGCGCCCGCGCCGACCTCGGGACTCGCGCGTCCGGGCGACTGCGCGTCGCTGGTGAAGAGCCTCGACGTCCGACGGCAGGTCGCCCAGCTCGTCGTCGTCGGCGTGACCGGGGACAACCCGGCTTCGACGGTGTCGCTGGTGCGTGACAACCAGGTCGGCGGGATCTTCATCGGGGGTAACGCAACAGCGTTGTTGAAAGATCACTCACTTGACGCGGTGCAGGGCGTCGCGAAGCTCCCGGTGGCCGTCTCGGTCGACGAAGAGGGCGGCCGCGTCCAGCGCATCGACGATCTCGACGGGGACATGCCGTCCGCGCGGGAGATGGCGAAGACGAAGACGCCGGACCAGGTCCGCGGCATCGCCGCCGACCGCGGCCGTCAGCTGAAGGCCCGGGGCGTCACCGTGGACTTCGCGCCCGACACCGACGTCACGGACGCGCCGGACGACGACGTGATCGGCGACCGGTCCTTCAGCCCCGACCCGGCCCGCGTGAAGGCGTACGCCACGGCGTTCGCGGCCGGCCTGCGTGACGCGGGCATCCAGCCGGTGCTGAAGCACTTCCCCGGCCACGGCCACGGATCGGGTGATTCCCACAAGGGCACCGTCGTCACGCCGCCGCTGGCCCAGCTGCGCGCGGTCGACCTCGCGCCCTACCGGAACATCGCCGACTACGGCCCGGTCGCGGTGATGGTCGGCCACCTGGACGTGCCGGACTTGACGAACGGCGTCCCGGCGTCACTTTCACCGCCCGCGTACCAGTTGCTGCGCGGCGAATTCCGCTTCACCGGGCCGATCCTGACCGACGACCTCGGCGCGATGAAGGCGATCACGGCCCAGTATTCGCTGCCGGACGCGGTCCTGAAGGCCCTCGAAGCCGGCGCGGACCAGGCGTTGTGGTCGTCGGGCGGGCGCGTCAACGAGGTGCTGGACCGGCTGGAGAAGGCCGTCGCCTCCGGCGAGCTGCCGCAGACGCGCGTCCAGGAGTCGGTGACGCGGGTGCTGCGCGGCAAGGGCGTCTGCGGCTGAGCCGGATCGTCCCTAGACTCCTTCGCGGCACCTACGGCAAGGAGTGACATGTCCGATCTGGGCGGTACTTTCTCCCTCGGGGGAGAACTTCCCGTGACCCGCATGGGGTACGGCGCGATGCAGCTGGCCGGGCCCGGCGTGTGGGGACCGCCGAAGGACCACGGCACCGCGGTGGCCGTGCTGCGCGCGGCCGTCGAAGCCGGGGTCACCCACATCGACACCAGCGACTACTACGGCCCGCACACGGTGAACGCCGTGATCAAGGAAGCCCTGCACCCGTACCCCGAAGACGTCCACCTGGTGACGAAGGTCGGGGCGCGCCGCAGCGAGGACAAGGGGTGGCCGGCCGCGCTGTCGGCCGACGAGCTCACCCAGGCGGTGCACGACAACCTGCGGAACCTGGGCCTCGACGCGCTCGACGTCGTCAACCTGCGGCTCAGCGACGCGACCGGCGGCTACCCGGTGGCGATGTCGCTCGCCGAGCCGTTCGGGGTTCTGGCAGAGCTGCGGGAGAAGGGGCTGATCCGGCACCTCGGCGTCAGCCACGTCACCGCCGAGCAGCTCGCCGAAGCGCGGGCGATCGCGCCGGTCGTGTGCGTGCAGAACCAGTACAACCTGGCGCACCGGGAGAACGACGCGCTCGTCGACCAGTGCGCCGCCGAGGGCATCGCCTTCGTGCCGTACTTCCCGCTCGGCGGCTTCAGCCCGCTGCAGTCGGGGATCCTCGACGACTGCGCGGCCCGCCTCGGCGCGACGCCGATGCAGGTCGCGCTCGCGTGGCTGCTGCAGCGCTCGACGTCGATGCTGCTCATCCCGGGCACGTCCTCGCTGGAGCACCTGCGCCATAACCTCGCCGCGGCGGACCTCGCGCTGCCGGCGGACGTGCTGGCCGACCTCGACCGGATCGGAGTCATCTGATGGCGGACTGGGGCGATCTGGTCGCCTACATCAGGCAGGCGTACCGGGTGGTGCGCGACGAGCCCGACGAGATCCGCATCCGGCTGGTCTTCGGCGACGACCCGGACACCGAGCAGCGGGCCCAGATCGTCGTGATCGCGCGCGAGATCCTCGACCAGCGCGAGGACTGGGTCCAGATCGCGACGCCGTTCGCCCGGCACGACGAGGTCGACCTCCTCGAGGTGCTGACCGAGGTCGGCGAGTCGACCGTCGTCGGCGGGCTCGCGGTGATGGGCGACCACATCGTGCTGCGGCACTCGCTGCCGCTGGTCAACCTGGACATCAACGAGTTCATCGATCCGCTGGAGCTGGTCGCCGGTGCGGCCGAGCTGCTGGAGCAGCAGTTCACGGGGCGGGACGACTACTGAGCATCGGGGTCACGGCGACCGCGGCGGCGCAAGTGAGTACGGCCGCGAGGCCGAGCGCCGCGGTCGCCGCCCCGCTGCTCAGGTAGAGCCCGCCCAGCAACGCGACCCCGAGCGTGCCGCCGAGTTGCTGCACGGCGTTGAGCAGTCCGGCCGCCGAACCCGTTTCGTGCGGCCGGACGCGGTGCAGGGCCGTGCTGAAGAACGGCACGGTGAACGTCCCCATCCCCAGGCCGCACAACGCCATCGCGCCGAGCAGCGGCCACGGGTAACCGCCGAGCGCGCCGAGCAACCCGGCCAGCAGCAGCGCGAGACCGGCGTACATCACGCGCGCGCCGAACCGCGGCACCAGCCACGTCCCGGCGAACCACGACGAGACGGCGAGACCGGCCGACAGCGGCAGCAGCGTCAGGCCGGCGGTGCGGACGTCCACGCCGAGGCCGAGCTGCAGCTGCATCGGCACCACCTGCATCAGCCCGGTCATCACGGCGAAGAACAGCAGTGACCCGGCGAGTGCGGCCGGGAAACCGCGGTGGGCGAACAGGCTCGGCTCGACCAGCGGCGCGCGCGTCCGGCGCTGGTGGACGGCGAAGACCACGAGGATCGCGGCGCCGACGGCCAGCAACGGCGTCTCGCCGGGCTGGATCAGCGGGTACACCAGCAAACCGGTGCCCGCGACGACGAGCAGGGTGCCGACGACGTCGAGCTTCGGCCGGGTTTCCGCGCGGTCCTCTCGGAGGAGCCTGCTCGCGAGGAGGACGGCGAGGCCGAGCGGGACGTTCACCAGGAACACCGCCCGCCACGACACCGCTTGCGTCAGCAGCCCGCCGAGCAGCGGGCCGGAGACGGCGGACAGGCCCATCACCGGGCCGATGGTGCCGAGGGCCTTCGCGAGCTCGTCGCCGTCGAAGAGCACGCGGATCAGGCCGATGGTCTGCGGGATGATCAGCGCGGCCGCCGCGCCCTGCACCACGCGGGCGCCGATGAGCAGGCCCGCTTCGGGGGCGGCCGCGCAGGCGAGGGAGGCGAGCACGAACCCCGTCACGCCGATCTTGAACACCTTGGCGCGGCCGAGGACGTCGCCGAGGCGGCCGCCGGTGATCAGGAGGACCGCGAACGGCAGCGTGTAGGCCGCGCTGAACCACGGGACGTCGGCGGCCGGGCCGGGCAGGTGGGCGTGGATCACCGGGCCGGCGACCTGGACGATCGTCGCGTCGAGCAGGTTCATCGCCTCGGCGGTGAGCAGCACGGCGAATGCGGCCCAGCGGGTCTTGGTCAGCATGCCGCCCACTGTGCGTTCTGGGTTTCCCTTTGTTCCATGTATCGGTCCGACTTGGCTGATTTCTTCCATCAGGTGCGCTTCAATGAGAAATATGGACGAGGTCGACCGGGCGCTGGTGCACGCACTGCAGCTCGACGGCCGGGCGCCGTTCACGAAGATCGGCGAGGTCCTCGGCGTCTCGGCCCAGACCGTGGCCCGGCGCTATCGCCGTCTTCGCGCCGAAGCGTCGCTTCGCGTGGTCGGCCTGCCGGACCCGCACCGGAGCGGGCAGACGGAGTGGATGGTCCGGCTGACGGCGACCCCGCACGCCGCGCAGGACCTCGCCCACCAGCTCGCGCGGCGCGGCGACACGGCGTGGATCAAGCTGACGTCCGGCGGGACGGAGATCTGCGTGAACGTCCAGGCGCCGGTGGGCGGGCATTCCCTGCTGCTGCGGGACATCCCGCGCACGGCGAGCATCACGGCGGTGTCGGCCCACCAGGTCCTGCACCGCTATTTCGGCGGCCCGACGGCGTGGACCGGCCGGACGTCGTCGTTGTCCCCGTCCCAGATCGCTTCTCTTCTGCCGGTCCACACCAGCGCCGGCCGCCCGCTGACACCGGACGACGACACCCTGATGGCCGCGCTGCAGCACGACGGCCGCACGGGCCTGGCCGAGCTGGCGACGGCCACGGGCTGGTCCCCGGCCACGGTCGCCCGCCGCCTGGCCGACCTCCAAGCGGGCGGCACGATGTTCTTCGACCTGGAGATCAGCCCAGCCGTCCTCGGCGCGACAACGCAGGCGCTGCTGTGGATGTCGGTGTCCCCGGCCCACGTCGACCGCGTCGGGAAGGCCCTGGCAACCCACCCGGAACTGGCGGTCGTCCTGGCCACGACGGGCCCGGCTAACCTGGTGGCCCACGCCCTCTGCCCTGACGCCGCGGCGCTGCACAGGTACCTGACGGAGCGGCTGGGTTCCCTGGAGGAGATCCGAGCCTTGGAGACGGCACCGGTGCTACGCACCCTCAAAGCCGCCGCAACCCGCTGACCCGCGCGGCTTCCGGGCAAGCCCGGCTCGGCGCCGCCGAAGCCTCGGCATTAGCGCCTTTACCTGCGCGAGCGAGCCAACCAAGACCAACCGCAACCAAGCGGGCCCAGCCAACCACCCACCGCACCCCGGCAGGCAAGCAACTCAACCGCAGCCCACCGCGACCAAACCAGCCCAGCCAACCACCTACCGCACGCGCGATAGGCGCGGCCGCGCGCCGCAGGCGCGACCGCGCGCTCGCCGCCGGCATGCCCCGACCCCACTCAGCACCGAACCTGCCTCGCGTGCGGTGCAGGTGGTCGTGAGTGGCTAGGACGGTTCTAACCCGCCTAACCACTCACGACCACTCGCACCGCGCGTCACTCGGGCTTCCGGGCCAGCACCCTCCCCTGCGGCACCCGGGCCCCCGGGTTGCGGAGCACCTTCGTCAGGATCTCAAAACCCGCGTCGCTCATCAGGTCGGCGACGCGGTCCACCGGAAGCCAGTAGATGTCCAGCGAAAAGCCCTCGTGCCCGTAGCCGTCCGAGCGGTGGTGACGCCGGTCGCCGACGTGGAAGCCCAGCTGGAGGTGGCCGCCCGGGCGCAGCACCCGGAACAGCTCCGCCGCGACCACCGGGAGGCTCGACGGCGGGGTGTGGATGATCGAATACCACGCCACCGCCCCGGCGAGGCCGCCGTCCGGGAGGTCGAGCGCGAGCAGCGAACCCTCGGAAAACCGCAGCTCAGGGTGGTTCCGGCGGGCGACCGCGAGCATCTCCGGCGTGAGGTCGATGCCGGCGACGTCGAGGCCGAGCGACGCCAGGAACGCCGTCACCAACCCCGTGCCGCAGCCGAGGTCGGCGACCGGGCCGTCGCGCACCAGGTCGGCGAACGCCGTCAGCAGCGCGCGGTCCTCGATGTCGTCGCGAATCGGGGGCACGAAGTCGTTGTAACTCTCCGCAACGGTCGCGTACGTGGCCCGGGTCGGGTTCAGGAACAGGTCGTCGGTCACGCCCGGCAACCTAGCGACGGGCACCGACAGTTTCCGCCTATAGTCCTAAGTGGACTTTTCGAGGTTGTCCAGCATCATGCGGACGGCCTCGAACTCCCGGACCTCCTGGCGGCAGTCCGAGCACGCCGCCAGGTGCCGCTCGACCCGCGCCGTCTCGGCGTCGTCGAGCAGGCCCAGGCTGTAGGCCCCGAGGTCGGTCCGGTCGTACCGGCCCATCGATCGCGTCTCCGTTTCCGCGTCCCGCAGGGGAACACCCGCACCACCAGACGTCTCCAGAGTCCTGGGACGTACGGCCGATCGGCGACGTTCCCCCGTTTTCCACCCGATCGGCCGACACCGGGGGTCGCAGTTCCGCCCATGTGAGTGACGGCCTTCGTCACGGATTTCACCCGCCCGACCACGCAAAGCTTTCTCGCGAAGAATTTCGCCGTTCGGCGTCATGGCACCCGCACTCGGTCGTCGAACCCGCGTCAGGCCGGCATTTTCCGGCCTCGACCTGCGAACCAGCCGAGCCGAAACGAGGAAAGCGATGACCGTACGAAGCCACCGGGCGGACAACGCCGCCGACGAGGTCGGGGTGTGGCTGACCGGGGAGTTCGGGACCCGGCTCCCGGCCACGGAGATCGACCGCGTCATCCGGATCACGCGGATCGACCTCGAGAGCTGCATCGCGCCGGAGGAGCTCGGGGAGATGCTCCACCGGCTGGGCCGCGCCCGGCTGCTGCGGCTCCTGCAGGTCACGCCGGCCACGAAGGCCCGGATCCCGCAGGCCCGGTGACCCCCGCCCGTGCCGGACACGCCCGATGGCGTGTCCGGCAACCGGCCTAAGCGTCGCGAAGCGGCCGGTAGGTGAGGCGGACAATGCTGTCGCCGACGGTGCGGTGCTCGACCAGCCGCAACGCCGTCAGGGCATCGGTCCGGCCGAACAGGCGCCCGCCCTCCCCGAGCGCGAACGGGCAGACCATCAGCCGCAGCTCGTCGACGTACTTGGGCACGGCGTGCAGCCGGTCCGCCCAGCCTCCACCGCGGGTCACCCACCCCCGCGCGACGAACCACTCGTAGGTCCGCCGCCCCAGCAGCAGCGCGCCGGTGCCCAGCGCCTCCTCGAACCCGGCCCCGGCCCACGCTTCGCGGTCCTTGCCGTCCAGCCGGTCGAACCAGCCGGCGAGCACTGACCAGCTGAGCAAGGCCCGCGCCGGGGACGGCGACGCGTTCCGGGAAGCCCGCTACGAGCAGGCGGGATCCGTTTCGCTCGCCTTCGTGACCACGCTCCAGGTCCTGCCGCCGCGCCAAGTCGCCGTTCTCGTGCTGCGCGAAGTCCTCGGACTCCCCGCGACCGAGGTCGCCGACGTGCCGGACACGACCGTGGACGCGGTCAAGAGCGCGCTCAAGCGATCGCTGTGACCAGGACTAGGACACCTGGACAACGACGGCCGTCGCGTTGTCCTGGCCGCCCGCTGCCTCAGCGACGGCCAGCAGCTGCCGGACCTGCTCCTCCGGCGCCGAAAGCCGGCCGAGGATCTCGCGGATCCGCTCGTAGGGCACCTGCTCGGCGACGCCGTCGCTGCACAACAGCAGGAC
The DNA here is from genome assembly GCF_034929455.1 of Amycolatopsis heterodermiae. NCBI lineage: Bacteria > Bacillati > Actinomycetota > Actinomycetes > Pseudonocardiales > Pseudonocardiaceae > Amycolatopsis > Amycolatopsis heterodermiae. Next base: position 754,376 of record NZ_JAYFSI010000001.1, read on the forward strand.
GTCGCCCGGGCGGAGCGCGAGGCTGAGCACGTCCGGCTCCGGGTGCGCGGGGTGCCCGATGTAGCGCGTCAGCTGGTACCGCGCGGCCGACGCCTGGGGCGAGTCGAACGCGTACCAGCCGTTGACCGCGCCGAGCCAGGCCATCGTGTGGTCGGTCGTCAGCAGTTCGAGCAGGCCGTCGCGCAACCGGTACGCGCGTGAGTCGCCGATCTGGACGAGCCAGTGCCCGCCGCCGGATTCGACGAGCGCGGTGAGCGTGCACCCGGCCAGCCCGCCGATCCGCCTGCCGGACTCGTTGACCTCGCGTTGCGCCGCGGCGACCGCCTCCCGCAACGAATCCGCGGAACCGCCCGCCCGCGCGGCGAAGACGTCGACCGCGGTCCGTCCGGCCATCCGGCTGCCTTCACCGTCACCCATGCCGTCGGCGACCACGGCGAGCAACGGATCTTCGATCAGGTGCACGACGTCGAAGTTGGCGGCGTAGCGCCGCCCCGTTTCGCTGCCCGCGGCGGCACGCGTGACAAGTCCGGTCATGGGCGCATCATGCCAGGGCCGAACGCGCAGACCCGTTGCCCGCGTTGTCAGGTTTCCTTGACTGGACTAGACCAATCTGTTCTAGTGACTGGTGTCACGTTCTTCCGGCCGGATGAGCACCCCCTCTTCGACACCCGGACGCCCCCCACGTCCGGGACCTGTCGTGGCCGAAGGAGTGAGCGAGCCTTGAGAAGACGTCTTGTCGCCGTATTTTCGGCCTTCGCGGCCGCAGCCGCGCTCGTGCTCGGTGTCCCCGCCCTGTCCACCGCCGCCCCGCAGGCCGCCGCCGCGGCGTGCAGCGGGCCCAACTGGGTCGCGGGCCAGTGGTACGACGTCGGCGCGGTCGTCAAGTACACCAACGGCAGTTACTACCGCGCCAAGAACGCGAATCCGGGCTACGACCCGATCATCAGCACCTGGTACTGGGAGCCGTACAGCTGTGACGGCGGCGGTGGCGGGACGACCTGCAACGCGCCCAACTGGGTCGCCGGCCAGTGGTACGACGTCGGCGCGGTCGTCAAGTACACCAACGGCGGCTACTACCGCGCCAAGAACGCCAACCCGGGCTACGACCCGATCATCAGCACCTGGTACTGGGAGCCCTACAGCTGCGACGGCGGCACCACGCCCCCCGGCAACCCGGGTGCGTTCGTCGTCAGCGAGGCCCAGTTCAACCAGATCTTCCCGAGCCGCAACGGCTTCTACAGCTACAGCGGCCTGACCGCGGCCCTGTCGGCCTACCCCGGCTTCGCCACCACCGGCAGCGACACGGTCAAGAAGCAGGAAGCGGCGGCGTTCCTCGCGAACGTCAACCACGAGACCGGCGGCCTCGTCTACATCGTCGAGCAGAACACGGCCAACTACCCGCACTACTGCGACTGGAGCCAGTCCTACGGCTGCCCGGCAGGCCAGGCGGCGTACTACGGCCGCGGCCCGATCCAGCTGAGCTGGAACTTCAACTACAAGGCCGCCGGTGACGCGCTCGGCATCGACCTGCTCGGCAACCCCTGGCAGGTCGAGCAGAACTCGGCCGTCGCCTGGAAGACCGGCCTCTGGTACTGGAACACCCAGAGCGGCCCCGGCACGATGACCCCGCACAACGCGATGGTCAACAGCCGCGGCTTCGGCGAGACGATCCGCAGCATCAACGGCTCGATCGAGTGCAACGGCGGCAACCCGGCGCAGGTGCAGAGCCGCGTCGACAAGTACCGCCAGATCACGTCGATCCTCGGCGTCGACCCCGGCGCCAACCTCTCCTGCTGACCCCGTCGTGAGTGCGTAACAGTGTTAGAACACTGTTACGCACTCACGACCCCACGCCGGGAGCCTCAGGCCGTCCGCCACAACGCAGGGACGTTCGGGGGCTCCCAGCCCGGCTGGGCCGTGTGTCCCTGCAAGCACACGTAGTCCCGGCCGCCGTAGGTGACGCGGGCACCGGCCGCGTAGGCGGTGCCCGCCGCCCAGGTCGTGCCGCCGGGCGGCGGCGAAGTCACCGTCGTGGTCGGCGGGTTTTGCGGCACGTTGAGCACGAAGTCGAACGCGGCCTCCTTCGCGCTTCCGTTGTCCCGCACGGTCATCAGCAGCCGCGCGTCGAAGATCGAGTCGGTGTTGTTGCGCGGCTCGTTCGGGAAGTACAGCTGCGTGGTCAGGATCGGCCGGCCCGGCGCCTGGACCTTCACGTGGATGTGCCGGGTGCGCCCCGGGTAGAGGCCGGGCACGATCGTCGACAGCGTGAACGCGCCTTGGGCGTTGGTGTATTGGTGGCCGCGGAAGGTGTAGCCGGTGTTGTCGTAGGCACCGTTGACGTCCGCCTGCCAGAAGTCCAGCAGCGCGCGATCGACCGGCAGGCAGGCGAGCCCGAAGACGTACCCGGTCAGGGTCAGCCGCGTGCCCTGGGTGCCCGGCGTGACGAGCGAGGTCCGTTCCGGAGAATTCGGCTTGAAGTACGGACCTTCGATCTGCTCGGGCGTCGGATCGTCGTCGTCGTGACACGACGGCGTCAGCGCCGGGACCTGTCCGCTCGTGGCGGCGGTACGGGCGAGCGCGGGGCCGCCGAGCAGGGCGACCGGCGCGGCGACGCCGGCGGCCAATGCGGCCCGCAGCACCGTTTTGCGGCTCAGCTTCGTCTCTTCGTCCATGCCTCGACGGTAAGCAGCGCACCGGGTCGCGGGCGATGGACGGGAACGGTCAGTCGTGGTGCTTCTCGCCGGCCCGCCGGAAATCTCCGGGACTCGAGCCCGTTTCGCGGCGGAAGAACCGGCAGAAGTACGCCGGATCGGCGAACCCGACCCGGCTCGCCACCTGCCGGACCGTCAGATCCGTCCGGAGCAGGAACCGCTGGGCCTCCCGGATCCGCGCCTCACGCACCAGCTGCGCGGCCGTGCGGCCGGTCGCGGCCTTGACGGCCTCGGTGAGCTGCTCCGGCGTGACGCCGATGCGTTCGGCGTGCGCGCGCACCGACCACAGGCCCAGGTCGGCGCGCCCGGTGAGCCGGGCGAACTCCGCCGCCACCGCACCGGCCCGGGCGGGCGGCGCCTCCGGCGTCCCCGGCAGCCGTCCCACGCGCACGACCAGGACGTGCAGCAGGGCCCGCACGACCGAGTCCGCGCCGCGGCGGTACTCCGCCTCCAGCTCGGTGACGAGCCGCGTGACGTCGGCGTCGGCGCGGGCGTCCAGCTCCAGCCACGGCCGCTCGCCCAGCCGTCTCAGCCGGTCGCGGTCGGCGGGGTAGTCGAGCAGGAAGTCGTCGGTGAACAGCACGACGTGCCCGGTCAGGCCGCGCACGCCGGCCCAGTGGTGCACCTGGCCCGCGGTGATCACCCCGAGGTGCGGCGGCCGCAGCGGCCAGCGCGCCAGGTCGACGACGTGCTTGCCGGTGCCGCCGGTGACGTGGACGAGCTCGTGGAACGTGTGCCGGTGCGGGAAATCCGCGCGCGACAGCGGCCCGATCGTGTCGAACGTCCCGACCGCGAACGGCACCGCGTCCGGCGCCGGCAGCTCCAGCCGGTGCATCGGCAGCTCCCCCGCCCGCGGCGGCCGGCACGGGGTGCCGGGCGGAACGGTCGTACCGCGCATGGTCTGGTCCCTTCGCCGGTCGGCGGAAAAGTCTAGACCACTGCGTGCACGGTTCGCCGGTTTCGCCCCGAAGGTCGCAATCCGTTCGTCGGGTACGAAAACGGGGCCGGTCCTCTGTGGACCGGCCCCGTTTATCGAATCAGTTCAGTCACGCACGGCTGCGGCGACGGTTCACCAGCAGCATCAGCGCACCGCCACCGAGCAGCAGACCGCCGACGGTGAACGGCACGGCCGCGTCGACACCGGTGTTGGCGAGCTCGCCGCCACCGCCGTTCGAACCGGCCGGGGTGGTCGGCGCCGGGGTGGTCGCCGGGGCGACCTCGGTCCAGCTGGCGGCCGCGTTCGCGGTCACCTCGGTCTTCTCCGAGTCGGCGACGATCAGCGACTGGGCCGGCTGCCGCGCGTAGTTCTCGGAGACGAACAGGCGGCCGGTGTCCAGCTCGCCGGTGGCCTTGAGCTCGAAGCCACCCTTGCCCGGCTTGGTGCCGGCCGGGACGTCGACGTACAGCTTGGAGCCGTCCTTGACGTCCGCGGTCTTCAGCTCCTTGCCGTCGGCGTCGGTGAGCTTGACGCCGTCGGGCAGCTGGCTGGTCAGCGCGGTGATGTCACCGGAGGTCGCGACCGAGAACGGGCCGATCTTGCTGCCCGCGGTGCCCTCGGTCTTGTCCGCCGCGATGTTCAGGGTCGGCTTCGGCTGCGCGTCGAGGCCCTTGTTCTGGTCGCCGGTGAAGTAGGCGTACAGGGCGGCGACGTCGGCGTTGGCGTCGGCCGAGTTCTCCTCGGCCAGCGGCTTGGTGGCGTCGAGGTTCACGCCGTCGCTGAAGTGCCAGACCGCGGCCTGGGTGGCGGCGATGGCCTCACGCTCGGAGACGCCGTCGTGGACCGTGACACCGGCCTTCTTCAGGGCGGAGCCGATGGCGTCGAGACCGGTGCCCGGGTAGCCGTGGTGCAGCACCCAGTTGATCTTCGCGCTGTTCTCCTGGAACGGGCCCTTGGCGGGGTACTTGTTCCACGGGCGCTCGACCATGTCGACGTCGGTCCGCAGGCCGACGGTGATCTGCACGCAGTAGAGCTTCAGGGTGCTGCCGTCGGAGAGCTTCATCGAGAACAGCTCGGCGATGTAGTCGCCGCCCTTCCCGAGGTTGAGCCGGTAACCGACGGTGCCACCCTTTCCGTCGACGCGGCCGTGAGCGGCACCGTCGTCGGCGAGAGCGGCCGGGGACCCGACCATGACCGCGGCGGCCGCGGCGAGGGCCGCGATCCCGCCTCGCACGAAAGCTGACCTGACCTGCATAAATCTCCTATCCGAGCCCGAACCACGACGTGGGGGACCGCGTGAGACCAAGCCCCGATCACGACGGCCACCGATTCGAGTGAGTGATCACCCGGTCAAGCGATACCGCAGCATACACAGACCTCACAGGTCCCACTTCTGGTGTCCCCGTTAACTCGAATGTGTCGCGGAAGACCGCATGTGGACGTCGGAAAAGTGCAGAATGCGACGACGCGGGAGCCACGAAATCAGTGGCTCAAGTGACCTTTTAACCGGATTCCGCTGATCTTTTCGGACCCGGGAGTCAGGTCCGGCGCAACCCGTCGGTGAGCACGCCGACCATGCGCTGGTTGTACTCGACGTCCTCGCCGCGCACGGGCTGGCACAGCAGCGCGATGGCGTGCATCAGGTCCTTCGCGCTGACGTCGGCGCGGATCCCGCCGGTCGCGACCGCGGCGTCGAGCAGCGCCCCGAGCACCGGTTCGAGCCGTTCCATGAAGTACCCGGGCAGGCCGTCGAAGGCCGGATCGCCCGAGTGCAGGGCGCTCGCGAGGCCGCGCTTGGTCCCGACGAACTCGGTGTACCGGCGAAGCCACTCCGCGAGGGCCGCGTCCGGCTCGTGCTCGGCGCCGAGCGCCGGCCCGGCGGCGGCGCAGACGTCGATCCCCCGGTGCAGCACCGCCACGACCAGGTCGGCGCGCTGCGGGAAGTGCCGGTAGAGCGTCCCGACACCGACGCCGGCCAGGTCGGTGATCTCTTTCGCGGGCGCGTCCACCCCCGAGGTCGCGAAGACGGTTTTCGCGGCTTCGAGCAGGGCGTCGACGTTGCGCTGGGCGTCGGCGCGCAGCTTGCGCGGTTGCATAACCGGAAAGCCTTTCCGTATAGTAGCGGAAGAGCTTTCCGCTTACGTCCAGACTACCTCCAGGAGCGCCTCCCATGCAGTACCGCACCCTCGGCCGCACCGGCATCAAGGTCAGCCCGTACGCGCTGGGCACCCTGATGTTCGCGACGTCCATCGGCAACCCCGACCCCGAGGACTCGATCCGCGTCATCCACAAGGCCCTGGACGCGGGCATCAACTTCGTCGACACGGCCGACGCCTACGGCGACGTCGAAGACGTGGTGGGCCAGGCTCTGAAGGGCCGCCGCGACAACGTGGTCCTGGCGACCAAGTTCAGCCGCCCGATCGGCGACGACCCCAACCACCAGGGCACGTCCCGCCGCTGGATCATGACCGCCGTCGAGAACTCGTTGCGCCGCCTGCAAACCGACCACATCGACCTGTACCAGATCCACCGCCCGGACCCGTCGACGGACATCGAGGAAACGCTTTCGGCGCTGAACGACCTGATCCACAGCGGCAAGGTCCGCGCGATCGGCACGTCGGCGATGCCGGTGTCGGACATGGTGGAGGCCCAGTGGGCCGCGTCCCGCCGCGGTTTCGAGCGGTTCCACACGGAGCAGCCGCCGTACTCGATCCTGAGCCGCGGCATCGAGCGCGAAGTCCTCCCGACCGCGCAACGCCACGGAATGGGCACCCTGGTCTGGGGCCCGCTGGGGCAAGGAATGCTCACCGGCCGCGTCCGCCGAGGCGAGGAGAACACCCTGCGCCGAGCGGGAATGCTGAAGCACCTGAACGACGCGCGCCGCATCGACGTGGTGGAGCAACTGATCCCCCTGGCGGACGCGGCGGGCATGCCCCTGACCCACCTGGCGATGGCGTTCACCATCTCCCACCCGGCAGTGACGAGCGCGATCATCGGCCCCCGCACGATGGCCCACCTGGACGACCTGCTGGCCGGCCTGGAAGTCGTCCTGCCGGACGAGGTGCTCGACCGCATCGACGAAATCGTCCCGCCGGGCACGAACGTGAGCACCCTGGACCAGGACTTCGTACCGCCGGCACTGCAGAACGCGAGCCTGCGCCGCCGCCCCCTGGCCGAGCGAGCTGGTCAGAACTCCATCGCGGGATAGCAGGGTGACGGCCCGTCGAGCAGGCGGCTGTCCCGGCCGCGCAACCACCGGTCGAAGAACGCGGACACGTACGCCTCCTGAGTGCGGATGGCCACCGCGGGATCGATGGTGCCGATCGCCTCCGTCCGCGCGTCCGGCGGCAGGTTCATCTGCGGCAGCAGCGCTTCGGCGTCGGTGAACGAAGCGTGCTGCGAACCGCGCAGCGTGAGCTGACGGGTCCAGCCCGGGGTGTTCGCGCGGAAGGCTTGCCAGCCGGGCCCAGTGTCCGTGGCACCGTCCTTGCCCAAGAACAGGAACGGCCGATCCAGCCCGTGCGCGGCAACCGGCATGAGACCGCCGTCGAGCCAGGTCAGATTCCCGTCCATGTCGATCCCGGCGTCGATCCGGGGATCGGCGTCCATGGCCGCGGCGGCGGCCGTCCCACCCGCCGAGTGGCCGAACATGCCCACCGCACTCAGGTCCAGCGAGCCGGCAAGCCGTCCGCCGGCGTTCAACGCGGCCAATTGGTCCAACACGAAACTGGTGTCACGAACCCGCACGGCGAGCGCTTTCTTGATGAACGCGTCCGGGTCGCTCGGAGGAGTCCAGGTCACGACAGAGCCGTCCGGGAACTGGACTTCCGGGGATTCGTAGGTGTTGTCGACGGTGACCACCACGTAACCCCGGCTGGCCAAGTCCTCGACGAGGGTGGTGTCCCAGGTACGCGGTTCACCCAGCCCGGGCGAGTAGATCAGCACCGGCCACCGCCCGGAGACGGGCGCCCCCTGGGCGGCGTGAGTGGCGACGGCCGACCAGTCGACCGGCCCGGTCGGCAGCCCGAGGTACTGGTTGGCCGTCACCGCGCCGAAGTGCGCGGCCGCACCGGGCAGCATGTAGGGCATGGCGGGATAGCCGGCCGTCCGCCGCGCCGGGTAGTACACGCTCACCATCAGTTCCCGGTCGCCGGCATCGGGCCGCCAAGGATCAGGCCGGGAGTGATCAACCAGATGCAACGCGACCACACCGACCCGCTTCGCCCCACTGGGCGCGGGCAGCCGCAACAACACATCCGCCGCAGCCGGAGGCACGCAGGCAAGCAGGATGGCCGCGGCCAACATGATCAATTGTCGGGTCACCATGCTGCGAGTCTTGATCCAACCCAGAAGCCACACCACCCGGAATCCCCCCGCTCCGATTCGGGTTATCCCGGGTGTGCTCCACGCCCGGTACCGCTTCGGGTCCCGATCGCCGTAGGGCTTTTCGGGCTTCTCGGTGCGTTGGGAGCGCAACTGATCAATGCCCGGCGAGAGGGCCCGATCAACCTGCACGGACCGAATGAAACCCGGCTCAGAATGCGTGCCGCCGCAGTATCCGCAGCCGATTTCACCTCGGTGCTCCTCACAACCGTCCCAGACGAGGGCACCCTGTATGCCCGGTGGGAAGAGCCCACCCTCAACTACTACGAAATGAGAAATTCGATGCGCCGGCACCCGGGCGTCGATTCCGCCGACCCAGGCAACTGACCCCGCGGCGCCACTTGATCGTCGCAGGCCCCGACGTCAAGTCACGGACCAGGGCGGATGGTGCCCCCGACGGGGTTCGAACCCGCACTTTGTCGATTTTAAGTCGACTGCCTCTGCCAGTTGGGCTACGGGGGCATCGCACACTCTAGGCGATCCGCGCCCCGCGCAAAGCACGAGGCCGGGTCCGGGCGAACCCGGATCCGGCCTCGTGTCCATTAAGGACTTAGTTGAGTGTCCAGGACTGGTTCGCGCTGCCCGTGCACGTCCAGATCTGCAGCGGGGTGCCGTCCGCCGAGCTGGGGCCCGTGGCGTCCAGGCACTTGCCCGAGGCCGGGTTCACCAGCTGGTTGCCCGTGTGGGTCCACTGCTGGGCGCCCGTTCCGTTGCAGTCGTACAGCTGGACCTTCGAGCCGTTCGCCGTGCCCGCCGCGTTGACGTCCAGGCACTTGCCCAGCGACCGGAGCGTGCCCGACGTCGAGGACCACTGCTGGGCCGCCGTGCCGTTGCACGTGTACAGGTCGACCGTCGTGCCGTTCGTCGAGGACGCTCCCGCCACGTCGACGCACTTGCCGCCGTAGCCGGTGATCGTGCCGCCGCCCGACGGGGGCGGGGTGGTCCCGCCGCCGCCGGTGATCGCGTTGAAGATCCGCGAGTACGCGTAACCCGTCGCGCGGTCGTAGTCCTGGAGCTCCCAGAACGACAGCTCCGCGACGCCGTTCTGCGCGGCGAACGTCTCCAGCTGCTGGGCGTCGGACTGGCTGAACTGGGCGCCGTCGTCGTTGCGGCCGGCGATCGGGGTCAGGCCCATCATCGCGTACGCCGCCGACGTCGAGATCCCGTAGAGGCTCGCCAGCTGGGACGCCGAAGCGCGCGCCGCGGACAGTGCGTCACCCAAGACCGACTGGCCGTCGTAGAAGTCCATCACCATGAGGTTGACGACGCTGACCTTGACGCCCTTGTTCTTCGCGTCGCGCAGCAGGTCGAGCTCGTTCCCCGGGATGCCCGTCGGGTCGACGGCCAGCGTGTAGTCGACCTGGACCGCGGAGTTCTGCTGCTGCAGCGCGGCCAGCGCGGAGTTGCGGCGCTGGTTGGACCCCGTGTCGCCGAGGACGCCGCCTTCGATGTCGAAGTCCAGGCGGGGCGTGCCGTAGGTGTTGACCACGTTCGCGTACGCCGCGGTCAGGCTGGCGGTGTTCGTGCAGGTCTGGGCCAGCTCACCGCCCTCGGCGCCGCCGAACGACGGGATGACGTTGCCGCCGGCGGCCTGCAGCGCGCTGATCTGCGTCTTGAACGAGCCGACGCCGGTGCCGTTCGCCTCCCAGACCGGCGTGCAGCCGGACTGCGGGGTGAGGAACGCGAGCGTGAAGAACTTGGTGCCGGTGGCGTTCATGTCGGCGGACATCTGGCCGGCGTCGGAGTCGCTGATCTGCAGGTAGGGAGCGGAGTAGTGGGCGGGGAAGGCACCACCGGCCGCGGCTGCGGTGCCGGGCGTGCCGGCGAGGACGGCGACGCTCAGCACGGCGGGCAACGCCGCGACGAGTGCCGCCTTGGTGCGGGAAAAGCGCATGGGAGCTCCTGGGACCGTGGGGACGGGCGGTGCGGAGCCATGCCCGGGCGCGGCGCGGCGACCCCACGTCGGTGGCTTCTTCGCCGTCCGCGCCTGGGGCGTCCCGCCATGCACCGAGGGGATCGGCATGGCCGAACAACAACCGGCGAGTGCTTCGCCGACTTATTCTGCGTTGTGAAGAAAGGGATACCCGGTCAGCGACCCGGTTGTCCAGACCATGTCGCTCACCGGCACACAGTCGGTCATTCCTCTTCAAAACGCCGAAAAGGCGCCATCCAGACAGTGAATGTCCGGATGGCGCCGTCCCCCTCGTCCGGTCAGCCCTCGTCCTCCGGGCCGCCGGAGCCGCCGTCCAGCAACCCGGGACCGCGGTCCCGCAGGCGCCAGTCCTCCGACCGGCGACGGCGACGCTCCTGTTCGCGGGCGATCCAGTCCCGCCCCTCGGCCGACACCGCCTCCAGGACGTGCAGGGCGCTCGCGATCCCGGACGTCTCGAACGCGAGTTCCTGGAGTGACGTCTGGCTCTCGAGCTCGTCGCTCAGGCCTTCGAACCCCTCCGCGACGACCGAGATCTGCTGCCCGCTCACCAGGCTGAGCCGCAACGCGCGTTTGCGGACCGACTCGTCCTGCCGGAGCGTCGAGTGGTCGCCCACGATCTGGTAGCGCCACCCGTCGGCGTACCGCACGCCGACCTCCGCGACCTCCGCGGCGGCGAGCGCGTCGTAGCGGAACGACTTCCGCTGTTCGTTGTGCACGTTCCCGGTGAGGAAGTCGAGCTCGATCTCGATCTCCCGCACCCCGCTTTCGGACAGCAGGAAGAGCAGCACGACGTACCTCGAATACCGCATGGGTCCGCCCATGACCCTCGCCCGCCGCGCGTTCGCCGCGCCTTCGTTCAGGACGACGTGGGTGACCAGGTCCCGGTTGGTCAACCGGGACCTGCGCAGGGCCTCGGTTTTCAGGAACGTCTTGTCCAGGTTGAGCCACTGCGCCATTTCGGCGTCGTCCGGACGGTCGGCCAGCACCTCGACCCACTCCCGGTGCGCCTGCTGCTCCTCCTCGAGCAGCCGCCGGGCGCGCAGTTCCTCCTCGCGCCGGAACCGCTTGCCCGCGAACACCCCGACGGCACCCTTGAGCGCGAAGAACCCACCCAGCGCCAGGAACACCGCCGCGGCCGCGAAACCGCCCTGGCCGCCGAGCATCAGGAGCGCGGCGAACCCCATCACGCCGAGCCCGAGCCGGTGAACCGCGACAGCCGAACCGGGCACCCGCAGCTGATCGCGGTAGGCGAACAACGTCCCCGCCTGCCACTGCGCCGCCGCCCGCTGGGCGTGCCAGCGGATCAGCCAGTCGACCGCGCCGGCGTCCACCTGGGCGTTCCCGAACGACGCCACGAACCGCCACTTGTAGTACTCGCACATGCCCCGGGTGTCGTTCACCCAGCTACCTGCGATGTGCGGACGCGCTTCCGTGAACCGCGCCTCGACGAGCCGGTGGATCTGCGTCACGAAGTCCGTCCGCACCCAGTGGCCCGGCGACACCGCCGCCTGGAACTGCAGCGGGACGCCGTGTTCGCGGTCGCGCTCGACGAGCCGCCGCGTCGCCAGCTCCCGTTCCACCGAGCCCCAGAAGGCCGCCGCGACGCCTCCGGCGAAGATCACCAAAGCCACGATGGCGACACCCGGGTTGGGGGCAGCGAAGCTGGTCAGGAACACGAGGAGGCCGATCGCGACGCCGACTGCTCCGAGCACAGGCTTCGCGTACTCCGACGCGGGCACCGCCGTCGCCGGCGTGACGAAGTACCGCGGCAGCGCGGGATCCGGTTCGAAGAACTTCCACGCCCGCCCGGCACGGTCCGGCTGCAGGCGCTCCTCCCGGACACGCTGAGCGTCCTCCGCGGCCAGGCTGTCCTGCAGGGCACCGCCGAGGACCAGCGCGAGGTGCCGCGTGATCTCCCCCTGCCGATCCTTGGGCAAAGCGCGGAAGTTCGCCAGGGCCTTCTTGAGGTGCTCGGCGTCGAGCGCCTCACCGATCTCCTGGCGCCACACGCACGAGATCAGCTCCCACACGACGGTGAGCGCAACACTCCAGGCATCGGCCACGAACCGCTGCGCTGTGAGGTCGGCCGCCCGGAACTTCAGGTAGACGTCCTCCCCGATCTCGTTGAGCGAACGGTCGCTGAGCACCGACAGGGCGTAGTAGTAGGCGAGGTGCGTCGACCCGTCGCCGTGGTGGAGCAGGTCCTCGAAGATCGCTTCGGCCTGCCGCGCCGTTCCACCGCGCAGGTGGTTGAGCGCCACCTGGAACTTCCGCTCTGGCGGGTCCGACGCGTTGAAGTTGTAGGTCGTCTCATTGCGGTGAAAGGTACCGCCGTAAATGGCGCCGATCTGCTGCTCGACGTTGGCGTTGTCACCCGCCTGGTTCGTGTTGGTCACACCCGGGAACCCCGTGGGGACACTCATTTCCGGTCACCTCGCTGCCGTCCGATGTGGATGTCGCCGTAGACGGCGCCCACCTGCTGGTCGACCCGGGCGTGCCCGGTCGCCAGATTGACGTTGCTGAACCCCGCAGGCTCCGGAGCGGCCTCCCGGTCGACGACCTCGTCGGCATCGTCGATCTCCGCCACGAGGGCCTCGGCGAACGCGGCCGCGTGGTCCGAAGCGACGACCTGCCAGCCGGCCTGGTCCGTCACGTCCTTCGCACCCCCGGCGTGGTCGCTGACCCCACGGACGCACACCGCGGGCAGGTCGTCGTTGAGGTGGCAGGCCAGCCCGAAGCCCGCGCTTTCCATCTCCACCGCGACGGCGTCGTTGTAGTGGTCGTAGAGCCACTGGGCGACCGCCGAGGTCTTGGAGTCGAGCACGACCTCGCCCGACGCGACGGGCTCGAAATGCGCCCTGGGTCCGCCCTCGGCCGGCGCCGAGCCGCTCCAGGCGCCCGTCCGGGCGACCGACCGGGCCAGCTCGAGCAGCCGGTACGACGGCTCCCAGGCCTGCGGCCGACTTCGCATTCCTTCGTCTTCACTGCGACCACCGTGGTAGGCGTAGACCTTCTTCGCGACAACGACGTCACCGAGCCACAGCCAGTCCCGGAGACCTCCGGCGACTCCCACGAACAGGATGGCCACCGGCGAGAACTCCGCAACGGCGCGTTCGGCGATCGCGGCGGCCGCGGAGTTCCCGGCGCCCACCAGGCCCAGCGCGACCCGGCGTCCGCCCAGCTCACCGACGTCGAACAGGGTCCCGGCCCGGTGCTTGTGCTGCCGGACGCCGGTCATCCGGGCGAGCACGGCGGCGCGCTCGACCTCCAATGCGGTCAGGACGGCAATCACGGGACCACCCCTCCGAGTCGTTCAGCCACGCCGGTTCCTCCCTCTGGCCTGCGCAATCTGCCGATTGCAGGGTGCACGGTAACCCCACCGGCCGATTCTCGTCAATAAGACGAATATTCGCCGCGCCGCTACACTGTGCACTATGGACACTTCCGTCGCGGCCGATCCATCGGCTGTCACACATGTCTGACGGACCGGAGTGGTCGATTCCCGAAGTCGCGCTCGCCGTCGACCTGGCCGTCTTGACCGTGCACGACGGTTCCCTGCAGATCATGCTGGTCAAACGCGGGATTCCACCGTACGAGGGCGTACTGGCTCTCCCCGGCGGCTTCCTCGCCTCGACGTCCGAAGATCTCGATCACGCTGCCGCGCGTGAGCTGTCCGAAGAGACGGGCCTGGAGGCGAAAGCGTTACACCTGGAGCAGCTGCGGACCTATGGCGCACCCGGCCGTGACCCGCGGCAACGGGTGATCACCGTTTGCTACGTCGCGTTCTCACCACGCCTGCCGACCCCGACCGCCGGCGGCGACGCACGAGCGGCCGTCCTGGTGCCGGTCGAGAAAGCGCTCCGCCCGCGGACCCAGATCGCCTTCGACCACAAGAAGATCATCGCCGACGCGGTGGAGCGCACCCGCAGCAAGCTCGAGTACACCACGCTCGCGGCCGCCTTCTGCGCGCCGGAGTTCACGATGACCGACCTGCGCGATGTCTACGAGATCGTGTGGGGCGAGGAGCTCGACCCGCGCAACTTCCACCGGAAGATCATCGGCGTGGAAGGGTTTCTCGTCCCGACCGGCGAGCGCGTCTCCCGCCAGCCGGGCCGCCCGGCCGCACTGTACCGCCGGGGCCCGGCGACCGTGCTCCACCCGGCAATGCTCCGCAGCCGCTCCTAATCGTCACCTTGACACTAATTGCCGGACGCGGCTAACGTCGACGTCGGGGCAATAATCGTCAATCTGACGGGAAGTGACGGCGATGCAGATCCACTGCAAGGCAGGGCTGGCGGTCCGGACGGTCGCGTGGGCGTTCACGGCGGGCGCGATCATCGGCGGCGGGGTGGTCGGCTACACGGTGGACGCGTCGGCCGCGCCCCTCGTGCACCACGAGGTCCAGGTCACGCGGCTCGTGGCGGAGCACAGCGGACCGGCAAGATGAGGCTGGGAACACGGAAGGAGAACGGTCTGGTTGTGCTCACTCCGGTGTTCCTGCGGAAGCCTGGCCCGAATAGGAGCTTCGAGGCCTCACGGCTCACCCGCTGGCCGACAAGCTGGCGGTCGTGACGAAGGGCTGAAGCCTCGAAGAGATCGCGGTGGCCGCCCGGCGCGCGATCCGGGCGGATCTCGAAACGAAGATTCGGCGCTACCCGAGCACGTCGTGGCGTTGACCATCGACAAATGGACCATCATGACGGATCTCATCAGGGGCGATCGAGTCCGTTTCTCGACCGAAGGGCTGGACGACAAGCCGGGCGCCTGAACGCGAAAGGCCTCCCACACGAGTGCGGGAGGCCTTCGGCGAAACGTGAGACGTCAGGACTTCGAGACGCGCGCGAACTCGTCCTTCGGGTTGTTGATCTGGCCCAGCGAGATGACCTCGCGGCGGAACAGGCCGCCCAGGATCCAGTCGAACAGGATGCGGATCTTGCGGTTCCAGGTCGGCATCGCCTTGAGGTGGTACGCGCGGTGGAAGAGCCAGGCCGGGAAGCCCTTGATCTTCAGGTTCAGCGCGTCGGCGACGCCCTTGTGCAGGCCCAGGCTGGCCACCGCGCCGAGGTTCTTGTGGTAGTAGTCCTTCGGCTTGCCGCCGCGGATCACCTTGATGATGTTCTTCGCCAGCAGCGTCGCCTGGCGGACCGCGTGCTGGGCGTTCGGCGGGCAGGTGGCCGTCGGGTCCTCTTCGGTGCGCGAGAGGTCCGGGATCGCGGCGTTGTCGCCCGCGGTCCACACCTCCGGGTGACCGACGACCTGCATGGCGGCCGTCGCCTCGACGCGGCCGCGCTTGTCCAGCGGCAGGTCCGAGTTGGCCAGCACCGGGTTGGCCTTCACGCCCGCGGTCCAGATGAGCGTGTCGGTGTCGAACTCCGTGCCGTCCGAAAGCACGACGTGGCCGTTTTCGAACGACTTCGCCGCGGTCGACAGGTAGACCTCGATGCCGCGCTTCTCCAGCTGCTCGACCGTGTACACGCCGAGCGTCTCGCGGACCTCGGGCAGGATGCGCCCGGCGGCCTCGACGAGCACCCAGCGGACGTCCGATGCCTGGATGTTCGGGTAGTAGTTCTCGACCGCGAACCGGGTCATGTCCTCGAGCTCGGCCAGCGCCTCGATGCCGGCGAACCCGCCGCCGACGACGGTGAACGTCAGCAGGCGCTTGCGCAGCTCGGGGTCGAGCGTGCTGGCCGCCTCGTCGAGCTTGGTCATGATGTGGTTGCGGAGGTAGATCGCCTCGCCGATGGTCTTGAAGGCGATGCCCTGCTCGACCAGGCCCGGGATCGGCAGGATGCGGGCGACGGCGCCGAGCGCGACCACGAGGACGTCGTAGCCGAGCTGCTCGATGTGGCCGTCGGCGGCTTCGACCGTCACGGACTTCTTGTCGTTCTCGATCTTGGTGACGCGCGCGGTCAGCACGTGGCAGCGCTTCAGCACGCGGCGCAGCGGCACCACGACGTGACGGGGTTCGATCGCGCCGGCCGCGGCCTCCGGGAGGAACGGCGCGTAGGTCATGTGGGGCTGCGGGTCAACGACGGTCACGGAGGCCTCGTTGGCCCGGAGCATCTTCTGGAGGCCGTACGCCGTGTAGAGCCCGACGTACCCACCACCGAGGACGAGGATCCGAGTCGGTTCCGACTTCGACTTCGCAGCAGCCATGACCTCATAGTGGCACCTTCACACGGACCTTGCGCGGGGACCCCATCCGGCTGTGACCAGCGTCGCTGCACCTTCCGTAACGATTCAGTCCGAGGCCGTCACCGAGGTCGCGGCGCGGAAGACGTCCGCCACCATCGTGTGGGTCAGGAGCCCGGTCTGGACATTGCGCGGCGATACGTGATAGCAGCCGAAAATACGCAGGTCGCCGAGCTTCAGGACCGTGCCGTGCCCGAACGCGGGACGCGGCGACGGCACCGGCCAGCCGGCCGCGGCGAGCACGGGCAGTAACGCCTGCCAGCCGAACGCGCCGAGCACCACGATCGAGCGCAGTGTCGGACGTAACAGCGTCAGCTCCTCCGCGAGCCACGCCCGGCACGTGTCGCGCTCGGCCGGCGTCGGTTTGTTCTCGGGCGGGGCGCAGCGCACCGGCGAGACGAGCCGGGTGCCGTACAGCTCGAGGCCGTCGCCGATCGCGGTCGACGTCGGCTGCGACGCGAGGCCCACTTCGTGCAGCACCCGGAAGAGGAAGTCGCCCGACGGGTCGCCGGTGAACATCCGGCCGGTGCGGTTCGCGCCGTGCGCCGACGGCGCCAGCCCGACCACGGCGAGCGTGGCGTCCGCCGGCCCGAAGCCCGGCACCGGCCGCGCCCAGTACTCCTCGCCGCGGAACGCCGCCTTCGTGCCCGCGACGCCTTCGCGCCACTCGACCAGCCGAGGACACGCCCGGCACCCGGAGACGGCGGCGTCCAGCTCGGCGAGCGTCCTCATCGCAGCGCCACCCGGGACAGCCGGTCGGCCTGCCGCGTCGTCTCCGGCAGCCGGTAGCGCGGGGCGAGCGCCAGGGTCAGCCGGCAGGCGTGGGCCAGGTCGATGCGGTGCCCGGCCGAGACGTACACCGGCTTGACGCCGTCCTGGGTGCGCAGCACCGCGCCGACCTCTTCCCCGGCGTCGACCAGCGGCACCGACGAGCCGCGGGCCGCCGGCGGGTCTTCGTGCGAGCCAACGAACCGGGTCTTGCCGACGCCGAACGCGGGGCGCCCGGTCAGCACGCCCAGGTGGCAGGCGAGGCCGAAGCGACGCGGGTGGGCGAGGCCGTGGCCGTCGCAGACCAGGACGTCGGGCTCGTGGTCCAGCCGCTCGAGCGCGTCCAGCAGCGGCGGCAGCTCGCGGAAGGCGAACAGCCCCGGCTCGTACGGGAAGACGGCCTTCGCGCGGACCGTCCGCTCCTCCACCACGGTCAGCCCGGCGGTCTCCAGCGTGACGACGGCGGCGGCGATCCCGTCGGCGGCGTCGTAGGCGACGTCGAGCCCGGTCACCGTCGGCGGCAGCTCGGGGCAGTCGTCGGTGACGTCGACCAGGCCGCGCAGCCGTTCCTGCACGGCGAGCGCGGCGGCGATGGTCGTCGGCCAGTCCCCGGTGTGCACCAGGTCACCCTGCCACAACTAGGTTGGAGCCATGGCGGACACGACCCCCGAAGAGGCCACCGAGAAGACGGCCCCGGAAGCGACCGAGATCCCGGCCGAGCCGGCCGACGACATCGTCACGACCCAGCACACGCTGACCGTGAAGCGGAAGAAGCTGGCCTACACGGCGAAAGCCGGGCGGATCGTCCTCCGCAAGGAGGTCGTGAAGGACGGCAAGTCCGAGGGGGTCAAGCCGAAGGCGGAGGTCTTCATCACCTCCTACACCCTCGACGACGCCGACCCCGGCTCGCGGCCGGTGACGTTCGCCTTCAACGGCGGGCCCGGCTCGTCGAGCATCTGGCTGCACATGGGGCTGCTCGGGCCGCGGCGCGTGCTCTCGGGCGACGTCGACGACCTCGTGCCGCCGCCGTACGGGCTGGACGACAACCCCGAGACCCTGCTGGTGCACAGCGACCTGGTGTTCATCGACCCGGTGTCGACCGGCTACTCGCGCGCGGCCGAAGGCGGCGAGACCAAGGACTTCCACGGCTTCAAGGGCGACATCGAGTCGGTCGGCGAGATCATCCGGCTCTGGGTTTCGCGCCACGAGCGCTGGCTGTCGCCGAAGTTCCTGGCCGGCGAGTCGTACGGCACGCTGCGCGCCGCCGGGCTGGCCGCGCACCTGCAGGACCGCCACGGCCTCTACCTCAACGGCCTGCTGCTGATCTCGTCGGTGCTCGACCTGGGCACGCTGCAGTTCACCGAGGGCAACGACCTGCCGTACACGCTGTACGTGCCGACGTACGCGGCGATCGCGCACTACCACGGCCTGCACGGCGAGCGCCCGCTCGACGACGTGCTCGCCGACGCCGAGGACTTCGCGGCGAAGGACCTGCCGTGGGCGCTGGCGCGCGGCGCCCGGCTGTCCACACAGGACCGGGCCGACGCGGTGGCCACGCTGGCGTCGCTGACCGGGCTGACCGAGTCCTATGTGGACCGGGTGAACCTGCGGATCGAGCACGTCCGGTTCTTCACCGAGCTGCTGCGCGACCGCGGCCTGACGGTCGGCCGGATGGACGGCCGGTTCACGACGTGGGAGCCGGACGGCGGCCGCGAGCACATGAGCGACGACCCGTCGATCTCCCGGATCATCGGCGCGTACGCGGCGGCGTTCAACCACTACGTGCGGGCGGAGCTCGGGTACGAGAACGACCTGCCGTACGAGCTGATCCACGAGGACACGTTCAAGGCGTGGTCGTACAAGGAGTTCGAAGGCCGGTCGGTCTCGGTGGTCGACTCGGTGAGCGCGGCGATGCGCGCCAACCCGCACCTGCAGGTCCACGTGGCGTTCGGCCACTACGACGGCGCAACGGCCTACTTCGCGTCCGAACACGTGCTGGCGCACCTGCAGATCCCGGAGGAGCTGCGCGACAACATCGACACGGCGTACTACCCGGCCGGGCACATGATGTACGTCCACGAGGCGAGCCGGGTGCAGCAGTCGAAGGACCTGGCGAAGTTCGTCAAGAAGGCCTCGAACCGCTGAGCGCGTGGGGCCGGCGTGCGCGCCGGCCCCACGGTCAGAGGATGTCGTCGCCCCAGGCCGACGTGCCGTCGCCCGCCGGGTCGTAGGCGCGGGCGAGATCCGCGTCGAAGAAGACGACCACGGACGTCGGCGCGTAGGTCGCGACGCCGTCCCGGATCTCGCCGAGCGCGAGCACGACACTCGAGCCGTCGTCGAACTCGAGCCGCACGGCGCAGCGGTCCGCGTGCTCGCCCGCCTCGTGCCAGGCGACGCCGACGTGCTCGATCGTCCGGCCCAGCAGTGGCTGCCATTCCGGAGTGGCGGAGACGTCGACCTGGTCCCCGGCGGGCTCGGGATCGCCGAGCACCAGGGACTCCCGCTCCCCGGCCCTCTCCCACCGTGCGAGCAGCCCACCCCCGCCTGCGAAATCGAGGGCGACGCCGTGCGCGACCTCCCGCACCGGGCCGGTCGCCGGGTTCGCACCGCCGAGGTACCGCGCGCCCGCCAGCTTCCGACCGCGCAGGCGCTCGGCGACCGGGCCGTCGGTCAGCTCGAGGACGAAGGCCCGCTGGAGGTCTTCGTGGCTCTTCCGCAGGTCCGCCCAGGCCGGGCTGGCGTCGACGGTCTCCTTCGCCTCGGCCAGGGACGCACCGGTCAGCGCGCGGACCGCCCGGATGCTGTCCACCTGCGAGAACCCCTGACGGCGGAGCACGACGAGCACGTCGTCGAGCCCGGTGCCGGCGGCGAGGGCCGCCCGGGCTTCACCGAGGCCGTGGTCGTAGCCCGCCGCGTCGATCACGTGGCGAAGACCGGGGCCGCGGACTCGCGGCCGGTCCCGCCGAGGAGCACGCTCTCGGCGCCGGTCGAGCCGTCCGGGTACTTCCCCAGGGGGAACTTCCGGTTCAGGACGAGCGGCAGCCGTCCGGGAACGGTCCGCAAAGCCGGCCTTCCTCTCTGTCCGATCGGCGGACTACCCACCGTCATGCCTCCTTCGGAGGTGACCAGTCGACCGGGGTGCCCGGATCCGGCACCGGCAGTGTGCCGTAGTGGCCCGGCGGCAGGGTGCGGTGGCGGCTCCAGTGCACGGCGTAGCCGATGATCTGGAGCAGCACACCCGCCGCGAAGTACGCGCCCAGCCACGGGGTGAAGCCCGGCGGCACGCGGTGCAGCAGGAAGTCCAGCACCAGCGGGACGACCACCATCGCCGGCGACGCGGCGTACAGCGCCTCGGCGCGCAGCGCGCGGGCAACCGCCAGGGACGCGGTGTCTTCGGCGAGGAGCGGGCGCCGGAGCAAGCCGATCAGGACCCAGCCGACGACGACCGCGCTCAGGGTGAGCAGCACGAGCCAGCTCACCGCGTACGTCCGGGCCGGAGTGCCGAAGTAGATCGCGCCGGCGAGCGCGACCCCGCCGCCGAACACGAGCACGAGGGACGCGAGGTACCAGCCACCCAGGACGCGCCACCACGGATCCGGCGGGTGCGGAGCGGCGACGTCGTCCTGGAAGTCCCGCTCACGAAGGCGCACGGTGTCCCAGCTCGAGAGCGACATCGCGAAGACGAAGAAGTACACGGGCCAGCTCTGGGTGCCCCCTGAGCCGAACAGCGATGCGTAACCCGCTCCGGCACCGCAGGCGAGCAGCACGTACACGAAGTACCGGACCATGCCGCGGCCGCGGAACGCCTGTCTCGTCCCGATCAGAACGGCCACCAACGGCGTCGGCCGGCCGGCCGGGTGGCCGCGCCGGGCCAGCCAGCGCCGGGCTTCGTCCTGCTCCGCGGCGGTCACCATGATCATCGGGCCACCACCGAGGTGCCGTAGTCGCCCGCCGGGAGCTTTCGGTGCCGGTACTGCACGTAGCGGCCGATGAACAGGGTCGCGAAAGCGAGCACGACGTAGCCGACCAGCCACGGCGTGAACGACCAGCCCGACAGCACGGGGTCGATGAGCACCGGCAGTGCGAACAACGCGGGCATGACGACGAACGGGTCTTCGGCGCGCAGCACCGCGTCGATCCTCAGCGACGTGTCGTCCTCGGCGATGACCGGCCGCCGGAGCACGGCGTTCAGGACCACGGCCACCACGATCGCGCTGAGGGCCAGCAGGACCAGCCAGGTCAGGGCCCAGAGCCACCGGGACGTCGCCACGCACAGCGCGACCGCCACGACCGCACCACCACCGAAGGTGATCACCACCGACGCCCGGTACCAGCCGTTCATCGACTCCCGCCACGACGGCCGTGGCACGTCCAGGCGCCGGCCGCCCAGCGAGACCGCCGCCCGCCTGTCCGCCCGCCGCACCGGGAGCCACCCGAGCAGCACAAAGCTGACGCACATCGGGAACACCCAGCTGCCGGTGAACCGGTCGGCCCGGGCCACGCCGAGGAGGACGGGCAGGAGCACGAGAACGAAGTCCCCCAGCAGCAACGCCGCCGCCAGCACCACGAACCAAGCCCAGTACGCCGGCGGGCGCGCGCCGCCGCGGGCGCCCAGCCGCAGGGCCAGCAGGGTCGTTGGCTCTTCCGCCTCGACACCGCGCTTGGCCAGCCACTTCCTGGCCGCTCCGACCTCGGCCTCCGTGATCATCGGGCCGCCGCCAAGGTGCCGTAGTCGCCCGCCGGGAGCTTTCGGTGCCGGTACTGCACGGCGAAGCCGATCGCCTGGGTCGCCACCGCGAGGGCGAAGTAGCCGGCCAGCCACGGCGTGAACTCGCGTGGCTGCCCGCCGGAGAGCAGCGGGTCGAAGACCGCCGGGTACGCGAACAGAGCCGGGAGGGCGAGGAACTGGTCGTCGCGGCGTAGCAGGCTGTCGACCGCGAGGGAGGCTTCGTCTTCGGCGATGACGGGACTTCGCAGCACGTCGGTGACGATCACCGCCACCACGATCGCCCCGAGTGCCAGGAGGGCGAGCCAGCTCAGCGCCCAGATCGGCTTCGACGTCGTCACGGCCATCACGACGGCGAGCACGGCGCCACCGCCGAAGGTGACCACCATGGCGGCCACGTTCCAGCCGCACAGCGCGGCTCGCCAAGCCGGCCGGGGCCGGTGGATCCCCCGTCCCGCCAGGTGCGCCGCGGCCCGCCGGTCGGCTCCCCGGACCGCGAGCCGGAAACCGACCACCATGGTGGCGTACAGCGCGAAGAACGTGCGGCCTTCGGGCATGTCGGAATAGTGGAGGCCGAGGGCGTGCGGCAGGAATCCCAGGGCGAAGGTGCCGGCCACGGCCACGACCATCAGCAGGATGGCCCACCGCCAGTACCCCGGCGGACGCGCGCCGGCGCGGGCGCCCAGCCGCAGCGCCAGCAATGTCGTCGGCTCGTCCACCTCGACGCCGCGCTTGGCCAGCCACTTCCCGGCCGCTCTGACCTCGGCCTCGGTCGATCCCGCGTAGTCCATCCCCGCTCCCCTCGCCTCGGGGAGTACACGCACGAACGCGCCGAAAGGTTGACGCGAAAACGGCCCGCCTCCCGAAGGGAAGCGGGCCGTTCGCTCAAGCACTACTTCAGGTACTGCGACCCGTGGGTCACCGCCGTGTAGGCGTCTACGGCGCCGTGGCCGTAGAAGCCGTTGAACGACGGGTCGCCCTGGCAGGTCGCGGTGAACGTGGCGTCGCGACCCTCGTCCAGGTAGTCGACCGTGCGCGGGACCGGGCAGGCGATCGGCGACGCCGTGCCCTCGAGGACCCGCTGGACCTTGTCCGGGTCCAGGCCGAAGTCACCGTGAGTCTTCTTGCCGTACTGCGAGACGATCAGCGCCGCGACGCCCGCCGCGTGCGGGGTCGCCATCGACGTGCCCTGCAGCCACTGGTAGTAGCCGACCCGGCCGTCCGCCGCCGTCGCCTTCTGGACGCCCGCCGCGACACCGGCCGGCGTCACGTTGCCCGCCTCGTCGATGTTGCCGTCGGCGAGGGCGACGTTCTTCGGGTACGTCGAGAGGATCTCGTTCTCGACCGTGCGGAACCACGGCGTGCCGAAACCGTCGCGGAAGTAGCCGCCCGGCGCGGAAACCGAGATCTGCTCGGTGCCGTAGTTCGAGTAGTCCGCCTTCGCCTGCGACGGCCCGAACGCGCTCACGCCGATCGTGTGGTTGCCCTCGACCGGCAGGCTCAGGCAGCTCGAGTTGTCGACCGTACGCGGGTGCGTCGTGTTGGCCGGGTAGTCCGGGCTCGTGGTGTCGGGCTGCGGCGCACCCAGGTCGGTGTGCTGGTTGCCCAGCGCGACCACCATGGTGACGCCCTTCTTGTGCGCGTAGTTCAGCGCGCGCTGCGTCGCCTCGATGATCGTGCGCTGCTCGGCCTGTTCCGCGGCCGAGTCGGCCGGGTTCGCCGTGCAGTTGTACAGCCACGGGTCGGTGTAGAACGACATGTTGACCACGTCGATGCCGGCGTCACCGGCGTAGGTCAGCGCGTCGACGGTCGGCTGCAGGAAGAAGTAACCCGAGTCCTGGCCGGCGCGGATGTTCACCAGCGTCACGTTCGGCGCGACGCCCGAGACGCCGAAGCCGTTGGCCGCGGCGGCGATGGTGCCGGCGACGTGCGTGCCGTGCGCGCCGTCGTCGTGGTTGACCGGGTCGACGCAGCCGCGGAACTCGCACGGGCCGTCGACCTCGACGCCGTTGACGTCGAACGGGATGTCCTTGACGAAGTTGCGCGAGTCGGCCGCGTCGAAGTTCGGCGCGATGTCCGGGTGCGTGCCGTCGACGCCGGTGTCGATGATGCCGACCTTGACCTGCTTGCTACCCGGCTGCTTGGTGCGCGAAAGGTCCGATCGGACGGACTTGAGGCCCCAGAGCTGGTCGTCCAGCGGGTCCATCCCGACGGCCTTGTTCGCGGCGGCCTTCTTTGCGGCGGCGCCGCGGCCTTCCTTCTCGACGTTGTTGTTCTTGGCCTTCTTGCCGTCCTTCGGCACCGAGCCGATGACCTGCGCCTTGGCCGCGCCGAACACGGACCGGTTCGCCGAGACGCGCTCGGTGAAGCCGGTGGCCGGGGCGCTGGCCTTGATCAGGCCGACCGCGGAGTTGGTTTCCAGCACCGTGCCACCCGCGTCGCGGATCGCCTTCTGCGCGCTCGCGACGCTCTGGACGTCCTTGGCGAGCACGGTGAACTCGGTCGCCGGGCCGGCCAGCGCGGGCTGCGCCGACGCGGCCGGGACCGCCACCGCGCTGATCGCCCCGAACAACGGGACGACCAGCACCGCGGCGAGAAGCCTGGGTCTCTTCACTTTTCTCCTCCTCGGAAAGCGGTTGCTGCTCCGCACCCCTCGGACCGTATAGATCGGACATTGTGGTTACAACGGCCAAACGTACGTTACGGAACAACCGACTTCTGTTCGGCGAAGTGACATGCTGACAAGTGCCCGTCGGTCCGGGGCACCAGCTCCGGGATCTCCTCGGCGCAGCGGTCCTGCGCCTTCCAGCAGCGTGTCCGGAACCGGCAGCCGGACGGGGGATCCAGCGGGCTCGGGACGTCGCCCTCGAGCCGGATGATCTGCCGCTGCCCGCGCACCGACGGGTCCGCCACCGGCACCGCGGAAAGCAGTGCCTGGGTGTACGGGTGGGACGGTCGCTCGTAGATCTCTTCGTCCGTGCCGATCTCGACGATCTTGCCGAGGTACATCACCGCGACCCGGTTGGACAGGTGCCGCACCACCGAAAGGTCGTGCGCGATGAAGACGTACGACAGCCCGAACTCGTCCTGCAGGTCGCCCAGCAGGTTCATCACCTGCGCCTGGATCGAGACGTCCAATGCGGACACCGGCTCGTCGCAGATGATCACCTTGGGCCGCAACGCCAGCGCCCGCGCGATGCCGATGCGCTGGCGCTGCCCGCCGGAGAACTGGTGCGGGTAGCGGTTGAGGTGCTCGGGGTTGAGCCCGACCACCTCCAGCAGCTCCTGCACCTTCTTCGCCCGCGAGCCCTTCGGCGCGACGTCGGTGTGGATCTCGAACGGCTCGCCGACGATGTCGCCGACGGTCATCCGCGGGTTCAGCGACGTGTACGGGTCCTGCAGCACGATCTGGATCTCGCGCCGCAGCTTGCGCAGTTCGTTGCCGCGCATCGAAAAGATGTCGCGCCCTTCGAACTTCGCGGTGCCGCCGGTCGGCTCCTCCAGGCGCATCAGGACCTGCGCCAGCGTCGACTTCCCGCAGCCGGACTCGCCGACGACGCCGAGGGTCTCGCCGGGCATCAGGTCGAACGAGACGCCGTCGACCGCCTTGACCTGGCCGACCGTGCGCTTGAACAGAATTCCGGTGCGGACGGGGAAGTACTTCTTCAGGTCGGTGACGGAGAGAATCGGGTCAGGCACGGGA
The DNA here is from genome assembly GCF_034929455.1 of Amycolatopsis heterodermiae. NCBI lineage: Bacteria > Bacillati > Actinomycetota > Actinomycetes > Pseudonocardiales > Pseudonocardiaceae > Amycolatopsis > Amycolatopsis heterodermiae. The sequence continues at coordinate 779,729 of NZ_JAYFSI010000001.1, forward strand.
GTTCACCACCTCTTCGGCGAAGTGACACGCGCTGGTGCGGCCGAAACCGATGCCGCGCGACGCCGGGACGTCCGTCGCGCACCGGTCTTCGGCCCGCTTGCAGCGCGGGTGGAACGGACAGCCGGGCGGGACGTCGAGCAGGCTCGGCGGCAGGCCCTTGATGGTCTCCAGCGTCTGTCCCTTGAGGTCGAGCCGGGGCAGGGAGTCCATCAGCGCGGCGGTGTACGGGTGGGCCGGCGCCCGGAACAGCTCGACGACGTCGGCCTGTTCCACGATCCGGCCCGCGTACATCACCGCGATCCGGTCCGCGACCTCGGCGACGACCCCGAGGTCGTGCGTGATGAGCACGAGCCCCATCTGCCGTTCCGCCTGGATCTCGCCCAGCAGGTCCATGATCTGGGCCTGCACGGTGACGTCGAGCGCGGTGGTCGGCTCGTCGGCGATGAGCAGGTCCGGGTCCAGCGCCAGCGACATCGCGATCATCGCGCGCTGGCGCATCCCGCCGGAGAACTGGTGCGGGTAGTCCTTGATCCGCCGGTCGGCGGCCGGGATGCGGACGATGTCCAGCAGCTCGATCGCGCGCTTGCGCGCGTCCTTTTTGGACATTCCAAGCCGTACGCGCAGCTGTTCCTCGATCTGGAACCCCACGGTGAACACCGGGTTCAGCGCGGAGAGCGCGTCCTGGAAGATCATCGCGATCTCGCTGCCGCGCACCTCCTGGCGGCGGTCGTCGGACGCGGTCAGCAGGTCCTCGCCGCGCCAGCGCACGGCGCCGCCGGTGATCACGCCGGGCGGCATGTCGAGGATGCCCATCACGGTCTGCGCGGTGACGCTCTTGCCGGAGCCGGACTCGCCGAGCACCGCCAGGGTCTCCCCGGCGTGCACCGAGTAGCCGACGCCGTTGAGCACGTTCGCCACGCCGTCGGACGTCCGGAACTCGACGTGCAGATCCTCTACTTCGAGCAGGAGTTCGTTGTCGGACAAGGGGATCTACCTCGACTTCGGATCGAGCGCGTCGCGGATGCCGTCACCCAGCATCACGAAGGCCAGCACGGTCAGGGTGACGAAGGCACCGGGGAACAGCAGCATGTGCGGGTCACTGCGGAAGTAGTCCCGCGAGTCGCTGATCATCACGCCCCACGAGATCACCGGCGCGCGCACGCCGATGCCGAGGTAGGCCAGCGTCGCCTCGGCGCCGATGAACGCGCCGAGCGCGATGGTGGCGTACACCAGCACCGGCGCGAGCGTGTTCGGCAGCAGGTGCCGGAAGATGATCCGCGGGGTGCTCGCGCCGAGGCCGCGCGCGGCCTTGACGTAGTCGAGCTGCTTGGCCACCAGCGTCGCCGAGCGCATGATGCGCATGGCCACCGGCCAGCTCAGCACCGCGATCGAGCAGACCACCTGGACGATGATCGTGACCGCGCCCGGGTTGGTGCCGGGCGCGTTGAACGTCGTCAGGATGACGATCGCGCCGAGCACGAACGGCAGGCCGGCGAAGATGTCGCCGAAGCGCGACAGCAGGCTGTCGACGAACCGCCCGTAGTAGCCGGCGAGGATGCCGATGAGCGAGCCGAACAGGACGGTCAGCAGCGTCGAGAACACCCCGACCAGCAGCGACGCGCGGGTGCCGTAGATCGTGCGCGCGTAGACGTCGGCACCCTGGTTGTCGTAGCCGAACCAGGCGCCCGCGGACGGTCCTTCGTTGGCGTGGGCCAGATCGCTGAACCCCGCGTCGCGCGAGCTGAACAGGCCGGGCGCGATCGCGATCACCACGATGACCAGGATGATCACCGCCGACGCGACGAACGCCGGCTTGCGGCGCAGCTGGCGCCAGGCGTCGGCCCACAGGCTGCGGGGTTTCTGCGTGCCGGCGGCGGAGTCGTCGACGCGGGACAGCTCGGCCGCGTCGGCCCCGCCGCCGCCCACCAGGTTCGGGTCAGTCATAGCGGATCCTCGGGTCGAGAACGGCGTAGAGCAGGTCGACGATCAGGCTCATCAGCAGGTACACCAGCACCAGCAGGACGACCACGCCGACGACGGTGGCGCTCTCCCGGTTCTGGATGCCGCGGAAGATGAGCCCGCCCAGGCCGTTGATGTTGAACACGCCTTCGGTGACGATCGCGCCGCCCATCAGGGCGCCGAGGTCGGTGCCGAGGAACGTCAGCACCGGGATCACCGAGTTGCGCAGCAGGTGGACGCCGACGACGCGGCGGGTGGGCTGGCCCTTCGCGATCGCCGTCCGGACGTAGTCGGCGCGGCGGTTTTCGGCGATGCTCGTCCTCGACAGCCGGGCGACGTAGGCCATGGACAGGCTGCCCAGCGCGATGCCGGGCACGATCAGCTCGCCGACGCTGGGGTTGTCCGACACGCTGGCCTCGATCAGGCCGAGGCCGTTGGTGCCCAGGACCAGCTGCAGCACGATCGCCGTGACGAACACCGGCAGCGAGATCAGGAACGTGGTCGAGACCAGCACCAGGTTGTCGAGGAAACCCTTGCCGCGCAGGCCGGTCAGCACGCCGGCGGCGAGGCCGATCACGGCTTCGATGACCACCGCGACCACGGCCAGGCGCAGGGTGATCGGGTACGACGTCGCGATGAGCTCGCCGACCGAGGTGCCGTTGAAGGTTTCGCCCCACTCGCCGGTGAACAGGCTTCCGAGGTACTTGACGTACTGGACGAACAGGTTGTCGTTCAGGTGGAACTTTTCGGTCATCTGGGCGACGTACGCCGCGGGGCAGGCCGTCTGCCCGCACTTGCCGGCGAACGGGTCGCCGGGCACGGCCCAGACCAGCACGTAGATCAGGAACGTGGTGCCGAAGAAGACCGGGATCAGCTGGAGCAGCCGTCGAAGGACGTAACGGATCATGACGAGTTCCTAGTGCGCGCCGGCCGTCGTGAGTGGGAAACAGTGTTAGAACACCGTTTCCCACTCACGACGGCGTGGTGGTGGTTGCGGCAGATCAGCGCGGCACTACTTCTTCAGGACCTCGATGGACGAGTAGTCCGGCATGCGGCGGAAGTCCAGGCCCGCCGACTTGAGGTTCTTCGACTTCGCCGCGACGCCCTTCTCGTCCCACACCGGGATCGAAGGCAGGTCCTTCGCGATCAGGTCCTCGGCCTGCTGGTACAGCTTGACCGCGGCGTCCTTGTCCGCCGTGGCGTCGGCCTGGGCGAGGGCCGCGTCGACCTGCGGGTTCGAGTAGTCGGAGTCGTTCGAGGACCCGCCGGTCTTGTAGATCGGGTTGAGGAAGTCCTCGATGGACGGGTAGTCCGCCGACCAGTCCGACCGGCCCATGCCCGTCAGCTTCTTGCCGTTCACGATGCTGCGCCACTGGCCGAAGTCGGTGGCCGGCACGAAGTCGCACTCGACGCCGAGGGTGTTCTTGATGCTGTTGCACGCCGCGACCAGCGGTTCCTTGCGGCCGCCGTCCGCGTTGGACGCGATGGTCAGCTTGCCCTTGAAGCCGGACTTCGCCAGGGCTTCCTTCGCCGCGGCCGGGTCGAACTTGCAGAACTGGCAGACACCGGCGCGAGCGCCCGGGATGCCCTGCGAGATGTAGCCGTCGGCCGGCACGTAGGTGTCGTTCATGACGGTCTTGGTGATCTGGGCCCGGTCGATCGCCATGGAGATCGCCTTGCGCAGTTCGAGGTTGTTGTAACCCGGGACGTAGTACGGCACGGCGATGGTGCTGATGCCCAGCAGGTGGCCGGTGACCAGGCGGTCGCCGAGGTCGGCCTTGTACTTGCCGCCCGCGACGGCCGACGGCGGCAGCGCCTCCATGAAGTCCAGGCGCCCGCTCAGGAGGTCCTGGTAGGCCGTCTCCTGGCTGGAGTAGATCTTGATGTCGAGGTCCTTGAACTTGACCTTGTCGTCACCCTTGTAGTCGTCGAAGCGGGTGAGCTTGATGTCCTGGTTCGGCGACCGCGAGACGAACTTCATCGGGCCGTTGCCGATCGGGTGCGCCGCGAAGCCCTTGGGGTCCTTGAAGAACGAGTCCGGCAGCGGCGCGAACGCGGTGTACCCGACCTTGATCGAGAACACCGAGAACGGCGCGTCCAGCGTCACCTGGAACTCGTAGTCGCCCTTGGCGACCAGGCCGGACATCTTGTCCGTGGCCGGCTTGGCGTTCTCGTCCGCGGGGTGGACGTCCTTGTACCCCTGGATGTTCGAGAAGAAGTCGGTGTTGAGCTGCCCGTTCGGGGCGTAGGCGCCGTAGTTCCAGGCGTCGATGAAGTTGTGCGCCTTCACCTCGGTGCCGTCGTGGAACTTCCAGCCCTGCTTGATCTTGATGTCGTAGACCTTGGAGTCGGTCGTCGTGATCGAGTCGGCCATCAGGTTGAACGGCTGTGCGTCCGCTCCCTTGAAACCGACCAGGGTGGCGAACATCGGCTGGATCGCCTTGGTGCCGCCCAGCTCGTTGGTGTTGGTGGGGACCAGCGAGTTCTCCGGTTCGGTGCCGTAGATGCTCACCGAGCCGTCCGGGTTCGTCCCGCCCGCGCCCGCGGAGTCACCCGATGACCCGCCGCCACAGGCGGCGAGCACCAGTGCCAGCGTGGTCACCACCGCGGAACTTCCCCAGAGCCTGCGCGAACGACGCATGATCCCCTCCACTATCCGGCTGTCCGAAAGATGGGACGCACGCTATCGGGGGCGGCGAAGCCGATCACAGGACTGCGGTGTTGCAAATGTGTGACGACCGTCAGGACCACCTGGTTGGAGCACAACAAAGGTTGGAATTCGGATACTCCGGACGGCCTAGCGCGGACGCCGGGTCATCGGGTGCTCACCGAGGGTTGGCCGCGAATTCCGTTGCGGCACAAGCTCTTTCAGGCATGCGAACGGGCGGCGGTGGCCTGGACCACCGCCGCGGGCGCGTCACCACGGAGTTACTGGTTGTGACTGGTCTGGACGAGCGAGTTCCGCTCTTCGGCGGCCACCGGATCAGACGAGGGAGAGCGCGATGCCGTCGAGGATGTCGTGCTCGCTGACCACCAGCTCGGTCGGGCCGCCGCGGGCCGCGAGCTGCTCGGCGAGGGTCTGGACCACCACGGCGCCGCCGCCGATCACATCGACTCGGCCCGGGTGGATCACCGGGTTGGCCGCGCGGGTGGCGTGGTCCGCGGCGAGCAGCTCCGACGCGAGCCGGTCGATGTCCGCCGGGCCGAGCTTGGACAGGTGGACGCGCTCGCTGTCGTACTCCGGCAGCCCGAGGGCGATGGCCGAAAGCGTGGTCACCGTGCCCGCGACACCCACCCACGTGCGGGCGCGCGAGACGTCGACGACGTCGAACGCCTCGGTCAGCACCTTCCCGGCCAGGTCCCGCGCGGCGGAGATCTCCTCGGCGGTCGGCGGGTCGCTCTTGAGGGCGCGCTCGGTGATCCGGACGCACCCGATGTCGACGGACTTCGCGGCGAGGACCTCGGCCTTGCGGCCGTCCCAGGTGCCGAGGACGAGCTCGGTCGAGCCGCCGCCGACGTCGACCACGACGAACGGGCCGTCGTCCGGGTCCTGCTCCCCGACGGCGCCGGTGAAGCTGAGCCGGGCCTCCTCGTCCCCGGAGATCACTTCGGCCTCGGTGCCGAGGGTCTCGCGGGTCATGCGGAAGAACTCGTCGCGGTTGCTCGCGTCGCGGGTCGCGGAGGTGGCGACCATGCGCACCTTCTCGGCGCCCTTGCGGCGGGCCGCGATCGTGTAGTCGGCGAGCGCGGCCCTCGTCCGCTCCAGGGCTTCCGGAGCGAGCCTGCCGGTGGCGTCGACCCCCTGGCCGAGCCGGACGATCCGCATCTCGCGGTGCAGGTCGCGCAGGTCCACCGTGCCGTCGTGGCGCGGGGTCAGCTCGGCGACGAGCAGGCGGATGGAGTTGGTCCCACAGTCGATCGCGGCAACACGAGGCATGCGATCACCCTAGCTGCCACGGACTTCTCAGCTGGTGGGTGCCAGCGTGGTCGTGGTCAGGGTCTGCGACGTGCTGATCGAGATGACGACCTCGCCGCAGCTCGGTGTCGTCGTCGGCTTCTCGGACGTGGTGCTGGTGGGCGGCGGAGTCGTCGTCGGCGACGGAACCGTGGTGATGCTGATCTCCGTCGTCGTGGTCTCCGTCGTCGTCGGCGAGGCGCACGGCGGTGCCGTCGTGGTGCCCGGCGGCGGCGTGGTGGAGGTCGTCGGCGGGCTCGTCGGCGTCGTCGTGGGGACCGGCGGGGGCGGGACCGACGGCGGCGGGGGCCCCAGCGCCGCGTTGGGCGCGCCGATCGGGACCGTGCTGTCCGGGACCTGCATGATGCCGCTGCGGTACGCCCCGGCCCAGAGGATCACCGTGTTCACGTACGTGTCGGAGTTGTTGTAGCGGTGGATCGCACCGCGCAGCTGGTCCGGGTTCGTCAGATCGAAGCCGCCCGAGCAGAGGTAGCGGCCGGTGGCCAGGGCCGCGTCGAAGATGTTGTTCGGGTCGGACTTGCCGTCGCCGTTGCCGTCGGAGGCGTACCCGCGCCAGGTCCCCGGGATGAACTGGGTCGGGCCGACCGCGCGGTCCCACACCGGGTCCGTGTCGAGCAGGCCCTGGTCGGTGTCCGGGATCGCGGCGAAGCCGCCCTGGCCGTTGAGCTCCGGGCCGAGGATCGGCTCGCGCGTGGTGCCGTTCGCGTCGACGTACCCGCCGCGGGCGTGGTTGGACTCGATGCGGCCGATGCTGGCGATCAGGGCCCAGTCGATGTGGCACGCGGGCTGTTCGCGGCCGAGGATGTCGGCGGCGTTGTGGTACGCGGCGAGCGCGGTGGCCGGGATGCCGAGGGGGCCGTCGGGGAGCTCGTAGGCCGGCAGCGGCAGCGGGATGGGCGCGCCGGGGAGGGTGCCGTCGACGGCGATCTGCTCGAGGGCGGCGTGCCCGGGGTCGTAGCCCTGGCCGAGCGCGGCGTCGCGGGTGTGGTCACCGCTCCCGCCGAGCCAGCCGAGCGTGACCGCCCCGGCCACCAGCGCCGGGATCACCGCGAGGACCCCGGTGATCAGCGGGTACGCGCTGCGGTGGCGGATCCCGAATCTTCGGGTGTAGCTCCCGACTGCGTCAGGCAGTCGCCGCACGCGCATGACTCGAAACCCTCCTGGCCGGACCGGTCCCCACCCTCGGGTGACAGCCTGCCGTACCCGGGGCGCGGTTTCACCCCTTCGGGAGTCGGGATCTTCCCGAACCGGGGATTTAGCTCACCCAGCCCAGTTATCTCTTCACAGCCCGCGTTCGTTACTCGGCACACTCTCCCGCGGGCCACCCGTTCGCTTTAAGGAGCTCCAGCGTCTCGTCACCGAACGGATTCACCCCGGGACCGACCGCGAGCGAGTGGGCGACGTGCACGTGCAGGCACTTGACGCGCCCCGGCATGCCGCCGGCGGTGACCTGGTGGCCGAGGGGCTCGATCGCGTCCCGCTCGGCGAGGTACGTCTCGTGGGTGCGCTGGTACCGCGCGGCCAGCTCGGGATCCGCCGAGAGCCGCTCGGTCATCTCCTTCATGATCCCGGACGCCTCGATCGTGCCGATCATCGAGTTCAGCTTCGGGCACGTGAGGTAGTAGAGCGTCGGGAACGGGGTGCCGTTCTCCAGCCGCGGGCTGGTCTGCACGACGGAGGGGTGCCCGCTCGGGCACCGCGCGGCCACGGCCCGCAGCGCCCGCGGCGGCCGCCCGAGCTGCTCCGCGATGATCTCGCGGTCGGCGTCGGTGACGGGCTCGAACCGGTGCTGCTGCGTGCTGTTCACGCGCTCAAGGTTAGTGCGTGGGATTCAGCCGCCGGAGACCTGGTTCCAGAGGTTGTCGTACCAGGAGCCGTCCGGGACCTGCTGCTGTCCCGACGGCGGGACCGCGTCCGGCGCCTTGTCCTCGGGCAGCTGGACGATGTACGGCGTCTCGCCCGGCTTGACGTACCGGAGCCGCCGGCGGGCCTCCGCCTCGATCTGCGCCGGGTCGCTCAGCTCGGCCTTGCGGCCCTGGAGCTGAGCGACCGTCTGCTGCAGCAGCGCCTGCTGGGCCTGCTGCTGGCGGATTTCGGTCCGCTGGGAGAGGTACGTGCGCAGCGGCACGGCGATGGTGAACGCCAGCGCGCACACCACGATCGCCACCACCGCCGCGCGGCGGGTGGTGGACATGCCGAGCACCTTCGCCGCACCCGACGCGCGCTTCTGCGCCAAGCCCCGGCGCAGCCGGGCCCTGGTCGTCTCCGCGTCGCCGGTGCGGCGGGCCCGCGCCGCCTCGGGACGGCGAGCTCGCGCCGACCCGCCGACCCGCGTGGCACCGCCACCGGCGGCGCGGCTGCCGCCCCGGCTGCGTGGTGCCCTCCCCCGGTCCGCCATGCTCAGCCCTCGGCGCTGAACCGCGGGAAGGCCAGCTCGCCGGCGTACCGGGCGGCGTCACCGAGGGTCTCCTCGATGCGCAGCAGCTGGTTGTACTTGGCGATCCGCTCGCCGCGGGCCGGGGCACCGGTCTTGATCTGGCCGACGCCGGTGGCGACCGCCAGGTCCGCGATGAACGTGTCCTCGGTCTCGCCGGAGCGGTGACTCATCATCGACTTGTAGCCGAACGACGTGGCCAGCGAGATCGCGTCGAGCGTCTCGGACAGGGTGCCGATCTGGTTGACCTTCACCAGCAGCGCGTTCGCGGCGCGGCGGGTGATGCCCTCCTCGAGCCGGTCCGGGTTGGTGACGAACAGGTCGTCGCCGACGATCTGGACCTTTTCGCCGACCTCGGCGGTCAGGGTGACCCAGCCGTCCCAGTCGTCCTCGCTCAGCGGGTCCTCGATGGAGACCATCGGGTAGTCGCGGATCAGCTCGGCGTAGTACGCCGACATCTGCTCGGCGCTCTTCTTGCTGCCCTCGAAGGTGTACGCGCCGTCGGCGAAGAACTCCGTCGCGGCGACGTCGAGCGCGAGCGCGACGTCGCGGCCCGGTGCGTACCCGGCCTTCTCGATGGCCTGCAGGATCAGGTCGAGCGCCTCGCGGTTGTTCGCCAGGTTCGGCGCGAAGCCGCCTTCGTCGCCCAGGCCGGTCGAAAGGCCGCGGCCCTTCAGCACCGACTTCAGCGAGTGGTAGACCTCGGCGCCCCAGCGCAGGGCCTCGCGGAAGGTCTCCGCGCCGATCGGCGCGATCATGAACTCCTGGACGTCGACGTTGCTGTCCGCGTGCGAACCGCCGTTGAGGATGTTCAGCATCGGGACCGGCAGCACGTGCGCGTTCGGCCCGCCCAGGTAGCGGAAGAGCTCCAGCTCGGCCGACTCGGCGGCGGCCTTCGCGACGGCGAGCGAGACGCCGAGGATGGCGTTCGCGCCGAGGCGGGACTTCGACGGCGTGCCGTCGAGGTCGACCAGCTTCTGGTCCACGATCCGCTGGTCGACGGCTTCGATGCCGACCATCTCCGGGCCGATCTCGTCCAGCACCGCGGCGACCGCGCGCTCGACGCCCTTGCCGTTGTAGCGGCCGGTGTCGCCGTCGCGGAGCTCGACCGCTTCGTGTTCGCCGGTGGACGCACCCGACGGGACCGCGGCCCGCGCCAGGGTGCCGTCGTCGAGAGCCACCTCCACCTCGACGGTCGGGTTGCCACGCGAGTCCAGAATCTCGCGCGCGCCTACCTGCTCGATGAGAGCCACGCCATGCTCCTCGGTGCGTCGTGCCTGCGGTAACGAGGTCAGCCTAGCCGTCACCGCAGTTCACCCGTTGGAGGCACGGCCGGTAGCGAGGGGTCTTCAGTCGCCCGCGCGGACCGCCTGCCAGCCCGGCGGCAGCTCGACCGTGTCGGACGTCTGCTGCCAGAACGTCCAGCTGTTGCCGCCGAGATCCGCGACGGTGAACACCCGCGCGCCGTAGGGCTGGTCCTGAGGCGGTTCGAGCTCGCCCTCCTCGCCGAGCGCCGACTCGACCCGCTCGTGACAGGCGTCGACGTCGTCCACGTACAGGATGTTGAGCTGGCCGACCGGGCTGTCGACGCCCTTCGCCTGCCAGTAGTCCGGGCCGACGCCCGCGATCTGGATCCGCGCTTCGCCCGCGCGGAGCGTCGCCTGGAAGACCTCGCCCGCGGCGTCGCAGAAGCGGACCTCCTCGGTGAACCCGAAGACCCTGGTCAGCCAGGCGAGGGCCGCGGTGGCGTCGGCGTAGTAGAGGTAGGGCGCCAGGCCCCGGTACCCGCTGCTCATGGCGCCAGAGTCCATCACGTCCCGTTCACGGACGTGTGTTAGCCCCTCTCCCGAGGTAAAGTCGGAGTGACCATGACGGACGCCGCAGCTGCTTCGCAGCCTCCCGAGGAGTCGCGGTTCCATGCCTTCCGCCAGGCCGAAGAGCTCGTCGGCCGCCGTCGCCCGCTCGACGCGCTGAAGGCGTTGCAACCGCTCCTGGAATCCGAAACGGACAAGCCTTCGGTGCACTTGCTGGCCGGCCGCGCGTACTTCCACTCGGCGCAGCTGCGCCGGGCCGAGCAGGCGCTGACCCGGGTGCTGGAGCTGGATCCGACGGACCACTACGCCCGCTTCCTGCTCGGCCGCACCCTGCAGCGCCTCGGCCGGTTCGTCGAGGCGCTGGCGCAGCTGAAGATCGCTTCGGCGATGAACCCGGTGCCGGAGTACCTGGAAGCGATCAGCGAGGTCAAGGCGCACATCGCCCTCCGGGACTGAGGTCCTTCGGAAGGACCACGACCAGGGCCGGAGGACCGTACTTTCGGCTGATATCTGCGGGCCCCTCGGCCGATCCGCGCGCACCCGGTTCCGGGGGAAGCTGGTTCCAGACCGAACAGGGAGGAACCGGAAATGTCGATCTTCGCCACCTTGGGTGCGTACGCCGGGTTGTTGCTGCTGGTGCTGATGGCCGTGACACCGCTGTTCGCCGACCGCGAGCTGTGATCGACGCGAGCTTCCGCCGCGTCGCGCGCCGGGCACGTCTTGGCCGCATGCCCGTCGGCGACGCCGCGGAGCCCTCGCGTCAGGGTGCGACGCTCGCCTCCGCGTAGGCGTCCGCCGCGCTGAAGACGTCCTGGCCGTACGTGACGGCCGAGTTGTAGAACAGCACCGCGCGCCACCAGCCCGCCGGCGTGCCCAGGTCGTCGCCGCCCGAACACAGGTAACGCGCCGCCGTGAAGGCCGTGTCGTCGATGTTCTGGGGGTCGGGCGTACCGCCGTCGCCGTTGGCGCGCTCCTGGTACTTCTTCCACGTCGCCGGCGGGAACTGCAGCGGGCCGATCAGGTGGTCCCACGACTTGTCGCCGTCGAGCTTGCCGCCGTCGGTGTCGTGCACCGCCGGCACGCCGGGCGAGCCGTCCAGCGGCGGGCCGACCACCGGCATCACCATCCGCCCGTCCGGCCGGATCGCCGAGAGGTCGAACTTCCCGCGCTCGGCCTCGACCCGGCCGATGCCCGCGAGCGTCGCCCACGAGAGGTGACACGACGGCTTCTGCCGCTGCATCCACATCTCCGCCCGGCCGTACGCCGAAACCACGCGCGCCGGGATGTGCGTCTTGCCCGCGACCCTGGCCGCCCACGCGTCGAGCTCGGCCTGGTCGGACACCGCCGGCCGGTCGACCGGCGCGGCGAGCCCGGCCCGCGGCGACTCCGCGCCGGCCTGCGGGCGCTGCTGCGGGATGGCCAGCGCCGGCTGGACCGGCGGGGGCTCCGCGGGCGCCTTCGGGTTCCGGACGCCGATGGTGAGCACCAGGACCACGCCGGCGACCACGAGGACCACCGCGAGAGCCGCCCGGCCGAGATAGCGCCTCGGTGGACCGCCCGAGGGCGGCGAGTCCGGAGGTGTGACGGTCGGCTGAGCGGTATCGGCCACCCGAACAGGTTACGGAGCCACTCAAGAGGGACCTCGATCGCCTGACCAGGCAAACGCAGGGTAAAAACAGGTCCACTGCCAGCGAAGTCACAGATTTTGTTATCGAGTCGACGCGCAGCACGCTGACCTGCGGTTACCCTAACCTAACTTCGCTCCTCGGTCCGTTTTGCCCGGTTCTCCCACCTCTTCCGGACGTACCCGCGCTGGACTTACAGGTGAGCCTTACCTAAAAACTTCACGGGGGCGGAAGAAAACAGGAGGCGGACCGTTGTTGTTCTCGAGCGCGCTGATCGGGCTGCGTGAAGGCCTGGAGGCCGCGCTGGTCGTCAGCATCCTCGTGGCCTTCCTGGTCAAGACCGACCGGCGCCACGCGCTGCGCTGGGTGTGGCCCGGCGTCGGCGCCGCGGTGCTGCTGTCGGTCGCCGTGGGCGCCGTGCTCACCTACACGACCGCCCAGCTGTCGTTCGAGCACCAGGAGCTGCTCGGCGGGAGCCTGTCGATCGTCGCCGTCGTGTTCGTCACGGCGATGATCTTCTGGATGCGCAAGGCGTCCAAGAGCATCGCCGCCGAGCTGCGCGGGAAGATGGACGACGCGCTGGACGTCGGCCCGATGGCCGTGCTGCTGCTGTCCTTCCTCGCGGTCGGCCGCGAGGGCCTCGAGACCGCGGTGTTCTTCTACTCCGCCGTGCAGACCGCGCAGTCCGACACCGTGCAGCCGCTGATCGGGTTCGCCGTCGGCATCCTCGTCGCGATCGTGCTGGCCTACCTGCTCTACCGCGGCGCCGTCCGGTTCAACCTGTCGAAGTTCTTCATGATCACCGGCGTGCTGCTCGTGTTCGTCGCGGCCGGCGTGCTCGGCTACGGCCTGCACGACCTGCAGGAGGCCGCGTTCCTGCCGGGCATCAACACCCTCGCCTTCGACGCTTCGAACGTGCTGCCGGAGACGTCCTGGTACGGCGCCCTGCTCAAGGGCATCCTCAACTACTCGCAGCAGACGACCGTGCTGCAGGCCGTCGCGTGGGTCGCCTACGTCGTCATCGTGCTGCCCCTTTTCCTCAAGCCCAGCAAGAAGACCGCGCCGGCGCCCGCCGCCGCGGCCGCCCCGAAGGAGTGACCGTGCGCAAGACCCGCAGAACCCCGCTGGCCCTGGTGGCCGGTGCCGCCGCGCTGGTGACGCTCGCCGCGTGCGACGGCCAGGGCAGCACCGGCTCCGGCACCGAGACGGGCGCCGCCGGCGGCCCGATCAAGGTCGAGGCCTCCGACAGCGCCTGCACCGTCTCGGTCAACACCGCGGGCGCGGGCAACGTGACCTTCGAGATCACCAACAAGGGCACCAAGGTCACCGAGTTCTACCTCTACGCCGAGGGCGACCGGATCATGGGCGAGGTCGAGAACATCGCCCCCGGCCTGAACCGGCGGCTGATCGTCGAGGTCTCCGACGCGGGCAAGTACCAGACCGCGTGCAAGCCGGGCATGGCCGGCAACGGCATCCGCGGCGAGTTCACCGTCACCGGCGGCGCGGCGAAGCAGACCGACGCCAACGCCCAGAAGGCCCAGGCCACCAAGAGCTACGCCGACTACGTCGCGAACAACACCGCCGCGCTGGAGGAGGAGACGGGCAAGTTCGTCGACCTCGTCAAGGCCGGCAAGGTCGACGAGGCGAAGGCCGCGTACGCGCGCACCCGGATCTACTACGAGCGCATCGAGCCGGTCGCCGAGAAGTTCGGCGACCTGGACCCGGCCATCGACGTCCGCGAGGCCGACCTCGAGCAGGGCCAGCAGTTCACCGGGTTCCACCGGCTCGAGAAGGACCTGTACGTCACCGGCCTGAAGCCCGACAGCGCGCAGATCGCGGACAAGCTGCTCACCGACGTCAAGGACCTCGTCGCGAAGTCGAAGACCCTCGAGCTGACCGCGCTCGACCTGGCCAACGGCGCGAAGGGCCTGCTCGACGAGGTCGCCACCGGCAAGATCACCGGCGAGGAGGAGACCTTCTCGCACACCGACCTGTGGGACTTCCAGGCCAACGTGGACGGCTCGAAGGGCGCGATCGCTTCGCTGCGACCGCTGCTGCAGGAGCGTGACGCCGCCCTCGTGTCCACTTTGGACAAGGAGTTCGCGAACGTGCAGGGCCTGCTCGACAAGACCCGCGTGGGTGACGGCTACAAGCTCTACAACCAGCTGTCCCAGGACGAGATCAAGGCGTTCGCCAGTGCCGTCGACGCGCTGAGCGAGCCGCTGAGCAAGGTTGCGGAGGTTGTGTCCAAGTGACCGAAGACGGCACCCGCGTCTCCCGTCGGAAGCTCTTCGGCCTGGCGGGAGCGGGTGTCGCGCTCGCCGGGGCCGGGGCCGCGGCGGGAATCGGGATCGACAAGGCGACCAGCGGCAGCGCCGAGGCGTCGGTGAACACCGTGGACTTCCACGGCGAGCACCAGGCCGGGATCGTCACACCGGCCCAGGCGAACCTGCACTTCGCCGCCCTGGACGTGACGGCCACCGACCGCGAGAAGCTGCGGCAGCTGCTCAAGACGTGGACCGACGCGGCCCGCCGGATGACGGCAGGCCAGGAGGTCGTCGCGAACGGCGCGGTCGGCGGCGGCGAGTTCGCCCCGCCGGGCGACACCGGCGAGGCGCTCGACCTGCCGGCGTCGCACCTGACGCTGACCATCGGCTTCGGGCCGTCGCTGTTCGACGGCCGCTTCGGCCTCGCGGCCAAGCGGCCGCCGCAGCTGATCGACCTGCCGCTGTTCCCGAAGGACAAGCTCGACCCGACCCGCAGCGGCGGCGACCTGTGCATCCAGGCGTGCGCGGACGACCCGCAGGTCGCCGTGCACGCGGTGCGCAACCTGGTGCGGCTCGGCTTCGGCGTCACCGAGGTCCGCTGGTCGCAGCTCGGCTTCGGCCGCAGCTCGTCGACGTCGCGGGCGCAGCAGACCCCGCGGAACCTGTTCGGCTTCAAGGACGGCACGAACAACATCAAGTCCGAGGACACGGACTACCTGCGCGACCAGGTGTGGGCCACGCCGTCCGACGGGCAGGCCTGGATGGCGGGCGGCAGCTACCTGGTGGCGCGCCGGATCCGGATGCACATCGAGACGTGGGACCGCGAAACCCTGGACGGCCAGCAGCAGATCATCGGCCGCACGAAGGGCGTCGGCGCGCCACTGGGCCAGCAGAACGAGTTCGACGAGCTGGACCTCGACGTCGGCGGCGCTGGTGGCGAGAAGGTGATCGCCGAGGACGCCCACGTCCGGCTGGCGTCGCACCAGGCGTTGAACGGGACGCGGATCCTGCGCCGCGGGTACAACTTCGTCGACGGCTCGGACGGCGTCGGGCACCTCGAAGCCGGGCTGTTCTTCCTGGCGTTCAACCGGGACACCCGCAAGCAGTACGTCCCGATGCAGCAGGCACTGTCGTCGAAGGACGCGATGATGGAGTACGTCCAGCACACCGGCTCGGCACACTTCGCGGTGCCGCCGGGCGTTTCTTCGACCGGCTCCTGGGGCGACGCCCTGTTTGCCTAAAGCCTTTAGGTTGATCTACACTCGCTTTAGGCAAAAGGGAGTGTAGTTATGGTTCGAGCTGGGCTGACCACGGAACGCGTCGTACGCGCCGGGGCGGAGCTGGCCGATGAAGCCGGCTTCGAGCAGGTGACGCCGTCGGAGCTGGCGCGGCGGTTCGACGTCAAGGTCGCGAGCCTGTATTCGCACGTCAAGAACGCGCACGACCTGAAGACGAAGGTCGCGCTGCTCGCGCTGGAGGAGCTTGCCGACCGGGCCGCCGCCGCGCTGGCGGGGCGGGCGGGGCGCGACGCGCTCGTGGCCTTCGCCGACGTCTACCGCGACTACGCCCGGGAGCACCCCGGGCGGTACGCCGCCGCGCGATTCCGGCTCGACCCGGAGACCGCCGCCGCGAGCGCCGGGGTCCGGCACTCGCAGATGATGCGCGCGATCCTGCGGGGTTACGACCTCACCGGGCCGGACGAGACGCACGCCGTCCGGCTGCTGGGCAGCGTCTTCCACGGCTACGTCGACCTGGAGTCCCAGGGCGGCTTCGACCACAGCTCCCCCGCCTCGCAGGAGTCCTGGACCCGGATCCTCGCCGTACTCGACACCCTTCTTCGCGATTGGCCTCAGACATGATCACCACCCCGATCACCGCCTCCCTGGTTCGCGGCGCCCTCGAACTCGAGCCCACCGAGCTGGGCCTGGTGCCGCACCGGCTGCCCGCGCGGGCCCGGGAGCAGAACACCGACCCGCGCCTCGCGGTGGCCGAGGCGCAGCCCGCGGGCGTCCGGCTGCGGTTCCGGACCCGGGCCGACGTCGTCGAGCTGGAAACCCGGCCCACCAAGGTGGTGTACGCGGGCACCCCGCCGCGCCCGGACGGCGTCTACGACCTGCTCGTCGACGGCCGGCTCGCGCAGTCGGGCGTGGTCGAGGGCGGCAGCACGCTGACCGTCGACCCGCTCACCGGCTCCGGGTCGCACGCCGACGGCCCGACCGGCCGCGTCCGGTTCGCCGGGCTGGGTACCGATCCCAAGGACGTCGAGATCTGGTTGCCGCACAACGAGATCACCGAGCTGGTGGCCCTGCGCACCGACGCGCCGGCCGAGGCCGCGCCGTCGCTCGGCCGGGTCTGGCTGCACCACGGCAGCTCGATCAGCCACGGCTCGAACGCGGCGAGCCCGTCGGGAACCTGGCCCGCGCTCGCCGCGACCGCCGCGGGCGTGGACCTGGTCAACCTGGGGTTCAGCGGCAACGCGCTGCTCGACCCGTTCACCGCCCGCGCGCTGCGGGACACCCCGGCCGACCTGATCAGCGTCAAGCTCGGCATCAACGTGGTCAACGCCGACCTGATGCGGCTGCGCGCGTTCGGCCCGGCCGTGCACGGGTTCCTCGACACCATCCGCGACGGCCACCCGGACACGCCGCTGCTGGTCGTCTCGCCGATCTTCTGCCCGATCCACGAGCAGACGCCCGGGCCCGGGGACTTCGACCACGAGGCGCTGGCCGCCGGGCAGGTGCGGTTCCGCGCCACCGGCGACCCCGCCGAGACGGCCGCGGGCAAGCTGACGCTGGAGGTCGTCCGGAGCGAGCTGGCGCGGATCGTGTCGGCCCGCCGCGACCCGGCCCTGCACTACCTCGACGGCCGCGAGCTGTACGGCGAAGCGGACTTCGCGGAGTTCCCGCTGCCGGACAACCTGCACCCGGACCCGGCGGCCCACCGCCGGATCGGCGAACGGTTCACCAAGCTCGTGTTCGCGGACGGCGTCTTCGCTTGACTTCAAGCTGGCTTGAAGTTGAATGCTGGGCGCATGTTCACCGAAGCAGAGCTCGCGTACCTCGCTGACCAGCCCCTCGGCCGCCTGGCGACGTCCCAGCCCGACGGCAAGCTCCAGGTCAACCCGGTCGGCTTCCGCTACAACCCGGACGAGAAGACCGTCGACGTCACCGGGCACAACCTGCGCACCAGCAAGAAGTTCCGCAACATCGCGACGAACGACCGGGTCGCGTTCGTCGTCGACGACCTCCCGTCGACCAACCCGTGGCGCGTCCGCTGCCTGGAGATCCGCGGCCGCGCCGAGGCACTGGTGGGCGTCAACCTCCCGGACAACCACTTCGACGACGCGGTGATCCGCATCCACCCGGAACGCATCCTCGCCTTCGGCGTCGAAGACTGGGACCGCGAGCCCCTAGAGCTGGAAACCAACATCCGCAACGTCTGACGGCCACCGGTGCGGGCGCTGGGGGTGCCCGCACCGCCGCTCGTCCCAGCGTGATGCCCCGCCAATCATGCGAGATGCCCCTTCAGTCACGCGTGATGCCCGCTGGATCACGCGTGATGCCCCTCGGATCACGTGCGCCACCCCGCGACGCGCGGAGTTCGAGCCGGCACCCCGGGACCGGACGGGGGCTTTCGCGTGATTGGCGGGGTATCTCGCGTGATCAGGCGGTATCTCATGTGACTAAGCAGGTATCTCGTGTGATTCGCGGGGCACCTCGCGTGACCGGCAGGCATCTCCCGTGATCGGCGAGGCATCGCACGTGATTGGGCGGGCATCATGCGTGTCTGGAGGGGCATCTCGCGTGATCAGGCGGGCTTCTCACGCGACTAGGCAGGGCATCTCCCGTGATTCGCGGGGGCACCTAGCGCGACAGGCGGGCATCTCCCGTGAGTCGCGGGACACCTCCAGACCAGGCGGCATCTCACGTGACCAGGCACGCATCTCCTGTGATTCGCGGGGCACCTAGCGCGACAGGCGGGCATCTCCCGTGAGTCGCGGGACACCTCCAGACCAGGCGGCATCTCACGTGACCAGACACGCATCTCCCGTGATCGGCGGAGCCCCTCGCGTGACCAGGCTGGCATCTCGCGTGATCAAGCGGGCATATCGCGTGACCAAGCTGGCATCTCGCGTGATTAGGCGGGCATCTCGCGTGGTTCGCGGGGCATTGCGGTCAGCGGCGGCCGCCCCAGGCTGTGTAGGCCGTGGCTCCTGTCGCTCCCAGGACCAGCGCCGTCCATGTGGCGGTGGGGGTGCTCGGTGGTTGCAGCATCCATCCCACGATGTGGCTCGTTGTCGAGCCGTCGTTCTGGACGAATGGGGTGATTGCCGCCCAGAGCAGCGGGAGGGTCCAGCCGAACTGGCCGCCCGCGAGGGTTGCTGCCAGGCCGGCCAGGCCCAGTAGGCCCGCCGTGTCGCGTAGGATGATCGACAAGTCGACAATGGGCGTGCCCAGCTCCTGGATCGCCAGCACCGCGCCGCAGGCGGTGAGGCCGATCAGCGTCAGGTGCCCTAGCCGGCGGACCGGCCACGGCAGCGCCGCGGTGCGGTCGAGGTCCGGGTCCTGGCCGCTGAGCCCGATCGCCGCCACCGCGATCCCGGCCGTCAGCGTCAGCATCACCGGCAACGGCGACCACGAGTCGCGCGCCACGAACCACAGGACGGCCGTCGCCACGACCAGCGCCGCGAACGCCGCCGGGAGTTGCCGCGACCGGGCGTAAAGCGTCGTCCACCTCATCGCAGCGCTCCCGGCACCAGCGTGTCGAGCGGGTCACCCTGGCAGGTCAGGAGCACGTGCCGCAGCGCGACGATCCGCGCGAACTGGACGTCCGCCGGGAGCGCGTGGAACGTCTGCCAAGCCTGCTCGATCCGCCCGGACTTATCGCGGTACCAGCTGCCGCCGTACTCGGGCAGCTGCTTCAGCTCGCCCGTGAAGTATCCCGCCGCGATCATGCGGGCCCCCAGGTCCGACGGGTCGCCGTGGCTCGGCGGCGTGCACCCGGGCAGCCCGGCGCCCGACAGCACCGCCACGCGCAGGGCGCTCGCGTCCGCCTTGAGCAGCTCGTTGTTGAGCTGGAAGTCCAGGTGGACGACGCCAGGATCACGATCGGGCCGGTCGATGACGGAAGACGGCACCGTCAGCTCCTCGATCCGGGTGGGCGCGCCGGGCAGCTTCGCCAGCATGGCCAGGGCTTCCCGCCCCGGCCCGGCCAGCGCGGCCAGCCTGTCCTCGTGCGCCCGGCTGACGCAGATCGGGCCGTCGCAGACCTTCTGGGCGGCGATGCCGTCGGGGGCCAGGAGCCCGTCGGCGGAAGCCGGGAAGACCGGCAGGGCGATCGCGGCCCCGGCCACCACGGGCAGCAGGCCCAGGACCCTCGCCCGCGCGGAATTCGCCGCCAGCAGCAGGAAACCCGTCGCCGCGAGACCCGCGAACCACACGGCCTGCCCGAGGTCCACCGACGTCGCGGTCGTCGTCAGCATGCCCTGTGGCTCACCGAAGACCGGCGTCAGCAACCCGAATCGGCTGTACTTCCCGGAAAGCGCGCCCGACGCCCACACCAGCACCGACACCACCAGCGTCAGCACGGCCATAGCCGGCGCGGTCAGCGGGTGCGGCAGCAGCCGCCCGATCGCCAGGCCGACCCAGCTCCCCGCCACGACGGAGAGCAGACCGACGACGAGGACCGGCAGGAAGCTCGCGGACACGAACCCGCCGTGCCCCAGCACCTCGCCCAAGCCGACGACGAACACCAGCACGAGCCCGAGCGCACTCAACGCTCCCACCGCGCCGGCCAGCCGCAGCGCTCGGTGCCAGCCCGGCCGCGACGTCGTGGACAGCAGCTCGACCACGCCGGACCGGCTGTCACGCATGCCCTGGATCGCCCCGGCCCCCACGGCGATCGGCCACAGGAACACCATCAGGAACCGCAGCCACAGCGCGGTGGTGGTCGTGTTCCCCGTCCACGGCGCCGGCACCTTCCACCACGGGCCGGACAGCAGGAACAGGAACCCGAGCGCGACGACGACCAGCGCCAGCCCGGCCCAGGGCGCGATGGAGCGCCGGAGCTCGATGCGGAAGACCATCACCAGGCCCCCTTGCCCGGCTCGTGGTTCAGCAGCGCCGAATAGCCACGCTCGATCGGGCTGTCGCCGACGTGGTCCGGCGTCCCCGCCGCGGCCAGTTCGCCGGGCGTGCCCTGGAAGACCAGCTTGCCCGCGTCGAACAGGACGACGTCGGAGCAGGCCGTGGCGACGTCTTCGACCAGGTGCGTCGAGATCAGCACGCACGAGTCCTGGCCCAGCTCCTGGACGAGCTCGCGGAACCGGACGCGCTGCGCCGGGTCGAGGCCGGCCGTCGGCTCGTCGAACAGCAGGATGTCCGGGTCGTTGACGATCGCCTGGGCGATCCCGACGCGCCGCACCATGCCGCCGGACAGCGTCTTCATCCGGTCGTCGGCGCGGTCGGCCAGCCCGACCCGCTCCACCGCCCGCTGCACCGCGCCCGGGATGCCGGCCTTCGGCATCTCCTTGAGCCACGCCAGGTATTCGACGAACTCGCGGACCGTGAACCGCTTGTAGTACCCGAAGTTCTGCGGCAGGTAGCCGATCCGGCGGCGCAGGCCGCGCTGCCCGGTGTGCCCCCCGGCCGGCGCACCGAGCAACGACAGCGTGCCTTCCGCCGGCCGGAGCACCGTGGCCAGTGCCCGGATCAGCGTCGTCTTGCCCGCGCCGTTCGGCCCGAGCAAGCCGTGCACCCCCTTGCCGAGGGACAGGTCCAGCCCGTCCACCGCCATTTTCCGCCGCCCCACCCGCACCTTCAGCCCTTCGGCCTGGATCTCCCAGGCGTAGGCCGTTGGCGCGATCTCGGCGGCCCCGACAGCACGCATGTTCTTCCTCCCTAGTTGCGCACGCCGAGCCGGGTGAAGGCGCCCCTGTGCAGGGCGACCACCACCGTCGTCAGCGCGAAGACCCCCGCCCACACCGGCAACGCACCGGCGGTGAGCGCAAACGTTTGCTGCTGGGCTGCCACGGACGGCAGCACCACCAGCGCGACCCAGACCGCGATCAGCGCGTACGCCGCGCGAGTGACCCCGATCAGCCCGCCCAGCGCGAGCGTGCCGGTGGTGTAGGCCAGGCTCGGCAGCAGCCAGAGCCCGACACCGGTCCCGGTCAGCCAGCCGGCGACGCCGAGCACCGGCAGGACGACGAGCAGCACCGCCACCGTCCGCCGCGCGATCAGGTAGAGCCCGGCCCGCGGGGTCGAGACGACGACCTCGTACGCCGGATCGAGCCCCCGCGCCCACGACGCGGCGACGCCCAGCACCGGCAGCACCGGGGCGAACAGCTGCACCGCCGTCGTGTCGAACACCGTGTGCCAGACCTGGTCGAACACCACCGCGAGCAGCGTGAGCAGCACGATCATCGCCAGCCACGGCACCATCACCGGGGTGACCCAGGTGGACAGCCACCGCCGCCGCTTCGGCTGCCGGACCGGACGCGGGTGCGCCGGTTCGCCCGACAGCTGGATGTCCACCGCGAGCCGCGACCAGACGAGGTCGACCACCGGCTGCATCGGCGTCAGCGCGGCCAGCCTCGCCCGGCACTGCGCGCAGGCCTCGAGGTGTGCTTCGAGGCCCCAGAGCTGGTCGCCGGGGAGGTCGTCACCCGCCGCGTACCCGGTGATGAGCCGGTCCGACGCATGGTTCATGACAGTGCCTCCCGCATCGCGATCCGCGCCCGGCGGGCCCGGGTCTTGACGGTTCCTTCCGGCAGGCCGAGCAGGACGGCGGTCTCCCGGACGGTCAGCCCGTCGAGCACCATCGCCTGCAGCACGGCCCGCAGCTCGGGGGCGAGGTCGCGCAACGCGTCACCGACGTCGTCGCCGACCGCCGCCGCCAGCGCCTCTTCTTCGGCGCCCGGCACCGGCGCGACGTCGAGCGCCATCACCGGCGGCGGTTGCGCGTGGTGCGCCCGCCGCCGGAAGGCGTCGACCAGCCGCCGCACCGCGATGGTCCACACCCAGCCGACCGCGGAACCGCCGGTCGCGGCGCCCGCGAACGACCCCGCCGCGCGCCAGACGGCCAGGTACGTCTCCTGCATGACCTCGGCGACGACCTGCTCGTCCGCGCACCGGCGGCGCAGGCGCACGGCCAGCCAGGGCGACGTGCGGCGGTAGAGCTCCTCGAACGCCGCGCGGTCGCCCTTGGCCGTGCGCCGGACGAGGTGCTCCTCGTCCGCGTCCTCCAGTGGCTTCGTCCTCACACCAGGGAAGACGCCGGATGATCGGATTCGGTTCTCACCCGACTGTGTGCTGCGTCACACGAGCTTTCGGCGTCAGTCGCGGGAGGGCCAGAACTTGCGCCAGCCGTCCGCCTCCAGGGTTGTCGGCTCCAGGCCGGCGTCGCGCGCGGCTTGCTCCGCCGCGCGGATCTCCAGCGCGAACTCCTTCGCCAGCGTCCGCAGCTCGCCTTCGGCGTCGACGCCCGCTCGGCGGGCCGTGGCGGCGATGCGGAACAGCTGGGCGGCCGCGTTCGCGCCCGCGGGGAACAGGTCCAGCGGGATGCCCGCGCGGCCGCTGCGCTGGCCGAGCTTGCCCGCCAGCGCGACCGCGGGCTGGCCGAGCGCGACACCATCCACAATGGACTTACGCTGCTTCTCGCGCTGCTTCAGCTCTTCCCACTTGAGCTCCTGGTGCTCGGCCGAGTGCACCTTGTCGGCGTCCGCGAAGACGTTCGGGTGGCGGCCGACCAGCTTCTCGACGAGCGCGGCGGCTACGTCGTCGATGCCGAACGGGTCGTCGGCGTCCTCGGCGGCGACGCGGGCGTGGAACAGCACCTGGAGCAGGACGTCGCCGAGCTCCTCACGCAGGGCCTCGCGGTCACCGTCTTCGATCGCGTCCAGCAGCTCGTAGGTCTCCTCGACCAGGTACTGCCGCAGCGACTCGTGCGTCTGGACGGCGTCCCACGGGCAGCCGCCGGGCGAGCGCAGGCGGTCCATCACGTCCGCGGCCTCGACGAGCGGCGGGACCGGGGTGTCGATCACCCGCGCGCCGGTCGCGATGAGCAGGGACGCGGCGGGCTCGTC
The DNA here is from genome assembly GCF_034929455.1 of Amycolatopsis heterodermiae. Taxonomy (NCBI): domain Bacteria; kingdom Bacillati; phylum Actinomycetota; class Actinomycetes; order Pseudonocardiales; family Pseudonocardiaceae; genus Amycolatopsis; species Amycolatopsis heterodermiae. The sequence continues at coordinate 802,889 of NZ_JAYFSI010000001.1, forward strand.
GCGGGACGTCGCGAGCAGCACGATGTCCTTCAGCGACGACGCCGACGTCACGGCCGGGACCCCGAACACCTCGGGGTCGACGTCCGTGGCCGCGTAGACGGCGGTGGAATCGCGCAGGACCTTCAGCGCCGCGGCGGGCAGGGTCGCCCCGCGGACGACCACGACGACGCCGGTCGTCACTGCTGCTTCGGAGCACCCGAGGACAGCACGAGGCCCTGGGCGGCGTCCTGGTCCGGCACGACGGTCAGGCCGACGACGTCCCACACGCCGTACCGCGGGTTGACGCGCACGCCGAGCCGGTCGAAGTACGGCTGCAGCTGCCGCATGCCGATGGCGCCCTTGGTGGCGGGGTCGAGCGTCTGGGGCTGCTCCGTGGCGACGGGCTTGTCGTCCGAGCGCTGCCGGACGACGGCGACGAACCACGTGCCCTGCTGGTTCGGGTACGGGAAGACCGCGACGGTGCCGGTCGCGGAGCCGAAGAGCGGCGTCGCGGCGAGCACGCCGGCCTGTGCCGCCGGCAGCACCACGTTGACCCCGGTGAGCGGCGGGATGGAGTCGACGTTCTGGCCCTGCGAGGCCGCCTGCTGCCGCAGCGACTGCTCGTACTGGTTGTCGGCACCGACGCGCTTGGCCGCGGCCGCGGGGTCGGCGGCGAACTGCCGGCCGAGGTCGTAGGCCGCCTTCTGCGCGGCGGGCCCCTGAGGCGGTTCCTGGCCGTCGGAGGTCGGGAGGGAGCCGATCGACGTGTAGTCGAACGCGACCGCCAGGTCCGGCATGGTCTTGTCGGCCAGCTCCTGCGCGAGGTTGGCGTCGGTCAGCTCTTCGCGGTGGTCGCGCGCCCGGGTGGCCACCTGGCTGACGGCCTGGGCCTCGTTGGCCGAGTTCGCGGGCACCGCCCCGGCGAGGGGGTCCTTCGCCAGCTGGGCGTCGATCTGCCCGTAGTTGGGCGAAATGCCCTCCTGCTGCGCGGCCTTCAGGAGCAGCTCGTGCAGCACGAGCTGGCCGACGAACGCGCGGCCGAGCAGGTCGAGCTTGTGCTCGGAGGCCAGCTTCTGCGCGTACGGGTGCTCGCGGACGGCCTTGTCGATCAGGTTCTGCACCTGGTCGATGGAAATCGAGGTGTCACCGACGATCGCGGCGCTGCCGACCTGACTGGGGCCCGTGCCGCACCCGGCGAGCAGGAGAGCTCCGGCAACAACCGCGACCAGCGCGCGAGGGCGCCCCATGATCCGCATCACAGCGCATACCCTCTCACACCATCGCACCCGAACCGCAACACCGGTGCGGTGTCGGCGGGCGTACCTTCGATGACATGGACCACTGGCTGACCATCGAGGTCTTCGATGGCGAGTCCACGGCTACGTTGTGGCGCCTCGCCCGCGGTGACGCACTGACCGAAGCAGCACTGACGAACGGCGCCGAGCAGTGGGTGTGGCACGAACACCGCTGGGGCGTCGTGCTGGAGATCGAATTCCGTTCCGAGGAAAGCCGGGACGCGTTCCGGACGCTGCCGGTCGTGACGGCGGCGCTGGACGCGGTGCCGGACCCGGCGCGCGGCCTGCTCGTGTACCCGGGACGCGGTGGTGGCGCCGGGGCACGTAAACCACGCAGGCCACGGCCGCTGCCGATGGCGGGCGCCGGAGCGGTTCCGGTGCCGGTGGAGCAGGTGCGGATGGGGCTGGCGGAGCCGATGCCGCCGATGTTCAGCGAAGTCGGCTGACCGCCTTTTCCCGTGGCCCCGCTAGGAAACCGGCGCGGGCCTCTTCGTCAACTGCGTCAGCAGCTTCGCGCACCAGTCGAGCAGTTCCTCGTCGCGCAACGTCGGCGCACCGATCCGGCCGCCCGCGGGACCTTCCGTGGGCTTCGGGACGGACACCGTGTTCGTCACGGCCTTGAACATCGCCTTCGGGTACAGCCGCTTCAACCGCACCATCTGCGAGTCCTGCAACGGCAGCGGCGCGAACCGGACGGTGTTGCCCTGGACGGCCACCTCCGTCACGCCCGCCTCGCGGCACGTGTGCCGGAACTTCGCCACCGCCAGCAGCCGGTTGACCGGCGCCGGCGGCTGGCCGTAGCGGTCGATCAGCTCCTCGCGCACCGCGTCCAGGCCCGCGGTGTCCGGCGCCGCCGCGATCTTGCGGTACGCCTCCAGGCGCAACCGCTCGCCCGGCACGTAGTCGTGCGGGAGGTGGGCGTCGATCGGGAGGTCGACGCGGACGTCGGCCATCTCCTCGTCCTCGGCCGGCTCGGCGCCCGCGTGCTTCCGGAACGCGTCGACCGCTTCGCCGACCAGCCGCACGTACAGGTCGAAGCCGACCCCCGCGATGTGGCCGGACTGCTCCGCGCCCAGGATGTTGCCCGCGCCGCGGATCTCCAGGTCCTTCATCGCGACGGCCATGCCCGCGCCCAGCTCGGTGTTCTGGGCGATCGTGGCGAGCCGGTCGTGGGCCGTCTCCGTCAGCGGCGCCTCCGGCGGGTACAGGAAGTACGCGTACCCGCGCTCGCGACCGCGCCCGACGCGGCCGCGAAGCTGGTGCAGCTGCGCGAGACCCAGCAGGTCACCGCGCTCGACCAGCAGCGTGTTCGCGTTCGAGATGTCGAGGCCGGTCTCGACGATCGTGGTGCACACCAGGACGTCGTACTCGTTTTCCCAGAAGCCCTGGATGATCTTCTCGAGCTTGTCCTCGTTCATCTGCCCGTGCGCGGTGACGACCCGCGCCTCCGGCACCAGCTCCCGGATGTGCCGCGCGGCCTTCTCGATCGACGAAACGCGGTTGTGGACGTAGAAGACCTGGCCGTCACGCAGCAGCTCGCGGCGGATCGCGGCACCGACCTGCTTGTCGTCGTACGAGCCGACGTAGGTCAGGATCGGGTGCCGGTCTTCCGGCGGCGTCAGGATCGTCGACATCTCGCGGATGCCGGCCAGCGACATCTCGAGCGTGCGCGGGATCGGCGTCGCGGACATCGTCAGGACGTCGACGTGCGTGCGCAGCGCCTTGATGTGTTCCTTGTGCTCGACGCCGAAACGCTGCTCCTCGTCGACGATCACGAGACCCAGGTCCTTGTAGCGGATGCCCGTCTGCAGCAGGCGGTGCGTGCCGATGACGATGTCGATCTCGCCGCTGGCCAGCTGCTCCAGCGTCGCGTCGGTCTCGCTCTTGGCGGAGAACCGTGACAGGCCCCGGATCTTCACCGGGAAGGAGGCCATGCGCTCGGTGAAGGTGTTGAGGTGCTGCTGGGCGAGCAGCGTGGTCGGGACGAGCACCGCGACCTGCTTGCCGTCCTGCACCGCCTTGAACGCCGCGCGCACGGCGATCTCGGTCTTGCCGTACCCGACGTCGCCGCAGATCACGCGGTCCATCGGGACCCCGCGCTCCATGTCGCCCTTGACCTCGTCGATCGCGGCGAGCTGGTCGTTGGTCTCGGTGAACGGGAAGGCGTCCTCGAGCTCGCCCTGCCACGGCGTGTCCGGGCCGAACGCGTGCCCGGGCGCGGCCTGGCGCGCGGCGTAGAGCTGCACCAGCTCGGCGGCGATCTCCTTGACCGCCTTCTTGGCCCGCGCCTTGGTGTTCTTCCAGTCCGAGCCGCCGAGCTTGTTCAGCGTCGGCAGCTCGCCGCCGACGTACTTGGACACCTCGTCGAGCTGGTCGGTCGGCACGAACAGGCGGTCGCCCGGGTGGCCGCGCTTGGACGAGCCGTACTCCAGCAGCAGGTACTCGCGGGTCGCGCCGGCGACCGTGCGCTGCACCATCTCGACGAACCGGCCGATGCCGTGCTGCTCGTGCACGACGTAGTCGCCGTTCTTGAGCGCCAGCGGGTCGACGGCGTTGCGCCGCCGCGACGGCATCTTGGTGTTGAGGTCCTTTGTGGACGTTCCGGCGCCGGCCCCGCGGCCGGTGAGGTCCGCCTCCGACAGCACGACGAGGGCGCGCTCCGGGGCGACGAACCCGTCGGTCAGGGCGCCGCAGGTGACCGTGACCGTGCCGGGCCGGAGCGGGCCGGTGACGCCGTCGCCGGCCAGGATCGCCGGGACGTCCGCGCTCGACAGCTGCTCGACCGCGCGCGACGCGGTGCCGTGCCCGGCCACGACGAGCACCGCCGTGCCGCCCGACGCCGTGTGCGCGCGCAGGTCCGTCATCGCGCGTTCGAGCTCGCCGCGGTAGGACGGCGCGGACTCGACCGAGACGCGGTAGACGTCGGGGTCTTCGCTGGTCAGCTGGCTGAGCGTCCACCAGGTGCGCTTGGTGTCCCGCGCGTGGGTGGCGATGCCGTCGAGGCCGCGGTAGGCGGACGCCCCGAGGTCGATCGGGGCCTGGCCGCCCGCCGCGGCCGTCGTCCAGGACGCTTCGAGGAACTCCTGGCCGGTGCGGACGAGGTCGGCGGCGCGGGCGCGGATCTTCTCCGGATCGGTGAGCAGCACGTGGGTGCCGACCGGCATCGCGTCGGTGAGCAGCTCCAGCTCGCCCTCGCAGAGCACCGGGATGAGCGCCTCCATGCCCTCGACGGGGATGCCGTCGGCCAGCTTGGTGAGCATCTCGGCCAGGTGGGCGTCGGCTTCGTACGTCTTCGCCAGCTCGGCGGCCTTCTCCCGGACCGGCTGGGTGAGCAGCAGCTCACGGCACGGCGGCGCGGTGACCCGCGGGATCTCGCCGGGCAGCGACCGCTGGTCGGAGACGGCGAACGCGCGGATCTCGCTGACCTCATCGCCCCAGAACTCGATCCGGACCGGGTGCTGCGCGGTCGGGCCGAACAGGTCGAGGATGCCGCCGCGGACGGCGAACTCGCCGCGCTTCTCGACCATGTCGACGCGGGTGTAGGCCAGCTCGACCAGCCGTTCCAGCAGGGCGTCGAAGCTCTGCTCCTCGCCGACGACCAGGTCGACGGGCGCCAGCGAGCCCAGGCCGGGCGCCATCGGCTGGATCAGGCTCCGGACGGTGGCGACGACGACGCGCAGGTCGTCGTCGCCCGTCTTCAGCCGGTGGAGCACCTCCAGCCGCCGCCCGACGGTGTCGGCGCGGGGCGAGAGCCGCTCGTGGGGCAGCGTCTCCCAGGAGGGGAAGTCGGCGACCCGGCCCTTGCCGAGGAGGGCGCCCAGCGACGCGGTCAGCTCGTCGGCCTCGCGGCCGGTGGCGGTCACGGTGAGCACGGGTTTCCCGGCACCGTCGTCACTGGCGAGGGCGGCGGCGACGAGCTGCCGCGCGGCGATCGGCCCCTGGAGTTCGAGCAGCGGCGCGCCGGCGCGCTCGACCACTCCGCGCAGGGCCGGGTCGGGAAGTGTGGCGGTAAGGAGTCCGGACAGTGAAGCGTCGGTCACGGTCCCAGCCTACGTGCCACCCCCGACACATTTCCGATCACGGCTGGCCGCGGAGGTGCTCCGCCAGCTCCGCGAGCCGCGGCAGCTGCTCGTCGAAGACCTTCGGCTCGGTGCTCGCGACGCGCAGCAGCACGTGCTCCGCGCCGCCGTACTCGCGCAGCTGGGCGGCCACCTCCGCGACCGTGCCCGTGACCTGCATCTGGATCCGCTGGACGAACTCGGGAGGCATGCCGTAGTTGCGCTGGCAGTACTCGTCCAGCAGCACCTTCCCGCGCTCGGCGTCGTCCTCGATCAGGACCGTCGCGAACAGCGCCGGGGTCACCGGGCGGGTCGCCGACGAGCGGATCGCGGCCAGCCCCGAGACGTAGTCCGCCGGGTCCGGCGGGTACGGCAGCCAGCCGTCGTAGAGCCGTCCAGCGCGCTCCAGGGCCTCCGGCGTGTGCGCCGCCAGCCACACCGGCGGGCCACCCGGGCGGGACGGCGCCGGGAAGGACGGCAGGGAGTCGTAGTGCAGGAGGGACCCGTGGAACGACGTCGCGCCGCTCCACGCGGCCCGCCACAGCGCGACGATGTCGTCCAGCCGCGCCCGGCGCCGCGCCCACGGGACACCCGCGAACGCGAACTCCGGCTCGCTCCGCCCGGTGAACCCGGCACCGACCGCCACCGTGAGCCGCCCGCCGCTCAGCAGGTCGATGCTGAGCAGCTGGTTCGCCGTGAGAACCGGGTTCCGCAGCGCCGGGAGCAGGGACGCCGTCCCGAGCGTGACGCGGGACGTGCGCGCGGCGAACGCGCTGAGGATCGTCAGCGCGTCGATCGGGGCGCGGGCGAGCGTGTCGCCCACCCACACGGAGTCGAGGCCGAGCCGTTCGGCCTCGACGGCGGTCTCGACCAGCTCGGGCGCGGTCCGCCCGGCGTCGAGGATGGGCTGGTAGGTCGGTACGACCAGGCCGTAGTTCGTCATGCCGCCAGCCTCGCCGCGACGGGGTATGCGCTCAATTCCTCGCGGGGAATGGCGCGGGCCGAGATGATGGGCGGGTGAACTTCGGAACGGCGCTCAAGGACTGGCGCGTGCGGCGCCACATCAGCCAGCTCGACCTGGCCTTGCGGGCCGGGACGACGCAGCGGCACGTGAGCTTCATGGAGAGCGGGCGCTCGCTGCCCGGGCGCGCGATGGTGCTGCGCGTCGCCGAATCCCTCGAACTGCCGCTGCGCGAACGCAACGGCCTGCTCTACGCCGCCGGTTTCGCGCCGTCGTACCCCGAGACGCGGCTCGACGACCCGGCGATCAAGCCGGTGCTCGACGGCCTGCGGCGGCTGCTCGACGGGCACCGGCCCTACCCGGCCATCGTCGTCGACCGCTACGGCGTGCTGGTCGCGAGCAACGACGCGTTCGGCCTGCTCACCGAGGGCGTCGCGCCGGAACTGCTGGAGGAGCCGGTGGACACGCTGCGGCTCGCGCTGCACCCGCAGGGCATGGCGCCGCGCGTGCGCAACCTCGACGACTGGGCGCGCCACATCCTCGAGCGCATCCGCAACGACCTGGCCCGCACCCCCGACGACCGGCTGGCCGCGCAGCTCGCCGAACTCGAGACGTACCTGCCGCCGGCACCCCCGCCGGCCCCGGACCACCTGGGTTTCGCGGTGCCGGTCCGGCTGTCCACTTCGGTCGGTGAGCTGCGGCTGATCACCGCGATCACGACGTTCGCGACCGCGGCGGACGTCACGGTGTCGGAGCTGAAGCTGGAGACGTTCCTGCCCGCGGACGCCGAAACCGCGGAAGCCCTGCTTCAGACGACCAGCGCGGTCAGGTGACCGGCCAGCAGCTCCGCGCCCGCCCACAGCACGGCCGCACCCACGCTGCCCACCGCGAACCGCCGGTACGGCATCGCCGCTGATCCCGCCACCCGCGGCACGATCGTCCGCACGCCGACCAGGCAGCGCCCGGCGATCACCGCCGGGACGCCGTAGCGCGCGACGGCCGATTCCGCGCGGTGCCAGCGGTCCTGGCCGACGCGGCGCGCCAGCCGTCGTCCCCACCGCCGTCCTTCGAGGTACGCGAGCTGGTCCCCGAGCACGGCCGCCACCACGGCCACCGCGAACGCGAGTCCCAGGTGGAGCGTGCCGCGCTCGGCGAGGAAACCCATCAGCAGCAACGCCGACAGCGTCGGCAGCACGATTCCCGGCAGCAGCGCGGTTTCCGCCGTGACCAGCAGGCCGCAGACCAGGTAGACGACCGCCGCGGGCGCGTCAAGCAGGGGCCGCAGCAGGCTGTCCACGCCGGGTCCTCCCCACGCTCACCGGCAGCGCCGCGCGGTAGACGAACGCCGGTGGCAGATTCCCCCAGACGACCGAAGTCCGCTCTACGACGGCAAAGCGGCTTCGCAGTGAAGCAGCGAAACGACGAGCGGGTGGTGTCCAGGCGGCGTGGGCGTACGCGAACGTCGTGAACCGGCCGTTCGCGGCGAGCGACGCGGTGACCGCATCGAGGATGCGGTGCTGCCGGTCCGCGGTCATGGCGGTCCACGGCAGACCGGACACGACGACGTCGAACCGTTCGGGCGCAAGGTGTTCCGCCGAACCCGTCACGACGTCGACCTGCGGGAACCGGTCCCGCAGCGCGTCCGCGAAACGCGGGTTGATCTCGACGGCCGTGAAGCGCGCTTCGGGGCGAAGCAGCGCGAGGACGGCTTCGGTGAAGACGCCGGTGCCCGGCCCCAGTTCGGCGACGCGCGACGCGTGTTCCAGGCCGAGGCCGGCCGTCATCGTCTCGGCGAGCCGCGGCGAGCTGGCCGCGATCGCACCCGTCAGCATCGGGTGGCGGAGGAATTCTCTGGTGATCGACATGAATCCCGACGCTAGAAACCACCGTCGTGGCCCCGAATCCGCCGGATCGGCCGCGCATGTCCTCCCGAAGGAGGACAAGGACCGACCGGAGGAATGACGCCACCGGCCCGGCCACCGCGTTACGTTCGGTCCGTGGAAAGACTCGTGATGTGGGTGCGAAGGCACCGGTGGACGGTGGACCTGCCGCTGTACGCGGTGTTCGTCTCCCTGGCGCCCAACTGGAACGGCGACGCGCCGTGGACCACCCGAGCGATCCCGATGCTGTTCCTGCTGCCGCTGCTGGTGCGCCGCCGTCACCCGCGGATCGCCGCGGTGCTGATCATCGCCGGGGCCACCGTGGCCTACACGAACGAGATCTGGGCGTTCGACCGCGGCCGCGCCGAGCTGAGCATGGCCGTGGTGCTGTTCACCCTCGTGAAGCTGGGCGACCGGTGGTTCGGCGCGCTGGTCGCGGCCGGCATCGTCGTCCTCGACTTCCTGTGGGGCTTCACCTGGGGCACCTACTCCGACAACCCGACGCTCACGATCGTCGGGATCCTCCCGCTGCACATCGCCGCCTGGGCGCTCGGGGAGTTCTTCCACGCCAAGGAACAGCTCGCCGAGGAGGAGGAGAAACGGGCCGACGCCCAGACCCGCGCGGTCGCCGCCGAGGAACGCGCGCGGATCGCGCGGGAGCTGCACGACGTGCTGGCGCACAGCATGAGCGTGATCGTGCTGAACGCCGAAGGCGCGAAGCTGGCTCGCCACCGCGACCCTGACGTCGTCGACCGCACGCTCGACACCATCGGCCGCACGGGCCGTGACGCGCTCGCCGAGCTGCGGCGGCTGCTCGACGTCCTGCACGCCGGCCAGGCCGCGCGCAGCCCGCAGCCGACGGTCGCGGAGCTGCGGGAGCTCGTCGACCAGTCCGGGCGCGCGGTGACGCTCGACGTCACCGGCGACCCGGGCGGCCTGCCCGCGAGCGCCGCGCTGCAGGCGTACCGGATCGTCCAGGAGGCACTGACCAACATGATCAAGCACGCCCCGGCCGACGCGACCGGCCGCGTCGAAGTCGCCTTCGGGCCCGGTGAGACCCGGATCGAGGTGACGAACACCGGTGGCGAAGGGGCACCTTCCCCGGCGCTGCCGTCGTCCGGCCGCGGGCTGGAAGGGATGCGCCAGCGCGTCGAGATGTACCACGGCGAGCTGGCGACCGGGCCGTTGCCCGGCGGCGGCTACCGGGTGCGCGCGAGCCTGGTGGTCGGGCCGTGAGCGTCCGGGTGCTGCTCTGCGACGACCAGGAACTGGTGCGGGTCGGCCTGCGGATGATCGTCGAGAGCCAGGACGACCTCGCCGTCGTCGGGGAGGCCGCGAACGGCGAGGAAGCCGTCGAGAAGGCTCGGGAGCTGCGGCCGGACCTGGTCCTGATGGACGTCCGGATGCCGGTGCTCGACGGCGTCACGGCGACCGGGCGGATCTGCGCGGAGCTGCCGGACGTGCGGGTCCTGATCATCACGACGTTCGACCTCGACGAGTACGCCTACGCCGCGTTGCGCGCCGGGGCCAGCGGGTTCCTGGTGAAGGACGCGCCGTCCGAGGAGATGCTCGTCGCGGTCCGCGGGGTGCTGCGCGGCGACGCGATGGTCTCGCCGTCGGTCACCCGGCGGCTGCTCGACCGCTACCTCGACGACGACCGCGACCCGGTCGACGTCGCGAAGCTCGGCGTGCTGACCGAGCGCGAGAAGGACGTGCTGGGGCTGATCGCGCGAGGGCTGTCGAACGGCGAGATCGCGGCGAAGCTGTACATCGGCGAGACGACGGTGAAGACGCACGTCGGGCGGATCCTGGGCAAGCTGCGGCTGCGCGACCGGGTGCACGCGGTGGTGTTCGCCTACGAGTCCGGCCTGATCCGACCAGGGACTTAACACTCCCTATTTAACCGCTTGATAGGGAAGGTTAGAGTACTTTGCATGACGATATACAAATCCGAAGCTGGCGCTCGGCTGCTGCGCGAGCGCTACCTCGACGTCCTCAAGGCGTGGCCCGTCCCCCACGAGCAGGTGCGGGTGCCGACCCCCGAGGGCGAGACGTTCGTGCTCGTCTCCGGCCCGGCCGGCGCCCCGGCCCTCGTGCTGCTGCACGGTTCCGGCAGCAACTCCGGCGAATGGGCCCACCGGCTCCCGGAGCTGGCCGAGCGGTTCCGGGTGTACGCCGTCGACGTCATCGGCGAGCCTGGATTGAGCGCCGAGACGCGCCCGCCGCTCGGCACGGACCGGTACGCGACCTGGCTGGACGCCGTGCTCGACCACTTCGGGGTCGCGTCGGCGGCTTTCCTGACGTCGTCGCTCGGCGGCTGGCTCGCGCTCGACTACGCGACCCGGCGGCCCGGGCGCGTCACGGCGCTGGCGCTGCGGTCCCCGATCGGCCTCGGCCCGATGAAGAAGGGGTTCCTGGTAAAGGCCGTGTTCCTGGCGATGCTGGGTGAATGGGGGCGCCGCCGGTCCGTGGCCGGGGTGCTCGGGGACGCGGGATCGTCGCCGGTCGTCGAGCACCAGCTGCTCGTGTCGGCGAACTACCGCTACCGCACCGGGCCGTTCCCGGCGTTCGGCGACGCCGCGCTGGCCGGGCTGACCATGCCGGTGTACGCCGTCGCCGGCGCGGACGACGTCATGGTCGACTCCGCGACGACCAAACGGCGGCTCGAGGCGGTGGCGCCGGACGCCGTCGTCGATCTGGTTCCCGGCACCGGGCACTACCTCCCGGGCGACGCCGACCTGGAGTTCCTCACGCGTGCGGCAGCGAACGGCGATTTCACCGCTTGATGGCAGGATGAGCCGTTATGCGGCGTGTGCTGGGTCTCATCGGTGTGGTGTCCCTGCTGGTCACGGGCTGCTCAGGGGCGTCGAGCGCCCCCGTGCAGAGCGTCCCGCCACCCGCGCCCACGGCGTCGAGCGGGAAGTTCAAGGTCGAGACGGTCACCGAAGGGCTCGAGCACGGCTGGGACATCGGCTTCCTGCCCGACGGCGGTTACCTCGTGCCGCAGCGGCCGGGCAAGCTCGCGCTGATCCGCGACGGCAAGGTCACCGACGTCAAGGCCGACTTCTCCGACGTCCTCGTGCAGGGCGAGGGCGGGCTGCTCGGCATGGTGATCAGCCCGGACTTCACGACCAGCCGTGAGTTCATCACCTGCCAGGACCACCAGGAGGGCGGCAAGGCCGTCGACATCCGGCTGGTCACCTGGAAGCTGGCCGGCGACGGCGCGAGCGCGACGAAGGTCAAGGACCTGCTGACCGGGCTGCCGGTCAACCCGAGCGGACGGCACTCCGGCTGCCGCCCGACGTTCGCGCCGGACGGCGCGCTGCTGGTCGGCACCGGCGACACGGCGAAGTCGACCGTCTCGCAGGACCGGCACGCGCTGGGCGGCAAGGTGCTGCGGCTGGACGCGAAGACCGGGAAGCCGTTGCCGGACAACCCGTTCATCACGTCGCCGGACCCGCGCGAACGGCTCATCTACACCTACGGGCACCGCAACCTGCAGGGCGTGGCGATCCGGCCGGGCAGCGGCCAGGTGATCACCGCCGAGCACGGCCCGACGTTCGACGACGAGGTCAACCTGCTGAAGCCGGGCGCGAACTACGGCTGGGACCCGTCGAAGGGCGGCACGGACTCGAGCTACGACGAGAGCGTGCCGATGACCGACCTCAAGCGCTTCCCGGACGCGGTGAGTCCACTGTGGACATCCGGGAAGATCACCGAGGCGATCAGCGGCGACGCGTTCCTGACCGGCGCCCAGTGGGGGCCGAACGACGGCGCGCTCGTCGTCGTCGCCCTCAAGGGACAGAAGCTGCTGCTGTTCCACCTGGACCCCGCGGGCAAGGTCCTCGACGTCTCCCTGCCGCCCGAGTTCGACGACAAGTTCGGCCGGTTGCGGGCGGTCCGCAGCGGCCCGGACGGCGCGCTGTACGTGACCACGTCGGACGGGACGAACGACAAGCTGCTGAAGGTCACGCCCGCCTGAGGTGTGCAAAAGACACACCCGGCCGGTGCCGGGAACACTGTCGTGCCGCGAGGCGATCGCGGAACATGGTGTGCACCAGGAGTTTTTCGCCCGCCACCGACGAGTGTTGGACGCGGTCCGAAGAAAGCGTTCCCGCGGCAGCACCGCGCCGGTCCCCGGACGCCACCGCCGACCTGGCGTCCGGGGACCGGCTTCCAGCGTCCGAACCGATCGGCGACGCCTCAGCCGCCCAGGTAGGCGCCCCCGTTGACGTGCAGCACCTGGCCGGTGACGTGCCCGGCGGCCGGGCTCGCCAAGAACGTCACCACGGCGGTGACGTCCTCCGGCGTGCCAGGTCGCTTGTTCATCGTGTTGCCGACCAGCCGCTCGCGGCGGCGGTCGCTGAGCTTGCCGTGGAAGAACTCTGTCTCGCCGATCAGGCCCGGCGCGACGACGTTCGCGGTGATCCCGCGCGGGCCGAACTCCTGCGCCACGCTGACGTTCCACGCCTCGACCGCGGCCTTCGCGGCGCCGTACGAGCCGGCGCCGGTGTGGGCGGCGATCGAGCCGATCGTCACGATCCGCGCGCCGTCGGCGAGGCGGTCGCGCAGCGCGTGCGTCACCAGCGCCGCACTGACCACATTGGACCGGAGGTTCCGCTCGAAGGCGGCCGCGAACCCGGCGAGACCCTCGCCGCCGTCGCCGCTGAAGTCCGTGTTGCCGCCGGCGTTGTTGACGAGCACGTCGACCCGGTCCGGCAACTCGCCCAGTGCGGTCTCGACGGCCGCCGGATCGGCCGCGTCGAACACCACCGGCCGCGCGCCCAGCAGCGTCGCCGCCTCGGTGAGCACCTTCTCCCGGCGCCCGGTGATCGTGACCCGGTCACCTGCCTGCGCGAACGCCGCCGCGACGGCGTACCCGATGCCCGTGCCGCCGCCGGTCACCACGATTTCCCTGCTGTTCCCCATGTCCGGAAACCCTACTGCCTAGGATCGGGGTATGACGAAGATCGATCCGGCCACGTCCGCCCTCGTGCTTGTCGACCTGCAGGAGCGGATCGTGGTGCTGCCGACCACGCCGCACACCGGCGAAACGGTCCTGGCGAACGCCCTGCGCCTGCGGGAGGCGTTCCGCGCGGCGGGCGCGCCGGTCGTGATCGTGAAGGTGTCGCGGCCGGACAACCCGCCGGGCAACGAGCTGGTGTTCGACCCGCAGGACGACAAGATCGTCACCAAGTTCACGATCGGCGGCTTCGCCGGCACCGACCTGGACGAGTACCTGCGCGGCCAGGGCGTCCGCACGGTGGTGTTCGGCGGCATCGCGACGGAGTTCGGCGTCGAGTCGACCCTGCGCGCGGCTTCGGACCACGGTTACGACACGGTGGCGGTCTCGGACGCGATGACGGCCCTGTCGGACATCTCGCACGAGAACGCGATCACGAAGATCTTCCCGCGCCTGGGCACGGTCGTGACCACCGACGAGGCGCTGGCGGGGCTGGCGTGATCGACAAGATCGCCTGGCTGCACCTGGTGGACGGCCGCATCCTGAGCACGCGCTCGCGCGGCAAGCAGGCGTACTACCTCCCGGGCGGCAAGCGCGAGCCGGGCGAGACGGACGAGCAGACCCTGGTGCGCGAGATCCGCGAAGAGGTCACCGTCGCGATCGCCGAGCCGACGATCCGGCCGGCCGGCGCCTTCGAAGCCCAGGCGGACGGCAAGGCGGCGGGCGTGGTCGTCCGGATGACGTGCTTCACCGCGGAGTACACAGGGACGTTGGCGGCGAGCAGCGAGATCGAGGAGATCGCCTGGCTCGGCTACGCGGACCGTGACCGGGTGTCGGCGGTGGACAAGCTCATCTTCGACCACTTGCACCAGGCCGGCTTGCTCAAGTAGCCAGGAACGCGGTCACGTCCGCACTGAAGCGGCGCAGTTCCTCGCCCGGAGTCAGGAACGTGCGGGCCACGCACTCCCAGTGGCGCGCCCGATCCAGCACCGACTCGGGTCCGCGGAGCGTCCACGCCAGCTCGACGACTCCGCCGGTGTGGACCGCGCGCAGTTCGAGGTCACCGCGGACCGAGAAGACCACGAGGTCGCCTTCCGAGCGGTCGAGGTTCGACAACGTGACCGTTACGCCCGGACCCTCGACGGAAACCGTCATCTCAGCCGGAGCTTGGGCTTGTCCTCCAGATGGGACAGCCCGTTCCAAGCCAGGTTGACGAGGTGCGCCGCGACCTCGTCACGCTTCGGCTTCCGGGCGTCGAGCCACCACTGGCCGGTCAGCGCCACCATGCCCACCAACGCCTGGGCGTACAGCGCCGCCAGTTTTTCGTCGTAGCCACGCGCCGCGAACTGCTGGGCCAGGATGTGCTCGACCTGGCTCGCGATGTCGTTGAGCACGGTGGAAAACGTGCCCGTGGAGCTCGCCACCGGGGAGTCGCGGACCAGGATGCGGAAGCCGTCGTGGGAATCCTCGACGTACGACAGCAACGCCGTCGCCGCCTGTTCCAGCATCACCCTCGGGTGACCGCCGTGGAGGGTCGAGACCATGCGTTCCAGCAGCAGCTGCGTTTCGCGGTCGACGACCACCGCGTAGATGCCCTCTTTGCCGCCGAAGTGCTCGTACACCACCGGTTTCGACACGTTGGCGCGGTGCGCGATCTCCTCGATCGACGTGCCGTCGAAGCCCTTTTCGGCGAACAGCGCCCGCGCGACGTTCAGCAGCTGCTGCCGCCGTTCGCTGCCGGTCATCCGGACGCGGGTCACCGGGGCGGCCGGTCTTGCCCCGGTGACCTGCTGCTCACGCTTTGAACGTCGTCTCCCCGCCACGCGCCGAACCCTACAGTGAGGCTAGCTCTTGTCCGTGGCGATTCGGGCCAACCGCTGCGGGGTCGGCCAGCGCACGTCGTGCACCCAGCCGAACTTCTCGAAGATCCAGATCAGCCGCGCCGAGATGTCGATCTGGCCGCGCTTCACGCCGTGGCGCGCGGACGTCGGGTCGGCGTGGTGCAGGTTGTGCCAGGACTCGCCGAAGCTGAAGATCGCCAGCGGCCAGAAGTTGGCCGAGTTGTCGCGGGCGGTGAACGGGCGGTCGCCGATCATGTGGCAGATCGAGTTGATCGACCACGTCACGTGGTGCAGCACGCAGATGCGCACCAGGCCGGCCCAGAAGAACGCCGTCACGGCGCCCCACAGCGACCAGGACACGAGCCCGCCGATGAGGGCCGGCAGCGCCAGGCTGATCAGGGCCCACAGCCAGAACAGGTCGTCGACCTTCTTGATCGCCGGGTCCTTCACCAGGTCCGGCGCGAAGCGCTCGGCGTTCGTCTGGTCGCGCTCGAACAGCCAGCCCATGTGCGCGTGCCAGAAACCCTTGGCGATGGCCCACGGCGAGGTGCCGAACGCCCACGGGGAGTGCGGGTCGCCGTCGCGGTCGGAGAACGCGTGGTGACGGCGGTGGTCGGCGACCCAGGTGATGACCGGGCCCTGCAGCGCGATGCTGCCGGCGATGGCCATGACCACGCGCAGCCACTTCTTGGCCTTGAACGAGCCGTGCGTGAAGTAGCGGTGGTACGACACCGTGATGCCGAGCCCGCTGATCGCGTAGAACACCACGAAGATGCCGACGTCGACCCAGCTCAGCCCCCAGCCCCAGGCGAACGGCACCGCGACCAGCAGTGCCACCAACGGCGCGATCACGCCGAAGTAGACCGAAAGCTGCACGCCGATTCCGCGTGTGCCTTCGATGACAGGTTTGGGCCCCTTGGGCGCCGGAGGCTCCCCGGTGGGCTGCGAACGGTCGAGCGTGGCCGTCATACGCTTCACTTCTTCCTGCGTGGTGCCCCTACAAAGGGTTACCTAACCTACGATGCCGTAAGTTACGGTACAGGAGGTTCCGCCGGGTGGGGAGTGGCTGAACCTCTCACCGGTACTTCGGACCCGGGTACCCGGCAGACGGGCGCGTAACGCATCCCCCGCGCGGACGACACCCGATCGTCGCTATCCTGACCAGGAGCAATCCGCCGTAGTGTAATCGGCAGCACTTCAGATTTTGGTTCTGACAGTTCAGGTTCGAATCCTGGCGGCGGAGCAGCGAAAACACCAAGCTGAGGACCCCGAACCACGACACCGGGAGGTTGGCGCTGACCGAAGAGGCGACCGACCCGGTAGCGGCCAGGCGGCCCACGCTGATCGAGATGTCCGACGCCTGGCTCGTCGGACGCGCGCGTGAGCTGACCGCCGCGGTCCAGCGTTCGGACTACCCCCACCAGCTCGAGATCGTCGCGCAGATGGACGAGCTGCTCGACGAGACCCAGCGCCGCGGCGAGCCGTTGCTGGTCGCGCAGCTGCTGCGCTCCTCCGCCACCGCCCGGCTGATCACCAAGGGCCTCGCCGCCGAAGCGGAGCCGCGGCTCGACGAGATGCTCGCGCACACCCGGCGCCACGGCCTGGCGCTGCTGCGGGCCGACGCGCACGCCCTACGCGGGCGCCGCCTCGTGCTCGCCGCGCAGGAGGACGCCGCGCTCACCGAGATCGCCCGCGCGCTGGCCATCCTCGACGACTCCGCGATCCCGGACCGCCAGGTCGGGATCCGCACCTGGAACCGGATGCTGTGGTCGACGCTGAACGACTGCTGGATCGTGCTCAACCAGCTCGGCGTCTACGAAGCCGCCGAAGAGGTCAGCAGCCGCGCCGCGTCCGCGATCCGCGAGAGCGCGACCCCGCACGAGATCACCCTGCAGCTGCTGAACCGGGTGAAGATGCTGCTCGGCTGGGGCCTGCGGCTGGAGCGGATCGAAGAGTACGACGAGAGCGCCGACAAGTTCCGCACCGCCGCCTCGATGGCGATGGCCATCGAGGGCCCCTACAGCGAGTCGCTGTTCCCGCGCCGGGCCGGCGTCGAAGCCGTCGAGCAGGTCGGCGTGCTGGCCGCCGCGCTCGCGCTGCACCGGCCCACCGAGGACCAGATCGACCGGCTCCGCGGGCTCCACGAGGGCATCGGCTACCCGGGCGAACGCGAGATCGTGACGATCGCCCTCGCCCGCTGCTTCGACAAGGCCGGCCGGCGGGAAGACGCGCTGGACGTGCTCCGCTCGGCCCGCGAGTCGCTGGGCGAGGACGGCTCCCAGCCGTCGATGCGGCTGAACATCGCCCGCGAACTCGCCCGCCTCGACACCAGCCCGGACTACGCGTCCGGCGCCAGCCAGTCGCTGATCGACTACGCGACCCGGCTGGAGACGGAGATGTGGAGCCTGCGCGAGTCGCAGATCGCCACGCTGAACGCCCGCCGCGAGCACGAACGGCTGTCGGCCGAGCACGGCGCGATCACCCAGCAGGCGCTGCAGGACCCGCTCACCGGCCTGCCGAACCGGCGCGCGCTGGACGAGAAGCTGCGGCAGCTCGCGTCCTCGGCCGACGCGCAGCCGCTCGCCGTCGCGCTCGTCGACCTCGACGGCTTCAAGGGCGTCAACGACAAGCAGTCGCACGCCGAAGGCGACAATGTGCTGCGTGTCGTCGCGAGCACGCTGCGTGACGCCCTGCGCGGTGACGACCTGGTGGCGCGCTACGGCGGTGACGAGTTCATCGTGCTGCTGCCGGGCACCCCGGCGTCCGCGGCGAAGATGGCGCTCGGCCGTGCGGTGAAGTCCGTCGCCGGCCTGCCGCACCACCTGTCGCACGGCGTCACGCTGTCGATCGGGCTCGTCTCCCTGCGCCCGCAGGAGCGGGGCGAGCAGGTCCTCGCCCGCGCGGACGCGGCCATGTACCAGGCCAAACGCGGCGGCGGCAACCAGGTGGCCTCGGCCAACTCGATGGCTGCGGACCCAGCTGCGGCGTGGACGAGCGAGGGCCTACCGACCGACCCCGCGTGGGACCCCGAGGAGCACAGTTAGGATCGGTGCCCGACAGAAGCCACCAGTTGGTAACCGTTGGGAGCGTCGTTGACCGGCCCGCTGAGCACGTTGATCCTGGCCGCGGGTGAAGGCACCCGCATGCGTTCCTCGACGCCGAAGGTGCTGCACCCCATCGCCGGGCGGCCCCTCGTCGAGCACGCCGTCCGGGCCGCCGCCGGCCTGGACCCCGAGCACCTCGTCGTGGTCGTCGGCCACGGCCGCGAGGCCGTCGGCGAGCACCTGGCCGCCGTCGCGGAGAACCTCGGCCGCGCGGTCGGCACCGCGGTGCAGGCCGAGCAGAAGGGCACCGGCCACGCCGTCGGCTGCGCCCTCGCGACCCTGCCCGCCGACCTCACCGGCACCGTGATCGTCAGCTACGGCGACGTCCCGCTCCTGGACACCGAGACGCTCTCGGCCCTGCTGGCCGAGCACCTCGAGGCGAAGAACGCCGTCACCGTGCTCACCGCCGTGGTCGCCGACCCGGCCGGCTACGGCCGCATCACGCGCGACGACGCCGGCCACGTCACCGGGATCGTCGAGCACAAGGACGCCACCCCGGAGCAGGCGGAGATCACCGAGATCAACTCGGGTGTCTACGCCTTCGACGCCGCGGTGCTGCGCGACGGCCTTTCGCGCCTGTCGACCGACAACGCGCAGGGCGAGCTCTACCTCACCGACGTCCTGGGCATCGCGAACGGCGACGGCCGGGGCGTCGGCGCGCTGGTCGTCGACGACCCGTGGCTGACCGAGGGCGTCAACGACCGCGTCCAGCTGTCGGTGCTCGGCGCCGAGCTGAACCGCCGGATCGTCCGCCGCTGGCAGCGCGAGGGCGTCACGGTCGTCGACCCGGCCTCGACCTGGATCGACGCCGGCGTCACCCTCTCGCGTGACGTCGTGATCGAGCCGGGCGTGCAGCTCAAGGGCACGACCTCGGTCGGCGAGGGCAGCACCGTCGGCCCGGACAGCACGCTGACCAACGTCTCGATCGGGGCCGGCGCCTCCGTCGTGCGGGTGCACGGCTCCGACTCCGAGCTGGGCGACCGCGTGAACGTCGGGCCGTTCACCTACCTGCGGCCGGGCACCAAGCTGGGTGTCAAGGCCAAGCTCGGCGCGTTCGTCGAGACGAAGGCCGCCGACATCGGCGCCGGCACCAAGGTGCCGCACCTGACCTACGTCGGCGACGCCACGATCGGCGAGAACAGCAACATCGGCTGCTCCAGCGTGTTCGTGAACTACGACGGCGTGAACAAGCACAAGACCGTTATCGGGTCGCATGTCCGGTTGGGCGCCGACAACACCTTCGTCGCCCCGGTGCGGATCGGTGACGGCGCTTACAGTGGTGCGGGTGCCGTGATCCGCGAAGACGTCCCGCCGGGCACACTCGCGGTGTCGGCGCCGCCGCAGCGCAACATCGAAGGCTGGGCGATCCGGCGCCGGCCGGGTACGCCCGCGGCGGAGGCGGCGCAGGCCGCCCTCGACGCCGATTCAGCAGCAGGAACCGACGGGGAGTCGCCAGCATGAGTCCGAAGTCAGGTACGCCGAAGAAGAACTTGATGCTCTTCTCCGGACGGGCGCACCGGGAGCTCGCCGAAGAGGTCGCCGAGCACCTCAACGTGACGATCACCCCGCAGACGGCTCACACGTTCGCCAACGGCGAGCTGTTCGTCCGCTTCGAGGAGTCCGTCCGCGGCACCGACGCCTTCGTCATCCAGGCGCACACCACGCCCATCAACGAGTACGTGATGGAGCAGCTGATCATGGTGGACGCGCTCAAGCGGGCGAGCGCGAAGCGGATCACCGTCGTGATGCCGTTCTACCCGTACGCGCGCCAGGACAAGAAGCACAAGGGCCGCGAGCCGATCTCGGCCCGGCTGATCGCGGACCTGTTCAAGACCGCGGGCGCCGACCGGATCATGACGGTCGACCTGCACACCGCGCAGATCCAGGGCTTCTTCGACGGCCCCGTCGACCACCTGATGGCCCAGAGCGTGCTGGCCGACCACATCAAGAAGACCTACGGCGACGCCGACATCACCGTCGTCTCGCCGGACTCGGGCCGCGTGCGGCTGGCCGAGAAGTGGGCGCAGCAGCTGGGCGACCGGCCGATCGCGTTCATCCACAAGACCCGCGACCCGGACAAGCCGAACCAGGCCGTCGCCAACCGCGTGGTCGGCAAGGTCGAGGGCAAGCTCTGCGTGCTGATCGACGACATGATCGACACCGGCGGCACGATCGTGAAGGCCACCGAAGCGCTGATCGACGAGGGCGCGGCGGACGTCGTCATCGCGACGACCCACGGCATCCTGTCGGACCCGGCGACCGAGCGGCTTTCGCAGTGCAAGGCGCGCGAGGTCATCGTCACGAACTCGCTGCCGATCCCCGAGGAGAAGCGGTTCAACGGCCTGACCGTGCTGTCGATCGCCCCGATGCTGGCGGAAGCCATCCAGCAGGTCTTCGAGGACGGCTCGGTCACGTCCCTCTTCGACGGCAACGCCTGACGAACCCGTCCGCCGGGCGCGAACTCCGCGCCCGGCGGCGGTTCCCGGCGCTAGCGTCGCCGGCATGGGGAACTACAAGTTCGGCGTGAGCTTCCGCGAAATCGGCAGCCGGGACGCGTGGATCGCGAAGTGCCGGCGGGCCGAGGAACTCGGCTATGACGTCATCACCGTGCCCGATCACCTCGGTACCGGACGGTTCGCGCCGTTCCCGGCGCTGGCCATGGCCGCCGCCGTCACCGAACGGCCGCGGCTCGGCACGCTCGTGTCCAACGTGCCCTTCTACAACCTTTCGCTCTTCGCGCGGGAAGCGTCGTCGACGGCCGCGCTGCTCGGCGGGCGCCTGGATCTGGGCCTCGGTTCCGGGCACATGAAGAGCGAGTTCGACGCCGCCGGGCTGCCGTGGCAGAACGCCGCGGGCCGCATCGGCTACCTCGAAGAGAGCCTCGGCTTCCTGCGGAAACACTTCGAAGACGAGGGGGTCGAGCAGCCGCGGCTGCTCATCGCGGGCAACAGCGACGGCGTGCTCGGCCTGGCCGCCGAGCACGCGGACGTCGTGGGTTTCGCGGGCCTGAGGCAGGCGCCCGGCCGGCCGCCGGGCACGTTCGTCCTCGACAACGCCGAGGCGATGGACGAGCGCGTGGCGTACTTCCGGGCTCGCGCCGGGGCCCGCGACGTCGAGTACAACATGCTGGTGCAGCGGGTCGTGGTCACCGACGACCGCCGGGCCGCGGCGTCGGCGTGGCACGACGAGACCGAGCACCGCGCCGCCCGCAGCGTCGACGAACTCCTCGACGCGCCCCAGTTGCTGCTGGGCACGGTCGAGGAGATCGCCGGACAGCTGGAGGAACGGCGCAAGCGCTACGGCTTCTCCTACATCACGGTCTTCGAGCCGTTCCTCGAAACCTTCGCGCCCGTACTGAAGGAGCTTCAGTAGGCGACAGTGAACCGCGCACGGCGGTGCTTCGGCTGCTCGATCTCGTCGACGTACGCGATCGCGTAGTCGTCGCCGCCGATGTGCGACTTGCCGTTCTCGTCGGTGACCAGGACGTCGCCGCCGACCCGGAACTCGCCGCGGCGCTCGCCGGGGATCCAGGCGCCGAACTCGGCGGCAGGGCTGACGTAGAACCAGTCGAGGTCCTCGGGCTGCTCACGCAGCAGGGCGAGCACCTCGGCGTGGTTGCCGGCCTCTTCCTTGTACTCGTCCGGGAACTCCGGGGTGTCGAACAGCCGCGGGCCGCCCTCGGCGACGAGCAGGCTCGCCGCGCCGCCCACGAACGACAGGCGGACGCCGTTCTCGCGCGCGATCCGGACCAGTCCGGGCACCGCGTCGATCAGCTTCTCGCCGTCGATCGCGCGGGCCGGGGTGGCGACCACGAAGACGTCCGCGTCCTTGGCGGCCCGCGCCACGAACTCCTCGTCGTGCAACGAACCCTGCACCGCTTCGACGCCCTCGGGCACCGAGCCGGGGTTGCGCGCGACGCCGGCGACCTCGTGCCCGCGGCGCACCGCCTCGGCGCCGATCCTGCTCCCGGCGTACCCGGTCCCCCCGAAAACCACCAGCTTGGCCATGTCATCTGCTCCGTTCGAAAGTCGGCTGTCACAGCCGATGCTAGGAACGGAAGATCACCTACTTCAACGGAAGCAACGCACCGCCGGGTAGGTGTCCAGGTCAGCCGCCCAGCGCGGCGAACTCCGTGGCCAGCTTCTGCTTCACCGCGTTGACGTCGAGGGCGGCGCGGACCTCCGCCGTCGCGCTCGGCTTGGACAGCACCTGGTAGCTGGCCGTGCGGTTCGGCAGCCGGAAGGTGACCGTGCAGGACATCTTGACCGTCGCGTACGGCTCGGCGTCGGCGGCCGCCGTGCATGTCTGCGAGCCGAGCGAGTCGGCGCTCACCTCGACCGAGAGGTTGAGGTGCACGGTGCTCTTCTCACCCGAAGCCGGCGAGCCGACGACGCTGTTGGAGACGTCCACCGTCGTCGTGCACGAACCGACGAAGTCCTTGCAGTCCAGGTTGTCGTTGGTGACGACGGCGCTCGCCTGCACCAGCCCCTCGAACGGCTGCCCGAGGCCGCCGACGGTGTTGTCGAGGTCGGTGTGGAACTTCTTGATCGCGTCCCCGGTGAGCGGGGCGACCTGGAACTCCGCGCCGAACTTCGGCCCGCCCTGCGGGTCGAGCAGCGCCGGCGCGAAGCTGACGACGCGGTTCGGCTTCGCGGTCGTGATCCGCACGACGCTGGGCGCGGCCCCGAGCTGGAAGACCTCGGTGCCGTCCGGGAGCTTGGCCTTGACCGGCTCGCGCGCCTGGTCCATCCCGGCGATCGCCTTGCGCAGCGCGCCGGCGAGGGCGGCGGGGGCGAGCCTGGCCGCCGGGTCCATCGGCAGCTCGGTACCTTGCGAGCGCACCCAGCTCGTGCCGAACTGGGTGCCCTCGTCGATCGCGTGCGCCTTCCAGTAGTCGGCGTCGGCCTGCAGGTAGAACTGCCCGGCGGCGGACGTCACCTGGACGACGCGGCCCTCGAGCGGCAGCGCGCCGACCGCGCTGCCGCCGCGGGTGATCCGGAACTGCTGCTCGGCGCCCTTGACCGTCGCCTTCAGCGCGAGCGCGGGCGCCTGCTCCAGCGCCGCCAGTGCGGCGTCGACCGCCGTGCGCTGCTCGGCGCGCCGGTCCGCCTTCTCCTGGTCCGCCGCGGACACCCCGGGCGTGCCCGGGACCGCCACCTGACAACCGGCCAGCAGCCCGCTCAGCAGCAACACGGCCGCCACCGTGCCTCGAGCCCGCATCTTCCGCCCCCTGCTCTTCCGCTCCGCCGAGCACACCTCGGCAGGCGAAGTCCCGCCACCGGATTTGTGTCGTCACATCCTGGGCTCCAGGAGGGTTCTAGCCTGGTCCGGGCACCCGCCGCAACCCACCGTGATGAGGTTGGTTTACACTCTTGAGGTTGTCTCGGCGAGGCGGGGCCCTTCCAGGGTGCCCGGCGTGATCGACGCGGCGGCTCGAGTAGCCCTCCCGGCTGTCGTGCACGCCCGGAAATCTCGCCGCCGAACGCAACCACCCGAACGACAAGACCCATCGCATCCCCGCCGCAGCATGCTGTTCACCGCACCATGTTCGTGATTTGAAGGAGTGCCACACCGTGTCCGAGGTACGTCTGTCCGTCGAGCCGCGCACCGAGTTCGGCAAGGGCGCCGCGCGTCGCACGCGTCGCGCCGGCAAGATCCCCGCCGTCCTGTACGGCCACGGCTCGGACCCCCGGCACTTCGCGCTGCCGGCCATCGAGTTCGCCCGCGTCGTGCGTGAGAACGGCTCCAACGCCGTCATCACCCTCGCCATCGAGGGCTCCGACGAGCTCGCGCTGACGAAGACCATCGTCGTGCACCCGCTCAAGAACTACATCGAGCACGTCGACCTGCTGGTCGTGAAGCGCGGCGAGAAGATCGTCGTCGACGTCCCCGTCGTCGTCACCGGCAACCCCGGCCCCGGCGGCCTGGTCAACCAGGACGTCGACACCCTGCAGGTCGAGGTCGAGGCGCTGCACATCCCGGACCAGTTCGAGGTCTCGATCGAGGGCGCCGAGATCGGCACCCAGATCGTCGCGTCGCAGGTCGAGCTGCCCCAGGGCGCCGTCCTGGTCACCGACCCGGACGCCCTCGTCGTGGCCGTCAACGAGCCGCAGCGTGAAGAGGAAGACGACGAGGACACCGCCACCGAGGCGGGCGGCGAGTCGGCCGAAGCCGCCGAATAGTCTTTCCGCATGACCGAAGACCTGCCCGGGGCCGGCGAGCTGATCCTGCTCGCCGGCCTCGGCAATCCCGGGCCCCAGTACGCCGGAAACCGGCACAATGTCGGGTTCATGGTGCTGGACGAGCTGGCCGGCCGGGTCGGCGGCAAGTTCAAGGCGCACAAGAGCGGCGCGGAGGTGCTCGAAGGCCGTCTCGGCGGCCGCCGGGTCGTGCTGGTGAAGCCGCGCTCGTTCATGAACCTCTCGGGCGGGCCGGTGGTCGGCGCCGCGAAGTTCTTCAAGATCCCGCCGACCGGGGTCGTCGTGGTGCACGACGAGCTGGACGTCGACTTCGGCGCCCTGAAGCTCAAGTTCGGCGGCGGCGACAACGGCCACAACGGGCTCCGCTCGATCACGAAGTCGCTCGGCACCCGCGAGTACTACCGGGTGCGGTTCGGGATCGGCCGCCCGCCGGGCCGCCAGGACCCGGCGGACTTCGTGCTGAAGGACTTTTCGACGGTCGAGCGCAAGGAGCTCCCGTTCGAGGTCGACCGGTGCGCGGACGCGACCGAGGCCCTGGTCGGGACCGGCCTCGCGGCCGCGCAGAACACCTTTCACGCAGGCTGACACGGGTGGCAAGGTGAAGCCATGACCCCTGACGAAGTCCGGGCGATCGCGTTCGGCAAACCCCGGTTCGCCCGTCGCGGCTATGACGAGGACCAGGTCGACGCCTTCCTCGACCTCATCGCCGAGGCGCTGGCCGGGCGGAACATCCTGACGCCCGACGACATCCACTACGTCGAGTTCACGATCATGCCGCTCGGCGCGCGCAGCTACGACCAGGCCCAGGTCGACCTCTTCCTCGACGAGGCCGAAGAGGCACTGGTCCGGTTGCGGAAGCCGCCGCCTCCGCCGCCGGTGGCCGGGGAACGGCGTCCCGAGGGCACCCGGAAGTGGTTCGGCCGGAGCTGAACCCCCAGGTCGCAGTGTGAAACCCGCCACATGGCGCTCGGTAGTCCCGCTCACTCGATGGCGGGCGCGAGGCTGCCCGTCGGGGTGAGCTTGGGGTCTGCCCCTTCCGGGGGAGCCTGTTCACGGGTTAGGACGGTGTACGGAGTTCGCACCGCCAACCCCGGAATCGGAGAGAGTTCCATGTCGTTCACCGCCGAAGACCTCACCGAGGTCTCTTTCGGTAACGCCCCGATCGGCCGCCGTGGCTACGCCAAGCACGAGGTCGACGAGTTCGTCCGGCGCGTCGCCAAGACGTTCGCCGAGGAGGACGACCTGACCGCCGCCGAAGTGCACCACGTGCTGTTCTCGAAGCCCCTGATCGGCAAGCGCGGGTACGACGAGCGCGAGGTCGACGAGTTCCTCGACGCGATAGAGGACCAGCTCGCCGCCCGGACGGGCCGGGCGCCGGACCTCCCGGGCGCGCGCACCGAGCACGAGGCGACGGCGGAACGCGCCACCCCACCGGCTCTCGCCGAGCACCTCCAGCAGCGCTAGACCGTCACTTTCACGTGAAAGTGCCGCCTCCAGGTGGGCACTTTCACGTGAAAGCGACGCGTCAGGCGTCCGCGTTCTTCTTGATCCTGTCCGCGAACTGGGTGGCCGTGGCCGCCCGCTTGACCTTGCCGGACGGCGTTTTCGGCAGGCTGCCCGCCGGCAGCACGACCACCGCGTACGGCCGCATGTCGACGGCGTCGCGGACCCGGGCCGACACCTGCTTCACCAGGTTCTTCTCGGCCTCGGCGTCCCCCGCCAGCTTGGACTCCAGGACGACGGCGAAGCGCTCGCGGCGGCTGCCCGCGTCGAGCCGCACCGCCACCGCGTTGCCCGCGCGCACCCCTTCGACCGACGTCGCCGCGCGCTCGATGTCCGTCGGGTACAGGTTGCGGCCGCCCATGATGATGACGTCCTTGCGGCGGCCGCAGATGACGATCTGGCCGTCGATCAGGTAACCGAGGTCGCCCGTGTTGAGCCAGCCGTCGGCGTCCTGGGTGTCGAGCGGGCCGTCCATGGTCAGGTAGCCGGGCGTGACGGCCTCGCCGCGCAGCCGGATCTCGCCGACCTCGCGCTCGCCGAGCCGTTCGCCCTTGTCGTCGACGATCTCCGCCTCGAGCCCGTCCAGCGGGCGGCCGAGCACCGCGAACGAGCGGACGCCGTCGGTGCCGCGCCGCTCGTCACCCTCGGGGACGGGGACGGCGCGGTTGTCGGCCTCCAGCGCGTCGGCCTCGACGACGTCCAGGGTGAGGCCGGTGAACAGCGGCGCGAACGACACCGCGAGGGTCGCCTCGGCCATGCCGTAGGCCGGGAACACGCACTCGGCGGGCATCTTGAACCGGGCGCCGGCGTCGACGAAGGTCTGGACGGCGGACTCGTCGACGGGCTCGGCGCCGTTGAGGGCGATCCGCAGCGTCGACAGGTCGTACTCGTCGTCGTTTTCGACGCGGGCCATCCGGCGGCCGACGATCGCGTAGGCGAAGTTCGGCGCGGCCGTGGTCGTGCCCTTGTACTTCGTGATCAGCGCGGGCCAGATCAGCGGCCCGGTCAGGAACTCGACCGGGGTGATCTTGACCAGCTCGACGCCGAACGTCATCGGCACGGTCAGGAACCCGACCATCCCCATGTCGTGGAACGTCGGCAGCCACGAGACCATCACGTCGGTGTCGAAGTCGAACTCCGCGCGGTCGACCATGGCCTTGACGTTGGAGTACAGGTTGCCGTAGGTGATCCGCACGGCCTTCGGGTCGGCGGTCGACCCGCTGGTCAGCTGCAGCAGCGCGGTCTCGCCCTCGTCGGTGACGACGACGTCGGCGAGCGGCTCGGCGCCGGCCAGCTCGTTGATCAGCTTGAAGCCGATGCCCTTCTCGGCGAGCACGGGGGCGAGCTGGTCGAACGGCTCGCCCAGCAGCACCAGGTCCGACCCGATCATCCCGAGCACCCGCACGGTGTCCTCGGCCCACTCGGCGAGGTCGGTCCGCGGGGTCGGCTGGTGCAACATGGTGACGCTGCCCCCGGCCAGCCACACGGCCTGCACGGTGGGCGCGATCAGCACCGGCGCCGCGGCCAGCACCGCGACGGCCCCGCCCCGTTCGAACCCGCCGGCGACCAGGCCACCGGCGATCCGCCGGGCCTGCTCGTGCACCTCGGCCCAGGTCCGCCGGACCGGCTCCTTCGGCTCCCCGGTGACCATGCCACGCTGCTGACCTCGCCCCGCCGCGGTGGCGACGAGCGTGTCCACGAACCTGCTCATGGCCAGAGATTACTGTCTCGCTGTCAACATCCGCCGACCAACGCGGAAACCGGTCATTCCAGCAGCTCGGAAGTCTCCAGCCAGCGGGCCTCGACGTCCTGGATCTCGGACTGGACGCCCTTCAGCTGGGCGTTCAGCTCCATCAGCTTCGCCGGGTCCGTCGCCGCCTCGAGCAGGGACGCGTGGAGCTTCTCTTCCTTGGAGTGCAGCTGGTCCAGCTTGCGCTCCAGGCGTCCCAGGTCCTTCTGGGCCGCGCGCAGGTCCGCCGCCGACTTCTTGGCCTCGGTCTTCGCCGCCGTCGGGGCCGTCGCGGCCGCCGGTTCCTTGGCCAGGGCGCGGCGCTTCAGGTACTCCTCGATGCCGCCCGGCAGGTGCGTGATCCGGCCGTCGCCGAAGAGGGCGACGATCGTGTCGCAGACGCGTTCCACCAGGTACCGGTCGTGCGAAACCACGATCATCGTGCCCGGCCAGCCGTCGAGGAGGTCCTCCAGCTGCTGCAGGGTGTCGATGTCCAGGTCGTTCGTCGGCTCGTCGAGGAGCAGGACGTTCGGCTCGGCCATCAGCAGCCGGCACAGCTGCAGCCGGCGCCGCTCGCCGCCCGACAGGTCGCCGACCGGCGTCCACTGGCGGGCCTGCGGGAAACCCAGCTTCTCGCCCAGCTGCGACGCCGTCATCTCCTGCTTGCCGAACACCACGCGCCCGGCGACCTGCTCGATCGCCTGCAGCACGCGCAGGTCCGCGGGCAGGTCGTCGAGCTCCTGGCGCAGGTGCGCGAGCGCGACGGTCTTGCCCTGGATCCGGCGCCCGGTCGAGCCTTCGACGTCCCCGCCGAGCAGCTTGAGCAGCGACGTCTTGCCCGAGCCGTTGACGCCGACCAGGCCGATCCGGTCGCCGGGGCCGACCCGCCAGGTGACGTGGTCGAGCAGCGTCCGGTCGCCGACCTGGTAGGTCGTGTCCTCCAGCTCCAGCACGGTCTTGCCGAGCCGCCGCTTCGCGAACGCCATCAGCTCGACGGTGTCGCGCGGCGGCGGCACGTCGGCGATCAGCGCCTCGGCGGCGTCGATCCGGTAGCGCGGCTTGGACGAGCGCGCCTGCGGCCCGCGGCGCAGCCACGCGAGCTCCTTGCGCGCCAGGTTCTGCCGCTTGTCCTCGGCCGTCGCGGCCAGCCGCGCCCGCTCGGCGCGCGCGAAGATCCAGTCTGCGTAACCACCTTCGTAACTCTCGACGCGGCCGTTGGCGACCTCCCACGTCACACTCGCGACGGTGTCGAGGAACCACCGGTCGTGGGTGACGACCACGACCGCGATCCGCCGGGTCAGCAGGTGGTCGGCGAGCCACTGGACACCTTCGACGTCCAGGTGGTTGGTCGGCTCGTCGAGCACGACGAGGTCGAGTTCGCCGGTCAGCGCGGCGGCCAGCGAAACCCGCCGCCGCTCGCCACCGGAGAGGTTCGCGGTCGGCGTCTCGAGCCCGATCGCCGTGATGCCCAGGCCGTCCACAATGGACCGGACGCGCGCGTCGGCGGCCCATTCGTGCTCGGCGCCGTAGCGTTCGAGCACGACCTCGCCGACGCTGCTGCCGTCCGGGAGCTCGGTCCGCTGGGTGACCACGGCCATCCGCAGGCCGCCGACGTGGCTCACCCGCCCGGAATCCGGGTCGGCGAGTCCGGAAAGGACTTCGAGGAGCGTGGTCTTGCCGCCACCGTTGAGGCCGACGACACCGATGCGCTGCCCGGCCGCGACGCCCAGCGAGACGCCGTCCAGCAGCGGCTTCACCCCGTAGGACTTGCTCACCGCCTCCAGGTTGACCAGGTTGGCCATGCGCTCAGCCGATCCTTTCCACAAGGGTGAACCGGGTCGCCACGATCGGGGTCGTGTCGTCCACGGTGAATTCGGGATCCTTCAGCTCGGCGCGCACTTCGGCCGTGTGCCAGAAGGAGGTGTGGTCCGCGCGCCATCCGGCGACGGTGGTGAAGCCCTCACCCTCACCGACCGCGTGCGCGAGGTCCACTTCGGAGAGTGGAATGACCCGCACTTCGCGGATCTCGATGATCGCGACGCCCTTGTCCGCGGAGTCGACGACCAGTTCGCGCTCGCCGGCCACCGGCGGCGCTTCGCCTTCGGCTTCGTAGCCCGCGAGCAGCGCGGAGGTCGTCGTCTTCGTGCCGTCGAGGATCGCCGCGACGAGCTTGTCCCGCAACGGTCCCGGAAACGCGAACTCGGCGCGCCTCACGCGTGCACCCGCGGCGGTGCCGGGCGCGGCGCGTCGTCGCCGCCGACCACCCGCGCTCCCGGGACCGGGCCGTGGGCCACGCGGACCGTGCGGCACACCCCCGCGCCCGACAGCTCGGCCGCGACCTCGACCGCCGTCTGCGCGTCTTCGCAGAGGAACGCGCACGTCGGGCCGGAACCGGAGACCGTGCCCGCGAGCGCGCCCGCGTTGACGCCGGCGCGCAAGGTGCGGCGCAGCCCCGGGCGCAGCGACACCGCGGCCGCCTGGAGGTCGTTGCCCAGCAGGAGCGCCAGCTGACGCGGGTCGCCCGAGGCCAGCGCCTCGACGACCGGGGTGTGCGAGCCGATCCGCGGCGGGTTGCCCTCCGCGCGCAGGCGGTCCAGCTCGCCGAACACCTTCGGCGTCGACAGGCCGCGCTGGTCGAAGGCCAGCACCCAGTGGAACGTGTGGCGCGACAGCACCGGGACGAGCTGCTCACCCCGGCCGGTGCCCAGCGCCGTGCCGCCGTAGAGCGCGAACGGGACGTCGCTGCCCAGGCCGGCGGCGATCGCCGCGAGCTCGTCACGGGTGATTTCGAGGTTCCAGAGCGAGGCGAGCCCGACGAGCGTCGCCGCCGCGTCGGCGCTGCCGCCCGCCATGCCGCCGGCGACCGGGATGCCCTTGCGCAGCACCACGCGCACCTTCGGCTCCCCGGTGCGGCCGACGTGCGCGGCCAGCGCTTCGACGGCGCGCCAGGCCAGGTTCGTGGCGTCGGTCGGGACCGTGCCCTCGCCTTCGCCGTAGATCTCTAGGCCCGGGTCGTCGGTGACCGCGACGGTCACCTCGTCGGTCAGCGACAGGGCCTGGAACACGGTCACCAGTTCGTGGTAACCGTCTTCACGCAGGTCGTCGACCGCCAGGTGCAGGTTGACCTTGGCCGGAACCCGGACGGTGACTGGGGGCGGGACTACAGCGAGCACCCGACCAGCCTACGTGCCCGCACCGGCCGGCTTCCCGCCAGGAGAAAGGACGTCGAGCGCGACGGCGAGCGCGATGTCCGGCGGCGTGCCCGGACCGCCCTCGGCGCTGTTGAGCTGGACGGCGACCAGGGCGAGCCGGGCCCGCAGGTCCGACTCGGGGTCGGCCGAACCGCCGCGGAGCCGTTCGTGCAGCCGCAGCATGCGGTCCGCGAGCCCGGCACCGGCCGCGATGGCCTTCAACGCCGACGTGTTGCGCTGGACCAGGCCCATCACCGGGCCGAACCGGGTCTCGACCAGCCCGGCGTACGCGGCGAGCAGCTCGGCCGGGCGCGTCTCGCGCTCGAGGAGGTCGTCGAGCGCGGTCCCCCAGTCCTCGAGGAGGCTCGAAACGATGTCCTCCTTCGTGCGGAAGTGGTAGTACAGCGCGGCTTTCGTGACGTTCAGCCGCTCGGCGATCTCCCGCAGCGAGCTGCCCTCGTACCCCTGCTCGGCGAACAGTTCGAGCGCGACGCGCTGGATGCGTTCGCGCGTGTCGGTGCGCCGCCCGGCCATGCTCCACCCCTTCAACTTACTTGACGGCCGACTAGCAATGGCTTACCTTCGGCATTGCTTGTCGGCCGACAGGCAATGCATCCGCAGCTTACCCCGGGGGTCTCCCATGACGACAACCGCGCCACCGCGCGCCGCGAGCCGCTGGCTCGCGCTCGCCGCGCTGGGCCTGGCCCAGCTCATGGTCGTGCTCGACACGACCGTCGTGAACATCGCCCTGCCCTCGGCGCAACGCGCGCTGGGGATGTCCGACACCGGCCGCCAGTGGACGATCTCCGCGTACACGCTGGCGTTCGGCGGCCTGCTCCTGCTCGGCGGGCGGATGGCCGACCGGTTCGGCCGCCGCACGACGCTGCTGGTCGGCGTCGCCGGGTTCGCCGTCGCCTCCGCGCTCGGCGGCGCGGCGCCGTCGGCCGGCTGGCTGATCGCCGCGCGCGCCGCCCAGGGGGTGTTCGCCGCGCTGCTCGCGCCGTCGACGATGTCGCTGCTGACGCTCACCTTCACCGACCCGCGCGAACGCGGGAAGGCGTACGGGATCTTCAGCGCGATCATGATGTCCGGCTCCGCGCTCGGCCTCACGCTCGGCGGCGCGCTGACCGAGTTCCTCGACTGGCGCTGGTCGCTCTACATCAACGTCCCGCTCGCCGTGGTCGCCGGGCTGGGCGCCTGGTTCGCCGTGCCGGCCACGGCCGGGCACCGCGAGACGAAGCTGGACTGGACCAGTGCGGCGCTCAGCTGCGGCGGGGTCGTCGTGCTCGTGCACGCACTGTCCGAAGCGGCCACCTCCGGCTGGAACTCGTTGACCGTACTGGGTTTCCTGGGTTTGGCGATGGCGCTGCTCGGCGCGTTCGTGGTCCGGCAAGGCCGGCACCCGCACCCGCTGCTGCCGCTCGCGGTGGTGCGCGACCGGGCCCGCGCCGTCGCGTACCTGACCGTCGGGACGGCGTCGTTCGGCGCGTTCGGGATGTTCCTGTTCCTGACCTACCAGCTGCAGGTGGTGATGGGGTACGGCGCGCTCGCCGCGGCGCTGGCGTTCCTGCCGACGTTGGGCGCGAACCTCTTCGCGTCGACCCAGCTGTCCGGACGGCTCCTGGCGCGCTTCGGCCCGCGTCCGCTGCTGGCGGGCGGGCTGTTCGTGCTCGCCTGCGGGCTGCTGCTGGCCGTGCGGCTGACGCCGGACGCGTCGTACGCCGCGGTGATCCTGCCGATGCAGCTGCTGCTGGGCCTCGGCGCCGGGCTGTGCATGCCGGTGGTGCTGAACGTCGCGACCCGGGACGTCGGGGCGCGAGACGCTGGAGCCGCGTCGGCGTTCGTGACGACGTCACAGCAGGTCGGCGCATCTTTGGGAACGGCGACGCTCAACACGATCGCCACCGCGGCGGCGGCCGGGCTCACGACGTCGGCCGCGATCGTCCACGGCTACACAACAGCCGCGGCTTGGGCGGCGGCCATCGTCGGCGCCGCCGCCCTCGCCGCGCTTCTCCTGCTCCCGCGCGGCAGCCGCTGAAAGCCGTGAAGGCCACGTTGAGGGACTCTGAGTCCCTCAACGTGGCCTTCACGGACAATCGGGGTCAGGCTGCGGCGACGCCCTGGGGGCCGCGCGCGGTGTGCGTCACGTGGCCGCCGCGCTCGGCGACCCACGCCAGCGCCGCGTCGGCCCGCTCACCGCGGACGCCCAGGCGGAACCGGCCCACCGGGGTGTCGCCGATCCGGGTCAGGCCGCCGCCGATGGTGGCGAACTCGACGTCGAAGCGGCCCGCGGCCTCGGGCAGCAGCGCGCCGACCGACGCGAAGCCGACCAGCACGACGTCGACCGAGCGGTCGTAGCGCGACGCCTGCGAGCGGGTCGTCTCGATGGCGGGCAGCAGCGCCTGCGCGGTGCGGCTCGTCGGGTTCGAGACCAGGTCGAGGACGGTGCCGCGCTCGACGACGGTGCCGTCTTCGAGCACCGCGACGTCGTCGCAGACGCGGCGGACGACACTCGCGTCCGGCGTCGTGACCACGATGGTGACGCCCAGCTCGGCGCGCGCCCGGTCGAGGACGGTCAGCACCGCGCCGGCCTCCTCCGGGTCGATCCCGGCGGTCGGGTCGTCGGCGAGCAGCACCGCGGGGGCCGCGGCCAGCGCCTTCGCGACGGCGACGCGGCGGAGCTGCCCGGCGGTCAGCTCGCCCGGACGCTGCGCGGCGCGCGGGGTCAGGCCGACGAGGTCGAGCAGCGAGCCGACCTTGCTGCGGCGCTGCGGGCCGTCGACCCCGAGCTGCTCCAGCGGGGAGGCGATGTTGCCGGCGATGGTGCGCTCGGCGATCAGCTCGGGCTTGGTTCCGACGACCCCGAGCTGGCGGCGGATCTCGCGGAGCCGGCGGCCGTCGAGGGTGCCGGTGTTGAGGCCGTCGAGCCGGACGACACCGCGGTCCGGCCGCTCCTGGAGCGCGATGCACCGGGCGAGGACGGACTTGCCGGACCCGGCCGGGCCGACCACGCCGAACAGTGAGCCGGCCTGGACGTCGACGCTCACGTCGCGCAGCGCGACGACCGGATTTCCGTTGAGGGCAAAGGACTTGGACAGGTTTTCGACGGTGATCACGAAGGCTCCAGAAAACGGGGCGCGTTGCTGTACGCGTCCGGCCGCAAGCGAGTTTCCGTCCTCTATGGACGGTGCATGAAGAAGAGGTGTGACGGGTCGATCAAGCTCAGTTGGAGCGTCGACATGCGGTCACGGAGCGGCGACCCTCGTCGACTACGCGGCGTTTGGTCAGCAGCAGCGGGCGAGCAACCCTCTTCATCGGGACGGCCTCCATCGGTCCTGGCGGTAGCACCTGCCCTGCGGAGGGTGGTTGCTGCGACTTCGGCGAGCCAGGTCTCTCAGTCGCTCGGGATGGACGTATTGAGTAAAACCGATCCCGAGGAGCGAACGCAAGCCCGTTGGGCCAGATCACACGAGTGGAGGTGTCCGAATCGCGGGATCAGCACTCGCGAGGGCGTATTTTCACGCGCCGAGACGGCGACCAGTGCAGACGCGTCAGCGAACGGCGGCGAGACGGGCGAAGGCGTGCACGTCCAGCTGCTCACCGCGGGTCTTCGGGTCGATACCGGCGGCGACCAGCAGTTCGCCGGCCCGCTCGGCCGACCCCGCCCAGCCGGCGAGCGCGGCGCGGAGGGTCTTCCTGCGTTGTGAGAACGCGGCGTCCACGAGGCCGAACAGCCGATCCCGGTCCTCGGACGCCGGCACGTCACCGCGTTCGAAGGCGACGAGCGCCGAATCGACGTTCGGCACCGGCCAGAACACCGAGCGTGGCACGGCGGCGACCTTGCGTGCCGGGCCGTACCAGGCGAGCTTGACGCTCGGGACGCCGTAGATCCGGCTGCCCGGGCCCGCGGCCATCCGGTCGGCGACCTCGGTCTGGACCATCACGAGGCCTGACCGGAGGGACGGCAGCTCCGCGAGCAGGTGCAGCACGACCGGCACGGCGACGTTGTAGGGCAGGTTGGCCACGAGCGAGGTGGGCGCGGCGGGCAGGTCGTCCTTCGCGACGCGCATGGCGTCGGCCTCGACGACGTCCAGCCGCCCCGCGGCGTCCGGCCCGCGCTCGGCGACGGTCTTCGGCAGGCGTTCGGCGAGCTTGGGATCGATCTCGACGGCCACGACCCGCGCCCCGGCGGCGAGCAGCCCGAGCGTCAGGGAGCCGAGCCCGGGCCCGACCTCGAGAACGACGTCGTCCGGCCCGACGTGCGCGAGCTCGACGATCCGCCGGACGGTGTTGGGATCGTGCACGAAGTTCTGCCCGAGCTTCTTCGTCGGCCGCACATCGAGCTCGGCCGCCAGCCCGCGGATCTCGGCAGGTCCCAGCAGTTCAACCACCGGGTGAGCTTACCCAGCGTGGTCCGGCAACCCCGCGAGGGCAGCGGTCGCCAGCTCGCGCATCCGCTGCCAGTCCGGTTCGGCCGCGAGAGCTTCGGGCGTCCAGAGGTGCGCGTTGACCTCGCCGCTCATCCGCGTGAGCAGCCGATCAAGCTCGGCGAGGGTCGGCGCGGCCTCGCCGTGGCCGCCCCAAGCGCCGATGACCTCGTAGAAATCGCCGAACTCCAAGGCGAGTTCGTCTGCGCAGCCGGGGATGCCGATCTCGCGCAGCCACGCCTGCTGCCGCTCGGCGGGCCACGCCAGCCGGTCGACCGCCTCGCGGAAGTTCCGAAGGTGGTTCCGCTGGTAGTCCTCCACGGCCCCAGTCTGACCAGGTCCCGAGGCCGGAGCACCCGAATTTCCCGCGCGCGAGGGGTCGGCTCGCGCACCCAAAGGTCGGTTCGCGTGATTGAAGGGTCGACACGCGTGATCAAGAAGCCGACACGCGTGATTGGACAGTCGACACACGTGCACGCACGCGGACCCAACGTGATCAGAACCCGCAACTCACGTGATTGGAGACGGATCACGCGTGATTCGAGGGGCATCACGCGTGACTAGGCAGGCATCTCGCGTGATTGGAGGGGCATCACGTGTGATTGGGCAGGCATCTCGCGTGATTGGAGGGGCATCACGTGTGATTGGGCAGGCATCTCGTGTGATTGGAGGGGCATCTTGCGTGGTTGGGCGGGCATCACCGTGATGCCCCGGCAGACACGGGTGATGCCCCTCGGCACACGCTTGATGCCTCGGGGATCACGCGTGATGCCCCGGGGATCACGCGTGATGCCTCTCCAGGTGCGCGAGAGGGCTTGGCTGGACGCGAAACGGCCCCCGCTGGGAGGCGGGGGCCGTTTCGGGGAAAGAAAAATCAGGCCTTCTTGCCGCAGACCGGCCAGGCGCTGTAGCTGCCGCCACGTCCGGCCTTGACCTTCTCCGCGATCGCGATCTGCTCTTCGCGCGAAGCCTGGCTCGGCAGCGCGGCGTACGCGGAGCCGCCGTAGGCGTTCCAGGTCTGCTTGTCGAACTGGAGGCCGCCGTAGTAGCCGTTGCCGGTGTTGATGGCCCAGTTGCCGCCCGACTCGCACTGCGCGATGCGGTCCCACGCGGAACCGTCGCCGATGTCGGGGGTCGCGGCCTTCTTGGTGCCGACGTGGGTGATCTTCGGCTTGGCCGGAGTGATCACCTGCTCCGACATCGACTGGCGCGAGACCTCTTTGCCGTTCTTCTGCGTGACCTTGTAGGTCACCATCTTCTCGCCCGGCGTGCCCGGGTCCTCGACCTGGGTCTTGCCCTTGTCGAGGTCCGGGTCGTCGACCTTCTGCTCGGGCGGGGCGATGGTCTCCTTCTGGTTGACCATCGAGACGCCGGTCCGGCTGATGTGGACCTCGGCGCCGTCGGTCAGCTTGACGTCCAGGCCGCCCTCGGCCGCGTCCTCCGGGCCCAGGGTGAGCTTGTACTCGCCCAGGAACTCCTTCGTGGTGACCGCGGTCGTCGTGACCTGCTTCGGCTCGTTCGCACCGTCGAAGAGCGTGAGGTGCTTGAGGGTCTTGATCTGGACGGTCGCGCCGTCGAGCGGCAGTTCGCCGTCCTTCGGCATCGACATCCAGGTGCCGGCCTGCTCGGCCTGCTTCATGCCGAGCTGGGTGAGCGCGTCACCGAGGTGCGTCGCGCGGACCCACGAGGTGTGCTCCGCGCCGTCGACGACCAGCTTCAGCTGGCGGCCGCGCTCGAGCTTGATGACGCCGCCGTCGCCGACCTCGGCCTGCGGGGACGGGGAGAGCGAGTCGTGCGCGCCGACGGACAGGCCCGCGTCCTCCAGCACTTCGCCGACGGTGTCGCCGAACGAGTGCACGGTGGTCTGCTGGCCGTCGACGTCGACGGTGACGCTCTTGTTCATCGCCAGCGCGGCCGCGCCGCCACCGGCGACACTGATCATGACGCTGAGGACGGCGCCCTTGAGGAAGCGGCGCTTCCAGACCTTGGAGGTCGCCCGGATGCTCTCGTCCATCGCGGCGCGCTTGGCCTGCGGGGACGCGGTGCGGTCCGCCTCGATCTCGTCCGGGATGACGATCGGGGGGAGGAAGGTGGTCTCCGCGTTGATGAGGCGGATCAGCTCGTCGACGTCGACGTCGATCTCGGCCATCATCGCGTCGGCGTCGGGGCCGAGCGCGGCGAGGATGTCCTGCTGCGTGATGTTCGGGTCGTCAGAAAAGTCGAGCTGGCCGTACGCGGTGTCCTCGAAGTAATTGCGGTCGAGGACGGCGGCGGAGCGTGCTCCAGCCTGTCTGCTACCTGTCACCGGGTCGTTCCCTTTCCCAAGACGCCGTTCGGGGCGGCGTCTTTACGTCTGGGCCCGCAGCCGGCGCCATCGTCACGGTCCCGGTCGTACCAACCCGGTTCCGCTTCCCCGACGTGCACTGACGTGACTGAGGGCGTAACAGCCGGCAACTGCATGGTGCAGTACCGACCGGCACGATCACGGGACAGTAACGGGTCCCGCCGGGTTGCGCAAACACCCCCCGGAGTGTCGTGATCTGGGTCACTCCATCAGGTGGGCGATCAAGGAACCCGGTTGTCGCAGTGCGTTCAACCCGTTGTGACACTGGGGAGTCGGTAGATCCGCTCGGCAGTGGTCCGGACCGATTCGGCGACTTCGTGGACAGCTTCGCCCCTGAGCGCCGCGAGGTGACGGACGGTGTAGGCGGCGCCGTACGGCTCGTTCGGCCGCCCACGGAACGGGTGGGGGGTCAGAAACGGCGCGTCGGTCTCGACGAGGTAACTGCCCGGCGGGCAGAGCCGCGCCGCCTCGTGGAGCCCCTTCGCGTTCTTGAACGTCACGGTCCCCGCGAACGAAAGGACGTACCCCGCGTCGAGGCAGCGGCGGGCGATTTCCGCGTCGCCGGAAAAACAATGGAAGATTACGGCATTCGGCGCACCCTCTTCGGCCAGAATGCGCAACACGTCCTCGTGGGCCTCGCGGTCGTGGATCATCAGCGGCTTGCCCAGCCGCTTCGCGAGGTCGATGTGCCAGCGGAACGCCTCCTGCTGGGCGTCGCGGGGCGAGTAGTCCCAGTAGTAGTCGAGGCCGGTCTCGCCGACCGCGACGACGCGCTCGGCCGAGGCCAGGCGCTCCACTTCGGACTTCTCGGCGTCGCCGAAGGCCTTGGTGCGGGTCGGGTGGATCGCGACCGCGGCCCACACGCGCGGGTCCCACGTGGCGGCCTCGGCCGCCCAGCGGGCGGACGCGAGGTCGTCCGCGACCGTCACCACGCGCGCGACGCCCGCGCGCTCGGCGCGGTCGACCATGGCCGTGACGTCGGCCGCGGTGACCGCGCCGCACGCGTCGAGGTGGGTGTGCGCGTCCACCACCGATACCGGGAGCCGGTCCGGGACCGGCGGCAGCTCGCGCTTCTCGTCACCCAACTCGCATACCTCTTACTTCGTGATCGGGGCCCACTCGGGGCCGTTCTCCCCGAGTTCCGGGTCGAGCTTCGTGAACAGCGGCGACGGCTTGGCGAGCGGGGTGCCGACCTCGATCGGCTTCGACTCCCACTTCGCCTGCTCCGACGCGTAGTCGCCGGTGAGGATCGGGTTGACCCGCCCGGCGATGTCGAGGTCCTCGACCTCCTTGAGCTCCGGCTGCGCGGCCCAGACGCCGGTGCCGCCGAGGGCCTCGTGGATCTTCTGGGCCGAGTGCGGCAGGAACGGCGTCAGCAGCGTGTTGGCGTCGCTGACGACCTGCAGCGCCGTGTGCAGCACGCTGTCCCGGCGGACCGGGTCGTCCTTGAGCTTCCACGGCTCCTGGTCCGACAGGTACTTGTTCGCCGCCGTGACGACGCGCATCGCCTCGCCGGCCGCCTGCTTGAAGCGCGACCGGGCCAGGTGCGCCCCGACGGTGTCGAACGCCTTGCGGGACAGCGCCTTCAGCTCTTCGTCGGCCGGGGCCGGGGCCTCCGGGCGCGGGATCGAGCCGACGTTCTTGTGCGCCATCGAGATGGACCGGTTGACCAGGTTGCCCCACTCGTTGGCCAGCTCGAAGTTGGTCCGGCGGACGAACTCGTCCCAGGTGAAGTCGGTGTCCTGGGTCTCCGGGCCGGCGACCGAGATGAAGTACCGCAGCGTGTCCGGGCCGAAGTCGCGCAGGAAGTCCTCGACGTAGATGACGCGCCCGCGCGAGGTCGAGAACTTCGAGCCGCTCATGGTGAGGAACTCGCTGGAGACGATCTCGTCCGGCAGGTGCAGCTTGCCGTACTTCCCGGGCTCGCCGCCCTTGTCACCCTCGCCGTTGTGGCCGAACAGCAGCGCCGGCCAGATCTGGGCGTGGAAGGTGATGTTGTCCTTGCCCATGAAGTAGTAGGACCGCGCGTCGGCGTTGTTCCACCACTCCTGCCACGCGTCCGGGTTCCCGGAGCGGCGGGCCCACTCGACACTGGCCGAGAAGTAGCCGATCACCGCGTCGAACCAGACGTAGAACCGCTTCATCGGCTGGTCGCGCCAGCCGTCGAGCGGGATCTTGACGCCCCAGTCGAGGTCGCGGGTGATCGGCCGGGGCCGCATGTCGTCGATCAGGTTCTTGGTGAAGTTGAGGACGTTCGGGCGCCAGTCGGTCTTGGTCGAGAGCCAGTCGCCGAGGGTCTTGGTGAACGCCGGGAGGTCGAGGAAGTAGTGCTCGGTCTCGACGAACTTCGGCGTCTCGCCGTTGATCCGCGACTTCGGGTTGATCAGCTCCGCGGCGTCGAGCTGGTTGCCGCAGTTGTCGCACTGGTCGCCGCGCGCGCCGTCGTACCCGCAGATCGGGCAGGTGCCCTCGACGTAGCGGTCGGGCAGCGTGCGGCCGGTGGACGGGCTGATCGCCCCGCGCGTGGTCTTCGGCACGACGTAGCCGTTGCGGTGCAGCGCCAGGAAGATCTGCTGCGTCACGTCGGCGTGGTTGCCGGTGGTGGTCCGCGTGAACAGGTCGTAGGACAGGCCGAGGCCCTGCAGGTCGTTGCCGATCTGGCGGGTGTACTTGTCGGCGGTCTGCTGGGAGGTGAGGCCTTCCTTGTCGGCCTGGACGGTGATCGGCGTGCCGTGTTCGTCGGTGCCGGACACCATGAGCACCCGGTTGCCGGCCATTCGCTGGTAGCGGGAGAAGACGTCGGACGGGACGCCGAATCCGGACACGTGGCCGATGTGGCGGGGGCCGTTGGCGTAGGGCCAGGCCACCGCAGTCAACACTGGGGTGCTCATACCTTATTAGCCTACGGATGCCGTCCACGGAGTTGTCGGGCGGTACGCGGAGCCGGCCGGCCCGCCACCCGGAGAAGAAAACGCCTGATCAACCCGGTGTGGTGTGACTGCGGGTCGGTCTCCGGCGACGTATGGTGTGCTCTCATCTACGCGCCGGGGGCGGACTGTGACGGAGCCGGAAGCCGAACTCGGCATCTCGCTGTCCCACCGTGAGCGCGTCACCGACTGGCAGGCCGTGCGCGGCGCGCAGGCCCGGTTCGTCTCGGTGACGATCAGCGAGAACGTCAACTGGACCAGCTTGGCCGCGGAGCGGAGCCTCAGCGACGCCCAGGAGGCGGGCCTGCACGTCGGCGGCCGTCATTACGCGCGGCCCGGCGCGGTGCACGACCAGGCCGACCACTTCGTGCGCACCGCGAGCCGGCTCGGCGCGTTCTCGCCCGGCTCGCTGGCGCCGGCGCTGGAGGTGGCGGCGCCGAGCGTCGACGACCGGTTCATCAAGGCGTGGATCAAGTACGTCCGGCACGCGGCGCGGATCGAGCGCGTGCTGATCTACGCCGACTACGACTGCTGGCAGCACCGGCTGCACCCCGACCGCTGGGCCGACTCCGAAGTGGTGCTGTGGCTGATCCGCCACAACGGCATCCCGGGCCGGGCCGGCTGGTTCCACTCGCGGCTCGGGGTGCACCAGCACGCGTGCGCGCCGGACGTGCCGGGCATCGCCGGGCCGGTCGAGCAGAACGCCGTAGTGTATCCGTTCACATTGGGCGACCTGCTGCTCTGACCTGTGGTGGTATGGCGCCATGCGCGTGACGAGCAGGGCACTTCGGACGAACGCGACACCGTCGCGCGCGCTGCTGGCCCTGTCCGCCCGCGGCTTCGCCCCCGCGATGCTGTCGGGTGACTGGTTCGGCTCCCGCGCGGTGCTCGCGCCGTCGCTCACGGTTTCCCCCGGTCCCCCCGCATGGCCCGCTCCGGTGGACGCACCACCGGGCGTCGTCGGCGGGGGCGCGTTCGGGTACCTGGCCTACGACTCGGCGGACCCGTCCGGACGTGCGGGTGCGCTGCCGCCCTCGGCGTGGGGCTGGGCGGACCACGTCCTGCGGTGGTCCGCCTCGGGCGAGTGCTACCTGGAGTCCCTGGACGGCGGCGGGCCGTCGGTGTCCACAATGGAGTCCCTGCTGGCCGCGCCCGCCCCGGCGCTCTCCTGGGAGGCGGGACCGCTCCGGCGTCCGCTGCCGTCGGAACACCGGGACGCGGTGAAGGCGTGCGTGCACGCGATCGAGGCCGGGGAGCTGTTCCAGGCGAACATCTGCAGCCGCTTCACGGGCACGTTCTCGGGGTCGCCCGCCGCGTTGTTCGCGGCCGGGGTGTCCTCGCTGGCGCCCCGCCGCGCGGCCTTCCTGGCGGGTGGCTGGGGGTCGGTGGTCTCGTTCTCGCCGGAACTGTTCCTGGCCCGCCACGGCCGTTCGGCGTCCTCGACGCCGATCAAGGGGACGCTCCCCCGGCGCGGGCCTTCGGACGACGGCAACGCTTTCCTGCTGCGCCAGTCCACAAAGGACGTCGCGGAGAACGTGATGATCACGGACCTGGTCCGCAACGACCTCGGCCGGGTGTGCGAGGTGGGTTCGGTGACGGTGCCGTCGCTGCTGCGGGTGCGCCCGGCGCCGGGGGTGTGGCACCTGGAGTCGACGGTCTCGGGCGTGCTGGGCCCCGCGGTTACCGACGCTTCGCTGCTGGACGCGACGTTCCCACCGGGCTCGGTGACGGGCGCGCCCAAGATCCGGGCCCTGGACCTGATCGCCGCGCTCGAGCCCTGCGCCCGAGGTGTCTACACGGGAGCGATCGGGCTGGCGTCACCCGCGGCCGGGCTGGAGCTGAACGTCGCGATCCGGACGTTCGAGATCGCCGCGGGCGCGATTGCGCTGGGCGTCGGCGGCGGCATCACGGCGGATTCGGACCCGGAGGCGGAGTGGCAGGAGTGCCTCCACAAGGCGGCGCCGCTGGAGGCACTCCTGGCCGGCCCGCTACTTGGCGGGGTCGAGCAGTAGCTTGCCGACCGTGCCGCGGGAGCGCAGGGCCTCGTGCGCGCCGCGGGCGTCCGACAGCGAGTACTCGCCGCCCGGGATCGCGCGCAGCTTGCCCGCGAGGACCAGGTCGAACAGCTCGGTCAACGCCGTACCGAAGACGTTGCCCGGCAGACGGAAGACGTGCGGCAGCCACATGCCGCTGATCGTGGTGCTGTGGCCGAGGACGTTGCGCAGGTCGACCGGCTTCGGCGATTCGCGCCCGGCCATGCCGTAGAACGCCAGCCGGCCGAACGCCGCCAGCGCGGCGATGCTCTGGTCGGTCGTCCGGCCGCCGACCATGTCGAGCACGACGTCGACCCGGCGGCCGCCGTTGGCCTCGAGCAGCGTCGCCGTCATGTCCTCGGCGCGCGAGTCGACCGCGACGTCGGCGCCGAGTTCGAGGGCGAGCGCGCGCTTCTCGTCGTTGCTGGCGGTGGCGATGACACGGCCCGCGCCCCACGCCTTCGCGAGCTGCACGGCAATCGTCCCGACCCCGCCGGCGGCCGCGTGCACGACGACGGACTCGCCCTTCTCCAGGTGGGCGTTCTTGCGCAGCAGCACCCAGGCGGTCGCGCCCTGGACCAGCATGGACAGCGCGGTCAGGTCGTCGATGCCGTCGGGCACCGGGAAGGTGGTCGCCTCGGGCGCGACGGCCTTCTCGGCGTACCCGCCACCCCCGTTGAGCAGGGCGACCACGCGCTCACCGGCCTGGTTGCGCCCGACGACCTCACCACCGGGCACGAGCGGCAGCTTCGACGGCGCGAGGTAGGAGTTCTCGGCCTGGTGGGTGTCGGCGTAGTTGACCCCGATCCGGGCGACGTCGATCAGCACCTCACCGGGCCCGGCGACGGGATCCGGCAGCTCGACCGGCGTGAGGACCTCGGGCCCGCCGAACTCGGTCACCTGCACTGCACGCATGCTGCCGTCCCTCCTGGCTGTTCACTGCTCGATGTGAGACATTCTGACATATGTCTCACTCGGCGGCGTTCGACCTGGCTCGCGACTGGTTCCTGGCCGGCCGGCGCGTGGACATGGGCGAGCTGGCCGAGGCGCTGTCGATCAGCCGCGCGACGTTGCACCGGCGGGTGGGCTCGCGGGACCTCCTGCTCGGGGAGATCCTCTGGTCGCTGTCGGCGACGTCGATCACGCGCCTGCTCCCTTCGTGCGCCGGGCGCGGGGCAGCCGGGATCGCGGACTTCGTGAGCGGGTACGTCCGGTTCGCGAACGACTCACCGCCGTTCCGGGACTTCCTGCGACGGGAGCCGGAGCGTGCCCTGCGGCTGTTGACGACCCGGGCCAGCGTTTGCCAGCGGCGGACGACCGCGGAGCTGGAGTCGCTGCTGGCGGCGGAGGTCACGGCAGGGCGGCTGGTGCCGCCCCTGCCGGTGCCGGATCTGGCCTACCTCCTGGTGCGGATCGGGGAGTCGTTCGTCTACACGGACGTGATCACCGGCGATGCGCCCGACGCCGCGAAGGCGCACGCCGCGGTGACCGCGTTGCTGACCTAGGGGTGGTCGAGGATGGCGTCGACGTTGATGTGCTGCTGGTCGAGCACGCCGCTGTAAACCCGGACGCCGCGCAGGTCGCCGTACCAGTAGTCGCTGTCCTGGCCGTTGAAGCGACCGTGCCCGAGGAAGAGGTCCTCGAGATCGCTCGCGCCGTTCCAGCCGGTGACGTTGCCGACGCACTTCGGGCTGAACTGGAACGCGTCCGTCGTCGCGTACAGGCACGCCTGGTGCGTCACCGCGTCGTACGTCCCGGCGAGGTGCGTCCAGACGCCGGAC
This sequence comes from Amycolatopsis heterodermiae, assembly GCF_034929455.1. NCBI lineage: Bacteria > Bacillati > Actinomycetota > Actinomycetes > Pseudonocardiales > Pseudonocardiaceae > Amycolatopsis > Amycolatopsis heterodermiae. Next base: position 847,105 of record NZ_JAYFSI010000001.1, read on the forward strand.
TCGGCGTTCCCGTCCGGCGTCACCTGGGTCGTCCCCAACGTCCAGCTCAAGCGCGGGCGCCAGGTGCCGTCCGGGTCCTGCACCCCGCGGTAGCCCAGGAGGTACGGCGAGGTGGACGCGCTGTTCGCCCCGAGCGCCGTGCGGCCGGCCTTGTCGACGCCCGCGGGGTCGGACGGGTCGCGCTGCTTCTCCCGCTCGACGTCCGCCGCGGTCCAGGTGTGCTTGACCCACGCTTCGGCGGTGAAGCTCCGGTCGCTGCGGAAGTTCTGCGGGCGCGGCCCTTCGACCTGGGCGCCGCCGTCGAACGGGAAGCGGGCGACGTTCGCGCCGTTATCGTCGGTCGTCAGCTGGAAGCTGCCGCCCGGGGTGGCGGTGACGCCGCTGACGGCGTCCGTCGTGGTGCCGTCGAGCTGGTAGTTCGCCCGCAGCACGGCGGTGTTGGCGAGGTCGGCCACCTCGGCGGCCGGCACCGCGCGGTCCCACACCTGGACCTGGTCGATCGAGCCGGCGAAGGCGCCGATCCGGAACGGGCCGGTCGACCGCCACGCGGTGCCGGCCGGGATCGTCGTCTCCGCGGCGAGCGTGCCGTCGACGTACAGCCGTTCCTTGCCCGCGAGCACGTCGTGCACGCCCGTCAGGTGGGTCCACTTCCCTAGGTGCGGGGCGATGGGCGTCTTCGCCCAGCGCCAGAGGCCCCCGGTGGTGCTCAGCCCGAACGTGAGGCTGTCGGACGTGGCACCGAGGCTGAACGCGCCTCCCTGGGCCGCGAAGGTGTAGCAGCCGGGCTTGTCGAGCTTCACCCAGGCCGAAACCGACAGGGCTCCCGCGGTGTCCACCACCGGGGACGACGTCGCCGCGCCGGTGCCCGCCAGCGCCTGGCCCCGGCCGTGGCCGATCGAGTCGTCGGTCGCGGACCGGCCCGGGGAATCCGAGTAGCCCGGGCCGTAGGCGAGGTTCGTCCCGGTCAACGTGCCGTCGGCGCCGGTGGCGTCGGCCGTGTCACCGTCCAATGTGTACTCGCGGGTGGCGGAAAGTCCCGTCGGGACGCCGTTCTGGTGGTAGAGCGTGGTGACGTCGGCAGCGGACAGAGCGCGTCCGAAGGCCGCCACCTCGTCGATCGACCCGTGGAACAGGTCCGCCCGCGCTCCCGCGGCCAGGCCGCCGCCGAGGACCAGCGGGCCGACCCCGCCCGAAGCCGTGGCCGGAACCGTCTGCTGGGCCTGGCCGTCGACGTACAGCGTCGCCGTGTGCGCCGACGCGTCGTAGACGCCGGTGAGGTGCGTCCAGACGCCCGTCGCCGGAGCCGCCGTCGAGACCGCCGACCGCACGACCGGGTTCGCGACGTCCGAGCCGCTCAGGCTGAACGCCCATTTGCCGGTGTCCAGGTACTGCAGGGCGAACCCGCTCGTCCGGGTGCCGTCCTGGGACAGCACCACCCGGCGCTTGCTCAGGTCGGCCGCGTCGGCCCACGCCGACACCGAGAACGACTTGCCGAGGTCCAGGACCCGCGCGCTCGTCGCCAGGTAGTCGCCGGGCTGGCCGCTCACCGCCGACGCCTGGCCGAGCTTGCCCGGTGCGAAGGGGGCCGAACCGGCACCCGCGTAGCGGAGGCCGGGGAACTGCGAGCGGCTGTCGCCCTCGAACTGCCACGCGGCCACCGGGGCCGCGGCGTCCTTGACCGCGAAGGAGTAGTCGGTCCGCGCCGAGGACGTCTGCGCGCTGTCGCACGCCCACGCGCTCAGCACGTGAAAGCCCGAACTGGCGGGCGTGATGGTCGTGGTGGCGGGACCGCCCGGCACGGCCGGCTTCACCGCGCCGCTCCCGACGCAGTTCTGCGGGGCCGAGTCGTCCAGCCGCCAGATGTAGTGGTCGACCGGGGAGCCCGTGCCGGCCGGCGTGAACGTGAAGTCACCGGGCACGCCCGGGCCGCCGCCGAACGTACCGGCCGGGTACGTCGACGAGGAAACGGAGGGCGCGCCGGGCGCCGTGGTCGCCGCATCGGCCGGACGGGCGAAGGCCGCGGCGGGGATGATCCCGGACGCCACGGCCAGTACGACGAAGAGCCCGCCACGGCCGGATCTCGACCGGGAAGAACGCACAACGGAAGACACGCGGAAACCCCTCCTCCGCGGCCTGGACAGTCCCGGCCGCGCCCACGAGGAACGATCGCCGAAGATCGATTCCGGCGGTAGCGGCCGAACGGCTCAATCTCGATCACGCCCGGCTCGGGTTGCGTGAACAGGACATTTACCCCGGATCGACCGGCGGTAGCTCACCGGCCGGAGCACGTCATCCGGGCGGCCGCGAGGCGCGAATCCGTGCGGCCCCGGCTCGGGCTTCGAGCGCCTCGGCCGCTGCCCGGTGTCGATCCTCCGGGAGGACCAGCAACGGCACCAGCGACTCCAACGCTTCCGCGATCCTCACCCGCCACGCCGCGAAAGCCTCGGTGCCGGGTTCCGCGCCGGGCTTCTCGTCCCGCACCTTCCCCAGCGCACGCAACGCGGCACGCAGCTCGGGCGAGATCGACGAAGGCACCGGCTCACTTCACCTTCCGCGCCGCCAGCACCGCGTCGTAAAGCTCCTTTTTGGACACTCCGCCCGCCTCCGCGACCTCCGCCGCGGCGGACTTCAGGCGCTCGCCCGATGCCACGCGGTCGGCCACCTCGCCCACCAGGTCCGCCACCGAGACCGAGCGCGGCTCGGCGCCCGAGAGGACCACCGTGATCTCGCCGCGCACGCCCTCCTCGGCCCACGAAGCCAACGACGAGAGGGACCCACGCTTCACCTCTTCGTACGTCTTCGTCAGCTCGCGGCAAACCGCGGCCCGCCGGTCCACGCCCAGCACCGAAGCCGCGTCCGCCAGCAACGAGGCCAGCCGGTGCGGGGACTCGAAGAACACCACCGTGCGTGGCTCGTCGCGCAACGACGTGAGCCACTTCGCGCGCTCGCCCGGCTTGCGCGGGGCGAACCCCTCGAAGCAGAAGCGGTCGCACGGCAAACCGGACAAAGCCAGCGCCGTCGTCACCGCCGACGGGCCCGGGAGGCACGTCACCGGGAGGTCCTCTTCGACGCACGCCGCCACCAGCCGGAAGCCCGGATCGGACACACTGGGCATACCGGCGTCCGTCACGAGCACCACGGTCTCGCCCGCGCGTAACGATTCGAGCAACTTGGGCAGGCGAGCCGTCTCGACGTCCTCGTAGAAACTCACCACCCGGCCGCGAGGGGTGACCTCCAGCGCCGCGGCCAGCGACCGGAACCGGCGGGTGTCCTCAGCGGCCACGACGTCGGCCTCGGCCAGCGCCTCCGCCAGGCGCGGCGAGGCGTCGCGGACGTCGCCGAGCGGGGTAGCGGCCAGTACCAGGCGGCCGGTTGTCACCGATGAGCTCACCGGGCCAGCCTAGGCGGGTCGGCGGATCCGGACGACGTACGCCCTGTCCCGCCCGTAGGATCGCCCCGTGACCGCCGTGCTGACCCGTCCCGACGACGAAAGCGTCCGGCCGGGCCCGGTCGAGGCGCTCCGGCCGCCGACCGACCGCGAGACGACCCTGCTCGGCCGCGGCATGCCGGACGACCGGCTGCGCGCCTGGCTCGTGACCATCGTGCTCACCGTGATCGGCGGCATCGTCCGGCTGCAGAACCTCGGCAGCCCGACCGACAAGGGCAGCCCGGTCTTCGACGAGAAGCACTACGTCCCGCAGGCGTGGCAGGTGCTGCGCAACGGCGGTTACGAGGACAACTACGGTTACGAGCTGGTCGTCCACCCGCCGCTGGCGAAGCAGCTGATCGCGATCGGCGAATGGCTGTTCGGCTACAACGGCTGGGGCTGGCGGATCATGCCCGCGCTGGCCGGCACGCTCATCATCTTCCTGACCATCCGCATCGCCCGCCGCCTGACCCGCTCGACGCTGCTCGGCGGCATCGCCGGCATCCTCGTGATCAGCGACGGCGTCCTGCACCTGCAGTCGCGGATGGGCATGCTCGACATCTTCATCGCGCTGTTCGTGCTCGCCGCGTTCGCCTGCCTGCTCGTCGACCGCGACCAGGTGCGCACCCGGCTCGCGACGGCCGTGCGCGAGGGCTGGGTCAACGAGTCGGTGTGGGGGCCCAAGCTCGGCTTCCGCTGGTGGCGGTTCGCGACCGGGCTGATGATCGGGCTCACCTTCGGCGTCAAGTGGTCGGCGCTGTACTACATCGTCGCGTTCGGGCTGCTGTGCGTCGGCTTCGACGTCGCGGCGCGGCGCGCGGCCGGCGTCGAGCGGCCCTGGCTGGGCACGATCCGCCGGGACGTGGCGCCCGCGCTGTGGGCGATCCTGCTGATCCCGCTCGTGATGTACCTCGGCGCGTACTGGGCGTGGTTCGCCAGCGAGACGGCGACCGACCGGCACTACACCGAGATCAAGGACATCGCGCCCGGCGTCTGGGGCTGGATCCCGGCGTCGCTGCGCTCGCTGGGCGACTACTCGGCGAACGTCCTGCACTTCCACGAAACCCTGGTCACGCCCAAGGACAACCCGCACCCGTGGGAGTCGAAGCCCTGGACGTGGCCGATGGGGCTGCGCCCGATGCTCTACAGCTACGACGGCGACGTCACCGGCTGCGGCGAGTCCCGCTGCGTCAGCGCGACGATGCTGATCGGGACGCCGGCGATGTGGTGGCTGGCCATCCCGATGCTCGCCTGGTCGGCGTGGCGCTCGATCTTCCGCGCGGACTGGCGCTACGCCGCCGTCCTCGTCGGCTACCTCGGCGGGTACGTCTTCTGGTACACGAACATCGACCGCCAGATGTACTTCTTCTACGCGACGCCGCTGGCCGCGTTCCTCGTGCTCGGGCTGACGTTGTGCCTGGGCCAGATCCTGGGTAGCGCCCGGCGCGGGTTCGAAAGACGCGGGACCGGTCTGCTCGTCGTCAGCCTGTACGTCGGGCTCGTGGTGGCGAACTTCGCCTGGTTGTGGCCGATCCTGAACGGCATCGCGATCACGAACGGCCAGTGGGAGGCCGAGCGCTGGCTGCCGTCCTGGCGGTAGCTCAGCCCGCGTAGTACGCCCTCGGGGTGACGCCGACCGCGCGCCGGAACGCCGCGCTCGCCGAGCTGTAGCCGACGCGGTGCGCGACCGTTTCCAGCGGCAGTTCCTGAGCCAGCATCGGCAGCGCCGCACGCAGGCGCACCTGGGTGCGCCACGTCCCGAACGGCATCCGGCACTCGCGGGCGAAGATCCGCGCCAGCGTGCGCTCGGCCGCGCCGACGTCCCGGCCGAACTCGGCGAGGCCGCGCGGGTCGGCCGGGTTGGCCAGCACCGCCGCCTCGACGTCCCGGGCCCGCGGGTCGGTGAGTGACGGCACGACGATCGGCACGACGTCGAGCGGTTCCAGCAGGTCGAAGGCCACGGCCTCGGCGCGTAGCCGGGCGTCCGGGGCCACGCCGTCCCCGGTCAGGTACTCCAGCAGCTCGTGCAGCAGCGGCCGGACGGCGACCAGCCGCGGCTCGGGCCACGACACCGGGCTGCGGTCCGGGTGCGCGTAGATCCCGCGCAGCGCGGCCTTGCCGAGCGCACCGGTCCGGTGCCGGACGCCGGCGGGCATCCACAGGGCACGCGTCGGCGGCATGACCCAGCCCGCGTCACCCACCTTGACCGCGATGACCCCGCTGGCCGCCCAGACGAGCTGGTGCAGCTCGTGCCGGTGCCACGGGAACCAGGTGCTCGCGGGCAGCGGCACCTGGCCGAGCAGCATGGCGCGGGGCTGGCCGGTTTGCGACATCGGTTGGCAGCCTATCGGCTACCGGTCATCACGCCGTCTCCCTAACGTCGAGGTCATGCCGATGAACCTGATCCACCGCAAGATCTGCAGCTCGGAGAAGTGGGCGGCCACCGTCGAGGAGCGCCTGACGCCGTGGCTCGCGCAGCGGGAGCTGGGTGACGACGTCCTCGAGATCGGGCCGGGGTTCGGCGCCACGACGAAGGTGCTGCTGGGCGTGGTGCCGAAGCTGACGGTCCTGGAGATCGACCCCGCGTCGACCGAGCTGCTGCGCGCGAAGTACGGCGACCGCGCCGACGTCGTCGAGGGCAGCGGCGCGGAGATGCCGTTCGAGTCCGGCCGGTTCTCCGCCGTCGTCTGCTTCACGATGCTGCACCACGTCCCGACCCACCAGCTGCAGGACGCGATCTTCGCGGAAGCCGCACGGGTCCTGCGCCCGGGCGGCACGTACTGCGGCAGCGACGGCCAGCTCAACCTGCGGTTCCGCCTGCTGCACATCGGCGACACGATGAACGTCGTCGACGCGGGCACGTTCCCGGCGCGGCTGGCGAAGGCCGGGTTCGAGCAGGTGGACGTCCAGCTGGAGCCGAAGCAGCTGGTGATCTTCTCGGCCGTGAAGCCCGGCTAGCGGCGAGGCATCTGGCTGCCCGGCTGGCGGGGCACCACCCGGGTCACCGGGCCGTCCGCGGACTTGCCCGCCCGCGACAGCCAGCCCTCCACCTCGCGCCGCACGGCGTTGAGCGTCGGACGGCGGCGTGGCTCGGGGTCCAGGGACGCCGCCAGCAGCCGCGCGTGCGCGCTGCGCTGGGGCAGCCGGGACACCGGTTCGGCGCGGGCGGCGGCCATCAGCGCCGCCATCGGGGTCTCGCGGGTGCCCCGGGGCGGCTGGCCGGACAGCGCGTAGCTGATCGTCGCCGCCAGCTGCCAGGCGTCCGACGCCGGGGAGGCCGTCGCGCCCATCGCCTGCTCCGGGGCGACGAAGTCGGGGGTGCCGATCATCATGCCGGTCGCCGTCATCTTGGAGTCGCCCTGGCTGCGGGCGATGCCGAAGTCGATCAGGTGGGCCAGGCCGCTGGGGTCGAGCACGATGTTCGACGGCTTGATGTCGCGGTGCAGGACGCCCTTCTCGTGGGCCGCGGCGAGCGCGCCCGACATGGTCGCCCAGAGGCGGCCGGCCGCGATGTCGTCGAGCGGGCCCTGCCCGTCGACCAGCTCGGCCAGCGGACGGCCCTCGAGGTACTCCATGACCAGCGCGAGCCCGTCGGGCTCCTCGGCCAGGTCGTACACCTTGACGCAGTTCGGGTGGCTGACCACGGCCAGCGCGCGGGCCTCGCGCTGCATGCGCTCGGCGGTGTCGCGGTCCGGCGCGTGCGCGATCTTCAGCGCGACCGTGCGGTTGAGCTGGGTGTCGACGGCCTGCCAAACCGTGCCGAAACCACCGGCACCGAGCTGCTTGACGCGCCGGTAGCGGCTGCCGCCGGCGTTGCGCGAGCCGGGCGGCGGCGGGATCGGGCCCGGCGCCGCGGCCAGGGCACCCGCCATCGGCGGCGGCTCGGGCGCGGACGCCAGCGCCGTCTTCGGGTACGGCTTGTTGATCGGGGGTGGCGGCGGAGGCGGCGGGGTGGGCCGCGGCTGGACCTGCGACGGCGGCGGGCGGTACGGCTCCTGGTCGCGGCGCGGCGGTACGTCCGGCCGGTTGATCACCGACCACGGCGGCGGGCCGACCATCGCGACCGGGATCAGCCCCAGCACGCTGAACGGCAGGAACCCGAGCCAGAAGTGCAGCGCGGTGTTCACCTCCATGCCGACGCTGAACAGGGCCATCGCGACGAACGGGATCCAGAACAGGCGGGAGGGCCACTTCGGACCGCGGCGGAACGCCGTGCGCCCCTGCAGCATCACGAACAGCAGCGACCCGGCCGGCAGCACGACGAACGCCAGCAGGTACACGAAGAACGGGAGGTCCTTGCCGTTCTGCGAGGAGAGCACGTCGAAGACGGTCTGGCCGCCGCCGAGGTACTCCTTCTGGTTGTCGACCCAGCAGAACCCGCTGTTCAGCGTGGCCGTGGCCGCCTTGGGCAGGCCGGACTTCTCGCCGGCCCACTCGGCACGGAAGACGCCCGAGATGCCGTTGGACAGCAGCCACGGCAGCACCAGCGCGCTGAGCACGCCGATCGCGCCGAACACCGACAGCGTCGTCAGGTCGTACCGGTTGCCGGTGCCCTTCCGGATGATCGAGACGACCAGCGCCCCGATCGGCGGAAGCAGCGCCACGAGCGCGCCGGCCGCACTCGTCGCCCAGACCCAGTCGCCGGGGCAGAAGCCCGGGCCGAACAAGGAATGGGCCAGCGAGAGCAACGCGCTCGCGAGTCCGTTCACCGCTAGGTCTCCCTCACTGTCCGTGTTCGCATCACAGGCGTCACGCAGGCATTTCCCCGCGGTCCAGCTTAGGACGCTCCCGGCCGCCGTTGGGTTGCCGGGTCTTTCCGGCGCTCGAATCCGGCGTGCCCGCCGTCCCCGGGTCATGATGGGGGCAGGCGGGACGTTCGACGCGAAGGAGCGGGAATGGGCGCGTACTCCGAGGCCTACCGGCGGAGCCTGGCCGAGCCGGACGCGTTCTGGCTGGAAGCGGCCAGGACGATCAGCTGGACGAAGGCCCCGGAGCGGGCCCTGGACGACTCTCACCCGCCGTTCTACCGCTGGTTCCCGGACGCCGAACTGAACACCTCCTACAACGCGCTGGACCGCCACGTCGAGGACGGCCGCGGCGGCCAGGACGCGCTGATCTGGGACTCCCCCGTGACCGGACAGCAACGCACTTACACCTACGAGCAGCTCCGCGACGAGGTCGCGCGGTTCGCCGGTGCGCTGGGTTCCCTCGGGGTGACGCGCGGTGACCGCGTCATCGTCTACCTGCCGATGGTCCCCGAGGCCGTCATCGCGATGCTGGCCTGTGCGCGGATCGGCGCGGTGCACTCGGTGGTCTTCGGCGGGTTCGCGCCGAAGGAGCTTGCGGCCCGGATCGAGGACGCGAAACCGAAGGTCGTCCTGGCCGCGTCCTGCGGGATCGAGCCGACGCGCGTCGTCGAGTACAAGCCGATCATCGACGCCGCCCTGGAGCTGACCGAGCACCAGCCGGACCACGTCGTCGTGCTGCAGCGCGACCAGGCGCCGGCCGAGCTGTCCGCGCGGGACGTCGACTGGCGGGAGCTGGCGGCGAACGCGTCACCGGCCGATCCGGTACCGGTGAAGGCGACCGATCCGCTTTACATCCTCTACACGTCCGGGACGACCGGGAAGCCGAAGGGCGTCGTCCGCGACACCGGCGGGCACGCGGTGGCGCTGGCCTGGTCGATGGACGCGATCTACGACGTCCACGCCGGCGACGTCTGGTGGACCGCCTCCGACGTCGGCTGGGTCGTCGGGCACTCCTACATCGTCTACGCGCCGCTGCTGGCGGGCGCGACGACGGTGCTCTACGAGGGCAAGCCGGTCGGGACGCCGGACGCCGGCGCGTTCTGGCGGGTCATCGCCGAGCACGGCGTCCAGGCGCTGTTCACCGCGCCGACCGCGCTGCGGGCCATCAAGAAGGTCGACCCGGACGCGAAGGAGCTGGAGAAGTACGACCTCAAGCAGTTCCGGACGCTGTTCATGGCCGGCGAGCGGCTCGACCCGGAGACCTACCACTGGGCGCACGAGAAGCTGGGCACGCCGGTGATCGACCACTGGTGGCAGACCGAGACGGGCTGGCCGATCGCGGCCAACCTCCGCGGCCTGGAGCCGATGGACGTCAAGCCCGGGTCGGCGACCAAGCCCGTGCCCGGCTGGGACGTCCGGATCCTCGACCAGGCCGGCGACGAGCTGCCCGCGGGCCGCGAAGGCGCCATCACGATCAAGCTGCCGCTGCCGCCGGGCTCGCTGCCGACGCTCTGGGGCGACGACGAGCGCTACCGCGAGGCCTACCTCTCCCGCTACGACGGCCACTACCTGACCGGCGACTCCGGGTACCTCGACGAGGACGGCTACCTGTTCGTCATGGGCCGCACCGACGACGTCATCAACGTCGCCGGCCACCGGCTTTCGACGGGTTCGATGGAGGCGGTGCTGGCCTCGCACCCGGCGGTCGCGGAGTGCGCCGTGATCGGCGTCGCCGACCAGCTCAAGGGGCAGCTGCCGCGCGGGTTCGTCGTGCTGAAGGCCGGCGTCGACACGCCCGGGGAGCAGCTGCGCGACGAACTGGTGGCGCTGGTGCGCCGGGACATCGGGCCGGTGGCGGCGTTCCGCGATGTGTCCATTGTGGACGCACTGCCGAAGACGCGGTCCGGGAAGATCCTGCGCAAGACCATGCGCGCGATCGCCGACGGCCGCGACGAGGCCGTGCCGTCGACCATCGAGGACCCCGCCGTGCTGGACGCGATCCGGGCCGCGCTGCGCACTTCGTAAAGTACCGTTCCAAATTCACCGGCTGGTCTGTACCTTTGCGAGGGAGTCCCCGACCGGAGGTGCCCTGATGCGCTTGTCCAGAGCCGTCTTGACCGCGGCTGTCGTGAGTCTGACGGCAGTCGGCCTGCCCGCCGCCACCGCCGAAGCCGCTCCAGCGGCTCCTGAACGGAGCGTGACCGACGTCGTCCCCGCGCCGGTGTCGGCGAAGGCCGATCCCCGGTCGGACTTCAAGCTCACACCGTTCACCGTGATCAGCGCCGACCGCGGCGCCGGCCAGGTCGCGGACTACCTGCGTGGCCTGCTGCGCCCGGCCACCGGCTACCCGCTGCCGGTCGTGCCGCACACGTGGGGCCTGCCGGCGATCTCGCTCGAGCTGGGCCACGACGCCCGGATCGGCACCGAGGGTTACCAGCTGAAGGTCGCGCGCGACGGTGTCAAGCTCAGTGCCAACACCGCGGACGGCCTCTTCGAGGGCGTCCAGTCGCTGCGGCAGCTGCTGCCGTCGGCGATCGAGGCGAAGCGCGTGCAGCACCGGACGTGGACCGTCGCGGGCGGCACGATCCTCGACTACCCGCGCTTCGGCGAGCGCGGCGCGATGCTCGACGTCGCCCGGCACTTCTTCCGGCCGGACCAGGTCAAGCTGTACATCGACCAGATCGCCCAGTACAAGCTCAACACGCTGCACCTGCACCTGGCCGACGACCAGGGCTGGCGCATCGAGATCAAGAGCTGGCCGAAGCTGGCGACCGTCGGCGGCCAGACCGCCGCGTACGGCGACCCGGGCGGCTACTACACGCAGAAGCAGTACAAGGACATCGTCGCGTACGCCGCTTCGCGGCACATCACGGTGATCCCGGAGATCGACATGCCGGGCCACACGAACGCGGCGCAGTCGACGTACGCGGAGCTGAACTGCGACGGCAAGGCCGTCCCGGTGCGCACCGACACCGAGGTCGGCTACAGCTCGCTGTGCATCTCGTCGCCGATCACGTACAAGTTCGTCGACGACGTCGTGCGCGAGCTGTCGGCCATCACACCGGGCCAGTACATCCACATCGGCGGCGACGAGGCCCACGCGACCCCGCCCGCCGACTACGTCACCTTCCAGCAGAAGGTGCAGCCGATCGTCGCGAAGTACGGCAAGAAGATCACCGGCTGGCACGAGATCGCCAAGGGCACCCCGCCCGTGTCGGCGATCCCGCAGTACTGGGACTTCGGCGGCGAGGACGCTTCGGTCGCGGCCGCGGCGGCCCGGGGCAACAAGATCCTGATGTCGCCGGCGAACTACGCGTACCTGGACATGAAGTACGACGAGTCGACGCCGCTGGGCCAGGACTGGGCGGCGCTGGTCGAGGTGAAGGACGGCTACAACTGGGACCCGGCCTCACTGGTGGACGGCGTCGGCGAGAGCCAGGTCGCGGGCGTTGAAGCTCCACTGTGGACGGAGACCATCCGCACGAGCGACGACATCGAGTACATGGCGTTCCCGCGCCTGCCGGGCATCGCGGAGATCGGCTGGTCCCCGAAGTCCACGCACAACTGGGACGCCTACCGCCTCCGCCTGGCGAAGCAGTCCCCCCGCTGGACCCTGCAGGGCATCAACTTCTACCGCAGCCCCCAGGTCGACTGGAAGTAGCGCAAGTCCGTGAAGGCCACATTGAGGGACTCTGAGTCCCTCAATGTGGCCTTCACGGCTTTTCGGCGAGATGAGCCTGGATGGCGCGGCGGGCGACGGCGTAGGGGGTGGTGGTGCCGGTGAGGACGGAGTCCGCGTTCGCCGCGCGGCCCAGCGCGTGCAGCTCGAACGCCAGGACTTCGGCGTCGACGTCCAGGTGGCCCAGGTTCACCGCCTCGGCGGCGGTCGAGCGGATGAAGGTCGCGAACGAGCCGCTCGCCGACGCCACCGCGTCGTGGACCCGGCCCGGGCGCGCGTCGAACTCCGCGCCGACGTTGAAGAAGAAACAGCCACCCGGAAAGACGCGCTTTTCCGAGTAGACCAGCCAATTCTCGCAGATCGCCCGCAGCCGCGGCAGCCCCGGCGCGACGTCGAGAGACGGCGTCACGACGTGCGAGCGGAAGATCTCGAACGCCGCCTCGACCGTCGCGAGCTGCAGGTCCTCCTTCGAGCCGAACAGGGCGAAGACGCCGCTCTTGCTCAGCTCCAGCTCGGTGGCCAGCCGGCCGAGGGACAGCCCGTCCAGGCCGTCGACCGACGCGACGTCCACCGCGCGCCGCAGCACCAGCTTGCGCGTGACGTCCCCGCGCGCGACGCGGCCGTCAACCGGCACGGCGCGCCCGCCACCTGTCCACAGTGGACTGGATCCCGGCGCTCCACTGCACGGCCAGCGCGGGCGTCGCGAGCACGCGGTCCGCGAACTCCAGCGCGGCCCCGACGTGTTCGGGTGGCAGCTGCCCGTAGTTCGCGAACGTGATGACGTACACCTCGGCGACCGTGGGCCCGTCCGCGCGCTCGACCAGCTCCACCGCGCCCGACGTCGGCACGACGCCGGTCCGCAGCACCCGCAGGTACCAGCCGCTGCGGCCGCTGTCGATCATCGCCGGGGTGATGTCCTTGCGGCCGGTCTTCATCGCGAGCTTGAAGCACGGCGACCGCGGCTGCGAGACCTGCACGAGCGCGTCACCCCAGGCCCAGACGTCCCCGATCCGCACGTCGTCCTCGGTGACCCCGGACAGGGAGATGTTCTCGCCGAAGTCGGCCGTCGACACCTCGAAACCGTCCTCGCGCCAGTCCGCGTAGTGCTCGGCCGGGTAGACGTAGACCGCCTTGTCGGGGCCGCCGTGCACGGTGAGGTCGGCCTGCCGGTCGCCGTCGAGGTTCAGCTCGGTGAGCTTCAGCTCCGGCGCCGTGACCAGCGCCTTCGTGATCCCGCTCAGCACCGGCAGCTCGCGCCGGTACCCCAGGACGCTCGGTTCGCCCACGTAAACGCTGTCGACGTTCATGCCTCGAAGATAGCACGACCGTTCGTATTGTTTACCCCCTCTAGGCTGGCGGTCATGGAACTGCTCGACCAGGCCCGTGCCCACGTCGACTCCGGCGCCTTCTTCACCGAACTGGCCACGCTCGTCGCCTACCCGACGGTGAGCGACGCCCCCGAAGGCCGCGCCGCGATCCAGGCCTACCTCGACGACGTCCTCACGCCCGCGTTGACCGCGTTGGGCTGCGAAGTCACGCAGCACGCCAACCCGGACCCGGCCGGCGGCCCGTTCCTGGTTGGCGTCCGCACCGAGGACCCCGGCCTGCCGACGCTGCTCTGCTACGGCCACGCCGACGTCGTCGGAGAGGCCGGCGCGTGGAGCGAAGGCCGAGGCCCGTGGACGCTGACCGCCGAAGGCGACCGCTGGTACGGCCGCGGCACCGCCGACAACAAGGGCCAGCACCTGATCAACCTCACGGCGTTGCGACTCCTGCTGGCTGATCAGGGAAAGCTCGGCTTCAACCTCAAGTTCCTCTTCGAGACCGGCGAGGAGATCGGCTCACCCGGCCTCACCGAGTTCGCCCAGCAACAGCAGGACCTGCTGAGCGCCGACGTCCTCATCGCCTCCGACGGCCCGCGACTCGACGCGGCGACCCCGACGCTCTTCCTCGGCGCCCGCGGCGGCATCCGGCTCACCCTGGACGCCGACCTGCGCCCGGACGCCGCCCACTCCGGCAACTGGGGAGGGATCCTGCGCAACCCGGCAACGACCCTCGCCGCCGCCATCGCGAGCCTGGTCGACGGTCACGGCCGCGTCCAAGTGCCCGCGTTGCTGCCGCCGGAGCTGCCGGACTCCGTGCGCGCCGCGCTGGCCGACGTGGTCGTCGACGCAGCGGACGAGGGCTGGGGCGATCAACGCCTCACGCCCGCCGAGCGGCTCTACGGCTGGAACACCCTGGAGGTGCTGGCGCTCGACGCCGGGAACGCCGACCGCCCGGTCAACGCCATCCCCGGCCGGGCGCGGGCGGTCCTGCAGCTGCGGTACGTGGCCGGCACCGACGTCGGCGGTGTCGCCCCCGCCATCCGGGAACACCTTGCCGCACAAGGTTTCCCGATGATCGACGTCACCGCGGACGTCAGCTTCCTGGCCAGCCGCACGCCGGTCGACAACCCCTGGGCGAGCTGGGCGAAGTCCACTTTGGACGCCGTCGCGGAGAACCCCGTCGCCCTGCTGCCCAGCTTCGGCGGCGGCCTGCCCAATCACGTCTTCACCGACGTCCTCGGCCTGGCGACGCTGTGGCTGCCGCACTCCTACCCGGGGTGCCTGCAGCACGCGCCGGACGAGCACCTGCTCGCCCCGGTCGCCCGGGAAGGGCTGGTGCTCGCCACGGCGTTGTTCCGTGCCTTCAGTTCAGCGCCGCCGACTCTTCGTCGCTGAACAGGCGGGAGCGGATCAGGAAGCGCACGCCTTCGGGCGCCTCCAGGGAAAACCCGCTCCCGCGGCCGGGGACGACGTCGATCGTCAGGTGGGTGTGCTTCCAGTACTCGAACTGCGGCCCGGACATCCACACCGGCACGTCGTCGATGCCGTCGACGACCAGGTCGCCGAGGTGCACGTCGGACTGGCCGGTCTTGAACTCGCCGACCGGGTAGCACATCGGCGCGCTCCCGTCGCAGCAGCCGCCGGACTGGTGGAACATCACCTGACCGTGGAGAGCGACCAGCTTCCGCAGCAGATCGGCCGATTCTTCGGTCAGGTCCACCCGCCGGGGGGTGTCCATCAGAAGAACCCGAGGGCCTGGTCGGAGTAGGAGACCAGCATGTTCTTCGTCTGCTGGTAGTGGTCCAGCATCATCTTGTGGTTCTCCCGCCCGATGCCGGACGCCTTGTAACCGCCGAAGGCCGCGTGGGCCGGGTAGGCGTGGTAGTTGTTCACCCACACGCGACCCGCCTGGATGTCGCGGCCGGCCCGGTAGGCGGTGTTGCCGTCACGGGACCAGACACCGGCGCCGAGGCCGTAGAGCGTGTCGTTGGCGATCTTCATGGCGTCGTCGTAGTCGGCGAACTTCGCCACCGACACGACCGGGCCGAAGATCTCCTCCTGGAAGACCCGCATCTTGTTGTCGCCGGCGAACACGGTCGGCTCGACGTAGTAACCGCCGGACAGGTCGCCGCCGAGGTCGCTGCGGCCGCCGCCGATCAGGATCTCGGCGCCTTCCTGCTTGCCGATGTCGATGTAGGACAGGATCTTCTCGAGCTGGTCGTTGGACGCCTGCGCGCCGATCATCGTGTCGGTGTCGAGCGGGTGGCCCTGCTTGATCTTGCGGACGCGCTCGACGGCGTCACCCAGGAACTTGTCGTAGATGCCGCTCTGGATCAGCGCGCGCGACGGGCAGGTGCAGACCTCGCCCTGGTTCAGCGCGAAGAGCGTGAAGCCCTCCTGCGCCTTGTTGTAGAAGGCGTCGTTCTGCGCGGCGACGTCGTCGAAGAAGATGTTCGGGCTCTTGCCGCCCAGCTCGACGGTCACCGGGATGATGTTCTCGCTGGCGTACTGCAGGATCAGGCGCCCGGTCGTCGTCTCACCGGTGAAGGCCACCTTGCGGACGCGGTTGCTGGAGGCCAGCGGCTTGCCGGCTTCGACGCCGAAGCCGTTGACGATGTTCAGCACGCCCGGCGGGATCAGGTCGCCGATGATCGACATCAGCAGGTGGATCGACGCCGGGGTCTGCTCGGCCGGCTTGAGCACGATCGCGTTGCCCGCGGCCAGCGCGGGAGCGAGCTTCCAGACCGCCATCAGGATCGGGAAGTTCCACGGGATGATCTGGCCGACCACGCCGAGCGGCTCGTGGAAGTGGTAGGCGACGGTGTTCTCGTCGATCTGCGAGATACCGCCCTCCTGGGCGCGCAGCGCGCCGGCGAAGTAGCGGAAGTGGTCGATGGCCAGCGGGATGTCGGCGGCGAGCGTCTCGCGGACGGCCTTGCCGTTCTCCCACGCCTCGGCGACCGCGATCTTCTCGAGGTTCTGCTCCATCCGGTCGGCGATCTTGAGCAGGATGCCGGCGCGTTCCTCGACGGAGGTCTTGCCCCAGGCCGGGGCGGCGCCCCAGGCCGCGTCGAGGGCCTTCTCGACGTCCGGGGCGGTGCCGCGGGCGATCTCGCAGAAGGTCTTCCCGGTGACGGGAGTCGGGTTCTCGAAGTACAGGCCGCTGGCGGGCGGCACGTATTCGCCGCCGATGTAGTGGTCGTAGCGTGATTCGTAGCTGACGACGCTGCCTTCGGTGTTCGGTGCGGCGTACTGGACCATCTTCCCTGCCTCATTGCTCGGAGTGACGGTGTTCCTCGGCTCCCCGCGAACGTAGGCCGGGCAACGTTGCACGGACGTTGCAGCGCTGTGAGCTGGGTCTCTAGTCTGGAGGCTGTGGCAGAGGCGCCCGAGCCGGAACTGCTGCGCGATCCGGAGTCGT
Organism: Amycolatopsis heterodermiae; assembly: GCF_034929455.1. Classification (NCBI taxonomy): domain Bacteria; kingdom Bacillati; phylum Actinomycetota; class Actinomycetes; order Pseudonocardiales; family Pseudonocardiaceae; genus Amycolatopsis; species Amycolatopsis heterodermiae. The sequence continues at coordinate 863,705 of NZ_JAYFSI010000001.1, forward strand.
ACGCGCGGCTGCTGGAGCACGTCCGCGCGGCGGTGCTGTCCGGCGTCCCGGGGCCGCGTCCGCCACGCTCCGTGGTCTCGGCGTCCTGGGACCGGTCGCTGGCCGCGCACGTCGACCCGGACGAGGGCGAGGCCCCGTTCGTCTACGACGCGGACGACCTGGCCGCGCTGCGGGAGGCCCACCCGCTGGCGCCCGTGCTGCCGGTGCTGCGGCAGATGCTGGTGAGCATCGCCGACGACGCCGAGCACGTGATGATCGTGACCGACGCCGAGGGCCTGATCCTGTGGCGCGAGGGCGCCGCGAACCAGCTGGTGCGCGCCGACCACGTGGGCCTCTCCGAAGGCACCCGGTGGAGCGAGTCGGCGATCGGCACGAACGCCATGGGCACCACCCTCGCGACCGGGGAGCCGGTGCAGATCTACTCGGCCGAGCACCTGGTCCGGCGCTACCACACGTGGACGTGCGCGGCGGCGCCCGTGCGCGACCCCGAGACCGGCGTGCTGCTCGGCTCGATCGACGTCAGCGGCCCGCTGCGCACGGTCCACCCGGCGATGTTGTCCCTGGTCACAGCCACGGCGCAGCTCGCCGAAGGACAGCTGCGCGCCCAGCTCGCGGTCCGCGACGAACGGCTGCGGCGCGTCAACATGCCCCACCTGGAGGCCCTGCGCGGCCGTCCCGGCGCCCTGCTTTCGGCGGGCGGCCGGGTGCTGGCGGCCCAGGCGTGCCTGCTGCCGGCCACGGTGGACGTCCGGCGCGGCGGCGGCACCGTCGCCCTCCCCGACGGCCGCCTCGCGACGGTGGAGCCGCTGGCCGAGGGCTACCTCCTCCGGCTGCGGTCGGGCGGCAGCGGCGGCCACCGCCCGCGGCTGCGCCTCGAATACCTGGCCGACGGCGCCGGATCGACCACAGTGGATGGTCGTGACGTCCCGTTCACCTTGCGCCACGCGGAGATCCTGACCCTGCTGGCATTGCACCCGAACGGCCTCTCGGCGGAACGGCTGGCCCTGCAGCTCTACGGCGAGGCGGGCAACCCGGTGACGGTCCGCGCGGAGATCCACCGCCTGCGTTCCCAGCTGGGCGCATCGGTGGTGCAGACCCGCCCGTACCGCCTGGCGGCCGAGGTGGACGCGGACTTCGTCCGGGCCCGCTCGGCGTTGCGCTCAGGTTCCCCGTCCGACGTCCTGCGGGCGTTCCGCGGCCCGCTGCTGCCGGAGTCCGAGGCCCCGGCGATCCGCGAGGAACGCGAGACGCTCACCGCCCAGGTCCGCCAGGTGGCCCTGAACAGCACCGACCCGGCCGTCCTGTGGTCCTTCTGGGAGACGGCCTGCGGCGCCGACGACTTCGAGGTCCTGGACACGCTGCTGAAGCTGCTCCCGGCCGCGGACCCCCGCCGCGCGGCGGTCTCGGCCCACCGCGCCCGGCTCGCCTGACCCGTCTCCCAGGACAGCCGTCCCAACCTCCGGCCCACGCGCCCCGAGACCGGCACACCCGTGATCACCTCTTGGCGACCCCGATGTAGACAGCGTCTACAGGAGTTTGATAGACAGTGTCCACAAGGTGAACCACGGGTTACGGAGATCGGGAATGAGCTACCACCGTTTCGTCGTCCTCGGCGACAGCTGCGCCGAGGGTCTCGACGACCCGTACCCCGGCCGGCACCAGTACCGCGGCTGGGCGGACTTCGTCGCCGCGCGCCTGGCCGAGGAGGAGCCGCGCTTCCGGTACGCGAACCTCGCCGTCCGCGGGCGGCGGCTCGACCAGATCGTGCCCGAGCAGGTCCCCGCCGCGACCCGGCTCGAACCCGACCTCATTGCACTCTTCGGCGGCGGCAACGACGTCATGAGCCGGGGCTGGGACGCGCGGACCGTCGCCCGCCGGGTCGACGCCGCCATCCGCGCCTGCACGGAGATCTCGCCCACCGTCGTGACCTTCACCCTCAGCGACATCTCGAACCGGATGCCGCTGGGCGCGCGGATGCGGCCGCGGATCGTCGCGCTCAACGAGGCGATCCGCGAAGCCGCCGTCAGCTACGGCGCGCAGCTGGTCGACCTGTGGCCGGACCAGGCCGTCACCGACTCGCGCTACTTCGGCGCCGACCGGCTGCACCTGTCCACGCACGGGCACCACCGGCTCGCCGCCTACGTCCTCGGCCTGCTCGGCGTCGACCACGACCCCGGCTGGCTCGCGCCGCTGCCCGGCACGCCGTCGCACGCCGGCTGGCGCGCGGACCTGAACTGGGTGATGCGCGAGGTGCTGCCAGTCGCCGTCTCGCGTACGCGCAACCGGCTGGTCGGCCGCCAGCCCGGCGACGGTTTCTTCGCCAAGCGCCCCGACCTGCTCCCGATGGCCCAAGAGATGACCCTGGACGAGGCATGGGCACCCGGCAACGCCTGATCGACACCGCGTCCGAGCTGCTGGCCGGCGAAGGCGTCGACGCGGTGACGCTGCGCGGGATCGCGAAGGCGGCCGGCGTCTCGCACGGCGCCCCGCTGCGGCACTTCTCCGGCCGGGCCGAGCTGCTCTCCGCCGTGGCCACCCGCGGGTACGCCGACCTGCTCGCCCGCGGCGACCAGCTGCCGGGCTCGCCGCGCGAACGGCTGACCGCCGCCTGCCACAGCTACGTCGACTTCGCGCTGACGAACCCGGCGATGTTCGAGCTGATGTTCCGCCGCGACCTCGTCGACACGACCGACCCGGCGCTCTCGGCGGCGGCGAGCGGGGTGTTCGACACCTTCGCCGTGCTGGTGGCGGCGGTGCCGACGCCGCTCGCGCGGTCCGGTGCCGACCTGCGGCTGGTCGCCGCGTCGCTCTGGGCCGCGTTGCACGGCCTCGCGCAGCTGTGGCTCTGGGGCGGGCTGGCCGGGGCGAGCTTCGCGCCGTCGCCGGAATCGGCGCTGGCCGTCACGCTCGACGCGTACCTCGGGTGACGCCCGGCGGAGAGGGGCTCCGGAGACCTCCCCCGGCCCCGGTGGGGCACCCTCTCCGCCGAGTCAGTGGCCGACCGTAGTGGCGAACGGACACGCAGCGGAAGCAACCGGCGACGTAGCCGGGGTAAACCTTGGCGGTACACCGGTAACTTTCCCCCGGTGACGGCACTGCGGGAACTCCGTGCGCGGCCACGGCTGGTGGACGCCGTGCTCGCGGTGCTCGTCGCGGCCTACCAGCTCGCCGGCGCCACCGAGCTGGGCGATCCCTTCGGCGCCCACGCGCGCCCGCTCGGGCTCGTCCTCGCCGCGGTCAGCGCGCTGCCGCTCGCGCTGCGCCGCCGGTTCCCGATCCCGGCCCTGGCCGCCTGCGTGGTCCTGATGGGCGTCTTCTACGCGCTCGGCTTCCGCTCGCAGCTCGGGCAGCTCAGCGTGGTCATCGCCGCCTACACGGTCTGGGCGCACTGCCGCTTCCGCGACGCGCTCGCCGTCACCGTGCTCGGCCTGATCGCGTACGAGACGTCGATGCTGTTCGGCAGCCCGGTCTCCCCGGTCGGCGACACGCTGATCTCGCTGCTGCTCGCGGTCGGCGTCGCGGCGATCGGGCGCACCGCCCACGTCCGCAGCCACCGGATCCGGCGCGCCGAGCACGACACGGAACTGGCCGTCGCGGAGGAGCGCGTCCGGATCGCGCACGAGCTGCACGACGTCGTCTCGCACCACCTTTCGGTGATCGCGGTGCAGGCCAACCTCGCGCGGTACGTCTTCGAGTCGGCGCCGGACACCGCCCGGACCGCGCTGGACACGATCACCGGCACCACGACCGAAGCGCTCGACGAGCTGCGACGCCTCCTGAGCGTCCTTCGCCCGCCGCAGCACCCGCTCGAGGGGTACCGGCCGCAACCCGGGCTGGGCGACCTCGGGATCCTCGCCGCCCGGGTCCGCGAAGCCGGGGTCGCGGTCGACCTCCGCGTCACCGGCGAGGCCCGGACGCTGCCGCCCGGCCAGCAGCTGTGCGCGTTCCGCGTCGCGCAGGAGGCACTGACGAACGTGCTGAAGCACGGCGGCCCCACGGCCGAGCTGACGCTGGACTACGGGACCGAGCACCTCGTCCTCGGCGTCACCGACCCCGGTGGCGGGTCGTCCGAGCCGCCCAACCCGGGCGGGCACGGGCTGATCGGCATGCGCGAACGGGCCCGGATGTACGGTGGCGTGATCGAGATCGGTCCCCGTGACCCGGCCGGGTTCGCCGTCGTGCTGACGCTGCCGTACCCGCGGCCCGTCCCCCAACCGCAGGAGCCCGAGTGACGAGCGTGCTGGTGGTCGACGACCAGGACCTCGTCCGCGCGGGGTTCGCCGCGCTGCTCGGCGCGGTGCCGGACATCGAGGTCGCGGGCGAAGCGCGTGACGGTCTCGAGGCCGTCGAGAAGGCGGCGGCGCTGCGGCCGGACGTCATCCTGATGGACATCCGGCTGCCCGGCCTGGACGGCGTCAAGGCGACCGAGCGGATCCTCGCCGAGGCCGTGCCTCCGCGGCCGAGCGTGCTCATGCTGACCGTGTTCGACCTCGACGAATACGTCTACACGGCGTTGCGCGCGGGCGCGGCGGGGTTCCTGCTCAAGGACAGCCCGACGGACACGCTGGTCGCCGGCATCCACGCGGTCGCCCGCGGCGACATGCTCTTCGGCCCGACGATCACGCGGCGCCTCGTCGAGGCCTTCACCCGGACCCCACCGCAGCTGCCCACCGCACGCCTGTCAGTGCTGACCGAACGCGAGCTGGAGGTGCTCCGGTTCGTCGGCACCGGCGTCACGAACGGGTGGATCGCGGCCGAGCTGCGCGTCAGCGAGGCAACGGTGAAGACCCACCTCAACCGGCTGATGACGAAGCTCGGCATCTCGAGCCGCGCGCAGGCCGTGGTCGTGGCGTACGAAACCGGCCTGGTGCGCCCAGGCACTTGAGCCGCGACACGCTCACCCGGTGCGCGCGGTCGGCATCGGCGCCCGAGCTTCGACTTCGGTAACGCGCACCCCCTTAGCTGTCCACTGCGACCGCCTTGCCGAGCGTCCACGCCGCAGCCGGAAAGCCGATGGGCCGGCATCTCCTGCCGCTGCCAGTCGGCGTCCGAGGTGCCGGCGACGACCTGCCACCCTTCGGCGGGCACGCCGGTCACGCGCGCGGTTTCGCTTCAGCCCTTGCCGGATCGGACCGCTCGGCCGCGAAGGCGCTCGTCACATCATCCGCGACACGCTCACCCGGTGCGCACGCCCGAACACCTGATCGAATAAGCTCCCTCCATGTCCGAGTCAGACCCGCAGCTCGAGCGCATCCGCAAGCTCCTGGCCAAGGCCGAGGACCCGGCGGTCACCGAGGCGGAAGCCGAGGCGTACAACAAGAAGGCCGCCGAGCTGGTCGCCCGGTACGGCATCGACCAGGCGATGCTCGCGGAGACCGGCGCGAGCGTCGACGACATCGGCACGCTCACCATCCCGATGAACGACCCGTACAGCCGCGACAAGGCGAGCCTGCTCACCTCGGTCGCCTACCCGCTGCGCTGCCGGACCCTGCTGCACCGCGTCGGCCAGAAGGTCGAGAGCGTCACCGTGTTCGGCTACCAGTCCGACCTCGGCCGCGTCGAATTGCTGTTCACCAGCCTCCTGCTGCAGGCGAGCACCCAGCTGACCCGCGTCCGGCCCGGCGGGTTCTTCCCCGGCGAGTCACTGGCGGCCTACCGGCGCACGTGGCTGCACGGCTTCGCGCGCGCGGTCCACGAGCGGCTTTCGCTGGCCGAGCAGGAGGCCGTCCGCACGGCCGCGCCCGGCGTGCGCTCGGCCGAACTCGTCGTCCGCGACCGCTCGGCGCTGGTCCAGCACCGGTTCGACGAGGAGTACGGCGACCTGCGCTCGGCCGCGCCCCGGCGCCTGTCCGGCAGCGGCTACCTCGACGGCCACGACGCCGGCACGAAGGCGAACCTCGACCCCTCGGCGTTGACCCGCCGGCGCAGGGCCCTGCCCGTCCGCTGACTGTCGCCCGGTTGCCGCTATCCCGGTGGTGATCGTTTCCGCTTGACTGGGCGCATGCGCGTGGTTGATCTTGCCGGACGTCCTGACCTGCTCGAACCGGCGCTGAACCTCGGTGACGTCGGCGGCCGGTTCATCTACCAGGGTGCGAGCGGCCGGATGATCACCGGCGAGCGGTTCCTGCGCCATTGGGCGCGCTACTTCCTGATCGCGCTGGACGACGACGGCGTCCCGATCGCCCGCGCCCTGTCGGTCCCGCTGGCCTTCCCGGCGGAAGACCGCACGGAGCTGCCGGACCACGGCTGGGACCAGGCCATCGAGTGGGCGGCCCAGGACGTGATGGACGGCCGCGCACCGAACGCGTTGTGCGCGCTGGAAGTCGTGATCGCGCCGCGCCTGCGTGGCAGCGGCCTGTCCGCGCCGATGCTCAAGGCGTTGAAGGCGCGAGCCGCGGAAACGGGGCTGCGCAAGCTGATCGTGTCGGTCCGCCCGATCGGCAAGGAGCAGGAGCCGGCCGTCCCGATGCCGGAGTACGCGGCCCGCCGCCGCCCGGACGGCCTGCTGGCCGACCGCTGGCTGCGCACCCACGAACGCCTGGGCGCCCGGGTCGTCAAGGTCTGCCCGTTCGCGGTGACACTGGCGGGTTCGCTGGCCGACTGGCGCGAGTGGACGGGCGTCAAGCTGCGGGAAGGCGAGAACCTCATCCCCGGCGGCATCGCCCCGGTCCACGCGACGACGGCCTACGACACGGCGACCTACGTCGAGCCGAACGTCTGGATGGAACACCCCATGTAGGACTCAGGGATCACCCTGATGGTTCTCCGAGACGCCACCTGCTAGCTTTTGTTTGCATGTGGAGGACGCCGTGACCGAGCCCACCGGGGACGAGCTCGTCCGGCTGCTGGGGACCCTGGCGAACCCGCACCGGCTGCGGATCGTCGCGGCCCTGCTGGCCGAACGCGCCTACGTCAGCGAGCTGGCGCGCGAGCTGCGGATCAGCCGCGCGCTGCTGCAGGTGCACCTGCGCAAGCTCGAGGCCGCGGGCCTGGTCACGGCCAGCTTCGAGGTGGGCGAAGACGGCAAGACGCTGCGCTTCTACGAGCTCACCCCGTTCTCCGTCGTGCTGACGCCGGCGGCGATCGCGGCCGCCGTGCCGACGCTGACCACACCGGAGTCCGTCCGCGGGGACGGCGAGGAGGGACGGACATGAACTGGCACCAGTGGCAGGAGATCATCGGCGTGACCGGGGTCTTCGTCCTGATCACCGTCGTGCTCACGGTCGCGATCGTGCAGCTGGCCTCGACCTGGCGCGCCAAGGCCGCACTGGCCCGGGAGGCCGAATTCCGGTCGCTGGCCGAGAAAGCCGTCCGGACGCAGGAGGAGACCGAGCGCCAGCTGCGGGACGTCCAGGACCGCTTGCGATCCATCGAGCACGTGCTCAAGGAGGTCGACTGACCTGAGGCCCTGGACCGCCGAGCGGCAACTCGGCGGCCCAGGAAGAAGAAGCACCCACTCGCCCGAAGGCGAGCTCTCATCGGATCACTCCTTCACGGAAGGACCTTAGTTCATGCTGCCTGCAGGCACGCCCGTGGTCGAACGCGTCGCGCGCTGGTCGTCGCACCACCGCGCCGCGGCGATCTTCGGCTGGCTGGCGCTCGTCGCGCTCGCCTGGGTCATCGGCACGTTCGCCCCCGGCACCGACGCGCGCTCGAGCCCCGCCGGCGACTCCGGCACCGGTCAGGGAGTCCTCGACCGCCAGGATTCCCGGGAGCCGTTCTGGGAGAACGTCCTGGTACCACGGAATTCCCCGGCCGTCACCGACTTGGTGACGACGTTGTCGGCCTCCGGTGCGGTCGCGGACATCCGCGGCCCGCTGGACGATCCCGCCCAGGTCTCCGCCGACGGCCGGTCCGGCCTGGTCACCTTCCGGATCCTCGGCACCGGCACGGAAATCCGGGCCAACCTCGCGACGGCGACCGCGGCCGTCGACGCGGTGGCCGCGCGGCACCCGGACGCCCGGCTCGCGCAAGCGGGCGACCTCAGCGTGTCCGGCGCGGTCGACCAGAGCATCAAGGAGGACATCGGACGGTCCGAGACGCGCTCGCTCCCGCTCACCCTGCTGATCCTGCTGGCCGTCTTCGGTTCGCTGGTCGCAGCGGCGATCCCGGTGCTGCTGGCGGGCACCACGGTGCTGGCCACGTTCGGCCTTCTGTCCGCAGTGGACAACTGGATTCCGGTCAACAGCGCCACTTCCTCGATGACGCTGCTGATCGGTATGGCGGTCGGCGTCGACTACTCACTGTTCTTCCTGCGCCGCGTCCGGGAGGAACGCGCACGCGGCGTCGCCGAGTCGATCCGGATCGCCGCGCGGACGTCCGGGCACGTGATCGCCGTGTCGGGACTGACGGTCGCGCTGTGTGTGACGGGCCTGCTGTTCACCGGGCTCGACAACCTCCGCGGCCTGACCGTCAGCACGATCCTCGTGGTCGGGCTCGCGGTGCTGGCGTCGGTGACCGTGCTTCCCGCGACGCTCTCGCTGCTCGGCACCCGCGTCGACCGCCTCCGGATCCCGTTGCTGGGCAAGCGTGGCACCCGTTCGCGCTTCTGGGCCGGAGTCGCCTCGACGGTGACGCGGCGTCCGGCGTGGTGGACCGGGATCGCCGCCGGGCTGCTGGTCCTGCTCGCCCTGCCCGCGGCCGGGATCCGGCTGCAGGACCCGGCACCGACCGAAAGCCTGCCGCGCAGCGTCCCGGTGATCGACGCGGCCGCGCGCGTCCAGGACGCGTTCCCGGGTGTCACCATGCCGGCGCACGTCGTCGTCTGGAGCGATCACGGCCCGGTCAGCACCCCCGCCGTCCGCCGGGCGGTCGACGCCCTCACCGCGCGGACGCCGAAGCCGGCGATCGTGGTTCCGGTCGGCGACGCGCTCGTCGTGCGCATCCCGCTCGGCGGCAGCGGAAACGACGAGGTCGCCGACCGCACACTCACGGCGTTGCGGGAAACCCTGCTGCCCCAGACGATCGGGCGGCTCGACGGCGTCCACTACGCGGTGGCGGGCCGGACCGCCGAGGCGCACGACTTCACCGCGCAGGTCCTGGACCGGGCGCCGTACGTCTTCGGGTTCATCCTGCTGCTCGCGTTCGTGCTGCTACTGCTGGTGTTCCGGTCGGTGGCGGTGCCGGCGGTGTCGATCCTGCTCAACCTGCTGTCGGTCGGCGCGGCCTACGGCGTCCTCACCCTGGTGTTCCAGGACGGCTTTCTCGCGCCACTACTGGGTTTCACGCCGTACGGCGGGGTGCTCGGCTCGTTGCCGATGTTCCTGTTCGTGCTGCTGTTCGGCCTGAGCACGGACTACCACATCTTCATCCTCAGCCGGATCCGCGAACGCCGTCAGGCGGGCAGCCCGCCGCGGGAGGCGATCGTCGAAGGCACCGCGAGCAGCTCCGGCGTCGTGACGAGCGCGGCGTTGATCATGACGGGCGTGTTCAGCATCTTCCTGAGCCTCGCGGCGATCGAGTACAAGATGCTGGGCCTGGGCATGGCTTTCGCGATCCTGCTCGACGCGACGGTCGTCCGCGGCGTCCTGCTGCCCGCGGCCCTCGCGCTGTTCGGCGACCGCCTCTGGAAACCTGTAGAACCTCTTAAAGATCAGTCCAGAACTCTTCACTTGTCCTGACAGATCACCTCCGGCACGGTGAAAGGAGGAGTCGGAGGAGAGGTGGGTGTGGTGGTGCGCATCGGCGTGCTGGCCCTGTTGTGGGGCTCGGGCTTCCTGTGGATCAAGCTGGCGCTGACCGGGCTGAGCCCCGTCCACCTCACGCTGATCCGCTGCGCCCTGGGCGCGTTGACGCTGCTGGCGCTGGCGGTCGCGGGCCGCCAGCGCCTCCCGCGCGACCGGGCGACGTGGGGCCGGCTGATCGTCGCGGCGTTCTTCTGCAACGCCGTGCCGTTCGCGCTGTTCGGCATCGCGGAGCGCACGGTGGACTCCGGCGTGGCGGGCGTGATGAACGCGACGACCCCGTTGTGGTCGGTGCTGATCGGCGCGGCACTGGGCACGGAGCGCCGCCTCGGCCCGGCCCGGATCCTCGGCCTGGTCCTGGGTTTCGCGGGCGTCCTCGTGATCTTCGCGCCCTGGCAGCAGTCCGGCCTGCTGAGCGCCGGAGCGCTGTCGCTCCTCGGAGCAGCATTGAGCTACGCGATCGCGTTCGCTTACATGGCCCGGAAACTCCCGCCGAACGGCGCCCCGATGGCGCTGTCGGCCGCCCAGCTGATGACGGCGACCGCGTTGACGGCCGTCGCGCTCCCGCTGGCCGGCCCCGCGCCCGGGCTGAACCTGACGGCGGTGCTCGCGGTGACGATCCTGGGCGTCTTCGGCACCGGCGTCACGTTCTACCTCAACTACCGCGTGCTCACCGACGAAGGCCCGACGGCGGCCGCGACCGTCGGCTACCTGCTCCCGGTGGTCTCGGTGGCCCTGGGCGCGCTCGTCCTGGGCGAGCCGCTGACCCCCAGGATCGTCGGCGGCATGGTGATCGTGCTGGCCGCGGTGGCGCTCACCCGGTGGCGGGCTCAGGCACCGACGAAGTGCTCCACCACCGCGCCCGCCTCGCCGGCGGTGCCGAAGTAGTCGCCGGTGGCCAGATCCGCGCCGGCGTCGCGCCACCAGTTCGCCTGCACCTCGGTGTCGATGCCGTCGACGACCAGCGTGGCGCCGACCTGCCGGACCAGCGGCACCAGCGCGCCGAGGAACGTCGAGTCCGTCCACGCCTGCCATTCGGCGAGCCGCCGGGCGACCCGCACCACGCCCACCGGGAGGTCCTCGACCGCCCGCAGGTCGTCCGGGCCCAGACCGAACTCGTCGAGCAGCACGCGGACGCCGAGTCCGGCCAGCGCGGTCAGGTTCTCAACCACCCCGGACGTACCCAGCGCACCGACCGGGACGCCGATCATCAGCTGCTCCGGCGGCAGGCCGGAGTCCGCCAGGAGGCCGGTGACGCGGGTGCCCAGCGCCTCGTCCGTCGCCTGGTGCTCGGTCAGGCCGGCGACCACCGGCAGCCCGAAGTCCAGGCGCTGGTGCCACCACTCGCCCTGCCGGCTCGCCGTCCGCAGGGCCCAGTCGCCCAGCGGCAGCACGAGCCCGGTGGACTCGGCGAGCGCCGCGCACCGGTCGTGGGCCAGCGGCGGCCGGCCGGGCCGGTCCCACTGCAGCCGGGCCTCGACGCCGGCCAGCCCGCCGTCCGCCAGCCGCGCCATCGGCCGGTACCGCACGGTGATCTCGCCGTTCTCCCACGCCCCGGCCATGCCGACGGCGAGACCCTGCGCCCGCCGGTCCGCGGCGTCGGCCACCGCGTCGAACATCTTCCACTGGCCGCGTCGCCGGGCCTTGGCCCGCCGCAGCGTCTGGTCCGCCGCCCGCAGCAGTTCGGCCGGCTCGATGCCCTTCACCGGCCGGTGCACGACCCCGGCGCTGGCCGACAGCGCCAGCCCGTGCCCTTCGACGAAGAACGGCTCGGCGAGCTCGTCGTTGATGGCGCGCACGATGGTGTTGATGTCCGGTGTCATCGCCGTGTTCTCGATCAGGATGCCGAACTCGTCGCTGTGGAAGCGGGCGATCATGGCCCGCTCGCGAGCCACGACGGCCTTCAGCCGCTTCGCGAAGTGCACGAGCACCTGTTCGCCGACACGGCGGCCGAGGCTGTTGCAGACCATGCCGAACGCGTCGAGGTCCACGTGGAGCAGCGTGACGCCGAACACCGGGTCGGCGCGTCGCAGGGCGGCTTCGAGGTGGGTGCCGAAGTACTGGCGGTTCGGCAGGCCGGTCAGCACGTCGTGCAGGGCCTGCCGGCTCAGCTCGCCCTGCAGCAGCATCAGCTCGGTGCCGTCCTCGACGACCACGACGAACTGGCCGGGCCGGTCGTCGGCGTCCCGCAGCAGGGACGCGGTGAGCGAGATGCGCGCGACGTCGCCGTCCTTGCGCAGCAGCCGCAGGGACTGCCGGACCCGCTCGCGGCCGCCGTCTTCGAGCAGCGTCTGCATGGCTTCGCGGAAGACCTCGACGGAATCCGGGTGCACGAGGTCGTAGAGCCCGGTTCCGGTCAGCTCGCCGGAGGGATGCCCGAGCATCTCGGCGAGCGCGGTGTTGGCCCGCACGATGCGGCCGTCGAGCCGGACGACCGCGATGCCGCTCGCCGAGGACGTCACCACCTCGTCGAAGCGTGCTTCGCTCTCCTTGAGGTTCCACTGCGCGTCCCGCACCGCCTTGAGCAGCGACAGGTGCATGCTCTCCTGCTGGTCGAGGACGCTGCGTTCGTGCGCCACCAGGAACCCGCAGGAGAGCGCGCCCAGGCCGAGCACGATCCGCCCGGCGTAGCGGTCCGGCGGCTGGAGCTCCGGCAGCGTCGGCAGGCCCTTCCCGAGAACCTCGAGCGTGCACCGCAGGCCCGGCTCGCCGACGTACCCGAGCGCGACCAGCCGTTCGCCGATCCGTTCCGCGGACGGGGCGTCGGCATGCTTGCCCAGCAGGATCGTGCAGAACGCGTCGAGCAGCTCGCGCAGCTCCCGTTCGAGCCCTTCGCGGCCCAGCGACACGACGGTCACGCCGCTGAGCAGGTACGCCCATTTGCGGGCGAGCAGGGTCCGCCCGCGCTCGGGGTCGAACGTCACCGAGGGCCGGTCCGGCCGGTGATCGGGTTTCGGCATGTACTCAGCCCTGCTTTGTAAAACGCGTGCTTGAATTGGTCACTATCGGTGCCCGGCCGATTTCTTGCCGCCGATTCCCGCGTAAACCAGCATGTTCATGTCGGAGGTGTCCGAGATGTCCGCCGGACCGGCCGGCCGCCATTCGCCGCAACCGACCAGACCGGGTTCGACGATTTCGAAACCGGTGAACAACTCGGTCACTTGTGCGTGCGTCCGTAAAGTCACCTGGTCCGGGCTGCGGCTTTCCTTGATCACGTCGGTCGCCTCGCTGAGATTGTCGCCCTGGTGGTCGCCGGTGACGTGCGTGATGGCGAGGAAACTGCCGTCCGCCATCGCCGCGCGGTAACGGCCGACCAGATCCAGCGGATCCGACTCGTCCGGAATCCAGTGCAGCATCAGCAACATCAGCACCCCGACCGGCTCGTCGAGGTCGAGCAGGCCGCGGACCTGCGGCGACTCGAGGATCTTCTCCGGGTCCCGCATGTCGGCCTGCACGACCGCGGCGTGATCGTTGCCGGTCAGCATCAGTTCGCTGTGCGCGACCGCCACCGGGTCGCGATCCACATACACCACACGGCATTCCGGGTCGCGCGCCTGCGCCACCTCGTGCACGTTCGCCACCGTCGGGATCCCCGAACCCACGTCGAGGAACTGCCGGATCCCGCGGTCGACCATGAACCGCACCGCCCGTCCGAGGAACGCGCGGTTCACGCGCGCGGCTTCGCGCAGGCCCGGCATCGCGCGTTCGATCTGCACGCCCACCGCGCGATCGACGGCGAAGTTGTGTCCTCCGCCCAGCATGAAGTCGTACGTACGAGCCATGCTCGGCACGGAGATATCGACACCCGGTGGCACCCATTCCGGTGATCGTGTCACAGAGAACACCTTCTAGTCACATCGGGAATGGCAACGAGTTTAGCGACCCCTCACGGTTCCCTCGCTGCGCCATATGCATGACGACAGACCACCCGATCGGGCACTGTCACACTCCACCGGACGCGCCTACCGTAGGCCGTCTCGTTGGCGGAATCCACACAATGGCGTAACGAGGAGTCCTCATGACCGTCCCGGTCGCACCGGGCCGGTGGCCTTTTCTCGGGCACACCCCGGCGCTCCTGCGGCGACGCTTCGTATTCACCGACGCATTGCACGAACACGGTGAGATCGTCAAGATCTACCTCGGTCCCTCGCCCACCTACTTCGTCACCAGCCCCCGGCTGACCCACGAAGTGCTGGTCACGTCCGGGCCGAAGTTCCGCAAGGGCGCCATGTTCGACAAGTTCCGGCCGTTCGTCGGCAACGGCCTGGTGCTTTCGAACGGTGACTTCCACCTGCGGCAGCGGCGGCTGATGCAGCCGGCGTTCCACCGCGACCGCCTGGCCGGGTACGTGGAAACCATGCGCCGCGCGGCCGCCGACTTGGCCGATTCGTGGCAGCCGGGCGACGTCCGGATGCTCGACGAGGACCTGCAGGGCCTGGCCGTGACGATCGTCGGCGAGGCCCTGTTCTCCACCGAACTGGGGAAAGCGGCCATCGCCGAAGCTCGTCGATCCATCTATTTGATCATCCAGCAGGGAATGATTCGCGCACTGTCGCCGAAATTCGTCGAAAAGCTGCCGATTCCCGGCAACCGCCGGTTCGACGAAGCGATCACGCGGATGCAGGCGATCGTGCTGGAGGTGATCCGCGAGTGGCGGACCGAGGGCGTCGACCGCGGCGACCTGCTGTCGATGCTGCTGCTGGGCGGCATGACCGACGAGCAGGCGCGCGACGAGGTCCTCACCCTGCTCACGGCCGGCATCGAGACGACCGCGCTCGCCCTGGCCTGGACGTTCCACGAACTCGGCCGGCACCCGGAGGTCGAGGAACGGGTGCACGCCGAGCTCGACGAGGTGCTCGACGGCCGTCCGGTCACCGGCGCCGACCTGTTCCGGCTGGCCTACGTCCGGCAGGTGGTCGACGAGGTGCTGCGCCAGTACCCGCTCTGGATGCTGATGCGCCGCACCCTCACGGAGGTCGACCTCGGCGACACGCGGCTCCCGGAGGGCGCCGAGGTGATCGTCAGCCCGCACGCCCTGCACCACGACGCCGCCAGTTTCGAGGCCCCGGAGAAGTTCGACCCGGATCGCTGGTCCCCGGACCGGGCGAAGCAGCCGCCGAAGGGCGCGTTCGTCCCGTTCGGCGCCGGTTCCCGCCAGTGCATCGGGAACGTCTTCGCCCAGAACGAAATCGTCATCACGGTGGCCACGGTGGCCGCGCGCTGGAGGTTGGTCCCGGTGTCGGACCGGCCGGTGCGCGTGAAGTTCACCTCGGCCGCCTACCCCGAAAGCCTGCCGATGACGGCAGTCCGTCGCTAGTTGGAGGTAGTTCTCCTTGCTTCGCCAAGCTTTCCGCCGCCTTTGTGCTGCCCTGTTGCTGACCGCGGCGGCATTGTCCGTGCCGACTCCCGCCCAGGCGGACACGGTCACCTGCCAGGACCTGTACGTCCCAGTCCCACTCGGCACGATGCACGGCCGCCTCTGCGCCCCGTCCCAGGCGAAGACGGTGGTGGTCCTGATCCCCGGAGGGACGTACAACGCGTCCTATTGGGACATCGCCTACACGCCCGAACTACGCTCGTTCCGCCTGGCGATGAACCAGGCAGGCGTGGCAACACTGGCGGTCGACCGCCTGGGCACCGGCTCAAGCTCGAAGCCCTTAAGCGCCCTGTTGTCCGCAACAGCCCAAGCGAACGCAGTCCACCAGGTGATCCAGACGGTGCGTCCCAGGTTCCCCAAGGTGATCGTCGGAGGCCACTCGATCGGCTCGGCGATGGCCATGATCGAGGCGGCCAACTTCCACGACGTCGACGGCGTCCTGGTGACGGACATGACGCACCGGATGAACTACATCACGGTGATCCCGGTGCTGGCGAACATGATTCCCGCACCGCTGGACCCGCAGCTGAGCAGCCGAGGCCTGGACGCGGGCTACCTCACGACGTCCCCCGGAACCCGCTACACGGCCTTCCACACCCCAGGCCCGAACGACGCAGGAGCGATCGCGTACGACGAGTCCACAAAGGACGTATTCGCGGCGACGGAGGCGGTGGACACGATCGCCATGACCACGGTGGTCATCCCCGCGTCGCAGCAGATCGCCGTCCCGGTCTTCCTGGTGGTGGGCAACGACCCCCACTTCTGCGGCCCCCTGGCGAGCGACTGCTCGTCCCCAGAAGCGTTGCGGGCGTCCGAAGCCCCGTTCTTCGCCCCGGCAGCCCGCCTGCAAACGTACATCCTGAACGGCTACGGCCACGCGATCAACTACGCCCCGAACGCGGGAACGTACTTCACCCAGGTGACGAACTGGCTCAAGACCCTTTCCTGACCGGGACAGAAACAGGACAAGGAATTGCCAGTTCGAGGACACCCCCGCGCGCCGGCCCGGTTTCTGCGAAAGTCGTAGACCGGACCGGCGAGCGGGGAGTGGCGTATGCGGATCGTGGCGGTCATGAACTACAAGGGCGGCGTGGGCAAGACAACCCTCACCGCCAACCTGGGCGCGGTAGCCGCCGCCCGCGGCCTCCGCGTCCTCCTCATCGACCTCGATCCGCAGACCAACCTGACGTTCTCGTTCTTCACCGTCGACGACTGGCACCACCGCCTCAAGGACAGCCGCACGATCAGGCAGTGGTACGACTCCGAGATGCCCGGGCGGGACATCTCCCTGGCCGACCTCGTCGTCACACCCGAGCGGGTCAACCACGTTCTCAAGAACTCACCGGGCGACTCGACCTGATCTCGTCCCACCTCGGCCTGATCGACATCGACCTGGAACTAGCTGCGCGGCTGGGCGGCAGCACCACCCTCGACGGCTCGAAGCGGAAGTTCCTGGACCTGCACAGCTGCCTGCGAAGTGCGTTGGAGGACAGCACCTTCGGCGACTACGACCTGGTGCTCATCGACTGCGCCCCGAACTTCGGCCTCGTCACCAAGACGGCGATCGTGGCCAGCGAACAGATCCTCGTGCCGGCCAAGGCGGACTACCTGTCCACGCTGGGCCTGGACTACCTCGCCGGCAATTGCGCGGGGCTGGTGCAGCAATTCAACGACTACGTCAACCACAAACGCGACTCTGGCGCGTACCGCCCGATAGACCCGACGTTCCTGGGCGTCGTCTTCACGATGGTGCAGATCTACTCGCAGCAGGTGACCCTGGCCCAGCACGGCTACATCGAGGAGGTGAACGCGAACTCGGTGGTTCCCGTGCTGAAGAGCAAGATCCGCAACAGCCCGAAGCACTTCGGCGACGCGGGCGAGAGCGGCGTCCCGGCGATGCTGCGCACGTCCGGAAAGGACGAGGTCGTCAAGGAGTTCGACCAACTGACCGACGAGATCCTGCGCGCGCTCGCGCTGTCGGGTGATCGTTGATGAGCAACCTGAAGAGTTTCGCCGTCCTGCAGGCGAGGGTCTACGAGTTCCTGGAACAACAGGACGAGGCAACGTTGCAGGCGATCGTCAGCGGAGAGGCCCAACTGACGGTTCTTCACGAGGACGTTGCACCTGCCGCCCCGATACCTCAGGAGGACGCGCCCGTCGCGGCCCTTCCGACACCGGCCGACGACCTGTCTCGGGCGGTGCACGAGCTTTCGCAGCTGACCTCGGAAGACGACCGGCGAACGTACTTGAACGCGGCTGACCTCAAAGTGCCGGAGCTGAAGAGCGTCGCCAAGCTCCTTCGCCTGCGCAACTACAGCAAGCTCGCGCAGGCCAAGCTCATCGACCTCCTGGCCCGCCACAGTCAGACCGACGCGAACGCGGCCGTACCAAGCCGTCAGAAGACCCCTCTCGTGGATCTTCCGGCACGCCAAGCCCAGCCCGAGCCGCCCGCCGACAAGGGGGCCGAGCAACCGCCCGCCACGCCGAAGCCGCCACCGGTAGCCCCCGCGGAGTCGAACGCCGACGTCGCAGCCATCACCGCACGCTTGACCGAAATCGAAACCGAGCCAGAGGGCGCTGCGTACCTCAAGGCACAGCACCTGAACCGGGAAACCCTGCTCGCCGTCGCCGCGGAGTTGCAGCTCACCCGCGTGGAACGCCTGAGCCAGACTGAACTTCAAAAGAAGATCCTCAGACAAGCGATCGGCGCGCGGCGCAGGTTCGCCGGTCTGCGGAAGTGGTGAGCACCTTGGCCGGTGAGACAGGAGCGAACGACGAGGCCGGCGGCCGTTCGATGTACCTGATCGGCGGCCGCCGCGTCATGGTCTCGGACCTTCTGGAAGCCGGCCTGATCGAAGCCGGTGCGAAGCTCAGGTTCAAGCGCGTCCGCATCGGCGCGACCTACCACGCGACCGTGACCGACCGGGGCCGGATTCGTCTCGAGCCCGCAGGCGAGGAGTTCCGCTCACCGTCGCGGGCCGCCATGGTGGCTGCCGGCATGCGGGCGGTCGACGGCTGGCGGGCGTGGTGGGTGGTCAGCCAGGACCGGCTGCTGGACGGGGTGCGCCAAGAGCTGCTCGACCGGGCGATTACCCGGGTGGCGGACCGGCAGAGCGAGGACATCGACCGTCAGCGCGTTCACGACCGCCTGAGGCAAGCGCGCAGCCGCGCCGAGGACCACACCCCGGAGCGCATCACCGTTCGCGAACTCCTTGCACTCTGGGGCGCGAAGGAGCGTGGCGACCAGGTCAGCCAGATCGAAGCGGATCTGGCCAACCACGGCCTGATGACGTCACCAGGCTTCCGGGCCGTAACCCTCGACACACTGGTATCGCTGATCACGCCGCCCGACGAACCGGAGGAGACGGCGGCGGAGGGGCCACCGGAAGTCGACGATCTGCCCGGCGTCGAGGACGAAGGCGGCAGCGACCTGAACGTCCGGCTGACGGTCGGGAACCTGTCCCCGCTCGAAGGCGTGGAATCCGTCCATCCCAACAGCACGCTCAAAGAAGCGATCACGAAGATGCTTCTGAACGACTACTCGCAGCTCGCTGTGCTCAACGGCCCTCGCAACGTGCGCGGCGCGCTGACGTGGCGCTCGATCGCCCAGGCGATGCACCAGAAGCCGGACGCCACCGTCGCCGACGCGATCGACCCCCACGTCGAACTCGTCGCGTACGACCGCGACCTCTTCGAGGTGCTCCCCACGCTGCAGCAGCGCGAGTTCGTGTTCGTCCTGGACGAAAGCCAGGCGGTCAAGGGCATCGTTACCACAGCGGACGTGGCACAACGCTACGGCGAGATGGCGACGCCGTTCTTCCAGGTGGGCGAGCTGGACCAAACGCTCCGCTGGGTCCTGAACCGCGCCGTCGACCTCCCGACCATCCAGCGGCTGTGCAACCGGAAGATCACCGGCTTCGACCAGCTCTCCATGGGCGACTACCAGCGCGTCCTGGAGAACAAGGAGGTCTGGGAGAAGCTGGGCTGGCCACTGGACCGCCCGACCTTCATTTCCCGCCTGGAAGAGATCCGCTTCGTCCGCAACAAGGTCATGCACTTCCACCCCGACCCGGTACCGGAAGACGCAGTGGACAAGTTACGCCGCTTCAACAAGATGCTGCACCAATACCGAGACCCGGCATAGCCACACGAACCCGCCGCACCCACCACGAGAACGCAACCACATTGGGGGTCCGGGGGCGTGCCCCCGGGCGGGGTCTGGGGGTTGCACCCCCAGAAGACACGGAAGCCCCACGCAAAAAGCCCGCGCCCTCCGCGGGCGCGGGCCTCCAAAGCGTGGACCTGACGAGCCGCTATCACAAACGCCCTGACCTGGCAGATGCCCTGGTCAGGGCGGTGCAGCGGCTCCGGAAGGCCCAGCAGTCCCCACGCCGGCCGCGCCGAAGTGTGCAGTCCACCGGCCGCAGCGAGCGCCAGTGGCGAGTGACTGATCGGCTCGACGCTGCGGCGATCCGCCTCATCTGCGAAGCCGCTGCGAAGGGCGTCTCCAAGCCTGCACTCGCCAAGCAATACGGCGTCTCGTTGAGCAGCATCCAGCGCCTTGTCAAGCGGGAGGAGCAACACCAGTTCGACGGCTCTTAGTCCCTCCAGTCCGGCCACTGACAACCCACGTCGGCGGCCGGACTGGGTGGACACACCCGCCCTGAAAGATCAACTAACCGAGAGGAGGTGAACAATGTTCACACAACCAACGGCAACCATGCCACGCCTGTTCTGGCGACGCTTAGCGACGCCCGCATCCAACGAAGACCCGCATCAACCGCTGCTGTTGACGGTAGATGAAGCCTGTAGGGCGTTGCGGGTTAGTCGGTGGACTGTTAACCAGCTCATACGCACGCGCAAGCTCACAACGATCAAGATCGGGTCAAGGCGACTGGTCCCAGCAACGGCGATCCACACGTTCGTACAGTCACGGACTGACGAGGCCAACTCCTGATGACGCGGAGAAAGGCCAACGGCGAAGGCTCAATTTACCAGCGCAAAGACGGGCGTTGGGAGGGCCAGCTGTACGTCATGACAACTGCCGGATACCGCAAGCGCAAGAGTGTCTTTGGCAAAAGTTTTGCAGAAGCTCATGAGAAGCTCACCAAACTCAAGACTCAAGACTTCCGAGGTATTCCACTGCCAGACAAAGACTGGCGAATCGACGAATACCTTGACTACTGGCTAGAGAATGCAGTCGAAATCTTCAATCGTCCCCTTACCGCTCGCCGCCACAGATCCGTAGTCCGACTCTATCTCAAGCCCGGGCTTGGCAATCACCGACTCTCGCAGCTATCGGTTCGGACGGTTCAGGACTACTTCACGGGCCTACACCGAGCCGGTAAGCCGGCCGCCAGTCTGCATCAAATCCGGAAGGTTCTCAGTGCAGCCCTGACCTACGCCGTGCGTCAGGAACTAGTCTTCCGAAATGTCGCCCGGCTTGTGCTGCTCCCAAGCTACGCCGCCGCCGAAGCCGAGCACTGGACTGCTGACGACGCTCGTCGCTTCCTTGATGTAGCTCGCACTGATCCGCTCTACCCCATGTTCGTGCTGCTCTTACTCTACGGCCTGCGCAGCGGAGAAGTCCGCGGATTGCGCTGGTGCGATGTGGACACTGAAGCCGACGTACTCCGCATACGACAGCAAGTGCAGCGTATCGACGGACAGATGCGCAGTGTCGAGCTCAAGACGCGGACGAGCCGTCGCGACGAACCACTACTTCCCGCGGCGAAGGTCGCCCTGGACCAGCAGCTCGAGAAGCAGACACGAGACCGACAAGCCGCTGGCGAGGCATGGTGCGGTACCGGCACGTCGGCGGACCTAGTCTTCACAACCCGCTCTGGCCGACCAGTCGAAGCTCGCAACCTTTTCCGGTCATTCCGGCGCATCTGCCTAGACGATGACCTGCGGCCGATCAAGCTACATGGACTTCGCCACACCAATGCAACGACTCAAAAGAGTCTAAATGTCCACGACCGCGATATACAAGCGATCCTCGGGCATGGCGACGTCAAAACCACGGGTATTTACGAGCATGTTGACATGGCAAGCAAGCGCAACGCCCTGGAAAAGGTGGAGCAACGGATTTTCTGGCGCACACTTGACGGCAACCGTTGCCGTCAAAATGCCGATATACTGCCGTCAAACCAAAAAACTCCAGCACGAGGCTGGAGCTTTTTGGCTGATTTTATCAGGGGTCATAATCTTGGTGGCTCCTCCCAGACTCGAACTGGGGACACAAGGCTCTTCAGCTCACCTTTTGGCAACAATGTCAACAGGTTTACGGCAGTTACAGCGTTAGCTCGCGTGCGGTCGTACACGTGGTTAATTGGCTGCGTTGCTGTAGACGCTGCTGTCAATAGTCCCTGATCTCGACGATTACTCAGACTTGACGCGGGCGACGGTCAGCACGCAGCGCTTACCGAGCATTAACACGCTACTCACTCCAGTGGTCGCCTATGTTGCCAATTGTCACGAGGCCCATGGCGACCGAGATCAGGCCAGTGACGATTGAGTCTATTGACTTGGGACTGTGTCCAGCTCCAAACATCAGGTCATTGAACCCCGTCGAGGTCCAGATCAATCCTGGATACCCGACAGTGAGCCAAATTGCGAGAGGAACCACCAGTGGCCGGAAAGCTTTGGGTGCATCCAGGGCCGCCGCCAAAGCAGTTGCGGCACACCATAGCAATACAAAAATCAAAAGGAATGTTCCGAACGTCACCATATGATCGCCTCCGGCTCCGTGTCACGGCTCGACCTGTAGATCGCCCCCGTAGCCTGGTGGGTTACACATTTGAGCTACACGGGTAATAACGAACTGAGCAACTCTTCCTGGCGCTCCGCTGTTCGTGCGCCATGCTGCGCTACGAAATACGAACCGCGACACAAGGATGAGTAAGTAAGGCAATCAAATTATTGCCCCGTCTGAACCCAAGCGGCAGACTCGTCGGAGAATATCAGGGATGGCCCCAAAGGAATATCGGGCCGATGTAGCGGCTCAGTAATGCCGCGCGCCCAAGCGTCCGGTTCCAGCAACTCGTAAAGGAGCACATTGAGCCCGTCGGAGTGTAGCGTAATTGCGCTATTGTTCAGATGGGCGCGAATAACTGGCTTATTCCCGCTTACCTCTCCGTCACCAGGAGATATAAGCATCTCTGCGCGCAGTCCTGCTTTAGTCAAGCTGTCGGCGAGGCTATTCAGCTCATCTTTTGGCGGCAATGTCAACCGCTTCCAATCTGTTATGGAGGCGGCACGTGCATGCAGTAGAGCGTGGATACTTGGATGCGTTGTCGCCAAAGGCGCCGTCAGTGTCACCGAAGAATCCACATAGTGTCTATTAGGATGCGCTGTCGACTATCCTGGCATTACTCTGCGCCTCAGCCGCTCGCAGGGCCTTCAGATACGACCGGAAGCGCCATCGTGAGAGCGAATACATATCAAGGGCTCGCGCCAACTTCTCCTTAGCCTCATTAACGTATTGCGCAATCTCACCCACGGATGGTTGGCCACTGGCTTGCTCCGCGGCCTCGATCAGTTCAAGCGCTCGGTCAAGCCGATAACGCGCGGCAACCATCGGCCGAACGACAGTCGGCCAGTGACGAGCGGGCAGTACTTGGACCAACCATAGGGCCTGGTCGGCCATACGTCCCACCTCGGCCGTAACCGTCCGAAACTTTTCGACCGGCGGAAGCCGTTCGTCGTCGAGATCCAAGCTGAGCAGGTGCACGTTGTAGTTGATCGCAAGGAATCGATGGCCCAACTCAAGCCGCTGTCGAGATGCTTCGACGATCCGGTTCTTCCGAGCCTCAAGCCGTGGCTTCGCCAGGTACTCAATAAGTAGCGTCACTACAGCCGCCGTCGCGGCGCTGATCAGCGCGGTTTGCATGGTCAGTTCGGCCAACTCATTTTAATGAGTCTTCCTGCTCGTCGTACACCTTAGGCAGACTTTCCTTTGCGCGCTTGCGGAAGAATAGGTACGCACTACTCTCCCCCAGTCGCTCGGCAAGGTGCTTCTTACTTACACCGGCCTCAAGTAGCAAGATTGAACGAAGCAACCAGCGAAGTGACTCTGTCACCGTCGCGAGAACATCAATTTCGTCCTCGCTCAGAAAGCCTTTTGTCCGGTGCGCATAACTGTTACGCGCCTCCGTGACGTGGCGCGCCCATCGGTTAGTCTTTCCGGTAATTTCAGGAGCGCAGTCGTCAACTAATCCGGCAAGCTGCTTGAGGCGCATCGGATATCCGGGCGCATCCAAGAACGAGCAGACCCCCTGGATGATGTCGCGCACGTTTTGCTCTTCTGCCGACACCGCCTCGATGATTGCGTCTCGGACACGCTCCGTCGTTTCGGCATTCATACGGACTACTTCAGGAAAGAGACGAGCATGCAGCCCCTCAGCAGCAGTCGTCATCTCCAGGAGTTCTGTCTCTAGATGAACAGTTTGCTGCTTCGCCGAGAAGCGAGCCACGACGGGCGGCAACGGGCCGAACTGCTCGACCTTGTCGAGCCAGCCAGCGACGGCCGACAACCCAATATCGTGCAGTGCCACAAAGGGTCTCTCGACCTTCGCATCCACGGGGTCGGCACTCAGCCACCCACCAGTTAGTTGCATCCAGTGTTGGCCGTCGTCCGTCAGTTCGACACCGGATACCTTGCACTGCACGCCCAGACAGAGCGTCAGAAGACTCTCAAGTGGCCGAAGGATGCTGCGAGATATCTCCTGCCACGTCAGATTGTCAAGCTGTGCAATGCGGATCTGCACCGTCCGATTGATCGAACCGCCAGACGTTGTTACGGCGGGGAAGGTCACGTGCTGAGAGATCGTCAGCGTTGCGCCACTTGCAAGCTCAACCGTCTCAACGGTCGGCTCATCGTACGAAATATTGATCTTCGCCGGGTCGCGCGAGAACTCAAACGCGAAGCCGGGTAGCGTCGCCCACTCATCAAGGTGGTGCAGCTTTACTCGAACGCCAGTGTAGGTATGACTGCGGTCGCCAATATGTCCGCCGACAAGCACACTCAACGGCATCAGTACATATTCCTGCGGGCCGCCTCCAAACATGACGACCGACGAGCGCATCGTGAGACACTCAAATGCTGTTACCGTCCCGACCATGCCGCCGAGACGACCGTGAATCGTCAAAGGCACGTCGATATCCGGCGACTCAACAACTTCCCAGCTTGAGTTTTCGCTTCCCGGCACCGGCACGTGACTGGGGCCAGGGCGCAAGTCATCGAATAACTGGATGCGGATACCGCTCTCATCACGGTACATGCGTCCGCGGGCGGTCTTGTCGTCTTGCCCGGAAACCCAAAACTCGCCAAAAACATCGAACGGCCGATTGATATCGATCCGACTCATGCCGCCTCCCCGAGCAGCCGTAGTCGCCTACAGCCCGCACCCTGTGATCATCCCACACCGACGATATCACCTCGATCCAATTTTTCAACTTCGAGCAACAACCTCAGAAAGGAACAATCCTCATGCAAACAACGAGAAAACCTGACCAGCTTCGGATTGGTTCGCTTTGCACCGGCTACGGCGGTCTCGACCAGGCCGTGCAAGCCGCGCTCGGCGGCACCGTCGTGTGGTGCGCTGACAACGAGCCGCATGTCCGCACCATCTTGAGTAGCCGACTCCCAAACGCCCCGAACCTCGGCGATTTGACCACCATCACCTGGGAAGACCTGCCGCCCGTCGACGTCGTTACCGCGGGCTTCCCATGCCAAGACATCAGCTATGCCGGCCTTGGGGCCGGTATCAAGCATCAAGCAGGGGTCGCGTAGTGGCCTGTGGCTCACCATCGCCCAGGGCGTTCGCGTACTACGACCCGGCATCGTCGTCCTGGAGAACGTTGCCGCCCTCCGGCGGCGCGGACTCAGCAGAGTCCTTGGCGACCTGGCCACGCTCGGGTATGACGCACGCTGGACAAGCCTTCGCGCATCCGACGCCGGTGCTCCCCACCGGCGCGAACGGGTCTTTATCCTGGCCTACCTGCCAGACCATCCCGCCTGGGCCGCTGTTACCGACGCCAACCGCCAGCGACCGCTTCGGAGGCTCCGTGAGCCGGGCGTACGACCACCGACGCGGTCTGAACGACGTGGCCGTAGCTCTCATAGCGAGTTAGCCACGACCTACCCGCAAGCTGCGCCCGACTGGGGACAGTACGAACCCGCCATACGGCGCTGGGAGGCCGTCACTGGCCGTGTAGCTCCGGCTCCCACCGAGCGAGGGACACGTGGCCAAGACCGACTTGCTCCCGCCTTCGTCGAGTGGCTCATGGGCCTTCCCGCCGGCTTCGTGACCGGCCTTGACCTGCCGTACTGCGCGCAGCTTAAAGCCCTTGGCAACGGCGTCGTACCGCAGCAAGCCACGGACGCGCTGCGGCGACTGCTTACTGGCCTCACTCCACCCGACCACTGGGAGGTCACCACGTAAAACGTAAGAGGAACACTGTTATAGAACAACCACAACAACTTCACCGAGAGGAGTACGCGTCTCTACCGGTCAACCAGCTGCCGTTCGGCCCAGCCTTGCCGGCCGACAGCCCCGCTCTAGTGGCCGACTTGGAGCCAGCCACGCCGCTTGAACGACGGATGGCCGCCCTTGTACTAGGTGGCCTGGTCGAAGTACTCGACGGCCGGCGCCCACTCCGCCAACTCGAGGACCGTGTCTCCGTGCCGCTGTACAGCGTGCTCAGCAAGCGGATACCCCACCCGGTAAGCACAGGGCAGGGCTACCGCCTGAGAACGCTGCACCTCCAGAAGCCGCGGCCGGAAGTGATCGAGGCTAACGGCACCGCCGCGAATGACCGTGAGGCGCGAGCCGTTGCCGCCCGGTTTCATTATTACCGGCGGGGGTGGTTATGCGTCGCGTTGACGCAACTCTAGACGGTCAGTCATCCTGCGGCTGCTGCCAGCCTTTCGATGTTTTGCATAACCTTGTCGGCACTGAACGATTCATACTCATGCTTTGGCGTATTGGCCATCAGTGCGCACAGCCTTGAAAAGCTTACAGGTTTAGAAACGCTGCCGCTTGCTTCAACAAGAAGAAATTCGCCATCGGCAGTTATATAGATATTCCCAACATTTGTCGTTTCATAGTGGTAACGCATAAAACTACCGACGTGCCAGGCGGCACGGCGACCTATTATCTGCCCGCCCGGATAGTCGTTGCTTTCCATGTACGCGACGAACCCGCGGATAGCCATGTCAGCTCGAATAATTGGTGACTGCGTCTCGTAGTTTGACTTAAAGATGCGACTCGAAGCAGGTCGCGTCGGCCGCGCCTGCCGCTCAAGCTCGATCCGTTTGCGGATGATTCGCTCAGCTCGTCCCATCACTCGATCATACCGCGTGAATTGCCTGGGACTCCTAAGTGAATATCTCACTGCAAGCTGGACCTGCGGGAAATCGCATACCACTGCCGAACGGGAGGAAGTATCTATCAGTACTTACCGCTCAGATGAGACGTCAATCTGAGTTAGACTTCAGTTTGGCCGTAAGCTTGGCTTCGTAGTCGTCGTCCACGTTGAACATTGTGGCAATCGCTCATCAAGGCGGCGAAAAGTTAGTTTCAGGCAGCGCACTGGCCGCAACCACGAGATCGAGCAAGGAAGCTTCCGTGAAGCAGAGTTCTTCCTACGGACCGCCACACCCCTTCATGCGCCCCGCGCCGGGACCCCTCGCCCCGCCAAGCCCCTAATTCCGCTTGCGCTGGTCCGCCGACGTTCCGCCAACGGGACCAGCGCAAGCGGGTCTGTGTGCTCTAGCCGCGGAAGAACGCCCGACAGCGGTCGTGAACCCAGTTGACGTAAGTGATCATCGCGCGACCACCCTGAGCCGACTGCTGGTAGGCCCAGCTGATCACGAACGGCCATGACTGCGGCAACGCCGCGATCACGAACGCCGCACCGATCGGCACGCCGACGCCGATGATGCAGCCCAGGTAGTTGCCGAGCCCACGCCAGAACGACGGATCGGCCGTGACCGGGTACGTGACGTTGGCGCTCCGGTGGCTGACGGTCTGGATCAACTGCTGGCCGTCCGGACTGACGCTGAACTGGGTCGGGACAGCGACGCCGTTGGCATCCTTGGCCCACGGTGCTTGCACCGCGAGCACTAGGCCCTCACTCCCGTCGACGACCATAGCCGTGCCGCCATCGGCCAGCTCGATGTGTCCGCCACCCGGAATATCCACCTTGTAGGGGAACTGTTCGGGCGCCCTGGCACTGTCGATCACGGTCAGCATCCGGGCCCCGCCGTCTTCCGTGGCCTGCACGGCGTTGGCGGCTCCATCGCTGGAGGGATAGGCGACGGTTCCTGGAGCAACCTGCGTGCCGTTGCCTGCGGCGTCGGCGTTCGGCAGCTCGATCTTCACTGCCGGACCACCTCCCGCCGCTTGGAGCCCCACGCCATCGCTGGCGTCACGCGGGGCATCGACGGTTGTTCCCGCCACAGTCGTGGTAGCCGCGGAGTCCGCGTCCGCCGTTGCCGAGACTGTGTCCGAGCTGGCGAGAATCCCGGGAACCGCGGCAAGCGCATGAGCCGTCTCGGCCGGGGTCACGGCGGCGGCGTCTGCGGACGCCGGCTGGGTGATGCCCAGCACCAGGAGCATGGCCGCTGCCGCGACCGTCGTATGTCTTCGCACGGTGCTACACCTTTCGGGAGAAGCCGACTAGCTAGTAAGATTTC
Organism: Amycolatopsis heterodermiae; assembly: GCF_034929455.1. NCBI lineage: Bacteria > Bacillati > Actinomycetota > Actinomycetes > Pseudonocardiales > Pseudonocardiaceae > Amycolatopsis > Amycolatopsis heterodermiae. The sequence continues at coordinate 891,465 of NZ_JAYFSI010000001.1, forward strand.
CCGTTGCCTTTCATCAACGGTCTAGCGATCTTCTGCCCCTCAAGGTCCGAAAAAGGTGCTCCGCTGTTAACGCATCCCCGGTCATTCACTCGAACGAGCTATTATTTGCTTCGTACGGCTAAGGTTTGCTCGAATCGGACGAAGCGGACATCTTGCAGAAAAGTGACTAGCCGTCGAAAAGCTTCATATCAATCCTTCTCAAGAAGTCGACAACCTCGGCAGCAGACTCCTCAAACTCGCGCTTTGCCTCATCAGCATTTACCTCGCACCAGGTCTTGACCTGTTCAAGCAGTCGGCGCTTTGGCTCGCGCTTCTCACGATGAGACAAGACAAGGATACGCTGCACCTCTGGAGCGAAGCGTGCTGGATAGAAACGTTCGAAGTCTTGTTTGCTCCAGGTTTGGAAGTGGTCTTCTGGCCATGACTTGTACGCAGCACGGAGTGATTGAACTGTCTTTTTCCCCAGGTCGTCGCCGTCAACGACAACCCAGGCTCGGCCTTCGTAATGTTTTTCGAGGTGGGCATACAGGAACAGTCGACGGAAGTCCTCAAAGGCTGGTTCAACTTTGCCGACGCCATTCGCTGAAACCAGCTGGATACGTGCCAGTCGGGGCACAAACCACGGAATGAGGTAGTTGCGGATGATGGCCTGCGCCGACGACTCTTCAAGCAACAGCCAACCGTCAGCTAGATCGAAGTCGAACAGCTCGTAACCCAGTTCGCGAAGCACGGCAATGCGCGCCTCCGGCGTGTTCTCGATCGGCGTGATGGTCGAGGTTGGTATCGCGTCCTGCTTGTAGTCGGCTAGTCGCACTGACAAGATTTGACTGTTCGGTGCGGCACCCAAGTGCTTGACCACGACATTGGAGTGCGTGGAGATAATGAACTGATTAGTCTCAGACTTGTCCACGATGACATTGAGTAGCTTTTTGAGCCCCTCTGGGTGAATGTCATTCTCAGGCTCTTCAATGAGAAAGACTTTGCCCTCAGCCATGCAGAGGTCAACGATCAGGCCGAGCAGGCTGCTGACACCTTCACCCATGGCTTCTAAGGGGATGGTGTCGTAGTCACCAATTTGCAGACCCGCTTCCTTGCCCTCTTCGGACTGATACGCTGTGACGCGAAACCCTAGTACTGCGTCACATAAGTCGAAGTAGGTTTGAGAACGTGTGTAGCCCGGATTCGCCAGGCGATCGATCTTCGCAACGAGATTGCTCAAGTCGCCGCTGACTCTTCGAGCACGATTGATGTCCACGGAAGGCGAGAACCCTACTACTTTTCGCTTTGAAAAGTAAGTATACAAGAAGTTATTGGGCTCGCCTGCAGAAATCTTGCCACTGAGAGAATACCGATTTTCGCCCACCTTCATGCTGGGCGTTTCGAAGGTTAACCTATTGCCCGCTGGTGTAAATCGAAAAACTACCTGCGTGTGCCCGTCGACAATATCATACGGGTTCCGGAAGTACTTCTCATCATACGAGATCCGGAAGTACTTCTCAATTTCTGATTGAATATCACGGCTGCCAACGTGGCACCCTACTACCGCACCAGTTGCTTGAAGACGCAGGTCACGCAACGTTGCCGGCAACCCATCCTGAAGCTGGTGTACAGCCCGAATGAAGGCTGACTTGCCACTGTTGTTTCGGCCGACCAGGAGGTTTATCTGCTCAATATTGACCCGGCCGGTATGGTCGAAGCTTTTCCAGTTGTCGATCTCAACGGCAAGCAGGCGCATGCCAGTAGGCTAGCAAGACAGTGAGCGAGGGACCGCTCGACTTGCTTGGGCAGCCTCATTGACCCTACAAGCCTTGCCCTTGTGTAACCCAACTCGGTCGTACAGCGATGTAGTGCTGTCGGAGGTGAGTCCATGCGGCAACGAGAAGTACAACTCAGCGTCAGACAGGCAGTGTGGGTCGCGCTTTCCATGGCCTTCTTGGCGAGCGCCCTCGCACAAGCGGTCATCTACGTGACAATGACGACCAACTGGGTGCTCTGGTTGGCCAGCTTGTTCGCACTGGTCGCCATTGGTAGCTGCTGTGCAGCATGACGCACTCCGGCCGAAGAGCAAGTCAGCAACGCTGTTTGTGAATGCCGAGATGAGCATCCAGGATGCCAACTTCCCGCATCATCAAAGATCAAGTTATGCTACGTCGCTCCCGACCATGGGGAAGTCGGAACTCCTCAATAAGCGGAACCACTCCGGTGTTCAACTGTCTCGTCTGGATGTCACGCTGGATATTTGATCGCAAACGCCTGTATTCCATCGATCAGCTGACGGACGTCGCTCTCGACATAGTCGCTGTATTGCCCATGTGCTGCCGAGTTCCGCAAAGCGAGCCATGACGTGATCTGCTTCTGCTCAAGGCCACCATAGACTAGCGCCTTCTTCAGGTCAGCGTTCATCGTGTCAGCCTTCTTCGGCTTGCCAGCCACAGATATCGGTACACCGTGCTTTATGCAAAGCGCGCGTATGTGTACCTCCAAGGAAGAGCCAGCAATAACCGCCGCAGCATCCTTGTACTTTTTCTTCAGCAACTCTTCGGCCATGTCGAGGTAGTCCTTGTGAGTATCAGCGTGAACCAGCTCGACAACTGTCGTAAGCCAACCTGCCTGAATATCTTCCTTCATAGCCAGAAGCAGATCATTCAGTCTAGGTAGTTCCAGTCGAGGGCTTAGAGGTCGGATACCGTGCGCTTCTCGTGCGTAGACACTGTCGCGCGGAGCGAGCCGCTGGACAGCAGCCTGCATGCGGGTCGCGAGCCGACGAACGCTGTTTTCGTCGGCACTATGGCGAACCAGCTTGCCCGCTTGCTCCAACGTGTCGTATTCCGCAAGCAGTGAGTCAATCTGCACCAGGACGTCTTGGGTAGTGTTCACGATGCCCGCCATCTCTCAAAACTAAGAGACTTGCTCCACATGCCGGAGTAGGTTCTCTCAGTATTTTGCCTTAACGCTCTGGGAAATCCTGGCCGCCACGCCGTCCGCCAACGCGCGCCAGTTGCCTGTCCTGTGAGAACGCCAGCACAAGCATTGCTCGACGAGTCGCCATGGCCGCGGTACCCGATAGCTGGCGGAGGACTCACTCCTTCGAGATCTTGCCGGAGAGGCATCAAAGGGGCTGAGCTGTCCAGATGGCCGATGTCGCCGGACAGTCAAGCAACCGTGTTCGCGTGATCTTGCCACACGGGCTACCAGAGTTGACACCAGCCGTGGCACGCAGCTTGCTCGCCGTTCTTCTCGAGTTATCCGACAAGAAGCTGGAGCAGGCAGCCAAATCTCAGCAACAAGATCGAGAACCGCTGATCTGATCCCGACTGCTCGGACTGCCTGCGTCCGAACGGGTGACGGCTAAGAGGTGTCGCAGACAGTGTCTGACCTGCCCCGTAGGGTTGACGCCGATCTTGGTCATCCACGGGGAGGGTGCGATGCCAGACGGTTTTGCTGTCGATGTCGAGGCGCTGAAGAACGCCGGGCTTGGCCTGTCTGACCTGCTCGGCGACCTCGACGAACTACAGGTCGAGAACATCGACTGCGACCGGAAGTTCATCGGGCACACCAAGCTGGCTGACTCCTACGAGTCATTCACGACCCGTTGGGCGCTCGGCGTCGAGAACCTGACTAAGGGCGGCCAGCATTTGTCCCGCCGCTTGGTCGATGCGGCCGGCGCCTACAGCAAGGCGGACCAGGCGCACGAGCACAAGCTCAAGGGCATCTTCGACGACACCGGCGCCGACCCCAGGCGCGACGGTGATGAGCGATGGCTGAACTCGGCGAGACGGATGATCCGAAGGAGTTGGTGCCCGGCGAGGCCGCGGAGATCCGGGCGTCGACCGTGCATCTAATGGTCTACGGAGATGCCATGGTCCGCGTCGGTGAAGGCTTCAAGAAGCTTGACACTGGCGGCTGGTGGTTCAGGCCCGCCGCCGATGCCTACCGCAGGCGGACCCATGCGGAACCGACTCGCTGGCTGACTGCTGGGGACGCCTTCCACGCCGATGCCAACGCGATCAACAGCTTCCGATAGGCGACACCTGATCGAGTGATGCGAGCCCGCTCACGCAAGGCTAACCTTGCCGTACTCGATTGTAAGATGCTCTCTAGAGATACTTGCTTAGCGCCCCTACGAGATCCTGATCAATCAGAGCAGTGCCCTGTAGGCCATAAATCGAAATGGTTACACCACTCTTCGGAGCCACGCTCTCATAGATCTCGGGTGATACAGAAACAGCCTTTGTATTTGCAACTTCGTACAACGCGCGGAAGCAGCGCGCCGCATGCTTGCCCCAGAGATCGCTTCGGTTAGTGACACTCGTCAGCGCTTCTGAAATCGCCCTGGGCGACTGCTGATAGGGATCATCATACCGCTCGTATAGGCATGCGTAGCGTTCTTCAATAATTGGCCGGAGGGTTGCCTGAGGATCTTCTTGGTAGTGCCACCATACCTCAGTGGGCGTAGCATCTTTATTGATAAACCCAAACAGTTCAAGCATCCCAGTAAGACTCACGGCGTTCCGGTGGATACAATCAACATGTTCTTTTACGAGCTTAACTGTAATCTTCTGATCTTTCTCAACATCCGGGAGCTTACCGAAGAAGTTGTTGATACACTCAATGGGAACGACGGGAAATTTCATAACTGGCCTCGCTTAACAACGTACACATAATACCACAGGGAGCAGGTTTTTGCATGAACGTGTGATTACGCAATGTCGCCTCATCTTGACTTTTGCAGTCAAACAGTCCGCCTGCGTGAACCTGCAGATGCAAAAACAGTTATGAACCGAGGCTTGTCGTGGCTCTACCAATCTACTTCGAACAGCACCCCACCTTAGGCTATTTATTCGATTATTATGATGTTTTGAGCTCCTCGTCTAGGACCCAGACGAACGCGACGCCCGCCCGCGGGAAGACCCACCGCTCGAAGCTGACGTCGATCGTCTTGACTGGTGTCGATGCTGCCGACGTCTCCACACGAGAAGCAGTCGGGCTGGCGAAGTAGTCGATGACGTTGACACGGCGAATGCCGGCGTTGGCGTAGTCGAGCTTGACGTGAACGCCCTTGGTTGGCCGCGGGATGTCGAGATAGAGCAGGTGGCCGTGGCGTTGCACCAGCACACGGTAGGTGTAGGAGATGGTCACATCGCGGCCGACTACTTCCGGGCCGAGGCTCACGGTCGCCTGTTGACTGCCCTCCCTGGTCGAACGGCGGATTTTCCTGTCTTTGCCGTCGACCGACAGGCGAACCAGCGTGAAGACTTCAGGGTCGGCGGCGTCGAGAGGTACCGAGGTATCGAAGTACCACCGCCCGGCAACGGTCGGATCGCGCCGCAGGTCTCGGTACTCCGACTCGTCGGACAAGCAGACGAAGCGCATCGTCGGACTGACCGGGCGTACCTTGTACTCCCACCGAACCGTGGCGACGAACATCGATCCACGCCCCTGAGCTGGGCCAACTTCCCATGGACTCAGCGAAACCGCGATGTCAACGTCCCGCCATCTCTCCGGTGAACGGATGACTTGCTCGCGGAGATCCGCATAGGCCTCAGCCGCCAGCTCGGGATCGTCAACGCGCAGACCGATCGTGTTCGCTGCGATCCGGTCGAGGGTCTCATCTGAGGCAATGTTCTTGAGCCGATCAGGGCTGGCAGCGAAGCTGTCTAGAACAGCATCGACAAGCGCAGGCGCTTCTTGACGTAGGGCTCTGCGAAAGTTCTCGGTCGCCCGCGCGTCTGCTTCTTTGCGGGCGTAGTACTCGAAAATTAAGCCGAAAACGCCAAGGCCTAGAAAGGTGCTGCCAAGCTCCTTGGTCGGCCACCCCACCAGCCAGCTCAACGTCGGCACACCCTCGACATGCTGTGCCAGAAAGAGAAGAGCAACACCGATCACGGCGGTCACGAGGCCGGCAAGCCGGAGTTTGGTCTTGTAAAGCTGGTCGAGCAAGTGGTTCATCTACTACTAGTTTATTTGAATTGGTATTCAAATAAAAGTGTGAAGTACTGCAAGGGCGGCGCCCCCTCCAACGAGCTCCGGAGAGGGCGCCGCTTTGCTACCGCCACGGATCAGGTGCCGCCGCCTCCGCCATCGCCGCTCGCGCTACGCATCTCATCACCTCCAATGACAAGATCGACGAGAGGTCGCCGTGTGTACGACCCGCAGCGACAGTATCCGATTTTGGGATATTGACAAGCGTCGCGGTCGGCTGGCTCCGTGGACAAGTCGATCTACTCTGCGGAGTACCTGCGCCTCTGCGCGCTCCTGCGGGAACTGCGCTTGGAAGCTGGGCTGACGCAGGTACAGGTCGCCAAGCTGCTCGACGAGCAGCAGTCTTTCGTGAGCAAGTACGAGGCTGGCGAGCGACGTCTCGATGTCGTGGAGCTGCATCAGATCGCCAGAGTCCTTCAGACCAGTGCGGCCGCGGTCGTCCAGCGGCTCTGGCCGCAAGACTGACTGTCGGTTCTTACCCAGCAGTCTCGTCCCCGGCTGACTCGAGCTCCACGTAGGTGGACCGGCCGTAAGCGCGGGCGTCGAGCCCTTTCCGCAACTGCGCCCATAACCGCGACTTGAGCAACGGCTCGGCTTCGTCCAACGTCACGAACTGCATGCCGGCCAGTTCGTCGTCGGCCAGGCGAAGGCCTGCGATCTCCGCCTCGTCCATGACGCCGCCGTCAAAGAGGAACACCAGCTGGTCGTCCCACGGCCCATGCGGCGGTACCCACTCGACCAGCAGTAGTCGCCCGATCGTCAGCGTCAACCCAAGCTCCTCGTGCAGCTCGCGCTCGGCGGCGACCCGCGGCGGCTCGTTGGCCTCAGCCATTCCGCCGGGTATGTCCCATCCCTCCTTATAGGTGGGATCTACCAGCAAGACGCGGCCAGCCTGGTCGGTTATCAGGACGTCGGCGGCGACTCGCTTCCGAGCCTGCTTGGCATTGCCTTCAGCGAGGTAGGCGAAGCGGGCGGCCTCGTCGTCAGTCACACCGGCCACGCCGTGTCAGCTTCCGAAGCTGTCGCAGGTTGCAAGACATGAGTGCATTCTGCCAGGAACAGCTGTACTTCGAGCGCTGAGCGGTGCGGCTGCAAGACAGTCTTGAGGTCGGTCAGTCGGTTGCGGACACGGGCCGAGGTGAGTGAGCCGAGGGCCGCGCACACCTCGCGCCCGAGCGAAGCCGCCTCGTCGATCTCGCCGCCGCCGACGAGTACCTCAGCAAGGGTCAGCTGCCCGAAGGCGCGGCTGCGAACGCGATCACCGACGCGCAATTCAAGAACACGCCGGGCCTGGCGCTCTGCCTGCCGTCGGTCTCCCAGAGTGTCGTAACAAAGCGCTGCTTCGCTGGCGAGTGCGGCTTCGTCGAACTGGCTGATCCACTCCGCCGGTCCGTCTTCATGCAGACGTTCGAGAACGCGCTCCGCGTCGACGAGCGCCTGGCGGCTGGCGTCCGCGTCACCTTGCATGGCAAGGCCGCGAGCGGTCATGGCGTAGAGGCGAGCTGTCAGCCGCTGGCGGCCGGGCCCGCGTTCAGCGTGGGCCAAGCCGACCTGAGCGATCCGAACGGCGGCCTTGGCCTGGTGGAGCTGGCCGGCCAGATGGCTCATGCTGGCCGATATATTGGCCAGAAGTGCCGGGTGATCTGCCGCCCTCGCAAGCCGGTACGACTGACTGAAGTGCCGCTGAGCATGCTGGTCGTAGCCGCTGTCGTGGGCCATCCAGCCAGCGATCTCGGTCAGCGAAGCGGCCGCTTGGAATAAGCGCTCCCCGAGGATGTCGCTGGCCGGGTCGAAGAGCCGCGGGCTGATCTCGGTTTGCAGGTACGTGACCACCGTCGGGTAGATCTGACCGCCGCCGACCTTCCGATCTGCCACCTGGAAGGCCGTGGCCATGGCCTGGATGGTGGCGAGGTCGGCCTGTCGATCCGGTTGCCTATGATGAGGGAGGCGCGTCGCTGGCAAGGGACGTCGCTGCCCGCTTGCGGGACCAATCGCGTCGGCGTCGGGACTCTCGTGTTCACCGGACCTTTCGACCGCCGGATCCACGTGAAGTAGTTCCTCGAGCCGAGCCGCGCTGACGTGCAGGACGGCGGCCAACTTTGGGCGCTTATACGGCAGTGGCTCGGTCTTGCCGGACTCCCAGTTGCCGATCGTCTTGACGTCGACCCCAAGCACCTCGGCGAGCTGTTCCTGCGTGTAGCCAGCTGCTCGTCGTGTCCGTGCCAGTTCGTCGCGCTTGGCGACCATACGCGCCCCTCCGTATACGGCCTGTGCCGCCTGGTCACATTACCGCAGGTCAGCCCCACTGATTGGGTTTCTTTTGCGCCAAATTTCCCGATCTTTTCCCTGGGCCCCAGTGGTGCGGTCGACCAAGGTCAAGACCGGCAGCCGGCGCCGAGGTGGGCGCCCCGCCCCGAGGTGTCACTGGCCGTTCTTCTCCCGATGGCCAGACGAGTCCCTCGGTGTCGGCTGCCGTCCAAGATCGATGACGAGATGGACGGAGCGGTCGCCATGGCCGTACGAACGATCGACCTGCGTAATAACCCGCAGGTGTCCTGCGCCTGGCAGCGACGACTGAACCGACTGTCGGCCACCCTGACCGAGCGAATCCCAGAGCCCGTGCAGCTCTACAGCCTCATCACCTTGACGTTCGTGCTGCACGAACCGAACCCGGCCACGGGTACCTGTGCGTGCTGCGAGACGGCCTGGCCCTGCGAGATTGTTCGGCACGCCTACCGACTGCGCGAGGGCTTCTAGAGATCATGACCGCCATCTTCTCTCGATACGGCGGTTTGCCGCGAGAGCGGCGTCCGGGTCGCGTCACCAGCCGAAATGCCTGCCCATGCCCGCTCGCCGGAACTAAGGGCGAAGTACGCCGATGGTGACAGGCCTCTCCCTCGACGACCTCCTCACCGAGCTGCGCCGCCGAAAGTGGACGCTCTACCTCTTCGGTAGGCCGGATTCGCCGGACCTGTACGCGGCCACATGCCGGTGGCTCACGTACACCGACGTCCTCATAATCCGCGACGAGCACCACGCCACCGCGTACCGAACACCGACCTTCCCCGACACCGACGTCTTTCGCCCATCGGTGGTCTCCTGGCAATACGGCGCAGACCCGCTATGGACTCTGCGGGCCGTGCTCACGATCGGCGCGCCGGGGCAGGCAGACGCGCCTTTTCAGGTTCTCGCCCCGGCTCCAGACGCCGGAGTTCCCCTCGAGATGGGTCGGCCGGTCACGATCCGACCGACTGGCCTGGTCCAAGACCCAAAGCCGAAAACGGCATGGTGATAGGGAAATGGAGAAGCAGATAATGACAACCCGTATGTCACTCACCGACGCAGACGAGCGTTTCGGGCTTGGCGTCCGCCGGGGCTTCATTCCGACGGCGAAGCCCGTCTCGGACACGGAGGCCACCCCCTTCGGTCTGACGCTGCGGATTGCCCCCGCCTCCCGCAACGTCGTGGTCCTGCGCACCGGAACCGGTGCCACGATGGCCACCGAAAGCGTGACCGAGCAGTCCACCGACGGCAACGACGAGGGCGACACCCGCTACGACGTCGCCAACGACATCTGACCCACCGACGAAGGACGCGCTTACGCCATGAATCTCGAACCAGACGAAGTCGCGGACACCGTGCTGGTGTTGACGGAACCGAGCGATAAGTCAGCCGACCTGGTCGTCCGGGAGCTGGAGCGCCGGAACGCGCAGGTATTCCGGGCCGATACCGGCGACTTCCCACTCTCGTTGAACGTGAGCGTCTGGTTCGATGGCTCCTGGCACGGTGAGATCCGTAGTCCCGACGGCGCGGTCGGCTTGCGCGACATCCGCAGCGTGTACGTCCGCAGGCCGACCGCGTTCACCTTTCCGCCGTCGATGAACGACGCCGAACAGCGCTTCGCCGCGCGCGAAGCCCGTCGAGCGGTTGGTGGGCTCCTGATGAGCCTGCCGGGATGCACCTGGGTGAACCACCCATCCAAAGCAGCAGATGCGGAGTACAAGCCGCTCCAGCTGGTCACCGCTGCGGCGTGCGGACTGGCCGTACCGCGCACCGTTATCACCAATGTCCCGGGCGATGCTGCCGATCTCAGCGGACGCCTGGGCGGCTCCGTGGTCTACAAGACACTCTCGGGCGCCTCCGTCTCCGATGGAGAGCGGGTATCGCTCGTGTACACGACACCGGTCACGGTCGCCGACATGGCCGATGACCGGGTTGCACTCACGGCGCACCAGTTCCAGGAGCGCATCCCGAAGGTCCGGGACGTGCGGGCCACCGTCGTCGGCAGACGTGTATTCGCCGCGAACATCCTCGTCGACGACGACGCCGGCGAGTTGCTCGACTGGCGCGCGGACTACCAGGCCTTGCGCTACGAACCCGTCGACCTTCCCGAAGGCGTTAAGTCGGCGCTCCTGACGATGACCGAGCAGCTCGGGCTGACCTTCGCCGCGGCTGACTTCGTCGTCACCGCCGACGACACGCACTACTTCGTCGACTTGAACCCCAGCGGGCAATGGGGCTGGATAGTGGACGCGACGGCCCTCCCCATTGCGGAGGCGATCGCCGCCCTACTCACAGGAGAAGATCAGTGACCGACGCGACCGAGCAGGACAGAAGGCTTAGTCAGCTGTCCGCTGACCTCAACCACACGCTCATCGAGCGTCTGGCGACCGCCGGAAAGCTGACTGAACAGGCGTGGAGGACCGCGTTCGAGGACGTTCCTCGCCCTCTGTTCGCGCCACGCTTCACCCTGCCGGACAACTTGGGCGGTCATGCCCTCGACGTCGCCGACGGCCCCAGACGGGAGGAGTGGCTGCGCGCGGTCTACCAGGATGAGGCACTCCTCACTATCTTCGACGAGCGCGAGATGGCCACGACATCGTGTTCGGCACCGTCAGTGGTGGCGATCATGCTGGAGGCCAGCCAGGCGACCGAAGGGGACGCCGTGCTGGAGATTGGCACCGGGACAGGCTGGACGGCTGGACTGCTTTCCCATCGGCTCGGGTCGGCGGCCGTCACCTCTGTAGACATCGATCCGCGGTGCGTGGCCGAAGCGCAGGAACGGCTGGATCACCTCGGTCTGTGCCCGACGCTCGCGGTCGCGGACGGCTACCTCGGGTATCCGGCAGGCGGGCCCTACGATCGGATCATCGCCACCGCATCGCTGCGGCAAGTGCCGCCGGCCTGGCTTGGGCAGGTGCGGCCCGGGGGCACGATCCTGGCCGACCTGCGCGGCAACTTCGCGGGCAACCTCGCCCGCCTCACCGTGAATAAGGATGGGTCCGCACGCGGTCGCTTCCTGCCGGAACGAGTGAACTTCATGCCATTGCGCAGCGAGGAGGCCCTTGCTGACGAACTGCCGGGCTTGGCGTCTCGAGCTGTGAGCGCTCCGGGCCCGCACCGGAGTACCGGTCTCGGCCCAGCCGCCCTCCGCAAGTGGGACTTCGCCTTCCTGGCGCAGTTGTCGATGCCCGGAGTGCGAGCCGGCCGGATCAGGAGCAAGGGCGAGCCGCTGTACTTCTGCCTGACCGATCCGCGCAGCGAGTCATGGGCGCGCATCGCCGTGGACGCTAGCGGCGGCGAACGCGAAGTCACCCAGGGGGGAGACCGTCGCCTCTGGAACGAGCTGGAGACCACGCATGAGCTGTGGACCCGTCTGGATCAACCCCGTCCCGAGGACTTCACGATCATGGTTTCGCCCGAAGGCGGTCAGGTCGTGACTCTCCCAGGCATCGACGAGCGGTGGTCTCTGCCCTTGTAGCACGAAGCGAGACCGACTTCCGCGTCTTGGCCGAGGCCGGGCAGGCCGACTAGCAGGTGGTTTCACACAGCGGCACAACGAACGCACCCATCTGAGCATTGCCGCTACGCCGTCGGCGGTGTCCAAACGGGCGAATATTCGCTTGAATATTCAGTGCAGGGGAACGCGAGCCGGGCAGGGTCCGGGGCTGCCTTTTTCAGCCCCGGACCCTGCCCACCTTCTTACGCCCCGGCTATCAGCCGAGACGCACCCGGTTGGCCTGCCAGCGGCTCAGCCGCAACAGTCCCACCAAGCCCACCAGCGCGGCGCCAGCGGCGGCAAGTGCCACCGACCCAGCAAGCAGGATGCCGCAGATCACGGCTCCGAGCACCGTCAGCAGGAGAGCAGAGCGCCAGGTGTGCTTAGCGTCGCCGAACACCACCTGCCTCAGCAGCTCCCAGAGCGGATGCGGCGTTCCCACCTGCGCCTGTCCGTCGAGTCGCATCCGACGGCAGGCCGGCCCGAGCACCACGCTCGTCGGCGCAGCCTCTGCGGCCGGCTCGGCGACAGCCTCGAAGAGCTCGTTGAAGCCGACCACGTTGGAATCTTGTGTGAATGTGAGCCGATCGGGGGATCGTCGCTCTGGCATGTCGCCACCCCGCGGCGGTAACGTCGACATGTTCGTAGCCTCTCTCGATATTTGCGTGTCGGATCAGGTATCGCGGACAACTACGCGGCTCCCAGTGACAGCTGGGAGCCGCGTCTTCACGTCTCCTGGGTTACCCCGGGTGACGCTGACATCATCTTGGCGGAACCGGCACGCCTACCGATGAGTAGATCGGGCTAGAGCGAGAGCAATGCGCCGACCGGTATTTAGTGAACGATGAGCGGTCAAATCGGTGATTGTGTGTAACTAAGCGCTGGTCAGGACCCACATGGCGGCAGCAATGTTCACCCTTTCGTGTGTCACCGCTACTCATTTTTGGAATGACGCGGACAGATACATGACACTGCAAACACGTTGGAGTGAATGCGCTCAAATGATCTCCGGGCGCCACTGCGGCCGGTGATCAGGAGGTGCAAACGCCCGTGCAGGTGCAGCGGAGACGGTCCGTGCGAGTGCACGAACGCCGCCATCGGGCCGCGCGATGCCACCAACTGACCGGCACCGCCCACCGGAGCGTGCTCCTCGCAGAGTTCGAGACGAGCCGGGCCGCCGGTATCGGCTGGGCCGCCTTCGGCACTCCTGACCTGCACAGCTTCAGGGGCAATTGCTTTCAACCGGTCGTTTCGCGACCAGGACAGCGCCCGAGTCAACCAGCGCGAGCAGCTTGAGGTTTGGCACGTGCGGTCGATTCGTAACAGCTCGACAAGCACTACCGACCTACTCGGCATCGGCAGGCGCGCGGACTGGAGCGAAGATGGCGGATGAACCGGAAGATCCACAGCCTGCGCCTACCGAATCGAATGTCCCTGCGACGCCACGACGCCGGAAGTTGGCGATGCCGGCCGTCGTCGGTGCAGCGCTCATCGCGGCTGTAGCAGCCATTACCGCTGCGGTCATCAACAGCTCGGCGAGCAAGCCGTCCAGCAGCGCACCATCGCCGACGGGGCCGACCACGTCATCTCCGAGCGGTCCAGACACCACGGTCTGCAATGGGGACCCTGTCGACCTGTCCTATGGCGGTGACAACCTCGGCCCGACGGCGTATGCCGTCTTCACGATCAAGTGTGCACCGGCGGCCGGACGTGAGTACGCCTACGTGGTCGAGGCCGAAAACGTTGGTACCAACAAGCATCAGGAGTGGTACGCGAAGTACCTTCTACCCACGCAACCCGGGCAAGTTGCCAAGTACACCGTAGATCTCAGCAAGGACAAACTTGGAGACACGAACTGCCTGTACGCCGTCAACGTGACACCAGTCGGATGGCAGTCAATCAGAAGCAGCCTCGAACCTGGAGGCTTTTTGTTATATCCGCTACCTGATGCGCCACTCGTGTCTCAGAAGAAATGTGGGGCAAGGAAGTACTAGCGAGCCACCGGATGGTGATGCAGCAATGTCAGCAAGACGATGGTTCTAGGTAATGGATACAAATCGGCTGCTGATAACGAAGATGACGTAGACACTTCCACCGTAGCGAATCAGAGATAGACGACGCTGCGTCGCATATCAGGGGCCGTAAAAATCGGCCATCGCATCGCGCGCTTCGTTCTCACTGTTGATCATCTCGCGGAGCCCGCTGCCTGTGGCGTCCAAGTAGTGCGCGACGACTTCCATCGCTTCATGGAAGTGGCGCATGTGAACACGCGGGAGCGCTTCAAGAGTCGGCGACCCGTATTGCGCGACTGGATAGCAAGTGCCCTGATGCTGGGTCTAGGCTCTGCATTTGGGTCGGGATTCGTTCGACGTCGTTAACTCGGGCGCGGTCGTCGTGCGGTTACACATCAGAGACAGTGTCGCTCATCGCCCACGGGAAATCTACGAGATTTCTGTTCGTTCATTGCCGAGCGCCCTCACTTTCTCGATCGCTTGCCTGAGGCTTGGAATCAGCGCAAGAAATTCCTTTGCGCCTGCTGTGCTACCATACACCAGCTCGAACCAGTAAGGATGTATGATTGGGCGCCCGCCTTCATGAAGCGCTGAATACCTGCCAACTATCGTTGATGTCATCATCTTGGATATATAGTCGACGACGGAGTCCTTTTCTGGCGCTGTTAGCGTGAACTCGTTGGGTTTGGTCCTCAAGCGGAAGAAGACATTATGTAAGAACTGCCATCCACTGCAAGTTTGCAGGAAGGTGCGCTCACCTTCTGTCGCGTTCCGTGCGTATAGACCGTTATTTTCTAAGCACGTCGACTCTACTTTCTCGACTATGGCGTAGTGGAGTTCTACGCAAGCCTTCAGAACCTCGACTGCTCGCGGGCGGAACTCGCTCCGTAAAACGAGCTGCCCTAAGGGATGCATAACGTAGAAAGTCTGATTTCCGCGCGAGTGTTGCCGAAGAAGGCTTGCGTCTAACAAATGTTTTATTGCCTGGAGGCATGAAACTAGCGACAGGTTCGTTCCAGACGTTGCCCTGGTGTATGCAATCAAGTCGACTTCGAGGAGCGGGACGTCACATTCAAGAAAACTCAATCCTGCCAGCAGTCGATGTGCAATTGGGTTGTAGATCGCTAATTCAGCGGCAATACGATGAAGGATAACCGAGAGTACCTGACCATCCTCCGTCTGTGCGTGACCTGCGAGTTCTGTAACATCTGCTCGAAATTCTTGGCCAAACTGCCAAGCGGATACCGACTTACCTTCAAGTAGCGAGGATGCATACTCCATAATGAGCGGATGCCTAAACAACAGGCTGGCAAGTTCCTCTAGCTCTCTAGCTCGATGCTCGGGCAGTTTGCGACGCAGCAGCGCAACCGATTCCTCGATCGTCATCCTCTCGACTTCGATCACCTGACCGCGACCGAGGAAGGATGAGTCGCTCATTCGACTGGTCACTAGTACGCGACTTTTATACAACGTGGCAGGTAGTAGATGGCGTAGCTCGGCTGTACTTTTCAAGTTATCCAAAACAACCCACTCAGGCGCCTGGGGGCAACTAAGTAACGCCGAGAGGTACGTCGCCGGATTATCGGTCAAGACAACCTCTCGGCTGATACCTACCGAAAGAAATGCCGCTTGTAGATCTAGCTCTTCCAACTTGCCGTCCCGCACGCGAATGAAGGGGGCACGAGACTCGGTTAGTGCTTCCGCTAAGGTTGTCTTGCCCATGCCTGCCTGGCCGACGAGGGCGACTAGTCGGACGCCGTCTCGTGCAAGCCGGGCGAACTCATGGTGAATGGCTTCGCGGGGAACGTAAGCAGGGTTAGAGTTCTGCGCCATATCGGAGAACTCATCGCGTAATTCAGGAAGATCTGTAGGCTCATTTGCAACTACTAAGCAATCGGCGACGATCTGATCCGCCAGCGCACTTAGCGCCGCCTTTTCTTTGGTCCGCCTAAAAACGTGAGGGTCAAATTCACCGGCAAATTTTGCTGCCTGCTCACGCAGCGCATCAGTTCCTATCTGGTCATCGCCATCACGTAGCCCGAAAAGAATACCGAGCCAGTCCCGATACGGTATACGAAGTTTTGCCACCTCGTGCCGCAGTAGTAGCTCAATTACGGCTACACGAGTCATATTTGGTCGATGACCGGGAGCACGACGTGCCGCTTTCTCCAGCCGAGAAGTCTGTATAGCAACCAGGTCAGGGTCATTAATCCGCCAGTATCCACGGGCACGTAGGGTAACTAGCTCCTTCCGCACCTTGATGCTAAGCCCTTCTTCGCTCGTCATGTCCATATAATACGCGGCGGCCCGAACCGGCCCCAGTCGGCCTAGGCAGAGCCGGTTGACTTCTAAGAGAAATGGTTCACAATCAGATAATGTAATGAGTGAAGCACTGCCTCTTCGTCCCAAAGATGATAGCCCAATCGCCGCAAAACGCTTTGAGGCCGCGTGCATTGCGCGCATAACTGGACTTCTTGTCGAGGCGTTCACTGAAAAAATCACTGGACAAGATTGTGCGGACGGGGCGATGGATGAAGTCAGTCATCTGTGTGACTCGTTGGCCAAGCGAGACAAGGAGCTCGGGCGGTACCTAATCATCGCGCTTGAGACGCAGGAAGAAGCACGAGGCCATCAATTGATTACGAAATCGTTGCGTCAAGATCTAGACTTTCCACCGAATGTCCATCGGTATGAGCCGAACAAGCCTCCGATTCCTCATCCGCTCGAACCTGACCTTTTACAGTTCGACTACTAAGCGCTCGGGGTGGGAGTGTGTCCTGTTGATCTTTGTACGGCTTCCGTCACGGTTCTGTACGGCTCGTGTACTGCTTCCCTTCGCGCGCCTGGTCAGAATGGCTGCATCAGGCGCTGACCTGATGAAACCTCACTAGCCGCCTCGGAGGGAGGTACCCCCTGCACCGTGGACCCGGCCCCGTCATCGGCAGGTTGGTGGGCATCGTTTTTGGTCTGCTGGTCTTCGGGCTGTCCCTAAAGCTCTTGACCCTCATCTTGCAGTCCATCCTGCCCGCCGCCTTGTGGCAGATGGTTTCGGGTGGTTGGGACTTGTTGTTGTCACTACTCAACCCCGGCCTCGTCGGCATTGGCGCCGCGCTCATCTTGGGCGGCTTGGTCTGGGTATTCATCGGCCGGCGGCACTAGGAAGCGGCTAGTTTCCCGGCTGCTCTCTTTCTCTACACCTTCTCAGTCATTGGAGTGACTTCGTCATGCTCAAAATCGGATTGGCACTACTGTGCCTGCCGTTCGCCGTGTGGGTGCTCGGCATGATCTTGTACGCCGTGCTGCCGCCCTTCTTGTTCTGGGTGGTCACGGTGCTACTGGCCATCTGGGCGGGGCGGGCCATCGTGAAAGTGGTCGACGTTTCGAAGATGTAAGTGCACTTCGGACTTTTGCTGCCGTTGCCAGCCTTTGTGGCAGCCGCCTTGGGATCTAGACGAATCAATGAGCAGTACCGAGTTCTCACACAGTTCGCGAGGCATAGCCTCCGGAAGGGACATGGGCGATGAATGACGACACCAAGCAGACCGAGATCAGGCTGCGGCGGCTCGTCAAGTTGCTGGAAGACGTGACGACACGGCTTGAAGAGTTGGAAGAGGCTAGCGCCTTGACCATCTTCATCCAGGACGGCTTGGTCCAGGACGTCACCAAGTTGCTCGACCGCTTGGAGCGGCGACAGGCCAGGGAGCGCGAGAACTTTCTGAAGCAGGACGTGTTCGTCAACCGCACTGACCACGAGGAGTACAAGCCGTTGTGAGGTCCGGGCTCACAGCCTGGGACACATGCAGGTGTTCAGGCAGGGTCACGACCCAGATCGGCGGTGGACCCTGCTTGAACACCATTGAGGACGAGCGAAGGAGAGCGAACTACCCTTTGAAGACCTATCACACCATCTTGGCTGACCCGCCCTGGTCAACAAACCAGCAGGGCGCACGAGGGGCAAGCATGCACTATCCCCTCATGAAGCTGCGTGAAATCTGCGATCTGCCGGTGCAAGTTTTGGCAGCCGACGATGCGCATCTCTGGCTGTGGGTCACGAACTCCACCTTCCTCGAGGGGCTCCGCGTCATTGAGGCGTGGGGTTCTCGTACCGCAGCTGCCTGACGTGGATCAAACCGCGGTTTGGTCTGGGCAACTACCTGCGCAACCAGACCGAGCACTTACTCCTCGGCGTTCGAGGCCGAGCGCCCGTCCAGTTCAGGAGCCAGGGCTCCTGGTTCTACGCGCCGGTGCAAGAGCACAGCCACAAGCCCGAGGAGCAGTACGCGATCATCGAGCGCTGCTCCCCGGGGCCGTACCTGGAGCTGTTCGCCCGCCGCCGACAGCCGCGGTGGGACGTCTGGGGAAATCAGGTCGAGAGCGACGTGACGCTCTAAAAGAGCCTTTCAATCACCGGTCAGCCTATACCGATCGGTGCTGTGGAATAAACAATCTACTTGCAACCCGTTCTCAACTTGGGCATAACAAGAATATAGGGGGCAACTGCTCCAAGCTGGAGAAACTGACGTGCAGCAATGGTACGTGCGAGTCCGCGGTACGCCGCGGAAGGAAGTTGACACCCAACTTCTGACGCAAGCCCTTGTTGCACTTGGCAAGCAGCTTGACCGTGCGGCCGTGAAAGCCGAAACCCCATCGACAACTACTAAACCAAGAGAGGAGGAAGCATGAACCTACTTCTAGCGTTGCTCGTGGCCGGGAGCGCGGTGCTCGGCGTTATCGTCGGCGGTCGTTCCGCACTCGCCAAGCAGTGGCGGGCCTCGCTGGTGGCGTACCGCTTGCACCTACCGGCAGCACTCACACCGGAAGACACCGCCCGCTGGCTCGGCATGCTGGCCGCCTGCACCCACGGGCCGAAGTGGTCGCTGGTACCCGAGTCGCCGCTCGTCCTGGAGATCGAGGCCGATCACCGCGGCATCCGGCACTACTTGCTCTTTTCCGAACGGCGAACGGGCCAGGTGCTCAGTAGCATCCGGGCCGGCCTGCCCGGTGCCCGGCTCGAAGCGGCGCCGAACTACCTGCGTCGGCCCTTTAACGCCACGGTCGGGGCTGAAGCGACCGCCACCAGCCGGAGCCGTCCGCTAGCGACCGAACGGACCGACGCGCTCAGCAGCGCACTGCTGGCCAGTCTGCAGCCGCTCAGCAAGGGCGAGGTCATCCGCTGGCAGGTGACGTTCACCAGCGCCGGGACACCCGCGCCCATCCATGCGGCCGCACCACGTCCGCAAGATCAGTGGTGGTCGAGCTACCTGCTGGAAGGCGAGGCACCGCCGGATGCTGAAGCGGTCCGAGCGGCACGCATCAAGCAGAAAGACCAACTGATGCAGGTCACGATACGACTGGGCGTTCAGACCTCCAGCCGACCGCGGGCCCTGTCACTGCTGAACCGCACCTGGTCCACCCTGCACAACACCAACGCCGCCGGCGTCCGCATCGTGCGCCGCTTCCTGGCCAGCCAGGACGTCGCTGGGCGCCTGAAGCACCGATCGCTGCCGCTGACCGCCTGGCCTTTGCTACTTAGTACCGCCGAGCTGAGCGGCTTCGTCGGTTTCGTGGGGGCCGAACACCTGCCGGGCATCGCGACCGGCGCCGCCCGACAGCTGCCACCGCCGATGCGTATGCACCGCCGGTCCGTGACGTTGGGTCTGAGCAACTACCCCGGTATGACGGACCGACCGATCACCTTGGGTGCGGAAGATCGGCTCCGCCACCTCGCAATCGTGGCACCAACCGGTGCCGGAAAATCGTGGCTGCTGGCCCGCATGATTTTGAGTGACATCGATGCCGGTCACGGCGTATTCGTCATCGACCCCAAGGGGGACTTGATCTCCGACGTCCTGGCCCGAGTTGGCGACAAGGACGCCGACCGCCTGGTGGTCGTCGACGCCGCCCGCCGTGAACAGCCCATGGGACTCAACGTCCTCGGCCACGCCCGCGACGAGGCCGGCCGCGAATTGCTTGTCGACAACGTGCTGTCGGTATTCACGTCGATCTGGTCAGGATTCTGGGGGCCGAGGTCGGATGCAGTGATGCGCAGTGGCCTGAACCTACTGGTTAACGCGAGAGGCATGGACGACTCTCGTCTGACGCTGGTCGATTTTGTGCCAATGCTCACGCAACCAGGCTTCCGGCAGCGGCTCACGAAGCAACCAACTGTCCCACCGACTGTTCGAGATTACTGGCAACGCCACGACCAGCTGTCGGACGGTGACCAAATGGCGACTATTCGACCGGTGCTACAGAAGGTTGAAGCCTTTACCTCACGCTCAGCCATCCGCCTCATGCTCGGTCAGTCTAAAGGGATCGACTTATCCGCGGTCTTCCGAGAGCGCAAGGTCGTCCTGATCTCACTGTCGGAAGGCACGCTGGGCCGCGAGACTGCTAGCTTGCTCGGCTCACTCCTCGTCTCACTGCTGTGGCAGACGACGCTTGCCCGAGTAACGGTCTCCGCTGAAAAGCGGGCGCCTTTTTTCGCCTTTATCGACGAGGCGCCTAACCTAATGCGCTTACCTCTGCCGCTTTCTGAGATATTCAGCCAGGCCCGGGGACTTGGCCTCGGCATCACGACCGCTCTGCAGTTTCTGACACAGGCTCCCGACACCATTCGCGCAGCACTGCTCGGGACGGTTCGCTCGCAACTCACGATGGCGGTCGAGCACGAGGACGCCGTCATCCTCGCCAAGCGCTTCAGCCCGCTGACCGTTGATGACCTGAAGGGGCTGGCGCGCTTCGAAGCTGCCGCCCGGCTCTGTGTTGACGGCGTGACGCAGACGCCGGCCACCCTCACGACCCTGCCGCTCGATGAGCCAACGCGGGACCCCGATGAGTTGGCCACCGCGAGCCGAGAGCGCTACGGCGTCCCGCGGGCAGACGTGGAAGGCGCGATCGCCGCCCGAAGCACACCACCGACCGCCTCGTTTGGTCGTTACACCGCCGGAGCGACGACGTGAGAGGTTGTCCGCTCGTCCTACCGGCCGCTACCCCGATCGCGTCGAGTCGCTGCGCGCTGATTACCGAGGTCGGCGCCACGTTCGACATCGCTACCTCCAACGACTCACTTGTCCTCTCGTGGAGGACAAACTCCCTTCGCCCTGGAGCTCTACCCATGACCTTCCGCCGGACGACCGCGGCCGCGCTGGACCAGCTGGCTGATGTGCTGAGTGATCGGGATCGGCACATCGTGGATGACCTGGCACGGGTCCGCGTACTGACCGGTGAACAGCTGACCCGTCTCCACTTCGCCGACCTGTCAGCTGCCAGCCGTGATCGAACGCGCCGCCGCGTGCTGGCACGCTTGGTGTCGCTGAAGCTGTTGACCACACTCGAGCGCCGAATCGGCGGCGTCCGCGCGGGCAGTAGGGGGCTGGTCTACGCCCTCAACGCCACTGGCCAGCGGTTCAGTGCGGCCCGCAGTCCCGGTAATCGACCACGCCGGCCGTGGACTCCTGGTCGGCTGTTCCTGAAGCACACCTTGGCCGTCAGTGAGCTATATGTGCAGCTCAGAGCCCTGGAGCGGGCCGGGGAACTTCAGCTGACGACGTTCGAAGCTGAACCGGCCAGCTGGCACCCAGACGGCAGTGGCGGACGCTTGAAGCCGGATGCCTACATCGTCGTTCGATCGAGTGACGCTGCCGACGCCTACTGGCTAGAGCAGGACGAGGCGTCTGAGGGCCTGCCGACGATCAAGCGCAAGCTGCTGGTGTACGTCCAGTTCGCCCGCAGCGGGCAGGTCGGACCCGGTGGCGTCATCCCGCGCGTCTTGGTCAGCGTGCCGAACGAGGCTCGCCGGGCGGCGGTTGCTGAGGTCATCGCGTGCCTGCCGGACCCGGCCTTCCAGTTCATCCACTGCGTCATCTATCCACAGGTTGTGAAACAAATGAGTTCTGTTGTCAATAATATTGTAGACTACGGATAACAAATGTAATAAAATGAACAACGTTAAACAGGAGTGTGATGCCATCAGATACAACTAGATACCGCCATATGGCGACTAGCAAGTTCTTTGATTCGACGATCACGCCACCTGCATATCTACTATAACTGCACATCATAGGCGTGCCCCACCCGAGAGCCGGACAGTCGGCCACGTTCAGCGCTTACAACAACGACTAAACGAGAGAGAGGAGGACACCGGAATGCTATCAAACATAACCGACCAGGAGATGGCCGAGTTGCTTGCTTCGCTGCGCAGCTTGGCCCCAAAGCGGCCGCTCAGCTACGGCGAGTCACTACAACTGGCTCGCATGCAAGCCAACGCCTTGCGCGAATATCTTGGAGCCACCGATCAGTCAGATTTTGGCTTAGCCTGGCTGCTTAAGCAGCAGCACGTACCCGTCCAATTTGTACCAAGCATCAAGCTGGACCCGGCGGACTGCAATGGCAGCGGCATGACCGTGCAGCTTAGCAAAGGTCAGGTGGAGATTTATCTCAACGAGATTGAGCCAGCCGTTCGCCAAAGATTTAGTGCAATCCACGAGGTTAAACATGTCATTGATCTTGAAAATTTTGAAATTTTGACGTCCAATCTTGGAAGCGGCAATCCGGGACGACAACACTTGCAAGTGGAGTTACTATGTAATGAGTTCGCCGCTCATGTGCTGATGCCGCCGGCATTGGTGGCGCGGGTCTGGGGAACATTGCGTGACCTGGAGGCGACGGCCCTGATGTTCAACGTCTCGGCTGAGGCGATGCGTACCCGGCTAACACGGCTCGGCCTCATCAACCGGCCGATCAAGCGCACCTTCCTGCGAACTTCGGGCAACATCAGCCCAAACCATTGTTGTGCCTAGACAGCGCACGTTCTTTGACAAGTAGGAGGTGATGAACGGGTGTCCAGCACCACCCTTAACCGACATGTACGCGGCGAGGCAACCAAGCCCGCCCCACGCGTCGTCCTATATCTGCGGGTGTCCAGCAAGCGCCAGATGGATACGGGCGCCGACTTCGATCGCGATGGCAACAGCATTGACACGCAACGGAAGTACGGACGCCAGAAGGCCAAAGCCCTTGGTGCGGTGATCGTCGGCGAGTACATCGAACCCGGCTACTCGGCGCAGACCATCGAGAAGCGCCCAACATTCCGCGAGATGATTACCCGCATCCAGCAAGACCGTGACATCGATGCCGTAATCATCTACCAGCGGTCCCGGGCCTTCCGGAACTACATCGAAGCTGGAACGACCGAACTGGCTCTGAAGCAGCTCGGCGTGGAGCTGATCTCAGCACGCGAGGACTTCGGCGATGGTGTCATGGCTGAGGGCATGAAGGCCATGACCGACGTCTTCAACTGGCTCCAAGTACGCTTGAGTGGCGAAGACATAAAGGTCAAAATGGCCAACAGAGCCCGAAACGGCGGAACAGTGCACCGGGCGCCGGTGGGCTACCTCAACCAGCGCATCACGGTCGATGGCCGTCCGGTCAACGGCGTGGTGCTCGACCCGGAACGGGCGCCGCTGGTGCGGATGGCCTTCGAGTTGTACGCCGCCGGTGAGGAAAATTTTCGGACGCTGGCCGTCAAGCTGGCACATGCCGGATTGCGGATGCCCGCCCGCGGTGACTCACCAGGCGGCCCGATCAGTGCCAAGAAGCTCGGCCTCGTACTGCGAGATCGCTACTACCTCGGGTATGTCGAACATGACGGCGTGGAATACCGCGGTCGCCATGAGGCGCTCGTAACGTCAGAGCTGTTCGAGCAAGTACAGCAGCTGCTCGCCAAGCACACCGACGCCCAGGTACGACACCGGACGCACGACCACTACCTCAAGGGTCTCTTGTGGTGCGAGCGATGTAAGCACCGGCTGGTGATCACGTACGTCAAGGGCCGTCACGGCGGGGATTACTATTACTTTACCTGCAGGGGGCGACAAGACGGCGTGTGTGACTTGCCCGGCATCCCCGTGGAAGTCGCTGAGGCCGCCGTGGAAGCCCACTACGCCGCGACGGTCACCATGCCGGCCGAATGGCTGGCGAAGGTGCGGGCTGGCATTGACGGGGCCGTCAGCACTGACCGTCAGCTGACCGACGAGCTGCGCGAACGCTACGCCGCCCAGCTGGCCAAACTCGACAAAAAAGAGAGCTACTTCCTCGACCTGGCTGCCGAGGAGGAGTGGCCCAAGGCCAAACTGCGCAGCAGGCTCGATGGCATCCGGGCCGAGCAGGCCGAGATCGCGGCGACGCTGGAACGGTCGAGCACCGACCTCGACACCAGCCAGACGATCTTCCACCAGGCGTTCGAACTGCTGGCTGAGCCGCACCAGGCCTACCAGGCTGGTGACGAGGTAGTGCGCGGCATGCTCAACCGGGTGTTCTTCGCCCGGCTCTACCTCGACGCCGAGAAGGTCATGGACCAGGCGCTCAAGGATCCGTTCCAGGCCATCCGAGATGCCTACCTGATCGAGCGCAAAACCAAAAAGAGCGCCACCCTGGCTAACCAGCGTGACGCTCCCGGTGAGGCAACCCCATCCACGTTGACCTCAACGGGTCAAGTTTGTGATAAGGCTCGTTACGTGGAGCTGAGGGGAATCGAACCCCTGACCTTCTCGATGCGAACGAGACGCGCTACCAACTGCGCTACAGCCCCTTGATCGTGCTCGTAGAGCTTAGCAGTGCCCTACGAGCACATCACGCGGGGGGTCACTCGCCTACCGCGCGTCGATACGGGCCGGTCCCGGGCTCGTCGAGCTCCTCGAACGCCGGGTCCTCGTCGTCCAGGTCGACGACGACCGCGCTGCGGCGGATGCGGGACGTCGGCGACGGGCGGCGCTCGACGACCTCGCGGCGGACCGGCTCGACGACCTCCACGGCGTCGACGTCCTCGGCCTCCTCCTCGGCCTCGAAATCCTCAACAGAAGGCCGAGGTGCCGGACCCGACGGGTGACGCGGCGCGCGGGTGCTGTTGAACCGGGCGAGACGGCGCTGGCGGATCTCCTCCTCGATGCGCACCTGGCGGCGCAGGTAGACGAGGTACCCGACCAGGACGACGTCGGCGAGGCCGTGGCCCCACCAGACGAGCGGGACGAGGAAGCCGGCGATCGCGGCCGTGACCACCGCGACGACGAGCAGGATGACGACGACGCGCTGCCGGAAGCTGTACTTCGCGCGGGCCGCGATCTCCGCGGCCTCGGGGTCGAAGCCGCCGCGGCCCGGCCGGTAGCCGGGGCGGGCGCGTTCGGCCCGCCGCTCGGCGCGGGTCGGCTGCGGGAGTGGCTCCGGCTCCTCTTCGTCGTCGAGGTCGTCCTCGAGTTCGAGGTCCGCCTCCAGCTCCGCGAGGTCGTCCTCGACCGTGGGCCGGGACTTCACGGGATTGTCGGACATGGCGAATTCCTCCCGGCCTTCGTTGCGTCCACCACCACTGCGCACGACCCTGGCCGCCAACGCGGAGTCAGCGGTCCTCGCGACCTGCTGCCGCCGACGCGCGACCATGGGCACGAGTACGACGAGCCATGCCGCGGCGAGCGCGACGATGATCACGGAGCTGGGCATCTCCCGTCACCTCCCCCGAATCCTTCACCTGAAATCACGCTAGTCACAGGAGTAACAGATCGGACGGAGGCTCGCCGGGTTGGATCACGGAAATGCCTCACCGGATTAGGTGAATCTCACAGCATGTGGTAACGCGCTCGCAGCCCCGGGCGGGTAATCACCGTCAGGCGTAGTCGGCGCGACCCGCCGCGACCAGCCGGGACACCAGCCCGGCGCCGGTCTCCTCGCGCGTGACCGCGAAGCAGTAGTGGTCCCGCCAGGCGCCGGCGACGTCGAGGTAACGCTCGAACAGCCCCTCCTGCCGGTACCCCGCCTTGGTGAGAACCCGCAGGCTGGCGGCGTTCTCGGGCCGCACGGTGGCCTCCAGCCGGTGCAGGCCGGCCGAGACGAAGGCGTGGTCGGTGACCAGGGCGACAGCGGCCGTGGCGACCCCGCCGCGCACGACGTCGGACGAGACCCAGTAGCCGATCCAGGCGGACCGCAGCGACGCGCGGACGACGTTGCCGACCGTGATCTGGCCGGCGAGCCGGCCGTCGAGGGTGATCGTGAACGGCAGGCAGAGCCCGCGCCGCGCGAGCGACCGCAGCGCCGCCCACTGCGACGGCCACGACCAGAACGCGTTGCGCTCGGGCCACGGCCCGACGCCGGTCGGCTCCCACATCTCGAGGTGCGCGCGGTCCCGGAGCCGGATCCGGCTCCACTCGCCGGCGTCGCGCAGCCGGACCGGCCGGATCGCGACCTCCCCCGCGGGCACCCGCAGCGGGCCGAGGCGCGCCGGCCAGCCCGGGTGCCTGCTCTCGACCGGGTAGGAGACGCCCGACACGGAGTTCATCAGGCCCGTTGCGCCAGGAAGGTGACCTGGACCTGCTCGCCAGCGGCGACGTCGGTCATCTCCTCCGGCACGTTGATCAGGCAGTTCGCCTCGGCCAGCGACGCGAGCAGGTGCGCGCCGGACTGGCCGAGCGGGTGGACCAGGTACTCGCCGTTGGCCTCGTCGCGCAGGAGCTGCCCGCGCAGGAAGCCGCGACGGCCCTCGGTCGACGTGATCGGCGAAAGCAGCCGCGCGCCGACGATCCGCCGGTGCGGGTTGCGCGTACCGCGCGCGGCCCGGATGAGCGGCCGCACGAGCACCTCGAACACCACCAGTGCGCTCATCGGGTTGCCCGGGAGCAGGAACGTCGGCACCGAGTCGGGTCCGAGCCTGCCGAACCCCTGCACGGAGCCGGGGTGCATCGCGACGCGCGTCGAGTCGATCCGGCCGAGGTCGGACAGCGCCGAGTGGACCTCGTCGCCGGTGCTGCCCCCGGCGCCGCCGGCGACCACCACGATCTCCGACATCAGCAGCCGGCCTTCGACGATCTCGCGCAGCCGCTTCGGCTCGCTCGACACGATGCCGACCCGGCTGACCTCGGCGCCCGCGTCGCGCGCGGCCGCGGCCAGGGCGTAGGAGTTGACGTCGTAGACCTGCCCGACCGACGGCGTCCGGTCGATGTCGACCAGCTCGTCGCCGACCGACACGATCGAGACCCGCGGACGCGGGTAGACCAGCACCTTCGCGCGGCCGACCGCGGCGAGCAGGCCGACCTGGGCCGACCCGATCGTGTCACCGCTGCGGACCGCGACGTCGCCGATCTGGACGTCCTCGCCGGCCCGGCGCACGTACCCGGCCGAGGGCACCGAGCGGTGCACGGTGACCTTGGCCTGGTGCCCGTCGGTGTAGGCGAGCGGCACGACGGCGTCGGCCAGCGTCGGCAGCGGCGCGCCGGTGTCGACGCGCACGGCCTGCCCCGGCTGGAGGCGCCGCGGCTGGCGCGAGCCCGCCGCGATCTCGCCGACCACCGGCAGCTGCACCTCCTCCTGCCCGGCCGCGCGCACGTCGACGCTGCGCACCGCGTACCCGTCGACCGCCGCCTGGTCGAACCCGGGCAGCGCGTGCTCGGCGACCACCTCCTCGGCGCAGAGCAGGCCCTGGGCCTCGGAGATCGCCACCCGCACCGGCCGGGGCCGGACGGCGGCGTCCAGCGTCATCGCGATCTGGGCGTCGACCGAGCGGAACTCGGCCTCCTCCTCGGCCACCTCGGGCCGCGCCGCGTCGAGGGATTCCGTCATGGGCGATCTGTCCCGATCCGTTCCGTCAACCACGCCCGTAAAGATGGACCGTACTCGGGCGTTTCGAGCGCGAAATCGACCGCGGCGCGCAGGAAACCACCCGGATTCCCCAGGTCGTGGCGTCCACCGCGGTGCACGACGATGTGCACGGGGTGTCCTTCGGTGATCAGCAGCGCGACCGCGTCGGTCAGCTGGAGCTCGCCGCCGGAGCCCGGGGTGATGCGCTTCAGCGCGTCGAAGATCGCCCGGTCCAGCAGGTAACGGCCCGCCGCGGCGTACGTCGACGGCGCGTCCTCCGGCTTCGGCTTCTCGACCATGCCGTGCACCTGCTTGACGTCTTCGTCATCGGTGTCGGTGACGTCGAAGACGCCGTACGGCGAGATCTCGGCCTTCGGGATGTCGAACGCGCAGAGCACGCTGCCGCCGTGCTTGGCCCGCACCTCGCTCATCCGCTCGAGCACGCCGGTCGGCAGCACGATGTCGTCCGGCAGCAGCACCGCGACGGCCTCGTCCTCGGGCGTCAGGTTCGGCTCGGCCTGCGCGACGGCGTGGCCGAGGCCGAGCGCCTGCTCCTGGATGGCGGTCTCGACGGCGAGCAGCGCGGGGGCACGGCGGACCTTCTCCAGCAGCTCGGTCTTGCCCTTGGCCTCGAGGTTCGCCTCCAGCTCGGGCTGGGTCTCGAAGTACTTGACGACGGCTTCTTTGCCCGGCGAGGTCACGATGACCAGGCGTTCCGCCCCGGCGGCCGCGGCCTCGGCCGCGACCAGCTCGATCCCCGGTGTGTCCACCACGGGCAGCAGCTCTTTCGGCACGGCCTTCGTCGCCGGGAGGAAGCGTGTACCGAGCCCGGCTGCAGGCACGATGGCGGTTCTGAACGTCTTGGAGGTTGCGGCGCCCGTCATGGGCGCAAAGCCTAACGTGAGGCCATGCATGCGCTGGGCAATGAGCACCTGAGCAAGGCGGAGTGGCGTACCCGGCTGACCCGCGCGCGGGCGGAACAGACCCCCGAATCGCACGCCCAGGAGGCGTCCGCGCTGGTCAGCGCCGTGTCGAAGGTCACAGCCACGACCGTGTGCGCGTACCTGCCCTTCGGCACCGAACCGGGCACGACGGCGCTCGCCGACGCCTTGTCCGCCGGCGGCGCGCGGGTCCTGCTTCCGGTCATCCGGCCGGAACCGGGTCCGCTCGACTGGGCCGAGTACACCGGCGAGGCCGATCTCCGGCCCGGCCGGCTGCGGGGCATCCTCGAGCCGGCCGGAAAGCGCCTGGGTATCGAGGCCGTGGGCGCGGCCGAGCTGATCCTGGTGCCCGCGCTGGCCGTCGACCGCCAGGGTGTCCGCCTCGGCCGGGGTGCCGGCCACTACGATCGCTCGCTGGTGTTCGCCGCGGCCGGCGCGGACCTACTCGCCGTCGTCCGTGACGAAGAGCTGGTCGACCGGCTGCCCGGGCAACCTCACGACGTGCGGATGAGCGGGGCCTTGACTCCTGGTCGAGGCGTGCTCGAGCTGCCGATGTGAGCAACGCGGAATTGCTTTCGGGGAATGCTTTCAAGCACAATCTAGTTGGCACTCTTGTCGGATGAGTGCCAGCAAAGGAGCCCTCAGTGCCTACGTACCAGTACGCCTGCAAAGAATGCGACCACCGGTTCGAAGCCGTGCAGTCGTTCTCGGACCCCAGCCTGACGGTCTGTCCGCAGTGCTCTGGGCCGCTCCGCAAGGTCTTCAGCTCGGTCGGCGTCGTCTTCAAGGGCAGCGGTTTCTACCGCACGGACTCGCGTGAGGCCAGCAAGTCGAGCACCACGGCGGCCCCGGCGAAGAGCGAGACCAAGTCCGAGTCGAAGTCGGAGACCAAGTCGGAGTCGAAGCCCAAGTCCGACTCGGGCGCGGCATCCTCCTCCTCGGGTACGACGAAAACCGCCGCCGCGGCTTCCTGAGCCCGGAGTTATCCACAACACCCCAGTTGTCCACAGGTTGCGGACGAGGCCCTTCCGGCGGCCCGTCCGCGGCTCCTAACGTCGATCTTGTGCGGCACGTGGCCGCACTCGATCCGACCGAGGGGGACCTGTGGACGTCCTGGCGAAGTTCCGCACACTCGATCTCACCCGGCTGCTGGGCCGGCGAACACGGCTGCTCCGCCGTTGGTTCGCCGTCGGCCTGGTCCTGACCGGGGCCCTGCTGTTCGCGCACCCCGGCTCCGCACGTGGCGCACCGACGACCCCGACCGTCGTCGCGGCCCGCGACCTTCCTTCCGGCGCCACGCTCCGCGCGTCCGACGTCCGGCTCACCGAACTCCCCGGTGACGCGCGCCCGTCAGGGGCGCTGATCTCCCTCGACGCCGTCGAAGGGCGGTTGCTGGCGGGCGCTGTCCGCGCCGGTGAACCGCTGACCGACGTCCGCCTGGCGACGACCATCCCCGCGTCGGGTGATCCCGCGACGGCGACCGTGCCGGTCCGGCTGGCCGACTCGGCCGTCGCCGACTTGCTGCGTCCCGGACAGCGCGTCGACGTCGTGGCCGCGCCGGAACCGGGGGCGTCCGCCTCCGTGCTGGCCAGTGGGGCGATGGTGGTGACGATCGGATCTCCGGACCCGGCCGGGGCCCGTCCACTGGCCGCGCCGGCCAAGGGACCGCTCGTCCTGCTCCGGCTCCCGGAGGCGATCGCGACGCGGGTGGCGGCGATTTCACTGGACCGTCCGGTAACGGTTACTCTCCGCTAGCCCGCGTCCGCCGAGACGGGCGACGGCATCCCCCGGCAGGCTTCGGGGCGGTGGAGCAACCGTCCCCGTTCGTGAGGAGAACAAGTGCTCAAGGGTTTCAAGGACTTCCTGATGCGCGGCAACGTCGTCGACCTCGCCGTCGCGGTGGTCATCGGCTCGGCGTTCACGGCCATCGTCACGGCGTTCACCACCGGCCTCATCAAGCCGCTGATCAGCACGATCGGCGGCACGGACGCCGCGCAGGGCCTCGGCTACCAGATCTTCGACAACAACAAGGCCACGTTCCTGGACTTCGGCAGCGTGATCAACGCGGCGATCAACTTCGTGCTGGTCGCGGCGGTCGTCTACTTCGTGATCGTGCTGCCGGTGAAGCACGTGCAGGAGCGGCGCAAGCGCGGCCAGGAGCCGGGCCCCTCGGAGCCGACCGACGTCGAGCTGCTCATCGAGATCCGCGACCTGCTGCGTGCGCAGGCCCAGGGCGGCAACCACCGCCGCGACTGACGCCTCAGCGGTCGTGGTGCGGCGGCCGGTTCTCCCGGTACCAGTCGTCCGGGAGGCCGGTGCGCCGGTCGGGGTCACGCTCGTCGGAGGTCGTCTCGGGCAGCACGTCCCCGAAGATCTCGTCGACCCGGCGGCGCCGCTCGCTGCTGGTCTGGGGGTCGCGTTCAGTGCCCGGCATGCCCCCAGTGTCCCACGAGACGTTCCTTGACAACTCAAGAGCGAAGATCAGCCAGCCGCTCCTGCTGGGCCGGGCTCAGCCGGAGCCCGACCGCGGCGACGTTCTCTTCGAGGTGCCCGATCCGGCCGGTCCCCGGAATCGGCAGGATCACCGGCGAACGGGCGAGCAGCCAGGCCAGGGCCACCTGGGCGGCGGTGGCGCCGAGTTCGGCCGCGACCGCGGCGATCCGCGGGTCACCGGCCGCCAGGCCCACTGGCCGCCAAGGCAGGAAAGCGATCCCGGCCTCGGCACAGGCCCGCAGCACCGGCTCGTGCTCACGATCGAGCAGGTTGTAGCGGTTCTGGACGCTGACGACCTCGACGATCTCCTGAGCGCGTTCGAGCTGGTCCACCGACACCTCGGACAGCCCGATCCGGCCGACCTTGCCGGCGAGCTGGAGCTCCCGCAGCGTGCCCAGCTGGTCGGCCAGCGACGTCTCCGGGTCGACGCGGTGCAGCTGCAGCAGTTCGATCCGCTCCACCCGCAGCCTGCGCAGAGCCTGCTCGACCTGGTCACGCAGGATCTCGGGCCGGGCGTCGAGGCGCCAGTCCCCGCCGGGACCGGTGCGCGCTACGCCCACCTTGGTGGTGATCACCAGCTCGTCGGGATACGGGTACAGCGCCTCGGCGAGCAGCTCCTCGTTGGCCCCGCCGCCGTAGAGGTGGGCGGTGTCGATCAGCGTCACGCCCAGTTCGACGGCCCGCCGGGCGACCGCGATCGCCTGCTCGCGCGCCGCCCCGGGCTCCGTCGGCAGGTGCATCGCCCCGAAGCCGAGCCTGCGCACGAGCAGGTTCCCGCCGATGTGAAAGTCCACGATCCCCATGTCGGCGACGCCGAGGGAGTTACACCTCTTCGAGGCCCGAAAGCTCGTCGATCACGTGCGGCACCAGCGAGGTCAGGGTCGCCATGCCGTCCCGCACCGCGGAGCGCGAGCCGGCGAGGTTGACCACCAGCGTGCTGCCGGAGACGCCCGCGAGCCCGCGCGAGATCCCGGCGTCGACGGCGCCGGCGGCCAGGCCGGACGCGCGGATCGCCTCGCTGATGCCCGGGATCGGGCGGTCGAGCACACCGGCGGTGGCGTCGGGGGTGTTGTCACGCGGCAGCACACCGGTGCCGCCGACCGTGATCACCAGGTCGGCACCGCCGATCACGGCGGTGTTGAGCGCATTGCGGATCCCCACGGTCTCGGCCTCTACGACCACCACGCCGTCGACGATGAAGCCCGCTTCTTCGAGCAGCTCGGTGACCAGCGGTCCCGTGGCGTCCTCGTGCTCGCCGTGCGCCACACGATCGTCCACGATGACCACGAGGGCCCGGCCCAGCCGTTGTGCACTCCGTTCCATGCGCCCACCGTAGTCGGTTTCGGCGGCCCACCGCCGGGAGGTGCCCGGTGGGTTCTGACGATTCAGTGACGTGACCGCGCTCGGCGCGACGGCGCCCGGGCCGGGCCCCTAGCGTGTCCGTCATGCGCGTACTGGTCACCGGCGGAGCCGGGTTCATCGGGTCCCACATCGCCGATCAGCTGGCGGATGCGGGCGACGAGGTCGTGGTGCTCGACAACCTGCTCCCCACGGCCCACGGCTCCAACACGCCACCGGCCTACACCGGCCGGCACCGGTTCCTGCGCGGCGACGTGACCGACGCGGAGATCGTCGCGGAGCTGCTGGACGGCGTCGACGCGGTGTGCCACCAGGCGGCCGTCGTCGGGCACGGCGTCGACCAGTCGGACGCGCCGTCCTACGCCCTGCACAACGACTACGGCACGGCGGTGCTGCTGGCCGGGATGCACGCGGCCGGCGTGCGGAAGCTGGTGCTGGCGTCGTCGATGGTCGTCTACGGCGAAGGCCGGTACTCGTGCCCGGACCACGGCGTCGTCCTGCCGCCGCCGCGGCGGGCGTCCGATGTGGACGCCGGCCGGTTCGAGCCGCGCTGCCCGGCCTGCGGCACCGATCTGGCGTGGCAATTGGTGCCCGAGGACGCGCCGTTGAGCCCGCGCAGCACGTACGCGGCGACGAAGCTGGCGCAGGAGCACCTGGCCGGCGCGTGGGCGCGCCAGACCGGCGGCAGCGTCTGGGCGATGCGCTACCACAACGTCTACGGGCCGCGGATGCCCCAGAACACCCCGTACGCCGGGGTCGCGTCCCTGTTCCGGTCGGCGCTGGTCCGCGGCGAAGCACCCCGGGTGCTGGAGGACGGCCGTCAGCAGCGCGACTTCGTGCACGTCGACGACGTCGCGCGGGCGAACGTGCTCGCCCTGCGCACCGACGGCCCGGCGGGCGACATCACCCCGCTCAACGTCTGCTCCGGCACCCCGCACACGGTCGGCGAGCTGGCCGAAGAGCTGGCGCGGGCGTGCGACGGCCCGGCACCGCAGGTGGTCGGCGGTGCCCGGGCCGCGGACGTCCGGCACGTCGTCGCCGACCCCGCACGGGCCAAGGAGCTGCTCGGGTTCACCGCGGAGGTCGGGTTCGCCGCCGGCATCGACGGCTTCGCGACAGCGGAACTGCGAGACCCGGTCACGGCCTGACGGCAACAGCTCGCCGTCTAAGGCTTCATCTCGCAGACGCGGTAACCGTCCTGGTACTGGCGGACTTCCCCGTGCTGGCTCGCCGTCTCGCGGCCGCGGGCGGTCCGGGCGGAGCCGGTCATCGTGGTGGCGAACACGTGGTCGCCAGATATGTTGACGACGACGGACTCGACGTCGACGGGGTGGTCGCGCATCAACGCGGTGATCTCCCCCTGCCGGTCCGGGCTCTGCGCAAGGAGGTTGCTCGTCGAGGTGTACAGGCCGCCGCACGACTTGCCGAGCATCCCCCGCAGGTCGCCGTTGTTGCGCAAGGCCACGTAATCGCGCACGGTCTTCTCGACCGCGCCGGGTCCCGGCGCCGCCTGCGCACCGCACGCGGCGAGCACGAGCAGGGCCGGAACCCAGCACAGCGTCCGGATCACGACCAGTCGACGATCGCGCCGAGCACGTTGATCGACTGGAACTTGATCGACTTCATGGCCAGCGAGTTCCCCCACGGCAGCGGGCCGCTGTTCCCGGACGTCCCGGCGCCGAACTCGGTCCACTTCTCCGGGCCCGGGTTGGTGCCCTCCGCGGTGGTGTAGTGCTTGGCGGAGGCGTGGATCGGGCTCGCGTCGGAGCGGGACGTGTAGCTGTAGCTGATTTTCAGGCCGGGCGAACCGGCCAGCCCGCAGCTCGAGTTCGAGACCGCGCCCCAGCCGCCGCCGGGCGGCGCGTAGCCCGTACCACCGCAACCCGCGGCGGTGGGCGGGACGAAAGCGGGTGCGGCCTCCGCGACTCCCGCACTGGACAAGGCCAAGAACGCGCAGAGGGCGACCCCGGTCAGCGTCCGTTTCATGGTTCCTCCCTGGTCAGAGTGGTCCAGCCTCTGACAGGGAGGTGACCAGCCGCGGCGGCCGGGACTCGGATCGAGCGGAACTCCCACCGATGTGGGTGTCACCCGGATCTACGACATCGCGAGCGGCAGGCGAACCTCGAACCGGCAGCCGGGGCCGTGGTTGTGCACGCCGATCTTCCCCCGGTGCGCCTCGACCAGGCCCTTGGCGATGGCCAGGCCGAGCCCGCCGCCGGTGGTCGTCCCGCTGCGCTCGGGCGTGCGGGCCTGGGTGCCGCGGAAGGCGACGTCGAAGACGCGGCCGATCTCGTCGTCCGGGATGCCGCCGCAGGAGTCGTCGACGGCCAGCAGGGCCTCGTCGCCGTCGACGCCGATCTGCACCGCGACCGTCCCGTCCGGCGGGGTGTGGCGGATCGCGTTGGACACCAGGTTCCGCACGATCCGGGCCAGTTCCGGGTCGCTGCCGGAGACGATCGGCCACGTCTCGGCGTTGGCGAGCACCCGCACCCGTTTCCGCTCGGCGACCGGGCTCTGGGCGGCGACGGCGTCGCTGACGACGTCCCGCAGCGGCACCGCGGACATGGTCAGCTCGAGGGCGCCCGCGGTGATCCGCGAGAGCTCGAACAGGTCGCCGACCATCCCGGACAGCCGGGTGGTCTCGCCGCTGATCCGCTGGGCGTAGTCGGCGACCTCGTCGCGTTCGGAGACGACGCCGTCGGCGAGGGCCTCCGCCATCGCCTGGATGCCGGCCAGGGGGCTGCGCAGGTCGTGGCTGATCCAGGCGACCAGCTCGCGCCGGGACGCCTCGGCCGCGCGTTCGCGGTCCCGCGCCTCCCGCTCCCACACACTGCGGCGCGCGATGGCCCGGCCGAGGATGATCGCGGCGGGCACGGTGACCACCCCGACGAGCAGGCAGACCAGCAGCATCGTGGTCAGCGCCGGGGTGAACATGAACCCGCTGACACCCAGCACGCCGACCAGCGTCGCCAGCACCGGGATCAGCACCAGCACGGTCAGGGTGGTGGCCAGCGAACCGCGGCGCAGCACGTAGAGCACCACGCCGCCCAGCACGGCCACCGGGAGCGCGAACAGCAGCGCCAGCGGCAGGATGTGCCAGAGGTGCGCGAGTATCTCGGCGAAGGACTCACCGGGTTCGATCACGGTTGCTCCCGGTCGTAGCGGTAGCCGACGCCCCACACGGTCGCGACCCGGGTCGGCTTGGCCGGTTCGCGCTCGATCTTCTCGCGCAACCGTCGCACGTGGACGGTCACAGTGGACTGGTCGCCGAAGTCCCAGCCCCAGACCTTCTCCAGCAGGTCCGCCCGCGAGTAGGCGACGCCGGGGTGGCCGAGGAAGAACGCCAGCAGGTCGAATTCCCGGGTGGTGAGCGGGAGTTCACGGCCGCCGAGGGTCGCGGTGCGCGCGGTCATCTGCAGCCGCAGGTCGCCGTCCACGAGTTCCGCGGCCGCGGGCTGCGGCCGGGGCATCCGCGCGCGGCGCAGCACGGACGCCACGCGGAGGGCGAGTTCTTTGGGGCTGAAGGGTTTCGTCACGTAGTCGTCGGCCCCGAGCTGGAGACCGGCGATCCGGTTCTCCTCCTCGCCGAGCGCGGTGAGCATGACGATCGGCACCTGGCTGACCTGGCGCAGCCGCTTGCACACCTCGAGGCCGTTGATCCCGGGCATCATGACGTCGAGGACGACCAGGTCGGGCTCGTGGGCGGAGAACTTCGCCAGGCCCTCGGCGCCGTCGCCGGCCATGTCGACGGTGAACCCGGCCACCTCGAGGTAACGGCGCACCACGTCGCGCACGGTCTCGTCGTCGTCGACCACGAGCACGCGCCCGGCCTGATCGTTCATCACGTCTCCCTCACCAGCTCGTCAGCAGCAGATGGTTGACCGCCAGCGCGGTCACCGCCTGCGCGGCCAGCCACCACCGGCGGCCCGGCCGGGGCAGCAACGCCGTCATCGGCAGCAGCCACACCCCGAACGGTAGCCAGATCCGCTCGACCTCCGCCTTCGACAGCCCGGAAACGTCGGCGAACAGGATGGTGACCAGCGCGGCGACGCCGATGAGCACGATCGGCTCGGCGAACACCGCTTTCCGTGGCTTCGGCAGGAACGACACCCCACGGCGGGCGGCCGCGACCACGGCGGGGCCTGCCGCGATCGCGACGGCGGCCAGGTCGGCCCACACCCAGTAGGAGTACGGCCGCAGCGTCGCGATGCCCTGGTAGTAGCGCGCGACGACCAGGTGGTAGCCCTCGAGCCACCAGAAGCCGGCCAGCGCGAAGGCCGCCACAACAGCGAGCGCGCCGACGACGGCGAGCGCCGCGGCGCGCCACTGGCGGCCGAGCACGGCGACGGCCAGCGCGACCAGGCCGAGCAGGACCAGGCCGTAGGACAGGAAGATGCCGAAGCCGAGCAGCAGCCCGGCGGCGAGGCCGGCCGGGATCGCGTACCGCCGCCGGCGCGTGAACCCGGTGGCGGACAGCGCGAGCAGCGCGATGCCGGTGGCGGTCACCCCGGCGAACAGGCCGTCCGCCGAGACGCCGATCCACACCGCGCCCGGCGACAGAACGGCGAAGGGCAGCACCACGCGGGCCGCGTCGGGACGGCCCAGCAGCGCGACCGTGGCGGGCACGGCCACCGCGACCAGGCTGCCGACGAGCACCACGGCCGTCGACGCCCAGGCGCCGCCGTGGAGGCCGAGGCGGTCCAGCCAGACGAACACGAGCGTGGCGCCCGGCGGGTGGCCGGAGACGTGGGTCGTCCAGGAGTTCGGCTGGAAGTCGAGGATCCGGGAGGAGAACTCGCGCAGCATCCGCGGGATGTCGGTGATGCCGGGCACCTCGTGGAGGTACTCCTGGAGCGTCGTGAGCCGCCCGGTGAAGCCGCGGGTCCAGCCGTCGACCATGGCGAGCGAGAAGATCCAGGCGAGCGAGGCCAGGTACCCGGCGGCGAGCGCGCGTCGCCACGGCAGGCGGGCGGCCAGCGTCGGCCCCCAGAGCACCACCGCGACCGCGATCACGACGGCGTAGACCGTGCCCGGTCCGACGTGCGGCAGAGGCAAC
Source organism: Amycolatopsis heterodermiae (assembly GCF_034929455.1). Taxonomy (NCBI): domain Bacteria; kingdom Bacillati; phylum Actinomycetota; class Actinomycetes; order Pseudonocardiales; family Pseudonocardiaceae; genus Amycolatopsis; species Amycolatopsis heterodermiae. The sequence goes on from NZ_JAYFSI010000001.1 coordinate 928,707, forward strand.
GCGAACAACGGTGGTGCGGAGGCGTAGATGACCACGCCGGAGTTCGGGCGGTTGTAGTAGAGGCCGACCGCGGCGGTCGCGGCGACGAGCACCACGGCCGCCGCGACGGCGAGGAGATCGGCCCGGCGGGCGCGTCGCTCGGGTCGATCGGGTGCCGGGTCTGCGGGTTCGCGGGCAGGCGGCTCGGCGAGCCTGGCTGCCGAATTCGGCTCGCTCATCGCCGTCCACCTTAGGGCTGCTTGCCGGGTTCCACGGCCTGGCGGCGGCAGCCGTAACGAGCCGGTAAGAACTCGTCACCCGGTTGGTCAATGTCATGATTTGGTAAGCGGCACAATGCTTTCCCACTGTCCACGGTAGACCTACGGTCAGCGGCGTGACTGACTTGGAAGTGGACGTGGTCCTCCCCTGTCTCGACGAGGCGGGCGCCTTGCCCGGAGTGCTCGCGGCTCTGCCACCGCGCTATCGCGCGATCGTGGTCGACAACGGCTCCGCCGACGGCTCGCCCGAAGTGGCCGCCGCGCTCGGCGCGAAGGTGATCCACGAGCCGCGTCGCGGGTACGGCGCCGCCGTGCACACCGGCCTGGAGGCCGCGACCGCCGACATCGTGTGCTTCGCCGACGCCGACGGCTCCCTGGACCTGGCCGACCTGCCGCGGCTGGTGGCCGCGGTCGTGGACGGCGCCGACCTGGCCGTCGGACGCCGGGTGCCGACCGGCCCCGGGGTCTGGCCGTGGCACGCGCGGGCCGGCAACGTCGTGCTGTCCCTGCTCCTGCGCACCCGCGGACTGCCGGTGCGGGACATCGCGCCGCTGCGCGCCGCGGACCGGCGGGCGCTGCTCGGCCTCGGCGTCACGGATCGCGCGTTCGGTTATCCCCTCGAGCTGCTGATCAAGGCGCAGCGCGCCGGGTGGCGGGTCCGCGAGTTCGACGTCCGCTACGGCGAGCGGGCCAAGGGCACGAAGTCGAAGGTGTCCGGTTCGGTGCGGGGCACGCTGCGCGCGGTCCGCGACTTCGGGCGGGTGCTGGCGCGATGACGGCCCGGTTCGTGCTGCTGGTCGTGGCCAAGGCACCGGTGCCGGGGTTCGCCAAGACCCGGCTCTGCCCGCCCGCGACACCGGCCCAGGCGGCGGAGATCGCCGCGGCCGCCCTGCTCGACACGCTCGACGCCGTGTGCGCGGTGCCCGGCGCCGCGCCGGTCGTCGCGATGACCGGCGACCTCGGCGCCGCCACGCGGGGTGCCGAGATCGGCCTCGCGCTGCGCCGTGCGACCGTGATCCCGCAACGCGGCTGGGACTTCGGCACCCGGCTGGCCAACGCGCACGCGGACGCCGCGGCCGTGCACGCGGGATTGCCGATCCTCCAGATCGGTATGGACACCCCGCAGGTCACGCCGGGTTCGCTGGCCGCGGCGATCGCGCCGATCGTGCGGCACGGCCACGACTCGGTGCTCGGCCCGGCCGCGGACGGCGGCTGGTGGGCCCTGGGGCTCGCCGACCCGCGTCGCGCCCAGGTCCTCGCGGGCGTCCCGATGTCCCGCGACGACACCGGCGCGCGCACGCTGCGCGCCCTCGTCGCCTGCGGCCTGGAGCCGTGGCAGGCGGCCGAACTGTCCGATGTGGACACCATGACCGACGCCCGCGGGGTGGCGCTCGACTGCCCGGACGGCCGGTTCGCCCGCGCCGTCGCGGCGGTCCGCGGCCGGGCGGTGGCGTGATGACGGCGCCGGCGAGCACCGGGAACGAGTTCGACCACGGCCTGCTCGGCCACCGCTGCTGGCTCGAACTGCCGAACGGCGAGCGGATCGAGCTGCCGGTCGAGCGCTGGGGCCAGGCGTCCGACGGCGACGACGTGCTGCTCGACGCCTGCACCGGCCCGACCCTCGACATCGGCTGCGGCCCGGGCCGGCTCACCGCCGCGCTGGCCGAACGCGGCGTCGTCGCGCTGGGCGTCGACAGCTCCCACACGGCGGTCCGGCTGACCCGCCGCCGCGGCGGGAGTGCGTTGCACCGCAACGTCTTCGACCACATACCCGGCGAAGGCCGCTGGCGGCACGTCCTGCTGGCCGACGGCAACATCGGCATCGGCGGCGACCCCACGGTGTTGCTGCGCCGTGCAGCCGAACTGATCGCCGCGGACGGCGACGTCCTGGTCGAATTGGACCCGCCTGGCGGGGGCCTGCGGCACGAGCGCGTCCGGCTGCGGCCCGGCCACGCCGACGTCGCGTGGTTCACCTGGGCCTGGGTCGGCGCGGACGCCATCGCCGAGGTCGCGAACCGGGCCGGGCTGCACGTCGACCGCACCACCCAGCACGGCCACCGCTGGTTCGCCCGGTTGGAGAAGCCGTGAAACTGCCGATCCCCGACGAGAAACAGTTCAAAACGGCGGCGCACAACGAGCGCGTGACGTCGAAGATCGGGCTGGCGCTGGCCGTCACGTTCACGACGTGCTTCGTGACGGGCCTGATCAGCCACCTGATCCAGCACCCGCCGGAGTGGTTCTTCTGGCCGAGCCGGCCGGCCGGGCTCTACCGGGTCACGCAGGGGCTGCACGTGATCTCCGGGGTGGCGTCGATCCCGTTGCTGCTGGCGAAACTGTGGAGCGTCTACCCGAAGCTGTTCGGCCGTCCGCTGGTCCGCTCGCTGCCGCACGCCCTGGAACGCCTGTCGATCCTGGTGCTGTCGGGCTCGGCGTTCTTCGAGCTGACGACCGGGCTGCTGAACGTCGCGCAGAACTATCCGTGGACGTTCTACTTCCCGCAGATCCACTACGCGGTCGCGTGGCTGGCGATCGGGTCGATCCTGGTGCACGTCGCGGTCAAGCTGCCTGTCATCCGCCGCGCGCTGAGCCGGGTCGGCGGCGAGGCCGAGGAGCGTCCGGCCACCGGACTGTCGCGGCGCGGCTTCCTCCGCACCACGGGCCTGGCGACCGGGGTGGCGGTCGTCGCGACGGCCGGGGCCACGGTTCCCTTCCTGCGCGGCGTTTCCGGGCTCGCGTGGAAGACGGGCAAGGGCACGCAGGGCCTGCCGGTGAACCGCACCGCGGTGGCCGCGGGCGTCACGCAGACCGCGCGAGCGGCGACTTGGCGGCTCTCGGTGGTGACCCCGCGCGGCACCACGGCGTTCTCCCTCGACGAGCTGCGCGCCCTGCCGCAGACGACCGCCGAGCTGCCGATCGCGTGCGTCGAGGGGTGGAGCCAGTCGGCGACCTGGCGCGGGATCTCCTTGCCGACACTGCTGAAAGCCACCGGCTCACAACCGGGCACGGCGGTACGAGTGTCCTCTTTGGAGCGTTCCGGGCTGTACGGCGTCAGCGTGCTCCCGGGTGAGCACACCGCCGACGACCTGACCCTGCTCGCCCTGGAGCTGAACGGCGACGTCCTCGACATCGACCACGGCTTCCCCTGCCGGATCATCGCGCCGAACCGGCCCGGGGTGCTGCAGACGAAGTGGGTCACGAAACTGGAGGCGCTGTGAAGATCGCCCGTGCGCTCTTGGCTTTGCCGGGCCTCGCCGCCCTGGCGTGGGGCGTGGTCCTGTTCGCCGAATACGCGCTGCCATTGCGCCCGGACGTGTTCGGCACGGTCGGCTGGCTGGTGGGCGGCCCGATCCTCAACGACGCCCTGATCGCCCCACTGACAGCCCTGCTGGGCATCACCCTGGCCCGAGTCCTACCCGCCCTGTGGAAAACCCCGGTAGTCACCGGCGTAGTCCTCACCGGTGTCCTGGCAATCCTGGCGTTCCCGCTCCTCTGGCGCCCGTACGGCACGGCCCCCATGCCCGGCCTCCACGACGGCAACCCAGCGCTGGGCCTCACCCTGACGCTGGCCGCAGTCTGGCTGGCAGTAATCCTCACCGCCCTACGCCACCGCCTCATCCCCCGCCACCGCCCAAGCACACGTGTCGACCCCCCAATCACGCGTGCCGACCCTCCAGACACACGCGATGCCCCTCCAATCACGCGAGAAGCCTCCCCAATCACGCGAGATGCCCCACCGGACACACAAGCCGACCCTCCGAGCAAACGTGTCGACCCCCCAATCACGCGTGCCGCCCCTCCAGACACACGCGATGCCCTTCCAGACACGCGCGATGCCTCTCCCATCACGCGAGATGCCCCACCGGCCACACAAGCCGACCCTCCTGGCACACGAGTCGACCCTCCAATCACGAGAGCCGGCCTTCCAGATACACGTGTCGACGTTCCAATCACGCGTGCCGACCCTCCAGACACGCGCGATGCCCCTCCAATCACACGCGATGCCCCCTCAGTCACGCGCGATGCCCCTCCAATCACACGCGATGCCCCCTCAGTCACGCGCGATGCCCCTCCAATCACACGCGATGCCCCCTCAGTCACGCGCGATGCCCCGCCAGACACGCGAGAAGCCCGTCCGAAGGCCCCGTAAATGCGGCCACGCGCGACCGGCATCGAAATCCGGTCGCGCGTGGCCTTGTGGGTCCGGCCCCGAAAGCTACGGGGGTCGAGCCGAAGTTGGTCTCGGCCGCCGCCGAGGCGGCCGAGCGTCTGGAATGGATCAGTTGGGGGTGACGGGCTGCCCGCCGAGGGTCACCTCGACCGTGCGGCCACCCTGCAGGGTGAACGTGGCCTTCTCGTCCGGCGCCCGGGTTCGGATCGCGGCGACGAGGGTGTCGGACGAGTCGATGTTGCGGTCGTCGATCTTCGTCACGATGTCGCCCGACTTCAGGCCGGCTTTCTCCGCCGGGCTGCCCGCGGTGATGGCACCGAGCTCGGCACCGCCCTGCGGGGCGTCCTTGACCTGCGCGCCGATGTAGGTCTGCACGGCCTGGCCGGTCTTGATGATCGTGTCCGCCGTGCGGCGGGCCTGGTCGATCGGGATGGCGAAGCCGATGCCGACGTTGCCGCCCTCGGACGCGCCCTGCCCCTGGCCACCCTGCCCGGACTGCGGGCTGTAGATCGCCGAGTTGATGCCGATGACCTGGCCCGACATGTTCGCCAGCGGACCGCCCGAGTTGCCCGGGTTGATCGCGGCGTCCGTCTGGACGGCGTCCATCACGGTCGTCTGGTCACCGGTGCTGCCGCCCGCCCGCACCGGCCGGTGCAGCGAGCTGACGATGCCCGAGGTGACCGTGCCGGCCAGCTCGAACGGCGAACCGATGGCGACGACGGACTGGCCGACGCGCAGGTCGTCGGACCGGCCGATCTCGACCGGGGTCAGGTTGCCGACGCCGTCGACCTTGACCACCGCGATGTCGGTGGTCGGGTCGCGGCCGACGACCTTGGCGGCGGCCTTCCTGCCGTCCTGGAACACGGCCTGGATCTGCCCGCCACCCGCGGCGACCTCGACGACGTGGTTGTTGGTCAGGATGTAGCCGTCGGTGCTGATGACGAACCCGGAGCCCTCGCCGGCCCCCTGCTGCCCGCTGACCTGCAGCTCGACGACGCTCGGCGACAGCTTCTGCGCGACCGACTCGACCGACCCGGCCGGCGCGTTGCCGGTCTGCTGGGCCGGCTTCGGCGCGTCCAGCGCGTTGCTCGCCGGGCCCGACGTCCCGCCCGTGAGGTACCCGACCGCACCGCCGGCGATACCGCCGACCAGCAGCGCGACCAGCGCGACACCGGCGAGCAGCTTGCCGCCGGAGCGCTTCTTCTCCGGGGCCGGCGGCGCAGTGTTGTAGATCGACGTGCCGGGCTGCGCGTACGGGTTCGGCGGCGGGTAGACGCTCTGCTGGGCCTGCCCGTGCGGCGGCGTCTGCGCACTTTGCGCGGACCAGGGGTTCGCGTTCGGCGCCGCGTAGGACGGATCGGCCCCCGTGACCGCGTGGTAGGACGGCTCCGCGTAGTGCGGCGTGCCGGACGCGGGCGACGAGACGCCCTGGTCACCATAAGGTCCGGCGCCGTGCGAGCTACCGGACGCGGTGGCGCCCTGCTCGCCGTACGGACTCCCGGCCCAACCGCCCTGAGCGGCCTCCTGGCCGGGCTGGGCGTCCGCGGAGGGCCGCGGGGTCGCGGGGTCGTGCGCGGTGGGGTCGTTCTCGGTCATGTCATCACCTTGCGGGACGGTCCTGAGAGGTTCCTGAGCCGAACCTGTGCATCGGAGATGAGTATGGCCGGGTCACCCCGCCGCGCGGAGCCGTTCCGCGATTTGCTCCGGTGTCGCGTCGTTCACCCAGACCGCCATGCCCGATTCGGACCCCGCCAGGTACTTCAGCTTGTCCTTCGCGCGCAGCACGGAGAACAGCTCCAGGTGGAGCCAGCCGAGGTCGCGGTCCTGGCGCACCGGCGCCTGGTGCCACGCCGCGATGTAGGGCAGCGGCCGGTCGTACAGCGCGTCGCAGCGGCGCAGGACGTCCAGGTAGACGTCGGCGAAGTCGTCGCGCTCGGCGTCGGTCAGCTCCGGGATGTCCGGAACCTGCCGGTGCGGCACGATCTGTACCTGGACCGGCCAGCGTGCCGCCGGCGGCACGAACGCCGTCCAGTGCTCGCCGGAGGCCACCACGCGCGCGCCGGACTTGCGTTCGGCGGCCAGCACGTCGCCGAGCACCGCGCGCCCGTGTTCGGCCTGGTACGCACGGGCGACGTCGAGCATCCGGGCGGTCTTCGGCGTGACGAACGGGTACCCGTAGATCTGCCCGTGCGGGTGGGACAGCGTGACGCCGATCTCCTCACCGCGGTTCTCGAACGGGAAGACCTGCTCCACACCGGGCACTTCGGACAGCCCGGCGGTGCGGTCGGCCCAGGCGTCGACCACGGCCCGCACCTGCTTCGGCGTCAAGCCGGCGAAGGAACCGTCGTGGTTGCTGGTGAAGCAGACGACCTCGCAGCGGCCCCGGCCGGGCGCGGTCGGCACCAGTCCCAGACCATCCACAGTAGACGGCTCGCCGACGACGTCCTCGGCGAAGGAGGGAAAGCGGTTCTCGAACACGACGACGTCGTAGTCGCTTTCGGGGATCTCACTCGGTTTTCCGGGCTTGCTCGGGCACAGCGGGCACAAGTCGGCAGGCGGCTTGTACGTGCGCGTCTGCCGGTGCGCGGCCATCGCGACCCACTCGTGGGTCAGCGGGTCGAGCCGGATCTCCGACGCGGCCGAAACCGGCGGCAGGTCGCGGGTGTCCTCGGCGACGCGCTCGGGCGCGCCGGGCTGGTCGAAGTAGATGATCTCCCGGCCATCGGCCAGGTGCCGTGACGTGCGCTTCACGCTTCTTCAGCCTCGACCGTCTCCGCCGTCTCGGCGATCATGAGTTCCCCTGCCCTTTCGGCAAGTATTTCCTTGGCCTCGTCGGAAATCCCGTCGTCGGTGACGACGACGTCGGCCTCGTCCAGGTCGGCGATCGTCGAGATGCCGACGGTGCCCCACTTGGTGTGGTCGGCGAGCACGATCAGCTTGCGCCCGGCTTCGACCAGCGCGCGGTCGGTCTCGCTCTCGGTCAGGTTCGGCGTCGTGAAGCCCGGCCCGTCGGACATCCCGTGCACCCCGAGGAAGACGAGGTCGAGGTGCAGCGACCGCAGGCTGTGCACGGCGACCGGCCCGACCAGCGCGTCCGACGGCGTCCGCACCCCGCCGGTGAGCACGACCGTGCGGTCCGGCTGCGTCGACCCGCGGAGCACGTCGGCGACCTGGATCGAGTTGGTCACGATGGTGAGGCCGGGAATCGCGTCGAGCGCCCGCGCGAGCGTCCACGTGGTGGTACCGGCGGAGATGCCGATCGCGGTGCCGGGCCGGACCAGCGTCGCGGCGAGCTCGGCGATCGCGTCCTTCTGTGCGCGCTGGCGCACGGACTTGGCCTCGAAGCCGGGCTCGTCGGTGCTCTTGCCGACGATCGAAGTGGCGCCGCCGTAGACCTTCTCGACGAGCCCGCGGCCGGCCAGGACGTCCAGGTCGCGGCGCACGGTCATATCGGACACGCCCAGCCTGGTCACGAGGTCACTGACCCGGACCGCACCGGTCCGGCGTGCCTCTTCCAGGATCACCGCCTGTCGCTGACGCGCCAGCACCGTTCACTCCGTCCCGAGTCGCTCCCCAACCACACAAAATCCTACACGATTCAACACGGTACCTGGTGCGGAGATCCGGGTGAACTTCGAAAGACCAGGTCACAGCCGGACGGAGACGAGCGCAACCCACCACCGTCCGGCGACGTCCCTCTCAGCCGGGCGCCCCCGGCAGCCGGATCGTCATCAGCGCGCCGCCCTCGGGCGCCCGCGCCGCGTACACCGCCCCGCCGTGGCGCTCGGCCGCGTGCTTGACGATCGCGAGGCCGAGCCCGGAACCGGGCAGCGTCCGTGCCTCCGACGAGCGGTAGAAGCGGTCGAACACCTTCGGCAGGTCCTCCTCGGCGATGCCCGGGCCGGCGTCCGCCACCTCGACCACGGCGGTGCCGTCGCCGAGCGGGTAGAGGCGCACCCAGACCGTCGCGTCCGGCGGCGAGAACTTGACCGCGTTGTCCAGCAGGTTCAGCACCGCGCGCTCGATCGAGCTGTTGTCGCCGGTGAGCACCCACGGCTGCAGCGAGACGTCGAAGTTGATCTCGCCCGCGCGGCGCCGCGCCCGGTCCAAGGCCCGCTCGACGACCTCCAGCAGCTCGACGCGCTCGAAGCGTTCGCGCGGCTCGTCCTGGCGCGCGAGCTCGACGAGGTCGCCGATGAGCTGGGTCAGCTCGTCGAGCTGACCGCTGATGTCCGCGACGATGTCGACGCGGTCGGCGTCCGGCAGCGGCGGCGCGCCGGGCTTGCTCGCGGCGAGCAGCAGCTCGAGGTTGGTGCGCAGCGACGTCAACGGCGTCCGCAGTTCGTGGCCCGCGTCCGCGACCAGCTGGCGCTGCCGCTCCTGCGAGTCCGCGACCGTGCCGAGCATCGTGTTGAACGTCTGGGTGAGGCGCGCCAGCTCGTCGTCGCCGCTGACCGGGATCGGCCGCAGGTCGCCGGTCTTGGAGACACGCTCGGCGGCCGACGTCAGCCTGTCCACCGGGCGCAGGCCGGCGCGCGCGACCGCGGTGCCCGCCGCGGCGGCGACCAGGATGCCCGCGCCGCCGATGAGGAACAGCACCAGCGCGAGCTCGTTCAGCGTGCGCTTGGTCGGGCCCATCGACTGGGCCAGCACGATGGCCTCGCCGTGCCCGGACGGCAGCGCGACGACCCGGGCGTCCGTGCGGAAGTCCGTCCGCAGCGACTGCGGCGAATCACCGTTGGCGACGTCGAGCTCCCGCTGGTCGAACGGCGGCGCCGAGCTCGACAGCGGGTAGGTCATCACGGCGTGCTGGACGTCGGGGGCGGCGTTGAGCTGCCCGATCTGCAGGTCGGCGCTCGCCAGGAAGGCGCCGGGGACCTGCCGCAGCTCGGTCTGCACCTGCGGCGAGTTGACCGCCGCCTCGGCGCGCGCGACGAGGCCGTCGTCCAGCTGCTGGTAGAGGTTGCTGCTGACGACCAGGTACGCGCCGATCGAGACCAGCGCGACGGCACCGGCGACACAGGCCGCGGCGAGCAGCGTGACCCGGCCGCGCAGGGAGAACCGGCGCGTACCCCAGCGGGTGCCGCGCGGGTCCTCCTCCGCGGGCGGGTCGATCACGGGGGCGTTTCCCTCAGGACGTAGCCCACCCCCCGCACCGTGTGGATCAGCCTCGGTTCCGCTTCGGCCTCCGTCTTGCGGCGCAAATAGCCGACGTAGACCTCCAGTGCGTTGCCCGACGTCGGGAAGTCGTAACCCCATACTTCCTCCAGTATCCGGCCCCGCGTGAGGACGTGCTTCGGGTAGGAAAGGAACAGTTCCAGCAGTGCGAACTCGGTCCGGGTCAGGCTGATCTCGCGGCCGCCGCGGCGGACCTCGCGCGTGCCCGGGTCGAGCGTCAGGTCCGCAAAGGACAGGATCTCCGTCTCCTGCCCGTTCTGGCCGTCCGGGATGGCGCGGCGCAGCAGCGCCCGGAGCCGGGCGAGCAGCTCCTCGAGCGCGAACGGTTTGGGAAGGTAGTCGTCGGCGCCGGCGTCCAGGCCGGACACCCGGTCGGAGACGGTGTCACGGGCGGTCAGCACGAGGATCGGCAGGTCGTCGCCGGTGCTGCGCAGGCGGCGGGCGACCTCCAGGCCGTCGAGGCGCGGCATCATGACGTCCAGGACCATCGCGTCGGGCCGGTTGGCGATGATGGCTTCCAGCGCCTGCGCACCGTCGCTGGCCAGCTCGACCTGGTAGCCGTTGAACTCCAGGGACCGCCGGAGCGACTCACGGACGGCGCGGTCGTCGTCCACCACAAGGATGCGCATAGCGGTAGTTTTACTCAGCGTGCTGAGACTCGCCTAAGAACACACACAGAACACACAAAGAGTTTCCTCACTCCGGACCGCGCGCGACCGGGGCGTTCCAGTGCCGCCAGAGGGCGACCATCCGCACGGCCACCACGGCGGCGGCCGCGACGACGGTCACCGGCCCCTCCGGCAGTCGCAGAGCGTGACCGATGGCGACGAGCACCGAGCCGGCCAGCGCGGCCACGGCGTAGATCTCCTTCCGCAGGACCAGCGGGATTTCCCGGAGCAGCAGATCGCGCACGGCACCACCGCCGATCCCGGTCGTCATGCCGATCAAGCACGCGGCGTAGACGGTCGCGCCGGCGTTGAGCGCGATGGTCGTCCCGGCGGTGGCGAACACGCCGAGGCCGAGCGCGTCGGCGAGGAGCACGCCGCGCCGCAGCCGCGCGACCTGCGGGTGGAAGACGAACACGACCAGTGCCGTCCCCGCGCAGACGGCGAGGTAGGGCCAGTTCCGCAGCGTCGTCGGCGGGTGGATGCCGAGCAGGACGTCGCGGATGACCCCACCGCCGAGCGCGGTGGTGAGCCCGACCACGACGACGCCGAAGACGTCGAGCCGGGCCCGCACGGCGGCCAGCGCCCCGGACGCCGCGAAGGCGACGAGCCCGAGGAACTCCAGCGCCGTGAGCAGCATCTACTGGTCGAGCAGGCCACCGCGGTAGGCCAGGAGGGCGGCCTGCACGCGGTTCGCCGCCCCGATCTTGGAGAGCACGGCGGAGACGTACCCCTTGACGGTGGCTTCGGACAGGTGGAGGCGCCCGCCGATCTCGGCGTTGGAGAGACCTTGGCCGATCAGCGCGACGACCTCGCGCTCGCGTTCGGACAGCGAGGCGAGCAGCTTCCGGGCGGGCTGAGCAGCGCGTTGTTCGTCCCGGTGGGACTGAACCATCCGCGCCGCGACGCCCGGGTCCAGGACGGCCCCGCCCCTGGCCAGGTCCCTGACCGCGCGCAGGAGGGCCGCGGGATCGATGTCCTTGAGGAGGAAGCCGTTGGCCCCGAGCCGCAGCGCGAGGCTGACGTACTCGTCGATGTCGAAGGTGGTCAGCATGGCGACGGTGGGCGGATCGGGCAGCGCGAGGATGGCTCGGAGCGCCCTGATCCCGTCGTCGGGAGCACGCATCTTGATGTCGAGAAGGGCCACGTCAGGGTGATAGCGCCGGGCGACCTCGACCGCGGATCTGCCGTCGCTAGCCTCGCCCACGATCTCGATGTCCTGGGCCCCGGACATCATCGCGCGCAGCCCCGAGCGCACCAGTTCCTCGTCGTCGGCGAACATGAGCTTGATCAACGAAGCCCTCCGCAACAGCCAGTAGGAGGCGGCTCCCCGCGTCCCGTTAACGAAGGTTACCTACTGTTGTTCAGCAGTTCGAAACCAGACACGACCAGGTGACCAGCTGGTCCGTCCAGGTCAGGTGCGGTTGCCCCACCCAGGGGGTGTAGGACGGCTGTCAGAACCACTCACTCGGGTGACGACGGAGGTCGGGCTACTCCATCCGTGCCCCTTCGCCTGTACCCGTCCCGGGCCCGGTACGCTGGCACCGGCAAGGCCCTCGTAGCTCAGGGGATAGAGCACCGCTCTCCTAAAGCGGGTGTCGCAGGTTCGAATCCTGCCGGGGGCACATCAGCGGAACCCGGTGACGTGGCGAGTTCAGGAGCATGTCTGCGCTGCGACCGCCTCGCCGCTCGAGAAACACGAGTTCGCACGCTCTCTCACTCGTGCGGAGCTCGGCTCGTTAGCTCCACGCCGCATCAGACCTTGGTCAGTCAAGTCAGATACCCGAAGTGTAAATTGCCCCAGGCTGGCCACCGGAGTGGTACAACCTTCTTGATGAACAACAGTGAGCAGCCGGAGGCGAACGTGACAAACGGACTCGATGATCGCCCCAACGCGACCATGTTCACGGTAGAGAACCTCGTGAACATGGCACGATCGGGTGAGATTCGAATTCCCCATTTCCAGCGCGACTTCCGTTGGCAACGCCAAGACGTAGTGCGACTGTTCGATAGCATCGTCCGAGGATATCCTGTCGGCTCCCTTTTGCTATGGCGACGACCAGCAACCGCGCAACTACTCAAGCTCGGATCACTGGAAATTCAAGCACCCGACGTGAGTGCGGCAAGATGGGTAGTCGACGGGCAGCAGCGAATCACAAGCCTCGCCAGCGCGCTCATTCCCGAAGCGAGTCGAGACCCACGATTCGCCCTTGCGTACAACTTGCGCGATCAGGAATTTGTGCCTGCGCCACCCGAGGACGAGCCTCTAGTCATCCCCCTCCCTGTATTATTCAACCTGACCCGCGTATTGCAGTGGTTTCAGAAATTTCCAGAAACAATTGAATACATCGATCGCGCGAACAACATAACGCAAACATTGCGTCAGTTTCAAATCCCCGCATACGAGGTAACACAGAACGACGTAAAAGTACTGCAAGACATCTTCGACCGAATGAATAACTACGGAAAACGCCTCAGTAGGGCGGAGATCTTCTCAGCCCTATTCGCTGACGATGAAGCAATTAAGGATAGGCTCACATTCGACAAAATTTCGGAACATCTAGACGAAGACTTGGGATTCGGAACGGTCGATAACGACACAATCCTCATGGCAATGCTTGCTCGCCGAGGTCCCGACGTAAAGCGGGAGATCAGAAACGAGTTTGGCGGAAAAGAGGGCGTACCTCGTGGCCACCAACCGGGGCGGGCCATTATCGACTTTCCTGACGAGGCTCGCGATACCGCGTATAAACTCGGAGAGACTGCAATGCGGCGCGCAATCGCATTTCTCCAAGAAGAAGCGAGCGTTCCTCACATCGGAATGCTTCCTTATCGCCACCTACTGGTTGTTCTAACGCGATTATTTGCACATCACCCCAACCCCAGCCCCAGAAATATCCGACTTCTTCGAAGGTGGTTCTGGCGAGCCGCAGTTGTCGGCCCAGAAGTATTCAAGGGCAGCACGACAGGTGCCATTCGATTCCTAGTGTTCGCCGTTAAACCAGACGACCTCACCGGGTCAATCCAAGAATTGCTGAGACTTGTCGAATATCCAGAAACGCCAACTCCGGACCTGCGACGGTTTCGCAGCAATGAAGCTGCCACCAAAACGGTACTGTGCGCCTGGTGGGCAAATATGCCTCGATCTCTCGACGACGGGAACCCGTTCGGCCGAGATGACCTATCACGCGTCCTCCTGGACAGGCCAACAGCCTTGGACGCAGTCCGCTATATCGTTCCAAGAAACACAGTTCCGCACGAATACCGACTCTGGGCAGCCAACAGGGCTTTAGTACCCATCATGGAAGCGACATCAGCATCGATTGAACCTCTGATTTCGCAGCGCCCTCTCAAGCTCTCGGAAACCGCATGGCGAGCCGCCCTTGCATCCCATCTGATCTCTTCCGAGATGGCTAATCTTATTATTACCGGACAGACGGTCGAATTCCTCAAGGCACGCCAAACAGCACTGCAGACTCAACTAACGTCGTTCCTTGAGCGTATGTGCGAGTGGAGTTTCGAGAGCACGCCACCACTTACCTCACTTCTAGTCGAAGACCTAGCGGAGGAAGACGGCATTGCGTGAAACACAGCACGCAGTATGGCTAAGGAACCGTCACGTTGGAGTATTACATCAGCGCGGTGACCATACGCGTCTGACGTTTGATATTTCGTACCGCGAAGACCCGGAGCGCCCCGTCCTGGGTCTACATTTCGAAGAGACCGTTCTTGCCCCTCAATCTTCAGCACTCAGGGTCCCTCCGTGGTTTTCGAACTTGCTCCCAGAGGGCCGAGTACGCGACTGGGTCGCCGAGGATCGAGGCGTCTCAGTCGACAGAGAGATGGAGTTACTCTCCCACGTCGGACGAGACCTCCCGGGAGCCGTGCGAATCTTACCCGTGGAACTCCACCCTCAAGAGGGGGACTCATCATGGAACGACTCCAGCAGTCGAAATTTACCCCATCATTCCGCCGATACGGAAAGTCATCCTGGCTGGCGCATCTCCCTAGCTGGCGTACAACTGAAATTTGCTATGCTTTCAAAAGATGATCGCTTGACCATACCGGGATTTGGCGAGGGAAGCGACTGGATTGTCAAACTGCCAGATCGACAGTTCAGCATGTTACCTCAGAATGAATTCGCAATGATGACACTGGCAAGCAGAGCAGGAATCGACGTCCCTGAGACAAAGCTCGTTAATCGCGATCAACTATACGGCCTTCCTTCCAACGTCTGGCCAGGAGGCGAGGAATGGGCCTATGCGATCAGGAGATTTGACCGGGGCCGCAAACGGGAACTAATTCACATCGAAGACTTGGCGCAGGTGAGAAACTTCTACCCGGGGGACAAATACAAAGGGAACTTCGAAACCATTGCGTCACTTATTTACAGGAGACATGACACCGACTCATTACGCGAGTTTGCTCGAAGGATAGCTTTTATCGTCCTCATCAGCAATGGTGACGCACACCTAAAGAACTGGTCGCTAATCTATCGAAACGAGCGAATTCCCACGCTGTCCCCTGTGTACGATCTGGTGTCAACAGACATCTACAGAGCTGGAACAGGAGAGGAAGATCTCGGACTGAAGTTTGGCGGTACGAAAAGATTCGAAGAGGTCAATTTGAAAACGTTCCAGCGGCTAGAGAGTCGACTGAACGCCACCGAAGCCCGACTGATCGATCAAGTGACGGAAACAGTCGAGAAAATCAGATCTAACTGGCCAGAGGTGGCCGAATCTTTCAGTCTCCCAGCGGGCCTAACACAGTACCTCCGTAAGACAATTGACGCACGCACCAAAACGCTGCTTCGAGCCTGAAGTAGGCCGAGACGACTTACTCTGATCAAGTCAGCTTGACACCACTTGGCAATACTCCAATCGTCCGCCTACTGCGGGGGCCGCCCCAGGGGCGGACGTCGCTGATCAACACCGTCGCCACGTTACTTGCCCAGCGCGTCCACGCCGGCCTGGGCGAACGACTCGTCCTGGGTGCCCGACGGCGCGCCCGCGACGCCGACCGCCGCGATCGGCGTCGAGCCCGCGGTCACCGGGACCGCGCCGGCCAGGAACAGGGTGCCTTCGATGTCCTTCAACGTCGGGGTCTGCTGGAGACGGCCCACCAGCTCGGACGTCTTCGCGTTCCACGAGACCGCCGTGAACGCCTTCTGCTGCGCCGAGCTGTACGACTGCGGGCCCGCGCCGTCGCCGCGCAGGGTCAGGACCGTGTTGCCGTCGCGGTCCACCACCGCGACCGACACGTGCTGGCCCGCCTTGGTCGCGGCGTTCAGCGCGGCCTGGCCGGCCTTCTGCGCCGCCGCGATCGACAGGTGTGACGTCTGGACGAGGGCGGTCGAGGGAGCCGCGGTGGCCGAAACGGCGCCGACCGTGATGACGGCGAGAGCCGTGGCAACGGCGGCGATGCGGGTCGAGATCATGGTGTGCTCCTCGGAGTCGTGCGGTTCGATGACTCCAGCTTCGGCCCGCCACCAGGCTGATCCGGTCGTTGCTTCGGCCGACAACGGGGTCAGCCGATCGGCTGATGCGCGGGCATCAAGCCCGGCTGACGCTGGTGCCAAGAGAAAAGGGGTGAGCATGACAGACGCGCGGTGGCTCGCCGCGGCCATGCACTCGGCGTTCTTCCTGCTGGTGCTCGCCTCCGCGATCCGCTACCTGACGCGCCACGAGGGCACCTCACTGGCGCCGTGGGTGATCACGCTGACCGCCGCCCTCGTCGTCGCGTACGGCGTCGGAATCAGATCCCAGAGCAGGCTCTGGCTGATCGCGGTGCTGGCGATCTGGGTGGTGCTGGTCGTCCTCGCCCCGAGTTTCGCCTGGTCGGCGATCCCGCTGTTCGTCACCGGCCTGCGCACGCTGCCGACCGGGCCGGCCCTCGGGCTGGTCGGCGTGGTCACCGCGCTCGTGGTCGTCTCGCAGAACCGGCTGGCCGACGGCTTCGACCCGAACCTGACCATCGTGCCGATCGCCATCGCCGTGGTCACCGCGGCGGTGATCACCTTCATGCGGCGCCAGACCGTGCGGCTGCGCGAGTCCGAGCGGCGCGCCGGGGTGCTGGCCGAGCGGCACCGGGTGTCCCGGGACATCCACGACGCGCTCGCCCAGGGCCTGTCCAGCCAGGCGATGCTGCTGCAGGCCGCCGACCAGGCCTGGGACCGGCCCGAGCTGGCCCGCGAGCACCTGCGTTCCGCGCTGCGCGTCGGCGCCGGCAACCTGTCGGAGGCACGCCGGCTCGTACAGGACCTCGCCCCGGCCGACCTTGCCGACGCCACTCTCGACGAGGCGTTGCGCGCGGTGGCCGGCCGGGCCGGGCTGCCGGCCGAGGTCCGCGTCGACGGCACCTCGCGGCAACTACCCGAGCGCGTCCAGTCCGCGTTGGTCCGCATCGCCCAGGGCGCGCTGGCCAACGCGCTCGAGCACGCCGACGCCGGCCGCGCCGTGGTCACCCTCACCTACCTCGACGACCAGGTCGTGCTCGACGTCGCCGACGACGGGCGCGGATTCGCCCTCAAGGAACAGCCGCCTGGTGAACGCGGTCACGGGCTGCCGGCCATGCGGGCCAGGGCCCAGCAGCTCGGCGGCCGGTTGACCGTCGAATCCGCTCCCGGCCAGGGCACCGTGATCTCGGCCGCGATCCCGTTGGAGACTGCCCCATGAGTATTCGCGTGCTGGTGTGCGACGACCACGCCGTGGTGCGGGCCGGGTTGCGCGCCCTGCTGGCGGGCGCGGACGGCATCGAGGTCGTCGCGGAGACGGCGAGCGGGGAGGAGGCCGTCGCGACCGCGGCCACCGTGCACCCGGACGTCGTCCTGATGGACCTGCAGCTCGGCGACGGCATCGACGGGATCGAGGCGACCCGGCGGATCCGCACCGGCCCCGGCGCGCCCCGGATCCTGGTCCTCACGACCTACGACACCGACGCGGACATCACCCGCGCCATCGCCGCGGGAGCCACTGGTTACCTGCTCAAGGCCGGGTCCGCCCACGAGCTGTACGCCGCGATCGACGCCGCCGCGGCCGGACGCACCGCGTTGTCACCGCCGGTAGCCGACCGGGTGATGGCGCAGCTGCGCACCCCGCGGCCCGCGCTCACCGATCGTGAACAGGACATCCTGGGCCAGCTCGGCCAGGGACTGGGCAACCGCGAGATCGCCCGCGCGCTGTTCATCAGCGAGGCGACCGTCAAGACCCACCTGAGCCGGATCTACGGCAAGCTCGGCGTCGACACCCGGGCCGGCGCCGTCGCCGTGGCGAAGGAACAACGGCTACTGGACTGAGTCCCAGCGGGCGCCGTAGGCCATGCCCGGGGTCAGGCCCTGGAACTGCAGGTGCACCTCCCCCGCCGGGTCGACTTCGCAGTGGCGGCCGCGGTAGCCCGGGTCCGTGACGTCGCTCTGGAAGACGCCGTCCAGGGCCCGGACCTCCTGGGGAGGCTCGGGGCCGAACCTGACTCGCAGGTCGAACCGGTCGCACGGGTGGCGGGGCACCGAGACCAGGTACGGGCGCAGCGATGGCGGCCGGAACAGGATCGCGATCTCGCACGACTCGCCCCGGGGCAACGGCTTGGGCAGCTCCAGCCCGTAGCCCCAGCGATCGGTCGCCTCCATTCCGCGGTCCGCCAGCGTCCCGCCGTAGAGCACCGTCACCGACAGGTCCTCGGCACCGGACGGGAGCGAGATCGCCAGGTCCAGCGCGGTCAACCCGTCCTGGTCGGCGATGATCCGGCGTCGCTCGAGGACCAGCAGCTCGTCCAGCACCAGCGCGATCGACAACGATGCCGTGTGCCAGCGGTCGGACGAGGACACCGCCGGTGGCGACGACGATCCCGCGGCCAACTCGGCCAGCAGATCGATGGCCTCGTCGACGCGGCGCCGGACCGTGCGGGGGTCGCGGTCGACGCGGTTCGCCGCCCAGCGGACGCGGTCCTGGTACAGCGGCTGGCGGGCCTCCACGGTGATCGCGAAGGCCGCCAGCGCCGCCAGGCGGAGGTCCTCGGGCAGGTGCGCGGCCAGCTCGGAGAGCCGGCCCGCCACCTTGGTGCGGACCGCCACCAGGCCGTCGTCCGCCGAGACCGCGCACGCCGACCGCAGGAACGGCCCGACCCGTTCCCCGATCCGGCCCTGCAGCCCGCGGCCCTTGCGGAGGATCTTCAGCTCCTGGACCAGCTCAGAGGGCTCCACGGTGGTCTCCTTCAGTGCGTCTCCATGACGTCTCCTTTCTGGACAGCGTGCGATCGGCCGGTGGACGGGAAGTGGACAGAACGTGCATCACCGAGGCGATCAGCGCCGTCCCCAGCCGGACGCCGTCGCGGCCGAGGTAGGTGCGGTACGTGCCGATCCGGCCGAGCGCGTCCTCGTCCGCGTCGCCGACGCCGAACGCCACGACGTGCGGACGCCGCGCCCAGGCCGGGTCGGTCAGCGCGGCGAACGCCGCCGGCCAGGTCACCGGGTCGGTCGGCTGGCCGTCGGACAGGAAGAACACCAGGGGCCGGTGGACGCGCAGGCGGTGCTGCTCCAGTCCGCCAACGTCCCGGTCGAGCACCTCCCGCAGGAACGTGAACGCCGCCCCGAAGTCGGTGCCGGTGCACGCGCGCGGTGCGGGCAGCTCGGCGAGGTCGTCCATCGGCAGCAGGGACTGCACCACGTGCGGCGTCTCCCCGAAGCCGATCACGCCGCAGAGGATCCGGCCGGTGACCGACGCGTCGGCGTGGACCGCGCCGCGGAACTCCCGCAGCCCGGTGTTCAGCTCGCCGATGTGGTCCGCCATCGAAAGCGAAACGTCGCAAACGACGTAGCACGGCAACACGTCGGGCCGCATTCCGGTTTCTCCCTCACTCCCCTGATTCACCGGCGCAGCCTGACAAGGGCGTGTGTATCGAATGTGCAAGAAATGCGGATTTTCGAAACCCTTACGGTCGATTGCGCGACACCAATCGGGGAACGCAAGCTGATCGCCGGGAGGCCGCGTGGAGTTTCGGATGCTCGGCCCGCTCGAGGCGTGGCACGACGGCGTGCCGGTGCCGCTGGGTGACCAGCAGCAGCGGTTCGTCCTGGTCGTGCTGCTCCTGAACGCGAACAAGCCGGTGTCGACCGCCCGGCTCACCGAGATCGTCTGGACCGGCCGGGAAACCAAGCCGACGCTGGTGCGCGGGTACATCAAGCGGCTGCGTGACGTCGTGCAGGACACCGGCGTGGCCATCGAGACGACGCCCACGGGCTACCTGCTGCGGATCGACGGCGACCAGCTGGACACGGTCCGGTTCGAGCGGTTGCGGGCCGAGGCCGCGGACGTCCGCGCGAGCGATCCGCGCCGGGCCGTCGAGCTCCTGCGCGAGGCCGCCGGCCTGTGGCGCGGGACGTTCCTCGAGGACATCGACATCGACCGCGTCGGCGGCCCGGAGGTGGTCTTCCCGGAGGAGAGCCGGCCCGACGTCGTCGGCGACCTGGCCGAGCTGGAGCTGGAAACCGGGGACCACCGCTCGGCGCGTGACCGGCTGCGGCCGCTCGTCCGCTCCGACCCGGCCGGCCAGAAGCACGCCGAACTGCTCATGCGCGCCCTGCTGTCCGGCGGCGACCGGGTCGGCGCGTTGCGCGTCTTCAACGGCACTCGTGACGCGCTCGCGGAGCTGCGCATGGAACCGGGTCCGGTGCTGCGGAACCTCGCCGCGCGGGCGGAGCACGGCGAGCCGCCGAGCTCGCTGCCGTCGCGGCCCGGCGGGTTCACCGGCCGCGCCGCCGAGCTCGCCGCGATCGAGACGGCGGCCGCGGCCGGGCGGCACGCGGTCTGGGTGAGCGGCGCGCCCGGCGTCGGCAAGACCGGGCTGGCGGTCGAGGCGGCCCACCGGCTGCGCGACCGGTTCCCCGACGGGCAGCTGCTCGCCCGGCTCAACGGGTTCACGCCCGGGGTGGCCCCGGCGAGCGTCGGCGACGCGCTGACCGAACTGCTCGTCGAGCTCGGCGTGCCGGCCGAGCAGATCCCGGCCACCGTCGGCCGGAAGGTCTCGCTCTACCAGACGACGCTCTGGGGCACGCGCACGCTGATCGTGCTGGACAACGCCGCGACGCCGGAGCAGATCCGGCCGCTGCTGCCCGAGGCGGACGGCTGCCTGGCCGTCGTCACCAGCCGCCGGATGGGCGACGCGGACACCGGCGATCCCGTGCGGCTTTCCCCGTTGTCACCCGAAGAAGCCGTCGAGCTGTTCCACGCGCTGGCCGATCCGCCGCGGGTGCGCGGCCGGGCGGCGACGGTGGCCGAGGTCGTCAAGCGGTGCGGGTACCTGCCGATGCCGATCCGGGTGACGGCCGCGCTGTTCCGGCGGCACCGCGGGTGGCCGCTGGAACACCTGCTCCACCTGCTCGAAGAGAGCGGGCCGTGGGGTGAGGACGACGGCGCCGCCGCCGTCCGGGTGTCCGTCCAGCAGCTCGGCGAGCCGCAGCGGGCGATGTTCCGGCTGCTGGGCAGCCTGCCCGGGCCGGACGTCGGCGTCACCGGCGGCGCGGCGCTGGCCGGCTGCGACGTCGGCGAGGCCCGGTCGCTGCTCGACGACCTGCACGAGGTCAGCCTGCTGGAGGAGGCCGCGCCGGAGCGGTACCTGATGCTCGACCCGCTCAAGGAGTTCGCCGGCGCCGAGCCCGCACCCCGGCACGCCCTCGTGCGGCTGCTCGACTTCTACCTGGTCACGCTGGCGGCCGCGGTCGGCGCCGCGTACCCGTTCGACAAGGCCCAGCTGCCCGCGACGGACCGGTCCTCCCCGGTGACGCCGGCCTTCGCCGACGCCGGCGCGGGGCTGCGGTGGATCGTCGCCGAGCGCGACAACCTCGTGGCCGCGATCCACTACGCCGCGCAGCACGACCTGCCCGGGCACACCTGGCGGCTGGCGGTGCTGCTGTGGCGCTACTTCAACACCACCAACCAGTTCGAGGACTGGATCGGCACCCTCGAGCTCGCCTGGGAGACCGTCGATCCGGACGACGACTACGGCCAGGCGCACGTGCTGCTGCGGCTGGCGACCGCGAACGACCGTCGCGGCCAGCTCGCCGAGGCGCTCGAATTCGCGGCCCGGGCACTGCCGAAGTGGCGCCGGCTCGGCGACCCGCGCGGCGAAGCGGCGACGTTGTGCGCGCTCGCCATCCCGACGATGGAGCTGGGCAAGCACGACCAAGCCATCGCGCATCTCGAAGCGGCGCGGGAGAAGTACGAGCAGACCGAGGACCGGCGAGGCGAGGCCCACGCGTTGAGCATGCTGGGCTACCTCAACGAACTGCACGGCAACGTCGCCGTCGCG
This sequence comes from Amycolatopsis heterodermiae, assembly GCF_034929455.1. NCBI lineage: Bacteria > Bacillati > Actinomycetota > Actinomycetes > Pseudonocardiales > Pseudonocardiaceae > Amycolatopsis > Amycolatopsis heterodermiae. The sequence goes on from NZ_JAYFSI010000001.1 coordinate 950,276, forward strand.
CTGGAACAGCATTCGGGGGCCGCGCGGATGCTGCGCGAGGTCGGCCACGTCCAGGGTCTGGCGCACGCGGTGAACAACCTCGGGTCCGCGCAGGAGAAACTCGGCCTGCTCACGGAGGCGTTGGCCAGTTACACCGAGGCGCACGGGCACGCCGCCGAGGTCGAGGACCACTGCGTCGAGGCGTACGCGCTGAACAACATCGCGAACGTGCACCGGCGGATGGGCCAGTTCACGCAAGCCGTGCGCTACCACGACAAAGCTCGTGAGGTGGCGGCGAACGCGCCCGACGCCGACCTGCAGACGCAGCTCTACCTCGACCGCGGCGCGACCGCCCTCGCCCGGGGTGCGCACCGGGACGCGCTCAGCGCCGCCAAGTCGGCCCTGGACCTGGCCGCCGGCGACGGGAACCGCGCCTACGTGGCCCGTGCCCACCACGGCATCGCCCGGACGCTGCACGCGATGGGCGACCACGAAACCGCCGTCACGCACTGGGCCACGGCCGAAACCGAATTCACCGCGCTCGATTTCCCGGAAGCCGGTGAAGTGCGCGAGGAACGCGTGCCCCTGGAATGTGCTTGCCGATTTCGATGATTTCCGGGCCGGTCACGAACCGCTCGTGACCGGCCCGGCACCCGTCAGCCGTGCCAGGGGTTGCCGTCGGTGCCCGCGGGCGGCGGGGTCGTGCTGGTGGACGGCGGGGGCGGGGTCCCGCCGTCGCCGTCCGCGGAGGCCGTGGTGGAACCGATCAGCGGGGCCAGCGCGATCACGCAGAACGCGAGCACGGGCCCGCCGATCGTGGCCAGCTTCTTGGGAAAGGACATGACGAATCCTCCTGGGGAAAGGTGATTGACCGGGGTTTTCGCGGGATTTCCGCGCCCTGCGATCAGGATTCGTCACGCCCGAATGCGCGACAAGGAGTTGACTGTTTACTACTGGAACAGGAAACAGGAAACAGCCAGGAGCGCACCTGCTCCGGCGAGCACGACGGGAATCGTGGTGACGGTCAGCAGCGAGCCGAGGATCGCCACGCCCAGGACCGCGCCCGTCTGGCGGGATGCGTTCAGCGCGCCGCCAGCGATGCCCGCCAGTTCCGGTGGGGCCGAGCCGATCACGGCGGTCAGGAGCGACGGGATGGCCAGTGAGACCCCGAAACCCAGCAGGGCCAGCGCCACCACCGAAAGGGCGGGCGCGAACGCCTGGAGCAGCGTGCCGGCCGACATCAGCAGGAAGCCCGACACCGCGGGGATCCGGGGGCCGATCCGGGCCACCAGGCGGCCGGTGAAGATCGGGTTGAACGCCGTCGGAATCGTCAACGGGAGGAACGCCAAGCCCGTCGCCGATGGTGAATAGCCTCGGGTTTCCTGAAAATAGAGGGAAAGCACGAACAGGACACCCGACAGGCCGAAGTTCACGATCGCGCCGGCCAGCAGGTTCCGGGAGACGAGACGGCGCGGGAGCATCGCGTCCGGACGGCGTTGGGACACCACGAACACCGCTGCCGCCAGCGTCGACGGCAGGAGCACCCACCAGGCGTGCTCGACCAGGGCGTACGACAGTGTCGACAAAGCGACTATCGCGGACGCCTGGCCGGTCCAGTCGACCCGGCCGGGCTTGGGCGGGGTCAGCGGAGCGGCGGACGACAGCGCCAGGGCGAGCAGCGCCACCGGGACGTTCACCAGGAAGATCGCCCGCCAGCCGAACGCCTCCGTCAGCACGCCGCCCAGCAAGGGGCCGGCGACCAGGCCCGTCCCGCTCAACGCGGCCCACACGCCCATCGCCTTCGCGCGGGACGCGGGTGCCGGGTGGGCGACCGCGATCAACGACAGCGACGACGGCACCAGCAACGCGCCAGCGACACCCAGAAGGGCACGCAAGGCGATCAACATCGGCGCGGACACCGACAGCGCCGACACCAAGGACAGCGCGGCGAACGAGAGCAAGCCCGTGAAGAACACCCGGCGCGCGCCGAAGCGGTCGGACCAAGCTCCCGCCGTCAGCAGGAACGCCGCGAACGTCAGGGTGTACCCGTTCGAAATCCATTGCTGGTCCGCGAGATCCGCGGACAGCGCGGGGAGCGCGACCGTCACGATCGTCGTGTCCAGCATGACGAGGAAGTAGCCCAGCGAAAGGCCGGCGAGGAGTCTTGACACCCGTCCAGCTTGGACACTCCGTGACATCGGCGGAAGCAGGGAGTTACGATGACGGGTATCGGGAGCTCCGATGGGGGAAACCATGGAACTGCGCCACCTGCGTACTTTCCGCGTCGTCGCGCGGACGCTCAACTTCACCCACGCCGCGGCCGAACTGCACTACGCGCAGTCGAGCGTCACCGAACAGATCCAGGCCCTCGAAGCCGAACTCGGGTCAAAGCTCTTCGAACGCGGGCGGCGGCTGCGGCTCACCGCCGCCGGGGAGCGGCTGGTTGGCTACGCCGGCCAGGTGCTTTCGCTCGTGGAGGAAGCCAAGGCCGCCGTGGACGACGAACGCGGGGAGCCTGGCGGCAACCTGACCGTCGGGGCGCTCGAAACCCTGTGCGCGCACCGGATGCCCGGCTTGCTCAGCGCCTACCGGGCCCGGTGGCCGCGCGTGCGGTTGTCCCTCAAGGAAGGCGGCCGCGGCGAGCTGTACCGGACGGTGCGATCGTCCGAAATGGACGTCTGCTTCACCTTCGGAGAAGCGCCCGACGATCCCGCGTTCGCCAGTGCGTCGCTCGGTGAAGAACCCCTTGTCGTCATCGTTCCGCCGGCACATCCGTTGGCGGGCAAGGAAGAGATCCGGACCGGCGATCTCCGCGGTGTCGGATTCCTGGCCACACCGCCGGGCTGCGGCTTCCGGGAGATGCTGGACCGGATCGACGGGCCGGTCGTCGACACCGAGGTCGGCAGCCTCGCCGCGCTGGCCCGGTGTGTCGCCGCCGGAATGGGGTGCGGGATCGTGCCCGCCGTCGTCGACCACCCGGGGGCGGTCGCCGTGCCGCTGGCGGGCGGGACGACGACCGTCACCATGACCTGGCGGCGGCGCGACGAGCACAAGCCGAGCATCGCCGCGCTCATCGCCTACGCGTTGTCCAATAAGGACACATGCTCCTCCGACAGCTCCAAGGTGAACGCCGGGGCGATCGACGCGTAGTGCTCCCAGGTGCGCGGGCCGATCAGCGGGATCACTCCCTTGTGGAGCAACCACGCCAGCGCCACCTGGTTGCCCGTCGCGCCCGACGACGACGCCACCTTCGCCACCGCGGCCAGCCGTGCCTCGGAATCCGGTCCGGCGTACGCGCGCCACACCGGCGTGGATTCGCGATAGGCCGCGTCGTCGTAGATTCCGCGCAGCAGCGCGGAATATGCCGCGAGGGAGACGTCCGGGTGTGCCGCCAGCCAGTCCAGCAGCTCGCCGCCCGCGATCGACGGGACGTCGGCACCAGTTGGGCGCAGGTACGAATGCTGGACCTGGACCGCCACCGGCGGTGACCACCCGTGCGCCAACGCCAGTGCGTGGATCTGCTCCAGGCGCCACGTGCGGACGTTGCTCCAGCCCGTGTACCGGACCTTGCCGGCGCGCACCAGAGTGTCCAAAGCGGACAGTGTCTCCTCGAGCGGCTCGCGCCGGAGGTCGACGTGGATGTAGTACAGGTCGATGTGGTCCGTTCCCAAGCGCCGCAGGCTTTCCTCCACCGAACGCCGGATCACCGCGGCGCTCGCGCCCTCGTAGGTGCGCTCCCGCGCTTCCCAGTCGGTCGTGCCGTCCGGGCGGGCCGCCGCGCGCGCCGCCGGGAGGTCCGTCGGCTGCGCCGACACCTTCGTCGCCAGGAAAACCCGGTCGCGGCGGCCCTTCAGGAGACGGCCGAGGAGAGCTTCGCTTTCGCCGCCGGTGCACGACGGACCCGCCCACCACGAGTAGCAGTCCGCCGTGTCCAGGAAGTCGCCGCCCACGTCGAGGTAGGCGTCCAGGATCCGCGCCGAGGTCTGCTCGCCGGTCGACGTGCCCATCGTCATGCAGCCCAGCGACACCTGGCTCACCCGCTGGCCGGTCCGGCCCAGTTCCACCTTCTTCATGCTCACGAACCTAGAAGAGAATCGGTCCGGTACTACAGTCCAATGACGTGGCCGGATCACAGACCAATTGGGGCGTCCTGCTGGACCTGAGCGGGCCGGGGCCGAAGCACGACCAGCTCGCGCGCGCCCTGCGCCGGGCGATCCGCGGGCTCGAAGACGGCGTCGCCGTGCCGCCGAGCCGTCAGCTCGCCGCCGATCTCGGGTGCTCGCGGTGGGTCGTCACCCAGGCCTACGCCCAGCTCGTCGCCGAGGGCTACCTCGACGGGCGCACCGGCTCGGCCACCCGCGTACGCCGTGTCGCGAGCGAACCGCCGCCGAAAGCCCCTGCGCGGAACGAACTCCCGCCGCGGTACGACCTCGCGCCCGGGCTGCCCGACCTGCGGCACTTCCCGCGGCAGCGGTGGGCCGACGCCGTGCGCGGGGTGCTCACCACCGTGCCGCACGCCGACTTCGGGCTCCCCGACCGGGCCGGGCACCCGCGGCTGCGCACCACCCTCGCCGGGTACCTGCGGCGGGTCCGGGGTGCCGAAACGGACGACGTCGTGATCTGCGGCGGTGTCACCGACGGCGTGACCCGCGTCTGCCGCGCCCTGCTCGGACGGGGCGTCACGCGGCTGGCCGTCGAAGACCCCGGCTGGACGCGGTTGCGGCGCGCCGCCGCGGCGACCGGGATGACGATCGACCCGGTGCCGGTCGACGAAGAGGGCATCGACGCCGGCCGGATCCCGCGCGGGACGCGAGCCGTGCTCGTCACGCCGGCGCACCAGTTCCCCACCGGCACCGTCCTTTCCCCTCGACGGCGTGCCGAACTCCTCGACTGGGCTCGGGACGTCGACGGGCTGATCCTCGAGGACGACTACGACGCCGAGTTCCGGTACGACCGGCGTCCGGTCGGCACCGTCCAGGGCAGGGATCCGACACGGGTCGCGCTGTTCGGATCCGTCAGCAAGACGCTCAGCCCGGCGCTCGGGCTCGGCTGGGTCGCGCTCCCTCCACAGTGGACGCTCCCCGGTCACGCGCCACCGGTGGTCGACCAGCTGGCGCTCGCCGAATTCGTCGACAACGGCGGCTACGACCGGCACCTGCGAGCCGCGCGGTTGCGGTACCGCGCCCGGCGCGACCGGCTCGTCGAGGCGCTCGGGCCCGCGCGGCTGTCCGGTGTCGCCGCCGGGCTGCACCTCGTGCTGCACCTCGATCGCAACGCGGCCGACGTGACGGAACAAGCGCGCGCGAAGGGCGTCAAGGTGGCGGATCTCGACGGGTACCGCGTGGCTCCCGGCGAGCCGGCGCTGGTGCTCGGCTACGGCAACCTGGCCGACAACGCTGTCAGTGACGCCGCCCGGTTACTCCGCGAAGCGGCCGGTTGAGGGCTTCTCAAACGCCCATCGAGGTGGAAAGGTGCTCACCGGACCGAGGGCCTGACCAATGGTCCGCTTCTGACAACGTTGTCATCTCCTGAGAGGTGCGCCCATGTGGTCGCAGAGCAGACGGTTGGCCGCCGCGGTGGCGGTGGGGGTGGTGGTCACCGGGCTGGCGCCCGCCGTGGCGCAGGCCGCGCCCGTGGCGGATCCGGTGAGCCTGGTCAACCCCTTCGTCGGCACGCAGAACTTCGGCAACACCTTCCCCGGGGCGAGCGCGCCGTTCGGGATGGTGCAGGTCAGCCCGGACACCGGCGGGCAGGGTGGGTACGACTACCTGCAGAACGCGATCTACGGCTTCAGCCAGACGCACCTGTCCGGCGTCGGCTGCGGTGTCATGGGCGAGCTGCCGATCATGCCGACCACCGGCGCCGTCGACAACGTTGACAAGGACGCCTACAAGTCCGAGTACAGCCACGACGACGAGCACGCCGAGCCCGGCTACTACCGCGTCGGCCTCAAGAAGTACGGCGTGAACGCCGAGCTGACGGCGACCGCGCGCACCGGCTGGCAGCGCTACGCCTTCCCGTCGACCGGGCAGGCGAACGTCCTGTTCAACACCGGGCAGGCCAACCAGTCCGTCAAGGACTCCGAGATCCACGTCGTCGGTGACCGGACGCTCGAAGGGCGGGTCAAGGCCGGCGGGTTCTGCGCCGGGCACGACGAGCACACCGTCTACTTCACCGCCACCTTCGACCGGCCGTTCAGCTCGTACGGCACCTGGCGCGACTCGACGCGCACGCCGGGCAGCCGCGACGCCGCGGGCACCGGCGGCAACGGCGCCTGGGCGAGCTTCGACGCCACCACCGACCACGACGTCGTCCTCAAGGTCGGCCTGTCCTACACCGGGCTCGACGGCGCGCGGAAGAACCTGGCGGCCGAGACCAAGGACTTCGACTTCGACGCCACGAAGACCGCGCTGCACCAGCAGTGGGCCGACCGGCTCGGCGCGATCAAGATCGGCGGCGGCACCACCGAGCGGCAGACGGCGTTCTACACCGCGCTCTACCACTCGCAGCTGCACCCGAACCTCGCCGGCGACACGGACGGCGCGTACACCGGCTTCGACGGCAAGGTCCACACGGCGAGTGGTTACACGCCTTACCAGAACTTCTCGCTCTGGGACACCTACCGGCCGCAGAACCAGCTGCTCGAGATGCTCGAACCGCAGGTCGCGCGGGACGTCGCGCTGTCGGTCGTCGCCATCGGACGCGACGGCGGGTGGCTGCCGCGGTGGGCGCTGGCCGAGAGCGAAACCAACATCATGACCGGTGACCCGGTGACGCCGTTCCTCGTCGAGGCGTGGTCGAAGGGCCTGCTCGCCGGGCACGAAGAAGAGGCGTACGGGCTGCTCAAGAAGAACGCGACGAGCACGCCGCCGGCTGATTCGCCGTACAACGGGCGCTCCGGCGTCAACTACTACAACGACCGCGGGTACATCCCGAGCGGGCTCACGCTGGGCACGGACTGCGCGGCCAAGGGCGGCGACAACGACTGCGAGCACCCGGCGTCCGCGACCATGGAGTACTCGGCGGCCGACGCGGCGCTCGCGCTGATGGCCCGCGGGTTGAACCACCAGGCCGACGCGCGGATGTTCGCCGACCGCGGCCAGTGGTACAAGAACCTCTGGGACTCGTCCACGCAGCAGTTCCGGCCGCGCACGACCGAGGGCACGTTCCTCACGCCGTACAACCCGGTCGACGCCGACCACCAGTTCCACGAAGGCGGCGCCTACCAGTACCAGTGGCTCGTGCCGCAGGACCCGGCCGGGCTCGTGAACCTGATGGGCGGCAAGCCCGCGACGCAGAAGCGGCTCGACTCGTTCTTCGCCTACGACAAGCTGCTCACCGACCCGGCGGGCACCGCCCGCAACGACTGGATCTCCAGCCCGTACGACTACTACGGCAAGGCGACGTACAACCCGAACAACGAGCCCGACCTGCTCGCGCCGTACATGTACAACTGGGTCGGCGCGCCGGCGAAGACCGCGACCGTCGTCCGCGCGGCGATGACGCTGTTCACCACCGGCCCCGACGGCATGACCGGCAACGACGACCTCGGCACGATGTCCGCGTGGTACGTCTTCTCGTCGCTCGGGCTGTACCCGACGATGAGCGGCGCGAACTTCCTCGCCGTGTCGAGCCCGCAGTTCGAGTCGGCGACCGTCCGGATCGGACAGTACGGGCGCTCGCAGGGCGGCACGCTGACCGTGAACGCGCCGGGGGCGAGCGACACCAACCGCTACGTCCAGAGCGTGTCGCTCAACGGCCGTGACGTCCGGCAGACCTCGCTGGACTGGTCCGCTGTTGCGCACGGCGGCACCTTGAACCACAAGCTCGGGTCGAAGCCCTCTTCGTGGGGGACCAATTCCGAGCCGCCTTCGGTGAACAACGCCGTCGGTGACCTGCGGCGGCACGTCGACGCGTCGCTGCGGCAGACGTCCGTGGTGATCCCCGCCGGCGCGGCGCAGCAGGTGCACCTCGACCTGGACGTCCTCGCACAGAACCCGCTGCTGCAGCCGGTGACCGTGACGGCGACCGCGCCGTCGGGGTGGAAGGCCAAGGTCCAGCCGGTCGACCTGATCTGGTCCGGGCGGCTGCCGGTGCAGAAGGCGGTGCCGATCACGGTGACGGTGCCCGCGGGTGCCGCGGCCGGGACGTATCCGGTGCAGGTCAAGGTGGCCGGGCTGGGCGCGAACACGGTGACCCGCTCGGTGACGATCGAGGTGCGGACGCCGTCGGCGTGCGTGACCTCGGGGACGCAGTGCGCGGTCGACCTGGGCCGCGACTACAACCACGACGGCACGGCGACGGTCGCCGCGTCCACCGAAGGCAACTTCGACGGCGGCGGCTGGAGCTACGACGCTTCGCTGCTGCCGCCGGCGGGCCCGGTGACCTGGGACGGCGTCACGTACGCGGCGCCGGACGCGTCGGGAACCGCGGCGAACTTCGTCGAGGCGCGAGGGCAGTCGCTGCTGCTCCCGGCGGGGGCGCACGGTGCGCTGCGGCTGGTCGGGTCGTCGCACAACGGCCCGGTGACGACCACGCTGACCGCGCACTACACGGACGGCACGAGCGCCGACCTGGCCGCGACGTTCGGCGACTGGGCCGGCTCGGGCAGCCCGGTGGTGCTCGACATGCCGCACCGCATCAAGGCGGGCAGCGGCGTCGACGGGCCGCCGGTGCGGCTGTTCGGCATCTCGGCCGCGCTCGACGGCGGCAAGACGCTGCAGTCGGTGAGCCTGCCGAACGACCCGCGGGTCGAGATCTACGCGCTCACCCTGGCGTGACGGTTCGGTTCGCCGGGGCTCCGGCGAACCGTTCCACCAGGTCAGGGAAGCCGAAGACGGTGATCCGCGCGATGCCCCGGGGCGTGGTGGTCAGGACGGCGATGCCGTACGGCTCGCCGCGGTAGTGGGTGATCGCCGCGGGCTGGCCGTTCGCGCGGGTTGGCGTCATGTGCCAGTCGCCCGGCTCGCCCATCACGTGCCGCAGGAAGGCGACGCAGGTGCGCTTGCCCGCGAACCACGTGCGGGACGGGACCGGCTCGATCACGGCGTCGTCGCGCAGGACCTGCTCCAGGCGTTCAGGTCGGAGTTCACGAACGCCTCCATGTAGCGGTCGAGGAGTTCGCGCTGTTCCGGCTCGGTGAGCTCCGGGACGTCCGGGGTGGTGTTGAGGGTGGCGCGAGCGCGTTGGAGGGTGCTCTTCACGGCGGCGACGCTGGTGCCGAGCATCTCCGCGACCTCGGCCGCCGGGAACGCCAGCACCTCGCGCAGGATCAGCACGGCGCGCTGCCGCGGCGGGAGCAGTTGCAGCCCGGCGATGAGCGCGAGACGGACGCCGTCGCGGGCCGCGATGATCGCCGCGGGGTCTTCGTCTTCGGGGGTGATCAGGGCGTCCGGGATCGGCCGCGGCCAGAGATCACCCGGCTCGGCCGCGATCGGCGGCGCGTCCGGATCGGCGGCGGGCGCGCCGAGCCCGGACGGGAGCGGGCGGCGTCCGCGCTGTTCGAGGGCGGTCAGGCAGGCGTTGGTGGCGATCCGGTAGAGCCAGGTGCGCAGCGAGGCGCGGCCCTCGAAGCGGTCGTAGGCCCGCCAGGCCCGGAGGTAGGTCTCCTGGACGACGTCCTCGGCCTCGTCGGGGGTGCCGAGCATGCGGTAGCAGTGCGCCAGCAGCTCACGCCGGAAGGCCTCGAAGTCCGGAGTCACGACGGTCATGATGCTCTGACCAGTGGGGGCGGTGAAAGGAATCGGTCAGGGCCGGACTTCCGGCTGGGGTGCCCGGTCGTGTTTCCGGAACTCGACCTACCGGCGGCTCACGTCGGCCCACAGCTCCTGCTGTTCGGCGTAGAAGCCTCCGTCAGCAGCGAGCGGGAGCGCCAGGTGAAGAAGGTTTCGAGCCCAGCCAGCAGCGTGACCATGGCGACCGGCGGCAGGGCGATCGACGAACCGCACCCACGAGGCCGCTTGAACCGCTTCTTCCGGAGTCGATCCACTCGATGTCCGCGGAGACGAGATCACGAAAGACACCCCGGATCGGACCCGATCGGCCGCGGCAAGGCTCAAGCCACGATGCGCGGCTCCGACGCCAACCTCGACAACACGTGCGTCAGCCGCCGCGCCGCCACGTCCCACTCCTCCAAGGCGCTCCCGCGGCCCAGTGCCGCCGTGCGCAACGAACGACGCAGCTCAGGGTCCGCGTACCAGCGGTGCAGCGCGTCCGCCAGGGCGAACGGGTCGTTCGGCGGGACCAGCAGTCCTGGCATCTCGCCGTCCGCGTCCACGCCCAGCGCGTCGTAGACCCCGCCCACCTCGGTCGCGAGGACCGGGATGCCGCGGGCCAGGGCCTGCGCCACGAACATGCTCGACGCGCCCCCGCGGGACGGGATCACCAGCAGGTCCGCCGCGTTGTAGGCCGCTCCCAAATCCACCGCGTCGCCGGACAGGGTGATGCGGCCGCCCAGGCCCAGGCGCTCGATCGACCAGCCCAGCTCGTCCACGTAGCCGGGGGACGCCGTCAGCGAGCCGACGCAGACGCACGACAGCGCCAGGTGGTCGACCTCGCCCAGGGCCTCGACCAGCACGTCCTGGCCGTTGCGGCGGGTGACGTCGCCGACGCACAGCAACCGGGACACGCCGTCCGCGCCCGCGGCCAGCGGGGCCGCGTCGGTGCCCGGCCTGGCCACGTACACCCGGCCCGGGTCGAGGTCGTGGCGGTCGATCAGCTGCCGGGCCAGCCAGGGGCTGGTCGCGACGACCATGCCGGCCATCCGCAGCGTCTCGCGCTCGCACGCGTCCAGCTCGGCGCGGTGCGCGGGGTCGAGGCCGGGCTCGTCGGCGAGGGCCTGGTGCACCAGCACGGCCAGCCGCAGCCGCCGGGCGTGCGGGACGACGATCTCGGGCACGCCGGACGCGATCATGCCGTCGAGCAGCACCACCGTCCGGTCGGGCAGCGCGGTCAGGGACCGCGCGAGCCGTCTGCGGGCCGTCGCGTCCGGCTCCGGCCAGTCGCCGTCGATCGGCAGCTCCAGCACCGGCTGCCCGACGGCGGGCAGGTTCTGGCACATGCGCTTGTCGTAGGTGTCACTGCCCGCCGGCGCGGCCGGCAGGATGAAGACCATCGGGTCGGCGGGCCTCATCGCGAGCGCCGGGGCACAGCGGTGGAATCGGGCACGGCTACCTCCAGCGCGGTCGACGACGATGACGGCTCATCTGTCACACGCGGGCGGAAGCGGTTCGGTTCAGCTCTGGCCGTCGATCATCCAGACACCGTTCACCTGGACCATCGTGAAGGTGTCCGTCTCCGGCTGCTTGCCGTCGTAGACGACGTGGGCGGTGACCCGGTCGGGCCCGGCCGGCGTGACGCTCGTGGCCTGCACCGACTTGAACTGCCGCCACCAGCCCGTGTAGGTCGCGTAGGTCTGGTGGCGGGACGCCTTGAACTTGTCCGTGAGCAGCTTCCACGCTTCCGCGGTGTTACTCGGGAGCAATTGGTAGTAGGCGGACAGCGCGTCGGCCGCGGTCTTCGCGGACGCCACCGTCGAGACCGTCGGTGACGTGGGCGGTACCGAGGTCGACGGCGCCGAGGTGGGCGCGGGCGTCGGGGACGGCGAGGCCGACGGAGTGGTCGAAGCCGAGGTGGAGGGCGCGGGCGACGCCGGCGGGGCGGCGGTGTCCTGCGGCGGTCTCTGGCGCACGACCAGCAGGATCGCCACGACGACCGCGACGCACAGCAGCGCCGCGCCCGCGCCGACGGCGATCATGCCCTTGCGCGCGCCGGGCGACACCGTGGCGACCTCGCCCGCCGGAGGCGGGATGGCGGCCGAGGCCGGCATGTCGGGCACCGCGGCCGGGGCGTCCGGGATCGTCGCCGCGAGCACGGCCTCCCCCGGCTCCTCGTCGGTCAGCAGCGCGCGCAGCTCCTGCTCGACCTCGTCCATCGACGGCCGCTCGTCCGGCTCGGTGGCGAGCATCCGCAGCAGCAGCGGGGTCAGCCGCTCGGCCTTGACCGGGGGCTCGATCTCCCCGCTGGACGCCTTGTAGAGCAAGGCGATCGGGTTGTCCGCGGTGCCGTACGGCGTGGTGCCCTCCACGGCGGCGTACAGCGTGGCGCCGAGGGAGAAGACGTCCGCGGCGAAGCTCGCGTCCTCGCCGCGGGCGATCTCGGGCGCGAGGTACGCGGGCGTTCCGGCGATCTCGCCGGTCGCGGTGAGCTTGACGTCACCGATCGCGCGGGAGATGCCGAAGTCGGTGATCTTCGCCGTGCCGTCGTCGGAGACCAGGATGTTGGCCGGCTTCACGTCGCGGTGCACGATCCCGACGCGGTGCGCGCCGGCCAGCGCGGAGCTGATCTGCGCGCCGATGCGGATGGCGTCGTCGACCGGGACCGGCTCGTCCTGGATCAGGACGGCGAAGCTCTTCGACGCGAGGTACTCCATCACGAGCCACGGCCGGTCCTCCTCTTCGAGGACGGCGAACACCGTTATCGCGTGGGAATGCTGCAGCCGGGCGGCGATCCGCGCCTCGCGCATCGCGCGGTTCTTCGCTTCTTCGGTGCGGTCCTCGTCGTGGTCGTGCGGCAGCAGGAGTTCCTTGATCGCCACCGTGCGTCCGAGCATCTCGTCCTGCGCGCGCCACACCGTGCCCATCGCACCGCCGCCGATCGGCTCGATCAGCCGGTACCGATCGCGGATCCGGCGACTTTCCACGAGCATCCACCATTCTCCGAAGCGGCCCACGAGATCCGGCCAGCATGCCAGGCTCATCCGCCGACCGGTACCAACGTAACCGAAAACCTTGCGCGGACAGTGCAATCACGCACGTGGCGCTGCCCACCGTGTACCCCGAAATCTTAACGAACAACCCCATACGCACGATCAAGCGCGTCCACGATCTCTTTGCGCAGCCCGGCACCGACCGCGATCGTCGCGGCGGAATCGACCGAATGCTCGCTCCCGTCGCGGTCGACGACGGCGCCGCCGGCCTCGCGCACGAGCAGCACGCCGGCCATCGTGTCCCACGGGTTGTTGGACAGAATCAGTGCTGCGTCGAGCTTTCCGTCCGCCACCCACGCCAGGTCGACCGCCGCGCTGCCGTACATCCTGATCTTCTGCGCCCGCGCGCCCAGGTCCGAAAGGAGCAACAGCCGGGCGCGGTTCTTCTCGTCCGCGAGTTCGCCGATCGCGAAGTCACCCACGGCGATCATGGCGTCCGGCATCTCGGAGGCGGCGGACGCGGCGACCCGCTCGCCGTTCGCGAAAGCCCCTTCGCCCTGCGCGGCCGTGTAGGTGACGCCCAGATAGGGCAGCGTGATCGCCGCGACCGTGCTCTGCGCACCGTCCACGAGCGCCAGGGAAATCCCGCAGAGTGGAATTCCGCGGGCGAAGTTCGCGGTGCCGTCGATCGGGTCGAGCGCCCACCACAGGTCACCGGCGTCCCCGCTGCGCCCGCGCTCCTCGCCGAGGATGCCGATCTCGGGTGTCTCGGCGGCGAGGAACTCGCGCAGCGCGTCCTCGACCGCGGTGTCGACGTCGGTCACCAGGTCGCGATCGCCTTTCGCGGAAACGGAAAAGTTCGGGCGCGACCGGATGATCCCGGTCGCCTTCGCCACGGCCTCGCGCGCGACGTCCAGTAGTGCGGCATGCTCGCTCATGCCACCCAACATAGAGAAGGGCCGCGCCATGACCGACCTGTTCCCGCTCACGACCACCGTCGACGAGCAGCGGCGGGGTGCGCAGGTCGCGGTGCTGCCGGTCGGCAGCTTCGAGCAGCACGGCGCGCACCTGCCTCTGGTGACCGACACGGTCATCGCGGCGACGCTCGCGCAAGCCGTCGCGGACGCCCACCCCGTGCTGCACCTGCCGCCGCTCCCGATCTCCTGCTCGCACGAGCACGCCGCGTGGCCCGGCACGGTCAGCATCTCCGCGCGCACCCTGCACGCCGTCGTCACCGACGTCGCGGACTCGCTGAAAGCGTCCGGCGTGGACCGGCTCGTGCTGGTCAACGGGCACGGCGGCAACTACGTACTGTCCAATGTGGTCCAGGAGTCGAACGGGTCGATGGCGTTGTTCCCGGGTGTCGCCGACTGGCAGGCCGCGCACACCGCGGCCGGCCTGCGGACGTCGCTGGACGACGACATGCACGCGGGCGAGCTGGAGACGTCGATCCTGCTGCACGCGCACCCGCACCTGGTCCGGCCGGGCTACGAGACGGCCGACCACGTCACCGACCGGGAACACCTGCTGACGCTGGGCCTGCGGGCGTACACGGAGTCGGGCGTCGTCGGCCGTCCGTCGCTGGCGAGCGCAGCGAAGGGGCACGTCGTGCTGGACACGCTGGTCCAGCGCTTCGCCGCGGTGCTCGAGGTGTTAAGCGCCTGACAGGTGCGGGAGCAGGTGGTCCATCCGCTCGGCCTTCGTCCGGAGGTAGCGGAGGCTCTCCGGATTCGGCGGAACCAGCAGCGGAACCAGTTCGCTGATCCGGATTCCGTAGCGGGTGAGCTGGTTGGCCTTTTCCGGGTTGTTCGACAGCAGCCGCACCGAGCGGACCCCCAGATCGGCCAGGATCCCGGCCGCCGAGTGGTAGTCGCGGGCGTCGATCGGCAGGCCGAGGGCCACGTTCGCGTCGACCGTGTCGAGGCCTTCGTCCTGCAGCCGCATCGCCTTGAGCTTGGCGAGCAGGCCGATCCCGCGGCCCTCGTGGCCCTGGACGTAGATCAGCACGCCGGCGCCCTCTTCGACGATCCGGTCCAGCGCCGCGTCCAGCTGGTCGCCGCATTCGCAGTGCGTCGAGCCGAAGACATCGCCGGTCAGGCACTCGCTGTGCACGCGGGTGAGCGTCCCGAGCTCGGTGATCTCGCCGTGGACCAGCGCGACCTGCTCGGTGCCGGTCCGGTCGAGGTAGCCGACCGCGCGGAAGGTCCCGTGCCGCGTCGGGAGCCGGGTGTCGACCACCCGCTCGACCACGGCCCGGTGCGGCAGGTTTTCGACGGCTTCGCTTGCGGTCATGGCTTCAATCCCATCTCTGGTTCGACAGGAACGTCGGCCGCCGTGCGCGGGGCGGGAACGACGGTTCCGGCGTGCGGAGCGCGGGCCAGGCGGAACCCGGCGACGCTCCGGACGAGCAGGACGCCGGCGCCGGGCAGGCTCGCGACCAGCGAGAGCACGCCGTAGACGACGGCGACGGTGACACCTTGGGCGGCGCCGAGGCCGGCCGCGCCGAAGAGCAGGGCGCAGACGCCTTCACGCGGGCCGAAGCCACCGACGTTGAGCGGGAGACCCATCGCGAGCAGCGCGAGGATCATCAGGGGCAGCAGCTGCCCGACCGGCGCGTCCACCCCGGCGACCCGCGCCGCGACGACGAACAGCGCCAGGTGCCCGGCCAGCGTCGCGACCGACAGGAAGCCCACGGCGGGCCACGTCTCGCGGGTCAGCAGGCCGAGCCGGACGTCGGCGAGGGTGGCGGCGAAGCCGCGGCGCACCTTCGACGGGCTGTGGATCCAGCGGCCGCCGACCACCCGGCCGACCACCACGGCGGCGACCGCGAGCAGCACCACGACGACCCCGCAGAGCGTCACGACCTGGCGGAACGCGCCCGGCACGACCCCCGGCCAGGCCAGCACGACGGTGACGGCGGAGCCGATCAGCACGACCTGCCCGGCCGTGCGCTCCAGGACGACGGCGCGCACGCCGCGCGGCACGTCGCCGGACTCGCGGCCGTGCTGGACCGCGCGGTGGACGTCGCCGAGGACGCCCGCGGGCAGCACGCCGTTGAGGAACAGCGCCCGGTAGTAGTCGCCGACCGCGGTGCGCAGCGAAAGCCGCAGGCCGAGCCGGGTGGCGACGATCTGCCAGCGGCCCGCGCTGAACAGCGTCGTCGCGAAGCCGATGCCGAGCGCGGCGACGACGCCGACGGTGTCGATCCGGCCGAGGCCGTCCAGGAAGGCTCCGCTGCCGAGCTGCCAGACGAGGACGGCGAGGATGCCGACGGCGGCGAGGATGCGCAGCCAGGCCAGCGCGCGCTTCACGCCGCCACTTCCAGGCTCGGCGGCAGGACCAGCAGGTCGCCGTGGTCGATCACCGCGTACAGCTCGCCGGCGGCGGCCATCTCCAGCCGTCGCTGCAGGTAGACGTCGGCGGCGGGAAGCAGGTCCGGGACCTGCTCGACGGCGGCACCGACCCAGCCCTCGAGCCACCTGCCCTGCAGTTCCGCCTGGTCCGGGCCGAGCCGCCAGGCGCTGTCCGCGCGGAGCACGGTGGCGCCGAGCCGGCCGAACGCGGTCGCGGCGACGTCCAGCGCGGCCGGGCCGAGCAGGCGGCGGCCGCCGGTGATCCGGCGCTGGTGGGCGTTGAAGGCGGCGGTGATCTCGTCGTCGAGCGGGTCGTCGGGCGCCAGCTCCACGCGGCCGACCACGGAGAGCATCAGCAGCGCGGCGCAGCCGGCCTCGACGATCGCCCCGGCCAGCGCCGTGACCTCGTCCTTGGTGAGCAGGTCGAGCAGCGCCGACGCGGTGACCAGCGACGTCCCGTCGAGGTCGGCGGCCCGCAACGCCGTGACGTCGCGCTGCTCGGTGACGACGTCGACGGGGCTGCCGTCGAGCGTGGTCCGCGGCAGGCCGGCGACGGCGTGGGCGAGCAGGTCCGTGTCGTGGTCGTGCAGGATCCAGTGCTGGGTGCCGGGCAGCCGCGCGGCCAGCCAGCGGCCGAGCGAGCCGGTGCCGCAGCCGAGGTCGCGGATGACGACCTCGTCGTCGTCGGTCAGGTAGTCCCGCAGCGGTTCGAGCAGCTGGGGCGCGCGGGCCGCCGCGTCGGCGGGCTCCCGCAGGCTCAGCCACTCGGGCGAGTAGGCACTCATGCCGCTGCCTCCTGCCGCTGGAGGACTTCGGCGATCCGGCGCGCGGTGTCGTCCCAGCCGGTCAGCGTGTCGCGCCGCAGCTGCGCCGAGGTGCGCAAACGCTTGCGGAGGTCGGCGTCGGTCAGCCAGCGGCGCAGCGCGGACCCGAGCGCTTCGACGTCGTCGCCCGGCACGAGCATCCCGGGCACCGAGCCGTCCGGCGCGACGCCGACGGTGTCGGGCAGCGCGTCGACGTCGGTGGTCAGCACCGGCACGCCGCGGGAGAGGGCCTCGGTGACGACCATGCCGAACGTCTCGGCGCGCGAAGGCAGCACCAGCAGGTCGGCGGTGTGGTAGGTCGTGGCCAGCGCCTGGCCGGACCGCGGGCCGGTGAGGGTGAAGCGGGCGCCGAGGCGGTGTTCGCGCAGGCGCTCGACGTACTTCGTCTCACGGCGGATCCCGCCGACGCATTCGCAGGTCCAGCGCAGGTCGGCGACGGTTTCGAGGGCCTGGGCGAGCACGCCCTGGCCCTTGCGCGGGGTCACGTTCGCCACGCAGACCAGCCGCGACATCCCGTCGGTGCCGATCGACAGCGGCGCCCGGTCGACCCCGGGCGTCACGGCGTGGACGCGGTGCGGGGCCAGTCCGTGGTGGCGGATCAGCCGCCGCGCGGCCCACTCGCTGGTCGCGATGACCGAGCTCGCGGCGTGCAGCGTCTCGCGCTCCAGCGCGTCCAGCTCGGCGGCGAGCGCGGGCGGCAGGCCGGTCTCGTCGGCCAGCGGCAGGTGCACCAGCACCGACAGCGACAGCGACAGCCGCCGCGCCTGCGGGACGATCACCTCGGGCACCCCGCACGCGACCAGGCCGTCGAGCAGCACGGCGGACCCGGTGGGCAGCGCCGAGAGCAGGTGGCCGAGCACCGCGCGGGCCTCGGTGTCCGGGCGCGGCCAGCTGCCGCCGACGGCGATCTCGTGCACGTCCAGCCCGGCCGCGGTGAGGCCGTCGCACATCCGGCGGTCGTAGGTGTTGCCGCCGCTCGGGACGGCCGGGTCGTCGACGTCGCCCGGCAGGATGACGTAGATGGCGCTCACAGCGCACGCTCGTAACTCGCCCAGGCGACGTGCGATTCCTTCAGCGAGACGGTGATGCCCTCGAGGCCACGCGCGCCTTCGCCGAGGCGTCCGGCTTGGATCGCGTCGGCGAGGCGGTCGGCGATGACCTTCGCGAGGAACTCGGTCGAGGTGTTGATGCCCTTGAACACCGGCTCGTCGTCGAGGTTGCGGTAGTTCAGGTCGCTCAGCACCGCCCCGAGCTCTTCCGTGGCCTTGCCGATGTCGACGACGATGTTGTCCTCGTCGAGGTCGGTGCGGCGGAAGGTGGCATCCACCACGAAGGTCGCGCCGTGCAGGCGTTGCGCGGGTCCGAAGACCTCCCCGCGAAAGCTGTGGGCGACCATCACGTGGTCACGGACGGTGATGCTGAACACCAAGACCTCCGATGCGTTCGGGTGGACGTGGTTACTGCGGCTGATACATGACACGGAGGCAACGGGCGGAAAGTTCATTCGCGGCCAGCCGGGGCAAGATCGACGGCAGGTCGTCGAACGCGCATTCCGCGTTGACCAGCGCTTCGAACGCCGGGTCGGCCAGCAGCTCGAGAGCGACACCGAGGCGCTGGGCGTAGTCGCGGTCCGGGCGCGCGACCGTCCCGACCTGGCTGCTGCGGATCGTCAGCCGCCGCGAATGGAAGTTCTCGCCGAGCGGCACGCTCACCCGCCGGTCGCCGTACCAGGACAGCTCGACGACCTCACCTTCCGGCGCGAGCAGGTCCAGCGCCTTCGCGAGCCCGGCTTCCGTCGCGCTCGCGTGCACGACGAGGTCGCAGTCACCCAGCGCGTCCTCGGGCGTCGTGAAGTCGACGCCGAGCGCGTCGGCGACCTCCTTCTGCTTCGGGTCGACGTCGACGAGCTGCACGCGCGTCGCGGGGAAACCGGAGAGGAGCTTCGCGACGCTGCAGCCGACCATCCCGGCGCCGATCACCGCGATCCGGTCGCCGAGCCGCGGCCGCGCGTCCCAGACGGCGTTGACCGCGGTCTCGACCGTGCCGGCGAGGATCGCGCGGCCGGGCGGGACGTCGTCGGGCACGAGGGTCACGGCGCTCGCCGGGACGACGTACGCGGTCTGGTGCGGGTAGAGGCAGAAGACCGTCTTCCCCTGGAGCTCTCCGTTCTGGACCACGCCGACGTTGAGGTAGCCGTACTTGACCGGCCCGGGGAAGTCGCCCTCCTGGAACGGCGCGCGCATGACGTCGTGCTGGCTGGCCGGGACGCCGCCGCGGAACACGAGGGTTTCGGTGCCGCGTGAGACGCCGGAAAACAGCGTGCGGACAAGAACTTCGCCCGGCCCGGGGTCCCGCAGTGGCACGGCGCGGATCTCGCCTTCGCCGGGACTTTGAACCCAGAAAGCACGTTCCACGTGTTTCTCCTAGCAGGCGACCGGAGGCTGGTGTCGCCGCCACCCTATGAGCATTTCGCGGAGCAGACGATGATCAAGCAGGGACTTCTCGTGCGTGCGGCGGTGCCGGCGTGCGTGCTCACCGGCGGGGCCGTCGCCGGCGGCGTCAGCCCGATCGCCTGGGCGACCGGGCTCGTGTTCGGCCTCGCGCTGGTGCTGCTGACGGGCTGGGGCCTGCAGCGCACCGGGCGTGGCGAATTCGGCCCGGCGGACTGGATCACGTTCGCCCGCGCGACCCTGGTCGGCTGCGCCGCCGAGCTGATCGCGGACGGCGGTCACCCGCACGCCTGGCTGGTCGGGCTCATCGCCGTCGCCCTGCTCCTCGACGGCGTCGACGGCCAGGTCGCCCGCCGCACCGGCACGTCGTCCGAGTTCGGCGCGCGCTTCGACATGGAGGTCGACGCGTTCCTGATCCTGCTGATGTGCGTCCAGGTGGCCGAGACGGCCGGGCTGTGGGTGCTCGCGATCGGCCTGATGCGGTACGCGTTCGTCGCGGCTTCGTGGGCCATGCCCTGGCTGACCGCGCCGCTGTACCCGAGCATGGCGCGCAAGACGGTGGCCGCGGTCCAGGGTGTGGTGCTGGTGGTGGCGGTCGCCGGGATCCTGCCGGTTCTCTGGACGGTCGCCGCGGTGGTTCTGGCGCTGGCGTCGCTGGTCTGGTCGTTCGGCCGCGACGTCGTCTGGCTGGCCCGGACCCGCGTCCCCGCCGCCCGCCCGAGCGCGATCGTGGCGATCACCCGGCGACGCGCCGCCCCCCACCACGGCCCCACCTGGCCGGCCCACAACCAGGCCGCCTGACCCGACTGCCGACTTCCGTGAAGGCCACCTTGAGGGACTCTGAGTCCCTCAAGGTGGCCTTCACGGACTTGGGCGAAACCTAGCTCGATTCGCGGGCGGCCTTGGCGCGGCGCTTGCCTTCGTGCATCGCCGCGACCCGGGCGATCGGGATCGTGTGGCCCTCCTCGACCAGGTCCGCGGGCAGCGTGAACGGCTCCGGCATCTCCTCGGTCCACGGATCCCCGTCGGCCAGCAGGCCGGGCGCCGTGTGGACCGTGAAGTCCGACGGTTTGACGCCGTCGAGGTCGGCCCAGCGGACCGGGAACGACACCGGCGCGCCCGGGCGGTTGCGCGGGCTGTAGACGCAGACGACCGTGCCGCCGCCGGAGCGGGTCGAGTCCAGGAAGACCTTGCCGTCACGGCGTTCCTTGACGAACTCCGTCGTGCCGCGGGCCGGGTCGATGCGCTCGGCGCGGGCCGCCACCGCCCGGGTGGCCGCCGCGATGTCCTCGGTCGACTGGCCCGGCGCGAGCGGGACGAAGACGTGCAGGCCCTTCGAACCACTGGTCTTGACGGCGCCGTCGAGACCGTCGGCCTGCAGCGCCTCCCGCACCAGCTTCGCGGCGTCGATCGCCAGCGTGAACGGGCCGTCCTCCGGCGGGTCGAGGTCCAGGACCAGGTGCGTCGGCCCGGTCGTGGGGTCGCCGCGGAAGAGCGTCACGTGGTATTCGATCGCCCGCTGGTTGCCGAACCAGATCAGCGTGCGGACGTCGTTGGCCAGCCCGTAGCTGACTTCGCGGCGGGAACGGTCGGCCCACAGCGACTGCCGGGCCACCCAGTCCGGCGTGTACTTCGGCAGGTTCTTCTGCATGAACGGTTCCTGGCCGCGCAGCACCCGCACCACCGACAGCGGCCGGTCGTGCAGCTCCGGCAGCATCCGGTCGGCGACCGCTTCGAGGTAGTCGAGCAGGTCGCGCTTGGTGGCCCCCGCGTCCGGGAAGACCTCCTGGTCGAGACTGCTCAACTTGACGCCGTGCCGGACCTCGTCGCTGCTCATCGGCCCACCTTCGCCTGCGCGCGCGAAGCGGTCAACTCGCTGCGGGCCTCCGTCAGACCGGCGGGCGCCCGGTGCGCAGCCGGCGGCGCAGGTCCCAGAGGCAGAGGTTGAACGGGAACCGCCGCAGCGGACCGGGGCTGCGGCGGACGACCACGCCGAGCGCGCGCAGGAGCGCGTCGAACCGGCGCTGGTCGGCCGGGGTCCAGCTCAGCCGCATCTCCGCGCGGAAGTGCGGCGGGAGGAAGCCGGTCGTGACGAACCGGTGGAACGGGCGGCCGAGCGCGGCCGCGGCGGGCGGCAGGAACCGCAGGTCCACGATGTCGGTCAGGTAGCGGCGGACGGTTTCGTCGATGGCGACCTCGGCGACGCCGTCGGTCCAGTACTCCTCGAAGGCGTCGCGGTCCCCCGGCCACATCCCGGGGTCGACCTGCAGGGTTGTGCCGAGCGTCGCGGCCTCGCCGTAGAAGCGCTCCGGATCACCGCCCACGAACGCGAGGTAGACGTCCTCGAACCCCTTGTACAGACAGGCGGCGACCCAGAGCTGGAGGTTGGTGTCGAACGCGTCGTAGGCGACGGGACTGTCGGGCGTCGAATGGACCTGGGTGTGCGCCCGGTTGACGCTCTTGCGATACGCGGCGCGCTCGGCGTCGGTCCCCATGGTCGCGACGGCGAGGTAGGTGAGGGTGGTCCGCGTCCGCTTCGCCGGGTGCCGGAAGAGGTTCCCGCTGTCGACCCGGCTCTCCAGCACGCCGTAACCGACCGGCGCGCGAGCGAGCTGCATGATCACGTTCGCGCTGCCGGCCAGCAGCCCGGCGCCGAGAACGGCGTCACGGAGGGCGGTCGCGGCCATCGGGACGCCTCCTCGCCTGAGCGGGTACCGCATCCAGGAAACGCCGCTGTTGACGTCATGTCAAGAGCCGAACCCCGGCTTCAGCTCGCGAAGCTTCCGCAGGTCGGCGGCCGAGTAGACACTCCGCGCGACCTCCGCCGGGTCGTGCTCGCCGTACACGAACGGCAGGAGACGGCCGCTCGTCCACGGCGCCAGCGCGTCGAACAGTTTCGCGTGGGCGTGGCGGACCGGGTCGATCCCGTCGTCGCCGACCACCGAAAGCGCTCGCACGACGAACTCGGCCGCGCTGTCCCAGCCCACCCCCGGCACCTCCGGCGTCCGGGCGAGCGCGCCGCCCAGGCGGTCGACGATCAGCACGGTGTCGACGTCCGCGCCGGGACCGGCGTGCTCGACGATCGCGTCGAGCATGGCGTTGTTGAGCTGGGTGACGGTCGCGTTGGTGCCGTGGTAGCCGTGCGGATTCGGCGGCTCGGCGGCGATCGACCCGGACTCGCTGAACGGCATCCGCTTGAGCGTGTCCATCAGCGCGGGTGCGGCGGCCCGCAGTGGCGCCACCAGCTCGTCGCCGCCGTCGCCGAGGTAGGCGACGCGCACGTGCGCGATGTGCTTGCCGCGCAACGGTTCCGGCAGCATCGGCAGGTCCGGGTACGGGATCAGCGCGAGCGACGTCGTCAGCGTGTCCGGCGCGGCCACCGACCACGTGCGCCAGGCCCGCAGCACGGCGGGGATGTCGGCCGTGTCGAAGTAGAGGCCGCCGCCGTAGAGGTCGGTCACCGGGACCAGGTCGAACTCCAGCGCGGTGACGACGCCGAAGCCGTCACGGCCGCCGCGCAGCGCCCAGAACAGGTCCGAGCCCGGCTCGGCGTGCAGGAGCGAGCCGTCGGCGGTGACGACGTCGATCGCGCGGACGTGGTCGGCGGCGCGGCCGTACTTGCGGGCCATCAGGCCGAAGCCGCCGCTGAGCGTGTAGCCGACGACGCCGACGTCCGGGGACGAGCCGCTGAGCGGAGCGAGCCCGTGCTTCGCGGCGGCTTCGAGGACCGCGCCCCAGCGGACCCCGGCCTCGACGCGGGCGGTGCCGGCCTCGGCGTCGATCTCGACGCCGGTCATCCGGCGGGTGCTGATCAGCAGTCCTTCGGTGCCCGCGGTCAGGCCGTGGCCGGTGGCCTGCACGGAAACCGGCAGGTCGTGGGCGGCGGCGAACTTGACCGCGGCGACGACGTCGTCGGTGGTCTCGGCCCCGACGACCACGGCGGGCCGGCTCGCGACGGCGAGCTGGAACCCGGCGACCTCCTCGGCGTAACCGTCCTGGCCGGGCTCGAAGACCTGGCCGGTGAGCGGGGTGACGTCCATCGTGAACTCCTCCTTCGGTGCTCCTTCCACCTTGAGTCCGCGACGATCAGAAGTCCAAGATCTGCTTTGTCTGGTAGCTAGAATCAGTGCTTATGGAACTGCACCAGCTCGCGTACTTCGTCGCCGTCGCGGAGGAAGGCAACTTCACGCGCGCGGCCGAGCGAATGCACGTCGCCCAGCCCGGGGTCAGCGCGCAGATCCGGCGGCTCGAACGCGAGCTCGGGCAGGAGCTGCTGGACCGGTCCGGGCGCACCGCCCGGCTCACCGACGTCGGCGCGGCCGCGCTGCCGCACGCGCGGGCCGCGCTCGCGGCGGTGCGCGGGGTGCGCGAAGCCGTCGACGAGCTGGCCGGGCTCGTCCGCGGCCAGGTCGCGCTCGGCGCCGTGACGTCGGCCGGCCCGGTCGGCCTGCCGGACCTGCTCGCCCGGTTCCACGAGCGGTATCCGGCGGTGGAGATCACCCTGGCCGAGGCCAACTCCGACACGATGCTGACGGCGTTGCGGGAGGGCCGGCTCGACCTGGCGGTGGTCGGCCTCGCCGCGGACCCGCCGCCCGGCATCACGACGCAGGTGCTGATCGACGAGCCGTTCCTCGCGGTCACGGCGCCTTCGGGGCCACTGGCCGACCGGGCGGAGGTCGCGCTGGCCGACCTGGCCGGGCCGCCGCTAATGGCGTTGCCGAAGGGCACCGGCCTGCGCACGGCGCTGGACAGCGCGTTCGCGGCCGAGGGGCTGACACCGCGGATCGCGTTCGAGGCCGCCGATCCGAACGTCCTGGTGCAGCTGGCCCTGCGCGGGCTCGGCGTCGCGGTGGTGCCGGAATCACTGGCCCGCTACCACGAGGGCGACGTCCGGGTGCTCGACATCGTCCGGCCGCGGTTGCGCGGTGTGCTGGCCCTGGCGTGGCGCGATCCGGGCCCCGCCGGACCCGCGGCCAGGGCCTTGATCGCGTTCGCCAGGAGGCACCTGCCCCGGCCCTCCTGACGTGGGCGGCACAGCTCGATCACGCACCGCGACCCCCATATACTCGCCCCCGACGATCACACCGACGGGGGACCGACTTTGCGCACGATGAGCCACGAGGAGTACCTCGGCAGCCGGCGCTTCCCCGGGCTCGACGGCCTGCGCGCGCTGGCCGCGACGATGGTCATCTTCTTCCACTTCGGCGGCCCGAACTGGGGCTGGCTGTCGGGCTGGGTCGGCGTCTACATCTTCTTCGTGCTGTCCGGCTTCCTGATCACCACGCTGCTGCTGCGCGAGCAGGACCGCACCGGCCGGATCTCGCTGTCGAACTTCTACATCCGGCGCGTCTTCCGGATCCTGCCGCCGTACCTGGTGATCCTCGGCGGCATCGTCGCGTTCGTGATCCTGCGCGGGGAGTTCTTCACCCGCGACTTCCCGCACGCGCTGAAGTACTACCTGACGTTCCTCAACGAGTTCTTCCCCGGCTCGGGTGGCAACGGCACCGACAACTTCTTCAGCGGCTCGTGGACGCTGGGCATCGAGGAGAAGTTCTACCTGGTCTGGCCGTTCCTGCTGGTCGCGATCGGGATCGGCGCGGCCAAGCGCAAGTTCCTGCTGGTCGGCACCGCGATGGTCGTGCTGCTGGCGCTGGTGCCGGTGACCAGCGGCTGGAAGGTCGGGGCGGCGCCGGTCGCGCTCTACACCTCGACCATCCACTACTTCATCCTGGCCGGCGGCTGCCTGCTGGCGATCCTGCTGCACTACGGCCGCGGGTACGCGGTGCTGAAGCCGCTGACCCACCCGCTGGCCGCGATCCCGATCGTCGCCGCGTTCGCGGTGCTGCACACGAACTTCGACACCCTGTGGCACAAGTCGGACCAGAACATGCTGCTGCTGGTCGGGTACACGGTGCTGACGATGCTGCTGCTGATCGTGCTGGTCAGCCCGGGCCCGCTGCGCTGGCTGCTGGGGACGTCCCCGATGCGCTTCGTCGGCGAGCGGTCGTACTCGCTCTACCTGCTGCAGGGCCCGGTGCACTTCGTCGTCGTCCAGGCCGTACCGGGTCTCGCGGTGAACCGGACGGTCACCGGGGTGACGGTGTTCCTGGTCGCGCTGGCGATCGCGGACCTGATCCACCGCTGGGTGGAGAAGCCCCTGATCAACGCCGGCAAGCGGGTGATCGCCCGGAAGGAAGCCCGGCGCGAGGAGCGGGAGGCTGTCGAGCAGCCCCCCGCCGAGCCCCGCGTCGAGCCCGCTCCGGCGTCCGCCACGACGTCGGTTTCGTAGCGCGCCGGATCGTCGACACAAGCCCGCAACTCCGCGGCCCGCGCCGCCGCCGACGGCCCCGACCAAGTCGCGGGCCTGGCACGAACAAACCCGCTGCGACGCCGGTTCCCAACGCACGCCGGGTCGCCGAGACTCGGCCGGCGGCAGTGGAGTCTGCCGCGGCTTGTCGTGAGTGTTTAGAAGGGTTCTAACCCTTCTAAACACTCACGACACCGTCAGCGCTCCAGGACCACGATCGGGATGATCCGGTCGGTCTTCTTCTCGTACTCGGCGAAGCCCTCGGCGTGGGCGATCATGCCCGCGTAGAGGCGGTCGCGCTCGGCGCGGTCGGCGATCACCGTGGCCGTTGCCTCGAACTTCTCCGTGCCGATCTCGACCGTGACCTTGGGGTTCGCGACCAGGTTGTGGAACCAGGCCGGGTTCTTCGGCGCGCCGCCCATGGACGCGGCGATCACGATGCGGTCGCCGTCGCGGGTGAAGGCCAGCGGGGACAGGCGCTCTTCGCCGCTCTTCGCCCCGATCGTCGTCAGCAGCAGCACGTTCTTGCCCTCGAACATGCCGCCGACGATGCCCGCGTTCGCGCGGAACTCCTCGATGACACCCCTGTTCATCTCGCGAACTTCGGCCAACCCGGGAACCTCGGACGTCATCTCGACCCCTGTTTCTTGCCGGTACGCTCGATCGGTGCCCCCGAGGTAGGCTCGGGAGCGGTCGAAGCGTTTGTTTTGCAAACAAAGCTACCGACGGGAGGAGTGCGATGTCAACGGAAGCCGGGCCGAGTGTCGAGGACGGCGTGCGGCAGCTCCTGTTGCTCATGCCCCGCCTGGTCGGCCGCGCGAAGCGCACTCCGGTCCCCGAAGAGCTCAACGGCTGCGCGCTGGCGCCGCGCCACCTGTCCCTGCTGTCCTACCTGCTCTTCGACGGCCCCATGACGGTCACCGAACTGGCCGGCCGCCTCGAGGTCGCGCCGACGACGGCGAGCCTGATGGTCGGCGACCTCAGCCGCCAGGGCGTCCTCAACCGCGACGAGGACCCGGCCGACCGCCGCCGCACGATCGTCAGCATCACGCCGGACAAGCGCCCGGCCGTCGACGCCTGGCTGGCCCGCGGCGCGCGGGCCTGGAGCAACGCGCTCGCCCCGCTGACGCCGGCCGAGCGCAAGCTGGTGATCTCGACGCTGGAGGCTTACGAACGCGGCACCTGCGAAGGCCCCACCTGCTGACGCCCCAATGTGGCGTTGGTTGCGTCCAACGCACCCAATGTGGCGTTCGGTGCGTCCAACGCACCCAACGCCACATTGGGGCGTTCGGGCCTTAGGCCTCGCTGCCCTTCTCGCGGGCCAGCTTTCGCTGCGCCTCCGCGCGTTCGCGGCACTTGCGGAGGAACTCCTCGTCGTCGTCCGCGCTGGTCGCCGCGAAGCGGCCCGGCCGGTCGTACTCCGGGAACGCAGGCGCGTTGCGCTCGTAGCGGCCGGTCGCGCGCGACACCTGCTGCGGACGGCCGGCGACCAGCCAGACGATCGAGCCGACCAGCGGCACCAAGAGCACGAGCAGCAGCCACAGCATCTTCGGCAGGTTGCGGCACGACGACTCGTCCGTGGTGATCACGTCGACGAGGCAGAAGATCCACAACCCGAGCGTGACGAAGCCCAGCAGCCCATCCATGTACAGCAATTTCCGGCCTTCCCCCAGTGAAAATGAACGCGGTAGTTCTAGCAGAGGCCGCCCGCCGAACTTCCGCGGGTCACCCGCAGCACCGCGGGCATCCGGAGATTCGGCGACGACACCCAGGCCGTTTCCGCTTCTGTCAGGCGAAACCCGCGCAGCGCCTCGAGAACTCCGGTGGCGAGCGCGATCGCGTGCGCCGAACCGGGGCATTCCCGTGGCCCGGCCCCGAACGGCGTCCCGGCCAGTTCGACCGTGACGTTCTCGCCGCCGATCCGGCGGCGCGTGCGCAGCACCGGCGGGTCGGTCAGGAGTTCGCCCGGTTTTCCGGCCAGTGACGCGGAAAGCGCGTTGCCGATGAGCCCGGCCGTGGCGTCGCAGGCCTGGACCAACAGGCCGATCCGGGCGGCCGCGAGTTCGGTGACTCCGCCGCACACCTCAACCAGCCGGGCCATCGCCGCCTCCGCCGCGTCCGACGGCGTGACGTGCGGGTGGTACGCGGCCGCGACCAGCGCCACCTCCGCCGAGACATCGGGCAGCCCGAGCGCCGCCGCGAGCACACCGACCGGCACCGGCCGGGCGATCGCGGCCATCACGTCGACGTCCTCGACGTCCGTCATGATCCGCTGAGTCCGCACAAAAGCGTTGTCCTGCAACGACTCCGCGTCTAAGGCAGCGAGCAGATCGACAGCCAGAGCCCTTCGCCGGGCATGGTCGGAACCGTTGCTGAACCGGGCGACGGACGCGCGCAGCCAGGCGACGCCGCCGGGCGGGACGTCGGCGGGGACAGGGGGCACCGGGGCGGTCAGCTGGGTCATGCGGTGACCGTAGGCGCGGGAAACGTCGGCGCCGGCCGAAGTTTCAGAGCACCGAGGACGCCGGGAACCACGTCGCCTGCGGGCCGGCGCAGCGCGTCACCCGCGGGACGTCGTGCTGAAACCACCATGCCTCGGTGACGCGGCCGTCGGGCAGCCGGTACGTCGGCGGGCCGGCGACGCGAGCCAGACCGGCGGCCTGCAGCGACCGCGCGCTCGCGACGTTGCCCACCTCGGCGCCCGCCCGCACCCGCGCCAGGCCCAGGTGGTCGTGCGCCAGGGTGAGCCCGGCAGCGAAGAGCACCCGGCCGATGCCGCGGCCGCGGTAGTCCGGGGCGAGGTAGCCGCCGGTCTCCGGGCCGCCGTCCTCGCCGGTGTGCACGCTGACCAGGCCGACGCAGCGGCCGGCCTCGACGTCGATCATCACCAGGTCGATCGACTGCGGATCGGGCGACACCCAGTCCGGACCGGTGCCGGGCACGACCCGCAGCGCGTCCGCACGGGCCCCCCGGGCGACGATCGAGTCGCGCTGCCAGCCGAGCCAGCGCTGCGCGGCGGGATCACTGCCGCAGGCGACGGCGGCGGCGTACTCCCAGGCGGTGGGCGTGCGGAACAGGAAGGGCCCGGAGCGCACCACATGGCCTTGCCGGTCGCAGGTCCGCTTGGACATCAGGCGGCCGCGCCGGGTGAGCCGGTCGAAGATCCCCTTGGTGGCTGGCAGCATCGCGGCGAAATCGTAGCGGAGCCCCTGGCGGCCGGTTGTTATTGTGGCCGGATGACGGCCGTACCCGAGGCAACCGAACTGGACGGCTCCGGCCGTGCGGCCCAGCCTCGCCAGCTCATCGTGACGGTGTACGGCCTCTATTCGCGCAACGAGGGCGGCTGGCTCTCGGTCGCTTCGCTGATCGACCTGCTGGCCGCCGTCGGAGTCGACGAGCCGGCCGTGCGCTCGTCGATCTCCCGGCTCAAGCGCCGCGGGATTCTCGAGGCGGTCCGTCGCAACGCGACAGCCGGGTACGAGCTGTCCGACGACGCCCGCGAGATCCTGCGCGAGGGTGACGAGCGGATCTTCCGCCGCGAGCGCGCGACCCCGGCCGACGGCTGGCTGCTCGCGGTGTTCTCGGTGCCGGAGACCGAGCGGCACAAACGCCACCTGCTGCGCACCCAGCTCGCCCGGATGGGCTTCGGCACCGCCGCCTCGGGCGTCTGGATCGCCCCGGCGCACCTGCACGACGTCACCGCGGAGGCCCTGACCCGCCTCGGCCTCTCCGGGTACGCCGACCTGTTCCGGGCCGACCACCTGGCCTTCGGCGACGTCGCGGCGAAGGTCCGCGACTGGTGGGACCTCGACCGGCTCGACGAGCTGTACACGACGTTCCTCGACGAGCACGGCCCGGCGCTGCGGCGGTGGCAGCGGCGCAAGTCCGTCGCCGACGAAGAGGCCTTCGGCGACTACGTCCGGGTGCTCACCGGCTGGCGGCGGATGCCCTACCTCGACCCCGGCCTGCCCGCCGAGTTCCTGCCGCGCGACTGGTCGGGCATCCGCGCGGCCGAGCTGTTCTTCGAGCTGCACGCCCGGCTGGAGGACCCGGCCCGCGCGTACGTCTCGCGGGCGATCAACCTCGGCTGACGACCGCGAAGCCCTGGACCTCGACCAGCGCTTCCTCGTCCCAGAGCCGGTCGACGCCGACGCCGGCCATCGCCGGGTAGTCGGTGCCTGCCAGCCGCCGCCACACCGCGCCGATCTCGCGCGCGTGCGTCCGGTAATCCGCCATGTCGACGATGTAGATCGTCACGCTGCAGAGGTCCTCCGGGGAGCCGCCGGCCGCGCGCAGCGACGTCAGCAGGTTGCCGAGCGCGCGTTCGAACTGCTCGACGACGCCGTCGCCGACGATCTTGTTCGACGCGTCCAGCGCGGTCTGCCCGGCGAGGAAGACGACCCGGCCCTCGGCGACCACCGCGTGCGAGAACCCGGAGGGCTTGCCCAGCTCCGGCGGGTTGATGCGTTCCATGCGGACACCGTAGACCATCTTTCGCCTTATTGACGGTCGTACGCATGACGACATACCCTGGACGGCGTGCGTATCGCGGTCATCGGCGGCGGCCCGGCGGGCCTGTACTTCGCCGCGCTGACGAAACAGCTCGGCCCGGGTCACGACATCACGGTCTGGGAGCGCAACGCGCCCGACGACACCTTCGGCTTCGGCGTGGTGTTCTCCGACGAGACGCTCGGCGGCATCGAGCACGCCGACGCGGCCGTCCACGAGGCCATGCGCGCCGAGTTCGCCCGCTGGGACGACATCGACGTCCACTACCGCGGCACCGTCACCACCTCGGGCGGCCACGGCTTCGCCGCGATGAGCCGCAAGCGCCTGCTCGGCATCCTGCAGAACCGCTGCGCCGAGCTCGGCGTCGAGCTGCGGTTCCGCGAGGAGGCACCGGCCGACCTGTCGGGCTACGACCTGGTCATCGCCGCCGACGGCGTCAACTCCGCGGTCCGCGCGCAACACGCCGAGCACTTCCGGCCCAGCGTCGAGACGCGCCGGTGCCGCTACATCTGGCTCGGCACGGACCTGGTGTTCGACGCCTTCAAGTTCTACGTCCTCGAAACGCCGGCCGGGATCATGCAGATCCACGGCTACCCGTACGGCCGCGACGGCAGCACGTTCATCCTCGAAGTGCAGGAGGACGTCTGGCAGCGGACGTTCGCCCCCGTGGCGGCCACGAACCTCAAGCCGGGCGAGAGCGACGAGAAGTCGATCTCGCTGATCCGCGAACTCTGCGCCGACGTGCTGCAGGGCCACGGCGTCATGGCGAACAACTCGAAGTGGGTCACGTTCGGCACCGTGCGCTGCGAGACCTGGGTGCACGGCAACGTCGTCCTCCTCGGCGACGCCGCGCACACCGCGCACTTCTCGATCGGCTCCGGCACGAAGCTGGCGATGGAGGACGCCCTCGCGCTGGCCGCGTGCCTGCACGAAAACGCGGGTGTCGCCGAGGCGCTCAAGGCGTACGAGCTGGAACGGCGTCCGGTCGTCACGTCGACGCAGCGCGCCGCTCAGGCCAGCCTGGAGTGGTTCGAGAACATCGCGCAGTACGCCCACCAGGACCCGCCGCAGTTCGCGTTCAACATCCTGACGCGCAGCCGCCGCGTCACCTACGACAACCTCCGCCTGCGCGACCCGGAGTTCGCGAGCGAGCTGGACCACTGGTTCGCGGGCTCGCTCGGCACGACGTCGCGGCCGCCGATGTTCCAGCCGTTCCGGCTCGGCGAGCTGGAGCTTTCCAACCGGATCATCGTGTCGCCGATGGACATGTACTCCGCTGTGGACGGTGTGCCGGGCGACTTCCACCTGGTACACCTGGGAAGCAAAGCTCTCGGCGGGGCCGGTCTGGTGATGACCGAGATGGTCTGCGTCTCGCCGGAAGGCCGGATCACGCCCGGCTGCGGCGGCCTCTACACGGCCGAACAGGAAGCCGGGTGGAAGCGGATCGTCGACTTCGTGCACACCCAGTCGGCCGCCCGGATCGGTGTCCAGTTGGGACACTCCGGCCGCAAGGGTTCGACGAAGCTCATGTGGGACGGCATCGACGAGCCGCTGCCGTCGGACAACTGGGAGGTCTGCGCGCCTTCGGCGTTGCCGTACTCCGACCGGAACCAGGTCCCGCGCGAACTGTCCGCAACGGACATGGCGTCGATCCGGGACGAGTTCGTCGCGTGCACTGAGGCCGCCGCTCGCGCCGGGTTCGACGTCCTCGAACTGCACTGCGCGCACGGCTACCTGCTGTCGTCCTTCCTCTCGCCGTTGACGAACCGGCGGACCGACGAGTACGGCGGCTCGCTGGAGAACCGGCTGCGCTTCCCGCTCGAAGTCTTCGACGCGGTCCGCGCGGCCTGGCCCGCCGAACGGCCGATGACCGTCCGGATCTCGGCGACCGACTGGGCGGAAGGCGGGATCGACGCCGACGACTCCGTCGAGATCGCCCGGGCGTTCGCGTCCCACGGTGCGGCGGGCATCGACGTCTCCACCGGCCAGGTGGTGTGCGACGAGAAACCGCAGTACGGCCGGAGTTACCAGACGCCGTACGCCGACCGGATCCGCAACGAGATCGGGCAGGAGTACGGCATCGCGGTGATCGCCGTCGGCGCCATCTCGTCGTACGACGACGTCAACTCGCTGATCCTGGCCGGGCGCGCGGACCTGTGCGCACTGGGCCGGACGCACCTCTACGATCCACAGTGGACGCTGCACGCGGCGGCCGAGCAGGACTACCCGCTGGCGTGGCCGAAGCCGTTCGCCGCGGGCAACCGCAAGCCGCAGACCGGCCGCAGCGACGGCCCGGAACCGCGGCTGGACCTCGTCCGGTCGGGCCCGACCGGCACCGCCCACGCCCGCTGGCGACCGGGAGCCTTGTCATGACCTTCACCTTGGACGCGGACCAGCTCGCCTTCGCGGCGGACGTCCGGCGACTGGCCGAGGAGCAGCTGCGCCCGCTCGCCGAGTCCGGTGTGGAGGGTGCGGTGAACCGCCCGCTGCTCAAGGCGATGGGCGCGCTCGGCCTCCTCGCGCGACTCTTCCCCGGCGTCGCCGACGGAAAGCCGTCACGGCAGGCGGCGGCGACGGACCTGTGCATCCTGCGGGAGAACCTGGCCACCGTCAGCACCGAGGCCGAGACGGCGTTGGCGTTGCAGGGACTGGGAAGTTACCCGGTTCTCCAGTCCGGACAGGACGATCAGGTCGCGAAGTGGCTGCCCGCCGTCGCGGCCGGGGACGCGGTGGCGGCGTTCGCGCTGACCGAGCCGGACGCCGGTTCGGACGCGGCCGCGCTGTCCCTGAAGGCCGAGGCCGACGGTGACGGCTGGCGCCTCACCGGCGAGAAGATGTGGATCTCCAACGCGCCCGAAGCCGACTTCTACACGGTGTTCGCGCGCACCACGGAAGGCGCCGGTTCACGCGGGGTCAGCGCGTTCGTGGTCCCCGGCGACCGGCCGGGTCTCGGTGGCGAGCACCTCGACCTGGTCAGCCCGCACCCGATCGGCACGGTCACGTTCGACAGTGTCGAGGTCCGGCGCGAAGAGCTGCTCGGTGAGGAGAACCGCGGCTTCGCCGTGGCGATGCGGACGCTGGACCTGTTCCGCCCCAGCGTCGGCGCCTTCGCCGTCGGGATGGCGCAGGCCGCGCTGGACGCCACTGTGGACTACACCGGACAGCGCGAAGCCTTTGGTGGCGCGCTGATCAAGCAGCAGGCGGTCGCGCACGCGCTGGCGGAGATGGCGACCCGCACGGAAGCCGCGCGGCTGCTGGTCTACGCGGCGGCCGGTGCGTACGACGCGGGTGAGCAGAACCTCGGCGGCCGCGCGGCGATGGCGAAGCTGTTCGCCACCGAGGCCGCGCAGTTCGTCGTCGACTCGGCGGTGCAGCTGCACGGCGCGCGGGCCCTGCAGCGGGGGCACCTGCTGGAGCACCTCTACCGCGAGGTCCGCGCGCCGCGGATCTACGAAGGCGCGTCGGAGATCCAGCGGACGATCATCGCGCGCTGGCTGGCTTCCGGTCGAGCCACCACTGGCTGACCAGCAGTAGCGTGAACAGGCTCAGCGTGCCGCTCAGGGTGGCCGCGGCCGGCATCAGCGTCTCCATCCCGGAGTAGTGCGGGCCCAGGGCGAGGAACGCGATCGGCGCGTAGACCCGGCTGAGCAGGGTGTTCATGGTCATCGCGAAACTGCGGATCATCCATTTGCGATGGTCGGCGTACCGGTGCTGCCGGGTCGCGCGGAAGCCGGCGATGGTGAAGCCCAGCCACAGCAGCGCGGCGACGACGTTCAGCACCCCGGCGGCCGGGCCGAACGGGCTCGACAGGGCAGATCTGCACCCCGACGATGGCGATCGTGCCGAACAGAATGTGCGCAACGAGGAACCAGTAGTGCGCGGCGAACCCGGGCGGTGCGGGCACGCGGGCCTGCGCGGGGTCCAGGCTCAGGTAAGGCGGCACGGAGTACACGAGGAAAGCCGCGACGACCAGGGTGAGCGGCGCGACCCAAGGACGTCGCCACCACTTCGTGACCGGCGTCGCTGTCCGGACGCTCATCGCACACCCGCCGGTGTCTTCGCGCGGTCCAGGTAGAGCTGGCTGAGGATGAGCGCGAACGCGATGCTGCCCCACGAAGAAATCGCGGCGACGCTCTGCGAGTAAGCGAGTTCACTGCCGCCGAACAGGGTCGGGATCCGCGGCTCCAGCACGACCATCGCGATCGGGCTGATGATGCGGTTGACGAGGATCGAGAACGTCATCGCCACACTGCGGATCATCCACCGGCGGTGGTCGCCGAAGCGCCGTTCCCGCACCGCCCGCCAGCCGGCGAAGGTGCACCCGAGCCAAAGCAGCGCCGCGAGGACGTCACTGACCCGCGTGGTCGGACCGAACGGGCTCTGCGACCCGATGGTCAACGCCATGACCCCGGCCGGCAGCACGCCGGCGAAGACATAAGCGCGGCCGGCGTAACGGTGGAAAACGGGGTACGTCCGGCGCAGCCACGGCCAGATCTGCAACACGGCACCCACCATGGCGACTGATCCGAAGATCACGTGCGCGACGAGGAACCAGTAGTGCGCGGGAAAACCCTCCGGCTGCGGCACCCGCGACCGCGCCGGATCGAAGGCGAGATAGGGCGGCAGCGAGAAGGCGAGAAAGGCGCCCACGAGCAGCGCGAGCGGCCCGATCCAGGGCCGCCGCCACCAGGACGTCTTCCGAGGCGCGGGTCTGATCTCCGTCCGGACGCTCATGACTCCCCCAAGGGTCGGCTGCCTGCTCGACGCTAGGGAAACCCCCGGGTCCGGACCATGGGGCCTGCCACCGCCACCCCGGTGGGGCCCGCCTTACCGCCGAAAAGCCGTGAAGGCCACATCGAGGGACTCAGAGTCCCTCAATGTGGCCTTCACGGACTTTCCCGAGTGTCAGCTGCCGCGGACCCGGCGCACCGTGTCGCGGTAGAAGTAGCCGCTCTGCTTGATCGTGCGCTGCTGCGTTTCGTAGTCCACGCGGATCAGGCCGAACCTCTTCGCGTAGCCGTAGGCCCACTCGAAGTTGTCCAAAAGGGACCAGGCGAAGTAGCCCCGGACGTCCACGCCCGCCTCACGGGCGGCCGCCACCGCCGCGATGTGCGAGGCCAGGTACGCCGTGCGCTGCTCGTCGTGGACGAAACCGTCGGAGTCGGGGTCGTCGTCGAAGGCCGAGCCGTTCTCCGTGATGTACATCGGGAGGTTCGGGTAGTCACGGCCCAGCCGGGTCAGCAGCTCGGTGAACTTGCCCGGCAGGATCTCCCAGCCCATCGCCGTCGTCGGCTCGCCGAACGGGACCGTGCGGGACGTCGGGACGCCGTCCGGGTCGACCGCGCTGCCCTGCTCGTCGACGCCGGAGAACTGCTGGCCGAAGTAGTAGTTGACGCCCAGGAAGTCCAGCGGGGTCGAGATGATCTCCAGGTCGCCGTCCTGCACCGGCAGCTTGACACCCCGCGCGGCCAGGTCCTCCACCACGTCTTCCGGGTATTCCCCGCGCACCAGCGGGTCCAGGTAGATCCGGACGCCGAGGCCGTCCGCCTGACGCGCCGCGCGAACGTCCTCTTCGGAATCCGTCGCGGGGTCGGCCGTGCACATGTTGAGCGTGATGCCGAACTCCGTGTCCGGCGGCGCGGCCTCGCGCATGCGCTGCGTCGCCAGGCCGTGGCCCAGCAGCAGGTGGTGCACCGCGTGCAGACCGGCCGAGTAGTCACGCCGTCCCGGTGCCATCACGCCGTGCACGTACCCGTGCATCGCCGAGCACCACGGCTCGTTCAGCGTCGTCCAATGGCGGACCCGATCGGAAAGCCGGTCGAACACCAGCATTGCGTAGTCCGCGAAGCGGTACGCCGTGTCGCGCGCCGGCCAGCCGCCCGCGTCCTCGAGCTCCTGCGGCAGGTCCCAGTGGTAGAGCGTCAGCCACGGCGTGATGCCCTTGCCGAGCGTCTCGTCGACCAGCCGGTCGTAGAAGCCGATGCCGGCCTCGTTGACGGGCCCGCGGCCGCGCGGCTGGACCCGGGGCCACGCCACGGAAAACCGGTAGGTGTCGGCGCCCAGCTCGTCGACCAGGCCGATGTCCGCCGGCATCCGGTGGTAGTGGTCGCAGGCGATGTCACCGTTGTCATTGTTGTCGATCGCCCACGGGACCTGGCAGAAAGTGTCCCAAATGGACGGTGTGCGCCCGTCTTCGGAAACCGCCCCTTCGATCTGGTACGCGGCGGTCGCCACGCCCCAGCGGAAGTCCTGCGGCAGGCTGTCGATCAACGCCTGCTGCTCGGCGGTCGCGGCTGTGGTCTCGGTCAAGGCTGGTCTCCTCCAGTGGTACCGGACAGGGCAGACGGCGTTCAGGGGGTCGCGACGGGGTGCAGGAAGCACGCCACTTCGCGCGAAGCGTCCCCGCCGGGCAGGCCCAGCACGGGGATCTTCGAGTCGCACGGCTCGAAGGCCTTGGGGCACCGCGGGTGGAACGCGCAGCCGGCCGGCATCCCGCGCGTGTCCGGTGGGGAACCCGGGATCCCGCTGAGCTCGCGTCGCGGACCCCGCAGCGCGGGGAACGAGTTCAGCAGGCCGTAGCTGTACGGGTGGAGCGCGTCCCGGTAGAGCGCGGACGCCGGTGCCTGTTCCACGATCCGGCCGCCGTACATGATCGCGATCCGGTCCGAGAACTCGACCAGCAGCGAAAGGTCGTGCGTGATGAACAGGACCGAGAAGCCCAGCCGTTCGCGCAGTTCCACGAGCTGGCCGAGGATCTGGCGCTGCATCACGACGTCGAGCGCGGTGGTCGGCTCGTCCATGATGACGACGCGTGGTTCGAGCGCCAGCGCCATCGCGATCATCACGCGCTGGCGCATGCCGCCCGAGAGCTGGTGCGGGTACGCCTCCAGCCGGTCGGCCGAGATGCCGACGAGCTTCAGCAGGTCCTTCGCCCGGGCCGCACGCCCGGCCCGGGTCGTGTCCGGCTCGTGCGCCTTGATGACGTCGACGAGCTGGGTGACGACCTTGTGCACCGGGTTCAGCGAGTTCATCGCGCCCTGGAACACGATGGACGTCTCGGCCCAGCGGAAGTCCCGCAGCTGCTTGTGGCTCAGCTTCAGGACGTCGTACGGCTCGGCGTTTTCGGGGTGGTAGATCACCTCGCCGCCGCGGATCACGCCCGGCGGCGCGAGCAGCCGGGTCAGCCCGTAGGCCAAAGTGGACTTCCCGCTGCCGCTTTCCCCGGCCAGGCCTAGGACTTCGCCGCGGTTGAGCGTGAGGTGCACGTCGCGCACCGCGCGCACGGCCTCGTCGCCGACGCCGTAGTCGACGTCGAGGCCCTTGATCTCCAGGACCGGTGTCATGATGCCTGTTCCTCCCGCCCGAGCACGGGCGTGAAGCCCACTCGCATGCGCTGGGTGCGCCCGTGGATGTCGCGCACCTTCGCCTTGCCACTGCCGCGCAACCGCGGGCTGACGAACTCGTCGATGCCGAAGTTCAGCAGGGACAACGCGGTGCCGAGGACGGCGATCGCCAGCCCGGCCGGCACGAACCACCACCAGGCGCCCTGGGCCAGCGCCTGCTGGCTCTGCGCCCAGAACAGGATCGTGCCCCAGTTCCAGTTCGAGAAGCTGGAGACGCCGACGAACGCCAGCGTGATCTCCGACATCACCGCGAAGATCACTGTGCCGACGAAGCTGGACGCGATGACCGCGGTCAGGTTCGGCAGGATCTCGAAGAAGATGATCCGCCACGTCGACTCGCCGGTGGCGCGCGCCGCTTCGACGTACTCCCGGCCTCTCAACGAAAGTGTCTGCGCGCGCAGGACTCGCGCGCCCCACGCCCACGACGTGAACCCGATGACCACCGCCACCAGGTAGTCACCACCACTCGGCAGCGCACTGCCGATGATGATGATCAGCGGCAGCGCCGGGATCACCAGGAACACATTGGACAGTGCGGAGAGCCCTTCACCCGGCGTCCCGCCGAGGTAGCCGGACGTCACGCCGACGATGACCGCGAGGATCGTCGCCACCACACCGGCTGTGAGCCCCACGAGCATGACGCTGCGCGTGCCGACCAGGACCTGGCTGAAGATGTCCTGGCCGAGGTGCGTGGTGCCGAACCAGTGCCGCCCCGACGGCCCTTCGAGCAGGTCGTTGCTGCGGGCCGACGGGTCGAACGGCGCGATCCACTCGCCGATCACCGCGATGATCAGGAAGAACACGATGACGCTGAGCCCGGTGATCGTCTTGCCGCCGGTGAGGAACCGGAACCGGCGCCGCTTGGCGCGCCCGGCGATGGCGTCGACCGGAAGCGCTTGGGCGGCCTTGACGTCCGCTGCTGGTACCGCCATGTCAGGCCGCCTTCCGGGTCCGCGGGTCGAGCGCGAGGTAGGCGACGTCCGCGAGGAGGTTCGCCACCAGCACCGACAGCGTGATGATCAGGAAGATGCCCTGCATCAGCGGGTAGTCCTGCGAGCCGACCGCCTGGAACAGCTCGAAGCCGACCCCGGGGTAGGAGAACACGATCTCCACCAGCAGCGTGCCGCCGACGATGAACCCCAGCGCCAGCGCGAAGCCGGAAACGCTCGGCAGCAGCGCGTTGCGCGCCGCGTAGCCGACCGCGACCCGGCGCTCGGGCAGGCCCTTGGCGTGCGCGACGGTGACGTAGTCCTCGGACGCGACGGTCACCATCATGTTGCGCATGCCCAGGATCCAGCTGCCCATCGAGCTGATCAGGATGGTGATCGCGGGCAGCAGGCTGTGCTGGATCGCGCTGCCGATGAACTCGGGGTCCCAGCCGGGGATCAGGCCCGGGTCGTACCCGCCGGACGACGGGAAGAAGCTCCCCGGCCCGGCCAGCAGCGTCAGGGCGATCAGGCCGAGCCAGAAGTACGGCACCGACGAGAGGAACGTCGTCACCGGGAGCAGGCCGTCGACCCACGAACCGCGCTTCCAGCCGGCGACCACGCCGAGGCCGGTGCCGATCGCGAAGCCGATGATCGTGGTGATCCCGACGAGGATGATCGTCCACGGCAGACTGTCGCCGAGCACCTCGGTGACCGGGGTCGGGAAGAACGTGAACGACAGCCCGAGGTCACCGCGGAAGAGCTGGGCCCAGTAGTGGAAGTACTGGGTCACCATGCTTTCGTTCTTGTCCAGTCCGAAGAGGACATACAGCGACTGGATGGCGTCCGCGCTGAGCGTGCCCTGGTTCTTCGTGATCAGCGACTGCACCGGGTCACCCGGGATCAGCCGCGGGATGAAGAAGTTGATGGTGACGGCGGCCCAGGCCGTGAAGACGTAGAAGGCCAGCCGTTGCAGCAGGTACCTCATCGGGCGGCCCCGTCGTACAGCCAGCACGCGGCCCAGTGGCCGGGCGCGTCGTCGACCTCGAACCGCGGCGGCAGGTCGGTCTTGCAGCGTTCCATCGCCACCGGGCAGCGCGGGTGGAACCGGCAGCCGGACGGCGGGTCGATCAGGCTCGGCGGTTCGCCGGCCCCGCGCTCGGCGGGCAC
Organism: Amycolatopsis heterodermiae; assembly: GCF_034929455.1. Classification (NCBI taxonomy): domain Bacteria; kingdom Bacillati; phylum Actinomycetota; class Actinomycetes; order Pseudonocardiales; family Pseudonocardiaceae; genus Amycolatopsis; species Amycolatopsis heterodermiae. The sequence continues at coordinate 989,903 of NZ_JAYFSI010000001.1, forward strand.
CTCGCCGGGGTCCAGCTCGGCGCTGCCGCCGGCGAGCCGGTCCGGGTCGGGCGCGGAGTCGATGAGCAGGCGCGTGTACGGGTGCGCCGGGTTCTGCGTGATCGTCTCGCTGTCACCGCCTTCGACCATCCGGCCGGCGTACATCACCATCGTCTCGTCGGCGAAGTAGCGGGCCGACGCGATGTCGTGGGTGATGTAGAGGATCGCGAGGTGCAGGCGTTCCTTCAGGTCCCGCAACAGGTTCAGCACCCCGAGGCGGATGGAGACGTCCAACATGGACACCGGCTCGTCGGCCAGCAGGGCCTCCGGGTCGGCGCCGAGCGCCCGCGCGATCGCGACGCGCTGGCGCTGGCCGCCGGAGAGCTCGTGCGGGAACTTGTCGATGTACCGCTCGGGCGGGGTCATCTGGACGCGCAGGAGCAGGTCGTGCAGCGCCTGCTCCAGGTCGTCACCGGCGCGGCCGTGGATCTTCAGCGCCCGCGTCAGGTGGTAGCGCACGGTGTGCACCGGGTTCAGCGACGCGAACGGGTCCTGGAAGATCATCTGGACCTGGCGGCAGTAGGCGCGGAAGGCCTTGCCACCGCGGACGTTCACCGTCTCGCCGTGCAACCGGATGTCCCCGTCGGTGCGAGGGTAGAGCTGCGCGAGCAGCCGCGCGACGGTCGACTTGCCCGAGCCGGACTCGCCGACCAGTGCGGTGACGCGCCCCCGCCGCAACGTCAGGGAGACGTCGTCGACGGCCTGGACGGCGCGGCGCGGGCCGGTCAGCCCGGCCCGTCCTTTGCGCCGCACGGGGAAGTGCTTGGTCAGGCCCTCCGCCTCGAGGACGACCGCGCCGGGGGTTTCCCCCTCCGACCCGGCCGAAGCGGGGTCGGAGGGGGCGGGGGCGGCCGCGTCGCCGCGGCCGTCCCCCTGTTCCGTCATGACTGAATCCGCCATCGATCAGGCCGCGGGCTTCAGGTGCAGGATGATGTCGAGCGCGTTGCGCAGGGTCGGCTGCGCGGGGGCGTACGGGTTCGCCTCGTCGGGCCAGCCCGTCCAGTTCTTCGTGCTGTACTCGCCACCCGAGTTCGCGGCCGACGTCGGGATCATCGGCTGCTGGTCGATCATGATCTTCTGCAACGTCGCCATGGCGGCGGTGCGGGAGGCGTCGTCCTCGGCGTTGGCGTAGGTCTCGAGCGCCTTGGTCGCCTCGTCGTTCTTGAAGCGGCCGTAGTTGCCGTTGATGTTGCCCTGGCCGGTCGGCTTGTAGCGGTTGCCGTCCATGACGTCGCGGTACATGTCGTACGGCGTCGCACCGTCGTTGGTCCAGTGCATCAGGCCCTCGAAGTCACCGGTGTCGACCGACTTCGTCCACGCGTCCTGGTTCATCTTGTCGACCGTCGCGGTGATGCCGATCTGCGACAGGTTGTCCTTGATGATCTCCAGGTCGGTGATGTAGTCCGACCAGCCCGACGGCACCGTGAGCTTGAGGGTGACCGGCTTGCCGGAGGAGTCCTGCAGCTTGTCGCCGTTGAACGTGAAGCCCGCGCCGGTGAGCTGCGCCTTGGCCGCCGCGACGTCGACCTTGACGGTCTGGCCCTTGTACTGCGGCGCGATGAACGGGTCACCCGCCGGCGTCGGAATGCCGGTGACCTGGTCGTTCTTCGGGTAGAAGTAGCCGGCCTCACCCTGGTTGAAGATGTCGTCGCGGTTGATCACCTTGCTGATCGCCTGGCGCAGCGGCGCGCTGTTCCAGGGGGCCTTCTCGGTGTTGAACCACAGGCCGTGCACGGCCAGCTGCGCGGGGAACCAGAGCTTGTAGTGCTGCGGGTCCTTGTTCGTGTAGACGGCCTTGTAGTTCGGGATGAAGACGAAGCTCCACTCGGCCGCACCGCTGGCCAGCGCCGAGACCTGCGCGTTGTTGTCCGTGTAGGACGTGTAGCGGATCTCCTTGACCTTCGGCGCTTCCTGCCAGTAGCCGTCACGCTGGCTGACGATCACCGTCTGCGGGGTGAACGACTTCAGCGTGTACGGGCCGGTGCCGACCGGGTTCTTGATCGTGTCGAGCGCCGGGTCCTTGATGGTCTGCCAGATGTGCTTCGGCACCACGATCGTCTGCAGGATCTTCACCTGGTTGACGAACTGGGAGCTGTCGAAGCCCAGCGTGACCTGGTTGCCGGCCGCGGTGATGTCCTTGTACGGGACGGCGTCGATGTTCAGCGCCTTGTTGTCCTTCAGCAGGCCGAAGGTGTAGGCGACGTCCTCGGCGGTCATCGGCTGGCCGTCGGAGAACTTCACGTTGTCGCGGACGGTCAGGACCAGCTTCTTGTAGTTGTCCGACCAGTCCCACTTGGCGGCCAGCCACGGCTTGCCGGGCTCCTGCGGCTTGACGCGGTTGAGCATCGCGAGGGGTTCGTAGATCGTCCAGCGGTACCCGAGGTTGGCCGCGGCCGACGTCTCGAGGAACGGGTTGTTGTTCTCCGACTGCGGGCCGTTCGGCATGCCCACGTTGAGCACGGCGTTGGGGTTGCCCTGGCCTGCGCCAGAGCTGCTACCTCCTCCGCACGCGGTCAAGCCCCCCAGGGCCATTACTGCCACGAGCGCTGCGACGATGGAGCGCTTGACTCGCATCGGTTCCTCCTGGTCATCGACGACTACTCCGTGTCGACTGGTAGCGAGCCCCGACCGCCGGCGACCGAACGACGCCACGAGTCAACCCGGGTGACTCGGGTCACGTCAATAACACGCGGGTAACGTTTTGTACCTAAGTTTAAGTACTGAAAGAACTCGCAGGCTTGGGCCGACCGGCGGTTTACCCCTTGCGACGCAAGGGATTTCAGCCGGTCCGGCCGCCCGCGGCGAGCAGCTGGGCGACCGGCAGGGTGGCCGCCCCGAGCGCGACGGCCTCCGGCCCGAGCCGGCCGAGGACGACTTCGGTGCGCCCGGCCAGGTAGTCCAGCGCGTGCCGGCCGACCGCGTCGCGCACGGCGGGCAGGATCGCCGGACCCATGATCGCCCCCGCGGAGCCGGAAAGCACCACCCGATCGGGACTGAGCAGGTTGATCAGGTTCGCGATGCCGATCCCGAGGTACTCACCGGTCTCGGCCAGCACCTCCGCGGCGGGGCCCCCACCAGCGGCTTCGGCCACGATGCGGGCTAGTTCCGCGTCGCTTTCGTCCCCGATGACCGGTTCTTTTCCCACCCGGTCGGCGTAGTGCCGGACGACGGCTTCGGTGCCGACGTAGGCCTCCAGGCAGCCGTGCGAACCGCACCGGCAGGCCGCGCCGGCCGCCTTGACGACGGTGTGCCCCCACTCGCTGGTCGTGATGCCCGGGTGGGACGGCCCGGCCGTCGCGACCGCGGCCCCGACCCCCACCCCGAGCAGGGCGACGATGGCGCGGTCGGCGCCCCGGCCGGCCCCGAGCCAGGACTCGGCCTGGCCCAGCGTCCGGGCGCGGTTGTCGAGGTGCAGCGGCGCGACGACGTGCGGGCGGATCAGGTCGGCGAAGGCCACGCCGCGCCAGCCGAGGGTGGGCGCGTGGACGATCCCGCCGTCGCGGACCGCCCCGGGCACGCCGATGCCGACGCCGAACACCGCGTCCGCCCCGCCGCCCTCGAGCACCTCGGCGATGCCGGTGTGGACCAGCGCGGCCACCTCACCCGGGTCGAGCCGGGTGCCGACCAGCGGGTGGCGCACGGTGCCCAACGTCCCGAGCGCGCAGTCGAACAGGCCGACCTCGACGTGCGTCTCGCTGACGTCGACCCCGACGACGTGCCCGAAATCGGGCCGCACGGCGAGCAGCGTGCGCGGGCGGCCGCCGTCCGATTCGACCGATCCGGCCTCGGCGACGACGCCGTCGGCGATCAGTTCGGCTACGACGTTCGTAACGGTGGCGGCCGACAGTCCCGATTCAGCTACCAGTTCCAGTCTGCTGACCGGGCCGTGGAGGTAGAGGGTGGAGAGCAGTGCCGCACGGTTGTGCCGCCGGAGGTCTCTGGTCGTCTGCCGCACCACCTGGGTCACGGTGGGGATTGTGCCAGATACATGCTGTACGACCACCAGTTCGGGACTTAGTTCACCAGTTAATACATGGCCACAACTTAGGGTGATCAGGCATCCTGTCAGTAGCCGGTAAGAGTTCAGATGGGTTGCCCATGGCGAGCAAGCGCACCACCGTCCGCGATCTGCGGCGGCACAACCGTTCCCTGCTGCTGTCGAAACTCTACTTCGACGGCCCGCTCTCGCGGCACGAACTGAGCCAGCTGACCGGATTGAGTGCCGCCACGGTCAGCAACGTGACCGCCGAGCTGGGCGAGGAACGGCTCATCACCGAAGCGGGCCAGGTGGAATCGGACGGCGGGCGGCCGCGCGTGCTGCTGCGCGTCGACCCGGCGTACGGGAACGTCGCCGGCGTCGACATCGGCGAAACCGGCGTCAAGGTCGAGCTGTTCGACCTGGCGATGAACCGGCTCGCGACGGTCGAGCACCCGCTCCCGGCGGCGCCGGACCCGGCGACGGCGGTCGAGCAGGTGACGTCCGGGCTGCGGGAGGTGTTCGCCAGCGCGGGCATCGACGACTCCGCAGTGCTCGGTGTCGGCATCGGCGTGCCGGGCACGGTCGAGCAGGGCGAGCGGGTGCTGGTCCACGCGCCGACGGTCGGCTGGGACGCCGTCCCGCTCGTGGCGCTGCTGCAGGACGCCGGCGTGAACCTGCCGCTGTTCGTCGACAACGGCGCGAAGACGCAGGGCCAGGCGGAGATGTGGTTCGGCGCCGGCCGCGGGGCGCGGCACGCGGTGATCGCGCTGATCGGCTCGGGCGTCGGCGCGGCGGTGGTCACCGACGGCACGACGTACCGCGGCTCGACCAGCAGCGCGGGCGAGTGGGGCCACACGACGATCGCGTACGGCGGCCACGACTGCCGCTGCGGCGCGCGAGGGTGCCTGGAGGCCTACATCGGCGCGGGCGGGGTGCTCGCCCGCTACCGGCGTGCGCGGGGCAAGGACATCCCGGGCGAGGACGAGCAGGCCCAGTTCGCGGCCCTGCTGGAGGCAGCCCCGAAGTCCAAGACGGCGGCGCGCGTCCTGGAGGACACGGCGGGCTACCTCGGTGCGGGGATCGCGAACCTGATCAACCTGTTCAACCCGGAGCGGATAGTGATCGGTGGCTGGGCGGGCTTGGCGCTGGGCGAGCAGCTGCTGCCGCAGATCCGTTCCGCCGCGGGCGAGCACGCGCTGAGGCACCCGTTCAGCCAGACGTCGATCCAGCTGGGCTCGCTGGGCCTGGACGCGGTTGCCACGGGCGCGGCAACCCTGCCGGTGGCGGACCTGCTGGAGCAGGGCGCGACGTCCAGGATCGCCAAGCCGGGAGCGTCCAACTCCGACGCGGCCTGACCCGGGCTCTCACTTTCGCCGGAGCGGCCGACACACCGGCGGGAGTGGCCAACATGCTCACCTGAGGGGTCAACACGCCGGGCACACCCGACACCCCGGTGTGTTGGCCGCTCCAGGCGCGATGTTGGCCGTTCCAGGCGCCATGTCCGCCGCTCCGACGCCACGTTCGCCGATCCGGGCGCCTTGTTGGCCACTCCCGCCGGCGTATTGGCCCTTCGCGGCAGCGTGTCGTCCCTTCGCGGCCCCGAGCAGGGCCCACCCTCCCAGGGGGACCATCCCCGCTCCAGCGTATCGAGACCCCCAGACAAAACCCCGCCAAAGGCCGACCCCCACAACCCACTTGTCCACAACCCCGCAACCCTGTGCACAACCCCCATGCCCCGCTGAGCGGGAACCCGCCCCCGCAGGTCAGCGACACCTCGAGCCCTTCGGCCCCGTCACCAACCCACCCTTAATTCGGGTTGAAAAAAAATGACCGGCCGATGGTTGCCGGACTTGTCTGGACCATGCATACTTTGTTGCCAAGCACAACAAAGCCCGGTACAACCCGCTGTCGCCCGCGAACCACCCCGCCCCGGACCGCGGACGGCAGCGCGCTGCACGGTCACGCCTGCCGCCGCCCCGGCATGCACGGCCACCTCCCCCTCCCCGCGTTCCGTGTTGCGCGCGGAACGCCGGTCCCCTCGGTGAGAGAGGCGACAAAGATGTCCACCTCGAAGTTCCGCAAGTTGCGAAGAGCAGCGGCGCTACTGGCCGTCGGCTCACTGCTCGTCCTCGGGCAGCAGGCACTGACCGCACCCGCCGCCGAAGCCGCGGCCACCTTCACCGACGACTTCAACGGCCCGGCCGGGTCCGCCGTCGACGGCTCCAAGTGGCAGCTCGAAACCGGCGACAACGTCAACAACCACGAGCGCCAGTACTACACGTCGGGCACGAACAACGCCCAGCTCGACGGCCAAGGCCACCTGGTCATCACGGCCAAGAAGGAAAATCCCGGCAACTACAACTGCTGGTACGGCCGCTGCGAGTACACCTCGGCGCGGATGAACACCTCCGGCAAGTTCAGCCAGGCCTACGGCCACTTCGAGACGCGCATGAAGCTCCCGCGCGGGCAGGGCATGTGGCCGGCGTTCTGGATGCTCGGCGGCGGGAACTGGCCGACCGACGGCGAAATCGACGTCATGGAGAACGTCGGGTTCGAGCCGAACACCGTGCACGGCACCATCCACGGCCCGGGTTACTCCGGCTCCGGCGGCATCGGCGCGGCCTACAACGGCCCCAACTTCTCCGACGACTTCCACACCTACGCCGTCGACTGGTCGCCCAACCAGATCAAGTGGTACGTCGACGGGAACCTCTACCAGACGCGCACGCCGTCCGACCTGAACGGCAACCGCTGGGTCTACGACCACAACTTCTTCATCATCCTGAACCTCGCCGTCGGCGGGTACTGGCCCGGCGACCCCAACAGCAGCACGCAGTTCCCGCAGCAGCTGGTCGTCGACTACGTGCACGTCACCAACGACACCGGCGGCGGCACCCCGCCGAGCGGGCGCACCGGGCGGATCACCGGCATCGGCGGCAAGTGCGTCGACGTCGCCGGCGCCAGCACCGCCAACCTCACGCCGATCCAGATCACCGACTGCAACAACAACGCCGCGCAGAACTGGACCATCGGCACCGACGGCACGATCCGCGCGCTGGGCAAGTGCATGGACGTCAACGCCGCGGGCACCGCGGACGGGACGGCGGTGCAGCTCTACGACTGCAACGGCACGGCCGCCCAGCAGTGGGCGATCAGCGGGGCGCACGACATCGTGAACCCCAACGCGAACAAGTGCCTCGACGCCACCGGAAACTCGAGTGCGAACGGCACCCGCCTGCAGATCTGGACCTGCGGCGGCGGCGCGAACCAGAAGTGGACCACGCCCTGATCTGACCACCTCGACCAGGCGGACCGACTCGGTCCGCCTGGTCGTCGTGCCCTCTTTCCCTTTCCCCCAAGGAGAATTCCAGTGCGGAAAAAGCTCCTCGAGCTCTTGGGCGGTGCCCTGATAGCGCTTACCTGCCTGACGACGGGGCCGGCCCAGGCCGCTCCCGAAGCCGGGCCGTCGGCGAGCCAGCTGCTCGCGAAGACGACGTCGTGCCAGCAGATCTCGAACGGCAAGTACTCCTTCGACGAAGGCGGCGCGGCCACCGTGCCCGTCTGCCAGGCCAACGGCGCGGTCTTCTTCAAGGCCGACATGGACATCGACTGCGACGGTGTCCGCACCTCCCAGTGCAACGAGCAGACCGACTGCTGCTTCTACCCCGACACCGCTTTCCACACGTCGACCGACCAGCCGTTGAACGCGGCGCAGCTGCCCTACATCGTGCTGCCGCAGCCGACGTCCACATGGGACTACCGCAACTACGGCATCGACGGCGGCTCGGTCGTGGCGGTGATCTACAACAACCAGGTCACCTACGCCGTGGTCGGCGACACCGGCCCGACCAGCATCATCGGTGAGGCGTCCTACGCCACCGCGGTCAACCTCGGCATCAACCCCAACCCGAGCAACGGCGGCACCGAGGGTCCGGTGACGTACATCGTGTTCCCGAACACGCACGTCAACCCGATCGAGAACCACAACAACGCCACCAGCCTCGGTGAGCAGGTCGCCACGCAGTTCGCCGGCGGCACCACCACCCCGCCGCCCGCCGGTGGCGGGCAGATCACCGGTGTCGGCGGCAAGTGCGTCGACGTCAACGCGGCCAGCAGCACCAACGGCACCGCCGTCCAGCTCTACGACTGCAACGGCACCACCGCTCAACAGTGGACGGTCGGTTCGGACGGCACGATCCGCGCGCTCGGCAAGTGCCTCGACGTCACCAGCGCGGGCACCGCGAACGGCACCACCGTGCAGTTGTGGGACTGCAACGGATCCGCCGCCCAGAAGTGGTCGGCCAACGGATCGCAGAACCTCGTGAACGCCGGCTCGGGCAAGTGCCTCGACGCCACCGGCAACTCGAGTGCCAACGGCACCCGGCTCCAGATCTGGACCTGCGGGTCCGGCGCGAACCAGAAGTGGACGCTGCCATGATAAAACGCTCTCTGCTCTCCATGCTCGGCGTCGCCGCACTCGCCGCCGCCACCTTCGCCGTGCCCGCGCAGGCCGCGGGCGAGACCGTGAACGTCTGGCTCACCACGACCGACGACGCCAAGGGCGTCAACGTCACCCGCGGCCTGCAGCAGCAGACGCCGGTCAGCTTCGCCGCGGGCACCGGCACCGGCGGCCAGACCATCAACGTCAACGAAAACACGACGTACCAGCAGTTCGAGGGCGCCGGCGCGTCGTTCACCGACTCCGCCGCGTGGCTGCTCAACTCGAGCAACCTGCTCAGCGCCAGCACCCGCAACTCGGTGATGCAGAAGCTGTTCGACCCCAACGCGGGCATCGGCATCAGCTTCCTGCGCAACCCGATCGGCGCGTCGGACATCGCGCGGTACAGCTACACGTTCGACGACGTGCCCGCCGGGCAGACCGACCCGAACCTGACGAAGTTCTCCATCGCGCACGACCAGACAGACGTCCTGCCGCTGACCAAGCAGGCGCTGCAGCTCAACCCGCAGCTGAAGGTCATGGCGTCGCCGTGGAGCGCGCCGCCGTGGATGAAGGACAACGACAGCTACCTGCTCGGCTGGGTCGAGTCGCAGTTCTACCCGGCCTACGCGCAGTACTTCGTCAAGTACGTCCAGGCCTACCAGGCCGCGGGCGTGCCGATCAGCTACCTGACCGTCCAGAACGAACCGACGTGCTGCGCGAGCTACCCGTCGACCAACTGGAACGGCGCGGGACTGGCCTACTTCACCAAGACCAACCTGCTGCCCGCGCTGCACAGCGCCGGACTGTCCACAAAGGTCCTCGCGCTCGACTGGAACTGGGACCAGTACCAGTCGTTCGCGGCGCCGACGATGGACGACGCGGCCATCCGCAATGACCCGAACTTCGGTGGCATGGCGTGGCACGGGTACGGCGGCAACGTCTCGCAGCAGACGACCGTGCACAACCAGTACCCGACCGTCAACGCGTACTCGACCGAGCACTCGGGCGGCACCTGGGTGTCGAACCAGCAGGCCGAGGACATGACCAACATCGTCGACTACACGCGCAACTGGAGCCGCACGGTCACCAAGTGGAGCCTGGCGATGGACCAGGCGCACAACCCGCACAACGGCGGCTGTGACACGTGCACCGGCCTGGTGACCGTCCACAACGGAGACGGCCGCAACGGCCAGGTCGACTACACGGTCGAGTACTACACGATGGGCCACCTGACGAAGTTCGTGAAGCCGGGCGCGGTCCGGATCGACTCGAACGACAACTCGACGGTCCGCAACGTCGCCTGGAAGAACCCGGACGGCTCGAAGGCGCTGATCGCGTACAACACCAGCACCGGCACCCAGAGCGTGCGGGTGAACTGGGGCAACTCGTCGTTCACCTACAGCCTGCCCGGCCACACGTCGGCGACGTTCACCTGGGCCGGCAACCAGGGCACGGGCGGCGGTGGCGGCGGCAAGACCGGCGCGATCACCGGCCTCGGCGGCAAGTGCCTCGACGTCGCGAACGCCAGCAGCGCGAACGGCGCCGCGGTCCAGCTCTACGACTGCAACGGCTCGAGCGCCCAGCAGTGGACGGTCGGCACCGACGGCACGATCCGCGCACTGGGCAAGTGCCTCGACGTCACCGGACAGTCCACAGCGGACGGTGCCCAGCTGCAGCTGTGGGACTGCGGTGGGACGGCCAACCAGGCCTGGGCGGCAACGGCGGCCAAGGACATCGTCGGGTCGGCGTCGAACAAGTGCCTCGACGCGACCGGCAACTCCAGCGCGAACGGCACCCGGCTGCAGATCTGGACGTGCACCGGTGCCGCCAACCAGAAGTGGAACGTGCCCGCATGAAAAAACTGGCAGCATTCGGCGCTCTCGTAGCCGCGGCATCGGCCCTGGTGCTCGCCCCGGGAGTCGCGCAGGCGGCGACCGGGCCGATCACCGGCATCGCCGGCAAGTGCGTCGACGTCAACGCGGCGAGCACCGCGAACGGCACGGCCATCCAGCTGTACGACTGCAACGGCTCGAACGCTCAACAGTGGACAGTCGGCAGCGACGGATCCCTGCAGGCACTGGGCAAATGCCTCGACGTCACCAGCGCGGGCACGGCGAACGGCGCGTTGATCCAGCTCTGGGACTGCAACGGCTCCAACGCCCAGAAGTGGACGGCCAACGCGGCGAAGAACCTCGTCAACACCGGGTCGGGCAAGTGCCTCGACGCCACCGGCAACTCGAGCGCGAACGGCACCCGGCTGCAGATCTGGACGTGCGCCACCAGCGCCAACCAGCAGTGGACGCTCCCGAGCGGCGGCACCACCCCGCCGCCGACCGGGCCGGGCGTGATGGCCGTCGCGCCGTACCTCTACAACGGCTGGGGCAACCCGCCGAGCCCGGCGACGATCCAGAACGCCACCGGCGTCAAGTGGTTCACGCTGGCGTTCGTGCTGTCCAACGGCTACTGCAACCCGCAGTGGGACGGCGGGCGCGCACTGACCGGCGGCGTCGACCAGAACACCATCAACACCGTGCGGGCGGGCGGCGGCGACGTCATCCCGTCGTTCGGCGGCTACTCCGGCAACAAGCTGGAGTCGTCGTGCGGCAGCGCGGGTGAGCTGGCGGCGGCGTACCAGAAGGTGATCAGCGCGTACGGCCTCAAGGCGATCGACATCGACATCGAAGCCGACGCCTACAGCAACCCGACCGTGCAGCAGCGCACGGTCGACGCGCTGAAGACGATCCGGGCGAACAACGCCGGCATCAAGCTGTACGTCACGTTCGGCACCGGGCAGTCGGGACCGGACAACAGCCTGGTCAACCGAGCGGCGCAGTCCGGGCTCACGGTCGACGGCTGGGTCATCATGCCGTTCGACTTCGGCGGGACCGGCCAGAACATGGGCACGCTCACGCAGCGCGCGGCCGAGGGCCTCAAGAACGTCGTCAAGTCGGCTTACGGCTACGACGACGACACGGCCTACCGGCACATGGGCATCTCGTCGATGAACGGCATCACGGACAACAGCGAGACGGTCACGCTCAACGACTTCAACACCATCCTGGCCTACGCGAACACGCACCACCTGGCCCGGTTGACGTTCTGGTCCGCGAACCGCGACCGCCCGTGCCCCGGGGCGTACCCGAACGACGACACGTGTTCGGGCGTTTCCCAGCAGGCATGGGACTTCACGAGGATCTTCGCCCGCTACGCCGGCTAAGTCCCGAAAGTCCGTGAAGGCCACATTGAGGGACTCAGAGTCCCTCAATGTGGCCTTCACGGCTTTTCCGCCTCCACGTCCAGGGTTTCGCGGACGAACCGCCAGAACTGGGGCACGGCGTCGGAGTCCGAGGCACCGGAGGAGGGCGAGCGGACGACGACCACCTCGATCGGCCGGCCGTCCGGCACCGGCCGGGACGTGACGACCAGGTCGTGCATCGACGTGAGCGCGACCAGGTGCCGGTCACCGCCGCGGGCCAGGACGCTGCTGACGATGTCCGTCATCGGGCGGAACTCCGCGTGCTCCGCGGCCAGCTCGTGGAACCAGGTGGCGATTTCGGCCCACGGGACCGCGTCGAAGCGGTCGGTCCACGCTCGCGAGTTCATCCGCATGGGTCCCAGAGTGCCGTCCGGAGCTGCCGGGGGTGGCCCTGGGGGGTAACCACGCCCCGGCAGCCGGGTCTCGGCCACCGCTGGGGGTTCCGGCGGCGAAACCGCGATGAGGTTATCCAGGCGCCATCGGCTCCGGCGGGGGCTCGGCCCGTCCGGACGGCAAGCCTGCCCGTTCGGCCATCACTCGACGGCGATCGCCGCCCGGGCCGCCGCCGCGCGTTCGGCGTACGCGCCGACCAGCTGCTCTTCCGCGTCTTCCAGGTACTTCATCAGCAGCTGCTCCGCGCCCAGGCCGTCCCCGGCCTCGACCCGGTCCAGGATCTCGTGGTTGCGCGGCAGGTAGCGCTCGTGGAACCGGCGCGGCTCGGCCATGATGTGGAACACCAGCCGCAGCTCGGCGATGAGCCTGCTGACCAGCTCGTTGACGCGCTCGCTGCCCGACAGCGCGGCCAGCTCCTGGTGGAACCAGACGTTCGCGGTGCCGAGGTCCTTCCAGTTCCCCGTGCGCGCGGCCTCGTCACCGATCTCGACCTTCTCGCGGATCTTCGGGAAGGACGCGGGCTTGGCCGTCACCCCGCGGACGGCGGCGCACTCGATGATCTTGCGCACCCGGTAGATGTCGACGACGTCCTCGACGCTCGGGATCCGCACGAAGACCCCGCGGTTGAGCTCGTGGGCGAGCAGCCGCTCGTGCGTGAGCAGCCGGAACGCCTCCCGCAGGGTGTTGCGCGAGACGCCGAGCGCGTTGCCGATGTCCTGCTCCGACAGCCGCCCGCCGGGCAGGAAGAAGCCCTCCGCGATGCGCTTGCGCAGCACGCCGGCCACCCGCTCGGCCGTGCTCTTGCGGCTGACGAGGCCGCGATCGGCCTCCAGGCCCGGGACGTCTCTGTCTTCGATGACCACGGCGACGATGGTACCCGTCACACTGAGGACGATCCAATTGCCGTCTTGTGGAATTGTTGAACAATCCTTACTGTGTGAGGCACGCCACGATGAGACACTGGCCAGGAGGTGCCCGACATGACTGCCACAGCAACCGAGGCCCGGCCGTTCGATTGGTTCCGCACGCTGGGGAAACGCGGCCAACGCGCGTTCGCCGGCGCGTTCGGCGGGTACGGCCTGGACTCGTTCGACTACCAGACCCTGCCCCTCGGCCTCGCCGCGATCACCGCGTACTTCGGCATATCGAGCGGTGAAGCCGGCCTGCTCGGCACGACGACGCTGGTCGTGTCGGCCGTCGGCGGCATCGGCGCCGGCATGCTGGCCGACCGCATCGGCCGCGTCCGCACGCTCCAGATCACCATCGCGATGTACACGGTCTTCACCGTGCTCTGCGGGTTCGCGCCCAACTTCGAGACGCTGCTGATCTTCCGCGCCCTGCAGGGCTTGGGCTTCGGTGGTGAGTGGGCGGCCGGCGCGGCGCTGGTCGCGGAGTACTCCTCGGCGCGCTACCGCGGCCGGACCGTGGCGTTCGTGCAGAGCGCGTGGGCGGTCGGCTGGGGCCTGTCGGTGATCGTCTACACCGTCGTCTTCAGCCTCGCGAGCCCCGATCTGGCCTGGCGCATCATGTTCTGGACCGGCGTCATCCCGGCGCTGCTGGTGCTCTGGGTCCGCAAGAGCGTCAAGGACGCGCCCCGCGCCGAGGAACGGCTGAAGACCGAGCGCGTCAAGGGCACGCTGGCCAAGATCTTCCACCGCGACCTCCTGCGCACGACGTTCTTCGCCGCGCTGCTCGCCACCGGCGTCCAGGGCGGGTACTACACGATCTCGACCTGGCTGCCGTCGTACCTGAAGAAGACGCGCGAGCTGACCGTGATCGGCACCGGCGGCTACCTCGCGTTCCTCATCACCGGGGCCTTCGTCGGGTACGTCTGCGGCGGCTACCTGACGGACCTGATGGGGCGCAAGAAGACCTTCCTGACGTTCGCGATCCTGTCGGCCGGGCTGATCGTCGCGTACACCCAGATCCCCAAGGGCGCCAACGGTCTCGTGCTGGTGCTCGGCTTCCCGCTCGGCTTCTCGATGTCCGCGATCTTCAGCGGCTTCGGCGCGTACCTCGCCGAGCTGTACCCGACGGCCCTGCGCGGCACCGGCCAGGGCTTCACCTACAACTTCGGCCGCGCGGTCGGCGCGATCTTCCCGACCGTCGTGGGTTTCCTCGGCGCGGGCGGCGCGATCGTGTTCGGCGCCATCGGGTACGCCATCGCCGCGCTGGCCCTGCTCGGCCTGCCCGAAACCCGAGGGATCGAACTCGTTGACTGAGGGGGAACTCATGACGACCTTCGACCAGCCCGCCACTTTCACGCCGGAGCAGGCACGTTCCGTCTTCCGGCGTGGCACGGCCCGCCCCACCACCGGCTGGGCCGGCGGCTTCACCCAGACCAACCTGATCGCCGTGCCCGAGGACTGGGCCTACGACGTCCTGCTGTTCTGCACCCGCAACCCGCAGGCGTGCCCGCTGCTCGACGTCACCGACCCCGGCGACCCGGGCACGCGGCTCGCCGAGGGCGCGGACCTGCGCACCGACCTGCCGCGCTACCGGATCTGGCAGAACGGCGTGCTCGCCGGCGAAGTCTCCGACGCGACCGGGCTGTGGCGCAGCGACATGGTCGCCTTCTCCATCGGCTGCAGCTTCACGTTCGAGACGGCGCTGGCCGCCGAGGGCGTCCCGCTGCGGCACGTCGAGCAGGGCCGCAACGTCGCGATGTACGTGACCAACCGGCCGTGCGAGCCGGCCGGGCGGCTGTTCGGCCCGCTCGTGGTGTCGATGCGGCAGATCCCGGAGGACCGCGTCGACGACGCCATCCGGATCACCCGCGCGATGCCGTCCGTGCACGGCGCGCCGGTGCACATCGGCGACCCGCGTGCCCTCGGCATCGAGGACCTTTCCCGGCCGGACTTCGGTGATCCGGTGGACGCGGCCGACGGTGACGTCCCGGTGTTCTGGGCCTGCGGGGTCACCCCGCAGGCGGCGCTGATGGCGTCACGGCCGCCGTACGCGATCACGCACGCGCCGGGGTACATGTTCATCACCGACCGCCACGACAGCGAATACCGGGTGGGCTGAAATGGATCTGAACAGCGACCTCGGCGAGGGGTTCGGCGCCTGGAAGATGGGCGACGACGAAGCCGTGCTCGACATCGTCACCAGCGCGAACGTCGCCTGCGGCTTCCACGCCGGCGACCCGTCGGTGATGCGGCACGTGTGCGAGCTGGCGGCCGATCGCGACGTCGCGATCGGCGCGCACGTCGGGTACCACGACCTGGCCGGGTTCGGCAGGCGCGCGCTCGACATCGCGCCGGAGGACCTGGCGAACGAGGTGCTGTACCAGATCGGTGCCCTCGACGCGTTCGCCCGCGCGGCCGGCAGCCGCGTGACGTACGTGAAGCCGCACGGCGCGTTGTACAACACGGCGGCGGCCGACCCGGAGCAGGCCGCGGCGATCGTCGAGGGCCTGCGCCGGTACGACCCGGCGCTCGCGCTGCTCTGCCTGCCGGACTCGGAAATGCAGCGGGAGGCGGAAAAGGCCGGGGTGGTGGCGTACGCGGAGGCGTTCGCCGACCGGGCCTACACCGCGGAAGGCCGCCTGGTGTCGCGCAAGCAGCCCGGCGCGGTCCTGCACGAGCCGGACGCGGTCGCCGAACGCGCGGTCGCGATGGCGACCGGCGGCGGGGTCGTCACGGCCGACGGCGGCAAGCTCGACCTGCGCCCGGACTCCCTGTGCGTGCACGGGGACACCCCGGGCGCGGTGGAGCTGGCCCGGCGGATCCGCGACGGCCTGGCCGACGCCGGTGTCCCGCTCGCCGCGTTCACCGGATGACCGTCCGGCTGCTGCCCTGCGGACGTCACGCGGTGCTCGTGGAGGTGGCCGACGTCCTGGGCTATCAGGCTGCGCTGGCGCAGGCGCCGCTTCTTGGTGTCGAGGAGCTGGTCCCGGCCGCCCGGACCTTGCTGGTCCGCTTCGACCCGGCGGTGACTTCCGTTGATCGGTTGGGCGACCTGCTGCGCCGAGTGTCTCCTGTGGACAGTCAGGTCGCTTCGGCCGCCGAGGTCGTCATTCCGGTGGTGTACGACGGCGAGGACCTGGCGGAGGTCGCGTCCGAGGCCGGGCTGTCGGCAGCGGAGGTCGTGGCCCGGCACACCGCGGGCTCGTACGTCTCGGCGTTCTGCGGCTTCGCACCGGGGTTCGCCTATCTGTCCGGTTTGGACACCCGGCTGCACGTGTCCCGCCGGTCGTCGCCCCGCACGCGGATCCCGGTGGGTTCGGTGGCGATCGCGGGTGAGTACAGCGCGGTGTACCCGAGCGCGTCGCCGGGCGGCTGGCAGCTGCTCGGGCGCACCGAGATCCCGGTGTGGGACGTCGAACGCGACCCGCCGAACCTGCTGCCGCCGGGGACGCGGGTCCGGTTCCGGGAGGTTTCGTGAAGCTCGAGATCCTCCGGCCCGGGTTCGCCACGACCGTGCAGGACCTCGGCCGTCCCGGGCACGCCGCACTCGGCGTCGGACGTTCCGGCGCCGCCGACCGCGGTTCGTTCCGGCTGGCCAACCGGCTCGTCGGCAACCCCTCGGGCGCCGCGGGCCTGGAAGTCACGCTCGGCGGCCTGGTGCTGCGCGCGTCGGCGGTGACGACGGTGGCGGTGACCGGCGCGGACTGCCCGTTGTCGAAGGGCGGCTTGAACGGGCCGATCACGCTGTGGCCGGGCGAGGAACTGGCGCTCGGCATGGCGTCGACCGGACTGCGGTGTTACGTCGCGGTCCGCGGCGGCATCGACGTTCCGCCGGTGCTGGGTTCGCGTTCGACGGACACCCTCGGCAAGCTCGGCCCGCCACCACTCGCCGCGGGAATGCTGCTGCCGATCGGGTCTCCGCCACTCGGGTTCCCGGTGGTCGATCTCGCGCCGCGCGCGGCTCTCCCCGCGTCGCCGATCCTGCGCGTGACACCGGGACCGCGTCGCGACTGGTTCACCGACCCGTCCCGGCTTCTGTCCACTGTGTACACCGTCTCGCCGGACTCGGACCGCGTCGGCATCCGGTTGGCCGGCCCGCCTCTGGAGCGCGCCCGCCACGACGAACTGCCGTCGGAGCCGTGTGTGCCCGGTTCGCTGCAGGTACCGCCGTCGGGCCGCCCGATCCTGTTCCACGCCGACCACCCGACCACGGGCGGCTACCCGGTGATCGCCGTCGTCGACGAGGAAGACCTGGACGTCGCCGCCCAGCTGCGGCCCGGTCAGACGCTGCGCTTCTCACGACCAGCCGCGGCAGGCCAGCAGGGTCGCGGCGACCCCCAGTAGCGCCGCGACCGCCGGCGTCCACCACCGCGCGCGGACCGCGGTGCGCAGCGGGCCCGGCTCGGACAGGCGCTCGGCCAGGTAGGCGTCGAAGGCCTCCGCGACCTGGTCGTCGATCTCGTCGCGCAGCCGCGGGCTCAGCTCAGACATGCGCCGGCACCGCCGGCCGTGGCAGCGCCACCGAGAGGCACGCCAGCGCCAGCGGCACCTCCAACCCGGCCAAGAGCAGCGAAAACACGACGTCGTCGCCGGCCGTGACGACGTCGAACCAGGCGTCGGTCAGCAGGAGCGTGGCCGTGCCGATCGCGGCGAACGGCATCCGCGGATCGCCGCGGCCGAGCAGCCAGGCCGTCACGAGCAGGCCGAGCGCCTCCGCCGCGTCGAAGCCCGTCCACGCCAGGCGCCAGTGCTGCGCCGGATAGACGTCCGGCAGCGTCATCCCCAGTACCGCGATCCACGGCAGCAGGCACAACCCCGCCGCCCAGAAGACCTTCCGCATCGTCGACTCCCCGAAGACTCGTACCCCTGGAACCCAAGGTAGCCGAATGCAGAGATTCTTTGCAAACAGTCTCTGTAGTACGCTCGGGCCATGGTCGAACGTCCCGAACGGCGCGTCCTCACCGGCGCGGATCTCAAGGCCTTCTACAAGGCCCTGGCCAACCCGGTGCGCCGCGACATCCTGTCCTACCTGGGCGAACACGGCGAGGCGAACTCGACGAGCGTCGCGAAGGCGCTTGGCGAGAGCACCGGCACGACCAGCTACCACCTCCGCAAGCTCGCCGATCTGGACCTGATCGCGGAGATCGAAGCGCGCTCCAACGGGCGTGAACGCTGGTGGAAGTCGCTGATGAAGGACATCTACACCCCACCGGGCCTGGAGCTGACCCCGGACGAACGCGAGGCGGCGATCAAGCTCGGCGCCCTCAAGATGAGCCACGACCTGGGACTGGTGACGCGCGCGTACGCCGGCTACGACAGTTCGGCGGGCTGGAACCAGATCTACCGCTCCGGCCTGCACCTGACGAAGGAGCAGGTCGCGTCCTTCGTCGAGGAGTACCAGAACCTGCTCTGGAAGTACGTCACGGAACCGGGAAAGCACCCGGCCGGCTCCCGCGCGATGGCCGTCCGCCTGGTCGTGGTGCCGGAAGCGGAGTCCACAGAGGACTAGAGCCCGGACACCCGCAGCGTGATGTTCAGCCGGCCGGTCAGCCCCAGCGCCGGGTCCGCCGTGCCCGGCAGCGTCTTCGGCACCCCGTGGTACGCCAGCCGCGACGGGCCGCCGAAGACGAACAGGTCGCCCGAGTGCAGCTCGACGTCGGTGTACGGGCGGCCGCGGGTCTGCGTGTTGCCGAAGCGGAAGACGCACGTGTCGCCGAGGCTGAGCGACACCACCGGATCCAGGCTCCGCTCGTCCTTGTCCTGGTGCAGGCCCATCTTCGCGACGGCGTCGTAGAAGTTGACCAGCGCGATGTCCGGCGCGTAGCCGTCGGCCGGTTCGCCGTACGCGTCCGCCAGCGCGCGGCGGCCGAGGTCGCCGAGCCAGCCGGGGAACGGCAGCACCGGCGTGCCCTCGCCGGTCGTGCGCGAGTAGCCGTAGGCGTACCAGTGCCAGCCGAGGCAGACGGACTTCACCGACATCACGCCGCCGTTCGGCAGCCGGGTGTGGTGGTAGCCGGACCACCCGCGGCAGGCCGCGACGAGTTCGCGCTGCGCGTCGAAGTCGAGCCAGTCGGGCAGGTGCACCGCACCGGGCGCGAGCTCGGCCCGGGGGCGCGGCAGAAGGGCGTCCACTACGCCGATTGTGCCAGTGCAACGAGCCGCAGGAGACGTCCCAACGGAACGGCGGGGCGCTCCTGCGGCCGAATCCCCTCGCTCTGGACCGCCACGATTGGACGTTCTCACACCTGAATGTCACTTTGCCAGCGTGGATCAGCTACGAACCGATCACTTGACCACGGCGCCGCCGATCACTCACCGAACGTGACCACGGTGACGCCCGCCCGCGCCGGCACCGGGTCGTTCATCGCGGCCAGCGCGGCCGGGACGTCGGCGAGCCCGATCCGGGCGCCGATCAGCGCGGCCAGGTCGATCCCCGACGTCTCGACGACGCGCAGCAACTCCGGGTACTCGTGGGCCTGCAGGCCGTGGATCCCGACCAGCTCCAGCTCGCCGCCGACGACCCGGTGCATCGGGATCGGCGCGACGCCCTGCGCCGGCGGCATCAGCCCGGCCTGGACGTGCCGCCCGCGCTTGCGGAGGCTGCCCACCGAGGCCGCGCAGGTCGACGGCGAGCCGAGGCAGTCGAGCGAGACGTGCGTGCCGCCGCCGGTCAGCTCGCGCACGTGCGCGGCGACGGCCTCCGGGCCGTCGAACGCCGAGGCGTCGACGGTCAGCGCCGCCCCCGACTTCGCCGCGAGCTCCAGCGCGGCCGGCGAGACGTCGACCGCGACCACCTTCGCCCCGGCCGCGACGGCCAGCAGGACCGCGGAGATCCCGACCCCGCCGCAGCCGTACACCGACACCCACTGCCCGGCGGTGACCCGGCCCTGCCGCAGCACCCCGCGGAACGCCGTGCCGAACCGGCAGCCGAGCGCGGCCGCCTCGGCCGCGCCGAGCGAGTCCGGCAGGGCGACCAGGTTGACCTCGGCGTGCCCGATCGCGACGCGCTCGGCGAACGACCCCCAGTGCGTCGCGCCCGGCTGGAACTCGCGGTCGCAGATCTGCTGGTCACCGCGGGCGCACTGCTCGCACGTGCCGCAGGCGCAGACGAACGGCACGGTGACGCGCGCACCGAGCGACCAGCCGCGTACGCCCTCGCCGAGCGCGACGACGCGGCCGGCGAGCTCGTGCCCGGCGACGTGCGGCAGCGTCACCGCGGTGTCGTGCCCCTGCCACGTGTGCCAGTCGCTGCGGCACACCCCGGTGGCGTCGACCTCGATGACGGCCCCACCGGGCGGCGCGACCGGTTCCGGCACCTCCCGCACGACGGGCGGCACGCCGAACTCCTCCATGACCACAGCTCGCATGCCGCGAGCCTAGCCGCTCAACTGAGCGGTACAGCCGAAAATCCGCTCAGTTGAGCGGCGGCGGCTGCGGGTGGAAGCGCGTTCTCACCCGCGGTGGTCCGAGGAGCTTGCTGAGCGAGCCGTCGGGCACGTTCAGGATGTCCTCGAGGTTTCTCAGCGCCTCCAACGATTCCGCCCGCTCGGGACGGCACCGTCCGGACTGCCAGTGGCTGAGGGTGGCCAGGCTGACCGTGGTTCCCCTGCCGCGCAAGCGATAGCGGATCCGGTCGAGGCCGAGGCCACGCACCCGGATCGCCGCACGCAGTGCCACGGCGAAGGGCCCGGCGGCCAGCAGCCGGTCGAGCTCCGCCAGTTCCCCCCGGTCGATCGTGTGTGTTCGCTGACCGGTCATCACATCGCTCCGAAGCACTCCCGAATACGGAAAATTGGAGCGTAGGCCCGCCCCGGCAAGATCGGAAGAGCACTCACCCACCTGCGAACGCCCCGGAAGTCCTGACGTGGTCCGCGATCGCGGAGAAGGGCTCCGCGTAACCGGAGTTGGCAGTGACGTAGGAAATCCCCCACCGATCCCGCCAGCGGCTGAGCTTTTCCCTGGCACGGCCCGGATCCGACGGCAGCACGGTGACAGCGCCTGCCGCTACGAGGTCCGGGACGTCGAGCCCGGCGAACCGCGCGACCTGTGGTGAGGGCTCCTCGCCGACGGCGATCAGATTCACCCCAGCTCGATCTCCGGCAGCCGCGGCCCGGCGAGTCCTCGGAATCGATCCACAATGGACTGGGCCTGGTCCTCGGTGGTCGCCGGGTGCCAGGAGAAGGTGACGATGTCGGCTTCTTGCGCGGCGAGCGCCAGCATTTTCGGCCCGCTGGCCGAGAGCAGCAGCCGGGGGCGGTCGATCGATCGTTTGAGGTGCGCGATCGTTTCCGCCATCCGTGTGACGCGCTCACCCGGCGAGGGGAACTCCCGCCCGAGCGTGGCGGCGTGGGAGTCGGCATTCGGCCGCCCGGCGCCGAGCCCGAGCTCGAACCGCCCACCGGTCTGCCGGTGCAGCGTCTGCGCCTGCCAGTCGAGCGCCCGCGCGTCCCGGAACGGATCGGCGAGCACGTACGTACCGAGCGTGATCCGCCCGGTGACCGCGGCGGCCGCCCCGAGCAGCACGAAGGGATCGGCCCCGGCGACGGGATCGGTGGCGAGCAGCGTGTCGAAGCCGAGATCCTCGACCCGCCGGGCTTGAGCGGTCCAGGTGGCCAGGTCAGGCGAGTAACCGGCGACGAGACCGAAGCGGAAGTGAGCGGTCATGCGCCCATGGTCGGCGGAGCGAGGGTGTCCCCACATCCGCTCCAGGACGTCACCCGGGCGTACGCACCCCGACGTCAGGTCACCTTCCCGTAACGCACGCCCTGATCAACACGTCTCTGTGCGCAGTCACGGCCACAGAGAGCGAGACAGACAGATGACCGCCGAACCGAACCTGTTCCAGCCGCCACCGCCTGAACCGGTCCCGCAACCCGAACCCGTCTCGCAGCCCGCGCGCCGCAGCCGCAAGCCCCTCTTCGTCGTCCTCGGCGCCGCTGCCGCCACCGTGCTCGCCGTCGTGCTGATCATCGTCTTCACGACCGCCGGGCCGTCGTCGGTCCACGGCACGCTGTCCCTGCTGTGCGACCTGAAGTGCACCAAGGCCGCCGCCGACGGGTACGACGGCTACAGCGACCTGGGCAACGGCTCGCAGGTCACGCTCGTGGACGAGACCGGGCAGGTCGTGGCCACCACCGAGCTGCGCCGCAGCCCCGGTGAAGAGACGAAGATCGTCGACGGCGCGTGGGTGCGCACGTTCACCTTCACGTTCACCGACGTGCCGAGTGCCGACCGCTACGGCGTGCACGTCGGCAACAACAACCGCGGCACCCTCTGGAAGAGCGCGGACGAGACCGAGCGCGACGGCTTCAGCCTCACCATCGGTGGTTAGCGCAGCGTGACCGACAGGGCCTGCGCGATCTCCTTGCCGATCGCGTGGGTCGCCACCTCCGGCGGTGACCCCACCTTGACCACCATCGGGCCGCCGAACGGCTGGCGTTCCACGACCTCGATGCGTTCGCCCAGGTTGATCGCGTGTTCCGTCAGGTACCGCAGCAGCTCCGGGTCCGTGTCCCAGACCCGGACGATCTCACCGACCGCGCCCGGCTCCAGGTCGTCCAGGATGCGGACCTGCAGCTCCTCGACGCTGCCGTCCGCGGCCGGGATCGGGTCGCCGTGGGGGTCGCGGACCGGGTTGCCGAGCTTGGCCGCGATGCGCTCGACCAGCCGGTCCGACACCGCGTGCTCCAGCGCGTCCGCCTCCGCGTGGACCTCGTCCCAGGTGTAGCCGAGCTCGGAGACCAGGTACGTCTCGATCAGCCGGTGGCGGCGCAGCACCGACCGCGCGAGCAGCCGGCCGTCGGCCGTGAGCTCGATGCCGCGGTACGGCACGTGGGTGACCAGGCCGAGCTGGGACAGCTTCGTGACCATCCCCGACGCCGAGGACGGACTGACCTCCAGCCGTCCGGCGAGGGAGGTGTTCGTGACCGCCTCACCCCGCTCGACCAGGCCGTAGATCACCCGGACGTAGTCCTCGACCGACGAGGACCTCCGGACCGAACCATCTCCCATGCCGCATACGATACGGGGCGGCCTACTTTCTCGTGAAAGTCACGGCCGCCAGCGGTAGCGGATCCAGCCGGGCACGGGTTCCGCGCCGAGCTGGGCGTAGAACGCCTCGCCTTTCTCGTTGCCCGCCTGCATGTCCCACTCGACGCGCCCGCCGGTGCGGCGGGCCAGCTCGTCGAGCAGGGCGCCGCCGAGGCCGTGGCGCCGGTGCGCGGGACGCACGAACAGGTCGTCCAGCCAGATCCCCGGCTTGGCCTCCCAGGTGGAGAAGTTCCAGCTGCAGAAGGCGAAGCCGGCGACCGTGCCGGGCTCGTCGGGCGGGGTGGCGATCAGCACCCAGGCCTTCGGCCCCGGCCCGAACAGGTGCCCGCCCATCTCGGCGCGGTCCAGCTTGAGGTCGTGCTTGTCCTCGTAGACGGCGTGCTCCTCGATGAGCGCGCAGATCTCTTCGATGTCTTCGGCGACGGCGTCGCGGACGGGCATTGCGCCTCCCGTTTCTGTCGGTGGTGGTCGTTAGGGTCGAGCGCGGAGGAGGTGGTCGATGTCACCGGAAGAGAAGTTCGAGGACCTGGTCGACGAGTTCACCGGACAACCGGGCATCACGCCACCCGGCGCGACCGGCGGGTTCGGGCGCGGCGCCCTGCGCGCGGACGGCCGGATCTTCGCGATGTTCGTCCGCGGGCAGCTGGTGCTGAAGCTGCCGAAGGCCCGCGTGGACGAGCTGGTCGAGGGCGGGCACGGCGTCCGGTTCGACGCGAACAAGGGCACCCCGATGAAGGAATGGCTGGCCCTGGCGGCGGACTCCCCGCAGCCGTGGCCGGCCCTGGCGAAGGAGGCACTCGGGTTCATCCGGACGAAGTGAGACATCAGGCCTGGTAACGCAGTTCGCCGCCGACGGCGGTGGCTTGCACGCGCAGGTCGTCCAAAGCGGACTCCTCGAGCGGGGAGCCGGAGAGCACGGCGAAGTCGGCGAGCTTCCCGGGCTCGAGCGTGCCCAGGTCCTGCTCGGCGAAAGTCGCGTAGGCCGAGCCGTACGTGTACGCGCGCAGCGCCTGCTCCGGCGTCAGCGCCTCTTCGGGGGCGAAGGGCGCGCCGGACGCCGTGCGCCGGCGCACCATGTCCGCGAGGGCGAGCAGCGGGTGGCCGTCGACCACCGGGCGGTCCGACGACGCCGGCAGCACGCAGCCCGCGTCGAGGACGCTGCGCAGCCGGTAGCACCACGGCACGCGGGCTTCACCGAGCGCGGCGCGCATCCCGTCGCCGAGCTCGTTGACGAAGCGGCCCTGCGGCGAGGCGAGCAACCCCAGCGAAGCGAGCCTGGTCAGCTCCGCGGGTTGAAGCACCGCGCAGTGCTCGATGCGGTGCCGGTGGTCCGCGCGCGGCGAGGCCTGCAACGCGGCTTCGTACGCGTCGAGGACGACGGTGATCGCGCGGTCGCCGATGGCGTGCGTCGCGATCTGCCAGCCGGCGTCGTGCGCGCGCCGGATCGTGCGCGCGATCTCGTCCTCGGGCACCTGGAAGTAGCCGACGTTGCCCGGCTCGCCGTCGAACGGCTCGTGCATCGCGCAGGTGCGCCCGACCAGCGAACCGTCGGCGAACAGCTTCATCGGCCCGACGCGCAGCCACTCGTCGCCGAGGCCGGTGCGCAGGCCCAGGTCGAGGCCGAACTCGGCGCCGTCGGGCAGGTCGTGCAGCACGCTCGCGGCGACCATCACGGTGCTGCGCACGCGCAGCACGCCGCGGTCGCGCGCGACCTGGTAGGCGGCCAGTTCGGCGGGGGTCTCACCGACCAGCCCGCCGCCGATCCCGGCCTCCTGGACGCTCGTGATGCCCTCGGAGAGGTACCGCTCCGAAGCCCGGTCCAGACCGCGGACGACCTGCTCCACCGGCGTCGGGTAGGTCAGCGGCCGCAGCAGCAGCTGGGCCTGCTCGCGCAGCAGGCCGGTCGGCGAGCCGTCGGCGTGCACGACGTCCCCGCCGACCGGCACGTTGTCCAGGTCCAGCTGGTCGAGCACGGCCGAGTTGACCACGGTCATGTGCCCGGACGTGTGCTTCAGCCGCACGAGCATCCCGGGCGCCGCGCGGTCGAGGCCGTGACGGTCCGGGTGCCCGCCGGCGAGCTTGTTCTGGTCGTACCCGCTCCCGATCACCCAGCTCCCGGGCGGCAGCGTCACGGCCCGCGCGGCGACGGCGTCGTAGACCTCCTCGACGCTGCGGCAGCCGCCGAGCGGAACGTCGTCGAGCGCCATCCCGAACCAGGCCATGTGGTTGTGCGCGTCGTGGAAGCCCGGCACGACGAACCCGCCGCCGAGGTCGACCCGGCGGCGCGCGGACACCCCGAGAGCGTCCTCGCCCAGCGCCACGACCCGGCCGTGCAGCACGGCGAGTGCGCTGGTCACGCCCGTGCCGGTCCACACCAGAGCGTTTTCGTAGACCACATCAACCCGCATACACCCGAGGCTATCGATCGATCGATCGAACGTCTAGCATCGGCCGCATGCCCACCGTGGACTTCGCCGTCGAGGACGGCATCGCGCACATCCGGCTCAACCGGCCCGAGCGGCTGAACGCGGTCGCCGCCGTGCTGGTCGACGACTTCCTCACCGCGCTCGACGCCGCCGCCCGCAGCGACGCGCGTGTCGTCGTGCTGTCCGGGAACGGCCGGGCCTTCTGCGCCGGTCACGACCTCAAGGAACCCACCCCGGAGGGTGATTCGCGGGCACGGCTCGACCGGCTCCAGGACGTCACGCGGCGGCTGCGCGGGCTGCGGCAGCCGGTGATCGCCGCGGTGCACGGTTACGCGATCGGCGCGGGCGCCGAGTTCGCGCTCGGCTGCGACCTGATCCTCGCGGCCGAGGACGCGGTGTTCGCCTTCCCGGAGGTCTCCCTGGGCCTGAGCGTCACCGGCGCGGCGTCACGCCTGCTGCCGCTGCTCGTCGGCCCGCTCAAGGCGAAGGAGCTGCTGCTGCTCGGTGAGCGCTTCGACGGCCGCAAGGCCGCGGAGCTGGGCATGGTCAACGCGGCGGTGCCCGCCGAGCAGCTCCAGGCGGAGGCGCTGAGCTGGGCGAAGCGGATCGCCGAGCACCCGCCGGCCGCCGCGGCGATGGCGAAGCGCGTCCTCGACACCCCGATCGACGTCGAGCCCGCGCTGGAGCTCGAAGTCAGCCACGCGCTGATCACCGAAACCTCGGCCGCGGTCGCCGCGTCCACGGAGGCCTTCCGGAGCCGGACGTGACGCCGCCGGCCGAGATCGGGACGCTCGCCCAGCTCGTCACGCGCGCCGCCGAGCTGTGGCCACAGCGCACGGCCTGGATCTTCGACGAAACCGGGGAGCGCTTCACCTTCGCCCAGGTGGACGCCGAAACGTCGCGCATCGCCGCCGCCCTGACCGAGCGCGGCATCGGCCCGGGCGACCGGGTCGCCGTGATGCTGCGCAACCAGCCCGCCTTCCCGCTGATCTGGCTCGGCCTGGCCAAGATCGGCGCGCTGCTGGTGCCGGTCAACACGAACTACCGCGAGTTCGACGGCGCCCACGTCCTGCGCCACTCCGGCGCGAAGCTGGTCGTCGCGGCGGCGGAGTTCACCGAGCTGCTGAACCGGATCAGCCTGGCCGAGGTCATCACCCCGGACGCGCTCCGAACGGCACTTTCACGTGAAAGTGCCGCCGCTTTCACCCCGGTGCCGGAAACGCCGGTCAACATCCAGTACACCTCGGGCACCACCGGCGCCCCCAAGGGCTGCGTGCTGCCCAACCGCTACTGGACGACGCTGGCCGTCAGCCTCGCCACCGACTTCCCCGCCGTCGGTGAGGACGACGTCGTCCTCACCGCGCAGCCGTTCCACTACATCGATCCACAGTGGAACGTCGCGCTGGGCCTGGCCGGCGGCGCCACGCTCGTCGTGCTGGACCGGTTCCACCCCAGCACGTTCTGGGCGAAGGTCCGCGAGCACGGCGTGACGTGGTTCTACTGCCTGGGCCTGATGCCGACGCTGCTGCTGCGCCAGGAGCCTTCGGACGCCGACCGCGACCACCGGGTCCGCGCGATCTGCGCGTCCGCGATCCCGCACGACCTGCACGCCGAGCTGGAGCGGCGCTGGGGGGTGCCGTGGTTCGAGGCGTTCGGGATGACCGAGACGGGCAGCGACATCCGGGTCGGGGCCGCTGACCACGACGAAACCGTCGGCACCGGCTGCATCGGACGGCCCAGCCGCGACCGCGAGGTGATGATCGCCGGCGACGACGGTAAACCGTTGCCACGCGGGGAAACCGGCCAGCTGCTGATCCGCGGGATCGGCCTGATGCACGGCTACCACGACGATCCCGACGCGACGGCGAAGGCGTTCAAGAACGGCTGGTTCTGCACCGGCGACCTCGCCAGGATGGACGACGCGGGCCGCGTCTACTACGTCGGCCGCACGAAGGACATGATCCGCCGCAGCGGCGAGAACGTCTCCGCCGACGAGGTCGAGCGCGCGCTGCTGCTGCACCCGGCGGTGCGGCTCGCGGCCGTGATCGCGGTGCCGGACGAGCTGCGCGGCGAGGAGATCAAGGCGTACGTCGTGTGTGACGGCGAACGTCCGGAACCGGCCGCGCTGGCCGCTTTCTGCGCTGGGAAACTGGCCTACTTCAAGGTTCCGCGGTTCTGGGCGTTCGCCGACGAGCTGCCGCTGACGCCGTCGGAGCGCGTCGCGAAGGGCGAGCTGCGCAAGGTGGCCGACCTGCGCGCGGGCGCGTGGGACACGAAGGCGGAAGCATGGCTGTGAGCAGTCGCGACCGGGTGCGCGCGGCGGCGGTGAAGCTGTTCGCCAACAAGGGTTTCCACGGCACCGGCATCCGGGATCTGGCGCAGGAGGCGGAACTCTCCTCGGCGAGCCTCTACCACTACATGGGCACCAAGGAGGATCTGCTCGCGGAAATCATGCACACCGCGCTGACCCGCCTCCTCGACGCCGCCCGCGAAGCGACCGCCGGCAGCCCCGATCCGGTGCATCGGTTGCGCACGCTCGTCGCGTTGCACGTGCTCGCGCACGCGGTCGGTCCGGCGGAAACCCGCGTGGTGGACAACGAAGTCGACGTCCTGTCCCCGGCCGCGCGCGCACCGGTCGTCGCCCTGCGCGACGGTTACGAACGGCTTTGGGCCGCGGCCATCGACGAAGGCGTGGCGGCCGGGGTGTTCCACACCGGCCACCCGGCGGTGACGCGGCTGGCATTGCTGGAGATGTGCAGTGGCGTCGCGCGGTGGTATTCGCCGCGCGGCCCGCTCGCGCTGGACCAGCTCGCCGAGCACTACGCGGAGCTGGCTTCACGGGCCCTGGGCTGCACGTCATCGCCCGGTGTAAGCAACCTCGCACGCTGCCGGGAAATCGTCGCGAAAGAGTGGGGGGTGTCCGTTTAGCGCCGCTTTTACCTGTGTACGCCTTGCTCAGACGGCGCGCGTGGGGGACGCTCGAAGGGTGACTGAGGAAACGATCCAACTGGAACTGGACGACTCGGGTCTCGCGCCGGGCCTCCCGGCGCCGGCAAGCCCCCGCGATCAGGTGCAGGACGTACCCTACCGCCCGGTCGAGTTCCGCGATGACGATCTCCCCACCGCCCTGGAGCGGTGCTCCAAGTGGCTACGGCAGGCGCAGGAGTGGCTAGGTGAACCACTCGACGTCCTGGCCATCCACCTCGACTACGACGACCGGCAGGGCTCGCCGTACTACGACGTGAAGCTGCTGTGCAACGAAGAGGACCTGGCCGGCGTGCCGATCGCCATCCGCAACAAGAAGTAACCCCCCCAGAGCCGCGAGGCCACCTCCCGAAGTTCCGGGAGGTGGCCTCGATTGCGTCCGGGGGTCCTCAGCCGAGCACACCGCCGACCTTCACGTGCCCCTTGAGCAGGTTGCGCGCGATCGTGCGGCGCTGGATCTCGTCGGTGCCCTCGTAGATGCGCAGCAGCCGCAGCTCGCGGTACCAGCGCTCGACCGGCAGCTCGCGCGTGTACCCCATGCCGCCGTGGATCTGCAGCACGCGGTCGACGATTTCGTTGGCCTTCTGGCCGCCGTACAGCTTCGCCATCGACTGCGCGTGCCGCGAGTCGACACCCTGGTCGACCTGCCAGGCGGCGTTGAGCACCAGCCAGCGCAGGGCTTCGAGCTCGACGCCCGAGTCGGCGATCATCCACTGGATGGCCTGCCGCTCGGCGATCTTCTGCCCGAACGTCTCGCGGGTGTTGGCGTGCTCGATGGCCATGGAGATCAGCCGCTCGCACGAACCGATAGCGCGCGCCGGCAGCAGGTAACGGCCCTGGCCGATCCACTGCATGGCGAGCTCGAAACCGCGGCCCTCCTCACCGAGGATCTGCGTCTCCGGGACGCGGACGTCCTGGAAGATCAGCGACGCCGGGCCCCACTCGCCCATGGTGTCGATGTACTCGGACTTCCAGCCGGCCTCGCGGTCGACCAGGAAGCACGTGACACCGCCGTTCGCGCCCTTCTCGGGGTCGGTGATGGCGAAGACCATGGTGAAGTCGGCCTCGTTGCCACCGGTGATGAACGTCTTCTCGCCGTTGATGACCCAGTCGGTGCCGTCCTTGCGGGCGGTCGTCCGGATGGCCTTGGCGTCCGACCCGGCACCCGGCTCGGTGATCGCGAAGCAGGACTTGCGCTCGCCCGAGATGGTCGGCAGCAGGTAGGTCTGCTTCTGCTCTTCGTTGGCGTGGAACAGGATGTTGTCCGCGGCGCCGCCGAAGCGGAACGGCACGAAGGTGCGGCCGAGCTCGGCCTCCAGCAGCGCGGCCATCACGGCGGACAGGCCCATGCCGCCGTACTCCTCGGGGGTGAACACGCCCCAGAAGCCGGATTCCTTGGCCTTCAGCTGGAGGTCCTTCAGCTCCTCGCCGGTGAGGCCGGGCTGGTGCGCGCGCTCGCGGCGCAGCACCTCCTGCTCGAGCGGGATCAGCTCCCGCTGGACGAACGTGCGGACCCAGTCGCGCACTTCCCGTTCTTCGGTGCTGAGTGAGAAATCCATCCGAGCTGCTCCTCCGACACTGGCTAAGCGACCGCTTAGTCCGAGGGTACCTCCTGAGAGCGGGATTACCCCAGTCCTGTCCCCTAATTCGTGACAAGCGCTGCGCGGCCCGGGAGGATCGGGGTTGTGATGGAGATCGTCGTCCGCTGGTCAGCGCCCCTGCCCGCCGAGCCGCAGTTCCTGCGCCTGCTCGACGACGTCGAACAGGGCCGGTTCGAGGCGTACCGGCAGGACGCGGACAAGCGCCGCTTCCTCACCGGCCGCGTCCTGGCGAAGACGGTCACGGCGGAGCGCCTCGGCGTCCCGCTGGAGTCGGTGAAGTTCGACGCGACCTGCGAAGACTGCGGCAAACCGCACGGCAGGCCCCGCATCCCGGGCGCGGACCTGACGTTGTCCATCTCACACTCGGGCGACCTGATCGGCCTCGCGGCCACCCCCGCGGTCCCGGTCGGCCTGGACGTCGAGACAGCCACCCGTCGCGCGGACGACGGCCTCATCGAGTACGCCCTGAGCCCGGCCGAGGCGGGGCACCTGACGGGCCTTCCGCCCGAGGAGAAGGCCGCGGCGTTCTTCGTCTACTGGACGCGCAAGGAGGCGGTGATGAAGGCCACGGGCAAGGGCCTGAAGATCCCGCTGCAGAGCATCACGTTCTCCCGCTACGACGAGCCGGCCCGCCTGATCACCTCGGGCGACCCGGCTCTGGATCCGGCCCGCACCCGCCTGGTGGACCTGAAGGCCGCAGACGGCTACCGGGCGGCGATCGCGGTGCTGACCACCGACGAACTGTCGGTGACCGAGGAACACTGGGTCCCCTGACGAAAACGGGGAGTGGCGACCTCGGCCGCTATAGTGTGTCCCCATGTCCACAGCAGCCATCGGACCGGAACCGGAGTTCGGTCCGAGCACCTCACCGTCCGCCATCCGGTCGGCCCTGCTGCCGGAGGACGTAGTCGAGTTCGATCGCGACTACGAGCACGCGCTCGACATCGCCCGCGATCAGCTGAGCCTGACCGACTTGGTCGAGACGCTCGCCTCGTGGAGCCGGGTGGCACGCAGCACGCAGGCCGACCCGGCCGCGCACCGGCGCATGCTCCAAGCCGAGGACCGGGCACTCCAGACCGGGCAAGCACCGGCCGGAAGCCGGTCGTGGAGCACGTTCAAGACGGAGCTCGGCCTGCAGTAGTGGCTTACGACATCGAGGTCTACCCCGAGGTCCAGGACCAGATTCGAGCGCTGCCGCAGCTTGCTCTTCCGCCGCTGGCCGAAGCGATCGCGGTGCTGGAGATCGTGCCGGGCAAAGGCGACCCGTACCACCGCGCGAACCCGGACGGCGCCATGCGCAACCTGGTGTTCGGCCCCCACGGCGAAGGTTGCTGACCTACCTGATCCTCGAAGACCAGAATCGGGTCGACCTGCTCCGCGTCCTCTGGACTACGTGAGCGAGTCTTCCAGGCCCATCGCCGTCAGCAGGGTCCGGAACTTCGCCGTCGTCTCGTCCAGTTCCGCGCGCGGGTCCGAAGCCGGGACGATCCCGCCCCCGGCATACAGGCGCATCGACGTCGACGCGATCTCGGCGCAGCGGATCGCCACCGCCCACTCGCCGTCGCCCGTGGCGTCGACCCAGCCGACCGCGCCCGCGTAGTAGTCGCGGTCGAACGGCTCCAGCTCCTGGACCAGGTCGCGTGCGCCGTCGGTCGGGGTGCCGCAGATCGCCGGGGTCGGGTGCAGCGCCGCCGCGAGGTCGAGCGCCGTGACGTCCGGGTCGGCCAGCTCGCCGGTGATCGGCGTCCGCAGGTGCCAGATGGCCGGCGTGGTGACCAGCTCCGGCTCAGCGGGGACTTCCAGCGTCCGGCAGAACGGCCGCAGCGCCTCGACGAGGTAGTCGATCACCACGGCGTGTTCCAGCTGGTCCTTGCGGGACGTCCGCAGCGCCTCGCCGTTGGCGCGGTCGGTCGCCGGGTCGGTCGAGCGCGGCATCGAGCCGGCGTGCGGGCTCGAAAAGACCGTCAGCCCGGTGCGGCGCAGCAGCAGTTCCGGCGTGGCGCCGACGAGCGTCCGGCCACCGGGCAGCTCGGCCGCGTAGGTGAAGTGCCGGGGGTTGCCGACGGCCAGGTTCCGCACGATGCTCTCGGCGGCCACCGGCGAGGAGAACTCGAGGTCGAGCGCGCGGGCCAGGACGGCTTTCCGCAGGTCACGCTCACGAAGAGCGCCGACGGCGGCGCGCACCGAAGCCATGTGCTGCTCGGGCGAGGGCACTTCGCGCACGTGTGACGGCGCGGCCAGGACCTCTCGGGGCAGCGAAGGGGCGCCTTCGGACCGGTGGACGGTCCGCGGCACGACCAGGTGACCCGGCACCTTCGTGTCGGGCCCGGTGTCGAACGG
This sequence comes from Amycolatopsis heterodermiae, assembly GCF_034929455.1. Lineage (NCBI taxonomy): Bacteria > Bacillati > Actinomycetota > Actinomycetes > Pseudonocardiales > Pseudonocardiaceae > Amycolatopsis > Amycolatopsis heterodermiae. The sequence continues at coordinate 1,022,321 of NZ_JAYFSI010000001.1, forward strand.
CAGGACGCCGACCGCCAGCGGGGCGCCGGTCTCGGCCAGCACGCCCGGGATCACCGAGGCGAGCCGCCGGGGGTCCGTCTCCGTGACGGTCCGGAGGGTGCCCTGCGCCAGGAGTGCGCGCCGGGCGGTCGTGAACAGGAAGTCGCCGCGCTGGTAGCGGGCGACCAAATCAGCAACCGGGAGTTCGTCCACGACTCCAGAGTCCCAGGATCCGGGAGATCCGCGAGGGAAGTGTCACGAGCGACACTCCCCTCGCGGTCAGCTCCTGGTGACGGCTACTTGAGCGCGTCGATGAGCGCCTCGCGCTGGCGCTCGCCCAGGCCGGCGGCGCGCCGGTCCGGGTCGATGCCGGCCTGCTCGAGCAGGGCGGCGACCTTCACCGCGCCGAGGCCGGGAACGGCCTTCAGCAGCTGGGTGACCTTCGTCTTCCCGATCGTCTTGTTCTCCTTGGCCTGCTTGAGCACCTTTTCGATGCTCTCCTTGCCGGACTTGATCGACGCGAGCAGCTCCGAACGCGCCTTGCGAGCCTCGGCCGCCTTGGCGAGTGCATCGGCGCGCTGCTCCGGAGTCAACGTAGGCAGAGCCAACGTAGTAGTCCTTTCCTCTCAGGTCTCCGCTTTCGCGGCCGACGGCTTTTTGCTGTGCTTGCTGCTGCAAGCGCTGGCCAGCCGTCCCTTACCACGGCCCCAGTAAACGCCACCGGGTTCGCGGTCGTGCAACCGACACGCACTTATTACCCCTGGAGGTGATGCCGGGCAACCCGCTCCGGCCTGCGGAAACGCTCCCAATCTGCGTCCCGAGTGGCCCAACTCACCCGGAAGTGAAGCCTCCACTACGCCCCGAATTCGCGCGCATTTCCTTCACTGCAAGGAAAAGGGCCAAATCCGATGATCATGATCACCGTTCGGTCGTCGCGCGATCGGGCGACGACCGTGACCGAACGGAGCCATTGTTGACCATGCCCGCTTCACCCGATCCGCACTAGAGTCGGCCCAACCCCCGTTCACCGGCGAACACCCCCGGGAGTGACCATGTTGAGCACCATGCAGGACGGCCAGCTGTCGCTGGCGAACCTGCTCCGCCACGGCACGTCGGTGCACTCGGCGAGCGAAGTCGTCACCTGGACCGGTTCAGAAGCCCGTCGCGAGAGCTACGGAGAACTCGGCCGCAACGCCGCCCGCCTCGCGAACGCGCTCCGGAGCCTCGGCATCACCGGCGACCAGCGCGTCGGCACGTTCATGTGGAACAACGCCGAGCACCTCGCGGCCTACCTGGCCGTCCCGGCGATGGGCGCCGTGCTCCACACCCTGAACATCCGGCTGTTCCCCGAGCAGCTGACCTTCGTGGCCAACCACGCCGAGGACCAGGTCGTCATCGTCGACGGCACCCTGGTCCCGCTGCTGGCCAAGCAGCTGCCGGAGTTCAAGACGGTCCGGCACGTCATCGTGGCCAACGGCGACGCGGCGTCGCTGCAGGCGCCCGACGGCATCCAGGTGCACTCCTACGCCGAGCTGCTGGCCGGCCAGCCGGACACCTTCGACTGGCCGGAGATCGACGAGCGCTCCGCGGCGGCGATGTGTTACACCTCGGGCACGACGGGTGACCCCAAGGGGGTCGTCTACTCGCACCGGTCGATCTGGCTGCACTCGATGCAGGTCTGCATGAGCGACAGCATGAACCTCGCCCAGCACGACGCCGCCCTGGCCATCGTGCCGATGTTCCACGCGATGGCGTGGGGCCTGCCGTACGCGGCGCTGATGGTCGGCGCGTCGCTGGTGATGCCGGACCGGTTCCTCCAGCCCGCCCCGCTGGCCGCGCTGCTGGCCGCCGAGAAGCCGACGTTCGCCGGCGCGGTCCCGACCGTCTGGCAGGGCCTGCTCGCCCACCTCGAAGCCAACCCGCAGGACATCTCGCACCTGCGGGAGGTCGTCGTCGGCGGGTCGGCGGTGCCGCCGTCGCTGATGCACGCGTTCGAGGAGCGCCACAACGTCCGGATCCTGCACGCCTGGGGCATGACGGAGACGTCGCCGCTGGGCAGCGTCGCGCGCCCGCCGGCGTCCGCGACCGGCGACGAGGCCTGGCGCTACCGCTACACGCAGGGCCGCTTCCCGGCGGCCGTGTCGGCTCGGCTGATCGGCGACTCGGGCGAGGAACTGCCCTGGGACAACGAAGCCGTCGGCGAGCTGGAGGTCCGGGGCCCGTGGATCGCCGGGGCGTACTACGGCGGCGCCGATATCGACCCGGACAAGTTCCACGACGGCTGGCTGCGCACGGGTGACGTCGGCAAGATCAGCTCGGACGGCTACCTGACGCTGACCGACCGCGCCAAGGACGTCATCAAGTCCGGCGGCGAGTGGATCTCCTCGGTGGACCTGGAGAACCAGGTCATGGGTCACCCGGCGGTGGCCGAGGCCGCGGTCGTCGGCATCCCGGACGAGAAGTGGGACGAGCGGCCGCTGGTCGCCGTCGTGCTCAAGGAGGGCCAGACGGCGACGCCGGAAGAGCTGCGCGAGTTCCTCAGCGACAAGGTCGCGAAGTGGCAGCTGCCGGAGAACTGGACGTTCGTGGACGAAGTGCCCAAGACGAGCGTCGGCAAGTTCGACAAGAAGCGGATCCGCGCGTCCTACTCCGAGGGAAAGCTCGACATCTCACAGCTCTAACGGGTAAATCTCCGGCGTGCCTTTAGTTCCGTGAAGGCCACCTTGAGGGACTCTATGTCCCTGAAGGTGGCCTTCACGGACATTCACGGAGGAGTACTGGGGATGCAGAACAGGCGGAGTTTTCTCGCGCTCGCGGGAGTCGGGGCGCTGGTCGCCGCGTGCGGGTCGAACACCGGGCGGCAGGGTGACCCGCCGCCGTCGACGGCGTACTCGGCCGGGCCGCCGCCCTCGGACGCGCCGAAGGTCGCGCTCCAGCAGTGGTACCACGCCTACGGCGAGGACGGCGTCCAGGAAGCCGTCAAGCGCTACGCCGCGACGTACCCCGGCGCCGCCGTCACCGTGCAGTGGAACCCGGGCGACTACGACTCGAAGATCGTCACCGCGCTGCAGAACAGCAAGGTGCCGGACGTCTTCGAGGCCCAGGTGAAGATCGACTGGGTGCGGCAGAACCAGGTCGTCGCGCTCGACGACGTCATCGGGCCGGTCAAGGGCGACTTCAGCCCGGCGGTGCTGGCCGCGCAGACCGTCGAGGGCAAGGTCTACGGCATCCCGCAGGCCACCGACACGCAGGTGCTCTTCTACCGCAAGAGCCTGCTGCAGGCGGCGGGCGTGCAGCCGCCGCAGACCGTCGACGAGCTGGTCGACGCGGCGGCGAAGCTCACGAAGGACGGCGTGAAGGGCTTCTTCGCGGGCAACGACGGCGGTGTCGGCGTGCTCACCGGCCCGCTGCTGTGGTCGGCCGGCCTCGACTACCTGAAGAACGGCAACCGCGAGGTCGGCTTCGACGACCCGCGAGCGGCGACCGCGCTGGCCAAGCTGCACACGCTCAACAGCAACGGTTCGCTGCTGCTCGGCGCGCCCGCCGACTGGTCGGACCCCGGCGCGTTCGTCGACGGCCTGGCCGCGATGCAGTGGACCGGGCTGTGGAACGTGCCGAAGATCCGCGACGCGTTCGACGACGACTTCGGCGTGCTGCCCTTCCCCAAGCTCGACGCGAGTGGCGCGCCGTCGGTGCCGGTCGGCGCGTACGGCGCGATGGTCAACGCCAAGAGCGCGCACGTCGCCGAGGCCAAGGCGTTCATCAAGTGGCTGTGGGTCGACCAGACGCAGGACCAGCTGGAGTTCGCGACGAAGTTCGGCTTCCACGTCCCGGCGCGCCAGAGCCTGGCCGACCGCGCGGACAGCCTCAAGACCGGCCCGGCGGCCGACGCCGCCCGGTTCGTCAAGGAGAACAGCCACCTGGTCGGCGGTCCGGTGTGGACACAGCAGTCGAACACGGCGCTGTCCGACGCGGTCGCGAAGATCGCTAAGGAGGGAGCCGATCCGGCCGCGCAGGTCAAGACGGCGGTCGGGGTGGCGCAGGCCGAGCTCAAGCGCCTTTTTGGATGACACAGAGGATGAAGCGGCGAGACGCACGCACGTTCTGGCTGTTCGTCGGGCCGTTCCTGCTGGGGCTGGCGGTGTTCGCGTACCTGCCGATCGGCTGGAGCGCGTACCTGTCGTTCTTCGACGCGCGCAACACCGTCACGCCCACGGAGTTCGTCGGGCTGGACAACTACGGGCACATGCTCACCGACGAGCCGTTCCTGTCCAGCCTCGGCACGTTCAGCGTGTTCGCGCTGTTCATCGTGCCGCTGACGTTCGTGCTGTCGCTGGCCTTGGCGCTCGGCGTCAACCAGCTGCGGTTCGCGCGGGCGTTCTTCCGGTCGGTGTTCTTCCTGCCGTTCGCGTGCTCGTACGTCGTGGCGTCGCTGATCTGGAAGACGTCCCTGTTCTCGGGTGTCCGATACGGACTGGCGAACACGGTGCTCGGCCTGTTCGGCGCCGACCCGGTCGCCTGGACGGGCACGGTCCACCCGCCGCTGTACTGGGTCGTCCTGGTGACGGCGCGACTGTGGCTGCAGCTCGGGTTCTACATGATCCTGTTCATCGCGGCCCTGCAACGGATTCCCCAGCACCTGTACGAGGCGGCGTGGCTCGACGGCGCGAAGCCGGGCTGGCAGGTGTTCCGATACGTGACCCTGCCCCAGCTGCGCGCGACGGCGGTGGCGGTGCTGCTGTTGAACCTGATCAACGCGTACCAGGCGTTCGACGAGTTCTACAACATCATGGGCGACGCCCGCGGCTACCCACCGTTCGCCCGGCCACCGTTGGTGTACCTGTACTACACGTCCCTGGGCTCCGGCGGCCAGGACCTGGGCCGCGGCAGCGCGGGCGCGGTGATCCTGGCGCTGATCATCGCCCTGGTGACGCTGCTGCAGGGCCGCGTCCTCCGGTTCGGACGTGCGTCATGAGAGCGTTCCTCCGCTGGACGGCGCTGATCGTCGCGGCCGTGCTGTTCCTGCTGCCGTTCTACCTGCTGCTGCGCAACGGCCTGGCGTCCCGCGCGGAGATCACCGCTCCACAGTGGACGTTCTTCCCGTCCACAGTGCACTGGGAGAACTTCACTCGCCTGTTCTCGATGGACGACGTCCCTTTCGCTCGAAGCCTGGTGAACTCGGCGATCGTGGCGGTACTGCAGACGGTCGGCCTGCTGGTGCTGTGCTCATTGGCGGGCTACGGCCTGGCGCGCATCCCTTATCGCCATTCTCGTTTGGTCTTCTACGCGGTGCTGGGAACACTGATGATCCCGACGTCGGTGACGTTCGTGCCGAGTTTCGTGGTGGTCTCGACGCTCGGCTGGCTGTCGGACTTCCGCGGTCTGGTGATCCCGGGGCTGTTCAGCGCGTTCAGCGTCTTCCTGTTCCGGCAGTACTTCCTGGACTTCCCCCGCGAACTGGAGGAGGCCGGGCGAGTGGACGGCCTCACGCGCTGGGGCGTGTTCTGGCGCATCGTGGTCCCGAACTCGCGAGGCTTCTTCGCGGCGATCGCGGTGATCACGGTGATCGGCAGCTGGAACGCGTTCCTGTGGCCGCTGATCATCGCCCAGTCCCCCGATTCATGGACGGTCCAGGTGGCGCTGTCGGGCCTGCTGACGGCGCAGAACCCGCAACTGAACCTGCTGTTCCTGGCGGCGGCGGTGTCGATCCTGCCGATCGTGCTGCTGTTCGCGTTCCTGCAGCGCTACCTGGTCCAAGGGGTGACGGAGTCGGGCCTGAAAGGCTGAGCGGCGCCACTTTTGCCCGGCCCAGAGGACCAAGACAACACCCCCACCCATCCCGGGGGGCGTCCCCTGTCCAGTCTATCGGGGGGAAGGGCCGAAAACGGGGTCCTCGCGAATCTGTGGACAACTGGACGATCAGCGCGGCCCCTGTGGACAACCGCGACCGAAATCCGCGGATCGACGGCCGGTTCTGGTAAGGCTGATCCAGCAGTACACCGGCCGGCCGTACGCGGCGTACCCGTTGCTGCGCACCAGCGGCATGGCCGTCGCCGGCATGGTGATCGGCATTGTGGCGCTCGTGCTGTTCTGAGTTCCGTTCCTCGACCTGCTGTTCGGTTTCCTGGCGATCAGCCTGTCGTGGGCCGGCCTGATCCAGGGCGACCGGCCCGGCTACACCGGCAAGGGCATGGCGATCGCGGGCTTGGTCTGCGGCATTATCGCGGTCATCCCGGCGCTGGTCATGATGCTGTTCTTCTTCGGGTTGTTCGCCGCGGCGGGAACGGCGTGCGGCATCGCCTGCTGACCGGCCCGCGGCGGAAATGACCACGACCTTCGGCGGTACACCCCACCCCAAGCCCTGTGACAAGGTGAACCAAAGTGTCACGGTGAATGTTTTTCATGTTCACCGTGTGGACAACGTCGTCCGGCACGGTGCTGGGCAACCGAGACACCTGGGGAGCGAATCACATGGCCGAACTCACCCGGCGCACCTTCGCCACGGCCGGCGCCGCCGGTCTCGGGCTGCTGCTCTGCACACCCACCGCGAACGCGCTCGACCGGGCGCTGCGGCTCACCTCCACCCGCTCGGTCAGCACCGCCGGGACGACGCTCGAGCAGGTCGCGGCCGGCGGCGGCACCGCGACCTACTCCCGGCTGAGCGCCGGCCCCGGCTGGCCGCTCGTCGTCCGTGGTGACCTCGCCGCCCCGCAGGCCGGGCGCGACGACCGGCGCCGCGCGCTCAGCGCGTTCGTGCAGTTCACCGACCTGCACATCACCGACACCGAGAGCCCCGCGCGCTTCGAGTACCTGCACCCCTACATCGGCTCCGCGCACCGGCCGCAGGAGGCGCTCGGCACCGTCGCGACCAGCGCGCTCGTCGAACGCGTCAACAGCGTGCGGCAGGGGCCGTTCACCGGACGGCCGTTCGACCTCATGGTCACCACCGGCGACAACACCGACAACCACGAGCTGATCGAGCTCGACTGGTTCCTCAAGGTGCTCAACGGCGGCAGCGTCACGCCGAACTCCGGCGACCCGAACGCCTACGAAGGCGTCCAGAGCTCGGGCAACAGCGCGTTCTGGAACCCGGGCACCCCGGGCGGCGACGCGTACACCGCCAAGGGCTTCCCACAGATTCCCGGCCTGCTCGAAGCGGGCATCGGGACGTTCACCGCGCCGGGGCTCGACGTCCCGTGGTTCTGCACCTTCGGCAACCACGACGACAGCATCGTCGGCTCGCTGCCGGCCCAGATCCCCGGCATCGACGCCTGGTACACCAGCAAGTACAAGGTGATCGGCAAGGACGAGAGCACCGCGAAGAAGCTCGCCGCGGCCATCAAGAAGCCCGGCTCGAGCGTGCCGGTCGCCGAACTGTTCGGCGGCGGGGGCACGATCCGCGAGATCACGCCGGACGCGCGCCGCCGCCCGTTCAGCACCGGCGAGTTCGTGCGCGCGCACCTCGACACCGCCAACACCGGCCCCGGCCCGGTCGGTCACGGCTTCGGCGCCGACAACGCCGACGGCAAGGCCGTCTACTACACCTTCCGGATCGCGCCGGGCATCACCGGCATCAGCCTCGACACGACGACCGACGCCGGGTTCGCCGACGGCTCGATCGGCCTCGCGCAGTACAACTGGGTCGAGTCGACGCTCAAGCGCGGCAGCTCGGCATACTACGACTTCTTCGGCCGCCGGGTCACCCACGGCGTCACCGACGAGCTGTTCCTCCTGTTCAGCCACCACACCAGCGGCTCGATGGGCAACCTGCTGCCGGACTCGCGCCACCTGCTCGACCCGCGCCTCGACGGCAACGCGTTCGTCGCACTGCTCAAGCGCTTCCCGAACGTGCTGGCCTGGGTCAACGGCCACACGCACCTCAACAAGATCACCGCGCACGCCGGTGGCACGCCGAAGCAAAGCTTCTGGGAGATCAACACCGCGTCGCACGTCGACTTCCCGCAGCACGCCCGGATCGTCGAGGTCGCGGACAACGCCGACGGCACGTTGTCGCTGTTCACGACGCTGATCGAGGCCGAAGCGCCGTACGCCGTGGACTACGGCGCCCGGACGCCGCAAGCGCTTGCGTCCCTCTACCGGGAGCTGTCCTACAACGACATCCACGTCGACCTCGGGCGGGTCGGCGAGGCCGTCGACCACAACACGGAGCTGCTGCTCGTCCACCCGCTCAGCTGACGCGCGTTACGCGAGAGGTAATCGACCCGCGGCGCCGCCGTCCGGCAAGCTGCGGGGCATGACCGATCCCGAGGGCACGCAGCTCTTCCACCGCTCCATGCCGTTCTCCGAACGCCTCGGCGTCGAGGTCCGGGAACACGGGCCCGCGCTCGTGCGCAGCCGGCTGAAGTGGGACGAGAGCCTCTGCACGCTCGGCGGCGTGCTGCACGGGGGCGCGCTCATGGCGCTGGCCGACTCGACCGGCGCCGTGTGCGCGTTCCTCAACCTGCCCGAGGGCGGCCAGGGCACGACGACCGTCGAGTCGAAGACGAACTTCCTGCGCGCGGTGCGTTCGGGCTACGCGACTGCGTCGTCCAGACCACTGCACGCGGGCCGCAAGTTCGTCGTGGTGGAGACCGAGGTCCACGACGACGACGGCAAGTTGGTCGCGAAAGTGACACAGACGCAGGCCGTGCTCTAGGTACCTGTTTACATACCCGGCCCGACCGGCGAAAATCCCTGCCTACTGGGTGGGTCGAGCGGTGGGAGCCGGGATGCGGGTGCGCAGTTTGTTCTCCATATTGTCCGTGGTGATGCTGACGGCGGTGACCGCGCAGGTCGCCGAGGCCGCGCCCGGCCGGCCGGGCGACGACGAGTCGATCGACTACCACGAGTGGGCCGGCGGCCGCCTGCACGAGGGCAGCTTCGCCGGGCTCGCGCTGACCCGCGACGGCCTGCGCATCACGCGCCCGATCGGCACGGTCGAGCACACCGAGCCCGAGCTCGGCACGACGAAGACGTACGAATACGGCCAGTGGACGTCGCCGTCGTACCGCCAGGGCTTCGGCGCGACGCAACTCGTCTCGTCGTGGAACGCGCTGACGCCGTCGAAGACCTGGCTGCAGGTCGAGGCGCAGGGCAGAACGTCGGCGGGCGCGGAGACGGCCTGGTACGTGATGGGCCGCTGGGCCAGCGGCGACGCCGACATCCTGCGCACCAGCGTCGACGGCCAGGACGACGCGAACGCCCTCGTCGACGTCGACACGCTGGTCACGAAGGCGGGCGTCACGCTCAAGTCGTACAAGCTGCGGATCAGCCTCTACCGGGAGAAGGGCACGCACGCGACGCCGTCGGTGACGTCGCTGGGCGCGATGACCTCGGCCGTGCCGGACCGCTTCGACGTCCAGACGACGAAGCCGGGCCGCGCGACCGGGATCGAGCTGAAGGTGCCCGCGTACGCCCAGAACCTCCACAAGGGACAGTTCCCGCAGTACGGCGGGGGCGGCGAAGCCTGGTGCAGCCCGACGTCGACGGAGATGGTGGCCGAGTACTGGGGCAAGAAGCCGTCGGCGGCCGAGATGGCGTGGATCCCGTCGGACTACGTCGACCCGTCGGTCGCGTTCGCGGCGCGCTACACCTACGACCACGCCTACGACGGCACCGGCAACTGGCCGTTCAACACGGCCTATGCGGCGTCGCGCGGCCTGCGCGGGCACATCACGCGGCTGCACTCGCTGAACGAGCTGGAGACCTACATCGCCCGCGGCATCCCGGTGATCACGTCGCAGTCGTTCCTGGCCGACGAGCTGGACGGCGCGGGGTACGGCACGGCGGGCCACATCATGGTGGTGGTCGGCTTCACGAAGGACGGCGACGTGATCGTCAACGACCCGGCGTCCAGCAGCAACGACCGGGTGCGCAACGTCTACAAGCGGGACCAGTTCGAGAAGATCTGGCAGCGCACGAAGCGCTACCGCGCGGACGGCACGGTCGCGAGCGGCCCCGGCGGGATCGTCTACATCGTCACCCCGGCTTGAGCCGTGAAGGCCACCTTGAGGGACGCTGAGTCCCTCAAGGTGGCCTTCACGGACCTTCACCAGGCCTGGCCGGCCTGCTGCCGCGTGGTGCGGTTGATCCGGTTGAAGAAGTTGGTCAGCGCGATGTTCAGGGTGATCGCCGACAGCTGCTTCTCGTCGAAGCAGGCGGCGGCCGCGTCCCAGATCTCGTCGGTCACGCCCGGCGACGACGTTGTGCAGCCGCTCGTCGGTCTCGCCCTGCTTCTTCGCGGATTGGACGCCGGCGAACACGCACGGGCTGCAGCCGTTGACCTGACTGGCCCGCAGGTGGACCAGCTCGATCAGCAGCGGATCGACACCGCCGGCGTGCACCGCCTTGAACAGCTGCTGGATCGCGCCGACCACTTCGGGACTGCTCGAACTCTTCAGTCGTGCTTCCATCGGTCCTCCCTCGGTTACCTGCGCCCCTCCGGGCTCGGCTGCGCGCGGTCGCCCACCGGGTGCTGGGCTCGCACGCCGACGCCGAGGACGTCGTCCAGGAGGCCTGGCTGCGGCTTTCGCGCCAGGACGCGGCGGCGATCCACAACCTCGACGGCTGGCTGACGACGGTCGTCGGCCGGATCAGCCTGGACGTCCTGCGCTCGCGCAAGTCGCGTCCCGAATCGCCCTACGACGAGGTCGTCGTAGCGGTCGGCTCCGCGCCTGAGGAGGACGTGGCGCTGGCGGACTCGGTCGGGCTCGCGCTGCTGGTCGTCCTGGAGTCGCTCGGGCCGGGCGAGCGCGTGGCGTTCGTGCTGCACGACCTGTTCGCCGTGCCGTTCGACGAAATCGGCCACATCCTCGGCAAGACCCCGGGCGCGGCGAAGATGCTCGCCAGCCGAGCCCGCCGCAAGGTCCGGGAGGCGTCCCGCCCGTCGACGGCCGGCCCCGAGCAGCGCAAGGTGGTCCAGGCATTCCTGACGGCAGCCCGCGACGGCGACTTCGAGGGGCTCCTGCGCGTGCTCGACCCGGAAGTCCAGCTGACGGTCGACACGCCCGGCGGAGTGGTCGTGGTCCTCGGCGCGACGAGCGTCGCGGCGGGCGCCCGCTTCGGCGCGGCTTCGGGCGGACGCACGGTGCTGGTGGGCGGCCTGCCGGGCGTCGTGGCGTGGCGCGAGGACGGCAGCCCGCTGTCGGTGGTGGCGTTCACGGTGGTGGGCGGCTTGGTCGCGGCCATCGCGGCGGTGGCCGACCCGGCCCGGCTGGCGTCGATGGAGCTGCCGGAGCCACCCGAGACTGTCGGTGCTGCCGGGTAGCGTGGAACCCGGGGCCGGAGGCCCAAGCCGGCTTCAGCTCGGGTCGCGCGGACCGCCGTCGCAGGAGCAGCCGCCGCCATGGGGCTTCTTGCGCGGCAGCGGCCGATCGGGCGGGCTCTGCGGCGGCAGCGCCGCGACCATCACCGTGTCGGCGTCCAGCGGGCCGACCGCGGCCGCACCGCACGGCGACCCCAGCGGCGCGTCGCGCCCGGGGAGGATCTCGGTGAAGAACCGGCCGTTGTCGGGAGCGGACGAGAGATCTTCCACGTAGGAGATCGCTTGCACCGGGCAGACCACCTCGCAGGCGCCGCACTCGAAGCACTCGTCCGGATGGATGTAGAGGCTCCGGGCGCCCTCGTAGATGGAGTCCGTCGGACATTCGTCCACGCACGCGCGGTCCTTGACATCAACACAGGGAAGCCCGATCACGAACGCCATGCGAGGAACCTAGCCACATCCGCCCGGAGCGGATAGAGCCCGTGCCAGACTTTCGGAGCCATGCCACGCCCCCTGTTGTTCCTCGACGTCGACGGTCCGCTGATCCCGTTCGGGCGGACTTCCGGGGAGTACAAGACGTTCACGGACGCCGACCTCGGCCATCCGCTGCTGCCCCGGATCGACCCGGGGCTCGGCCCGCGGCTGCTCGCCCTCGGGTGCGACCTCGTCTGGGCCACCACCTGGATGGAAGACGCCAACGACTGCGTGGCCCCGCTGGCCGGCCTGCCGCCGCTCACGGTGCTCGACTTCCCCGTTGAGGACGCCACCGCTCCCGGCCTGCACTGGAAGACCCGGCCGATCGTCGAGCGGGCCGCCGGACTCCCCTTCGTCTGGATCGACGACGAAACCACCGACCTGGACCGCTCCTGGGTCGCCGAACACCACCCCGGCCCCGCCCTGCTCCACACCGTCTCGGCGAGCGCCGGGCTCACGACCGCTGACTTCGACGCCATCGCCGTCTGGCTGGCCACAGTTGCGTGAAGCGCAACCAGTTGCGCAGGAATCACCGAACCTCACTCATGCGGATGTCGCCATCTCAGCGTCATCCGTGGCAAGCTGCGGACGAACCAGCAGTGCAGCCGGGAAGGTGGATTCGCATGCCGTACGAGGTCCAGGGGGTCGTTTCGCGGGCGAAGGGCGAGCCGGTCTCGCTGGAGACGGTCCTGGTGCCCGATCCCGGCCCCGGCGAGGCCGTCGTCAACGTGCAGGCCTGCGGGGTCTGCCACACCGACCTGCACTACCGCGAGGGCGGGATCAACGACGACTTCCCGTTCCTGCTCGGCCACGAGGCCGCGGGGGTCGTCGAAGCCGTCGGGGACGGCGTCACCGACCTCGAGCCCGGCGACTACGTCATCCTCAACTGGCGCGCCGTCTGCGGCACCTGCCGGGCCTGCAAGCGCGGCAAGCCGTGGTACTGCTTCTCGACGTTCAACGCCACCCTGCCGATGACGCTCGCCGACGGCACCAAGCTGTCGGCCGCGCTCGGCGTCGGCGCGTTCCTCGAGAAGACGCTCGTCCACAGCGGACAGTGCACGAAGGTCAGCCGTGACGCCGAACCCGCCGTCGCCGGGCTGCTCGGCTGCGGCGTGATGGCCGGGCTGGGCGCGGCGATCAACACCGGCGCCGTCACCCGCGGCGACTCGGTCGCGGTCATCGGCTGCGGCGGCGTCGGCGACGCGGCCATCGCGGGCGCGAAGCTGGCCGGCGCCACCACGATCGTCGCGATCGACATGGACGACCGGAAGCTCGCGTGGGCCAAGGACTTCGGCGCGACGCACACCGTCAACAGCAAGGGCCTGTCCGAAGAAGCTGTGGTCGAGGCCATGCAGGACGCCACCAACAGCTTCGGCCCGGACGTCGTGATCGACGCCGTCGGCCGGCCGGAGACCTGGCGCCAGGCGTTCTACGGCCGCGACCTCGCCGGCACGGTCGTGCTGGTCGGCGTGCCGACGCCGGAAATGCGTCTCAACGACCTGCCGCTGATCGACTTCTTCTCGCGCGGCGGCTCGCTGAAGTCGTCCTGGTACGGCGATTGCCTGCCCAGCCGGGACTTCCCGATGCTGGTGGACCTCTACCTGCAGGGACGGCTGCCGCTCGACAAGTTCGTCACCGAGCGGATCGGCGTCGACGGCGTCGAGCAGGCCTTCGAGCGCATGCACCACGGTGACGTCCTGCGCAGCGTGGTGACGTTCTGACCCTGTTCACCGACGACGAGTACCCGGCCGAGCCCTACCCGGGCACCCGGCCGGGCTACTCGTTCGTGCACGTCGACGGCGTCGGGCACCCGCTCGACACCGCTCCCGAAGGCTGGCGCGACCGGATGGCCGTGCTGGCCTACGGTTCGAACGCGAACCCGTCGAAGATCACCTGGCTGCGCGGCCGGCTCGGGCTCGACGGCCCGGTCGTGGTGACGCACGTGCGCTGCGGCGGGCTCGCCGCGGTGTGGGCGGCCGGCTTCCGCGTGGTCGACGACCAGCGCCCCGCCACCCTCACCGCGATGGACGGGGTCGAGGAGCACGCCGTCTGGTTCGTGACCCCGGACCAGCTGGCGGTGCTCGACCGCTGCGAAGGCCGGGGAACGCGCTACCACCTGGCCCGGCTGACCGACCCCGACATCACACTCGAGGACGGCACCCGGCTGACCGAGGTGCACACCTACGTCGGCGCCGCGCCGATCCGCTACCCGCTGCTCGTGGACGGCAAGCCGGTGCGCACCACGGACGTCCCCCAGGCCGACGCGGCGGCGCTCGAAGGCGTCGCCGCCGACGGCCACGGGGTGCCGTGCGAAGTGCTCAGACCAGCTTCCCCGGGTTGAGGATCCCGGTCGGGTCGACGGCCGACTTCGCCGCGCGCAGCACCTCGACTCCGAGCTTGCCGATCTCCGCGCTCAGGTAGGGCGCGTGGTCGACGCCGACGGCGTGGTGGTGCGAAATCGTGCCCAGGCCGCTGATCGCCTCGCTGGCCGCGGCCTTCGCCCGCTGCCACTGGCCGACCGGGTCGGCCTCGTCGCGCGCGGTCAGCACCGTGAAATAGAGCGACGCGCCCGTTTCGTACGCGTGCGAGATGTGGCACATGACGATCGCGCGGCCCAGTGACGCCGTGAGCGCGGCGCGGACATCGTCGCGCAGTTCGTCCACTGTGGACCAGTAGGTCGCCGTCTCCAGCGTCTCGACGCACACGCCGCGGTCCATCAGCATGTCGCGCTGGCGCGGGCCGCCGAACCGGCCGTGCCGCCAGGATTCGCCGAGCGCCTTGCCGACGCGCACTGCGCCCAGCGCCTTCAGCCGGCGCGTCGTCTCGCGGCGGCGCACCGCGACGTCGTGCGCGGTGCCCTCCCAGCCGACGATGAGGAAACACGGCCGCCGCACGCCGCGCGCGGCCAGGTACTTCCGCAGCGCCGTCGTCTTGAGGCCGGCGTTCAGCGCGAGCGACACCTCGGTTTCGTCCACATCGGACAGCCGGGTGACGTCGGCGAGCACGTGGTTCTGGGCCAGGTCGCGCACGGCCGCCGCGCCGGCTTCCCAGCCGGACAGGGCGTAACCCTCGTACCGCTTGACCGGCGGCGCCGGCCGGACGCGCAGCGAAACCTCCGTGATGACCCCGAGCGCGCCTTCGCTGCCGACGGCGAGCTGACGCAGGTCCGGCCCGGCCGCGGACGCCGGGGCGACCCCGAGCTTCCACTCGCCGCGCGGGGTGGCCAGCCGCACACCGGTGACCATGTCCTCGAACCGGCCGTAGCCGGACGACGCCTGCCCGGCCGAGCGCGTCGCCGCGAAGCCGCCGATCGTGGCGCGCTCGAACGACTGCGGGATGTGCCCGAGCGTCAGGCCGCGCTCGCCGAGGAGCCGCTCGGCTTCGGGACCGCGGACGCCGGCCTGCAGCACGGCGATGCGCGATTCGGTGTCGACCGACACCAGCGCGTCGAGCCGGACCAGGTCGAGCGCGATCACCGACGTCTTCTCCCCGCTGAGCGCGGCGACCCCGCCGACCACCGAAGTGCCGCCGCCGAACGGGACAACTCCGACATCGTGCTTGACGCAGGCGTCGAGCACGGCCTGGACCTCGTCCGGGTCCGCGGGCAGCACCACCGCGTCGGGCACCGGGAACCCGGCATCGGCCGAGCGGCGGCGCAGCAGGTCCAGGTACGACAGGCCGGTGGCCCGCGCGAGCCGCGCCGCGTCGTCGACCAGCACGTTCGCCGATTCGACGACCTCGGACAGCGCTTCCACTGCAGACTCGGCCAGATTCGACGACGGTATTTTCACCGTCAATTCGGCCGATGGTGCAGCGCTGGGAGCCATCTGGCCTATACGCTGTTCAAGCCACTTGGCCGCTCGCGCGGGAAGCTGGGCGGCGTCGGCGGCTTCCGCGGTCCAAGACCGTCGGAGACGGTGGTCAATCAGCTCGTTCACGACTACAGTGTGACATATGGACGTTAAACGTCACACCATGCAGAGCGCGGGATCGTCCGCGCTCGCGGACACCCGCAACCGCCAGACGGCGACGCGCGTGGCCGATGACGTGCTGCTCGACGCCGCTCGCACCTGCGTACTGGCCGTCGGTGTGCGCCGCACCACACTCGCCGAGATCGCCCGCACCGCGCGCGTCAGCCGGATGACGGTCTACCGCCGGTTCCCGGACGTGCGCAGCGTGCTCGCCGCGTTGATGACGCGGGAGTTCAGCGGTCTGCTGCGCATCGCGAGCGAACGCGGTGCGGACGCGGCGAACAGCCGTGAGCGGCTGGTGCTCATCGCCTCGGCCGGGATCCGCGCGCTGTCGACCGATCCGCTGTTCCGCACGCTGCTCGACGTCGACCCCGAGCTGGTGCTGCCGTACATCGTGGAGCGGCTCGGCGCGACCCAGAAGTTCGCCGAGCAAGCGCTTCACCAGCTGCTGGCGGCCGGCCACCACGACGGTTCGATCCGGCGCGCGCCGGTGGCGGCCCAGTCCCGGGCGGTGCTGCTGCTGGTCCAGTCCTTCGCGTTCTCGCTGCGGCCGGCGACGGTGGACGTCGACGAAGCGGTGCTGATGGCGGAGTTCACCCACGTGCTCGACGCGGCCTTGAAGCCATGACGTCGGGTTCGCTCAACGCGCGGCGCCGCGAACGCGAGCTCGCGGAACTCGCGTCGGGCGAACGCGTCGACGTCATCGTGGTCGGCGGCGGCGTCACCGGCACCGGGATCGCGCTCGACGCGGCGTCCCGTGGGTTGTCGGTGGCGCTCGTCGAGGCACGTGACCTCGCCTTCGGGACGTCACGCTGGTCGTCGAAGCTCGTCCACGGCGGGCTGCGGTACCTGGCGCACGGCGAGCTGGGCCTGGCGCACGAAAGCGCGGTCGAGCGCGGCGTCCTGATGACGCGCACGGCACCGCACCTCACGCGGGCGATGCCGCAGCTGTTCCCGTTGTACCCCAGCACGTCCCGGGCGCAGCAGGCGCTGGTCGCGGCGGGCTTGCGAGCGGGCGATGGCCTCCGCCGGGCGGCGCGCACGCCGTCGTCGGTACTGCCGCGGCCGCGCACGATCCCGGCGGCGGAGGCACTGGCGCTGGCACCGGGGTTGTCACCGCACGGGCTGCGCGGCGCGCTGCTGGCCTACGACGGCGCCCTGGTGGACGACGCCCGCCTGGTCATCAGCCTGGCGCGCACGGCGGCGGCGTTCGGCGCCCGGATCCTGACCCGCCTGTCGGCGGTTTCCGTGAAGGCCGACCGGGTCCGCGTCCGCGACGGCGTTTCGGGCGACGAACTGGACCTGTTCGCCCGGCAGGTCGTCAACGCGACCGGCGTCTGGGCCGGAACGCTGACCGGCTCGGTGAAGCTGCGGCCGTCCCGCGGCTCGCACCTGGTCCTCGCCCCGGGCACGGTGCCGATGGGCACGACATCGGTCAACATCGGCGTGCCCGGCGAGACCAACCGGTTCGTCTTCCTGCTCCCCCAGCCGGACGGCCGTGTCTACTTGGGACTGACCGACGAGCCGGTCTCAGGCTCCTTGCCCGACGTACCAACGGTTCCCGAGTCCGATGTGGACTTCCTGCTGTCGCTGGCCTCGTCGGTTCTGTCGCGCCCGCTGACCCGCTCGGACATCGCCGGTTCGTACGCCGGGTTGCGTCCACTGATCGAGGGCACTGGCGGCCGCTCAGCGGACCTGTCCCGCAAGCACGCGGTCCTGGCAGGCTCCGACGGACTCCTGACGGTGGTCGGCGGCAAGCTCACGACGTACCGCCGCATGGCCGAAGACGCGGTCGACGCGGCGGTGCGCCTGGCCGGGCTGCCGTCGACACCCTGCCGCACGTCCCGGCTCCCGCTGCTGGGCGCGGCGCGCCGCGAGGATCTGTCCCTTGTGGACGCACCGGCCCGCTTGGTGGCCAAGTACGGCACGGAGGCCCCCCGGGTGGCGGCACTGGGCGAGCTGGACACCGAGTTCGCGGCCCCGGTGTCGCCGGGCACGGAAATCACGGCGGCGGAGATCGTCTGGGCGGTCCGCAACGAGGGCGCACTGGACGTCGAGGACGTTCTGGAGCGCCGAACCCGGCTGGCCCTGATCCCTTCCGACGCGGCCGCAGCGACCCCGCGAGTAGCCGAGCTGGTCGACAAGGCTTTGGCCGGCCTGACCTAATCAGTCCACCGGCCCGCCCGCCCCAAAAAAGCGCCCCCCGCCCTCTCCGGGGGACCGGCCCCGCTTCCAGCGTACCGGCACCCCCGGACAAAACCCGCGAAAAGCCGCGCTCGGGACCAAGCTGTCCACATCACCGAAGGCCTGTGGACAACCAAGGCTTGATGTTCTCTTAGGTTGACGAGTCGTTGGGTTTTTGCAACAGTACGTTCCATGAGTCCGGTCAGACGCGGCAAAGAGCTGCCGATCCACAATCGGCTGGCCGTGTTGCGAGCCGAGCGTGGGATGAGCAGGGCCGCGCTCGCCAACGCCGTCGAAGTGAACCCGCAGACCATCGGGGCGCTCGAGCGCGGCGACCACTATCCGAGCCTGGACCTGGCGTTCCGGATCTGTTCGGTGTTCGACCTGCCGGTCGAAGCGGTGTTCAGCCGCGAACCGTTCATGCCGTTGTCCACCCAGGTCTACCGCGAGGGGGGAGCATGACGATGACCGAGCAGCAGGGCCGGCTCGCGGCCTACTGGGAACGTCAGCTCGACAGGATGGACGAACGCGAACTGCGGCACGCCCAGCGGTTGCCCGGCTGGCGCGACCGGCGGCACCGGCGCGCGCTGGCGGTCGTCCTGGCCGCCGCCGATCTCGTGCTCGTCGGCAGCGCGGCCGTCTTCACCATGGTTTCGCCGTGGCTGTACTTCGGCCTGTGGATGGGCTCCCTGCTGGTCGGCGGGGCCGCCTTCACCCTGCTGAAGATCCTGACCGGCCGGATGAGCGGGAGCTTCTCGCGGCTGCTGGACGAGCGCGAACGCGAGTGGCGTCACCGCGTCACCTACGTCGGTTACCTGGTGCTCGTCGCGCTGATGCTGGTCGCGATGTTCTACACCCTGGTCGTCGCCGGGCAGGCCGAGGGCGCGTTCCGCGGCGTGATGATGATGTCCGCGCTGCTGGTCACCGGCACCACCGTCCCGCCGATCGTGCTGGGCTGGGCGCTGCCGGACGACGATCCCGAGGATTTCGACGAGGGGGACACACATGGGTGAGGGGAACCTGGAGATCGACGGGATCTCCAAGCGCTACGGCGCGAAAGTCGCACTGGACGGCGTCACGTTCGACGTCCGCGGCGGCGAGCTGTTCGGCTTCGTCGGCAGCAACGGCGCGGGCAAGACCACCACGATGCGGATCGCGCTGGGGGTGCTGGCCGCCGACGGCGGGGAGGTCCGGTTCAACGGCGAAAAGATCACGCACGAGACCCGCACGCACATCGGCTACATGCCGGAGGAACGCGGGCTGTACCCGAAGATGAAGGTGCTGGAGCAGCTCGTCTACCTCGCCGAGCTGCACGGCCTCACCGCGAACGAGGCGCACCGCAACGCCGAAACCTGGATCACCCGGCTCGGCCTGGCCGAGCGCCGCCGGGACGAGGTGCAGAAACTCAGCCTCGGCAACCAGCAGCGCGTCCAGCTGGCCGCGGCGCTGGTGCACGACCCGGCCGTACTGGTGCTCGACGAGCCGTTCTCCGGCCTCGACCCGCTGGCCGTCGACGTGATGAGCGCGGTACTGCGCGAGAAGGCCGCGGCCGGCGTGCCGGTCGTGTTCTCCAGCCACCAGCTCGACCTCGTCGAACGGCTCTGCGACCGGGTCGGGATCATCCGCAACGGCCGGATGGTCGCCGTCGGCACCGTCGGCGAACTGACCGCCGAAGGCGGCAGCAAGCTCGTGGTGACGGCGCCGGGCGCGCGTCCCGGCTGGACCGCGGGCCTGCCCGGCGTGCGCGTGCTGGAGGAGCACGAAACGACCACCGTGCTCGGTCTCGAACCGAGCGCCGACGACCAGGCCGTGCTCGCCGCGGCGCTGTCGACCGGGCCGGTGACCGAGTTCAGCCACCGTCGCCGGACGCTGACGGAGCTGTTCCGCGACGCCGTGACCGAGAAGGGGGAGCCGCGATGAGGACGCTGAGCGGGCGGCGGGCCGTCTGGCTCGTGATGAAGCGCGAGCTGAACACCCGGCTGCGGACGCGCTCGTTCGTGATCGGCACCGTCGTGATGCTGGTGCTGCTGCTGGGTTACGTCGGTTTCCAGACGGCTTTGGCGGGCTCGGCCGACAAGCGCACGGTCGGGCTGACCGGGCAGGCGACCGGGATCGCCCAGCAGCTGCAGACCAAGGCGGCGCAGTCGGGCCAGCAGATCTCGACCGTCACGGTCACCGACCCGGCCGAGGGCCGGAAGAAGGTCGAGGACGGCGATCTCGACGCGCTCGTCTCGGGCAGCGCGGCGAAGCTGACCGCGACCTACAAGTCCTCTTTGGACAGCAGCCTGCGCACGGTGCTCGACCAGGTCGCGCAGCAGCAGGTGCTCGACGGCATCCTCTCGGCCGCACAGCTCGAACCCGACGACGTGATGGCCCAGGTCAACGGCACCCACGTGCAGGACGACGCGCTGTCGCCGGAGCCGGCCGACCACACCGAACGGCTCATCCTCGGCGTGATCGTCGCTTTCCTGCTCTACATCAGCATCATCACCTACGGGATGATGGTCGCCCAGGGCGTCGTCGAGGAGAAGTCGAGCCGGGTCGTGGAGATCCTGCTCGCCAGCGTGCGGCCGTGGCAGCTGTTGCTGGGCAAGGTGATCGGGCTCGGCCTGGTCGGCCTGACGCAGCTCGTCATCCTCACCGCGGCCGGGCTGATCGCGGCGACGGCGACCGGGGTGCTCTCCCTGACCGGCTTCGCGACCGGCGCGTTGCTGTGGGGCCTTCTCTGGTACCTGCTCGGATTCCTGTTGTACGCCATGATCTACGGCGCGCTCGGCTCGCTCGTGTCGCGGCAGGAGGACACGCAGTCCGTGGTCGGGCCGATCAACGTCGTGCTGATCATCGGGTTCGTGTCCGGGTTCAACCTGCTGCTGCAGGACCCGGACGGCACGGCGACCAAGGTCGTCTCGCTGATCCCGCTGCTGTCGCCGATCCTGATGCCGGCCCGCATCGCGACCGGCGCCGCGACCGGCTGGGAGATCGGGCTGTCGCTCGGCCTGACCGCCGCTTTGGTCGCGCTGCTCACCTGGCTGGGCGGCAAGATCTACGGCAACAGCGTGCTGCGCATCGGCAGCCGCATCAAGCTGTCGGAGGCCCTGCGCGGCTGATCACGACGTGATCTGGCCGTACCGCTCCAAGGACACCTGGCGCTCGTGGGCGTGGTCGACCATCGGCTCCGGGTACTCCTTGGGGCGCTCCTTCAGCTTGTGGACCGCCTTTCCCGGCACAGAACGCAGTTCGGGGACGTACTTGCGGACGTAGTCGCCGTTGGGGTCGAACTTCTCCCCCTGCGTCGTGGGGTTGAAGATCCGGAAGTACGGCGCCGCGTCGGTGCCGCTGCCCGCGACCCACTGCCAGTTCAGCTGGTTCGACGCGAGGTCGCCGTCGACGAGGTGGTTCATGAAGTGCCGCGCGCCCAGCCACCACGGCAGGTGCAGGTCCTTCACCAGGAAGCTCGCGACGACCATCCGGACGCGGTTGTGCATCCAGCCCTCGGCGAGCAGCTGCCGCATCCCGGCGTCGACGATCGGGTAGCCGGTCTTCCCGGCGCACCACCGCTCGAACGCCTCGGTGTCGCTGTCGTGCTTCATCTTGTCGAACCGGCGGTCGTAGTTCTTCCGCGCGGTTTCCGGGCGGTGCCACAGGACGTCGGCGTGGAACTCGCGCCAGCACAGCTCGCCCCGCATCGACTTCGCGCCGACACCGTCGTTTCCGGCGAGGTCCGCGAGCAGCGTCCGCGGGTGGACGCACCCCCAGCGCAGGTACGGCGAAATCCGCGTGGTGCCTTCACGATCCGGCCGGTCGCGATCGGTGTCGTACGTCTCGAGGGCCTCGTCGAGGAACGTGTGCCAGGTGTCGAGCGCGGCCTGCTCCCCCGGTTCGGGCAGCGTCGCGGAAACCTTCGGCGCCTTGGGGATCTTGAGCGTGCGAGGCGGTTCCACCCAGTCCACAAGGGACGGACCGGTGTCGGCGGGGCCACGCCAGCCGTGCGCGGTCCACGCCCGGAAGAACGGCGTGAAGACGCGGTACGGGTCGCCGTCCGGCTTGGTGACGCGCCCGGGCATGATCGCGTACGGCGAGCCCGTCTCGACCCAGTCGATGTTGTTGTCCGCCAACGCCTTCGCGACCTCGGCGTCGCGCCGCCGGCCGTACGGGCCGGTGTCGGCGCTGACGTGCACCGCGGACGCGCCGATCTTCTTCGCGGCCTTCACGACCTCGGCCGCCGGCTCGCCGCGCACGAGCATCAACCGGCCGCCGAGCTGCTCGTCGAGCTTCTCCAGGCAGCCGTAGAGGAACGCCGTGCGCGCGTCACCGGACGGCTTGAGCAGCGCCTCGTCGAGGACGTACAGCGCGAGGACGTGCTTGCTGTGCTTCGACGCTTCGAGCAGCGCGGCGTGGTCGCCGAGGCGCAGGTCGCGGCGGAACCACAGGACGACGGGTGCTTCTTTGGTCACGCGGCCCAACGATAAACGCCCCGCCGTGCCAGTGCACGACGGGGCGTTTGCCAGGGTGAGCGATCAGCGCTCCGACATCGGGGTGTAGTCCCGCGAAGCGTGGCCGGTGTAGATCTGCCGCGGGCGGCCGATCTTGGTGGCCGGGTCGTTGATCATCTCGCGCCAGTGCGCGATCCAGCCCGGCAGGCGGCCGAGCGCGAACAGCACCGTGAAGAACTTCGTCGGGAAGCCCAGCGCCCGGTAGATCAGGCCGGTGTAGAAGTCCACGTTCGGGTACAGCTTGCGCTCGATGAAGTAATCGTCCGAAAGCGCGGTCTCTTCGAGCTTCTTGGCGATGTCGAGCAGCTGGTCGCCGCCCTTCAGCTTGCCGAGGATCTCGTCGGCGGTGTTCTTGATGATCTTCGCGCGCGGGTCGTAGTTCTTGTAGACCCGGTGCCCGAAGCCCATCAGCTTCACGCCCTTTTCCTTGTTCTTCACCCGCTCGACGAACTTGGCGACGTCGCCGCCGTCGTTCTTGATGCCCTCGAGCATGTCGAGCACCGCGGCGTTCGCACCGCCGTGCAGCGGGCCGAACAGCGCGTTGATGCCGGCCGAAATCGACGCGAACAGGTTCGCCTCGGACGAGCCGACCAGGCGCACGGTCGAGGTCGAGCAGTTCTGCTCGTGGTCGGCGTGCAGGATGAACAGCAGGTCGAGCGCCTTCGCGACGGCCGGGTCGACCTCGTACGGCTCGGCCGGGAAGCCGAACGTCATGCGCAGGAAGTTCTCGACCAGGCCGAGCGAGTTGTCCGGGTACAGCAGCGGCTGGCCCACGGACTTCTTGTACGCGTAGGCGGCCAGGGTCGGCAGCTTGGCGAGAAGCCTTATGGTGGACAGCTCCACGTTCGGCTCGTCGAACGGGTCGAGCGAGTCCTGGTAGAACGTCGACAGCGCCGAGACCGCGCTGGACAGCACGGGCATCGGGTGCGCGTCACGCGGGAAGCCGCTGAAGAAGGCCTTGAGGTCCTCGTGCAGCAGCGTGTGGCGCTGGATCTTCTGGGTGAAGTCGGCCAGCTGGGCCTCGGTCGGCAGCTCGCCGTAGATCAGCAGGTAGGAGACCTCGACGAAGGTCGACTTCTCGGCCAGCTGCTCGATGGGGTACCCGCGGTAGCGGAGGATGCCCGCGTCGCCGTCGATGTAGGCGATGGCCGACGACGCGGCGCCGGTGTTGACGAAACCGGGGTCGTAGGTGATGTACCCCGTCTGCGCCAGCAGCTTCCCCAGTTCGATCCCGGGCGCGCCCTCGACCGGGTGGACGATCTTGAATTCGTGTTCGCCACTCGGAAGGCTCAGCTTCGCGGTTTCGCCGCCGGACTGCCCCGCAGTCGTCGCGTCGGACATGCAAGTCCCTCTCACGTTGGGCACGGGACGGCGGCGCCTGTAGGTTCCACAGGTAGCCACGTGTTCACGCGAGGAAACACTGGCGCCTCGCTGCACACCGCCCCGCTGGGGTATGAAGAATGCCTCTCTACGCTAGTCGAGAACCCCGGCACCGCGCAGCGGTGACGTTGCCCCTGGTACCCGCTTTGGGACCAGGTTCACACGGTGGATGCCATATCGGCCGACGTGGGCGGCTCCGCGCCACTGCGCGACACGGTGATCGAAGCCGCTTTCGCCGCGAAAGCCAGGGCTTCGCGCCACGCGTCCGCGTCGAGGGACGCCAGGTCCGAGACCTCGTGGGTGGTCAGCCAGGCCAGCAGCGCGCCCTGCACGGTGTCGCCGGCGCCGATGGTGTCGACGACCTCGACCCGCCGCGACGGCACGTGGGCCAGCTCACCTGCGTCGGTGATCACCGCGACGCCGTCGGCGCCCCGGGTGAGCACCACGGCGTCCACACCGGACTCGACCCACGACTTCGCGGCGGCGACCGGGTCGGCGCCTTCGGTGAGCCACGCGGCGTCGTCGTCGGAGATCTTCAGCAGCCGGACGTCCGGGAGCCACGACGCGAACCGGGCGCGGTAGGCGGCCGGATCGGTGATCAGCGCCTCGCGGATGTTGGGGTCGAGGACGGTCAGCACGCCGCGCGCGGCCTCGCGCCGCAGCATCGCCTCGTACGCCGACGCGCCGGGTTCGAGGACCATCCCGAGGGTGCCGAGCGAGAGCGCGGTCGTCCCGTCCGGCAGCGGGCCGGGGTCGGCGACGAGCCGGTCGGCCGTGCCCTCGACGTAGAACGTGTAGCGCGCGGCGCCCTTGGCGTCGAGCGCGACGACCGCCAGCGTCGTCGGCTCGTCCCCGCGCTGCAGCAGCGACGTGTCGACGTCCGAAGCGTGGAGGCGGTCGACCATCGCTTCGCCGAAGCGGTCCGTGGACACCCGCGACAGGAAGGCCGTCGGGACGCCGAGCCGGCCCGCGGCCAGTGCGACGTTGTACGGCCCGCCGCCCAGGCGCGGCAGCAGCGCGCGCAGCCCACCGTCCACAGTGGAGTCCAGGGGGTCACCCGGGACGAGGTCAACGAGCGCTTCTCCGCCTACGACGATCACCGGGCGAGTTTAAGGGAGAACGCCGTGACAATTCCTGTCCGCTATTTGTTCAGCCCGCCGAGCAGCAGCTCGCCCAGCGCGGTGAACGCCTCGGCGTCGGACACCTCGGTGCGCTGCGCGAGCACGCCGGTCTGGATGCCCTCGACGATCAGCCCGGTCATCTCGGCGACGAGCCGGGCGTGGACGTCGCGGAAGACGCCGTCGGCGACGCCCTTGTCGATGAACGCACGGATTCGCTGCGCCGCGAACCGGCTGTTGACCTGGTAGGTCTCGCGCGCCGGGGCGAACTCGGCGATGTCGCGCATGAACGTCGCCGACGCCCGGTTGAGGTGCTCGGCGACGCCGGCCAGGTACTCGCCGATGAGCTTGGGCGCGTCGTCGATCCCGGCGATCCGCTCCTCGATCCGCTCCGCGGCACCCCGGAAGAACTGGGCCACGACCTTGACGGCGAGCTGCTCCTTGCTGGGCGCGAGGGCGTAGAGCGTCGACTTCGAGCAGCGCAGGCGGCCGGCGATGTCGTCCAGGGTGAACGCGGCGAAGCCCTCGGCGAGGAAGAGCGCCTCGAGGTCGGCGAGCAGGGCGCGTTGCCTCGCGGTGGGCCTGCGACTGGCTTCCATCGGACCACTATCTCCTATGTCTCGCGGCCGCCCCAGGCTTGTCGTACTGTACTCTGAGCAGACCCACAGTACTGTTTTCAGTACGGTTTTTTGGAGGACGACGATGCCCGCCGAACGCCTGCTGCCCACCTCGGAGGCCGAGGACCTGGTCGCGCTGGCGACCGAGATCGCCCGCGACGAGCTCGCCCCGCGGGCGGCCGAGGCCGAGGAGGCCGAGCGGTTCCCGCGTGAGCAGTTCCGGCTGCTCGGCAAGTCCGGGCTGCTGGGGCTGCCGTACGCGGAGCGCTGGGGCGGCGGCGACGTGCCGTACGAGGTGTACCTGCAGGTGCTCGAGGAGATCTCGGCCGCGTGGATGACGGTCGGCGTCGGCCTCTCGGTGCACACGATGTCCTGCTACGGCCTGGCCAACTGGGGCACCGACGAGCAGCGCGACGAGTGGCTGCCGGACATGCTCGAAGGGGGTTTGCTCGGCGCGTACGCCCTGTCGGAGACGCAGGCGGGCTCGGATGCGGCCGCTTTGTCGACACGCGCGCGCCGGGACGGTGCGGACTACGTCGTCAACGGCACGAAGGCGTGGATCACGCACGCCGGCGTCGCGGACTTCTACACGACGATGGTCCGCACGAGCGAGCAGGAGATCTCCTGCCTGCTGGTCGACGGCTCGACACCCGGCCTCTCGGCGGCGCCGCGCGAGCGCAAGATGGGCCTCACGGGGTCGCCGACGGCCCAGCTGAACTTCGACAACGCCCTGGTGCCCGCATCCCGGCTCATCGGCTCGGAGGGGCAGGGGCTGCGCATCGCGTTGTCGTCGCTGAGTTCCGGCCGTCTCGGCATCGCGGCGTGCGCGGTGGGCCTGGCGCAGGCGGCGCTGGACGAGGCGGTTTCCTACGCGAAGGGCCGCTCCCAGTTCGGCCGCCCGATCATCGACTTCCAGGGCGTCGAGTTCCTGCTGGCCGACATGGCGGCCACGGTCGAGTCGTCCCGCGCGACCTACCTGGACGCGGCCCGGCGGCGCGACCGCGGGATGCCGTTCCAAAGGCAGGCGTCGATCGCCAAGCTGGTGGCCACGGACGGCGCGATGAAGGTGACGACGGACGCCGTCCAGGTCCTCGGCGGCGCGGGTTACACCCGCGACTTCCCGGTGGAGCGGTACATGCGGGAGGCGAAGGTGCCGCAGATCTTCGAAGGGACCAACCAGATCCAGCGCATGGTCATCGCCCGGGAGCTGAAGTCCGCCTGACCTGGTTACGGGTGTCTCACGCTCGGTACAGCTACGGTTACGCCATGCTGTTGACGGTCGAGGAGTACATGGCGCTGGGTGCGACCGACCGCGGTTTCACCGAACTGGTGGAAGGCCGCGTGGTGACCTCACCCGGCTCGGGCCGTGCGCACAACATGGCGGCGTGCCGCTTGGCCGCACAGCTCGAGCGGCAGCTGCCGCTAGGCCTGACGTTCGCCCTGGGCGCGGACGTGGACCTGGGCCTGGCCGCACCGGGCGAACCCGGTTTCGCCCGCCGGCCGGACCTGCTGATCTTCTCCCGCACAGCGGCTTCCGGCGTGGGCCCGATCCGCGCCGAGGAGGTGACGGTGACCATCGAGCTGGTGACCCGCGGCTCCCGGCGGACTGACTACCGCGTGAAGCACGACGAGTACGCGGACGCGGGGATCCCGCACTACTGGATCGTCGACCTCGGTGAGCAGGTCTCACTGACGGCATGCCGAGGCTACGACGACGCGGCGGCGGTCACCGGCACCTTCGCGACCGACGTCCCGTTCCCGGTCAAGCTCGACCTCGACGCCCTGCTGTCGTGAATCCGGCATGGTGCACCACCTGGCCGCTCTCCAGCTGGCCTGCCAGCTCAAAGGCCAAGTGCCACCCGAACTCGATTTCGTCTACGGCTGCGACGTGGACCTGCGCTTGGCACCTCGCGGCGAACCAGGATTCGCTCGTCGTCTCGATCCGCGCCGACGAGGTGGCAATGGTCATCGAGATCGTGTCACCGGACTCCCGGCGCACCGACTACCGCGTGAAGCACGACGAGTACGCGGATGCCGGGGATCCCGCACTGCCGGATCGTCGACATCAACGCGCTGCTCATGAACTTTGCGCCCGGTTGAGGGAAAGGTGTCTCACGAAGCGTACAGATACGGTTACTCATGGTTGCACTTGAGCCGTGAGAGAATTCCGGCGACGTGAGGAGATGCTGTGATTGCACTTTCCCAGCCGGAGCCCGGTCGCCGGTGGGAGATCCCCGATCACCTGCTGACGATCGAGGAGTACGCGGCACTCGGTGAAACCGACTCAGGTTTCACCGAACTCGTGGAAGGCCGCGTCGTGATGTCCCCCAGTCCCATTCCCGACCACAACGACGCGTTGCTCGAACTGGCGCAACAGGTCATCCCACAGGTACCGGGCCACCTCAAGGTTCTCCTCGACACCGACGTGGATCTCGGTCTGGCGCCCAAGGGCAGACCGGGCCATTCTCGACGGCCCGACCTGCTGGTTGTCGAAAGAACCGCGCTCATCCGCGTTCGACAGACGAAGGGCATGCTCCGAGCCGAAGACCTGGCGCTCGTGGCCGAAATCGTGTCGCCCGGTTCGAGGCGCACGGACTACCAGGTGAAGCACGACGAGTACGCCGACGCCGGGATCCCGCACTACTGGATCGTCGACATCACCGAGCCGGTCTCCCTGGTCGCCTGTCACCAGGCCGGGGAATTCGGCTACCAGGACGCGTCCGCAGTCACCGGGACCTTCGCCACCGACGTCCCGTTCCCCGTCAAGATCGACCTCGACGCGCTGCTCTCGTGAACGAAAATAGACGGACGACACGCCGGAACCGCCCGGTAACCGGCGTGTCGTCCGTCCGTTCGGGGGACGGTCAGCGGGACTCGCGGTAGCGGCGGTCCGCCGATACGCCTTCGCCCAGCTGCTCGTCGAAGTGGTACACCTCGGCGCCGCGGACGAAGACCCGCAGGGCGCGGTTCATCACGTCCAGCGGGTCGCCGGACCAGAGGACGACGTCCGCGTCCAGGCCCGGCTTCAGTGAGCCGATCTGACTGTCCAGACCCAGCATCTCAGCCGGGTTGACGGTCAGCGAACGCAGGGCCGTGTGCGGGTCCAGACCGTCCTTGACCGCCAGCGCCGCCTGGTAGACCAGGAAGTTGATCGGGATCACCGGGTGGTCGGTGGTGATCGCGATCTTGACGCCCGCGCGGGCCAGGATGCCCGCCGACCGCAGAGTCCGGTTGCGCAGCTCGACCTTGGACTTCGTGGTGAACAGCGGCCCGAGGATGACCGGGACGTTGCGCGAGGCCAGCAGGTCCGCGATCAGGTGGCCTTCGGTGCCGTGGTTGATCACCAGCTTGTAGCCGAACTCGTCGGCGAGCCGGATGGCCGTGACGATGTCGTCCGCGCGGTGCACGTGCTGGTCCCAGTACAGCTCGCCGTCGAGGACCTTCGACAGCGTCTCCAGCGTCAGGTCGACGTCGTGCGGCTTGCCCTCGGCCGCCGCGTGGTCGCGCTTCGCCTGGTAGTTGCGGGTCTTCGTGAACGCCTCGCGCAGGATCGCGGCGACCCCCAGCCGCGTCGACGGCGTCTGCTTCTTCTCGCCGTACACGCGCTTCGGGTTCTCGCCGAGCGCGCTCTTCACGCTGACGTGCTCCGCGAAGATCATGTCGAGGATGCTGCGGCCCCAGGTCTTGACGCCGATCGTCTGGCCGCCGATCGGGTTGCCCGACCCGGGCTTGATGACGACGCTCGTGACCCCGCCGGCGAGCGCGTCGTCGAAACCGGGCTCGTACGGGTCGATGCCGTCGACGGCGCGGAAGCGGGCGCCGTTCGGGTCGGTCATC
Source organism: Amycolatopsis heterodermiae (assembly GCF_034929455.1). Lineage (NCBI taxonomy): Bacteria > Bacillati > Actinomycetota > Actinomycetes > Pseudonocardiales > Pseudonocardiaceae > Amycolatopsis > Amycolatopsis heterodermiae. The sequence goes on from NZ_JAYFSI010000001.1 coordinate 1,051,637, forward strand.
TCGTTGGTGTCGTTGCCGGACCAGCCTTCGCCGTCCTCGTGGACGCCGAGGTGGGCGTGGGCGTCGATGAAGCCGGGCAGCACCCAGGTGCCGGCCGCGTCGACCAGCTCGGCGTCCTCCGGGATGTCGACGTCGGCCTCGGTGCCGACGGCGACGATCCTGCCGTCGTCGATCAGGACCGTGCCGCCGTCGATGGGATCACCGTCGATGGGGACGACGTAGCCCCCGACAATTGCCTTCGCCATAGTTCGCCACGCTAACGAACTCGGCTGGACGCCGCGACGCGGGGCTTCTCCAAGTGCACCAGCTCGTGGTTGTTCTCGGGCGTCCGGTGCGTCTCGCGGTAACCGTGCTTCGCGTACAGCCTCAGCGGCCCGGCGCTGGCCGAGCCCGTGTACAGCCGGAACAGCGTCACCGGCGGCGGGGCCAGGTCCTCGGCCGCGCGCAGCAAGGAGCCGCCCAGGCCGGCGCCCTGCCGGTCCGGGGCCACGACCAGGCGGCCGATCACCGCGACGTGGTCCGTCACCGTCAACCGCACCGACGCGATCAGCCGGCCCGCGTCCCGGACGCCCCACGAAAGGCCCAGCAGCGCCGCGCGCGTCTCGGCGAGGGTCTCCAGCAGCGGGGGCAGGTCGAGGTCGTCGTGGGCGCGGGCTTCGGTGACGTACGCCGCGCGTTGCAGCGTCAGCACTTCGCCCGCGTCGGCGACGCCCAGGCGAAGCGGCTTCACCTGACCCGGATGCCCCAGCTGCCCGACCACGACGCCGCCGGCTCCAGCTCGACCAGGTCGGTGCCGGTGTTGAGGGCGTCGGCCGGGCAGGTCATCGGCTCGATCGCGACGGCGCGGCCGCGGCCGACCAGGTCGTCCGGGGTGAAGACCTGCGCCCAGTGGAAGTCCGGGCCGGTCCAGACCAGCAGCTGCTGCTCGCCGTGCGCGAGGACGAAGTGGTGCAGCCCGTCTTCGGCCGTCGAGAGCCCGCCGAACGCCGTGTCGAGGTCGACGCCTTCGAGAACCCGCCCGCCGCGGAAGTCGTACTCGGTGCCCTCGACGTCCTGCTCCGGCGAATACGGCATCTGCTCGTCGCCGAGGTACGGCCGGACGCGGCTCGCGGGCAGGGTGAGGGTCAGCTCGTCGGTCGGGACGTCGCCGATCCGGAAGTACGGGTGCGTGCCGACGCCGACGCCGATCGGCTGGTCACCCTCGTTGCGGATCTCGTGGGTGATGGTCAGCTCGCGCGGCGCGAGGTCGTAGGTGATCGTCGCGCGCAGCGGCACCGGCCAGCCCGGCTGCACCGCGACGTCGACGGCCAGGGTGATCGACGACTCGGCGTGCTCCAGCAGCTCCCACTCGAGGTGGCGGGTCAGGCCGTGGATGGCGTTGCCGCGCGCCTCCTCGGTGATCTCGAGCTGCTGCTCCTCACCCTGGAACGTCCACTTGCCCGCCTTGGTCCGGTTCGGCCAGGGCAGCAGCACCTGCCCGGCGCCCTTCGGGGGCTTCGCGTCCTCGGGGAACTCCTCGACGTACGGCACTCCGCCGACTTCGAACGCACGCAGGCCCGCACCGATCTCGGTGACGACGGCGCGCGCGTTGCCGCGGGTGATCTCGAACTGCTGACCGGTCGGGTTGCCCATGCGGACGACCTTACCGACGCGGCGGCACGACCTTGATGCCCAGCGCCGCCGCGTCCGCCAGCACGTCGGCCAGCACCGCGCGTTCCTGCCCGGCCCAGTCCTCGTCGGCGAGGGTGCCGCCGAGGTCGAGCACCGGCGGGGTCGGCTCGGCGTGCACCGCGGCGGCCAGCGCGGTCAGGAACTCGCCGGGCCCGTCGTCGAGACCGAGCACCGCGACGACGATCCCGTCGAGCTCCGCGGGGATCCACAGCTCACCCGTTCGGACGCGCTCGCCGTCGTGGACGACGTGCAGCTTGGTCCCGAAGGCCCGCACGAGGGTCCCGCTCTGAGCCGAAACGACTACTTTCCGTGTACCCAGATCGCTGTCGACGACCTCCAGCCCGAGGCCCCTCAGTGACGCGCGGACGATCTCGACGTCGACCGGATCGGCGCCGTGCCGCTCGGCGAACAGCTCTCGTCCGAGAGTGTCCGGACCCTCGATGAGCTGGTCAGGGATTGACGAACGCCGGCGCAGCACGAGCGTCACGGTGATGCGCCGCCGCGAGGTGACGGCGGCCCTGGGCAGCTCTCGGCGAACACCACCCGGCAGTGCCACGAAGTCGGATTCGCTCACGCTTAGTGATGATGCGCCCTGTCGCTCGGTCAGACCAGCAGCCTCACCCGGATGGCCGCAGACAGCCTTTCAGCGTTACTCACTAGACCGGTCGTCATAGTTTGAGCTACGGTCCCTTCCATGGTTCGCCGCACCGACACGCGGCAGCGGATGCTCGACACCGCCGCCGACCTGTTCCACTCGCAGGGTTACCACGCCACCGGCCTCACCCAGCTGACGACGGCCGGGGGTGCGCCGAAGGGGTCGCTCTACTTCCACTTCCCCGGCGGCAAGGAACAACTGGCCGCCGAGGCCGTCCGGCTGTCGAGCGAACGCACCGGCCAGCTGCTCCGCGCGGTCGTCACCGACGCCCCGGACGTCGCGACCACGGTCGACCGGGTCGTCGACGTGCTCGCGAACTTCCTGACGGAGTCCGACTTCCAGCGTGGCTGTCCACTGGCGACGGTCGCGCTGGACGCCGCTGCCGAGAGCGAGCCGATCCGCGAAGCCTGCGCGGACGGCTACTCGGCCTGGCACGACATCCTCACCGAATACCTTGCCGCGCAAGGACTCGGCCCGGACCGCGCCGACGAGCTGGGCACCATCGTGCTCGCCGCCGTCGAAGGCGGGCTGCTGCTGGCCCGCACCCGCCGTGACGTCGCCCCGCTGCGGGCCGTCGCCGCCCACCTGCACACCACCCTCGAACGGGAGTTCTCCTGATGCGGGTCCACCACCTGAACTGCGGGACCATGCGCCCGCTCGGCGGCCGGCTGGTCGACGGCCGGCCGGGCCTGTTCCGCCGCGCCACCATGGTCTGCCACTGCCTGCTCCTGGAGACGGCCACCGGGCTGGTGCTGGTCGAGACCGGCATGGGCACGCCGGCCGCCGTCGACCGCGAGGCCTGGCTCGGCGCCGGGTTCGTCCGGCAGTCGAACCCGGTCGCGGATCCCGCGTTGCCGGCGATCGCGCAGATCCGGGCACTCGGCTTCGACCCCGCGGACGTCCGGGACATCGTGCTGACCCACCTCGACCTCGACCACGCGGGCGGGCTGATCGACTTCCCGTGGGCCCGCGTGCACGTCTACGCCGAGGAGCTGCGGGCCCTGGAGTCGCCGCGTGACGCCGCGGAACGCGGGCGGTACCGGAAGATCCAGTTCAGTCATGGTCCACAGTGGACGTCCTATGCGGACACCGGGGAACCGTGGTTCGGCTTCGACGCCGTGCGGCAGCTGGACGGCCTGCCGGAGGAGATCCTGCTGATCCCGCTCGGCGGGCACACCCGCGGGCACGCCGGGGTCGCCGTCGACACCGGGAGCGGGTGGCTGCTCAACGCGGGCGACTCGTTCTTCTTCCACGGCCAGGTCGACCCGGCCACGCCGCACTGCCCGCCCGGCCTGAAGTGGTTCGAGGGTCGCATGGAGACGGTGAAGGGCGCCCGGCTGGACAATCACGCCCGCCTGCGCCAGCTTGTTCAGGAGCACGGCGACGACGTGAGCGTGTTCGCCGCGCACGACGAGACCCAGTTCCTCCGGCTGAGCACCAGGAGCAGCGTATGAAGGTGCACCACCTCAACTGCGGCACGATGCGCCCGGCGGGCGGAAAGCTGCTCGACGGCGAGCCCGGGCTGCTGCGCCGGGCGGAGCTCGTCGCCCACTGCCTGCTGATCGAGACCGGCGACGGCCTGGTGCTGGTCGACACCGGGTTCGGCACCCAGGGTGTCGCCCAGCCCGGCAAGTGGCTGGGCCGCCCGTTCGTGGCGATGGTCGGCGCCCGGCTCCTGAAGGCCGAGACGGCGGTCGCGCAGATCGAGGCGCTCGGCCTCGACCCGGCCGACGTCCGCCACATCGTGCCGACCCACCTGGACATCGACCACGCGGGCGGGCTGGCGGACTTCCCGAACGCGGTGGTGCACGTCCGCACGGAGGAGCACCGGGTGGCGACGGCCCCGTCGAACGCGGCCGAGAAGAACCGCTACCGCGCGGCCCAGTTCGCCCACCGTCCACTGTGGAGCACTTACGACGAGACCGGCGAGCCGTGGTTCGGCTTCGACGCGGTCCGGTCGCTGAAGGGCCTGCCGGAGGAGATCCTGCTGGTCCCGCTGACCGGCCACACGCGCGGCCACACCGGCGTCGCGATCGACACCGGCGACGGCTGGCTCCTGCACGCGGGCGACGCGTACTTCTTCCACGGCCAGCTCGACCCGGTCGCCCCGCACTGCCCGCCGGGCATGACGGCGTTCCAGAACCTCGTCCAGACGAAGCGCGGGGCCCGCCTGGAGAACCTGGCCCGGCTGCAGGAGCTGGTGAAGGACCACCAGGACGAGGTGGCGGTGTTCTCGGCCCACAGCCCGGTGGAACTGGCCGCGCTGCGCCGATAACCGAGGGAACCGGACGATCTCCCGTCGCATCTGAGCCGCGGACGACGGGAGTTCCGATGGTGGTGAAGACCGGGTGGTGCCTGCTGCTCGCCGTCCTCGTGACGGCCTGCGGGACCACCACCCCGCCCTCTCCGGCGGCGGCGCCGGACCCGGCGCCGCTCGACCTTTCCGGGGTCGTGCTGCTCCAGCGCGGGGCCGGGCACGACGACGTCGTCTTCGCCGATCCCGCCACCGGCGTCGTGAAGACGACCTTGCCGCTGACCGGGCACGACACCTCGCCGTCCCGGTTCGGCGGGCCGGCCACCAAGCTCGACCTCGTCTCCCCCGATGGGCGCTACGCCACCCTCGAGACCGGCGGCGAGGTCGACGTCTTCAAGCTGAACAAGCGCGAGCGGCGCTACGAACGCACCGGCGCCGTGCCGGGCTTCCGGAACCCGCGGTTCGGCCCGGCCGGGACCAAGCTCTACTTCGACGACGGCCAGGCCGTCTACTCCACCGACTACACCCGGCCCGGCCAGCACACCAAGGAAGCCGACCTCGTGCCCGCGGACGACCAGCACGCCTGGTGGCCCGACCCGCAGGGTGGGGTGCTCACCGGGAAGGACGTCCACCGCGCCGGCGCCTTGGCCTACCTGACCGACTCCGCGGGCGCGATCGCCTACGCGACCTACGACGACGCGGGCACGCGCTACGACCTGGTCGCGGCCCTCGACGCCACGACCGCGCTGCTGTCCGCCGCCACCGGCACCGACGCTCACGGCGTGCTCGCGCGGCTGAAGCTCGACGGCGGTGCCGCGCAGCTCACCAAGCTCGTCGAGCGGTCCGAGCCGCGGATCACCAAACGGCCGCCGCGCCGGACCGGGCCACCGTGCTGTACCAGTCGACGCGGGGCGAGTGGTTCGACTCACCCGTCACACCCGGCGCGATCACGCGGCCCGCGTTGAAGCAGCTTCCGGCCGCCGACCTGCAGCTCGTCGGCTGGGCCTGATCAGCTGGCCGCGAGGGCCGTCTTGACCAGCGGGGCCATCTGCTCGGGCGTCATCTTCGCCGGGCCGGTGTAGTTGATCAGCACGGGCGTCCCGGACACCACCTTCGCCGAAGCGAGGGTCGCCGTCTTCTGCTCGTCGACGTAGTAGACCGCGCCGTCGGCGAACCCGGCGACGTCCCGCGCGCCCGCCTTGCCCTTCTTGATCGACGCGACCATGTCGGCGGGCTTGCCCTCCCGGCCTTCGAACCGCGTCACGGCGAGCGCGCCGGCGGCCTTGTCGCCGAGCTTGTACTCGCAGCTGCGCGACTTGCCGCCGTTGGCCGCGTTGTCCTGCGACGGGCCGGCGACCGCGGTGAGGTTGTCCAGGAACAGGGTCTTCGAGACGGCGTCGGCGGGCAGGATCTTGCACGGGTCGAGCGACGCGGCCGTGGCGTTCGGGCTGGGCGTCGGCGTCGGCTTTGGCTTCGACTCCGATGACGGCGAGCTGGGCGCCGGCGCCGGCTGGGATCCGGACGAACAGGCGGTCAAAGCGGCAGAAGCGACCAAAACGACGGCGAGCTTACGCATGCCCGCACCCTAGTCCGAACGGCCTAAGCGGTCGGCGCCCGGTACCGCCAGAACGCCGGGAGCACCAGCATCGAGGCCAGGACCAGCACGATGACCAGCAGCCCGCCGACGGTCGCCGTGGCCGCGGTGCCGAACGCGGCGGCGCCCCAGCCGTGGGTCAGGTCGGCGATCCGCGGCCCGCCGGCGACGACCACGGTGAACACGCCCTGGAGCCGGCCGCGCATCTCGTCCGTCGTCGCGGTCTGCAGGATCGCCATCCGGTAGACGGCGCTGACCATGTCCGCGGCGCCGGCCGCCGCCATGAAGACGACCGCGAGCCACAGCGAGTGCGCGAGCCCGAACGCCGCGACCGCCGCACCCCACGCGCAGATCGAGATGACGACCGCGACGCCCTGGCGGTGGATGCGCGTCAGCCAGCCGGAGAACAGCCCGATCAGCATCGCGCCCGCGGGCAGCGCGGCGTAGAGCCAGCCGAGCGCCGGGCCGCCGCCGGGCGGGTCGCCGAACGTGCGCTCGGCCATCTCCGGGATCAGCGCCCGCGGCATCCCGAAGACCATCGCGATGATGTCGGCGACGAACGAGGCCAGCAGGATCTTCTGGCCGGCGAGGTACCGGAAGCCGTCGACGACGTCCCGGACGCCCGCCCGCCGCGACGGCCCGTTCAGCGGCGGGATCGACGGCAGCCGCCAGACCGCGAAGAGCGTGATCGTCAGGGCGACGACGTCGATCAGGTAGAGCGTCGAGAGGCCGAGGACCGGGATCAGCGCCCCGGCCAGCAGCGGGCCGAACACGGCACCGAAGGTCGACATCGTGGTGCTCAGCGCGTTCGCCGACGGCAGCAGCTCGGCCGGCACGAGCCGGGCGACGACGGCGCCGCGGGTCGGCATGTTGATCGCGAAGAACGCCTGGTTGACGGCCAGCAGGCCGAGCACCAGCCACACCGAGCCGAAGTTCATGAACGCCTGCAGCCAGAGCAGCGCGGAGGTGATCGCGACCCCGACGTTCGTGACGAACAGGAGTTTCCGCCGGTCGACGGCATCGGCGATGGCGCCACCCCAGAGCCCGAAGACCAGCAGCGGGACGAGCGCGACGAGGCCGCTGAGGCCGACGTACGCCGACGAGCCGGTGATGTCGAAGACCTGCTTGGGCACGGCCACGGCGGTCAGCTGGGTGCCGACCGCGGTGACCACAGTGGACAGCCAGAGCCGCCGGAAGGCCGGGATCTTCAACGGCCGGGTGTCGACGACGATGCGACCGAGGAGCCCGCGGATGCCCGAGCGGGGCGGCAAGGTCCCCGGTTGATCACTCACAACCAACGAGCTTAGCTCGGCTAACTATCCCGGGTCGCGTGATTTTCGTCGCCGCGGCCGGCCAGCACCCGCCCTCTCCGGGGGACCGGCCCCGCTTCCAGCGTATCGGGGAGGTCCGACGGAAGGCCCGAAAAGCCGTCTCCGGGGCCCGGTTGTCCACATCACGGCCGGCGTGTGGACAACCTGCCGCGGTGACGCCGAAGCCGTGCTCGTCGCCGGAACGCCGAAGGGGCCCCCACCGTGGCGAGGGCCCCTTCGGAAGGAAGAACTACGGCGCGACGCGCTCGATGTTCCAGCCGTCTTCGTGGCGCATGTAGCGGAGGCGGTCGTGCATGCGGTCCTCGCGGCCCTGCCAGAACTCGACGAGGTCGGGTCGGATCCGCCAGCCGCCCCAGTGTGGCGGGGCCGGGATCTGCTCGACGTCGGCGAAGCGCCGCTCGATGCCGTTCAGCGCAGTGTCCAGGGCGCGGCGCCCGTCGACGACGCGGGACTGCGGCGACGCCCAGGCGCCGAGCTGCGAGCCGCGCGGCCGCTGCGCCCAGTACTCCGCCGTCTCCTTGACGCCGACCTTCTCCACCTCGCCGCGGACGTGGACCTGGCGGTGCAGCGCGTACCAGGGGAACGTCACCGACGCGTAGCGCGTCGCCGTCAGGTCGTGGCTCTTCGACGAGGTGTAGTTCGTGTAGAACACGACACCCCGCTCGTCGAGGCCCTTGCAGAGCACGGTGCGCGACGACGGCCGGCCTTCGGCGTCCGCGGTCGCCAGCACCATCGCGTTGGGTTCGGCGATCCCGGCGGCGACGGCCTGGTTCAGCCAGCCCTGCAACTGGTCGGTCCACGTGGCCGCCAGCGCCGACTCGTCGAACGCGGCGCCGTCGTAGGCGACGCGCATCCCGGGCAGGCGTACCACGGCGTCTTCCACCTTGTCCTCGATCTCCGGCATCATCGCCAAACCTCCGTACCCGGTCGGGGCCCTGACACTTGGGTCCAGGTGACGTTAGGGCCTCGCGAGCTGCAGCGGAACCCACTGAACGGTGACTCCCGACACGACTTCGCCGCCATCCAGCCGTAACCGCCCGTCAGCATGCATTTACGCCCGCGTTACCTCCTGGACCGGGATCGATAAAGGACGCGGCTATCTTTCGGCCCGTTCCCCACCACCCCGGAGGCAGGCATGACCGAGATCCTGTCGAACGCCCCAGAAGGCACTCCCGAAACGGTCCCACCGCAACGCCAGTACGCACCACTCGCGGCGAATGAGAACCGCGAGGACTACTCACTGCGCTTCGCCGCCCATTCGTTCCGGAAATGGTCACCGTTCGTGGTCGCGACGACGGCGCTGGGCGGCATCGCCTACCTCGCCGACTTCGCGATCGGCGCCAGCATCGTGCTCTCCTACGGCTTCACCTCCGGGGTGCTGGCGATCCTCGCCGCCGCCGTCGTCATCTTCACGACCGGCGTGCCCATCGCGGCCGCCTGCGCGAAGTCCGGAGTGGACATGGACCTCCTGACCCGCGGAGCCGGCTTCGGCTACTTCGGGTCAACGCTCACTTCGCTCGTCTACGCGAGCTTCACGGTCATCTTCTTCTCGCTCGAAGGCTCGATCATGGGCCAGGCCTTCGAGCTGGCCCTCGGCATCCCGCTGGCCGTCGGCTACCTGCTCGCCACGCTGATCGTGCTGCCGTTCGCGCTCTACGGCATGGGCGCGGTGGCGAAGATGCAGACCTGGACGCAGCCGCTGTGGCTCGCCGGCCTGGTGCTGCCGTTCATCGTGGTGCTGGTCCGCGAGCCGGGCCGCTTCGCCGACTTCGCGGCCTTCGGCGGTACGGAAGGTGCCGGGTCCGGGTTCTCCGCGATCGGGTTCGGCTTCGGCATGGGCGTCGCGCTGTCGCTGATCGGGCAGATCGGCGAGCAGGCCGACTACCTGCGGTTCATGCCGGAGAAGACGGCGGAGAACAAGCGAGCCTGGTGGACCGCCGTGCTCGCCGCCGGGCCCGGCTGGGTGATCCTCGGGGCGGCGAAGCAGATCGGGGGCGCGCTCCTGGCGTTCCTCGCGCTCGGCGTCGTCGGCAAGACGGCCGCGCTCGAACCGATCGCGCCGTACGTCGAGGCGGTGAAACCGGCTCTCGGGCCGGTCGCCCTGACGTTCGCCGCGCTGTTCGTCGTCGTCTCGCAGATCAAGATCAACACGACCAACGCGTACTCGGGCTCGCTGTCGTTCGCGAACTTCTTCTCCCGCGTGCTGCACAAGCACCCGGGCCGCGTCTGGTACGTGCTGGTGAACTGCGGGATCGCGCTCGCGCTGATGGAGTTCGGCGCGTTCGGGTTCCTGAACAAGATCCTGGGCTTCTACTCGAACGTCGCGATCGCCTGGATCGGCGCGGTGTGCGCGGACCTGGTGATCGCGAAGCCGCTCGGGCTCTCGCCGAAGTACATCGAGTTCAAGCGGGCCTACCTGCACAAGATCAACCCGGTCGGGTTCGGCTCGATGCTCGTCGCCTCGGCGGTGTCGATCGCAGCGTACTTCGGGGCCTTCGGGCCGTTCCTGGCGGCGTTCAGCCCGTTGCTGGCGCTGCTCATCGCGATCGTTCTGGTGCCGACGCTGGCGGTCGTGACGCGCGGGAAGTACTACCTGGCCCGGTCGAACACCGTGTCCGGGCCGGAGCAGGACGTCGACCTGCTGGCGACGTACACCTGCTCGGTCTGCGGTGATCCGTACGAACTGCCGGACGTCGCCGACTGCGCCAAGCAGAGCGGGCCGATCTGCTCGCTGTGCTGCACGCTCGACAACAGCTGCCACGACCTGTGCCAGGAGACGGGCCCCGTTTCGCTGGGGATGCCGACGCCGCGCCAGGCGTAAAGTCCGAGAAGGCCCGCTCACCTGCGTCCGCAGCAGGTGAGCGGGCCTTCACGTTGGCCGGGTTCCCCCCGGACCCCCCTCCCGGCTCGACTCTTCAACGTCGGAGGAGGCGCCGCGGTTGCCCTCGATGTCCAAGATTTTCACCGGCCGCATGATGGCCGAAAGCATCATCGCGCGGAACTCCGCGCCGATCTCTTCGACCGGCAGCGGCGGGTCGTGCGCCTGCCATTCGCGCAGCAGCCCGGTACCCGCCCCGACCAGCGCGATCGCCGTCAGCCGGTAGTCACGCACGGGCGCGACCCCGTGCTCCGCGGCGCGGGTCGCCTCGGCGGCGATGAAGTTCGCCCAGCGGTCGACCCACACCTGGTGCTGCGCCTCGAGCTCGGGGCTGACACCGACCGCCTCCACGTAGTTGAGGCGCGGCATCCGGGGATCGACGGTGACCGTCGCGATGAAGACGTCCAGCAGCTTCGAGATGCGGGTGAGCGCGTCGGCGTCGGCGACCTTGTCGAGCTCCGCGGTGACGTGCGCGAGCGCCAGGCTGTTGATCTGGTCGTGGAGGGTGCGGAGCACGTCCTCCTTGCTCGTGAACTCCTCGTAGAAGTTCCGCGTCGACACCCCCGCCCGCGCGCACATCTCGGTGATCTTGGTGTGCCGGAAACCGGTGGAGGTGAACAGCTCGAGGCCGGCCACGAGCAGCCGCTGACGACGGTCGGCACGACGTTGCTCGGGCGCGACCCCGCCGTACGTGCGAGCCACCGATTCTCTCCTCCTTCCGAGGGATTGCCAGATCCTACCCGGGTGAGTAACTTGTGAAAATCGTCATTACCAAAGGCTTCCGCGGATTCGATCGCCGAACCCGCCGGCGCACGGTATCGAGAACAAGCGCATCCCGCTCACGCAAACGCTTCCGCGTGTTGACGTTCGACAACTTCCGCTCGCCGGGGACGGCGCAGGGGGCCTTCCCCGGCGAGCGGTCAGGTTCGACTTCCCTCGGTCGGCCACCGCCGAGGCCCGCAATTCTGCCTGCCGACCCTGCGCTCGCGATTGCCGCGCTCGCCCGCGACCGCGGCACCCGAAAGCCATGAGGGGCGGCCACTGCCGAGGCCCGCTGCACCCAGGACCTTCCGCGCTGCCGACCCCGCGCTCGCACGGGACCGCGACGCGGCAGCACTCGGCTCCCGAGGCCAACGCCGCCGCCCGCACTTCTGCCTGCCGCCTCCGCGCTCGTGAGCCGTGGGCTCGCACGAGACCCCGACACAGCCAGCACCCGAAAGCCCTGAGGGGCACCCCCGTGGCCTTTAACTCCCCTCAGGGCGCTTCTCACGGCAGGGGCGCCAGCGCCGTGACCGCGTCCGGGGCCAGTGAAGTCGTCAGGGTGCCGCCCGCGGCGAGGGGCGTGCGGGACCACCACTCGCCCGAGGCCGCCGGAAGCGCCGGGCCGCCGATCACCAGGTCCGTGGCCAGGACCCGGCGGCCCGCCAGGTGGGCCAGGCCGGCGTCCAGCGCCGGGTCGCCGATCGTCAGCGTCTGGCGCAGTACCGGCACCGCGCCGCGCGTGACCTGCTGGGACGTCGTGAGCGTGCCCGGCTTCTCGTTCGCGCGGCCCAGCACCAGGACCTCGCGCGTGTGCAGGTAGGCGTCGTCCGCCAGCGACGCCTGAAAGACGGCCGTGTGCCGGGCCCGGGCCGTGATGACCGTCGGCTCCGGGAGGTACTCCAGCGAACCGCCCTCCGCCACCGAGATGTCCACTGTGGACAGCGAGCCTTCGCCGTGCAGGCCGGGCAGGGCCAGCGTAGCCGCGACGCCCGAGAGCCGCAGCGACGCTCCCGGGCCGACGTGGATCGTCAGGAGGAGGTCGTCGCCGCCCAAGGGGGACGTCGCCGAGTTGACCAGGTGGACCACCGCCGTCCGGCCACCGCCGCGGCGCGGGAACAGCGTCAGCGGGGCCATCGAGCGCAGCTCCCGCAACACCGTCCGCGACCCGTCGAAGCACGCGGTCAGCCGGGCGTGGGCCTTCACCCGGCGCGGACCGGGAGCAGCGACCGGACCCAGTCGGCCACCGCCGGCGCGTCCGGAGTGTCCACAAGGGACTGCGTGATCACCGGGAGCTCGCCGCGCATCCGGTGGGCGTCCGACGTCATCACGTTCATGTCCGCGCCGACCAGGTGGGCGATGTCGATCTTGTTGATCACCAGCAGGTCCGCCGTCGTGACGCCGGGGCCGCCCTTGCGCGGCACCTTGTCGCCGCCCGCGACGTCGACCACGAACACCTGGCTGTCGGCCAGCCCGCGGCTGAACACCGCCGTGAGGTTGTCGCCGCCGCTCTCGATGATCACCAGGTCCAGCCCCGGGAACTTCTCCTCCAGGCGCTCGACGGCGTCGAGGTTCGCGGTGATGTCGTCGCGGATCGCCGTGTGCGGGCACGCGCCGGTCTGCACCGCCTCGATCCGCTCCGGGTCGAGCACTCCCGCGCGGCGCAGGAAATCCGCGTCCTCGGTGGTGTAGATGTCGTTGGTGACGACGGCGAGGTTCACTTCGTCGCCCAGCGCCCGGCACAGCGCCGCGGTCAGCGCCGTCTTGCCCGAGCCGACCGGGCCGCCGATGCCGATCCGGTACGCGCGCCCGGCCGTCGGCGCCGCGTCGTAGTGGTCGGGCTCGGCGGCCGTCGGGTCGAAGTTGACCTCGTGAACGTGACCGTGTCCATGACCGTGTTCAGCTGGCAAAGAGACGCACCTCTTCCTGGTGATGCCGGGCGTGCGCCTCGGCGAACAGATCCAACCCGGGCGACCCGGGTGACGGCAGCGACGCGGGATCGTCCCCCGCGACGGCCGCCGCGGTCTCGCACACCGACCGCAGGTCGAGCCGCGCGACGACGGCGTTGACGGCGAACGGGTCCAGCCCCAGCAACCGCACCGCCGCACTCGCCGGACCACTGACCGCCAGGTACGCGACAGCCATCGCGGCGTCGTGCGGCGAACCGCCCGCGACGCCGACCAGGGCACCCAGCACGATCGGATGGTGCGGCCGCGGAGTTTCCGTCAGCAGCGAAGAAAGCACCGGTGACGGCCAGGAGATCCGCCCGGCCCGCGCGGTCCCCCGGCCCTGCGCCCGCGACGCCTCGCGCTGCGCGAGCGACGGCGTCCGCGCGTCCAGCTCGGCGTCCAGCCGGGCCCAGTGCCCACTCGCGACGGAACGCGCGGCCGCATGTGCCGACGCCGCCGCGAAAACCGCCGCCAGCAAGCCCGCCGTCCGCAACCGTCCGGAAAGGAATCCCGGAAGATCCGGCACGGACCGGATCAGCTTGCGCGCGACGGCTTCTTCCAGCCCGCCACTGTGGACGTGCCCGCCGCCGGGGAAGCGCGAGTCCGCGAGGATGAGTGCCGAAAGGTCCATCAGAACAAGAAGTACCGTTGGGCCATCGGCAGTTCGGTCACCGGCTGCGGCTCGATCAGCTCGCCGTCGACGTGCACCGCGAAGCTGTCCGGCTCGACCCGGACGTCCGGCGTCGTGTCGTTGAGCACCATGTCCGCCTTGGTCCGCGCGCGCATGTTCGACACCGCGACCAGCGGCCGCGTGATGCCGAAGGTCTCCCGCAACCCACTGTCCAAAGCGGACGGCGCGACGAAGTGCAGGCTCAGCGCCGCGCCGATGTTGGCGCCGAACATCGGCCGGGCCATGACCGGCTGCGGCGTCGGGATGGACGCGTTCGCGTCGCCCATCGCCGCCCACGCCGGGAAACCGCCCTTGAGCACCACGTGCGGGCGGACACCGAAGAACTTCGGCTCCCACAGCACCAGGTCGGCCAGCTTGCCGACCTCGACCGAGCCGATCTCGGTCTCCATGCCGTGCGCGATGGCCGGGTTGATCGTGTACTTGGCGACGTAACGACGGGCGCGCAGGTTGTCGGCCGCGCCGTCGCCCGGCAGGGCGCCGCGGCGCCGTTTCATCACGTGCGCGGTCTGCCAGGTCCGGATGATCACCTCGCCGATCCGGCCCATCGCCTGCGAGTCCGAGCTCATCATCGAGATCGCGCCCATGTCGTGCAGGACGTCTTCGGCCGCGATGGTCGTCGGCCGGATCCGGCTTTCGGCGAACGCGAGGTCCTCGGGCACCGACGGGTTGAGGTGGTGGCAGACGACCAGCATGTCGAGGTGCTCGTCGAGGGTGTTCGCGGTGTGCGGCCGGGTCGGGTTGGTCGACGACGGCAGGATGTTCGGCAGCGAGACGACCTGGATGATGTCCGGCGCGTGCCCGCCGCCGGCCCCTTCGGTGTGGTACGCGTTGATCGAGCGGCCGCCAATGGCGTCCACAGTGGACTCCAGGAACCCGGCCTCGTTCAGCGTGTCCGTGTGGATGGCCACCTGGACGCCGGCTTCGTCGGCCACGGTCAGGCAGGCGTCGATCGCCGCGGGTGTGGTGCCCCAGTCCTCGTGCAGCTTGAACCCGCCCGCACCGGCGGCGAGCTGCTCCCGCAGCGCCTCGTGCCGGACGGTGTTCCCCTTGCCCAGCAACAGGACGTTCACCGGGTAACCGTCCATGGCGGACAGCATCCGGCCGAGGTTCCACGCGCCGGGCGTCACGGTCGTGGCCTTCGTGCCTTCGTTCGGCCCGGTGCCGCCACCGACCAAAGTGGTCAGTCCGGCGGCCAGCGCGGTGTCGACGAGCTGCGGGCAGATGAAGTGGACGTGGCAGTCGATGCCGCCCGCGGTGAGGATCTTCCCGTTGCCGGACAGCACTTCCGTCGACGGGCCGATCACCAGCGCCGGGTCGACGCCGTCCATCGTGTCCGGGTTGCCGGCCTTGCCGATCCCGACGATCCGGCCGTCCCGCACGCCGACGTCCGCCTTGACGACACCCCAGTGGTCGAGGATGACGGCGCCGGTGATGATCAGGTCCGGCGCGCCCTCGGCGCGGGTCGCCGTGCCCTGGCCCATCGACTCGCGGATGACCTTGCCGCCGCCGAAGAGGACCTCGTCGCCGGAGCCACCGGGACCCATCGAGCGGTCCTCGGTGACCTCGATCAGGAGGTCGGTGTCGGCGAGCCGGATCCGGTCGCCGGTGGTCGGCCCGAACAGTTCCGCGTAGCGCTCGCGGTCGATCTGCGGCATTCAGAACTCCCCGGAGAATTCGGATCGCAGCCCGGGCACGCGACGCGCGCCGGCCAGCGGGACGAGATCCACCTCACGTTCGACGCCCGGTTCGAAGCGCACCGACGTGCCGGCCGGGACGTCGAGCCGGTGCCCGCGGGCGGCGTCACGGTCGAACTCGAGGCCCGGGTTCACGGCCGCGAAGTGGTAGTGCGAGCCGACCTGCACCGGCCGGTCGCCGAGGTTGCGCACGAGCAGCCGGACGCGCTCGCGGCCCGGGTTCAGCTCCACCGGCTCGTCGCCGGGGATGATCTCGCCTGGACGCATCGAGGTCCCCCTCAGACGATCGGGTCGTGCACGGTGACGAGCTTCGTGCCGTCCGGGAAAGTGGCCTCGACCTGCACGGAGTCGACCATCTCCGGCACGCCGTCGAGGACCTGGGCCCGGCCGAGCACGCTCCGGCCGCTGGCGACGAGCTCGCTGACCGTGCGGCCGTCGCGGGCGCCTTCGAGCACGTGATCGGTGATCAGCGCGACCGCCTCCGGGTAGTTGAGCCGGACCCCGCGGTCCAGCCGCTTCCGCGCGACGTCCGCCGCCACGTGGATCAGCAGCTTGTCGCGCTCCTGAGGGCTGAGGTGCATCAGCTAGGTCTATCACCCGGACCACGGCGGCGCCCGGTTCGGAAACACAGGATTTACCTGGGCTTCGTCACAGTCGGTGGCGAAAATTCTCCGGCCGGACGTCCTCCGTGACTGAATCGTTCTCGTAATCGTGACCGAAACCACCGCATCTTTCGATTGCCCCCCGGCGATCGAGGGAGCAAGGTCTATCCATCCGTGCGATGGTGCGCGCGCTTTCCGTGCGTATCCCGTCAGCGCGACCAGCCGGGGAAGAAAGCGCACCGAAAGGTTTCGCGAAACAGTGACTACCTCCACGATCAGCAAGCCACAGCCGTCCGGCCAACCCGACGACGGCTTCCGACCGGGTCTGGAAGGCGTTGTCGCCTTCCACACCGAAATCGCCGAACCCGACCGGGACGGCGGTGCGCTGCGCTACCGCGGCGTCGACATCGAAGACCTCGCCGGAAAGGTGACCTTCGGCGACGTGTGGGGCCTTCTCGTGGACGGCCGGTTCGGCCACGGCCTCCCGCCGGCCGAGCCGTTCCCGCTGCCGGTGCACACCGGCGACGTCCGGGTCGACGTCCAGGCCGCGCTGGCCATGCTGGCGCCGATCTGGGGCTACCGCCCGCTGCTCGACATCACCGACGAAGAGGCCCGTGAGCAGCTGGCCCGCGCCTCGGTGATGGCCCTGTCGTACGTCGCGCAGTCGGCTCGCGGCATCGGCCAGCCGGCCGTCCCGCAGGCCCGCGTCGACGAGGCCCAGTCGATCACCGAGCGCTTCCTGGTCCGCTGGCGCGGCGAGCCGGACCCGGCCCACGTCCGGGCGCTGGACGCCTACTGGGTGTCGGCCGCCGAGCACGGCCTCAACGCGTCGACCTTCACCGCCCGTGTCATCGCCTCGACCGGCGCCGACGTCGCGGCGGCCATGTCCGGCGCGATCGGCGCGATGTCCGGCCCGCTGCACGGCGGCGCCCCGGCGCGCGTGCTGCCGATGATCGAAGAGGTCGAACGGACCGACGACGCCGCCGGCCTGGTCAAGGGCATCCTCGACCGCAAGGAACGGCTGATGGGCTTCGGCCACCGCGTCTACCGCGCGGAGGACCCGCGGGCCCGCGTGCTGCGGCGCACCTGCCAGGAGCTGGGCGCCGAGCGCTACGAGGTCGCCGCGGCGCTGGAGCAGGCCGCGCTGAAGGAGCTGCGCGAGCGGCGTCCGGATCACCCGATCGAGACGAACGTCGAGTTCTGGGCCGCCGTGATCCTGGACTTCGCGCAGGTCCCGCCGCACATGATGCCGTCGATGTTCAGCTCGGCGCGCACCGCCGGCTGGGCCGCGCACATCCTGGAGCAGAAGCGGACCGGACGCCTGGTGCGGCCGTCGGCCAAGTACGTCGGCCCGGCGCCGCGCACGCCGGAAGACGTCGAAGGCTGGGAACTGGTCACCAAGCACTGACCGGCTTCGACCGGCGCGAGCGGGGCTGACGCGGGGTCAGCCCCGCTCGTGCGCTTCGGTGGCGGCGAGCATCGCGGTGAGCTGGCCGACGAGCCAGCCGTCCAGCTCGTCGCGAGCGACGCTGCGTTCCTGCAGCCAGCTCAGCAGCGCGCCTTCGACGACCGCCGTCCAGCAGCGCAGGGTCAGCAGCAGCAACGGCGACGGGTCCTTGACGTCGAGCGCGTCGAGGATCAGGGCGACCGCGCGGTTGCGGACGGCGTCGACCGCGGCGTCCGTTTCGGACGTCGCGATCACGGATCCACTGCGCAGCAACGCGATGTAGCCCGCGCGGTAGTTGTCCGCGACGTCGATCAGGCCGCGGACGGCCGCGCGCAGCCGCACCTCCGGCGGGCCTTCCTCGAGCCCGGCGAGGCCGTCGATCAGCCCGTCGGTGACCGTGCGCAGCGC
This sequence comes from Amycolatopsis heterodermiae, assembly GCF_034929455.1. Lineage (NCBI taxonomy): Bacteria > Bacillati > Actinomycetota > Actinomycetes > Pseudonocardiales > Pseudonocardiaceae > Amycolatopsis > Amycolatopsis heterodermiae. Next base: position 1,069,570 of record NZ_JAYFSI010000001.1, read on the forward strand.
CTCGACCTGCAGCTCGCGCAGGTTCGGGAAGTAGCGGTAGAACAACGGCCGCGACACCTCGGCCGCCGCGACGATGTCGTCCACCGTGACCAGTTCCGGCGGCCGTGACCCGAAGAGGTCGAGCGCGGCGCGGATCAGGTCGTCGCGGCGGGCCTGCGGCGACATCCGCCGCGGCCGGCGGACGGTCAAGGGGTGACGTCCAGCTTCGCCGCCGCTCGCAGCAGGCCCGGCGTCAGTCGCGAAAGGACCAGCGCGACCTTCGACTCCGGAGTGGACGGTGCGATCGCCGTATCCTTCTCCACCGCCCGAAGGATGTCCTTCGCGACGCCCTCCGGCCCGAAGCCGCGGCGCGCGTAGAGCTTCGAGCTTTCCTTCTGCCGCCGCTGTTGCTCCTCTTCGGACACTCCGACGAACCGCGTGGTGTTGGTGATGTTGGTCTTGACGATGCCCGGGCACACGGCCGTGACGCCGATGTGGTCCGCAGCCAGCTCGGCGCGCAGGCAGACGCTCAGCGTCAGCACGGCGGATTTCGTTGTCGCGTAAGCGGAAAGGATCTTCGACGGCAGGTAGGCCGCGGCGGAGGCCAGGTTGACGATCTGCCCGCCCTCGGCCCGCTCGGCGAGCATCGGCGCGAACGCGCGGCAGCCGTGGATGACACCCCAGAGGTTGACGTCGATGACGCGTTCCCAGTCCTCGACGGACGTGTCGAGGAACGACCCGGACATGCCGATCCCGGCGTTGTTGACCACGATGTCCGGCACGCCGTGCTCGGCCCTGACCTGCTCGGCGAACCGGTGCACGGCGGGGCCGTCACTGGAGTCCACTGTGTACTCGGCGGCGTCGACTCCCTTGTCCTGCAGGAGTTTGACGGTCTCCGCGGCCGCGTCCGGATCGATGTCGGTGATGACGACGTCGGCCCCCTCGTCGGCGAAGGCGAGCGCGGTGGCGCGGCCGATGCCGCTGCCCGCGCCGGTGACGACGACCAGCTTGTGCGCGAACCGTGGTGTTCCGGCTTTCGCCCTGCGGAGGGCGCGGCTCTCGGCGCCGTTTTCGGTGTACTCGATCAGCTCGGCGGCGGCACCGGCGACGACCTTCGGCTTGGCGCGGGTCACCCAGTGCGTCCCGACGATCCGGCGAACCCGCAGGTCAGGGACCCATTCGGCGATCTCGGTCTGCAGCGGCGTCGTGACGAAGGCGTCACCGGTCGGGGCCAGCACCTGCACCGGAACGTCGGCGCTGCGGGGTGTCGGACGGCTCAGCCGGGTGAACATGTTCGCGCGGTACAGCTCGAGGCCGTTGACGCCGTCCTTGGTGCTCGGCTTCGCGGCGCCGGGGTCCATCCGGGCGATCTGCGCGGGCATGATGCCGGTGCGCCAGAGCAGCGGCGGGAGGAACGGGAGCTGGAACGCGAGGATGTACCAGGAGTGCAGGAACTGGGCGAGCGCGTTCTTGACCTTCTTCGGCGACGGGCGGCTCAGCTGCGCGCGGAACCACGCGCCGGCGTGGTCGAGGCTCGGCCCGGAGATCGAGGTGAAGGACGCGACGCGCCCGCGCAGCCCGTCGCCGGTGACGGCGTGCCAGGTCTGGATGGAGCCCCAGTCGTGGGCGAGCAGGTGCACCTTGCCGTCCGGCTGCACCTCGTCGACGACGGCCTTGAGGTCATCGGCCAGCTGGTCCAGCCGATAGGACGAGCGTCCTGACGGCGTGTCCGACTGTCCGGCCCCACGAACGTCGTAGGTGACGACGCGGTGTTTGCCACGCAGCTCGGCCCTGACGCCGTCCCACATCGAGCTGTTGTCGGGATAGCCGTGCACGAGCACGACCGTGGGCCGGTCATCCCGGCCATCGATCTCGACCGAGAGGCGGACACCGTCGCTGGCTGTCACCCACGTGTGAGGCATTCTGTCATGTTAGACAACTTGTCAACAAGGCGTTCACCCTTGCGGGGGCTACCGGATGATCGTCATTCGTGCATTTTCCTTGTATGACAGCGTTTTTGTGGTTCCACGGGAAACCATGGCGATCTTGGCAAGGCGGCGCGCCGGTGGTTGATCTACGGATCGGTGATGTCGGGGGTGGGTGGCTTGGGGTTGGGGGCGGGTGTGGGGCGGCGCGAACGGGCCGTTCGTGCCGGGGTCGGGGCGGCGCGAAAGGGCCGCTCGCGCCTGGGCTGGGCACGAACGGACCGCTCGCGCCTGGACCGGGCACGAATGGACCGCTCGCGCCGGGCTGGAGCGGCACCAAAGGACCATTCGCGCCTCGCAGAGCACGAACGGGCCACTCGCACCATGGTCGAGACGGCACGAACGGGCCACTCGCGCAGCGGCCGGACCAGCACAAAAAGGCCGCTCGTGCCGGAAGAGACACCAGTGGACCACTCGCGCCGAGGGCCTAGAGGCGGCGCGAAAGGGCCACGCGCGCCCGGCAAGGCGCCAGAGGCCACTCGCGCCGCAACCAGAACAGCGCCAAAGGGCCACTCGCGCCCAACCCGGCACGAGCGGCCCACCGACCCCCAGCGCAACCGCAGCCGAGAACCAGACCAAAAGCCCAGCTCAGACGCCCCACAAAGCAACCCAGCCGACAACCCTGTCCACCGATCGGCTGACAGCCAGGTTCAGCCGCGCGTTGGGCGGAATCGACACCTCACAGGGTCAAGCTGAACCCATGACCACAGCAGTGAGCGTGCGCGGCCTGCGCAAGCAGTACCCCGGTCACCTCGCGGTGGCCGGCCTTGATCTGGACATCGCTCCCGGTGAGGTGTTCTCCCTGCTCGGGCCCAACGGGGCCGGGAAGACCACCACCGTCGAGATCCTCGAAGGGCACCGGCAGCGGACCAGCGGCGAAGTCACCGTGCTCGGGGAAGATCCCGGCAAGGCCGGGCGGGAATGGCGGTCCAAGATCGGCATCGTGCTGCAGACCGCCAACGACGCGGCTGAGCTGAGCGTCGCCGAGACCGTGCGGCACTTCGCGAAGTACTACCCCGACCCGCGGGATCCCGATGAGGTGATCGAGAAGGTCGGGCTCACCGAAAAAGCCAAGTCCCGGGTCAAGTCGCTCTCCGGTGGGCAGCGGCGGCGGGTGGACGTCGCTCTCGGCATCATCGGGCGGCCTGAACTGCTCTTCCTCGACGAGCCGACCACCGGCTTCGACCCCGAGGCGCGCCGGCAGTTCTGGTCGCTCATCAGCGACCTCGCCGGTGAGGGCACGACCATCCTGCTCACCACCCACTACCTCGACGAAGCCGAGGCGCTCGCCGACCGGGTCGCGGTGATCGCGCGCGGGGAGATCGTCGCGCAGGACACTCCGCAGAACCTCGGGGGGCGGGCGAGTGCCGAGGCCACCGTGCGCTGGACCGACGAACGCGGTGACCACACCGAGCGCACCGCGTACCCGACCAAGCTCGTCAACCAGCTCTCCGCGGGCGGGCGCGAGCTGGCGAACCTCACCGTGACCAGGCCCAGCCTGGAGGACATCTACCTGGACCTGATCGGAGACAAGGCATGACCACCCTCGCCCTCCCCGGCCCACTCGCCTTGGGCCTGGCCCGCGGCGGCACCGAGCTGCGGCAGTTCTTCCGGCACAAGGAACAGGTGGTCTTCACCTTCTCCCTGCCCGCCGTGCTGATGATCCTGCTCGGGTCCATCCTGGACGGTCCCACCGCGCTGGCAGGCGTCACGTCGGGGCAGCTGCTCGCCGCCGGGATGATCGGGTCGGGCATCGTCTCGACGTCGTTCAACAGCATCGCCACCGGGGTTTCGGCCGACCGCGAGACCGGCGCGCTCAAGCGGCTGCGCGGCACGCCGATGCCGTCGTCGTCCTACTTCATCGGCAAGATGGTGCTGGTCGCGGTGTCCAGCCTGGCCCAGACCGTGCTGATGGTCGCCGTCAGCATGCTGCTCTTCGGGCTGAAGCTGCCGACCGAAGCGGACAAGTGGCTGACGCTGCTGTGGGTGTTCGTGCTCGGCATCGTGTCCTGCACGCTGCTCGGGATCGCGCTCAGCTCGCTCGCGAGGTCCACCACCGGCGCGGTGGCCGTCGTGCAGATGCTCTACCTGGTGCTGCAGTTCATCTCCGGCGTGTTCGTCACGCCGATCACGAACCTGCCGAAGATCATGGTGGACATCGCGTCGTTCTTCCCGCTCAAATGGATCTGCCAGGGCTTCCGGTCGGTGTTCCTGCCGGACGGCGCGGTCGGAATGGAGATGGCTGGCTCATGGGAACTGCCGCGGGTGGCGCTGGTGCTGGGGATCTGGTGCGTGGCCGGGCTGGTGCTGGCGCGGCTGAGCTTCCGGTGGACCGACGGGAAGTGAGCGACGCCTGGGACCGGTTCAACTGGCTCTGGGAGATCCTCTTCGCGGTGGCGTACGTCGCCACGACGGTCCTGGTGCTGCTGGACGAGACCGACCCCGTCCGCAGCACCGTCGCCGTGGGGGCGCTCACCGCGCTCGCGCTGACGTACCTGCTCTGGGGCCGCCGGATCGTCCGGGACGACGGGCATGCGCGACAGCGGTGGGCGTTCGCCGCCGCGGCGCTGGCCCTGGTCGCGGTCGCCGTGCTCGCGAACACCACGGCCAGCTTCATCCTGTTCATGGCCTGCCCGCTGCTGTTCATGACGCTCGAGTTCCGCCCGGCCGCGGTGCTCACCACGGCGGCGATCCTGCTGAGCCCCGCGGCGTCGATCCTCAACGACGGGCTCGAGGGCCCGGTGCTGCACATCCTGCTGCCGATGACCGCGATCCTCGTCGTGTTCGGGGTGCTGTCCGGCAAGTTCATCCTGCACGTCATCGAGGAGAGCCGGGCCCGCGCCGACCTGATCGACCGGCTGGAGGAGAGCCAGGCCGAGGTCTCCCGGCTCTCCCGCGAGGCGGGCACGGCGGCCGAGCGCGAACGGCTCGCCCGCGAGATCCACGACACGCTGGCCCAGGGCTTCACCAGCATCGTCACCCTCGCCCAGGCCATCGAGTCCGAAGTGGACACCGACCCGGCGGCCGCGCGGCGGCACGCCGAGCTGGCCGCCCGCACCGCGCGGGAAAACCTCGCCGAGGCCCGCACGATGGTCGCCGCGCTCGCGCCGGACGACCTCACCAGCGGCTCCCTCGTCGACGCCGTCCGGCGGCTGACCGACCGGCTCGGCGACGAGACCGGCCTCGCCGTCCGGTACGAAGTGGACAGTGACCTGCCCGCGCTGGCCATGGCCGCCGAAGTGGTCCTGCTGCGCGGAGCGCAGGAGGCGCTGAACAACGTCCGGCGGCACGCGACGGCCGGCGCGGTGCTCGTCCGGCTGTCCCTTGTGGACGACGCGGTCCGGCTGGACGTCCGGGACGACGGCGCCGGGTTCGACCCGGACCGCGTCACCGGGTTCGGCCTGCGGGGCATGCGGTCCCGCGCGGAACAGGTGGGTGGGACGCTGAGCGTCCGCAGCGGCGCCGACGGCACCGAACTGACCCTGGAGGTCCCCGCGTGATCCGCATCATGCTCGTCGACGACCACCCCGTCGTCCGCGAAGGGCTGCGCGGCATGCTCGAAGCCGAACCCGACCTCACCGTCGTCGGCGAAGCGGGCTCCGGGGACGAAGCCGTCGCGCTCGACCGCGTCGCGCAGCCGGACGTCGTGCTGATGGACCTGCGGATGCCCGGCCTCGACGGCGTCGGCGCGACCAGGCGGATCCTGCGCGAGCAGCCGTCGCGGCGGATCGTCGTGCTCACGACGTACGAGACGGACGCGGACATCCTGCGCGCGGTCGAGGCCGGCGCGTCGGGCTACCTGCTGAAGGACGCGTCACGGACGGAGCTGGCGAACGCGATCCGCGCGGCGTCGCGCGGCGAGACGGTGCTGGCGCCGTCGGTGGCGGGGAAGCTGGTCAACCGCGTCCGCAACCCGGAACCGCAGACGCTGTCGGCGCGCGAGGTCGAGGTCCTGCGCCTGGTCGCGAAGGGCGGCACGAACGCGGACATCGGCCGGGCGCTGCACATCAGCGAGGCGACGGTGAAGACGCACCTGCTCCGGACGTTCGGCAAGCTCGGCGTGTCGGACCGCACGGCCGCCGTGACCACGGCGATGGCCCGGAACCTGCTCACCTGAGCCGCGCGCGGCAGAATGCCTGCATGCTTGAGTCGACCGAACACGCCCTGCTCCGCCGGATCGCCCGCGAGCAGGCGACCTGCCGGGCTCCGTCGCTGGTGGCCGCCGTGGTGCGGGACGGGGAGATCGTCTGGTCCGGGGGCCGCGGACGCGTCGGGGGCGAAGTGCCCGGCACCGACACCCAGTACCGGCTGGGCTCGATCACCAAGACCCTCGTCGCCACCGCCGTGATGCGGCTGCGCGACGAAGGCCGCTTGGACCTCAACGACCCGCTGGAAAAGCACGTCCCCGGCACGGCGTTCGGCGCCGCGACGGTCGCTCAGCTGCTCTCCCACACCTCCGGCCTGACGTCCGAATCGCCCGGCCAATGGTGGGAACGCACCCCCGGCGCCGACTGGGACGCGCTCGTCGGCAGCCTCGCCGACGGCGCGACCAAGCACCGGCCCGGCGCGAAGTTCCACTACTCGAACGTCGGTTACGGCGTGCTCGGCTGGCTCATCGCCCGCCTTCGCGGCAAAGACTGGCTGTCCGTGATCGACGAGGAGATCCTCGGCCCGCTCGGGATGACCCGCACCACCCCGCACCCGGTCGGCGCGCACGCCAACGGCTTCGCCGTGCACCCCTTCGCCGACGTCCTGCTGCCGGAGCCCAGCCCCGACGCCGGCGCGATGGCGCCCGCCGGGCAGCTGTGGTCCACGGCCACCGACCTCGGCCGCTGGACGTCGTTCCTCGGCGGCCACACCGGTGGCGTGCTGAGCCCGGACACGCTCGAGCAGATGCGCACGATGGTGACCGTCGACGACACCGACGTCTGGGCCACCGGGTTCGGGCTCGGCCTGATGCTGGTGCGCTACCAGGGCCGCCGGCTGGCCGGGCACACCGGCTCGATGCCCGGGTTCCTCGCCGCGTCCCTGGTCGACCCGGCCGCGGGGACCGGCGCGCTGGTGCTGGCCAACTCGACGTCCGGGGTCGGCATCACGCCGCTGGCCCTGGACCTGATCACGATGACCGACGAGCTGGAACCGCGCCTGCCCGCGGAGTGGCAACCGTCCACTGTGGACCCGGCGCTGCTGGCGCTGACCGGGCTCTGGCACTGGGGCCCGACGCCGTACCACCTGCGGATCCAGGGTGACGGGCTGCTCCTGCTGGCCCCGGCCGAGGGCGCCGGCCGCGGTTCGCGCTTCCGCGAGACGGACAAGGACACCTACCTCGGCCTCGACGGTTACTACTCCGGCGAGACGCTCGAGGTGGGCCGCGACAGCGACGGCGTCGCGACCCACCTCGACCTGGCGACGTTCGTCTTCACGCGCACGCCGTACGACCCGGCCGCGCCGGTACCGGGCGGCGTCGAAGGCTGGCGCTGAGGAAGGGCCCCGCTCACACCCCCAGTCAGAGTGAGCGGGGCCTCAGGTCAGGGCCGCCGTGCCGGCCGTGAGGGCGACAACGGCGGCGAACTGGCTGGCGAGGCGCTTGCCCTCACCCCAGTCGAACAGGCCGAACTTCAGGCTCGTCCTCGGGCGGCACCGGGAAGCTCTGCTGCACTGTCTGCATGGCAGGCGACGCTACCGGCGGGCCGGAGCGCCGGGGCCCGTGTTTTTACGGTCACCGTGGGCGCCCACGAGGCCGATCGCGCAGCCGCTACCGGCCGGAAGGCCCACGACGAAATGGTCCGAGGGCCAGCCGGCGAGCCAAAGGCGCCGGCGGTCGCGCAGTTCCTCGGCGACGTCGGCCGGGACCGCGGGCAGGTGGAACCTGGTCCGCCAGCCGCTCGGCAGCACCATGAAACCGTCGACCGGTTCGCCGGGGTGGACCTCGAAGGCCGCGGCCGTGATCGGCGTCCAGTCGTCGCTCGCCAGGCACCGCGCCGGGCCGGCGAGGTCCGACCGCCACAGGGCGAGCGCCGACACCGCGACCAAGGCGGGGACCGGCAGCAGCCACGGCAGCCAGCCACCGTTGACGACGATCGCCACGACCTCGATGCCGACGGCGAAGACCGCGACCGCCCAGACCGCCGCCGTGGCCGCGAGCAGCCGGCGTCGCAGGGACGCGCGTCGCTGCACCGGGCGCAACGGCAGGAGCCGCGTCAGGCCGTAGACCGTCACGCCGAGGAAGAGCGTGAGGAACACCGCGGCGTTCCCGACGTCGGCGCCGTGCGGCGGGTGCTCCGCCAACCCGTCCGCGATCCCGGCGGCCGCCAGCAGCCAGGCCACGACCCCTGCGGTCCGGCGCACCTCGATCACCTCCTCCGGCGGCTGAAACTATCGATCACCGACGGCGGCGAAAACCGGATTTCCGGCGAAACGGTCGCCGTCCCACTGCCCGGAACAGCGGCGATTCCACATTCCGGACAGTTCAGCACCGCTTCGACCTGCCCAGTCCCGACCTGAGAGACTGGCCACATGACCGACGCTGAGTTGACCATCCCCGCAGACCTCAAGCCGGCCGACGGCCGCTTCGGCTGCGGACCGTCGAAGGTCCGCGCCGAGCAGCTGAGCGCCCTGGCGGAGTCCGGCTCCACCTACCTCGGCACGTCGCACCGGCAGAAGCCGGTCAAGTCGCTCGTCGGGCGCGTCCGGGCCGGGCTGTCCGAGCTGTTCTCCCTCCCCGAGGGTTACGAGGTGATCCTGGGCAACGGCGGCACCACGGCCTTCTGGGACGCCGCCGCGTTCGGCCTCGTCCGCGAGCGCTCGCAGCACTTCACCTACGGCGAGTTCTCCTCGAAGTTCGCCTCCGTCACCAAGGGCGCGCCGTTCCTGGCCGACCCGATCGTCGTCAAGGCCGACGCGGGCAGCGCGCCGGACATCGCCTACGAAGCCGGCGCGGACCTGGTCGGCTGGGCGCACAACGAGACGTCGACCGGGGTCGCCGTGCCCGTCCGCCGCCCCGAGGGCAGTGACGGCGCGCTCGTCGCGATCGACGCCACCTCCGGCGCCGGCGGCCTGCCGGTCAAGGCGGAGGACTTCGACGTCTACTACTTCGCGCCGCAGAAGTCGTTCGCCGCGGACGGCGGCCTGTGGATCGCGCTGGCCTCGCCCGCCGCGGTCGAGCGGATCGGCGAGATCGGCGGCGGCGACCGCTGGATCCCGGAGTTCCTGTCGCTGACCACCGCGCTGGACAACTCCCGCAAGGACCAGACGTACAACACCCCGGCCGTGGCCACGCTCTTCCTGCTCGCCGAGCAGATCGAGTGGATGAACGGCCAGGGCGGCCTCGAGTGGACGACCGCACGCACGAAGGACTCGTCGTCGCGGCTGTACGAGTGGGCCGAGAAGACGAGCTACACGACGCCGTTCGTGAAGGACCCGGAGCTGCGCTCGCAGGTCGTCGGCACGGTGGACTTCACCGACGAGGTCGACGCCGCCGCGGTGGCGAAGGTGCTGCGCGCCAACGGGATCGTCGACACCGAGCCGTACCGCAAGCTGGGCCGCAACCAGCTGCGCGTCGGCCTGTTCCCGGCCATCGACCCGGACGACATCACGAAGCTCACGCAGAGCATCGAGTACGTCGTCGAGCGCCTGGGCTGATCCGACCGCGTTAGTCCGTGAAGGCCACCTTGAGGGACTCTGAGTCCCTCAAGGTGGCCTTCACGGCTTTGAGGCGAGGGGCAGCGAAAGCCGCGAGGACCAGCAGGAGCAGGCCGAAGAGTTCGTAGGACTCGGTGGCCAGCCACCAAGCGAACGACGGCGCCGGGCGCGGGGCGAACCACATCGGGCCGGCGATGAACAGCGCCAGCCCGGCCACGACGACCGCGCCCGCCCACCACGTCACCACGCGGTCGGTCGGCCAGGACCGGACGCCGTAGTACCCGGCCAGCACCAGAATCGGCACGCACCACGTCCAGTGGTGCGTCCACGAGATCGGCGACACGAGCAGCCCGCCGAGCGCGCACGCCGTCAGCCCGAGCACCGGCTCGGCCGCCCGCACGATCACCACCGCGACCACGGCCATCACGGCGAGCGCGGCCAGCAGCCAGACGACGTTCCCCGCGGTTTCCGGCAGGCCCAGCCGCGTCACCAGGCCCTTCAGCGACTGGTTGCCGACGTAGTCGACACCGCCGATGCGGCCCGCGTCGAAGACGAGCTTCGTCCAGTACGTGAAGGACGCCGACGGCCGGATCACCCACAGCAGCGCGCCGGCCGCCACGAACCCGGCGACCACCCGCGCGGCCGACTTGTAGTCGCGGCGGAAGAGGAAGTAGACGACGAACACCGCCGGCGTCAGCTTGATCGCCGCGGCCACGCCGATCAGCAGGCCCTTCGTCCGCCCGCGCTTGCCCGGCAGCAGGACGTCGAGCACCACCAGCAGCATGAGCAGCGCGTTGATCTGCCCGAAGCCGAGCGTCGAGCGCACCGGCTCGAGCAGGGCGCCGGCCAGCTGCGCCACGATCGCGACGAGCGCCGCCACCGCCCGGCCGTGGACCTTCGACGAGTCGGTCAGGGAACCGTTGAGCGTCGCGATGTAGAGGTACGCGACGATCCCGGTCGCGAGGATCGAGGCGATGCTGACCAGCTTCATCGTCACCGCGAACGGCAGCAGCGTGCCCGGCAGGAACACCGCCGCCGCGAACGGCGTGTAGGTGAACGGCAGCAGGATCTGGTGCGTGGTCGGCACCCAGGCGTCGTACGGCGAACCCTGCTGGGCCAGCGCCTTCGCGCCGCCCAGGTAGACCTCCAGGTCGAGGCCGTCGAACCGCTTCAGCACGAGCACCAGCAGGACGGCCGCGATCTCGAGCACGGCCAGCACCCACGCGAGCTTCCGCCCGGACCACTGCGTCACGCGTCCCCCTCGAGCCGGTCTCCGACCGGCCGAGATTACCGGGCGCTCAGCAGCAGCCACGCACCGGCAAGCCCACTGACCTGCTGTTCGCGGTCGCCGTCGGCTGCTGCGCCGCGGTGACGACGTCCGCCAGCATGTGGTCCAGCCGCGCCCGGTCGAGCACCCGGCCCGCGGTCACGACGGTGTTGATCCGGCGGACCGCGCGGATGTCGGTGAGCGGGTTCGCATCGAGCAGCACCAGGTCCGCGACCTTGCCGGCGGTGACGGTGCCGGTGGTCGACTCGCGGCCGAGGAACCGCGCGGCGTCGCGCGTCACCGTCTGCAGCGCTTGCCGCGGCGAAAGCCCGGCCTCGACGAGGAAGTCGAGCTCGTCGTGCAGGCTGAACCCCGGGTAGACGTACGGGTTCAGGCAGTCGGTGCCGCCGATGACGCCCACGCCGGCCCGGTGCGCGGCGCCGACGAGACGCAGCTGGGCCTCGAAGTAGGCCTCCTGCTGGGCGATCTGCTCGGGCGTGACCGGCGTGAACAGCGGCAGCCGGTCGGCCCAGTAGTCGATGATGTCCTGCGAGACATACTTGAGCCGCGGGTCGTGCGTGTAGGCGTCGGCCGGCCGCGAGATCACCCGGTTGACGGCGAACGTCGGGCTCATCCAGCTGTCCAGTGCCTTGAGCCCGGCGAAGTGGCGTTCCGCGGTGGCCGGGTCGTAGGCCTGGGCCGCCTGCCGGTCGAGCTCGCGGGCGAGGTTGAAGAAGTCGCGCTTCGCGTTCGGGTCGAACGGCGTCGCGTCGAGGCGGGCCAGGATCTCGTCACGACGGCTGGACGTGTGGATGGGCACGCCGAAGTTGTGCTCGAAGCTGCGCTGCCCGGCTTTCGCGGCGTCGAGCTGGCGCAGCCGGTACGGCCAGTGCCCGGCGAACGGCAGGCCGACGCGGCGGCACTCGTCGGCGATCGCCGCGTAGACGTCCTTCGGCAGGTAGAAGTAGGTCTTCACGAAGTCGGAGCCCTGCGCGAGGGCGGTCCGGACGGCCGCGCGGCCCTCCTCCGGGGTCGCGACCTGGGTGATCGGCGGGCCGAGCAGGCTGACCGGGCCGTCGATGATCGCGCTGGCGAGGGCGACCCGCGGGCCGAGCAGCTCGCCGCGGACGATCTTGTCGCGGGTGGCGCGGTTCTCGTCGTACCCCTGCATCTCGCGGATGCCGGTGACGCCGTTGGCCAGGAACATCGGCGGCCACAGCTTCTCGTAGTCGATGCCGTGGGCGTGCATGTCCCAGAGGCCGGGGACGACGTAGCGCCCGCGGCCGTCGACGATCCGGGCACCGCTGTGGTGCGGCACCTCGGCGGCCGGGCCGACCCAGGCGATCCGGTCCCCGACCAGGACGACCGCCGAGTGCGGCCGGGCGGGCGCGTCGGTGCCGTCGACGACCGTGGCCCCGAGCACCACCACGACGTCCGTGCCGGCCGCGGCGGCTTCCTGGGCGAAGAGCGCCGGGGCGACCCCCGCGGCGGCGAGCCCCGCGCCCGCCGTGGCAAGCCAGCGAAGGAAGTCTCGTCTGTTCGCCTCGACCCGCACCACGGCAGCCGCCCTTCGATCAACGATGTGATCGGTATTCAACGCCGTGGGCGGCGGTCGGGGAATCTTTTACCGTGCTCAATCCCGGTGCAGCGCACACGGGGAGATATCACCGGAGCGGCACTTTCACGTGAAAGTGATCCGGAGGGGTCCTCCTCGTCGCTTTCACGTGAAAGTGCCGTCTCAGGCCAGGGCCCGCGTCGGGGCCAGCCGGGCCGCGCGGACGGCCGGGTACGCCCCGGCGACCGCCCCGACCAGGGCCGCGACGCCGACGCCGCCCGCCAGTGCGCCGACCGGCAGCACGGCCGGCCAGCCCTGGCTCAGCGCGTACCCCGCGGTCACCAGCACCCCCGTGACGACGCCGGCCAGCCCGCCGAGCCCGGACAGCAGCACCGACTCGGCCAGGAACTGCCCGCGCACCTGCCGTTTCGTGGCCCCGAGCGCGCGCCGCAGGCCGATCTCCCGGCGCCGTTCCAGCACCGAGATGACCATCGTGTTCGCCACCCCGACCCCGCCGACGAGCAGCGCGACACCGCCGAGACCGAGGAACAGCGCGCTGTAGGTGTTGTCGGTGAGCTTCTGCGCGGCGAGCGCGTCCGACGGGCGGCGGACCTCGACCTCGTTGGGCGCCTGCGGGTTCAGCGTCGCGCCCAGCACCGACCGCACACCGTCCACTGCGGACTCATTGGCCCGTACGTACACAGTGGACGGATGGCCGTCGAAGCCGAGGAGCCGCTTCGCGACGTCCCAGCCGACCAGCGCCGACCGCTCGATCTCCGGGGCCAGGGGCATCGGCCCGAGGATCCCGGCGACGGTGAACCACTGCGTGCCGATCAGCACCTGCGGCGGCCGTGCCGGGTCACACCCGTCTTTCGGGGGCTCCGGGTGGCGGAGCCCCCGGCTGGGGGCGAAGCCCCCGTTGGCACAGTGGTCGATGCCGAGGCGCGCGGCGGCCTGCGCCCCGAGCACCGTCACCGGGTAGTTCTGGTTGCCCGGGGCCAGGAACGCCCCCGACCGCACCTTCCCGCCCAGCACCCCGAGCAGGTCCGGGCGCGCCGCGTAGACCCCGAGCCCGGACGTCTCGTCGACCGGGATCTTGTCGCTGCGCCGCACGCTCGCCGACGTCGTCCCGGTGCCGGTCGCCGCCGTCACCGGCCCGATCCGCTTCGCCATCGAGACGGCGTCGTCCGGCAGGGTCGCGTTGTCGCCGAACAACGTCTGGCCCGGCCCGGCGGTAAGCAGGTTGGTGCCGAGCGCGGCCAGCCGGTCGTGCAGCGCCTGCGCGCCGGACGCCGGGATCGCCAGCACCGCGACCATCGCCGCGACGCCGATCGCGATGCCCAGCGCGGAAAGCACGGCCCGCACCGGGCGCGTCCGCATGCCGTGGGCGCCGAGCGCGACGACGTCCGGCGGCTTGAGCCGCGCCGGTTCCGGCAGCGTCACCAGCGTCATCGCGCACCCACCAGTCCGGTGTCGAGGCGCAGGCGCCCGTCGAGCAGCTCGATCCGCCGCGGCATGCCCGCCGCGATCTCCCGGTCGTGGGTGATCACCACGATCGTCGTGCCGTCCGCGGACAGCTCGCCGAGCAAGGAGAGCACCGATGCGCCGGTGCCGGTGTCAAGGTTGCCGGTCGGCTCGTCGGCCAGCAGGATCGCCGGGTTGTTGACGACCGCCCTGGCGATCGCGACGCGCTGGCGTTCCCCGCCGGACAGCTCGCCGGGCCGGTGCCACGCCCGGTGCCCCAGCCCGACGCGGTCGAGCGCGGCCAGCGCCCGCGAGCGCCGCCGTCGCCGCGGCACCCCGGCGTAGAGCAGGCCGGTGCAGACGTTGTCCACCGCGCTCATCCCTTCGTCGAGGAAGAACTGCTGGAACACGAACCCGATCCAGCGTGAGCGCAGCGCCGAGACCTTCCGGTCCGACAGCTCGGCGACGTCGTGGCCGCGCAGCTCGACCCGGCCGGCGGACGGCCGGTCGAGCGTGCCCATCAGGTGCAGCAGCGTGGACTTCCCGGACCCGGACGGCCCGACGATCGCCACCATCTCGCCGTCCTCCAGGGAGAGCGAGACGCCGTCGAGCGCGGCGACCCCGCCGGGGTAGGTGCGCGTGGCCTCGTGGACGCGCAGAACGGGCGTCACGACGTCGTCACCACCCGCATGCCCGCGGTCAGGCCGTTGCCGCTGACCTCGACCTTGCCCCCGCTGAACAGTCCGGTTTGGACGGCGACGAGCCGCCGCTTGCCGTTCTCGTCGACCTCGACGGCGTAACCGCCTTCGGCGAGCGCGAGCAGCGCGCCGACCGGCACCGCGAGCACGCCGGAGTGGACGTCCTTGGTGAACCGGACGGTCGCCGGGGCCGAGTCGAGCGTGCCGGCCACGGCCGGGTCGTCGAGCTGGACGGTCACGGTGATCTTGGGCTTGCCGTCGTCCTGCCCCGCGCCGTTCTTGCCCTCGACCGCGGACTTCCCGACGTCGGTGATCGTGCCCTTCGACGTCTTCCCGTTGATCGTCACGGACGCCTTCGCGCCCTGCTGGGCGAGGTCCTGCTTGGCCGCGTCGAGCTTGACCTGCACCGAGCGGACGGTGCCGGTGGTCTTCAGCACCTCGCCCTGGGCCGGTGAGCCGAGCTTCGCCGACAGAGCCGACACCCGCAGCTCACCCGCGGCGAGCACGACGTCGCCCTGACCGAACGCGCCGGTCTGGTCCAGGCCCAGCGCCTTCTGCCACTTCTTCAGCGCGGCCGCCGTCGCCGAGGTGAACTTCTTGTCCGGCGTGCCGAACCCGCCGTAACCGCAGGCCTTGAGGTTCTCCTCGAGCTGCTTGACGTCGGCGCCGTCGGCCGCGCCCTCGGCGAGGTCGCGGTAGAACGGCAGCGTGCCGTAGAACAGCGGCACCGGCTTCGCGTCGACGCCGTACACCGCCTGGCAGCGGGTGAGGACCTTGCCGGCGGCGGGCAGCGAGGTGATCGTGCCGGGCTTGCGGCCGGCGACCGAGGACTCCTCGCCGTACCCGAGCGTGCCGTCGGCCTCCTCCTCTTCGCTGAGGTCGGTCTTGGCCACCTCCGCGGTTTCGACGGACGGCGGCGCGGCCTCCGGCACCGACGTCGCGGACGAGACGCGCGTCAGGATCACGGCGGAGCCGGTACCCACCACCACGACGAGCACCGCCGCGGCGACGAACCAGCGGGCGCGGCCACGGCGGCGTGGCTCGAGTTCGGTTTCCGTGGTCACTTGGCGGGCTCCGCGTGCACGGACATGCCGAGGCCGCACGCCTTCGCGGCGGCTTCGAACTTCGACGGGTCCTCGCCCGGGCCGCCCAGCCGCGTCGCGCCCTTGCCGGCCGGGTCGGGGTCGGGCATGTCGATGCCGTGGTCCCGCATGCACTTGGCGTCCTTGCGCATCTTGTCGAGCTCTTCGGGACTCGGCGCCTTCATCTCGCCGCCGTTGGGCATGAGGCTCTTGCAGGCTTTCTGCGCCGAGTCGAGCTTCCCCGCGTCCTTGGCGTCACCGCCGAGCGTCACCGCCATCCCGCCGTCGCCGGCCGGTTTCGGGTCGGGCATGTCGACGCCGTGCTCGCGCATGCACTTGGCAAAGTCGCGCATCTTGTCCTCGTCGCTCTTGTTGTCCGCGGCCTTGGCCGGGGCCGACGAGGACGGCCCCGAGATCGAGGCCACCTTCGACCCGTCGTCCGGCTTGGCCCCGCACCCCGCGAGCAGCACCGCGGCGCCGATCGCCGCGATGACCGTCAGGCGTGTTCGCATCGCTCGCTCCTTTCCTCCGGTTCTCGGTCGTCAGGTCTACGGATCGGGGGATTCCGGCGCGCTAAGCGAAGTCGCTTATGCGGGGCTTATGGCCCGCCTGGGCAGACTGGGCGGGTGCGTGTGCTGGTGGTGGAGGACGAGCGGCTGCTCGCCGACTCGGTCGCGGAGGGCCTCCGCCGCTTCGCGATGGCCGTCGACGTCTGTTACGACGGCGAACAGGCTCTGGAGCGGGTCGGGGTGCACGGCTACGACGTCGTCGTCCTCGACCGCGACCTGCCGAAGGTGCACGGCGACCAGGTGTGCGCCGCGGTCGTCGCGGCGGGCGGCGAGGCGCGGGTGCTGATGCTGACGGCGGCCGCCGACGTCACCGACCGGGTCGCCGGGCTGGGCCTCGGCGCCGACGACTACCTGACCAAGCCGTTCGCGTTCGCCGAGTTGGTCGCCCGGGTGCAGGCGCTGTCGCGGCGCGCGCGGCCCGCGTTGCCGCCGGTGCTGCAGCGCGACGGCGTCGTGCTCGACCTGCCGCGGCACCAGGCCGCGCGCGACGGCCGGTTCCTGCAGCTCTCGCCGAAGGAGTTCGCCGTGCTGGAAGTGCTGATGCGGGCCGAGGGCACGGTGGTGAGCGCCGAGGACCTGCTGGACAAGGCGTGGGACGAGCACGCCGACCCGTTCACCAACGCGGTGCGCGTCGCGGTGATGACGTTGCGCCGCAAGCTCGGCGACCCGCCGGTGATCGAGACGGTGCCCGGCGCCGGCTACCGGTTCGGCACGCCGTGAACGCGCTGTCGGTCCGGACGAAGCTGACCGCCTGGTACGGCGGGCTGTTCCTGCTGGCCGGGCTGGTCCTCGTCGTCATCAACTACCTGCTGGTGCAGGGCACGCTGCCGGACCCGGCCCGGTTCGCGACGGCGTCACTCGGCTCGGCCGCCGACACGGTGTACGGGATCCCGGACAACGCGGTCCAGGCGCCCGCCGGCGTGGCCGTGCGGCTGGTCAGCGGCTCGCTGGACGAGTACCGGTCCTCGACGCTGTCCACCCTGGTCGTCAACTCGGCGATCGCGCTCGTGGCGACGGCCGCGCTCGCCGTCCTGTTCGGCTGGCTGATGGCGGGCCGGGCGCTGCGGCCGCTGCACGACATCACGTCGGCCGCGCGGCGGCTCGAAGCGGGCAAGCTCGACCGGCGGATCAACCTCGAGGGCCCGCCCGACGAGCTGAAGGAACTGGCCGACACCTTCGACGGCATGCTCGACCGGCTCGCGGAGTCGTTCGACAGCCAGAAGCGGTTCGTCGCGAACGCGTCCCACGAGCTGCGGACGCCGCTGGCGGTGCAGCGGACGCTGATCGAGGTCGCGATGGCCGACCCCGAAGTCGCGCCGGAGCTGCGGAAACTCGGCACGCACCTGCTGCACACCAACGAGCGCAGCGAGCGGATGATCGAGGGCCTGCTGGTGCTGGCCCGCAGCGACCGCGGCCTGACCGCCCGCGCCCCGGTCCGGCTCGACCAGGTCGTCGCGTCGGTCGTCCGGGCCACCTCGGCCCAGGCGGAGTCGGCGGGCGTCAAGGTGGAGACCCGGCTCAGGCCGCGGACGGTGGCGGGTGATCCGGTGCTGCTGGAGCGGCTGGTGACGAACCTGCTGGTCAACGCGATCACGTACAACGCCAAAGGCGGCTGGGTGTACGCCGAGGTCCGCGGCGACCCGGCGCTGGAGGTCCGCAATTCGGGCGCGGTGGTCCCGCCCGAAGCCGTCCCGACGCTCTTCGAGCCGTTCCGCCGGGTGGCCGGCGCCGAGCGGACGGGCGACACCCGCAACGCGGGGCTCGGGCTGTCGATCGTCCGTTCGGTCGCCCACGCCCACGGCGGCGCCGCGGAGGCCCAGCCGGGCAAGCGAGGCGGCCTCACGGTGACCGTCCGCCTGCCCTCATGAGCAGCAACCCCGCAAAGTCCCACGCGTCTCAGTAGTCACACCAGTCCCAACGACCACAGGGCCCAGCGGCGTTGGGCCAGACGGTGAAAAATTGGCAACGACAGCCGTGACGATCCACTCGATCGTGACTTTGCGTGGTCGGCGTGTCACACAGATGCCGCTGACCAGGGCACGGATGATGCGAGAGTCACGAAATGAAGAGTGGTCACTTGGGTGAAGACTCGGCGCGCCTCGCACGTCAAGCCGACGCGCCGTTCTAACGTGGGCACCCACAACGGTGAAGCATCGGGGAAGGCGAACAATGCGCACGCTGCGAGTGGTCGGGTTGCACGAGGACGGTAAGTCCATCGTGTGCGAAGACCCGGCGAGCCGTACGCAATTCCTCCTCCCGGCCGATGAGAGACTGCGCGCGGCGGCGCGGGGTGACATCACCCGCCTCGGCCAGATCGAAATCGAGTTGGAGAGCCAGATGCGGCCACGCGAGATCCAGGCGCGAATCCGCGCCGGCGAATCAGTCCAGCAAGTCGCGAGCGGCGCCGGGATCTCGGAGCAGCGCGTCGAGCGCTACGCCTACCCCGTGCTGCTCGAGCGGTCCCGGACCGCCGAGCTCGCGCAGAGCGCGCACCCGGTCCGTGAAGACGGCCCGGACGTGCAGACGCTCGGCGAGGTCGTCGCGTACGGCTTCGGCGTGCGCGGGCACGACTACTCCCAGGCCACCTGGGACTCCTGGAAGGGCGACGACGGCCGCTGGGTCGTCGTGCTGCGCTGGAAGGCCGGCCGCTCCGACAACCGCGCGCACTGGGCGTTTTCGCCCGGGGCGCACGGCGGCACGGTGACGGCGCTCGACGAGAACGCCGAGGTCCTGCTCGACCCGAACGCCTACCGCCCGCCCCGGACGGTCCGCGCGCTCAACCCGGCCCGCGACGCGGAGTTCCAGCCGACGCTGGACTCGGTGGCGCCGGACCACGCCGAGCTGCCGGCCGCCGAGCCGGACCCGGACGACGACACCCGCGAGATCCCCCGCGTCCCGGCCGACCCCGAAGAGGAGACGGCCAGCGCGGAGGAACCGGCGCGGCCGAAGGCCAAAAAGAATCACCCGATCGTGCCGTCCTGGGAGGACGTCCTGCTCGGGGTCCGCTCGCAGCGCGGTTAGACCCAAGGCGGCCTACTCCACCAGCGCCGCGAGCGACTTCGGCGCGACCAGGCGGTAGGCGTCCCGCACGATCCGGTCGATCTCGGCCCAGTCGACGTCGACGTCCAGCCGCACGCCCAGCCACCCGCGGTGCCCGACGTACGGCGGCCGGAAGAACCGTTCCGATTCGGTGCGCACCAGCTCCTCCTGCACCCCGGCCGCCGCCGGGCACCAGAAGGCGAGCCGTCCGTCGTCGTGGTGGTGGTTCGCGAAGCTGACGAACGTCTTCTTGCCGCGCACGAACCACGTCGGCTCGCCGTGGCTGTCGCGTTCGGTCGCCTCCGGCAGCGCGAGGCACAACTTCCGCAACCGATCGAGCTGCTCCATCGCGCCAGTATCCCCGTTCTCCCGGCCTCCCCTACGATGTCACGCTGAGGGAGGGGTCGATCATGCACAGTGACCATCCGCGATGACGACGATGTCGCCACCGGCCGAGCGCGCGCACCTGCTCCGGCTCGGTGAGCTGCGGTTCCGCGTCTTCTCCGGCGCGGCCGTCGTCCAGATCTCGCCGGAGCAGTGGGGCCTGCACGCGCACGAGGTCCGCCAGACCGCGCTCGGGCGCCGGTACCGCGAAACCCCGCCCGAGCAGGCGGGTTTCCTCCGCTTCGAGTTCGCGCCCGGGTTCTTCCCGCCGCACTTCGACCGCGGTCCGGGCACGGCCGCCGCCCGGCGGCGGCTCGACCGGCTGCTCACCGGGCAGGACCAGTTCTGGGCGAGCCTGCGCCGGCTGGAGCTGGCCCGCGCGGACGTCGGCGCGGCGGCCGCGACCGCCGGGATGACCGTGGTGGCGGAGGCGAGCGATCCGGGCGATCGGCTGGTGCTGCTGCGCCGGGCCGGCCTGCCCGACGAACAGCTGCGGCCGCGGACGGCCCAGCGGATCACCCACCACCGCGTGCAGTACTGGCTGTTCACGGTGTTCGCCGCGAGCCTCGTGGCCGCGGGCGCCTGGGCCCTGTTCGAGCGGACGACCGCGCCGCTGCTGCTCACCGCGGGCGCCACCACGGTCCTGGTCGTGCTGCGGGTCGTCGCCGGCCGGTCGCCGCGGCTGCAGTGGCTGGACGCGCCGTTCACGGGCGAGCGGCAGGTGGCCGTGCCGTTCCCCCCGTCGCTGTCCGCCGAACTGCTCGGCGAGGTCGCCTCCCTCTACGGCTACTTCTACGGCGGCCCATACATCGCGGGCCGGAACGACGAGTCGTCCCTCTTCGTCAAGTGCCGTCCCGGCCTGGTGTTCGGCACGCCCGCGCCGGCGCTGCCGCCCGCGGCCGAACCGGTCGTCGAGGCGCCCGGACGCGAGCGGTGGCTGCGCAACCACCTCGACGGCCGCGACGAGCTGTGGCTGAGCGTCCGGCACGCGAAGCTCCCGCCCGCGCGGATCGCCGAGATCGCGGGCGGCGAAGGTCTCCTCCCGGCCGGGGAGTGCGCCGACCCGACCGACCGGCTGCTGCTCCTGCGCCGTGATCCCGCCGCGCCACCACGCGCGTCCGGGTTCCGGATGTCGTTCGCCGGCTTCCTGGCCCCGGTCGCCTGGCTGGTGCTCTGCGCGGGCGGCAGCGGCGTGACCGCGGCGGTCACCGGGGACACCCGCCCGTTCACGATCGGCTTCGCGCTGGTGGTCGCCGGGGTCTGGCCGATGGCGTGGGTGCTGCGGGTCTTCCCCCGCTCGACCCGCGTCGGCTGGCTGGCGAACGAATTCACCGGCAAGGACAGCGTGACGTTCTTCTCCGAGCCGTTCGGTGTCTCGTCCGAGCTGGTCCGCCAGGTCGCCGCGTCGCGCGGCTACGTCTTCAGCTCCCAGACCGCGACCCGGGCCCAGGGCACGCTGGTCACCTACGTCAGGTACCGCTGAAGGCGATCACCAGCACGCCGACCCAGGCGATCAGCACGCCGCCGGCCGCGCCGTAGGCGGCCCAGCGCAGGATCGGGGTACGGCGGATCAGCCACAGCGACGGCGCGATCCCGGCCGTCACGATCACCGACGCCGCCAGCACGATCCAGCCGCTGGTTTCGCGCTCCAGCGACGTCGCCAGGGCCAGCATCGCCACCACGACGACGGCGGCGATGAACGCCGAGATGGTCAGCCCGGTCAGCCACGGGGTCGGTTCCCCGGGTGGTCCCGGCGGCCCCAGCACCGTCCGGACCAGCTTCCGGAGGGTTTGGGACTGCCGCGGCGGCGGCTCGACGACGGTGTCGGCGCCGGTCACCGGGTCGACGAACCGCACGGCCGTGCCCATCACCGCGGCCAGCCGGCCGGCCAGCTGACGGCCGCGCTGGGAGACGACCGCGGCCGCCTCCTCCCCCGAGTCGGCGGAGACGGCGGACGCCACCCGCGCCCACTCGTGCAGCGCCTGCGCCAGGTCGCCGCCGATCGCGAGCTTGTACGGGTCCACCTCGCGCGCCTGCTCACCACCGGGCCCGGCCAGCACCGCGCGCTCACCGCGGATCCGCAGCTCCATGGTGTCCCTTCACCCCGCCCGAGTCCCCCGAAACACTAGGAGGCACCTTAGCCACCCGACGCCAGCTCGTAGAAGGCGACGGCCGCGGCCGTGGCGATATTGAGGGAGTCGACTCCGGCCGGCATGGGTATCCGCACCGCGTGATCAGCAGCGGCGAGCGCGGATTCGGTCAGCCCCGGCCCCTCCGCGCCGAAGAGCAGGGCCACCGGACCGGGCGCGTGCTCGCGCAGTTCACGCAGGGGGACGGAGCCCGGGCGCGGGGTGAACGCGGCCACCGCGAACCCGCGTGCCCGCAGGTCGTCGAGCCCGCCCGGCCAGTCCGTCAGGTCCCCGAAGGGCACGCGCAGGACGTGTCCCATGGAAACGCGCACGCTGCGCCGGTACAGCGGATCGGAGCAGCCGGGGCCGAGCAGCACGCCGCCGACGCCGAGCGCGGCCGCGTTGCGGAACAGCGCGCCGAGGTTTTCGTGGTCCCCCACGCCTTCCAGGACCGCGATCGTGCCGGCGCCGGTCACCACGTCATCGACGGTCAGCGGCGCCGGCCGGTCGGCGACCGCGAGGATGCCGCGGTTGAGGTGGAACCCGACGACGTCGGCCATCGTCTCCGCGGAGGTGACGTACTGCGGGACGTCCGTCCCGGCGAGTTCTCCGGCCAGCTCCGCGAAACGCCGTTCAACGCCCAGCAGAGCCCGTACGGGGTACCGGGAAGCGAGCAGGCGGGACACCACGACGGTGCCCTCGGCGATGACGAGTCCCTTGCCACCAGGCCGGTCCGGGCGGCGGTCCGCAGTGGACAGGTGGCGGAAGTCGTCGAGTCTCGGGTCGCCGGAGTCGTCGGTGTGGATCACGGCCATCCGCACAGTCTGTCATCCGCTTGCCGGGCGGCTCACTGGTCCGAACGTCCACCCGGCTCTGGTACGAACGGGTCCTTTTTGCTGTCGGTTAACTCCCGGTGACGGACAGCACCAGTTTGGCCGCTAGCACGGATTCAACCGCTGTGAAACGGTTATCCGCCGGGAACCTGAAACACGTACCAGTTTCCACGCCGACGCGAAGCAGGGATGGTCATGGGGATGGACCTGGCGGCACAACCGTTCAACACGCTCGATCGAGGACGGTATCGCCGCAAGGTGCAGCGCTGTCTCGACACGTTGGCCCGGATGCTCACCGACGGCAGCTTTTCGTTCCCGCGCAAGAACATCGGGCTCGAAGTCGAGCTGAACCTGGTCGACCGTGAGCTACGCCCGTCGATGACGAACACCGCGGTGCTGGAGGCGCTCGACGACCCGTCGTTCACCACCGAGCTGGGCCAGCACAACCTCGAGCTGAACGTGCCGCCGCGTCCGCTGGCCGGCGATTCGGCCCTCCAGCTCGAAGACGACCTCCGCGCGTACCTGGGCACCGCGTCGGCGAAGGCCCGTGACACCGGGTCGGCGGTGGCCATGATCGGCATCCTGCCGACGTTGAAGCACGAGCACTTCGACCAGAAGTGGCTGACCAACAAGTCCCGGTACGCCACGCTGAACGACCAGATCTTCGCCGCCCGCGGCGAACGGACCGTGCTGGCGATGGAAGGCTCGGCGCTGCCGGGCCAGCAACCGGAACGCCTGCGCAGCTATGCGGAATCCATCCTTCCGGAAGCGGCGTGCACGAGCGTGCAGCTGCACCTGCAGGTGGCGCCGGAGGAGTTCGCCGCGCACTGGAACGCGGCGCAGTGCCTGGCCGGGCTGCAGATCGCGCTCGCCGCGAACTCGCCGTTCCTGCTGGGCAAGGCGCTCTGGCAGGAGACGCGCATCCCGTTGTTCCTGCAGGCGACCGACACCCGGCCCGAAGAGCTGAAGAACCAGGGCGTCCGGCCGCGCGTGTGGTTCGGCGAACGCTGGATCACGTCGATCTTCGACCTGTTCGAGGAGAACGTCCGCTACTTCCCCGGCCTGCTCCCGGAAACCGACGCCGAGGACCCGATCGAAGCCCTCGACGCCGGCCAGGCGCCGAAGCTCACCGAGCTGCGCATGCACAACGGCACCATCTGGCGCTGGAACCGCCCGGTCTACGACGTCGTCGACGGCCTGCCGCACCTGCGCATCGAAAACCGCGTCCTGCCCGCCGGGCCGACCGTCGTCGACACCGTGGCGAACGCGGCGTTCTTCTACGGCGCCCAGCGCGCGCTCGCCGAGGCGGAACGCCCGGTGTGGAGCCAGATGTCGTTCCAGGCCGCGGAGGAGAATCTCTACGCCGGCGCCCGTCGCGGCTTCGAAGCGCAGCTGTACTGGCCGGGCATCGGCTGGATCCCGCCGGACGAGCTCGCGCTGCGCGTGCTGCTCCCGCTGGCCCACGAGGGGCTGCGCCGCTCCGACGTCTCCGACGAGGCCCGCGAGCGCTACCTCGGGATCATCGAACAGCGGTGCCTCGCGCGGCGGACCGGGGCGACCTGGCAGCGCGACTACGTCGTGCGCGCGGAGGAGCGCGGCCTCGACCGCGAGGAGGCGCTGACCCGGATGCTCGGGCGGTACCTGGAGCTGTCGGAAGCGGGCGAGCCCGTGCACACGTGGACCGTGGCCGACTGATCGGCGCAGTAGCCTGAGCGGATGCCGAAGATTCTCGGTGGGTCGCTGGAGGCGCACCGTCGCGAAGTCCGGGCGCGCGTCTTCGACGTCCTGCGCGCCCAGCTGTACGAACGCGGCTTCGACGCGATCTCGCTCACCGGGGTCGCCGCCGCGGCCGGGGTCGGCCGGAGCGCGCTGTACAACCACTTCCCGGACAAGGAGAGCCTGCTCGTCGCCTTCGTCGAGGACGAGGCCGCCCGGTACGTCACGCGGCTGACCGAAGCCGTCGAGGCCCAGGCCGACCCGGTGGACCAGCTCGGCACGTTCGTCCGGCTCCAGCTGCGCGTGCTGGCCGAGTACCACATGCCGCCGGGCACGGCGCTCGCGTCGGCGCTGGCCCCCGCGGCGTACCGGCGGATCAGCGCGCACGCCGACCCGATCACCGACCGGCTGCGCGCGATCCTCACCGGCGGGGTCGACCTGGGGCGCTGGCCCGCCGAGGACCCGGACGTGCTGATCGCGATGATCACCGCCGCGCTGGGCAACCGCGCCCTGGTCGAGGGGCCGCCGGAGCAGCGCGACGACGTCGTCGAGGCGGCCGTCCGGTTCGTGCTGCGCGCGGTCGGCGCGTCGGAGATTTAGGGTAGCCTTACCGCGGGTTATGGCCTAGGCTCTTTCTGACAGTGTGTCAGATCGATCGCCGGGAGGCCCATCATGTCGGTGACCACGGACCTGGACACCCGTCCGTTCTCGGCGGCCCTGCGCGCCTCGACGCTGCAGGTGCACGAAAAGGCGAACTACTCGGCGTACATGCGCGCGCTGCTGGGCGGCGAGCTGTCGCAGGACGGCTACACCCAACTGGCGATCCAGTACTACTTCATCTACGGCGCGATCGAAGCGGCGAGCGACCGGCTGGCGGCCGACCCGGTGGGCGGCGAGTTCGTCTTCGACGCGCTGCGGCGGCTGCCGAACCTGGAGCTCGACCTGGCCCACCTCGTCGGCCCGGACTGGCGCTCGGCGATCTCGCCCCTGGCCTCGACGCAGGCGTACGTCGCGCGCGTCGAAGAGGCGTCGTCGTGGGCCGGCGGGTACGTCGCCCACCACTACACGCGCTACCTCGGCGACATCGCGGGCGGCCAGGCCATCCGGCGCCTGCTGGAGAAGACGTACGACGTGGCCGACGCGGGCACGCTCTTCTACCACTTCGAGGGCATCGGCAGCGCCCCGAAGTTCCGCGACGCCTACCGGGCGAAGCTGGACAACGCCCCGTGGAGCGACACCGAGCGCGCCCGGGTGATCGACGAGACAGTCGTGGCGTTCGAGTGCAACGTCGCGGTGTTCGACGAGCTGGCCCAGCGGCTGGACGAGTTCCGCGCGGCCTGAATGACCGTCGTCACAGCTCGTTGACCTCCAGTTAAGTCCAGGTTGCAGGCTCGGTTTCGGGTGGTGTGCCCCCGGGTACGCCACTGTCGAACCAGTCGTCCCAAGCAGTGACGACGACGCGCCCCCGCTCGCCGCGGGCGGCCGTGTGCTACTAGGTTCGATACCGGAAACTTGTGTCGAAGACAGAAGGAGGGCCAATGGCCCGCTACGAGCTCCCCGATCTCGACTACGACTACAGCGCCCTGGCGCCCCACATCTCCGGCGAGATCAACGAGCTGCACCACAGCAAGCACCACGCGACCTACGTCAAGGGCGCGAACGACACCCTGGACAAGATCGCGGAAGCCCGCGACGCCGGGGACTTCGGCGGCATCGTCGGTCTCGAGACGACGCTGGCCTTCAACCTGGCCGGCCACGCCAACCACGTCGTGTGGTGGAAGATCCTGTCGCCGGAAGGCGGCGACAAGCCGACCGGCGAGCTGGCCGCCGCGATCGACGAGGCCTTCGGGTCCTTCGACAAGTTCAAGGCGCAGTTCACCGCCGTCTCGACCACGATCCAGGGCAACGGCTGGGGCGCGCTCTCCTGGGACCCGATCGGCAAGACGCTGATCACCCAGCAGCTGCGCGACCACCACAACAACCTGATCCTGCCGACCGTGCCGATCCTGCTGGTCGACGTCTGGGAGCACGCGTTCTACCTGGACTACAAGAACGTGAAGCCGAAGTACGTCGAGGCCCTCTGGAACATCTTCAACTGGGCCGAGATCAGCAAGCGCTTCGACAACGCCGTCGCCGGCGGCAACGGCCTGCTGCTCGGCTGAGCACGCGGTTCGCGAACGGGGTCCTCCACTGTGGAGGGCCCCGTTTTCGTCTCCGGGTGAATTCGCTTGACCTCGAGTGCGGTCGAGGTGTTTGGCTTGGGGGCATGGACGTTGACGCGTATCTGGCCCGGCTGGGCGTCGCATGGCCCGCGGCGGCCGACCTCGCGACGCTGCGCACCCTGCAGGAACGCCACCTGGCGGCGGTCCCCTTCGAAAACCTGAGCGTCCACCTCGGCGAGCCGATCGAGCTCACCGAGGAGGCGCTGTTCACCAAGATCGTGGAACGCCGCCGCGGCGGGTTCTGCTACGAGCTCAACGGCCTGTTCGCCGCCCTCCTGCGCGAGCTCGGCTACGACGCCTCGCTGCACGCGGCGCAGGTGTTCCGCCCGGACGGCTCGCTCGGCCCGCCCCTCGACCACGCGGCGGTCGTCGTCGAGCTCGACGAGCCGTGGCTGCTCGACGTCGGTTTCGGCCGGTTCGCCCGGCACCCGCTGCGCCTGTCCGGTGTGGACGCCCAGGCCGACCCGGAGGGTGACTTCCTGGTGCTGGACGCGCCGTACGGCGACGTCGACGTCCTGCTGGACGGGAAGCCGCAGTACCGCCTGGAGCACCGTCCGCGCCCGCTTTCGGACTTCGTGCCGATGGCGTGGTGGCAGTCGACGTCCCCGGAGTCGCACTTCACGCGGTCGCTGACGTGCTCCCGCCCGACGTCCCAGGGCCGCGTGACGCTCTCGGGCGCCAAGCTGATCGAAACGGTCGACGACGTCCGCCACGAGGTCCGCCTGACCGGCGACGACGCGGTGCGCACGGCCTACCGGGTGTACTTCGGGATGGTGCTGCAGCGCCTGCCCACGCTCCCGGGTGAGAACCCCTTGACGAGCCCTTCGCTCAGCCCGACACTGCCCTGACCCTGTCAACGAACGGAGCCCCGGCCTGGGGTTCCCAGGGCCGGGGCTCCGTCCGTTCCCGAACTGACTGCCGCTCCCACCACGAAGCGGACATGTATGAGGTTAGCCTAACCTCACCCCTCGGACAAGAGGTCTCTCGTGGAGACCCGAATCTCACTCGTTCGAGTGACGCTGACCGCGAGAACCGCCCTTTTCTGTCGGTGCGTGCCGATACCGTCACAGCGTGAACACGAGGGGGAAGGACCGCACCGTGCTGATCGCCGTCTCGCTGACGGCGGTCTTCGCGGTGCTGGCCGGCGGCGCCTGGTTCCTGAGCCGCGACGCTCCGGAGGAGCCACCGCGATCGCTTCCGGCACGGTGGCCCTCGGCGGACGGCGAGGCGGTCCGGCGGGTGCCGATGCCGACCGGCGAGATGGTGGCCGCCCTGCCGCCAGCGACCGCGGGTCACGTGCTGTGCGGCGCCGTCCCGGAGGCGAGCTGGGCGAGCGTGCTGGGCGGCCCGGTGCTGCGCGAGGCGACGAAGTACGGGGAATGCCACGTCGTCACGGCGGACCTGGAGGTCTCGGCGGGGATGTGGTCCGAGCCCCCGCTCACCGGCGGCGATGCCACGGAACTGGAGGTCGCCGGGCACGGGGCGACCCTGACCCGGACCACCACCCAGCACCCCATCGACGCGATGCTGACGGTCCGGCTGTCGGACTCCACGCAGGACTGGGTGAAACCCCAGCTCCAGATCCGGGTCAGCGCCCAGCCGGGCGTCCGGACCGAGCCCGACTTCGGCGGCATGGCGACGGCGCTGGGCACAGCGATGGTCGCCGCGGTAGCCACCCCGGGCCCGTCACTTCCGACCCGCGACGAGCGAGCACACGAGATGACGCCGATCCCCGGCTCGGGAATCGGCGACGCGGCGTACCCGCTGATCACCTGGCAGCTGTGCACCCAGCTGTCCCGGGCGTCGAACACCCCACTGGACCAGCTGAGGCCCGGCCTCTTCGGCTCGTGTGAGCGAAAGGAGGAGTTGAAGACCATCACCCTCGCCTACCACGACAAGAGCGACGGGTCCTTCCCCGACCGGCTCGCCGGCCGCCCGGCCCGCGAAAAGACGCCAGACACCACAGCGGAAATCCAGCTCCTGGACGACTCCCACCAAACCCTGGAGATCACCTGGACCGACTCCACCAAACCCGGCAACGCCTTGCACGACCTAGCCGAGAAGGTGGTACCGCCCCTACTCGGCCGCTGACCCCTCTCGGCCTCGCCCGCCCGGTCCGGGCACGTGACCGGCCACCTGGGTACACGAGCCGACCACCTGGCACGCCACAGGCCCCCGGGGATGCGACCCGCCCACCTGGGGCATGCGACCCGACCACCTGGCACGCGCGCCGACCACCTAGGCACTCGCGCCGACCGTCGAGGCGCACCAACGGCCACCCGGGTACACAACCCGACCACCTGAGAACACAAGCCGACCACCCGGGCACGCGCCCCAACCCTCCGGGCACACCACCGGCCACCCGGGGAGGCGACCCGACCCCCTGAATGCACGAGCCGACCCCTTGGACACGCAACCCAACCCTTCAGGCACACCACCAACCACCCGGCGACGCGACCCGAGCCCCTGAGCGCACGCGCCGACCACCGCGGGCACCCGACCGACCCGGCACACCACCCACCCGAGAACACGAGCCGACCCCTGAGTGCACGAGCCGACCACCAGGGCACGCAACCCAACTCACCAGGCACCGACTACCCGGCCCCGCGACCCGACCACCCGGGCACGCGCCCCAAACCTCCAGGGACCAACCAGCCACCCAGGGACAAGACCCGGCCCCTTGAGCGCAGGCGCCGACCACCCCGGGCACGCCAGCCAACCCACCAGGCCCACCACCAACCACCCGGTACACGACCCGACCACCTGGGCACACGTGCCAACCGCCTAGGCACCCCACCGACCACCCGAGAACACGAGCCAACCACCCCGGGCCCACGCCCCGACCGGCTAGACCTTCGCCCGCTTCAACACCCGCAGTCCGAACCCGCGACGCACCGGCCACGACACCCCGCCCCGCC
Organism: Amycolatopsis heterodermiae; assembly: GCF_034929455.1. Lineage (NCBI taxonomy): Bacteria > Bacillati > Actinomycetota > Actinomycetes > Pseudonocardiales > Pseudonocardiaceae > Amycolatopsis > Amycolatopsis heterodermiae. The sequence goes on from NZ_JAYFSI010000001.1 coordinate 1,099,051, forward strand.
GGATCAGCACGATCGCGCAGATCACCGCGGCCAGCGCCGAGACCGCGCCGCCGATGTAGAAGGGAGACCGTCCGCCGAAGGCCTGGGCCATCCAGCCGACCATCGGGCCGCCGATCGGGTTGCCGCCGATCAGGACCAGCACGTACAGGCCCATCACGCGGCCGCGCATCTCCGGGCTGACCGACGTCTGCACCAGGGAGTTCGCCGTGTTGAGGAACGTCATCGTGGCGAAGCCGAGCGGGATCAGGCCCAGGCCGAACGTCAGGTAGTTCGGCATGAACGCCGTGATCAGCTCGAACACGCCCAGGAAGAAGGCCGACACCAGCATCAACCGCACCCGCGGCCGGCCCTTCGTGCCGCGGCGGGCCGACATGATCGCGCCGGTGAACGTGCCGACCGCGACCAGCGTCGAGAGGAGGCCGTAGCCGTCGGCGGCGGTGTGGAAGACGTTCGCCGCGACGATCGGCAGCGAACTGAAGTACGTGATGCCGAACGTGCTGACGAACAGCACCAGCACCATGACCGTCATCAGGTCCGAGCGCCGCCGGACGTACCGCAGGCCCTCGGCGAGCTGGCCCTTCTCGCGCGGCACCGCCGCGACGCGGAACAGCTTGGCCGGGTTCATCAGGATCAGCCCGGTGATGACGGCGACCGTGCTGGCCGCGTTCGCGATGAACAGCCAGCCGGTGCCGATCCAGGTGATGGCGAACCCGGCGATCGCCGGGCCGACGATCCGGGCCATGTTGAAGATCGAGGAGTTCAGGGCGACGGCGTTCGCGATCTGGTCGCGCCCGACCATCTCGGCGACGAACGACTGCCGCGTCGGCACTTCGAGCGCCGCCGTGATGCCGAGCGTGAAGCACAGGACGTAGACCTGCCACAGCGCCACGAGCCCGGTCAGGTCGAGCACCCCGAGCACCACGGCCTGCGAACACGCGATCGCCTGGATCCAGGTCAGCAGGCGCCGCTTGTCGACGCGGTCGGCGAGGACACCGGCCCACAGCGAGAGGAACAGCGTCGGCGCGAACTGCAGCGCGACGGCGACACCGAGGGCGATGGGGTTGTTGCCGCTGAGGGTGAACACCAGCCAGTCCTGGGCGATGCGCTGCATCCAGGTGCCGATGTTCGAGATGACCTGGCCGGTGAAGAACAGCCGGTAGTTGCGGATCCGCAGGGAGGCGAACATGCTGCCGCGGCGCTGGGGCACGACATCGGACGGCGGTGACGCGGACGGCAGCGGTGGTGCCGTCTCCCGGGTAGCAGTGGTTTCGATCGATCGTTCTGTTTCGCTACCCGTGGTGGTCACCGTGGTTAGTTCCCCGCCATCCTGTCGATGATTTCGGCGGCTTTCGAGAGCACTTCACGCTCTTCGTCGCCGAGCTCGGCCAATTGCCTGTCCAGCCACGCCTCCCGGACGGAGATGGCCCGCTGAACGTAGGCCAGCCCGCTCTCGGACAACTCGACGATGGCCTGCCGGCCGTCGGTCGGGTGCGGACGCCGCTCGACGAACTTCATCTCCTCGAGCGCGGCGATCACCCTCGTCATCGAGGGCGGCTGGACGCCTTCCTTCGCGGCGAGCTGCCCGGGGGTCAGCGCACCGCACTTGTGCAAGGTGGACAGCGCGGCGACCTGCGTCAACGTCAGATCGTCCCCGACGCGCTGTGCCCGCAGCCGGCGGTTGAGCCGGACCACCGCGAGACGCAGACGGCTCGCCAAGGAGCGTTCGTGCGTGTCGCCGGACATATAGTTAGCATACCTTACGAAACTTCCTCCCTTCAGGTGATCTCCGTCAACCCGCAACCCGGAGGAGGCCCGCGCGTCCCTTCCGACGGAGGAACCTGGGGGTCCGATGAACAAGAAACTGGCCGGCTCGGCCGTGGTCGGCGTGGCGATCCTGGCCATCGTGGTGGCCCAGTTCTGGCGCGGAAGCGACGAAGCGCCGGCGGCCGCACCACCGGCGCCGAGCCCGTCCGCCGCCCAGCCGTCCATGGAGGAGTACGACTTCCCCGATGTGTCCGGCGGGCGCGGCTGGGCGATCCGGATCCCGGTGCCTTCGGGCTGGGTCGTGACGCACCAAAACGACCGCGCGAGCTACCGCAGCGGCGACCTCCTGCTGGAGACCGACAAGGTGCCGATCACGCAGGAAGACACCCTGAGCGGGCTCCAGGCCATCGCCGCGAAGGCGCACTATGACGGCTCGGTCGTGAAGCCCGTCGAAGCCGGTGACATCCAGGACGCGGCGGAATGGGACTACACCTACCTCCGCGACGGCACGCCCGAGCGGGTCACCGTCGTCGGGCTCGGCGCGGGCGACAGCCTCGTCACGATCCGCTTCGAGGCGCCGCCCGCCGAGTTCGACCGCGATCGCGGCGTCCTGGACGCCGCGCTGAAGGTCAGCGCGCCCGGCTGATCAGTTGAACGCGGCCTGGATCGGGCCGACCGCGAAGTACGCGACGAACGCCACCGCGATCACCCACATCAGCGGGTGCACCTGGCGGGCCTTTCCGGTGGCCGCGCGGATCACGACGTAGCTGACGAAGCCGGCGCCGATGCCGTTCGCGATCGAGTACGTGAACGGCATGACGACGATGGTCAGGAACGCCGGCAGCGCGATCGAGTAGTCGGTGAAGTCGATGTCGCGCACCTGCGCCATCAGCATCGCGCCGACCACGACCAGCGCCGGCGCGGCCGCCTCGACCGGCACCACCTGGTAGAGCGGCGTCAGGAACATCGCGGCGATGAACAGCACGCCGGTGACGACGTTCGCCAGGCCCGTCCGGGCGCCTTCGGCGATGCCGGCCGCCGATTCGACGAACACCGTGTTCGAGCTGGCCGAGCCGAAACCGCCGGCCGCGCCCGCGAGGCCCTCGACGAACAGCGCCTTGCCGACGTTGGGCAGCTGGCCGTCCGCCGGCAGCAGGTCGGCTTCCTTCGCGAGGCCGGTCATCGTGCCCATGGCGTCGAAGAAGTCGGCCAGCACCAGGGTGAACACGAGCAGGCAGACGGTGATGATCGGCAGCCGCGTCCAGGCGCCGAACGAGACGTCGCCGACGAGCGAGAGGTTCGGCAGGCCGACCACCTGGTCCGGCAGCGCCGGGTAGCCGAGGTTCCAGCCGAGCGGGTTCGTGCCCTTGGACGGCCCGGCCTTGACGATCGCCTCGACCACGATGGCCAGCACCGTCGAGGACAGCACGCCGATGAGGATGGCGCCCTTGACCTTGCGCACGACCAGGATGCCGGTGATGAGCAGGCCGACGACGAACACCGCGGTCGGCCAGCTCGCGATCGAGCCGTTGATGCCCAGGCCGACCGGGACGGTGGTGTGCGCGGCGTCCGGCAGCCGGCGCACGAACCCGGCGTCGACCAGGCCGATCAGGCAGATGAACACGCCGATGCCGACGGCGATCGCGGACTTCAGCGACGCGGGCACGGCCTTGAACACCGCCGTGCGGAAGCCGGTGAGCACGAGCGCGACGATGATCACGCCCTCGATGACGACCAGGCCCATCGCCTCCGGCCAGGTCATCTGCGGGGCGATGGTGACCGCGACCAGGCTGTTGATGCCCAGGCCGGTGGCGATGGCGAACGGGTAGTTCGCGACCAGGCCCATCAGGATCGTCATGACCCCGGCGACCAGCGCGGTGACGGCGGCGACCTGCGGCACCGGCAGGATCCCGCCGAGCAGGTCCTTGTGCGCGGCCGCGTCGTCCGGGGCGAAACTGCCGATGATCAGCGGGTTCAGCACCACGATGTAGGCCATCGTCACGAAGGTGACCAGGCCGCCGCGCAGTTCACGCGGGACGGTCGACCCCCGCTCGGTGATCTTGAAGAACCGGTCCAGTGTGGACGTCCCGGTGCGGGTCGTCTCCTGCTCCGCCATTCGCCCTGCCCATTCTCTCGCTGCTGCGGAGTACCCTGCACCTCGTGAGTGATCCGAGCAATCCACCGGAGGTTACGGGCTCGTTGCGGCACACGCCGGAGCTGCCCAAGAGGCTGACCGACCTGACGCCGGTGGTGATCGTAGGCACCACGATCTGGACCGTCGCGCTGGTGGTGCTCTTCTTCACGACTTCGGGGCTGTGGGTGCAGACGGCGCTGTCCGGGTTCGTGCTCGGGTTCATCGGGATGGCGATCATCCTGTGGCAGCGCGCCGCCGCCCGCCGTGGCTCTCGTTCCGCGCAGCGTCTCTAGGCGTCAGGCCAGCAGAGTCCGCGGCGACGGGTCGTCGAGCAGCGCCGTGATGAGGTGCCGGTCCGGCCAGCGCCCGGTCGCCCAGGCGAACGCGCGGGCCAGGCCCTCCGACGTGTCGGCCGCGTGCAGGCGGCCGTCGGACCACCACTGGACGTCGTGCTCGGTGACCTGGATCGACACGGTCAGCGGGTCGTGCACCAGCACGCCGCCGTCGGGCAGCGGGATCCCGAGCTGGTCGGCGACGAGCTTGAGCGCGGGCAGTTCGGCCCACGGCGCGTACTCGCCCTCGGTGACGACCTCCGCCGGGGTGGTGCTCGCCAGCGGCAGGTCGAGCAGGTCCGCCAGCCTGTCCGGCTCCTCGGGCGCGACGACGAACTGGTCCGGTTCGAGCGCCCCGGCGAACCACGGCACGTCCAGGACCACGGCGTCTTCGACGACGGAGCCGTCCGCGGCCCGGACGGCGTCCGGGGCGGCCGGCTCGAACCCGGACTCGACGACGGCGTCGTAGGCGCGCGTGATCAGGCCGGGCGAGATCGTGCGGTCCGCGTCACCGAGCCGGTTGAGGACGTCGGTCGCCTCGTCCACTGTGGACAGCGTCAGATCCTGGCGCACGCCGGCGGTTTTGAGGAGGTCCTCGGTGAGGCCGACGTCCGGGACCTCGTCGTAGAGCCCGGCGAGGTCCGCGTCCGGCAGCCGCCACTCGTTCGGCGCCAGGCCGCCGAGCACGGCGTACTGCGCGATCCACCAGGCCGCGTGCCCGCCGGGCAGGCGCAGAGCGTGCCACGTCTCGGGCCGCGCCGCGAGCAGGCGCAGCGCCGCGGGCCAGGAGTCGTCGGCGACGAGGTCGAGGTCCCGGATCGCGACCAGCGTCGTCGGCGGCTCGGTCCGCGCGTCCCACCAGGCTTCTTCGTCCGGGAGGTCGTGGTCGGGTTCGTGCGGCTCGTCGTCCTGCACCAGTGCGAACGAGTCGAGCACGCCGACGGCCTTCAGCGTCTCGGACGGCCAGTCCTCGGCGAAGTCCTCGTCGAGGACGTCGAGCGTGCCGTCCTCCTCGAAGACCTCTTCGTCGAAGATGTCGATGAGGGGCGAGGTCGGGAGGACGAGTTCGTCGGCGCGGCGCCAGGTGTCGGTGGCGGGCAGCGCGAGCGCGCTCGTCCACTGTGGAGCGTCGTCACCGCAGTCGGCGATGAGCCGGAGTACCGCGCCAGCGAGGGTCGTCCCGTCCAAACCGGACCGCACGTCCTCGACGCTGCGCTCGACGGCGTCACGCAACTGGTCGGCGTTGAGCAGCTCCCGCGCATCGGCGTGCTTGGCGCCCAAGCGTTCCAGCAGCGGGTGCGACGCCGCGGGGTGCACGAGCCGCAGCCCGGGAATGTCCACATCGGACAGCAGTTCGAGCAGCTCGGCCGAGCCGTCGACTAGCAGACTGCCCCGCGCACCCGGCAGCGTCCGGCCGTCGGAGAGCGGAACGGGCAGGCCGTCCAGCCGGGACGCGGCGAGCGCGTGCGACTCGACGGCGACGTTCAGTGCTTTGTAGACGTCGTGCCACCAGCCGGGTTCCCTGCTGGTTCCGGTCAGCGTCTCCAGCACCTCTTCGATGCTGATCACTTGCACGGCAACGGCTTTGAGCACGTTCGGGGCGTCGTCGAGCAGGCCGGGAAAGACGTCCGTGAGCAACGCGGGCAGGCCGGGCACGTCGACGTCGAGCACGCGCGCCTGACGACCGGATACCTCGCGGCCGTCCTGAGTGGACAACCACGGCTCGTTCGACAGGACCGACAGCACGTCTTCACGCAGCTGCGCGTCCACTGTGGACTTCGGGAACCCCGGCACGGGCACAAGCGCGAACCGGTGCTCCGGCGGCAGCAGCCGGACGAGTTCGACGTACTCCCTGGCGGCCTTTTCCAGCGCCTGCTTCAGTTCCGGCCCGGGCAGCACCCGGCGCCGCGACGGCTCGACCGGCACCGCCGCGAGCAGCCGGGCAGGCAACGACAGCCCGTCGTCGGTCGGGGTGGGCGCGCGGAGAACGTCTTCTTCGATCGGGACCGGCGTGCCTTGGTTGTCAACCGGGACAGCCCACACGACGTCACCACGATGGGTCAGCCACCGGGTTTCCGTTGCTGGGCACCGAATCTCGACCACATCCTGATCGGCGGCGCGAGTCCAAACGCGACCGTCCACATCGAACTCGGCAAGCCACGGCAGGGCGAGCAGAAGATCGGCGACGTCCTTGCTCAGTTCGTCAAGAAGACCTTGCCCGTCGACATCATCCCGCAGCGGCAGGCGAACCTCGGTGTCAAACCCTTCTGAGACAGCGGTTTCAGTCGGCCACGGCAGCCGGAGAACGGGAACGTCCCCCTCGATCCCGGCGGCTTCGCGGGTCCGATCGGCGGAGAAGACGACCCCACCGGTGGTGCTCAGAACCTGAGGCTCGTCGGAAACGGTGCGCACGGCGGCAAACCCGACCCCGAACCGCCCGACGGTGTCCCCGGTCTTCCCCGACGCTCGCAAGGACGCGAGGGAAGCAACCCCACGAGCGTCAAGGGGAGCCCCGGTGTTGGCGAACCGAAGCTGACCGTCCACAAGCGACACCTTGACGCGCCCCGGCGCACCGGCGGCCATGGCGGCGTCGGCGGCGTTCTGCGCCAGCTCGACGAAGAGCCGATCCCGATAGGCCCCGACACGCAGGTCACGTTCGACGTTGGTGTCCTCGGTGAGCCGGGTGGGCGAGTCCCGCCAGGAGCGCAGGGTCGCCTCCCGAAGCCGCGCGGTACCAAAGGGATCGCGCGGCTCGGGCGCAGAGTCCGTCACCGGTCGCTACGGTCGTCGGTCTCGGCCGGCTGATCCGGCTCGGTCACCACCACATAGGTGAGTTCACCCTGAACGGGCTCAGGCTCGGACTGCGCCTCAGCCACCACAGCTTCCGGCACGTCGACCTCGGCACCGGCCGGCCCGACAGTCGTGTCGGTCGCCTCGGCTTCGGACGAGACGGTCTCGGCGGTCACCACAGAAAGCTCAGGCTCGCTCACCGTGGTTTCCCGAGCCTCAGGGGTAGCGGCAGGCAGCTCGGCAACGTCAACCCGAGCCGGCTCCTCTGCGACCTGGTCAACCGCCTGCGCGTCGACCACATCGGTCACGTCGCGCCGGGTCGCCTCACTCGCAGCCTCCGACGAGTCGGCAACCACGGGTTCGGCCACCGCAACCGGCTCGGCGAACTGCTCGTCGACCGCCTGCGGCTCAGCCGCGGCGGTCCGGCTTTCCGGCGAAACGGTTTCGGTCTGCTCGGCCGCCGCGTGGTCCGCCCCGGAGGCCCCCTGCGACTCGGCACCCGCATCGATCACCGCGGCCTCAGCCACCAAGGGCTCGGCTTCAGGCACAACCGACTGCGGCTCGGCAGACACCTCAGCCCGGCTCGGCTCCGAAACCTCGGGCTCGGCTCCCGCTGCCACCGGCTCAGCGACAACGGCCTCGCTCTCAGCCGCCACCGATTCAGACTCGGCGGTTACCGGGTCAACCTCAGCCAGCTCGGCCTCCGCAGCCACCGGCTCAGCCACAACCGAGTCACCCGCAGCCGCCACCGAACCAGACTCGCCCACCACCGGGCCAGCCCCAGCAAACTCGGCCTCCGCCGCCGGCGACTCAGCCACAACCGAGTCACCCGCAGCCGCCACCGAACCAGACTCGCCCAGCACCGGGCCAGCCCCAGCCGACTCGGCCTCCGCAGCCACCGACTCAGCCACAACCGAGTCACCCCCGGCCACCACCGAACCAGACTCGGCAGTCACCTCGGCCGGCTCGGCTTCCGGTGTCGCCGTCGTTGCTGCCTCGGCAGCCGCCACCGACTCGGCAGCTACTTCCGCTGCCTCTGGCTCGACCTCGCCAGCCACCACGGGCTCGGCAATTACTTCCGCTGGCTCTGGCACGACCTCTGCCGCCGTCGGCTCGGCAGCCACCTCGGCGGCCGCTGCCACCGCCTGCGACTCCGCAGCCTCTGCCACCTGCGGCTCGGCCGCCTCAACCTGCTCCGGCCCCGCGGCCTCAGCCACCTCCGGCTCGGCCACCTCAACCTGCTCCGGCTCCGCGGCCTCAGCCACCTCCGGCACCGCAGCCATCTCCGGCACCGCGGCCTGTGACTCGGCAGCTACCTCCGGCTCGACCTCCGCCGTTGACAGGTCCGCCTCTGCCACAGCCGTCTCGGGCTCGGCTGCGGGGGACTCCACCGCCTCCGTTGCCTCCACCAGCGCGACCGCCTCGACCTCGGCCACCGTCGGCGGTGCCACCGTGCCGGAGACGTCGGAAGCAGCGGGGGCAGGAACAACAGGCTCGACCTCAGCAGGCGCCGGGTCGAAGTCCAGCAGGGAGTCGTCGTAGACCAGTTCGGCCACCGGGATCGAGGAGGTCACCTCGACCTCCACCTCCGAGTGCGCTCCGCAGCCGTACTCGACGTCGACCACGTGGCCGTCTGCTGGGGCGATGTCGTTCGTGCACGCTCCGAAGCCGCCTCGCAGGGAGCCGGCCAGGGGGACGAAGAAACCGCACGTTCCGCAGACCCCCGGGGCCGAGCGGGCCATGTCGGACCGGGGGCCGAACTCGCCGGTGTGCCAGCGGGTCGCTGCGTCTTCGCGGCCGTAACGGGACAGGACGTGGATGCGGCCCAGGCCCGTCTCGCGCGCCACCTCTTCCACCGCCGGGTCGTCCGACTGGAGGTACGCCGGGGCGAGGCGGGGGTCGTTGGCGTCCGTCGGGAAGATGTCGCCGACGCCCAGGTCGCCCGCGCGGACGCGGCGCTCCCACGGGACCCACGCCGGCGCGATCCGCGCCTCCGGGCCGGGCACCAGGACGACCTCGCTCACCGTCACCGGCTCGTCGTCGCCCGCCAGAGCGACCGTCACCGACCAGCGCCAGCCGCGGTAACCGGGCACCTGGGCTTCGAACAGGTGACTCGCCGAGACCGCGTCCTCCCGGCCGGCGCCGACGTGGGCACCGATCTGCTCCTCGGGCGCTTCCTCCAGCACCGCGGCACGCGCGAAACCCACCGCTTCGGCGAGTTTGCGCTGCACGGAGCCGTCGTCCAGGGTCAGCAGCAGAGTCATGCGGCCAATTGTGCCGCACGCACCCGCGGCGCCCGTGCCAGGCTGTTCAACGTGCGCACGCCGATCATCACCACGCTGCTGCTGGCCGCCGCGCTCGGCGGCTGCGCCGGCACCCCCGCCACGCCGCCCGGGGCCGAACAACTGACCGTCCAGGTGGTCGCGACGCTGCCGCACGACCCCGCCGCGTTCACCGAAGGCCTCGAGTTCGCCGGCGGCACGCTCTACGAGAGCACCGGCCTGTCCGGACAGTCGCAGCTGACCGCGGGCCCGCCCGGCGGACCACCCGCGACCACCGCGGCGCTGCCGGCACCGCTCTTCGGCGAGGGCGTCACCGTCCTCGGCCCGACGCTCTGGCAGCTCACCTGGCAGGACGGCTTCGCGATCGAACGCGACACGAAGACCCTCGCCGAGCTGCGGCGGGTGCCGTTCCAGGGTGAGGGCTGGGGCCTGTGCCACCAGGACAGCGGACGGCTGGTGATGAGCAACGGCTCGTCGTCGCTGACCTTCCGCGACCCGAAGACCTTCGCCGTCACCGGCAGCGTCGAGGTCGGCCGCGACCAGCTCAACGAGCTGGAGTGCGTCGGCGGCGACGTCTACGCAAACGTTTGGCACACCGACACGATCCTGCGGATCGACGCCGCCACCGGGCACGTCACCGGCACGATCGACGCAGGTCGGCTGCGCGCCCAGGCGAAGGTGACCGATCCGGAGGCCGTGCTCAACGGGATCGCCGCCGTGCCGGGAACCGGCGAATTCCTCCTCACCGGCAAGCAGTGGCAGGTCACGTTCCGGGTGAGGTTCGTCCCGCAACACCCCTAAAGCACGGATGAGCGGGCGTGGCGGCCCCCGGGTAAGGCAGGATTGGTCACGTGGCACTCTTCGGCTCCCGCTCCGACTCCGACGGCTCACGCGGCCGGCCGGGTCAGCAGCGCGGCCGGAAGAGCAAGCGGCGCTGGACGCCGGAGCCTGGCGCGGCGCAGGCCCGGTCCTGGCAGGAGGCGGCGCCCACGCGCGTCGACCGCCCGGCCCCGACCCGCGTCGAACGCCCCGTCCCGCCGCCACCGCCAAGGCAGGAACCGCCCAGGCGCGAGCCGCCGCGCGCCGGGTTCGTCCCCGACGCGAACGAGGCCCCGACCGCCGCCGCGCCGACCCGGCACCAGCCACCGCCGCCGCGCGGCGCCCGGCCGTACCCGCCGGCCCACGACCCGCACCGCACCGAGCCGGTCCGGCGCGATCCCCACGGCTTCTACCAGGGGGAACGGCGTCCCGGCAGCGGTGAGTACGAGCACTACGACACCGGTGGCTACGCGGGCGAGCCGCGTCCGCCGGAGCCCGAACCCGTGCCGCCGCGTGAAGAACCGCGGACGCCGGGTGGCACGCCGAAGCTGCCGAAGAAGATCACCGTCACGCGCGTGGCGGCGATGCGCAGCCGGCAGCTGACCGGCCAGGCCGTCGGCGCCTTCCAGCGCGCGACGAAGGCCGACGGCGCCGAGAAGTCCGGCCTCACCTCGCTGACCTACGCCGTGATGCTGAACTACGCCAGCGACGCGGCGATGGCGATCGCGCTGGCCAACACCCTGTTCTTCGCCGCGACCAGCGGCGAGAGCAAGGGCAAGGTCGCGCTCTACCTGCTCATCACGATCGCGCCGTTCGCGCTGGTCGCGCCGGTGATCGGGCCGGCGCTCGACAAGGTGCAGCGCGGCCGCCGGCTGGCGATGTGCGCGTCGTCGATCGGCCAGGGCCTGATGGCCGTCGTGATGGCGCTGCACTTCGACGACTGGCTGCTCTACCCGGCCGCGCTCGGGATGATGGTGCTCTCGAAGTCGTTCACCGTGCTCAAGGCCGCGGTGACGCCCCGGGTGCTGCCGTCCGAGATCACGCTGTCCAAGACGAACGCCCGGCTGACGACGTTCGGCCTGGTCGCCGCCGGGGTCTTCGGCGCGCTGGCCAGCGGCATCAACGCGCTCTCCGGCGCCGCGGGCGCGCTGTGGTTCACGGCGCTGATCTGCGTCGCCGCGGCGGTGCAGTCGATGCGGATCCCGGCCTGGGTCGAGGCGACCGAGGGCGAGGTCCCGACGTCGCTTTCGGCGCACCCGACCGAGAAGAAACGACGGCAGCCGCTGGGGCGCCACATCGTCGTCGCGCTGTGGGGCAACGGCTCGGTGCGCGTGCTCACCGGCTTCCTGATGATGTTCGCTGCGTTCGCGGTGAAGGCCCAGACCGAGGGCACCGGGCACAGCCCGTTCATGCAGCTCCTGCTGCTGGGCATCATCGGCGCCGCGGCCGGGGCCGGCGGGTTCATCGGCAACGCGCTGGGCTCGCGGCTGAGCTTCGGCAGCCCGGACCAGGTGATCGTCGGCTGCGTGGCGGGCTGCGTGCTCGCCGCGCTGGTGGCGACGGTGCTGCCCGGCCTGGCGACGGCGGCGATCGTCGGCCTGATCGGCGCGACGGCCAGCGCGCTGGCGAAGATCAGCCTCGACGCCGTGATCCAGGAGGACCTGCCCGAGGAGTCGCGCGCGTCGGCGTTCGGCCGCTCGGAGACCGTGCTGCAGCTGGCCTGGTGCTTCGGCGGCGCGGTCGGGCTGCTGCTGCCGCCGACCTACTGGATCGGCTTCATGGTGATCACGATCCTGCTGGCGGTCGGGATGACCCAGACGTACCTGGTGCGCCGCGGCGGCTCGCTCGTGCCGGGCCTCGGCGGCGACCGCCCGCTGCGCCCCGAGCCGACCGGCAGCTTCCCGGCCCAGGGCCTGCCCGGGGACCCGAGGGCCCGCCGGTAGGCTCCGGCGCATGCGACGTTCCCGGGTGGTGGCCCTGCTTGCGGCCGGTGGGTTCGCGGTGCTGACCGGCTGTTCGGCACCCGGCCCGGCCGAGGTCACCTTCTACGCCGACGGCCACACGATCAACACCACGCCGGTACTGACGTGCGACTACTCGCAGCAGCTCGCCCAGCCGTGCAGCGCGAAGGGCGCGACGCAGACGCTGAAGGTCCGGCCGGGCAAGCCGGTGCAGATCTCGGTGCCCGGCGAGGTCGCCGGGGCGCCGTGGCAGATCGTCTACGAGTACGTCACCCCGCAGGGCGAGTTCAAGCAGAGCGACCCGATCCCGTTCACGTCGCTGGACCGCTACGCGTACACGGTCACGCCGCCGACGCCCGCCGACCGCATCTCGGCGGTCGACGTGCAGAAGTACACGGCCGTGCTGAACGCGGGCACCGGCGAATCGGGCCTGCTGCCCAGCGACGTCTGGGGCCTGCGACTGGACCAGCCGCAGTCCTGAAAGCGGTTTAGGGGTCGAGGTCCCGGGCGACGGCGCGCATGATCTCGCCGATCTGCTTGGTGTTCTTCTTGTCCGGGTAGCGGTTGCGACGCAGGTCCGGCTGCACCTTCAGCTCGATCAGCTTGATCATGTCCTCGATCAGGCCGTGCAGCTCTTCGGCCGGGCGACGGCGGGCCTCGGCGACGGACGGCGGCGGGTCGAGCAGCCGGACGGAGAGCGCCTGCGGCCCGCGGCGGCCGTCGGCGACGCCGAACTCGAGCCGTTGCCCGGCCTTGAGCCCCTCGACGCCCTGCGGCAGCGCGGCCTTGCGGATGTAGACGTCGGCGCCACCATCGTCCTGCGTGACGAAACCGAACCCCTTCTCCACGTCGTACCACTTGACCTTGCCGGTCGGCACTTCCCTCACCAATCCTTCTGCTGTCCCGCTCACGACGAACGCGCCCGGTGGGCGTACCCAGGGCGCGCTCCTGAAAGGGTATCTCGCCACATGCCCTGGGGAGAAGTCGATACCTGCGGATACCCTCTGCTTCATGACGACCGCGACAAAGGAGGCCACCGTGGCCGCCCCCGGTAAACCGTTCCTCATGCGGATCGGCATCGGCCTCTTCGGCCTCGGCATGCTCGCCGTCCTGGCGGTGTTCATCATGTTCGCCGCCGGTCTGGAGAACCTGCCGATCTGGCTGTCCCTCGGCGCCGGCGTCGTCACCCCGCTGGGCTTGGCGCTCGGCCTGCTCGCGCTCGTCCTCGAGGCCCGCGGCAAGAAAACGAGCTAAGGCACCACGCTCCCCGCGAAGGTTCGTTCGAACCAGTCCGGGAACTCCGTCAGGGAGTCGAACACCACGTCCGCGCCCTCGCTGAGCAGCAGGGCGCGGTCGCACGGACCCGTCGTGACGCCCACCGCGAGCGCGTTGGCGGCCAGCGCACCGCGGATGTCGCCGGCGTGATCTCCGACATACACGCGCGCGTCGTGCGCCAGGAGCGCCTCGGCCTTGCGCGTCGACCACAGCTCGCCGACGACCTCGTCGACCTCCAGGCCGAGCGCGTCCACGTGCAGCTGCGCGTTGGGCCCGTACTTGCCGGTGACGACGAGCGTGCGCCCGCCGGCGTCGCGCACGGCCCGCAGCGACTCGACCGCGCCCGGCAGCGCGACCGTGCTCGGCACGACCATGTCCGGGTACAACGCGCGGAAGCGGTCGACGAGGCCGGGGATGCGCTCCTCGGGCGCTTCGAAGCCGCGCAGGATGTCGTCGAGGGGCGGGCCGAGGTTGGCCGCGAACGCGTCGCCGTCCAGCGGCAGGCCGGACTCGGCGCCGAGCGCGTTCATCGCCGCGGCCATGCCCGGCCGCGCGTCGATCAGTGTCATGTCGAGGTCGAAGCCCACCGTGATGCCCACACCCGCCACGGTAGCTGCCACCACCGACATATTTACACGTAGACCGATCATGTACAGCGTCTTGACAGCGGGGTGATCTGTGTCAAGGTGAGGGTGTGACCAGCTTCACTGACCGAACCAGGGCGTCCCTCCGGGAAGCGCTGCTCGACGCCGCCGGTGACCTGCTGCCGGACCGGGGTTACGCGGCGCTGCGGATGGCCGACGTCGCGGCGAAGGCCGGGGTCAGCAGGCAGACCGTCTACAACGAGTTCGGCAACAAGGCGGCGCTGGCCCAGGCGGTGGCGCTGCGCACCGCGGCGGAGTTCCTCGACGGGATCCGGCAGCGGTTCGAGACGGCGGGCGGCCTGCTGGCCGGCATCCACTGCGCCGTCGTCTACACGATCGAGCACGCCCGGGAGAACCGCCTGGTCGCCGCGGCGCTCGGCACCGAAGCGGGCGAGGACCTGCTGCCGCTGCTGACGACCAAGGGCGAGCCGATCCTGACCGCGGCCGCCGAACTGGCCGCCGGGCAGTACCGCGAGCTGGAACCGGGACTGACGGCCGAATCGGCCGCCCTGCTCGCGGAGACCGTCGTGCGGCTTTCGCTGTCGCACCTGGTGCTCCCCACGCACTCCGCGGCGGAGGCGGCCGACGCCGTCACCGCCGTGCTGGCTCCCGCGATCCGCCACTTCGTCCACCGTTCGTCCACAATGGAGTGACACGATGACCGACACGCTCGCCGAACTGCGGACCGGCTTCTCCTCGCTGCGCAAGGGCGGCCTGAACTGGGACTCGTTCCCGCTGCGGCTGTTCGCCAAGGGCAACAAGAAGTTCTGGAACCCGGCGGACATCGACTTCGGCCGCGAACGCGAAGGCTGGGACACCCTCAACCCCGAGCAGCAGCGCAGCACGACGTACCTGGTCGCCCAGTTCATCGCCGGCGAAGAGGCCGTCACCGAGGACATCCAGCCGTTCATGCGGGCGATGTCGGCGACCGGCCGGTTCGGCGACGAGATGTACCTGACGCAGTTCTGCTTCGAGGAGGCCAAGCACACGGAGGTGTTCCGGCGCTGGATGGATGCCGTCGGGCTGACCGAGGACCTGCACCCGTACGTCGCGGAGAACCCCCACTACCGCAAGCTGTTCTACGAAGAGCTGCCCCGGTCGTTGCGGGCGCTGGAAGACGATCCGAGCCCGCTCAACCAGATCCGCGCGAGCGTGACGTACAACCACGTCATCGAAGGCAGCCTCGCGCTGACCGGTTACTACTCGTGGCAGCTGATCTGCACCCAGCACGACATCCTGCCGGGCATGCAGGAACTGGTCCGCCGCATCGGTGACGACGAGCGCCGCCACATGGCGTGGGGCACGTTCACCTGCCGCCGCCACGTCGCCGCGGACGACTCGCTGTGGGACGCCGTGCAGCAGCGGATGGGCGAGCTGCTTCCCCACGCGCTCAACATGATCCAGTGGGTGCAGGACCAGTTCGAGGAAGTGCCGTTCGACAACGACCCGGAGGAGATCATCCAGTACGCGGCCGACCGCGCCCAGCGGCGCCTGGGCGCGATCGAGTCGGCGCGCGGGATGCCGGTGGCGCAGATCGACCTGGACTACTCGCCGGAGCAGCTGGAGGACACGTTCGGCGAGGAGGACGAGAAGGCGATCGCGGAGGCGGCGGCCGCCGCCTCCTGACACTTTCGGTTCACCAGTGCGTCAGCTCGCCGGCCAGTAGACCGCGTGCCAGGCGTCGGCCGTGTCGGACTTGCCGACGATCGTCCCGTCCCGCGCGATCCCGGTCGCCCTGCCGGCGTCGCCGCCCGGCAGGGTGCCGAGGCTCGTTTCCGTGCCGTCGGCGCCCCAGCGCGCGGCCACCGATTCGACGTTGCCGACGGCGGTGCCGGCCGCGTCGACGGCTTCCGAGCGCCGGCCGCCTTCCAGCACCGTGGCCGTGCCGTGGACCCACCGCACGGCGCGGTCCTGGGCGAACTCCAGGGCGCCCGTTCCCACGACCACCCCGGCGGAGTTGATCGCGCGCGGCTGCGCGTAGGACGGCGGCGCCGGCCAGCCGAGCCGGACCAGCCGCCCGTCGCGGCCCCAGGCCACCGGCCTGGCCTGCCCGGTTTCGGTGACGGTCCCGGTGATCACCCCGGCGTCGCTGATCGCGGACACCGTCGCCTCGGCGTACCCGGGCGAGAGATCGGTGACGACGCCCGCGGCGTTCCAGCGCACGGCGTGCGGGTGGGCCGCCGCGTCGTACGCGATCCCGCTGATCAGCGAGCCGTCCGCGGTGATCCCGGTCGCGTCGGTCTGGCCGCCGCCCGGCAGCGGCGCGAGCGTGACGCTCCGGCCGTTCCGGTCCCAGCGCAGGGAAACCTGGCCGCCGTGCCCGTCCGAGCCGCCGCCGATGATCACCCCGGCGGCGTTGATCGCGGCGACGTCGCTGAACTGGTCTCCCGGCAGGGTGCCCAGGTCGACGGGCCCGGCCGGGGCGGCGTCCGCGACCGCGGGCAGCCCGAGCGACGCCACGGCGAGCAGCGTCCCCAATGCGCCCCTCCGGCGCGCCGGGAACGCGCCTCCGTCGTCCAGCCGATTTAGGCGTGCTTCGCCGAGGCCGCGGCTTCCAAGCCCAGCAACGTGATCGACTTCTCGCGCATCTCGACCTTGCGGACCTTGCCCGTCACCGTCATCGGGAACTCCTCGACGACGTGCACGTACCGCGGGATCTTGTAGCGCGCCAGCTTGCCTTCGCAGAACTCGCGCACCTTCTCGGCCGTCAGCGGCTCCGCGCCGTCGCGCATGCGGACCCACGCCATCAGCTCTTCGCCGTACTTCTCGTCCGGGACGCCGACGACCTGCGCGTCGAGGACGTCCGGATGCGTGTAGAGGAACTCCTCGATCTCGCGCGGGTACAGGTTTTCGCCGCCGCGGATGACCATGTCCTTGATGCGGCCGGTGATGTTGACGTACCCGTCGCCGTCCATGACCGCCAGGTCGCCGGTGTGCATCCAGCGGGCCGCGTCGATCGCTTCGGCCGTCTTGTCCGGCTGCTCCCAGTACCCGAGCATCACCGAATACCCGCGCGTGCACAGCTCGCCCGGCTCACCGCGCGGCACCGTCAGCCCGGTCTCCGGGTCGACGACCTTGACCTCCAGGTGCGGCCCGACCCGCCCGACCGTCGACACGCGGCGCTCGATCGAGTCGTCCGAGCGGGTCTGCGTCGACACCGGGGACGTCTCGGTCATGCCGTAGCAGATCGACACCTCCGCCATCCCCATCCGGTCGATGACCTGCTTCATCACCTCGACCGGGCACGGCGAGCCGGCCATGATCCCGGTGCGCAGCGACGACAGGTCGAAGCTCGCGAAGTCCGGGTGGTTCAGCTCGGCGATGAACATCGTCGGCACCCCGTAGAGCGACGTGCACTGCTCGGCGGCGACGGCTTCGAGCGTCGCCTTCGGGTCGAACGCCGGCGCCGGGATGACCATGCAGGCGCCGTGGCTGGTGCAGGCCAGGTTGCCCATCACCATGCCGAAGCAGTGGTAGAAGGGCACCGGGATGCAGACCTTGTCGGCTTCGGTGTAGTTGCACAGTTCGCCGACGAAGTAGCCGTTGTTGAGGATGTTGTGGTGGCTGAGGGTGGCGCCCTTGGGGAAGCCGGTGGTGCCCGAGGTGTACTGGATGTTGATCGGGTCGTCGGCCGACAGCGCGGCCTGCTTCTCGACCAGCAAGGCCGGGTCGCCCTGCCAGCCGGCGTCCATCAGCGCCTGCCAGCTCTCGCCGCCGAGCAGCACGACGTGCTCCAGCTGCGCGCACTTCTCCCGCACCTCGTCGACCATCGCGGGGTAGTCGGACGTCTTGAACTTGTCCGAGGCGACCAGCAACTTGACGCCGGCCTGGTTGAGCACGTACTCCAGCTCGTGCGAGCGGTACGCGGGGTTGATGTTGACCAGGATCGCGCCGATCTTGGCCGTCGCGTACTGCAGGAACGTCCACTCGGCCCGGTTCGGCGACCAGATCCCGACCCGGTCGCCCTTGCCGACGCCCTGCGCGAGCAGCCCCAGCGCCAGCGCGTTGACCTCGGCGGCCAGCTCACGGTAGGTCCACCGGCGCCCGGCGTACCGGTCGACCAGCGCGTCACGGTCGCCGTGCGCCGCCACCGTCCGATCGAAGTTGTCACCGATGGTGTCCCCGAGCAGCGGGGCCTCCGAGATCCCCGAACCGTAACTCGGCAGGGCGGGCGCGTCAGGCATGGTGGCTCCCTTGGACGTCTTCGTCGGGCCAGGTGAGTCTAAGAACCAAGTGGCCCCTCAGCCAGATCAACGCCGGCCACGAACTCTCCGCGATCCCGATCTTGCTCGAATCGAGTACGCACACGGCTCACACGGTGACCGCGATGCGCGAAATACCGTGACAAGTGTTGCAGCGAGTAGCCGAGGAGCGACTGTGGTCGTGTGAAACGGCAGCGGCACCAATTGGTGCACCACGCCCGGTAACGCTGTGGCGCACGAAAGCGACTGAGGGTATATTCCTGTGCATATGCACGTGCGTTGCAAATTGCAGGGTGCACGACGGTCACGAGGAAGATCAGCGGATGGGGGTCGATCTGTGTTCGCGCGCGGAACACAGCATCAGTCGCTCACCTGCGACACGAGATATCGATCATTGAAAAATGAATATCAACAGCTTGAAAGAAAACAACAACTGCCGAGCGGCGTCAGAGAATGATGACCTGCTTGGTCTCGGTCGCCGTCTTGATCTGCAACTCCGCCTGCTCCACCTTGGTGGCCCGATAAAGCACCTCGCCGTAGCCGATGAGCCTTCGCACCGCCTCAGTCAAGGTGACTCCCTCGCGTTCGATGACCAATTGCAACGCGGTGATGGTCTCCGGGTTGACGGCGACGTTGATGCGCTTGGGCGTGGCCGGAGCCGACGACGGCGCCACCGCCACGTCCCGCGTGCCGGAGGTCGGCGCCGCGGCGTTCGCGGCCTCATCGGCAGACTTGCGCTCGTCGACCGCGGGGGCATCTTGGGTGGGTGCGGGCGTCGTCATGGCTCTCTCCTCCGTCAAGTCTTGTCTCCTGATAGTGGAACGCGGTGATCAGGTGGTGGTTACGTGTGCCGTACGTGGCACGTCCGTGGCAATCATCCGGTTCAGTCGGCGGCTGGCACGTCTTGTTACAAGCGTAGCTTGCGCAAGTATTTCACAGGTCAGGCTCACCTCACTTTCTCGACGTCGAATATCGGCCACTCTCGACCGTGGCACACAGGGTGACTTGCACACTGGCAGTGCACTAGCACCACATCAAACGTGCACTCGTTAGTCTGCCAAATTTCACTCGAATGGCCCACGCATGATCGGGAACCGACTACATGACCCATGCGTATGACACGCCATGGGCGCTTCAAACGTACAGATTCACCACATCAAACTCACGCCGGGGTAACCTGGGGCGCGGCAAGGGGCTACTGCCATGTCCTGTTCGACCGCTCTCGTGAGCACTTGATCCACCCTGGCCGCTCGAGGAAGGACATGATCTGATGACTCCACCGGAACCGCCCGTCACCGTGTCGCCACCTGGCGGTGACGATCTCCCCTCGACGCCTTCCGAGGTGACCGCTCGGATCGACGAAAGCGAATTCGCGAACGCGGTCGCCCTGACGACCGATGAATACACGATCTACATCGGACGCGAAAAAATCGCCGGTACCAGGCCCCTCTTCCGGTACGAGACCGAGGGGGACGGCGAGAGACATTGCCCTGGCGGCAGCCCGTGGAGCAACGGCGGTGGACGCCCGCTGTGAATACCCCGCCCGACCAGCCGCAGCCGACCTCCCCCCAACCTCTGCCCCCAGCGGCCGGTGTCTGGAGTGATCCCACCACCGCGGGACAAGGTGACCTGGTACACGTCCGGCCTGCGGAGGCGCCCACGACGTGGAGCGACAACGTTCCCAAGTCAGGACCGTCACAGGATCATCCGGCGCCAGGCAAAAAACCCTTGGTCAACATCGAAGAAACCTTTGAAGAGCGCCAACAGGCCACCAAGATGAAGCACGTCTCCACCATGCAGAAATGGGTGCTGTTCGGAGTCGGCATGATCCTGTTGCTGGTTTTCACGCTCATCCTCGTCGCGGCGTGGACCACTCCCGATCAGTTGACGAGCCAGTTCTCTCTTGAGCTCGGCCGCATGATCCTCCCGTCGATGGTCGGATCCGGTGCCACGATCGTGGGAGCGTTGTTCATCAGCAACAGTCACAAGGATTGACCTCGCGCAAACCCGCTCCGCGGGGGCCTGCCGCGCACGGACCCGCTGGTAGCATCCGGACGGACTTCGAGGGGGCGATCGATGGCCGGCCAGGGGTTTCGCGATGAGCTGACCCAGTTGCTGCAAGCCCGGTATCCGCTGCTGGTCGTCGAAACGCACGAAGAGCAGCGGGTGGTGCGGGAGATCCGCGCGGTCGCGGAGGACGGTGCCCGGCTGCGGACGCCGCGCCGGGTGTACGTCTGGTCGTCGACCACCGGGCTGGCTCCGGCGGGCGGTCCGCCGATCGCCGACACCCGCAGCGCGTCGGCCGCGCTCGAGCGCGTCTACGGCTGGAGCGAGCCCGCCGTCTTCGTCTTCGCCGACCTGCACCCGTCGCTGGTTTCCGAGAGCGGGCACCGGCCCGATCCCGAGGTCGTGCGGCGACTGCGTGAGCTCGCGGCCGCGTTCAAGACCCGGCCGGTGCCGCTGAGCCTGATCCTGGTGTCCCCGTCGCTGCCCGTGCCGCCGGAGCTGGAGCACGACGCGACCGTCGTCGAGTTCCCGCTGCCCGACCGGCAGCAGATCGGCGAGCTGCTCGACGGCATGGTCGCCGCGCACCGGCAGCACGTCCGGATCAGCATCGACCGGGACGATCGCGACATGATCGTCGCCGCCGCGCGCGGGCTGACGTTGCCGGAAGCCGAGAACGCGTTCGCCAGGGCGCTGGTCGAGGGCGGTGGCCTGGACCCCAGCGACCTCGAGCTGATCCTGGCCGAGAAGCGCCAGGCCGTGCGCCGGTCCGGGATGCTCGACATCGTCCCGGCGGAGACCGGGTTCGACGCCGTCGGCGGCCTCGACCGGCTCAAGCGCTGGCTGACCAAGCGCACCGGCACCTGGACACCCGCCGCGTCGGCGTACAACCTGGCCGCGCCGAAGGGCCTGCTGCTGTCCGGCGTCCCCGGCTGCGGCAAGAGCCTCTCCGCGGTGTGCGTCGCGAACATGTGGCGGCTGCCGCTGCTGCGCCTGGACCTCGGCCGCGTCTTCGCCGGCTTGGTCGGCTCAAGCGAGAAGAACATGCGCACGGTCATCCGCACCGCCGAGGGCATCGCGCCCTGCGTGCTGTGGGTCGACGAGATCGAGAAGGGCCTCGCCGGCGCGGGCGGCAGTGGCGACGGCGGCACCGCGCGGCGCGTGTTCGGCACGTTCCTGTCCTGGATGCAGGAGAAGACGGCGCCGGTGTTCGTGATGGCGACGGCGAACCAGGTCGACTCGCTGCCGCCGGAGTTCCTCCGCAAGGGCCGGTTCGACGAGATCTTCTTCGTCGACCTGCCTTCGACGCCGGAGCGCACCGCGATCTGGCGGATCCACCTGAACAAGCGCGTCACGGACGACTTCGTGCGCAGCGAGCTGAAGGTGGACGACGCGCTGTACGCCGAGCTCGCCGACGTCAGCGCGGGCTACAGCGGCGCGGAGATCGAGCAGGCCGTGCTGTCCGGGCTCGTCGACGCGTTCGCCGAGAAGCGCCCGCTGCGCCGGGACGACCTGGTGCGGGCGGTGAAGTCCACGGTGCCGCTGTCGGTCACCCAGGCCGACGAGATCCTGGCCATCCGGCAGTGGGCGGAGACCCGCGCGGTAGCTGCCACGGACAACGACGTCGCCGCGGTGCCGGAGCCGGCGCCGTCGCGGCCGGAGCCATCGAGGGGAAGGGCGATCGACGTATGACGCACCGGGTGACCGTGACCATCGCCAAGGACGGCTCGATCAGCGCCGAGACGCACGGCGTGACCGGCTCGAAGTGCCTCGACTACATCCCCCTGCTGGAGGACCTGCTCGGCGCGGAGACGGAGACGTCGGAGTTCACCGAGGACTACCGGCGCACGTCCGCCCAGGCGGAGAACACGGCTTCGCAGCAGCAGTCGCAATGGAACTCCTGAACCTGCACCGGATCGTCGACGTCACCGCCGCCGAAGGGCCCGGCCTGCGGTGCGCGGTGTGGACGCAGGGCTGCTCGGTGCGCTGCCCCGGCTGCTTCAACCCGCAGACGTGGACGACCCGCGGCGGCACGCTCGTGGCTTGGCAGGACCTGGCTGAGCGGGTGCTGGCGATCGACGGCATCGAGGGCGTCACGCTGCTCGGCGGCGAGCCGTTCGACCAGCCGGAACCCTTGGGCGCCTTCGCTTCCGCCGTCCGCTCGGCCGGGCTGTCCGTGATGACGTTCACCGGGAACGTCCTGGAGGACCTACCACCGTCGGAGCTGCTCGACGCGACGGACCTGCTGGTGGACGGGCCTTTCCTGGCCGACCGGCCGGAGCCGTCGCGGCCGTGGATCGGCTCGGTCAACCAGCGGTTCCACTTCCTGACCAACCGTTACGACGAGTCGATCTTCAGCACGCCGAACCGCCTGGAACTGCGGATCGCGACGGACGGATCGGTGGAGCTGAACGGGTTCGCGACCACCGAAGTACTCGAAGCGCTGCTCGAAGGGGATCACCGATGAGCGTCACGCTCAAGCTGCGCAGCGAAGCGCTGGCCCAGCTCAACGCCGCCACCATCGCCGCGCACACGCAGGCGCAGCCCGGGGTCGTCACCGTGCGGACCCGGATGCGGCACCGCGACCTGCTGGCCCGCGCGCTGTCCGGGCTGCGCGCCCAGGTCGGCGACGACGGCAACGCCGTCGTCGGCGCGTGGGAAGGCCGGCGGATCACGTTCGTCTACGGCCCGGACGGCGTCCAGGTGGCGCACGTCGACGGCCCCGGCCTGACCCCCGCCGAGGCCGAGCGGCTCGTGCTGTCGGTCGACGAGGCGTACGGCGCCGAGGTGCAGCGCGCGGTGCTCACGCGGCTGAAGGAGCGCGCGGCCCAGTCCGGTATGCGCGTCGAGTCCGAGCGGACCAACGCCGACCAGTCGATCAGCGTCACCCTGGCCGCCACGTCGTGACCGAGGTCAGGGTCGGGCTGATCGAGTTCGGCAAGGCGCTCAACGCCAGCGTCACCCTGCCCGGCCTCGGCGAGCTGCCCGGCGGCCAGGTGAGCGCGGGCCGGGCGGTCCGCGGCGCCCGCGCGCGGCTGAAGCGGGCCGACCGGATCCTCGCGGACAACCTGCGCCTCGGGATCATGGTGCGGAAGAAGTTCTTCTCCAGCGACGTCGAGCCGGTGACCGACGCCGGGTTCCTGAAGGACGTCTTCGTCGCGGTCGGGCGCACCGACCTCGGGCCCGGTGACGCGCTCGAGCTGTACACGGACGACATGGTCGGGCCGGACACCAGCCGGCAGCTCTGTATGGCCACGGTGCTCGCCCCGGCGTACGACCAGCTGACGGGCTTCCACGTCCAGGTGCGGTCGGAGCGTGGCGTGCTGCGGTTCGGCGCGTTGACCGGGCTGTTCCGCGGTGGGCGTCCCGTCGGCCAGCCGATGCGGGTGCTCGGCCTGTTCGGCCCGGCCGGGCCGCTCCCGGAACTGCCGTCCGGCCAGCTGGGGACGGTGCTGCTCGGCTTCCAGTGCGACGTCCCGCCGATGGCCGGCGACGCGCTGACGGCGTACGAAGAACCGGCTCACGACCACCTGGAACGCCGGGAGGGCACGGCGCACGTCCACGGCGTCACCGACCTGGGCAACGGCTCGGTCGTGGCCGCGGTCGAGGTGCCGGACGGGCGGACGAACAACCTGCTGACGGTCGGCACGAGGGCCCGCCTGCTGCGCCCGGTGGGCACGACGTTCAACGAGCGCAGCACGGTGGTCGCGACCGACCTGCGGATCCTGTCGGTGGCGAGGGGCGGCGTCGCGATGCGGACGGCAGCCGGCACGGGGGTGTTCACCCTGGGCTTGGCGACGCGTGACGTGCGGCAGAACGACATCGTCGAGACGTACGTCCCGGTCGACGCGCCGGTTCTGGCGCCGCCGCCGGTTTCCGCCCCGCTGCCGGTTGCTCTCGTGGACGTCAACACGGCAGCAGGCCCGGAGCTGGCGCGCCTGCCGGGCATGACTCCCGAGCGGGTGAACGAGGCGCTGGAGCAGCGCCGGCGTCAGGGCGGCTTCCCGGACGTGGAGGCGTTCGGCGTCGCGGCAGGCCTGCAGCCGCACGAGATAGTCCGGCTGCGGGGGCGCGCGACGGCGGGCCAGGCGCCCGTCATCGCTCAGCGGGAGACGGGCGTGCGGCAGCTGGACATCTGAGCGCCGGGTGCCGGTTCCGCTACGCTCGGCACTGTGCCGGAGGAATTCGCCCTGGGGCTGAACGAGGTCGACGTCGCGGTCCGGCGAACCGGCCTCCCGGCGAGCTGGCACCCGTTCGAGATCCGCAGCGCCGGCCACACCCTGGAGGAACACGACCGCCTGGCGGCCGAGTCCTGGGAAGCGCTCCGGGCGCGTGGCCTGGCGGGCCCGGACAAGCTGGACATCGAGGTCGAGCAGACCCTGAGGTCGTGGACCCAGCCGGAGGTCCTGATCATCGTCCGAGCGGCCGAGCTGGCAGACGGACGGCAGGTGCTCTACCGAGCAACGATCGGCCACGGCCTGGGCGTCTATTCGGAACTCGCGGGTGAAGAGGTCCTGTTCGCCCAGAGCCGTCCGGATCGCCTGGTCGATCTGGTGGTCGGCATGCTGCCGAGCTACCCGCCGGTGCCCCTGGCGGAGCTGGCGTTCGTCCGCGGCCCGTCGACGGCCCGCCGCGACCTCGACGCGGCCGCCGGGTTCTCCGCCTGGCCGCTGCATCGGTACGGCACGTTCGAACTGTCGGTCCGGCACGGTCAAGGCGCCCTGCACCCGGTCGGGACGGCCACCTTCGTCGACAACGACGGCGGCCGTTTCCTCATGTTCACCGACCCGCTCCCCGGCGGCGAGGAGCGGCTACGGTTCATCCCTTCGGATGGTTCTCACCTGCGAACCTGGCTCCACGAGGCGCGTGGCGCGAGCCACTGACACCGGCCCTTCGTCACTAGTACAGTGCGGAGGGACCACGCTGGGTGGTCCCAGGACGACGGGGAGGGCGTCATGGGCGGCTCACAGTTCGGCGCACCGGGAACGTTCACACCCCCACCCGCGGCAGCCGGCGACGCCGGTTCGAACTTCCTCTCGGGCCTGGTCGACGGCCCGGTGGACTCCGAGGCCGCCAAGCGGGTCTCGGAAGGCGGCCACAACCTCAAGGCGCTCGCCGAGGGCGGCCACTTCGCGGTGAACGAAGAGGGCTTCCAGGCCTACATCAAGGCATGCGACTTCTTCCTCGACGGCTACAACCGGATGATCCACGAGGTCTACATTTTGGCCAACCCGGCCAAGATGGGCGGCAGCGAATACGCCAAGGCCGTCGCCGACTTCAACGTGAAGGTGTCCGACGGTGACGAGGAGTCGCTGATCCCCAACCTCATCCGGATGCGTGATGGCGTCCAGCAGGCTCGTGAAGCGATGGTCATCGCTCGCAAGAACTACCGCGAAACCGAGGACACCCACAGCATGACGTTCGCCGAACTCAACAAGGGGCTGCAGGCGAAGTGACCGTACGACGCCCTTCGGTCGCGATCGCCGCGCTGATCCTCGCCCTCGGCCTGACCGCCTGCACGAGTCAGGTCGGTGGCCAAGCGAACCCCAGCCAGTCTGGATCGGGAACCTCTACGCCCACCTCGGCCAGCGCGACCGACGATCCGGGCAACCCCTTCGCCGGCCTGAGCCCGTGCACGGTGCTCGACCAGGTCCTCACCGGGCAGGGTTTCCCCAAGGCCGCTCCCACGATCGCGGACGCGAAGGAGACATGCGGCGCCTCCAAGGACACTTCCGGCAACACACCGGGGGTGACCGTGGGGTTGTCCTTGCAAGCCGGAGGCAATTACAAGGACAACGTCACCAACCCCCAACAAGCGAGTGACGGGAACGTCAACGGGCGCCCGGCAGTCGAGGAACGCGAACCCCAGCATTCGCCGGGGCAATGCGCGGTGAGGTTCCAGGTCAAGCAGGACTCACGGGCCTTGCTGGTGATCAGCTCCGGATCGGATACGGCGACCGCCTGCAAGCAAGCCGAGGAAATCGCCGCGAAGGTCGAGCCACTACTGCCGAAGAACTGATACGGAGACCTGTCATGAGTCAGCCGCACCGGGCGCAGCATCGCCAGTCCGAGGGTGACTACTACGCGTCCACCGAACAGAAGCTCCAGGGCCACGGCGGAGACGGTCAGCGACTGACCGAGAAAGCCGCGTCGGACTACTCGGTCGCGCAGGGAAAGCTCCTGCAGCAGGGCCAGAACTTGCGTGGTGACGCGCCGGCCCCCGGTGAGAACTACGCGAACAGCCCCCATGAGGTGCTGTACGACATGGTGCACAAAGACCTCGACATCGAGGGCATCAACGACCGCAGCAAGGTCGCGAACGTCTACGGCAACTGGCTGGCCGACGCTTCCAACCAGTTCCGTGACGCCGCCACGGCGGCCGGCGGGCAATGGCAAGGACCCGCAGCCGACCAGGCGAACACGTTCTTCCAGAGCACAGCCGGCCACACCGAAGAAACCGGCACCGCGATGCAGCTGGCGTCGAACCACTACTCGCAGCAGTCGGCCGCTGCGCACTACGCCAAGACGAACATGCCCGAGCCCACCGGGTTCGACCAGCAAGCCGAGATGGACAAGGCGAAGCAGCAGTACAACTCGGGCGATCTGGTCGGCATGAGCAACACGATGAGCGGCATCCAGGCCAAGCAGCAGCAGGCTGACGCCGCGCACCAGCAGGCCGTGCAGGTTCTCCAAGGTCTCGACGGCACCTACCACGAGACCGCCAGCACTCAGCCCACCTACTCGCCGCCTCCTCAGCTGGGGTCCGGTGACAGCACCACCGCCAGCGGGTTCCACGGCACCAGCAGCACCAGCTTCACCGGCACCCCCACCATCGGGGGCACCGGCGGGACCGGAACCGGAGGAACGACCGGCGGCTTCAGTGGGGTCGGCGGGACCGGCGGGGGGACCGGCGGCAGCTTCCCCGGCACCACGACGCCCCCAGGAACCACGCCGCCCAGTACCTTCGTGGGGCCTGGGACCGCCAGTGGGACTGGAAACCTCGGCGGTGGCAACACCGGCTTCCGCGGGGCTCCGGCCCCCAGCGCCTTTCCGCGGGTGGGGCCCGACGGGCTTGCCATTCCTCCGGGCGGTGCGTCCGGGACCGGTGGTGCCGGTGGGGACATCACGCGGGGCAAGTCCGGTGTCGGGCGGGCCGGGAGCGGCTTTGCCGGGTCTCGGGTTTCCGGTGGCGGAGCCACCGGGGGGCCGAAGGAGACCGCGGGCGAGGGCGGCAAGACCGGTGCCAAGGGCTCCGGGGAACGGCTTGAGCGCGGGGCCACCGCGGCCGCCGCGGCGAAGGGCAAAGGGGGCGCCGCCGCGGGGGCGGCCGGTGCCGGCAAGAAGAAGGAAGACGACAAGGAACACAAGAACAAGATCCAGCTCGAGGAAGACCTCTTCGACCTCAAGCCGGAGCGCGGGCCGGACGGCGAGAAGATCGTCCGGCCGACCATCGGGGAGGCCTGACCCCTAAGGGGTTGCCCTGGTCGCGCGAGAAAAGCGTCACCACCACCAGGCCAAAAGCCCTGGATACAGTGGAAGCATGCGCTTCTTCATCGTCGACGCCTTCACCGACCGGGCCTTCGCCGGGAACTCCGCCGGGGTCGTTCTCCTCGACGCGCCCGCCGAGCCGGCCTGGATGCAGGCCGTCGCTGCGGAGATGCGGCACTCCGAGACCGCCTTCGTCGTCACCACCGGGGACGGGCCGAAGTCGTTGCGGTGGTTCACCCCGGCGGCCGAAGTCGCCCTCTGCGGGCACGCCACCGTCGCCACCACGCACGTCCTCGGCGGCGAGCAGGTCTACACCACTCTCAGCGGCGAGCTGCGTGCGAAGGCCGCCGACGGCTGGGTCGAGCTGGACTTCCCCTCCGACCCGCCCGCCGACACCGAAGACGACCTGTCCGCGATCCTCCCCGGCGTCGGGATCGAGCGCATCGGACGCGGGGTCGACAACCTCTTCGCCGTCCTCCCGGACGCCAAGGCCGTCCGGACGCTCGAACCCCGCCTGAACGAGCTGAAGGCCACCTGGAAGGGCCGCCTGCTGGTCACCGCCGCGGGGGACGTCGACGGCGTCGACTACGTCAGCCGGTTCTTCGGGCCCGGTGTCGGTGTCGACGAAGACCCCGTCACCGGCTCGGCGCACTGCATCCTGTCGCCGTACTGGTCCGAGCGGCTGGGCAAGACCGAACTCACCGGTGAGCAGGCGTCGGCGCGCGGCGGGATCGTCCGGACGCGCCAGAACGGCGACCGGGTCCACCTGTCCGGCCAGGCCGTGACCGTCGTGAGCGGGGAGCTGCACGTCTGATGCGCACGCTGCTGAACATCATCTGGCTCGTGCTCTGCGGCTTCTGGATGGCGCTGGGCTACCTGGCCGCGGGCGTGATCTGCTGCATCCTGATCGTCACGATCCCGTTCGGGCTCGCGTCGTTCCGGATCGCGCGCTACGCGCTCTGGCCGTTCGGCCGCACGGTGGTCGATCGGCGTGACGCGGGCGCGCCGTCGTTCCTCGGCAACGTCGTCTGGTTCCTCTTCGCCGGGCTGTGGCTGGCGATCGGGCACGTCTTCACGGGCATCGCGCTGTGCGTCACGATCATCGGCATCCCGCTGGGCGTGGCGAACTTCAAGATGATCCCGGTGTCCCTGATGCCGCTCGGCAAGGAGATCGTCGAGCTCCCCTGATCACGGCTCCGGCTCGTACGGCAGCGGCACCACCAGGCACGGGCCGCCGACGAACAGGCCGCCGTCCACGCCCAGGGCCTTGCCCCCGGCGTACAGGAACGGGCCTTCGATCTGCGTCGGGTGGATGCCCAGCTGGTCCGCGAT
Source organism: Amycolatopsis heterodermiae (assembly GCF_034929455.1). Classification (NCBI taxonomy): domain Bacteria; kingdom Bacillati; phylum Actinomycetota; class Actinomycetes; order Pseudonocardiales; family Pseudonocardiaceae; genus Amycolatopsis; species Amycolatopsis heterodermiae. Next base: position 1,128,078 of record NZ_JAYFSI010000001.1, read on the forward strand.
GACGCTGTGCCCGTGGACGATCCGCGACCCGCCCAGTGCGTCCATCAGCTTCTGGGCGTTTTCCTCGCCTTCCGGGCCGCGGAACGCGTAGCGCGTCGTCATGCGGCGCCAGACGTCCCACCACGACTCGATGTCCGACCCCGTGAGGATCTCGCGGGCGGACTCGTTGATCGCCTCGACCGAATCCCCCCAGTCGAGGTACTCCAGCGTGTCCGAGTGCAGGAGCAGGTGATCGGCGGCCAGCGCGGCGAGCGGGCGCGCGGCCAGCCACTCGATGTGCTCCGGGGTCAGCCGGTCCTGGTCCGAAAGCAGGCCGCCGTTGATCTCCCAGCTGCGGGCGAAGCTGCGCGGGCCGAAGTCGGACGGCACGGGCTCGTCGCCGAAGTGGTACATGCCGAGCGCGAGGATCTCGTGGTTGCCCAGCAACGTCTGCACGAGACCGCCGGCGTCGGCCGCCTGTTCCTCGAGCTGCATGACCAGGTCGATCGCGCCGACCCCGTCCGGGCCGCGGTCGACGAAGTCACCGAGGAACCACAGCTGGTCCTCGCCCCCTGACCAGTTGTCTTCGTCGTCCACCAACCCCTCGGCGCGCAGAGCATCGGCCAGTTCATCCCGGTGGCCGTGCACGTCGCCGACAACGTACGTGGAGTTGCTCATCCGCTGACGATAAGCCCTGCTTCCGTTTCGACGTCGATCAGCCTTCGCCGAACGGGTCCGCGGTTCGCCCGATCAGGTCGGCGATGGAGTCGATCACCAGGGTCGGCCGATACGGATAGCGTTCGGCCGACTCCCGGGTGGATATGCCGGTGAGCACCAGAATCGTCTGCAGGCCGGCTTCGATGCCCGAATGCACGTCGGTGTCCATCCGGTCGCCGATCATCAGCGTCGACTCCGAATGCGCACCCAATCGGCGCAGCGCCGAGCGCATCATCAGCGGGTTCGGCTTGCCGACGTAGTACGGCGAGCGCCCGGTGGCCTTCTCGATCAGCGCCGCGACGGAACCGGTGGCGGGCATCGAGCCCTCGACGCTCGGGCCGGTCGCGTCCGGGTTGGTCGCGATGAACTTCGCGCCGCCCTCGATCAGCCGGATCGCCCGCGTGATGGCGCTGAAACTGTACGTGCGCGTCTCGCCGAGGACGACGTAGTCCGGGTCGCGCTCGGTCAGGACGTAACCGACCTCGTGCAGCGCCGTGGTGAGGCCCGCTTCGCCGATGACGTACGCCGAGCCGTTCGGCCGCTGCGACGACAGGAACTTCGCCGTCGCCAGTGCCGACGTCCAGATCGCCTCTTCGGGGATGTCGAGCCCGGTGCGCTCCAGCCGGGCCCGCAGGTCGCGCGGGGTGTAGATCGAGTTGTTCGTCAGCACCAGGAAGTCGATGCCGTTCGACTTCAGCTCGGCGAGGAACTCGTCGGCCCCGGGAACGAGGTGCTCCTCCTTCACCAGGACGCCGTCCATGTCGGAGAGATACGTCCACCGGCGCTCATCCATGGGCGAAACCTATCACGCGCGCGAGGCACCTGCGTTCTTCACCGAAAAGCTTCGCGCGCCCGGCACACGAGGGGGTTCGCGGAATTACTTCGTGCGCAATTCATCCAGACCCCGCACAATCGTCGAGCGTCCGGCGGCGACTGGACCGATCACCGCGCCGAACTGGGGGCTCACGAGGTTCCTCGACCCGCTGCGCGTTCCGGCCGCGTTCCCGGGGTGCAGTACCAGCGGCAGCACTCACCATTGCCGCCGAGCACGTTGCGGGGGGCCGACAATCGAATTGCGCAACGGCAGGAAAAAACGGATTTCGCGGTCGAATCAAATCGACGGTGAGTTCCCGCTCGTCGCCGTTCAGGGCCCGGTGGCGGCCGGGTGCACGCTGACCGTCGCGGCCTTCACCGACAGCGTCACCGCCGAGCCGGGCTCCAGGGCGAGCTCGGCCACGGCGGCCGGGGTGAGGTCGGCGGTGAGGCCGTGCGCCCAGCCGCCGGCCTCCGCCCGGACGCGGATCACCGGCCCGTGCGGCTCCAGCGCCGCGACGACGGCGTCGGCCGTGTTGCGCGGGCTCCCCCGGTGCTCGCCGTCGTGGGGGTAGACGGCGACGGCGTTCGGTGGGAACACCGCGACCGCCGGCTCACCCTGGACCACGTCGGACGCCGGGATGCCGGAAACGACGTCACCCGACGGTGTCCGCAGGCCGCCGTCGACCGCGGTGCCGGCGATCAGGTTGAGGCCGGCGATCCGCGCGGTGAACGCCGTTCGCGGGGCGGACAGCACGTCACGGGTCGGGCCGCGTTCGACGACGCGGCCGTCGTTCATCACCGCGACGTGGTCGGCAAGCGCGAGCGCGTCGAGCGGGTCGTGGGTGACCAGGACGGTCGTCGGGCCGGTCTTCAGCACGCGCCGCAGCAGGCCGCGGATCGCGGGCGCGGCGTCGACGTCGAGGGCAGCGAACGGCTCGTCGAGCAGCAGCAGGTCCGGCTGGGCGGCGAGCGCCCTGGCGATCGCGACGCGCTGGGCCTGGCCGCCGGACAGCTGGCCGGGGCGCCGGTCGGCGAGCTCGACGGCGTCCACTTCGGCCAGCCAGAAGTGGGCGAGGTCGCGCGCGGCGCGGCGGCCGGCGCCGGTCGAGCGCGGCGAGAAGGCGACGTTGTCCACTGCGGACAGGTGCGGGAAGAGCAGGGCGTCCTGCGAGAGCAGCCCGATGCCCCGCCGGTGGGGCGCCAAGTCGGCCAGCGACCGCCCGGCCACGGTGATCTCCGCGGACCGGGGCGCGATCAGCCCGGCCAGGCAGCCCAGCACCGTCGACTTGCCGGAGCCGTTCGGGCCCAGCAGCGCCAGGACCGTCCCGGTCGGCACGTCGAGGTCCACCGACAGCTCGAACGAACCACGCACGACGTCGATCCGGGCGGCCAGGCTCATCGCAGGCCGCCTTCCCACGAGCGCGGGCGCGCGACGGCGATCACGACGACCGCCACGATGATGAGCAGCAGGGCGAGCGCCACCGCGCTGTCGACGTCCACTTCGGCCTGCGTGTAGACCTCGAGCGGCAGCGTGCGCGTGACGTCCTCGAGGCTGCCGGCGAAGGTGATCGTCGCGCCGAACTCGCCGAGCGCGCGGGCGAAGCTGAGGACGACGCCGGAGCCGAGCGCGGGCAGCAGCAGCGGCAGCGTGACCCGGCGGAAGACGGTCCAAGGACGCGCGCCGAGCGTCGCGGCGACCTGCTCGAAGCGGTCGCCGGAGCCGCGCAGCGCCCCTTCGAGGCTGACCACGAGGAACGGCATCGCGACGAACGTCTGCGCGATGACCACCGCGGTCGTGGTGAACGGCACCGACTCCCCGGTCAGCGTGGTGATCAGCATGCCGAGGAAGCCCTTGCGGCCGAGCAGGTAGAGCAGCGCGAGCCCGCCGACGACCGGCGGCAGCACCAGCGGCAGCAACACGATCGAGCGCAGCAGGCGGACGCCGGCGAACCGGGCGCGGGCGAGCACGACGGCCAGCGGCACCCCGAGCAGCACGCAGGCCACAGTGGACAGCGCGGCGGTGATCAGCGACAGCCGCAGCGCGTGCAGCGAAGACGGCGTGACGATCAGCGAGGGGAAGCGCGTGAGGTCGGAGCGCACCAGCAGCCCGACGACGGGGAGCACGACCAGCGCCAGCGCGAGCGTGGCGGGCACGGCGAGCACCCACGGAACCCGCGAACGGCCGGCCGGGGAGTGCCCCGGCCGGCCGTTCGCGAGACGGTTACGCCGCAGGGCCGAACCCGACCTTGGTCAGCTCGGTCTTGCCCTCCGTGCCGAGCACGAAGTCGTCGAACTCCTTGGCCAGGGCACTCTGGCCGCCCTTGACCACGGCGATCGGGTAGTTGTTGATCGCGCCGCTCGCCTCGGGGAAGTCGACCTTGTCGACCTTGCCCTTGGCGGACGTGGCGTCGGTGACGTAGACCAGGCCCGCGTCGGCGTCGCCGGACTGGACCTTGGCCAGCACCTGCTTGACGTCCTGCTCCTCGCTCTTCGGCTTGAGCGTGACGCCGGTGTTCGTCTCGACCTTCTTGGTCGCCGAGCCGCACGGCACCTGCGGGGCGCAGACCACGACGTTCAGACCGGGCTTGTTGAGGTCTTGAAACGACTTGATGTTCTTAGAATTGCCCGGGGCGACGGCGATGGCGAGCTTGTTGGTGGCGAACACGGTCGGCTGGCCGTCGATCACCCCGCCCTGCACGGCCTTGTCCATGTTGGCCTGGTCGGCGGAGGCGAAGACGTCGGCCTTCGCGCCGTTGGTCAGCTGCTGGACCAGCCCGGACGAACCCGCGAAGCTGAACTTCACGGTCACGCCGGGGTGCGAGGCTTCGAACTCCTTGCCGAGCGCGGTGAACGACTCGGTGAGGGACGCGGCGGCGAACACGGTCAGCGTGCCGCCGGCGTCGCCGGTGCCCTTGGGCGCCGGGGCGCTGGCCGAGGACCCGCCGGTTTGCGTGCTGGGCTCGTCCGAGCTGCTGCACGCGCCCGCGAACAGGGCGACGGCCGCGACGGCGAGAACAAGCTTCTTCATCGACTTCCTTCCGGTGTCTCCACCACGACAGTGGTCGCTTTGACCACCGCGACCGCGAGCACCCCCGGGCGCAGGCCCAGCTCGCGTACGGCTTCCGTACTCATCAGGGACACCACGCGGTGTGCCCCGCACTGCAGTTCCACCTGGGCCATCACCTTGTCGGCGACGACCTCGGTGACCAACCCGACGAACTTGTTGCGGGCGGAGCGGCCGACCGCGGACGGGTCGTCGGGGCCGCTCGCCTGGGCCCGGGCGAACCCGGCCAGCTGGGCGCCGTCCACGACCTTGCGGCCGGCGGCGTCGTCGGTGGCGGTCAGCTGGCCCGCGCGCACCCAGCGGCGCACGGTGTCGTCACTGACCCCGAGGAGGCGTGCTGCCTCGGACAACCGAAATTGCGGCATGGCGCAGACATTATCGCCGCAGTTGAGGAAAAGCTATGCGGGGCGCGAATTGTGCATGATCTCGGCGCGTAGCTGTTCGAGCATGACATTCTGATAACGCTCGATGACTTTTCGCTCGGCCGGTGAGAACTGCGCGAGCATCTCGCGAAGCCCGTCGAAGGCCGACTGGAAGAGCGGCGCGTAGCGCTCCACGGCCCCGGGCACGACCTCGACGAGGACCTTGCGCCGGTCGTCCGGGTCGCGCACGCGGCGGACCAGGCCGACCTTCTCCAGCCGGTCGATGACCCCCGTCACCGCGCCGGTCGACAGCCCGGTGAGCTCGGCGATCCGGCCCGCGGTGAGGGGACCGTCGGCCTGTCCGACCAGGTCGAGCGTCTTGTGGTCGGTACCGGACAGCCCCATCCGCTCGGCGATCCGCGCGTGCCGGAGTACGGTCAGCGTGCTGCTTTCGCGACCCAATTCCGCGAAGCGGAAGAGTTCCGCTTCGGAGACCGGGTACGGCTTTTCCGTCGTGCTCGACATCACGCGTCCTTCTCCCGGTGTGCCGTAGGGGTAGTTCGGCCGCTGAACCACTCACTCCGCAAAGTATCCTAGCGATCACCTCACTTCGCGCGTTCCAGAGTTAGGCTGTGCGTAATGACGGCAGTGGATCTCGGGTTTCCTCGCGTCCCCGGTACACGAGGTTCCTCTCGTGTGCCCAGGCCCGAGAACCCACGACTCATCGACACCTTCGGCCGGGTGGCCACCGATCTGCGGGTTTCCCTGACGGACCGGTGCAATCTGCGCTGCACCTACTGCATGCCCGCCGAAGGCCTCGACTGGATGCCGGGCGAGCAGGTCCTCACCGACGACGAGCTGGTCCGGCTGATGCGGATCGCCGTCGAGACGCTGGGGGTCACCGACATCCGGCTCACCGGCGGCGAGCCGCTGCTGCGGCCGGGTCTCGAGGACCTCGTGGCGCGGATCACGGCGCTCGAGCCGCGGCCCCGGCTGTCCATGACCACCAACGGGATCGGCCTGGCGAAGCGCGCTCCGGCGCTGGCCGCGGCCGGGCTGGCCCGGATCAACGTGTCGCTCGACACCATCGACCCCGCGACCTTCCTCGAGATCACCCGGCGCGACCGGCTCTCGCACGTGCTGGCCGGCATGGCCGCCGCGCGCGACGCCGGGATGACGCCGGTCAAGGTCAACGCCGTGCTGATGCGCGGCATCAACGACACCGAGGCCGTGGCGCTGCTGAAGTTCTGCCTCGCCGAGGGCTACCACCTGCGGTTCATCGAGCAGATGCCGCTGGACGCCCAGCACGGCTGGAACCGCGGCGAGATGATCACCGCGTCGGAGATCCTCGGGATGCTGGGCGAGGCGTTCTCGCTGACCCCGTTCCCGGTGGCCCGGGGTGGCGCGCCGGCCGAGCGCTGGCTGGTCGACGGCGGCCCCGGCGACGTCGGCGTGATCGCGTCGGTGACCCGGCCGTTCTGCTCGGCCTGCGAGCGGACCCGGCTGACCGCGGACGGCGCGGTGCGCTCCTGCCTGTTCAGCAACGACGAGACCGACCTGCGGGCCCTCCTGCGCGCGGGTGTGCGCGACGAAGAAGTGGCGGACGCCTGGCGCGCGACAATGTGGGGGAAGCTCGCAGGGCACGAGATCAACGACGCCGGGTTCGCACAGCCGATCCGGCCGATGAGCGCGATCGGCGGCTGAGATGACGACCCTGACCATCGTGGTCCGGTACTTCGCGGCGGCGCGCGCCGCGGCCGGTGAGGAAGAGGAGAAGGTGCAGCTGCCTTCGGGCTCCTGCGTCGCCGACGCCGTGGCCGAGCTGCGCCGCCTCCACCCGGAGGAGCTGCCACGGGTCCTGGAAGCGGTCAGCTACCTGCTCGACGGCATAGCGGTCCGCGACCTGACCCGCCCCCTGAAGGACGGCGCCGAGCTGGACGTCCTCCCCCCTTTCGCCGGCGGCTGACACAGCTGGTGTCGTCGCTTCAATCACACGTGAAGCCCCTCCAGACACGCGTGATGCCTCCTCAATCACGCGTGATGCCCCTCCAGACACGCGCGATGCCCTCGCGACACGCGTGATGCCTCTCCAGACACGCCTGGCACCCCCTCGATCACACGCGAAGCCCCCTCTCGGCAAGCGCGATGCCCTCGGTCACGCGCGATGCCTCCTCCAGACGCGCGCAATGCCTTCCCCGATCACGCGCGATGCCCTCGCATCGGCGGTGGCGCTCATATAGATAGGTGCGCCACCCTCCCCGCGAGGCGCGCCACTCCTCCTGGCGGCGGTGTCGCCCTCTCAGCGGCCGTGTCGCCCTATGAATAGGTGCGCCGCCTCTCGCGATGGGTGCGCCGCCTTGCTGCCACACGCGCTGCCCTCCCGATAGCGGCGCCGGCCTTCTCGATACTGCGCCGCCCTTCCCGGCAGCCACGCCGACCCTCTCGATGGGCGACTTACCCCTCCCGGCGGCCATGGCGCTCCCATAGACAGGTGAGCCGCCCTTCTCGCTGGGTGCGCCGCCTCTCAGCGGGGAGCGCCTCCCGATCCCGGCGGCCGGGTCGCCCCTCCCGGCGGCTGCGGCTGCCCTATAGATAGGTGAGTGCCCTCTCGCTGGGCGTGCCACCCCTCCCGCCGCGCGCCGCCTCCCAGGGGTTGTGCCGCCCTCCCCGACTGCCGAGTCGCCCCACCCGGCGGCCGCGACTGCCCCCACATACACGCGAGCGCCGCTCTCGGCGGGTGTGCCACCCTCCCGCCACGCGCGCCGCCTCCTGGAGGGAGCGCAACCCTCCCGAAGGGAGGCTGCGCCCCTTCCGGCGGCGTCGGCGCCCCTATAGGTGCGCCGACCCTCCAGGTATGCGAGCCGACCCCTGGATCCGCGAGTTGTCATCCAAGTACCCGAGCCGCTCGTCCCGGTCCGCGAGTTCGCCCGACCCGTACCCGAGCCGACCACTCAAGTACGGCAGCGACCGCTCGCCGACGCGGGTTCGAAGCCCCGGCGTGTTGCGTCAGCGGTTCCGGGCGTTCGCGGGAGGCTTAATGCAAGATCGACTCCACCCCGTCCGGTGACCCGTTTCGCCTGGCTGGTCGCAGTCCGTCGTCCGAGCCGGGGGGAGCTGCCCGGGCGGACGACTCCGACCGTGGTCGCAAACCGCTCGAACAGGTGGGACTGGAGTGACTCGTGGGGTACATGAGGCGTCTATGTCAAGTCTGGCGAACCGCCACAAGGCCCCATAAGATGCGCCCTCCATTGGTGATCCAGGGGGCACGAATGGGCCATTCGCTACGCAAAACACGTGATGCAAGCCTCACGATCCGTGTTTTGTCTCGGCTAGGAAACGGGCAGATAACGGCCCTCTGACCTGCACTAACACCCGTATCGGCAAGGGTTGCGTGCTGTTACTGTGACGTAGGTCACGCCTCGAATAATTTCCGATCACGGCTCTCGTTACGTACCGTCGCTAATCGGCTGGCCCCGACCAGTCGAACGCAACACCGGGAATCCGTAGCGCCTAGCCCTGTCCGACGGATCCCCGGACCCATACCCCGAGCGAAAGCATTTCCGGACAGGGACGAGGGGACGAGGACGACGCGTCGTGCGTCGGATCCGTCTGCCGGCTTGAGACAGCCGGCGCCAGGACCCCGATCCTGACCCTCAGCACAGGCTCGTAGGCGCAGGGAAGCCTGAGAAGCATTCAGATGTCTTACCGAGGCAAGCACCGCAAGATGTCCGCTGCCACCCGCACCGTCGCTCGCGTCGCCATCGCGGGTATCGCGGTCGGCGCTCCCCTCGCAATCGCCGCGACCCCCGCGTCGGCGACGAACTGGGACGCCATCGCGCAGTGTGAGAGCGGCGGCAACTGGAGCATCAACACCGGCAACGGCTACTACGGCGGCCTGCAGTTCACGCAGAGCACCTGGAAGGCCTACGGCGGCACCGGCAGCGCTCAGGGCGCGTCCCGCGAGCAGCAGATCGCCGTGGCCGAGCGCGTTCTGCAGGGCCAGGGCATCGGCGCCTGGCCGGTCTGCGGCAAGAAGGGCGGCGGCGGTTCGTCGACGGCCCCGCGGACCGCGAAGACCACCACGCCCAAGAAGGTGACTCCGAAGAAGAGCACCCAGGCTCCGAAGCAGGCGACCCCGAAGCAGGCGGCGCCGACGCAGACGGCCGGCGTGAGCAGCTCGAACCCGTCGGGCAACTACACCGTCGTGGCGGGCGACACGCTGTCGAAGATCGCCAAGCAGTTCAACGTCCAGGGCGGCTACCAGAAGCTGCAGGACCTGAACGCGAAGTACATCCCGAACGCGGACATGATCCTCGTCGGGCAGAAGATCGCCACCAAGTGACGATCGCGCAGTGATGCGTAGGTCCGGCTTCAGGCCGTGACTCCACGAACCCTCCACCGCCAATCCCCCGGGCGGTGGAGGGTTCGTGTCATCTCTCCCGGACCCGGCGCGCCTCCGCGAGCTGCATGCGCTCGCCGCGGCGCAGCAGGTCGACGATGAACGCGAGCTCCTCCGCCGAGTAGCGCTCGAGCAGCTCGCGCCCGGCCCGCTCGACCGGGCCGTAGACCTCCTCCAGCAGGTCCACCGCACGCGCGGTCAGCTCCACCACCGCCCGGCGCCGATCATCGGCGTCGGTTCTTCTCGTCAGGTGACCGGCGTGGGTCAGCCGCTGGATCGCCGTCGTCGTCGCGGCCGGGCTCAGGCCGGCCGCCGTGGCCAGACCGCCGGCCGTCAGCGTGCCCGCGTTCGCGACCAGGCCGATGATCCGCAGATCCGTCCGGTTGACGCCGAACGCCGCCGCCGCGGCCTCGTCGACCAGGTCGTTGGCCGCACCGAAGTCGGCCGCGGCGTGGGTGGCTTCGGTGATCAGCTCGGCCCGGGACCTCAATTGCTTCGACACTCGAAAGAGTCTACCGTGACCGGCAACTCCTTCGATCGTCGAAAGGATTCCCCGCCGTGACGACCCTCCCTGGCTGGCTGCGTCCCGCCAACCGGCTCATCCGCCTGCTCACCCGGGCCGGCCTGCCCCTGGGCACCATCCACGTCCTGACGGTGCCCGGCCGCCGGTCGGGCACCCCGCGCCCCACGCCGGTCTCGCCGCTGACCGTCGACGGCCACCGCTACGTCGTCGCCGGCCTGCCGCAGTCCGACTGGGCGCGCAACGTCCGCGCCGCGGGCCGGGGCGAGCTCGCCCGCGGACGGCGACGGCAGGCCGTGACGCTCACCGAGGTCACCGACCCGGACCTCCGCCGCGACGTCGTGCGCGCGTTCCCGCGCGAGGTGCCCCACGGCGTGCCGATGTTCGTCAAGCTGGGCATCGTGACGGCGGCCGACCCGGAGCAGTTCGCCGCGGCCGCCGACCGCGTCGCGGTCTTCCGCCTCGAACCCGTCAGGGCGAGTTGACCCACTCGTCGGTGCCGTCGGTGAAGTGCTGGTGCTTCCAGACCGGGAGACGGGCCTTGACCTCGTCCACCACCTCCGCGCACGCGGCGAACGCCTGGCCCCGGTGCTCGGCCGCGACGGCGACCGCCAGCGCGACGTCACCGATGGTCAGCGCGCCGATGCGGTGGCTGACCGCGACCGCCCGGACGCCGGTCCAGCGGGCCGACAGGTCCGCCACGACGTCCGCGATGACCTGGCTCGCGCTCGGGTGGCCCTCGTAGGTCAGGTCGCGGACGCCCTTGCCGCCGTCGTGGTCGCGGACGACCCCGGCGAACGTCACCACCGCGCCCGCCGCGTCGTCCTCGACCAGGCGGGCGTGCTCCTCCACCGAGAGGGTTTCCCCGGTCACCACGGCCCGCGCGACGCGGACCGCGGGGCCCGACGCGGGCGGTCGCGGGTGGTCGCCACCGGCCAGCTGGTCGACGGCGTGGTCCAAGATGCCGTCGAGGACCCCCAAACCGTCCCTCACGCCGCCGCTGGAGCCCGGAAGGTTCACGATGAGGGTCCTCCCCGCAACACCGGCCACACCGCGCGAGAGGACCGCTGTGGGCACCTTGGGGAGGCCGGCCGCGCGGATCGCGTCCGCGACGCCCGGCAGCTCGTGGTCCAGGGCCGCCCGCGTGACGTCCGGGGTGCGGTCGGTCGGGGAGATCCCGGTGCCGCCGGTGGTGAGCACGACGGCCACGCCGTCGGCCAGCGCGGCCCGCAGCGCCACCCCGACCGGGTCGCCGTCCTCGACCACGACCGGCGCCGGGACGTCGTACCCGCGGTCGGCCAGCCAGGCCACGATCACCGGGCCGGTCTTGTCCTCGTAGATCCCCTTCGCGGCGCGGTTGGACGCCACGATCACCCGCGCACTGCGCTTCACGGCCGCTCCCAGGTCCCGGTCTTGCCGCCGTCCTTGCGGAGCAGGCGGACCTCGTCCAGCGTCGCCGCCGGATCGACGGCCTTGATCATGTCGTGCAGCGTCAGCCCGGCCACGGCCACCGCGGTCAACGCCTCCATCTCGACGCCGGTGACGTCGGTGGTCTTGGCGGTCGCGCGGATCCCGACCTCGGCCTCGCCCAGCTCGAACTCCACCTTCACGCCGGACAGCGCGATCTGGTGGCACAGCGGGATCAGCTCGGGCACCCGCTTCGCGCCCATGATCCCGGCGATCCGGGCGGTGGCCAGCGCGTCACCCTTGGGGAGGCCGTCGCTCGCCAGCAGCCGGAGCACCTCGGCGGTGGTCCGCACGGTCCCGGCGGCGAGCGCGGTGCGCGCGGTGGCGGTCTTGCCGGAGACGTCGACCATCCGGGCGGCGCCGGTCCCGTCGACGTGGCTGAGTTCACTCACCAGCCGAGGCTACTTCCGGGGCCCCCGGCCGGAGGCCCCGGGACGGGCTCAGCGCTCGGCGCGGACCGCCTTGCGCACCGCCTCGGCGACCGCGGGCGCCACCGCGCTGTCGAACACGCTCGGCACGATGAACGACGCGTTGAGCATGCCGCTGTCCACGACGTCGGCGATCGCGTCGGACGCGGCCAGCAGCATGTTGTCGTCGATGTTGTTCGCGTGCGCGTCGAGCAGGCCGCGGAAGACGCCCGGGAAGGCCAGCACGTTGTTGATCTGGTTCGGGAAGTCGCTGCGGCCGGTCGCCACGACGGCGGCGTGCTGCTGCGCCTCCAGCGGGTCGATCTCCGGGTCCGGGTTGGCCAGCGCGAAGACGACCGCGTCGTCCTTCATGGTCGCGACCTGCTCGGCGCCGAAGAGGTTCGGCGCCGAGACGCCGATGAAGACGTCCGCGCCGGCCAGCGCCTCGTGCAGGGTGCCGCTGACCTGCTCCTTGTTCGTGTGCGAGGCGATCCACGCGAGGTTGTCGTCGAGGTTGCCGCGGGCGGAGTGGACGATGCCGTCGATGTCCGCGGCGACGATGTCACCCGGGTTCTTGCGCAGCAGCAGCCGGATGATCGCCGAGCCGGCCGCGCCGACGCCGCTGACCACGATCTTGCAGTCCTCGATGTTCTTGCCGACCACGCGCAGGGCGTTGCGCAGCGCGGCGACGACCACGATCGCGGTGCCGTGCTGGTCGTCGTGGAACACCGGGATGTCCAGCTGCTCGCGCAGCCGCTTCTCGATCTCGAAGCAGCGCGGCGCGGCGATGTCCTCGAGGTTGATCCCGGCGTACACCGGCGCGATCGCCTTGACGATCTTGATGATCTCCTCGGTGTCCTGGGTGTCCAGGCAGACCGGCCAGGCGTCGACGTCGGCGAACTTCTTGAACAGCGCCGCCTTGCCCTCCATCACCGGCAGCGCGGCGGCCGGGCCGATGTTGCCCAGGCCGAGCACCGCGGAGCCGTCGGTGACGACGGCGACGGTGTTGCGCTTGATGGTCAGCCGGCGCGCGTCCTCGGGGTTCGCGGCGATCGCCTGGCAGACGCGGGCGACGCCCGGGGTGTAGGCGCGGGAGAGGTCGTCACGGTTGCGGAGCGCGACCTTGGGGGCGACCTCGATCTTGCCGCCGAGGTGGATCAGGAACGTCCGGTCGGAGACCTTGCGGACCTTGACGCCGGGCAGCGAGTCGAGCGTCTGCGTGATGTCGTTCGCGTGGTTCTCCGACAGCGCGTTCGCGCTGATGTCGACCACGATCGCGTCGGAGTGGGACTCGACGACGTCGAACGCGGTCAGCACCCCGCCGACCCGCCCGACGGCCGTGGTGAGGTCACCGGCCGCACTGGTCGAGGCCGGAGCCTCGACCCGGACGGTGATCGAATATCCGGGACCGGGAACCGGCATGGCACTTACCCCCGCGTGGGAAAACTCGGTTGGGACGGGAGCGAACCTACTCCCGTGACCGCCCTCACGAGCCGCCGATACGGGTACTGACCAGTAACTATGCGGTCAGCGGTTGATCTCGGTCTCGGGGTGCACGTAGGGCACCGTGTCGAGCGGGAACGTGAGATCCCCGAACGGCGACAGCGCGCCCTGGCGGTCCGACGCCAGTTCGGTCACGGGGTGCTCACCGGCCTCGCCCGGCCAGGTCGGGTCGACACCCTTGTGCTTCTTCTCGCCCTTGGCCACAACGTCCTCCACACAGCCGCGCTCTTTCTTCCGGGGACAGTCTGCCCGAGCCCGGGCAGGCTCGGCCAACCGCCCGGTACCCTGGCCTTCTATGCCCGCGACCTCCTTGGCGGACTGGCTGCGTACGGAGTCCGACGACGTGCTCGCGGAGCTCCTCCGCACGCGTCGCGACCTGTCGACGCCACCGCCCTCCGACAGCACCGTGCTGGCCACCCGGGCCGGCACGCCGGGTTCCGTCGCGCGTGCCTGCGAGGACCTCGACACGCTCACCCTGGCCGTCCTCGAGGCGTGCCTGCTGGCCGGCGCCGACCGCGACCCGGTGCCGGTCGAGGACGTCGCGAAGCTGGCCGGCGCCGACATCACCGTGCCGCTGGCCCGGCTCCGCGCCCGCGTGCTCGCCTGGGGCCCGGACGACGCGCTGCGTGTGCCGCCCGCGGTCCGGGAGGCGCTCGGGCCGTTCCCGGCCGGGCTCGGCACGTCGTCGCCCGCGCTGGCCGGCGAGGACCTCGAGGCGCGGCTGGCCGAGCTGCCCGACGACGAACGCGGGGTGCTGAACGCGCTGGCCGCGGGCCCGCCGATCGGCCGCACCCGCGACGCCGGGATCGACCTCGCGCTGGAGAAGGCCGGCACGCCGGTGCAGAAGCTGCTCGCCCGCGGGCTGCTGCTGCGGCGCGACGACCAGACCGTCGAGCTGCCGCGCGAGCTCGGGATCGCCGTGCGCGGCGGGGTGTTCGCGCCCGGCACGCTCACCGAGCCCGAGCTGCCGGTGCACCCGCACCGGGCGTCCACTTTGGACGAAGCCGCGGCCGGCGAGGCGATGGAGTTCCTGCGCCACACCGAATCCCTGCTGCGCGCGTGGTCGGCGTCGCCGCCGCCGGTGCTCAAGTCGGGCGGCCTCGGCGTGCGCGAGCTGAAGAAGCTGGCCAAGGACCTCGAGATCGACGAGACGCAGGCGACGCTCCTGGCCGAGCTGGCCGTCGGGGCCGGGCTCGTCGCGGACAGCGAGACGACCGTGCCCGAGTGGGTGCCGACGACGCTGACCGACTCCTGGCTCGCGTCGCCGACCGCGCAGCGGTGGATGACGCTCGCGCAGGCGTGGCTGGAGCTGCCGCGGCTGCCCGGGCTCGCCGGCGGCCGCGACGCCAAGGACAAGCCGGTCGCGCCCCTTTCGGAGGAGCTGCGGCGGCCGCTGGCGCCGGTCGCGCGGCGGCGCGTGCTGACCGCGCTGGCCGACCTGCCCGAGGGCGCCGGGGTGAAGAGCGCCGACGAGCTGGTCGCCGTGCTGGCCTGGCGCGCCCCGCGGCGCGGCGGGCGGCTGCGGGACGACACGGTGCGCTGGACCATGGCCGAGGCGAGCGCGCTCGGCCTGGTCGGGCTCGGCGGCGTCACGACGGCGACGCGAGCGCTGCTGGCCGACGACCGCCCGGCCGCCGTCGAAGCGATCCTGGACGCGCTGCCCGCGCCCGTGGACAAGGTGCTGCTGCAGGCCGACCTGACGGTGGTCGCGCCGGGTCCGCTGGAGCCGGAGCTGGCCACCGAGATGGACGCGGTCGCCGACATCGAATCGGCCGGCCACGCGACGGTCTACCGGATCACCGAGGGCTCGGTGCGGCGCGCACTCGACACCGGACGGACGGCGGACGAGCTGCACGCGCTGTTCAAGGCCAAGTCGGCGACGCCGGTGCCACAGGGGCTCAGCTACCTGATCGACGACGTCGCGCGGCGGCACGGGCGGCTGCGCGGCGGGGTCGCGGCGTCGTTCCTGCGGTGCGACGACGAGGCGCTGCTGGCCGAGGTGCTGGCCCACCCGATCGCGGCGGAGCACGACCTGCGGCTGATCGCGCCGACCGTCGTGATCAGCCCGGACCCGCTGCACGAGGTGCTGGCCGGGCTGCGCGGGGCCGGGTTCGCCCCGGCCGCGGAGGGCCCGGACGGCCGCGTCGTCGACATCCGCCCGGGCGGCCGCAGGCTGCCGGCGAAGGCCCGCGCGGCCCGCCGCAACCCGGGCGAGCAGGCGGTGCTGACCGACGACCAGGCCGAGCGGATCGTCTCCAACCTGCGCGCGGGCGACGCGGCCACGGCCCGCCGCCGCGGTTCGACGGTCCAGGCCCACCGAGGTGGCGGCGCGGACACGTCGGCGACGCTCGAGCTGCTGTCCCGGGCCACGCTGGAACGCCGCGAGGTCTGGATCGGCTTCGTCGACTCCCGAGGCACCGCCAGCCAGCGCGTGGTCCGCCCGATCCGCGTCGGCGGCGGGATTCTCGAGGGTGAGAACAACGAGCGCTACTCCTTGCACCGCATCACGTCGGCCGCACTGGTCGAGGACTAGCGCGGGTCGGCTTCGCCGCGACGGCGGTATCGGACGACCGCCGGCGCACCGGTCGAAACCAGCGCTCGTCGGCGATGCGAGCGGACTCGTCGCGCGGGCGATCCCAGCTCGGCGGCCAGATGCGCAACCGGTCGGTCTTGATGGCGCAACCGATCGCGCGGGAGATCCCAGGCCGGAGCCATCATCGGCGACCGTCGGCCGCGCTGGTCGAGGACCAGCGCCCACCGGCCGGGACGCATCTTTCCTAGCGAAAGCTCCGCTTCGAGCCCACCCGAGGCCGAGCTTTCGCTAGGAAAGTGCGTTCTCAGAGGGCTCGCAGGCCGGCCAGGACGCGTTCCATGAAGTCGCGCGATGAGCGGTCGCCCAGGATCAGTTCCGTGTGGTGGACCAGGACCAGGCCGATGTCGGCCATGTCGCCGACCAGCACCTTCACCACGCCCAGCGGTAGCCGCAGGTGCGCGGCGATCTCGGCGATCGACCGCGTGTCCAGGCAGAGGTCGCAGATCCGGCGGTGCTCGACCGACCGGACGCCGCGGTAACGACGGCCGTCGTCGGACGTCGAGACCAGCGCCTCCAGCGCGAGGTTGTGGTCGGACCGGGTGCGGCCGCCCGTGCGGGTGTACGGGCGCACCCGCGAACCCGCGGAGCCGACCCGCACCGGGCTCGCCGCGCGTACGGCCGGCTCGTTCCAGGCCGGTTCTTCGTAGCCGTACGGCTCGGCCGCCTGCGGGATCCAGCGGGTCTCCGGGTCCGGCGGGGGTGTCCAGCCCGTCCGCGGGTCGACCGGCGGGGCCCACGCAGGCGGGGGCGCCGCCTGGGCACGGGGCGGCCGGGCGACGGGCGGACGCGGGGCCGGCGGGCGCGGCGCGGGCGGGCGCGGGGCCGGGGAACGGCCGGCGCCACGCGGTGGCGTCCAGGTCTCCACCGGCGGCGGCTCCGGCTCGTACGGCTCCTCGTCCTGCCATTCCGGCTGGTCGGGGTCGTAACCGTCGTCGTAGGCGTCGTCCTCGACCGAGGACGCCGAGGAACCCCACTCGCGGGTGTCCTCGTCGGTGTAACCCTGCGGATCCGGCTGCGGCTGTGAGGGTTGCGAGGTCTGGGCCGGACGGCGTCGCGGCATGATGGTCGACAACGTCGACATGTCGAACTTGCTCGGTGAGTCGAAACCCTCGCGTTCGGTGCCGCGGTGCAGTGCGTCCCAGCCGGTGGAGTCCGGATCGTCGAATCCCGAAATCCTCATCGTGTCCTACCCACGCACGCCGCCCTGCAGCTGCGCGCGCAGCTCGGGGGTGATCTGCTGGCCGACCCGCTCGACGAGCAGCGTCATCTCGTAGGCGACCGTGCCGATGTCGCACGTCGGCGCGGCCAGGATCGCCAGTGACGACCCGTCCGAAACGGACATCAGGAACAAGTACCCGCGCTCCATCTCCACCACGGTCTGGTTGACCCCGCCCGCTTCGAAACAGCGTGCGGCTCCGTGCGTCAGGCTGATCAGTCCGGAGGCCACCGCGGACAGCTGCTCGGCGCGCTCCTGGGGAAGGCCTTCGGACGGCGCCAGCAGCAGACCGTCGGCGGACACCAGGACGCCGTGGGCAGCGCCGGGTACCCGGCGCACGAAGTCCGTGATGAGCCAGCCGAATGTGCCCTGGCCGGATGCCGTCACTACTGCCCCTCCTTGCTCGTGCGGCGCCGCGCGCCGCACCCCGGAGTGGCCGGCACGGCCGGTCGACGACGCCTCCGTAAAGCGTATTCGCACCGCCGGTGGTGTCGAGTCGACCACCGGATGACCGCTGCGCACCCTACGTGTGCGCACGACTGCGCACCGCATCGACCCGGACGGGTCCACACGTGCGCAGGACGCTCCGCGACCGCGGGCACGACCCGAGGCGACGGGACGTCCGCGCTGGTCAGCCGGGTTTCCAGTAGCCCGGCTGGGCGGCCCTGTCCTCGACGGTACCGAACCGGCGGCGCCCGGCACTGCTCCGGACGGCCGCCGCACTCCCCGAAGTGGGTGAAGCACGCGGAGTTCACTCCAACGGCCGCATCCGGTTCGGGGCGTCATCGGGCTATCCCGCGCGCAACGCCGAATCGTGCGCGATCGCGTGCTGGACGACCGAGATGAGCACCTGCTTGGCGGAGTCGCGCTCGCGCGCGTCACACGCCATGATCGGGACCGACGGCGCGATGGTCAGCGCGTGCCGGACGTCCTCGATCTGGTGGTGCAGCAGCCGGTCGAAGCAGTTGATCGCCACGACGTAGGGCAGCTTCCGGTTCTCGAAGAAGTCGATCGAGGGGAACGCGTCGGCGAGCCGCCGCGTGTCCACCAGCACGACCGCGCCGATGGCGCCGACCGCGAGGTCGTCCCACATGAACCAGAACCGGTGCTGGCCCGGTGTGCCGAACACGTACAGCACCAGGTCCGAGTCCAGTGAAATACGCCCGAAGTCCATCGCCACGGTGGTGGTGGTCTTGTTGGGCGTGGCCGAGGTGTCGTCGTGTCCGACGCTGGCCTCGGTCATCATGGCCTCGGTGGTCAGCGGGTCGATCTCGGAGATCGCCCCGACCAACGTTGTCTTCCCCGAACCGAACCCGCCGGCGACCACGATCTTGGCCGACGAGGTCGGACCCGTCACCTGCGGCGCGTTCGCGTCGGAGTCAAATTCTCCGAAGCCCACTGAGCACCCTTTCCATGAACTCGATACTCGGCCGGTCGCCCACGTTCTGGTTGCTGGAGTGCACCAGCACCAGCCCGAGCCCCGCCACGTCACCAATCAACACCCGCACCACGCCGAGCGGCAGCCGCAGCAGCGCCGCCACCTCGGCCACCGACCGGGTGTCGAGGCACAGGTCGCAGATCGACCGGTGCTCGGGTACCCGGACCCGGTCGAGCATCCGGCCCTGTTCGCTGGTCGAGATCAGCGCCTCGATCGCGAGATCGAGGGTCGCCTTCGTCCGGCCCCGGGTCCGGAAGTACGGCCGGACCAGGCCCGACGTCTCCATCTCGGTCGCCGGCGGCTCGTCGACGTACTCCTGGTGGGCCTGCCGCGGCAGCGCCGCGGCCAGCTCCCCGGAGTCCGGTCCCGACGAGTAGTCGCGATCGCGGCCGTTGCTGTACGCGGCGAAGTCCGCCGCGTCGTACAGCGGCCCGCTCGACCCGCCGAACAGCTCCGCACCCGGACCGCCGAGCAACCGGTCGCGGTACTCGTTGCTGCCGGGCTGGATGGGCCGGATCGGCTCCTGCCCCGCGTTGCTGTCGGTCAGCCAGTTCGGCGGCTCCCGGACGGGGTCGCTGTCGGAGGCCTGCACCCGGCGCGTCCGCCACTCGCGGTCGACTCGTTCCCGGAAGGACTGCCAGTCCTCCCGGCCGTCGTCCGGTCCCGGCTGCTCGGACCACCCGCCGGAGAAGTCGTCACCGAGCCGGCCATCGCCCCTCAAGCGCCCGTCATCCACGGCTCTCTCCTCGGTTCCCCGGTCCTCAGCGGCGGACCGCTGCGCCCTGCAGTTGCGCGCGCATCTCCGGTGTCAGCTGCTGGCCGACCCGCTCCACCAGCAGGGTCATCTCGTAGACGACCAAGCCGATGTCGCTTTCGGGCGACCCGAGCACCGCGAGACAAGAGCCGTCGGAAACCGACATGAGGAAGAGGAAGCCGTTGGCCATCTCGACCACGGTCTGCGCGACCGTGCCACCTTCGAACACCTTGGCCGCGCCCCGCGCGAGGCTGGTGAGCCCCGACGCGACGGCCGCCAGCTGGTCCGCCCGGTCCTTGGGGAGGCCCCGAGAGGCCGCCAAGAGCAGACCGTCCGCCGACACCACGACCGCGTGGGCCGCGCCGGGCACCCGGTGCACGAAATCCGTGATCAGCCAAGCGAAGCTGCCGGAATTACCCGCCTTGGCCTGCGCGGAGCCACCCGGCTGCGCGGAGCCACCCGGCTGCATTGCACCCGCCCGTGTCACTTTCACTCCTCACTGCTGTCTGTGGTGTTGCCATTCATCGGAACGCCACTGCCTTCCAGCCCGTCGTCGGTGCGTTCCTTCAACGCGTGCCGCCCGGACGTGTACCCACGCTGGAAGCTTGCCATCCTGCTCCGCGCCGTGGACGCCGAGCGGGTGATCACACCCGTTCCGGGTCGGCCGCCGGTGTTGTCCGCGAAGTTGTTCTGCGCCGGTCCGTCGGACGAAGGACTGTTGATCGACCCCGGCACCAGGTAGGCGTTCGGGACGCGCTTGGGCAGCCCGGCCGGGGTGATCTCCTCGTCCTTGGCCTCGAGCAGCGACTGGGCCGCGTTCCAGCCTTCGTCGGAGGCGCTGTGCCAGCCGTCGTCGGGCGGGAGCAGCGGGTGCCGCGTCGCCGCGGTCGGCAGCAGCTCGTCCACCCGTTCGGGTTCCGGAACGGGCTCCGGCTCCCGTTCGCGTTCCCGGACGGGCTCCCGTTCGCGGACGGGCTCCCGCTGCCGGACGGGCTCCCGCTGGGGCTGCTCGTACCGGGGCTCGTCGACGTGGCCGGCGAGCGGCGGCAGCATCGGGTCGTCGCCGGCGTCGCCCTGCGACGGCACCGGATCGGCCGTACCCGCCTCGTCGCCCTCACTGAACCAGCGTGACAGCACCGACTGGTAGATCGGCAGCCGCCGGGTGGGTACATCGTCCTCGAGCGCCGACGGGCCGACGTCCGGGACCGGGGGCGGCGCCTGGGGCGGCTCCTCCGGCGGCACGTACTTCGGCTCGCGCTTGGGCAGCACCAGCGGCTGGAACTGCGTGTCCGAGCTGTGGCTCGCCCCGTCGCCGTTCGCCGACGGCGTCAGCGGGGCCAGGTCCTCGGCGGTCGGCCAGGCGGGCGTCTCCGGCTTCGGGAGCTCCGGGGACAGGAACGGTCCGGCCGCGCGGCCCCCGCTGACCAGGTCGTCGAGGCTGATCGGCTGGTCCAGCGGGACCAGGCCGCCCTGGCTCGGCACCGGGGGGTGCGAGGGCGGGGCCTGCGGCGGGGGCGGGGGTGGCGGGGTCTTCGCGTAGGTCTGCGTCTGCTCGAAGTCGGGCATCGACGGGACCGGGATGCTCGGCAGCGACATCGACGTCTCGGACCGGTTCACCGGCGGCGGCGTCTGGGTCTGCTGCCGCTGGCCCGGGCGGAGGTGGGTGAGCAGCTCCGCCG
This sequence comes from Amycolatopsis heterodermiae, assembly GCF_034929455.1. NCBI lineage: Bacteria > Bacillati > Actinomycetota > Actinomycetes > Pseudonocardiales > Pseudonocardiaceae > Amycolatopsis > Amycolatopsis heterodermiae. Next base: position 1,148,992 of record NZ_JAYFSI010000001.1, read on the forward strand.
GGACGACGACGCGGGCGATGACGCCACCCTCGATGTCCTCGTTCTCGCGCAGCCGGACCTCGATGCCGTGGCGCTTGGCCAGCCGCGAGACCACGTACAGACCCATTCGCCGGGTCACCGACACGTCCAGGTCCGGCGGCTCGGCGAGCCGCGAGTTGACCTCGGCCAGCCGCTCGTCGCTCATCCCGACACCGTGGTCGGTGACCTGGATGGCCAGCGCCTTGCGGCGGGTGACGACCGCCCGCACGATGACCTTCGTCTCCGGCTCGGAGAAGTAGGTCGCGTTGTCGAGCAGCTCGGCGAGGACGTGCACGAGGTCGTGGATCGCGAGGCCCTGGACCGCGACGTCGGGCACGATGCCGACCTCGATCCGGGCGTACTGCTCGATCTCGGACACCGCGGCGCCGATGACGTCGGCGGCCGGCACCGGCTTGGGCACGGACTTGGCCAGGCCGGCGCCGGAGAGCACCAGCAGGGACTCACCGTTGCGCCGCAGCCGGGTGGCCAGGTGGTCGAGCTCGAACAGGCTGGCCAAGTGGTCCGGGTCCTGCTCGTCGGCCTCGAGCCGGTCGATGACGCCGAGCTGGCGTTCCACCAGCCGCTGCGACCGGCGCGAGAGGTTCACGAAGATGCCGTTGACGTTCTCGCGCAGGAGGGCCTGCTCGGCGGCCATCTTGACGGCTTGCTCGTGGACGATGTCGAACGAGCGCGCCACCTCGCCGATCTCGTCGCGAGAGGTGACCGGCACCGGCTGGACGGCCCGTTTCGAGGCGCCGACCGGGTCCGGGTCGTCGAGGATCCCCTGCACGGTTTCGGGCAGCCGGGTGTACGCGATGTCCAGCGCGCTCTTCCGCAGCACCCGCAGCGGGCGCAGCATCAAGCGGGCGACGATGAGCATCAGCGCGATCGCGGCGGCCAGCGCGGCGAGCACGATGGCACCGCCGATCCAGGCGGAGTTGACGGCCGAGGTGGCCAGGTCGTCCGCGCGGGTCTTCAGCTGGGCCAGCAGGTTCGACTCGACGGCGTGCAGCTTGTCCGCCGAGACCGTGCTGTCCTTGCTGAGCACCGACGGGTCGATGCTCGGCGCGTCACCCTGCTGGGCGAAGGCGAAGGCGTTGGTCTGGATCCGCCGCCGGTCGTCGACCTCCGGGCCGGAGTAGGTGTCGTTGTAGAGCTGCCGCTGGTCGTCGTCGGCGTTCGCCAGGAACGAGATGACCGAGGCGTCCGCACTGGAGGCCGACGCACGCGTCTGGTCGAGGAGGTCACCGGGGAAGGTCGTGCGGTACGCCGCGATCTGCAGGTCGGCGTCCGAGCGGACGGTGAACTCCTTGGCCTCGCTGATCGCCTGCGTGCTCGTGCCGAGGCGGAGCACGTCCCGGTCGGTGACCGCGGTCGTCACCTCGCGGCCGAGTTCGATCAGCGCGTCGATGATGCCGGAGTAGGCGGTCATGACGGTGATGTCCGGCAGGCCGTTCTGCGCGCCGTAGGCCGCGCGCAGCGGGCGCAGCGCGTCGAGGCGCTGGATACCGCGGGCGTAGCGGTCGGTCGTCGCCTGGTCGTCGTTCTTGAGACCGGACGCGGAGCTCTTCAGATCGGCGACCTCGCGGTCGACCTTGGCGATCTCGGAGTCCAGGCCGGTCTGCAGCAACGCGTTGCCCGAGGCGATCCGGGCCACGGCCAGCGCGCGCTCGTTCTGCAGCTCGTGCACCACCGTGGTGACCTTGACCGCGAACGCGACCTGGTCGGCGGTGCGCTGGAACTCCGCCGCCTGCTGGGCGTCGTCGACCACGCGCAGTGCCCCCAGCACCGACGCGGTCAGGGTCGGGATGATCAGGACCGCGGCCAGCTTGGACCGCAGCCGCCAGTCACGCATGCCGGAGAAAAACCCGGACTTCTTCCCCGGATCTCCTCCGGGCGACTGCGCAGGGGTCCCTCCCACCCCCGCGGCGTCTTCGTTCGGCACCGCCGCACCACCATCATCGTTTGTGCTCGTAAAGCCCTGATCGGTCCATCGCCCGCCAGGGCGCATCACGTTCTCTTCAGCCACTCGTACGCACGCTCCTGGCATACCGGCGCAACGGCCGGTCGGTCGGAGCCCAGCGCGAGACGGTACCCGTACGGGTGAAAAGATCGTCTTCGACGGGGGTGCCCGAACGCCGTCCTCCCGGACGGAATCGGTTCAGCTGGAGCATCACGGTCGGGTCCCTGCGCTGGTCTTGCATCGGTCTGGTCGGCCTTATCCCACCGGCGCGGCGGTAGTGCCCGGCCTGGCTGTGGTCTCTGCTGCGGGGGCGAATCTCTCAGGAAAAGCACAGCGTGTCCTGGTAGACCGAAGCGGGTCGTCTTGATCGGCCATCCAGGCACTCTCTCTCACTACATCGGAGGTTGAATCCTCCCCGCAGGTGCAGAGGGTAGCGAACGGCCGGGGAAGATGTAACCCTCCCGACAACACGCGCAGGATGTTGCACAGCGTTCGCTCAGTAGACGTACAGCTGGTGATCTCTTTTTCCAGTTTCTGGCCCTACGCTGGGTATTCAGCTACGGCGAGTGGAGCAGTGGGTCTAGACCAGAATCCTAAAGAGTGACGCGCACCACTCTCCCGGGTATTGCTTCTACCCGTTGTGAGCGGGCTGTCACGTTCTCTACAGTGGCCCGCGTGGCTCGGACAATCAGTCACGCACTTCCGCTGGATTCGGTACACCCACCGTCACCGTCGTCAAGGAGCAGGCCTTGCTTGGAAACGCCGTGAGCAGCGGCCGGGTTCGGACTCGCCGCGCCGTGCTCGGGCTCGCCCTCACCGCCGCGGCCGCCACAGCCCTCACCGGCTGCAGTGCGCTCGGCTCGGACAGCTCGAACACCTCGTCGTCGAACGGGGGCGGTGGACTGGAGAAGACGAACCTCACGGTGTCGATCCTGCCCACGACCGACCTCGGCCCCTTCTGGCTCGCCCAGGACGGCGGCTACTTCAAGGCCGAGGGTCTCGACGTCAAGTCCGTCGTGGCGGCCAGCGGCCAGGCTTCGATGACCAAGTCGATCTCCGGCGAGGCCGACATCGCGCTTTCCACCTACACGCCGTTCTTCATCGCGAAGAGCACGGGCGCGGCCGACATGCAGCTCGTCGCCGACGGCTCCTCGGTGAACGCGAAGAGCAACGCCATCGTCACCGTGCCGAACTCCCCGGTGAAGACGGTCGCCGACCTCGCCGGCCGGCGGATCGCCATCACGGCCAAGAACACGGCCTCGGACCTGCTGACGAAGTCCGTGATGAAGGACCACGGCGTGCCGTCGGACAAGGTCGTCTGGGTCCCGCTGGCCCTGCCGAACATCGCCGCCGCGCTGGGGTCGGGCCAGGTCGACGCCGCCTACCTGCCGGAGCCGTTCATCACCCAGGCCGCCAAGAACGTCGGCGCCACCCCGGTGATCGACATCAACACCGGTGCCAGCCAGGACTTCCCCCTGACCGGCTACGGCGCCACCAAGAAGTGGGTCCAGTCGAACCCGAAGACCCTCGCCGCCTTCCAGCGCGCGATGCAGAAGGCCACCCGCGACGCGATCGCCGACCGGTCGAAGATCGAGCCGCTGCTCGTCAAGTACGCGAAGATCGACCAGGACACCGCGAAGCTGCTGACCATCCCCGGTTACGGCTCCGTCCTGGACGCCCGGCGCATGCAGCGCGTGCCCGACCTCCTGCTGCAACTGGGTGCCATCACGACGGCCGTCGAGGCCGCGCCGATGATCGCCCCGCAGGCGAGCGCCGGCTGACGACGTCGTGACCAAACTGCTCCGCAACCTGGCCGGTCTGGTCGGCTTCCTCCTGCTCTGGGAGATCGTCGTCCAGATCGGCCTGGTCAGCAAGACGTTCTTCCCGCCGCCCAGCGTCGTCCTCGTGACCGTCGGGCAACTGCTCGGTGACCCCGACTTCGTCCGCGACGTCGTCGCGACGATGCTGGCCTGGTTCATCGCCATCCTGATCGCCGTGGTCGTCGGCGTGCCGGCCGGACTGCTGCTGGGCAGCGTCCCGGTGCTGCGCAACGCCACCGCCGCGATCGTCGAGTTCCTCCGGCCGATCCCGGTCGCCGCGCTCATCCCGCTGGTGCTGCTGGTGATCGGCTCCGGCCCGGAGGCGAAGATCACCCTCGCGGTGTACGCCGCCCTGTGGCCGATCATGTTCAACACGATCTACGGGATCAGCGAGATCGACCCGGTGCTGATGGAGACCGCGCGGGCGAGCGGGACCAGCCGGTTCCGGATCCTCTCGTCGGTCGCGCTGCCGTTCACCGCGCCGTTCGTCTTCACCGGCGTCCGGCTGTCGGCGACCATCGCGCTGATCGCCGTCGTCAGCACCGAGTTCCTGGCCGGCTCCGAAGTCGGCCTCGGCAACTTCATCCTGGTCGCCAGCACCGGTTCGACCCGGTTCGACCTCGTGCTGGCCGGCACCGTCGTGGCCGGCGTGCTGGGCTGGCTCATCAACGAAGGACTCGAGCAGGTGGGCAAGCGGATGTTCCGCTGGAGCACGGTGGACCGGGAGGCGATCGCGTGACCGCGGCGACTCTTTCCGGGCGCGTCGGCAGGCGCGCCGTCCGCGGCGTGACGGCGGTCCTGCGCAACTGGCTGCTCTTCGCGATCCTCGTGGTGCTCTGGGAGTTCGCCGCCCGCGCGGCCGGCAGCAAGTTCTTCCCGCCGCCGTCCGAGATCGCGGTCCGCGCGGTGAACCTGTGGTTCACCGGCCCGGCGGACCACCTCTTCCTCACCGACGCGGTGTTCGAGAACGTGCTCCCCAGCCTGGGTCACATGCTCGGCGGCTGGGCACTGGCGTCCGTGGTCGGTATCCTCCTCGGGGTGCTGGTCGGCCGGTCTGCGAAAGCGTTGGACTACCTCGGGCCGCTCTTCGCCTTCTTCCGCTCGATCCCGCCGCCCACGCTGATCCCGGTGTTCGTGGTGCTGTTCGGGCTGAGCTCGGGCATGCAGATCGGGTCGATCATCTTCGGCGCGATCTGGCCGGTGCTGCTCAACTCGGTCGACGGCGTCCGCTCGGTCGACCAGGTCAAGGTGGAGACGGCGCGGTCGTTCCGCACGCCCAAGACGTACTGGATCAGCATGGTCGTGCTTCCCGCGGCGGCGCCGAAGATCTTCGCCGGGCTGCGGGTCAGCTTGTCCATCGCGCTGCTCCTGATGGTGGTTTCCGAACTGGTCGGCTCCTCCTTCGGCATCGGGCGTTCACTGCTGAACGCCCAGCAGGACTTCGACTTCCCGACCATGTGGTCCTGGCTGGTGCTGCTCGGGATCCTCGGCTACGTCTTCAACACGATCTTCCTGGCCGCGGAACGACGGGTGCTGGCCTGGCAGCCGGCCCGCCTCGGCCGCGACTGACGGTGGAAAGGCCCTCAATGTCAACCATGCTCGAAGTGTCCGGCGTCAGTCACCGGTACGGCTCCGGCGCCAAGGCGCACACCGCCGTGAACAACCTTTCGTTCACCGTCGAGGCCGGGCAGCTGGCCAGCATCGTCGGCCCGTCCGGCTGCGGCAAGTCGACGCTGCTGCGCTGCGTCGCCGGGCTGACCCCGGCGACCGAGGGCACGGTCAGCCTGCACGGCGACCGCGTCGACGGCGTGCCGGACGACCTCGCCGTCGTGTTCCAGGACTACAGCCGGTCGCTGTTCCCGTGGCTCTCGGTGCAGAAGAACGTCGAGTTCCCGTTGCGGTGGCGCTCGATCTCGCGCGGCGAGCGGCGCAAGCGGGCCGCCGAGGCGCTGGAGCACGTCGGCCTCGCGGACGTCGGCGGGAAGTACCCGTGGCAGCTGTCCGGCGGTATGCAGCAGCGGGTGTCGATCGCCCGCGCGCTGGCCAGCCGGCCGTCGCTGCTGCTGATGGACGAGCCGTTCGCGTCGGTCGACGCGCAGACGCGGTTCGAGCTCGAGGACCTCACCCGGCGGGTGCAGCGGGAGCAGGGCACGACCATCCTCGTCGTCACGCACGACATCGACGAGAGCGTCTACCTGTCCGACCGGGTGCTGGTGCTGTCGAAGTCGCCGGCCTCGATCGTCGCGGACCTGCGGGTGGACCTGCCCGCCGACCGCGACCAGATCGCGACCCGCGAGTCGCTGGAGTTCGTGACGCTGCGCGGCGAGGTGGCGCGGCTGCTGCACGGCGGCACCCCGGACGAGGCCGCCAAGGCGGCGTCCGACGCGGCGGAATGGGCACTGGCCGAGCAGTCCAAGGCGCAGCCGGTCAGGCCGCGGTCCCGGCGCTGACGCGAACGTCCACTTCGGACACTCGGCGGCCGCGGCGGGTTGGATTCCCGCCGCGGCCGCCGAGTTCTGTCAGTAGATCGTCGAGTTCTCCGGCACGACCCGGACGTGGACGAGCGTCGGGCGCTTGTCGGCCAGCGCGGCCGTCAGGGCCGGGGCCAGCGCCGCCGGCTCGGTGATCGCGATGCCCTGGCAGCCCATGCTCGCGGCGAGCGTCGAGAAGTCGATGCCGCCCAGCTGGGTGCCCGGGAGCTTGGCGCCGCCGATCGCGTCGCCCAGGATGCGGACCGCCGCGTACTCGGTGTTGTCGAGGATCACGATCGTCACCGGCAGTTCCTGGCGCGCGGCCGTCCAGAGCGCCTGGATGCCGTACATGCTCGAACCGTCCCCGACGACACCCACGACCGTGCGGTCCGGCCGGGCGAGCGCCGCGCCGACCGCACCCGGGACGCCGTACCCGAGCGTGCCGCTGGCCATCGTCAGGAAGCCCATGTCGGTCGAGGTGATCGGCAGGTGGTCGTGCAGGGCACCGCGGTGGCTGGGCGTCTCCTCGACGACCAGCGCGTCCTCCGGCAGCAGTTCCGCGAGGGTCGCGTAGACGTACGCCGCGGTGAGCGCGCTGCCGTCCGGCTTCGCCGGCCGCTGCCGCGGCGCGGGCGCGGGACGGCTCGTCTCGCCGACGGCGTCGGTCAAAGCCTGGATGCCAAGCTTCTGCGTGGTGCGGATGGCGGTGCCTTCGGCGGCACGCGCGAGGATCTGCTCGTCGTCGCTGACGAGGAGCAGCGGCGGCAGTGGAGCTTCACCGCGGCCGCGCTCGACGTGGTAGGTGAAGGCGGGCGCGCCGAGCACGACGACGAGGTCGTGCGCGGCCAGCTTGTCCGAGATCGCGCCGCGCTCGGGGTCCAGGAACCCTTGGAACAGCGGGTGGTTCTCGGGGAACGAGCACCGGAACGACATCGGCGCGACCCACACGCCGGCGTTGAGCCGTTCGGCGAGCGCGACGGCCTCCTCGACCGCGCCGTCCTGGTCGACGGCCCCGCCGACGACGATGCCCGGCCGTTCGGCGGCCGCGAGCGCCGCGGCGGCTTCGGCGATCGACTCCGGATCCGGTCCGAAGCCGCGGATGCGCGGGCGGGAGACGACCGGGCGCTCGGTCGTCACGGTCCAGTCGTCGGCCGGAACGGACACGAAGACCGGACCGGACGGCGCCTGCGTCGCGACGTGGTAGGCCCGGGCGAGGGCGGCCGGGACGTCCTCGGCGGTGGCCGGCTCGATCGACCACTTCACGTACGGCTTGGGGAACCCGGCGGCGTCCACCGCGCCGAGGAAGGGATCGTGCGGGAGCAGCGACCGCACCTGCTGCCCGGCGACGACGATCAGCGGCGTCCGGTTGCGGTAGGCGGTGAAGATGCTGCCGAGCGCGTGCCCGACACCGCCCGCGGAGTGCAGGTTGACCAGCACGGCCTGGCGCGTAGCCTGGGAGTAGGCGTCGGCCATCGCCACGACGGCGGACTCCTGCAACCCGAGGATGTAGTAGAAGTCGTCCGGCCAGTCGGTGAGGAAGGGCACCTCGGTGGTGCCGGGGTTGCCGAACACCGTGGTGAGGCCGAGCTCCCGGAGGAGGTCGCGGGAGGCGTCCAGCACCGTGCGCTTGATCATGCCCCCAGGCTAGCCGCCTGAGCCGCGAATGAAACCACCGAAAAGCCGTGAAGGCCTCCTTCCCGGCTCTTGTGGCCGGGAAGGAGGCCTTCAGGGAACTCAGCCGATCAGGCCGGACAAGCCCGAGCCCTTGAAGGAGCCCCAGCCGGTCACCTGGTCGTAGCCCGTGCCGGCGGTGAAGCCGGTCGTGCCGTGCAGGGTGTTGTTGCCCGTCGTCACGTCGTGGAAGCCCGTGCCGTACGAGGAACCGTTGCCGATCGAGTAGAACTTCGGGTTCAGGTTGCCGAGCCCGCCGCCGTGGACCTGGTTCTGCAGCGTGGCGAACGCCGCCCACAGCGGGGCCGCGCCCGACGTGCCCCAGACCGTCTCCCAGGCACCCGCCGTGTAGATGTAGTAACCCGAGCCGCTGGCCGCGTCCGCCGAGACGTCCGGGACCTTGCGCTTGGTCGTGCTCTGCGCGGACTGCCACGACGGCGCGGTGAAGACCGTCGAGATGCCGCCGCCCGTGGAGCCGTTGGACGCGCCGTCGTTCCACGCCTTCTCACTGCTGTAGGCGTTCGAGGACGTCACGGTCAGCTGCGTGCCGCCGACGCCGGTCACGTTCGGGCTGGACGCCGGGAAGTCCACGGCCTTCGCCGTCGAACCGGTCTGGCGGTAGCAGTCGGTCGTGCCGTCGTCGCCCGCCGCCGCGAAGTACGAGATGCCCTCCGCGGTGCCGGTCGCGATCGCGTTGCTGACGCTGTTCGCCGCGCTCGATCCCTCGGCGGATTCGCAGGCGCCCCAGGAGATCGAGACGACGTTGACCGTGTGGTCCGACGCGATCTTCTGGTACATCGCCAGCTCGCCGGCGCTCGAGTTGGGCGCCTCGTAGACGTAGTCGTTGGCCGCCGCGGCCAGCGCGTGCACGACCTCGATGTCCAGCTCGACCTCGATCTGGCCGTCACCCGGCGAGGAGTCGTAATTCGCGCCGCTGACCGGGACCGTGGTCACGGTGCCCGCCGAGAGGCCGTACGTGCTGTCGTACTTGGTGACGTCGGCCTTCTTGTAGCCGTCGAACTCGACGAAGCCGACCTTCACGCCGCTGCCGGTCGCCGAGAGACCGCTGGTGCCGTAGGCGGTCTTGAGGATCGGCGGGGTGACGGACTTGACGACGTTGGGCTGAGCGGCCTTGGCCGAGTGCGTCCGCACGGCGTGGTCGTCCAGGCCGACGACGTTCGCCACGACACCCGAGACGTCCGCGGACACGGTCGGCGCGGCGTCGTTGGCGAAGAAGTTCCGGCCGGACGACTTGTCGTGGTAGGTCCCGATCCCGGTGTGGAACGCCGCCTCGAGCTGCGCCGCCGAACCGCTGAACGTGATGGCCTGCCGGTTGCCGGAAACCTCGATCCCGGTGGCTCCCGCCTTCCCGAGGAATGAGACGGCCTTGTCGACGTCGGCCTGCGTCGGGCCGAACTCGGCATTGAACTGCGCGGGCGTGAGGAAGTGGTGGTATTGCGGCGAAGCCGGGTTCTGCACATCGGCGAGGAACTTTTCCAGCGCCTGCTGGTTGTGCAGTTTCAGCGAGAGCGCAGCGGTGATCCGCTGCGCGCCGGCGACGTCGCCGGTGCGGTCGCTGTTGACCAGAGGAGCGGCGGAGTCGGCCAGCGTGACCAGGGGTTCCGACGCCGCGGCGGCCGGGACGGCCACGGCGAGGCCGAGCAACGCAGGCAGCGGCACAGCGGCCGCGACGAGCTTGCGCAAGCGCATGGGAGAATTCCTCTCGGCGGTGGGGACCGGGCCTGCGCGGAATGCTCGCCGCAGGTTGCCGAGAAGCATAAGAAGCGGATCTCGCGGCAAGGAACCTACTTTTGTCTGCCGTTTCGCGGTTCCCATTTTCGTTTTCCGGCGGGTTTACCTTTTCATGGCAAAACGATTATTGTCCGAAGTGTCGGGATGGCGGTGCGGGTTCCGGAAATGCCGGTGCTGGCGTTCGCGCCTCGCGCCGCCGGAACGCCGGGATGTCAGTGCGGCAGCTCGTCGATGCGGTCGACGATCTCCCGGGCGTGCGCGTCGCCAGGAAACCTGCGGGCCGCGGCCAACAACGTGCGCAGCCGCTGCCGTGTCCTTGGTGACCGCAGCGCGCCGGCCAGCTCGATGGCCTCCTGGCCGGTGCGGGCGGCCACGTCGAGGTCGCCGTCCAGGGCATGGACCGTGGCCAGCCAGATCACCGTCAGGCCGCGGCTGCGCGTCATGTCGGGGCCGTAGCCGGCGATCGCGTCGGTGAGTGCTCGGATCCCGTCGCGGCCGTGACGCACGTCGACCACCATGGCCAGCTCGCCGTGCACCGTGCCGGCCATCGCCGCCATGTCGTTGGCGCCGAAGAACGCGGCCCACGGCGACACCTCGGTCTCGTCGGCGGCCGCGAACTCGGTGCGGGCGCGGCGCAGGTACGTCAGCGCCGCGGCGACGTCGGCCTTCTTCGCGTACGCCCACGCCTGGTTGGCCGACAGGATCGCCTGCGCACGCGGGGAACGCGCCCGCCGCGCCGCTTCCCGCCCCTGCGCGAACTCCGCCAGCGCCGCGTCGACCGCGCCGTAGTGCAGGTGCAGCCGCCCGGTGCGGTAGCGGATGTTGGCCTGCAGGTCGTGGTTCCCGGCTTCGACGGCCAGTTCCAGCGCCCGCGCGAACGCGGTCAGCGCGGCCGCGGGCCGGTCCTCGTCGAAGCTCGTCCAGCCGGCCAGGTTGTACAGGTCGGCGACGACGGTGCACAGCCGCACCAGTACCGCGTCCCGCATCGTGCCGTTCAGCAGCTCCGCCGCGTCCGGCAGGCGCGCCTCGATCGCCTCGGCGCAGGACCCGCCGCCGTAGCGGTAGTCCCGGGCCCGGAGTTCCGCGACGGCTTCCTCGAGCCGTCGCACGTCGGTGAGTCCCACCCGTACGTTCCCGCGGCTGTCACTGCCCGTCATGGCAGCCCTCCGTCTCCTAGAGAGCCACCGCCACTGGCAGCTCCCGGTCATTCCCCTCCGGGCCAGGCCTCGGGCCGCTCCTTCGGGGGGTTGCCGCCGGGCAGGACCCCGGCGGCGGTGAGCACCACGCCCGTGGCCGTTTCCGCGATCTTGACCGCGGCCAGGAGGCCGGTGAGGGCGAGCGAGCCGCCGAGACCCAGCCGGGCGTACTCGTCCCCGGGGGTTCCGGTTCCGCGTTGACGCGGTATCGCGCTGGTCACGATCCGACCTTCCGGCTTGTTCCCGGCGCGGCGGCCCGGTAATCGCGCGTATTCCGCCACCCCCAGGTGACGGAGATCCGCCGGACGGTCGTGTTCTTCGGTTCTTGCCGGCCTCGCAACGAGCTCGTCTTGAACTGAATACGCGCGCACACAGCGCCGCCTCCCGCACTTGCAGAACGATTCCTGAACATGGCCAGATCGCGAAATGCGGGACAACCGTAGCCAGTGGCTCGACCCCAAATCAGCCGCCAACCAGGTCATAACCCTGAGTTGCGCGTGCACCTGCACGCGCAACCCGCGCTCGGCTCCTGCACTTTCGAAATGCAATTTCATCGTGCGGGAATCGCTTACCGGAGTGCGCACCGCGATTCGACGGATCTCGTTATCGTCCTCCGATCCGCCGCAGAATTCCGCAGTTCGATCAGGACTTGACGAGTTCCACCCAGGTGCGAACCGATTCGGCGTCGACCGGCGACTGCCAGCCGCCGGGCCGCACGGCGCTGCCGACATGGAACCCGCGCACCCCGCCCGCGCGCAAGAGGTGCACCTGCTGGGCGCGCAGGCCGCCGCCGACGAGCAACTCCGGTCCGGTCTCCCGCTGCGCGAGCCGTTGCAGCACCGACAGGCCACTGCCGACGCCGTTCGGGTGGCCCGCGGCGAGCACGGTGTCACAGCCCAGCGAAGTGAGCTGGTCGTACGCGCGCAGCGGGTCGCGCGTACGGTCGATGGCACGGTGGAACGTCCAGGGCAGGCCGTCGATCTCCTTGATGAGTGCTTCGCACGCGTCGAGGTCGATTTCGCTGTCGAAGTTCAGGAAGCCGAAGACGAACTCGCGCGCGCCCGCGTCGATCAGCCGGGCCGTGTCGGCGCGCAGGCCCTCGATGTCGCCGGCGGCGAAGGAACCGTTGTCCCGCAGCATGACCCGGATCGGGAGATCGGTCGCCGACCGGACGTCACGCAGCGTCTCCAGCGAGGGCGTCAGGCCGTCCTGGGCCATGTCCGCAACCAGTTCGAGGCGGTCCGCCCCGCCCGCCTGCGCGCCTTCGGCGTCCGCCGCGTCCAGCGCGATCACTTCCAGCAGGGGCGTCTTCGAGCTCATGCCTCATCCGTTTCACTGGTTCCGGGTGTCTTCTCCCCTCGCGTGCCGCCCTCGCCGGAAGCCGCCTTGCAGGCTCGTCATCCGTTCGCGCACCGCTTCCGGGGAAAGAGAGAGTATCGGCCGCTGCTCCGGCACCGCTCCCGGGCTGGCGGCCGCATCCGCGGGCTGCAGGAACGGCCAGGTGTCCTCGGCGCCGTCCTCCTGCTCGAGCTCCGCGGGCGTCGGCCACTGGTACTCCGGCTCGATCGCGGCGGACGGCTGCGCGAGCACGGCGGGCGGGGCGACCGGCGGGAACTGCGGGTCGGTGTCCTCGTCGTCGGGGTTCGACCCGGCCACCGGGAAGAACGGCGGCGGGGGCGGCGGTGGCGGTGGCGGGGGCACCGGCGCGGGTTCGGGGACCGGCAGCCCGCCGGACAGCGCGTGCCGCGGCTCGGGTTCGACCGGCCGCGGCTCCTCGGCGACCGGGCGCGGTTCCGCCGCCCGGCGCGGCTGCTCGGGCGGTGCGGAGGCGTCGAACCAGCGGGACAGGACGTCGCGGTAGGCGGGCATCCGTTCGGTCGGGGCGTCGAAGTCCAGGTGGATGTCGTCTTCCGCGGTGGGCCACTCCGGGGCGTGGTCGCGCGCCACCACCGGCGCGCGGCGCGGCGGGCCGGCCTCGATCGACGGCGGCGTCAGCTCTTCCGGCCCTTCGGGCTCCGGTTCCGGCTGGTTGAGCGGGGCCAGCGGCGCCAGCAGCTCGGGCTCCGGGGCGACCGGCGGCTCGGCGGGCGGCGGCGGTGCGGGCAGCGGTGGCAGTTCGACGATCAGCGCGGTGGGCACCAGCACCGTCGCGACCAGCCCGGTGCGGTCGGCCGGGCTCAGCCGAACGTCGATGCGGTGCCGCTTGGCGAGCGTCGCGACCACGTACAGGCCCATCCGGCGCGACACCTCGACGTCGACGTCCGGCGGGTTGGCCAGCCGCGCGTTGGTGCGGTCGATCTCGGCCTGCGGCATGCCGGCGCCGTGGTCGGTGATCTCGATCTGCCAGTCGCCGTCGTGGGTTTCGGCGCTGCCCACGGTCACCGTGCCGTCGCCGGAGTAGCGCGTCGCGTTCTCCAGGAGCTCCGAAACCACGTGCACGAGGTCGTTGACGGCCTCGCCGCGGACCGCGACCTGCGGCGCCGGGCCGAGCTCGATGCGCTGGTAGTGCTCGACCTCCGAGAGCGCGGCGCCGACGATCTCGTCGGCCGCGACCGCGCCGTCGTCCCCGCGCACGGAGTCGTGCCCCGACAGGACCAGCAGGTTCTCGCTGTTGCGCCGCATCCGCGTCGCGAGGTGGTCGAGCTCGAACAGCCCGGCGAGGGTGTCCGGGTCCTGCTCGTCGGCCTCCATCCGGTCGAGCACCGAAAGCTGCCGTTCGACGAGGTCCTGGCTCCGCTGCGAGAGGTTGACGAACATCGCGTTGACGTTCTCGCGCAGCATCGCCTGTTCGCCAGCCAGCCGGACGGCTTCGCCGTGCACCGCGTCGAACGCGCGCGCCACCTGGCCGACCTCTTCGCGGGTGAACACCGGCACCGGCGCGACGGCGAGGCGCTTGCGGAGGTTCTCCGGCGCGGGCTCGGGGTCGGTGAGCAGGCCCTGCACCGCCGCCGGCAGCCGGTGCTCGGCCACCTCCAGCGCCGTGCGGCGCAGGATCCGCAAGGGGCGCAACAGGGAACGCGCGATGACGACCGAGAGCACGCCCGCGACGAGCAGCACGGCGAGCACGGCCCCGCCGTCCCAGAGCGCCGCGGTGCGCGCCTGCGACGCGAGGGTGTCGGTGCGTTCCTGCAACTGGACCAGCAGCGCCTGCTGCACCTGGTGGGCCAGGTTCACCGTGTGCGTCGCCGAGGTGTCCCACTGGTTCGGGTCGAGGCCGGAGAGGTTCTGGCCGTTTTCGGTGCGGGTGAGCGCGGAGTCGACCATGTCGTTGCCGATGTCGACGACCAGGCCGATCACCGTGTCTTCGTACATCCGCTGCTGGTCGGGGGTCGCGAAGGTGCGGTAGTCGTTGCGCGCGGCTTCGAGCTCGGCCTCCGCGCTGAGCAGCTCGCGCGTGCGGTCGCGGTTCAGCGTGCCCTCGGCGAGCGCCTCCGCCAGCACCGCGCGCTTGACCGACATCTGGTCCTTGATCCGGGCCAGTGCGTTGCCCGCCAAGCGCAACCGCGCGAGCTCGGGGTCCGAGACGTCGGCGGCGGCCGAGTCGCTGATGTCGAGCAGGCCGGAGATCAGCTCGCTGTAGGAGCGCAGCACGGCGTCGGCCGGGAACGCCGAGTGCTGCGCGGAGAACCGGAGGCCGCCGAGCACGCGCAGCCGGTCGTCGGTCTGCTGCAGGCTGTCCGCGGCCTTCGCGTCGAGGCGGGGCCTGCTGTCGGCCAGCGTCCGCTCGAACGTCCCGATCGCCTGGTCGACGCGTTTGCGCTGGCCGTCGAGGTCGGCGGTGTCGCCTTGGCGGCTCTGCGCGACGAAGCGCACGGTGAGGTCCCGCTCGCGCTGGAGCTCGTGGATGGCTTCGGCGACAGTGCTGTCGACGCGGCCGCGCGTGGCGAACTCCGCGAGCTGCTGCGCGTCACGCAGGTCGGAGCTGATGCGGAGGCCGACGAGCGCGATCACCGCCAGCGCGGGGATGAGCAGGACGGCGAAGAGCTTCGTCCCGAGGCGCCAGTTCCGCAGTCTCCAGCGGCCGCCCGCCGGACGCGGATCCGCCGCCTCGCCACCCTTGCGGGGACGTTTGTCGCGACGGGTCACCTGGTTTCCTTTTCCACCGCGGGAGGAACCCGCGGACCTACCGACACCTCGAACCTACTGAACGGTAGCCCGCTTCATGAAGATCCGAAAGCCGCGCTGGCGCGATACGGCCCTGCCCGCGATCGTATGGGGCGCGGACCATACGATCCAGCACGAGAATCAGATTCTCGCGGTAGGTGAAGGTTCATGATCAGACGCAGACTCACGATTCCGCTGGTAGCGGCGCTGCTGGCGACTTCGGGCTGCAGCCTGTTCAATTCCGGTTCGACGGCCGCGCCACCGCCATTGGAACGGACCACTCTGCGTGTCGGTGTGGGCAACGCCATCGACACGGCCCCGCTGCGCATCGCCGTCGGGGCCGGGAAATTCGGGCCGCCGGGACTGAAAGTGCAGCTCGTGGAGCTCGGCGCCGGTGACGGACTGGCCAAGCTGGCCTCCGGCGACCTCGACGTCACGTTCGCCAGCGACATCGCGATGTTCCGCGCGGCGGCCGGCGGTCAGCCGCTGCAACTGCAGGGCGAGGCCTACACGTCGGGCTCGAACACCATGGCCTTGGTCACGTTGCCGGGTTCCGACTACACCGTGCCGACGGCCAAGAAGGCACCGGAGATCGCCGTCAACATGCTCGACGACATCGGCGCGCTCGCCGCGCGCTCGGTGCTGGGCACCGCGGGCGTCGACGTCGCGAAGATCAAGTTCAAGCAGGTGCCGTTCGACCAGATGCCGCAGGCGCTGCAGGCGGGCGACGCGGACGCGGCGCTGATGGCCGAGCCGTACATCACCCGCGCCGAGAAGGACCTGGGCGCGCACATCCTCGCCGACGGCGCCCGCGGCGCGACGCTCGACTTCCCGCTGTCCGGCTACGCGGCCGCGAAACCGTTCGCCGAGGCCAACCCTCGCACGCTCGCCGCGTTCCGCACGGCACTGGGCAAGGCCCAGCAGAGCGCGACCGACCCGGCCATCGTCCGCGACTCGCTCCCGAAGTTCTCCGACATCGACACGACGACGGCGTCGCTGATCTCCCTCGGCTCGTACCCGGCATCGCTCAACGGCATCCGGCTGCAGCGCGTGGCGGACCTGATGCACAACTCGGGCCAGCTGGCGAACCGCCTCGACGTCCAGGCGCTCCTGCCCGACCAGAACAGCTACTGACCGCCGCCCGGCTAGATGTTCTCGCCGGTCTGGATCAGGCACACCGTGCGGGACGGCGGGCCGATGTAGGACAGGACCTTGTCGGCGCCTTCGCACTTGTCGTCGCGCTGGTAGCCGGAGAGGACCTCGACGCGTTCCTGGGCCGCCGGGTCGGTGCAGCTCACCTTGCTGACCGTGGCCTCGTCATCGACGTCACGCAGGCAGTCGCCGGGGTCGACGTTCAGGGCCAGGCAGAGCGTCCGCTCGGTGCTCGAACCGGTGCCGGTGATCTGGAACCGCACGTAGTCGCCGCCGCTGCAGCGGAGCGCGCCGCGGTAGCTGTCCTCGACCTTGAACGTGGCGCTGTCCTCCCCGCAGCCGACGCGGTGGTAGGCGAGGTTGTCGCCGCTCTCCCGCGTCAGGTACAGGCAGTCGCCGTCCGACGGCGGCCCGGCCTGGTGGATCCACACGATGCTCAGCGCCCCCAGGGAGCCGACCGCCAGCGCGAGGACCACGCACGCGACGAGCGTGATCCGCACCTTCACGCTGAACCAGTGCGGAATCCCCGGCCGCTGCGGTGCCCCCGGCATCGGCCCGCCGGGCATCGGCGCCACCGGCATCGGCGCGGACGGCGGCGGCGTCGCGTAGTCCGGCGTCCGGAACGGGTTGTCGTCGGACGGTGGTGTGGTCAACGTGCCCTCCAGTGATCCCCTCGGCATATCGTCCCACCGGCGGACCCGCGACAGGAGCGGGCCGGAGCGAGGCACGTATAACAGTAGTTGTGACTGATGGCCCGCTGATCGTCCAGTCCGACAAGACCGTGCTCCTGGAGGTCGACAACCCCCAGGCCGACGACGCGCGCGTCGCGATCGCGCCGTTCGCCGAGCTCGAACGCGCCCCGGAGCACGTCCACACCTACCGCATCACCCCCCTGGCCTTGTGGAACGCGCGCGCCGCGGGCCACGACGCCGAGCAGGTCGTCGACGCGCTGACGACGTATTCGCGCTTCCCGGTGCCGCAGCCGCTGCTGATCGACGTCGTCGACGTGATGGGCCGGTTCGGGCGGCTGCAGATCGCCAACCACCCGGCGCACGGCCTGGTGATGTCGACCACCGACCGCGCGGTCCTCACCGAGGTCTCGCGGAACAAGAAGATCAGCCCGATGCTGGGCGCGAAGATCGACGACGACACGGTGATCGTCCACCCGTCCGAGCGCGGGCGGCTGAAGCAGGCGCTGCTGAAGGTCGGCTGGCCGGCCGAGGACCTCGCCGGGTACGTCGACGGCGAGGCGCACCCGATCGCCCTCGACGAGGCGGACTGGCAACTGCGCGACTACCAGCGGATGGCCGCGGAGGCGTTCTGGGCCGGCGGCTCCGGCGTCGTCGTGCTGCCGTGCGGCGCGGGCAAGACGCTGGTCGGCGCCGCGGCGATGGCGAAGGCCCAGGCCACGACGCTGATCCTGGTGACGAACACGGTCGCCGGCCGGCAGTGGAAGCGCGAGCTCATCGCGCGGACGTCGCTGACCGAGGAGGAGATCGGCGAGTACTCCGGCGAGAAGAAGGAGATCCGGCCGGTCACCATCGCGACCTACCAGGTGGTCACCCGCAAGACCAAGGGCGAGTACCGGCACCTGGAGCTGTTCGACTCGCGCGACTGGGGCCTGGTCGTCTACGACGAGGTCCACCTGCTGCCCGCGCCGGTGTTCCGGATGACCGCGGACCTGCAGTCCCGGCGGCGCCTCGGGCTGACGGCGACGCTGGTGCGCGAAGACGGCCGCGAGGGCGACGTCTTCTCGCTGATCGGGCCGAAGCGCTTCGACGTGCCGTGGCGCGACATCGAGGCCCAGGGCTGGATCGCGCCGGCGGAGTGCACCGAGGTCCGCGTCACGCTGACCGACGCCGAACGCCTCGGCTACGCGACGGCCGAAGCCGACGAGCGCTACAAGCTGGCGGCGACGGCGCAGACGAAGACGCCGGTGATCAAGTCGATCGTCGAGAAGCACGCGGGCGAGCCGACCCTCGTCATCGGCGCCTACCTCGACCAGCTGGAGATGCTCGGCGACGAGCTCGACGCCCCGGTGATCCAGGGCTCCACGCGGAACAAGGAGCGCGAGGAGCTGTTCGACAAGTTCCGCCGCGGCGAGATCCGCACGCTGGTCGTGTCGAAGGTCGCGAACTTCTCGATCGACCTGCCCGAGGCGTCGGTGGCGATCCAGGTCTCCGGCACGTTCGGCTCGCGGCAGGAGGAGGCCCAGCGCCTCGGCCGCCTCCTGCGTCCCAAGGGCGACGGGCGCCAGGCCCACTTCTACTCGATCGTCTCGAGGGACACGGTCGACACGGAGTACGCGGCGCACCGCCAGCGGTTCCTGGCGGAGCAGGGCTACGCGTACCACATCGTCGACGCGGACGACCTGCTCCGGCCGCTCTGACGCTCAGGGGCCGACCGGGCCGGCGGCCCTCGCCGCCCGGTCGACCTCGGCGCGCCTGGCCGCCCAGAACGCCCGGTCGCGCCCGCCGCCCGTCTCCAGCGTGCCGTCCAGCTGCTCGCGCAGGATGTCGGCGTGCCCGGCGTGCCGGTTGGTCTCGGTGAGCACGTGGACGAGGACGTTGAACAGCATGACGTCCGGGCGCGGCCACCAGGGCACGTGGCCGGGCGCGTCGACGGCCAGCGCGGCGATCGTCGCGTCGGAGTGCGCCCAGACGCGCTGGTAGCGGCCGGTGATCTCCTCGCGCGTTTCGTGCTCGGCCGCCCACATGTCGGTGCCGCGCCGCTCGAGGTCGTCCCACCGCGGGACGGCGTCGGGAGACGGGCGGCCGAAGACCTCGCCGAAGTAGCGGGCCTCGCCCACCGCCAGGTGCTTGACCAGGCCGAGCAGGTTGGTGCCGGTCGCGGTCAGCGGACGGCGGATGTCGTACTCGGACAGCCCGTCGAGCTTCCGGAGCATCGCCTCCCGGATCTCTCGCAGGTCGGCGTGCAGGTAGTCCTTCGCGAAGTCGTCGATCACGGTCCCCAGCCTGCCCGAACGAGCACGCCGCTCGCGTTCGGCGGCCACGGCGTCCCCGTTCGGCCCAGCGCATCGTCACAGGAACAACTTCCGCCACACACGTCTCGTGCAGCTTCCTGACCTGCGGTTTTCCGGATTCACTCGAACGGATGAGCGGGCCGGACGCTGGAAATTGTCAGACCCTCGAACTATTGTTCGACATGCACCAGCCGAACACAAGTTCGAGGGGACGTCATGACGATCGCACCGCTCCGCCCCGGTACCCCCGCGCCGCCGGTCCAGACCCTGCCACCGGGGTCGTGGCACGGCAGGCTGTGGGTGTCCGACCTGCCCCTGACCCGGCCCGAGCGCTACCTGGGCTGCGTGGCCGAGTTCGAGCGGTCCGGGCTGTGGCCGGTGCTGATCCCGCACGACCAGCGCTTCGCGGCGAACGGCGAGGACTGGATCGACGACCGCGGCCGGCTCGCCCCGGCCGGCCACCGGGTCGCCTCGGCCGACCCGGCCATGGTCCTCGACCGCTGGTGGGACGGCTCCTGCTGCGACGGCGCCTGCCTGCGCCCCTTCACCGCACGGTTCCCCGGGCTGGCCAAGCGAAGCCCACGCCGCTCCGACCCGCTGGCCGAGGCGGGCAACACCGGCTCGATCCTGGCCACGCGCGCCCCGCACCGGCTCGGCCTGGTCCAGACCGAGCGCCCCGCGGACATCCCGGCCCTGCTGGGCTGGACGGGCATGATCAAGTGCACCGACCAGGTAGCCGAACTGTCGGCGGTGCTGCGCAGCTGGGAAGACCGCTTCGGGGCGACGCTGGTGGTGCTGGGGTTCGACGCCATCGAGCTGTCGGTGTCGGCCCCACCCCGCAACCAGGCAAGGGCCCTGTCGGTGGCAGCGGAGCACCGAGCGTTCAGCCTCCCGACGTTCGCAGCCCAGCCGGGCAACCTGCGCGAGTACGCATCGGATTTGGTCCAGTCACGCCACTGGCGGTTCTCCTGGGCATGAGAACCCCCGAACCCCGGCGGCCACCCACCGTCCCCCGCGGCACCGGCCCCAAGCCGCCCACCCACGCGCGGGGGCAGCTCTCATGAGCACGACACCGCGGCGGCCCTGCACGGCAGCCGCCACCCCGCGCGACGCGCGCATCAAGTCGCACGCCCACGCGACGGAGGCGGCTCTCCTGGGCACGGCAACCCGCACCCGACACCAGCGGCCAACCACCACACCACGCGGCGCGGGCACCGGCCTCAAGCCGCCCACCTACGCGACACCGGCGGTCCTCTCCGGCCCGACAACCCACACCCGACCCCCGCAGCCGCCCTGCACGGCAGCCGCCACCCCGCGCGACGCGCGCATCAAGCCGCACGCCCACACCACACCGACAGCCCTAGGCACGACAACCCGCACAAACACCCGACCCCAGCGACCACCCACCACCCCAAGCGGCGCGGGCACCGGACCCAAGCCGCCCACCCACGCAACACCGACCGTTCTCCTGGGCACGGCAACCCACACCCGACCCCCGCGGCGGCCGTCCACGGCAGCCGCCATCCCACGTGGGGTGAGCACCGGACCCAAGCTGCACACCCACACCACACCGACAGCCCTCCCCGGCACGACAACCCACACAAACACCCGGCACGAGCGACCACCCGCCACAGCAACCGCCACCCCACTCGGCGCGGGCACCGGACCTAAGTCGCCCGCCCACGCAACACCGGCGGCTCTCCCGAGCACGACAACCCACCCCCGGCTCCAGCGACCGCCCAGCACATCGCCGCAACCCACACCCGGCGCGGCAACCGACACCCCACGCGGCGCGGGCATCGAGCCCAAGCCGCACACCCACACCACACCGACAGCCCTCCTGGGCATGAGAGCGCGAAAGGAAGACCTGCCGCAGCGGAGCAGCGCGGGACACCGCCGGCAGGCGGGGCGATGAGCAGACACGTCAAGGGGCCGGTGAGACGGCCGTCCGCCAAGTTGGGTCAGTTGTCCCGGCCAGCGGTCCACTGGTCCCGGCGGCGGCCGCGCGGGCCCGTTTGGGGGTGCCGTCGAGCGGGCATCACCCAGCGCGGGAAGGCGGTGAGAGCGATCGCCGAAATCCGGATCGGGACGTCGGGCTGGCGCTACCCGCCCTGGCGCGGGGACTTCTACCCGCCGGGGCTGGCGCAGCGGCGCGAGCTCGAATACCTGTCGCGGCGGCTGAGCGCGGTCGAGCTCAACGGCTCGTTCTACTCACTGCAGCGCCCGGAGCGGTACCGCGCGTGGTTCGACGAGACCCCATCCGGCTTCCTCTTCGCGGTGAAGGGCGGCCGCTTCATCACGCACATGAAGCAGCTGCGCGACGTCGAGACGTCACTGGCCAACTTCTACGCCTCCGGCGTGCTGGCGCTCGGCGCGAAGCTGGGGCCGTTCCTCTGGCAGCTGCCACCCCGGCTCACGTTCGACCCCGACCGGCTCGTGAACTTCTTCGCCCTCCTGCCGCGCACGACCACGGAAGCGGCCGAGCTGGCGACGAAGCACGACGACAAGCTGAAGGCGAAGCCGTACTTGGAGGCCGGGAAGCACCGGCCGCTACGGCACGCACTGGAGGTCCGGCACCCGAGTTTCACCGAGCCCGCGGCGACGGAGCTGCTGCGGGAGCACGGCATCGCCCTGGTGGTCGCCGACACGGCGGGAAAGTGGCCGTTCCTCGAAGACCAGACGGCCGACTTCGCCTACGTCCGCCTGCACGGCGCCGAGGAGCTGTACGTCAGCGGCTACTCGGACCGCGCGCTACGCGAGTGGGCGGAGAAGATCCGCACCTGGCACGACGACGGAAAGCGAGACGTCCACGTCTACTTCGACAACGACGTGAAGGTGGAGGCCCCACGCAACGCGGAGGCCCTGGCCGAGCTGCTGGGAGTGAGCCCGCCGACAAGACAGTGAGCGCAATCGGCCGACGCCACGCGCAGGCCGTCGGCCGGAACCAGCAGGCGGAAATCGAGGACCAACCGCGCAGGCGGGACGGTGGCATGATCGGCGGTGATGAAGGTCTACGCGATTCCCCTGCGCAACCGCTTCCGCGGTATCACGGTCCGTGAGGGCGTGCTGCTGCCCGGCCCGGCGGGCTGGGGTGAGTTCTGCCCGTTCGCCGACTACTCGGACGCCGAAAGCCTGCCGTGGCTGCATGCCGCCATCGAGGCGAGCCAGACGGGCTGGCCGGAGCCGGTCCGTGACCGCGTCGAGGTGAACACGACGGTGCCGGTGGTCGGCGCGGAAAAGGCGTACGAACTGGTCAAGGCGTCGGGCTGCCGGACGGCGAAGGTGAAGGTGGCGGACACCCGATCGTCCCTTCCGGACGACTGCGCCCGGGTCGAGGCGGTCCGCGACGCGCTCGGCCCGGCCGGCGCGATCCGCGTCGACGCCAACATGGCGTGGGACGTCGACACCGCGGTCCGCGCGATCACCGACCTCGACAAGGCGGCGGGCGGCCTGGAGTACGCGGAACAGCCGTGCCCGACGATCGACGACCTCGCCGCGGTTCGCCGCCGGGTGTCGGTCCGCATCGCCGCGGACGAGTCGATCCGCCGCGCGGAGGACCCGCTCAAGGTCGCGGTCGCCGGAGCGGCGGACATCGCGGTGCTGAAGGTCTCCCCCCTCGGCGGCGTCCGCCGGGCGCTGGAGGTCGCCGAGGCGTGCGGCCTGCCGTGCGTGGTGTCGTCGGCGGTGGAGACGAGCGTCGGGCTGGCCGCGGGCCTCGCGCTGGCCGGCGCGCTCCCGGAGCTGGAGTTCGCGTGCGGACTGGGCACGATCTCGTTGCTGGAAGGCGACGTCTGCGCGAACCCACTGTCCCCTGTGGACGGTTACCTCCCGGTCCTGCGCAAGCCCCCGGAGCCGACAGAGGCGTACGCGGCTTCGGCCGACGTCCAGGCGGCGTGGGAAGCCCGGCTGGCGAGGGTCCGCAGCTTGTCGTGAGTGTTTAGGGCGGCTAGAACCGCCTTAAACACTCACGACCTCAAGCCGCCGTCTGCCAGGCCGAGTCGTACGCGTGCACCAGCCAGCGGTCGGCCCACGCGTGGTCCGGCTGCTCAGGCAGCGGGGACCCACCCCGGACCAGGCGGTCGAGCCGGTCTTCCAGCTCGGCCGCGGCGTCGACGGCTTGGGCCTGCGTGTGCTTGCCCCGCCGGAGATCGCGCAGCCACGAACCCCACGGCTCGGCGATCGGCAGCGTCATCCGGCCCGTCTCGAGCAGCTCGGCACCCTGGACGCCCAGCCGAACCATGTGCATCGCGTACTTCGTGTCGAAGCCGTACTTCTCGACCAGCTCCGGCCGGTTGACGTTCGGGCCGCCTTCCAGCAGCCGCTTCCGCTGCGTCCGCAGGTAACCCGCGAACCGCAGGCCCGCCTGCCGGGAAACGATCCGGTCCGCGTTCGCGCGCAGCTCGTGGCCGAGATCGGTGATCCGGACGATCTCCGCGGTCGGCACGAACAGCGGCAGCAGGATCGTGGGATTCCCGCTCAGCGCCAGCCGGACCCACTTGCGCAGCGAGTAGACGATGAGGTCGAGGTCGCCGGGTCCGGAGCGCACGCCTTCCGGCTGGGTGCGGAAGACGTACTGCTCGAACCGCCGCAGCCCGGTGACGTACTCGGCCGGCTCCACGCACAGCCCCATTTCGTCGCGGTCGTCCTGACCGTCGACGGCGGTGCCGTGCAGGCCGGAACCGACCTGGCAGCGCAGGATCGTGCCCTGCTCGGCGATCGCGGCGAACTCGGGGTTGTCGTGTTCCATGGTCCGAAGTTGTACCGGCCCCGGGTCCGGGCCGGCACCTGGTTTTCCCCGAGGTCGAGTTCAGGGTCCGGATCCGGGCCCTTCCCGATGTGGCCGGCACCCCCGGCGGGCGAACATTGATGCATGACGAACAGCGTGTACACCCCGGAAACCAAGAAGGTCCGCCGCAGCCGTACCGACAAGATGCTCACCGGCGTCTGCGGTGGCTGGTCCCAGTACCTCGGCATCGACGCGAACGTGCTGCGCATCGGGCTCGTCGCCGCCGTTTTCCTCTCCGTCGGCATCGCCATCCCGATCTACATCGCGGCCGCGATCCTGACCCCCGAAGAAGACTCCTGACCGGGGCGGGCGCCGGTTCGCAGGGGGAACCGGTGCCCGCCGGACGATCACGGGGTGTGCCAGTGGAACGGCCCGGACGCCAAGGGGACGTCCGGGCCGTTCGGCGTAGACGACTACGCTGACCGGCCGAAAAGCCCTCCGCGAACCCCGTTCGAGGGGTTAGGGTTCGCGCTCGTGGATCAAGGGAACACCGCCAGCCGGACGGCCGCGAAGGTCGTCGTGGGGGTCCTCGGCGGGCTCTACCTGCTCGCCGGACTGGGGCTGACCGCCTTCGCCGCCTTCTTCGCGCTCGCCTTCAACGACACCGGCAGCCCGAGCGTCACCCGGACCGTGCTCTTCACCGCCGCGGCGGCCGCGATCTGGATCCTGCTCACCGGGATCGGCGCGATCGTCCTCGCGCTGGAAGCGGAAGAAGCGAGCACCGCCTGGCTCGGGGGCCTCGGCGTGCTCGCGCTCGGCGTCGTGATCGTCGGCGCCTTCGCCATCTGGTTCTTCACGAAACCCTAGCGGCCAAAGAAAAAGCCCGGCCCGCCGAAGCGGACCGGGCCCTTTTCAGGCGTGGCTCAGAAGTCCATGCCACCCATGCCACCGGACGGGTCGGCGGGAGCGGCCGAAGCCTTCTCCGGCTTGTCCGCCACGACGGCCTCGGTGGTCAGGAACAGCGCCGCGATGGAGGCGGCGTTCTGCAGCGCGGAGCGGGTGACCTTCGTCGGGTCCGGCACGCCGGCGGCGAGCAGGTCCTCGTAGACACCCGTGGCGGCGTTCAGGCCGTGACCCTGCGGCAGACCCTTGACCTTCTCCACGACGACGCCGCCCTCGAGGCCGGCGTTGATCGCGATCTGCTTGAGCGGGGCCTCGACGGCCACCTTCACGATGTTGGCACCAGTGGCCTCGTCGCCCTCGAGCTTCAGACCGGCGAAGGCAGCCTCGGCAGCCTGGATGAGAGCGACGCCACCACCGGCGACGATGCCCTCTTCGACGGCGGCCTTGGCGTTGCGCACGGCATCCTCGATGCGGTGCTTGCGCTCCTTCAGCTCGACCTCGGTGGCGGCACCGGCCTTGATGACGGCCACGCCGCCGGCCAGCTTCGCCAGACGCTCCTGGAGCTTCTCGCGGTCGTAGTCCGAGTCCGAGTTCTCGATCTCGGCGCGGATCTGGTTGACGCGACCCTGGATCTGGTCGGCGTCGCCCGCACCCTCGACGATGGTCGTCTCGTCCTTGGTGATGACGGCCTTGCGCGCCTTGCCCAGCAGCGACAGGTCGGCGTTCTCCAGCTTGAGGCCGACGTCCTCGCTGATGACCTGGCCACCGGTCAGGATCGCGATGTCCTGCAGGATCGCCTTGCGGCGGTCACCGAAGCCCGGGGCCTTGACGGCGACGGACTTGAAGGTGCCGCGCATCTTGTTGACGATGAGGGTGGCCAGGGCCTCGCCCTCGACGTCCTCGGCGATGATCAGCAGCGGCTTGCCGGACTGGATGACCTTCTCCAGCAGCGGCAGGACGTCCTTGACGGTGGAGATCTTGGAACCGAAGAGGAGGATGTAGGGGTCCTCCAGCTCGGCTTCCTGACGCTCCGGGTCCGTCACGAAGTAGCCCGAGATGTAGCCCTTGTCGAAGCGCATGCCCTCGGTGAGCTCGAGCTCGAGACCGAAGGTGTTGCTCTCCTCGACGGTGACGACGCCTTCCTTGCCGACCTTGTCCAGCGCCTCGGCGATCAGCTCGCCGATGGTGCGGTCAGCGGCCGAGATCGAGGCGGTAGCAGCGATCTGCTCCTTGGTCTCGATCTGGACGGCGGCCTTGTGCAGCTGCTCGATGATGGCCTCGACGGCCGCCTCGATGCCACGCTTCAGGCTGATCGGGTCGGCTCCGGCCGCGACGTTGCGCAGGCCTTCCTTGACCAGGGCCTGGGCGAGCACGGTGGCGGTGGTGGTGCCGTCACCCGCGACGTCGTCGGTCTTCTTGGCAACTTCCTTGACGAGCTCGGCCCCGATCTTCTCCCACGGGTCCTCGAGCTCGATCTCCTTGGCGATGGAGACGCCGTCGTTGGTGATGGTCGGCGCGCCCCACTTCTTCTCGAGCACGACGTTCCGGCCCCGCGGGCCGAGGGTCACCTTGACGGCTTCGGCGAGGATGTTCAAGCCGCGCTCAAGACCGCGGCGGGCGTCCTCGTCGAACGCGATCAGTTTGGCCATTGCGGTGTGGTCCTCCGGTATTGGGCGCCACCGCCGCGCTGTACTGCATTGCAGCGGCGGCAGCAGGACTCTTTCCTCGGCCAGGCTCGGTGCCCGCGACGGACGACTGGACCCGGGTGGGGGTACAGCCTCACCGTCCCGACCTTCAAGCGCGCGATCGGTGACCGCTCGCCTGGCACTCAACGGCGTCGAGTGCCAATGCCGTGTTTAGCACTCTCAGGGGGAGAGTGCAAGAAGACCTGCTCAGCGCCGCACGGATTCAGGAGGTCGGCTTGATGGAGATCGACGTCGGAGGCGCGTTGAGCGAGGACGTCGGGGTGCTCTGGGAGTCGCCGGGGCCGACCGGGATGTTCGGGGCCGTCGTCTGGCCGCCACCGCCGCTGTCGCCGCCGCTGAAGATGATGATCGCCGCCACGATCGCGCCGATCACCACGACCGCGCCGATCACGATGAAGACCCACTTGGCGCCGCCGCCGCTCTTCGTCTGGTCGAACGCGCCCGCGCCGCCCGCCGGCATCGGCGGGCGCAGGCGCATCGGGTCGGCGGGCGGGCCGTAGCCGGGCGGCGGCCCCTGCGGCATGCCCTGCTGCTGGGGGTAGCCGTACCCCTGGGGCGGCATGCCCTGCGGGGGCATGCCCGGGGGCATCCCCTGCGGCGGGCCCTGCTGGGGGTAGCCGTAGCCGGGCGGCGGGCCCTGCGGCGGCGGGCCACCGGGGCCACCGGGACCCTGCGGCCCCGGCTGCTGCCCGTAACCGGGCTGCTGCTGTCCTCCGTACGGGTGCACGGGGGCCCCCTCTCCCTGCGGTGCCGTGGTCTGGTGCGGTCCCTGTTGTACCTGACCATGGCGCTGCGGCGCGGGAACTCCACCCGAATTCGTCCCCGGGGGCCCGGGCGGGGTGTCCGACGTCGCCTGGGCGCCGAGCGCGCGGCGAGCGGCCGCGATCATCTCGACGCAGCTGGGGTAGCGGTCCGCCGGGTTCTTGGACATGCCCTTGCGGATGACCTCGTCGATGGCCGGCGGCAGCGCGACGGCCCGGGAGATCGCGGGCGGCTCGCCGTTGAGGTGGCCCTTGATCACCGTCGGCACGTCGCCCTTGAACGGCGGGCTGCCGGTGAGGCAGGCGCAGAGGACGCACGTCAGCGCGTACTGGTCGGTGCGCCCGTCCAGCGGCTCGCCCCGCAGGTGCTCCGGCGCCGCGTAGGTGGGCGAGCCGAGGAAGTCGCCACCGCGGGTGCGGTGGCCGGTCGCGCCGCGGCGCGTCAGCCCGAAGTCGGCGACGTACACGTGCTCGCGCGAGGTCTCCTTCTTCGTCACGAGCACGTTGGCCGGCTTGACGTCCAGGTGGACCAGACCACGGTTGTGCAGGGTGTCGAGCGCGTCCGCGACCTGGTCGAGCATGGTCAGCGTGCGCGCGGGCGCGATCGGGCCGCCGGCGATCAGGCCGGCGAGGTCACCGCCGTCGACCATCCGCATGGCGATGTAGAGCATGCCGTCGAGCTCGCCGAAGTCGTACAGGGGCACGACATTGGCGTGGTCGATCGCGGACGTGTTGCGCGCCTCGTCGACGAACCGCTCGCGGAACTCGGCGTCGGTACCGAGGTGGTCGCCGATGACCTTCAGCGCCACCTTCCGGCCCAGGCGCACGTCCGTGGCCTTGTAGGTCACGCTCATGCCGCCCTTGCCGAGCACTCCGTCGATGCGGTAGTTGCCCAGCCGGCGACCGGTGAGGTCCCCCGACACATCGCCTGTCACGCCCGGCAGCCTAACGTCCCAGGTTCGGCGGCTGCCGGGGGTTCGCCCAACAGGTCAACTCGGTCGACTAGGACACCTTCCGCACGTCCGCGGCCTGGCTACGACCGTCTCTCCCGGACTGGACTTCGAACTCGACGCGGTCACCCTCGTCCAAAGTGCGGAATCCGTCAGCCTGAATGGCCGAATAGTGGACGAAGACGTCCGGTCCTTCGGTGGATTCGATGAACCCGTAGCCCTTTTCCGAGTTGAACCATTTGACGGTGCCGACAGCCACGGCGCCCTCCCTCAGCACACAAGGATCCGCTGGCCCAGCTAGGGCCAGCGGCGCGAGTGACAATCACGCTACCGGAATTATTCCCCCCGGCAATGGGCAATTCGTCTGAAGATCACGTGCCCGAAAGGCGCCGGTTCCGCGCGTGCACGAGCACCGTCCCGGGACCGGCGAAGTCGACCGCCAATCCCTCTCCCGTGCGCACCGACTGCGGGCCGCCGGGGTCGAGTGCGCGCAGCCGGCACTGGATCGTGTCCGGGTAGGCCAGCAGGTAGTCCGGCCGGACCGTGACCAGCTCGCCCTGGGCGAGCTCGAACGCGTCCACCGGGCCGGGCGCGGCCAGCACGAGCGCCCCGGTTCCGCTGTAGTGGTCGAGAAAACCCGCGTCGGCGCCGAAGAGCTGTTGCAGTGGCGCCCAGCCGGTGTCGTGCCGGACGGCCGACGGCCGCACCAGCACGGCCTCGCGGTGCACCGACCAGCCTGTGCCGCCGCGCAGCTCCAGCGGGTAGACGTCGCCGGGACGCAGGGGCGCGAAGTCGATCCAGCCGCCGTCGGACGGTGCCGTGTAGACGGCCGCCGTCGACTTGCCCGCACGGGCGCCGCCGCGGCCGGCCGCCGTCTCGGTGACGCCGAAGCGGCTCGCGAGCAGCGTCTCGGGCGCGGCGTGCACGGCCTCGCCCGGGTCGAGCAGCACGCGGGCGACGCCGAAACCGGGCGTGTGCCGGGTCTGGACGCGCATCAGCGGGACGGGACGTGCGAGATGATCCAGCTGATCAGCGCCGACGGGTTGCGCGTCTGCGTCATGATCTGGCCGGGGCCGACGAAGTCGAAGACGAGGCCTTCACCGCTCTTCATGGACTGGATGATGCCCGTCGCGACCTTCCGGATCTGGTACTGCACGGTGTCGGCGTACGCGACGACGTGCCCGGTGTCGACGGTGACCATCTCGCCCGGCTGCAGGGTCATCGTCTCGACCGCGCCGTAGCAGCTGACGAGCAGCTCGCCCTGGCCGGTGGCGTGCGTCAGGAAGCCGCCCTCGCCGCCCATCAGGTTCTTCATGCCGCCCCACTTGGTCTCGGTCTGCACGCCGTGCGACGACGCGAGCCAGCAGCCGCGCGTGACGGCCCAGCCGGTGCGGCCGTCGAGCGGGATGGTCTGGATGTCGCCGGGCAGGTTGGCCGCGACGTCGACCCAGCCACCGTTCTGCGGCGCGGTGAAGGTGGAGATGAAGAAGGACTCGCCGGAGAGGAAGGCGCGGCCGAGGCCCTTCATGATGCCGCCCTGCGCCTGGGACTGGACCTGCACGCCGTAGCTCGTGGCCATCATCGCGCCGGACTCCACCTGGCACGGTTCCCCGGGCGCCAACATCAGCCGGGCGACGGCGAACGAAGGCTGGTTGCGGACTCGGACCTGCATGCGTACTCCCCGCTGGCGTGCTCTCAGACGACCGAGAGTCTTGCACGCCCCACCCGAGGGGGGAGGATGGTCCGGTGATCTCCGTCGACGACTACCGGGAGCGGATCACCGCGCTCCTCGGCACCGCACCCGCGACCTCCCTGCCGCTCGCCGCCGCGGCCGGCCTCGTCCTGGCCGAGGACGTGCTGGCGGGCGTGTCCCTGCCCCCGTTCGACAACTCCGCGATGGACGGTTACGCCGTCCGCGCCGCCGACGTGACCACGTCCCCGGTGACGCTGCCGGTGGCCGACGACATCCCGGCGGGCCGGGTCGACGTCGGGACGCTCGAACCCGGCACCGCGCACCGGATCATGACCGGCGCGCCGCTGCCGCCGGGGGCGGACGCCGTCGTGATGGTCGAGGACACCGACCGCGGCACCGAGACCGTGACGATCACCGCCGAAGCCCGCGAGGGCGCGCACATCCGGCGCACCGGCGAGGACGTCGTCGCCGGGACCGTCGCGCTGCCGGCTGGGACCGTGCTGGGGCACTCGCACCTGGGCCTGGCCGCCGCGGTCGGGCTCGCCGAGGTGCGGGTGCACCGGCTGCGGGTGCTGATCGCCTCGACTGGCACCGAGCTGATCGACGCGCCGGCCCCGCTGCGCCACGGCCAGATCTACGAGTCCAACAGCGTGATGCTGGCCGCCGCGCTGCGCGAGCTCGGCTGCGAGGTCGACGTCGTCCGCAGCGTGGTCGACGACGTCGAGGAGTTCCGCAAGGTCATCGAGCCGCGGCTGGCCGGCGCCGACCTGCTGGTCACCTCCGGCGGGGTCAGCGCGGGCGCCTACGAAGTCGTGAAGGACGCGCTCACCGGGCAGGGCGTCGAGTTCGCGAAGGTCGCGATGCAGCCGGGCGGCCCGCAGGGCAGCGGGCGCTGGCAGGGCGTGCCGGTCGTGACGCTGCCCGGCAACCCGGTGAGCGTGCTCGTGTCGTTCGAGGCGTTCCTGCGCCCGGCGCTGCTGGCCGCGCTCGGCCACACCGACGTCTCGCGTCATCAGGTGCGGGCCCGGCTGACCGAGGAGATGAGCTCGCCCGCCGGCCGTCGCCAGTTCCGCCGCGGGGTGTTCGCGCCGTCCGGGCGGGAGGTCACCGGGGTGGTCGGCCCGCGCGGCGGGCCGGGCTCGCACCTGCTGGCCGCGTTCACCCAGGCCAACTGCCTGATCGTGCTGCCGGAGGACGTCACGTCGGCAGCGGTAGGCGACGAAGTGGACGTGCTGCTGCTGTGACCGGGAAGTCGCGCAGCCGCACGAGCGGCGCCAGCATCGCCAGGGCGGCGATCAGCACCGCGGACATCACCCAGAGCGTCTCGCGGACGCCGATCGCCTCGCCCAGCACGCCGCCGAGGACCCCGGCCAGCGGGATCGTGCCGTAGTTGACGATCGACGTCGTCGAGGTGATCCGGCCGAACAGCTCCGGCGGGCAGTAGCGCTGCCGGAACGTCGTGGTCAGCACGTTCGACGCGACGACACCCGCGCAGACGCCGAACTCCGCGACGACGAACAGCACGAGACCCCAGCCGGGGCCGCTCAGCGGGCCGAGCAGCAGCATCGGCGCCGCGAACGCCTCGCACAGCAGGAACGCGCGGGCGGTGCCGAAGCGGGCGCCGAGCCGCCCGGCCAGCGCGGCGCCGGCCACCCCGCCGGTCGCGGCCACCGCCAGCACCAGCCCGACCAGGCCGGGTGCGGCGCCGAGCGTGCGGGACAGGAACACGATCTGGATGGCCTGGTACCCGGTGAGCGCGAGGTTCGAGACGGCGCCGAACGTCATCAGCGTCCGCAGGTAGCGGTCGCCGAGGACGAACCGCAGTCCTTCGGCGATCTGGCTGCGCAACGGCGTCCGCTCGACCGGGACGACGGTTTCGCGCACCTTGATCGCCCGCACGCACAGGACGGAGACGCCGAAGCTGACCGCGTCCGCCAGGATCCCGCTGACCGGGCCGAACGCCTGCGCGAGCAGCCCGGCCAGGCCGGGCCCGGCAACCTGCGTCGCGGATTCGCTGCCCTGCAGCTTCGCGTTCCCCTCGAGCAGGTCGCCGGGACCGACCAGCGCCGGGAGGTAGGCCTTGTAGGCCAGGCTGAAGAACACCTTCGCGACCCCGCCGAGCAGGGCGGCGGCCAGCAGGTACGGCATGGTCAGCAGCCCGAGCGCGGCGGCGAGCGGGACGCTGCCGAACACCGCCATCGACACCGTGTTGCAGGCCAGCATCACCGGGTGCTTCGGCAGCCGGTCGACCCAGGCGCCGGCGGGCAAGCCGATCACCAGCCACGGCAGCCAGGCCACCGCCGTCAGCAGCGCGACCTGGAACGTGCTCGCCCCCAGCGTGAGCACCGCGACCAGCGGCAACGCCGTGCTCGCGACCATGCTGCCGAGCATGCTGGTGGTCTCGCCGGTCCACAGCAGCCGGAAGTCGCGGCTCCCCCAGAGCCCCGTCACGGCTGACCCAGCGAGGCCCGCGCGGCGAAGAAGACCGGACGCCGCTCGACGCCGTCGCCGGGCTCGGTGCGGTCTTCGAACTCGCTGATCAGCAGCAGGACCCGCGCGTTCAGCTCGTCCATCTCCTCGCGCGACAGCCGCACCCACGTGTCGATGCTGAACGGGCCGCCCTGCCACGGTTCGGGGTAGGTCTCGCGCTGGGCGATCCAGTCGCGGGCGATCGCCACCTGGTGGTCGAGCACGAGCACCTCGGCCGCTTCGGCGATCGGGTCACCGGGGAAGCTCGCGGCGGCCCACCGGAGGGTCTTGGCGCTGCGCCGCCACCAGCGTTCCCGCTGGTCACGGGCCAGTTCCGGCGCCACCTCGACCAGCTTCGCGGCGGACAGGACCTTCATGTGGTGGCTGACGTTGCCCACCGCCTGGTCGGTCTTGGCCGCGAGCATCGACGCCGTCGCGGGGCCGTCGAGGTGCAGCAGTTCCAGGAGCCGGCGGCGCAGCGGGTGCGACATGGCGGCCAGCACCTTGGAGTCCCGGATCTCCCGGATGTCTTCGGTCATGACACACAAGAGTAGTTGTACAAAGGCTCTTGTGCAATGTCTCTTGTGCTTTCGTGTGATCAGCCCGCGTAAGCTCTCCGCATGGGTTTCGTCGCATGGGTCATCTTCGGCGCGCTCGTCGGCTGGGCCGCCAACCTCGTGGTCGACGGGCGGGACCGGCGCCGGCAGGGGTGCCTGGTCAGCGTGCTCGTCGGCGTGGTCGGCGCGGCACTGGGCGGGCTGCTCTACCGGCTCGCGACCGGCCAGGCGAAGTCGTTCGACTTCGACTTCCCCAGCTTCGGCGTGGCCATCCTGGGCGCCGTCGTGCTGCTGGCGATCCTGCGGCTCGTGAGCGGTATCGGCCGTCGTTCGGGTGATCGTTCGTAACGGTTGCCTGATGAACAGTGGTCAACACGGTTCCGGCGGCTAAAGTACGTCGTTCGGCGCTTCTCGCACGCCCTGGTTCCGGGGCCGGGTGCATGTGCCGTCGGGGGGTGCATGCACCCGGCTTCGTCTTTTCGCTTCGAGGACGACGTCCACCGCGTGGTCCGGATCGACGAGGGACGGGAACGGCCCTTCGGAGACGTCCCGGCGCCACGCACCGAGCAGCTCGGCGAGCCGGGCTTCGGCGGGATCGTGGCGGTCGATCATCGGTCCTCACAGGTCAGGCGGCGTCAACTACCCAGAGTTATCGCAGACTTCGACCATCCGTTACCGGGATGTGGTCGCTCCCACCCGTCACGGGGACACCCTCGCGGAGGACCCGGACGGACCCGACCAGACCCCCACCTGGGGCAGCGGTAGCGTGGTGGCGCCCGTACGCGGCCGCCGGAACCCCGGCGTCACCCGCCCTCACGACACGAAACCAGGGGACCCGACCATGAGCGGCACCCGGGGAGAATCCACCGGCAATCCCGTCGCCCACGCCCTCCAGCTCGCCCGCGAGACGCTGCCGCCGATGCACCCGGCCGGTCGCCCGTTCGTGGCGGGTGGCGCGGTCGCGACGCTGGTCGCCCGCCGGTTCTCCAAGCGCCTCGGCGTCCTCGGCGCGCTCACGACCGTGGCCATGGCCGCGTTCTTCCGCGAGCCGAAGCGGGTCCCGCCGCCGCGTGACGGCGTCGCGCTGGCCTCGGCCGACGGCCTCGTCTCCCTGATCGAGGAAGCCGTCCCGCCCGCCGAGCTCGGCCTGCCGGCCGAGCCGCGGATGCGCGTGTCGGTGTTCCTCTCGGTGTTCGACGTGCACGTCCAGCGCGTGCCGGCGAACGGCGTGATCGAGCGAGTCGCCTACCGGCCGGGCAAGTTCCTCTCCGCGGACCTGGACAAGGCGAGCGAGGACAACGAACGCAACTCCGTGCTGATGCGCACCGAAGACGGCCACGAGCTCGTCGTCGTGCAGATCGCCGGGCTCGTCGCGCGCCGCATCCTGTGCGAGATCCGCGAGGGCGACAAGGTCGGCGCCGCCGCGACGTACGGCATCATCCGCTTCGGCTCGCGGGTCGACCTCTACCTCCCGCCGGGCTCCCGGGTGCTGGTCGCGAAGGGCCAGCGGACGGTCGGCGGCGAGACGGTGATCGCCGAGCTCCCGGCGCTTTCGGAAGGCTGACCCATGGTCCGCGTGACCACGACCACCCCCGGCGTCCGGCTGCTGCCGAACGCCATCACCGTGCTGGCGCTGTGCGCCGGGCTGTCGGCGGTGCAGTTCGCGCTGACGAAGAACTACTCGATGGCGATCGCCTCGATCGGCATCGCCGCGGTGCTCGACAGCCTGGACGGCCGGATCGCCCGCCTGCTCGACGCGACGTCGAAGATGGGCGCGGAGCTGGACTCGCTGTCCGACGGCATCTCGTTCGGCGTCGCGCCGGCGCTCGTCATCTACGTGTGGCAGGCGGGCGCGGACCGGATCGGCTGGGTCGCGTCGCTGATCTTCGCCGTCTGCATGATCCTGCGGCTGGCCCGGTTCAACACGCTGCTCGACGACACCGAGCAGCCGCCGTACTCCAGCGAGTTCTTCGTCGGCGTCCCGGCGCCGGCGGGTGGCCTGCTCGCGATGCTGCCGCTGGTCGCCTGGCTGCAGTGGGGCGGGGGCTGGTGGTCGTCGCAGTGGGTCGTGTGGGCGTGGACGATCGCCATCGCGGCCCTGCTGATCAGCCGGATCCCGACGCTGTCGCTGAAGACGGTCAAGGCCCCGGCGAAGGCGATCGCGCCGCTGCTGATCGGCGTCGCCCTGCTGGCGGCGGCGATCATCCAGTTCCCGCTGGTCGCGCTGATCGTCGCGATGATCCTGTACCTGGCGCACATCCCGTACTCGGTCTACCGCAGCCGCTGGCTGGCCGCGCACCCCGAGGCCTGGACGGTCCCGCCGCGCGAGCGCCGCGCGATCCGCCGGGCCCGCTCCCAGCGCCGCCTCGGCCTGCGCCCGCCGCTGCGCCGCCGCGTCGCGGGCGCCGCGATGCGCGCGGTCCGCCTCCCCCGCAACGGCGAGTACGTCCGCACCCCCCGAGGAAACGCCCAGAACGGCGACGGCCAGCGCCGCCGCTCCTGGCGCCAGATCGGCCTGCGCCGCAAGTAACCGTGTCGTCCATCCAGGCACGCGTGTCGTCCACCTGAGTACGCGTGTCGTCCTCCCAATCACGCGTGTCGACTCGCCAATCACGCGCGATGCCTCTCCAATCACGCGTGATGCCCGCTCAATCACGCGAGATGCCCCTCCGGGCACGCGAACCGACCGTCCGGGTTCGCGATCGCGCAGGATCGAGCAGGCAACACGCGTGATCGGAGGGTCGACACGCGTGTTTGAGGGGTCGACACGGGTGATTGAGGGGACGACACGCGTACCTGGCGGGACGACACGCGTACTCGGATGGACGACACGCGGTGTCGGCGGTCCGGGACATCACCCCGCTCGGCAGCCTGGGCGGGCTCCGCATCGCTAGGGTGAACGGCGTGAGCCACCCCCAGATCACGCTGACCGTCCGGCACACGCCGTCCGCGCTGGACACCCGCCGCGGCGTCGTCCGGCTGCACCCCGAGGTCCTCGACGCGCTGGGCCTGCGGGCCTGGGACGCGGTGCACCTGACCGGCGCCCGCGTCAGCGCCGCACTCGCGGCGCCCGCCGACGAGACCGGCGTGCCCGGGGTGCTGCTCACCGACGACGTCACGATGTCGAACCTCGGCGTCACCGAGGGCGCCGAGGTCGTCGTCGCCCCGGCCGAGGTGTCCGCGGCGCGGACGGTGACCGTCGCGGGGTCGCGGCTGGCCAGCACCTCGGTGAGCCCGCACATGCTGCGGCTCGCGCTGATCGGCAAGGTCCTGACCGTCGGAGACGCCGTTTCCCTGCTGCCGCAGGACCTCGCGCCGCAGCCGGGCTCGGACGCCGCCGGGCTGCGCGGCCAGCTGTCGCGGGCCATCGGCGCGACCTGGACCAACGAGCTGCTGACCGTCACCGCGACCGAGCCGGCCGGCACCGTCGCGGTTGGACCGTCCACAGTGGTCGTCTGGCGGGACGGCGCGCGGCCCGCCGCCGAGCCCGCCGCGCCGCGCACGGCGACCGCGCTCGTCCGCACCACCGCCGTCACCGCGGCCGAGGAGTGGATCGACGCCGAGATCGTCGAAGACGAAGTGGCGGTCGCGGAGGTCACCGAGCCGGCCGTGCCGGTGGCCGACCTGATCGGCGGCGAAGCGGCCGCCCGCAAGCTTTCCGAGTGGTTCGACCTGGCCTTCCACCGGCCCGAGCTGCTCGCGAAGCTGGGCGCGCCCGCCCACCTCGGGGTGCTGCTGTCCGGCCCGGAAGGCGTCGGCAAGGCGACGCTCGTGCGTTCGGTCGCCCACGCCGAGGACGTCAAGGTCGTCCCGCTGGCCGCGCCCAACCTGGCCGTGCTGGACCCGAACGTCGCGGTGGCCCGCCTGCGCGAGGCGGTCCGCGCCGCCACGGGCCCGGCCGTGCTGCTGATCACCGACGTCGACGCGCTGCTGCCCGCGACCACCCCGCCGCCGGTGGCGACGGTCGTGCTGGAGGAGCTGCGCGCGGCCCTGCGCCGCGACCGGCTCGCCGTGGTCGCGACGACGGCCCGCGCCGAGTCCGCCGACCCGCGGCTGCGGGCCGCGGACCTGCTGGACCGTGAGCTGGGCCTGGCACTTCCGGACGCGAAAATCCGCCGTGAGCTGCTGAACGTCCTGCTGCGTGACGTCCCGCTCGAGCCGGGCATCGACTGCGGCGCGCTCGCCGAGCGGACGCCGGGGTTCGTCGCGGCGGACCTGATCGCGCTGCGGCGGGACGCGGCCCTGCGGGCGGCGCTGCGCCAGCGTGACGAGGACGAGCCGCGCGTCTCGCAGCAGGACCTCGAGGCGGCGCTGACCACCGTCCGGCCGGTGTCGCTGTCCACTTCGGACAACCTGGCCACCGGCGGGCTGACCCTGGACGACGTCGGCAACATGGTCGACGTCAAGCAGTCCCTCACCGAGACGGTGCTGTGGCCGCTGCGGTACCCGGACTCGTTCGCCCGGCTCGGCGTCGCACCGCCGCGCGGGGTGCTGCTCTACGGGCCGCCCGGTGGCGGCAAGACGTTCCTGGTGCGGGCGCTGGCCGGCACCGGCGCGCTCAACGTGTTCGCGGTCAAGGGCGCCGAGCTGATGGACAAGTGGGTCGGCGAGTCGGAGCGTGCGGTGCGGGAGCTGTTCCGCCGCGCCGCCGAGGCCGCGCCGTCGCTGATCTTCCTCGACGAGATCGACGCGCTGGCCCCGCGCCGCGGCCAGTCGTCCGACTCCGGCGTCGCCGACCGCGTGGTCGCGGCGCTGCTGACCGAATTGGACGGTGTCGAGCCGATGCGCGAGGTCGTCGTGCTCGGCGCGACGAACCGGCCCGAGCTGGTCGACCCGGCGCTGCTGCGGCCCGGACGGCTGGAGCGCCGCGTCTACGTGCCGCCGCCGGACGCCGAGGCCCGCACCGCGATCCTGCTGGCGACCTCGAAGAACACCCCGCTGGCATCCGATGTGGACCTGGCCGCGGTGGCGTCCACTCTGGACGGTTACTCGGCGGCCGACTGCGCGGCCCTGATCCGCGAAGCGGCGTTGACGGCGATGCGCGAGTCGCTGGAGGCCCACGAGGTCACGGCGGCCCACCTCGAGACGGCCCGTACGAAGGTCCGGCCGAGCCTGGACCCGGCCCAGCTCGCGGCCCTGGAGGCCTACGCCCACGTGCAGACCGGCGACTGAAACGCGCGAAGGGGCGCCACCCGCGGGTGGCGCCCCTTCGGCAAAAGCTCGTCAGCTGCCCTTGTGGCCGGACTCGTAGTTGTTCGTCACGATGACGATCACGCCCGGGCTCGCGTCCTGTATTCCCTGGAAGCGGGGCTCGGCCTTGAAGCCGAACTCCTGCGCCAGCTGCTTGGCCGCGGCCTCCTCGTCGGTGCCCGGCCGGTAGTAGGCCGTGGTCGCCGGGATGATGCCCTGCGAGTAGTTGCTGACCTCGGTGACGTTCCAGCCCGAGCCGGCGAAGTCGTCCTTCGCCCGCGCCGCGAGGCCCTTGATCGTCGAGTTGTTGAACACCCGGACGGTGACCCACTTGTTGGACGTCTGCTGGTCACCGGGCTGACCCGGCTGCCCCGACGTCGGCTGGCCGGGGGTCGGCTGGCCGGACGACGGCGGCGTGGGCGACGTCGGACCGGCCGTG
Organism: Amycolatopsis heterodermiae; assembly: GCF_034929455.1. NCBI lineage: Bacteria > Bacillati > Actinomycetota > Actinomycetes > Pseudonocardiales > Pseudonocardiaceae > Amycolatopsis > Amycolatopsis heterodermiae. The sequence continues at coordinate 1,187,516 of NZ_JAYFSI010000001.1, forward strand.
CTCGACGTCGGCGGTGTCGAAGAGGAGGGGGGCGACGTCGGCGACGTGCCGCCCGGCGGCGTGCCGGGCTGGGTGCTGGGCGTCCCGCTCGGCCCGGCTTCGTTCGACCCGCCACCACTCAACGCGGAGATCCCGCCGATGACGGCGGCGATGATCGCGACGCCGATCAGCGCGACGCCCGCGGCCTTCATCGGCCGGGACATTCCCGAAAACACGCTCATTTCAGCTCGATCCCCAGTCGCCGTGCGCCACGTTTGCGTTGCCGGGCGGCGCGCGTCTTGCGCAGCCGCTTCACCAGCATCGGGTCGGCTTCGATCGCCTCCGGCTTCTCCAGCAGCTTGTTCAGCAGCTGGTAGTAGCGCGTGGTGGAGACTTCGAAGCGCTCGCGGATGGCGTTCTCCTTCGCCCCGGCGTGTCGCCACCACTGACGCTCGAAGGCGAGGATCTCGACCTCGCGTTCGGTCAGGCCGGGCACGGGCTTCGGCGGCGACGGCTGCGGCTCAGCCATCGACTCCGCGGCGTCCATCCGAGTCCCTCTCAATCGGGCGACATGGCGATCATGACCTAGCTCTTCCGCGGGCGTCATTCAACCACGGATCCGCACGCCGACGTGGGCATCGACACCGGCGCGTCACGGTCTGATGCAGGTCTACCAGAAGGGTCCGACTAAACTGCCCGCTCGTGACCGTCCACGCCATCCGGATCGCCGGCGACCCCGTGCTGCACAACCCGACTCGGGAGATCACCGAGTTCGACGAGCAGCTGCGCACCCTCACCGACGACATGTTCGAGACGATGTACGCCGCCGAGGGGGTCGGCCTGGCCGCCAACCAGATCGGCCTCGACCTGCGGGTGTTCGTCTACGACTGCCCGGACGACGAGGGCGTCCGCCACAAGGGCGTCGTCGTCAACCCGAAGCTCGAGACGTCGGAGATCCCGGAGACCATGCCGGACCCGGACGACGACTGGGAGGGCTGCCTCTCGGCGCCCGGCGAGTCGTACCCGACCGGCCGCGCGTCGTGGGCGAAGGTGACCGGCTCCGACATCGAAGGCAACCCGATCGAGGTCGAGGGCACCGGCTACTTCGCGCGCTGCCTGCAGCACGAGACCGACCACCTCGACGGCTACATCTACCTCGACCGGCTCGTCGGGCGCCACGCCCGCGCCGCGAAGAAGATGCTGAAGTCCAACAAGTGGGGCGTTCCCGGCCTCTCGTGGCTCCCGCCGCGCACCCCGGAGGACGACGGCGCCGTCATCTGACGACGACCGCCGTCCCCCGGAGGCTCAGCAGCCGAGGAAGTGGCAGCGGACCACCTTCGGCGTCTCCAGGGTCGAGCCCGCCTCGACGTCCCAGGCCAGGCGGACGTACTGCGCGTGCGTCCAGGCCAGCGGCGTCGCCGAGGTGTTCGGGGTGCCGGCCGGGAAACCCGTCTGGCCCGACGGCGGGTTCTCGTCCCACACCTGCTCCGGCATGGTCTCCGCCGAGCTGCTCACCCGGCCGAGGTCACGCAGCCGCCGCGCGGCCGCCCCGGGCTGGCCGAGCGTCAGTTCGTACTCGCCGCCCTCGCCGGCCAGCAGCGGCCACAGCCGGCCGAACGTCGTGCGGCTCTCGGCCGGGAACGTGTAGTCCCACGGCGAACCGTCGGCCTGCTCGCCGTAGCCGTCCTTCGTGTAGCGGTGCCAGAACTGGCCGGTCGGCGTGGTGAACGAGATCTCCTTGTCCGTGACGCGAACGCTGTTCACGATCACCGGGTCGTCGGCGCGGTAGACGCCGAGGCGCACCAGGTCGAGGAAGCCCGCATCGGTGACCGCACGCTGGTCCATCGTCACGCTGGAGTTGCCGAGGTTGTACGTCGTCCCGGCGTTCGCGTTGCCGTCCTTGGTCAGCCGGACGAAGTACGGGTCCTTCGACAGCGGCCCGTTCGTGGTGATCGTCTGCTTGGGCAGGTCGGCCTTGAACTTGTCGGCCGCGGCGAGGTACCGAGCGGCATCCGCCGCCGCGCCGTTGTGCGAGGCGATGTCCGCCGCGCAGACGAGCCCGGCGATCACCGACGCGATCGTCGACGGGGACCAGCCGTCCTGCTCCTCCCAGCGCTCCTGCTGGGTCCACGGCGACGCCTGACCATCAGGACCCTTGTAGGACAACAGGAAGTCGGCCGCCTTGCGCACGCCGGGCCAGACGTCGGTGCGCCCGAGCTGCTGGGCCAGCACGATCGGGAAAGCGGTTTCGTCGAGCTGGACGGACGTCCAGTACGGCACGCCGTCGACCCGGCTGTTCTGCGGCATGTGCCCGTCGGCCTGCTGCTGCGTGCCGAACATGTACGTCACCGCGCGGCTCGCGGCCGCCGTGTCGCCACCGGCGGCGAGGCCGGTCGCGATCTGGTAGAGGTCACGCGGCCAGACCAGGTGGTAGGTGCCGGAGGGCGACCACTCCGGGTCGTTGTTCCCGAACCGCCACGGCATGCTCGGCGACGCGATGAACGCGCCCGGGTGGTGCTTGTCCTCACTCGCGGCCAGCGTCAGCATCGACGCCTTGTAGAGGTCGCGCTCGCTGTCGGTCTTCAGCGACGACGGCGGTTTGCTCACCCCGCGCAGGTACTGCTCCCAGCCGCGGTCGTACGAGCGGGTGATGTCACCGAAACCGCGCCGCTGCGACGCCTGTGCGTTGCCGAGCGCGTCGGCCGCCTTCGCGCCCATGCCGAGCGCGAGGGTGACGTGCCGGCTGCGCACGCCGTCGGCCGCGGTCTGCCCGGTGAGCAGGACGTTCCCCTTCGCGGCGGTGTCGTACGTCGCGAGCTTGAACGTCTTCGTGAGCTGGGTGTTGCCGTCGGACACCCCGGCGAAGCCGACGCTGGTCTTCGTGAAGCCGGGCTTCGCGGTCAACGCGGCGGCGTTGGTGGCGTCCGACGCGGTGAGCGCGTCACCCCTGCGGGCGGCCGAGTCGTCGGAGCCGTCGTTGGTCAGGTCCGGGTCGGCGACGGCGTAGAGCTGGTACGGCCGCCCGGTCAGCGACTGGAAGTCGACGTCCACCAGCACGGTCGTCGCGGCCGGGTCGGTGACGTAGGTCTTGCGCAGCCGCCAGCGGTGCTGGTCGTCGGTGACGGTCTGCTCGTAGGTCAGGCTGTCGTCGTCGGTGCGCCGGACCTGCTGCGACTTCTCGGCGTAGTCGAGGTCGGCGAAGCTGCGCCCGTCGGTGACGACGAAGTTCATCGAGCGGACGCTCGGCGTGGACAGGTCCGGGTAGTAGACCTCGGACAGCTGCCCGCCCTGGAGCGTGAACCAGACGTTGCTGCCGCGGTCGTGAGCGGTACCGAAGCCGGTCTTGTTCGCGGGCAGCCAGCTGGGATGGGCACCGGGCGCGCCGGGAGCCGTACCCTGTGCCGCCGCGGTCGCCGGTATCAGCCCGGTGACCAGCAGCCCGGCAAGGGCCGAGACCATGAGTTTGCGCATATCAACCCCACAGTGATGTCACTTCTGCACCGTTACGGAAGCGACAGGCAGTGTCTCGCCGATCCTTCACCGGCGCATGGTCCGAATCGGTGAACCACTGACCGTCACTGGTCCGGGGTTCTCGACCAGCGAACGGACTTCTCGCGGTGACCGGCGCACACTTGAAGTACCTGCAACGGTGTAATCGAGGTACTTCATGGACGAGGCGATGGACGCCTACTCGCGCTCGGTCAGCACGGTCGCCAAGACCGTCACCCCGCACGTCGCCGGGGTTCAGCTCGGGCGTGGCAGCGGCTCCGCGGTCGTCTTCGCCGACGACGGCTACCTGCTGACCAACGCGCACGTCGTCGACGGCGAACGACAAGGCGTCGCGACCTTCGCCGACGGCAGCGAAGCACGCTTCGACGTCGTCGGGGCCGATCCGCTGTCGGACCTCGCCGTGCTGCGGGCGCGGGACGAGACGCCGTCCGCCGCCGTGCTCGGGGACGCCGACAACCTGGTCGTCGGGCAGCTCGTCGTCGCGATCGGCAGCCCGCTCGGCTTCTCCGGCTCGGTCACCGCGGGGGTCGTCAGCGCGCTCGGCCGGGCACTGCCGGTGCGCCACGGCCGCGCCGGCCGGGTGATCGAGGACGTCATCCAGACCGACGCCGCGCTCAACCCCGGCAACTCCGGCGGCGCGCTCGCCGACTCCGCCGGCCGCGTCGTCGGGGTCAACACCGCGGTCGCCGGCGTCGGGCTCGGGCTCGCCGTGCCGATCAACTCGACGACGCGCCGGATCATCAACACGCTCGTCGTCGAAGGGCGGGTGCGGCGCGCGTACCTCGGCGTGGTCGGCGTGCCCGCGCCGCTGCCCGACGACATCGCCGAGCGGACCGGGCAGGAGGCCGGGCTGCGGGTGCGCGAAGTCGTCTCCGGCGGGCCCGCCGAGCGCGCCGGGCTGCGGGCGGGCGACCTCGTGCTGACCGTCGGCCGCACCCGCGTCTCGGACGCGCAGGGCATCCAGCGGCAGCTGTTCGCCGAAGTGATCGGCACCCCGCTGCCGATCACCGTGCTGCGCAACGGAGCCATGGTCGACGTCTACGCCACACCCGCCGAACTGGTCGGGTGAGGTGAGCGGACTTGAGTCTGGCGCCCCGGCGTGGCATGGTCGGTGGCACAACACCACAACGCGGGAGCTCGCGCCATGGCGGGCTGAGAGGGTGACTGGGGATCTGTCCCGGGTGTCACCGACCGCATGAACCTGACCGGGTAATGCCGGCGTAGGGAGTGAAAGTCGTTGACCACGCTTGAAAACAAGCACGTCTCCGTCACCACGGGTCCGATCACCGGTTCGCACAAGGTCTATCACCAGACGGAATCCGGGCTTCGCGTTCCGGCCCGCCGGATCGACCTCTCGAACGGTGAACACTTCGACGTCTACGACACTTCGGGCCCGTACACGGATCCGGACGCCACCATCGACGTCTACAGTGGACTCCACCGGCTGCGGGCCGGCTGGTCCGACGGCCGGGAGCACAACACGCAGCTCGGCTGGGCCAAAAAAGGCGTTGTCACCAGGGAAATGGAGTACATCGCGGCCCGCGAGCGCGTCGAACCGGAGTTCGTGCGCGCGGAGGTCGCGAGCGGCCGCGCAGTGATCCCGGTCAACCGGCGGCACCCCGAGTCCGAGCCGATGATCATCGGCAAGAACTTCCTGGTGAAGATCAACGCCAACATGGGGAACTCGGCCGTCTGGTCGTCGGTCGAGGAAGAGGTCGACAAGATGGTGTGGGCCACCCGCTGGGGCGCCGACACCATCATGGACCTCTCCACCGGCAAGCGGATCCACGAGACGCGTGAGTGGATCATCCGCAACTCGCCGGTGCCGGTCGGCACCGTGCCGATCTACCAGGCGCTCGAAAAGGTCGACGGGGAACCGGAAAAGCTGTCGTGGGAGGTCTACCGCGACACCATCGTCGAGCAGTGCGAACAGGGTGTCGACTACGTCACCGTGCACGCCGGCGTGCTGCTGCGCTACATCCCGCTGACCGCGCGGCGCGTCACCGGCATCGTCAGCCGCGGCGGCTCGATCATGGCCGCGTGGTGCCTCGCGCACCATCAGGAGTCCTTTTTGTACACGCACTTCGAGGAACTCTGCGAGCTGCTGCGCCAGTACGACGTCACGTTCTCCCTGGGCGACGGCCTGCGCCCCGGTTCGATCGCCGATGCCAACGACCGCGCGCAGTTCGCCGAACTGGAGACCCTCGGTGAGCTGACCCACATCGCGCGCTCGCACGACGTCCAGGTGATGATCGAGGGCCCCGGCCACGTGCCGATGCACAAGATCAAGGAGAACGTCGAGCTCGAAGAACGGCTCTGCGGCGAGGCGCCGTTCTACACCCTCGGTCCACTCACGACGGACATCGCGCCGGCCTACGACCACATCACCTCGGCCATCGGCGCGGCGCAGATCGGCTGGTACGGCACGGCGATGCTGTGTTACGTCACGCCGAAGGAGCACCTCGGCCTGCCGAACCGCGACGACGTCAAGACCGGCGTGATCACCTACAAGATCGCGGCGCACGCCGCCGACCTGGCCAAGGGGCACCAGTACGCGCAGGAGTGGGACGACGAGCTGTCGAAGGCCCGCTTCGAGTTCCGCTGGAACGACCAGTTCAACCTGTCGCTCGACCCGGACACGGCGCGTGCGTTCCACGACGAGACGCTGCCCGCCGAGCCGGCCAAGACCGCGCACTTCTGCTCGATGTGCGGCCCGAAGTTCTGCTCGATGCGGATCACGCAGGACGTCCGCAAGTACGCTGAGGAACACGGTCTGTCCACTGTGGAGGCCATCGAGGCCGGCATGGCTTCGAAGTCGGCGGAGTTCACCGAATCCGGCAGCAAAGTCTACCTGCCCGTGGTCCAGCCGTGACTCCGCCCACCGCCCTCACCATCGCCGGATCCGACTCCGGCGGTGGTGCGGGCATCCAGGCGGACCTGCGCACGTTCTTCGCCCACGGCGTGCACGGGCTGGTCGCGCTGACGGCCGTCACCGTGCAGAACTCCTTGGGCGTCCAGGGTTTCACCGAGATCCCGGCCGACGTCGTGGCCGCGCAGATCAAGGCGGTGGCGTCGGACATGGGCGTCGACGCGGCCAAGACGGGGATGCTGGCCACGGCGGAGATCATCCGCGCGGTGGCCAAGACCCTCGACGAGGTCGGCGGCGACATCCCGCTGGTGGTCGACCCGGTGGCGGCGTCGATGACGGGCCACGCCCTGCTGCGCGAGGACGCCCTGGAGGCGATCCGCACGGAGCTGTTCCCCCGCGCGACGCTGATCACCCCGAACCTCGACGAGGTCCGCCTGCTGACGGGCATCTCGGTGACGTCCCCTGCTTCCCAACGCGAAGCGGCGGAAGCGTTGCTGGCCTTCGGATCCCGGTGGGTCCTGGTCAAGGGCGGCCACATGGAGGGCAGCACCTGCGTGGACCTCCTGACGGACGGCGACGCGGTCATCTCACTCAGCGGCCCCCGCTACGACACGGAGAACACCCACGGCGGGGGCGACACGATGGCCTCGGCAATCACGGCCTCACTGGCGAAGGGCGCTTCGGTACCGGACGCGGTGGCGGCGGGCAAGAAGTTCATCGAGCGCTGCGTTGCGGAGTCCTATCCGCTCGGCGCGGGAGTCGGCCCGGTGTCGCCGTTCTGGGTGCTGACAGACTGAGCGGGTGAGGGAACCCGAAGAGCTGTGGGCGGCCCTGCCCGGCGAGCTGCGCACCGAGATCGACAACCTGCTCGCCGAGGGCCACACCCTGCACGCGATCCTGGCGCTGCGCGAGAAATCGGGCCTCACGCCGGCGCCCGGCATCACCGAAGGCCAGGGCCTGGTCGGCTTCCGCAACGGTGACCTGCACGAACGCGGGCTGCTGAAGCCGCCGCCGGAGGTCACGGTGGCCGGGATGCTGGCCGCCGTCGCCGAACAGAACCTGAGCCCGCTCGCGGTCGAGATCATCTGGGACGGCGACTCGCGGGGCTGGATCCCCACGCTGTGCGTCGTCGTGGCGCGTCCGGAGCACGAACTGGTCCCGCTGGGCATGTTCCCGCCCTACGTCGGCCGCACGCAGCCGACCGAAGAGGCGTCGGAGAAGGGCCAAGCTCTGGCGGCCGCACTGGGCGTCCCGTTCTACTTCCCGCTGCGCGACCGGCCCGACATCGACCAGCCGCACTGGTGGGACCGGCCCGGCGCGTGAGCCGGCCCCACCCGTGCGCTCAGCGGGCCGCCAGGTGCGGTGCGTCGACCGCCCAGTACCAGTTGTTGCCCGCCGCATAAAGGCGCCACGTGAACCGCGCCGAACGAGCGCCCGCCGGGACCGCCACGGAGGCCGTTGTCGGCTGGGACAGGACGTCGCCGCCTCGGTTCGCGGACGAGGATTCCGGGCCGTAGGCCAGGATCGGCTTCTCCGCGCCACCGTCGAAGGACACCGTCAGCGCGCCGCGCTGGGTGCCGTCCTGGCGGTAGTGCGAGACGAACCCGATGTCCACAGTGGACTTATCGGAGACCGTGAGCGCGGGCGAAACCAGGGAAGAATCGAAAGTGCCCTTCGAGGACGGCGAACCCTTGTCGTCCCACTCGTCCGGGTCCGCCACCGCGAACACCCCCCGGGACCGCACGTTCGCCTCCCGCTCCTGCCCGGGCGCGGTGCGCGTCCAGAAGTCGTCGTTCGTGAACGCCCAGCCCTGCCACTCCGTCACACCCGCGGGCATGGCCGAAGCGTTCCGGACCGTCCAGCCCGACGGTGCGTCGTGCGTCCAGCCCGGCACCGAAGCCGGGACGCCGGTTTCGTCCACACGCGACTTCAGCACCGCCGAATCGAACGGGTCCACCGGCACCGCACCCAACGCGTAGCCGTCCAGGGAAAGCGCGATTCCCAAGTGCCGCAACGCCGTCGGCGCGATGTCGACGATCTTCGGCGCCACCGCGGGTGTTCCGGCCGGTACCGCGCCGCCGGCCGCGACGACGAACGTCATGCGCTCCTCGGGGCTGTCACCGCCGTGGCCGCCCGGACCGGTGTGGCCGTGGTCGGTGGTCAGCATGATCAGCCAGTCTTCGGACGCGTAGGTCGGCCGCGCGCTGATCGCCGTCAACAGCCGGCCAATGTACGCGTCGTCCGAGCGCAGGGTCGCGGCGTACTCCGGCGAATCCGCGCCGTGGGCGTGACCGGCCTCGTCCGTCTCTCCGAAGTAGACGAACGACGCGTCGGCCTTGTCCTGCTTCAGGTGCTTCTCGGCGTCCGCGGCGAGCTGCGGGTCGGTGTTCTCGTAGCCGGCGGAATCGCCGTCCAGGACGTACTTGCGGTCCTGGCCGGTCCGCAGGATCCGGTCCCCGATCGGCTTCCAGTCGACGGCGGCGTAGGTGTCGAGCGCCGGGTTCGCCGTCTCGGCCCGCGCGAGCCAGCTCGGGTAGGCGGCCAGGTTGTTGCCGGTGAACGCGTTGTCCTTGACCAGGTGCTTGTCGGGCCAGACGCCGGTGAGGATCGACGACCAGCCGGGGCCGCTGAGCGTCGGCGCCATCCCGCTGCCGTAGAGCGAGCTGCGCGACGAGTACCCGCGCTGGACGAGCGCGTGCACGTTCGGCGTGTCGGCGGCGAGGAGCTTGTCGAACCGCGTGCCGTCGAGCCCGATCACCAGCACCTTGGGCGTTTTGGCCGCCCCTTCGGCGACGCCGGTCGTCAGCCCCGCGGCCGCGACCAACGCTGTGACCAGGCAGAACAGTCTCCGCATGAACCCTCCAGGAAATTGGTTCGGATGAGTTACCCGGAGGTTAGGGAGCCACGGAGGCGACGAGGTGAACGCCCGGCGAAACCCGGTGAGCCATCAGCGGGCCGCGGCGGGCCGGCCTCGAGCTGATCGAGGCCGGCCCCGTGGATTCAGCCCCTGGTGAGCACCTGGGGCAGCACCGTCGTGAGCCCGGTCCAGTCGGACGTGATCACCGACGCGTGCTGCTTCGCCAGGTCCGCGACGCGCTGGTTGGCCTGGTCGACCGTCGGGTTGTGGGCGTCGATGGCCGGCGCGACGTTCTGGCCGTCGGTCATCACGACGTAGTAGTGGTTGGCGTCGTACCACCACGGGCCGGTCTGGGTGACCCACGCGCTGGCGTCACCGTCGAAGACCACGAACCACGGCTTGAGGTCGGCGGTGTACTTGTCCCGCGGGTCACCGCCGACGGCACCGTGGACGGTCGGGAAGATGTAGGCGTCCCCGACCCGGCCGGCGTTCTTGAGCCCGACCAGGTACCGCGCGTACTCGACGTCGGTCTTCAGTGTGTCGGTCGGGTTCTGCTCCTCCACCGTGCCCGGGATGATCTCGGTGATCACGCGGCCCCGCAGCGCGTCCACGGACGGCCAGTTGTCCGCCTTGGCCGCGTCGTCGAGCGTGCCGTAGCTGCCGAGCAGCTCACCCGGGCGGAACGCGACACTGCCCAGGTGCGAGCGGAACGTCGCATCCAGCTCGTCGGGGCCCATGCCGGTGTTGTCCGAGAAGCCGGTCTTCATCTCCAGCTTGAGCGTGAGCGGCGTGTGGCCCGGGTGGGCGGCGAGCCAGATCCGGATGTCGTCGAGGCAGTACTCCAGGTTCTTGTTCTTCCCGCCGGTGTACAGCTGCGACGCCGACGTCGCCGCGACGCAGTTGTTGTTGTTCCCCAACGGGTTCGAGTGGCTGACCTTCCACTCGTGGGTGATGAAGTCCGGCCAGACGTCCAGCTCGATGAGCGACGAGCCGGCGTCGAGCGCCCTGGCCAGGTAGTCGTAGGCCGCCGGGTCGTACGTGTTGTGCACGCCGACGGTCGTGACGTGGGAGAGCTTCGGGCTGTCCGCATGGGCCGCCGTCGCCCCGGAGAGCACGAGCGCCGCCGTGAGGACTGCCACCGAGAAGAGCTTCATCCAGGCTCCTTCGAACGTGAGTAATGTTCACAATGTCTCACCGTGGTTGACTGCTCATGAAGGAAAAGCGGCCGGTTGGCCTAGACCAGAAGTCGGGAAACCACCATGACCACGAGCCCGCCCACTGCGTTGACCATCGCCGGATCGGACTCCGGCGGCGCCGCCGGTCTGCAGGCGGACCTGCGCACGTTCCTCACCTGCGGGGTCCACGGCCTGGTCGCCGTCACCGCCGTCACGGTGCAGAACACCCTGGGCGTGCACGACCGCGCGGACCTGCCGCCGCACATCGTGGCCGGGCAGATCGAGGCCGTCGCGGCGGACATGGGGGTCGGCGCGGCCAAGACGGGCATGCTGGCGTCCGCGGAGATCATCAACGCCGTCGCGGCGGCGTGCGACAAGGCGGAGATCGGCCGCGACGAGAAGATCCCGTTCGTCGTCGACCCGGTGGCGGCGTCCATGCACGGCCACCCGCTGTTCGACGACGCCGGCCTGCACGCCCTGCGCGACGAGCTCCTGCCGCGCGCCACGGTGCTGACGCCGAACCTCGACGAGGTCCGCCTGCTGACCGGGATGACGGTGAAGGACCGCGAAGGCATGCACACCGCCGCGGTGGTGCTGCACCGGATGGGCCCGCGCTACGTCCTCGTGAAGAGCGGCCACCTGCAGTCCGACCCGGAGTGCGTCGACCTGCTCTTCGACGGCTCGACGTTCGTGGAGCTACCCGGTGAGCGCTACCCGACCCAGCACACGCACGGCGCGGGCGACACGATGGCGTCGGCGCTGACGGCGGGCCTGGCGAAGGGCATGTCAGTGGTCGAGGCGGCCCGCTACGGCAAGTGGTTCGTGTCCCACGCGGTCGAGCACGCGTACCCGATGGGCGCCAAGGTCGGCCCGGTCTCGGCCTTCTGGCGCCTGGCACCCGAGGAGCGCTGAGTACCAGCACGACCTTGCGGCGGCCGCGCCCGAAGACCCGCAGGTCGCCGAGCACCCGTCTCGTCCTTGCGGCGGCCGTCCTCGAAGACCCGCAGGTCGCCGCCAGTCGCGCAGGAATCCTCCGCCGTGGCGACCGAATCAGGCTGCCCGGAAGCCGGCCCGCGAGGAACGCCGAGGCCCACCCTCTCGCACCCAGCCCGCGCGCCGCGAACGCCTGAGGAGCGCTGAGTACCCGCCCGGCTACCCTTTCCTCGTTTACTGATCCTTGACCACAACGGGGGACGGCCTTGACCGGGCGCGAGCGGGTGGCGAAGGTCCTCGAGGACCGCCGCTTCCAGAACTTCATCATCGCCGTGATCGTGTTCAACGCGGTCACCCTCGGGATGGAGACGTCGACGTCGCTGATCGACGGTTACGGCGGCCTCCTGCACATCCTCGACCACATCGCGCTCGGCATCTTCGTCGCCGAGCTGCTGGCGAAGTTCTACGCCTACCGCGGCGGGTTCTTCCGCGACAACTGGAACGTCTTCGACCTGCTGGTCGTCGGCATCGCGGTGATCCCGGCGACCGGGCCGTTCGCCGTGCTGCGGTCGCTGCGCGTGCTCCGGGTGCTGCGGCTGATCTCCGTCGTCCCGTCGATGCGGAAGGTCGTCTCCGGGCTGCTCGCGGCGATCCCCGGCATGGCCTCGATCGCCGCGCTGCTCGCGCTGATCATCTTCGTCGCGGGCGTGATGGCGACCAAGCTGTTCGGCGTCATCTCGCCCGAGAACTTCGGTGACCTCGGGACGTCGCTGTTCACGCTCTTCCAGGTGATGACCGGCGAAGCGTGGCCGGACATCGCGAAGGAGATCATGGTCCAGGCGCCGATGGCGTGGATCTTCTTCGTCGTCTACATCCTGGTGTCCAGCTTCGCGGTGCTGAACCTCTTCATCGCCGTCGTCGTCAGCGGTATGGAGGACGAGCTGCGGCAGGACATCCGCGAGGAAGAGGCCAAGCAGGCCGCGACGCAGGCCGAGGCCAACCGCGAGATCCTCGAAGAGCTCCGCGCCGTACGCGCGGAGCTCGCCGAGCTGCGGCGTGAGCGGGCCGCTTAACGGAACGCGGCGATGTTCTCCGCGGCCCAGTCGGCGAAGGAACGCGGGGGACGGCCGAGCACCCGCTCGACGTCCGGGCTGACCCGCAGCTCGGCCGGGCTCGGCGAGCCGAGGATGTCCAAGGTGTCGTCGGCGAGCTCGCCCGGCATGCTCTGGGTCATGCCGGCCTTGGCCTCGGCGCGGGTCAGCTCCTGGAATCGCACCGGCGAGCCCAGCGCGTCGGCGATGGCGGCCGCCTGCCCGCGCGGGGTGATCACCGCCGGCCCGGTCAGCTCGTAGATCTCGCCGGTGTGCCGGTCGTCCAGCAGGCAGGCCGCGGCGACCTCGCCGATGTCCGCCGGGTCGATCACCGGCACCCCGGTGTCCCCGAAGGGCGCGGCGACGACGTGCTGGGTGCGGACGGACTCGGCCCACCACAGGGCGTTGGAGGCGAACCCACCCGGCCGCAGGATGCTCCAGTCCACATCGGACTCGCGCAGCACGTCCTCCAGGGCGCGCATCGCCACCCGCGTCGTGCCGAACGGCCGGGTCGCCACGCCCAGCGTCGACAGCAGGACGACCTTGCGGACCCCACTGGCGACCGCCGTGCGGACGATGTCGGCCGGGTCGGCGCCGACGGCGTGCAGGTCGCCGGACAGCAGCAGGAACAACGCCTTCGCCCCGGCGAGCGCCGGCTCCAGCCCGGCGGGCTCGGCCAGGTCGGCCACCACGTGGCGGACGCCGTCCGGGACCGCCGCGGCGTGCCGCGACACCGCCGTCACCTGCTGCCCCGCCTCGGCCAGCGCCTGTGTCAACGGCCGGCCCACGTTCCCGGTAGCCCCGGTCACCACGATCATGCTCTGCTCCTTCGTCCGATGTCTTCGGTGATCAGGACGCTAGGAGCCGAGCTAACTTTTGGTAAGGACACACCTCCGGGTAAGCTCCCTACGTGACCGGAGGCGCGCAGATCACCCAGGGCGGGACCCAGCCGCGGTATGAGGTGTTTCACACCGCCTGCGCCGCGCGCGAGGTGGTCGACCACGTGACGAGCCGGTGGGGCATCTGGGTGCTGATCTCGTTGCAGAGCAACGACCTCAGGTTCTTCGAGCTGCGCGAGAGCATCGAAGGGATCAGCGAGAAGATGCTCGCCCAGTCCCTGCGCGCGCTGGTCAAGGACGGCCTGGTCTGGCGGCGCGTCGAGCCGACGACACCACCCCAGGTCACCTACGGGCTGACCGACTTCGGCCGGGACGTCGGCGAGCCGCTGGGCGAGCTCTTCGACCGGATCACCCGGCGGCTGCCGACCCCTTAGCGGTCTTCGTCGGCGATCAGGGCTTCGAGCGCCGGCAGCGCCGTCGTCAGCGCTTCGCGGTGCTCCGGCGACAGGCGATCCAGCCGCCGGTTCAGCTCCTGCACCCGCGTCGACCGGACGCCGGAGACGAGCCGCTCGCCCTCTTCGGTGGCCTTCGCCAGCCACGCCCGCCGGTCGACCGGGTCGGACTCTCGGCTGACGTACCCGGCCTCGACCAGGGACGCGATGATCCGCGACATGGTCGCCGCGGCGACGCCCTCCTTGGCGGCGAGATCCCCGAGCCGGAGCTGGCCGGCGTGCACCAGGGTCGCCAGCGCGGAGATCGCGCCGTGGCCGGGGCCCGGCACACCGGCCTGGCGCAGCGATCGGGACAGCCTGCCCACCGCGAGGTACAACCTGCCCGAGGTGTCCTGGACCGATGTGGTCACGGCTGGCTCCTTCTGCCTCACCCGTGCGCGGGTGCGCCGGAAAGTTCGGTCCACTTTACGGGTTCCCGGTGCGGGTTCGGTGTTAAGGCGCCGACGGTCAGCGCGGCGGGCTCGACGCCTGGGCCCAGAAGCGCTGCGGCACCCGCCCCGCGCCCCGCGCCAGCCGTCCGGCCACGACGGCCGAGCGCATCGCCGCGGCCATCCGCTCGGGGTCGCTGGCCCGGGTGACCGCGGTGGACAGCAGGACGGCGTCGCAGCCCAGCTCCATCGCCAGCGTGGCGTCCGACGCGGTGCCGATTCCGGCGTCGAGGATCACCGGCACGCCCGCCCGCGAAACGATCAGCTCGATGTTGTGCGGATTCCGGATCCCGAGGCCGGTGCCGATCGGCGCGCCCAGCGGCATCACGGCGGCGCAGCCGGCCTCCTCCAGGCGCAGCGCGAGCACCGGGTCGTCGTTCGTGTAGACGAACACGGTGAAGCCGTCGGCGGCCAGCTGCTCGGCCGCGTCGAGGGTTTCGACGGGGTCCGGGAGCAGCGTCCGGTCGTCCGCGTGCACCTCGAGCTTGATGAGATCGGTATCAAGCGCCTCGCGCGCCAAGCGCGCGGTGAGCACCGCTTCGGCGGCCGTGCGGCAGCCCGCGGTGTTCGGCAGCAGCTCGATCCCGAGCCTCTTCAGGAGTTCGAGGACGCCGGAGCCACCCTCGGCGTCGGCGCGTCGCATCGCGACGGTGGTCAGCTCGGTGCCGGACGCGACCAGCGCGCGTTCGAGCACAGCGAGGTTCGCCGCGCCGCCGGTGCCGATGATCAGCCGTGACGACAGCTTGCACGTGCCGATGACCAGCGGTTCTTCGTCCACTTCAGCCTCCTTGGACGGCGGTGAGCACGTCGAACACCGCGCCCTTGGGCACGGCGGTGGTGGCCCAGTCGCCCCGGCGGACGACGACGCCGTCGACCGCGACGGCGATGCCGGGCCGCTGCCCGCCGGCGGCGTCGAGGACGTCGGCGACGGTCGCGTCGTCCGGGAACTCCGTCCACCGGCCGTTGAGCTTGATCTCCATCACACGTGCTCCTTCTGGGACAGGCGGGCGGGCGAAGCCGCTTCGACGCCTTCGGGCGGCTTCTCCCCCTCGAGCCAGGCGACCACGGCGTCCGCGGTCACCGGGGCCAGCAGCAGGCCGTTGCGGTGGTGCCCGGTCGCGGCGTAGACGCCGTCGTCCAGGACACCGAGGTACGGCAGCGCGTCCCGGCTGCCGGCGCGCAGGCCCGCGGCCGTCTCGGCCAGCTCGTACTCGGTGATCGCCGGGAAGACGCGCTCGGCGCCCTCGATCAGCTCACGGACGCCGCGCGCGGTGACGGCCCGGTCGAAGCCCGCTTCGTACTGCGTCGCGCCGAGGACGAGTTCCTGGTCGCCGCGCGGGACGAGGTAGATCGGCCGGCCTTCGACCACGGCGCGAACGGTGCGCGCGGGCGGCGGCAGGCAGCCGCGGCGGGGTTTGAGGCGGAGGATCTCGCCCTTGAGCGGGCGGACGGCGTCGGCGAGCTGCGGGTGCAGCCGTCCGGTCCAGGCGCCGGCGGCGAGCACGACGGCGTCGGCGTCCGGGATGGTTTCGACGCGTTCGCGGACGAACCGGACCTGGTGGTTGAGGCAAGCCGCGTACAGCGCGTTGAGCAGTTTCCGGTTGTCCACGGCCAGGTCGCCGGGCACGTGGAGTCCACTTCGGACGGATCCGACGCCGGGTTCGAGCCGCTTGGCCTCGCGCCCGGTCAGGCGTTCGGCCGCGCGGCCGAGGGAGTGCAGGTAGCCGGCGAGGATGTCGAGGTGACCGGCGTCGGCGCTGTCGAAGGCGACGACCAGCGTCCCGTGCTCGGCGAGACCGGGGTCGACGCCTTCCTGGATAAGGTCGCGCGCGAAGCCGGGCCAGCGTCGCAGGGATTCTTCGCCAAGGGCGAGGACGGCTTCTTCCCCGGGCCAAGCCTCGGTGACCGGGGCGAGCATGCCGCCGGCCAGCCAGGACGCGCCGCCACGGACGGGTTCGGGGTCGTAAACGGTGACCGCGTGGCCTCGCGTGGCCGCGCGCCACGCCGCGGACAGGCCGATCACGCCGGCACCGACCACGGCCAAGGTGTTCGTCATGGGATCACGCTCCCTGCGCCGGCATGACCCGGATCAGGTTCCACGGTCGGAGCGGCAGCTCCCTCTCAGCCCGTGCCTCGGGCTCCCGTGCGGACCCGTTCACCCTAGCTCGCCAGGTACGGTCGCCGCTATGCCCGCCCTCTCCGGTGACAAGATCCGCGCCCGGCTCGACGCCGCGCGCCTGTACCTGTGCACGGACGCCCGAACCGCCCGCGGCGACCTGGCGTCGTTCGCCGACGCGGCCCTGTCCGGCGGCGTCGACATCATCCAGCTGCGCGACAAAACGGGCGCGCTGGAAGCCAAGGGCGAGATCGCGGCCTTGGAGGTGCTGGCGGAAGCCTGCGCCCGCCACGGAGCACTGCTCTCGGTGAACGACCGCGCGGACGTCGCCCTAGCGGTGGGGGCGGACGTCCTGCACCTGGGCCAGGACGACATCCCGGTCCCCCTGGCCCGCCAAATCCTCGGCGACGACGTGGTGATCGGCCGTTCGACGCACTCGGCCGCCCAGGCGTCGGCCGCGGCTTCCGAGCCGGGAGTGGACTACTTCTGCACGGGCCCCTGCTGGCCGACCCCGACCAAGCCGGGGCGTTCGGCACCGGGGCTGGACCTGGTCCGTTCGGTGGCTTCCGACGCGCCGCCCCGGCCTTGGTTCGCCATCGGCGGCATCGACGTCCCCCGGCTGCCGGAGGTCCTGGCGGCGGGAGCGTCCCGGATCGTGGTGGTCCGGGCGATCACGGAGGCGGAGGATCCCGCTGCGGCGGCGCGAGAACTGCGGTCCCACCTCACCTGAGAGAACTGGTTCGGTCGAACTCGCGCATTTGTTACGGCCGAAATCAGATCTTCATCCCACCCGCGTCGGGTTTACCTGATCGGGCCATTTGCAGAAAGCACGGAGTAACGGTGTTCGGCCGAACACCGACCTCCGTGCGGAACCCCGAAGCAACGGCAATAGGGGCCGCACGGAGGATTCGTGAAGAACTACGACTACGAGACACCCACCCCGCCGAAGCGCTCGATCTCCAAGGGCACTCGCATCATGGCGATCTTCGCCGGCGCCGTGGTGCTTTTCGTCGCGATCGTGGTCGTGCTGAACCAGATCGGGGACCCGGTCAGGAACACGGATCTGGTGTGGCTGGCGGAAAAGACCACCCATTCCCCCGGAACCCTGCCGCGTGCCTTGCGCGATCGCCTCCGGCAGGCCGGTAAGGACGGAGGCGCCCTGCTCACCGCCTATGCCGTCGGCGAGCAGGCGGTGAACGTCGCGAGCGACATCGGCCTGGACCTCGACCGCGGAAACGGAAAGGTCGACGACAGCCGGCAGCAGGCGTCCAATGTCGACAAGATCCTCAAGGACGTCGCCGGTCGCATGGGAAAAGCCGCGGTCAGCCCGACGGGATTCTCCTTGTACGCCGCGTTGCACGCCGCCGCGGACGAAGCCGCGCGGACCGGGCAAGCCGAGGTCTGGCTGACGAGCACGGTGCTGACCGGCTCCCTCGATCCGTTCACGATCTCGTCGTTGAGCGCCGGCGCGGATCCCGAGCAAGCCGTTGACGAAGTGCTGAAGACTCCACTGAAAGATCTGGATCTGCAGGGCGTCGACCTGCACATCGTCTTTTTGACCCCGGTCGGCGCGGAACAGCGGCCGCTCGATCCGAGATCCGAATCCTGGCGCGAGAAGTTCACCACGACTCTCGCCGACGACCTCGGCGCGCAAATCGCCGACCCGATCCACGACAACGGAACGACCGGTGCCTGGCCGAATGCCTCGACGGTCCCCCCGATCATTCCGTTCACGCCACCACAGCCACCCGCCAAAACGGACGATCCCCGAATCGACGAGGCGGCGTTCGCCCCCGACAGCGCGGACTTGATCGACCGCCCGGCGGCTACCGCGGTGGCCGCGCAAGCCGCCGAGCAGTACCGGAGCAAGCACGGGAAGTCCCGGATCAGCGTCACCGGCTACTGCGCCCGCTACGGCGACCCCGGCGGCGCGCGCGACACCTCGGCGAAGCGCGCCAACGCCGTCGCGCAGCTGCTTCGCGACCAGGGAATCCCGGCCGGCGACATCTCGGCGTCCGGCGTGGGGTTCGACGAACTCGCCACCCCTGGCCAGGACGCCACATCGCCGGCGCAGCGAGTGGTTGTCATCAAGCTCGTCGCCCGCTCTTGAGAAACGGAGAATTCGTGACCGACACGCCCGACGTGCCGCTGGCGGCCTACCCCGGCCTGCCGAAGGGCTCATTTCGCGTAACCGACCTGCCGAGGCCGGCCGCCATGGCCCTCGGCTCGACCGACGAGGGCGTCTGGACGGCGGCCGCCGCCACCTACCTCAGTGTGATCGACCCGGCGACCGGCAAGCCCGACCACGACCGGCCGCTGGCGGACACCGCGGCCGGCACGATCCAGAACGCCGCCGCGACCTGCCACGCGCAGGCGCTGGAGTACTCGGCTCCGACCGACGACCGTGCGGCCGAACAGGACCTCGAGGCCGCCAAGCACCTCGCCGAAGCCGTCGACACGATCGAACACGCCAGCGGGATCCTGAACGACCCCATCACCGGCCCGGACGGCGAGAAGATCGACGGACGGCGGATCCAGGTCATCCATCACCAGGACGAGCAGCTGGCCCGTCAACGCAGTGCCGAAGGCGACTCGCGGCACACCCAGCGCAGCTGGGAAAAAGCGTGGCGGATCCTGGCCTCGACCCTGCTGGGCGTGATGGACGCGATCCTCCTGTGGAAGCCGCTGCTGAACCTGTCTTTCACCACTGGCTCGGACAACGCGCTCCGCTGGGCGATCGGGCTCGGCATGGTGAGCCTGCAGGTGCTGGCCATCGAATGGGCGGCGCGCACGTTCGTCAGCGCCGAGAGGCTGAGCGTCGACCGCCGCGGTGCCGCGGCGGACTACAACCGCCCGTTCCGGCACGGCCGGTCGGGCCCGGAACGCCCGGCGCCGACCACCGACGAGATCGCCGAAGCCGACCAGCAGTACTCGCACGCCTACTACGGGCTGGTCGGGGTGGCCGCGGCCGTCGCGATGATCGGCGGCGTCCGGGTCGCCTGGCTCGCCCGGCAGGCGGATCTGCCGGTCTACGAGGCCGTCCTGTTCGGCATCGTGATCGGCCTGATCCTCGGCTGCGTCGTCGTCCAGATGGCCCGGCTGTACTGCCGGGGGAACCTGCTCGGTGACCGGCTGGAGATCGAGCGGACGGTGATCGACGAGATCACCGGTCGCATCAAGCGGGCCCAGGGCCGGGTGGCCGCCGAACGAGAGGCCGCGCACAGCGCCCTCGTCGCCGCGGACAAGCTGACGAACCACGCCGAGACACTCCGGCAGCGCACCTTCGCCGACTCGCTGCGGGCCGTCGAACTGGCCTGGACCTGGTTCGGCCTGCCCCCGGGCGATCTCGACCGCGAGGAGTTCAGGCGCCGGGCGCTGCCCGAGGTCGAAGACACCGGGGCCCGGCGGGTCGACCTCCGTTCGCGGCTCGACCTCGTCAACACCTGGCTCGCGAACCGCGAGTCGATCTTCACGTCGCCTGTTTCGCCGGGCGGAGGCCCAGCGCTCGCCGAGTTGACCGCCGGCGAGGGTGATCGTGGCAGCGCCCTGCCGGTCTTCCAGGAGAAGGACAAGCTGATCATCGTGGGTCCCACGCCGGTGGAGATCCCCGATCGGCCCAAGCCCCCGCACCGGCTGATGCTGATCGGCGCGGCCCTCACGGCGGTCGTGACCCTCGCCACGGCTTGGCTGGCCCCGGTCGCGGACAGCGGCTCGGAGGAAACCGCCCAGGGCCTCGTCACAACCTGGTCTTACTCGGCCTGAGCCGAAGCCGTGAGGAGCACCTTCAGGGCTTATAGGTCCCTGAAGGTGCTCCCCACGACTGTTACGGGGTCGGGGTGGAGGCTGCGCCCTGGCTGGTTGGGGGTGCAGCCGACGTGGTCGGCTTCTGCGACGTCGTGCTCGGCGTTGTCGGGGTCGTCGTCGGTGCGTCCGATGACGTCGTCGGCGGGGTGGACGTCGAGGTCGAGGTCGGTGTCGGTGACGTGTCCGTCGGTGAGTTCTGTGTGTCGTCCGTCGACGTCGACGGGGTGGTTGCCGGGGTCTTGTCCGGTTGGCCCGAGCCGCTGCCGAAGATCTTGCCTATGCCTGCGCCCGTGCCGCCGGCCACCCTGCCTCCGGTGGCCGCGTCCACGCTGACCATCGCCAGGATCGCCACCGCGAACGCCACCACGCTGGTGCCGATGATCAGCGGCCAGCGCAGCTTCCGCAGGCGACCCGGCTCTTCCTCGCCGGGCTTCGGCAGCTGCACCGTCGGTTGTTCGGCCAAGGCCACCTCGGGGCCGCCGCGGCGGCGGATCCCCGACGTCGCCAGCTGGCGGGCCTTCAGCGCCGCCGCGCGCGTGCGCTGCAGCGAGCGCAGGTACACCTCGCCGCCGACCGTGGTGATCACGCTCGCCACACCCGCGCCGACCACGGTGCCCGCCACGCCGAGGGTCGACCCCAGCAGCGCCGCCGTCACCGCCGCCAGCGCCGCGGCCATCACCTGCGCGATGCGCAGTCCTGACTTTGCTTCCTTCGCTTCGGAAGTCGCTGCGTTCTCCTTGCTCATGATCCCGATCCGGTAGTAAGTCTTCTCCCCTGTCCAACGTGTAAGGCGCGCGGGAAACTCCCCGCGTTGCCACGGCGTGAGGAGCGCCACGTTGACTGTCTACTGTGGACAGTGTAAATCGAACAGTTTCTTGACATACTCGGCACATGGAACTGGTGACGATCTCTGACATCGAGGCCGCCGCGAAGCGCGTCGAAGGTGTCGCCGTGCGCACGCCGCTGCTGCTCCAAACGTGGGATCCCCGGAAGTCCTTGTGGCTCAAACCCGAGAGCCTGCAACCGATCGGCGCGTTCAAGGTGCGCGGCGCGTTCAACGCGATCGGCACCCTGGACGACGAGGCGCGCGCCCGCGGCGTCATCGCCTACTCGAGTGGCAACCACGCGCAGGCCGTCGCGTACGCGGCGCAGCGGTTCGGCGTGCCCGCGGTGATCGTCGTGCCGGACATCGCGCCGCGGATCAAGGTCGAGGCCACCCGCTCCTACGGCGCCGAGGTGATCGAGGTGCCGATCGGCGAGCACGAGGCCAAAGCGCACGAACTGGCCGCCGAACGCGGGCTGACCCTCGTCCCGCCCTTCGACGACGCGGCGATCATCGCCGGGCAGGGCACCGCGGGCCTGGAGATCGCCGAGGACCTGCCGGACGTCGAGGTCGTGCTGGTACCGGTGAGCGGCGGCGGGCTGGCCTCCGGCGTCGGCACCGCGATCAAGGCTCGCTGCCCGCGGGCGAAGGTCATCGGCGTCGAGCCCGCGCTGGCCGGCGACACGGCCGAGGGGCTGCGGCTGGGCCGTCAGGTCGACTGGCCGATGGCCGACCGCGCCCGCACCATCGCCGACGGCCTGCGCGCGCAGCCGTCCGAGCTGACCTTCGCGCACCTCACGGAGGTCGTCGACGCCATGGTGACGGTCACCGAGGACGAGATCCGTGACGCCGTCCGCACGCTGGCGCAAAAGGCTCGCCTGGTGGCCGAGCCCAGCGGCGCGGTGACCACGGCGGCCTACCTGCACCACGCCGGCGAGCTGCCCGCGGGACGCACGGTCGCGATCGTCTCCGGCGGCAACGTCGACCCGGCGCTGTTCGCGGAGATCCTGGCCTGACCCCGCGCTCGCCCAGAGCGGCCGGTCAGTCCCCGGCGGCGGGAGCGGGGGTCCCCCGGCGCACGTGCGTCGGCGGGCCCTCGACCCCGCAGTGGAAGCACTCGCCCAGGTGGGGCGACTCGTCGGCCACCGGCGGCGAAGAAGGCGAAGCAAGCGAAGGGGACGAAGGAGGCGCCAGGACGCCGTTGTGGATGCCCAGCGCGATCAGCCCGCCCGCGACGGCCAGGACCGCGCAGATGATCAACGCCGTCCGCCAGCCCGCCGTCAGCGCCACCGGGTCGGCGTACGCCTCGCCGGTCAGCCCGGCCGCGGCGGGCAGCACCGCCACCGCCAGCAGGCCGCCGGAGCGGGCGATCGCGTTGTTGACGCCGGAGGCGACACCCGCGTAGCGGTCCGGGGCCGCGGCGAGCACCGTCGCGGTCACCGGGGCCACGACCGTCGCCAGCCCGAGCCCGAACACCACGACCGCGGGCAGCACGGCCCCGAGGTAGGACGCGCCGGGGGCGATGCGCAGCATCAGCAGCATCCCGATGCCGACCACGATCGGGCCGACCACCAGCTGCGTCCGCGGGCCGATGCGTTGCGCGAGCGCACCCGACCGGCCCGACAGCAGGAGCATGATCACCGTGAGCGGCAGCCCGGCCAGGCCGGCCGCGGTCGGCGAGTAGCCGAGCGACACCTGCAGCTGCATGACCAGCAGCATCATCACGCCGCCGAGCGCGGCGTACATGGCGAAGGTCAGCGCGTTGGACAGGGTGAACGTCCGGTCGCGGAACAGCGACGGCGGCACCAGCGGTTCGCGCGAGCGGTGCTGGACGAAGACGAACGCAGCGAGCCCGACGACCCCCAGCACGCCCGCGACCAGCACGATCGGGTCGCCGATGCCGCGCCCGGGTGCCTCCACCAGCGCGCCGGTGATCCCGGCGAGGCCGAGCGCACCGAGCGCGGCGGCCCCGAAGTCCGGGTGCCCGGTCGCCTGCTCGTCGCGTGACTCCGGGACGAACTTCCGGGCCATGAGGACGACGGCGACCGCGATCGGCACGTTGATCAGGAACGCCAGCCGCCACGACCACACCTGGACCAGGACGCCGCCGAGCAGCGGCCCGGCGGCGGCCGCGATGCCGCCGAGGCCGGACCAGGCGCCGATCGCGCGGGCGCGCGCGTCGTGCGCGAAGGAGGACTGGAGGATCGCCAGCGAGCCCGGGGTCAGGAGCGCGCCGCCGACGCCCTGCAGGATGCGCGTCGCGACGAGCATCTCCGTCGACGTCGCCGCGGCGCACAGGCCCGACGCGACGCCGAACCAGACGACGCCGATGAGGTACATGCGGCGCCGGCCGTACCGGTCGCCGAGCGAGCCGGCGACCAGGATCAGCGCGGCGAGCGCCAGCATGTAGCCGTCGAGGATCCACTGGAGCCCGGCGACGGACGCGCCCAGCTCGGTGCCGATGCGGGGCAGGGCGACGTTGACGATCGTGCCGTCGAGCATCGCCATGCCGGAGCCGAGGATGGTCGTCGCGAGCACGCCGCGCGCGGCGTGCGTCCCCCACCGGATCCCGGTGTCTTCGGTGGCTGTCACCAGCACACTCCACCTTGCCCGGCGACCGCCGTCAACCGAGGGCTACGGCATCAGCGTCGTGACGAACTTGTAGCGGTCCCCCCGGTAGATCGCGCGGGCGAACTCCACCGGCTTGCCGTCGGTGGCGAACGAGTGCCGCGTCAGCATCAGCACCGGCATGCCGACGTCCGCCCCGAGCATCTCCGCCTCCTGCGGCCCGGCGAGCGACGTCTCGATCGTCTCCTCCGCGCGTTCCAGTTCGACGCCGTAGTGCTCGCGCAGAACGGCGTACAACGACCCGCCCGCCGAGACGTGCTTGCGCAGCCCGCGGAAACGGCCGAGCGGCAGGTGCGTCGTCTCGAGCGCCATCGGCTGGGAATCCGCCAGTCGAAGCCGTCGAAGGCGAAGAATTTTCGCGCCCGTCCGGATTCCGAGCAGTTTCGCCAGATCGCCCTCGACCGGAAGCTCTTCGACTTCCAGGAGCTTGGACGACGGCTTCAGGCCCTGCTTGCGCATGTCCTCGGTGTAGGAGGACAGCTGCAGCCGCTGCGCGAGCTTCGGCTCGGCCGCGAAGGTGCCTTTTCCCTGTACACGGTGCAGGCGGCCCTCGGCGGTCAGGTCGGCCAGCGCCTGGCGCACGGTGGTGCGGGAGACCGTGAACTCCCCGGCGAGCGCGCGTTCCGTCGGGATCGGCGATCCGGGCGGAAGCACGTCGAGCAGGTCGAGGAGGTGCTGTTTCAGTGCCCAGTACTTGGGCTCGCGCTGCCCGCGCATCCCGGCGACGGCGCCCGCCTCGCCCGTGGTGGTGGTCTCCAACATGCCCGACTCCCTATGTCTTCCCTCATAACACGCCACGTCCCCGTAAGAAACGTACCCTTTTCCCCAAACCCGCCGCCCCACTAACATTGGTCTAGACCTGACCGACGCCGCCTGAGTCCGGTACATAATGCCGGAGGTGGAGAGGAAAATGATGACCGAACAACGGCCCGGCGAGCACATGGCCGCGGAGATCGCCCAGCAGCCGGACGTCCTGGCGGGACTGGTCGAGCGTCAGGCGGAAATCGCCGGGGTGGCGGAAAAGATCTCACAACGCCCCCCGCGCTTCGCTTTGCTCGCCGCGCGTGGATCGAGTGACCACGCAGCGTTGTATGCGAAGTACCTGATCGAGGTACTGCTCGGCCTTCCGGCTGGTCTTGTCTCGCCGTCCACGGCGACCCTGTACGGCGCACGGCCCGATCTGCGGGACGTGCTGTTCGTCACGGTCAGCCAGAGCGGTGGTTCACCTGACCTGATCGAGGTGACCGAAACGGCCCGGCGCCAGGGCGCGCTGACGGTGTCCGTCACCAACACGCCCGACTCGCCGCTGCGCGCGGCGTCGGAGCTCGGTGTCGACATCGGCGCCGGTCTCGAGAAGGCCGTCGCCGCGACCAAGACGTACTCGGCCACGCTGATGGCGCTGTACCTGCTCATCGACGCGGTGCGCGGCGGCAAGGCGGCCGACGCCGAGAAGATCGGCGAGCTGGCGCAGCAGACCCTCGACGGCGCCGCCGAAGGCGTCCAGAACGCGGTCGACCGGTACCGCTTCGTGGACCGCGTCCTGACCACGGGCCGCGGTTACTCGTACGCGTCCGCGCTCGAAGGTTCGCTGAAGCTCGCGGAGACCAGCTACCTGGCCGCCCGCGCGTACAGCGGCGCGGACCTGCTGCACGGCCCGGTCGCGGCGGTGGACGGCGAGACCGCCGTGCTCGCGATGACCAGCAAGGGACACGGCGGCCAGGCGATGCACGAGGTCCTCGAGGCCGTCGGCAAGCGCGGCGCGGACGTCCTCGCCGTCGGCTCGGCCGCCTCGGAGGTGCCGGCGGCGCTGCGCATCGACGTCGCGCCGACGGTCGAGGAGCTGGCGCCGATCCTGGAGATCCTGCCGATCCAGCGGATCGCGCTCGGCCTGTCGCTCGCCCGCGGCGGCGACCCGGACAGCCCGCGCGGCCTGCTGAAGGTGACCAAGACCCGGTGAGTTCCGCCATCGGCGTCGACGCCGGCGGCACGTCGACCAGGGCCGCACTGGTCGACGCCGCCGGCGTCGTGCTCGGCACCGGGCGCGGCGGCGGCGCCAACCCCAACGCCCACACGCCCGAGGTCGCGGCGGGCCGGATCGCCGACGCGATCACCGCGGCCCTCGGCGCGCACGACCCCGGCGCCGTGCGCGCGTGCGTCGTCGGCATGGCCGGGGTCAGCAAGCTGAGCGACCCGGCGGTGGCCGCGGTCTTCGAAAGCACGTGGGCGCGGCTCGGGCTCACCACGGTCCGGGTCGTGGCGGACGCCGAAGTGGCATACGCGTCGGCGACCTCGGCGCCGGACGGGACGGTGCTCGTCGCCGGCACCGGCTCGATCGCGGGCCGGATCCGGAAGCGGCGGCTCGCCGGCACCGCGGGCGGTTACGGCTGGCTGCTCGGTGACGAAGGGTCGGCGTTCTGGCTCGGCCGCGAAGCCGTCCGTTCCACTTTGGAGGCACTCGGGCGCGGCCTGTCTCTCGACGGCCTCCCGGCGGCGGTGCTCACCGCCGCGCTCGGACCGTCCGGAGTGGACGTCC
Source organism: Amycolatopsis heterodermiae (assembly GCF_034929455.1). Taxonomy (NCBI): domain Bacteria; kingdom Bacillati; phylum Actinomycetota; class Actinomycetes; order Pseudonocardiales; family Pseudonocardiaceae; genus Amycolatopsis; species Amycolatopsis heterodermiae. The sequence continues at coordinate 1,213,613 of NZ_JAYFSI010000001.1, forward strand.
GGACCGACGCGGAGCGCCTCGCCGCGTCGCGGGCGCTCATCACGAACGCCAACGCCGAAGCGCCGGTCCGGCTGGCGCGGTTCGCCCCGTTGGTGAGCGCGGCGTACGACGCCGGCGAGCCCGCGGCGGCCGGGATCGTGGCCCGCGCGGCCGAACTCCTCGTCGCGAACGCCCTCGCCGCGCGCGAACCCGGCGAGTCGACCCCCGTCGTCCTCGTGGGCTCGGTTTTGACGGGCACCAGCCCGGTCGGCGCGCTCGTGCGGCGCGGGCTGGCCGGTCTCGAGGTGCTGACCAGCTCCGATGGCGTGCTCGGCGCCGCTTGGCTGGCCGCGGTGGACGCTTTCGGCGAAGGGGTGGTTAGACCAGTATTCCCGGGGATCCCCTGAGAAATTGAGCAAAACGTCGTGTGAAACCGCCAAAACGTCGACTGAACCCGGGTAGTCCGGGTAACGTGGGCACCGGCCCCCGGACCCTCCCCCCTCGCCGGGGGCCGCCTTATGTCCCGGGTACGTCGTCCGCCCGGGTTTCGGGGGCCAGGCGCAGCCCGGGATGCTCCGGAGGCAACGCGCGGTAGAGCACCCAGCCACTGACCGCCACGGTCAGCGCGACGAGCGGCCACGACAGCACCGTGCGGGCCACGCCGAGCGCGATCACCTGGCCGGACCACCACAGCAGGCCGTAGACGACCACGCGCAGGACGTACTGGCCGAACACCCACACCCAGCTGGCCCTCGAGTACGCCTTGAGCAGCACCGGGTCGCGGCGCCAGCGCGTCTTCTGGCCGAGCACCAGCCCGACCACGACGCCGAGCAGCGGCCAGCGGATCACGATGCTGGCCGCCCAGAGCAGGGCGCTGGCCACATTGGACATCAACTGCAGCAGGAAGAAGTCCTGGGCGCGGCCGGTGTGCAGGGCGATCAGCGCGGCCGCGACGACGGCGGCGAGGCTGACCACCAGCGCGCGGATCTTCCCGCCGCGGGCGAACCGGAAGATGCCGAGCGCGACGGCGACCGCGATGGCGGCGCCGGCACCCCAGGCGATGGACTGACCGGCCGCGAGCCAGCCCACGACGAAGGCGACCGGCGGGATGCTGGCGTCGAGCGCGCCCCGGCGGCCGCCGAGGATCTGCGCGAGCGACTCACGGGGTTGTTCGGACACGTGTCCAGCCTGCCGGATCACGGCCGCGACGCCCCGATGGGGGAGATCTTCGCCACATCGGGTGCCGGATTTACCTCCGAGTGTGCTGTTTCACGGCATGCCGAAGGTGAAGACTGCGTAATACAGAAGCGCAGAAGGCCGACAAGATAAGACACTGTTACCGCTGGCTGAACCCACGGTGGCGGTGGGCGCATCGTGGGGGTGCACGCCGATTCGTTAGTTGTGGTGTACAACTATATGTCGGGGTGTGTCGGCCGCAGGACGGGAAGGGGACCCAACGTGTACGGATTCGACAGCTATGTGGCGATCGGTGACAGCTTCACCGAGGGACTCAACGACGCGTTGCCGGACGGTTCGTTCCGGGGCTGGGCCGATCGGCTCGCCGAGATCCTGGCGGCCGGGCGGTCCGACTTCCGGTACGCGAACCTCTCCCTGCGGGGCAAGATGCTCGACGAGATCATGGACGAGCAGCTGCCGATCGCCCTGGAGCTGAAGCCCGGCCTGGTGACGCTCTGCGCCGGCGGCAACGACATCATCGTCCCGGGCGCCGACGTCGAGGCGGTCGTCGAGCGGTTCGAAGAGGGCGTCGCGAAGCTGCGCGAGGCCGGGATCCCGGTGCTGATCTTCAACGGCCCCGACACCAAGGTGCTGTCCGTGATGTCGGTGCTGCGCGGCAAGGTGGCGATCTACAACACGCACCTGTGGGCCATCGCGGAGCGCTACGGAGCACGCATGGTCGACCTCTGGACGATGGGCCCCCTCCACGACCGCCGAGCCTGGAGCGACGACCGCCTCCACTTCTCCCCGGAAGCCCACCGCCGCATCGCCCTGAAGTCGGCGGAGGTCCTGGGCATCCCGGTGGAAGGCGACTGGCGCGAGCCTTGGCCGTCCGAGGACACCCCGAGCCGCTGGATCGACTCGCGCCGATCGGACCTGGCGTGGACGAAGGTGCACCTGCTGCCGTGGATCCGCCGCCAGCTGCGCGGGGAGTCCATGGGTGACGGGCTGTCGCCGAAGCGGCCGCAGCTTTCGCCGCTGGTGCCGCTCGAGGTGCTGGAGGTCGCGGAGAACACGCAGCAACAGCGGCAGCAGGCGAGCTGAGGTTCTTGTTGTCCGGCTGCGGGCTTCCTGGCCCGCGGCTCCTTGGCTGCGGGTTTCTGGCCTCGGCTTCCTGACTCGCGGCTCCTTGGCAGCGGGCTTTCCGACCTCGGCTTCCTGACTCGCGGCTCCTTGGCAGCGGGCCTTCCGGCCCCGGCTTTTTGGCCCGGGCCCTTGGCTCACGGCTTCCTGGCTCGCGGCGCCTTGGCCCGCGGCTCCTTGGCTCGCCGCTTCCTGGCCCCGGCTTCTTGGCCCGCCGCTCTTTGGTTGCGGGCTTCCTGACTCGCGGCTTCCTAGACCGCGGCTCCTTAGCTCACGGCTCCTTGGTTGCAAGCTTGCCTCCACATCCGGCTGCGGGCTTCCTGGCCCCGGCTTCCTGACTCGCGGGTTCTCGGCCTCCGGCTCCTTAGCTCACGGCTCCCTGGTTGCGAGCTTGCCTCCACATCCGGCTGCGGGCTTCCTGGCTCCGGCTTCCTGACTCGCGGGTTCTCGGCCTCCGGCTCCTTAGCTCACGGCTCCTTGGTTGCGAGCTTGCCTCCGCATCTGGCTGCGGGCTTCCTGGCCCCGGCTTCCTGACTCGCGGGTTCCCGACTCGCGACCCTCGCCTACAGCTCCTTGGCTCGAGGCTCCCTGACTCGCGGTTCTTCGGTTACGGGCTCGGCTCGACATCCGGCTGGGGGCTTCTTGACTCGCGGCTCGTTGGCTGCGAGCTTCTTCGCTCGCCGCTCCTCGACTGTGCGCTTCTTCGCTCGCGGCTTTCGTCGCTTGCGGCCTTCTTGGTGTGGGCTCGACTCGGACCACCGCGCCGCACGCCGCCTCGCACGCGTCAAGTCCACCGAGCCGCACGTCAAAGCCGCCGAGCAAAACTTCAAGGCTGCCGAGCCACCTGACTACCGAGGGCCCGCCAGGAACCCCGAGCAGCAGCTCGACCCTGCGCCCTGCCGGACACCCGATCCTGGGCTCGAGAGCCACGAAACTCACCCGAACCGCGAACACCGGCCGCCGAAGACCCACCCCACCTGCGAATACCTGGCCTGGTGCCCGGCTCGGCTTCGGAGACCAGCAGAAACTGCGAACACCGGCCCCTGGTGACCCAACAGACATACCCCGCCACTCCCAAGGGGGGCCGCCCGTCTCCAGCGTAGCGGGTGGATCCGACGGAAAGTGGTCAACCGATCACCGCGCCGTCAGTTGTCCACAAGTCGACTCGGCTGGGGACAACTTGTGGACCGATGCCTCTCCCGGGTCGCCAACCTGCGTGACCCGGCTTACAGTCGCTTCATGTCCGGTGGGCGTGGCTGGATCCGGCTGATTCCGATCGCGGTGCTGGTCACGGCACTGCTGGCGGGGGTCGTGACCTGGGCGCAGTCCGGGAGCATCCAGCGGAACCTCACCGCCGACGCCCAAGCCGCGCTCGCCGCCGCGGGGCTGCCGTCGGGCCAAATCAGTTTCGACGGGCGGGATGCCACCCTCAGCGGTTTCCCGCCCGACAAGGCACTGCGCGCCCTCGAAGTCGTTCAGAACGTCGATGGTGTGCGGGCCGCGCAGGTCTCCGGTGACGTCATCCCCGTGGCCCCCAGTCCGAGCCCCAGTCCCAGCCCGACAACGACACCGACCACCTCGAGCCCGCCGCCGCCGACCACCACCACGGCCGCGCCGCCGCCCACCGACAAGGCCGGCGTTCAGGCCGAGATCGATCGGATGCTTGCCGAGGCGCCCATCACCTTCGTGCCGGACACCGCTCGGCTCACCCCGGAAGGCGAACAGGCCGCGCGGGACGTCGGGATCGCGCTCGCCAAGTCGCCCGCCGCCTTCCGGTACCGCGTCACCGGGCACGTCGCGCGTGGGCCCGGTGGCGAGGGCGCCGCGCTGAAGCTCTCCCGGGACCGCGCCAGGGCCGTTGCGCGGATCCTCACGTCCAACGGGCTGACGGCCGGCCGCGTGACCTCGCGCGGGCTGGGCGACACCCGTCCCGCGACCGGCGGCGAGGACCGGCGCGTCGAAATCACCGTCGTCTGAAGGGAGTGAGTGAGCATGGTGTGGCTGTTCGGGCAGATCTGGCTGTGGCTGATCGTCGCCTTCGCCCTCGGCGCGCTCTCCGCGTGGCTGGTCCTCCGGACGACGCAGACGACACGGACGGCGCAACGCCCCCACGAAGAACCAGAACCCGCATACGAGCCTGAGCCCTACTACGACGAGGCCGAGCAGACCCAGTTCATCCCCGCCACGGCCTTCCAGCCGACGGAGGAGTCCCGCTACGACGACGACACCCCCGAGCCCGCCGGCCACCGCGAAGGGCACCTCCCGCTGCCGCCGCAGCGTGGGCCGGAGTCCGAGGACTGGCCCGCCGAGGAGGAACCGGCCTGGCCCCGGGCGGACGACCTGCCCGACGCGTGGCCGCAGGCCCCGCACCAGCCTGGGCGCGGTGGCTGACACCCATCCTGGTAAATTCGGCTACGCACTGTGAGCGAGGCTGAGGAGGGGTGGCGTGGCGCTCCCCCATTGGACGCCCCAGCAGGTTCTGCCGCCGGGCCGCCACGCCTGCGACCTCGCCGACGTCTACGAGCGCCTGGTCTTCGACGCCCCGCACCAGAACGACCGCGAGATCCTGTTCAGCGCCCTCAACAGCTACCTCGGCGTCGCCCGCCGGATCATGCCGTCCGGGCGCGCGTGGATCGGCGGTGAGCTCGTCACCCGCACCGCGCACCCGCCGCGCGGCCTCGACGTCGTCCTCATCCCGGACGAATGGGGCGCGCTGAAGCGGCTCGACGACGAAGGCCGCTCGGCGCTCTACGGCTTGCTCACCCTGCGCGGCGTGATCGTCGGGCAGCCCGCGATGTACCTCGACCAGGTCCAGCCGGTCGGCGGCATGCTCGACGGCTTCCTCTGCCGCCCCGGCGACGAGGACACCTGGGCCGAGGTCTGGGCCGAAGGCGGCAAGGGCTACCCGGAGATGATCTGGTGAGGAACGAGTTCCGGCGCATCGCCGACGAGATCCCCGGCGGCACCTGGCTGGACGACCTGGCGCGCGCGTCGGCGATGGCGGCGAACGCCAAGTTCGAGCGCACGTCCCGCTCGCCGCTGCTGCACGTCTCGGTGATCGGCGAGCAGCACATCGACGCCTACACCTTCTCCGACATCAGCCGGGCCCTGCAGGACGCGACGGCGAAGATCGGGCACATCATCCGGAACCCGTCGGGCGAGGTCACCATCGTCCAGCAGGCCGACCGGGACAAGGCGCCGCTGATCCAGCGCGGCCAGGCGGGCAACGCGATCTTCTTCGGCTTCCCCGAGCTCGACGTCGCCGACGACGCGCTGATCGTGGACGGCATCGAAACGCTGTCCGAGCGGGCCGTGAAGGAGCTGTGCGACTTCCTGCCGGCCAACGGCTCGGACGACGGCGCGCTCGACGCCGTGCTGCTGCAGCGCGACACCGTCCGCAACGCCGTCAGCGACATCGTCAACGCCGTCGCGAAGAACGCCGGCATCGGGATGGCGCTGACGCCGACCGCGGGCGAGCAGGTCACCCGCAGCATGACCACCGAGCAGGCGCGGATCCTGCAGGGCAGCCTCCGGGAGTCGCGGGAGGCCGTCGGCTACGAGACGGTGCGCGGGCGGCTCGACGGTGTGCGCACCCGGCGCCGGATCTTCTACCTCGACCGCGAGTCGGGCGGCACCATCCAGGGCGCGGTGGCCGAGGACCTGCTGGACGAGATCAAGGAGAACCTCGACCACCCGGTGACGGCGCGGCTGCGGGTCGTGCGGACCACCACGATCGACGGCCGGCGCGGCCGTCCGGTGTTCGAGCTCCTCGAGATCACTCCCGAAGTGAGCCTTTTCGACTGAGACGTCCGAAATACCGTATTCGCGTTCCGTGCACGACCCGACACTCGTCGTAGGCCTCTCGGCGGTGCCGGGATGACCGTACGGTATTTACGATACCGGCCGTGAAGTCGCGATAGTCGGCATCGGACAGTGGGATCTCCGATATTCATCGCATTGATCACCGGGTCACACCCTGCGCGCGTGGTCAGGAAATACCGATACCTGGCGCGGAACGGTGGGACAATGACTTTTTCCAGAATGTAACAATTTCGTTCTGGCGGACTCTTATGGGTTAACGTCGTCGCACTCGCACCCGAAGGGGCAGGCATGATGACCGACCCGCAGTACCCGCCGACCACCGCGCGCCACGGCAGCAGGCCGGCCCCGCCGGTGACGGCCACGGAGCGTCGTCAAGCGAACGCGAAACCGGCGCGGAACATCCCGGCGATCGTCGGCCTGCTGCTCGGGACGGCCGCCCTGATCGTCGCTTTTGTCCCGGACATCGAGTTCGTCGCGTGGCCCCTCGGCGGGATCGGGCTGGTCCTGGGCGTCGTCGGGCTGGTCCAGGTCAAGAAGGGCACCGCAGGCGACCGCGGGCTGGCGATCACCGCCACCGCCGTCTCGGTCGTGGCACTGCTCACGACCGCCGGGATGCTGCTCTACTCGACGTTCCTGGGCGGCGGCGCCTCCGGCCTGCACATGCCCGCGGCGGGCGGGGACAAGCACACCGTGACCTTCGAAGTGACTTCGGCCGGCGGCGCGACCGTGCGCTACGGCAGCCTCAGCGACCAGCGCACGGAAAACGCGCCCGCGAGCACCGACGCCTGGCACGGCCAGGCTTCCTACAACAGCGGTTCCTATTTGCTGACGCTCACCGCGGACACCCGCAATTCGCAAACCTACAACGATATCGCCTGCTCCATTTCCGTCGACGGCAAGAAGGTCGCGGAGAACAGCGGGACGACGATCGCGCTCTGCACGGCGAGCGTGGGCTGAGCCTGGCGACCGGCCGGCCTACCCCCATCTCGGCCGGCCGGCCCGCCACGAGCCGCTCCCGGCGGCTCCGCCCCGGCCGGGGTTTCCCCCGTGGGGCCTGGCGCCGGCGTCACAGCCTGCCCCTCCCCTAGGGCTACGCCGGCACCGCCGAACCTACGCGGACGGCGGAGGCGGGCACTAAGAATCCACTAAGGATCGTCCGGCTCGACGCCGGCCGTGACCCATTCGCAACAAGGGGCTTTCCCCACGAATGTGGCTCTCCGCCGCTGACCTGTCGAAACGCGGCGGAAGCGGTTATTCGTCACGGCAGTTCGGCGAGTTCGCCGCGCACTTCCCCGACGAGCTTCGGGTGCACCCGCTCGTAAATGCGGACGGACATCGCGAGCTGTTCCCGCGCGCCGTCGACGTCGCCTTTCGCCCGCAAAACGCGCCCGAGGGTCAGCCGCAACGCGCCTTCGCGCGCGACGCACTCGCGGCCGACGGCGAGGTCGATCGCCTCCCGGGCGTAGCGCTCGGCCGCGAGCTGGTCACCGGCCAGGAGGCTCAGCTCGGCCAGGGTGCCGAGCGAGCCGGCGACCCGGTCGTCGTCGCCCAGCTCGCGGTCGACCCGCAGGGCGGCGAGCTGGTGGCCGAGCGCGTCGGAGAACCGGCCCGCCCGCTTCTCCGCCTCCGCGCAGCTGCTGAGCGCCTGCCCGAGCAGCACGGGGTCGCCCCCGGACTCCGCGACGGCTTCGCGCAGCCGCTCGACGGCCCGCCCGTGGTCACCGAGCCGGCTCAGCGCGCGGCCGAGCTGCAGGTCGGCCGCCGTGACGAGCCGGTGGTCTTCCAGTCCGGCGGCCAGCTCCCGCGCCCGCTCGGCGTCGGCGAGACCGGCCCCCGGCAGCTCGAAGGTGAGCGCGATCTCGGTGCGCGTGAGCCGCAGCCAGCACTGCCCGGCGACGTCGCCCGCGGCCTCCGCGGCGGCGACGCCGAGGTCGGCCATCCGCGTCCACTCGTCGAGCAGCGGGCACGCGACGCGGTAGGTGTGGCCGAGCAAGGCCAGCTGCCAGACGTCGTCGTGGCGGCCCGCGGCGTACGCGGCGTCGAGCACCGCCAGCAGGTTCGGCCACTCGGCCGCGAACCACGCCTGTGCCTCGGCGAAGCCCGGCAGCGGCGGCAGCTCGTCGTCGGTGAGCACACGGGAGAAGTCGAGCCGGTCGGCGACCCGGGCGAGCCGGCGCCGCGCCCGGTCGGCCACCGCCTGGTAGTAGCGGATCGTCCAGCCGAGGGTCGCTTCGCGTTCCTTCTCGTCGAGCCCCTGCTCGGCCAGCTCGCGCAGGTAGAGCCAGACGAGGTCGTGCGGGACGAAGGCGTCGCGGGCGGTCTCTTCGATGAGGTTGTGCGCGGCCAGCGCGCGCAGGCGACGGCGGGCCTCGGCCACCGGGATCTGCGCGACGGCGGCCATCAGGTGCGGCCCGACCATCACCCCGGGCACCCCGCCCAGCTGCAGGAACGTCTCGGCGATCTCGTCCGGCAGGCCGCGGAAGGAGACGTCGAACGCCGCGCGCACGCCGTCGTCGGCGCCGTCGACCTGCAGCCCGGCCAGCCGCGTGCGCTCGTTGCCGAGCTCGTCGACGAGCTCCTCCGCGGTGCGCTGCGGGCTCGCCGACAACCGGGCACCGGCGATCCGCAGCGCGAGCGGGAGGTAGCCGCACAGCCGCGCGAGCGTGTGGTTGTGGCCCGCCGGGCCGGCCAGCTCCTCGATCAGCCGGACGGCGTCGTCGGGGGCGAGCGTGCCGAGCACGCGCTGCTTGGCCACGTTCGACACGGCGAGCCCGTCGAGGCGCGACCGGCTGGTCACCACCGTCATCGTGCGCGCGCTCGGCGGCAGCAGCGGGCGCACCTGCTCGGCGGTGCGGGCGTCGTCGAGCAGCACGAGCATCCGGCGCCCGGCGATCAGCGACCGGTACAGCGCGACACGTTCGTGCAGCAGCTCCGGGATCTTCGCGGTTTCGACGCCCAGGCCGAGCAGGAACTGCGTGAGCAGCTCGGCCGGCTCCAGCGGCGGGTGGTGCGGGTCGAAGCCGCGCAGCGAGGCGAACAGGACGCCGTCCGGGAACCGGGACGCCACGCGGTGGGCCCACCAGACGACCAGTGTGCTCTTGCCGACCCCGGCGGTGCCGGTGACCACGGCGATCGTGGTCTCACCGGCTTCGGCGCGGGTGACCAGCGCGTCGAGCCAGGCCAGCTCGTCGGTGCGCCCGGCGAGGCTCGGCACCGCGGCGGGCAGCTGGGAGATCGCCTTCGCGTGCTCTTCGACCGGCGCGGCGAGGTCGTCGTGGAGGATCCGTTCGTGGAGCCAGCGGAGCTCGGCACCGGGTTCGACACCCAGGGTGGCGACGGTGGCGCGGGAGACGGTCCGGTACAGCTCGAGCGCGTCCCCGCGGCGCCCGGCGTGGTACAGCGCCCGCATCAGCTGGCCCGCGGTGCGCTCCTCCAGGGGATCGGCGATCGGGCTGAGCTCGACGATCAGCTCGGCGTGCCGCCCGAGGTTCAGGTCCGCGTCGACGCGGGCGCCGTGCACGGCCCGGCGCAGCTCCGCCAGCTCGGGCGCCCGGACGGACTCGGGCACCCCGCCCAGCACCGGCCCCTGCCACAGCGCGAGCGCCTCGCCCAGCAGCGCGGCCGCGGTCTCGGGGCCGGCCACGGACGCGCGCTCCAGCAGCGCCCGCGCCCGGTGGACGTCGATCCGGCCGGGCTCGACCACCAGCCGGTACCCCGGTGGTGTGGTCAGGATGGTCGCGTCACCCCGGAGTTCGCGCAGCACCCGGCGCAGGTGGGACACGTTGCCGTGGACGATGGTCCGGGCGGTCGCGGGCGGGTCGTGGCCCCACAGCGCGTCGATGATGTCGTCGAGCGCGACGACCTTGCCGGGCTGCAGGGCGAGGAGCGCGACCAGGCCGCGGACACCGGGACCGCCGATGGGGACGGGGACGTCGTCGGCGAAGAGCTGGACGGGCCCGAGCAGCTGGAAGCGGATTTCGGCCATGCTCGCGCCCACCTCCCCGGGGTTCACGGTGAACCTACCGTGATCGCCAGCTGACGAATACCACCCGGTCGTGAACGTCGCAGGCCTTTCACCAGGAAGTTCGCCGCTCTGCGGATTCCGCAGCGGGGGCGCGCCACCCGTGCGACTTCCCGCGGACATGACACGACCCCGCACCATCGGTCCCGATCCGCTGGTGCGGGGTCGTGCGTGAAACTCCGGCCGGGCCGCCAGGGGGCGCGGTCCGCCCGCCGTCGCCGAGAGCGACCGGGCGGGGTGGGCTCACCCCGAGCGAAGCACCCGCCGGTCGTCCGCGAAGACGTCTATCGCGTGGGCCACACGCCCGCGCGGTGGCGACACGGTAACAAAGCGCACCGGATCAGTCACCGGCGGGTTGCGGCCTCGCCGATCAGCGCGAGATCGGTGTCGTGTCGCGCCCGGCGATGAAGGACGGGCGCGGCGCGCTCGCGGCGTACGGCTCGTTCAGGGCGTTCTCCACGCTGTTGAACACCAGGAAGATGTTCGAGCGCGGGTACGGGGTGATGTTGTTCCCCGAGCCGTGCATGATGTTCGAGTCGAACCACAGGGCCGACCCGGCCTGCCCGGTGAACTGGTCGATGCCGTGCTCGGCCGCCATCTTCGTGATGTCGTCCTCGCTCGGCACGCCCACCCGCTGGTCCTTGAGGGAGCTCTTGTAGTTGCCCTCCGGCGTCTCGCCGGCGCACTGGACGAACGTCCGGTGCGAGCCCGGCATGATCATCAGGCCGCCGTTGAACGGGTAGTTGTCCGTCAGCGCGATGGAGCAGCTGACCGCGCGCGGGGACGGCATGCCGTCCTCCGCGTGCCAGGTTTCGAAGTCCGAGTGCCAGTAGAACCCGGTGCCCTTGAACCCGGGCATGTAGTTCACCCGGCTCTGGTGGACGTAGACGTCGGAGCCGAGCAGCTGACGCGCCCGGTCCAGCACGCGCGGATCGTGCACCAGCTCCGAAATCAGGTCCGAGAGCACGTGGACGTCGAAGATCGACCGGACCTCGCCGGTCCGCTCTTCGGTGATCACGCGCTCGTCCGCGGCCAGCTCGCGGTCCGAGGACAGCCGCACCAGCTCCTGCCAGTACGCCTGGACCTCCCCGACCGACAGCATGTCGCCGACCACGGTGTACCCGTTGGTCTCGTGGTTCGCGAGGGTCGCGGCGTCGATCGGACCGTCGGCCTCCGTGCCCCACACGGTGGGGTGCACCCGCGGAAGGTGTTCCGGCTTACCGGTGATCCGGGTCGGGTAACCATCGCCGACCCGGGTGTCCGTCAACGTCACGAGCTTCGCCTCCTGCTTGTCTTCCGGCTTTTACGATTCCTCGGTGATGAGCGGATAGACACCGTTTTCGTCGTGGACCTCGCGGCCGGTCACCGGGGGGTTGAACACGCACACGCACTTGATCTCGGTCCGCGGCCGGACCTGGTGCTTGTCGTGGTCGTTGAGCAGGTACAGCGTGCCGGGCTTGAGCTCGTACACCTTGCCGGTGGCGAGGTCCTCGACCTCACCCTCGCCCGAGGTGATGAACACGGCCTCGATGTGGTTCGCGTACCAGAAGTCGTTGACGGTCCCGGCGTAGAGCGTGGTCTCGTGCACCGAGAAGCCGACACCCTCCTTCGCCAGGATGATGCGCTTGCTGCGCCAGTTCTCGGTCTTGATGTCGGCGTCGGTGTCGGTCACCTCGTCGAGCGTGCGAACGAGCACGTCGTTCTCCCTTACTTGCTCAGGACGGCCTTGACGGACTCGTCGATGATGGACAGACCCTGCGTCAGCTCGTCGTCGGTCAGGGTCAGGGGCGGCAGCAGCTTCATGACCTCGCCGTCCGGACCGGACGTCTCCATGAGCAGGCCGCGGGCGAAGGCCTCGGCGCACACGCGCCCGGCCAGGTCGCCGTTTTCGAACCCGAGGCCGCGCGCCAGGCCGCGGCCCTTCGCGACCAGGTTCGCCTCGGGGTAGGCCTCGACCAGCCCGGAGAACGCGCTGGCGATGCGCTCGCCCTTGGCCTTGGTCGACTTCTCGAGCTCGTCGTCGCTCCAGTAGACGTTGATCGCCTCGGTGGCGGTGACGAACGCCGGGCTGATGCCGCGGAAGGTGCCGTTGTGCTCACCCGGCTCCCAGACGTCGAGCTTCGGCTTGATCAGCGTCAGCGCCATCGGCAGGCCGTAGCCGCCGATCGACTTCGACAGGCAGACGATGTCCGGCGAGATCCCGGCGTCCTCGAAGCTGAAGAACGGGCCGGTGCGGCCGCAGCCCATCTGGACGTCGTCGAGGATCAGCAGGATGTTGTGGCGCTTGCAGAGGTCGTCGAGACCCTTCAGCCACTCCAGGCGCGCGGCGTTGATGCCGCCCTCGCCCTGGACGCCTTCGACGATCACCGCGGCCGGCTCGTTGAGCCCGCTGCCGGAGTCCTCGAGGAGCTTCTCGAAGTAGAGGAAGTCCGGCATGGCGCCGTCGAAGTAGGCGTCGTACGGCATCGGCGTGGCGTGCACCAGCGGGATGCCCGCGGCGCCGCGCTTCATCGAGTTGCCGGTGACCGACAGCGCGCCGAGCGTCATGCCGTGGAAGGCGTTGGTGAAGTTGATGACCGACTCCTTGCCGGTCACCTTCCGCGCGAGCTTCAGCGCGGCCTCGACGGCGTTCGCGCCACCCGGGCCCGGGAACACGACCTTGTAGTTCATGTTCCGCGGGTCGAGGATCTTGTCGCGGAAGGTCTGCAGGAAGTCGCGCTTGGCCACGGTGTACATGTCCAGCGCGTGGATGACGCCGTCACGCTGGATGTAGTCCACCAGGGCCTGCTTGAGCGCCGGGTTGTTGTGCCCGTAGTTGAGCGCCCCCGCGCCGGCGAAGAAGTCGAGGTAGCCCTTGCCGCTTTCGTCGTACAGCCAGCTGCCCTGCGCGCGGTCGAACACGACCGGCCAGCCGCGGCTGTAACTGCGTACTTCCGACTCGAGCTCTTCGAAGATGCTCATGACGTTTCTTTTCTCCTACTCGCCCGGATCTTTGCGTACCGACAGCGGACCGATGCGGTAAAGCTCTTCGGCCAGGTGCCCGGCTTCGGGGAATTCGTCCCCGCCGAACAGCACACTGGTTTCCACCGTGGCGTTCCAGCGCTTCGCGAACGACGTGAACAGCCGGATGGACGCTTCGTTGTCCGGGGTGATGGTGGTCTCGAGGTAGCGCACCCCGTCGGCGACGAGTCGCGTGTACAGCGCATCCAGCAGCGTGCCGGCCAGGCCCTTTCCTCGCTGCGACGCGTCGACCGCGACCTGCCAGACGAACCCCACGTCGGGTTCCTCCGCCCGGCGGTAGCCGGTCACGAATCCGACCGCCTTGCCGTCTTCGCGCGCGACCACCGATGTCTCGGCGAAATCGCGGCACCACAGCATGTATGCGTACGGCGAGTTGAGATCGAGCTTGGCGGAATCACGCGCGATTCGCCACAGCTCCGCGCCGTCCGCCTTGGTCGGCGATTCGATCAAGTGCGTTACGGACATACTCAGGAAACGTAACAGAGAATTTTCCGGCCGCCAGCGACGCAGCTCACGACCCCCGCGATGACCTGGGAGGACGTGGAGTACCCGGTGAGGAGTCCCACAAACGTGTTTGATCAGGGAAGTTCCGGGGCAGACGGCCATCCTGGTCGCGCACCCGTGGCCGGCGACCTATCCGCACCATGAACCCCCGGCGCGAAGATCGCAAGGCGCCGGGCCGAATCCGGGTGGCCGACCTCACGGCACTTTCACGTGAAAGTGCCGCGCTCAGCTCCGGCGGTGGGCCTTCAGTGCGCGCCAGACGGCGTTCACCGGCATCACCACCGCCGGGAGGACGAGCAGCCCGGACACGACCAGCCACCACACCGCGCCCTCGCCGCGGCGCCAGCCGGCCACCACGTCGCCGAGCCAGCCGAAGAACGGCCGCGCGAGCGGGGGCAGGAACGCCGCGAGCAGGAGCGCCACCACGGCCAGCGCCCCCAGCACCGTGAACGCCCGGCGCGGGGCGCGGCCCATCGTGAGGACCGCCGTCGCCAGGTAGACGACCGCGCCGGCGAGCACCGGCAGGCCGATCCACGACAGCACCACGCTGCCGTTGCCGCCGATCACCACCCCGGCCAGCAGGGTGAGCACCGCGGCGGCGATCGAGCCGGCCGCACCCGCGCGCGAGGCGTGCCCCGCGATCCTCGCCGCGACGCGGCTGACGGTCCGCAGGATGCGCGCGACCGTCTGCGGCCAGCCCGCGGGCAGCCGGAACGCGACGGTGCCGGCGTTCACCGTGGCGGCGCCCAGCGCGACCACCGTCCGGGTCAGGCGCGCGGTGCCCTGCTCCCCGGCGAGCCGCTCGGCCGAGACCCGGCAGGCCTGGAACTCCTGCTGGACACCCACGTCGGCCGGGCGCTCCCGGCTCTTGAGCTGGGCGAGCGCGGCACCGAGACCGGATTCGTCCTTGCGGTCGTAGTCCGCCGCGAGGGAGACGACCGGCAGCTCCTCCGCGGCGATCTCGGCCTGCCGCGGCCGCGCCAGCACCATGGCCGTCACCGGCATGCTGATCGGGCGGGCGGTCCCGAAGCCGACCGGGTTCAGCGCGGAGTCCAGGCCGAGGAACGCCAGTTCGGCGCTCAGCTGGTCCTTCAGCTGCTGGATCTCGGCCGCCTCGCCGTTGTCGGCGCGCTGCGGCTCGCGCCAGAGCGGCGTGAAGGCCGCGACGACCTCGTCGCGGAACGCCTCGGGCCCGATCAGGTCGCGCAGGGTCTCCAGCCGCGCCGGGTCGAGCAGGCACTGCACCAGCCAGCCGGCGCCGTCGACACGGCCCCACATCCAGTCGCTGGCCCGCCACGACGCCTTGTAGAACGCGCCGAAGTAGTCCGCCTGCATCCCGGTCAGCTTGTCGCCCGACCGGCGCCGCTTGAGATCCAGCAGCGTCCGGGAGTCGGCGCTGACCTGCACGAGCTCGACCCGCTGGTCGACCGACGGCGCCTGCGCGAGCAGCCCGCGCGTCGCGACGTGCAGGCCGAGCAGCCGCGCCTGGACGACGTCGTCGCCCCCGGTGCCGAGGTCCAGCCAGTCCAGCAGCGTGGTGACCGTGTCGTCGTCGTCCGGCTTCGCGGTCGCCAGCGCGCGCAACGTCGGCGCCGCGGCCCGCAAGGCCGTGACGACCATCGGCCAGGCCTGCGCGACCGCGTCCGAGCGGCCGAGCCCGGCCCACTCCTGCGCGAGTTCGCGGATCCACACTTCGAGCGTGCTGCTCGCGCCGGGCCCGTCGTGCGCGGCGATCCACTGCGCCAGCCGCACGCCCCGCGCCGACGTCCGCCGCGCCGCGTGCAGCCCGGCCCGCGCGGCGTTGAGTTCCTTGGCCTCCACCGGGTCCGGCCCGAGCCGGAACCCGGCGTTGATCAGCTGCAGCCCGGTCGCCACGGCGTCGTCGAGCGCGCTCGTGCGGTAGGCGACCAGCTCGGGCACGCTCACGGCGGCCGACGGCGGTCCGGGCGGGATGCCGGTCTTGAGCCCCTCGACGGCGACGCTGCGCAGCTGCTGCGACATCCCCGACGCCCACTCGCGGTCCTCGGTGTCCACATCGGACAGTGCGTAGCGGCGGGTCGCCACCTGGACCAGCTCGGCGGCGTCCTCGGCCGTCCGCCGGTCCAGGTACGCCGTCGCCAGCCGGTGGTCGACCAGTGCCGCCGGACCGCCGCGCAGCCCGAGCGCGGCCAGCGAGACGCGGGTGTCGCGGGCGCGGACGACGGCGTCGTTGTGCCGGGTCAGCTCCTCCAGCTCGGTACTGATCGACTGGCTCATCACCGTCGAGACGACCCTGCTCATCGCGTTCGACAGCAGCGGCGGGTTCGCCGGGTCGCAGTCGAGCGCGACGGTGTCCCGTTCGCCGGTCGGCACGACGTAGAGCAGCAGCCGCCGGACGTCCGAATGGGACGGGCGCTCGAAGATCTCCCGCAGCGCCGGCCGCAGCGGTTTGTTGAGCAGCACCCCGCCGTCGGTCAGCCAGTGCGACCGGGTCAGGTCGGTGTAGGCGGTCATGTCGGGGTGCAGCTCGTCGGCGACCTCGGTGCCGATCGGCATCCGGGACAGCTCGAACGCGCCGGGGAACGAGGCGGTGGAGCGCGCGGCGAGCGCCAGCGGCCCCGCCACCCCGTTCGTCCACAGTGGACCGTCGAAGCGGAAGAGCATCCGGTGTTCGGTGTCGCGCACCAGGTTCCCCAGCGCGTCGTCGAACCGGGTCGTCTCGCCGTCGACCATCGTGCCGGTGAGCAGCACCGTGATGTCCGGGGGTTCGGCGGGCGGGGTGCCGTACCCGGCGATCGCCTGCAGCGCCCTTTTCACGTCACCCAGCAGGACGCGGTCGCCGTCGAGGATCGACCGCGGCTCCCGCTCCAGCGGGTCGCGGATCAGGTTCTCCAGGGACCCGGTCTCGATCCACGTGTCGCGCAGCACCTGCGGCGTCGAACCGAACGCCTCCGCCAGCCCGAGGCAGGCCGCGTTGATCCCGCCGGCGCTGGTGCCGGTCAGGACGTCGATCGACACCTTGGCGCGCAGGAGGTCCAGCAGCCCGCGGTAGAACCCCGCCTCTTCGCCCCGCGACTCCCGCAGCAGCTGGGAGGTCTCGGTGGCGACGCCGCCCATCCAGATGGCGAGGCTGGAGCCGCCGACCATGGTCATGGCCAGGCGGATCTCCTGCTGCCACGGTTCCGCTGTCTCAGCCATGGGCTCCCCTGCCCCTAGTAGTCCGACGCAGAGTAGAGGCGTGAGGTGAGCGCGGGGATACGTCCAGGTGTACGGCCGTTCGGGTGGACCTCGATCGGCCTGTCAGCCGCCCACCGTGACCACCACCTTGCCGAACTGGCCGTTCGCCTCGAGGTAGCGGTGCGACTCGGCGACGTCGGTGAGGTCGAACGTCCGGTCCACGCGGGGCCGGAACGTGCCCGCGCGGACGCCGGCCCGGATGAAGTGGCCCGCCCGGTCGAGGCGTTCCCGGTTCATGGTCAGTTCGAACGCGTTGAACATCCGCATGGTCGGCGGGGTCCACAGCGGGAACGGCGTCTCGGGGACGTCGAGTGCGCCGTAGACGACCAGCGTGCCGCCGGGCGCCGTCGCGTCGGACAGCGCGCGCACGCCCGGGCCGGCGACCGCGTCGAAGACGAAGTCCGCGCCGTGGCCGCCGGTGACCTCGCGGGTGCGGCTGACGACGTCCTCGTCGTCGGTGACGATCACGTGCGCCGCGCCCGCGTCCAGCAGTCGCCGCCTCTTCGCCGCGGTGCGCGTCGCGGCCAGCGGGATCGCGCCGATGTGGTTGACGACGTCGATCGTCGCCAGCCCGACGCTGCTCGACGCCGCCGTGATCAGCACGAAGTCGCCGGGGCGCACGTGTCCTTCGTCGACGATCGCGCCGTACGCGGTGAGGAACGGTCCCCACAGCGCGACGGTTTCGGTGGCGTCGAGCCCTTCCGGACGCCGGAGGGCCGCCGAGGCGGGCACGATCGCCGCTTCGCCGTAGACGCCGTAGTTCCGCATCGAGAAGCCCGCGACCGTGCTGACCGCGTCCCCGACGGCGAACTCCGTGACGCCGTCACCGAGGGCCTCGACGATCCCGGACGCCGAGTAGCCGAGCTTGGCCGGAAACTCGTCCGGGCGCTCGAAGTACGTGCCGGAGCGGAACATCGCCTCGGCCCGGTTGAGCCCGATCGCCTCGACCCGCAGCCGCAGTTCGCCGGGGCCCGGCGCACCGAGGTCGACGTCCACCAGCTCCAGCACTTCCGGTCCGCCTTCGGCGGCGAACCGCACTGTCTTCGTCATTCCCGATTCCTTTCGCCTGTCTCGGAATCGATCGTGGACCGGCGGCGTTTCCGCTGGAAGACGGCACTTTTCTGGTACGACGGCACACGACTGTTACGAACGAGGTCAGGGCGATGGACAACACCGAAACTCCTCCGGCCGACATGTGCTCCCTGCGCGAGGTGCTGGACCTGGTGGGCGACAAGTGGGCGATCCGGGTCCTCGTCCAGCTCGGCGGCGGCCCCCGGCGGTTCAGCGAACTGGAGCGCGCCCTCGACGGCGTCTCCCGGCGGATGCTGTCCCTGACGCTGCGCGGCCTGGAGCGCAACGGCTTGGTGACGCGCAAGGTCTACCCGGAGGTCCCACCGCGGGTGGAGTACACGATGACCGCACACGCGGCGGAGCTGGACGAACCGCTGCACGCCCTTTCGGCGTGGGCGGCGAAGCACCGGGAGAAGGTGGGCGCGGCGAGGCGCGCGTACGACGCCTAAGCCGCCAAGTGCTCCAGCAGCAGGACCTGGGCCTCACCGACCGCGAAGCCCAGGACCGCGCCCGTGGCGATGAGGATCCATTCGTCCTGTTCGAAGGCTGGGCGCAGGAGGCGCTCGAACTCGTGCGGGGACAGTTCCTTCATCTTCGACACCAGGACGTTGCGGATGTCCATCGCGTCCGTTGCGTAGTCCTCGATGTAGCGCATGGTTTCCGGCAGGCGGTTCATGATCTGCGACGCGATCGAGAGCTTCATGTCCTGGTACTTGCGGCTGCCCACGGCGAACACCACCAGCGGCCGCGCGACGCTGCCCAGTTCCTCGTCGAGCTGGCGCTGGATCAGCGCGAGGACGCGGTCGGACAGCGGGCCGTGCAGGATCGCCTCGATGACGTTGTGCGGGGTGATGATCTCCTTCGCGATCAGCTCGCCGTACGCCTCCGCGACCTCCTTGCGCCGCTTCAGGAACAGGCCCTGCCACTCCACTCCGAAATACCGCCGCGGCTCGATCGGGTAGAAGATCATCCGCAGCGCGAGCCAGTCGGTGAACCAGCCCGTGAACAGGCCGAACACCGGCATGATCAGCGGGAACTTGAACAGGATCCAGGCGATCATCTGGATGACGCCGATCGCGCCGCCGAAGACCAGGCCCGACCTCGCGATGAACTTGAACTCCTGGGCGCCGGCCTCCTGGAAGATCCGGTTCAGCAGCCGCTTGTCCTTGACGAGGCTGGTGACCACCATGCCCTTGAGGTCGAACACACTATCCACATCGGACTTGATCAGGTCGAGCACGGCGGCGACCATCCGCGGCGACTCGTGCTGGACGCGCTCGATCACCAGCCGCTGCACCCGCACCGGGAGCGACTCCCAGAGCCCCGGCTGGTAGTGCCCGGCGACCTCGCGCACGATGTCCTCGACGCCCGCGAGCAGCGGTTTCTCGATCTCCTGGGCAATACGAGAAGCGTCCAGCCGCGCGACGACCTCGGCCGGCTTGATCAGCTGCTCGGTCATCGTGTCGCAGGCGATGCTCGCCATCCGCGCGGCGCGCTTCGGGACGATGCCCTGCCAGCCGAAGAACGGCTTGACGCCGATGAACTCCACCGGCTGGAACATCATCCGGATGGCGACGAGCTTGGTGCCGTAGCCGATCAGGGCCGCGACGATCGGGATCGAGACGTAGAGGGGCCAGTGCTGGGCGAAGTCGGCGACGATGCCGGCGAGGAACGACCCCATCCCGCTAACCGAGGCTCGGGTCGCAGGCCTGCCAGAACTCCGCGCCGAGGCGCGAGACGTGGATCGTGCGTTTGACGAACTTCGCCCGCTTGACGTGCTTCTCCGCGTCGCGCACGGTCTCGTCCGTCATCAGGATCTCGTACTGCGTCTCCAGCGCCGGGACCTCCTCGTCGAGGTCGACCAGGCCGAGCCCGATCAGCCGGGTGACGTAGCCGGGCACCTGGTCGGGCAGCGACACCCCGGCCGCCTTGCCGACGGTCGAGGCGTTGCGCAGCACGAGCCGGCCCGCGCCGCCGAGGCCGGTGCGCTCCGCGACGTCGATGGCCGGGAACGGCGAGCCGTCGGACAGCGCCGACAGGATGCGGGCCTCGTCGGGCGTCAGCTGGCGCAGGATGATCGCGTAGAAGTACTCGCGGGCGCGGTCGCGGCCGAAGCCGATGGAGTGGTTGAGCAGCTCGGCCATCGCGGCGCGCAGCGGCTCGGCGTGGTTGTCGCGCGCGGGCACGATGGTGACCGTGGCTTCGACCCTGCCGGGCACCGCCGGGCGGTTCATCGCGGACGCCGCGGTCAGCGCCGCGTGGTACGGGTCGTCCACCTCGTCGAGACGTCGGCGCAGCTCGGACAGCAGCTGCCGCTCCACCTGCCGCACCCCGCGTTCGGCGGTCTCGACGCCGGGCAGCCGGCGCGTGAACGCGAACCCGGTGCGTGCGGCCCAGCCGGCCAGCTGGCCGGCGCGGCGGGCCAGGTCGGCCACCTCGTCGCCGGTGCCCCGGCCGTTCGGTCGCTCTGCGTTCACGAGCGCACTCCCCTCTGCTTACGCGGTGATGCTACCTGCGGGTAGGCCGAATGGTCGTGTGACGACCGGCATGATGTGCGGCATGAATCCATGGGGTCCGCCGATCGACGTCCTCCCGTACTTCTCGAAGGAGGAGCAGTCGCTGATGACGCTGCTCAGTGCGTTGACGGAGGAAGACTGGACGCGGCCGACGATGTGCGCCGGCTGGTCGGTCAAGGACATTGCCGCCCACCTGCTGGGAGACAAGGTCAGCCGGCTCTCGCGTGGCCGTGACGACCACCAGTCGGACGGCCCGCGTCCCGGCGAGGCGTTCCCGCGGTTCATCGACCGGCTCAACGAGGAGTGGGTCGTCGCGTGCCGCCGCCTCTCGACGGACGTCCTGCTCACGATGATGTACGAGTTCATGGGCCAGACCACCGAGTACTGGGCGAAGCTCGACCTCGACGTCCTGGGTGAGCCGGTCAGCTGGGCGGGCGACGGGCCGGCGCCGCGCTGGCTGGACGCGGCCCGCGACTATTCGGAGTTCTGGGTCCACCACGTCCAGCTCCGCGAAGCCCTCGAGCACACGCCGCTCGAGGCCGAGTACGCCGAGCCGATCGCCGACACGTTCGTCCGCGCGCTGCCGCACACCCTGCGCGACGTCGACGCCCGCGTCGGCAAGCAGGTCGGCTACACCGTCACCGGCAAGGGCGGCGGCAGGTGGCACGCCCGCCGCGAGCGTGACGGCTGGGTCCTGGACCGCGGCGCGCCGCCGTCGCGCACCCCGCTGGCCGCCGTGGCGACGGACCTGGACACGTTCTGGCGGCTCTGCACCCGCAACGCGCCCGACCTCGGCCGCGTGAAGACTTCGGGCGACGAAAACGTTTGCGCGGTCGTACTCGGGATGACGTCGATCATCGTCTAGCGGCGGCGCGGGCTCCGGGCCTGTTTCCGCAGCTGCAGGATCCGGGCGCCGCCGATCAGCGCGACCAGCGCCGCGCCGCCCAGGGCCGAGAACAGCATCGCGATGGCCAGCGGGAGGCTGCCTTCGGCGCCGAAGAAGTGGACCGTCGCCGGGTCGAGGTTCTGCAGGATGAACACCAGCAGGATGGTCAGCACCAGCAGGCCGGCGATCACCGCGACCCAGGTGCCGCTGATCCGCGTCGGCCGGGCCTTGCCCCGGCCCGCGGACGGCGACGTGCCGACGCGCGTCGGCGCCGGGCGCACCGGCGTCACTTCCTCGGGGCCCGGGCGCACGTCGCCCGCGCGCTGTTCGGCGGGCTCCAGCGCACCCTCCGGAACCTCGGTCCCGGGCAGGTCGTGGCTGGTGGGGCCGGTGGCGTCCCCGCGCGCGTGCGTCATGCGTCCAGTGTCCGCCCAGCACGCGGGGAGCGCCGCGTCAAACCCTCTAACGGGTGTACGCGTCGACGTCCCGGAGCACGCGGAGCGTGTTCTTCCCGGCCAGTTTGGCGCAGTCCTCGTCACTCCACCCACGGTCGAGCAGTGCGGCGAACAACACCGGGTACTTGGACGTGTCCTCCAGTCCCTCCGGCAGCGTGCCGACGCCGTCGTAGTCGCCGCCGAGGCCGATGTGGTCGACCCCGGCGACCTCGCGCGCGTGCTCGACGTGCGCGACGACGTCCTCGACCGTCGCCTTCGGCTTCTCCGGTGCGTCCCAGGCCTTGACGAACTCGCCGCGCTGCCCCAGGTCCCGGTAGTCCTGGCCGGCCTTGGCCATCGCGGCCTTGAGCTGCTCGTCCCAGGCGGCGACCTTCGGCGAGATGAACGCGGGCACGAAGGTGACCATCGCGACGCCGCCGTTGCCGGGCAGCTGCGCGAGGACGTCGTCGGGGATGTTGCGGGGGTGGTCGTTGACCGCGAGGCACGACGAGTGGCTGAAGATCACCGGCACCGAGCTGACCTCGATCGCCGCGCGCATGGTCGACGGCGCGACGTGCGAGAGGTCGACCATCATGCCGATCTTGTTCATCTCGCGCACGACGTCGCGGCCGAACCCGGTGAGCCCGCCGTGCACCGGCTCGTCGGTGCCCGAGTCGGCCCAGGTGGTGTTGAAGTTGTGCGTCAGCGTCATGTACCGGACGCCGAGGCGGCGCAGGGCCCGCAGCACGCCGAGCGACTCGGCGATGCTGTGCCCGCCCTCGGCGCCGAGCAGCGACGCGATCCGGCCGTCGGCGAACGCGGCCTCGGCCTCGTCCGCCGTGTCCACCAGCCGGAGCCGGTCCGGGTAGCGCTCGGCCAGCTGGTGGACGATCTCGATCTGCTCCAGCACGGCGGTGACCGCGCTGTCGCCCTCGAACTGACACGGCACGTACACCGACCAGAACTGCATGCCGAGCTTGCCCTCGGCGAGCTTCGGGAAGTCGGTGTGCAGCTCGGGCTGCCGGACGGTCAGGTCGAGCGAGTTGACCGCATCGACCGGGTTCGCGCCACCGTGCTGCCGCAGCTCCCACGGCAGGTCGTTGTGCCCGTCGGCGAGGATGACCCCGTCCAGCAGTGTGGTAGCACGCTGTAGTGCCTCGTTAGTCATCACCCGATCCTAGGGTGACGCCGTATACGCTCCGTACAATCGCTACACCGCAAGCCACTTCGCGGCCGCGTGGACACCGTCCACAGTGACCTGATGCCCGCCTGGGTGACGATCCGTGACGACGTCGGCACCCCGCTCACGCAGCAGCCGGATCAGCTCCTCGGTCGACGCCAGCGGCGCCATCGGGTCGTGCTCGCCGTTGGCCAGGAAGATCCGCGACGCGCTCAGGTCGTGCGACGGCGGGTCCGGCACCGGCGACATCGCCGCGAACAACGCGGCTTCGCGCACGACCTCGGGCCGCAGCAGCGCGACGGCGGCCGCGATGTTGGCGCCGTTCGAGAAGCCCACGGCGACCAGCCGCCGGCCGCCGAAGCCGTACTTCTCCCGCGCCTCGACGACGAAGTCCGCCAGCTCGTGCGCCCGCTTGACGACGTCCTCGTGGTCGAAGACGCCTTCCTCGAGCCGCCGGAACCAGCGCGCGGCGCCGTGCTCCGACACCGGCCCGGCCGGGGCCAGGGTCGCGGCGCCCGGGGACAGCTCGCGCGCCAGGCCGAGCAGGTCGTCCGGGCCGCCGCCGGTGCCGTGCAGCAGGAGCAGCACCGGTGCGTCCGGCGCGCCTTCGACGTACTTGTGCGTCAGCGTCATCACAGCTCCGGGTTGTTCTCGGCGGGGAGGTTCAGCTTCGGGAGCATGTGCTGGATCTCGTCGCGGCGCGGCTCCAGCCACGGCGGCAGCTTGAGCGCGCGACCCAGCTCCAGCAGCGGCTCGTCGATGGCGAACCCGGGCTCGTCGGTCGCGACCTCCAGCAGGGTGCCGCCCGGCTCGCGGAAGTAGATCGAGCGGAAGTACTGCCGGTCCAAAATGGACGTCACGTTGACACCCTTGTCCACGAGCTCCGCGCGCCAGGTCTTCTGGGTCTCCTCGTCGGGCGCGCGCCAGGCCACGTGGTGCACGGTGCCGGCGGCGACCAGCCCGCGCGGCGCGTCCGGCGTCACGAGGACGTCGACCAGCGCACCCGGCCCGCCGTCGCCGGCGGCGAAACGCAGGCGGTTGCTCTCCTGGGTGGCGAAGCCGAGACCGAGACCGTCGGTCAGCATCGCCGCGGTCGCGTCCTCCTGGTTCACCGACAGCGTCACCGAGTGCAGGCCGCGGATCGCGTGCTCGGCCGGCACCAGTTCGGTGTCCCACGGGTCACGCGGGTCGCCCTGCGGGTGCGCGACGAGCGCGAGCTGCAGGCCGTCCGGGTCGCGGAAGGTCAGCGTGTCCTCGTCGTCGGCGTTGCGCACCTGGCCGGTCTCGATCTTCTGGGCGTCCAGGTGCTGCTTCCACCAGCCGATGGAGGCCTCCGGTACGGAGAACGACGTGGTCGTCGCCTGGCCGGTGCCGAGGCGGCCGCTGGGCGCGTCGGGCCACGGGAAGAACGTCATCAGCGAGCCCGGCTTGCCGGAGCTGTCGCCGTAGTAGAGGTGGTAGGTGCCCGGATCGTCGAAGTTCACGGTGGTCTTCACCAGCCGGAGTCCGAGGGTCCGGAGGTAGAAGTCGGCGTTGCGCTGCGGGTCGCCGCCGATGGCGGTGACGTGGTGCAGGCCGGACGTCTTGATCGACATGGGATTGCCTCCTCAGGCCAAGGTAACCCCACAACCTCTCGCGCGCAAGATATATTCCGGACAGACTCTCCGGTAGGCTGCGACCGTGACACCCGATCAGAGCGCGAGGCACTCTTTACCGCCGAGCGCCCATCAACACAGCACCGACGACGACGAGATCGTCACCTGGTGGGGCCTGGTCATCGAGGGGTACCTGGCCACGCAGGACAAGCTGATGGGCGAGATCGCCGAGCGCTTCGGCCTCGCGCCCGCGTCGTTCGACATCCTGGTGCGGCTGGTCCGCTCGCCCGACCACCGGATGCCGATGACCCGGCTGGCGACCGAGGCCGCACTGTCCAGCGGCGGCTTCACGAAGGTCGCGGACAGGCTGGTTGCGGCCGACCTGATCTGCCGCGTCCCGAGCCCCGACGACCGCCGCGTGACGTTCGCGTCGCTGACCGACCACGGCCTGGAGGTGGCGAACAAGGCCCGCGCGGCCGCCGCGGACATCCTGCGCCGGATCGTCCTGACCCCCCTGGGCGACGACGCGGCCGGGCTCGCCGAGGCGATGCGGACCCTGCGGGCGTTCAACGGCGACTGAGGGGCCTCCCGGCGGAGACCCCTCAGTCACTCAGCTGGCCGCGGGCTGCGCCTCCCGCACGACCGGTTCGTGCTTGCGCAGCAGGGTTTCCAGCTTCACCCGAGTGTCCGACGCCGGGCAGGGCAGGTGCAGGAACAACCGGATGTCGTCCGCGCCGTCGACGCGCCACGCGTGCACGTCGAAGCTCAGCCGGCCCGCGTCCGGGTGGTCGATCTCCTTCCGCTTCTTCCACGAGCCCAGCACTTCGTGACTGCGCCACAGCGCCGCGAACCGCTCACTACGCGAACAGAGCGACGCGATCAGCCTGCCGAAGCCTGGGTCGTTGTACCGGCCCGCCGCGGCCGCGCGGAACTGCGCGACCGCTTCGCGTTCGACGCGCTCGGGGTTCGAATAACGCGACCGCACCTTCTCGTTGGTGAAGAAGCTCTCGAGCAGGTTGCGGTCACCCGGCCCGATCCCGAACACGATCCGCGCCGAGGCGTTGAAGTCGATCAGGTTCCACAGTTCGTCGACCACCAGCGCCGGGTTCGGCAGCCATTCGTCGACCACCTGACCGGCGTCCAGGCCCAGCGGTTCCACGCCGAGCCCGGCGTCCTGCCCCAAGCTGATCCCCAGCAGCTGGTACAGGTACCGGAACTCGGAGTGGTCCAGCCGCAGCGCCCGGCCGATCGCCCGGGCGACGTTTTCCGAGACGTTGATGTCGCGACCCTGCTCGAGCCAGGCGTACCAGGACGTCCCGATCCCGGCCACCACCGCGACCTCCTCCCGGCGCAGGCCGGGCGTCCGCCGCTTACCGGACGAAACGGACAGGCCGATATCCGCCGGCGCGAGACTCGATCTTTTGGTTCGAAGAAAATGCCCCAGTTCCACTCGATTTCTGCTATAGCCCCCAGTTTTACCCATGCTTCCATACTAAGTCGGTCAATACACAAGTCAAGGAAAAGCGCAACCCGTAGCCGTGCGCACACCGGAAGTAGCGCGTCAATTGATCGACCCCATTCAGGCGATCGGATAATTCAGAATAGTCCTCAGCCGACAACCGGTAGATGATCTTCTTGTCGAATATCGGGCGCACGAAAGGGCGACCCCGGCGTCGCGTGCCGTTAAAGGAGTTAACGCGCGCGACACAAAGTCTGCACGGCCCAGATCGCCAGCGCGAGCACGGCGAATACGGCGCCCGCCGCGCACACCGCGAGCCAGCCGCCCGCCGCGTAAGCCGCACCGGAAACCGCGGAACCCACCGCGCCACCGAGGAAATAGGTGCCGGTGTAGGCCATCGTGATCCGGCTGCGCGCTTCCGGGCGCAGGGCGTAGATGGTGCTCAGGTTCGCGACCTGCACCCCCTGCACGCCCAGGTCCAGCACGACGACCCCGGCCATCAGCGGGAGCAGGGCACCGCCGCCGTCGATCGCCATCAGGCCCCAGGCGAGCAGCACGGCCAGCAGCAGCGCCCCGGTCGACCACCGCTCCCAGCCGCGGTCGACGAACCTGCCCGCGACGCGCGCGGCGTACGCGCCGACCGCCCCGAGCAAGCCGAACAACCCGATCACGGCCTCGCCGTAGTGGTAGGGCGGGCCGGCCAGCAGGAACGCCGTCGTCGCCCAGAACGCGCTGAACCCGGCGAAGCTCAGGAAGCCGTAGAGGCAGCGCAGGCGCAGCACCGGTTCTTCGCGCACGATGGCCACGACCGAGCGCAGCAGCCCCCCGTAGCCGAGCCGGGCGCCGACCGGGACCGTCGGCAGCTTCCGGTGCAGCAGCAGCGCGAGCACGACCATCAGCACGGCGGCGGCGACGTAGACCGCGCGCCAGCTGCCTGCCCACTGCGCGACCAAGCCACCGCCGGTGCGGGCCAGCAGGACGCCGACCAGCACGCCGCTCATCACCCGCCCGGTGACCCCGCCGCGTTCGGCGGGCGCGGCGAGCGTCGCGGCGAACGCGACCATGATCGGCGCGACCACCGCACTGGCCGCGACCAGGCCGGAAACCACGGTCAGCACGGTGATCGACGGCGCCGCGGCCGACACCGCCTGGATCACCGCGACGATCGACAGCAGCGTGACGATCAGCTTCCGGCGGTCCACGATGTCGGCCAGCGGCACCACGAACACGAGCCCGGCGGCGTAGCCGAAGGTCGTCACGGTGACGATCAGCGAGGTCTCGCCGCTGCCGCGGTGGAACTCGTCGGCGATGGCGGTGATCAGCGGCTGGACGTAGTAGATGTTGGCCACCGCGAGCCCGGCGGCCACCGAGAACAGCGTGACCATCAGCTTCGGCATGCCCGCACCGGGAAGCAGCGTGACACGGGCGGGCGAGCTTGACGTGGCCACGGCTGGCGGACCTCCGGACGTCGCGGGTTCGCCCCCGAGGGTCCCAGCGACCGCCCGGCGCGAGCCAGACCACGTTCTTCCCCCGGACCGCCGGTACCGGTACCGGGACTACCACCCTCAGCGCGACGCGGGCCGCGCCCGGCGGCTGATGGCGCAGGTCAGGCGGGCCGTGCACGTGCGGCGGCCGGCGTCGTCGGTGATGACGATCTCGTAGGTGGCACTCGATCTTCCCTCGTGCAAGGGCTTCGCCACACCTCGCACCGTGCCCGAGGCGACCCACCGGTGGTGCGTGCACGACAGGTCCAGCCCGACCGCCTGGCCGTCCGGGCCGGCGTGCTGCCAGGCTGCGAACGAGCCGAGCGTCTCGGCGAACGCGGCGTTCGCGCCGCCGTGCATGATCCCGACCGGCTGGCGGTTCCCGGACACCGGCATCGTGCCGACGACCAGGCCGGGGCGGCATTCGCCGATCACGATGCCGAGTTTCGCGATCAACTGCTCGGCCTGGTCGCCGACGAGAATCGCGCGTCCGGAAAATTCGGCGTCCATGGATGTCCTCCGTAAATGACCACGAAAATGATTCGGCAAGCGCTCCGACGTTTTTCAGGCTAAGCCGGTTCCCGGTGCGGTCCGCCGGTTCCTGTAGGCCAGATCACAGTGGTGGTGGCAGTACCCGCATACCGGTATGCGTACAAATCGACGCTGGCAGGGAGGCTGCCGGGCTTGTTAGGTTTTTGACATCCAGCCGCCGTCGATGTCGGTTCACCCATCCGGCCACGCTGTCTCTTCCTCCTTTCGCCGCACACTTTCGATCGGATGAAACATGCCCGAAACCTCCTTGCGCCACGCCGTCGACGACTATTTGGGTCCGGGCGCCAAGCGCTTCTTCTCCGCCGGTTACCGCCGGGTCGGTTACCACTTCGGCCCGGTCGTCGCCGACGTGCGGAGCGAGCACGACGCCGACGTCACCACGACCGCCGGGCTCACCTACCCCGCCGACTGGTCCAAGAAGCTCGCCGACACGGACCTGCGCCCGCACCTGAGCACGATCGACGCGATCCTGCTCGGCGTCCAGCTCGCCGAGGCCTGCGTGGTGCGGACGTTCCGCCTCGATCCCGCGGCCCACCGGACGCTGTGGGTCCGCCGGGTCCGGATCCGCGCCGGCCGTGCGCCGGAGGAGGACCTCACCGAGCTGCCGCTGGACGGGCGGCTGACCGGCACCGGGGCCGGCACGGCGCTGCCCGCGGTGTCCGTTGTGGACTGCCGGGTCGGCGCGATGCGGGTGCGCTGCGAGATCGAGCACCCCGGCGGCGCGGCCCACCCGGGTCACGACCTGCTGCCCAGCCTCGACACGCTGCTCGGCCCGGCCAAGAACCGGTACTACGGCTCGGGTTTCACCCGCGGCGCGCACCGGATCGACGACCTGGAGCTGGACCTCGGCGACCTCATCGCGACCGCGAACGTCGACCTGACCGACGCGAACACCACGCAGGGCGCCGAAGCCGCGTACATCCCGGCACCCACCATGGTCGACGCCTTCGCCACCGGCCTGCAGCTGGCCCAGATCCTGCTCTACGAGCTGGACGGCATGCACCGCCGTGACAGCAACACCCTCTGGATGCGCACCACCACGCTGACGAGCGTCAGTCCACATCGGACGTTCCGGCCGGGCCTGCCGCTACACACCCGGCTGGCGAACACCCGGCTCGTCGAGATGAACGAAGGGGTCTGGCGCACCGCCGACATCCTCACCGAGTTCGCCGGCGTCGCGTTCACCTGCGGCGTCACCCACGCGCTGCCCCACGGCAGCTGAAACCCCAGGAGATCTCATGAAACTCGCCATTTCCGGCACCTACTCCTCCGGCAAGACCCTCACCTCCTACGCGCTGGCGCACTACGTCGACATCCCGCGCACCCGGGCCCGCACGATGCGCGAGCTGCTCCCGATCGCGGTGCCCGGCAAGACGCTCGAGGAGTGCTCCGGCGCCGAGCTGATCCAGCTCATCGTGCGCCGGCACGTCGAGCGCTGCGTGCACGAGAGCCACCTGACCAAGGGGTTCGTCTCCGACGGCTCGTCGCTGCAGGAGTGGCTGTACGGCGCGGTGCGGGTGATCGTCGGCATCAACCCGAACGACTCGGTGCACCTGTCCGACGTCGAGACCGTCGAGCGCACGCCCGACATGGAGTTCTTCGACGCGGTCATGACGCAGCTCGGCTCGGCGATCAAGGACCACGTCCGCGAGACCTACGACGCGTTCGTGCACCTGCCCAACGAGCTGGAGCTGGCCAAGGACGGCCACCGCCCGGTCAACGAGCGGTTCCGCCGGCTGGCCGACGAGGGCATCGCGGGGGCGATCGACGAGCTGGGCATCCCGCGTCACGTCGTCGGCGGCACGCTGCCGGAGCGGCTCAACAAGATCGTCGACCTGTTCGGCTTCGCACCGGTCATGACGGTCGAAGAGGCCATCGAGCGCGCCCGCCAGGAGTACCAGGCGGTCGACATGACGATCGAGTCCGACCGGGCCTGGGCCGTGTCGGCCGTCTCGTGAAGGGCGCGATGAACCGGGCCGCGGTGCTCACCGGACTCGGCTCCACCGTGCCGGACCGGGTCGTCACCAACGCGATGCTGGCCGCCCGGATGGACACGTCCGACCAGTGGATCACCTCGCGCACCGGCATCCGCGAGCGCCGCGTGGTCGAGCCCGGCACCGCGACCAGCGACCTGGCCACCGAAGCCGGACGGCGGGCGCTGAAGTCCGCCGGGGTGGACACCGTCGACGCGCTGGTGCTGGCCACCACGACCCCGGACCACACCTGCCCGGCCACCGGGCCGACCGTGGCCGACCGGCTCGGGCTGGGCACCGTACCGGCCTACGACGTCGCCGCGGTCTGCTCGGGGTTCCTGTACGCGCTGGCCACGGCGGCCGGGCTGATCGCGCTCGGCACCGCGGACCGCGTCCTGGTGATCGGCGCCGAGGCGTTCACCACGATCATCGACCCGGACGACCGCACCACC
The DNA here is from genome assembly GCF_034929455.1 of Amycolatopsis heterodermiae. Lineage (NCBI taxonomy): Bacteria > Bacillati > Actinomycetota > Actinomycetes > Pseudonocardiales > Pseudonocardiaceae > Amycolatopsis > Amycolatopsis heterodermiae. Next base: position 1,244,097 of record NZ_JAYFSI010000001.1, read on the forward strand.
GCGCCGATCTTCGGCGACGGCGCCGGCGCGGTGGTGCTCGAAGCCGGCGACGAGTCGCAGCGCGGCGCACTGCTCGGTTTCGACCTCGGCAGCGACGGCGCGCTGGCCGACCTGATCATCGTCCCGGCCGGCGGCTCGCGGCAGAAGACGTCCGCCGACGCGGGCGACCACTTCATGAAGATGCAGGGCAGGACGGTGTTCACCAACGCCGTCCTGCGGATGGCGTCGTCGTCGCGGACGGCGCTGGCCCGCACCGGCTGGGGCCCCGCCGACGTCGACTGGCTCGTCGGGCACCAGGCGAACGTCCGCATCCTGCGCGCGGTCGCCGACGAGCTCGGCCTGCCCGCGGAGCGGGCCTTCGTCAACCTCGCGAAGTACGGCAACACCGCCGCCGCGTCCATCCCGCTCGCGCTCGACGACGCCGCGAGCGCCGGCCTGATCACCGCGGGCGACCGCGTCCTGCTCACCGCGTTCGGCGGCGGGGCCAGCTGGGGCGCGGTGACGCTCGAGTGGCCCGACCTCCCACGCAACTAGACAACTGGGGAACACATGGAAACCACCGTCAACGCCCGTCTCGTCCAGCTGCTCGCCGACAAGGCCGAGCTGCCCGTCACCGAGCTGGCCCCGGACCGCACGCTGGAGGAGATCGGCCTCGACTCCCTGCACCTGATGGAGGTCGCGCTCTGGGTGCAGCGCGAGTACGGCGCGGTCGTCCCCGAGGGCGACCTGCACCACGACCTGACCGTGCGCGAGGCCCTCGCGTATCTCGACGAGAAGACCGCCGCGGTCCGATGACCCGGCGAGCGGCCTTCTTCGACGTCGACGGGACGCTCCTGACCGTCACCAGCCTGTTCCGGTTCCTCGCCTACGACTGCGCGGTGCGCGGTCAGCCGGAGTCCTATGTGGACGCCATGGCGGACCTGGACCGGCGGAAGGCGGCGGGCGCGTCCCGCGTCGAGGCCAACCGGGCGTTCTACGGGGTCTTCGCCGGGCGCTCGGTGGCCGACCTGGCCACCGGCGGCCGGCGCTGGTTCGACCTGGAACGCGCGCTCGGCGGGCTGTTCGACCCGCGCGTGCTCACCATGCTGCACGCCCACGCGGCCGGTGGCGACCTGGTCGTGCTGCTGTCCGGCTCGTTCGCGCCGTGCCTCGCCCCGATCGCCCGGCTCACCGGCGCGGACGTCGTCGTGTGCACCGAACCGGAGGTCGGCGAAGGCCGCTACACCGGCCGGGTCGCCGACCCGATGGTCGGCCCGCGCAAGGCGGTGGCCGCCGCGGCGGTCGCCGCCGAGCACGGGATCGACCTGGCCGACTGCTTCTCCTACGGCGACGACGCTTCCGACCGGGCGGTGCTCGAGCTCACCGGCTGCCCGGTCGTCGTCGGCGACGACCCGGACCTGACCGAGCGGGCCGCGCGGCTCGGCTGGCGGCGGATCCCCGCCTTCGCGGCGGCCGACCGGCCGCCGCTCACCCTCCCGCAACCCGTGAAAGCAGGAACCCCATGAAGGCCGTGCAGACCACCGCCGCCGGCGACCCGGACGTGCTCGTCCTGTCCGAAGTGGACAGACCGGCGCCGGTCCCGACCGAGGTGCTGGTACGGGTGCGCGCCGCCGGGGTCAACCCGGTGGACTGGAAGATCCGCGGCGGAGTGTTCCCGAGCGGTGCGCTCGGCGCGCCCCCGTTCGTGCAGGGCTGGGACGTCGCCGGCGTCGTCGAGGCCGGGCCGCGCGTGACGCGGTTCCAGCCCGGCGACGAGGTGTTCGGCCTGCTGTGGTTCCCGCGCCAGGCCGGTGGGTACGGCGAGTACGTCACCGCGCCCGCCCGCCAGTTCGCGCGCAAGCCCGCGTCGCTGAGCTTCCCCGAGGCGGCCGGGCTGCCGATGGCCGGCCTGACCGCCTGGCAGACCCTGGTCGACGTCGCCGGGATCGGCGCGGGCGACCGCGTGCTGATCACCGCGGCCGCCGGCGGGGTGGGGCACCTGGCGGCGCAGATCGCGCACGCGCGCGGTGCCGTCGTCACCGGCACCGCGCGCGCCGCCAAGCACGAGTTCCTCGCTTCGGTGGGCGTCGACGAGGCCGTCGACTACACCGCCGTCGACGTCCGCGAAGCCGTGCGCGACCAGGACGTCGTGCTCGACCTGCTCGGCGGGGAGCACACGCTCGGCCTGCTCGGCACGCTCCGGCCGGGCGGCCTGCTGATCCTCACCATCGGCCAGGTCACCGCCGAGCTCGCCGCGGCCGCCGCCGCGCGCGGGGTCCGCATCACCGGGTTCCTCGTGGAGCCGGACTCCGCCGGCCTGGCCGAGCTGAGCCGCCTGGTGGAGCGCGGCGAACTGAGCGTCCACCTCGACCACGTGCTGCCGCTGGCGGACGCCGCCAAGGCCCACGAGCTCGGGGAAACCGGGCGCACCACCGGAAAGATCGTCCTGCACGTCTCCGAATAGCCAACCCGCGAAGGAGTTCCGACGTGTCAACCCCGTTGTCCGCACGGCGCGCGAGCCCGGCGATCACGCTCGTCGCCGTGTGTGTCGCCTGTGGACTGCTACCGGCGTCCCTGACCGGGACGTCGATCGCGCTGCCCGCGATCAGCACCGACCTCGGCGTCTCCCTGGTCAGTCTCCAGTGGATCGTCAACGCCTACAACCTCACCTTCGCGAGCGTGATGCTCGCCTCCGGCGCGCTCGCCGACCTGCTGGGCCGCAAGCGGATGTTCACCATCGGCCTGGTCGGTTTCCTCGCCTGCACCGCGGCCGCCGGCTCGGTCTCGGACATCGTCGCGGTGGACGTTCTGCGCGGTGCCGCGGGGGTCGCGGCCGCGATGGTGCTGACCGCCGCGTCCGCGATGCTGGCGCAGACCTTCGAAGGCCCCGCCCGGATGAAGGCGTTCGGCTGGCTCGGCTCGTCGTTCGGCCTCGGCCTGGCGCTCGGCCCGTCGACGTCCGGCATCCTGGTCGACCTCTGGGGCTGGCGCGCGGTGTTCTTCGCGCACGCGCTGATCGCCGCGGCCGTGCTCCTCACGCTGCCGAAGCTCGCCGAGTCGCGGAACCCGGACGCCTCGGGCGTCGACTGGCTCGGCACCACGACGTTCAGCGGCAGCCTGTTCGCGCTGACCCTCGCCCTGGTCGAAGGCCCGCAGCTGGGCTGGGCCGCGCCCGCGGTGCTGGTGCTCTACGCCGCGTTCGCCGTGCTGCTCGTCGCGTTCGTGGTCGTCGAACACCGCCAGGCGCGGCCGATGTTCGACCTCGGCCTGTTCCGGCAGCCGAAGTTCGTGGCCGTCTGTCTGATGCCGGTGCTGCTCGCGTTCGGGTTCGTCTGCCTGCTGGTGTTCCTGCCGTCGTTCTTCATCGGCGTCAACGGGATGAGCGCGCAGCAGGCCGGGCTCACCATGCTGCTGCTCACCGTGCCCGTGCTGGTGTTCCCGGTGGTGGCCGGCACCGTGAGCAAGACCGTGCCGCCGCGGGTGCTGCTCGGCGTCAGCCTGCTGCTCGTCGCCGCCGGGGCCGCGTGGCTCACCACGATCGACCGGACGTCGAGCGTCGGCACGCTGCTCGGCCCGCTGCTCGTGATCGGCACCGGCGTCGGGATCTCGTTCGGCCTGCTGGACGGCGCGGCCATCAGCACCGTCGACGCGTCGCGGGCCGGGATGGCCGCGGGGATGTTCAACACCATGCGCCTCACCGGGGAGGCCGTCGCCATCGCCGGGATGGGCTCGCTGCTGGTGAGCCTGACCCAGAACGGCCTGGCCGGCGGCATCGGCGCGTACCCGGCCGCGGGGGACGCGGCCGCTGTCGCCGACAAGGCCGCCCAAGGCGGGATCGCCGATCTCGCCACGACGGTGCCCGCCGGGCAGCAGGCGGCGTTCACCGAGTTCGTGTCCGGCTCCTACACTTCCGCGTTCCACACCGTGCTGTGGCTGCTGGCCGCGGTCTGCGCGCTCGGCGCACCGGCCATCGCCTGGATGCTGCGCGAGCGTACGTCCACTGTGGATGAACTGGCACCCGCCACTTCCTGACTCACGAGGAGTGAACCATGGCAGAGAAACTGCCGGTCCTGATCGTCGGCGGGGGCCCGGTCGGGCTCACCGCGGCGGCCGAGCTCGCCCGGCGCGACGTGCCGGTGCGGCTCATCGACAAGGCCGGCGAACCCAGCCCGCTCACCAAGGCCCTGATGGTGTGGCCGCGCACCCTGGAGGTGTTCCGCCTGCTCGGTGGCGGTGAGCACATCGAGACCTACGGGCTGCCCGTCGACTCGTTCCGCTACTACTCCGAGAGCAAGCAGATCTGCCGCATCGCCTTCGGCGCCGAGACCAAGCCGTCGGTGATCACCCAGCCGGACGTCGAGACGCTGCTGCGCAAGGCACTCGCCGACGCCGGCGGCAGCACCGAGTGGGAGACCGCGCTCACCGGCCTGCGCCAGGACGGCGACGGCGTCGAGGTCACCCTCGCCGGGCCGGACGGCCGTGAGGAGCTGACCCGCTTCTCCTACGTGCTGGGCACGGACGGCGCGACCAGCACCGTCCGCAAGCTCGTCGGCGTCGAATTCCAGGGCAGCACCTACGAAAACCTGTTCATCCTGGCGGACAGCTCGATCGAGGGAGACCTGCAACGCGACGCGGTGCACTACTACTGCTCGTCGCGCGGGGTCATGGTGCTCATCCCGCTCTACAACGGACGGTTCCGGGTGTTCACCGCCGGCCCGCCGGGCATGCGCCCTGAGGACCTGACCCCGGCCGTGCTGCAGGAGTACCTCGACAACCGGGGCCCCGGCGGCCTGCGGCTGCACGACATCGACTGGCTGACGACGTTCAGCATCCACGCCCGGCACGCGGAGAAGTTCCAGGTGGGCCGGGTCTTCCTGGCCGGGGACTCGGCGCACGTGCACAGTCCGGCCGGCGGGCAGGGCCTCAACACCGGTGTCACCGACGCGCACAACCTGGCCTGGAAGCTGGCCCTGGTCCACCGCGGGCTCGCCTCCCCGCAGCTCTTTGACAGCTACGGCAAGGAACGGGCGTCCGTCGCCTCGGCGGTCGTCAAGCAGGCGCAGGCGCAGACCAAGGCGTGGATGTTCAAGAAGCGCTGGCAGACCACGAGCCGCGACATCGCGGCCGGGCTCGCCGGCCGGTTCGGGCTGTTCGACCGGTACTACTCGCCGTGGCTGGCCGGGCTGACCAACCACTACCCGGCCGGGACCGCGGTGGCCGGCCCGGTCGAGAAGCGCACCCGGAAGACGAAGGTCCTCAGTGGACACCTGCTGCCGAACGACCCGGTCCGCTTCGAGAACACGACGGCGCCGCTGCGCGCGCTCGTCCCGACCGACCGGTACACCCTGCTGGCCCACGGGACGGACCCGATCACGCAGGCGACGGCCCGCGCCCTGCTGGCCGAGCACCGCGAGCTGCTCACCCTGCGCGTGGTGCACGCCGACGGCACGCTGACCGAGGACTTCGCGCCGGCGGCGTCCGCGGGCGAGAAGCTGTGGCACCCCAAGGGTTTCACGCTCGCCCTGGTGCGGCCCGACCACTACGTGGCCGCCGTCGACCCGGCGGCCGTGCGCACCCACCTCACGAGCATCCTTCCGACCCGCTAAGGAGATCCCCTGTGTCCACCCCCACCACCGTCCGCGACACCGCCGCGACGATCGGCGAGTTCTTCACCCGCTTCGGCGGCGGCGACCGGCCGGGCCTGCTGGAGCTGTTCGCCCCGGACGTCGACTTCGCCGTGGCCGGCGCCGAGGACGTCGTGCCCTGGGCAGGTAACCGATCCTCCCTGGCCGCGGTCGACGAGTTCCTCCGGATCTCGCTCGAAGACGTCACCACGGAGCAGTTCGACGTCGCGAAGATCCTCGTCGACGGCGATGACGGCGTGGTGCTGGGCGCGTTCGCGCACCGGATCCACCGCACGGACAAGGTGTTCCGGAGCTCGTTCGCCCTGCACGTCCGTGTCCACAACGGACTGATCTTCCGGTACCACATGTTCGAGGACAGCCACCGCGCCGAACTCGCCTGGCGCTGACCTACGAGAAAGGGCCCCCGGCGCGTGCCGGGGGCCCTTTTCGTTGCTGTATCAGGCTTCTTCGGACTTCACCGGCTCCGCACGTTCCGGCGACGGGCCGGTCCACATCGCCAGCAGCTCCAGCGCCGAGGCCGCCGGGCTGGCCGGCTCCGGGCTGAACGCCACCAGCCGCTGCCCGGTCTCGCCCGGCAGGTCGAAGTTCTCGAACCGCAGGGTCAGCTCGCCGACGACCGGGTGCCGGAACCGCTTGCTGCCGTGCGTCCGCTGCTTGACGTCCCGCCCGGCCCACAACGTCCGGAACTGCTCGCTCTTCATCATCAGCTCGCCGAGCAGCGTCGCGAGGACCTCGTCGTCGTCGTGGTGGCTGGTCGCCAGGCGCAGGGTCCCGACGGTCGCGCGCGCGACGTCCTGCCAGTCGATGAACCGCTCCTTGCTGTCCGCGTCGAGGAATCCGAAGCGCGCGAGGTTCCGTTCGCGCGGCGTCACGGACTCGAAGTCGAAGAACAGCTGGGCGGCCAGGCGGTTCCAGGCCAGCACGTCCATGCGGTGGTTGATGACCATCGCCGGCACGCGGTCCATCATGCCCAGCAGCTGCGTCAGCTCGGTGCGGACCCGCTCGGGCCGCGGCGAGCGCATCGACGGCCGGGGGCGGGCCAGGCCGTCGAGGTAGCGGCGCTCGTCGGCGTCCAGCTGCAGCGCGCGGCCGATGGCGTCGAGCACCGCCTCCGACGGCCGGGACGCCCGCCCCTGCTCGAGCCGGACGTAGTACTCGACGCTGATCCCGGCGAGCGAGGCGACCTCCTCCCGGCGCAGCCCGGCGACGCGACGGCGGGCGTTGGCCTCGATGCCGGACTGGCCGGGATCGATCCGGGCCCGTCGCGACTTGAGGAACCGGCCCAGCTCGTTCTGCTCGCTCATACGGCCAGTGTGCCGCACGAACCCGCCGGTCAGCGTGGTCCTGCCAGTACCAGTACTGCCCGTCCGGGGGTCGGACCGGGATCTGGCCGGGGGTCTCGCGCGCCCCCAGACTGGCTTCAGCAGCCAACCGGAACCCGAAAGGTGGACACAAGATGTGTCACAGCACGGACAGCCGCCCGCCCGCTCTGGCGAACCCCGGCGAGGTCGCCCAGGACGGTGCGCTCGAGCTCACCTCCGCGGACGGCACGGTGTTCTCCGCGTTCCACGCGATCCCGGCCGAGCCCAACGGCGTCAACATCGTCATCCTGCCGGACATCCGCGGCACCCACCCGTACTACCAGGCGCTGGCGAACCGCTTCGCCCAGGCGGGGTTCACCACCGCGGCCATCGACTACTACGGCCGCACCGCGGGTGTCGGGGTGCGTGACGACGAGTTCGAGTGGAAGCAGTACCTGCCCTCGGTGCAGCCGGACGAGGTCGCCGCCGACGTCAAGGCCGCCGCCGAGCACCTCACGAACTTCAACACCGGACCGGTCTTCACCGTCGGCTTCTGCTTCGGTGGCGGCCAGTCCTGGCGGCTGTCCGCGAGCGACCTCGGCGTCACCGGCGTGATCGGGTTCTACGGCCTGCCGAAGCTGGTCAACGACGTCGTCGACGACATCTCCGCGCCGCTCCTGCTGCTGCTCGCCGGCGCCGACGTCGCGACGACGCCGGAGGAGTTCGAGACCTTCGCCAAGAACCTGGACGCGGCCGGCAAGACGTACGACATGCACGTCTACGAGGGTGCCCCGCACTCCTTCTTCGACGCGACCTACGACGAGTGGCAGGAGGCGTGCGACGACGCCTGGAGCCGCATGATCACCTTCATCGAGACGCACAGCGCGAAGGTCCCGGCCTGATGGAGCGGTCGGCGCGGTTCGAGCGCGGCGCGGCGCGGTTGGCCGAGATGGGCGGCGACATCGCCAACATCACCGGCCCGCTCGCCGACGTCGCGCCCGACCTGGCGACCCTCGTCGGCGAGTTCGCCTTCGGCGACCTCTACACCCGCCCTGGGCTCGACCTGCCGCAGCGGCAGCTGGTCACCATCGCCGCTTTGGTCACGTTGGGTGACACCGAGCGCCAGCTGCGGTTCCACACCAACGCGGCGCTCGACGTCGGCCTGAAGCCGTCGGAGATCGTCGAAACCGTGATCCACCTGCTCGCCTTCGCGGGCAACCCGCGCGTGTTCAACGCGATGCTCACCGTCAAGGGCGTCTTCGCCGAGCGCGGGCTGCTGCCCGTCGAGTGAGCCAGGGGCCTCCCGCGCGCCCCCTCCGCGCGGGAGGCCCCGTTCCTCGCGTTGAAAAAGACGTGCTGGTCAGAGCCCTCCGGCGGGCGCACGATGAGTCGATGCTGACCGATTCGACCATCACGACGATGCTCCCGGTGACCGACAGCGACCGCGCCGGCCACTTCTACGCCGACGCCCTCGGCCTGAAACCGACGGGCGCGAGCGAGGACGGCACCCGCTACTTCGCGGCGGGCGCGGGCGTCATCGGCCTGCGGCCGTCACCGGCCGGCGCGCAGAGCGAGAGCACGGCGCTGAGCTTCGAGGTCGACGACCTGCCCGCCGAGATCGCGGCCCTGGAAAGCCGCGGCGTCCGGTTCCAGGACTTCGACGTCGACGGCCTGAAGACGGTCGGCCACATCGCCGACCTGGGCGCCGAGCGAGCGGCGTGGTTCACCGACTCCGAAGGCAACGTCCTCTGCATGCACCAGGTCTTGGGCTGACCTCTGGGGGCCATGGGGACGCCGGTGCGGCCCACGTCGGGGCCGACGTGAGCCGCACCGGCACTCCCCGTGGTCAAGCCAGCGAGGGCATCAGCTTGATCGCGTTGCCCGACAGCACCCCGGTGAGCACGTCCTCCGGCCACCCCAGCTCAACCAGCGACCGGACGTTCTTCGCCACCGACGGCACCCCCGGCCAGTCCGTCCCGAAGACGAACTTGCCGGCCAGCCGGGCCAGGTCGAACCGCTGGTAGTACTCCGGCAGCTTCTTCGGCGGCAGGCCCGCCAGGTCCAGCCAGACGTTGTCGCGGGCCAGGGCGAGGAACGCCGCCACGTCGTACCACCAGCCGCGGCCGCCGTGGGCGAACACGAACTGCAGCGCCGGGAAGTCCTCGACGACGTCGGACAGCAGCTCGGGATTCCCGAAACTGGTGCGAGAACCGGGAAAGTTCGACGTTCCGGAGTGGAGGATCACCGGCACCCCGCGCTCGAGGCACAGCTGGTAGACCGGGTACAGCTCCTTGTCCGCCGGCGAGAACGCGCCGTGCACCGGGTGGATCTTCAACGCCACCGCACCCAGATCCAGCTGGCGGGCGACCTCGGCCGCCGCCGGGTGGTGCAGGTACGGGTTGACGTTCGCGACGAGCCGGAACCGCTCCGGGTTGTACTCGACGAGCGGCAGGTTGTCCTCGATGGACTGGATCCCGGTCGCGCGCGGGCTGTACTCGCAGAACAGCAGGACCCGGTCGACACCCTCCTGCGACATCAGGTCGTCCATCGCCGACGGGATCACGGACCCGTCCTCGGCGTACACCGAACGCCACGGGTACGTCCCGGCGAAGTCGTGCGCCCACTGCAGCCACGCGGGCTTGAGCGTCGGCAGGCGCGGGGTGTGGACGTGCGCGTCGACCACGAAGTGCCCGTCGATCACGGGCTGGGCACCACCCGCAGCACGTCGCGGACCTGCTCGCGGATCACGTTGCGGCGGATCTTCCCGGTCGCCGTCTTCGGCAGCTCGGCCAGCTCGACCACCCCTCGGGGACGCTTGAACGCCGCGAGCCCTTCGCGGCAGAACTCGATCAGCTCTTCCGCGTCCACCGTAACGCCGGGGGCGGCCACCACGCACGCCACGGGCTTGTCGAGGCCGTCGGCGTCCGGCGCGGCGACCACCGCGACCTCGGCCACCGCCGGGTGCATCCGCAGCCGTTCCTCCACTTCGGACGGTGACACCCAGATCCCGCCCGCCTTCAGCATGTCCCCGAAGCGGCCGAGGCAGCTGTAGGTGCCGTCCTCGTTGAGCACGTAGCTGTCGCCCGTGCGCAGCCACTCACCCTGGAACACAAGCTTCGTCGCGTCGTAGCGGGCCCAGTAGCCGGTCGCCGTCGAGGGCCCGGAAACGAACAGCTCACCGGGCTTGCCGACGGCGTCGATCACCGCGCCGGCCTCGTCGCGGATCTGCACGGCGTACCCCGGCACGGGGACGCCGGTGCTGCCGGGCCGGACCGCACCGGGCTTGTTCGACAGGAAGATGTGCAACGCTTCGGTCGAGCCGATGCCGTCGAGGATCTCCAGGCCGAAGCGCGTGCGGAACCGCTCGAACAGGGACGCGGGCAGCGGCTCGCCGGCCGAAACGGCGTACCGGACCGAGGCGAAGGAGTCGTCCGGGACGTCGCTGGCGAGCAGCGCCGCGTAGAACGTCGGCACGGCGAAGAACAACGTTGGTGCTTCTTCACGGGCGCGCCGGGCGAACAACGCCGGGGTCGGCCGGGACGGCTCCAGCAGCGTCGTCCCGCCCGCGGCGAGCGGGAAGAAGGCCGAGTTCCCCAGTCCGTAGGCGAAGAAGAGCTTCGGCACGGACAGGAACCGGTCGGTCGCGACGGTGCCCAGCACGTCACGGCCGTAGGTCTCGCAGACGGCCCGGATGCTCGCGTGCCGGTGCATCGCGCCCTTCGGCTGGCCGGTCGTGCCCGATGTGTACAGCCACAACGCGGGCGAGTCCTCCCACGTCCGTCCACTTCGGAAGGTGCCACCCAACGAAGACCACTTGTGCGTCCGGACGGCGAACCCGCTCGCCTCGGCGCGGTCGAGCAGGACGTCGGTGACCTCGGGGGCGAGGCTCACCGCGGTCACGGCCTGCTCGGCGAACTCACCCGAGACGCACAGCAGCCGCGACCGTGAGTCGGCGAGCATCTTGCCCAGCTCCAGGCCGGTGACCATGGTCGAGACCGGCACCGCCACCGCGCCCGCGAGCATCGCGCCGAGGATGCCGGTGAGCAGCTCGACGTCGTCGACCATGCAGAACATGACCCGCTCTTCGGGACGCACCCCCAGCTCGGTGAGCCCGGCCGCGACCCGGCGGGACTCCGCCGCCAGCTCGGCGTAGGTGAGCGAACGCCGGGGCGACACGACCGCCGTCGTGTCCGGCTGCCCGGCCGAGAGCAGGTACTCGGCCGCGTTGAACCCTGTCGCCACCCAGGCCTCCTACGTGAGGTACACGTACTCGTAGTCGAAGGGCTTCCCGTTGATGCCCTGCCGCGGCGGCGCCACCCAGCTCGCGATCTTCCCCCGCTCGTACACCGGGTGCATGAGCGAGCGGACGAACGCGAGGTCCTCGGTCGTGGGCAGCCACTTGTTCTTGCCGGCCAGCCACGTCGCCTCGTCGACGATCGTCCCGTCGGGAGTGACGTGGTGGCCGGAGTTTATGCCCACTTCCCGGTTGAAACCAGGGTGCGGCAACCGGAACGTGAAGTCGATCCCGGCCTCGGTGAGGATCTTGTTCCAGCGCTTGACGCCGGTCTCGCAGTCGGCGGTGTACTCGCTGCGCAGGTCGAGGTTCAGCAGCAGGATCGCCTGCAGCTCCTCGGACGTCCAGGTGCCGTCGCCCGCCGGTTTGTCCAGCGTGCGGGCGTCCTCGGTCAGCTTGTGGTCGTCCTTGCGGCGGGTCTCCTGCCAGCGGCCCTTGAGCCCGGCGGTGTAGTAGTTCGCCGCGTTGGTCGACGTCTCGCTGCCGAACAGGTCGAGCGAAACGGTGTAGTGGAAGTTGATGTAACGCTGGATCAGCTCCAGCGGGATGCCGCCGTGCGGCCCGATGTCGCGCGTGTCGTGCTCGCGGACCAGCTCGGCGCTGCGCATGACCACGCGGTCGACACCCGTGGTGCCGACGAACATGTGGTGCGCCTCCTCCTTCAGCATGAACTCGCAGGTGCGCGAGAGCGGGTCGAAGGAGCTCTCCTTGAGCGTGCCGAGCTGGTACTTCCCGTCGCGGTCGGTGAAGTAGGTGAACATGTAGAAGGCCAGCCAGTCGGCGGTTTCCTCGTTGAACGCGCCGAGGATGCGCGGCGCGTCGGGGCTGCCGGAGTTGCGCAGCAGCAGCCCTTCGGCCTCGTCACGGCCTTCGCGGCCGAAGTAGGCGTGCAGCAGGTACACCATCGCCCACAGGTGACGGCCCTCTTCGACGTTGACCTGGAACAGGTTCCGCAGGTCGTAGAGGCTGGGCGCGGTCAGCCCGAGGAGCTTCTGCTGCTCGACGGACGCCGGTTCGGTGTCCCCCTGGATGACGATCAGCCGCTGCAGGTCGGCGCGGTACTCGCCGGGCACCTGCTGCCACACCGGCTCACCCTTGTGCTCGCCGAAGGCGATCCGCCGGTCGGGGTCGCGCTCGGCGAGGAAGATGCCCCAGCGGTAGTCCGGCACGTTCACGTGGTCGAAGTGCGCCCAGCCCTCGCGGCCCACGCTGATCGCGGTCCGCAGGTAGACGCCCTGGGTTTCGAGCGTCGGGCCCATCTCGCCCCACCAGTGCATGAACTTCGGCTGCCAGCCCTCCAGCGCGCGCTGCAGCCGCCGGTCGTCGGCGAGGCTGACGTTGTTGGGGATCTTGGCGTCGTAGTCGATTTTCTCGGGCATCAGCGCTAGACCCGCTTCCTGTCGAAGACGGCCTTCTGACCAGTACCGTATCGGCGCAGCGCGCCTTCCGGTCCGGATGCGTTCGGCCGGGTGAAAATCCAGTTCTGCCAAGCCGCCAAGCGGCCGAAGATCTTGGTCTCGATGGTCTCCGGGCCGACGAACCGGTGGTTGGCCTCCATGCCGGTGAGCGCGTCCGGGCTCAGCGACGCCCGGCCCTCCAAGGCGATCCGAATCTCGTCCTCCCAGTCGAGGTCGTCCGGCGCGTCGGTGACCAGGCCGAGTTCGACGGCTTCCGCGGCGCTGAGCTCGTGGTCCTTTTCGCGCGCGAGCCAGGTGAGGTGGTCTTCGTCGCCGTAGAACCGCGTCTGCAGGCGGGTCAGGCCGTTGCCCATCGGGAACGCGCCGAAGTTGGCTTCGGACAGCCGGATCGTCGCGCGTGCGTCGCTGTCTTCGTCGTCGATCGGCGGCCCGTCGAGGATGTACTGCCGGTCCGCGGCCAGCGCGACCTCCAGCAGCGCGCCGGCGAAGCAGCTGCCGGGTTCGATGAGCGCGATCAGGCTGCGGCTGGTGACGTCGAGGCGCTTGAGCGTGCGCTTGAAGTAGTGCGTGATCTCGTTGGCCAGCCAGTCCTTCCCGCCGAGGACGGCCTGCTCGTGGGCGAGCACCTTCTCCGGGTCGCCCTGGGTCCGCAGGATCCACGTGCCGGCTTCGACCTCGTTGGTGCGCAGCCGCAGGATGGCGTCGTCCAGCTCGCGGGTCATCGCGAGGAACCAGCCGCTCGCACCCTCTTCGTGCAGGTCACCGGGGTCGTTCACGGGGCCCTTGACGGTGAGGGTGACCTGGTCGCCCTCGACCTCGACGTCGACGTACCGGTGTTCGAGCGGGGTCAGCTCGATGCCGCCCTCACCCGTCCGGCCGGACTCCTGCGCGATCTCTCGCGCCCGCTGCTCCACGGTCTCGCGGAATCCCTGGCGCGGCACCAACTCGTCGACGAGCCGCCAGTCGACGGCCGTCTTGCCCTTCACACCGTCCGAGCGCGTCGCGAAGACGTCGGCGAGGTCGCGCCGGACGCGCCGCTTGTCGACCACCCGGGTCAGCCCGCCGGTGCCGGGCAGCACGCCCAGCAGGGGCACCTCCGGGAGCGCGACCGTCGAGGAGTTGTCGTCGATCAGCAGGATCTTTTCGCAGGCCAGCGCGATCTCGTAACCACCGCCGGCGCAGGTGCCGTTGACCGCGGCGACGTAGGTCTGGCCGGAGTGCTCGGTCGCGTCCTCCATGCCGTTGCGGGTCTCGTTGGTGAACTTGCAGAAGTTCACCTTCCAGTGGTGCTCGGACGCGGCCAGCATCCGGATGTTCGCGCCGGCGCAGAAGACCTTGTCCTTCGCGCTGGTCACGACGACCACGCGGACCTCGGGGTGCTCGAACCGCAGCCGCTGGGTGGCGTCGTACAGCTCGATGTCGACACCCAGGTCGTAGGAGTTGAGCTTGAGCTCGTACCCCGGGACCAGCCCGCCCTGCTCGTCGACGTCCAGCTCGAGCCAGGCCACCTCCCCGTCGAAGCTGAGCCGCCAATGGCGGTACTCGTCCGGACGGCGGTCGAAGGTCACCGGTGTGGTGGTGGTCACCGACCGATTGTCTACACGAAATCTGCGAACGTCAACGTTGTGTAGAAACTTGATCTCGCACAATCACCCGGTTGAGCGTGGTCCAGGCCCAGATCAGGAACACCCAGAGCGCGATCCCGGCCGTGGCGTCGGTGAAAATCGTCGCGAACCAGAACCCCGGAATCTGCGGCACGCCCGTCAGGAAGTGACCCAGAGTGATCATTCCGGCCAGCGAGTAGACCAACAGGAACGCGAGCGCCCGCGGGTAGCGGCCTTGGGTGTACGCGCGGTAGCCGAGGAAGCCGAACGTCGTGAAGAGCACCCAGCCGAAGGCGACGACGATGCCCGCCACCGTCGCCGGGACGCCGGGCAGCTGCGGGTAGTCCGCGACCCGGATCGTGTTGTGCGCGTAGTGCAGCGTCGTGCTGAGCAGCGAAAAGCCGAGGATCACGCGGAGCGGTGTCAGCCCCTTGTCCTTCAGAACGTCCATCGCAGGCCCCCAGATCGACTAGATAGATCGCTCTAGCGACGGTACCGCGCGGCGGCCGTGCCAGGCAAGACACGGCCGCCGCGGGCCCTCAGACCAGGTCGATGCGGTGCTGCGTCACTGGGTAACCCGCCTTGGCGAAGGCCTTCGCCATCGGCACGTTCGGGACGTCGGTGGCCGCGACGATCCGGTCGGCGCCGTACCCGACGAGGTCGTGCGTGGCCTCGGCCAGCAGGTCGTACGCGTAGCCGTGCCCCCGCTGCTCCGGTACCACGGCGATGTAGCCGATCACCGGGTCGTAGTAGTTGCGGCTCGGCAACGCGAAGCCGACCAAGTCGCCTTCGCGTGTGTACGCGAGCCGCCACCACTCACGCGGCGCGGGCATCCACCGCATGATGTCGAGGTCCTCCTGCGCGGCCGCCTCGACGCCGTGCTCGGCCACCGTCCGGCGGACGTGTGCGTCGAGGCTGTCGGCGTTGACCTTGCGGAAGACGTCCAGGATGACGTCGTCGTCCGGCTCGGGCCGGAACTCGAGCCGTCCCGGCCGCTCCGGCAGGCCGTTCGCCGGCGTCCAGCTGTACCGGTAGCGCTCGACGAGCTTGCGGTAGCCCGCCTTCTCGGCCGCTTCGATGCGGACGTTCACCTCGTGCGCGACGTCCGGGTCGTCCTCCCACGCGGGTGGCGTGGTCAGCGAGTACTCCACCCGGAACGGCGCCGTCGTCAGCAGGTGCACGGCGGCGTCGAGGTCGGTGAAGTCGAACCAGTCGAGCGCGATCGGCTCTTCGTCGTCCGGCCCCGACCACCAGGCGGCCCGCGCCACGACGACGTCGTCGCGCAGGGCGACCCACGTCCGGCCGGACTGGTAGTCGGCTTCGTGGTAGTCCTTGCCGAGCAGAGCGCGGCCCACGAGGCCGCGGTCGGGCAGGGACGTGAACAGTGCTTCTTCGCCCGCTTCGAGCGGGCGCACGACCAGATCGGTCATGGAAGTCCTTCCGGGAAAGCACGCGCTCCCGGCTTACGAAATGGACACCCTCGAGGCGAGGTGGGAGCGCGTGATCGGTTGCGTGATCATCGGACCCACCTCCTTTCGCCGGTCAAGGGTGCGCGAGTGAAGCTACGGGCCGCCTTCGGGTGCGTCAACGGATTTTCTGGAGCACGGTCCGCGTGCTCAGCCGGGGCTCGGCGTAGGAGTGCGAAGCCTCGAGGACGTACTCGCCGGCGATGTGCTGCCAGCCGTCGCGCCAGACCGAAACCGAGCGCGGCGCGATGGTGATCTCGGCGTCCGCCACCTCGCCCGGGCCGGCTTCGACGCTCGCGAACCCGGCCAGCCAGCGGTGCGGCCGGTCGCCGCGTTCGGTCGGGACCAGGTAGAGCTGGACGACTTCGCGACCCCGGCGTTTGCCTGTGTTGCGCACGCGGACTCGCACCTTCGCGCCGCCTTCGTCGTCGGGAAAGACGTCGAGTTCGTCGTACACCCAGGTCGTGTAGCCGTGGCCGTGACCGAACCAGTAGGCGGGCTGCCGGTCGGTGCGGGCCCAGGCGCTGTAGCCGATGTAGACGCCTTCGTCGTACGGCAGCACGCCTTCTTCGGGGGTCACGCGGGTGACGGGCGCGTCTTCGAGCTTCGCCGGCCAGGTCGTCGGGAGGCGGCCGCCCGGCTCCTCGTGTCCGAAGAGGACGTCGGCGAGCGCGTCGCCGCCGGCCTGGCCGGGGAACCAGGTGAGCAGCACCGCGGCGACGTCGTCACGCCACGGCAGCTCGACCGGCGAGCCGGCGTTGACCACGACGACGGTGTTCGGGTTGGCCTCCGCGACCCGCCGCACGAGTTCGTCCTGACGTCCGGGCAGGGCCAGGGAAGTCCGGTCGAACCCCTCGCTCTCGACCTCGGCGGTGGTGCCGACCACGACGACCGCGACCTCGGATTTCCCGGCCAGGGCAACGGCTTCGTCGAGCGCGGCGTCCGGGTCGAGTACCGGGCCGCGGTGCCCGAGCGCGAAGATCACCCAGGCGAAGGTGCCGCGCGCGAACTCCGCCATCTCGGACGGGACCCAGTACGTCAGGCTGACGTCGACCGGCTCGCCCGCGGTGAGTTCGACGTCCCGCCGCTGCTCGATGACCTGCATGATCGACGTGAAGACGTCACCGCCCTCGGGCAGGTTGACGCCGTCGAAGAGGGTTTGCCCGCCGACGACGAGGCGGAGGTCGCCGGGGCCGGTGAGGCCGAAGGTGTGCGTGCCGGTGGCTTCCGGGAGGAAGGTGCCTTCGATCTCGACGCTTGCGAGCGTGGCCAGGTCGAGGCCGGCCGGCAGCTCACCGATCCAGTCGATTCTCGCCTCTCGCAACGGAAATTCAGCCAATCGGGTGCCATCCGCGGCTTTCGCGGTGGCTCGGAGCCGGAAATTGTCGGTGGCCGGCGGTAGCGTCGTTCGCGGATCGGCACCGATGGCGTAGGTGAGTTCGGTGCCCGCGGGAAGGGCCTTGCGGAGGCCGTCGAGAGGGGAGACGACGTGGTCGGGGAACACGGTGGCGCTGCCACCGCCGAGGATCTTGGGGTCGGCGGCGAGCGCGCCGATCAGGGCGATGCTGGGCGGCTGCTTGAGCGGGAGCAAGCCGATCTGGTTGCTGAGCAACACGAAAGACCGGTGCGCGATCTCGCGCGCGACCGCGTCACCGTCCATAGTGGATTGTTCTGGGGGTGTTCCGCCGTCGAGCGCGCCGGTCCGGTGGGCCAGGAGGAGCACGCGGCGGACCATGTCGTCGACGACGTCCGGGTCGACTTCGCCGCCTCGCACCGCTTCGGCGAGCTGGTCACCGAACACCGTGCGCGGGCCGGGCATCGCGACGTCGAGCCCGCCGTTCGCCGAGGCGACGGTGTCGCGCGCGGCCAGCCAGTCGGAGACGACGAAGCCGTCGAAACCCCATTCGTCGCGCAGCACGCCGTTGAGCAGTTCGGCGTGCTGGGTCATCGTGATGCCGTTGACGCTGTTGTAGGCGGCCATGATCCCCCACGGCTTCGCCCGCCGGACGATGAGTTCGAAGGGCGCGAGGTAGAGCTCGCGCAGTGCGCGTTCCCCGAGGTGGACGTCGGCGGTGAAGCGTTCGGTCTCGGAGTCGTTGGCGACGAAGTGCTTGACCGTGACGCCGACCCCGCCGTCCTGCACGCCGGTGACGTAGCCGGCGCCGACCATCCCGGTGAGGAGGGGATCTTCGGAGTAGCACTCGAAGTGCCGGCCGCCCAGCGGTGAGCGCTGGAGGTTGACCGTGGGGGCGAGGAGCACGTGCACCCCCTTGCGGCGGGCTTCCTGCGCGAGCAGCCGCCCGGCCCGCACGGCCAAGCGCGGATCCCAGGCGGCGGCGAGCGCCGTCGGGCTGGGCAGCGTGACGGACGGGTCGTCCGGGCTCCAGCGCACCCCGCGGACACCGACCGGGCCGTCGGAGAGGACGAGGGAGGAGAGCCCGATCTCCGGCCGAGCGGGCAGGGTCCAGACGTCCTGGCCGGCGAGCAGGCGCACCTTGGCGTCCAGGTCGAGCTTGTCCAGCAGCGCGTCGACGTCGAAGCTCATGCTGCCCCTTCCGGAGGTCCTGCCGTCACCCTACCTGGCGCCGAGTAGCGAACGTTACGCTTCCGTGACGGGTTGTCCCGTAGGCTCGGGATCATGACCCGGGCCAGGGGCGCCGACCGCCGCACGAGCATCGTCCGTGCCGCCTTCGACGTGATAGCCGAGCGCGGCTATCGAGGCACGTCCCTGGCCGCGGTGGCCGACCGGGTGGGCCTGACCCAGCAGGGCTTGATGCACTACTTCCCGACGAAGGAAGACCTGCTGACCGCGGTCCTGGAAACCCGCGACGAGTGGGACCTGCTCCACTTCGGCCGCGACTCCTCGGCCATGACGGTCAACCAGCTGGCGGACCTGGTCGACTACAACGCAACCCGCAAGGGCATAGTCCAGACGTACACGGTCCTGGCGGCGGACAGCGTCACGGAAGACCACCCGGCAAGGAAGTACTTCCACGACCGCTACGCCCGAGTACGCGCCGGAATGACGGAGATGCTCGAGCGCCACCGCGACGAGCTACCCCCAGGCTCCACCCCGGAACAACTAGCCCCGTTGGCCATAGCCGTCCTGGACGGCCTGCAACTGCAGTGGCTACTGGACCCAGAGCAAGTCGACATGTCAGCAGGCTTCCGCACGTTCCTGACCCTGCTGGGCATCAAACCGGACTAGCCGTCTGCCGGGCCTCTTACGCCCCAATGTGGCGTTGGGTGCGTCCAACGCACCCAATGTGGCGTTCGGTGCGTCCAACGCACCGAACGCCACATTGGGGCGCTGTCCCGGCGCCAACAACAGAACCGGCCCAAGACGGCGACCGCACCGCCGGCCCGCGCAGCCGCCCTCCCACGCAACCCGGCCGGGCGAGCCACACCCCCAGCGCAGCCCGCCCGACCCCCTCACAACCGCGGCCGCACCGCCAACTCCCGCAACCGCCGCAAAGTCCGCAACGTAACCTCCAAATCCCCCTCCGACACCTCCGCCGCCAACTCCTCCGCCCACTCAACCTGCGCCACCCCAAGAGCACCCATCGCCGACCTGGCCTGCGAGGTCAAAGACAACAGCGGCGCCCGGGCATCGGCCGGGTTCGGCATTCGCTCCAGCATTCCGTTGCGCAGCAGGCGGTTCACCGTCTCCTGCACGCTCTGCCGGCGCAGTCCACGGCGCCGCGCGACCTCCGCGGCTGTTGCGGCGCCGTCCTCCAGGAAGCCCAGTACCTGCCACTGCGCCGCCGTCAGGCCGACCGGGGCCGTCAGCGCGTCGCCCGCGGCAAGGAAGCCGCCGTTGCACGCGAAGACCGCGTCGATCACCCGGGTGAACGTCTCAGCTCTGGCGGACCGCATGCGTGCTAGCCTCGCATATCGACAGGCACCTGTCGAATTGGAGACGACCATGGACATGCCCACCCTCGGCCCCGCGCACGACGCCTTGAAGGCCTTCGTCGGCGACTGGGCCGGCACCGAAGAACTCGCCGCCTCGCCGTGGGCGCCGGCCTCGACCGCGCGCGCCGACTGCGAATACCGCCTGGCGCTCAACGGTTTCGCACTGGTCCAGCAGTACCGCCAGCACCGCGAAGACGGCACGGAGTTCCTGGGCCACAACATCTTCACCGCCGACCCGCAGACCGGCGAGACGCTCTGGTACGGCTTCGACAGCTACGGCTTCCCGCCCGCATCCCCCGCCCGCGGCGACTGGGACGGCGCGACGCTCGTCCTGACCAAGAAGACCGCCCGCGGGGTGGCCCGGCACCGGCTCACCCCGGACGGCGGCACCCTGACTCACGAAATCGACGTGAAGCTGGGCGACGACGACGAATTCAGCCCATTCCTGCGCGCCCGATACCTCCGAAAGAACGGGTAGTGGAAACAGGTGACGTCCCTCCCCCCTGGCACGAGGACGTCACCTGTTTCCGGTCTCTGCCACCACATCCGCAAGGCGGCGGGCCAATTAAACAACAATTATTACTTATCCGGCCTTGCGCTTTCGGGTTATGCAGCGAGTGTGTCCGCGAAGCCGCCGGAGGCCCAGAGAAAACGATTACTTTCACCCGAACGGCCTAACGCCGATACCGTCTCGTGCCCCACCGGGCCACGAAAATTGTCGTACCCCCGGAGTACACCTGAACCGTGCGCAGATCCGCCGGAACCACCCAGGACACGGCCTCGCCCCCGCTGATCGGGGTCGAGAACATGAAGATGCCCGAATGGGCGCGGGTCGACGAACGCGTGGCCGACGCCGGGTTCGGCCGGGCCGTGCGCGCGCTGCCCGCCGCGATCGCCGTCGTGCTGCGGCTGGCGTGGCGGACGTCGCCGCGGCTGACCCTGCTGGCCGGGCTGGTGCACGTCGTTTCCGGCTGCGTCACCGCGTTCGGGCTGCTCGCCACCGCGAACGTCTTCACCGCGCTGCTCGAACAGGGCCCGACCCCGGAGCGGGTCCTGCAGTCGCTGCCCGCCATCGCCGTCGTCACCGGTTCGTACGCGGCGCGTGCGTTGCTCGACGCCGCCGTCGCGGCGGTCGAAGGCGCGCTGCGGCCCCGGGTCACCGCGGCGGCGGACGACGCGGTGACGTCGGCGGTCGTGCGCGTCGGGCTGATCGCGTTCGAGGACGCGGACTTCCGCGAGCTGGCCCGCCAGGGCGCGCGGTTCGGCGTCCGGGCCATCGAGACCAGCCTGCGCCGGGTGGCGGACCTGACGTCGTCGGCGATCTCGCTCGCGGCGGCGATGCTCACGGCCGGGCTGCTCAACCCGTGGCTGGCGCCGGTCCTGCTGCTCGCGGCGGCCGCCGACGGCTGGTCCGCGGCGCGCGTCGCCAAGCTGAACTACCGGCACTTCCTCGACACGGTCGGGCGCAACATCCGCAAGTCGATCGTGGAGGAGGTCGCCACCTGGCGCTCGATGGCCCTCGAACGCCACGCGCTCACGCTCCAGGAGCCGCTGCTCGGCGAGTACCGGCGCATCTCGCGCAGCCTGACACGCGAGGAGGTCCGGCTCGCGCACCGCAGCAACCTGGTGCGGACCACCGGGCGCGCCGCGGCCGGCCTCGGCACCGCCGTCGCGTACCTGGTGCTCGGCTGGCTGCTCTACTCCGGCGGGATGGAGCTGGCGCTGGCCGGCACCGCGGTGCTGGCGATGCGCACGGCGTCGGCGTCGCTGTCCAACACCATGCGCGCGGTCAACTCCCTGTACGAGGACTCGTTCTACATCGGGTTCTACAACCAGCTGCTGGTGGAGTCGGCGCGGCTGCGGCCGCCGCCCACGGCCGTGACGGCGCCCGCCGACCCGGCCGAGATCCGGCTCGAGGGCGTCACGTTCACCTACCCGGGCCAGAAGAACCCGGCGCTGCGCGACATTTCCCTGACGATCCGGCGCGGCGAGGTGATCGCGCTCGTCGGCGAGAACGGCTCGGGCAAGACCACCCTCGGCAAGCTGCTGACCGGCCTCTACCCGCCGGACGAAGGCACGGTGCACTGGGACGACGTCGACCTCGCGCGGGCCGACCCGGAGTCGGTGCATGCGAACATCGCGGTGATCGCGCAGGAGCCGGCGGAGTGGCCGATGACGGCGGCGAACAACATCACCGTCGGCCGCCTCGGCCGGCCCGACCCGGAACGCCTGGCGTGGCGCGAAGCGGTGGGCTACTCGGGCGCCGACGAGGTGATCGAGTCGCTGCCCCGGCGGGAGAACACCGTGCTGTCGAAGAAGTTCGACGAGGGTCACGACCTGTCCGGCGGCCAGTGGCAGCGCATGGGCATCGCCCGCGGCATCTACCGCGACGCGTCGGTCCTGGTGGCCGACGAACCGACGGCGGCCCTTGACGCCCGGGCGGAGGCCAGGGTGTTCGCGGGCCTCCAGCACGCGAGCACGTCGCACCGCGGCCGGCGCACGACGGTCCTGGTCACCCACCGGCTGGCCAACATCAAGTCCGCGGACCGCATCCTGGTCCTGGAGAAGGGCAGGCTCATCGAGGAGGGCACCCACGACCAGCTGATCCGCGCCGGCGGGATCTACCACGAGCTGTACGAGATCCAGGCCCGCGCGTACCGCAACGGCTCGGCCACCCCCGCACCCTCCTAGCGGATTTACGCCCGCCACCCCGCCGGGCAGACTGGCCTGCCGAGCTCCCCGAGGAGGCCCGATGCGCCAGCTCACCGCCCTGGACGTGCAGTTCCTCAACGCCGAGTCGACCACGACCACCGGGCACGTCGGGGGCCTGTCGATCCTCGATCCGGCCACTGCGCCGAACGGGACCGTCACCGTCGACGACCTGCGGGAGCTCATCGGCTCGCGGCTGCACCTGGCCAAGCCGCTGCGGTGGCGGCTGCTGCCGGTGCCGCTCGGGCTGGACCACCCGTACTGGATCGACGATCCCGAGTTCGACCTCGAGTACCACGTCCGCGAGATCGCGCTGCCCGCTCCGGGCGACGAACGCCAGCTCGCCGAGCAGATCTCGCGGCTGACCGCGCGGCCGCTCGACCGGCGGCGACCGCTGTGGGAGGCCTACCTGGTGCAGGGCCTGCGTGACGGCAACGTCGCGGTCTACACGAAGGTGCACCACAGCGCGATCGACG
Source organism: Amycolatopsis heterodermiae (assembly GCF_034929455.1). Lineage (NCBI taxonomy): Bacteria > Bacillati > Actinomycetota > Actinomycetes > Pseudonocardiales > Pseudonocardiaceae > Amycolatopsis > Amycolatopsis heterodermiae. The sequence goes on from NZ_JAYFSI010000001.1 coordinate 1,266,904, forward strand.
GCGTCTCCGGGGCCGAGCTGATCGGTGTGCTCATGGACGTCACCGCCGAGCCGCGCCCGGTCGAGCCGCCGGAAGCGCCGTCGGAAGAGCCCCTGCCGACGCCCGTCGAACTCGCGCTCAACGGCGTGAAACGGCTCGCGCTGCACCCGGTCAAGGCCGCGATGCAGGTGCCGAAGCTGCTCCAGCACATCGACGAGGTGCCCGGGCTCGCCCGCTACCCCGGCGTCGGGCTGCTCGCGAAGGCCGGCAGCGTGCTCAACCGCGTCACCCGGCAGGGCTCCGGACGCCACGAAGCCGACCGGCCGCGGCTGGTCGCGCCGGACACCCCGTTCAACGGGCCGATCAGCGCGCACCGCCGCTTCGCCTACGGCTCGCTGCCGCTCGACGAGGTCAAGCGGGTCAAGAACACCTTCGGCGTCACGGTCAACGACGTCGTCATGGCGCTGTGCGCGACCGTCATGCGCCGGTGGCTCGTCGACCACGACGCGCTGCCCGACCAGCCGCTCGTGACGCTCGTCCCGCTGTCGGTGCGGACGCCCGAGCAGGCGAAGGACGCCGGGAACCAGGTGTCGGTCATGCTGGCGCCACTGCCGACGCACCTCGCCGACCCCGGCGCGCGGCTGGCCGAGGTCACCAGCGCGATGGTCGCCGCGAAACAGCGTTACCAGCCGCTGCCGGCGTCGTGGCTCGTCGACTTCAGCGGCATGCTGCCGGCCGCGCTCGGCGGGCTCGCGGCCCGCGCCACCATGAAGTACCTCGGCGCCACCACGCCGGTCGTCAACCTCGTCGTGTCGAACGTCCCGGGTGCGCAGGTGCCGCTCTACCTGGCCGGCGCGCGGCTGCTCGCGAACTACCCGGTGTCCGCGATCACCGACGCGAGTGGCGGACTGAACATCACCGTGATGTCCTACGACGGCAAGCTCGACTTCGGGCTCGTCGCCTGCCGCGAGCTGATCCCGGACGTCTGGGACCTGATCGACCACCTGCACGACGCGCTGGCCGAGCTCACCAAACTCGCCGCGGAGCACACCCGGGAGGCCTGATGGCGGAGCGCGTCACGGAGGTCAACGGCATCAGCCTGTGCCACGAGACGTTCGGCGACGCCGGCGGGCGGCCCCTGCTGCTCGTGATGGGCCTCGGCGCGCCGATGATCTGGTGGGACGAGGAGTTCTGCGAATCCCTTGCCGCACAAGGGTTTTACGTGATCCGGTTCGACAACCGGGACGCCGGGCGGTCGAGCCGGATGCACGGCCAGGCCAACCTCGCGCAGGCGTACCTGCTGCGCAGCGCGCCGTACTCGCTGGCCGACATGGCCGCCGACGCCGCCGGGCTGCTGGACGCGCTGGGCATCCCGGCGGCGCACGTCGCCGGCGCGTCGATGGGCGGGATGATCGCGCAGACGCTGGCGATCCGGTACCCGTCGCGGGTGCTTTCGCTGACGTCGATCATGTCGACCACCGGGAGCAGGCTGGTCGGGCGCCCGAGCCCGAAGGCGATGTCGATGCTGCTCGCGGCCCGGCCGCGCGACCGCGCCGAGTACGTCGAGCTGGCGGTCCGGACGTTCCGCGTGATCGGCTCGCCGGGCTACCCGTTCGACGAGCCCCGGATGCGGGAGCGGGCCGAGCGGACGTTCGACCGCGGCGTCCACCCGGGCGGCACGGTCCGCCAGCTCGCGGCCATCATGGCCGACCGCGACCGTTCGCCGAGGCTGCGCAAGCTGCGGCTGCCGGCCCTGGTGGTGCACGGCGCGCAGGACCCGCTGGTCCACGTCTCCGGCGGCCGCGCCACAGCCCGCGCGATCCCGGGCGCGGACCTCGACGTCGTCCCCGGCATGGGCCACGACCTGCCCCGCCCGGTCTGGCCAAGGGTGGTCGAGGGCATCACCCGAGTCGCCGACCACGCCAAAGTAACCACCTGACACGTACCCAGCCGGACAACACGCGTACCCAGACAGACGACACGCGTACCTGGCCGGACGACACGCTGGCTGCTGGACGGTGCCGCCGTGTCGTCCACTCAAGTACGCGTGTCGTCCATACAGATACGCGTGTCGTCCATGTAGGTACGCGTGTCGTCCGGCCAGGTACGCGAGTTCGCCGGTCCGGGTCGCGTGACTCGCGTGATCAGGCGCGTAACTCGCGTGATTGGACGCGTGTTTCGCGTGATTGGGGAGGCATCACTCGTGATTGGAGAGGCATCACCCGTGATTGGAGGGGCATCACTTGTGATTGGGGGGTCGACACGGGGTTAGGCCGAGAGGGTTACCGAGCCCAGGTGGGAGAAGTGGGCGGCTACTCGGGAGCCGGGGCGGAGCGGGACTGCGTCCGTCATGCCGCCTGTTAGGACCAGCCAGCCTGGTTCTAACGCCAGGCCGCGGGCGCCCAAGGCGTTCGCCGCCAGGGCCAGGGCCTCTGCCGGGTGGCCTTGGACCGCGGCGCCCGTCGCCGTGTCGACGATCTGGCCGTCGACCTCCAGCAGCGCCGCTTCCAGGGAGAGGTCCAGGGAAGACGCAGGGAGGCCGACTGGGCCCAGGGTGAAGTGGGCCGACGAGCCGTTGTCCGCGACCGCGTCCGGGAGGGTGAAGCGGTAGTCCGTGAAGCGGCTGTCGATGATCTCCATCCCGCCGTACACGCGGTCGACGGCGGCCAGCGCCGTCGCCGCCGTGACGCCGGGGCCGGCCAGGCGTCGACCCAGTACGAAGACCAGCTCCGGCTCCGCGCGCGGGTGGATCAAAGACGGCACCGGCACCCCGGCGGGCAGCACCATCGCGTCGGTCAGCCAGGCCAGCAACGGCGAGTCGATGCCCATCCGCTGCTGCTTGGCCCGGGACGTCAGGCCCAGCTTGACGCCGATCAGCGTCTCGCCGCGGGCCCGGCGCTGCCGCAGCGCCTCGTCCTGGATCGCGTACGCCGTGTCGACGTCGAGGTCCGGCCAGTCATCCGAAAGCGGCGCGCGCTCGGAGTCCGTGGCCAGCAGAGCAGCCGCCGCTTCGCGGACGTTCATGACTCCTCCGAAGGGGAAAACACCGCGGTGACGCTGCCGATGCCGGCGATGGTGGCGACGACCGTGTCACCCGGCGACACCGGGATCGCGCGGGTCATCGAGCCCGGCAGCACGACGTGCCCGGGTTCCAGCGTGACCCCCAGCGGCCCCACCGTGTTCGCCAGCCACACCAGCGAGTTCAACGGCGACCCGAGCACCGCGCCGCCCGCGCCGGTCGCCGCGACCGACCCGTTCTGGTAGAGCACGCAGCCGGCCAGCCGCAGGTCCACCGAACCCAGCGCCGTCGGGCTGCTGCCCAGCACCACCCCGCCGGACGACGCGTTGTCCGCGATCGTGTCGAACAGCGTGATCTTCCAGTCCTGGATCCGCGAGTCGACGATCTCCAGCGACGGCAGCACGAAGTCCACCGCCCGCACCGCGTCCGCGACCGTGACGCCGGGGCCGCGCAGCGCCGACCCGAGCACGAACGCGATCTCCGGCTCGATCCGCGGCTGCAGGAACGCCGACGTCGGGATCGGCTGGTGCTCGAGGTGGAACATGCTGCCGGTCAGGTGGCCGTAGTCGGGCTGGTCGACGCCCATCTGCCGCTGCATCGCCGCCGACGCCAGGCCGACCTTGTGCCCGCGGACGGCGTCACCGGCGGCGGTCCAGTGCCGCACCTGCTCCTGCTGGATCCGGTAGGCGTCCTCGACGGTCGCCTCCGGGAAGGTCTTGATCAGCGGCTCGATCGGCTCGCGCGTCGAGTAGGCCCCGGCCAGAACGGCGGCGGCCTCCTGCACTCTGCTGGCGTCCACAGCGGGGAACTCTGCCCGCGCACCCGAGCCGGCACAAGCCCGCATGTTCCACCCAGCGGAACTCTCGCCAGATAACCTCTTGCGCGCGAGATAAATCGAGCGTAGCGTCGCAGGCACCACCAGGAAGGGACGTGAGGGACATGGCACCGACCCAGGCCGAGGTCACCAAGCTCGCCGAGATCCGTGACGAGCTGCGCGAGCGCCACCTGCACCCGGCCGCCGAACGGCCCGCGACGAACGGCCGCGGCATCCACCACACCGCGCTGATCTCCAGCGACGTCGAGCGGACGATCGGGTTCTACCAGGACATCCTCGGCTTCCCGCTCACCGAGCTGATCGAGAACCGCGACTACCCCGGCTCCAGCCACTTCTTCTTCGACGTCGGCAACGGCAACGCCGTCGCGTTCTTCGACCTGCCCGGCCTCGACCTCGGCCCGTACGCGGAGGTCCTCGGCGGCCTGCACCACCTGGCGCTGTCCGTGACGCCCGACCGGTGGAGCGTCATCAAGGACCAGCTCGACGAGGCCGGCGTGCCGTACCTGCTCGAGAGCAGGACGTCCATCTACCTGTCCGACCCGGACGGTGCCCGCGTCGAGCTGATCTCCGACCCGCTGGGCGAGATGTACGGCGAGAAGATCGGCTGAAAGCGTGGTCCGGGCGTCGCGGGCGATCTAACCTGACCGCGACGTCTGGAGGTCCGATGGCCGATTGGTCGCTTTCCCGCGCGAAGGCGCGGCTCGATCGCCGTGAGCACCTCGACGAGCTCACCGCGCGCACCCGGTTCGAAGTGCGGCTGCACCTGAACGAGCCCGAGCCGAACGGCAGCTACGACGACCTCGCGAGCATCTTCACCATCGGGCACGAGGAGTGCGCCGCGTTGCTGGCGCACCGCCGGGTCCTGCCGCTGTGGGAACGGCTGCTGCTCGCCCGGTACGCGCGGCGCCTGCACGGCAAGGCGATCACGCGCAGCGTCGGCGCGGTGCCCGTCGAAGCGTCCGGGATCGCGCGCGCCTTCGGGGCCGAGATCCTCGAGCTGGCCCCGGACTCCGGCGACACCGGCGCCAAGTACGACCTGCAGGGCCGTGGCCTGCTCACGGTGTTCCGCATCGCCGTCGGCGCGAAGGGCGACGCGTGGCCCGACCGGCACGAAGTCTCGACGACATCCGCCCGCAACATCCTGACCTGCGCCACGACGTTCGCCCACCGGAAGCCGTGGCACGTGCTCTGGCCGGTCCACCGCGTCCGCGGCCTGCGGCTCTGGAAGCTTTGACGCCGGGAGCGCGTTCCACCGGTATGAACGCTGAAGAGATCCTGGCGAACGCGAAGACCATCGCGGTCGTCGGCCTGAGCCGTGACCCGGCCAAGGCCGCGCACGGCGTCCCGGCGGTGCTGCAGGCGCACGGCTTCCGGATCATCCCGGTCCACCCGAGCGCCACCGAGCTGCTCGGCGAGAAGGTCTACCGGTCGCTGAAGGACATCCCGGAGCCGGTCGACCTGGTCGACGTCTTCCGCCCGTCGCCCGAGGCACCGGGCATCGCCCGCGAAGCCGTCGAGATCGGCGCCAAGGCGCTGTGGCTGCAGCAGGGCATCACGTCCGCCGAAGCGCGCCGCATCGCCGAGGAAGGCGGGCTCGAGTTCGTCCAGAACCGCTGCACCGCGGTGGTCCGCGCGACGGCCGCGATCTCCAAGAACTAGGCCGCGACGCCGAACCCGACCACCCGGTGGTGACCGGCGTCCGCGACCCAGATCCCGCCGGCCGTGTCGACGGCCACCCCGAGCGGGGCGCCGAGCGCGTCCGAGCCGAACTCCACGCGGCACGAGCCGGTGACGCCGAACTGCGTGACCCGGCCGTGGTCCGGCATGGTCACGTAGGCGTCGCCGGACGCCGTCACGGCGACGTCCGCCGGGCTGCTCGGCCCGAATTCGAGGGACCCGATCGCCCTGCCGTCGGCGTTGTACCGCACGACAGCGACGTCGCGTCCGTTTTGGACGATCCACGCGCCGCCCGCGCCGTCGCCGGTGATGCCCTGCGGCGAGCTGACCTTCTCGGTGATGTCGGTCAGCGCCGCGCCGGTGCGGGTGTCGAACCGGGCGACCCGCTGGTGCCCGGTGTCGGCGACGAGCAGGCGCCCGGCCGAGTCGAGGGCGATCCCGCGCGGGTTGTCGAGCTTGCCGGCGCCGAACTCCCGGACGAACCCGCCCCACCACGAGTACTGCGCCACGCGGTGGTTGCCGGTGTCGGCGACGTAGACGTTGCCCGCCGCGTCGACCGCGACGGCCTCCGGTGCCTTCAGCCGCCCGGCCAGCACGCGCACGAGCTTGCCGTCCCGGGTGAACGCCTGGACGCGGTCGTTGCCGGTGTCGGCCACCCACAGCTGCCCGCGCTGGTCGACGGTGATCCCGGCCGGGCCGGCGAACTGCCCCGGCCCGGAGCCGCCGCGCCCAAACGCGCTGCGGTACTCGGGCAGCGAAGTCCGCCGGACGGTGAACCTCACCGGGTCGGCGAGCCACGCGCAACCGTCGTCCGCTAGGAAGAACGCGACGAAGTTCCCGGCGCCGAGGCCCTCGGTGGCGAAGACGGCCGTGCCGCTCGCCGCCGGGGTGTACGCCCAGAGCGCCGCCGAGCCGAGGTGGTTCCGGTCCACCGGATCCGGATAGAGACCGACCCGGTTCTTCGGGTTCGCCGAAGTCGTCGAGTAGGTCAAGGTGATCTGCTCACCGGCCTCCACCGAGGAGGCGCTCGCGGTGAGGGTCCCGCTCATGGCCACGGCGTCAGGATCACCGACGAAGGGCCTTGGTGGCCAGCGGCGAAAGGAGTGTTCAGCAACTGTTCCGCCGTCGCTCACCGCCGGCCGACGAAGCTGTACGCGGGCAGCGGCCCGAGCCAGGCGGCACCGTGCCCGGCGACCGCCTCCCGGACGACGAGCAGGTCGCCGAGGCCGACCAGGAACGCCCAGCGCTCGTCGGCGTGCTCGCCGGCCGGCAGCGACACCGAGTCGCGGGCCCGCTCCGCCACCTCCGCGAGCAGGCCGATCGCCGAGCCGGGGTCGCCGAACCGCAGGCAGACGTGCACCTCGGCGAGGCCGTCGAGACGCGCGAGGTCGGCGCGGTACTCGTCGGCGGCCGGCGCGAGCACCTCACGGCGGACGGCTTCCTCGTCCTCCGCGACCGCGTCGAACGGCGCGGGCAGCACTGGCCCGCCCTCGACGAGCGACGAAACCACGGCCAGGTGCGCGGCCGGGTCCGCCGGGTCGGCGGGTGCCTCGCCGACGACCATCGCGATGTCCTCCCACCGCACCGCGCGCGAAACCCTCGGATGACCGGCCCGGACCACACCGAACAACTGCAGCGCCACGGTTCTCCGTTTCTCGTCCGACAATTGCTTTCGGTACCGCGGCGAAACTGCGGAAATCGGCTTCTTCGCCGGCCGGCCCGTCACCGTAGCAACGTCGGCGCCGCGGCCCCAACGCCGTTCACACCGTGGTTTTTCACCGGTTCGACGCAACCGGTTGACCGGTCCGCGGCAACGCGGAGCGCCGCACAGCCGAACGCGCACACGCCCGTACGGCGCAAATGCGCGTGAATTGCGCCGAAGCGGTGATTCCCGCTAATTTCCCCCGGCCAGCCGGTAGCCGACACCGCGGACCGTCTCGATGGTGTGGGTGCCGAACGGGACGTCGATCTTGCGGCGGAGGTAACCGATGTAGACCTCGACGACGTTCTCGTCGCCGTCGTAGTGCGCGTCCCAGACGTGGCCGAGGATCTCGTTCTTCGTCAGCGCCGCCCCCGCCCGGCGCAGCAGGAACTCCAGCAGCCCGAACTCGCGCGCGGTCAGCTCGATCCGCTTCTGTCCCCTGTGGACGGTCCGGGCCGACGGGTCGAGCCGCAGGTCGCCCGCCTCCAGCACGGCCGGGCGGGCCGGGGCGCCCCGCCGGAGCAGGGCCCGCAGCCGGGCGATGAGCACGACGAACGAGAACGGCTTCGACAGGTAGTCGTCGGCGCCGAGGTCGAACGCGTCGGCCTCGTCGTACTCGCCGTCCTTCGCCGTCAGCATCAGCACCGGCGTCCAGTTCTCCGCCGCCCGCAGGCGTTTGAGCACCTCGTAGCCGGACAGCTCGGGCAGCATGATGTCGAGCACGACGACGTCGTACTCGTGCTCGGTCGCCGACCACAGGCCGTCCCGGCCGGTGTGCGCGACGTCGACGGTGAAGCCCTCGGCCACCAGCCCGCGCCGGAGCGTCTCCGCGAACTCGCGCTCGTCCTCGACGATCAGCAGGCGCACGTCAGTCCTCCTCCTCGGCCGGGACGGCGATGACGGGCAGCTCGATCACGAACCGCGCGCCCGGCTCGTCGGACGCGGCGTAGTGCGCCCGGCCGCCGTGGCGGGCCGCGATGCCCGCCACGATCGGCAGGCCGAGGCCGGTGCCGCCGTGCCCGCGCTGACGGGACGCGTCCAGCCGGACGAACCGTTCGAAGATCCGGTCGCGGTCGGCCTCTTCGACGCCGGGCCCGTCGTCGCTCACCTCGACGACCGCGAGGTCGCCGTGCACCGAGCTGGCGACGCGGATCCGGTCCCGCGCGTGGCCGCGCGCGTTGTCGACGAGGTTGCGCACGGCCCGGCGCAGCTGGGCCTCACTGCCGTAGACCTTCGCCGGCCCCGCCCGGACCTCCACGTCGAGCGCGCATTCGCCGCGCACGCGTTCGGCTTCCGCACGGACGATGTCGTCCAGGTCGACCTCGGTGCGCGACGGCCGGTCGGTGGCGTCGTCGGTGCGGGCCAGCATGAGCAGGTCGTCGACCAGCTCCCGTAGCCGCGCGGTCTCGCGGGCGATCACCGGCACCAGCTCCTCGGTGCTCTCCGGGTGCCGCCCGGAGACGTCGAGCGCGGTGCTGATCGTCGAAAGCGGCGACCGCAGCTCGTGGCTGGCGTCCGCGACGAACCGGCGTTGCGCCGCCTGCGCGGACGCGAGCCTGCCGAGCATTTCGTTGAGCGTCACGGCCAGCCGGTGCACCTCGTCACCGCCCGGCGGCAGCGGGACGCGGGCGGCGAGGTCGCGCGTCGAGATCTCGGCGACGGTCCGGCGCATCCGCTCGACCGGCCGCAGCGCGGAGCCGACCGCGCGGTAGACGGCGAGGCCGGAGATGGCCAGCAGCGGCACGGCGATCAGCCCGAGCAGCAGCGTCAGCCGCGTCGACGCCTCGGTCACCGGCTCCAGCGAGCGCGCGGAGATCACCGTGTACGGCCCGCCCGGCCCGTTCACCTGCTGCGACACGACGCGGTAGTCGGCGCCGTCGCCGTTGAGACCGAGCGGGAGGGTTTCGATGGTCTCGTGCCCGACGGCCGGGCGCTCGGACGTCAGCGGCGGGTGCCCGACGATCGCCGGGTCGCTCGCGATCGGCCGGCCCTGGGCGTTCAGCACCTGCGTCACGGCTTCGGTGTCGCCGGTGCTCGCGACGTCGCTCGCGCTGAGGTCCCGCGCGCCTTCGCGGACGAGCTGGATCGCGACCTGGCGGCCGGTGCTGCGGGCACTCTCGGTGACGCTGCGGTCGAGCGACTCTTCGAGCAGCACCACGACGATGGCGAGCGCCGCCGCGATGGCCAGCGCGAGCGCGAACACCGCCACCGCGGTGGTGCGCATCCGGACACCGGTCGCGGCGATCACCTTGCCCACTTTCACCAACTCAGCGTAACCACCACGCGGCCGCGAAGCCCGGCTGCGGCGCGCCCCGAGCGCCCCAACGTGGCGTTGGGTGCGTTGAATGGACGCAGCGGCGCGCGAAGCGCCTCCGTTGAGGGCGACGGCGGGGGCATGGATGGAGCACCCAATGTGGCGTTCGGTGCGTCCAACGCACCGAACGCCACATTGGGGCGCTGGCGGGTGGCCAACAGCGGCGAGCGAGGTGGCGTCCGCGGCGCGGGGTGCGCGGGTCACGACGTCCGGCGGCGGCGTGTGGCGGTGAGCCGTTCCACGCGCAGCCGGTCGACTTCCGGCACCGGCAACTCGGGCAGCGGGTGGCCGGCCGTCCAGGCCAGCAGCAGGTCCGCGAGCGCCGGGTTGCGGGCCAGCGCCGGGCCGTGCAGGTACGTGCCGATCACCCGGTCGGTCACCGCACCCTCGGTGCCGTCGCCGTTTCCGGTGCCGCGCACGACCTGGCCCAACGGCACGCTGTCGGCGCCCAGCTTGCTCACGCCGAGGTGGTTCTCGAAGCCGGTCAGCGGCGTGTTGCCCAGCAGCGGGGACGACGTCGTGACCAGCTCGGCGACCGACCGCCGCTCGCCGGGTTCGGTGGTGACGTCGAGCAGGCCGAGGCCGTCGTGGTCGACGCCGTCGAGGCCGCGGAAGCGGGTGCCGAGCACCTGCAGCCCGGCGCAGACGCCGAACACCACGGCGCCGCGCGCGACCGCGCCGCGCAGGCCGGGGTACTTCCGCAGGTGCGCGGCGGCCAGCACCTGCGCGCCGTCCTCACCGCCGCCCAGCAGGTAGAGGTCCAAAGTGGACGGCACCGGCTCGCCGAGCCCGACCGGCACGACCTCGGCGTCGAACCCGCGCCACTGCAGCCGTTTGCACAGCACCTGCGCGTTACCGGAGTCGCCGTAGGTGCCGAGGACCTCGGGCAGCAACAGTCCGATGTGGATGGTCGAGTCAGCCACCGGGCAGCCTGCCGACCAGGTCGCGGAACGCGGTGTAGTTGGCGACCAGCTCGACGGCGCCGGGCGGCAGCGTGTCGATCGCGGCGACCGGGTCCGGCTCGGCCCAGTGCGCCACTTCGGCGTAACAGAGCCGGACGGCCAGGTCGGCGCAGCGCTCGCCGGTGACGACGACCTGGCGGCCGCGCAGCCGTTCGAAGTGGACGTCCCAGAGCCAGGACAGGTCGCGGCCGTCGGCCTCCTGGGCGTTCACCGCGACGACCACCGGCGTGTCCTCGTCCAGCACCCGCAGCGTTTCCACCCAGCCGGCCGGGTTCTTCGCCAGCATCAGCCGCACGGAATGCCGCGACCGGCGGACGGTGCGGTAGCGGCCGCCGATGTCGGTGATCGTCCGCAGCCGGGCGGCGGCGGCGTGCGGCGGCACGCCGAGCCGGTGCGCCGCGGCCAGCGCGAGGGCGGCGTTCCCGCGGTTCGCGTCCCCGGGCAGCCGCAGGTCGAGGTCGATCTGACGGCCGCCGGGCGTGCGGACGAGGTCACCTTCGAGGGCCCAGCTGGGCTCCGGCCGGGCCAGGCCGCAGGCGCAGCTCCAGTGCCGGTCCCGCTCGACGATCAGGCCTTCGCAGCGCGGGCACGCCGTCGCGTCGCCGGTCCAGCGGCGGCCCGTGCTCACCCAGACCGGCTTGGCGGCGGCGCTCGCGGCCGACGTCACGAGGACGTCGTCGCAGTTGGCGACGACGAGCGTGCCCGGCAGCCCGGCGATCGCGGCACGCAGGTCGCGCTCCATCGCGCGGACCTCGCCGACCCGGTCGAGCTGGTCGCGGCTGAGGTTGAGCAGCACCAGCACCGCGGGCCGGACCTGGTCCGCGACCTGGGGAACGTAGGTCTCGTCGACTTCGAGGACGGCGTACGGCGCGTCCGGGCGGGCGGTGAGCGCGGCGAGGACGCCGTCGGGCATGTTCGCGCCGTCGCTGTTCGAGGCGACTTCGGCCAGCGCTTCGAGCGCGCGGGAGAGCATGAGCGACGTCGTCGTCTTGCCGTTGGTGCCGGTGACGAGCACGACGGTGCGTTCCCGGCCGAGCTGCCGCAGCGCCCGCGGGTCGAGCGCCAGGGTGACGCGGCCGCCGATCATGCCGCCGCGGCCGAGCCCCGAGCTGCGGGACAGCCACGCGGTCAGCCGCCCGGCGGCCACGGACGCGCGGGTGCGCAACGGGCTTCGGACGCTCATGGACCAGACGGTGCCCGGAAGGCGCTGTGAGTTTCCTGAGTGCGTGACGCCGCTCTCGCGCGCGTGACCAATGGTCACTCGGAATTGTCCACTCGTTCGGCCGAATGTTCACGGATATGAATGCGGACCACTGCCTAGCGTGACGTGACCCCGACCACAACCGCCTTAGGTAGGAAACCTAACCATCGGAGGTTGTACCAATTAGCCGACCTAACAATCCGCAGTATTGCGAGTTATTCCAAGATCTTCCGCGCATACATCGGAGGTGTTACCGTCCAAACCCGCCCAGCGGAAATACGTGCCACTGAGCGGGAACGGAACGTCCAACGGAGGACAACGTGGGACCGGAGCGCGGGCTGGAACAGAGCGGAACCCTCGAGCGCGGGCTCGCGGTGCTGGAGCACGTCGGGCGGCACCAGGAGATTTCCACCAACGCGATCGCGCGGCAACTGGGGCTTTCCCGCAGTGCCGCCTACCGCATCGTCGGGACCCTGAAGAACCTCGAATACCTCGAAGCCGATCAGGTCACCGGCCGGGTGCGGCTCGGGACGCGGCTGGTCGAGCTCGGCGCCCGCGCGATGGCCGCCACCGACCTGCACCGGTGCGCGCCGCGGTACCTCGCGTCGCTCGCGGAACGCTCCGGCGAGACGACCTACCTCGCCGTGCCCGACAACGACACCATGGTCTACGTCGCCACCGAACGCAGCGCCAGCGCCGTCACCCTCGCCTGCCGCCTCGGCACGCGGCGCCCGCAGCACGCGACGTCGCTGGGCAAGGCTTGGCTCGCCGCGCTGCCGGAACCCGACCGCGCCGAGCGCGTCCGCCGGATGAAGCTGGACTCCCTGACGCTCAAGACGATCATCGACCCGTACCGGCTGCTCGACGAGCTCGCGAAGACCAGCCGCCGCGGCTGGGCCGTCGACGAGGTCGAGAACGAGCCGGACGTCGGCTGTGTCGCCGCCGCCGTCCGCGACCACTCGGGACGGCCGATCGCCGCCATCAGCATCGCCGGGCCGGCACCGCGGGTGCTGCGCCGGCTCGACGAACTGGGTGCCTCCGTGGCCGGGACCGCCGCCGCCCTGTCACTGAGGCTCGGGTACGTGCGAGGGCAAAGGAGCTGACGTGACCTGGATCCAGGACTACCAGCCGGCGGGCGGGCTGTGGGTGTCCGCGCTGCTCGCGGCGCTCCCGATCATCGTGCTGCTGGTGGCGCTCGGGGTGGTCCGCCTGTCGGCGCACCTTTCGGCGGCGCTCGCGCTGCTCACCGCGCTGGGCGTCGCCCTGCTGCTGTACGGGATGCCGGCCGGGCTGGCGTTCGACTCGGCGGCGATGGGCGTGGTGTTCGGCGTCTGGTCGGTGGCCTGGATCGCGTTCCACGCGGTGTACTTCCACAACGTCACGGTCGCGACCGGCCGGTTCGACGCGATCAAGCGCGTGCTCGCCGGGTTCAGCGAGGACCGGCGGCTGCAGGCGCTGCTGATCGCGTTCGGCTTCGGTGCGCTCCTGGAAGGTGTCGCGGGCGGCGGCTCGCCGATCGCGATCACCGCGGCGATGATGGCCGCGCTCGGCTTCCCGCCGGTGAAGGCCGTCGTGCTGGCGCTGCTGGCGAACACCGCGCCGGTGGCGTTCGGCGGCCTCGGCAACCCGCTGATCGTGCTGGGCCGGCTGACCGCGCCGATCATGCACCTGAAACCGGAGCAGGCGACGGACGCGTTCTCGGCGATGGTCGGGCGCCAGGTTCCGGTGCTGGCGCTGATCATCCCGGCGTTCCTGGTCGTCGTGCTGGCGGGCTTCAGGCGGATGGTCGAGGTGTGGCCGGCCGTGCTGACCGCGGGGCTCGCGTTCGCGGCCATGCAGTTCGTGGCGTCGAACTACATCAGCGCCAGCCTGGTCGACGTCCTCGCCGCGCTCACCGCGATGGCCGCGCTGTGGATCCTGACCCGCTTCTGGCAGCCCGCTTCGGTGTGGCGTTTCGACGGCGAAGAGGCCGTGCCGGTGTCTTCGAACCTGGGCGCGGCCAAGGCTTCGCGGGGTGCGCTCCACGCGTGGACGCCGTACATCATCCTGATCGCGGCGATCTTCCTGTCCCGGATCGGGACGATCTTCAAGAACCTGCCGGTGTGGCTGGACCTGACGAAGCTGCTGCACAAGGCCGACTGGATCTTCGCCTGGCCCGGGCTGCACAACCACGTGATCCAGCACCCGCCGATCACCGCGAAGAACGCGCCGTACGCGGCGACGTTCACCGTGGACTTCCTGTTCTCACCCGGCACGGTCGCGCTGGTCGCGGCGGTGATCGCCGGGTTCGTGATGGGCGGCCGGCCGGGCCTGCTGCTTTCGACGTACCGCAAGACGCTGCACCAGATGCGCTGGGCGCTGGCCACGATTTTCATGATCCTCGCGATCGCGTTCGTCATGAACTACTCGGGCGCGACGCAGACCCTCGGCCTCGCCCTGGCCACGACCGGCGCGGTGTTCCCGCTGTTCTCGGCGTACATCGGCTGGCTGGGCGTGTTCCTGACCGGCTCGGACGCGTCGACGAACAGCCTGTTCGGCCCGATGCAGGTGATTTCGGCCCAGCAGCTGCACATCGACCCGATCCTGGCCGGCGCGACGAACACCTCCGGCGGCGTGATGGGCAAGATGATCTCCCCACAGAACCTCTCGATCGGCGCGACGGCGATCGGGCAGACCGGCAAGGAAGGCTCCCTGCTGCGGCAGACGTTCCTGTGGTCGTTCGCGCTGACCGCGGTGGTGGGCGTGATATCCCTCCTGCAGGCGACGATCCTGACGGCGATGATCCCGTCGCCCTAGGCTGGGTCCATGAGCGACTCCCTGGCGTCCTTCGGTTACGAACTCGGGGTGCTGAAACGCATCCGGCGGTCGGGGTGGTGGCAGGCGGGCGTCCGCGACCCGGAGTCGGTCGGCGAGCACAGCCTGCGGACGGCCCAGCTGGCCGCGCTGATCGCGGCGGAGGAAGGAGCGTCCCCGGAACGGGCGGCGTTCCTGGCCCTGTGGCACGACACGCAGGAGACCCGGACGGGCGACCTGCCGCACTCGGCTGCGCCGTACCTGCGGAAGCCGGCACCGCGGGAGATCACCGCGGACCAGACGGCGGATCTACCTGTGCTTTCTCGCTCGTTGGTGCGTTCGGCCGTGGACGAGTACGAGACTCGGTCGTCGGCGGAAGCGTTGTGCGCCAAGGACGCGGACAAGCTGGAGATGCTGCTGCAGGCGCTGGAGTACCGGGACGTCGGGGTCCAGCGGGTCGACGAGTGGATCGAGTCGGCGCGGAAGGGGCTCACCACGGAGACGGCGAGGAAGGTCGCGGAGGCGGCTTTGACGTTGTCACCGCTTTCTTGGCGGGACCGCTAGCCGCGATCGCCCACGGCGGCACGGCCACGGTGACAGACCCGCTTGAACCGAGCTGCCGGTCACCTCGCCGATCAGCAACCGGCCGGCGCAGAACCACAGGTGGCCCGCGACCAGGGCGGGTCAGCGGCCCACCGCGGTAGCGCGGTCCAGCAGCAATGCGCGTTCCCGGGCGTTCTCCGTCATCTCCGCTGCGCGGCGGAACTCCCGCTCCGCCTCCTCCAGCCGGCCCAGTTTCTGCAGCAGGTCGCCTCGGACGCTCGGCAGCAGGTGGTAGTCCTTCAGCGCTGCCTCGTCGGCGACGGCGTCGACGATCGCCAGGCCCGCCTCCGGGCCGTACGCCATGGCCACCGCGACCCCGCGGTTCAGCTCGATCACCGGGGACGGCTGGAGCTTGCCCAATCCTTCGTAGAGCGCCGCGATGCGCGTCCAGTCCGTCTCCGCGGCCGTGCGCGCGCGGGCGTGGCAGGCCGCGATCGCCGCCTGGGCCGAGTACGAGCCGTACGCGCCCTCCGCGATCTGCTCGGACAGCGTCAGCGCCGCGAGACCGTGCTGGATCAGCAGCCGGTCCCAGCGGGCGCGGTCCTGGTCCAGCAGCAGCACCGGCTCGCCGTTCGGGCCGATGCGGGCCTTCGAGCGGGACGCCTGCAGCTCCATCAACGCGACCAGCCCGTGGATCTCGGACTCGCCCGGCATCAGCCCGGCGAGCACCCGGCCGAGCCGCATCGCCTCTTCGCACAGCGCCGGGCGCATCCAGTCGTCGCCGCGGGTGGCCGAGTAACCCTCGTTGAACACGAGGTAGATCACCTCGAGCACGGACGACAGCCGGGCGAGCCGCTCGTCGCCTTCGGGGACCTCGAACGGGACCTTCGCCGCCGCCAGGGCCTTCTTCGCCCGGACGATCCGCTGCGCGATCGTCGATTCGCGGACGAGGAAGGCGCGCGCGATCTCGTCGGTCGTCAGGCTGCTGAGCATCCGCAGCGTCAGCGCCACGCGCGCCTGGGTGTTCAGCACCGGGTGGCACGCGACGAACAGCAGCCGCAGCAGGTCGTCTTCGATGTGGTCGTCGAGGGCCGCGTCGAAGTCCGGCAGCACGCCCTCGCCGAGCTGCTGGTCGCGGCCGACCTCTTCGAGCTTCTCCGCGTACCGCTCGTTGCGGCGGAACTGGTCGACGGCCCGGCGCTTCGCGATGGTCATCAGCCACGCGCCGGGGTTGCGGGGCACCCCGGACTCCGGCCACTGCTCCAGGGCCGCGACGAGCGCGTCCTGCGCCAGCTCCTCCGCGAGCCCCACGTCGCCGCGGGCCATCCGGGCCAGGCCCGCGATGAGCCGCGCCGACTCGATCCGCCAAACCGCTTCTACCGTGCTCCGGGTGTCCGCTACCGTCACCCGGCCATCAGACAGGGTGTTCAGGCGCGGTGCAACCCACTACTCGGCGATCCGGCGGATCTCCAGCACGCCGCCGCTCTCCTCCGGGTTCGGTGCCTGCTTCATCAGCTCGACGACGTCCTCGAGCGACTCGCCGTTGAGCACCCAGAACCCGGCGACCAGCTCCTTCGACTCCGCGAAGGGCCCGTCGATGAGCTTCGGTTCCGCGTCACCGTCGAACAGGATCCGTACGCCGTCCGCGCTGCTGGTGAGGCCTTCGACCAGCACGATCCGGTCCTCGGCCAGGAGCCGCTCGTTGAACTTCGCCATCTCTTCGAGGAGGACGGCGCTCGGACCCGAAGTCGCATCCGGGTCGTCACCCTTGACCATCACCAGGAACCGCACGGCTCACGCCTCCCCGCCGGACTTCGCCCGCAGCTGCGCCTCGATCTCGGCGACCTCGGGGGTCATGTTCTCGAAGTCGGACGACTCCGCGATGCGCCGGATCTCGACCTGGCCCTGTTCGCCGTGGGGGTTCGGCATCCGCTTGATCCACTCGATGACCTCGTCGCGGTCGCGGCACTGGAGGATCCAGAACCCGCCGACGAGCTCCTTCGACTCGGCGAACGGACCGTCGACGACCTGGGGGGTCTCCTTGCCGTCGAAGACGACCCGGGCGCCTTCCGAGCTGGGCGACAGGCCCTCGCCGGCCAGCAGGATGCCCGCCTTGACCATCTCTTCGTTGAACTGGGCCATCTCGGCCAGCAGCTCGGCGCTGGGCGCTTTGCCCTCGGTCGCCCCGGTCGTCTTGACGATCACCATGAACCGCATCGCGTACTCCCTCTGTTCGCTGTTGCCCACGCGTCGAACGGCCCCGCCCCGGATCGACAGCGTCGGCCAAAAAACTTCCGCGCCGGAAAACTAGCAGCTCAGGCCGGATCCGGGCGGGCAAACCGGACAGGGGAGAATCACCGGTCGTGGCGGTACTCCCCGACGATCTCTCCTCCGCGCTCGACGACGAGCTGGCCAGGCACCCCCTGCCGCGGCTCACGCAGTCCGTCGACCGGCTCAGCACGCGTTACCGCCAGGGTGACTCGGCCGATTCGCCGATTCTCACCTCCGACGTCGACGTCGCGGCCTACGCGGGCTACCGCATGCCCGCGACCTACGCCGCCGTACACGCTGTGCTCGCCGAAGCCGCTTCGCGCGCTCCCGGCTTCGAGCCGCGGACTCAGGTCGACGTCGGCGGGGGCACCGGCGCCGCGGTCTGGGCCGCCGCCGACGTCTGGCCGTCGCTCACCCGGTGCACCGTCGTCGAGCAGGTCGCCGGGGCGATCGGGCTCGGGAAGCGGCTCGCGGCCGGCGCCCGGCGCGACGTCGTCAGGGACGCCGAGTGGCGCCGCGGGCTCGTCGACCCGGCGGGGCCCGCGCCCGAAGCCGACCTGGTGACACTGTCGTACGTGCTCGGCGAACTGCCCGCCGCGAGCCGCGAAGACGTCGTGCGGTGGCTCGCCGCGAAGGCCGGGGCCGTCGCGCTGATCGAGCCCGGCACGCCCGCCGGCTACGAGCGGATCCGGGCCGCGCGCACCCGGCTGATCGAGCTCGGCCTGCACGTCGTCGCCCCCTGCCCGCACGACGCCGAGTGCCCGATCGTGGCGGGCGCGGACTGGTGCCACTTCGCCGCGCGGCTCCCGCGCTCGCCCCTGCACCGCCGGCTGAAGGCGGCCACGCTCGGGTTCGAGGACGAGAAGTTCGCCTACGTCGTCGCCGGGCGGTTCCCGCCGCAGCGGCCGGACGCGCGGATCGTCCGGCACCCGAAGAAGCACAAGGGCTGGGTCGCGCTCGACCTGTGCACGGCCACCGACGGCCTGAAGGGCGGCGTCGCCGTCTCGAAGAAGCAGGGCCCGCGCTACCGCGCCGCGCGCGACGCCGAGTGGGGCGACGGCTGGTCGACGAACTGATCCCGCCGTGGCATCGTGTCCGGCCATGGGACGGGTCATCGCGGAGATCAGCATGTCGGCGGACGGTGTCGTGGCCGGTCCGGACACCAGCACCGAGCACCGGCTCGGCAAGTACGGCGACCTGCTGCACGAGTGGCTGTTCGGCGGCACCGACGAAGAGGGCGCCATCGGCGCGAAGCTGTTCGACGGCACCGGCGCGTTCGTGCTGGGCCGGTCGATGTTCGACGTCGGCGTCGACCCTTGGGGCGAGGACGGCACGTTCAAGAAGCCGTGTTTCGTCGTCACGCACCGGCCGTCGGAACCGGTGGTGAAGGGCCCGACGACGTTCACGTTCGTCACCGACGGCCCGGAATCCGCCCTGCGGCAGGCGAAGGCCGCGGCGGGCGAGGAGAACGTGCTGGTCATGGGCGGCGGCACGACGATGCGGCAGTTCCTGGCGGCCGGCCTCGTCGACGAACTGCGCCTGCACGTGGTCCCGCTGCTCTTCGGCGCCGGCGTGCGGCTGTTCGACGGCCCGATCGGCGAGCACGTCCGGCTGGAGCGCACCGCGGTGACGCCGACGCCGAACGCGACCCACCTGACGTTCCGGGTGCTGAACCAGAACTAGGGCATCCGGACCGTCCGCAGGAACGCCGGCAGCGGGCCGCCGTGCCGCGGCGCGAGGACCGTCGGCCGCGTGTGCGCCGACCGGAACTTTCGGGATCGAGGTCCGCGCTCACCGGGAGCATCGCCAGCGCGAGCGCGTTCATCCCCGGGATCGTGTCGACGCCGGCCGCGTCCATCGGCTCCGCGAGGCCCGGCAGCGGCACCGGGACGCCGTCGCGGGTCTGGCGAATGTGCGGTCCACCGTGAGTAGGAAACACCGCAGCGGTAACCGGCCAGTCGGGGGGCGTGCCGGCCGGTTACCGCCGCGATCTAAGAGAGGGCACCTCGCGTCAGGAATGACGCGCGCTCCCGTGCATCACCCTATCGAGTGACGAATGGGCCGTACGGACCAGTGTCAGGCCGGGTCGGCCAGGATGCCGTTGACGTAGGTGCCGGGGTGGGTCGCCGCGTCCTGGCGCAGGACCGGGAGGTCGGCCGGCCAGGCCGCCGTCAGCGCCTGGGTCTGGCCCGGCGGGATGGTCTTGAGCGACGTGGGCGTCCAGGACGCGCCGCCCTCGGACGGCGTCAGGACCGTGATCGTCGCCGACGCCGTGGTGCCCGCCGGGACCTCGTTGTACTTCACGCCGTTGTTCTCGCGCGGCAGGTGGTAGACCGGGCCGAACGTCGCGTCGTCCGGGCCGACCAGGTCGACGCCCGGGACGCCGTACAGGCCGCACGTGTGGTCCGAGGTGTTGCGGTAGGTCAGCGGCACGTCGAACTGGCCCTTCGCGTCGGTCTTCTCGACCGGCTTGCCCAGCGAGACGGCCAGGTCCGCGGTGGTGCAGCGCGGCGTCGCGGTGGACGCGGCTGCCGCCGGCGCCGCGGCCCCGGCTCCCCCGGCCGTGCCCGCCCCGGACGGCGTCTGCGTCGCGGCCCCCGCCGCGCCGCAAGCCGTCAACGCGGCCATCCCCGCCGCGGCCCCGATCCCCATCAAGATGCGCTTCATGACATTCCTCCCTGTGCCTCGAACGTCGGAAAGGTTCAGCTGCTGACCGGCGTGAGCTGCACCGAGTCACCCTTGACCGGCGCACCGGCGGGCCAGTCGACGCTCACCGGCTGGCCGTACGGGCCGGTCGGCAGGTCGAACGTGACGGTCGTCGGCGTGACCGGCGACGGTGCCTCGGCCGAGCGCTGGACGATCCGCGACACGGCCGGGTGGCCGTCACGCAGGTTCACCGGGAGCTGCTCGGCGCCGTCCACGGTGGTGGCGATCGGCAGCCGCTGCCCGTCGGCGATGAAGGCCAGCGCCGTCGGCGCGCCCTGGAGCTTGCAGTTCGTGGTCGGCGAGGTCGCGGTGTAGGTGAGGACGTAGGCCTCGTGCCCGGACGCGTTCGACGGGTCCGGCGCGACGGTCACGTGCACGTCGGACGCCCCGCACGGGGTGTCGCTCGGCATCGCGTTCGCGGCGCCGGCCGCCAGGACCAGGCCCCCGGCCACCAGGCCACCGACGGCGATCGCGGTAACAGTGCGCTTCATGGTGCTCTCCCTCGTTCCGGCAACAACTTTCGGACTCATGAGGAAGATGCCCAAGTGATCACCGAGGATGCGTCGCGATGGGGTCGATCACCCGAAAGCAACCCCGGACCGGGTGAGACGTCGAAAGGAACAGAGCGTCAGCTGCGGCCGAAGCACACGAACGGCATCAGCGGCTCGGCCTGGGCGGCGTCCGCCAGGGCGCGCGCCGGGGGCGTGCCCGACGACAGGGCCCGGTGGTAGGCCAGCATCACGCCACCCGCCGTGCGGTCGTCGACGCGGGCGACGCTCGAGACCACCGTGCGGCTGCCGCCGTAGAGCAGCGCCGCCGTGAAGCCGAGGACCTCGTCGCCCGCGCGGACCACCGTCTGGCCGACGTCGCACGACGACAGCACCACCTGCTCGGGGGCCGTCGACAGCTGCTGGACGTCGTAGGCCATCAGCGGCCCGTCGGCCAGGTTGAGCCGGGAGAACAGCACGTTCTCCTGCTCGTGGTGACCGTGCGCGGCGAAGTGCGCGAGGCGGCAGCCGTCGAACGCCTTGAGCGTCGCCGCGACCGTCGCGTCCGGGCCGGTCAGCACCTCGGCCTCCGGGTAGAGCGACGCCAGGCGCGACACCTCGGCGTCGGCGTGGGTCAGGTCCGAGCCCGCGACCAGCAGCGGCGCCCCGCACGCGCGGCGGGGACGGCGTCCGGCATCGAGCCAGGCCGACGACGACGGCGTCACCGTCACCGGGCGCCCGCGCAACGTCGGCAGCAGCCCCCACGGGATCGCGGACAGCGCACCGGTCGGCACCACGACGACGTCGAGGTCGCCCAGCCGCGCGGCCAGCGGCTTCAGCAGGATCGCGTCGAGCGCGGTGACCTGGGTGCGCACCGACCGGCGGATGACCTGGTCCAGCTGCGGCGGCAACTGCCTGCCGCACAACGCGTCGAGGTCGCTGTGCAGCCGCGCGACCGGCTCCGCGACCGCCGACGCCGGGCCCAGCTCGATCAGCGCGACCCGGTGGTCCGCGATCACCTGCGCGCACAGCGAACCGTGGTCGGCGAGGAAGCAGACCATCGCGCTGCCGGTCGCCGCGAGCTCGTCCCCGACCTCGCCGAGCTTCGCCTCCGGGTGGTCCTCGTCGGTGCCCTCGGCCTGCCAGCCCCGCGCGCGGATCTCGCGTTCCAGCGCGGCGCACCGCTTCACGGCCTGCGAGTCCGGCTTCCCGGACAGCTCGCCCGCGCGGATCTGCATCGAGAGGTACCGCAGCTCGGCGACGGCGTCGAGGGTCTCCGGGTGCGCGGGCGGGCGGACCGGCCGGAACCGGAACGCCTGCGCTCGCGAGCGGTCGAGCCACCGGAACACCACCCCCGGCGAGCGCTGGGCGAGCGCGGCGGCGAGGCCGGCGTCCGCGAGTTCCTTGCCCAGCGACGTCGTCCCGGTCTTCAGGTCGACGCTGCCGAAGCGGCTGCGGTGGCGCTGCAGCTGGGTGAGCCCGGCCCGCGCGTTCGCGAACGTGACGCGCCGATGGCCGCTCGCGGCGCCCAGTTCGGCCAGCGCCAGCCGCCGGAAGAGGCGGTTCTCCAGCGGCGCGGTGCGCCGGTCCCGCGAGGCGATGCCGGCCCGGGCGCCGTCGAGATCACCCAGCGCGATCCGGGCCCGGGCGCCCAGCAACGCGGCGATCTCGGCGTCGTTGCGCAGGCCCAGCGCGGTCAGGCGATCGGCCAGTGCCGTCGCGTCGGCGGCGACGCGGGCGATCCGGCGCCCGGCCGCGAAGTCCGCGCGCAGCACCGTCAGCTGCGCCACCGCCGCCCAGGTTTCGTTGCCCCTTCGACGAAATCGACGCTCCGCGCGCACCGCCCAGCCGCGCGCGGTCGACGTCTCACCGCTCGCCAGCGCGGCCAGCGCACGGGTCAGCTCGGCCTCGGCGTGCTCCTGGTTCATCCGCAGCTGCGGGAACTGTTCCAGCGCGGCGTCGAGCTCGGCCGCGGCCTCGTTGGGCAGCCCGGCGGCGAGCAGCGCCCGCGCCTTGTCGACGGCCAGCACCGGCAGCATCCCGACGCTCTGCTCGGCGTAGAACCCGCTCGCCGCGTCGAAGTCGCGCAGCGCGCCGGGGATGTCGCCGGTCAGCACGCGCGCCTGGCCGCGGCCGTGCGCCGCCTTCGCGAAGATCCGGGCCAGGCCCTCTTGCGACGCCTGCCCGGCGCCGATCTGCTCGCACTGGTCGAGGTCGGCGAGCGCGAGCCGGACGCGCCCGGCGTACTGGTGCAGCATCGCGCGGTTGAGCAGCGTCCGGGCGAGCACGACGAACTCGCCCGCCTGCCGCAGCTGCGGGATCGCCTCGTCGAAGCAGTCGAGGGCCTCGTCCATCCGGCCGATCAGGATGAACACCAGACCCCGTTGCTGGCGCAGGATCCCGCGCCCGGCGTCCGACACGAGGACGTCGGCTTCGTCGAGCAGAGCGAGCCCGCGCGTGCTGTTGCCCAGCGCGGTTTCGACGGCCGCGTACGTGCCGAGAACGCGCGTCGCGAGGTCCGTCCACCCGGGCCAGTCCGGCGGCGGCGTCTTCGCGGGCAGCCCGAGCAGCCGCGCGGCGGCGCGAATCAGGCGCCCGCCGACCACCGGCTGGCCGTCGTTGGTCGCCGCGACCGCACGCTTGTGCAGGTCGCGCACCCGGTCCTCGACCCTCGGCGAGGCGACCTCGGCGCGCACAGGCAGCCCTTTCGGCCGGGAACCGTTCCCCTCGGCCGAGAAGAGCGGGTCACCACTCGATGACCGTGCTCACCCACCTCGAGCGCACCCGGCCGCTCGGATCGTACCCCGCGCCGAGGACGCCCCGACGACGCCGAGCCAGCCGCTCCGAAGGCCGACTGCCGCTCCCGAATCGCCGAGCCGGCACGAAAAGCCCGCCGGGCGAACGGAGTGCCCGGCCCACGACACCACTCCCGGCCGAAAGGCGGGGTCACGCACCCTCCCGCACCTTCCTCCGCGGACGCCGAGTCGGCCGCTCCGAAGGCCGAGCCGTCGCGAAAGCCGACCAGGCGAACGGAGTGCCCGGAACGGCCGACACGAGGCTGCCTCCGGCCGGAAGCGGGTCACAACCCAATCGCTGCCGAAGACACCGAGTCAGCCGCTCGAAAGGCTGAGACCGCCGCTCGGCGCGAAAGCCCGCCAAACGAACAAGGTGCCCGGCCTACGAAGCCACCCCCGGCCGAAGGCGGGCTCCCACACCCGGCCGCTCGGATCACAGCCCACCCGAGCATGCCGAACCAGCCGTCCCCGAACCGCTGAGCCGACACGAAAAGCCCGCCGGGCGGCCAAACCCCGCTCACAACTCGATGGCCGGCGTGCTCACCGTCCTCGAGCGGCCGAGCGTGCGCACCAAGACCTGCACCATGCCGTGCGGTACGCCGCTGACCGCGAAGCGGCCTTCGGCGTCGGAGGTCGTCGTCAGCGGGCCGTCGCAGGTGCGGACCTCGATCGGGTGCTCGGCCGGTGGGGTGAGCCAGCCGTCCAGGCGGATCGTGCCCGCCCGTTCGGGGCTCACGTTCACCATGATCGTCAGGCTTTCGCTGTCGAAGGTGATGAGCCTTCCCTGCTCGGCCGCGCTGCGGGCGACGACGAGCCCCTCCTGTTCCCGGATCCGCATCACTTCCAGGTCGACGTCCTCCAGCTGGATCGCGAACCGGATCTGGTCCACCAGCGTGGGGGGCATCGGGTCGGCGTCTTCCCACAGTTCGCGCACCCCGGCCAGCAGCCGGAGATCGAGCTCGTCCAAGGGCTCGTTGGCGCCTGCTGGTTCGACGGTGGTCACAGCCAATCTCCTTCGCCGTTGGCGAGTAGCTGCTCGCGCAGGCGCGCGAGGCAACGTCCCCTGGTCGGGCCGATACTCCCCCTCGGCATTCCCAGCCGGGCGCCCACTTCGGCGTAGTCCGGCCGGTGCACGAACGCGACGATCCGCAGCAGGCTGCGGCAGCGTTCGGGCAGTTTGTCGACCGCGCGCCACAACCGCGCGCGCTGGTCGTCGCGCAGCACCCCCTCCTCGGGTGCCGGTGACGCTTCGGCGAGCCGCTCCGGAAGCTCCGCGAGCGGCCGTTCGATCTGGCGTTTTTCCCCAGTACGCCAGGCTTCCCTCTTGGTGACGGTGATCAGCCAGCCGGTGAGCGCCACCGGCGAGCGGATCTCCGCGAACGAGCCGAGCAGCCGCAGCCACGCCGTCTGCACGACGTCCGACGCCTGGTCGACGTCCAGCCCCTGGTCCCGCGCCACCTGCCAGAGCAGCGGCGTGAGCAGGGCGACGAGTTCGTCCAGCGCCGCGCGGTCCCCGTCCCGCGCGGCGCCGAACAGGACGGCGACCCGTCCGTGGTCCGTCTTGGCCACGTTCACAGTGCGCCCAGCGCGGTCCAAGCCCGCTTGACGACGGTGTCGCGCTCGACCGTCGCCAGCTCGTCGGCGGCCGTCTTGAGCAGGGCCTTCCCGATCTCCGCGGCGGCGAGCGGCGCGGCGAACGACGTGCCGTCCCACACCGCGAAGCCGGCGCTGTAGTCGTCCGGGTCGAACGAGTTCCGGCCCTGGTCCGGCACTTCGTGGTCGGCGGAGGCGGTGCCGCGGACGTCGTCCGGGTAGGTGCTGACGACCCCCGCGCCGGTCGCCCAGCAGCGGACCCACGGGCCTTCGTTGGAGAACAGCGCCTTGCTGGCGGTGCGGTCGGGGTTGAGCGCGCCGACGCTGATCACCTGCGGGCCGCACTGCGGGCCGAGCGGCTGGTCGGCGAAGGCGGCCGGGTAGAAGCGGCGGGTGGTGGCGTCGTTGCCCGCGGCCGCCACGACGAGCACGCCGAGACCGATCAGGTCGGCGATGGCCGTGGCGAACTGGCCGGTGAAGGCGACGTCGACCGGGTTTTCCTCGTAGTAGCCCAGTGACAGCGAGACGATGTCGACCATGTCCTCGGGCCGGTTGTTCGCCTGCGCGGTCCGCACGCGGTCGGCCAGCAGGTGCAGCGCGAGCAGGACGTCGCCTTCGTACGCGACGCCGTCGCTGTGCACGACGCGGATCGCGAGCGTGTCGGCTTCGGGGCAGGCCTGCCGGATGATGCCGGCGATGAACAGGCCGTGCCCGGTGTCGGTGTCGACGTCCCCGATCAGCGGCTGGCCGGTCGTCGGCGCGTCCCAGTAGTCGTTGAGCAGCTGCGTCGGCACGGTCGTGCCCGAGTCGATCTCCGCCTGCAGGATTGCCGCCTGGATGTCCGGCGCGACGCGCAGCCCGGCACCGGCGGGCGGCGGGCCGCTGCGGTCGGCCAGCCCGAACCACGGGTGCGGGCCGATGCCGGTGTCGAGTACGGCGATGACCGGACGCCGGTGGGCGGGCTTGGCGCTGCGGTGGGGCGGGGCCGCCGACAGCGTGACCGGGATCCGGTTGGCGCCGCGGGTGCGCCCGTACGAGCTGCCCGCGCCGAACCCGCTGGTCTCCCAGGGCGTGCCGCCGAGGCCGCTGGTCTCCCACGGCACCCCGCCGAACACCGGCGTGGTGAACAGCAGGTGCTCGACGGAGATGTTCGAGACGATCTCGGGGTCGATCTCCGGCTTCTCGCCCGCCGCGGCCCCGCGCAGCAGCTGGACGGCCTTCCAGCAGTCGACGACCGCCGGGTCGGAGTCCTCGCGCACCTTCAGCAGCGCTCGCACCGGCAGGTCTTCGAGCTCCCGGGCGCGGGTCGTCTCCTGGTAGTCGCCGCGGTCGGCCGGCTCGGCGTAGATGCCGATGCGGGCGAGCACGCGGTTGATCGAGGCCAGGGTCTCCTGGTCGCGCAAGTACCGGTTCGGGAGGAGGAACACCCCGGGCCGGTACACGGTCGTGCGCGGGGCCGGCCGGCCCGGCACCGCGGTCGACGTCGCCGGGTCGAGCACCCGCGCGCCGTGCCGGTCGAGCAACTGCCTCGGCGGCGCCGGGAGCTCGTTGAGCGTGCCGACGTCCTCCTTCGCCGTGCCGGAGCCCTCGTCCCTCACGAACCTGACCACCATCGGGTCCACCCTCTCGCTTGCCCCCGCCATTGATCACAACGTGGTTACTCGGGAAAGACCGGGCAGCCGCAACCGGGATACGGCACGGACATCACGAATGCATAACTCCGACGGCAAACGGGTGAGGACGTATCTGGCGTCCTCCACTCACCCACTTGGACCCCGGAAGTAACCGGTGGCGCACCAGCGTCGCCAGGCATTCGGGGAGAACGCCATGACTCTGCTCCGGCCGAGCCTCCAGGAGGCGGCCCGGCCCGCGCGGATCCGCGGGCTGGGCGGGTCCTTCACACCGGAACCCGCGACCGGCGGCGGGAGTTTCACGGTTCCGCTCGACCTGCCGCCCGGTCCGGGCGGGATCGCGCCGTCGCTGGCCCTGCGCTACGTCACCGGCGCGCCGAACGGCCCGTTCGGCGCGGGGTTCGCGGTGCCGCTGCCGAACGTCCGGCTGGACGACAGCGGGACGCAGAGCCGGACCAGCGGCCGGCTGGCCCGCCGGGGCGAGGGCTTCGTGCTCACCGCGCGCTCGGGCACCCGGCACTTCCTCGGCACGTCGGACGGCGGCCGGTCCGGCAGCCACGCCTGGCACCTCGAACGGACCGAGGACGCCCTCGGCAACAGCGCGGCGTTCGGCTGGGCGCACCACAGCGGGCAGGCCTACCTCGCGCGGATCTCCTACGGGCCCTACGAAGTGGACTTCGCCTACGAGCCGCGGCCCGACGTCCTGCAGCTGGGGCGCGTGACGACGGCGTTGCGCTGCTCCCGGATCGAGCTGCGGCTGCCGGCCGCCGCGCGCCCGCTCGTCCGCCGCTGGACCCTCGGTTACGACGTCGACGACGGCGCGTCCGTGCTGACGTCGGTCGCGCTGACCGGGTACGACGCGCGCGGGGCCGAGGCGGCCGCGCCGGTGCTGCGTCTCGCCTACGCCCGTTCGGAAACACCGGCCGCGCCACGGGTCCAGCTCCCGGCCCGGGCCCGCACGAGCATCAACGCCGGCGTGCTGCTGCTCGACGCCGAGGACGAGCCGGTGCCGTACTACTCCCTCGCGCCGGGCGCGGGGCGGCTGAGCGAGATCGACAACGGCATCGGCCTGCGCACCGCGATCGAGTACACGACCGTCGAGACGGTCCCGGTGGTCCGCCGGGTCGTGCTCCGCGAGTCGGCGACCGGGCTCGCCGGCACGACGGAGTTCGAGTACCACGAGCGACGCTTCGGTGACGCCTTCACGGGGTTCGGCCGGGTCGTGCAGGACGAGCTCGGCGACGAGCACGCGCCCACCCTGCGGACCGTGCGCTGGTTCGGCGACGACGGCTTCCTGCGGCAGGAGGAGACCTACGGCCTCGACGACTCGCCCGACGCCGTCCGCCCGTACCGCCGGGTCGAGCACGCCAAGCGTCCACAGTGGACCCGATCGGTGACGACGGTGTTCGAGCGGCAGGAGAAACCCGTCTCGGTCACCACGACGGAGTCGGACCTGGACGCCGCCGGCAACCCGGTCCGGGTGGTGGAGACGACCGAGCGGCCCGGCCACGAGACCTCGGTGCGCGAGACGCGCACGACGTACGCGACCGATCCCGACCACCGGTTCGCCGCGCTGCCCGCGCGGGTCCGCGAACTGGACGGCGACGGAAAAGTGCTGTCGGACAAGCTGTTCCGCTACGACGAGGGCCCGGACGGGAGCGCGGGCTCGCAGGGCCTGCTGACCGCGCGGGAGGAGCTGGTGCTCACCGACGAGCTCGTCGCCGACGTCTACGGCCCGGTCCCGCCGGACCTGGTCCGCCACGGCTACCACCGCCGCGCGGGGGAGGCGGGCTGGTGGGTCACGACGTTCCACCGGCGGGCCGACAACGTCACCGGGCTGCGCACCACGACCACCGGCTCGCGCGGCGACACCCACGAGGTGCGCTACTCCGACGACCGCTGCTTCCCCGAGGTGGCCACCGATCCGGTCGGGAACGTCACCGCGACGCGGTACGACGTCCGGACGGCGCGGGTCTGCGAGGTGACCGACCCGGCGGGCGCGGTGACCACCGTGACCCACGATCCGCTGGGCCGCCCGGAAACCGTCGTGCGGCCGGGAGACACGGCGGACCTGCCGACGCTGCGCCACCGCTACGACCACCACGGGCCGGTGCGGGTCACCACCGAGCAGCGCGCGGTGTCCGGCGAGGCGGAGGTGCTCACGACGGTCGAGGTGCGCGACGGCGCCGGGCGGCTGCTGCAGCGGCGGCACACCGAACTGCTCGGCGACGTCGTCGACGAGCACCACGAGTACTGCGCGCGGGGCCTGGTCTGCCGGACGTCGCGGGCGTTCCGGATCGGCGGCCGGCGCACCCCGGCGGCCGAGTACCGGTACGACGCGCTGGGCCGCCCGCTGCGGGTGACCGCGCCGGACGGCACGGTCCGGACGTTCGACGCCGGCTCCGCGGAGACGGAAATCGGCGAGGTGACGTGCGACCTGCTCGGGCGCGTGCTGCGCGGCGCGGACGGCGTGGCGCACGTCCGGGACGCGGCCGGGAACGCGGTGGAGTCGCGCAGCGAGGGCGGGCGCGCGGTGTACCGGATCCACGACGTCGCCGGCCGGGTGGCCGCGGTGCTGGTGGACGACCCGGACAGCGCGCCGGTCACCACGTTCACCTACCACGACGGCGGGCTTCCCGTGCCGCTCGAAGCGGGCCCGCACAGCTGCGGGCGGCTGGTGCGCGTCACCGACGAATCGGGCGTCACGCTGCTCGGGTACGACGCGCTCGGCCACCCGATCTCGAAGCGGTGGCGCCCCGCGCACGTGGCCGTCGAGTACCGGCTCGACATCGTCCGCCGCGCCGACGGGCGGCTCTCGGAGGTGACCTACCCCGACGCCGGAGACGGCCGGCTGACCGTGCGGTACCAGTACGACGAGGTGAGCAGGCTGGTGAGCGTGCCGGACTTCGTCGACTCTGTGCAGTACGACGTGCGCGGCCGCCGCACGGCGGTCCACTACGCGAACGGCGTCACCGAGGCCTTCTCGGGACGGCGGCACGTGGTGACCGGCCCGGGCGGCTGGCTGCGCGAGATCGAGCCGCCGCCGGTCGCCCAGCTGCCGAAACCGCTGCCGGGCATCGAGATCCGGGACGTGTTCGGCCGGCTGCGCGGCATCCACGGCGACGACGGCGTC
This sequence comes from Amycolatopsis heterodermiae, assembly GCF_034929455.1. Classification (NCBI taxonomy): domain Bacteria; kingdom Bacillati; phylum Actinomycetota; class Actinomycetes; order Pseudonocardiales; family Pseudonocardiaceae; genus Amycolatopsis; species Amycolatopsis heterodermiae. The sequence goes on from NZ_JAYFSI010000001.1 coordinate 1,296,546, forward strand.
AACGAGCTGTACGGCTACGACCACTCGGGACGCCGGGTCCGCACCCTGGTGAGCAGCGGCACCGGCGTCCACGAAGTGCTGTCACCGGACGACCTGTACTCGCTCGAGGACGGCGAGCGCGTGATCGTGGTGGCCGACGCGGTCCGCCAGTACGCGGACGGAACGCGGCGCTACCTGCACATCGACGCCCTCGACCGGATCGCGCTGGTCACCGACGAGCACGGCTCGATCGTCGAGCCGTGAGCCCTACTTCCGGTGCCGGCCGCCGTCGGAGCTCTCGGTGCCGCTCTGGACGTCCGAGTCCCCGCTGTCCTTCTTCTCGTGCTTCCCCATGTCGACTCCTCCCCTTTCACCCATTCTAACAACGGTTGCACTGAGTAGTGAGTCAACTCCATGTGGTCGCGGACATCAATCCAGCACGGCCAGATCCAGCCGGTCGAGGCGGACCGGGTCGGCCAGGATGTCGATCTCCACGATCCGGCCGCCCGACACCGTGAAGCCGAGCACCGAGAACGGGCGCCCGTCCCGGGTCGCGACCACGCCGGCCGCGCCGTTGACCAGGGCGCGGCGGACCGTGCCGCCGCCCGCGCCGAGGCGGGAGAACGTCAGGGCCTGGTTGGCCACCGCCGCCGCGCCGGTGACCTCGATCGAGCCGCCCTGGGCCGCGCCGCGGTCCGCGCGCAGGACGACGTCCGGGTCGAGGACGGTGACCAGCGCCTCGAAGTCGCCACCGCGCGCGGCGGCCAGGAACGCGTCGACGACTTCACGCTGCCGGGCGACGTCCGGGTCCGGGGCGACCGGCGCGCCCTGGACGCGCCGTCGCGCGCGGCTCGCGAGCTGGCGGGTCGCGGCCTCGGAGCGGCCGACGATCGGCGCGATCTCGTCGAACGGCATCGCGAACATGTCCCGCAGCACGAACGCCAGCCGCTCGCCCGGGGTGAGCGTGTCGAGCACGACCAGCAGCGCGAGGCCGACGGAATCGGCCAGCAACGCCGACTCCTCGGGGCCGCCGTCCTCCCGGCTGATGATCGGGTCCGGCACGAACTCCTCCCGCCGGGCCTTGCGCGAGCGCAGCATGTCGAGGCAGACGCGCCCGACGACCGTGGTGAGCCAGCCGGCCAGGTTCTCGACGCCGGAGGTGTCGCTCCGGCTGAGCCGCAGCCACGACTCCTGCACGGCGTCGTCGGCCTCGCTCAGCGAACCGAGCATCCGGTAGGCGACGGCCCGCAGGTGGTCGCGGTGCGTCTCGAAGCGGTGCGCCAGCCAGTCGGCGTCGGTCACGGTCTCGTCCTCCGTCCAGGTGCTGTCCCCACCTTGACGGATCCAGCGAGCCGGATGTGACAGCTCAGTGCGTGAGTTCCCGCAGCACCCGCGCCGGGTCGACATCGACCGCGCGCCGCGTACCCGGGTGCTCGCTCGGCTCGCTCCACGCGGCCGCCACCCACAGGTCGGCGTAGTCGCCCCGCTCGATCGCGGGCAGCTGCCAGGTGAGCCGCCCGTCGTCCAGGCCGACGGCGTCGCCGGCGAGGGCACCGGACCAGTACGGCGGCACGTGCTGCCCGGCCCGCGCGCACGCGCGCAGCGCCTCGACGTCCGGGCCGCCGACGGTCACCACGGCGTCGGCGGTCTCGGCCGTGACGCTGGCACCGCTCGCGGTCATGTCTTCGGGGCCACTCAGCTCGACCTGGACGACGAACTCGCTCAGCGGTTCGCGAGCCAGCACGCGGAAGACGGTGACCTGCCGGGTGACCGCGGGATAGCCGTCGGGCAGCTGCGGCGCGCTCGGCCCGGACAGCACGTCGAGCCGCACGGACCGGTGCCGCCACCGGCACAGCCACGCCCCGGAGTCCAGGCCCCAGGTCAGCTCCGGCCGCGCCGGCACGTCCCACCCACCGACGCGCACGGCGAACCGCACGGTGCCCAGCGGTGTGTCGACGCCGAGCGCCCGCGGCCGGGTCGTCGACAGCACGTCGGTGTCCAGCATGCAGTCATCTTCACCCCACCCGGGGCAAGGCGAAAACGCGCTGCGCGAACGTCACCCGTTCGTGGAGGATCGGGCAGCGAACCGGAGACCTGGTCACTGGAGGACCGCACCGAAGGCTCCGATGTGGACGGTCCCAACGAGATCGTCCACACCGGACTCCGCACGATTACGCGGCCAGGCGAGCAGCTGTACGCCCTGGACTGGCAGCACCGGCTACCGCTTCGACCTCTCTGCGTCTTCGACGAACCGCTGCGGACACCGAGTCAGAACCCGCCGGTGCCGTTCGGGGTGCCCAGCCCCGTCGGGCCGTCGTACCCGGTGCCCGCCGTGCAGAGGTAGGTCCCGCCGCAGCTGCCGTTCGAGCCGGACGTCACGTCGTTCAGGCTGCCGGTGTGGGCGTACGGGTACGACCCGGACGTCACCGCGTTGCCCGCCAGCGCGTACACGCTCGCGATCACCGGCGACGACAGGCTCGTGCCGCCGACCTGGACCCAGCCGTCGGCCCCCTGGGCCAGGCCCAGCGACAGCAGGAAGTCGCAGAAAGCCGAGCTGCCGCAACTGTTGTACGTGTCGTAGACGCCCAGCCCGGTGGCCGGGTCGGCGACCGCGGAGACGTCGGCGACGGTCCGCTTGGCGCAGCCCGTGTCGTGCTGCCACGCCGGCTTGGCCTCCAGCGCCGAACACCCGCTGCCGCTGCCGTTCCACGTCGTTTCCGCCCAGCCGCGCGGAGTGCTCGTGGACTTCTTCAGCGTCGTGCCGCCGACCGCCGTGACGTACGGCGAGGACGCCGGCCAGCTCACGCCGTAGCCGGAGTCGCCCGAAGACGCCGTCACCGCGATGCCCGGGTGGTTCAGGTGCGCGTCCGCGGCGAGGATCGTCGAGTCCTCGGTACCGCCGTAGCTGTTGGAGATGGCGACCACGCCCGGCGTCGCCGCGGCCGTGTCGACCGCCGTCATCAGCGGGTCCGTGTCCGCGGAACTGGCCTCCACCAACAGGATGTGGCAGTCGGGGCAGGTCGCGGACACGGCGTCGAGGTCGAGGCTGATCTCCTCGGCCCAGCCGTAGTCGCCCGCGGGCAACGGGCTCGCGGCGCCGTTCTGGTTGACCTTCTTGAAGCAGCCGTTCGCCGTCGTGCAGGCCGAAAGTCCGCGTGCGGCACGGAACTTCGCGAGATCGGCCTCCGCGGTCGGCGCGTCCATGGCGTCCACGATGGCGACGGTGCGGCCGCCGGAGTGCAGGCCGCCGAGGTTGTACGCGGCCTGGATTTCGGCCGGGCCGTAACCGACCGGAGTCGACGTCACCAGCGGGCCGGCGCCCTTCGGCGAGCGGATGGCCTTGCCGAGGCAGTGCATCTTCCCCGACGTGGCGCAGCCGAAGTTGATCACGCCGCCGCTCTGCAGCGGCGCGGCCTCAGCGGGGACGGCGGCGGCCACCGGGGCCGCGACGAGAGCGAAGGCCACAAGGGCCCGGACGAGGGTTCTGCCACGCGAAACAGTCATTCCTACTCCTCGGTAGGGGACCACGGTGTGGCACGAGATGATCCCATGTCACACGATCGAGGCCACCCGACCGAAGTGGGTTTCTCGGTTCAGTCATTCGCCCACCGCCGGGCAAATCGGGTCATCGTTCACAGAACACCTCACCCTCACGGCTGATTGGTCCAGACAACTGTTATCGATTCGTGACCATAGCCGCCGGTTGCAGAGTCTACTTTGTTGTGACTCGCAACAAATGCTCGTGGATCCCCAACGGCGGAGGTGTCACGGCGTGGCCCGGACCTTTGAAAAGCTTCGACGACGCCGGCGCGGCGCCGTCGCCCTCACCGCGGCAGCCCTCTTGCTAGGCGCCGGGCTCAACGCCCCGGCCGCGCTGGCCGCGGACGACTACACACAGAGCGTCACGCAGCTGAGCACCACGCAGCTGCAGCTCAACTTCACCCCGACCACCCCGGCCGTGTACGTGGACGTCCACTACACCGGCGTGCCGGGTGTCGGGCAGCAGAACGTCCGGATGACCAACGCCTCCGGCACCTGGCACTCCACCGTCAACGGCCTGAGCACCGGGAACACGCTCGACTACTGGTTCACCTACGAGAAGAGCGGGCCGCAGTACGACACCCCGCACTTCACCTACACCGTGGGTGGCGGCGGCACGACGACCGTCGCGGCGCCGACGTTCAGCCCGCCCGGCGGGACCTACTCGAGCGCGCAGACGGTGACGATCAGCAGCGCCACCTCGGGCGCGACCATCCGGTACACAGTGGACGGTTCGACGCCGACCGCGTCGTCGACGCAGTACACCGCGCCGATCAGCGTCCCGAACTCGCGCACGGTCAACGCGATCGCGCTGAAGTCCGGCTCGACGACGTCCGCGGTGTCGAGCGCGACCTACACGATCGGCACCCAGGCCGGCTGCCCGACGCAGTCGGACACCCCGAACTTCGGGTCGAACGTGCGGATCTTCGACCCGAGCATGTCGGCGGCGACGATCCAGGCGCAGCTGGACACCGACTTCAACAACCAGAAGGACACGCTCACCGCGCAGTTCGCGGACCGGCGCGTCGCCCACCTGTTCAAGCCCGGCACGTACAACAACGTGCACGACAACGTGGGCTTCTACACCTCGGTGGCCGGCCTCGGCCAGAACCCCGGCGACGTCCTGATCAACGGTGACGTCACGGTCGACGCCTTCAACGCCTCCGACAACGGCGTCGCGCTGCAGAACTTCTGGCGCTCGGCGGAGAACATGGCGGTCAGCCCCTCCGGTGGCCAGGAGCGCTGGGCCGTCGCCCAGGCCGCGCCGTTCCGCCGGATGGACGTCCGCGGCGGGCTGCAGCTGTACCCGGCCAGCTACGGCTACGCGAGCGGCGGCTACATCGCCGACACGAAGGTGGCCGGCCAGGCCGCGTCGGTCTCGCAGCAGCAGTGGTACACCCGCGACTCGCAGCTCGGCAGCTGGAACGGCGGCGTCTGGAACATGGTCTTCTCCGGCACCAGCGGCGCGCCGGCGACGACGTTCCCGAACCCGCCGGAGACGACGCTGGCGACCACCCCGGTCTCCCGCGACGTGCCGTACCTGTACGTCGACGGCACCGGCAAGTACCGCGTGTTCCTGCCTTCGCTGCGCACCAACGCGTCCGGCCCGAGCTGGGCGAACGGCAGCACCCCGGGCACGTCGGCGCCGATGAGCCAGTTCTACGTCGTCAAGGCCGGTGACACGGCCTCGTCGATCAACAACGCGCTCGCCGCGGGCTGCAACCTGTTCTTCACGCCGGGCGTCTACCACCTCAACCAGACGCTCAACGTGACCAAGGCGAACACGACCATCCTCGGCATCGGCTACCCGACGCTGGTGCCGGACAACGGCGTCAACGCGATGCAGGTGTCCGATGTGGACGGCGTGCGGCTCAAGGGCCTGCTGTTCGACGCCGGCACGACGAACTCGCAGGCGCTGCTGACGGTCGGCCAGTCCGGCTCGACGGCGTCCCACGCGTCGAACCCGACAACGGTCCAGGACGTGTTCTTCCGGATCGGCGGCGCGATCGCCGGCAAGGCGACCAACAGCCTGATCGTCAACAGCGCCAACACGATCATCGACCACATCTGGGCGTGGCGGGCCGACCACGGCAACGGCGGCACGGTCGGCTGGAACACGAACACGGCCGAGACGGGCCTGGTGGTGAACGGCGCGAACGTGCTGGCGACCGGCCTGTTCGTCGAGCACTACCAGAAGTACCAGGTGATCTGGAACGGCCAGGGCGGGAAGACGATCTTCTTCCAGAACGAGATGCCCTACGACGTGCCGAACCAGGCGTCGTGGAACGCACCATCGGGGGTCGCGGGGTACGCGGCCTACAAGGTCGGGGCGAACGTGACGTCCCATGAGGCCTGGGGTCTCGGGAGCTACTGCTTCTTCGACACGAACCCGGCGGTGTCCAGTTACCACGCGTTCGAAGTGCCGAACAACAGCGGCGTGAAGTTCCACAGCCTGCTGACGGTGTCGCTCAACTACCGCGGCACGATCACCCACGTCATCAACGACACGGGTGCGGTCACGCCGACGGGCACCGTGCCGGTCAACGTGGTGAGCTACCCGTAACCGAGCCAGAAGGCCGCCTCATCGGACCCGACCCCGGTGAGGCGGCCTTCGTCATGTTCAGCGTTTGCGGTGCAGCGTGTCGTATTCGTGGGCCGCTTCGCGCTGGGTCCGGGTGGGCAGCTTGTGCTGCTCGTCCTCGGCGTCGAGGTCGTTGAGTCCCAGTTGGACGGCCTGGCGGATCTGCTCGCGGTTGTCGCGGACGACGGTGGAGAAGAAGTCGTCGATCCGCGGGTCGAGCAGCACCTCGAGCAGGACGCGGAAGGACGTGTCGACGACCGTCCGCACGATCTCGTCGTGGAACGGCAGCCGCTTGAGCTTGCCGAGCTGCGGGTCGGCGGCAATCTTCTCGGCGATGATCGTGCGCAGTTCGTCCTTGTTGGCCCCGAGCGACTTGGCGAGGTTCTCGGGGTAGTTGCCGGTCTCGAGCACCTTGACGACCTCGTCGAGCACGGCGATGGTCACCGGCTTCTTGATGGCCTTCACGATCGGCTCCGACAGTTTGTCGACAAGCCGATAAGTGAACTGCTCCCCGACGGCCCGGTCCGCGGCCCGCCCGACCCGGATCAGCAACAGCACGACGGCGACGAACTTGTGCGAGGCCGCGACCGGGTGCGCGAACGGCACCATGGCGAACAGCTCGTACCAGTTGCGCACGAGGAACTTCTTGTCCCACTTGCGTTTCCGCCACCGCCACAGGAACTCGCCGAGGAACACGGCGCAGATCCCGCAGTCGACGTAGAAGATCACCAGCCCGGCATCCCGCGCGGGCGGGCTCAGGATCATGAACCCCAGCAACCCGACCGACCCGGCGGCCAGCACGAGCATGACCCAGTCGTCGGCACGCACGTTCCCGGGCAGAATCCCGCTGTTGAGCTCCGGCTCGCGCGCTTCGCGAAGGGTGGCCATGCCCGAATGATGGCACGCCTGACGCCCCGCAGCCGCTCAACGGCCCGGCGCGGTGGATCCCTCCGCCGGCGGCCGGCCCGCTCGTGCCTCGTCCGCGACCAGGCGGCCGATCTGCCACTCGTAGCTCTCCGGCAGGTCACCGATCGCAATGCCGATATCCGCCTTCGCGGCTTCGTAGAAGCGCCGACGAGCCTTGCTCGCCGCGGCGATCGCGTCCGCCCAGGACAGTTCGACCTCGGCACCGGCAGCGATCCGCTGCAACCGGAACGCGCTTTCGTGCCAGGCCCGCGCGGCGACCACGGTGCCGCCGGTACCCAGCAGCAAGACGGTCTCCCACTTCACGGTCCGTTCCTCTTCGGCCGCGGCCAGCAGGGGCATGCCCTCCTCCGGCGAAAGGCCGTCGATGTCCGGGTGGATCCCTCGGTGCGCCGCGATCCTGACGGCCAGGGTGCTGACCTTCTTGACCGCGAAGGCGTACTCGGCGTAGGCGGCGAGCCGTCGCTCGTCCCAGCGGACCGACTGAGCCCTGCGCCAGCGCGCCCGCTCAGCAGCCGACGTGGCCGCGAACGACGCGAGGGCACCGACGAGCACTCCGATCAACGTCGGCAGTTGCTGGAGGAACGTCTGCACGTGCGCCCGCCCGTCGTCTCGGCAACCCCGGTCTCCCGGTGGGTCGCCGCGCGCGGGTCCGGCGCTACACGTCAGCGGCACCGCCGTCGCCAATAGCTCCACGTGACCGCGCCCAGCAGCGGCGCCCACAGCAAGACCGGCAGGTAACAAACGATCAGCAGGACGTGCCCCGCCGGGTGGGAGAAGGCCACCTGTCCGAAGTCGGGGAAGTCGCGGAACGCGTAACCCCAGATCACCGCCAGCGCGACGGCGCCGAGCGACGCCGGCCCGATCGCCGCCCACGGTGCCACGCGGCGGCCGCCCAGCAGCGGAACCCAGGACAGCACCCGCTCGCCCCACGGCCGCACCAGCCCGAGCGTTAGCAGGGCCAAAGCCTCCGAAATCACGCTGAGCCCGACGATGTACCAGCCCTCACCGCCGACTTCGGCGTCCGCGACCCGCAGGCCGAGCGGGACCCCGGCGACCAGCGCGATCCGCCAGAGGCCGGACGGCAGCGTCACGAGCGGCACCAGGTGCGCGGCGATCACGGCCCAGCGGGGCGGCGTCCGCGTAGCGGTTGTCATGCACCCGATCTTCGGCGCTCGCCCCGCGCCCGGCCTCCCTCTCGAGGATGAGCCGCGGGGGAACTAGCCGAGCACCTCGTGCAGCCGCGCGGCGAAGGCTTCGGGCTTGCCCGCATACCCGAACTCACCGCTCAGGAAGCCGCCGTGGTGGCTCGGGAACACGATCGCCTCCTGGCCGAGCACCGCGGCCGCCGCCAGGGTCGTGCGGCCGGTGAAGGACTGGCCCGACTCCTCGGCGACCGCGATCACGACGCGCGTCGGCGCCTTTTTCAGGGCCTCCACGTCGAGTTCGTAGCTGGAAACCGCCCAGGACCGGTCGGACAGCAGCGGGTCGTCGCGCTTGCCGTCGTCCTCGGACGGCATGCCGAACTGGGCGGGGTCGGGCGCGGGCTGCGCGAAGTAGTCGTCGGTGTACTCGCCCTGCCACGACGACAGCAGCATGAACGCCGCCATTCCGGCACCGAAACCCTTGGCCTGGTAGGCCTCGGTCACCGCGTTGCGGGCCCGTTCGGCCGCCGCGGCGTCGGGCAGCACCGGGATCAGCGGCGGCTCGTGCGCGACGAGCGTGGTCACGTCCTCCGGGTACGCCGTGACGAACGCCAGCCCGGCGACGGCGCCCCCGCTGCTGCCGAAGACGTCGACCGGCCCGGCGCCGAGCGCCTGGACGATCGCGTGCAGGTCCCGGGCCTGGACGGCGGGCACGTTGGTGACGTCGCCGTCCTTCCGGACGCTGCGCCCGAGCCCCCGCGGGTCGTAGGTGACGACGGTCCGCTCGGGGAAGTACGAGGCGAGGGTGGTGAAGCCGCCGGCTTCCATGGGCTGCCCGACCATGAGCAGCGGCGCGCGGCCGCTGTCGGCGGGAGCGGGCCCGTGCACGTCGTAGGCGATGTCCGCCTCGGGCGTCTCGAGGATGTGGGTCGTGGCCATACCGGAGCTTAAGCCACCGAACCGCTCGCCGGGGGCAGGCGTTCCACGGAAGAGGCCGGGGTGCGGAACACCCCGGCCTCTTCGCGGTTCTACTGCGGCTGCTGCTGTTGCTGCTTCTTGTCTTCCTCGGCCCAGGCGGCCTCCGCCTGCATCTGGATGTCGGTGAGGCCGCGGTCGACCTGGACGATGTCCTTGCCCGCCCAGCCGACGAAGTTCTTGGAGCTCTTGGCGTCCGAGAGGGCCTTCATCATCGGGTAGTAGTCCGGTGCCTTGGCCTTCAGCCAGTCGTCGACGAACTTCATCTTCTTGTAGCTGTCGCCGAACTTCGTCTTCAGCCAGTCCTCGTGCTTCTTGATCGTCGAGATGTCCTGGTCGCTCAGCTTCGACTTCGGCGACGGCGGCTTGGGCGCGGGCGGCGGGTCCGCGGGCTTCGGCAGCGGGCGCGAGAAGTTCGGCGTGGTGCCGTCACCCGGGGGCCGGGTGCTGGGCGTGGCGCCGCCTCCGGGCGGGCCGTCGTGGGTGACGGCGGTGCCCGGCGGGGGCAGCGGGCGCGAGAAGTTCGGCGTAGTGCCGTCGCCCGGCGGCCGGGTGCTCGGCGTGGCGCCCCCGGGCACCGGCGGGCCGTCGTGGGTGACGGCCGTGCCCGGCGGCTTCGGCAGCGGCCGCGAGAAGTTCGGCACCCCGCCACCGTGCGGCGGCAGGTTGCTCAGCTCGTGACCCGCGCCCGAGGAGCCCGGCTTGCCCTTGACCAGCTTCGACAGGCCGGTGAGCCGCGCCAGCGTGCGCCCGGCGTAGGAGACGACCTTGGCGAGCTTCGCCATCATCGCCGCGACCTGCACCGAGACGGTCGCGACGCACTTGGTCACCCCGACGGCGATCGACGCGCCGAAGGTGGGGATGGCGAGCGCCAGCGCGATCAGCATCGTGGAGATGATGTCGCCGAGGATCGTCGTGATGATGTCGCGCAGCAGCGAGCGGACCGCGCCGATCAGCGCGCCGGTGGTCTCGACCATGTAGCCGGCGACGTCGGCCGCCTTGGCGTTGGCGTCGATCCAGCCCTTACGGTCGTTGATCGACTTCAGGAAGCTGTCGTAGCCCTTGCCCTCCCACTGCGTGATCGTCGCCTTGAGCGTGTCGTCCAGCGAGGTGCCGGTGTTGCGCAGCGACTCGCCGATCTTGTGCAGCTCGTTGGCGACCTTCGTGACCTCCGCGGGGTTGCCCGCGACCTGGTCCAGCGGCCACTTCAGGAACGAGACGTGCTCGATCAGCCAGCCCAGGCCCGCCGCGATCAGCTTCGCCAGCGGGTCCATGACGAACGCGACCGTGTCGAGCGCGGCGCTGATCACGTTGATGCCCAGCTCGACGCTGACGGCCGCGAGGTCACCACCGTGCTCGGTCTGGACCTTGCCGATCGAGTCGCCGACCTGCTTCCAGCTGTCGAAGACGCCGGCCCCGGTCGTGGAGTTCGACGCCGTGATGGGAACGGTCACTTGCCCAGCTCCGTTTCGAAGGTGCTCAAGCCCTGCGCCGTGTTCGCGTCGTGCGTCGAATACACGTCGGCGGCCTTCTTCACGTCGTCGGCGGACTTGCCGATGTCACCGACGAGCTTGTTGATCTCCCCGGTGATCACCCCCATCGTGATCCGCGAGGGCACGGCCAGCACCTGCGCGAGCAGGATGCCGAACGCGGCGTTGTCGAACCCGTTGGCGGCCTGCATCCGGTTCGCGGCGTCCTGCACCGCGGGCTGCGTGGTGCCCGACAGGAACCGGCTGAACTTCTGCAGCTCGGCCGGGTCGACCGAGAAACCTGCTCCGGAAACCACTGGATCTCCTCCGTACTACCAGGGGTTGCTTTCGCCGTCGTCCTCTTCCGGCGCGAGCCGGGGACGTCGACGCGGCGGCGGACCTTGCTGCGGTGGCGGCGGCTGGTGCGGCGGCGGCCGGTGCGGGGGCGGCGGCGGGACGGGCGGCCGGTCGTCCGCCTCCGGCATGAACTTGCCGCCGGGGCCCGGGGGCGTTCCCTCGTCCGGTTCGGGCGGCGCGGGCAGGAACTCGTCCAGCAGCTCACGGGCGGCCGAGCTCTCGCCGACCATGCCGCTGAACGCGTCGGCGACCTCGGCCGAGACCTTCTGCTGCGCGCGGCCGATCAGCTGCATCACCGTGCCGGAAAGCGCTTGCGGGGGACGGTCGTACGCGCGGGGGCCGAACCGCAGCTCCTGCAGCACTCCGCTCGGGCCGACGGTCACCGTGACGGCCCCATCCGGCGACTGCACGGTGGCGGTGGCGGCCCGGAGCCGTTCCTGGGCGGCCGCGGCCTGGGCCTTGATTCCCTCGAGCTCGGCGTTGAACGCGGCCAACGGATCGCCGTCGGGAGGCACTGACTGTGTCAATTTGTCCTCGTCGGGAGAAAAGGTGGGGAGCCGTTGAAGTCAATCAGTGGTCTTCAAACTCCAGATGACACGAACAGAGCCGCCAGCTGAACGTGAAGCGGCGCACCCACACACCAAGACGACCGGCGACCGGCGGCCGAACCGCAGGTCGAAGCGAACTTTCGAGGAGCCGCCAAGGGGGCTCGAACCCCTGACCTTCTGTTTACAAGACAGATGCTCTACCAGCTGAGCTATAGCGGCCTGGCGCCGCAGCGCCGACCACAGTGTATCGGAGCGCTTCCGCCACCCGAGCGCGACTCGACCGCGCCAGGCGGACACCAAACGGTCACCCATAGTAGTTGTCTATGACTTTTGAGTCAGACCACACGAGTCGCCGGACCTCATGCGGTACTCTGCGAGCCAACTGGACGTTTTTACGACGTAAAACGACAGCCGACGTTAGGAGAGCGGGCATGGCGACCGAGACGGAGCCGCGGGTACGTCTGACGACCGGCGAGTCGGGCAAGCCGCTGGTGCGGATGTTCCTCAGCTTCGCGAAGCGGGACGAGGCCGTCGCGCGGCGGCTGTGGGATCTGCTAGACGAGGCGACGGCGATCGACCGGGTCTACGAGTTCCGGCTCTGGCGGGCCGACGAGGCGATCCTGACGGGCGAGGAGTGGGACGTCCGCATCAAGGACGCGTTGACGAAGAGCGAGCTGGGGATCTTGGCGCTGAGCAACGCTTTCCTGGGCAGCAAGTACATCACCGACGTCGAAGTGCCGGCGCTGGTCGACGTGCCCGGGAAGCGCGCGCTCCCGCTGTCCCTCCGGCAGGTCGGCGGCAAGGCGGACTGGCACACCTTGAAAAACAAGCAGATCTACGGCCACCGGCTCCCATTCGGCCGAGTGCGTGGGAGCTCGGCCCAGGACGCGTGGGTGAACGGCCTGGTCGCCCAGCTGCACCGGGTGCTCGCCGAGTACGGCACGCCCGCCGACGGGACCTGGTGATCCGAGGATGCGAAGGATTCCGCCGACCACAGCCCGGAACCGGCTTCTCGGGGTACCGCTCAGCGAAGCGGACCGCGACGCCCTGGGCGTCCTGCTCGATGCGCTGAACCCCCAGCACAATGAGTTGTCCGTGCAGGAGGCGCAGGACCTGCTGTTCGCCGGCCGCTCCCCGGCCGCGGCGACGAAGGCGTTGGAGCGTCTGGTCAAGCTGGTGAACGTCACCGCCGAGATCGACGGTGTGGATCTGCGGCTGGAAGTCCGCGGCGCGAAGAAGCTGGGGGCGGCGGGGCGCACGCTGGGTTTCTCGGCCGAGCGCGTCGAGCCGGCCGCCGATCCCCTGCGTGAGCACGAGGCGGTCCGCGACGTACTCATCGAAGACCGGCAGGCCGCAATGCTCGGGCCCCGCCGGATCGTGCTCTGCAACGCGCCGAAGGACGACGAGAAGGCGGGACTCCTGTGGGACCTGCTGACCGACGCGCTGAACATCGGCCACTCGCGGATCGAGGTGTGGCGGACCGACCGGGACGCGCTGGCCGGTGACTACGCCGACCAGCGGTTCCGCCGGGAGGTGGCCGCCAGCGAACTGGTGATCGTGGCGCTGAGCAACTCCTGGGGGGACCGGTCCGCAATGAGCACGGTCGTCCGCGCGCGGCTCGCGGAATCGGCGGTCATCCCGGTGCTGTTGCGAGCGACGAGCACGCAGGCGGCCTGGCTCGACGGCCTGCCGACCTATCCCCGTTCTGACACGCCCTTCGCCGCTCAGCGCGCTGTCTCGACGCGGGACAAGTGGGTGAACGGCCTGGCGGAGCAGATCCACCGGAAGCTCGCCGCGGCCAGCAGCCGGGTGCCCGCGGCCGTGACCTCGAAAGTGGACAACATGGGCGACCACGACCTGAGGGCGCTCAAGTCCGGCAGCCGGGAGGGCGTCATCAAGCTGCAGGTCCGTCCGAGCACCATGGATCCGGACCTGGCACTCGACACGCCGGACGGCGACCGGCGGGTCGACGTCGTCGCTTTCCTGTCGAAATGGGCCCGCAATCCGGACAGCGCGCCGCTGGCGGCGTTGCTGGGTGAATACGGCACCGGGAAGACGATCACCTGCCAGGGGCTGACCGAGGTGCTGCGGACCGAGCGTACCGACAGGCAGCCGGAGCCGCTGTACTTCGACCTGCGCCGGCTCGGTAACGTGGAGCAGGGGGTGCCGACCCTGCCGGACATCCTCACCGAGTGCATCAAGCACGGCTGGTCGTCCGGTGATTCGGCGCCGCCGTCCGGCGAGGAAGTGCTGGCGTGGGCCAGGAAGTGGCCGACGTTGTTCGTCATCGACGGGCTCGACGAGGTCCTGGTCCGGCTGGACGCCGCACAGGGCATCGCCTTCACCCACGAGCTCCTCAAGCTACGGCCAATCCGGACCGCCGACGGGACCCGCGCCTCGTTCGCCGGCGTACACACGAAGGTCCTGCTGTCCTGCCGGACCCACTACTTCCGCTCGCTTCGCGAGCAGTCCCGGCACTTCCTGGAGCACGACCGCGACCTGGCCGGGGTCGAGGACTACGTCACGCTGTTGCTGCTGCCGTTGACGGACGAGCAGATCCGCAGCTACCTGGAGAAGGCGCTGCCCGAGCGGGACGCCACCCAGGTGATGGACATGCTGCGCGCGGTCCACGACCTGTCCGACCTGGCGACCCGCCCGTACACGTTGTCCAAGGTCGTGGCCCAGATCCCGTTCATCGAGAAGCGGTTCGCCCAGCAACGCCCGGTCCACGCGGCCACGATCTACCGGCAGGTCCTGCACGACTGGCTGGCACGGGACCACGGCAAGCACCGGATGCGGCCCGACCACAAGCTCACCCTGATGGCCCGGCTCGCCGCCTGGTCCTGGGAACGCGGTGACCGCCGGCTGGACAGCGCCGACCTGGACGACTGGCTCGACGAGCAGCTCGCCACCGACCTGGCGCTCAGCAGGCGGTACCAGCTGACTTCCCGCGACCAGCTCGAGGAGGACCTGCGCACCGCCACGTTCGTGGTCCGCAGCGACCGCAACGGCCCCGACCGGCCCGACTTCCAGTTCGCGCACAGCTCCATCCACGAGTACTTCCTGGCCCAGCACCTGTGCGACGCCCTACGCGACGACCGCCGTGCGGACTGGTGCCTTCGCGAGCCCTCGGTGGAAACGCTGGACTTCCTCGGCCAGCTGATCACCGACGACGAGCACCCCGAAACGCTCATGGCCCAGCTCGCCCGCTGGCGCGCGCCGTACCTGGCCGGGGCAAGCGAGCTGTGGCTGCGATACGCACTGCACGCCCGCGAGCACGATCTGCCGCACCCGACGCTCACCGGCAGCGACCTCAGCGGCGCGAAGCTGCGGAGCTGGCAGTTCACTGGCACCGAGGCCGAGCCACTCGCCTTCACCGCGGCGAATCTGACCGGCGCGGACCTGCGCGACACCCGCTGGGACGACGTCAACCTCACCCGATCAACCCTCGACGGCGCCCAGCTGGACCGCGCCGTGCTGCACCGCACGAACCTCACCGACAGCACCCTCCCTGACGCCAACCTCAGCGGGGCCTTCCTGCATTACTGCCGCCTCGACGGCACCGATCTGGCCGGAGCCAACACCAATCAGCTCCGCCACGTCGGCTCCGGCACCGACTTGCCCAGCCCGCCGGTTCCGGCCCGAACCAGCATTCACCTCCTCACTGAGCAATCCAGCGCATTGCGTGGGGTGGCGTACAGCCCAGACGGCACCCACATCGCCACCGCCAGCGGCGACAACACCGCACGAATCTGGGACACCACCACCGGCGAACACCAACTCACCCTCACCGGACACACCAACGAAGTAAACGCCGTGGCCTACAGCCCCGACGGCACCCACATCGCCACCGCCAGCGCAGATGACTCCGCACGCACCTGGAACACCACCACCGGCGAACACCAACTCACCCTCACCGGACACACCGGACCGATCTGGGGAGTGGCGTACAGCCCCGACGGCACCCACATCGCCACCGCCAGCGCAGATGGCACCGCACGCACCTGGAACACCACCACCGGCGAACACCAACTCACCCTCACCGGACACACCAGACCGATCTGGGGAGTGGCGTACAGCCCCGACGGCACCCACATCGCCACCGCCAGCGCAGATGCGACCGCACGCACCTGGAACACCACCACCGGCGAACACCAACTCACCCTCACCGGACACACCAACGACGTCAACGTCGTGACCTACAGCCCCGACGGCACCCACATCGCCACCGCCAGCGACGATGCGACCGCACGCACCTGGAACACCACCACCGGCGAACACCAACTCACCCTCACCGGACACACCAACACCCTGTGGACAGTGGCGTACAGCCCAGACGGCACCCAGATCGCCTCCGCGAGCGCCGATGGCACCGCACGAATCTGGAACACCACCACCGGCGAACACCAACTCACCCTCACCGGACACACCAACACCCTGCGAGGGGTGGCGTACAGCCCAGACGGCACCCACATCGCCACCGCCAGCGACGATGCGACCGCACGCACCTGGGACACCACCACCGGCGAACACCAACTCACCCTCACCGGACACACCGGACCGTTCAGGGACGTGAGGAAGGTCGTCTTTAGCCCAGACGGCACCCACATCGCCACCGCCAGCGGCGACAACACCGCACGAATCTGGGACACCACCACCGGCGAACACCAACTCACCCTCACCGGACACACCAACGAGTTGAACACCGTGGTGTATAGCCCCGACGGCACCCACATCGCCACCGCCAGCGACGATACGACCGCACGCACCTGGAACACCACCACCGGCGAACACCAACTCACCCTCACCGGACACACCAACACCCTGTGGGGGGTGGCGTACAGCCCCGACGGCACCCACATCGCCACCGCCAGCGACGATGGCACCGCACGCACCTGGAACACCACCACCGGCGAACACCAACTCACCCTCACCGGGCAAACCAACACCCTGTGGGGGGTGGCGTACAGCCCCGACGGCACCCACATCGCCACCGCCGGTAATGACTACACCGCACGAATCTGGGACACCACCACCGGCGAACACCAACTCACCCTCACCGGACACACCAACGAAGTAAACGCCGTGGCCTATAGCCCCGACGGCACCCACATCGCCACCGCCAGCGACGACAACACCGCACGCACCTGGAACACCACCACCGGCGAACACCAACTCACCCTCACCGGACACACCGGCCGCCTATGGGAGGTGGCGTACAGCCCAGACGGCACCCACATCGCCACCGCCAGCGGCGACAACACCGCACGAATCTGGGACACCACCACCGGCGAACACCAACTCACCCTCACCGGACACACCAACGAAGTAAACGCCGTGGCCTACAGCCCCGACGGCACCCACATCGCCACCGCCAGCGACGACAACACCGCACGCACCTGGAACACCACCACCGGCCAGCAGGATTGGCTCATCACATTCATGACAAACACCGCGACAGTGTCCTGGTCTCCCGCCGACAACCGGGTGCTCTCCATCACCGGTGACGCCTGGCGGTACGTCCGCGCCGCCTGCTTCGACGACCAAGACCGTTTCCTCGGCCTCCAGCCGTACGAGCGCTACTACCCGGCGGAAGACCCGTCTTAAAGATCCGCCGAACTGCACGAATCGGCTGGTCAGGTCAAGATGATCAGAACGTGGTGGACGCCACTCCATGATCCGTGCAACGGTCGGGGCGCGGGCGTCGATGGTCCTCGGGAACGAGCGAGGAGGTGGATAGATCATGAAGATCAACGAGCGCACCAACGGGGGCATGGCGACCAGATGGCCCCTGCTCGAACCTCCCGCGCAACGGCCACGCACCCACCGCCCGAACGTGCTGCGCCGCCGTCCGTGGCACGTGCTCGAGGCGCCCACCGGTGAGTTCCCGGCGGTCGACGCCGACGAGGCGATGGGGCCGCAGCTGCCCGACGACGCCACCGTCAACTTCGTCCTCGACCTGAGCCTGCGCATCGGCGAGGTCCAGATGGCCAGCGGCGCCGGCGCCTCGGACGTCAGCGCGACGATCATCGCCATCACCGCCGCGCTCGGGCTGCCGCACTGCGAGGTCGACGTCATCTTCACGTCGATCACCGTGACCTGCCACCGCGGCACCGACCTCGCGCCGGTGACCGCGCTGCGCGTCGTGCGCAGCCGCAGCCTCGACTACACGCGCCTGACCGAGACCGAGAAGCTGATCCGCCGGATCGTCCGCGGGCACCTCGGCGCCGAGCAGGCGCAGACCGAGCTGGAGCGGATCACGTCGGCGCCGCACCCGTACCCGCGCTGGGTCGCGACGCTCGCCTGGGGCGGGGTCGCCGCGTTCATCACCATCCTGCTCGGCGGCGGCCTCGACATCGCGCTCGTCGCGTTCGTCATCAGCGGCGTGATCGACCGGATCGGCCGGTTCGTCAACCGGTACTCGCTGCCGTTCTTCTTCCAGCAGGTGATCGGCGGCCTGGTCGCGACGCTGTCGGCGATGGCCATCGTGAGCAGCGGCCTGCTCACCACCGACCGGCCGACGCTCGTCGTCGCGGCCGCCGTCACGGTGCTGCTGTCCGGGCTGTCCACCGTCTCGGCGGTGCAGGACGCCATCACCGGCTACAACGTCACCGCGGCCGGGCGCACCATGGAGACGGTGCTGATGTCGGCCGGCCTGATCTCCGGGGTCGTGCTCGCCCTGCGGATCGCCGTGCTGATGAAACTGCCGCTCACCCCGCTGCCGGAGGTCACCGGCTCGACGCCGCAGGGTCTGCCGCTGGTCGTCATCGGCGGCGCGGGCGCCTCGGCCTGCTTCGCGCTCGCGTCCTACTCCAAGATGCGCGCCATGCTGGTCGCGATGGCCGCCGGCGCGATCGGCGCCCTGGTCTACGGCGGCCTCACGCTGGCCAAGCTCGACGGCGTCAGCTCGTCCGCGATCGCCGCGACGCTGGTCGGCTTCTGCGGCGGCGTGCTCGCGCGGCGACTGGGCGTTACTCCACTCGTCGTCGCAGTGTCCGGGATCACTCCCCTGCTCCCGGGCCTGTCCACCTATCGTGGTCTATACCAAATTGGGGTCGAGCCGAGCGGCAACATCTCCACGCTGATGACGGCCGTCGCAATCGGGCTTGCGCTGGCAGCGGGCGTGGTACTCGGGGAATGGCTCGCTCAACCGGTCCGCACCGGGCTGGGCAGGCTCGAACGCCGGTTCGCCGGGCCACGCATGGCCGGTCCGCTCGAACCGGCCGATCGGCGCTTGGAGTAACCCGACGGTCACCGGCTGTTCATCGCTCACGCGATAGGGTTTCACTCTGGGGCCGCGACCCGGGATTACGAGGAGCGAGCACGTGACTGAGACGCCGACGAAGGAGAACTCGAACCAGGCCGATTTCGTCGTGGTGGCGAACCGGCTACCGGTGGACCTCGAGCGCACGACCGACGGCCAGCGCCGCTGGACGGCCAGCCCCGGCGGGCTGGTGTCGGCGCTCGAGCCGTTCCTCCGGTCCCGGAAGGGCGCCTGGGTCGGCTGGCCGGGTGTGCCGGACGTCGACGTCGACGAGTTCGACGACGACGGCCTCGTGCTGCACCCCGTCTCGCTCAGCGCCGACGAGGTCCGCGACTACTACGAGGGCTTCTCCAACGCGACGCTCTGGCCGCTCTACCACGACGTCGTCGAGCGCCCGGTGTTCGACCGGGCCTGGTGGAACAGCTACGTGAAGGTCAACCAGCGGTTCGCGCAGGCCAGCGCCGAGGTCGCCGCCCCGGGCGCGACCGTGTGGATCCAGGACTACCAGCTGCAGCTGGTGCCGGCGATGCTGCGCGAGCTGAGACCGGACCTGCGCATCGGCTTCTTCCTCCACATCCCGTTCCCGCCGGTCGAGCTGTTCATGCAGATGCCGTGGCGCGCCGCGATCATCCGCGGCCTCACCGGCGCGGACCTCGTCGGCTTCCACCGCCCCGGCGGGGCGCAGAACTTCCTCTGGCTGTGCCGCCAGCTGATCGGCCTCGAGTCGACGCGCGGCGCGGTCGGCGTCCGGTCGCGGCCGGGCACCATGCAGGTCGGCGACCGGACCGTCCGGGTCGGCGCCTTCCCGATCTCCATCGACGCCGCCGGGCTCGACCAGCTGTCCCGCACGAAGGGCGTCCAGGAGCGGGCGGCGCAACTGCGGCGCGACCTCGGCAACCCGAAGACCGTGCTGCTCGGCGTCGACCGGCTCGACTACACCAAGGGCATCGACCTGCGGCTGCAGGCGCTGCACGAGCTGCTGCACGAGGGACGGCTCCAGCCGGACGACGTCACGTTCGTGCAGCTGGCCACCCCGAGCCGCGAGCGCGTCGAGCACTACCAGCGGATGCGCGGCGAGATCGAGCAGATGGTCGGGCGGATCAACGGCGAGTTCTCCCGCGTCGGTCACCCGGTCGTGCACTACCTGCACCAATCGGTCGACCGCACCGAGCTGGCCGCCTTCTTCACCGCCGCGGACGTCATGGTCGTGACGCCGCTGCGTGACGGGATGAACCTCGTCTGCAAGGAGTACGTCGCCACGCGGCACGACCTGGGCGGCGCGCTGGTGCTCAGCGAGTTCGCCGGCGCGGCCGCCGAGCTCTCTAGCGCATTCCTCGTGAACCCCCACGACTTGGACGGGGTGAAGGACGCTCTGGTGGCTGCCATTACGCTCGACCCGGCTGAGGGCCGTCGCCGGATGCGCGCCATGCGTCGCCAGGTTCTCACTCACGATGTCGACCGTTGGGCGCGCTCGTTCTTGCAGGCGTTGGGTGCCGAGGCGGTCGACTGACCACACGACCACGCACGAGCTCCTGAGGAGGAGTGTTGACTGCCGAGGCCCTGCCCGCCGAGCTACGGCGCGCGATCGTGCAGATCGCCCGTACTCCGCGACTGCTGGTCGCCTGCGACTACGACGGCACGCTGGCTCCCATCACCCTCAACCCCGACGAGGCCCGGCCGCTGCCGGAGTCCGTGGGCGCCCTCAGATCGCTCGCCGGTCTGCACGAGACGACCACCGCGGTCATCTCGGGCCGGGCCCTGCGCGACCTGGCCACGCTGTCCCGGCTGCCGTCCGAGGTGAACCTCGTCGGCAGCCACGGGTCGGAGTTCGACATCGGCTTCATCCACGCGCTGGACGAGAAGGCCCGTGAGCTGCACCGGCGGCTCGAGGCCGAGCTCGAACAGCTCGTGCTGGACGTCCCGGGTGTGTCGCTCGAGGTCAAGCCGGCCAGCATCGCGGTGCACGTGCGCCGCGCCGAGCACGAGGCCGGCCGCCGCGTGCTCTCGGCCGTCCACAACGGACCGTCGAAGTGGGACGGCGTCTCGACCACCGACGGCAAGGAGGTGGTGGAGCTCGCGGTCGTCCAGACGGACAAGGGCCGTGCGCTCGACATCCTCCGCCACCAGGTGGGCGCCACCGCGGCGATCTTCCTCGGCGACGACGTCACCGACGAGAAGGCCTTCGCCCGGCTCTCCGGTCCCGACCTGGGCATCAAGGTCGGCGACGGCGAGACGCTCGCCGGGTTCCGCGTGCCGGACACCGTGGACGTCGCGCTCGTGCTCGGCTTCCTGCTGGAGGAGCGGCGCAACTGGCTCTACGGCGAGTCCGCGCCCCCGATCGAGCGGCTGTCGATGCTGGCCAACGAGCGCTCGGTCGCGCTCCTCACGCCGGACGCGAAGCTGACCTGGCTGTGCCACCCGGGCCCGGACGCGCCCGCGGTGTTCGCCGACCTGCTCGGCGGCGAGGGTGCCGGCCACTTCTCCATCAAGCCGCACCGCAACGGCCTCCCGCTGGGCCAGCGCTACCTGCCGAACACGATGACGGTCGAGACGCGCTGGTCGCGCCTGCTCGTCACCGACTACCTCGAGCCGGAAAGCGCACCGCACCGCACGGACCTGGTCCGCGTCATCTCGGGCGAGGCGGCCGCGGCCGTCAAGTTCGCGCCGCGCCCCGAGTTCGGCGGTGTGCCGGTGAAGCTGGAGGTCACCGAGGGCGGCCTGAAGGTGCTCGGCACGTCGGAGCCGTTCGTGCTCTACTCGCCGGGCGTCGAGTGGGACGTCACCTCGGACGGCCTGAACGACACGGCCACCGCGCTGGTGCAGCCGAAGCCCGACCAGCCGGTGGTGCTGGAGCTGCGCTGCGGCACGACGGACCTCGGCGCGCACGAACTGTCCGAAGTGGAACGACGTGACCGCGCGGGCCGCTACTGGAGCGAGTGGACGTCGAAGCTGCAGCTCCCGAAGGTGCAGACCGACCTGGTCCTGCGCTCGGCGCTGACGCTGCGCGGGCTGGTCAACACCGACACCGGCGGGGTGCTGGCCGCGGCGACGTCGTCGCTGCCGGAGGAGATCGGCGGCGTCCGCAACTGGGACTACCGCTACTGCTGGATCCGCGACGCCGCGATGACCGTGCGGGAGCTCGTGCACCTCGGGTCGATCGAGGAGGCCGAGGGCTACCTCAAATGGCTGCACGGCGTGCTCGCGACGCTGGCCGGCCCGGAGCGGCTCCACCCGCTGTACACGCTTTCGGGCAGCGTCATCGGCGCCGAAGCCGTCATCGAATCGCTGCCCGGGTACGCCGGTTCGCGGCCGGTGCGGGTCGGCAACCTGGCGAACCACCAGGTGCAGCTGGACGTCTTCGGCCCGGTCGTCGAGCTGGTCGGCACGCTCGCCGCGGCGCGCGGTGACCTGCGCGACGAGGACTGGCAGATGGTGCGCGCGATGGCGGAAGCCGTCACGCGGCGCTGGAACGAGCCGGACCACGGGATCTGGGAGGAGCGGCACGTGCCGCGCCACCGGGTCTACTCGCGGGTCATGTGCTGGGTGACGATCGACCGCGCGGTCAAGCTCGGTGCCCAGTACGGCCGGGACGTGCCGAGCCAGTGGCCGTCCCTGCGCGACGCGATCGCCGCGGACGTCCTGGAGCACGGCTGGAACGACGAGGTCCAGGCGTTCACCACGGCCTACGACGGCACGGACCTGGACGCGGCGTCCCTGTTCGTCGGGCTCACCGGCCTGATCGACCCGGCCGACGAGCGCTTCCAGCAGACGGTGACCGCGATCGAAGCGGAGCTGCGCAGTGGGTCCACTGTGTACCGTTACCGCCGCGACGACGGCCTCCCCGGCGGCGAGGGCGGGTTCCACATCTGCGCGGCGTGGCTGATCGAGGCGTACCTGCTCACCGGGCGGCGCACCGAGGCGCAGGAGCTGTTCGACCAGATCGTCGCGGCGGCCGGCCCGACGGGCCTGTTGCCGGAGCAGTACGACCCGATCGCCGAGCGGTCGCTCGGTAATCATCCGCAGGCGTATTCGCACATCGGGCTCATCCGGTGCGCCAACTTGCTGGCGGCCAGTTAGCCCTTTCGGTCCGAACTGCCGTCGAGGCCACCTTACCGGCGCTTCACGCCCGTAAGGTGGCCTTGACGGCGTTCGGAGGTGAAGCGGTGCAGGGGACGTTCGGACAGGTCGAGTTCGTGCCGCTGCCACCCCGCTTCGCCGAGCGGGTGCGCTGGGGTTCGGTGGTCGTCGGCTGCTCGATGATCGCCGGCGTGGTCCTGCTGTTCGGGCTGACGACGTTCCTCCAGGGCGTCGTCCACGGCCACGCCTTCCCGGACGCGCTGCTGGGCAAGGCCGCGACGGTGCTGCCCCCGCTGGCCGTGCTGGCGCTGGCCGTCCTGGTGCTGACGTGCCGCCGCTGCCTGCGCGGCGACTACCTGGTGATCGCGAGCGCCCAGTCGGCGCGCAACGCGTTCGTCTTCACGTACGTGCTGACCCTGATCCTGATCGCCGGCGCGTGCGCGGTGCCGATCGTGTTCCGCGTGTGGCACGACGCCCCGGACGCACGCGCCCCCGACCTGCTCACAACGGTCGTGACGCTCGCCTTCGCCACCACGGGTTTCCTGGCCGGCATGTTCTACGTGCGGCCGTCGATGCAGACGTTGCGGAAGTTCAGCGACCACCCGATCTGGTGAGCCGCAACCGCCGTTCCGCAGCGGAAACCCTTGCACGGCAAGGCCTCGCGCCCCGGTCTTCGCGACCCGATCAGCCGGGTTCACGACGAAGGCAGGTTCGTCGTGAACGCGGATGGGGCCTGCGGGCAACAGGGGGCATGCAGGTGATCCAAGAGGGATCGGAGATCTGGGGGCACGACCGCCCCGACCTGGGCGGACCCGAGCCCGGGCCGGCGTTCGGGCGGCTCTTCGACACCCATGCCGGGCCGTTGAGGCGCTACGTCGCCCGCCGCGTCGGCGCCGAAGCGGCCAACGACCTCGTCGCGGAGACGTTCCTGGTGGCGTTGCGCCGCCGCGAAAGCTACCGGCGGGAGCTGGGCACCGCCCGGTCCTGGCTCTACGGCATCGCGACGAACCTCCTGCGCCACCACGTGCGCTCCGAGCTGCGCGGGCTGCAGGCCACGGCGCGGCTCGCGCACACCGGCGAACTCAGCTACGCGGGCCACGACGGCCGTGTCGCCGAGCAGGTCGACGCGCAGGTCCGCGCGGCGCAGCTGGCGGGGGCGCTGGCCCGGCTCAGCCCGGCCGACCGCGACACATTGCTGCTGGTGTCGTGGGCCGGGCTCGAACCGGCCGAGGTCGCCGAGGCTCTCGGCATCCCACCGGGCACCGTCCGCTCACGGTTGCACCGGATCCGGCGTTCGCTGCGGACGAACGCACCAGCCCAAGAGGAGGCGAACGGCCTTGACTGAAGACAACGTCCGGAAGATCTGGTCCGACGCCGAGCTGGACGCCGCACTCACCGACCTGCACAGCGACGTCGGCGACGACGACGGCCTGGTGTTCGCCCGCGCCTCGCTGCTGGCGGCGGCCGGCGCCGAACCCGAGGAGCCGCCGAAGCCGCGCCGGTCCGGTTCCTGGCGGTGGATCGCCGTGGCCGCCGCGGTCGTCACGCTGGCAGGCGGGTTCGCGGTCGCCGCGGAGGTGCTGAGCCCCGGTGCTCCGGCCCCCGTCCACCCGGCCGCGACGGCACCCGACCTCGACCGCCCGCTCGCGCCCGGCGAGTACCACTACTCGCGGCAGGAGTACTGGTACCCGGTCGGCAACTCGTCGCACGTCGCGTACGTCCAGCAGAAGGTCGAGCTCTGGGTCCCGGCCGATCCGGCCGGAACGTGGCACCGGCGGAGGGGCCTGACGGGCCGGGTCGTCGGGCACCTCACCGACGACGACCGCGCGAAGATCGTGCCGATGAGCGAGGCGGACGAGTACGGCCTCGGCGGGGTGTTCCCCAGCCCCGGCGGGCGTCCCGTCCTGTGGCAGACCCCGGATGCGCGGTTCCTGGAGTCGTTGACCCCCGACGAAACCGCCCTGAGCGCCCGCCTCGCCGGCACCTCGCTCTATCCGGCCGAGCAGCTCCGGCAGGCGGCGAGCGCGCTGACTCCCGGCTTCCCCGCGAAGGACGTCCGGGTCGCTCTGTGCAAGGCGCTCGCGAGCCTCGGCGGCATCCAGGCGTACCCGGACCCGGTCCAGGCCCCGGACGGCCGGCAGTCGCTCGCGTTCCTGGCGCCCTCGACGCAGGACACGCTGTACGTCGATCCGGCGACGTTCGTGGCCATCGCGATCACGCCGTACGCGCCGCTGCTGCACCAGTACCCGGTGGGTGGTCCCACGACCGAAACGGTGAAGCCGCCCACCCCCCTGTCGACGCCGGTCTCGGTGACGACGCCGGAGTCGTTCCCGAAGACCACGACGCCGTTGAGCCCGCCGTCGTCGTCGGATCAGCAGCCGCCGACGATGTTCTACTTCGCCATCACCCACGGCTCGTCGTAGCGCCGAGGGGGCGGTCTCGGCCGTCCCCTCAGCGGGCGTGGCTGGCCGCGTTCAACGCGTCCGCGACGTTCGCCACCTCCAGCACCCGGATCCCCGCCGGTGGTTTGCCCGAGTCGGGCGGCACGAGCGCGTGCGTGAACCCCAGCCGGGCCGCCTCCGCGAGCCGGCGGCCGACGCTCGGCACCCGGCGGATCTCGCCCGCCAGCCCGACCTCACCCACCGACACCAGCCGGGGTGACAGCGCGACGTCACCGAACGACGACGTCAAGGCCAGCACCAGGGCCAGGTCGATGCCCGGTTCGGTGATCTTCATGCCGCCGACCGTGGCGACGTAGACGTCCTTGTCGCCGAGCTTCAGGCCGCCACGCTTCTCCAGCACCGCCAGCACCATCGCCACCCGCGCCGAGTCGAGGCCGCTGACCGCACGCCGCGGCTGGGGCGCCGACGTCGACGACACCAGCGCCTGGACCTCGCCCAGCAGCGGCCTCTTGCCCTCCATCGCGACCGTGATCGCCGTGCCGGGGACCGGCTCCGCCGTCTGGCTGATGAACAGCCCCGACGGGTCGGGCACCCCGACGATGCCCTCTTCCACCAGCTCGAAGCAGCCGATCTCGTCGGCCGCGCCGAACCGGTTCTTGATGCCGCGGACCATGCGCAGCGTCGAGTGCTTGTCGCCCTCGAACTGCAGCACCACGTCCACCAGGTGCTCCAGCACGCGCGGGCCGGCCACCGAGCCGTCCTTCGTGACGTGCCCCACGAGCACCACCGGCAGCCCGCGTTCCTTGGCCAGCGCGACGAGCCCGGACGTCACCGCGCGGACCTGCGTCACGCCGCCGGGTGAGCCCTCGACGTTCGGGGACGCCATGGTCTGGACCGAGTCGACGATCAGCACCCCCGGCTTCACGTCGTCGACGTGCCCGAGGATGGCCGCGAGGTCGCTTTCGGCGGCGAGGTACATCCGGTCGTGGATGTTGCCCGTTCGCTCCGCGCGCAACCGGACCTGGCCCGCGGACTCCTCGCCCGTGACGTACAGGGACCGGTCGACGGTCTTCGCCCACTGGTAGGCGACCTCCAGCAGCAGGGTCGACTTGCCGACGCCGGGTTCACCCGCCAGCAGGACGACCGCGCCCGGCACCAGGCCGCCGCCCAGCACGCGGTCCAGCTCCGAGACGCCGGTCTGGCGGGCGCGGGCCGTCTCGACGTCGACTTCGCCGATCGGGCGGGCAGGCGCGCTCGGCGCGCCGGCCGCGACGCGCTGGATCGCCGGTTTGAGGGCTCCGCGCTCGGCGAAGGAGCCCCATTCCTGGCACTCCGGACACCGGCCCAGCCACTTGGCCGCTTCGTACCCGCAGCTCGCGCAGCGGTAGGTGACGCCTTTCTTCACCCCTCGAGGCTATCGGCGCCCACCGACAAAATCGGGGACCTACTCCTTGACGTGCGCCGGCGCCGCCACCGGCAGCTCGACGACGACCGGTCCGGCGTTCTTGAAGACGAACGTGACCTTCACGACCTGACCGGGCCAGAGGGGCTGCTTGAGCGCGGGGAGCGTCACCGTGCCCTTGCCGACGGTCGCGGGGGCCGCGGTCGGCGTCACGGTGGCCGACGGGGTCTCCGAAGAGGAGGTCGCCGTGCCGGTCGAGCTGGTGCCCGTGGAGCTGGTGCCGGTGGAGCTGGTGGCCGGGGCTTCCGAGGAGGAGGTCGGCGCGCCCGAAGACGTGGGCTGCGCCTCGTTGGTGGACTCGACCGCGTCGTCCGGGCCGATCACCAGGGAGTGCCCGGCGACGATGTCCTTGGAGCCGCCGACGGTGGCCGCGGTGCCGTCCTCGGCCGTCACGGAGACGAGCGTGTCGTCCTGCTGGCCCTGGTTGACGATCGTCAGGGTCAGCGCCGGGGTCGCGCCGGAGGCGTAGCCCGCGCCGGACGTCGGGTACTGCACCGCGACGTCGCGCAGGGCGATGGTCTTGACCTGGGCGTGCGTGCCGTTGACGGCGGGCTGCTGCGTGTCGGTCTGGGTGATCTGGCCTGCCCCGCACCCGGCGAGCGCGAGCGCGGCACCGAGCGCCAGCACGCCCGCGCCGAGCACGCGACGATTCTGCAGCCTCACGTCGCAGTCCTTCCCTTTTCACGGCCTCGTCCCCGCGAAGACTAGCCGGGAGCGATCTCCCGCGCGGAACCGGTCCGCGTTGCGCTCAAGATCAACCGTCCACAAAGGAATTCGCCGAGCCCGCCGACCCCCGTCCCGGCCACCTGCGTGAGCACGGGGGTCCGACGTTTGTCAACCCCCGCTCAGGCCGCTGACCTGCGAGGACGAGTCCGGCCCGCTAGGTGGGCACTGGCGGCACGTGATAGGATGGGGTCAGCGAAAGGGGCAGAGGACACATGGTTTTCAAGGTCGGAGAGACCGTCGTCTACCCGCACCACGGTGCCGCACTCATCGAAGCCATCGAGACCCGCGTGATCAAGGGCGAGGAAAAGAAGTACCTCGTCCTCAAAGTCGCGCAAGGGGATCTCACGGTTCGCGTGCCCGCTGACAACGCCGAGATCGTAGGCGTGCGAGACGTCGTCGGGCAAGAAGGACTGGACAAGGTTTTCGACGTACTGCGTGCTCCGCACACCGAAGAGCCCACGAACTGGTCTCGTCGGTACAAGGCCAACCTCGAGAAACTCGCCTCCGGCGATGTGAACAAGGTGGCCGAAGTGGTGCGCGACCTCTGGCGGCGAGAGAAGGACCGAGGACTTTCAGCCGGCGAAAAGCGCATGCTGGCGAAGGCTCGGCAAATTCTGGTCAGCGAGCTCGCGCTCGCGGAGGGCACCGACGAGGACAAGGCTGAAGTCCTCCTCGACGAAGTTCTGGAAACCGCGGCGGTCTGAGAATCTTATTCTGGTCAGGACGACGCTACGGACCGCAGGTGGCCTGCCTACGGTGACTTCGCGTCGGCCGACGGCTGAATAAGGTTCTCCAACCCCGGGCATCCTGCCCGACGGGCGGGTGGGTGCCTCTACGATCGCGAACCGATGAACGTCGTCGTGATCGTGACCGTCGCACACCATGCCTCCGACGGAGAGCTCGCTCTCACGCCGGTCCGTGGTGAACCGCTACTCACGCACACCGTGCGGGGGCTGCTCGCAGTGCCGGAAATCGATCTGGTTCTCGTGGCGGCCCCCCAGCGGTGTGCGCAAGCGTATTCGCAAGTCCTCGAGGATCTCTCGTGCCGGGTCGTGCCCGGCTCGCTCCGGCAGGCCTTCGCCGCCGTCGAGCCCGAACTTCCCCGTGGTTCTGTTCTACTCCTCCACGACGCGTTGCGTGCCTTCATTCCTGCGCAAACGGTGCGTGACGTGATCGACGCGGTCGGTGACACCAGCCCGATCGTCGTCCCGGTGCTCCCGATGGCCGACACCGTGAAGGTGACCGACGCGGACGCGCTGATCGTCGGCACCGAGGACCGGAACCGGCTGCGCACCGCCCAGACCCCGATCGGCTTCACGCTCGAGGCGTTCCGCGCGGCGGACCCCTCGGCGCCGCTGCACGCGGGCGCGGCGACCGTGCCGGGGCACCCGGACGCGATGCGCGTCACGACCGGCTTCGAACTTTCCCTCGCCGAGGCGATCGCGGCGGCACCGAAGAACGAGGAGACGCTGTGAGGATCGGCAACGGGGTGGACGTCCACCCGATCGAGGCGGGCCGCGAGTGCTGGATCGCCGGGCTGAGCTGGCCGGGCGTCGACGGCTGCGCCGGCCACTCGGACGGCGACGTCGCCGCGCACGCCCTCTGCGACGCCCTGCTGTCCGCGGCCGGCCTGGGCGACCTCGGCGCGGTGTTCGGCACCGGCGACCCCCGGATGGACGGCGCGCACGGCGCCGACATGCTCGCGGAGGTCCGCGGCCTGATCGAGGCCGAGGGCTGGCGGGTCGCGAACGCGACGGTCCAGATCGTCGGCAACGCCCCCCGCGTCGGGAAGCGGCGCGAGGAGGCGCAGAAGGTGCTGTCGGAGGCCGTGGGCGGCCCGGTGAGCGTCTCGGGCACGACATCCGACGGCTTGGGCCTCACCGGCCGCGGCGAGGGCATCGCGGCGTTCGCCACGGCGTTGCTACTGACGGCGGACTAGCCCGATCCCGAGCGGGTGGCCAACGCGGCGACGGGAACGGCCAACACAGCGGAATAGCTTCGACGCCGGCGCACGTTCGGCGTGACATGGCCCTCACTCTCCCGGACGCGGTCCGCGCTCTCGTCGACGGCAAGAACTTCGCCACCGCCGCCACGCTCGAGCCCGACGGCAGCCCGCAGACGTCCGTGATCTGGATCGGCCTCGACGACGGCGACCTCGTGTTCAGCGCGACCGAAGACCGCCGGAAGGTCCGCAACCTGCGGCGCGACCCCCGGATCAGCGTGTCGATCACCGACGCGGCGAACCCGTACCGCCACACGCAGCTGCGCGGCACGGTGACGCTCACCCCCGACCCCGGCAAAACCCTGCCGAAGGCGCTCAGCCACAAGTACCTCGGCGAAGACCCGCCCGCGGAGGGCGGCGACGTCGAGCGGGTGATCGTCCGGCTGCACGTCGAGAAGATCGCGGGCAACGTCAAATAGGGTCCAGACCATGGGTGTGACATTCAACGACGCGACCAAGGCGCTCCTCGACGGCAAGAACTACCCCGTCGTCGCCACCACCAACGCCGACGGGTCGCCGCAGAGTTCGGTCGTCTGGGCGCGCCGCGACGGCGACACCGTGGTCTTCGTGACCGTCCAGGGCCGTCGCAAGGAACGCAACATCCGCCGCGACCCCCGCGTCTCGCTGTCGGTCTTCGACCTGGCCGATCCGGAGAACTACGTCGAGATCCGCGGGCGGGCCGAGGTCACCGCCGAAGGCGGCCCCGAGCTGAACGACGAGCTGGCCCGCGAGTACACCGGCGCGGACTTCCCGGCCGAGCCTGCCGACGTCGTGCGCGTGCTCGTCCGCGTTGTTCCCGAACACATCACAGGGCATTCGGCCTGAAGATCCCGTTAGGCTGACCGACATGACGATCAGGGCGGTGTTGTTCGACTACTCCGGCACGCTCTTCCGGCTCGAGCAGGACGAGTCCTGGCTCACCGAACTGACCGACCACGACGGCACGCCGCTCGACATCGAGGCGCAGGCCGAGCTGATGCGGCGGATGACGGCGCCGGTCGGCCAGGTCGTCGAGCTGGACGCCGAGCACGTGCACGCCTGGAACCACCGGGACCGCGACCCGCAGCTGCACCGGAAGGTGTACCTGGAGGTCCTCAAGAAGTCCGGCGTCCCGCGGCCCGAGCAGGCCGTCGCGCTCTACGACCGGCTCATCGATCCCAGCCAGTGGACGCCCTACCCGGACACCGAGGCCGCCCTGAAGGCCGCCTCCGAGCGGGGGCTGAAAGTCGGCGTGCTCAGCAACATCGCCTTCGACATCCGGCCGGCGTTCACCGCCCGAGGGTGGGACGCCTACGTCGACGAGTTCGTCCTGTCCTTCGAGGTCGGGGCCATCAAGCCGGAGCTGGAGATCTTCCGCCGGGCCGTGCAGGCCCTCGGCGTGCCGGCCACCGAGACCCTGATGGTCGGCGACAGCGAAGAGGCCGACGGCGGGGCCCGCGCGCTCGGCTGCGAGTTCGCGCTGGTCGACCCGCTTCCCACGGCGGACCGGCCGGACGCCCTGCTCACGGCACTGCGCACGCACGGGGTCGGCTGAGGGGCTGCGACCTCCCCCACACCCACCCCGTACCCTTTCAGGGTGGCCCTACACCTTTTCGACACAGCGACCCGGAGCGTGCGGGAGTTCCACCCCGTCCGTAGCGGAACGGCGTCGATCTACGTGTGCGGGGCCACCGTGCAGGGCGTGCCGCACATCGGGCACATCCGCGGGGCCGTGAACTACGACGTCCTGCGCCGCTGGCTCGTCCACAGTGGACTGGACGTGCTGCTGGTCCGCAACGTCACGGACATCGACGACAAGATCCTCACCAAGGCCGCCGAAGCCGGACGGCCCTGGTGGGAGTGGGCGGCGACGCACGAGCGCGCCTTCGAGCAGGCGTACGACCAGCTCGGCTGCCTGCCGCCGTCGGTCAACCCGCGCGCGACCGGGCACGTCACCCAGATGGTCGAGCTGATGCAGCGGCTGATCGACGGGGGCCACGCCTACGCCGCGGACGGCGACGTCTACTTCTCGGTGAAGTCGTTCGACGACTACGGCAAGCTGTCCGGCCAGATCCTCGACGACGTCCAGGACGGCGAGGCGCCGACCCGCGGCAAGCAGGACCCGCGCGACTTCACGCTCTGGAAGAGCGCCAAGCCGGGCGAGCCGTCGTGGCCGACGCCGTGGGGCGACGGCCGGCCGGGCTGGCACCTCGAGTGCTCGGCGATGGCCACGGCCTACCTCGGCGCGGAGTTCGACATCCACGGCGGCGGGCGGGACCTCGCCTTCCCGCACCACGAGAACGAGCGCGCGCAGTCGAACGCCGCCGGCGACCCGTTCGCCCGCTACTGGCTGCACAACGCCTGGGTGACCATGTCCGGCGACAAGATGTCGAAGTCGCTGGGCAACACCGTGACGATCCCCGCGATGCTGGAGCGCTACCGGGCGGCCGAGCTGCGCTACTACCTGATGCAGCCGCACTACCGGTCCAACATCGAGTACTCCGACGCCGCGGTCTCCGAGGCCGCGCAGGGCTACCGGCGGATCGAGACGTTCCTGCGCCGCGCCGCGCAGTCGGGCGAGGTCGCACTGGGCACGATCCCGGCGGAGTTCGCCGCCGCGCTCGACGACGACCTGGCCACCCCGCAGGCGTTCGCCGTGGTCCACGCCACGGTGCGGGACGGTAACACCGCCCTCGACGCGGGCGACACCTCCAAGGCACTCGAACTCGCCGCGGCCGTCCGCGCGATGACCGACGTGCTCGGCCTCGACCCGCTGTCCGCGCGCTGGTCCGAGGCGGGCGGTTCCGACACCCCCACCAAGGATGCGCTGGACTTCCTCGTCAAGGGCCTGCTGGCCGAGCGCCAGCAAGCCCGGGCCGAGAAGGACTTCGCCCGCGCGGACGCCGCCCGTGACCGCCTCCAGCAGGCCGGGATCGTGGTGGAGGACACCCCTAACGGTCCACAGTGGACAGTCAAGTCCGACTGAGCCGTTCTCCATAACCGCAAGGACTTTTCAGCATGGCAGGCAACTCCCGGCGTCAAGGCGCCATCCGCAAGACGGGCACCAAGAAGGGTGCCGTCGTCGGCTCGGGCGGTCAGCGCCGCAAGGCCCTCGAAGGCAAGGGCCCGACCCCGAAGGCGGAGGACCGTCCCGGGCACAAGGCGTACCGCCAGAACAACGCCCAGACCAAGCGCGACCAGGCGCGGCAGAAGAAGGCCGACAAGCCGGAGCTGATCGCCGGGCGCAACCCGGTGGTCGAGGCGCTGCGCGCCGGCGTCCCGGCGACCGCGCTGTACGTCGCGCTGAACATCGAGATCGACGACCGCGTGAACGACGCCGTCCGGCTGGCCGGCGACAAGGGCATCTCGATCCTGGAGATCCCGCGCGAGGAGCTGGACCGCAAGACCAACCGGGCCGTGCACCAGGGCCTCGGCCTGCAGGTCCCGCCGTTCGAGTACGCCCACCCGGACGACCTGATGAACGCGGCCCGCAACTCGGGCGAGGTGCCCCTGTTCGTCGCGCTCGACGGTGTCACCGACCCGCGCAACCTCGGCGCGGTGATCCGCTCGGCGGCCGCGTTCGGCGCCCACGGCGTGCTGCTGCCGGAGCGGCGCAGCGCGGGCATGACGGCCGTCGCGTGGCGCACGAGCGCGGGCACGGCGGCGAAGCTGCCGATCGCGGTGGCGACCAACCTGACCCGCCAGCTGAAGTCGTGGGCGAACGACGGGATGATGCTGGTCGGCCTGGACGCGGACGGCTCGGTCGACATCGACGAGCTGGCGCTGGCGGCGGACCCGCTGGTCATCGTCCTGGGCTCGGAGGGCCGCGGCCTGTCCCGTCTCGTCCGCGAGACGTGCGACGCGACCGTGTCGATCCCGATGGCGGCGGGTGTGGAGTCGTTGAACGCTTCGGTGGCGGCCGGTGTGCTGCTGGCCGAGGTGGCGCGGCGCCGTCGTCTCGCCGGGCGGGTCTGAGCCCCACCGCCACGACCCACCTTCACGACACGGAACCACCCACTCGGGTTAAGGTCACCATCGGATAAACCGAGGGGACCTGACCACCGATGTCATTCGTTTCGCCACTGTTCCTGTGGTATTTCATGCCGGCGGTGCTCATCGCCGTGCTGGTGTGCCCGCGGACCTGGCGAAACGGCATCATCGCCGTGGGCAGCCTGCTGTTCTACACGATCGGCGCCGGCCCGTTCGTGTTCCTGCTGCTCGGCTGCATGGTGGTCAACTTCTTCACGGGCCCGCTGCTGGAGCCGAGCCCGTGGGACGTCCAGGGCGTCCGGCGGCGCCGGATCCTCATCGGCGTCGTCGCCCTCGACGTCACCGTCCTGGTGATCTGGAAGTACGCCGGGTTCGCGACGCAGCAGATCGCCGCCGTCTCGCACTGGTTCGGCGGGAACCTGCCCGTCGCGAGCCTGGTCGTGCCGATCGGCATCTCGTTCTACACGTTCCACCACATTTCGTACGTGGTCGACATCTACCGCGGCGAACGGAAAGCACTGCGGAACCCGGTGTCGTTCGCCGCGTACATCGCGATGTTCCCGCAGCTGGTGGCCGGCCCGATCGTGCGTTACCGCGAGATCGCCGACCAGCTGCCGCAGCAGCGGTCCCACCGCCTCGACGACATCGCGGCCGGCTTCCCGCGCTTCGCGCTCGGCCTGTGCAAGAAGACGATCATCGCGGACTCCCTGAGCCCGCTGGTCGACGCGTGTTTCAAGGTCCCCCCGGACCAGATGACGTTCGCGACGGCATGGCTCGGCGCGATCGGCTACACCCTCCAGTTGTTCTTCGACTTCTCGGGCTATTCGGACATGGCGATCGGCCTGGGCCGCATGCTGGGCTTCCGCCTGCCGGAGAACTTCGCGAGGCCGTACTCCTCGGTGACGATCACGGAGTTCTGGCGCCGCTGGCACATGAGCCTGTCCCGCTGGTTCCGCGACTACGTCTACATCCCCCTGGGCGGCAACCGCCACGGAGCGGGCAAGACGTACCGCAACCTGTGCATCGTGTTCGTCCTGACGGGCTTCTGGCACGGCGCGCAGTGGACGTTCCTGGTGTGGGGCTGCTACCACGGAGCCCTCCTGGTGATCGAGCGCCGTTTCGCCCTGGACCTGGACCCGGCAGATCCTCGCCGCAGGCTCATGAGACGCGCCCTGACGATGCTCCTGGTGGTGTTCGGCTGGGTGTTCTTCCGCTCGGCGGACATCCCCCACGCCCTCTCGATGATTGGCCACATGCTGATCCCGGACTTCGACGGCCTGGGCACGAGCGTCGAGGAGGCGTTCACCAACCAACGCCTGGTCATCCTGCTAGCAGGACTGGCGGTATTCCTCCTACCGGCCCACCCGGTAACGGGCCCCCTACTGGAGTCTTCCCGAAGCAAGCCGGCAACGGCCCTGCGCATCGGCGTGATGACGGTAGGCCTGATCTACGCGGCAATCCTGATAGCAACAGGAACATTCAGCCCCTTCCTGTACTACCAGTTCTAGCGGCAAAGCCGGTGTGGCGGCCGTTGCACGATCCGGCGTCCGGGTCGGTGGGTTACGGCAGACCTGCAAAGAACCGTGGCAGCATGATCCCGAGAGCGCAGGAGGGAGAAGCGATGACCGAGCTGTCCAGGGTGCCCAACGTGATCCCGTACGTGGACCACCACACCGGCCCCCGCCGCCTGCTCACCCTGGAAATCCCGCACCTCGGCCACACCGTCCGCTCCTACGCCCCGATCGCCAGCATCGACGGCCGGCAGTACGTCGTCTCCTGGGGCTCCCTCTCCTTCGAGATCCCCGCGGACCGGAACGTGCACGTCAGCGTGCACCTGCACACCAACAGCGGGCGCGACTACACGATCACGCCGTTCGCCTCGACCGTCCTGTCACCCCACCCCGCACCGCTGCGGCTGCTCGCCCAGTTCGTCCCGACCCAGGGGCCCCAGGGTGCGCTCGTCCCAGTCGGCTGACCCCGTGCTCGCGGCGCGCTACCTCCTCCTCACCCGGCACGGCGAAGCGACGCCCGACGAGAGCGGGCTCACCGAGGCCGGGCAGCAGCAGGCCGTCCTGCTCGGACGGCGGTTGCGCGAGCTGCCCGTCGCCGCCATCCACCACGGGCCGCTCCGGCGGGCCGCGCTCACCGCCGCGATCATCGGGGACCAGCTGCCCGGCGTTCCGCTCCACGTCGAAGAAGCGGCCGGCGACT
This sequence comes from Amycolatopsis heterodermiae, assembly GCF_034929455.1. Taxonomy (NCBI): domain Bacteria; kingdom Bacillati; phylum Actinomycetota; class Actinomycetes; order Pseudonocardiales; family Pseudonocardiaceae; genus Amycolatopsis; species Amycolatopsis heterodermiae. The sequence goes on from NZ_JAYFSI010000001.1 coordinate 1,332,177, forward strand.
TCGTGCCCTACCTGCCGAAGCGCGAGGAGCTGCCCGAGACGTCGGCCGACCGGCTGCTCGCCTTCACCCGGCAGCTGCCGCCCGCCGACGAGGAGCTCGCCGCCGAGGCCGAACGGCGGTTCACCGGGCCCATTCCCGGGACCGAGGCGCGGTTCGACCTCGTCGTCACGCACAACTACCTCATCTCCTGGCTCGTGCGCGCGTCGCAGGACGCGCCGCCGTGGCGGTGGCTCGCGCTCAACCACGGCAACACGGCGCTCACCGTCATCCGCTACGTGCCGGGGCGCCCCGCGGCGCTGCTGACGTACAACGACCAAGGTCATCTCCCGGCCGCCCTGCGCTGGACGGGCTTCCCACCCGAGTTTTACCTTCCGTAACCGGGGAACGCGGAGCGTGTCCGTCACCGAAAACAGGTCTCGCCCGAATGGCCGAGCCTGCCAGGATGGCCGGATGAGCCCCGTGCTGTCGCCCACGTCCAATCGGTGGAGCGACTACCTCGCCGCCGATGCCGCTGTCGATCACGCGCACCCGTCGATCCGCGAGCGGGCCGAAGCCCTCAGGACCCTGACGGACGAGCCCGCCGGGTACGCCGAAGCCGCGTTCCTGTTCGTCCGCGACGAAGTCGAACACGTCATCGACGCCGCCGATCCGCGGGTCACCTGGCGGGCGTCGGACGTGCTGCGCGAGCGGGTCGGGATCTGCCACGCCAAGGCACACCTGCTGGCCGCTTTGCTTAGGACGCAAGGGATCCCGGCCGGGTTCTGCTACCAGGAGCTCTCCGCGCTGCACGGGCTGAATGCCGTGTACCTGCACGGTAAGTGGTCGCGCCTCGACGCCCGCGGGAACCGCACCGGTGCTCGCGGAGAGTTTTCGCTCGCGGAAGAGAAACTCGCCTGGCCGGTGGACCACACGGGTGGCGAACGCGATCTTCCGGAGATCCACCCGGCGCCCGCGCCGGCGGTCCTGGATTTCCTGATGACCGCCGAACCGGGTCCGGGCTGGTACGAAAACGGCCTCCCGGCGAGGATTTGACCCGGGTTTTCCCCTATTTTCGGAAAACCTGGCAATCCGGTGAATTATTGCCGAGAGTGACGTCCGAGCTCCCCAGCTGTCCCCCGAACTTCTTATTTCGCGCTCCCCGCGAGGCGCGTAAAGTGACTCCCCGCACTCGAACCGACACTTTACGCATTCGTCTGTTCGGGTGATTCGAGGGAGGTGAAGCACGTGGCCGCGAATGGCGGACACCTCCGCCGTACCCCACTGCAGGAGATCTTCTGGACCAGGACGAGCCTGCTGCTCACGGTACTCGTCGTGGTCGCCGGTCTCAGCCTGTGGCTGGCCGGCTTGATGGAACCCGGCACCGGGAAGAACCTGGTGACGTCGCTGGGCACCGGCACCCTGATCTCCGCGATCGTCGGGTTCGGCACCACCCTGATCACCGCCAGCGCCTCGCAGCGGGCGCTGGTGACCCCCGTGATCGAAGAAAGCAGGCGCGCGCTGGAGGACCTCAGCGCCGAATACCGCGCGCTGAACAAGGAGTTCTTCCCCACCGACGTGTTCGAGGCGACGACCGATCCCGACCCCGCGTTCAACCGCGCGCTGATGGCCGACCTCGACGCGACCCGGCAGTACTTCTTCCGCGGCTTCTCCGGGCGGCACGCCGCCGCCCGCCTGTTGCTTTCCCGCACGGAACGCGAACTGCGTGCCGTGATCGCCGATCCGCGTGACGCGAGCTCGATCAGCGGGCGTGCCCGCTATCTGCTCCGCCGCGAGGCGGGCGACGTCGACTACGAACAAATCCAGACCCGGCTCGACGAAGAGATCCGGATCGGGCTGGTCGGCCTCTTCCTGGCGCGCAGTCGCTGCGCGCAGGTCGACATCACCGTGGTCGCCGACCCGCCGCTGGACCGGCTCGAGATGTTCGACGACAGCGTGTGGATGTCGCTCTACAGCGACGTTCGCGGCGCCACCAAGCTGTACCCGCGGTCCCTGCGGTTCACCGAGGGTTCCTTCCTCTACAACATGGAGCGCGCCGAGTTCGTGCGCGTCTCGCAGTCCCGGACCGGCCGCCACTTCCGCATCACGTCCGCGACGACGCGGACGGATTTCCTGGCGCTGTTCGAAAAGATCACCGGATCCCCGCTGTCCGAGGAGCAGTTCCGTGAGCTGGAAGGGAAGTTCCACGCCTTCCGCACGGAGTTCTCCGAAGTCGCCGAGCTAGGGAGCTGACCTTGCTCACCCGCCTGTCCCCGCTCACCGAACTGGCCACGCGCCTGCGCACGGCCGGATTCCCGCTCGCCGCCGACTGGCGCGTGGTCGACACCTGGTTCCGGTCGTGGGCCGACCACCCGGACCTACGCGACGAGCTGCGCACGCAGCTTCGCTCGCTGTCCGCCGCGCAGGCCGCGAAACTGCTGCGTTCGTCCCGGGAAACCACGACCCATTTCGCCTGGTGCCTGCTCGATTCGCCGACCGACCCGTTTTCCTTCTGGCTGCACGAATACAAGGCGCAGCAGGACTGGCGGGAGGGGTACGCGGATTCCGTGCACAACCACAGGTACCACTTCTGCACCACCATTCTCCGTGGCAACTACCTCCACGAAAGGTACGAGACGACCCACGATCCCCGTACCGGCCTGATTTCTTCGGCACAGCTGCGCCGCCGGACGTTGTGCCAGGCCGGGGCGTGCGCCACCATGCTGGCCGACGAATACCACCGCATCCCCGAAGCGGCGACGGGCACGATGACGTTCCTGGTGAAATCACGGCCGGTGAGCACGTTCAGCCTTTCCTACGATCCGACCAGTGGAATCGGCCATCGTCACGTTCCGGTCGAGGTCCGATTGGGGGAATTGGCCGACCGAATCTAGCTACACACCGGCGTCAACGGCGCTTACCATTGCTCCACCCGTCTGAATACCACGGCCGGGATCGGAGAGGTGTATGCGCACGCAGGAAAGCACGATCGACCACGTGACCCTCGACGCCGTCGAAAACCGGGTGCACCGGCTTTGCCGGGAGTACGCCGAGCGGCTGCAGTTCCACGGCTGGCACCACGTCAGCTTCGTCCGCGCCAAGGCGGCCGGCTTCGCCCAGCACAACGGAGCCGACCGCGGCGTGGTCGAAGTGGCCGCGCTGGTGCACGACGTCAACTACCTGGTGCTCCGCAATTCGCCGGCCGCCGCCGGCAGCGGCCTCCGCGGGGAGATCCTCGCGGAGTGCGGCGTCGCCGACGGTGTGGCGCGCTGGATCGACGAGATCGTCGACGAAGCCGAGATGGCCACCCGCGGCCGCGACATCTCGCTGGAGGCGCAGGCCTTGAGCGACGCGGACACGCTGTTCAAGGCGCTGCCGGTGACGCCGGTGGTGCTCGCGCACCGCTACCTGCGCGAGAACGGCCTGAGCCTGCGGGAGCTGGCGGACAAGATCGTCGGCGAGCAGTGCGACGTCCACGACGAGGGGTACTACTTCTACAACCCCGAGGCGGCGGCGACGTATTCGCGCTGGGCGATGGCGAACCTCCAGCTGTGGCAGTGCATCCAGGAGGCGGTCGACGACCCGACGGTCGTGGAGCTGCTGGACGCGGTCGACGCGGTGGCGTCCTAGCCCTGCCCGTAGCCGCGCAGGCGGTCGACGACGTTGGCGATTTCGGGCGGCGGCAGCAGGCTCGGCCGGCCGGCGCCCTGCGCGAGCAGCCACACGCGGCAGGCCCACTCGAGCTGCTGGGCGCGGTGGTAGGCGGCTTCGAGGCCGTCGCCGTAGGTGAGGGTGCCGTGGTTGGCCATCAGGCAGCCACGGCGCCCGTCGAGTGCTTCCAGGACGGCGGAAGCGAGCTCGGGCGTGCCGTAGGTGGCGTAGCGGGCGACGCGCACCGAGGGGCCGACGGCGGCGATCATGTAGTGGATCGGCGGCAGCTCCCGCACGAGCGTCGACACGGCGGTGGCGTGCGGCGCGTGCGTGTGCACGACGGCGGTGACGGGCTCCTGGTCCGGGTCGCGGACGTCCCAGTAGACCGACAGGTGCATCGGCAGCTCACTGGTCGGCCGCAGCTCGCCGTCGATGACCTCCCCACCCAGGTCGACGACGGCGATGTCGGCCGGGGTCATCGCGGAGTAGGCCACCCCGGTGGGCGTGACGGCCACGAGGTTCCCGGCGCGCACGGAGACGTTCCCGGAGGTCCCGACGACCAGGCCGTCACCGACCATCCGCCGCGCGTAGGCGCAGACGGCGGCCCGCTCGGACTCGAGGATCATGCGCAGGTCCCGTCTCGTGAGTGATCAGCAGCCGTTGTGCACACTGCCAGCCACCCACGAGGATCGGCCACCTACCCGTCCGGGGGATATCCGGACCTGGTCACGCCCGGATCGAAGCGCCCGCGGGCGCGCCTGAGCCCGCCGGCGCCTTTCGGGCCATCCCGCCCACACGCAGCCCCCGCCACTCCCTGGGGGGCGTCCCCTGTCCAGTCTATCGGCTCTGACCTGCAAAAACGGGGGCTTCGGAAATCTGTGGACAACCGAAGGCGATGTGGATAACTAGGCCTTCGTGGTCTGCGCGGGAGCCGGAGCCTTCGCAGCGGGTGCCGGGGCCGGCTTGCGGTCGCCGTTTGCCGGAGCCTGGCCCGGAGCCGCCGCGGAAGCCCGGCCCGACGCCGAAGCCTGACCCGAAGCCGCCGCGGAACCCGAAGTCGGAGCAGCCGCGGAAGCGGGAGCCGAAGCGGGCGCCGCTGCCTTCGCCGGAGCCGGGGTCTCCTCCGCCGGTGCCAGCAGCTTCATCGCTTCCTTGACCGCCACATCCGTCGCCGCGATGCGCTCGGCGATCTTCGTTCGCAGGTCCAGGGCCAGCTTGCGGTTCTGGTCGGCCTCCGCCTGCTGCGAGCGGGCCGCGGCCAGCGCCGCCTCCGTCTCCTGCTTCTTGCGCGCGATCTCCTGCTCGAAGGTCTGCTTCTTCTTCGCCAGCTCCTCCGACGCGAGCCGGTCCGCTTCGGCGCGCTTCTCGGCCGCCGCGGCCTCCGCCTTCGCGTCCGCCTCCTTGCGGGTCCGCTCGGCCGCCGCCGCCAGCTCCACCCGCTTGGCGCCCGCGGCCGCCGTCAGCTTCTCGATCTCGCCCTTCGCGTCCTTCAGCAGGCGCGCGCGCTCCTCTTCCGCGTCCTTCGCCAGCTTGTCGGCCGTGCGGCGGGACTCGTGCGCGTACTTGTCCGCCTGGTCACGCGTCGACGCCGCGTCGGCTTCCGCGGCGGCGCGCAGGTCGGCGATCTCCTCTTCGGCGAGCTGCATCATCGTGCGGACGCGCTCGGCCATCGCGCCGGCGCCGGACGGGCTCGAGCTCATCCGCGCGAGGGCGGCCTTCGTCTCGGCCAGCTCCTTCTGCGCGTACGCGAGGGCCTTCGTCAGATCCGACGACGTCGCGACGGCGTCGTCGCGGTTGCGGGCGGTCTCGCGGAACTCCTTGGTCAGCTCGGCGATGCGTTCGTCGACCTGACGCTGGTTGTAGCCGCGGAGACCCACGGCGAACTGGGCGGTCTTCGGGGAGGGTTGGGGCTTCTCAGGCGCGACCATCGGGCCACCTTAATGATCCGGGGACCGTTCGTCTGTACCGCCAAACGGATGCATCACGAATTTGGGAACCCCCGGTCACCCATGGCATTCTGAGCTTGTTGACCAGCCGTTAACGGCGAGGAGGCCACTGTGGACATTCAGGCCGTCCTCGCCGACATCGGCGCGCACTGGCACGTGTACCTCACCATGCCGTTCATCGCCGCGTTGATCGGGTACGTCACCAAGCGCGTGGCCATCGAAATGATGTTCCGGCCCCTGGAGTTCACCGGGATCAGGCCGTTCCTCGGCTGGCAGGGCGTCATACCGGCGAACTCGCGGCGGATGGCCACCACCGCCGTCGACCTGCTGACCCGCAACCTCGTCGACCCGCAGGAGATCTTCGCCCGGCTCGATCCGGAGGAAATGGTCAAAGAGCTCGAAACCCCGCTGCTCAAGGCCGTCGAAGACGTCACGCGTGAAGTCATGGAGACCTACCAGCCGCGGCTGTGGGAGATGCTGCCGTCGCGAGCGCAGCGGCTGCTCCTCGACCAGGTCCGCGGGCAGGCGCCGGACGTCGTCAAGCGGCTGCTGCGCGAGGTCTCGACCAACATCGACGACGTCCTCGACGTCAACGACATGCTGATCAACGCCATGGTCCGCGACAAGTCGCTGACCTGCCGGCTGATCCGCGAGGTCGCCGCGCCCGAGTTCAAGTTCATCGCACGGTCGGGCGTCTGGTTCGGGTTCGTGATCGGGCTCGTCCAGTTCGTCGCCTGGGCGCTGACGAAGGAACCGCTGATCATGCCGATCTTCGGTTTCGTCACGGGCTTCGTCACGGACTGGCTGGCCCTCAAGATGATCTTCTACCCGCGTGAGCCGCGCGGGTTCGGCTTCTTCCGCTGGCAGGGCATGTTCCAGAAACGACGCCAGGAGGTCGCCGCCGACTACGGCGCGCTGATCGCCGACGAGGTCCTGACCGTGCGGAACGTGATGGAGGCCGTGCTCACCGGCCCGCGCGCCGACCGGCTGTTCGCGCTGATCACCCGCGAGGTGCAGCGCACGATCGACGCGCAGACCAGCATCGCCAAGCCGCTGGTCGCGCTGACCATGGGCGGCCGGCAGTACCAGGAGATGAAGCGCGCGGCCGCCGAGAAGGCCATCGCCTACCTCCCCGAAACGGTGAAACACGTCGAGAGCTACGCCACCGGTGCCCTCGACGTCCGCAACACGATCGTCGAGAAGATGCAGCAGCTGACGCCGATCGAGTTCGAAGGCATTCTGCGTCCGGCCTTCAAGCAGGACGAATGGAAGCTCATCGCGGTCGGGGCGGTGATCGGCGGGCTGGTGGGTGAACTGCAGGTACTGCTCCTGCTGCACTGAACCCGGGCCGATAGCGTGCGGACGTGGACTTCGGCACGCACTGGCAGGTGTACGTCACCATGCCGTTCATCGCGGCGCTGATCGGGTACGTCACCAAGCGCGTGGCCATCGAAATGATGTTCCGGCCCGTGGAGTTCGTTGGCGTCAAGCCGTTCCTCGGCTGGCAGGGCGTGCTGCCGGCGAACGCCGAGCGCATGGCGGCGACGGCCACCGAGATGCTGACGACGAACCTCGTCGACCCGAAGGAGATCTTCGCCCGGCTCGACCCGGCGCAGGTGGCGAAGGAGATCGAGCAGCCGCTGCTGCGGGTCGTCGAGGACGTCACCCGTGAGGTGATGGAGACCTACCAGCCGCGGCTGTGGGAGGTGCTGCCGAACGGCGCGCAGCAGCTGCTGCTCAAGCGCGTGCAGGCCGAAGCGCCGAGGGCGATCACCAAGATCATGCGGGAGATCGCCGACAACATCGAGGACGTCCTCGACCTCAAGCACATGGTCGTGACGAACCTGGTGCGCGACAAGGCGTTGCTGAACCGGCTGATCCGCGACATCTCCCGGCCCGAGATGCGGTTCATCGCGCGCTCCGGCATCTGGTTCGGGTTCACCCTCGGCTGCGTGCAGCTCGTCGTCTGGGCGCTGACGAAGTCGCCGATCGTGCTGCCGCTGTTCGGCCTCGGCATCGGCTGGCTCACCGACTGGCTGGCCCTCAAGATGATCTTCCTGCCGCGCGAGCCGCGCCGGTTCTTCGGCTTCTACACCTGGCAGGGCGTGTTCCAGAAGCGCCGCGACGTCGTCGCCGCGGACTACGGCGACATGATCGCGCGCGAGATCATCACCATCCCGAACCTGCTCGAAGCCGTGCTGAGCGGGCCGAAGTCCGACCGGCTGTTCACGATGATCACGCGTGAGGTGCAGAAGACGATCGACGCGCAGGCGAGCGTCGTCAAGCCGTTCGTCGCCATCGCCGTCGGGACGAGGAAGTTCCAGGAGCTGAAGCAGACGGCGGCGGCGAAAGCCGCGGAGCGCGTCCCGGAGACGATCCGGTACGCCGAGAACTACGCGGTCAACGCGCTCGACGTGCGCAACACGATCGTGGACCGGATGCGGAAGCTGAGCGCGCTCGAGTTCGAGCAGCTGCTGCGGCCGGCGTTCCGGCAGGACGAGTGGAAGCTGATCGCCGTCGGCGCGGTGATCGGCGGGCTCGTCGGCGAGTTGCAGGTGCTCGCGCTGCTCGGTTAGCCGGTACGGTTTCGCTCTCGGGATGAGGAGGTCGGGGTGGACGCTGTCCTGAACGACCTCGCGCAGCACTGGCCGCTGTACGCGGCGATGCCGTTCATCGCGGCGCTGATCGGGTACGTCACCAAGCGCGTGGCGATCGAGATGATGTTCCGACCGCTCGACTTCGTCGGGATCAAGCCGGTCTTCGGCTGGCAGGGTGTCGTCCCGAAGCACGGCGGCCGGATGGCGGCGGTCGCCACCGAGCTGCTGACGGCGAACCTCCTCGACCTTCGCGAAGTCTTCGGGCGGATCGACCCGGTGATCATCACGGCCGAGCTGGAGCAGCCGCTGCTGCGCGCGGTCGACCACATCGCGCGCGAGGTGCTCGCCGAGCACCACCCGCGGCTGTGGGAGGTCATGCCGACGCTGGCGCAGGAGATGCTGATCAAGCAGGTCCAGGCGTCGGCGCCGCGGCTGGTGCGGGAGTTCCTCGACGACGTCCGCGAGAACCTCGACGAGGTGCTCGACGTCCAGCACATGACGGTGCAGCGGCTGACCCGCGACCGCGCGCTGCTGGTGCGGCTGATCCGCGAGACGTCCCGGCCGGAGATGGCGTTCATCGCGCGGATGGGCATCTTCTTCGGCTTCGGGCTGGGGCTGGTGCAGACGATCGTCTGGGCGTTCACGCGCGAGCCGTGGGTGCTGCCGGTCTTCGGCGGCGTGATCGGGCTGTGCACGGACTGGCTGGCGATCAAGCTGATCTTCGTCCCCCGCGAGCCGGTCCGCGTCGGCCGCGTGATCCTCCAGGGCAAGTTCCAGCGCCGGCGCGCGGAGGTCGCCAGGCAGTACGGCGAGCTGATCGCGAACGAGGTCCTGACGGTCCAGAACCTGCTGGACGCGGTGCTCCGCGGCCCACGGGCGGACCGCCTGGCGGCGATGGTCGAGCAGATGGTCTCGTCAGCGGTGGACGCGCAGGTCCCGCTGGCCTTCGCGGGCGGCACGCGCTTGAAGGAGATGAAGGACGCGGCCGCGGCGAAGGCGCTGGAGCAGCTGCCGGACACGGCGCGCTACGCCGAGGGCTACCTGACCGAGGCGATGGACGTGGCGAAGGTGATCGAGCAGCGGATGCTGGCGCTGACGCCGCTGGAGTTCGAGGGCCTGCTGCGGCCGGCGTTCCGCCAGGACGAGTGGAAGCTGATCGCGGTGGGCGGGGTGATCGGCTTCCTGGTCGGGGAGCTGCAGGTCCTGCTGATGCTGGGTTAGGCCACGGCGGAGAGGTGAGCGACGGGTTCCGAACCCGCCACCTCGCCGGGCGTCCGAGCCTGCTGCGCCCGTCGCGCTCACCGCCGCGAAGGCCCCCCGCCCTTCCCTTGGGGGGCGTCCCCTTGTCCAGTCTATCGGCGGGGTGCGACAAAGCCCCCGGATCGGCGCGGGAGGGGCCGAGTTGTCCACATTCACGCGACCCTGTGGACAGCCAGTCAGGTGGGGGGCGAACAGATCGGCGCGCGCGGTCAGTTCGGCGGGCTCAGCCAGGTCGGCGGGCTCACCCAGGTCGGTGCGCGCAATCAGATGGCGGGCCCAGCCAAGTCGGCAGCCCAGCCAGATCGGCGGGCCCAGTCAGGTCGCCGGGCCCAGTCAGGCCGGCGGGCCCAGCCCGGTCGGTGCGCGCAATCAGATCGGCGGGCCCAGTCAGATCGGCCAAGCCGCCTCGGGTCGATGGAGGATTGGGACGTTGAACGTCCCGGATCCTCCGTCGTCAGCGATGGCAACCGAGCCAGTTGTTCAAGCCACCGGGGTCAGTTCGGCGGCCGAGGCCACCGCCCGGACCCGGGTCCGGCGGTCCCGCTGCCAAGCGATCACCCGGCACACCACGTAGATCAAGAACGAAATCGCCGTCACGAACGCGCTCACCGGCAGACCCGGAGCCAGCGACAGTACGATCCCGCCCAGGGCCGACACCTCGGCGAAGACGATCGACAGCACCGTTGCCTTCCAGGGGGACGCCGTCACGCGAGCCGCCGCGGCGGCCGGGGTCACCATCAGGGCCACCACCAGCAGTGAGCCGACCACCTTGACGCTCAGCGCCGTCGAAATGCCCACCAGCAGGGCGAACACCACCGTCAGCGTCTTCACCGGGACGCCGCGGGCCACCGCCACGTTGCGGTCTACCGACGCGAACAGCAGCGGCCGGTACACGAGCGCCAGCACCGCCAGCACCACCACCGACGACACTACGAACAACGTCAGGTTCGTCGAGTCGATGGTGATGATCTGCCCCGTCAGAATGCCGAACTTGTTGCCGGACCGTCCTTTGTAGAAGGACAGGAACAGCACGCCCATGCCGAGGCCGAACGAGAGGATCACGCCGATCACCGAGTCGCGGTCGGCGTCGCGGGCTCCCAGGATGCCCAGCAGCAGCGCCGCCACCACGGCGCCGATCAGCGCGCCGTACTCGACGCCGATCCCGAGCAGCAACGCTGCCGCGCCGCCGGTGAAGGCCAGCTCCGACGTGCCGTGCACGGCGAACGACATGCGGCGCATCACGATCAGCGGGCCCAGCACGCCGGCCACCAGGCCGAGAATCAAAGCGGCCAGCAGGGCCGTCTGGACGCCGGGCAGCTCGGTGATCAGCTCCCAGGTCTTGCCGAAGTCGAACAGATCCAAGACTCAGCCCACTTGCTCTTCGACGTCGTGTTCGTGGTGGTGCGGCTCCTCCTCGCACAGCGAGCTCTGCGCGCCCGCGATGTGGATCTGCCCGCCGACCTTGAGCACCTCGACCCGCGTGCCGTACAGCTCCGACAGCGTCCCGGTGTTCATCACCTCGTCCGGCTTGCCGATCCGGAAGGAGCCGTTGACCAGGTACAACACCCGGTCGACGAACGGCAGCACCGGGTTGATCTCGTGCGTCACGAACAGCACCGCGGTGCCCGCCGTACTCCGCCGCTCGTCGATCAGCTCGCTGATCGCGCGCTGGTGCGCGAGGTCCAGCGACAGCAGCGGCTCGTCACACAGCAGCACCTCGGGGTCGCCGACCAGGGCCTGCGCCACCCGCAGCCGCTGCTGCTCGCCGCCGGACAGCCGGCCGACGGGCTGCTTCGCGTACCGCGTCGCCCCGACCGCCTCGATCGCTTCCGACACCCGGCGGCGGCGCGCGGCCATGCCGAACAGGCCCGTGCCCCAGCGGTGGCCGTCGAGGCCCAGGCCGACCAGGTCGACGCCGCGCAGCGTCAGCGACTCGTCGATCGCGCGCTGCTGCGGGATGTACCCGACCTTGCGGTTCGCGCCGCCCGGACGGCCGCCGGCGATCTCGACCGTGCCCGCGGACAGGCCCTGCATGCCGAGCAGCGCCTTGAGCAGGCTGCTCTTGCCGGAGCCGTTCGGGCCGAGCACGGCGAGGAACTCGCCCGGCTCGACGACGAGGTCGAGGCCCGACCAGAGGGTCCGGGGACCGAACGCGAGGCCCGCACCGCGGACCCGGACCGCGGGGCGTACGTCGTCGGAGACGGAAGACATGCTCAGCTCAACGCTTTCGCGAGCGCATCGACTTCCCCGGTCATCCAACCAATGTAGTCCGTCACACCCTGGGGCAGCGTTTCGGTCACGTCCACGACCCCGATTCCGGCGGCCTTCGCCTGGCCGACGACGTCCTGGGTCAGCGGCGTCACCGTCTGGGCGTTGTTGATCAGCGCCTTGACCTGCTTGGTGGCGATGAGCTGCTTGTACTCGTTCACCGCGCCCGCCGGGACGTCGGTGTCGTTCTCCACCGCGTCCGAGAACGCCTTGGGGGTCGCGTCCGTCAGCTTCGCGCTCTGGAGCAGGTAGTGCGCGACCGGCTCGGTGACGACGACCTTCGTGCCCGGGTGCGCCGCGCCCAGCTCGCCGAGCCGCTTCTCCAGCGCGTCGACCTTCGCCTTGAACGCGGTCGCGTTGTCGGTGAAGGCCTGCTTCGACGCCGGCTGCAACTCGCCGAGCTGCGCCGCGACCTGGTCGGCCACCTTGTCGACACCCGGCAGGTCGTACCAGACGTGCTCGTTCTCGTCGCCGGTCGCGGCGACGTCGTAGGCGACGATCTTCTTCGCGTCGCCCGCCTGGTCGGTGAGCTTGCCGAAGAACTCGTCGTAGCCGCCGCCGTTGGACAGCAGGAGCTGCGCGTCCTTCGCCGCGAGCGCGTCGTCGGCGGTGGTCTCGTAGGAGTGCGGGTCGGCCGACGGGTCGTGGATGACCGACTTGACCTGGACTTTGTCCCCGCCGACGGCGGTCACGACGCTGCCCCAGACGTCCGTCGAGGCGACGACCTTGATCTTGCCGTCGCCGCCGGACTGCGCGCCGCCGTCGGACGCGGACGACCCGCCACCGGAGCACGCGGCCAGCGCGAGGAGGGACAGGGCCGAAGCGGCGGCGAGCACGCGGCGGGATCTCATCGAAGAACTCTCCTGAACGACACTGAGACGCTAATGGAAACCGTTGTCAGATTCACCTTACCCCATCCGGATGACTTCCTGGCCATCCGATCCCGGTTTGGTGTATGCGAGTTCATGCATGCGGATCGAGACATCGACCACGCGGGGTGTCTCTTCAGGAAAACGATCTGAACCGTTACGGTTTGCTGATGGGACGTCCTATTCGCACCCGGAGGCAGGCGACACTGGCGTCGCTCGCGGCGGAGCTCGGTGTGTCCAGGACCACGGTGTCCAACGCCTACAACCGGCCGGACCAGCTGTCCCCGGAACTGCGCCGCCGGGTCCTCGAGACCGCGCGGCGCCTCGGCTACCCCGGACCCGACCCCGTCGCCCGCTCGCTGCGCACCCGCCGGGCCGGCGCGGTCGGGCTGCTGCTCACCGAGAACCTCTCCTACGCCTTCCGCGACCCCGCGGCCGTCGGTGTCCTCGAAGGACTGGCCCTGGCCTGCGAAGACGCCAGCGTCGGCCTCCACCTGGTGCCGGCCAGCCCGGGCCGGGAGGACGTCGCCGCGGTGCACCGCGCGGGCGTCGACGGCTTCGTCGTCTACTCCGTGCCGGACGACGACCCGCACCTGGCCGCCGTGCTGGAGCGGCCGGTGCCCACGGTGATCATCGACCAGCCGAGCCTCGAAGGCATCGACCGCGTCGGCCCGGACGACGCGGCGGCCGTCGGCAAGATCGCCGAGCACCTGGTCGGCCTCGGCCACCGGCAGGTCGGCGTGATCTGCATGCGGCTGGCCCGCGAGCGCAACGACGACTTCGTCTCCCCGGCGCGCCAGAGCGGCGCGCACTTCCACGTCCAGCGCACCCGGCTCGAGGCGCTCGCCGTGGCGTTCTCCGCGGCCGGCGTCGACTGGGCGGGCGTCCCGGTGGTCGAGCGCTTCGACCACACGGTGGACGACGGCGCGTCGGCCGCCCGGCAGCTCCTGGACGCGTATCCGCAGATCACGGCCGTGATCTGCACCTCGGACATCCTCGCCCTCGGCGCCATGGCGGAGGCCGAACGGCGCGGGCTGCGCGTGCCGCAGGACCTCACCGTCACCGGCTTCGACGGCATCGCCGAAGCCGAGCGGATCGGCCTCACCACCGTCCACCAGCCGGTGCTCGAGAAGGGCAAGACGGCCGGGCGGCTGCTGCTCAGCTCGGGCGAGCGGAGCGCGCCGAAGGTGATCACGCTGCCGACCGAGCTGCGCATCGGCCGGACGTCGGCACCCCCGCGCACGGTCGAGGAACCCTGGTTCGGCGGCTGACCACCCCTTACGTGCGGTGATCTAGCTCTTTTTGCATTGCCCGAAGTGGTCGGGTCCAGGTCCAATGGTGGAGTACGCCCGCAGCGCGGGGCCACTGGCCGGAAGGTGACCGATGACCTCGATCGACGTACTGCTCAAGCGCAACCAGGAACTCGGCGAAGTCACGCCCGGCGACCGTTCGTCGCCGAAGCCGTCGCTCCAGGTGGCCATCCTGACCTGCATGGACGCCCGCATCCGGGTGTTCGAGCTGTTCGGGCTGCTCCAGGGCGAGTCGCACGTCCTGCGCAACGCCGGTGGCGTGGTCACCGACGACATGATCCGCTCGCTGGCCCTGTCGCAGCGCAAGCTCGGCACCCGCGAGGTCCTGATCGTCCAGCACACCGAGTGCGGCCTCTCGATGGTCACCGAGGACGACTTCAAGGACGAGCTCGAGAGCGACACCGGACTGCGCCCGACCTGGGCGGTCGAGGCGTTCCGCAACGTCGAGAACAGCGTCCGGACGTCGGTGGAGCGCGTGCGCCGCAGCGACTTCCTGCCGCACACCGACAACGTCCGCGGCTTCGTCTACGACGTCAAGACCGGGAAGCTCACCGAGGTCGAGTAGCCTTCACGTTCAGATGCCGTCACCATCTGAACGGGGAGCAGCGTGCGCGTCCTCTTCGCCGGCCTCGCGTCGCCCGGCCACACCTACCCGCTGATCCCGCTCGCGATCGCGGCACGGGAGGCCGGGCACGAAGTGCACTTCGCGGCCGGTGAGCACGTCCACGCGGCCCTGCTCCGCAGCGGGCTCCGGCCCTTCCGGCCGGCGGATTCGTTCTACGAGATCTACGCCGAAGACCTCGAGCCGGAGCTGGCGCGGCTGCGGCCGGACCTCGTGGTGCACGGCTGGGGTGTGCCCGAGGCGGCCGCCGCCGCACGGCGGGCCGGGATCCCCGCCCTGTGGCACGGGTTCGGCCGGATGCTCCCCGAGGGGATCGGCTTCGACCGCCCCGGCGGCGGGGTGCACCTGGACATCTGCCCGCCGTCGTTGCAGGACAAGGACTTCCTCGCAACGGCCGAGCGGATCGCCCTGCGTCCGGTGCCCTATTCCGAACCTGGCCGCTTCGAGCGGCCGACGCGGCCGCTGATCTACCTGACGCTCGGCACCGCGTTCGGCACCGCCGAGGTGCTCACCACGGCGATCCGCGGGTTGGCAGCTCTCGACGCGGACATCATGGTGGCCACCGGGAGCGTGCGTCCCGAGGACCTCGGCGCCGTTCCGGACAACGTCACGGTCCGGGCCTGGGTGCCGCAGGCCGACGTGGTGGCGCACGCCGACGCGGTCGTCCACCACGGCGGCAGCGGCACCACGCTCGGCGCGCTCGCCGAGGGCGTCCCGCAGCTGGTCCTGCCCCAGGGCGCCGACCAGTTCGCCAACGCGGAAGCGCTCGTCGCCGCGGGTGCCGGACTGCACCTGCTGCCCGGCGAGCTGAGCGCGGACGCCGTCACCGAACAGGCGCGGAAGCTGCCGTCCTGCCGCGACGCGGCCGGCGCGCTCGCCGCGGAGATCGCCGCGATGCCGTCGCCGGACGAGGTCGCCCGCGAGCTGCCGAAGCACGCGAAGTAGCCTCCCGGCGTGGCTGTGGACGCTGACGTACTGCTCGACTGGTTCTCCGCGCACGGCCGGGACCTGCCCTGGCGCGAGCCCGGGTGCTCGGCCTGGGGCGTGCTGGTCAGCGAAATCATGCTGCAGCAGACGCCGGTCGCCCGGGTCGAGCCGATCTGGCACGAGTGGATGGCGCGCTGGCCGGTGCCCTCGGCGCTGGCCGCGTCGTCGCAGGGTGAGGTCGTGCGGGCCTGGGGCAAGCTCGGCTACCCGCGCCGCGCGCTGCGGCTGCACCAGGCGGCGGGCGTGATCGCGGCCGAGCACGGCGACGTCGTCCCGTCCGATGTGGACACCCTGCTCGCGCTGCCGGGGATCGGCGCCTACACCGCGCGGGCCGTCGCGGCGTTCGCCTACGGGCGGCGCGCGCCGGTCGTCGACACGAACGTGCGGCGGGTCGTCGCGCGGGCGGTGCACGGCGCCGGTGACGCCGGGCCCGCGTCGAACACCCGCGACATGGCCGACGTCGAGGCGCTGCTGCCGGCCGACGACGCGCCGGCCGCGCGCTTTTCGGCCGCGATCATGGAACTCGGCGCGCTGATCTGCACCGCGCGCGCCCCGCGCTGCGCGGACTGCCCGGTGTACGACGAGTGCGCGTGGCAGCACGCCGGACGTCCGGAGTACGCCGGCCCGGCCAAGCCGGTGCAGAAGTTCGCCGGCACCGACCGGCAGGTGCGCGGGCTGCTGCTCGACGTCCTGCGCGGCACCGAGGGCCCGGTCGAAAAGGCGAAGCTGGACCTGGTCTGGCACGACGGCGGCCAGCGTGATCGTTGCCTGGACTCCCTGCTCGTCGACGGCCTGCTGGAGCAGACCCGCGACGGCCTCTTCGCACTTCCGGGCGAACACTAACGCGCTACTGCAAAAGTTGGTCAATAGTTGTCTTAGGCGCGATGCGGGGTTACCTTCGCCTGGTTGCATTCCGGCGGAAGGTGTCACGCAATGGCGGACTTTGACCGCCGTGCCCTGCTCAAGGCGGGATTCACGGCGACCGCGGTCGGAACACTGGGGCTGACCGGGGTCAGAACAGCAGCGGCGGCCGTACCCACGCCGACCATTCACAGCACGTCCGAGTGGGGCGCTCGGGCCGCCACCGGCCCGATCGTGGTGGAGAACCACAAACCGACCTACATCGTCGTGCACCACGCGGTCGACCCGCCGATGAACGACGACTTCTCCCTGGCTCGCGCGTTCTACGTCGCGAAGTACATCCAGGACCTGCACATGGACAAGAACGGCTGGATCGACAGCGGCCAGCAGTTCACGAACAGCCGCGGCGGGTTCGTCACCGAAGGCCGGCACCGCAGCCTGGAGATCCTGCGTGGCGGCACCCAGCACGTGCAGGGCGCCAACGTCGGCAACCACAACAGCGAGGTCATCGGCATCGAGAACGAGGGCCTGTACAGCACGGTCGACGTGCCGCAGGCGCTGTGGGACTCGCTGGTGAACCTGGTCGCCTACATCGCGCACCAGTACGGCATCGCGCCGGAGTTCATCAAGGGCCACCGCGACTTCAACACGACCGAATGCCCCGGCCAGGTGCTCTACAACCGGCTGCCGGAGCTGCGCACCGCCGTCGGGCGGGTCCTCGGCGTCCCGGTGGCGCGGGCAGAGGCCGAGTGGCCGCTGCTCAAGCCGGGCGACACGGGCAAGCAGGTGCAGCTGGCGCAGCGGTTCCTGCGCACGTCCGGCGCCGACGTCCCGGCCGACGGCGTCTTCGGTAAGTCCACAAAGGACGCGGTGGCGGCCTTGGCGGCGCGGGCCGGCCTGCCGCGCGACACGTGCACGGCCTCGAAGGCGGCCGACGAGACGGGCTTCCTCGGCTCGGACGTCTGGCCGCTGATCGTCCCGGCGGACCGCTCGACGGCGGCCTGGCGAGCGGACCTCTCCCGGGCCTAGCGGTTCAGGACCTGGGACAGGAAGGCCTCGACGGCGCCCCGGTAGGTCTCCGGGGCCTCGTCGTGGGGCAGGTGGGCCGAGCCGGGGACGACCAGGTGTTTCGCGCCCGGCACCCGGGCCGCGACCGCCGCCTGCTGGCCCGGCGGCATGGCCGTGTGCTCACCCTCGACCAGCAGCAGCGGGCAGCGGATCGCGTCCACAGTGGACCAGTAGTCGACGCGGCCCCACTCGGCGGCGATGACGTACAGGTCCTCCAGGTCGGCGACCAGGTGAAATCCGTCGGAACGCTCCTCGACGCAGTCGGCGAAGTACTCGCCCGCGTCGCCGAAGAACTCGCGGACGTGGTCCAGCGACTTGAACGGCACCGGCCAGCTCTCGAAGTACCCGCGCCACGTCTCCACCGTCCGGCCGCGCTGGTCCGGCGCGAAGTCCTCGGACACCACCGCGCGCACCAGCTCCGGGTACCGCGCGGCCGTCGCCCACGCGTGCAGGCCGCCCATCGAGTGGCCGATGAGCACGGCCGGGCCGGCGTCGAGGGTGCGCAGCGTGCCGGCGACGTCTTCGGCGAACCGCTCGGTCGTCCAGGGGCCGACGCGCGGCGCGCTGCCGTGGCCGCGCGCGTCGAGGCCGTACACCGCGCCGTAGGGCCGGAGCCACTCCGCGACGCGCCGCCACGTCCGCGCGCGGCCCATCAGGCCGTGGAGCAGGACGATCGGCACGCCGCTGCCGCCGAAACAGAGCACGCGGCCACCTAACCACAAATCCGCAGGTGCGGAACGTGACCGAGCCGTCGCGCACGATGACCTAGGCTGGGCTGCATGCGCCGCCGACTCACCGCCCTCGCCCTCTGCAGTGTGGTGATCTCCGCCGCGGCCTGCAGCGGTGACGCCGTCCCGGCGCCGCCCCCACCACCGCCGATGCACCCGGTTCCGGGGGCGCCGGGCGCCGGTGATCCGTATTACCCGGAGGACGGCAACGGCGGTTACGACGCCCTCGACTACCACGTCGACGCGAGCTACGACCCGGCGAGCGGCCGGCTCGACGGCGACACGACCGTCACCGCGAAGGCCACCCAGGACCTCAGCCGGTTCGACCTCGACCTGCGCGGACTCGACGTCGCCTCCGTCGAGATCGACGGGCAGCCGGTGAAGTTCAGCCGGGAGAAGACGTTCGAACTGGTCGTGACGCCGTCGGCGCCGATCCGCGGCGGGACGACGTTCCACACGCGCGTCCGCTACGGCGGCGATCCGGCGAAGACCCCGCACAACGGCGGCAGCGACAACGGCTGGCAGCACTCCGCCGACGGCGGCGCCTACATGGTGGGCGAGCCGCACTCGGCCGCGTACTGGTACCCGGTGAACGAGACCCCGCGCGACAAGGCCACGTTCACGCTCACCACGCACGTCCCGGACGGCTGGACGGTGATCTCGAACGGCCGCGAGCTGCCGCCGGTGCACGCCGGCGGCAGGACCACGACGACGTGGACCGAGACGAACCCGGTGGCGAGCTACCTGACGACCGTCGCGATCGACCGGTTCAGCGTCGACCGCTCGACCCTGCCGGACGGCACCCCGGTCGTCTCCGCGTACGCGCCCGGCGCCGAGGACCACCGCGCGACCGGCGACCGGCTGCCCGAGGTCCTGGCCTTCCTGAGCAGCAAGTTCGGGCCGTACCCGCAGTCGGCGGCCGGCGGGATCTACCTGAACGAGGACATCCACTTCTCCCTGGAGACGCAGACCCGGCCGACGTACGCGAAGTGGGCCGAGCTGCTGACGCTGGTGCACGAGAACGCCCACCAGTGGTTCGGCGACTCGGTCTCGGTCGCCGACTGGTCGGACACCTGCCTGAACGAGTGCTTCGCGTCGTACGCGCAGTGGCTGTGGGGCGAGCGCGAGGGGCAGAACCTCGACGACCGCTACCGCGCGGCGATCGAGCTGACCCGCGGCAGCACCGACTTCTGGAGCCGCAAGCTGGTCGGCATGGGTTCCGGCCACGAGTTCGAAGGCGTCTACGACAAGGGCATCCTCGCGCTGCACGCGCTGCGCCGGAAGATCGGCGACCCGGCGTTCGACCGACTTCTGCACGAGTGGCCGGCTCGCTATCGCCACGCGAACGCGACCTGGACGGCGTTCGAGAGCCTGGCCCGCAGCATCTCCGGCCAGGACCTCCAGGCGTTCTTCGCGGACTGGTTCCACGGGACGTCACTCCCCGCGGACGCCGACCTCTACCCCGGCTCACTGCGCAGCTGACCCGCTGTCCGCCGTGGCGCGGATCATCGGGACGGCGGCGTGGGCGTCAGTAGGGTGGAGTCATGAGTGTCGTGAAGATCAACGCGATCGAGGTCCCCGAAGGCGCCGGCCCCGAGCTGGAGAAGCGGTTCGGTGCGCGGCTGCACGCCGTCGACCAGCAGCCCGGTTTCCTCGGCTTCGAGCTGCTGCGGCCGGTTTCCGGCGAGACGCGCTACTTCGTCTACACGAAGTGGGAGACGGAGGAGGCCTACCAGGCCTGGGCGAAGGGTGGCGCCGCCGCGGCCGCGCACTCCGGCGAGCGCGCGAAGCCCGTGTCGAGCGGGGCGAGCCTGCTGGAGTTCGAGGTCGTCCTCGGCTCGAACCCGGGTGAGTGACCTCGCCCGCGCCGCGGAACTGCTGGACGGCGCCGGCGCGCTGCTGATCTGCGCCGGCGCCGGGATGGGCGTCGACTCCGGGCTGCCGGACTTCCGGGGCGGCGAGGGGTTCTGGCGCGCGTACCCGCCGTACGCCCGGCTCGGCCTGCGGTTCGAAGAAATCGCCGACCCGCGCCACTTCGCCGAAGATCCCGAGCTGGCCTGGGGTTTCTACGGCCACCGCCTTGACCTGTACCGGAAGACGGTGCCCCACCGCGGTTTCGGCCTGCTGCGCGAAATCCGAGCGCCGGGCGGCACCCGCGTCTTCACGTCCAATGTGGACGGCCAGTTCCAGAAGGCGGGCTTCGAGCACGTCGCCGAAGCACACGGGTCGATCCACCACCTCCAGTGCCTGTCCGGCTGCACCACCGAGATCTGGCCGGCCGACGTTTCCGTGCCCGTCGACACCGAGACGATGCGCGCGGTGCCGCCGCTGCCGTCGTGCCCGCGCTGCGGCGGCCTGGCGCGCCCCAACATCCTGATGTTCGGCGACCACGAGTGGGTCCCGGACCGCAGCCAGGAGCAGCTGGACGAGCTGACCGCGTGGCGCCGCACGGTGCGCGACCTCGTGGTGGTGGAACTGGGCGCGGGCCAGGCGGTCCCGACGGTCCGCCGCTACAGCGAACTCGCCAGCGCCGCGACCGGCGCGTTGATCCGCATCAACCCGCGAGAACCCCGGATCCGCCACAACCGCGGCGTCTCGATCGCGGCCGGTGCGCTGGAGACGCTCGAACAGCTACGGCCGTAACGCTCACGGCAGCTGCACTTCGGCGAACACCGCGTGGTGGTCGCTGCCCTGGACGTCGAACACCCGGTAGTCGCGGACCGCGGCGCGGTTGTCGACGACGACGTGGTCGATCGTCACCAAGGGTATCGACGACGGCCACGTCGGGCTCAGCCCCGAGCCGCGCTGCTCGGCCGCGTCGTTGTAGCCGCGGGACAGCACCGTGCGGAACGCCGCGTGGTCCAGGGTCGCGTTGAAGTCGCCCGCGAGGATCCGCAGGCCGTGCTCGCCCGCCGCGCGGGACAGGTCCTTGATCTCGCGCTCCCACTGCGGGGTGTCGACGTCCGGGGAGATCGGGTGGACGGCGACGACCTCCGCCACCACGCCGTCGCCGAGGTCGACCTGGGCGCCCGGCTGCTTGGCCGCGGAATCACCCGTCAGGTTGACCTCCGTCAGGGGGAACCGCGACACGATCCCCGAGCCGAACGCGCCGGGCGCCGCGTGCAGCACGCGGTACGGCAGCGTCTGGAACAGCCCCGCCGCCGTCAGGCCATCGACCGCGCGCGGGGTCAGCTCGACCAGGTTCAGGACGTCGATCCGCTGCGTGCGCACCAGGTCGACGACGGCCTTCGGGTCCGCCTGGCCGTAGAGCAGGTTCGACGCGAGCACGCGCAGCGTCTTGCCGTGCACGTCGCGTTGCTCGCTCGCCGAAACCCGCGGCACGACCAGCACGGCCAGCGCGACCGCCAGCACCAGCGCGACCCCGCCGACCCACCAGCGCCGGAACGCCAGCGCCAGGCCGCCGAACAGGACGCCGTACAGGACCGCGTACGGCGTCAGTGACAGCACGACGAGGGTGTACCAGTCCCCGTCGAAACCGATCAGGCGCAGCGCGGCCAGGACCGCCAGCGGCACCACTGGCACCACCAGCAGGGCCGTGACCAGCGGTTTCTTCCGCCGCACCCGCGTCTCTTCCGTTGTCACCATGGTGCCGAGTATGCCGAGGCCGGCGCCGGACGGCCCGGGCGGCGACAACTCCTCCACAAGATCTCCACCAGCGCCTGCCAGCCCCGGACAGCCGCTGCCAGCGCGCTGTGCGCGGCCTGCCAGCCCAGGCGTCCACTGTGGCTCCCGTAAGCGACTGCGAAGGAGGAACGCCATGTCGCACGCGATCCAGGCTGAAGGCCTGGTCAAGCACTTCGGGGAGACCAAGGCGCTGGACGGGGTGGACCTCGAGGTCCCTTACGGCCAGGTGGTGGGGGTCCTCGGGCCGAACGGCGCGGGCAAGACCACCGCGATCCGCATTCTGGCGACGTTGATGAAACCGGATTCCGGCAGAGCCACGGTCGGGGGTTACGACGTGGTCGCCGACCCGGTCCGGGTCCGTAGCCTGATCGGGCTGACCGGCCAGTACGCGTCGGTCGACGAGGACCTCAACGGCATCGAGAACCTGATGCTCATCGGCCGGCTCTACGGCCTGTCCCGGTCCCAGGCCCGGACGCGGGCCACCGAGCTGATCGAGCGGTTCGAGCTGACCGGCGCGGCCAAGCGGGCGATCCGGACGTTCTCGGGCGGCATGCGGCGGCGGATCGACCTGGCCGCCAGCCTCGTCGGCCGGCCCGAGGTGCTCTACCTCGACGAACCGACCACCGGGCTCGACCCGCACGCCCGCAACGAGGTCTGGGACGTCGTCCGCAACCTCGTCGCCGACGGCGCGACGGTGCTGCTGACCACGCAGTACCTCGAAGAGGCCGACCAGCTGGCCGACAAGATCACCGTGTTCGACCACGGCCGGGTCGTCGCCGACGGCCGGGCCGACGAGCTCAAGCGGCGCGTCGGCGGCCAGACGCTGCAGGTGCGCCCGACCCAGCTGTCCGACATGGACGCCGTCAACCGGATCCTCGGCGACCTCTCCGGCGTCCGGCCGACCCGTGACGACGCCTCCGGGCTGCTCACCGCGCCGGTCAGCGACCCGGTGCTGCTGTCCACTTTGGTCCGCAAGCTCGACGAAGCCGGGATCACCGCGGACGAGCTGGCGCTGCGGCTGCCCAGCCTCGACGAGGTGTTCCTCGCCCTGACCGGGCACGCCGCCGAAGAGTCCACGAAGGACACCCGCGACCTCGAAGGGAGCCTGGCATGACGACCCTGGCACTCGACCGCCCGGCCCCGCCGCGGCACATCAGCCCCGCCAAGGGCTTCCAGCACGCGCTTTCGCTGGCCTGGCGCGGCGTCCTGAAGATCCGCAAGAACCCGGAGCAGCTGGCCGACGTCACGCTGATGCCGATCATCTTCCTGGTCATGTTCGTCTACCTGTTCGGTGGCGCGCTGTCCGGCTCGACCAGCGCGTACCTGCAGATGGTCGTCCCGGGCATCATGGTGATGAACATCCTGCAGGCCTGCCTCACGGTCGGCACGAACCTCAACACCGACATCACCAAGGGGGTGTTCGACCGGTTCCGCAGCATGCCGATCGCCCGGTCGGCCCCGCTGATCGGCGCGGTGCTCGCGGACATCGTGCGGTACGTGGTCTGCCTGACCGTCCTGATGGTCGTCGCGACGATCATGGGCTACCGGATCTCCACCGGCCCGGGCGAGTTCGCCCTGGCGATCCTGCTGGGCCTGGCGTTCGGGCTCTGCTTCTGCTGGGGCTCGGTGTTCGTCGGCATGATCATGAAGTCGCCGGGCGCGGCGCAGGCCCTGATGTTCGTCTTCATCATGCCGCTGACGTTCGGCAGCAACGTGTTCGTCAGCACCAGCACCATGCCGGGCTGGCTGAAGGCGTGGGCCGACATCAGCCCGGTGAGCCTGATGGCCAACGCGCTGCGCGGCCTGATGAACGGCGGTGCCGTCGCCGGTCCGCTGGCCGGGGCCCTGGCCTGGATGGCAGGCGTGGTCATCGTGTTCTTCCCGCTGGCCACCTGGGCCTACCGCCGGCGGGTCTGAGGGCGCGGGTGCACGGGGGTGACCCACGCCGTAGCTGAAGGGGGCGTTCGCCGGGGGGCGGGCGTCCCCTTCAGCTCTTGACCGCGTCCAGCTCCGCCAGGAGCCAGGTGATCGTGTCCTCTTTGGACACCTTCCTGGCCTGCTCGTACCGCTCTTCGTAGTCCGGCAACGTTTCGCTCAGCGAAGCCCGCAGCTCCCGGAGCTCGGGGCTGCCGAGGTCGAGCCGGCCGCGGATGACCGCGGACGCGGCGAGCGCCCGGACCGCGACCTCGGGCCGCCCCTGCCTCGCCCGGATCAGGGCCAGCAGCTCCACGGCCCCGGCCAGGTCCGGCATGTCGCCCCGCAGGTACGTGGACCGGATCACCGCGACGGCGAAGGGTTCCGCTTCGCCGTGACGGCCGGTGGCCAGGCGCAGGCGCGCCTCCGCCGCGTTGACCCACTCCTCGCCCATCCCGCCGGGGAACTCCGCGTCCCGCGCCAGGTCCCCGACCCGGTCGAGCTGCACCCGGGCCTCGGTCAGCCGTCCCGTGCGCACCAGCAGTTCCAGCCGGCCGAACATCAGGACGATCTTCTGCTGCGGGTTCGTGATGGCCGCGCCGTAGCGCTCGGCGGCCTCCTGCTCGCGCCAGGCCCCCGCGAAGTCGCCGGCGCGGGCCCGTTCGACGGCCAGCCGCCACCAGTGCTGGACGGCGTCCTCGTGCGACCGCAGCTCCATCGACATCGCCAGGCCCTGCTGGTAGGTCTCGATGGCCTTCGCGCTCTCGCCCGCCTGGGAAAGCGCGTACGCCTTGAAGCTCAGCGTCATCGCGATGCCCCAGCGGTCGCCGACCTCGACGAAACCGGCGTAGGCCAGGTCGCGCGCCCGGTCCGCGCCCTCGACGTCCCCCGCGTCGTCGAGCACGAAGCTCTCCACCCAGTGCCCGCCGGCGCGGGTCCACGCGTCCGCGCTGCGCGCCGACCGGCGCACCTCGCGGAGCGCGACATCGCGGTTGCCGCCGAGGAAGGCCAGCATCGGCAGGGCCACCGAAAGCCCGGCGTAGCGGTCCATCGCGCCGGTGCGGACGCATTCGTCGACCACCGGCAGGGTGTCGGAGTCGTCGGTGCGCATCGGGACCATGTCCATCAGGTACAGGATCGCCTGGTAGGCCGCGGCGACGACGGGAGGCAGCCGGTCGCCGAAGGCGAGCGTCTCGCGGACCAGCCCGCCGAACCGGCCGCTCTGGCCGAGAATGGTGAGGTACCAGAACATCCCGTCCAGCAGACCGATCGCGTTGTCCACATCGGACATCTCGATCGCGCCGCGCAGCGCCGTGATCATGTTGGCGTTCTCGGCCTCGTACCGGTCGATCGCCGGCAGCTGCTCACGGGTGCGCAGCACCGGCTCCAGCCGGGCCGCCAGCGTGGCGTAGTACGTCGCCATCGCGCGTCGCGTCGCGTCCAGCTCGCCCGACTCGGCCAGGCGCTCGGTCGCGTAGGCCCGCAGCGTCTCCAGCATCCGGTACCGCGGCTCGCCGAGGCCGCCCTCCACCGTGTCCACAATGGACTTCTCGACCAGGCTGCCGAGCACGTACGGGACGTCGGCCGCGGGCAGCGACTCGTCCGCGCAGACGGCCTCGACCGTCTCCAGCTCGGCACCGCCGGTGAACACCGAGAGCCGCCGGGCCAGCACCCGCTCGGCGTCGGTCAGCAGGTCCCAGCTCCACTCGACGACCGCGCGCAGCGTCCGCTGCCGCGGCAGCGCCGTGCGGCTGCCCGAGGTGAGCAGCCGGAACCGGTCGCCGAGCCGGCCGGCGATCTGGGCCACGGTCATCGACCGCAGCCGCGCCGCGGCCAGCTCCAGGGCCAGCGGCATGCCGTCGAGCCGGCGGCAGATCTCGCCGACGTGGTCCACAGTGGACCGGTCGAGGACGAAGTCGGGGCGGACCGCGGCCGCCCGGTCGAGGAACAGCCGCGTCGAGTCCAGCTCGGCGGCTTCGGCGGGCGCGGCGCGTTCCGCGGGTACCGGCAGCGGCCCCAGCGGGCAGAGCGCCTCCCCGGTGATCGCCAGCGGTTCCCGGCTGGTCGCCAGGATCCGCAGCCGCGGCGCGCGGTGCAGCAGCTCGTCCGCCAGCCGCGCGGCGGCGTCGACGACGTGCTCGCAGTTGTCCAGCACCAGCAGCGCGTCCGCGCCCCCGAGCACCTCGATCGCCTGCTCGAGCGGTTCCGCCTGACGACGGCGGACCTCGGTCTCGGTGCTGCGGAGGTCGCGGACCTCCAGCGCGCTCAGCAGCGCGCCCTCGACGTCGTCGGGGCTGCGGACGCCGGCCAGCGCGGCGAACCAGACGCGGCCCTGCTGGTGCGCCGGGTGCCGGGACGCCGTTTCGGTGGCCAGCCGGGTCTTGCCCGCGCCGCCCGGGCCGGTCAGGGTGACCAGCCGGGCCCCGCCGAGCAGCTCGGCCAGCAGCTTGAGCTCGTCTTCGCGCCCGACGAACGTCGTCAGCCGCGTCGGCAGCCGGTCGGCCACCGGGGACGGCGGCGCGAACTCGCCCCGCAACGCGGCCAGCTGGATCTCCTGCAGCTCGGCGGACGGGTCGACCCCCAGCTGGTCGGCCAGCGTCCGGCGCAGGCCGGAGTAGACGGCCAGCGCCTCGGACTGGCGCCCGGCGGCGCAGAGCGCACGGATCCGCAGCCCGGCCAGCCGCTCCCGCAGTGGGTCGGCGTCGGCCGCGGCGGCCAGGTCGGGCAGGACGGCGGCGTGCTCACCCAGCCGGATCAGCGCTTCGAACCGGTCTTCGGCCGCTTCCGCGCGCAGGTCGGTGAGCCGACGGGCGGGTGCCTGCGCGAACGGCGCGTCGAGGACGTCGGCGAGCGCGGCCCCCTGCCACAGCGCGAGGGCCTCGGCGAGCAGCTCGGCGGCGAAGGCGTCCCGGCCGGCGGCGAGCTCGCGGCGGCCTTCGGCGGCGAGCCGTTCGAACCGCTCGGCGTCGACGTCCTCCCGGGCCACCGCGAGGCGGTAGCCGCCGGGGCCGGACTCCACCGCCACCGGCAGCGCTTTACGCAGCCGCGAGACCAGCGACTGGAGGGCGTTGGCCGCGTCGGCGGGCGGGTCGGCACCCCAGAGGCCGTCGATCAGCGCGTCGGCCGGGACGGCCCGCCCCGCGTCCAGCGCGAGCCGGGCCAAGAGCATGCGGAGGCGGGCTCCGCCGATGTCGATCGGCGTGCCGTCATCTTCCGCCGCGCGCAGCGGGCCGAGCAGCGCAACGCGCATGCACCCAGCTTTCCAGACCTTCGCTGAGAGGCGGGGACGGACGTCCGGAGCGACACCGACGTAAGTGCTGATTTTCCGGACAAATGCGACTTCGTACCGCACAACCATGCACCGGTGGCGATACCTTGCGGGTTCACGTCCACCCAACCGGACAGGAGCGTTCATGAGGGGACAGAAACCGGTCGTGCTCGCGGTCGCGCTGCTCACCGGCCTCTGCTTGAGCTCGGGAGTCGCCGCCGCCGGGAACGACTGGGGCGGCGCGAAGCCGGGCAGCGACGGCGCCGGCGACAGCTACTACCCCCAGGACGGCAACGGCGGCTACGACGTCGCCGACTACAACCTGAAGGTCACCTACGACACGACGTCGCACCAGCTCACCGGGCTGCAGGACATCACCGCGCGGGCGACGCAGGCCCTCAGCTCGTTCAACCTGGACCTGCGCGGCCTGACCGTCGACACCGTCCGGATCGACGGTCGCGACGCGAAGTTCAGCCGCAGTGGCGACCACGAGCTGACGATCACGCCGTCGCGGTCGCTGCGGCGCGGTCAGAACTTCGAGGTCAAGATCGCCTACCACGGCGTGCCCGCGCCCATCGAAGACCCGTCGCTGGGCAACAACGGCTGGCAGTACGCCCAGGCGGGCGGCGCGTTCGTCGCCGGCGAGCCGAAGTCGGCGACCACCTGGTACCCGGTCAACGACACCCCGCTCGACAAGGCCACGTTCCACCTCGCGATCACCGTGCCCGACGAGTGGGGCGTGATCGCCAACGGCCGTGAGCGCGGGACGTTCAAGGCGCCCGGCGGCACCACGCACGTCTGGGCCGAAGAGACGCCGATCGTGCCGTACATGACGACGGTCGCGATCGACAAGTGGACCTTCGACAAGCAGAAGCGCAAGGACGGGACGCCGATCGTCAGCGCGTTCGCCCCGGGCGTGCCCGACTCGACGAAGCAGGCCGAGGCGCGGCTGCCGGAGATCCTCGACTTCCTCGAGTCGAAGTTCGGCAAGTACCCGATCGACGCCGCGGGCGGCATCTTCCTCAACGAGCAGATCGGCTTCTCGCTCGAGACGATGAGCCGGCCGATCTACTCCGCGGGCTGGGCCGGCACGGTCCCGACGATCGTCCACGAGAACGCCCACCAGTGGTACGGCGACTCGGTGGCCGTCGACCACTGGCGCGACGTCTGCATGAACGAGTGCTTCGCCTCCTACGCCACGTGGCTCTGGGACGAGGCCAAGGAGGGCGTCGACCTGAACAAGCAGTACGCGGACGACGTCAAGAAGGCGTCGACCGGCTTCTGGAACGGCAAGCTGTACGACATGGGCCCCGGCAACGAGTTCACCTACGTGTACTCGAAGGGCCCGGTCATGCTGCACGCGCTGCGCAACTACATCGGCCAGAGCGCGTTCGACCGGGTGCTGAAGACCTGGCCGTCGCTGCACCGGGGCGGCAACGCGAGCATGCAGGACTTCCAGCGCTACACCGAAAGCGTCGCGCACCAGAACCTCAAGGGCTTCTTCGACGCGTGGGTGTACGGCACCGGCAAGCCGGCCGACCAGTACCTCTACCCGGGCGGCCTCAAGCCCGCCGCCTGAGGCAAAAGTCCGTGAAGGCCACCTTGGGGGAACTAGAGTCCCTCAAGGTGGCCTTCACGGCGTTGGGGAGGGGTTGGCATGACCAGGGTGCTGATGACGGGGTTCGCGCCGTTCGGCGGTGAGACGGTCAATCCGTCGTGGCAGGCGGTGTCGGCGCTCGGGGCGCGGCGGGACGACGTCGCCGCGGTCGAGCTGCCGTGCGAGTTCGCGGCGTCGCTGCCCGCGCTCCGGCGGGCGATTGCCGAGCATCGGCCGTCGCTCGTGGTGTGCGTCGGCCAGGCGGGCGGGCGCGCCGAGGTGACGCCGGAGCGCGTCGCGATCAACCTGGTCGACGCCCGCATCCCGGACAACGCGGGTGCGCAGCCGATCGACGTCCCGGTCGTCGAAGACGGCCCGGCGGCGTACTTCACGTCGCTCCCGGTGAAGGCGTGCGTGGAGGCGATCCGCGCGGCGGGCGTCCCGGCGTCGGTGTCCCACACGGCCGGGACGTACGTGTGCAACCAGGTCTTCTACGGCTTGATGCACCTGCTGGCCACGGACTTCCCGGGCGTGCGCGGCGGTTTCGTGCACGTGCCGTTCAGCCCCGAGCAGGTCGCGGCGTCGGGCCGGGCCGCGCCCTCGCTGGGTGTCGACCGCATCGCCGACGCGCTGGAAGCCCTGGCGGACACGGCGTCGAAGCTCACCGAGGACATCGTCGTCAGTGCGGGCGTGGAGCACTGAGACCCCAGGCGGACCCGCGGGCGGTGCTCGCGGTGGTCCTCGCCGCCCTCGCCGGCGGCGCGGGCACGGGCGTGCTCTGGGTGTGGGCCGGCCACCGCTACGACACGATGTGCGCCGACGCCGTCGAAGGCATGTGCGCGACGGTCAACGACGCCGGGCTCGGCCTGCTCGTCGTCTGGGCGGCCCTCGGCGGCTCGGCGCTGCTCACCCTGCTCACGCTGATGGTGGCGCGGATCTGGCCGCAACGGCCGGCCGTCCTGTCCGCGTTCGTCGCCCTGGTGCCGCTGCTGGTCGTCTACAACGTGACCGGCGTGCTCGGTGACTACCGGATCCTGTTGCTGGCGGTGGTTTCCGCGCTGGTGCAGACGCCGTGGCCGTGGCTGGCCGGGATCCGGTTCCTGCCTAGCCGCCGTGCCCGGTGAGCTCCACGAACGCCGACGGGCCCGGGACGTTGTGGCGGACCGTCAGATCCGCCACCCGCTCCCCGCTCCCGGACGGCGTGAACCTCACGACCAGCGTGCACCGCCGGCCCGGCACCACGTCCTGACCCAGGCAGCCGCTCGCGTCCACGGCGAAGTCCGTGCCGTCCACGTCGACGCCGGTGACCCGCACCGGGCTCGCACCGACGCTGCGGACCGCCACCGCGCAGCTCGCCGTCGTGTGCACGAGCGCCGTGCCGCACGCGACCGACTCCGGCACGAGCACCCGCGGCTGCGCCTCCGGCACCACGGGGAACGTCGTGGCCTTGCCGCGGGCGAGGTCGAACACGGTCACCCCGGTGACCGTCAGGACGAGCGCGCCCGCCGCCAGCAGCACGATCGCGATCGCCTTGATGCCGCGGGCCGCGCCGTCCTTGGCGGTGAACCCGCCCGCGGCCAGTACCGTCACCACCAGCGTCGAAACCAGCGTCGCTTCCGGCCCCGCACCGATGGCGGCCGGGACGAGCGTGCCGAGCAGGGACGCGGCGACCGTGACGCCGAACCCGGTCCAGGAGAAGCGTTCCGCCTCGCGCAGCTGCCGGCGCACGCTCGGCGCCCGGGGCTTTGTCGTCGTACTCATGCTGGTAGGAGCGCCGGATCATGGGCGCACGTACGACATTCCCCCGTTCGGCGGTGCGCCGGGCGTCGGCCGGCGTCCGGTTCGAGCCGGCCGGTCAGGGTTTCGGCGGGCGGAAGGCCGTTCGCTGCCAGGGTTGCAGGAGCGGCGGTGTCGCAAGTGGACGGACCGGTGCGGACGCGGGCACGGTCGGGTTCGGGTCGGTGGGGCCGAGCGGAACGTGCTGCAGCCCGAACGCCACGGCCGTCTCGGGCTGCTCCTGCGTGGTCGGGACGACGCCGAGCTGGCGGCCGAGGAGCGCGGCCAGCAACGGCATCCGGCTGGGCCCGCCGACGAGGTGGATGCCGGCGAGCTGGGCCGGGGTCAGCCCGGCGCGGTGGATGGTCGCGCCGAGGAGTTCGGCGCTGCGCAGCAGGCTCGGCCGCACGAGCGCCTCGAGTTCGTCGCGGCTGACGAGAACGTCCCCGAACGGCTCGGGCATCGGCACGTCGGTCTGCGGGTGGCGGGAGAGGCTTTCCTTGGCGTCACGGACGTCCTGGAGCAGCGCCCGGCGCAGGCGGCGGTCGGCGGTCGTCTGCGGGCGCAGGAGGCGTTGCCACTGCGCGGGATCGGCGTGCGACACCGAACGGCCGATGTGCACGAGCAGCGCCTGGTCGATGTCGAGGCTGCCGAGGTCGGACAGGCCGTCTTCGGCGAGCACCGCGAAGCCCTGCGCGTTCATGCCGACGACGGCGCAGTCGAAGGTGCCGGCCCCGAGGTCGTACACCCCGATCGGCCCGGTGTTGCGGTTGCCGAGGCTCCCGTAATGAGCGGCGGCGGCCACCGGTTCGGGAATCAGCCGGACGTCGGCGAGCCGGGCTTGGACGGCGGCGGCCCGCAGGATCTCCAGCCGCGTCGCGCCCCAGCCGCCGGGGTGCGAGATCCGCGTCTGGCCGGGCGGTCGTCCCAGCTGCCGCTCGGCTTCCTCACCCATCCGCCGCAGGACGGCGGCGAAGGCATCGGTGACCGGCACCGTGGTGGTGCCGAGCTGCAGGCTGCCCTCGTCGACCCGCCGCTTGGGATTCGCCTCGAACCGGCCGGGATCAAGGCGCGCACCACGTTCGGCGTCCCGCCCGACGATGAGCAGGCCGTCATCGTTGAGGTAGACGGCGGAGGACATGGTGACGGCCCCATCGACCTCGACGGCCCGCGGCCCCCGCCCGAACGCCGAGAGCACCCCGACCGTGCTGGAAGTCCCGAAGTCGATCGACAGCACGTCCACGCGGACTCCCCTCCCAAGGCCCCCGGGCATCGTCTCACGCGCCGAGCCGGGCCTTGACACGCGGGAAGGGCGGCTCCCCTCTCGGAGAACCGCCCTTCCGACGTACTACCGGATCATCGGATCCAGGTCACTCGCCTTCGGCTTCGCCGCCGTTTTCTTCGTGGCCGGCGCCGATGCTGACCGGCGGGGCGTCCGGGACCGAGGACGGCTTGCGCTCACCGCGGAAGGTGAAGCGCGCCTGGTCGTCCTTGTCCTCCGGGTTGCCGCTCCAGCCTTCGACGTCGACCAGGATGATCTGGCCGGCCTCGACCTCGCCGAAGAGGATCTTCTCCGACAGCTGGTCCTCGATCTCGCGCTGGATGGTGCGGCGCAGCGGCCGGGCACCGAGCACGGGGTCGAAGCCGCGCTTCGCGAGGAGGGACTTCGCCTTCTCGGTCAGCTCCAGCTCCATGTCCTTGGCCTTGAGCTGCTTCTCCACGCGGCCGATCATCAGATCGACCATCATGATGATCTGTTCCTTGGTCAGCTGGTGGAACACGATGATGTCATCGATCCGGTTCAGGAACTCCGGGCGGAAATGCTTCTTCATTTCCTCGTTGACCTTTTGCTTCATCTTCTCGTACTTCGTGCCGGAGTCGTTGCCACCGGAGAAGCCGAGCGAGACGGACTTCGAGATGTCCGACGTGCCCAGGTTGGACGTGAAGATGAGCACCGTGTTCTTGAAGTCGACCGTGCGGCCCTGACCGTCGGTCAGGCGGCCGTCCTCCAGCACCTGCAGGAGCGTGTTGTAGATCTCCTGGTGCGCCTTCTCGATCTCGTCGAAGAGGACCACCGAGAACGGCTTGCGCCGCACCTTCTCGGTCAGCTGGCCACCCTCTTCGTAGCCGACGTAGCCCGGAGGGGCACCGAAGAGCCGCGAAGCGGTGTAGCGGTCGTGGAACTCACCCATGTCGATCTGGATGAGCGCGTCGTCCTCGCCGAACAGGAAGGACGCCAGCGCCTTGGACAGCTCGGTCTTACCGACACCGGACGGGCCGGCGAAGATGAACGAGCCCGACGGGCGCTTCGGGTCCTTCAGGCCCGCACGCGTACGGCGAATCGCCTGGGAGACGGCCTTGACCGCGTCCTCCTGGCCGATGATGCGCTTGTGGAGTTCCTCCTCCATGCGCAGCAGCCGGGTGGTCTCCTCCTCGGTCAGCTTGAACACCGGGATGCCGGTCCAGTTGGCCAGCACCTCCGCGATCTGCTCGTCGTCGACCTCGGCGACGACGTCGAGGTCGCCGTCCTTCCACTGCTTCTCCCGCTCACCCTTCTGGCCGAGGAGGGTCTTCTCCTCGTCACGCAGGCGGGCGGCCCGCTCGAAGTCCTGCGCGTCGATCGCGGACTCCTTGTCGCGACGGACGTTCGCGATCTTCTCGTCGAACTCGCGCAGGTCCGGCGGCGCGGTCATCCGGCGGATGCGCATCCGGGCGCCGGCCTCGTCGATCAGGTCGATCGCCTTGTCCGGGAGGAACCGGTCGTTGATGTACCGGTCCGCCAGGGTCGCGGCGGCGACCAGCGCCGAGTCGGTGATCGAGACGCGGTGGTGCGCCTCGTACCGGTCACGCAGGCCCTTGAGGATCTCGATGGTGTGCTCCAGCGACGGCTCGCCGACCTGGATCGGCTGGAACCGGCGCTCGAGGGCGGCGTCCTTCTCGATGTACTTGCGATACTCCTCGAGGGTGGTCGCGCCGATCGTCTGCAGCTCACCGCGGGCGAGCATCGGCTTCAGGATCGAAGCCGCGTCGATCGCGCCCTCGGCGGCACCCGCCCCGACCAGCGTGTGCAGCTCGTCGATGAACAGGATGATGTCGCCGCGGGTCTTGATCTCCTTGAGCACCTTCTTCAGGCGCTCTTCGAAGTCACCGCGGTAGCGGGAGCCGGCGACCAGGGAGCCCAGGTCCAGCGTGTAGAGCTGCTTGTCCTTGAGCGTCTCGGGCACCTCGCCCTTGACGATGCTCTGGGCCAGGCCCTCGACGACGGCGGTCTTGCCGACGCCGGGCTCGCCGATGAGCACCGGGTTGTTCTTGGTCCGGCGGGACAGGACCTGCATGACCCGCTCGATCTCCTTGCCGCGCCCGATGACCGGGTCGAGCTTGCCCTCGCGGGCGAGCACGGTCATGTTGCGGCCGAACTGGTCCAGCACCAGCGACGACGACGGGGTGCCCTCACCACGGCCGCCGGAACCGGTTTCGGTGGACTCCTTGCCCTGGTAGCCCGAGAGCAGCTGCAGCACCTGCTGGCGGACCCGGTTGAGGTCCGCTCCCAGCTTGACCAGGACCTGCGCGGCGACGCCTTCGCCCTCGCGGATCAGGCCGAGCAGGATGTGCTCGGTGCCGATGTAGTTGTGGCCGAGCTGCAGCGCTTCGCGCAGCGACAGCTCCAGCACCTTCTTCGCCCGCGGCGTGAACGGGATGTGCCCGCTCGGCGCCTGCTGGCCCTGGCCGATGATCTCTTCGACCTGCTGGCGCACGCCCTCCAGGGCGATGCCCAGCGACTCCAGCGCCTTGGCGGCGACACCCTCACCCTCGTGGATCAGACCCAGGAGGATGTGCTCGGTGCCGATGTAGTTGTGGTTGAGCATCCTGGCTTCTTCTTGAGCCAGAACGACCACCCGCCTCGCGCGGTCGGTGAACCTCTCAAACATGTGCACTCCCTCGACTGCTGCGCCGGCGGCCCGTTATCCATCGTGCTTTCACCGCGATGGATTCAGCACCGTGAGACCACTCTAGTAGCCAACTGGTCGCGCTGGCGTACCACTACGGCTGTTCGCGGTCTTTTTCGCACCCGGACGTGGCTCGCTCCGGATGCTTCCCATCATCGGGTTGCCCTGCACCTTTACGTCAACCCCAACGTGCGAGCGACCGCGCGGATTCCGCGCACCACGCGGTGTCCGCTCACCGCGAACAGGTCCGCAACCTGGGAGTGACCGGGGCGACAGCCACCCGATCGGCGGATCCCTGTTAGGTTAGGCAGACCTAAGGAGGGCCGTTGACGCACCCGGGCACCCGCGAGACAGCGGACGGTCTCGCGCCGTCCCTGCGGCGGCTCGACCTGCGGCGGGACGTCCCGGCGGACTGGATCCGCTGTTCGACGGCACTGGCCGGCCCGGCCGTCTTCGACGACTGGCGCACGCGCCTGACCGGGTGGTTGCGGCGCGAGTACGGCGAGGCGCCGCCCCGGACCGCCGACGCGTACCTGATCGCGTGGTACCTGCACGTCCCGGCCCAGGTCGGCGCGCAGCTGCTGCACCACGAACGGCGGGTGCCCGCGCTCCGGCCCGCGGACCTGGCCTTCCGCATCGGCGCCGGCCAGCCCTACCCGGACGCGCTGGCCGTGCTCGGCGACGGCTTCCACTGCCTCCCGACGGACCCGGGCTCGGCCCGCCCGGAGGCGACGGTCGTCCGTGACGAGCGGGCCCTCGCCGCGGTCCTGCGGGCCCGCTACCTGGCCCACGCCGCCCGGTTCGTCCAGGCGTACACCCCGGCCACCCGGCTCGGCCGCCGCACCCTCTGGGCCGCGGCGACGGACGCGCTCGAGAACGCGCTCTGGTGGGCGGGCCGCCAGAGCGGCACCCCGGAGGCCGAAGGCGCGGGCGTCGCGGACGCGGCCCTGGTCCTCGACGCCGTCTACCCACCGTTGACGTCGGCCTCGACGCTGCGCTTGGTGGAGGGGGCCGACGGAACCCGCGAGTGGACCCGCCGCCGCGAGAGCTGCTGCTTCTCGTACATGCTACCGGCCGAGCCCGAGTGCGACGGCTGCCCCCGCGCCTGCGCCCGCTAGCGCTCAGCGACGCCAGGACGGGTCGCGGCCCGCGGCCCCCAGCGCGCGGTCCAGCGGTGCCGCGTCGGCCGGAACCGGTACCTCCGGCCCGTAGACGCCCATCGACCGCGCCTGGTCGCCCATCGCCACCGCCGACTCCCACACCGCCGTGGCCGCGGCAGGCGCGCAGTGCAGCGATCGGCCGGTCGCCGTGGCCAGATCCCAGCCGTGCAGGACGAACTCGCCCAGGACCATTGCGCCCACCACCGCGGACGGCAGCTCGGCCGTGCCCAGCTTCGTCACGCCCGTCCACGCCGATGGCGCCGCGAACACCTCCACCAGCGTCTCCGTCTGCTTCTCCAGCGCCGCCGCCCAGTCGGCCGTCACCAGGGCCGCGTCCGCCTCGCCGGCGCCCGGCGACGGTGCCTCCTCGCGCCGTCCCGCGGCGATCAGCCACGGGCCCCAGTACAGAAGGTGGTTCAGCAGCCCGCGGACGTCGTAGCCGTCACACGGCGTGGCAGCGCTCAGGTCGTCCACGGCGAGCCCGGCGCGCAGGAACTCGGCCGCGGCGGGGCGCATCAACTCGGCAGTCATGTCCGAGATCAAAACGACCTGGCCACGACGCCGTCTTGAAAGAACGCGACAGTTACCGTTGACCCGTGGCGGAACACCGGATCCCGCGGGGCATCGTGGCCGAGGCGGCCGCCGGCGCGATGTTCACCCTCACCCGGCACCCGCCGGCGCCCGAACTCGCCGAATTCGTCGACTACCATTGGGTGCTGCACTGGGACCGGCGCGGCAAACCGCCGTACGAGCAGCGGGTACTGCCGAACCTCGCGGTACACGCGACGTTCTTCCCGACCGCTTCCGGCGTCTACGGACCGGCACGTGAAGTGTTTTCCCACGTCTTGGCGGGCCGGGTGCAGGGCCTCGGCGTGCGATTCCGGCCCGGGTCCTTCCGCGCGTTCCTCGGCGGCCCGGTGCGTGACATCGCCGACCGCGCTGTCCCGCTCGCCGATGTTTTCGGCGCAAAGGCCCGCGAAGCTGCGGAATCGGTGCGGACCGCGGCCGGCGACGCGCAAATGGTCGGTGCGATCGACAACTTGCTGTTGGCAAATGCGGTGGTACTCCGGCCGGCCGCCCGAGAGGCCGTGGCGGCGGTCGAATCAATCGCACGTGATCCCGGAATTACCCGGGTGGCGCAGCTGTGCGCGGATACTGGACTAACCACTCGCTCGGTGCAGCGGCTGTTCGCCGAACACGTCGGCTGCCCGCCCAAGTGGGCGATCCGGATATACCGCCTCAACGACGCGGCGTACCGGATCACCACCGAAGGACCAGTGGATTACGCCGGACTGGCGGTTCGGCTGGGCTATAGCGACCAGTCACACTTCATCCGCGATTTTCGGACCGTGACCGGCCAGTCGCCCGGCGAGTACGCCCGAACGGCCCGTACCGGCCCCGGGCCGGAACCGGACAGCCATCGGACATGAAGAAAGCCGCCGGGCGAATTCGCCCGGCGGCCTCGGTCCGCAAACCCCGCGTCAGTTCTTCTTGTGGTACGCCTCGACGACCTCGGACGGGATCCGGCCCCGGTCCGAAACGGCGTACCCGTTCTTGCGCGCCCAGGAGCGAATGGCCTGGTTCTGCTCACGGTCGACGGCGGCCGGGCGAGCGGAGCCCTTGCCACCCGCGACCGGACGCACGGAAGCGCGCTTGCGACCACCGGCACGGCGGGCGTGCTCGACATACTGGGCGAGCGCGTCGCGAAGCTCTTCGGCGTTATCCGAGGAGAGGTCGATCTGGTAGCTGATGCCGTCCAAACCGAACTCGACGGTCTCTTCCGCCTCACTGCCGTCGAGGTCGTCGACCAGCGAGACGAGCACCTTCTGTGCCATCTGTTTCCTCCTGCGGGGGCTTAACTCAATGATCTGGTTACGGGGCGAGCCCCGCACAGAAGACTTTGTCTGTACATTAGTACCCGCTTCCGGGTGACAGCGCAAATCTCATTGAGATAACCGTAGACAACTCACACGGCCGGGTTATTCGGGTCGCGTGAGCGGGAAGAGGATCGTCTCCCGGATACCGAGACCGGTCAGCGCCATCAGCAGCCGGTCGATCCCCATTCCGACCCCGCCGCTCGGCGGCATTCCGTACTCAAGTGCCCGGAGGAAATCTTCATCCAGCCGCATGGCTTCGCTATCGCCCTGCGCGGCCAGCCTGGACTGTTCGGTGAGCCGTTCCCGTTCGACGACCGGATCGACCAGCTCGGAGTAACCGGTGGCGAGTTCGAAACCGCGCACGTAGAGGTCCCACTTCTCGGCCACGCCGGGCCGTGAGCGGTGCTGCCTCGTCAATGGCGACGTCTCCAGCGGAAAATCACGCACAAACGTCGGGGCGTGCAGCTGATCTCCGACGAGATGCTCCCACAGTTCCTCGACCAGCTTGCCGTGCGTGAGCTTCGGATCCACTTCCAGGCCCCTGGCCTGCGCAAATCCGTGCAGTTTGGCCGCCGGTGTCTCCGGCGTCACCTCTTCGCCGAGAGAATCGGACAACGACTCGTACATTCCGAGTGTGGTCCATTCGCCGGAGAGGTCGTACTCCGAACCGTCGGGCAGGGTGACGACTTCGGTGTCCAAGACGTCGCGCGCGGCCGCCTGGATCAGCTCCCGGGTCACCACCGCATTGGTGTCGTACGTGGCGTACGCCTCGTAGTACTCGAGCATCGCGAACTCCGGCGAGTGCGACGAGTCGCTGCCCTCGTTCCGGAAGTTGCGGTTGATCTCGAAAACCTTCTCGATCCCGCCGACGACGCAGCGCTTGAGGTAGAGCTCCGGCGCGATCCGCAGGAAGAGCTCCAGGTCGAACGCATTCGAATGCGTCACGAACGGGCGCGCCGCCGCGCCGCCGTGCAGCGTCTGCAGCATCGGCGTCTCGACCTCGGTGAACCCGCGCTGGTGGAACGACTCGCGCAGCGACCGGACGACGCCGGCGCGCGTGCGCACGACGTCCCGCGCGCGCGGGCGCAGGATGAGGTCGACGTACCGCTGCCGGATCCGCGTCTCCTCGGCGAGCTCCTTGTGCGCCACCGGGAGCGGGCGCAGCGACTTCGACGTGATGCGCCAGCTGTCGGCCATCACGGACAGCTCGCCGCGCTTGGAGGTGATGACCTCACCGTGCACGAAGACGTGGTCACCGAGGTCGACGTCGGACTTCCACGCCGCCAGCGCGTCTTCGCCGACCTTCGCCAGGCTGATCATCGCCTGCAGTTCCGTGCCGTCACCTTCGCGCAGGCTGGCAAAGCACAGTTTGCCCGTATTGCGCAGGAACATCACCCGGCCGGTGACGCCGACCAGATCACCGGTCGCGGTGTCGGCGGGCAGCCCGGAATGCGACGCGCGGACTTCGGCGAGCGAGTGCGTCCGCGGGACCTCGACCGGATAGGGATCGATGCCTTCGGCGATGATCCGGTCGCGCTTCTCCCGGCGCACCCGCATCTGCTCGGGCAGTTCGTCTTCGGCGGGGTCGCTGGTGGAAGCGGGGTTTTCGGTCATGGCCCATAGGGTACGAACCTCGCTTGACGCTACGCCAACCGGATTACCTTTCTTTTCCGTCCATTAGCCTGGGCTGGTGAGTGATCCCACAGCCGACATCCGAGCCCGCCAAGCCGCCTCCTTCGGTGCACGTGCCGGCGCGTACGCCGAGCACCGGCCCGACTACGCGCGGGAGGCGATCGAGTGGGGGCTCGCCGGCGCGGAGGGCACGCCCCGGCGCGTGCTCGATCTCGCCGCGGGAACCGGCAAGGTCACCGTGACCCTGGCCGAACTCGGCCTCGACGTCACCGCGGTCGAACCGGACCCGGAAATGCTGGCGGAACTGTCCCGGCTGCTGCCGTCCGTGACCGCGCTGGAGGGCCGCGCCGAACAGATCCCGCTGCCCGACGCGAGCGTCGACGCGGTTTTCGTCGGCCAGGCGTTCCACTGGTTCGACGCCGGCCTCGCGATGACCGAAATGGCCCGCGTGCTGCGCCCGGGCGGCGTGTTCGTGCCGATGTGGAACTACGAGGACGAATCGGTGCCGTGGGTGGCGGAGTTCACCGAGACCGCCGGCATCGGCGGCCGCCGCCCGAACACCGACACCGAGCAGCAACCGGCGACGCACGCGGCGTTCACGGCGTTCGAAAGCAGCCGCTTCCGCCACGCCCACCGGCGGACCGCGGAGAGCCTGGTCGAAACGTTCCAGACGTATTCACGCGTGATCGTGTCGGACGAGGCGGAGACCGCACCACTCGTCGCACAGGTCCGCCGCTTCCTGGAGACGAACCCGGCGACGGCGTCCGGCGAGTTCGACCTGCCGCTGATCACGTGGGTGTTCCGCAGCCGGCGGCGCTGAAGCGGACATTTCCTGTCATGGCCGCGTGCTAACGTCGGAATCGGCGAGCACGCCCCGGACGAACGCGTCGTACCCGGTCAGGACAAGACGGCGCAGTGATGAGCACCTCAACACTGCGAAAGGCCCGACCATGTCCTGGCTCGTCCTGATCCTGTCCGGAGTCCTCGAAACCGTCTGGGCCGCCGCGCTCGGCGCGTCCAAGGGGTTCTCCCGCGCCGTTCCCGCGGCGGTGTTCCTGATCGCCCTCGTGCTGAGCATGAGCGGACTGGCTTACGCGCTGCGGGAAATCCCGCTCGGCACCGGTTACGCGATCTGGGTCGGCATCGGCACCATCGGCACCGCCGTCTACGGCGTCGTCGTGCTCGGTGATCCGGCGTCGGCCACCCGGATCGCCTGCCTGGGGCTGATCGTCGCGGGGGTCGTCGGCCTGAAACTGCTAGCTTGACCTCCAGCAAAGTGGAGGTTCCAGACTGTAACCATGGCTACCAAATCATGGGGACGGGCACTGATCTCCCTGACGTCGCTGCTGACCGCGGCCGGCCCCTACAAAGCCGACTGGAACGAGACCCACGTCAAGAACCCGGCCTGGCCACCGCACGCGAAGTTCCACAACGGCCAGACGATGAGCCTGGGGCTCGCGCTCGGCGTCACGAGCCTGTGGCAGCTCTGGCGGGCCCCCTCGTCCCGGGAGGGGCTCGACGCGGGCGCGACGCTGGCCTCGCTCTACTGGCTGACGCAGATCTCGGCGCTGGCCTACCCGGGCGCGAAGGCCGTCGACCCGCCGGGGACGGCGAAGTTCCCGCAGGCGGTGGTGGCGTTCCCGGCGCTGGCCGTGACGGCGCTCGGGTACGTCCTGGAACGCCGGCGCCTCACCGATCAGGCGCGGATGTTGCGCTCGTAGACCAGGCGCAGGCCGAGCAGGGTCAGGTCCGGGACGTGCTCGGTGATCGTCTCCGACTCGCCGATCACCAGGGGCGCCAGGCCGCCGGTGGCGAGCACCGCCACCGGGTCCCGGCCGCCCGGGGACAGCTCAGCGGCGATGCGGCGGACCAGCCCGTCGACCTGGCCCGCGAAGCCGTAGAGAATGCCCGACTGCAGGCACTCCACCGTGTTCTTGCCGATCACCGAGCGCGGCGGCACCAGCTCGACCTTGCGCAACGCCGCCGCGCGCGCGGCCAGCGCGTCCACCGAGATCTCGATGCCCGGGGCGAACGCGCCGCCCAGGAACTCGCCGCGGGCCGAGATCGCGTCGACGTTCGTGGACGTGCCGAAGTCGACCACGACGCACGCCGTGCCGCTGTGCAGGTGGTGCGCGGCCAGCGTGTTCGCCAGCCGGTCCGCGCCCACCTCCTTCGGGTTGTCGACGAGCAGGGGCACGCCCGTGCGCACCCCCGGCTCGACGACGATCTTCGGCACCTTCGCGTAGTAGCGCGAAAGCATCACCCGCAGCTCGCGCAGCACCGCCGGCACCGTCGACAACGCACTGATCCCCGTGACGTCGTCCGCGTGCGGGCCGAGGAGCCCGCGGACGGTCAGCGCGAGCTCGTCGGCGGTGATCCGCGCGTCGGTGCGCATGCGCCAGTCGCCCGCGAGCTCGGTGCCGGAATACAGGCCCAGCACGATGTTCGTGTTGCCGACGTCGACGGTGAGGAGCAAGCGGGTCAGCTTTCCGCGTGCAGCAGCGCGTCGAGCCGGCGCGCGTCCGCCGTCTCGGCCACCGGGAAGATCGCCGTCTCCTCCTCCGGCAGGGTCACCGTGCCGCTGAGCAGCCCGGAACCCTCCGGCGCCTGGCCGGGATCGGCGTGCCGGTGGACGATCCGGTTGTCCGCGTCGACGAACACCACGCGCGGTGCGTACGTCGCGGCTTCGGCGGTTTCCATCTGACCGTAGGAGATCAGGATGACCAGGTCACCCGGGTGCACCAGGTGCGCCGCGGCGCCGTTGATGCCGAGCACGCCGCTGCCGCGTTCCCCCTTGATGACGTAGGTCTCCAGCCGCGCCCCGTTGGTGACGTCCACAATGGACACCTGTTCCCCCGGCAGCAGGTCCGCGGCCTCCATCAGGTCCTCGTCGACGGTGACCGAGCCGACGTAGTGCAGGTCGGCCTGGGTGACGGTGACCCGGTGGATCTTCGACTTGAGCATGGTCCGGTACATAGTGGACTCCTATTCCCCTGCGTCCCGCTCCGGGTGCGCCGGGTGATCTACCGAAGCACCGAGCAACACCGGAACGTTGTCGATCAGCCGGGTACTCCCCACCCGGGCCGCGATCAACAGTCGTGCTTCACCATCGACGGGCGCGGGCCCGAGGTCGGTTCCCCTCAACTCCAGGTAATCCACCTCGACCGCGGGACGCGCGGCGAGGGTCTTCCACGCGGTCTCGAGGACCGCGTCCGCCCCGTCCCGGCCGACGAACGCCCCCGCGGTGAGGGCGGCCGACAGGACGATCGCGTCTTCACGCTGCTCAGGCGTCAAGTAGACGTTGCGCGACGACAGGGCCAGCCCGTCACGCTCGCGCACGGTCGGCACGCCGATCACGTGCGTGTCGATGTTCAGGTCGCGCACCATCCGCTTGATCAGGACCAGTTGCTGGTAGTCCTTTTCGCCGAAGAGCGCGTAGTCCGGACGGAGCAGGTTGAACAGCTTCGCCACCACGGTCAGCACCCCGGCGAAGTGCCCGGGCCGGACGACGCCCTCGAGCTCGTCGCCGAGCGGGCCGGGGTGCACGGTGACGACGGCGCCCTCGCCGTAGAGGGCGTCGGCGCTGGGCGTGAAGGCGATTTCGACGCCGTCCTCGCCCAGCACGGCGAGGTCGGCGTCCAGCGGACGCGGGTAGGCCTCGAAG
Organism: Amycolatopsis heterodermiae; assembly: GCF_034929455.1. NCBI lineage: Bacteria > Bacillati > Actinomycetota > Actinomycetes > Pseudonocardiales > Pseudonocardiaceae > Amycolatopsis > Amycolatopsis heterodermiae. Next base: position 1,374,800 of record NZ_JAYFSI010000001.1, read on the forward strand.
TCCTCGCCTTCGCCGAACTGCAGCGGGTTGACGAAGATCGAGGTGGCCACGACGTTGTTCGGCAGCCGCTTCGCGCGGCGGATCAGCTCGCGGTGCCCGGCGTGCAGCGCGCCCATGGTCGGCACGAGCGCGAGCTTGCGGCCGACGCCGTGCAGGGCCCGGCTGACCTGGCTCATCTGCTCGGGTGAGGCGAACTGGTTCAGGGTGCCGCGACTGAATTTCGGTGTGGTCACTGGTCTGGGTGCCCTTCGGCGGGATCGTCGAGGAGGTCGGTGAGTTCTTTGGCGGCCGCGGTGTCCAGCAGCCCGGCGGCCCTGGAACGCTCCGCCGTGCGCTTGGCCAGCGCCCGGTAGGCCGGCGCGACGTCCGGCGCGCGGTCCGCCAGCACCTCCAGGTGCTTGCGGACGGTGCCGACGTCGCCACGCGCGACCGGGCCCGTGAGCGCGCGGTCGCCGTGTCGGAGCACATTATCCAACGCGGCCGAAAGCAGTGGCGCGACCAGCCGTTCGGATTGCCCGATTCCGGCTTCACGCAAGACTTCCGCGCAGTCGGCGACCAGCGTCATCAGGTGGTTCGCGCCGTGGGTCAACGCAGCGTGGTAGAGCGCTCGCGCGGAGTCGGGGATGCGCACCGGCTCGGCGCCCATCTCGACGGCCAGCGCCTCGCCGACGTTCCAGGCCGCCTCGTCGTCTTCCACCGCGGTGACGCCGATGCTGCACGCCGCCAGCCGCTCGAGGTCCTCCTCGCGGCCGGTGAACGTCATCACCGGGTGCAGCGCCAGCGGGAGCGCCCCGGCCTCGGCCGCGGGCGCCAGCACGTCGATGCCCTGCGCGCCGGACGTGTGCACGACGATCTGGCCCGGCCGCAGCGACCCCGTGGCGACGAGCCCGCGGACCATGCCGGCCAGGGCGTCGTCGGGGATGGCGAGCAGCACCAGGTCCGCCCGGCGCACGGTTTCGTCGGGCGGCAGCAGCGGCACGTCGGGGAGGAGGCGTTCGGCACGGGCCAGCGACGAGGCGGACAGCCCGGACGCGGCGACCACGGTGTGTCCCGCCCGGGCCAGTGCGGCCCCGAGCACGCTGCCCACCCGGCCGGCGGAAACGACACCGACCGCGAGGCGGGCGGGCCTCATCATGGCGTGCGCCTGTGGACGCTCATGGTTCGCAGACTCCCTCTGCTCTCGTTCCAGTCCCGCTCCGGGTACCGGACGACGGCGCGAGACTAACTCGGCTGAGCGCGCGCCGTTGAACCCGGGTGACCAGCTTCACCCGGACCGGGTCACCCGTGCGGAGCTTGCTGGGCGAGACGCGTCGCTTCCGCCCTGGCGGACTTGAGCGTGCGCAGCAGCTCCTGCTGGCGCCGCTCGTCGGCTTCGGTGCGGATCTCCTGCCGGTCCAGGAACGCGAGCTCCGTGACGCTCGCCTGGTACACGGCGACGGCCTTGGCGGCCTGCTTGCCGGACTGCCGTTTCGCCTGGCGGCGCCACGCGCGGCGGCCGGGCAGGCTCGCCAGCAGCTCGACCTCCGACGGCGCGATCCAGCGCGCCGACGCCATGTGCGGCAGGGCGGCCTCGATGATCCGCTGCTCCCGCCGTCGCTGCAGGATCACCAGGTAGACCACACCGAGGAACAGCGGCAGCATGATCAGGAAGTACACGGTCAGGAACTTCGACCCGCCGAGCAGCGCGGCGCTGTTCCACAGCGCGTGCAGGCAGACCGCGGCGAGGTAGCCGGCGATCGGCGCGATGATCTTCAACGCCTTGGTCGTCGTCCGCGCGGCGATGCCGATCCCGATGCCGGTGAGCACGGCGAACAGCGGGTGCGTGAACGGCGCGAGCACCCCCCGCAGGAAGAACGCCGTGATGACGCCCTGGCTGTGCCCGTCACCGAAGCCGTAGTCGTAAAAAGCACGGCCGAAGTAGTAGATGTTCTCGGTGAACGCGAACCCGGCCGCGCTGAACCCGGCGTAGACGACGCCGTCCACGACACCGTCGAACTCGCTGCGGCGGCGCCACAGGATGAGGACGACGAAGAGCGCCTTCGCGGCTTCCTCGACGACCGGCGCGGACACCAGCGCCGCGACGGTGTTGCCACTGCCCTTGCCGAGCAGCTCGTCACCGACCGCCTCGGCCGTGGTGTTGATGAGCAGCGCGGTGATCGTCGCGATGCAGGCGCCCCAGGCGAAGGCGAGCAGCAGGAACTTCGCCGGCTCGGGCTCCCAGCGGTCGACCCACAGGAAGCCGGCCACCACCCCGGCGACCGGCACGAGTGCGGCCAGCACGCCGATGGTGACGGCGAGCGGGCCGACCCGCGCCGTCGCCAAGCCGAACAGGAACAGGCCGCACAGGGCGACCACGATCAGCCCGAGCACCGGCAGCAGCACGGTGATCCGGCGAGGCCGCCGTCCGCGATCGAGTCCCGTCGCGGGCGAGAGGGTTCCGCTCACAGCCGGTCACCCTACGCAGACCGGACACGGACCGGAATGCGAACCCCGGGTGAGCGCCGCGGCCAAGCCTCAGTCCTCGGCGCGCCGCCTGCGGCGCGGGGTCGAACCGGTTCCGCCGTTCGCCGCCAGCAGCTCGCTGACCGACCGGCCGGTGTTGTGGGACCCGCTGCCCGGCGTCTCGCCACGGCGGCCGTTGCGCGGGGCCGGGCCGTTCCCGTTGCCGTTCTGCCCGTTCGCACCGTGCCCGTTGTGGCCGTTGCCGTTGTGCTCGACGTCGGCCGGGTCCACCGGCGTCATGTTGCGCCGCGACAGGGACGCCCGCTCGGCGACCATGCCTTCCCAGGCCGGCGGCTCGCCGTCCGGACGGCGACGGCGGCCACCCGCGGGCTCGGGCGGCGGTGGGGGCACGGCGGGCATCACCTGCGAGTCGTCCGGCTTCCGGCGGCGGCCGCCACCGGGGCGGCCCTGGAAGTTGCGCACCGACTCCGGCAGCGTCGGGTTCACCGGCTGCGCCTCGGCCTGGGCCGCCTCCGCGGGAGCGCGGTGCGAACCGTGCCGGGACGCCGGCTCGTCGAGGATCGGCGACATGTCGGCCCGCGAGAACTGCTCCAGCCGCGACGGACGGCGGCCGTCGGCCGCCGGGACCGGCGTGGTCGGCGGGACGACGGGCGGCAGGTTCGTGCGCGACGGAGGACCCGACTGCGGCACCGGCGCCGTCGACGGGACGACCGGGAGGTTGGTGCGCGACCCCGTGACGTCTCGCGGCATCGGCGGCTTCCGGTCGGCGGGCTTGGGCTCCGGCGGCTTCGGCCGGTTGGGCCGCTGCCGCTCGGCGAAGTCGTCCCGGTTCTGGAACGCCGCGCTCAGGTCGGCCACCGGGCGCTCGACCGGCCGGATGTCCGAACGCGACATCTCGGACGGCTTCGGCGGCGGCACGCTGGCCGCCGGACGGCCCTGGGGCGGACGTGCGGGCGGCTCGGGGGCCTTCCGCGCGCCGTTCGGGCCGGGGACGCGCGGCAGGTCCGACCGGGACATCTCGACCCGCGGGATGTCGGGACGCGACATCTCGACGCGCGGGATGTCCGAACGGGACATCTCCCCGGGCCTGGGCCGCTCGACACGCGGCAGGTCCGAACGCGACATCTCGGCCGGCCGCTGACGCTCGACACGAGGGATGTCCGAACGGGACACCTCCCCGGGCCGCGGCCGCTCCACACGCGGCAGGTCCGAACGCGACATCTCAGCGGGCCGCTGACGCTCCACGCGCGGCAGGTCCGGACGCGACATCTCAGCCGGGCGCTGACGCTCCACACGCGGCAGATCAGGGCGTGACATCTCGACCCGGGGAATGTCCGGGCGCGACATCTCCACCCGCGGGATGTCGGGACGCGACATCTCGGCGGGGCGCATCTCCCCGCGCGACATCTCCGCGCGGCGCGCGGGCGGCGGCTCAGGGCGCCGGATCTGCGTCGGCGGCTCCGGACGGCGGATCTCGGTCTTGGGGTCGGCGGCCCGCGGCACGTCGCGGCGGGTCGGCTCGGCGGGGACCTCGGGACGGCGCTCGGGCTGCTTCGCGACCTCGGCGGGCTCCGGCAGCCGCATCGGCTGCGACTCGGCCTGGCGGCGGGCCGCCTCGGCGCGCAGCTCGGCGGCCTTCAGCTCACGCTGCGCGGCGTTCAGCGCCGGGTCGACCTCGGGCACGGGCGGACGGCGTTCGCTCAGCGGCTTCGGCCGGGCGATCTGCTGGGTGCTCTGCACGTTGACGTTGGCGGGCGCCTTCGGGCCGTTGGCGCCGTTGGCCGGCTTGCCGCCGAACCCCTTGCCCTTGCCACCGAAGCCCTTGCCGTTCGCGGGCTTGCCGTTGGACGCCTTGCGGCGGCGCTCGTCGAGCACGCGGTCGATCAGCTCGGTCGGCCGTTCGCCGCCCTCGCTCACCGGCTTCTTCGCGGCCATCAGCTGAGCCGGCTTCTTCTTCGGCGCGCCGTCGGGGATCATCCGGTTGTCGTCGGAGAGCTTGCGCATGCGGGTCGCCTGCGCGGTCAGCGCGACGCGTTCGAGCAGCACCTCACCGCCGAACAGCGACTGGAGGCTGTCGCGCAGCGCGGAGACTTCGGCGCGCAGCGCCTCCAGCTCCTCGCGGCCACGGGAGTCGGCCGCCGTGCGGTTCTCCGCCTCCACCTCCAGTTCGTACTCGCGCCGGGCCGCGATCTCGCGTTCCAGCTCCAACTCGTACACAGCCTGCGCCTCGGAGACCGCGTCCTCGCTCTGTGCCGCGTGCTTGCGGTACTTCACGGCGAGGAACGCGCCGATCAGGGCAGCCCAGAGGGCCGCAACGATCCCGAGTCTGAGGTACTTGAGATCGTTGCTGAGCACCAGTGCGAGGGTGGCTCCGATGGCGAGGACGAATCCGACAACAAGCCACGGCCTACCCAGAAGGCGGCCGCGCGAGTCGTCACCCACGCCGGTCATGACTGACACCGTACCTGCTCGTAATCCGAACGAGACCTACTCGGTCCAGCGAGCGGTGGGAATCCAGCGCTAACCGGTCACCCCGCGGGTCCGTTCCCGATCTTGGTCGCGCGGCGTCCGGCAGCAGTGTTCGAGCCACAAACCCCCTGCTACCAGCAGTGCCGCGGAAACCACGCCGACCACCGCGGCCCGGGTGTCGAGCACCGCGGCGACGAGTTCGTCACGCCGGGGAAAAAGGTAGACGAGCGCCGCCAGCCAAGCGCCGGTCATGAACGCGCCAGCGAGTGACGAAGCTTTGGCCAAGGCCACCGATCGGGCGATCCCGATAGCGGCAACGACCCGGCCGCCCTTGATCCGAGAGCGAATGACGAACGCGAGCACGACCTCGATCACGGCGAGCACGGCGAACGTGACGCCCGCGAGCGTCGGCAGCTGGGGCAGCGAGCCGTAGGCGACCTGGAAGAGGAGGTAGCCGAGGAACAGGCCGAGTACCCCGGCCACCACCAGGTCGCGAGGCCGGGTGAAGTGCATGACCCAACCGTACCGTGGAATCCTTGACTCTCCAGCGACTGGAGAGTTCAAGATGCGTCTTGTGGGTACCACCGCGACCTTCACCATCGGCGAGCTGGCCCGGCGCACGGGCCTGCCGGTCAAGACCATCCGGTTCTACTCGGACGAGGGCCTGCTGCCCCCGACCGACCGTACGGACGCCGGCTACCGGCTCTACGACGCCACGGCCATGGCCCGGCTCGAGCTGGTCCGCACCCTGCGCGAGCTCGGCCTCGGCCTCGCCGACGTCTCCGCCGCCCTGACCCGGTCCTCGACCGTGGGCGAGCTGGCGAACCGGCACGTCGAGGCGCTCGACGAGCAGATCCGGCGGCTCCGGCTGCGCCGGGCGGTGCTGCGCGCGGTGGCCAAACGGGATTCCGAGCTGGAGGAAGTGAAACTGATGAACCGTCTCGCGTCGATGTCCGACGAGGAGCGCAAGCGGCTGGTCGACGAGTTCTGGGACGAGATGGTCGCCGGGCTCGAGATCGATCCGCAGTTCTACGAGCGGATGCGCGCCGGCAAGCCCGAGCTGCCGGACGACCCGTCGCCGGAGCAGCTGGAAGCGTGGATCGAGTTCGCCGAGCTGATCCAGGACCCGTCGTTCCGGACCCTGATCCGCACGATGAGCGAAACCCAGGCCCGGCAGATCGCCGACGGCGAGTTCCACCCGCCCGCCGACGCCTGGCAGCAGAACTGGCCGGGCTGGGTTTCCCGCGCCGAAGCGGCACTGGAGGCAGGCGATTCGCCCACGTCGGAGGCAGGGCAAACGCTTGCGGCCGAGATCGCGACGGCCACCGCCCGTCCGGACCAGGACCCGGCGTCGGCCGGGTTCCGCACCGAGATGGCGGACCGGTTCGCCACGAGCGGCGACCCGCGGGCCGAGCGCTACTGGCAGTTGCTCGCGACCATCAACGGCTGGCCGCCGGTCCCGACGGCCCAGCCGGCGGTGCAGTTCATGATCGCGGCTTTGCGCGGCTGACCGCCCCTGGACGGCAACTCGGCGACGAGCTGCCGCCGGGGCTTGACTTGTTCAGCTCAGCGTGAGGTCGGTACGCCGGACCGTGTCGACGTCCGACGCGGGGCGCGCGGCCAGCAGCGCGGCGACCGGGCCGTGACCGGGCAGGACAGCGTCCGGCTCGATCTCCAGCCACGGGACCAGCACGCTCGCCCGGTCCGGCGTGCCCGGGTGCGGCAGCAGCAGCTCCGGGTCGGCGGAGGTGACGCCGTCGACCGTGACGACGTCGACGTCCAGCGTCCGCGGCCCCCAGCGCAGCTCCCGCACCCGCCCGGCCGCCTGCTCGGCGGCTTGCCCGGTGCGCAGCCAGGCCCAGTGGTCGCGGTCCGGGTCGTCGACGACGCAGACGGCGTTGAGGAAGTCAGGCTGGTCCTCGACACCCCACGCCTTGGTCTCGTAGACGCTCGACACCGCGACCAGCGCGGGCCGGACGGCGTCCAGCGCCAGCTTCAGGAAGCCGAGCCGGTCGCCGAGGTTGGACCCGAGGGACAGGACGGCGCGGCTCATCGCTCGCGCCGGACCGTGACGGCCACGTCGTCGAAGGTCAGCGGGATCGGCGCCGACGGCTTGTGCACGGTCACCTCGACCGCGGCCAGGCGTTCGTCCCGGACGACCGCGTCGGCGATCGTGCCGGCGACCTTCTCGATCAGGTCGTACGGCTCGCCCGCGACGATCCCGGCGGCCAGCTCGGCCAGCTCGCCGTAGTGCAGGGTCTTGGTCAGGTCGTCCGACGCGGCGGCCGGCCCGAGGTCGAGCCACACCGTGATGTCGACGACGAACTCCTGGCCGTCGCGCTTCTCGTGCTCGAACACGCCGTGGTGCCCGAACACCCGCAGGCCGGTCAACGTGATCCGGTCAGACATCCGGCGAACCCTTCCACCACGCCGCGGCCACGGTGACGGCGTCCAGCGACGCCCCGACCTCGTGCACCCGCACGCCCCACGCCCCGGCGGCCGCGGCGAGCGCCGAGATGGCCGCGGTCGCGTCCTCCCGGCCGTCCGGTGGCCGCGGCGTACCGTCCTTTTCGGACAGCAGCCGGCCGAGGAACCGCTTGCGCGAGGCGCCGACGAGCACCGGGAACCCGAGGGACAGCACCGAGTCCAGCCCGCGCAGCAACGCCCAGTCGTGCTCGGCGTTCTTCGCGAACCCGAGCCCGGGATCCAGCACGATCGCGCTCTCGGCCACCCCGGCCGCGAGCGCGTCGTCCACCCGGGCCAGCAGCTCGGACCGGACGTCGGCGACGACGTCTTCGTACTTCGCGAGGGCCTGCATGTCCTCGCTGTGCCCGCGCCAGTGCATCAGCACCCACGGCGCCCCGGACTCGGCCGCGACCCGCGCCATGTCCGGATCGGCCAATCCGCCGGAGACGTCGTTGACCACGTGCGCCCCGGCCTCGAGCGCCGCGGCGGCCACAGCGGCGCGCGTGGTGTCGACGGACAACGCCACCCCCTCACCGGCAAGCGTCCGGATCACGGGGAGAACCCGAGCCAGTTCGGTCTCGGCGTCCACCCGCAGCGCCCCGGGCCGCGTCGACTCCCCGCCGACGTCGATCAGGTCGGCCCCCCGAGCCCACATGGCCCGCGCGTGCTCCAGCGCCTGGTCGACGTCGAGGTAACGGCCACCGTCCGAAAAGGAATCCGGCGTCACGTTCAGCACGCCCACCACGACGCACCGCCCGGGCGCGGGCAGGTTTCCGGTCACCGACGCGCCTTGATGAGGTCGAGCGCCTCCGCCCGTGACGAGGCCGAGGTCTTGAGCAGTCCCCGCACGGCCGAGGTGGTCGTCCGGGCGCCAGGCTTACGGATCCCCCGCATGGCCATGCAAAGGTGCTCGGCCTCGATCACGACGATCACGCCGCGAGGCTCGAGCTTGCGAACCAGGGCGTCGGCGACCTGGGAGGTCAGCCGTTCCTGGACCTGGGGTCGCTTGGCGTAGAGGTCGACGAGCCGGGCGAGCTTGGAGAGCCCGGTGACCTTGCCTCCCGCGTTGGGGATGTACCCGACGTGCGCGACCCCGTGGAAGGGCACTAAATGGTGTTCACAGTTGTGAGTTAAATGTCCCGCAATCAAAAACGTCGGATGCGGGTCGCATTTGAAACTGTAAACGGTGTAGGGCTTGGCGCCGGTCGCGCTCACCGGTGTCACCGACTCGACCTGCACGTACTCCGACTCGATCAGGTCGGTCGCGTAGTCGTCCTGCGGGAAACCGTGCTTCCGGAACCAGCTGTCGGCGACGTACAACCGCGACGCGGTCCCGCCGGTGTTCGCGGTGAACCGGGCACCGATCACGGTGGCCAGGTCCTCCAGGAACGGCGTGTTAGCGCTCGCGATGATCCGGCCGGCGGAGTACTTGCTCCGGTGCCCGTCCCCGTCGACGTAGCCGTCGAGGAAGCCGTTGAAGGTCGACAAGTCGTTGAGGACCACCATCGGGAACCGCTGCCGCTGGTGGTGGGCGTCGCCGCCCACGTACTGCCGCATCAGGTCCGCGAGGAACGAGGACACGACCCGCACCCGGAAGCCGGGAAGGTCACGCCCCAGGTAGCCCGACGGCCGGGAGGTCGGTTCGACCTTCGCGTCGATCCCGAAGGCACGGTGCAGGGACTCGGCGAACTTCTTCGCGTAGTCCCGGTCGTTCACCACGAGCGAGACGTACCGGTCGGCGACCGTTCCGTCGGCGCAGACGGTCCCGACGACGTAACCGAAGTCGTACCCGAGGCTCGGGCGCCAGCGATCCCGGCAGAGCTTCTTCGCGTGGGTCCACTCGATGAACGAGCCTTCGACGTCCTTGGCTTCCTTCCAACCCTCGGGCGTCGCCAAGGGGTGGTCGGGGGTGACGAGGAACTTGCCGGCCGACGTCTTCACCTCGACCAGCTCACGCGTCTGGTGCGAGCTGATCTCGGTGACCTCGGTCTCCTCGACGTTGCCGCCGACGAGCGTCCACAGCTTGTCGCCCACCCGCACGTCGGCGGCCGGCTTGCGGCCACCGACGACGTTCACGGTCTGCTTGCTGGGCACGCACTGGCTGTACATCGGGATGTCCGTGACCAGGACCAGCTCTTCGTGGGACTCGTCGAAGGTCTTGTCCAGTACCGAGTCCGGCTCGGTATACAGGCCGGCGAACATCTCCTTGTACGCGCGAGCGACCCGGGCCGGGGTGTCCTTCAGGCCGTCCCGGTCCGGGTTTTCGCCGCAGGCCAGCAAAAGCTCGTGGATCGCCTTCTCCGCCCGGTCTTGGTCGAAGACCGGGCGGACGGCGTCACTGGGGCTTTTCTGGTCCATCCACGTCACGACGCTCTCCCTCGCTCTGCTGGCTGCCCGCTTGATCGGCGAACCAGCCGTGCTCGCGAGTGCGTTCTTCGCCACCGGGGCGCCACGACTGACCCGGCTGACCGCCGGGGGAGGTCGCGGGGGTCCAGCCCGGAGGGGCGCCGTAGTTCGGCGGGCCGCTCTGGCCTGCCGGGCCGCCCTGGTAACCGCCGCCGGGCTGGGCGCCGTAGGTCTGCGGCCAGTGCGACGTGCCGTTCGGGCCACCGTTCGAGCCGCCGTAGGGACGGCCGCCGTTCGGGTAGGCGCCCGGGGGCGGCGGGGCGTACGGGTTGGCGTTCGGGTCCGGCGCCGAGTTCGGGTACGGCGGCCCGCCGGGCAGGTCGCCGCCACCCTGCGCGGTGCCGACCGGGGTCGGCTCCGGCTTGAGGACCGGCTTCTCCTTCTCCGGCGGGGGCCACGGCTCGCCGCGCTCGATCGCCAGCTCGCCCGGGGTCTTGATGGGCGGCTTGTCGGACGGCGTCCGCTCACCGAACTCGTTGAACACGGTGATGTGCGGGCGCTTCTCGACCGTCGCGAAGATCCGCTCGAGGTCCTTGCGGGTCAGCGTCTCCTTCTCGAGGAGTTCGATGACCAGCTCGTCGAGCACGTCACGGTAGGTGTTGAGCACGTGCCACGCCTCGGTGTGCGCGGTCTCGATGAGCTTGCGCACCTCCTCGTCGATCTCGTGCGCCACCTCGAGCGAGTAGTCCGCCTGACGGCCGGCCGAGCGGCCCAGGAACGGGTCGCCCTGCTCCTGGCCGTACTTGACCGCGCCCAGGCGGGCGCTCATGCCGTACTCGGTGACCATCGCGCGGGCGATCTTCGTCGCCTGCTCGATGTCCGAGGACGCGCCGGTGGTGGGCTCGTGGAAGACGAGCTCCTCCGCCGTGCGGCCACCCATCGCGAAGACCAGCCGCCCGATCATCTCGGAGCGGGTCATCAGGTCCTTGTCGTCCTCCGGGACGAGCAGCGCGTGCCCGCCCGTGCGGCCGCGCGGCAGGATGGTCAGCTTGTAGACCGGTTCGATGTCCGGCATCGCCCACGCGGCGAGCGCGTGCCCGCCCTCGTGGTAGGCCGTGATCTTCTTCTCCTTCTCGGAGATGATCCGGCTCTTGCGGGCGGGGCCGCCGACGACGCGGTCGACGGACTCCTCCAGCTCGACCTCGCTGATCACGTGCCCGTTCTTGCGGGCGGTGAGCAGCGCGGCCTCGTTCAGCACGTTCGCCAGGTCGGCGCCGGACATGCCGACGGTCCGCTTGGCCAGGCTGGTGAGGTCGGTGCCCTGGGCGATCGGCTTGCCCTTGGAGTGCACCTCGAGGATCGCCTTGCGGCCGCGCAGGTCGGGCGCCGAGACCGGGATCTGCCGGTCGAAGCGGCCCGGGCGCAGCAGCGCGGGGTCGAGGATGTCGGGCCGGTTGGTCGCCGCGATCAGGATGATCCCGCCGCGGGCGTCGAAGCCGTCCATCTCGACGAGCAGCTGGTTCAGCGTCTGCTCGCGCTCGTCGTGGCCGCCGCCGAGGCCGGCGCCGCGCTGGCGGCCGACCGCGTCGATCTCGTCCACGAAGATGATGCACGGCGCGTTCTGCTTGGCCTGTTCGAACAGGTCACGGACACGCGAGGCACCGACACCGACGAACATCTCGACGAAGTCCGAGCCGGAGATCGTGTAGAACGGCACGCCCGCTTCACCCGCGACAGCTCGCGCGAGCAGCGTCTTGCCGGTACCGGGCGGCCCGTAGAGCAGGACGCCCTTCGGGATCTTCGCGCCGAGCGCCTGATATCGCGCCGGGTTCTGCAGGAAGTCCTTGATCTCGTAGAGCTCTTCGACCGCCTCGTCGGCACCCGCGACGTCCCCGAAGGTCGTCTTGGGCATGTCCTTGTTCAGCTGCTTGGCCTTGGACTTGCCGAAGTTGAGGACGCGGTTGCCGCCGCCCTGCGCGTTGTTCATCATCCACATCAGCAGGCCCAGCACGAGGGCCAGCGGGATGGCGAAGATGAGGATCTGGGTCAGCACGCCCTGCTGCGTGACCTTGGTGGTGAACTTGATCGGCTGGCCGCCGTTCTTCGCCGCGATCAACGAGTCGTAGATCGGGCGGGTGGCGTCGGCCGGGTACTGCGAAATGATCTGGGTGACCTGCTGGCCGTCGACGTCGATGGACTTGTTCAGCAGCAGCTTGAGCTGCTGTTCCTTGTCCTCGAGGCTGGCTTCCTTGACGTTGTTCGTGGTGATCTGGGAGTTCGCCACCGAGATGGGTGCCTGGGTGTACCCACGATCACTGTCGAAGATCGTGTTGTACGCGAACAACGCCAGCAACCCCGCGACGATCCACAGCAGTGGGTTCCTGAGCACGCTCTTCCGGTTCATACGACTCGGCCCTGGTGGCCTCGACCCTCCCTGGTTGGGCGGCTCCTGTGATACCCGCCATCACGATCTTGACAACCCGTGGTGCCTGGACACCCGTCCCAACAGGGTACCGTCCGCTGCCGCGTTCATCCCCTGTGAGCCTCTCGCAGGTCAACGGGTGATACCGCGTCCAGGTTCCCGTTCGGCCCGCACCCTTGTCACGCTATCGCGTGCCGTCCGACACACTGCTCACCATCTCGCCCAGCCGGGTCCGCAAAGTCGCCGGGTCCGCGGGGGCCACGGTGACCCACTCCCGACCGTCCGTACCTGCGCGGGAGAGGCTGAGGTACCGCCCGGTGGCGGTGTCGAACCAGGCCAGCACCCGGGACCGCTGCTTGGCCCCGACGTGGGACCGGCTGTTCGCTGCCAGCTGACCGCCGCGCAGCCGGGGCTGGCCCGCGAGCCGGGCGTAACCCTCGCGCGGGTCGGCCGGCGTGCGCTCGCTGAGCGACGTCCGGCGCTTGCCCTTGGTCTCCTGCTCGCCGGGCGCCGACGGAAGCGACACCGGCACCCGGATCGGGGCGGTGTGCAGGGCCTCGTCCAGCGGGAGCGTGACCGAGGCCTCGGTGCCGCGGGTCCCGCCGGGCAGCACCCCGACGACGGCCGAGACCAGCCCGTCCTTCGGGATGTCCCGCAGCCAGATGCCGTCGGCGTCCTGCACCGCGAGCACGCCCTTGGTGTCGTCGGCCGCCGCCAGCACCCCGACGGTCGGCACCTCGAACTGCGGGATGTGCAGCGCGTCGATGGTCAGGGGCGCGAAGGCCAGCAGCTCCAGCGCGTCCTCGATCGGGGGCGCCAGCCTGCCCCGCGGCTCGCGGATGCCGCGCGCCTTCAGCTCGACGTCGGTGCGGTGGCGCAGCGAGACCCGCTCGTCCTCGGTCGCGCCGTGCGACCGGATCTGCAGCGGGTACGGCAGCTCACCGACCCGCGCCGACTCCCACAGGAAGTCGAACGCCAGCGGCGAGAAGAACTCTTGCATCACTACTCTCCCGGATCGGACTCTTGCTCAGCGTAGCCCGCACCACCGACAGAACGGGATCGTTCCCGGTAGCCGGTTGGGCACGCTCGGAGAACCCGGGGCCGATCTTGGCAGAGACGGTGTGGGGCGGGTGTTCGCGGTGTCCGGAATCAGCCACTCGCGGGCGGACAGCACACAGGGTGCGGGCCATGGCGAGGGGATTCGCACGACGACCTGGCGGCTCCGGCGGGCCGGTGGAGCGGGACCTGGAAGCGGCTCCCACCTGATCGGAGCCGGTCAAAGGCCTCCCGGTGCCCGAAATCAGGTGCCGTTGCCCGCGCGTGCGCGAGCCAAGCCCGAGCGGCGAATCAGGCCGGGTGTCAGACCGTGCTGGTCGTCGAGGCTCCCGCGAGCATCTCGCCCAGCCGGTGCCGCAGCGTCGCCGCGTCCGCGGGGGCGATCGTGATCCAGTCGCGGCCGTCGCGGCCCTGGCTCGCCTGGGTGAAGTAGCGGCCCGATTCCGTGTCGAACCAGCTCAGCACCGGCGTGCGGGTCCGGGCGCCCATGCGGGTGCGGGCGTTCGCGGCGATCTGGCCGCCGCGCAGGCGCGGCTGGGCGTGCAGGCGGGCGAGGGCCTTGCGGTCGTCGTCGGCGCTGGTGCGGTCGTCGCCGGTGGCGCGGCGCTGCAGGAAGTCGACGCCGTGCGCGCCGACCAGCTGGTCCAGTGGCACCGTGATCGACTTCTCGCTGCCGCGCGGGGCGCCGGGCAGCAGCGAGACGATCGCGCTGGCCAGGCCGTCGACCGGGCACGGCTGCAGGTGCAGGCCGCGGGTGTCCTGGACGGCCAGCAGGCCCTGTCCGCCCAGCACGCCGGCGATCGCGAGCAGCGGCTCGGCGTCCGGGGCGATCAGCTGGACGGCGTCCAGGCTCAGTTCCGGCGTCGCCAGGAGCCCGAAGTAGTCCTCGACGTGCGGTTCGGGGCGGCCACGGCCGTCCGCCAGCCCCCGGGCCGCAAGCCCCTCCAGCGTCCGCTGACGCAGGAAAGACCGCTCGTCCTCGGTTTCGCCGTGCGACCGGACGCGCAGCGGGTACGGCAGCTCACCCAGCCCGGCCGACTCCCACAGGAAGTCCACCTCGGCCGGGGTCAGCAGCTCAGCGTTCGGCATCGAGCCACCCCCCAGAAAACAGACTCAAGAGAAAGAGCGGGCCGGACGCGCTGGGCGCGCCCGGCCCGTGAGGATCAGCGGTTCTCGTCGTCCTCGGACCACGCGCCGATGACCGGCGGCGGGGTCGCCTCGTTGGCGCCGAAGGCGGCGTCCGGGTCGGCTTCGATGAGGAACGACGCGTGCGTGTGCTCCTCGTCCTGCTCTCCCTGGGCACCGTGCGGAGCCATCCCGCCGCCCATGCCACCCATGCCGGGCGGCGGCGGGGTCTGGCCGCCGATGGTGCCCGCGGACGACACGAGACCCTGCTGCGGCGCCTGGGCCGACGCGGCGCTCTGCGCCTGGCCGTCCGCCGAGGCGAGGCTCGTCTCGTTCTGCGACTTGGCGCCGGACCGGTTGCCCTTGCCCAGCGCGCGGGAAGCCAGGGCGCCGAGACCGCCGGCGGCGCCGCCGATGCCGAGGCCCATGCCGATCTTGCTGAGCGGGTTGCTGCTGCTGCCGCCACCGGTGTGGCCGCCGCCGGGCACGGTGCCAGCGCCCGTCGCGGTGCCGCCCGGGGTGGTTCCCGCGGTGCCGCCGGCGCCCCCGGGACCCGCGGAGCCGTCGCCGCCGACCGCGGCCGCCGCTTCGTGGCCGGCGAAGCCCGCCGCGGCGCCGTGACCCGAGTTCGGGCCGAACGCCGCGTGCTGCGCGTCGAACACGCCGCCGTGGCCGCCGAAGCCCGCGCCGTTCGAGGCGAAGATCGCGTTGCCCGCGCCGCCGCCCAGGCCCTGGACCGGGCCGGCGTTGCCGACGGCGCTGACCGCGTTGAACGAGATCGAGTTGTGCGACCCCGTCGGCTGCATGCCGAGCGACTCCGGGCCGAAGCTCGGGGTCGAGCTGTCGACCTCGCTCATCGACTTGGTGTAGGCGTTGAAGAACGCGACCTGCTGCGCCTTGACGTCGTTGGCCGCGTCCGACTGCGCCTTCTGGTCGGCGAGCAGCGCCGCCGGGCCGCCGGCCAGCGCCGCCGCCATGGCCTGCTTCGGGTCGAAGTCCTTCGGGGCCGGCATCTTCTTGACCTCGGCGGCCGCCGAGGCCTGCCGGGCGAGCCGGTCCGACATCGTGTTCGCGGCCTCGGAGGCCTGCGAGCCGGAGTTGGCGATGGCCACCAGCGCGCCCTGCGCACCCGCGGCACCGCGGCCGACCCAGGCGTTGCCCAGCTCGGAGATCGCGTTGTACAGGTGGTCGGAGGCCGCCTTCAGCTCACTGCCGTGGTGCGACCAGGCGTGCCCGGTCGCCTCGGCCGTGCCGGGGTCGTTGTTGTTGACCGCGCCGTTGTAGAGCTCCTGGCTGGCCTGCGCGTTCCAGTTCGGCGGGTTCGCGATCGCGCGGTCGCTGCCCATGTCGAAGCCGCCGGCGCTGCCGCGGGCGTTGTCGACGATGTTCTGCGAGGCCGAGTTGTCGCCGAGCGGGACGAGCGAGCCCGGGTCGGTGGAGCCGGGCGTGGTGGAGCCGGGAGTGGTGGTCGACGGCTGGTCGCTGTGGTTCGGAGCCATGATTTCGAGTCCCCCTCTGGGCTCAGGCGTTGCGGAACGGGTCGGCCGCGGCCTGGTCGATCTCGTGGTACCGGGACATCGCCGTGACGATGCCCTCCTCGGCGGCGGAGTACTGGTCGAGCAGGTTCTGCAGGGCCGCGGAGTACGAGTCGCCGCCGCCGTCCGCGCGCTGGACGAACTTCGCCGCCATCGCGTTGCCGACCGGGTTGTCCCCGAGCTTCGGCGGCTGGGCGAGCGTGCCCGCACCACTGAGCAGGGCCTCGACCGCGTCTTTACCGGTGCGGATCTTGTTCAGCACGGCCTGGGCGGCGTCGGGGTCGATGCCGACCTGACCCGCCGCGGCCGCGGCCTTGAAGGCGTTCGCGTCGGCAGTGCTGCTGTTGGCCATCTGCAACTCTCTCCCGTTCCCCCGACCCGGATCTCCGCGGGCACGAATAGGTCTTCGCATAGGTTAACGCACGTGATCAGAGCCTATGACGCAATCCGCGATGCCGGGGTTCCGCAAATCCGGTCGTTGCGGTGAACGGTAGGTGAACTAGGACGTGTAGACCTTCGGGTCCAGCGTCCCGATGTAGGGCAGGTCCCGGTAGCGCTCGGCGTAGTCCAGGCCGTAGCCGACGACGAACTCGTTCGGGATGTCGAAGCCGATGTACTTCACCGGGACGTCGACCTTGACCGCGTCCGGCTTGCGCAGCAGCGAGACCACCTCGAGCGACGCGGGGTTGCGGCTGGCCAGGTTCTTCAGCAGCCACGACAGGGTCAGGCCGGAGTCGACGATGTCCTCGACGATCAGCACGTCCCGGCCCGCGATGTCGCGGTCGAGGTCCTTGAGGATCCGCACGACGCCGGACGACGACGTCGACGAGCCGTAGGAGGAGACGGCCATGAATTCCAGCTGCGTCGGCAGCGGCAGCGCGCGGGCGAAGTCGGTCATGAACATGACCGCGCCCTTCAGGACACCCACCAGCAGGAGTTCACCCTGCCCGTTGGCCGGATAGTCGGCGGCGATCTGCGCCGACAGCTCCGTGATCTTGTCCTGGATCTGCTGCTCGGTGACGAGCACGGAGGCGATTTCGCCCTCGTACACGGGTCAGTCCCCTCGGGTGGTGGGTTGGGAGATGACGCAGAGCCTGCCACGGCACCGCCGGGCTTCCAAGTTGCCCGGTAACCAGACACCGCCCTGACCACGCCACCGGGCGACGAGCGCGTCGACCGCCCGGAGGTGCGCGTCGGTGAGCTCGCGCACCCCCGACGCCAGCAGCCACCTGCGGAGAACCCGCCGCCGCAGGGCCGCGGGCTCGCTCTCGAGGACTGCGACATCCAGACCTTCGACTCCGCCCGCACGGGTGAAGATCCTGTCCGCCGATGTGTCCAACGCCTCGCTGTCCTCACGCAGCTGCGCGGCCGTGCGGGCGAGTGCGGCCGCGACCCCGCCGTTGAGAACGTCCTCCAGCAGCGGCAGCACCTCGGTCCGAAGCCGGACCCTGGTGAAGCGGGCTTCGGCGTTGTGCGGGTCCTCCCAGGGCTCGACGCCGAGCTCCGCGCAGGCCGCCCGGGTCGTCGCGCGGGGCACCGCCAGCAGCGGACGGCCCCACGGCGGGTCGTGCGGGCGCATCCCGGCGAGGCTGCGCGGGCCGGACCCGCGGCCCAGCCCGAGCAGGACGGTCTCGGCCTGGTCGTCGAGGGTGTGGCCGAGCAGCACGAGGTCGTGGCCGGCGAGGGCGCCGTAGCGGGCCTTGCGCGCGGCCGCTTCCGGGCCGCCGGGACCGGTGACGTCGACCCGGCGCACCTCGGCTTCGTCGGCACCCAGCGCCTTCGCCGCCGCGGCCGCGTCCGCTGCGATCTTCGCCGAGCCGTCCTGCAGCCCGTGGTCGACGACCAAGGCGCGGACGCGGTGGCCGCGATGGTGCCCGACGTACGCCGTGGCCTCGGCCAGCGCGAGGGAGTCGGCGCCGCCGGAGACGGCGACGCACAGCTCGGCGGGCGCCTCGATCGCCGCCAGGAACTCGCGGACGGCGCGCCGGACGGCCGCGACCGCCGGCCCGCTCACCCGTGCAGGCGCCGGACCCACGCGGCCGGATCGGCGATCTCGGCGCGCGACGGCAGGGTGTTCGGCGAGCGCCAGACGGCGTTGAAACCCTCCATGCCGACGGCGTCCACGACGTGCTTCGTGAACTTCGCGCCTTCTTCGTACTGACGGATCTTCGCGTCGACGCCGAGCAGCGCGCGCAGCAGCCGGTCGAAGACGCCGCCGCCCTTGCGCCGGGCGGTGAACCGCGCGCGGATGGTGTCGACGCTCGGCACGACCTGCGGCCCGACGGCGTCCATCACGTAGTCGGCGTGGCCCTCCAGCAGCGTCGACAGGGCGAGCAGCCGGTCGAACACCGCGCGTTCCTTCGGCGACTGGAGCAGCTCGGCGAGGTTCAGCTTCGGGCCCTGCTTGATCGCCTCGGGCAGCCGTCCGACGAGGTCCGCGAGGCTGTCGGAGCTGCCGCCGGCCAGGCCGGAGACGAGCCGCTCGACCTCGTCGGCGAAGTAGTCGCGCAGCCAGGTGACCGCGGTGAACTGGAGGCGGTGGGTGCACTCGTGCAGGCAGACCCAGAGCCGGAAGTCGTGGCCGGGCACCTTCATCGCGCGTTCCGCGGCGACGACGTTCGGCGCGACCAGCAGCAGCTGGCCCGCGCGCTCGGGACCACCGAACGGGTCGTACTGGCCCAGCACGCGGCTGGCGAGGAACGCGAGCACCAGGCCGGTCTGGACGCCGGCCCCGCCGGCCAGTATCGGCCCGAACGGACCGCCCTGCTGCGGCAGCGCGCGCCCGGTGAGCGCGTCCAGGCCCGCGGCGGCGGAGCGCACCCAGCCCGGGCGGTCGACGACCTCGCCGGGCAGCAGCGGCAGGTCGAGCCCGAGTCCGGTCAGCTCCCGGACGTGGCCCTCGGCTTCCATGGTCAGTTCGCGCAGGTCGGTGACGGCCGCCTCGGCCTCGTCGCGCGGCACCTGCGGGCCGCCGCGCACGAGCAGCGCCCCGGTCTGCGCGGCGAGCGACCAGTCGACCATGGGCCGGGTCTCGGTTTCCTGACTCACCCTTTCGACGCTACCTGCCCGGAGCACGTTTCCGGCCACGACTTCCGCACGCTTCGCACACGGAGAGGTACTGATCCGGCCTGAAGCAGGTCGGCCCCGCGCGAACAACCGTCGAGACCAAGCCATTCGGCCGTGACTGTGGTCGGATCGGTACCCATCGGCGCAGTACAGCGATCAGCCGCAGCCGCACTTGCGCAGGCCCGTCGCGAGGACGTCGAGGGCGTCCCGGCCGGCGTCGGTGTCCGAGCCGTTGGACATGAACGCGAACACCAGCACCCGGCCGTCCTGGTCGAGGACCACCCCGGCGAGGGTGTTGACGCCGGTGAGCGTGCCGGTCTTGGCCCGCACCCAGCCGCGGCCGGCCTGCGAGCCGGGCTTGTCGAACCGCTTGTCGGCGAGCGTGCCGGAGCCGCCGGCCACCGGCAGCCCGGCCAGCATCGCGCGCAGCTTGGCGGTGTTCGGGTTCTTGCCCTCGGGCGCCGCCGCGGCCGCCATCAGCTGGGTCAGCAGCTTCGCCGGGATCCGGTTCAGCGTGGTGATGCCGCTGCCGTCGCTCAGCTCGGTGCCCGAGACGTCGAAGCCGTGGTCCTTGAGCACCTTGATGGTCGCCGCCGCACCGCCGGCGAAGCTCGCTTCCTGCCCGTTGGCCAGGGCCACCTGCCGGGCGAGGGCCTCGGCGAGGACGTCGTCCGACAGCTCCATGGTGTCGGACACCAGCTCGGTCAGCGGCGCGGACTTGACCTCGGCGAGCACCTTCGCGCCCTTGGGCGCGGTCGCCTGGCCACCGGCCGAGGCGCTGAGCTTCGACGCGATCGTCCCGGCGAGCGCGCTGCCCGCGTTGGCGATGCGCTGGGAGTTGTTGTTCTTCGCGTCCATCCGGCCGGAGTCCGCCATCACCGAGGAGATCTGGGTGGCGAACGTCGACGGCGCGTCGCCCGCGGCCCAGCCCGGCGCGGTCGTCGCGCCCTTGAACAGGCTCAGGTCGACCTGCACCTTCTTGACGCCCGGGTGGGACTTCTTCACCTGCGCGACGAGGTCGTCGACGTGCGCGGCGCCCGGGTACAGCGGCGACTCGGTGCCCAGCGGCAGCGCGGTGAGGGTGGGGTCGCCACCGCCGACCAGGATCACGGTGCCCGGATCGGCCCCCTGGACGATCTTCGTCGACAGCCGGGTGTTCGGGTCCAGCGACAGCAGCGCGGCGGCGGAGGTGAGCACCTTTGTCGTCGACGCGGGGGTCACCGGCGTCGTCGCGTTGCGGTTCCACAGCTCGGTGCCGCTGACCGGGTCGACGACGCTGCCGGTGAGCTGGCCGAGGGCGCTGTTGCCGGCCGCGCTGGCCAGCGCGGACTTGACGCCGTTCGCGCTCGGCGCCGTCCCGGACGTGTTCGGCCCCTGCAGCGCGCGGGTGGCCGCGGCGGGGTCGGGGCTGTCGCCCTTCGGGGCGTTCGGGGCCCAGGGCAGGGCGAGCCGGTTGGACACCTTCGGCATCGCGGCGGCGACGCCGAGCCCGGCGAGCACCACCAGCACGAGCGCGCCGATGAGGATCAGCTTGCGCTTGCCCTTCTTCTTCGGCGGCTCCGCGGCGGTGGCCGGTTCGGCCGCGGGCGGCTCGGGAGCCGGGGGCTCGGCCTGCGGTTCGTTCCGGGGCTGGGGCTGCTGCTGGAAGGCGGCGGGGAACTGGGTGGGCCGTTCGATCCCGACGGTCGCCTCGGCGTCGAACTGCCGCCCGTCCGGCTCGATCCGCATCGGCCGCGCGAGCGACCCCGCCGACGCCGACGGGACGATCCCGCGCGGCGGCTCCGGCGGCAGACCGGGACGGCGTTCACCGGGCTCGGCCGGCCGGTCGCCGCGGTGTTCCCGCAGGTCGATGCGCTGCGCCCAGGGCGCGTCCGACGGAGGGCGCTGCTGCTGCTGTGCGTCGGCCCGCTGCTGGTCATCGCGGCGCTGCTGCTCGTCGCGCCAGTGCTGCAACTCCTCGCGCCAGGGCTGCTGCGGCTCTTCCGTCCCCTTCGCCTCGCCCGGCTGCGCCTCCTTGGCCTCCTTGGACCCGCCGGGCCAGACGTTGCGCTCGACCGGCACCACCGGCGCCGGCTCCGGCTTCTTGAGGTCGAGCTGCTTGACGTCGATCTGCCGGGTGCTCTCGGGGTCCCACTTCGGCTCGGCGGGCTCGGCTTGCTCCTGCTTCTCGAGCTGCTTGACGTCGATCTGCCGGGTGCTCTCCGGGTCCGCCTTCAGGTCGTCGGCCGCGGGCTCGGTGGGCTCGGCCGGCTTCGGCGTCTGCTTCGGCAGCTTCGGCTTCGGCGTCCCGCCGAGACGGTCGGCGAGGTCCTGCTTGACCGCGGGCGGCGCCGGCGGCTCGGCGGGCTCGGCCGGCGCGTTCAACCCCGGCACCGGCTCGGGCGGCACGTTCGGCGCGAACCACGAGCCCTTCGGCGCTTCACTGCCTGTGACCTTCGGCACGCTCACCCGTTCGGCGGACTCCGGCGGGCTGTCGGGCAGCGACATCGGAGTGGTCTTGCCCGCGCCCGACGACGAGCGGTCTTCGTCCGACGAAGGCCACATCGGCTGGTCGTTTTCCGGCACCCACCACTCCTTCTCACCTGCCCCGGAAGGGGCCAAGCTCACATGCCGAGCAGCCGACATCGATGCGACCGCGAGGCAGGGCGTAGTCCACACTAGGAGACGTCAAGACAGCCCTTGAGGTTGCCGCCTGCGTAGCGCGGGCATGCCGTATCTACAAAAAGAAGCAGTGAGGGACGCCGTGGAGTTCGACGTCACGATCGAAATCCCCAAAGGGGAGCGCAACAAGTACGAGGTCGACCACAAGACCGGTCGCATCAAGCTGGACCGGACCCTGTTCACGGCCACGCAGTACCCGGCCGACTACGGCTTCATCGACGACACCCTCGGCCAGGACGGCGACCCCCTGGACGTGATGGTGCTCGTGCAGGAGCCCACCTTCCCGGGTTGCCTGATCCGCTGCCGCGCGATCGGCATGTTCCGGATGACCGACGAGAAGGGCCCGGACGACAAGGTCATCGCCGTTCCGTCGAACGACCCGCGCCTGGAGCACCTGCGCGACATCCACCACATGAACGAGTTCCACCGCCTCGAGATCCAGCACTTCTTCGAGGTGTACAAGGACCTCGAGCCCGGCAAGAGCGTCGAAGGCTCGTCCTGGGTCGGCCGCACCGAGGCCGAGGCCGAGATCGGCCGTTCGTACGAGCGGGAGACCGACCGCCTGGCCAAGGAGAAGGCCAACGGCGGCGCCGACCACTGACGGCACCCGCGAAAGAGGCCCCTCGGAACCCGAGGGGCCTCTTCGTGTTTCAGCGGGTCAGTGCGCCAGGGCGAGGGCGGGAGCGTCCTCGGCCTCCGCGCGCTGCTCCATCGCGGACTTGTCCGACAGCGGCTTCTCCTTGAGGAACCAGACCAGGGCGAACCCGACGGTCAGCACGATCCCGCCGACCAGGAACACCGTGCTCATCGACTCGGCGAAGCCCTGCAGGATCGGGCGGGCCAGCACCGGGTCGAGCGAGGACAGGAACGACGTGTCGTTGACGTCCAGGCCGCTCTTCAGCTGCTGCGCGAACTCCGGGTGCTGGGCCAGCGCCGCCGTGTAGGCCGGGGTGGCGATCGCCGAGCGGACGGCGTTCGCGATCTTGTCACCGACCGTGCCGAACAGGATCGACAGGAACACCGCGGTGCCCGCCGTGCCGCCGATCTGCCGGAAGAACGTCGCCGCCGAGGTGGCGACGCCGATGTCCTGCGGGCGGACGTCGTTGGTCGCGGCCAGCACCAGCGTCTGCATCGAGGCGCCGAGGCCGAGGCCGATCACGAAGGCGATCACCATGACGAAGGACAGCGAGGTGTCGGCGGTGATCGTCGACAGCGCGAACAGCGCCGCCGCCATCAGGCCGATCCCGGCCACCGCGAACATCTTGTAGCGCCCGGTCTTCGAGATCAGGCGGCCACTGGTCAGGCTGGCGATCATGATGCCGAGCGTCAGCGGGAGCATCTGCAGGCCGGCCTGGGTCGGCGTCGCGCCCTTGACGATCTGCAGGTACAGCGGCAGCGACATCATCGCGCCGAACATCCCGGCGCCCTGCACGACGGTGACCAGCGTGGCCATCCGGAACACCGGGCGCTTGAACAGCCGCAGCGGCAGCAGCGCGGCGTCACCCATGCGGCGTTCCTGCCAGACGAAGGCGGCGACACCCAGCGCGCCGATCGCGTACATCGCGATCGAGCCGGCCGAACCCCAGCCCCACTCGCGGCCCTGCTCGGCGACGATCAGCAGCGGCACCAGCCCGACGGCCAGCGTCACGGCGCCCCAGTAGTCGACCTTCTGCTCGACGCGGGTGTGCGGGAGATTGAGGACCTTGCTGACGACGACCAGCGCGGCGAGCGCGATCGGGACGTTGACCAGGAACACCCAGCGCCAGCCGGTGATGCCGGCGAAGGAGTCGATACCGGCGAAGAAGCCGCCGACGACGGGGCCCGCGACGCTCGAGATGCCGAACACCGCCATGAAGTAACCCTGGTACTTGCTGCGCTCACGCGGCGCGGTGATGTCGGTGATGATCGCCAGCGCCAGGGACATCAGGCCACCGGCACCGAGGCCCTGGAACGCGCGGAACGCGGCCAGCTCGTACATCGACGTCGCCATGCCGCTGGCCAGCGAGCCGACCAGGAACAGCGAGATCGCCGTCAGGTACATGGGCTTGCGGCCGTAGAGGTCGGACAGCTTGCCGTAGAGCGGCGTGGAAAGCGTCGCGGTGATGAGGTACGCCGTGGTGGCCCAGGCCTGCAGCGACAGGCCGTGGAGCTCGTCGGCGATGGTGCGCATCGACGACGAAACGATCGTCTGGTCGAGCGCGGCGAGGAACATGCCGAGCATCAGCCCGGACAGGATGGTCAGGATCTGACGGTGCGATAGCCGGCCTTTCGTAGCGGCTGCTCCTTCCGCCGTGGTGGTGTCGCTCATGGTGGTCTCCCTCGGACTGAGCCTTCGTCGTAGTTGCTTGTAGCTGTCAACTACTTGCCTTGGCCAACTATTCCCCGGAAGCTTGTATGGTGCAATCAAATATCCTGTGACCCTGGTCTCCCACCCGCTGACGGCCTGCGCAACCACCAGACGGCGGTCATCAGGTTGGTCACGCCGGTCGCGGCGAGGGTCCCGTGGACCATCGGGTGCCGCGCCAGCACGCGCCCGACGTCGTCGAGCCGCCCAGGCGGGACCGTCATCCAGACGTTAGCGATCGCAGTCCGATCCGCTGGGCACGAGCGCTCTTCGCCGACCGAGCGTAACCCTGGAAGCATGCTGAAATCAGTGATCGACATCGTGGAAACCCTGGCCACCGGCGTTCGCGCGCCGGAGCGGCCGCCCGCGTCGCTCGGCGAACTCGCCACGACGTTCTCGGCGATCGACGACCCGCTGGCCGCCAGCCTGCGCGCGGCGCTCGCCGAAATCCGGCCGGACGCGGGCTGGGTGGACGAGTTCGAGGACGTCCCCGGCGGCGAGGTCTGGGTCGTCGACGCGCTCGACGGCGCCGTCCAGCTCGTCCAGGGCCTGCCGCAGTACTGCGTCACCGTGACGCTGCTGCGCGACGGCGAGGCGGAGCTGGCGGTGCTGCACTCGCCGTGGCTCGGCGAGACCTACTCGGCGACGCGCGGCGGGGGCGCGTGGCGCAACGGGACGCCGATTTCGCCGTCGCGCAAGACTTCCCTCGACGCGGCGGTCGCGGCGACCAGCCAGCCACCGTTCGTCACGCGCCAGCCCGGCGTCTCGGCGGCCGCGGGCCGGTCGCTCACGGCGGTCCTCGACGAGGTCGCCGCGGTCCGGAACCTCGGCCCGACGTCGTGGCAGGTCGCCGACGTCGCCGCCGGCCGGCTCGACTTCTTCTGGCAGTACGGCCGCGACGCGACGAACCTCGTCGGCGCGGCCCTGATCGCCCGCGAGGCCGGCGCGGTGGTCACCACCACCGACGGCACCCCGTGGACCCCGACCTCCCCCAGCTTCCTGGCCGCCACCCCCACCCTGCACCCGCTCGCCCTGACCACCCTGGCCCAAAAGCCGTGAAGGCCTCCTTACCGGCCATAAGAGCAGGTACGGAGGCCTTCACGGACTTGAGCGTCAGGCGGAGTAACCCGGGATCGGGAACGGCGCCAGGAACTCGCGGATCTCCGCGGCGATCGTGTCCAGGGAGGACTCGTTCTCCGCGGCGGCCGCGGTGACCGTGCGGTCGATCCAGTCCGCGACCTGCACCTGGTGCTCCGGCCGGAGGCCGCGCGTGGTGATCGCGGACGTGCCGAGCCGGATGCCCGACGGGTCGAACGGCTTGCGCGGGTCGAACGGCACCGTGTTGTAGTTCAGCTCGATGCCCGCGCGGTCCAGCGCCTGCGCGGCCGGCTTGCCCGCGACGGCCTTGTTCGTCAGGTCGATCAGCAGCAGGTGGTTGTCCGTGCCACCGGACACGAGGTCGTAACCGCGAGCCAGCAACGCGTCGGCCAGCGCGCGAGCGTTGGCGACGATGGTGTGCGCGTAGTCGCTGAACGACGGCTGCTGCGCCTCGCCGAGGGCGACCGCGATGGCCGCCGTCGTGTGGTTGTGCGGACCGCCCTGCAGGCCGGGGAACACCGCCTTGTCGACGGCTTTCGCGTGCTCGGCGTCGGAAAGGATCATCGCGCCACGCGGGCCGCGCAACGTCTTGTGCGTCGTCGTGGTGATGACCTGCGCGTGCCCGACCGGCGACGGGTGCGCGCCACCGGCGACGAGCCCGGCGATGTGCGCGATGTCGGCGACGAGCACCGCATCCACCTCGGCGGCGATCTCGGCGAACGCCGGGAAGTCGATGGTGCGCGGGATCGCCGTGCCCCCGGCGAAGATCAGCTTCGGCCGGTGCTCGCGGGCCAGGTCGCGGACCTGGTCGAGGTCGACGCGGCCGGTCTCCTTGCGCACGCCGTAGCGCACCGGCGTGAACCACTTGCCGGTCGCGGAGACGCTCCAGCCGTGCGTCAGGTGGCCGCCGTCCGGCAGCGCCATGCCGAGCACGGTGTCACCGGGCTTCGCGAAAGCAAGGTACACGGCCAGGTTCGCCGGGGACCCGGAGTACGGCTGGACGTTCGCGTGGTCCGCGCCGAAGACGGCCTTCGCACGGTCGATGGCGAGCTGCTCGATCTGGTCGATGAACTGCTGGCCCTCGTAGTACCGCTTGCCCGCGTACCCCTCGGAGTACTTGTTGGTGAGCACGGTCCCGGTGGCTTCGAGCACGGCCTGCGAGACGTAGTTCTCCGACGCGATCAAGCGGATCTTGTCGTGCTGGCGCTTCGCTTCGTCCTCGACGAGCCCGGCGATCGCGGGATCGGCGGTGGCGAGCGCGTTCAGTTCCGGCTGGTGAGTCATGGGCGTACTCCGGCTCTGGAGTGGCCTTCACCCAGGCGCGCGGTGCCGGCCTCGTCGTCGCTTCCCGGTGGTGCTCCACCTCGATGGCGCCAGTCGCTGCTGCGCGGACCAGACTAGTGCACCCCGCTCGAGGCCCGGCGGTGTTCGGAGCACCACCGGCGCGTGCAGCCGGAGGTGCGGTCGCAGAACGGCCGGGCGCAGGTCGAGCACCGTTTGACCCGGCGCCAGCCGCCGACGGTGACCAGCTCGGCCAGGCCCGCCGCGGCCGTCGCCAGCTCGCCCGTCTCCGGACTGGACGTCACGTACACGATGCGCCACGCCGAACCGGCGCCGACGAGCCGCGGCCGCGCACCCGCCCCGGCCAGCACGGCGTTGAGGCGGCGTGCGGCGGCACGCTCGTCCGGGAGCAGCGCGACGATGCCGCTCAGCTCGGGGTTTCCCTGGCGCAGCAACCGTTCCGCCACCCCGAGCTCGGGGTCCAGCGCCCGGAACGGCGGCATGATCGCGTGCTTGCGCATGTCAGTCGACGACCACGACACCCATCGACCGGGCGGTGCCGGCGATCGTGCGCATCGCCATCTCGACGTCCGAGGTGTTCAGGTCCGGCAGCTTGCGTTCGGCGATCTCCCGCAGCTGCTGCGTCGTGATCTTGCCGGCGACCTCGTGCCCCGGCCGCGAAGATCCCTTGTCCCCCAGCGCCTTCTTGATCAGGAAGGCCGTCGGCGGCGTCTTGAGCCGGAGCGTGAAGGAGCGGTCCTCGAACACCGAGACCACGACCGGGACGATGTCGCCGCGCTGGCTCGCGGTCGCCGCGTCGTAGGCCTTCTTGATCTCGACGAGGTTGACCCCGGTCTGCCCCAGCATCTTGCCGAGGTCGACGACCGGGGCGTTGCCCGCCGCGAGTTCGAGGGTCGCCTGGTGAGTGCGTTTCTTCGGAGCCATGGCCCGAAGCTAGAGTCTCCAGTTACTGGAGAGTCAAACTCCATCGATCGGCTTGGTCCCGGCACGGTGACGGCGGGCCAGCTCCTGGTAGATCGCGGCATTGTGCTCGACCCACATCCGCGCCGAGTCGGTCAGCGGCACGAACTTCTTCGCCGGGCTGCCCATCGCGATGACCTCCTCGGGCACCTCGGTGGCGGGCGTGACCGTCGCGCCGGCCGCGACCAGCGCCCGCGCGCCGATCTTCGCCTTGTCGAGCACGGTCGAGCCGTTGCCGATCAGCGCCTGCTCCCCGATGGTGCAGTCGTGCACCAGGCACTGGTGGCCCACAGTGACGTTCTTGCCGACTTCGCAGACGCCGTCGTTGACGTGGATCACCGAGTTGTCCTGGATGTTGGCGCCCTCCCGGATGATGATCCGGCCGAAGTCGGCCCGGATCACCGCGCCGAACCAGACGGAGGCGTCCTTCTCGACGACGACGTCGCCGATGAGCGTGGCGGTGGGCGCGATCCAGGCGTCCGGGTGGACCTGCGGGCTGAGCCCTTCGAACGAGAACAGAGGCATGTCCGCACCCTAAGACCAGCGGCGTGCCTAGCCGTAGTTGGCGAAGCAGAGCGCCTCGATGTCGCCGCGCAGGGTGGCGAACGGGCGCGGCCGCACCCGCTGCTGGACGACCGTGCCGAGCAGGTACGACAGCAGCGCCCGGGCGCGCGCCCGGGGGTCGTCGACGTCCAGCGGCGCCAGCAGCTCGGCGAGCAGCTCGGTGAGCGACGTGAGCATCACGTCGATGGCCTGCGGGTGCTGCGCCCGGCCGGCCGCGATCCAGTACTCGAACCACAGGAACGCGGCGTTCGGGTTCGCGGCGAACACGCTCAGGTACTCCTCGACGACGGCGAACAGCCGTTCGCGAGGGTCGTCGTAGGCCGCGGCGACGTCGCGCAGGCCGGAGGCGAACGCGGTGATGTGCGCGGCCATCGCGCGGTCGATGAGGACGTCGATGTCGGCGAAGTAGTAGTGGATCGCGCTCTTGGTGAGCGGACCGGCGTCCGCGATGGCCCGGACGGTGCACCCCGCGAGCCCGTCGCGCGCCAGGACGACGCGGGCCGCCTCGACGATCTGCTCCTGCTTGGCCAGCTGGTTGGGAGAGAGCCGGTCACTGCGACCGGGGACTGCGCTCACGGTGATTCTCGTTACCTTCTTTCCGGACGTCAGCCCCGAATCCTAGGGCAGACGTCCTGTGAGGGGCCTTCGGGTGAAAAACCGGATTGGCCACCCCGGTCCGCGCAGCGGACAATGCGCGGCATGGTGATCTCAGGGGACAAGGGGCTCAGCCCGGCTGCGCGCAGCCAGCTGGAGAAGGAAATCGCGAACTTGCGCGCTCAACGGGAAGCTCTCGCGCCGCAACCCGGCGAGCAGGAGCGCACGGGCGACGCGGCGGACCAGGCGGACGTGATCGACCGCGCGGAGGCCGCGGCGCGGCTCGACCGCCAGATCGCCGACCTGGCCGCGAAGATGGAACACGGCGGCTACGGCAACGCCCAGCTCCCGGACGGCACAACGGTCACCCTCCGCTTCTCGGACGGCGACGAAGAGACGTTCCAGGTGGTGACCGTCCCGGGCGAAGACTCGGACGCGATCACGTCGGACAGCCCCCTGGGCCTGGCCCTGGTAGGCGCCAAGGCCGGCGACGCGATCACCTACCGCACCCCCCGAGGCGAAGCCAAGGCCACCGTCGTCAAGGTCACCCCGCCGAAGTAACCCCCTGCTCACCCGAAGGCCCCCGCCCACAAAGCGGGGGCCTTCGCCACCCACCCACCCCAAAACTTGACCCACCCGGGTGGTTCCCCAGAAAAATCTCGCCAAGCCGAACCCACCCACGAAGGCGACCACGGCAAGGGGGCCGGGGGCGAAGCCCTCCGGGCGGGGTGTGGGGCGAAGCCCCACAAGATGGGCGAGACAAGGAAAAAGGCCCACACCCTTGTGGGCATGAGCCTTCCAAACCTTGTCGAGCCGCCTAGGGGAATCGAACCCCTGACCTATTCATTACGAGTGAATCGCTCTGGCCGACTGAGCTAAGGCGGCATGTCTCCGGCTCGCGCTGGCGACGGGGACCAGTGTAGCGGAGGCTGTCAGCGTTACTTTCCCGGGGCACCGTCGTTAGGGCCCTATGACGTCGATCTCACACCACGGTCGACCTACCTGGAGGCACTGGCACATGCGGCGAAGACTGCCCCGTTCGGCGGCCCTGCCGGCGGCCGCGGCGTTGCTCCTGCTCAGCGCGGCGCCGGCGATGGCCGACCCGACCTATCCGACGACGCCGATTCCGCAGCCGGCGAGTTCCGGGCAGGCGCCCATCTCGGCGCCGATCGGGCCGCAGCCGCTGGGGCAGGCCGTCGGGGACGCCGGCACCGCGCTCGGGATCGTGCGCCTGCTGCCCAACTCCGTGCCGACGAGCACGATCCTGCCCGGGTTCGGGGACACCCTGCCGAAGCAGTCGGCGCTCGAGGCCGGGATGGGCCTGTCCAGCGCGTCCGCGAACTCCGACGCCTACCTCAGCTACGAGAAGGCGGTCGCGCAGGCGTCGCCGTTCGGGCTGTCGGTCGGCGGGAACGCGCCGCAGACGCCGGGCAGCGTTGTGCAGACCGCGCTGCCGGACAACCCGCAGCAGATCAGCGGTGGCCTGAACGCGCCGTCCAACCCGCTGCTGAACGTCGGGCTGCTGAACGGGACCGCGCACGCGCGCTGGAGCCCGACGCTCGGCCCGTGCGTCGACACCATCGCCGACGCCAGCACGTCCGTTGCCAGCCTGTCGCTGTTGAACGTCGTGCCGTCGCTGCCGAACCTCGGCCTCGACAAGCTGGCGCTCGACCCGTCGACGCTGGCGAAGGGCTTCGACCTGACCAAGGGCCTGCAGAGCCTCGGCGGCCTGCTGCAGGGCGGCGGCCAGACCGCGGCGAACGGCACCGGCGCGCTGCTGAGCCTGCCGAACACGCTCTCGTCGCGGTCGCAGGTGAAGCTCGTCGACATCCCCGGCTCGAAGAACAAGGCCGTGCAGTCGACGTCGACGGTGCAGGGCGCGGACATCGAGATCCTCAAGGGCACCCCGCTGGCGCTGAGCCTCAAGGTGGCCAGCCAGCCGACGCTGAAGGTGACCTCCACCGGCGACGCGAAGACGTCCAAAGTGGAGTACACCGCGCCAGTGCTGACCATCGAGGCCGGCGGCAAGGTGCTGTACACGCTCGACGCCGCGCACCCGACCAAGGACATCCCGATCGGGCTGCCGCTGGCCGGGCTGAGCGACCAGTTCGGGCAGCTCAACGACATCCCGGTGGTCGGCGGCCTGGTTTCGACGCTCACCAAGGGCGTCCAGCAGGTCGGCAACACCGCGGGCACCGTGCTCGACCTGGGCGTGCTGCGGCTGAGCATCGCCGGGCTCGACCAGAAGAGCGCCGCGATGACCACGCCGTTCAAGGGCTTCCAGCTCGGCGCGTCGGCGCGGATGTTCGACCTGCAGCTGCTGCCGACGACCAAGCTCAAGAGCCTGCTTCCGGCCGACCAGCAGAAGAACCTGCCGTCCTCGCTGGCCCAGCTGTCGCTCGGCGAGCAGATCGCGCGGGCCTACGCGCCGACCGACGGCGTCGTGTGCGGAACGACGGCGACGCCGCC
The DNA here is from genome assembly GCF_034929455.1 of Amycolatopsis heterodermiae. NCBI lineage: Bacteria > Bacillati > Actinomycetota > Actinomycetes > Pseudonocardiales > Pseudonocardiaceae > Amycolatopsis > Amycolatopsis heterodermiae. Next base: position 1,405,740 of record NZ_JAYFSI010000001.1, read on the forward strand.
TCCTGCGGGCGGCGAAGCGCCCAAGGGCCCGGTGAAGAACCTCGCCTACACCGGCGGCGCGTACGACACGGTGCCGCTGTTCTGGTCGGGCACCGCGATGTTGCTGCTGGGCGTGGTCATGGTGGCCGCGATGCCGGGCACGCGCCGTCGTCCGCTGGCCGTGGCGGTCGAGCAGAAGCCGTTCAAGCCGTCACCTCGCCCGCGCGAGTGACCGAGACCGCCCCGGGGCGGTGAGAGAACCCGCCAGGAGCTCCGGCTCCTGGCGGGTTTTTCGTGCGTCACACGCCGAGGGCGGTCATGACCTTGCGCACCGCTTCGGCGACCGGCGCGCCCACCTGGCCGACCATCAGCGCGACACCCGAGACGGCGCCGAGGGCACGACGCAGCTTGGCCGGCTCCGGCCGCGGCGCCTGGAGGGTGGCCAGCGACTCGTCGATCACCTGGCGGTCGGGATCGGACACCTGCGCGCGCAACGCCTGGACGGCTTCGAGCAGGTCCCGGAACGCCGCCTGCTGGTCGACTGGCCCGTGCTGCACGATCTTGCCGATGCCGGACCCGCTGACCTCGACCCGGTCACCGCCGTAGGAATCGCCGTAGTGGTAGGTACCGCTCATCGCCCGGTCCCCTCTCCGTCAATGCACGATCTTGCCGATGCCGGACCCGCTCACCTGGACCCGATCGCCGCCGTACTTGTCGCCGTTGTGGATGTTGTTGACCGTGTACCTGAACCGCGCGGCCGGATTGTTGATCGCCGCCATGATTTCCCGGACGATCCGGTCGACGATGGCTTCGTCGGTGGTGATCAACGCGGTGTGCGGATTGCCCGCCGTTTCGATCACCAACGCGAAAAGCGCCGGGCGCAGCAGGAGGTAGAGCAGCCGGAGCGCGCCGATCGCGATCAGCACCGCCATCACGACGAGCACGACGTCGCCCAGGCTCTTGTCCAGGTGCACTCCCTGGCTCCGCGCCGCACGCAACGCGACGGTGGCACCCAACCCGAGGACCAGCCACAGCAGCGCGAAACCCAGGAACCGGCCGAACGCGGCCCCGCGCCGGATCGTCAGCCGCACCACCCGCGCCCGCGCGATGTTGCGCAGCGGGTACGCCTCACCGCCCACCCAAAGGATCTGCTGGCTGACCTTGACCTCGATATCACCATTCCGGTGAGGCATTTTCCGGTCCTTCCGCGCGGAAACCGCAACGGATCCAGCGTCACCGGATCGCCTGGCCGGAACAATGTCCTTTCGGGCGGACCTCAGCCCTGGCGCAGGGTTGTGACCATCGCTTCGACGGCGATGCGGGGCTTCACGTTCAGGTCGATCGCCTCGCGGCATTCGAGCACCGCTTCCAGGCGGCGCAACGTCGACTCCGGGGTCCACGACGAGGCCGCTTCGGCGATCTGGTCGGCCTGGTCGGGGTGGTTGAGCGTCGCGCCGGAGCGGGTGGTCGTCACCAGGACGTCGCGGTAGAAGCCCAGGAGGTCGATCAGCGCGAGGTCGAGCGTGTCGCGCTGGGTGCGGGTGGCGCGGGACTTCTGCTTCTTCTCCAGCTGCTTCACCGCGGCTTCGGCGGCCCGCTTGGCGCCGGCGACGCCCTTGCCGATGCCGTCGCCGCCCATCGCGGTGCGCAGCTCGTTGCGCTCGTCCTCGTCGCGGCCCTTGCTCGCCTCGCCCGCGTCGGCCTCGGCCGCGCTGATCAGCTGGTCGGCGCACGTGAAGACGTCGCTGGGCCGGCGCAGGCCGAGTGGGATCCGCAGGACCGTGGCCCGCCGCTGGCGCGCGGCCTCGTCGGTGGCGAGCCGGCGCGCGCGGCCGACGTGGCCGCCGCACACCGACGCGGCCCACTGCGCCCGCTCCGGGTCGACGTGGTCACGGCGCACGAGCACGTCGGCGATCGCCTCCGCCGGCGGCGTCCGCAGCGTCACCAGGCGGCAGCGCGAGCGGATCGTCACGGAGACGTCGTCGGGGTGGTCCGAAGGCGCGCAGAGCAGGAACACCGTGCGGTCCGGCGGTTCCTCGACGGCCTTCAGCAGCGCGTTCGACGCGCCTTCGGTGAGCCTGTCCGCGTCCTCGATGATCACGACCTGCCAGCTGCCGGTGGTCGGACGGCGCGCCGCGGCCTGCACCAGCGCGCGCATCTCGGCGACCGAGATCGACAGGCCTTCCGGCACCACGAGCCGGACGTCGGCGTGGGTGCCCGCCATCGTCGTGTGGCAGCCGGCGCAGGCGTCACAACCCGTGCCGGTGCTGCACTGCAGGCCCGCGGCGAACGTCCGCGCGGCCACCGAGCGGCCGGACCCGGCCGGGCCGGTGATCAGCCAGGCGTGGGTCATCGCGCCGGGCGGCGCCGGTTCCCCGGCGACGATCTTCGCCGCGGCGGACGCGGCCGCCATCAGGGTTTCGACCGCGGCCTCCTGGCCGACCACGTGGTTCCAGACGCCGATGCGTTCGGTCGTCGTCACTTCGCCTCCACGCGAGACTCTTCCGACGTCTCGAGGGTTTCGACGGTCAGGGGGTCTTCGACGTCGAGCGGCAGCGTGACCGGCTTCTCGGTCGTCGGGGCCAGTGCGGACAGGCGGCCGACGAAGACGGCGCGCAGTGCGGTGCGGATCCGCTCGGCGACCTCGGTGTCGGTGCCGTCGGCGTCGATCACGACGTAGCGATCCGGGTCCGCCGCGGCCATTTCGACGAGCAGGTGCTGCACCCGCCACTGGTCGTTCATCGTGGCCGCCTTGTCGCGCGGCGCCCCGGGCGGAGCGGCGTCGAGCAGGACGGTCAGGTCCGGGCGCAGCCGTCCGGTCGCCCAGTCGGCGAGGCCTTCGAGCTCGCTGCTGTCGAGGCCCGCGACGGCGGACAGGTGCGCCAGCGGCGAGTCGACGAAGCGTTCCATCACGACCACCGAACCGGCGTCGAGCGCCGGCTGGACGTGCCGTTCGACGATGTCGGCCCGCACCGCGGCGGCGGCCAGCGCCTGGGCACGCGCACCGGTCAGCGACGCGCCGGAAACCAGCGCCGTCAGCCGCTTGTCGTCGAGCGCCGGGTCGGCCGCCACGACGACCGGCCGGGTCCCGCCGCGCATCCAGTCGGCGAGGTTGACGGCCTGGATCGCGGTGTTGATCGCGGTGGTGCCCTCGACGGCGATGAGGAAACCGTTGACGCGCCTCGGGGTGCGGCGCAGCGCGTTGCGCAGGTCGGACAGGATCGGCTCGGTGCGCTTGTCGTCCATCTGCCGGTAGGCGAAGAAGCCGGCGATCAACGCGATCGCCGCGCCGGCGAGCATGATCGGCCGGGTGCCGTCGATCGTGACCGGGCTGCCCCAGACGGTGATGGTGCGCGTCGCGACGACACCGACGATCAGCGGCACGGTGACCGTGGTGCCGAACAGGACGAGCTTCATCATCAGCTGGTAGATCGCGTTGATCCGGCCGCGGATGGCGTCTTCGACGCGGGAGCCGATGATCGTGACACCGGTGAGGAACGCCGTCCCGGCCCAGAACCCCACCAGGACCACGGTGATCAGCGAGACCGACAGGTGCGGCGACAACGCGACCAGCGCGAGCGAGAGCCCGGCCGCGATGATGGAGACGCCGAACAGCCGGTCGTGCGGGAGCCGCCGGGACAGCTTCGGCGCGAAGGCCATGCCGGAGGCGAGGCCGACGAACACGGCCAGCACCAGGAGGCTGAACGCCGAGTCACCGGCCAGCAGGCTGGAGGAGTACGGCTTGGCCGAGCCGATCACGGCGCCGCCGGCGGCGAACGCGCCGAACGCGCCGACCAGCAGCCCGCGCACGAGCGGCGTGGTGCGGATGAAGCGGAAGCCGTCGGCGATCATCGTGCCGATGCCGAGCTTCTCCTCGTCGGCCGCCTTGACCTTCTGCTCCGGCAGCGCGTGGACGTTGCGCAGCGAAAGCTCGGGGATCCGGGTGGCGATGAGGATCGCGCTGGCCAGGTAGAGCAGGGCGGTGATGACGACGACCAGCTTCGCGATGCGGAGGCTGGTGTCTTCGCCGGGAACGTGGAGGAAGTTCGTGTTGATGCCGGTGAGGATCGCGTTCGCGCCGGCCGCGGTGACGACGGCCAGGCCGTAGGTCATCACCATGCCGAGCTGGTTGGCCGTCTCTACCTGGTCGGGCCGGCGGAGCAGGTTCGGGACCGCGGCCTCTTTCGAGGGGATCCACATGCTCGCCGCGCTGCCGACCAGGAAGTTGCCGACCAGCAGCCACCACGGCGCGCTGACGAAGGCGATGGACAGCAGGAAGCCGCACCGCAGCAGGTCCGCCACGATCATGACCTTGCGGCGGTCGAACCGGTCCGCGAGCAGGCCGCCGACCGGGGCGAACAGCAGCCCCGGCGCCAGCCCGGTCAGCACGACGCCCACGAAGGCGAAGTTCTGCGCGAAGTAGTTGTTCGTCAGCTTCGTGGCCAGGCCGGTGAGGGCCAGGATGTTCAGCCAGTCGGCCACGCTGCACAGGTACGTGACGCCCCAGAGGCGCCGGAACGGTTTGATCGCCAGTACCCGCCGGACCCGGCTGATCGTGGACGCCTCGGCGCCCGACGACCCGCCCGGGCCGGCCCCGGGTACCGATCGCACGCCCTCGCTGATACGCCCACCCCACTAGTCACCGCGGTGCCGGGCACCCTCGTGAGTTAGCCCGACCGTGTAGCCAGGGTAGCCCGATCGGCCTCTGGCACGCGGACGACCCCGAGGTCCCAGTGGGGTGGGGATCAGCAGGAGAACGTCAGTCGAACAACCCCGTCACGCTGCTGACCAGGCTCGACACCATCTCGATGGCGACGAACCCGAACACGATCAGCAGCACCACCGCGAGTATCACGCCCGAAGCACTCGACGACGGACGTCCGATCGCCGGCATCGACATCGCCGGCATCTTCGGCAGCTTGCGCCGCTTGACGGGCACGACCTCGAGGTCTTCGTCGAAGTCGTCCTCCGCCGCCGGCGGTGCCTGCTGCTGCCGGACGGGCCGGAGCATCTGCGGTGCCCGCTTCGGCCAGGTCCGTTGCCGGTTGCGTTGCCGTGGCAGCACCCCGAGCGGCGGAGCCACGTCCTCGCCGAGCGTGCCCGTGGTGCCGGCGGGTGGGATCGCTCCCGGGGCCTGGGCCCCGGTCACGCCTTCTTCGCGGAGGGTCTCCTCCACCATCCGGCGTACGACCTCCTCGTCGTGCTGCACGGGCCCGGCGACCGAGATGGCGTCGGGCTCGTGGCCGTTCGGCATCGCGGTGCGGGGCTCGGGGTCCGTGGTGACCAGTCCGGAGACCGGATCCGCGAACATCTCGCCTGGTGCTTCGGACAGTGTGCCGTCGCGCTGAGTGAGCTCGGGGGCACTGAAGAAGGGAGCCTCACCGTTCGCGCTCATGGTGACCACCTCACTACTGAATGTCCTCGCCTTTCCAGGGTAGCGACCAAGGCGGATAACGCATCCGCCCAATGGCTCTGTCTCCAAAGGAGGGTTCGTCACGCAGCGCAAGCCCACGCCCGAACCCCCAGCAGTGTCCAGTCCGCCGAGGCTTCGGTCGACCGCCAATGGTGACAGATCGTAGTGAAGCCCGTCACAGTCACGGTCAGCGACCAGCTCAGGACTGGTCACACCCAGGGTGTCAAGATGGCCAGTTTCGCGCGTGGCGATCGAGCCCGGATGGAGCAATCGCCCCTCGGTCATCGGGTCAGGAAATCTCCTCCTGCCCCAGATCGATCATCTTCCGGCACCAGTCGCGGAGCATTTCGCGGCTGAACGGGCTCAGCACCAGCTGGCGCCGGCCGTCACCACGGTCCAGGGCCGCCAGCGCGAAGCGGCCCAGGTCCGTGTCGACCAGGACGAACCCGTGGTCGGGGAACTCGGCGCACAGCCCGCCGAACGCGAGCATGTCCAGCACCGCCGTGCCCGAGCGCGGACGGGCCAGGACCTCGCGCATCGCGCCGACGTCGTCGTCCTGGCCGTCGTGGACCAGGCCGTCGGCGTCCACCGAGACCCAGATCGCGCGGCGCGGGCTGCCGAACGGCACCTCCGGCAGCTCCGCCACCAGCATCTCCGGCAGCTCGTCGAAGTCGGCGAGGTGGATCGCGGTGCGGCCGGGCAGCGAGCCCATCATGAACGCCCGCTCGCCGTCGGCGTAGCACCGGATGTCCGCGGTCTCCGGCCCCTCGTCGAACACGCCGCACAGCGCCGCGCGCACCGAACCGCGCAGCATCAGCGACACGACCTCGAAGCCGACGTCGTTGAGCTCGCCGTCCTCGCCGAACGGCGTGCCGTCGATCCAGGCGGCCCACGCCACGTGCCGCTCGACCTCCTCGGCCAGGTCCGCCGGGTCGTCGGAGACCGGGCCGTGGACGAGGATGTCGTGGTCGCTGACGTCCGGGTTGTACAGCCGGTCGACCGGCTCGCGGTCCGGCATCGCCGCCAGCACCGGCCAGGCCGCCAGCTCCAGCAGCTCGCGCGCCGCCGTGCGCTCAGCCATGACGCCGCACCTCGCTCCGTCCGCGATGGTCCGCCGTTCCCGTGTCACGCGGCTCGACCGGCGCCGCGGCCGCGCCCCGCCACACCGGTACGCCGCTGTTCTCCTCGACGGCGGCGAGGATCGCGTCGCGCACCGTGAGATCCCTCCGCGCTGCCGGCTCAGGCATGGCTCTGCACCGCCTCGACGATCCACTGCTCGGCCGTGCTCCGCGACGCCGGTCCCCACGTGACGGTCCAGCGCCCGCTCCGCCCCACGGCCGCGCTGAACTGGTAGCGCCCGAGGTCGTTGTCCACCAGGCCGAACGCGCCGTGCGGGTACTCGGCCAGTATCGAGTTCCGCACCGCGAGGTCGACCAGCACCGTGCCCAGCCGCGGCCGCGCCGCGCACTCGCGGATCAGCTCGACGGCCTCCTCGCACCGGCGCGGGATCAGGCCGCCCTCGTCGGTCTCGATGCGCACCTCCCGGCCCGGCCCGGGTGGCCGGTCGGGCAGCCCGTCGAACACCCAGCCGGGCAGCTCGCTGAGGAACCCCGACCGCAGCCGCGCGCGGTTGCCCAGCTTGTGCAACACCGTGGTGTAGTCCTCGTCGCCGAAGAACCGGACCTCCCACGGCTCGCGCCGGGCCGGGAAGACGCCGGTGACGACGCCGCGGATGAAGCCGCCCCGCAACGCCCGGTACAGCCCGACGGCCTCCGCCGTGACCTCGCCGCCCGGGGCCAGGCCGATCGCGGCCATCCCGGCGACGAACCGGGTGTACTGCTCGACCTCGTCGGCCAGGCTCCGCGGCCGCTCGTCCGGACGCGAGAAGCGGGGCTCGGTGTCCGCCAGCACCGGCGGGATCTCGAACTCGGGGTCGTAGAACTCCATCACGGAGGGCCGCTCCGGGACCTCGGCCGAGAGCGGGGCGATGACCTCGTCGATGACGTCGAAGACGGCGACTGAGTTGTTCACCCCTCGATTGAACACCCTGGCACCGACAATTTCTCGCACATATGTTCGACTCCACCGGACGAGTCGCCGAACGGTCTTCGAGCGGTCCGAACGCCGTGAAGGCCTCCTTACCGGCCATAACAGCCGGTAAGGAGGCCTTCACGGACTTCCTGGGAGCTACTTGGCCTTCGTGGCCGTGGTGCGCTTGGGAGCGGTCTTCGTGGCCGCGGCCTTGGCGGTCTTGCTCGTTCCCGCCTTGACCGTCTTCGCCGTCGTTGACGCCGGCTTGCGTGCCGGCGCCTTGCGCTTCGGCGCCGGCCCCTTCGCCCGCTTCTCCGCCAGCAGCTCGGACGCCCGTTCGGCGGTGAGCTCGTCGATGTCGTCACCCTTGCGCAGGGTCGCGTTGTACTCGCCGTCGGTGACGTACGGGCCGAACCGGCCGTCCTTGACGACCATCGGCTTCTTCGACACCGGGTCCTCGCCGAGCTCCTTGAGCGGCGGCTTCGCGGTGGCGGAGCGGCTGCGCTGCTTCGGCTCGGCGTAGATCTTCAGCGCCTCTTCGACGGTGATCGAGAACAGCTGGTCCTCGGTCGTGAGCGACCGCGAGTCCGTGCCCTTCTTCAGGTACGGCCCGTAGCGCCCATTCTGCGCCGTGATCTCGTCGCCGGACTCCGGGTCCTTGCCGACCACGCGCGGCAGCGAAAGCAGCTTCAGCGCGTCTTCGAGGTTCACCGTCTCGATGTCCATCGACTTGAACAGCGAGCCCGTGCGCGGCTTCGGCTGCTTCGCCTTCGCGGCCTTCTTCTGCGCGGCCGTCGCGGTCTCGGGCAGCGGCTCGGGCTCCGGCAGGACCTCGGTGACGTACGGCCCGAAGCGGCCTTCCTTCGCGACGATCTCGTGCCCGCTCACCGGGTCGGCGCCCAGCGTGCGGCCCTCCTGCGGGGTCGCGAACAGCTTCTCCGCGATCTCCAGCGAGAGCTCGTCCGGCGGCAGGTCCTCGGGCAGGTTCGCGCGCTGCGAGTTCCCGTCGACCTCGCGCTCCAGGTACGGGCCGTAGCGGCCGACCCGGACGACGACGGTGTGCCCGTCGGAGTCGCTGAACAGCGGGATCGAGTTGATCTCCCGAGCGTCGATGTCCTCGACACTGCCTTCGACCAGCTTCTTCAGCCCGCCGAGGCGGCCGATCGAGCCGTCGACGCCCATGTCGCCGCCGAAGTAGAACTTCGACAGCCACTGGCCGCGCTGCTCGTCGCCGTTGGCGATGCGGTCGAGCTCGTCCTCCATGCCGGCGGTGAAGTCGTAGTCGACGAGCCGCTCGAAGTGCCGTTCCATCAGGCCGATCACGGCGAACGCGACCCACGACGGAACGAGCGCGGAGCCCTTCTTCCAGACGTAACCGCGGTCCTGGATGGTCTTGATGATCGACGCGTACGTCGACGGTCGGCCGATGCCCAGCTCTTCCAGCTTGCTGACCAGGCTCGGCTCCGAGTAGCGCGCCGGCGGCGACGTCGTGTGCCCGTCCGGGGACAGCTCGGTCGCGGTGAGGTCCTGGTCCTTCTCGAGCACCGGCAGGCGGCTCTGCTTGTCGTCGGCTTCGCCACCGGTCTCGGTGTCGACGGCCTCGACGTACGCCTTCAGGAAGCCTGCGAAGGTGATCGTGCGGCCCGAAGCGGCGAAGGTGCACTCCTCGCCCGACGTCGCGTTGCCGACGATGCGCACGGACATCGTGGTGCCCTTGGCGTCGGCCATCTGCGAGGCGATCGTGCGCTGCCAGATCATCTCGTAGAGGCGGTACTCGTCGGTGTCCAGCTCGCTCGCGACCTGGCCCGGCGTGCGGAAGACCTCGCCCGAGGGACGGATCGCCTCGTGCGCTTCCTGCGCGTTCTTGACCTTGCGGGTGTACTGGCGCGGCGACGGCGAGACGTACTCCTTGCCGTACAGCTGCGTGGCCTGGCTGCGCGCCGCCGAGATCGCCGACTCCGAGAGGGTCGTCGAGTCGGTACGCATATAAGTGATGTAACCGTTCTCGTACAGCTTCTGCGCGATCCGCATGGTGCGCTCCGAGGTGAACCGCATCTTGCGGCCCGCCTCCTGCTGCAGCGTCGAGGTCATGAACGGCGCGTACGGCTTCCGCGTGTACGGCTTCTCCTCGACGCTCGAGACCTTGAAGTCACGCTGCTTCAGCGCGTCGGCCAGGCGTCGCGCGTCGGCCTCGGCCAGCACGCGGATCTCGTTGTTCGACGCCTTGAGCTGCCCGTCCGAGCCGAAGTCGCGGCCGGTGGCCAGGCGGGCGCCGTCCACGGCGACCAGGCGGGCCGGGAAGTTCCGCGGTGACGCCTCTTCGCCGGCGTCCATCGTCGCGGAGATGTCCCAGTACGACGCCGAGGTGAAGCGCATCCGCTCGCGCTCCCGCTCGACCACGATCCGGGTCGCCACCGACTGCACGCGGCCCGCCGAAAGCTTCGGCATGACCTTCTTCCACAGCACCGGCGAGACCTCGTAGCCGTAGAGGCGGTCGAGGATGCGGCGGGTCTCCTGGGCGTCGACGAGGTCGGCGTCCAGCTCACGGGTCGAGTCGGCGGCCGCGAGGATCGCCTGCTCGGTGACCTCGTGGAAGACCATCCGGCGGACCGGGACCTTCGGCTTGAGCGTCTCGAGCAGGTGCCACGCGATGGCTTCGCCCTCGCGGTCGGGGTCCGTCGCGAGGTAGAGCTCGTCGACGTCCTTCAGCAGCCCCTTGAGCTCGGTGACCTTGGACTTCTTGTCCGGGGTGACCACGTAGAGGGCCTTGAAGTCGTTGTCGACGTCGACACCGAGCCGGGCCCACGACTCGCCCTTGTACTGGGCGGGGACGTCGGCGGCTCCACGCGGCAGGTCGCGGATGTGCCCGACGGAGGACTCGACGACGTAACCGCCGCCGAGGTAAGGGGCGATCTTGCGGGCCTTGGTCGGTGACTCGACGATAACGAGCCGCCGGTGCCCGGCGCCGTTGTCCGCCCCGGCTCCGTTCTTCTTGGTCCGTGCTCCTGCCACGCTGTCCTGCTCTCCGCTCATCTCGTCCCGCCGCCGCGGGACTGCACCACGTCCGAACCCCTGACGGGGGGTCCAAGCCCGCGTCTCGACCTGTCAGTGTGCACGCTCTCCCAGCCCGGACGGCGTGGAGGTGGCCCAACACGCCGCTGAGCCTGTGTCCACCGCATCGCCGCTGACCTCGGCGATGTTTCCTCTCTACACCGGGCACGTGATTTCGGCCACGTGCCGCGCAGCCTAGCGCGTGACCATCTGGATACCCTCCGTTCGACGGTGGTGGGCGCGGGGACGTGACCGCTTCACTGGATTCCCCGTCCAGCCGAAAGGATCCGCCATGACCCGACGCCTGCTCGGCGCCCTGTTCACCGCCGTGACCGCCACCGTATTACTGGGAGTCACTCCGGCGAACGCCGCCGCGGCGAACTTCGCCGGCACCGTGGCGCTGTCGAACTGCTCGGGCTCGGTGGTCAAGCCGGCCGCGACGCCGGACACCGCGCCCGCGATCGTCATGTCCAACGGCCACTGCCTCGAAAGCGGCTTCCCCGGCCCCGGGCAGGTGATCACCAACCAGGCGTCGAGCCGGACGTTCACGCTGCTCACCGCCAGCGGGAGCAACAAGGCCACGCTCCGGGCGAAGAAGATCATCTACGGCACGATGACCGACACCGACGTGTCGCTCTACCAGCTCACCACCACCTACGCGCAGATCAAGTCGAGCTACGGGATCTCGCCGCTGGAGCTGTCGAACGCGCACCCGGCCGCGGGCTCCGCGATCGACGTCGTCTCCGGTTATTGGAAGCGCGTCTACTCCTGCAACATCGACGGGTTCGTCTACCGCCTGAAGGAGGGCAGCTGGACCTGGAAGGACTCGATCCGCTACACCTCCGCCTGCCAGACCATCGGCGGCACCTCGGGCTCGCCGATCATCTCCGGCGGCAAGGTCGTCGGCGTCAACAACACCGGCAACGAGGACGGCCAGCGCTGCACGGAGAACAACCCGTGCGAGGTCGACCAGTCCGGCAACGTGACGGTGCACCACCTGACCAACTACGGCCAGGAGACCTACGGCATTCCGGCCTGCCTCACCGCGGCCAGCGAAATCGCGCTCACCCAGTCCGGCTGCACCCTGCCCCGGCCCTGACGCGGCAGCCGCACCCGGTCAGGCCGTGCTCGTCACGGCCTCCGGGTGCGGAGCCGCCTCCGGCGCCGCACCGGGCCACGCCCCTTCGGCGCCTCGCGGCGGCTCCCCGATCAGCTCCAGCAACGCCTCCAACCTGCGCTTCCCGGTGACCTTCACCGCCGGGACCTCGGCCTTCGGGCCGGTCAACTTCGCCATCACGCCCAACGGCGTCAGCGCCTCGACCAGCCGCTCGTGCATGCCGGGCGCCAGCGGGTCGACGCCGAGGAGGTACCCCTGCGTCCCGGGGCGGCCGCCGGCCAGCGCCCACATCCGCAGCACCGCGCCGCTGAGCCGGAAACCGTCCGGCACCGCCTTGCCCGAGTCGTCCTCCACCGGGCCGGCGCAGCCCTCACGCAGCCACCTGAGCGCCAGCGGCAGCAGGTCCACCCGGAACGACGTCCGCACCTGCGGGTTGCCGCAGTCGGCCCTGGAGACCTGGGCGTCCGCGCCGCGCTGCCGCAGCTCACGCGCCAGGACGTGCGCCCGCCACGGCTCCTCGACGACCACCGAAAGCCGCGCGGCGGTGCGCCCGAAACCGGTGATCTGGCCGTGGCAGCACAACAGCCCGGCCAGGTCGCCCAGGCCGGGCCCGCTGGCCTCCGCGGAGAAGAGCGAGATCGTCCGATCCACCGCGCCATACTAGAACACAAGTTCGATTCGTGGCGAGGGTCACCGGATCTTTCAGCGTGGCGGCTCGTCGAGCTGACCGCAGCTGGGCGCCCGCTGCCGGGCCGCCTCCAGGGCGGGCACGTTCTCGAGGCCCCTGAGGTAGTCCAGGGCGTCGAGGCGGTCCAGCGTGGCGCGGGCCTCGCCGAGAGCCGCCTTGGACGCCTGCGCGTCACCCTGGACGGCGGCGATGCGCCGGCGTGCGTTCTCGGCCTGCGTGCGGATCTCGGTGAACTGCCCGATGACGTCCGCGCGGCCGGCGTCCGCGGCGGGTACCGGCGGCGCGCCGAGCGCGTTCAGGCCGGCGAGGCTCCGGTCGAGCCCGCTCACCACCGAGGCCAGGAGGTCGCCCGTCGTCCGGGACGCCTGCTGCGGCGTGCTCGGATCGACGGCCGGGAGCGAGGCCAGCGCGTGGACCAGGTCACCCACCGCGCCGCAGTAGCCGTCCGCCCACCTCGCCGCGGGATCGGCCTGCGGCACCACGGTCGTCACCGGCAGACCCTGGTCCCGCGCCGGCGACTGCGTGGCGGCCTGCTGGCCGCAGCCGGCGAGGCCGATGGTGATCGTCGTGGTCAGAGCGGCTAAGACGGTTGACCGCGGCCGCACCTGCACACCTCCTGCTCGACGACGTCCCCCGAGAGCCCGACGGTACCGACTCGGTGCCGCTTCGCAAGTCGCCGGGCCAGTGTGGGAAGTGCTGACACACCCCGGGCCCGGCACGCGACGCTGCGTGCCGGGCCCGGGAAGCGGGTACTGCGTGTGTCAGGCCGTGATCTCGGTCGGGGTGTCCGTGAGGACGGTTCCCCGGCGCTTCGACACCACGATCGCCGCGACGATCACGGCGAGCGCGACCAGCGAGATGATGATGCGCACGGCGGTGTTCTGGTCCGGGCCGATCGAGAACTGCACGACGGCGGGCGCGATCAGCACGGAGACCAGGTTCATCACCTTGATCAGCGGGTTGATCGCCGGGCCGGCGGTGTCCTTGAACGGGTCACCCACGGTGTCACCGATGATGGTGGCCTCGTGCGCGGACGAACCCTTGCCGCCGTGGTTGCCGTCTTCGACCAGCTTCTTCGCGTTGTCCCACGCGCCACCGGAGTTGGCGAGGAAGATCGCCATCAGGGTGCCGCAGGCGATCGCGCCGGCCAGGTAGCCGGCGAGCGCGCCGGTGCCCAGGCCGAAACCGACCGCGATCGGGGCGAAGACCGCCAGCAGACCCGGCGTCGTCAGCTCACGCAGCGAGTCGCGCGTGACGATGTCGACGACCTTGCCGTACTCGGGACGGGTGGTGCCCTCCATGATCCCGGGGATGTCGCGGAACTGGCGACGGACCTCGTAGACCACCGCGCCGGCAGCGCGGGAGACCGCGTTGACGGCGAGACCGGAGAACATGAACACCACGGCCGCGCCGACGATGACGCCGACGAGGGTGTTCGGGCTGACGATCGTGTTGACGAACGAGTTGGCCCCGGAAATGCCGTCGGCGATCCCGGACCCCATGCCCGCCAGCGTCTTCGAGATCGCGTCGGAGTAGGAGCCGAACAGCGCCGTCGCCGCGAGCACCGCCGTGGCGATCGCGATGCCCTTGGTGATGGCCTTGGTCGTGTTGCCGACCGCGTCCAGCTCCGTGAGGATCTGCGCCGCCTTCTCGTCGACGTCGCCCGACATCTCGGCGATGCCCTGCGCGTTGTCCGAGACCGGACCGAAGGTGTCCATCGCGACGATGACGCCGACGGTGGTCAGCAGGCCGGTACCGGCGAGCGCCACGGCGAACAGCGCGACGCCGCCGCCCAGCAGGTACGCGCCGAACACGGCCGCGCCGATCACCAGCGCGGTGTACACAGCGGACTCGAAACCGACCGAGATGCCGGAGAGGATGACGGTCGCGCCGCCGGTCTCCGACGTCTGCGCGACGTCCTTGACCGGCTTGTACTCGGTGCCGGTGTAGTAACCGGTCAGCTTCAGGATGACCGCGGCGAGCACGATGCCGATGATCACCGCGATGGTCGCGATGACCGCCGGGTTGCCCGAGTTTTCGAAGCCGGCGCCGAAGTCCGAGAAGCTGCTCGGCAGGTAGACGAACGCCGCGATCGCCGACAGCACCGCGGAAATGACCGCGGAGATGTAGAAGGAGCGGTTGATCGTGACGAGGCCACCCTCGCCGACGCGCGCCTTCGTGATGTAGACACCGATCACCGCGGTGATCACGCCGATGGCCGGCACGATCAGCGGGAAGATCAGGCCGTGCACGCCGAAGGCGGTGCTGCCCAGGATCAGGGCGGCGACGAGCATCACGGCGTAGGACTCGAAGAGGTCCGCGGCCATGCCGGCGCAGTCACCCACGTTGTCACCGACGTTGTCCGCGATGGTCGCGGCGTTGCGCGGGTCGTCCTCCGGGATGCCCTGTTCGACCTTGCCGACGAGGTCGGCGCCGACGTCGGCGGCCTTGGTGAAGATACCGCCGCCGACACGCATGAACATGGCGATCAGCGCAGCGCCGAAACCGAAGCCTTCGAGCACCTTCGGGGCCTGGCCGGTGTACACCAGCACGACGACCGCGGCACCGAAGAGGCCGAGGCCGACGGTGATCATGCCGACCACACCACCGGTGCGGAAGGCCACGCGCATGGCGGTCTCGCGGCCGCCTTCCTCACGCGACGCGGCGGCCACGCGCAGGTTCGCCTGCGTCGCCAGCCACATGCCGAGGTAACCGATCGCGAACGAGAAAGCCGCGCCGACCAGGAAGAAGATCGAGCGGCCGATCTTCTCGTTCCAGTCGTCGGCGGGGAGTGCGAAAAGCAGGAGGAACACGATCGCGCCGAAAATGGCGAGAGTGTTCCGCTGCCGCTTCAGATATGCGGCCGCACCTTCCTGCACCGCCTTGGCGATGTCCTGCATCTTGGCGGTGCCCTGGCCCGCGGCCAGCACCTCCTTGAGCAAGACGTAGCCGATGACGAGTGCGGCAAGCGCGACCACGGCGACTACACCGACAATCGTGTAGCCACCTCCGGAGAGCGTGATGTTGCCGCCCTCCGCGAGGAACTGCCGTGCCATTCGTCCTCCAGGAGACGTCGACATGCGCCAGCGTCGACGAGCCGAGGGTTCGACACGGCCTACGCTGGCATGGACCCTGTACCGAGCGACACGCTAGCCGGGCAGCAATGCACGTCTCACATGACGCTCACCACAGAGGGTGTGGATTGCGGGAGTGTATTGGTACTGCAACCAGGCCCGACAAGCCGTCCCGGGGACGGTACAATCCGTTACCTTGTGAGCCTCCTCACTTGATCGATCACTCTGCTGCTGATCCGTTGGCCCTGCTGGGATGCGCCGGAACTGTCGGACCCCTGTGCCAAGCTCGGCGAGTGGACGAATCACGTGGGCGGCGGCTGCTGGGGCGGGTGACCGCGGGCATCCCGGCGCGCGAAGACCCGATCACGCACGTCGCGGACCTGCCGGGCCGGGCGGCGCGGTGCGTGCCGTGGCCGTCGTGGGCCGATCCGGCGGTCGTGAACGCGCTGAGTGACTGCGGCGTGCCGGCGCCGTGGGAGCACCAGGCCGAGGCGGCCTCGCACGCGTACGAGGGCCGGCACGTCGTGGTTTCGACCGGCACGGCGTCCGGTAAGTCGCTGGCTTACCAGCTGCCGGTGCTGTCGCGGCTCGCCGCGGGCGAGAAGTCGACGGCGCTGTACCTCTCGCCGACCAAGGCGCTGGGCGCGGACCAGCTGCGGTCGGTGTCCTCTTTGGACGTGCCGGGCGTCCGGGCGGCGTCCTTCGACGGGGACACGCCGATGGTGGAGCGCGACTGGGTGCGCGCGCACGCGAACTGGGTCTTCACCAACCCGGACATGCTGCACCGCGGGATCCTCTCGGCGCACGGGCGGTGGGCGCCGTTCTTCCGGCGGCTCGGCTGCGTGGTCGTCGACGAGTGCCACAGTTATCGCGGGGTCTTCGGGTCGCACGTGGCCCTGCTGCTTCGCCGGCTCCGGCGGGTGGCCGAGCACTACGGCGCTTCACCGGTGTTCGTGCTCGCGTCGGCGACCACGGCTTCGCCGGCTTCGTTCGCTTCGCGGCTCACCGGGGTTCCGTGTGTCGCGGTCACCGATGACGCGTCGCCGCGCGGCGCGCGGACGGTCGCGTTGTGGGAGCCGCCGCTGCTCGAAGAACTGACCGGTGAGAACGGCGCGCCGGTCCGGCGGTCGGCCGGTGCGGAGGCGTCACGGATCCTCGCCGACTTGGTCGTCGAGGGCGCGCGGTCGCTGGCCTTCATCCGCTCGCGCCGGGGCGCGGAGCTGGCCGCGCTGGGTGCCCGTCGAATACTGTCCGAAGTGGACCCCAGGTTGTCGGTAGCCGTTGCGGCGTATAGGTCTGGTTACCTGCCGGAGGAGCGTCGAGCCCTTGAGGCGGCGCTGCTGTCGGGGCGGCTGCTGGGCGTCGCGACGACCAACGCGCTCGAGCTGGGCGTCGACATCGCGGGCCTGGATGCGGTGGTGCTGGCCGGCTACCCGGGCACCCTCGCGTCGTTCTGGCAGCAGGCCGGCCGCGCGGGCCGTTCAGGCGACTCGGCACTGGTGGTTTTCGTGGCGCGGGACGACCCGCTCGACACCTATCTGGTCCACCACCCGGCGGCGCTGCTCGACCGGCCGGTGGAGACGGCGGTCCTCGACCCGGCGAACCCGTACGTGCTGGTGCCGCAGCTCGCGTGCGCCGTGGCCGAGCTGCCCCTGACCGTCCCCGAGCTGGAGATGTTCGGCGGCAACGCGGCCCTGGACGTACTGGCCGAACTGGCCGACCAGAAGCTGCTGCGGCGCCGCTCGAGCGGCTGGTACTGGACGTCCCACGACCGCCCGCACGCCGACGTCGGCATCCGCGGCACCGGCGGCGACCAGATAGCGGTGGTGGAGTCCGACTCCGGCCGGATGCTGGGAACGGTCGACCCGGGCTCGGCGTGCTTCGCCGTCCACCCCGGCGCGGTCTACCTGCACCAGGGGTCGTCGTACGTCGTCGACGAGCTGGACCTGGAGACCGGGCTGGCGATGGTCCACGCGGAAAACCCGGACTGGACGACAACACCACGCGAGATCGTCGACATCTCGGTGCTGAGCACGTTGGAGAAGCAGGACTTCGGCGGAGTAACGGTCTGCCTGGGCGAGGTAGCGGTGACATCCCAGGTAGTCGGCTACCTGCGGCGACGTCCGTCGGGTGAGGTGCTGGACTCGACGCCGCTCGACCTGCCGGAACAGAGCCTGCACACGAGAGCGGTCTGGTACACGATCTCGTCGGAACTGCTGGGAACGGCCGCGGTACGCGCTGGGTCGAGCGGTTTTGTGCGCTCAGCTGGGGCGAGGGTTTCTTCGAGTTCCGCGGATCTGGAGCTGGCTGGTTCGAGCGATTCCGCGGCTCTGGCTGGTTCTAGCGGTATCGCGAGTGCCGCAGTTCCGGCTGGTCTGAGCGATACCGCAAGTTTCGCGGATCCGAAGGCGGCCGGTCCTGTGGCTCCGGATCGGGCTGCTCCGAGTGGTTCCCCGAGCCCAACTTCGGCTGGGCCGAGTGATTTCACGGGTCCGGGACCGGCAAGTTCGGGCCGTTCCGCGAGTCTCGCGGATTCGGCTGCTCCGGGCCGTTCCGCAGAACCGGCTGGTTCGAGCCGTTCCGCAAGTTCCGCAGATCCGGCTGGGCCGGGCGATTCCGCGAGTTCCGTGGATTCGGGTTCAGCCGATGGCGAGGCAGGGACCGGGGGCCATCGGGTGGGGACCGAATCTGCGGGGCCGGTGGGGACCGGGAAGGAAACCCTGGCGAACGGTCGGGGGCCCGTTCACGAGGGTGGCAGGACACCGGGGGGTGCCGGATTGATTCCGGCACGGGTCCCCGGTGCCCTGCATGCCGCCGAGCACGCGGCGATCGGCCTGCTACCGCTGTTTGCTACGTGCGACCGATGGGACATCGGCGGGGTGAGTACCGCGTGGCACGAAGACACCGGGGAGGCAACGGTGTTCGTGCACGACGGCCATCCCGGGGGTGCGGGATTTGCCGAGCGCGGTTATGCCGCGATTGTCCCGTGGCTGGTCGCAACGCGGGAGGCGATCGTCTCCTGCGAGTGCCCGACGGGATGCCCGTCCTGCGTTCAGTCGCCGAAGTGCGGGAACGGCAACGAACCGCTGGACAAGGCAGGGGCGGTGGCAGTTCTGGGAACCGTGCTCGGGGCGTTGCGTCAACACGGCACCTAGAACGGCCACACATGTGGTCCATGGAGTTGTGTCCTGCTCCGCCTCGACCGGGCTGGGACCGGCCGGGGGCGGTGGTTCGGTGGTTCAGGCCGCGGTGGTTTGGACCAGCAGCGCGGCGTCGGCGCCGGCCAGCGCACGGACGAGCACGTCCTGCACCTCGGCGGCGTCCGGCAGGTGCCAGCCGCAGACCTCGGGCTTGACGCGCCAGTGCACGACACCGTGCTGGAACGGCGAAGGCGGCAGCGGGATCCAGCTGTCCTTGCCGTGCCACTGGATCGTGGCGCGGGAGGCGAGCTCGGCCGGCACGTGGTCGGCGACAGTGGTGAGGAAGAGCCAGCGGCCGTTCGGCAGCGCGATGATGGGGGCGGGGTGGCCCAGGGCGCGGAGCAGGCGGCAGGCGCGCTTGCCGAGTTCGTCGTCGACCTCGATGGCGTCGAGCACGGTGCCGGTGGCGACGAGCAGGCTGTGCGTGCGGTCGGAGAACCAGGTGGCGACCTCGTGGGCGTGGGTGCCGATCTGCTCGCGCCAGTTGTCACTGGCCGGGACGGGACGGCGCCAGGTGAGGTCGTCGCCGTCGGTCAGCGGCGCGGGGTTGACGCCCGGCAGCACCGGCCAGCCACGCCAGGCGAGACCGATCGCCTCCGCCCGCAGTTCGATGCGGAAGGCGCCGCGCCAGCTGTCCGGCCAATTCGCGTCCAACATGTCTTTCCTGCCTGTGAGGTCTGGTTCGTTGCGACCCCTGGAGACCTGCCGTGGTGTCGCACGTCTCACTTAACGGCAAGTTGCACATTGCCCGGAACCCCCACGCGACAACCGGTGGTTACTGGGCGATGAACGCCTCGTAGTCCCTACCGCTGGACCGAACCCAGCGGTACGCGATGCACGGTGAACGGCAGGGAAACAGGGACCGTTCGTCGTGCGATTCCCGTCCTCACCAGCCCGCCGACGGCCCTCGATGCCGCCCGGACGGCGTTCATCAGCCCAGGTGGGACGCGGTTTTGACCGCTCACCGTGCACCGATGACCGCTGCGCGTGACCAACAGCCGCTCATCGCGCAGCCGCCGGAAGCAGCCGGTCACCCCCGCATACCGACCGGTCGGCGTCCGCCGGTCGACCGCACCGGCAGATCAGCTCAGACCGCGGCGAGCGGTGGCTCGGGGTGGCGAGATATTGATGTACCCCGCGGCCGCGTTGGTGAACCGTCGTTCGCTGAGAACGGGCTGGGCGTCGCAGCCGGTCACGGTTGGCCGGCCGGACCAGCCCGGGCGTGGGCGGACGGACCGGGCAGTCCGGCGAACCCCGAACTCGGCGCTTCGACCTCGACCAGGGCATCCAGCCGTTGCCATCGGCAGGTCAGAAGCGTGACCCCCATCCGCTCGGCCACCCATCGAGCACGGTCACAGGCCTGGTCCGGTCCCTCTGAGGCGTGGGAGGCCGCGGCGAGCGCACCCAAATCGGCGGCCGATTCGACGTGATGCCGCGCAATGACCAGGCCCCCGAGCCAGAACCCGAGCACGGCGACGCCGGTCACCGCCGCGACGGCCATCGCGGTCCAGATGGTCGCCGCACCGCTGTCCGTTGCCAGCCGCCCTTCGCCTTGTACCCGGGCGGTCGGCGCCGTGCAGATGATCGCCCCTCCGCTACTCGCCGCCGGGCGCTGCTTGCGTTGCGCCCGGGCAGTCGCCGCTCTGGTGTTCGTCGTCGGCCGCCCTTTCTCGTGTGGCTGGGTAGTTGGCGTATCTGCGCGAGGACGGTGGGCCTCTTGCGCGTCAACCTGGGGCATCGGCTGCCTCGGTGCCTGGCTCGGCCAGTGCGTAGGCCGTTGCCCTCGGGTTGATTGCCGGGAGGAGGCAGTCGGCTGGGTTGGCTGCCACGCTTACCGTGATTTCGCCGTCCGAGTGCTGGACCTCCAACGTTGCGCCCGGTGGGGCGATCTGGTGGACCGCCGCCTCGGCCTCGTGTGGCTGGCCTCTGGCCACCAGGCGTGCCGCCTCGCGGGCTGCGTCTGTGCAGCTCAGCTGGGCCATCAAGGACGTCAGCGCGGCCAGCAGCAACACTGTCACCACCGTGAGCCCGGCCAGGCCCAGTGCCGCCTCGACGGTGACCGAGCCGTCGTCGCGGCGGGTCATGATGGGACCGACAGGGCCTTCATGACCAGGTTCGTCAGCCATGAGACGACCGAGTCGCCGGTCAGCAGGGTGTAGAGGACGGCCGCGAAGGCTGCTACCGCGACCGTGACGATCGCGTATTCGACCGTCGTGGAGCCGTCGTCGTCGCGCATGGGGTTCCTTTCGATGGGTGTGGTCAGAAGAGCGGGCCGAGACGTCCGGCCAGGCCGAGGACGACCGGCAGTACGCCGAGGCAGAAGAAGGCGGGCAGGAAGCACAGGCCGACTGGCAGGGCTAGTGCCACTCCCGCCCGTTCGGCACGTTCCTCGGCCTCCGTCGCCAGTTGCTCTCGGAGCCGCTCGGCGAGGTCGCCGGCGGCCATGGCGAACGCGGCGCCCGAGCGGGACGTCCGGATCGCGGCGACCGCCAGCTCGCCGAGGCCGGGAAGGTCCTGCACCGGTGCCCAGGCGTCGCCGGGGTCCGAACCGAGGGCCAGCAGCGCCGCTGCCGAGCGCAGCGCCGCAGCCACCTCGACTGGTGCGGCGCCGGACACGGCGTCAAGTGCTGTCGGTACCGGGAGTCCCGCTCGCAGGCAGGCGGCCAGGAGGTCGAGCATCCCCGCCAGCCGGAGCCTGGTGGTGATGTCGGCCGCCGGTGCTCGTGGCCGACGGGAACGGCGGATCACCCACCACCCGGCGGCTGTCACGAGCGCGCCGACGACGGTCCCGGTCACGCCGCCGATCAGTACGGCCAGCGAGACGCCGCCCAGTGTCGCCGCGACGTGCGGCACCGCGCTTGGCCGGGTGCGCGCCGGCGGGGGTGGCCGGCTTGCCTTCAGCCAGGCGAACCGCCGTGCCGCGGTGGCGTCGCCCGGCCAGACGAGTACGGCGCAGGCGAACAGCAGTAGCGCGGGCGCGGTCATCGGAGTCTCACCCGTCCGGTCAGGGCGCGGCACCACGCGGTTCCCGCCCAGACGAGGACAGCGCAGGCGAACAACAACAGTGCAGCCATGGTCATCGGAGCCGGACCCGGTCGCCGGTCAAGGCACGGCACCACGCGGTTCCCGGCCAAACGACGACCACGCCGGCGAACAAACAGGGCGGCCGCGGTCATCAGTGCCGCATCCAGCCGGTCGAGGCGCGGCATCGGGCCGTTCCCGCCCGGACGAGGACAGCGCCGGCGAAGCAGCGCAGCCATGGTCATCGGAGCCGGACCCGGTCTCTCAGGGCACGGCGCTAGGCGGTTGGCGGCCAGACGATGAGCGCGCCGGCTGAGAAACAGTGCGGGTGCGGTCACCGGAGCCGCACTCGGCTGTTCAGGGCCGGGCGCCGGGCCGTACACGCCCAGACAAGGACAGCGTCGGCGAAGCGGTGCTGCCGCATTCATCGGAGCCGGACCCGGTCGCTCAGGGCGCGGCGCTAGGCCGTTCTCGGCCAGACGAAGACCGTGCCAGAGAACAAACAAGGCGGCCGCAATCACAGGAACTGGACCCGGTCGCTCAGGGCGCGGCGCTGGGCGGTTGGCGGCCAGACGAAGAGCGCGCCGGCTGACAAACGGTTCGGGTGCGGTCATCGGAGTCGGGCCTGGCCGGTCAGGGTGCGGCACCAGGCTGTTCCCGCCCAGAGGAGGATGCTGCCTAGGACCAGCAGGAGCTGGCCTGGTGTGGTTTCGGTCAGTACGGACAGCGGTGCCGCGCCCATCGCCTGGCCGAGTAGTACGCACAGCACCGGGAGGCCGGTGAGCACCGCGGCGCTTGATCGTGGGCCGGCCAGTTTGGCTCGCATGCGGCGGGCGTACGCCAGGGCGGCTTCGGCGTCGCGGCGGGTGGCGTCCAGGACGTCGGCCATGGGGAGGCCGTATCGCCTCGCCAACGTCCACGCCGTGGCCAGTTCCGGGACCGCTGGTGCTCGTAGTTCGCCGTCCAGGCGGGCCGCGGCTGCCAGGGCACGCAGGTCCGCTGAGACGGCGGGGATGACTTCGGCGGCGGCTTCCGCTGCCGTCACCGGGTGGGCTCCGGCGCGCAGCTCGGCGACCATCGTCCGCAACGCGGTCGCCGTCTGCGAGGCCAGCGCGAGGTCCCGGTTCGCGCGGCGGTGGGCTTGCCATTCCTGGCGCCACGCCAGCGTCAGCACGCCGGCGGCGACGGCGCCGCCGACTCCGGCGAGCAGGCCGGCCAGCGCGGCGGGGAGCAGCCAGCGGACGACCGGCCACAACTCGGGCAGCCGGATGCGGGACTTCGTCGCCGGGTGTTCCACCGCGGCCTGCAGCCTGCCGGGCCGCGCGGGCCAGCACACCAATGCCGCGCCGAGGCACAGCGGGAGCCAGGCGGTGATCATCGTGGTCTCCTTCGGTGGCAAGGGAAAACTGGAGTCAGCACGCGAGCGCTCCGGTCGTGACGAAGAGGTGGCGGTCGACCGTCCAGCGGCCCGCGCGCCACACCGGCACCACGCGGGCCCGGCCGCGTTCACTGCGGAGCACGCCGACCTCGGCGAGACATCGTCGGCCGCCCGGTTCGCGTCGCATGTGGAGCACGACGCGGATCGCCGCGACGAGCTGGCTGTGAACGGCGTCGCGGCCCAAGCCGCCGAGTGCGGCCAATGCCTCGATGCGCGCGGGCACTTCGGCCGGGGAGTTGGCGTGGAGCGTGCAGGCGCCGCCGTCGTGACCGGTGTTCAGGGCGGTGAGCAGCGCGCCGACCTCGGCGCCGCGGACCTCACCGACGACCAGCCGGTCGGGACGCATCCGCAGTGCCTGACGCACCAGCTCGGGCAGGCCGACCGCTCCCGCACCCTCCACATTGGCCGGCCGGGAGACCAGGCCGACGAACTGCGGGTGCGACGGCTGCAGCTCGCCCGCGTCCTCGACGCAGACAATCCGCTCGCCCGGGTCGACCGCGCCCAGCAACGCGGCCAGCAGCGTGGTCTTGCCCGCGCCGGTGCCGCCGGTGACGAGGAACGCCATGCGCCGCGACACGACGTTCTCCAGCAGCTTCGCACCGCTCGCGTCGAACGCGCCCAAGTCGCGCAACGCCGCGAGGTCGTGGGTCGCCGGGCGGAGGACCCGCAGGGACAGGCAGGTGCCGTTGGCCGCGACCGGCGGGAGGACGGCGTGCACGCGGATGCGGCCGTGCGGGCCGGATCCGGGCAGCCAGCCGTCCACATAGGGCTGTGCGTCGTCGAGACGACGTCCCGCGGCCAGTGCGAGGCGCTGGGCCAGCCGGCGGACGGATTCCTCGTCGTCGAAACGGATCTCGGTGCGGGTGAGGCCGTGCGGACCGTCCGTCCAGACCTCGCCGGGACCGGTGACGAGGACGTCGGTGGTCGCCGAGTCCTCGAGGAGAGGGGCCAGCGGACCGGCGCCGACGAACTCGTCGCGAGCCTGGCGGGCGGCGTCCAGCACCGCGTCGTGGCCGAGAGCGCCGCCCGCTTCGGCCCGCACAGCGGTCGCGACGGCGACCGGGTCGGCCTGGCGGCGGTCGCCGGCCAGGCGGTTGCGGACGCGGTCCACGAAGTCGGTCGTCACGGGTTCACCGCCGGGGCCGGGGACGGAGTGCGGAGCCGGGTCAGGAAACGCCGGGCGCCGGCCCGGTCCCGGCCCGCCAAGGTGAGGAGCGTCGGGAGCAGGAGGTCACCGACCCGGGTCGGGTCGACCGCTCGGCGGAGGACGTCGGGGCGCGTCATCGGTTCGCCGCCCGGGCTTCGCGGCGGGCCACCGCCAGGACGTTCGCCGCTGCCGCGGTCAGGGGGCCCGCCGGTTTGGCCGGGAACTCGCCGCGCTCCACCGCACCCGGCAGACCTCGCTCCGGCGGCATCGCCGCCAGCAGCGGCGGCCCGAGGAGCCCCGCGGTCTGGGCCGCCGAGACGCCGGACCGGGACCGTCCACACGCGACCACGCCCAGCCGGGCCGTCATGGCCGACAGACTCCGCAGCACCTGCTTCGCCGCCATGCACGCGCGGAACTCCACCGGCACCACGAGCACCACCAGGTCGGCCACCGTGACCGCTTCCGCCGCCGCTTCGCCGAGGGTGCGCGGCAGGTCGCAGACCACCGTGCGTCCCGCGCGGCGGCCGGCGGAGAGGACCGCCGACAGCGATTCCGCCGACGGCCCCTCCCCTTCACGGCCGCACGCCAGCACCGGCAGGCTGCCGCCGCGGTGCCGGCGCTGGGGCAGCGCGGCGGCCAGCGCCGGTACCGACACCCGGCCGCTCAGCCGGACCTCGGACCAGCGCGGCCCGGGTGTCTTTTCCAAGCCGAGCAACAGATCCAGGCCACCGCCGAGCGGATCGCAGTCGACGAGCAGGGCACCGCCGGGATCGCGGTCGGCGGCCAGGGCAAGGGTCGCGGCGAAGACCGACGCACCCGCGCCGCCGCGGCCGCCGACCACGCCGAGCACCAGGCCGGCCTCCTCGGCCGGCGTCTCGACGACGTCCGCGAACGCCCCCGCGAGCTCGGTCTCCTCCTCCGGCAACGAGATCACGCGCTCGACGCCGACGCGGAACGCGTGCTCCCACGTCCTCGGCGCCGGAGCGCCTTTGCAGACCAGAAGGATCCCGCCACGGCGGGGCAGCCCGGGCGGCCGCAGCGCGGTTTCCTCGTCGAGGACCACCAGCGGCGCGCGGGCCCACTGCCCGCCCGCCGCGGTCAGGTCCGGGGCGCGGTCGAGCTCGCAGCCCGCGACCGCGGCCACGCGCAGTATCTCGTCGAGCACGGTTTCGTCCGTGGCGACCACGAGCGGTCGTTCTCCCGCCATGGGTTCCTCCCCGTCGTCGGTGCGGGCCTCGGATGGCCCGGGTTCCACCGTCGCGCCGGGTGGCAGGAGGGCACAACGGGCCGGGGGCCGGGCTGTGGACAACCGGGGTGTTGTGGACAACTGCCACCGCGGAACGGCTCGTGCACCGGTTTCCGTCGGTGGGGTGTGGCAGGATCGCGCCGCGCCCGCGGCGGCAATCGGCACGCCGAGCAGCGTTCAAGAATTCGGCACGGGCGAAGAGCGCGACAGAACTGTCCGGCGATTCGGAACCCGGCTCGCAAAAAGGCAAGCGGAAGGTTAAGAGGCGGCCCTCGCCAGGGGGGAGGGACGAGGGCCGCCAGGGGTTCAGCCCCGGGGGGTCGGACTGAACCGGCCCGGTTGGACACCGGACTCCCTCACTGTAACTCCGCCGGACGCCCGATTGCGCAACGCGCGAGGCACACAGTTCGGTAACGGCATCGCGCGCCGGAAGTCCCTTCCTGTCATGGATTTTCCGGCGACACGACGCGCTCGTGGTGGATCAACGGGACGCGTCGCGATCAAGCTCTTATCCTGGAGTCGTGGCCGAACCGATCAGCGCGCCGTCGCGCATCCTGAGCCCGGGCCCGGAGCACGCGGTGGCCGCGTTCTTCGACCTGGACAAGACGATCATCGCTTCGTCGAGCGCACTGGCGTTCAGCAAACCGTTGCTGAAGGAGGGGTTGATCAACCGTCGCGCCGCGTTGCGCAGTGCCTACGCGCAGCTGGTGTTCTCCCTCGCCGGCGCCGACGAGAACAAGACCGAGCGGATGCGCGCCGAGGTTTCCGCGTTGTGCACCGGCTGGGACGTCGCCCAGGTTTCGGCAATCGTGCGCGAAACCCTGCACGACGTCGTCGATCCGCTCGTGTACGCGGAGGCGACCGAGCTGATCGCGCAGCACCGTGAAGACGGCCACGACGTCATCGTGCTCTCGGCGACCGGCGAAGAGGTCGTCGCGCCGGTCGCGGAAATGCTCGGCGCCACCCGGAGCGTGGCGACCCGGATGCAGATCGTCGACGGCCGCTATTCCGGCGAAGTCGATTTCTATTGCTACGGCGCCAACAAAGCCGTCGCGGCGAAGCAGCTCGCGGCGACCCACGGCTACGACCTCGCCGAGTGCTTCGCCTACACCGACTCGAGCACCGACATCCCGCTCCTCGAGGTCGTCGGGCACCCACACGCGGTCAACCCGGACAAGCTGCTGCGGAAGGAGGCGCTCGAACGCGGCTGGCCGATCCTCGCGTTCGACCGGCCCATGTCGCTGCGCAGCCGGATCCCGACCCGGTCCGCCGGGATGGTGGCCCTCGGTGTCGGCGCGGTGGCCGCTGGAGCTACCTGGTACGGCCTCAACCGTCGCCGTCGGTCCCGCTAACCGCGGCCGGACCACCCAGACGGCCGAACGGCCTCCACTTTGCTTGGCCCAGCCTCGAATTGTCCGTCGCGCAGGGTGCCCGTGTCACCCGATCCAGCCTCTGTACCGGTGCACCCATCCGCGCACTTGAAGTGACCGGGCTCACGGCGTAGAAAGTAGGTGCGGACGTTCGGTCGGCCAGGGAACAGGTAGAAGAGAAGCCTGTTCCACCCCGGCAAACCTCCGTGCGCGGACTCCGGGTACCCACGCGCAGCGCGCCGCGGGAGGCTCGTCGTCTAGGGACTGCGTAGTGGGACGCCACACGCCGAGTCCATGTAGGTACGACCAGAGTTGCACGCTTGGTCGCCCGAGATGTTCGCGCTTTGCAGGCGGCGCCCGTTGGCCTTTGGCCACGGGCGCCGCCTCGTCATGTGGGTAGGGCGGTCGGCGCCCCGGCAAGAGAGCCCCCACGAGCGCACGCTCCGCCGTTCGAGTTGCCCTCCCACCAGTCCGTTCGGGTGACCCGCATCTTGCGAACGGCGAATTTCCTACCGATCCGGGTACTAACTCGACCGTTGCTGCGGTCGGTCGATGGACATCGATGTTTTCGGTGAGTAGCTTCCCGATATTGGCGCCTCCGAGTGGACTTCTCACGTCCACCGGGCGTCCGCAACTTTCTGGGAGGCTGGTCGTGACGACCCGAAATCGGAGGTTCCATGCGCTCGCGCTGCCCGTCGCGGGGCTGCTCGCCCTCACCGGTGTGGGTGTCGCGACCGCTGCGAGCGCACCGGCGGTGAGCGCGGAAGCGCAGGCGGACGCCGCGGCGACGCTGGCGCTGCGCGGCCTGTCGCTCGAGCAGAAGGTCGGGCAGCTGTTCGTCACCTGGGTGAACGGCAAGTCCGCCGACGAGGTCAACCCGAAGAACCAGACCGACTTCGGGGTCGACACCCCGGCGCAGGTGATCCAGAAGTACCACCTGGGCGGCGTCATCTACTTCAACAACGACACCCGCGACAACTTCGACGACCCCGTCCAGGTCGCGAAGCTGTCCAACGGCCTCCAGAAGGCCGCCGTCGCGAGCGGGGCGCACATCCCGCTGCAGATCGGCGCCGACCAGGAGGGTGGCACGGTCACCCGGATGGGCGCACCCGCCACGGAGTTCCCGAACTCGATGGCCGTCTCGGCCGGGCGTGACCCGAGCCGGGCGACGAAGGCCGCGACCATCCTCGGGCACGAGCTGCGCGCGGTCGGCATCAACCAGGACTTCGCGCCCGATTCGGACGTCAACTCGAACCCGGCGAACCCGGTCATCGGCGTCCGCTCCTTCGCCGGGCAGCCCGGCCTGGCCAGCCAGTTCGTCACGGCCGAGGTGAAGGGTTACCAGAACTCGGACTTCCCGACGAAGACCGTCGCGGCGACCGCCAAGCACTTCCCCGGCCACGGTGACGCGGCCACCGACAGCCACACCGGCCTGCCCCGGATCGACCGGACCGAGCAGCAGTGGCGTGACATCGACGTACCGCCGTTCAAGGCCGCGATCGCCGCGGGCATCGACTCGATCATGAGCGCGCACATCCAGTTCCCGAGCCTCGACCCGTCGCTCGAGCCGGCGACGCTGTCGCAGCCGATCATCACCGGCAAACTGCGCGGCGAACTCGGTTACAACGGCGTGGTCATCACCGACTCACTGGAAATGCAGGGTGTTCGGGAAATGCACAGCGACGCCGAGATCCCGGTGCTCGCTCTCAAGGCGGGCATCGACCAGCTGCTCATGCCCGTGCACCTGGACGTCGCGATCAACTCGGTGATCAACGCCGTGAAGACGGGCCAGCTGTCGATGCAGCGGATCGACCAGAGCGTGCTGCGCGTGCTGAAGCTGAAGTTCAAGCGCGGCATCCTGTTCTCGCCGTTCGTCGACGCGAACCGGGTGATGAAGACGGTCGGCACGCCGGCCAACCTCAAGACCGCGCAGGACATCGCCGACCGCGGCATCACGGCCATCGCGAACGACGCCGGTGTGCTGCCGCTCAAGCAGAAGCCGGCGACGGCGCTCGTGACCGGCTGGGGCGTCTCCACGACGGCGACGCTCGCGCAGAAGCTCACCGCGCACGGCACCACAGCGACCGCGTACCAGACCGGGCAGGCCCCCACGGACGCCCAGATCGCGCAGGCCGCCGCGAGCGCCAAGAACGTCGACCTCGTGGTCGTGCTGACCAACAACATCGGCGGCTTCCCGCTGCAGACCAAGCTCCTCCAGGCCCTGCAGAACACGGGCAAACCGGTCGTCGCGGTCGCCGCGCAGATCCCGTACGACGCGGGTTACGCGAACGCCGTGCCGACCTGGCTGGCGACCTACGGCTACATCACCCCGACGCTGGAGGCGCTCACCAAGGTCATCCTCGGTGAGACGAAGCCGGTCGGGAAGCTGCCGGTCGACATCCCCGCGGGTGCCGACCTGCAGACCGTGAAGTACCCGTTCGGCCACGGGCTCACCTGGTGAACCTGAACCGGCGCCGCTTCCTCGGCGCGAGCGCGGGCGCCCTCGCGGTTCCGGCCCTCGGTGGCGGCTCCCCGGCGGCCGGGACCCAGCCGGAGCCGGCCGGGGCAGAGAGCCACGGCCGGGTGCTGACCGGCGCGGAGCAGCTGGCCGCGCAGGGCTGGCAGGCCTTCAAGGGCCGCAAGCTCGGCGTGCTGTCGAACCCGACCGGTGTCCTGCTGAACGGGGACCACATCGTCGACTCGATGGTCGCGGCCGACGTCAAGCCCGCCGCGGCCTTCGGGCCCGAACACGGCTTCCGCGGCAGCGCGCAGGCCGGTGGTTCGGAAGGCGACTACACGGACCCGCGCACCGGCGTGCCGGTGTACGACGCGTACGGCGCCGACGCGACGAAGCTCGCTTCGCTGTTCACCAAAGCGGGCATCGACACCCTCGTGTTCGACATCGCGGACGTCGGCGCGCGCTTCTACACCTACATCTGGTCGCTCTACACGGCGATGGTGGCCGCGGCCCGGACCGGCGTCGCCGTCGTCGTGCTGGACCGCCCGAACCCGATCGGCGGCCGGCTGGCCGGGCCGGTGCTCGACCCGAAGTTCGCCTCCGGGATCGGAAAGAAACCGATCGCCCAGCAGCACGGCATGACCGTCGGCGAGCTCGCGCGCTACTTCGCCGAGGAGTTCCTGCCGGGCGAAGGCGTGAAGCTCGCCAAGCTCGAAGTCGTGCAGGTACGCGGCTGGCAGCGTGACGTCCAGTTCGCGCAGACCGGGCTGAACTGGGTCCTGCCGAGCCCGAACATGCCGACGCCGGACACCGCGCTCGTCTACCCCGGCACTGGCATGTTCGAAGGCACCGTGTTCTCCGAAGGCCGCGGGACGACTCGGCCGTTCGAGATCATCGGCGCGCCGGGGCTCGACTGGCGCTGGCGCGAGAAGCTCGAGGAACTCCACCTGCCCGGCGCGAAGTTCCGGGAGATCTACTTCGTGCCGACGTTCAACAAGTTCGTGAACGAGACCTGCGGCGGGGTCCAGGTGAGCGTCGCCGACCCGCGGGCCTTCGACGCGATCCGGACGGCCGTCGCCATGCTCGTCACGGCCAAGGCGCTGCACCCGGACAAGTTCGCCTGGCGTCCCGACAACTACATCGACAAGCTCTCCGGGTCCGACCGGCTCCGGACGATGGTCGACGCCGGGGCCGGCGTCGACGAGGTCACCGGCGCCTGGCGGGCCGAGCTGGCCGAGTTCGACCGCAGACGTCGCCGTCACCTGCTCTACCGCTGAGAGGAAGAGTCGTGCGTGCTAGGAAGGTCATCGCCGCGGCCACCGGAGTGCTGGTCGCGCTGACCACGTTGACCTCGGGAGCCAGTGCCATCACCACCCCCGCCGGACGCCACGACGACGCCGGCCGGTTCGACCGGCCGCAGCAGGGGTTCGCCCCGCCGTGGACGACCCTGCGCGACGGGCCACCCAAGGACGTCAACCTCGACCCGGCGCCGATCAAGTCGGCCGAGGACTTCCTGGCGAGCTGGACGAAACCGGACGCCACCGGGCACCCGCACTTCTCCGGCGCGGTCGGGCTGCTCGCGCACGACGGCGTGGTCGTCGACCGGTACGCGGTGGGCGGCGCGGTGCGGTACGCCGACGCAGCCGGCACCGAACTGCCCGCGGACCAGCAGGTTCCGATGCGTAACGACACCATCTTCGACATGGCGTCGATCTCGAAGCTGTTCACGTCGATCGCCGTGCTGCAGCTCATCGAACGCGGGCAGCTCACCGTCGACACCCCGGTGAGCCGCTTCTTCCCGGAGTTCGCGACCGGCGACAAGGCCGCCATCACGATCAAGATGCTGCTCACGCACGTCTCCGGGTTCGGCGCCGACCCGATCCCGTCGCTGTGGGCCGGCTACCCGGACATCCCGTCGCGCCGGCAGGCCGTGCTCGACAGCCCACTGAAGAACAAGCCGGGCACGACGTACCTCTACTCCGACATCAACCTGCTCACCCTCGGCTTCATCGTCGAGAAGCTGACCGGGACGACGCTGGACAAGGTGGTGCACGACCGGATCACCGCGCCGCTGGGCATGACCGACACCGGCTACAACCCGCCCGCGTCGAAGCTGAACCGGATCGCCGCGACGGAGTTCGAGGCGAACCCGCCCCGCGGGATGGTGCGCGGCAGCGTGCACGACGAGAACGCGTGGTCACTCGGCGGCGTCGCCGGGCACGCTGGGGTGTTCAGCACCGCGGGCGACATGGCCACGCTGGCCCAGACGATCCTCAACGGCGGCACCTACCGCGGTCACCGGATCCTGGGCGCGGACACCGTGCGTCTGATGCTCACGAACTACAACCAGCAGTTCCCGGACGACTCGCACGGCCTCGGCTTCGAGCTCGACCAGCCCTGGTACATGGGCGCGCTCGCCTCGCCGGTCACCGCCGGGCACACCGGTTTCACCGGAACGACGCTGGTCATCGACCCGGAGTCGCGTTCGTTCGCGATCTTGCTGACGAACCGGGTGCACCCCAGCCGCAACTGGGGCTCGATCAACACTGCCCGCCAGGTGTGGGCGACGTCGCTGGCGCGGGCCATGGCCGTGAAACCGGCCGCCGGGAAGGACGCCTGGACGAGCACGCTGGGTAACGCCAGCGTCGCGACGCTGAGTACCCGCCCCATTACTACCCAAAGTGATCAAGCGCGCGTGTCCTTCTACGCCTTCGTGGACACCGAGGGAAGCACCGATCCACTACAGCTGCAGACCAGCACTGACGGGGTGAACTGGCAACCGATCGAGCTATCGGTATCCGGGCCGGGTGCACCGTCCGGAGATGTGACGTCGCTCTCCGGACACGGGCACCGTGCCTGGTGGAAGGTGACGGCCGCCCTGCCCCAGGGGGCCGCGGTCAGCCTCAGGTGGCGTTACAGCACCGATCCGAACTACACGGGCCGCGGCGTTTCGGTCGACGGTGTGAAAGTCACCGAACGCGGCCGATCACTCCTCGACGGTGAGCGAGAACCGTCTGGTTTCACCGCCGAAGGTTTCCAGTTGAGCG
Source organism: Amycolatopsis heterodermiae (assembly GCF_034929455.1). Classification (NCBI taxonomy): domain Bacteria; kingdom Bacillati; phylum Actinomycetota; class Actinomycetes; order Pseudonocardiales; family Pseudonocardiaceae; genus Amycolatopsis; species Amycolatopsis heterodermiae. The sequence continues at coordinate 1,438,020 of NZ_JAYFSI010000001.1, forward strand.
CACGGTGACCATTCGGTCGCCGAACGCCGACAACCGTGTACCGCTGAGCGGTACCAAGCCGTTTGCGTCGCGACACTAAGTTGCCAAGTCGTTAGCTTGACCTCGTTAACAAGGTCGACCCTGTTGGCGACTTTCTGGTCAACGATTAATCGCAAATCGAGATCCGCAGACACGGACGGGTTGCGATCGTACCGAAGGGTGTGGGTAGCCTTGTCGCAAATGCCAACGGTTAGTAACTTTCCGACGGTGACTGATACCGAATCCGTAGTCGGAGCGGCACCGTCCGAACCTGTACCGGTCCAGGCGACCGTGCGGGAAGCCGACGCCAGTCCGCTCGTCCGGATCCGGTCTCTGCTCCCCGGCCTGGCCCGCGCCGAGCAGCGCGTGGCCAAGGTGGTGCTGGAGGATCCCGCGCAGGTCGCGAGGCGCAGCATCACCGAGGTGGCCCTGGCCGCCAACACGAGCGAGACCACGGTGACGCGGTTCTGCAAGGCCGTCGGCGTCGGCGGGTACCCGCAGCTGCGCATCGCGCTGGCCGCGGACACCGCCCGCACCGAGGCGCGCAGCTCGCGCAACCTCGGCGGCGAGATCGGCCCGGAGGACGACCTGGCCGCCGTGATCAGCAAGGTCAGCTTCGCCGACGCGCGCGCCGTGGAAGAGACGGCCGAGCAGCTCGACGTCGCGACGCTGCAGCGCGTCATCGAGGTCGTCGCCGGCGCCGGCCGCGCGGACGTCTACGGCGTGGGCGCCAGCGCGTTCGTCGCCGCGGACCTGCAGCAGAAGCTGCACCGCATCGGCCGCGTGTGCTTCTCGTGGTCGGACACGCACATCATGCTCACCTCGGCCGCGGTGCTGAGCCCCGGTGACGTCGCGATCGGCGTCTCGCACACCGGCGCGACCACCGACACCGTCGAGGCGCTGCGGGTGGCCCGGGAACACGGCGCGATCACCGTCGCCGTGACGAACTTCCCGCGCTCCCCGATCACCGAGGTCGCCGACTACGTTTTGACCACGGCCGCCCGGGAAACCACGTTCCGTTCGGGGGCCACGGCGAGCCGCATCGCCCAGCTCACCGTCATCGACTGCCTGTTCATCGGCGTCGCGCAGCGGCACATGGACGCGTCGGTCAACGCCCTGGACGCCACCAGGGACGCGGTCGGCTCGCACCGCCTGGGAGTGAGGCCGGACGGTCGCCGCCGTCCGCGGGAAACCGGCAAGTAATGACCGGAGAAAATGTGAGGCGCATGATGACCGTCCCCATGCAGGCGGTGCACGTCGATTCGCCGACCGAGACCCGCAATCCCCGCACCACGGACATCGACCTGATGTCCACCGCGGGGATCCTGGGCGCGATCAACGCCGAGGACCGCACGGTCGCCGGCGCGGTCGCCGCCGTGCTGCCGCAGGTGGCCCAGGCGGTGGACTACGCCGTGGACGCCCTGCGGTCCGGCGGCCGGGTGCACTACGTCGGCGCGGGGACGTCGGGGCGTCTCGCCACGCTGGACGCGGCCGAGCTGGTGCCGACGTTCAACGTGCCGGGTGACTGGTTCATCGCGCACCACGCCGGCGGCGAGCGCGCCCTGCGCCAGGCCGTCGAAAACGCGGAGGACGACGACGGGGCGGGCGCGGCCGAGATGGCCGCCATGGTCCAGCCGGGTGACTTCGTACTGGGGCTGACGGCGTCGGGCAGGACGCCGTACGTCTTGGGCGCGCTGCTCGCCGCCCAGCGCCAGGGCGCCCACACCGGCCTCGTGTCGGGCAACGCGAAGGCGGCCAAGCCCGCCGGGGTCGACGTGCTCATCGCCGTCGACACCGGGCCGGAGGCGATCGCCGGCTCGACCCGGATGAAGGCGGGCACGGCGCAGAAGATGATCCTCACGTCGTTCTCGACGGCGACGATGATCAAGCTCGGCCGGACCTACTCCAACCTGATGGTCAGCATGCGGGCCACCAACGCGAAGCTGCGCGGCCGGACCATCCGCATCCTGCAGGAAGCCACCGGCATGACGATGGCGGACTGCTCCGACGCGCTCACCGAGGCCGGGGGCGACCTCAAGGTGGCGCTGGTGCACCTGCTGTCCGGGGCGGACGTCACGAACGCGGCGAAGGCGCTTCACACGTCCGGCGGGCACGTTCGCAAGGCTCTTGATCTTGTGAGGGCGCGCGCCAGCTGAGACGGCATTGCCCTTCATCTGTTCACCTGCCTAACCTCTCAGATGAGAGGGAAGGCGGGTGGGCCATGACGGGCACGATCGAGGCGACCGGGTCACGGCTTTCACGCCGTGAATGGGTGTCCGTGGGCGGGATGGCCGGTTTCATCCTGCTGCTGAACGTCGTGGGCTGGGTGGTGCTGGCGGCTTTCGTCGCACCCCAGCACTACGCGCTGGGAACGTCCGGCGTGTTCGGCATCGGGCTGGGCGTCACGGCGTTCACGCTCGGCATGCGGCACGCCTTCGACGCCGACCACATCGCCGCGATCGACAACACGACCCGCAAGCTGATGGCCGACGGCCAGCGTCCGCTGTCGGTCGGCTTCTGGTTCTCCCTCGGGCACTCGACGATCGTCTTCGTGCTGTGCCTGCTGCTCTCCCTCGGCGTCCGCGCCCTGGCCGGGCAGGTCGAGGACGACGGGTCGGCGCTGCACGAAACCACCGGCCTCATCGGGACGTCGGTGTCCGGCGTGTTCCTGTACGTGATCGCGATCCTGAACCTCGTGGTGCTCGTCGGCATCCTGCGGGTCTTCAGGCGGATGCGCCGCGGCGAGTTCGACGAGGCCGCGCTGGAGCGCCAGCTGGACAACCGGGGCGTGATGAACCGGCTGCTGCGCGGCGCGACGAAGGCCGTGCGCAAGCCGTGGCACATCTACCCGGTCGGCCTGCTGTTCGGCCTGGGCTTCGACACCGCGACGGAGATCGGCCTGCTGGTGCTGGCCGCGGGCGCCGCGACGTTCGCCCTGCCCTGGTACGCGATCCTCGTGCTGCCGATCCTGTTCGCCGCCGGGATGAGCCTGTTCGACACCGTGGACGGCTGTTTCATGAACTTCGCCTACGGCTGGGCGTTCGCGAAGCCGGTGCGCAAGATCTTCTACAACCTCACGGTGACGGCGCTGTCGGTCGCCGTCGCGCTGCTGATCGGCACGATCGAGCTGGTGTCGATCCTCGCCGAGAAGCTGGACATCACGTCCGGGCCGCTGGCCGCGATCGCGTCGGTCGACCTGGACTACGTCGGGTTCGGGATCGTCGGGCTGTTCGTGCTCACCTGGGTGATCGCACTGGCGGTGTGGCGGTTCGGGCGGATCGAGGAGAAGTGGTCCGCGAAGCTGGGTTGACGCACAGGGCAAGCGCCGCGACGGCGGCGAGCGCGCCGGCCGGGCCGACCCATCCCGGGCCCGCTTGGGCGAGGACGACACCGCCGAGCACCGAGCCGAGCGCGCCGCCGACGTAGATCGCCGAGCCGTTCACACCCAGCGCGACGGTCGGGACGTCCGGCGCGATCGTGAACAGCCGGTGCTGCTGCGGCACCATCAGCAGCCCGCCGAACGCCCCGGCGAGCACCGCGAACAGCAGCGCCCCCGGCAGGGACACCACGGCGACGTCCACGACCGCGAGCACGACCGCGGTGCCCGTCAGCGAAAACGCGAGGACCCGCGCCGGGCCGAGCCGGTCGGTGGCGCGGCCGGTGAGCGTCGTCCCGGCGAGCTGGCCGAGCCCGAACCCGACCAGCACCCACGACAGCACGGCGCCGCTCGCGACCGGCGCGACCAGCACCGGCAGGTAGACGAACACGGTGAACGCGGCGAGCGTGCCGAAGACCGTCACCACCAGGACGCGGGCGACCGCCGGCCGCACGATGACGGCGAGGCGTTCGCGCAGCCCGGCCGCGGGCACGCGGACCTCGGGGATGAGCGGGATCAGCAACGCGACGACCACCGCGACCACGCCGATCCCCCACATCACCGCGCGCCAGCCGAACCAGGTCCCGGCGAGCACGCCGATCGGGACGCCGAGCACCATCGACACGCTCATCCCGGCGGCGACCGTGGACAGCGCCCGCCCCCGCCGTTCCTCGGACGAGAGCGCGCCGGCGAGGACGTAGGCGTTCGACTGGAACGCGGCCGCGCCGACGGCGGCGAGCAGCCGGGCCGCGGCGACCACCGCGAACGACGTCCCGAGCGCCTGGCCGGCCATGCCGACGGTGAACAGGACCATGCCGCCGGCCAGCACCCACCGGCGGTCCCAAGTGCCGGTGAACGCGGCGATGAGCGGCGACGCGACCGCGTACGTCAGGGCGAAGACGGTGGTGAGCTGACCCGCGACGGACTCCGTCACGTGCAGGTCGGCGGCGATGACCGGCAGCAGGCCGTTGAGCACGAACCCGTCGGTGCCGACGGTGAACGTGCCCACCGCGAGGACGAGCAGGATCCCCAGCCGATCATTAGATGATCGTCGAATCGTCATACGGTCATGATGGAGCTATACTTCGATCGTTGTCAAACGATCCAACTGTTGGGAGATCGCGGTGGCCAGGACGCTGCCTCAGCCGGCGCGCGAAGCGATCGAGATCGTGACGGTGCTGCAGGCCCTCGCCGATCCGGTGCGCCTGGAGGTCATCCGCGAGCTGTCGACGGTGACGGAGCCGCGCAGCTGCTCGCTCGAGGCGTACGACGTCGACATCTCGGCGGCGACGCTGTCGCACCACTGGCGCGTGCTGCGCGAAGCGGGGTTGACGACGACGTTCGTCGACGGCCGCCGGCGCTGGGTCGAACTACGGCGTGACGACCTGCAGGCGCGGTTTCCCGGACTGCTGGACGCCGTGCTCGCTTAAGACGCGGCGTCCGAGATGGACTTCGCTTCGCGCGCACCGGCTTCGAACGCTTCGCAGTTGAAGAGCAGCCACGCGCGTACACCTTCGGGCGTCCCGCTCGCGAATCCTTGCGCCGCTTCGAGATAACGCGGCACGCGGCGGAAGAACGCGACCTCGGGAATGCTCAGCGCCTTCGGGTCCAGGCCCGTCGCAACCATCGTCAGCCGGGCCGCGGCCCGCGCGACGACGCCGTCGGCGCTGCCGAAAGGCTTGAGCGCCAACAGTTCTCCGTGCACGACGGCCGTCAGGACCGGGCCGGGCACCGACGTCGCACCGGTCACCAGCTGCGCCAGCATCTCCAGCCGGCCACCGCCGGAATGCGGGCGTCCCAACGCATCCGGGTCGGTGACGAGGTCCGCCGCGGCGAGAACGTGCATACGTGCCAACGCTTGCATAGGCGCGCGGCGCCACGTCGGCAGCAGCGCCTCCAGCGTTTCCGCGACGCGCAGGGCGCCCGCCAGCACCGGGTCGTCCACCGCGCCGTCGGCGGGCAGTTCCGGGTTGGCGCCTTCGATCCCGGCGGACGCGCGCGCCGCGCGGACCGAGGCTTCGCTCGCGGTCGCCGCACCCCCGCGCAGGTTCGCCGGAAGGCGGTGCACCGCGAACACGGCGTCCTGCGCGGACTTCGCCGCCGCCGCCACGCCTTCGAGGTCGAGCAGGGGCTTCAGCGGGTCGCTCATGCGTCGAGAACCTGTCCTTCGTGCTTGACCACGGGCGGCAGCACCGACCACGGGAAGTTGATCCACCTGTCGGTGCGGCGCCAGGCGTACTCGCACTTGACCGTCGAGTGCGGCTTCTCGTAGACGACGGCCGAGCGCACCTCGGCGACGTGGTCGAGGCAGTAGTCGCGGACGAGCTTGAGGGTGGCGCCGGTGTCGGCGACGTCGTCGGCGATCAGCACCTTCTTGCTGGTGAGGTCGACGGCGTTCGGCACCGGCGGCAGCATCACCGGCAGGTCGAGCCGCTGGTCGACGCCGGTGTAGAACTCGACGTTCATCACGTGCAGGTTCTTCACGTCGAGCGCGTAGCCGAGCGCGCCGGCGACGAACAGGCCGCCGCGGGCGATGGAGAGGATGAGGTCGGGCGCGAAGCCGTCATCGGCGATGGTGTGAGCCAGTTCACGGCTCGCTGTGCCGAACAGCTCCCAGCTCAGCTCTTCCCGCTCTTCGGCCATCGATCTCGCCCTTCCGTCGTGGTCGGTCGAGCATAGGCAACGCCGAAGTGGCCTGCGGAAACGCTCGAATATTGGCTATCAGGAACAGCCAATGCCGTGCTTAAGGTGATCACGTGAGCGACTGGAGCACCCGACCGACCCTGTCCGGCGAGCACGTCCGCCTGGAGCCGTTGACGCCCGAGCACGCCAAGGGCCTGTTCGAGGCCGGCGCCGACCCGGGCATCTGGGCGTGGCTCAGCGTCCGGCAGCCCGCGGACGTCCCGGCCGCCGAACGGATGATCTCGGACGCGCTGGCCGACCCCGCCCGGCGGCCCTTCGCGCAGCTCGACGCCACCTCCGGCCGGGTCGCCGGGACGACGTCGTACTACCAGGTCGTCGAGCAGCACCGGATCCTCTCGATCGGGCACACCTGGATCGGCGCGGACTGGCAGCGCACCGGTGTGAACACCGAGTCGAAACTGCTGCTGCTCGCGCACGCGTTCGAAACCCTTGGCGCGCAACGGGTCTGCTGGGAGACCGACATCCGCAACCTGCGCTCGCAACGCGCCATCGAACGACTTGGCGCGCTTCGCGAGGGTGTCCTGCGCGCGCACCGGATCCGGCCGGACGGGTCCTCGCGCGACACCGTCACCTACTCGATGCTCGCGCCGGAGTGGCCGGCCGCGAAGGCCCGGCTGAACGAACGCTTAGTCACCGCGGCTCGCCTGCCTCGGTGAAACCCCGGGGCAACGTGGGTGCAACCTTTTACAAGGCGGACTAACGTCGCTAGCGTGCCGCTAGCCGGTGATCGGCGCACTACAGGAGGCCTTGCAACCATGACCGAGCAGTCCCCAGCCCTGGACAACCTGCTCACCGAGAGCCGTACTTTCCCGCCCACTGACGATTTCGCTGCTCAGGCCAACGCGCAGGCCGAGCTCTACAGCGAGGCGGACGCCGATCGCGAGGCCTTCTGGGCGAAGCAGGCGGAGCGGCTGACGTGGGACACGAAGTGGACCACGGTACTGGACTGGACCAATGCGCCGTTCGCGAAGTGGTTCGTCGGCGGCAAGCTGAACGTCGCGTACAACTGCGTCGACCGGCACGTCGAGTCCGGCCACGGCGAGCAGGTCGCGATCCACTGGGTCGGCGAGCCGGGTGACACCCGGGACATCACCTACGCCGAGCTGAAGACCGAGGTCTCCCGGGCCGCCAACGCCCTCCTGTCCCTCGGCGTCACCGCCGGCGACGTCGTGGCGATCCAGCTGCAGATGGTCCCCGAGGCCATCTTCGCGATGCTCGCGTGCGCCCGAATCGGCGCGCTGCACAGCGTCGTCTTCGGTGGTTTCTCCCCGACCGCGCTGCGCGCCCGCGTCGACGACGCCGCCGCGAAGATCGTGATCACCTCCGACGGCCAGTTCCGCCGCGGCAAGGCCGCGCCGATGAAGGCCAACGTCGACGAAGCGCTCGAAGGCGCCGAAACCGTCGAGAAGGTCATCGTCGTGCAGCGCACCGGCGACCAGCTCGAGGGCGACGTCCCGTGGACCGACGGCCGCGACCTCTGGTGGCACGAGCTCGTCGGCGATCAGTCCGAAGAGCACACTCCCGAGGCGTTCGACAGCGAGCACCCGCTGTTCATCCTCTACACCTCCGGCACCACCGGGAAGCCGAAGGGCATCCTGCACACGTCGGGTGGCTACCTGACGCAGACGGCGTACACGCACCACAACGTCTTCGACCACAAGGCCGGCGAGGACGTCTACTGGTGCACCGCGGACATCGGCTGGATCACCGGCCACAGCTACATCGTCTACGGCCCGCTCGCGAACCGCGTCACGCAGGTCGTCTACGAAGGCACGCCGAACACCCCGCACGAGGGCCGGCACTGGGAGATCGTCCAGAAGCACAAGGTCTCCATCTACTACACGGCGCCGACGCTGATCCGCACGTTCATGAAGTGGGGCGCGGAGATCCCGGAGAAGTACGACCTGTCGTCGCTGCGGGTGCTGGGCTCGGTCGGCGAGCCGATCAACCCCGAGGCGTGGATCTGGTACCGCGAGAACATCGGCGCGGGCAAGGCGCCGATCGTCGACACGTGGTGGCAGACCGAAACCGGCGCGATCATGATCTCGCCGCTGCCGGGTGTCACGTCCACCAAGCCGGGCTCGGCGCAGAAGGCGCTGCCGGGCATCTCGGCGAAGGTCGTCGACGACCAGGCGTCCGAAGTGGCCCACGGCGGTGGCGGGTACCTCGTGCTCGACCAGCCGTGGCCGTCGATGCTGCGCGGCATCTGGGGCGACGAAGAGCGCTACAAGGAGACGTACTGGTCGCGCTTCAAGGACCAGGGCTTCTACTTCGCCGGCGACGGCGCGAAGTACGACAACGACGGTGACATCTGGCTGCTGGGCCGCGTCGACGACGTGATGAACGTGTCCGGCCACCGCATCTCGACCACCGAGGTCGAGTCGGCGCTGGTCTCGCACCCGACGGTGGCCGAGGCGGCGGTCGTCGGCGCGTCCGACCCGACGACCGGGCAGGGCATCGTCGCGTTCGTCATCCTGCGCGGCAACGCCGTCGACGGTGGGGAAGAGGCCATCCAGGCGCTGCGCAACCACGTCGCGAAGGAGATCGGGCCGATCGCGAAGCCGCGGCAGATCATGGTCGTGCCGGAGCTGCCGAAGACGCGCTCGGGCAAGATCATGCGCCGGCTGCTGCGCGACGTCGCGGAGAACCGGCAGGTCGGCGACGTCACCACGCTGGCCGACTCGACGGTGATGGACCTGATCTCGTCGGGCCTGAAGACGGGCAAGTCCGAGGAGTGAGCTAGGTTCTCGGTGTCAGAGCCCTTCCGGCTTCGCGCCGGGAGGGCTCTGTCATGACACCCCGCGCGGCGCGCGTCGAACGCATGTTCTACACTGTGCCGCGAACCACACCCCCTTCCCGGGCAAGGAGACGACACGACGATGACCGTGGATGTCCTGACGCACGACGAGGAAACGGCTTCGGCGACCACTGAGGCGCCCGCCGTTGCCACTGACGAGGCGACGACCGTCACCGAGTCCGCGTCCACCTCTTCGGAGGACTCGGCTTCGGCCGAGCCCGCCGCCGAAGAGGCCCCCAAGCCCAAGCGCGGCCGCCCGAAGGGTGCGGCGACCGCGTCGACGGCGAAGAAGACCCGCACGGTCGAGCTGATCCTGACCGTCACCGGCACCGCCGATGGCGAATGGCAGGCCGAGCTGAAGAACGGCTCCAAGTGGGTCGCGAAGGGCCTGGAGATCCCCGCCGCCGCGGTGTCGCGCGCGGCGAAGGAGCTGCACTCCGACCTGTCCGGTCCGATCGACGAGGTGATCAACCAGGCCCGCGAGGCGCAGGCCGCGAAGGTCGCCGCGCTGGAAGCCGAGCTCGAGAAGGCCAAGCAGGCCCTCGCCGAGCTGGACGCCTGAGTCTCAGCTTTCCTCCAGGAAGCGCCCGGTCCCGCTCGGCGGGGCCGGGCGTTTCCGCTTTTGTGCACCCGCGGCGTCGGCTCCCGAAAAGCAGCCCCCACCCTTCCCCGGGGGGCGTCCCCTGTCCAGTCTACTGGCCCCCACCTGCGAAAACGGGCCGCTCGGCGATCTGTGGACAACTCGCGTGACTGTGGATGGACGTTTGCGCGGTCGCTCAGAATCCGGTACCGGCTGGGACTGTCGAGGACGGGCCGACGGAGTTGGGCTCGCGCGCCTGGAGGTCGGCTCGCGTATTTGGACAGTCGACACGCGTACCCGGAACGGTCAGATCGCGAACTCGGACGCTCCGCCCATATGCCTGGACAGTCGGCTTGTTTGTCTGGCGGGTCGACTCGCGCACCTGGAGGGTGGGATCACGCACCCGGAGGGCCGGTTCACGTAATCCGCGGGCCGACTCGCGTGATTGAAGGGTCGACACGTGTGTCTGCAGAGTCGACACGCGTGATTGGACGGTCGACACGCGTGTCTGCGGAGTCGACACGCGTGATTGGAGAGTCGACGCGCGAGACCAGGCCCGTCAGGCGATGGGCGGCCGGGCGGGCAGCGGCGACTTGAACTCCACCCACATCGAGTCCGTCAGGGCCTCCACCTGGTGCAGCACCTCGCGCGGGTGCACCGCCGAATCGCCCGGTTCCAGCACCGACTCCACCCCGTCGACCGAGCCGCGCAAGCGACCCGACAGGACGTACACGATCGAGTCGTGGTCGTGTGCGTGGGGAGGCGAGGAGACCCCGGCCGGGTAGTGGATCAGGTAGGCCAGGCCCGAGTCCGCGCTCTCCAGCAGCCGGAACCGGCCCTCGCCGCCCTGGAGCGGGAGGCCCTCCACCGTGACCAGCGGCTGCCACACTTGCTCGTCCATGCCGCCCATCATGACCGAATGTCCCGGTGAGCGAGAAGTCCACTGAGGACTCTCTCAGGAACCCGTTTGTGTTTCACTGGCCAGGTGATCGAAACGCACCCCCATGAGCCGCACGAAGGTGTGGGCGGGAAGCTCAACTGGCTGCGCGCCGGGGTTCTCGGGGCCAACGACGGGATCGTGTCCGTTGCGGGCATCGTCGTCGGGGTCGCCGGGGCGACCACCGAAGCCACCACGATCCTCACCGCCGGGATCGCCGGGCTCGTCGCCGGGGCCTTTTCCATGGCCGGCGGGGAGTACGTCTCGGTGAGCACCCAGCGCGACACCGAGCAGGCGCTGATCCGGCTGGAGAAGCAGGAACTGAAGACCATGCCGGAGGCCGAGGAGCACGAGCTCGCCGACATCTACCGGCAGAAGGGCCTCTCACCCGAGCTGGCCCGGCAGGTCGCCCGCGAACTGACCGAAAAGGACGCGCTGCAGGCGCACGCCGAGGCCGAGCTCGGCATCGACCCGGGCAACCTGACCAGCCCGTGGCAGGCGGCGTGGGCGTCGCTGGTCGCGTTCTCCGTCGGCGCGCTGCTGCCGCTGCTGGCCATCGCCTGGACCGGCGTCTCGCTGCGGGTCTGGGCGTGCGCGGCCGCGGTCGTCGTCGGCCTCACGCTGACCGGGCTGGTCAGCGCGAGGCTCGGCGACGCGAACGTGGGGCGAGCGATCCTGCGGAACGTCGGGGTCGGCGCCCTCACGATGGTGGTGACGTACTTCGTCGGTGTGCTCTTCGGCGTCACCGTCGGTTAGTGCACGCCCTTCATCATCCGGCGGATGAACGGCGACGCGGCGAACAGCAGGATGCCGATGACGATGGCGACCCCGCCGACGATGCCGAAGTACGCGCCCTCGTGGTCGGGTGAGTAGTACTGGGCGAGCTTGCCCGACATGGCCGTGCCGAACGAGATCGACAGGAAGTTCAGCGCGACCATCTGGGTGCGGAACGCCTCCGGCGCCAGCTTCGTGGCCAGCGAAAGCCCGACCGGCGACAGCCCCAGCTCGCCGAGGGTGAACACGGCCAGGATGAGCACCATCGCGATCAGCGGGGTGCCGTTCGTGCCCGTGCCGGTGAACGGCAGGAACAGCAGGAACGCGACGCCCATGACGATCGTGCTGCCGACGAACTTCAGCGGGGACGACGGCTGCCGCGAACCCAGCTTCGTCCACAGCAGCGCGAACAGCGGGGAGAACAGGATGACCCAGACCGGGCCGACCGAGCCGACCCACGGGATCGGCATCTCCCAGCCGAAGATCCGGCGGTTCAGCCGGGTGTCGGCGTAGGTCGCGAGCACCGTGAAGATCTGCTGGTAGAGCGAGAAGAACGCGGCGCTGGCGATGAACATCGGGATGAACGAGTAGACCCGGCTGCGCTCGTCGCCGCTGAGCTTGCGACTGGACAGGATGACCGCGAAGTAGATGACCGAGATGATCCCGACGGTCCAGATCACGACGTCGGCCAGGTTTTCGGCCGTGACGATCCCGCTGAGCAGCAGCACGACGATCAGGGCGAGCACGACGACCACGCCGCCGACGACCAGCCGCCGGTTCGACGCCGGCAGCGGGTTCGGCACCTCGCCGGCCTTGTCCGGCAGGTTCTTCCGGCCCAGCGAGTACTGGATCAGGCCGAACGCCATGCCCACCGCGGCGAGGCCGAAGGCGAGGTGGAACCGGTGGTCGTTCTCGTTGCCCCAGACCAGGCCGGTGAGGATCTGGCCGACGAACGCGCCGACGTTGATGCCCATGTAGAAGATCGTGAAGCCGCCGTCGCGGCGTTCGTCGTCGGGCGCGTAGAGCGTGCCGACGATGCCGGTGGCGTTCGCCTTCAGCCCGCCGCTGCCGATCGCGACGCACGCGAGACCGACGCCGAGGCCGGCCAGGCCCGGGAGCACGGCCAGGCTGATGTGCCCGAGCATGATGAGCGCGGCGCTGTAGAAGAGCGTCCGTTCGGAGCCGAGCAGCCGGTCCGCGACCCACGACCCGACCACGGTCGCGAGGTAGACCAGGCCGCCGTACGCGCCGACGATGCCGAGCGCCGGGGCCTTCGGCAGGGCGAGCCCGCCGCGGTCGATCTCGTAGTACAGGTAGAACGGCAGGATGCTGAGCATCCCGTAGTAGGAGAACCGCTCCCACATCTCGACGCCGAAGAGGTTCGCCAGCCCTCGTGGGTGCCCGAAGAACCTCGTGTCCCGCTGGACCTCGGTGGAGGTGCTCACAACTGAGTCTTCCTTTGCCTGGACTTCGTTGTCGGTTCGCATGTTATGAGCACAACGTGTGACCCACCACCGGCACCAGGTGTGGTCCCTGCCATAACGTTCGGTGACCAACACGAATTAAAATACCGTCGAGGTGCGCCGGGAAGTCTGGTCGGCAACAGTGATCAGCGACCCCAGGAGCCGCCGTGTCCCGTCCCTTGAGCGAGTTCGCTCGCTACCTGCGCACCGAGACCACCGGCGGGCTGATCCTGCTGGGGGCGACCGCGGTCGCGCTGCTCTGGGCCAACTCCCCGTTGCGCGAGAGCTACGAAGCGCTGCGCGACTTCCGGCTCGGACCGGAGTTCCTCCACCTGAACCTCAGCATCGGCGACTGGGCGAAGGACGGCCTGCTCGCGTTGTTCTTCTTCGTCGCCGGGCTGGAGCTCAAGCGCGAGCTCGTCATCGGCGAGCTGTCGCGGTTCCGGCAGGCCGTGCTGCCGGTCGTCGCCGCGGTCGGCGGCATGATCGTGCCCGCGCTGGTCGCGCTGGGCGTCGGCTGGGGAACGCCGGGGATCGACCGCGCCTGGGCCATCCCGGTCGCGACGGACATCGCGTTCGCGCTGGGCGTGCTCGCGCTGACGGCGTCCAACCTGCCCTCGAGCGCGCGGGTGTTCCTGCTGTCACTGGCCGTCGTCGACGACCTCGGCGCGATCGTCGTCATCGCCGTCGTCTTCACGACCGGTTTCGACCTGGTGGCGGTGGGCGTCGCCGTCGTGGCGCTCGCGCTGTACGCCTACCTGCAGCACCGGCGGGTCCGGACGCCGTGGATCTACGTGCCGCTCGCGCTGGTCACCTGGGTGGCGGTGCACTCGGCCGGCATCCACGCGACGATCGCCGGCGTCGCGCTGGGCCTGCTCACCCGCGTCCGGGCCGACGAGGGCGAGGCCGAGGCGCCGGCGCTGCGGCTCGAGCACCGGCTGCAGCCGTGGTCGGCGGCCGTGGCCGTGCCGGTCTTCGCGCTGTTCGCGGCCGGGATCCCGGTCAGCGGCGACGCGCTCGGCAAGGTGTTCACGACGGCGTTGCCGCTCGCGGTGCTCGCCGGGCTGCTCGTCGGCAAGGTCGTCGGGATCTTCGGCGCGAGCTGGCTGGCCGTGCGGCTCAAGGTCGCCGAGAAACCCCGGGACGTGGGCTGGCGCGACATCGGCGCGTTGTCGGTGCTCGGCGGGGTCGGGTTCACGGTCAGCCTGCTGATCGCGGAGCTGGCGTTGCCCGGCGAGGCGAGCGAACTGGCGAAGGCGGCCGTGCTGATCGCCTCCGGAATCGCGTCCCTGCTGGCCGCGGTGATGCTTCTCCGGCGAAGCAAGGTTCACGCCGAAGCGGATTGATCGCCGACACTCACCCGGTCCGCCGCGCCCGCTCCAGGGCGTCATGGCACGATGACCCGGTGAGCAGCCCCAAACACGAACGCACCGGCCCCGACGGCGTGGGGGCCGTGCCTTACCTCCCGCTGTCCTCCGACACCGACGTCCCCGGCGACCAGTCCCTCGGCCGTCTCGTCGGCGACGCGACCCAGCACATCTCCACCCTGGTCAGGGCCGAGATGGAGCTGGCGAAGTCCGAGCTGGTCGGCGAGGTGAAGAAGGGCCTCAAGGGGGCCGTCTACTTCCTGATCGCGCTGACGGTCTTCCTGTACAGCACGTTCTTCCTGTTCTTCTTCGCGGCCGAAGGCCTGGCCGAGTGGGTGCGCTACCGCTGGATCGCGTTCGGCATCGTGTTCTTCCTGATGCTGCTGGTCGCGGGCGCGGCCGGGTTCCTCGGCTACCGCAAGGTGAAGAAGTTCAAGGCACCTGAGCGGACGATCGCCAGCGTCAAGGAGACCGCCGCCGCGCTGAAGCCGCAGAAGGCGCCCGAAGCCGACTTGACCACCACGCGCGACTGAGTTCGTTGCACGCGTCCCCCGACCCGTCGATCGTCCGGACCGACGGACCGTGGGCGCACCGCGACGTGTCCGCGAACGGCATCCGGCTGCACGTCGCCGAGCTCGGCGAGGGACCCGTCGTGGTGCTGCTGCACGGGTTCGCCGAGTTCTGGTGGACCTGGCACCACCAGCTCAAGGCGCTGGCCGACGCCGGGTTCCGCGCGGTCGCCGTCGACCTGCGCGGTTACGGCGACTCCGACAAACCACCGCGGGGTTACGACGCCTGGACGCTCGCCGGGGACATCGGCGGTCTCGTGAAGTCCCTCGGCGCGCGTCGTGCGCACCTGGTCGGGCACGCGTGGGGCGGCATGCTCGCCTGGACGGTCGCCGCGCTGCACCCCCGGCTCGTGTCGTCGGTGACGGCGATCGGGGGCGCTCACCCACTCGCGCTGCGGTCGTCGATCGCCCGCACGCTCTGGCGCGGCCAGGGCCGCGCGGCCGGGCACCTCTTCCGCTTCCAGATGCCGATGGCGCCGGAGAAGTGGCTGGTCCGCGAAGACGCCCAGGCCGTCGAGGACCTGTTCGCCGCGTGGTCCGGCGAGACCTGGCGGTCCACTTCGGACTTCTCCGCAAGCACGGCGTCGTTCCGGCAGGCGATGCTCGTGCCGGGGGTCGCGCACAGCGCCCTGGAGTACTACCGCTGGGCGTTCCGCGCCCAGTTCCGCGGCGAGGGGCGCCGGTTCACCGACGCCGTCGGCCGCCGGATCGCGGCGCCGACGCTGCAGCTGCACGGCGCCGACGACACCTGCATCCTCCCCGAGACGGCGACGTCGTCCGTGCGCTGGGCGGGCCCGCACGCCGAGCCGGAGTTCTGGCCGGGCGTCGGGCACTTCCCCCACCTCGAGGTGCCGGACCGCACGTCGGCGGCCCTGGCGGAGTTCCTCAGCCGAGCGTGATGGCGTCCTTCGCCCGCGCCAGCGACTCCTCCGACGGTCCGCCGGTCGGGTTCTCCGTGGCCAGCGCCTGGTTGAGCGCGACGAACGGCCGCATCCGGCGCTCGTAGGCCGGGAACGCCTCCTCGTGCCCGGCGCGGCCGAGCTCCTGCGCCAGGACGTACGCGCCGACGAGCGCGAGGCTGGTGCCCTGGCCGGACAACGCCGACGCGCAGTACCCGGCGTCCCCGAGCAGCCCGATCCGGCCCGTCGACCAGCGGTCCAGGTGGATCTGGGCCATCGCGTCGAAGTAGAACACCTCGGCTTCGGCCATCGCGGCCAGCAGCTTCGGGACCTCCCAGCCGAGGCCGGCCAGCCGCTCGGCGATCAGCTGCTTCTGCTCCGGGACGGTCAGCGGCGGCAGCGGCTCCGAGCCGAAGCCGAGCGTCACGCGCAGCTCGGTGTTGTCCCGCACCGGGTAGATCGCACCGCCGGTCTCCTCGTGCCGGAACCACATCTGCCAGTCCTCGAGGCCGAGGAAGTTCGCCGTCGGGAAGATGGCCAGGTACTGGCCGAGGTGCGTGCTGAACCGCTCCTCCGGGCCGAAGGTCAGCCGCCGCACCGCCGAGTGGAGGCCGTCCGCGCCGACGACGAGGTCGAACGTCCGGAAGCCGCTGTGCTCGAACTCCACGCGCACGCCGTGCGCCTCCTCGGTCAGCGCCGTGATCGAGTCGCCGAAGACGTACTCCACGCGGTCTGCGGTCGCCTCGTGCAGGATCGCGACGGCGTCGTCGCGCAGCAGCTCGTAGTCGTCGTTGTCGAGCCGCCCGCTGCTGTAGGTGAATTCTTCGGACCGGAACAGCTCCTGCCCGGCCCCGTCCACCATGGACATCCCGCGCATCCGCGTCCGCTTCGCCCGCATCCGCTCGTCCAGGCCCATCCGGCCGACGACGTCGAGGGCGACCCCGCGCACGTCGATCGCCTGGCCGCCGGTGCGCAGGCCGGGCGCGCGCTCCACCACGGTCACCGTCCAGCCGTCGCGCGCCAGGAACCAGGCCAGGGTGCCGCCGGCGACGCCCGCACCCGAGATCAGTACGTTCCGCATGCTTCCTCCAGAGTTGTACGCTTGCCCGCACCACACTGGAGTTCTCGCAGTTCGAAGACCAATTCTGTGCTAGCACAGATGGTCGTCTGTACTAGGTCAGGAGGCCGCCGTGAAGTACGTCGTCATCGCCGAGGAGCTGCGGGGCCGGATCGCGCGCGGTGAGCTCCCGCCGGGCGCGCGGGTGCCCTCGACGCGGCGGCTCGCGGCCGACCACGGCGTCGCGATGGCGACCGCGGCGAAGGCGCTCGCCCTGCTCAACCAGGAAGGGCTGGTGCGCGCCGAGCCGCGGTCCGGCACGGTCGTCGCCGGCCGGGACCACCGCGGCGGGCACCGAGGGCTGACGCGGGACCGGATCGTGCGCACGGCGATCGACATCGCCGACGTCGAAGGGCTCGCCGCGCTGTCCATGCGCGGGGTGGCGGCCCGGCTCGGCGTCGCGGCCATGGCGCCCTACCGGTACGTGCGCGGCAAGGACGAGCTGGTGCTGCTGATGGCCGACACCGCGTACGGCGAGCGCGGTTACCCCGCGGTCTCGGCGGGCGATTGGCGCGACCGGCTGACGCTGGCCGGCCGGACGCTGTGGTCGCTGCACCGGCGGCACCCGTGGCTGGCCCAGCTCACGCCGATCACCCGCCCGCTGCCGTTGCGCAACCTCGCCACGCACGCGGAGTGGGCGCTTGCGGCGCTGGCCGAGCTGGACGACGACGCAGCGGCCCTGTGCGACCTGCACGTGCTGTTCTTCAGCTACGTCCAGGGCGTCGCGATCCACCTCGAACGCGAGCAGCACGCGCTCGCCGCGTCCGGGCTGTCCGAGGAGCAGTGGATCGACCACCAGGCACCCGCGATGGCGGCGATGGTCAGCGGCCACCCGACCTTCGCCCGGATGATGACCGAGCTGAGCACGAACGGCTACGACCTCGTCCTGGACGACCTCTTCGAGTCGGGCCTGCGCGCCCTGCTGGACGGCCTCGCGCTGCGGTACGGGCGTTAGGCGGCGCAGGAGCCGGTCGACACGTTCGCCGTTTGCGACGGTGCCGCGTCCACCTCCGCGCGAACCTGCTCGGCCGTCAGCGTGAAGCCCGTCTCCGGGTCCTCCACCGCCGCGCCGAAGACGACGCCGATGACGCGGCCGTCCGGGGTCACCATCGGGCCGCCGGAGTTGCCGCTGCGGATCTCCGCTCGGACCGTGAAGACGTCTCGCTGCACGGTGTTGGCCTCGTAGATGTCCGGCCCGCGCAGGTTGATCCGGCCGCGCACGCGGGCCGGGGTCGCGCGGTACGGGCCGTCGAGCGGGTAGCCGAGCACGATCGCGCTGTCGCCCGCGCGGGCGGTTTCCGGCGCGAACCGCAGCGCCGGGGCCTGCAGCCGCGGCACGGCCAGCACGGCGATGTCGACCTCGGGATCGAAGTAGACGACCCGGGCCGGGTAGTCGCCCTGCGTGGTCTCGATGCCGACGGTGTCGGTGCCGGCCACGACGTGCGCGTTCGTCATCACCCGCTGCGGCGAGATCACGAACCCGCTGCCCTCCAGCGACCGCGAGCAGGAGCTGGCGGTGCCGCGGATCTTGACGACGCTGCCGTGCAGCTGCTGGACGGTCGCGCTGCTCTGCAGGGCCGGGTCCGGCGGCGAGGTGTCCGCCGTCGGGGCCTTCTCGAACGGGTCGGTGATCGACGGGAAGCCGGACGCGTCGAGCAGCTTGCGCAGCTGGCTCGGGAGGTCCTGCGCGGCCGCCGGCATGGCGTCGTTGACCTTGCCGAGCACCACCGAGTTGTTGATCGCCCTGGGCAGCCACGGGATGGCCGACACGGTGGTCAGCGACGTCGCGAGCAGCCACGCGACCACGAACACCACCGCGGCCTGCACGACCGCGCCGAGCGTCTTGTCGATGCCGGAGAGCTTGTCCGGGTTGATCTTCTGCCGCAGCCGCCGTCCGACGTAGACGCCGATCGCTTCGCCGAAGGCGACCAGGAATACCACGGTCGCGACGGCGAAGGCGACCTTCCACACCGGGTCGTCGAAGAACGAGACCACCACCGGCGCGAGCTTGATGCCGGCGATCGCGCCGAGCACGACGCCGACCAGCGACGGCAGCGCGATGATCACGCCCTGGTATGCGCCGGACACCGCCGCCAGCACGGCGAGCAGCAACACCAGCACATCGACCCAGTTCAAAGTGTCACTCCTCGCTTGCCACTCGCGCTTGGTACGCGGCCAGCGCCTCGTCGAGGTCCCGGACGTCGCCCGAGTCCCATGCGCGCTCCCAGCCTCCCAGGCCGAGCAGCACGGACAGCAACCCGGCGGTGAACCCCCACACGAACAGGCCGGAAACCTCGAAGGCCGGGCCCTTCCACGGCGCGCCGGCCTTCTTGACCGTGAAGCGGTTGGCCGGGTCGACGAGGTCGGCCACCGGGACGCGGGCCACCGACGCCGTCTCGCCGGGATCGACGGCGTGCACCGGCGACGGCTCGGCCCAGTACGCCAGCACCGGCGTCACGGCGAACGCGGACACCGGGACGAACAGCTCCGGCAACACCGCGACCGGCTGGATGCCCGCCGGGACGACCCCGGTCTCCTCCTCGGCCTCGCGCAGCGCCGTGCCGACCGGGCCGCCGTCACCGTCCTCGGCGCCACCGCCCGGGAAGGCGACCTGGCCGGCGTGCGAGCCCAGGGTGTCGGCGCGCCGCTGCAGGAGGACGTCCGGTTCCCCGGTGGCGTCGTTCTCGCCGAAGAGGATGAGCACCGCGGCCGAGCGGGTGTAGGCGCCGTCGGGCGGGCTGAACCGGGTGAACGTCTTCGAGTCGACCTCGCCGCTGACCTTGACCAGCGGCCGGAGCCATTCCGGGACCGACTCCGGCTCGACCAGTGGTCCGATCACGGTGTTCCCTCCCCTGCCACTGCCGCGCGCACCTGGTCAGTGTTCCCGAAGACGCGCGGGTTCGCGATGAACCGCACCTCGCCCGCGGCGGTGACCAGGTAGGACGCCGGCAGCGACGACGGCACCTTCAAGGCCGTCCGGACCGGGCCGGCCTGGCCGCCACCGTCGAACACCGACGGTAGGTGCACGCCCAGCTCGGCCAGCAGGTTCAGGCCGTCCTCCGCCGGGCTCTGCACCTGGACGCCGAGGACGCGCACGGCACCCGGCTCCTTCGCGTACTCCTGCAGCACGGGCAGCTCGGTCTTGCACGGCTCGCACCACGACGCCCACACGTTGACCAGCACCGGAGCGCCGGCCAGCGCCTTGCCGACGTCGACGCTCCCGCCGTCACCGAGGCAGTCCGCGCGGACGCCGTCGAGCTGCTTCACGGGCGCGGCCGGGCTCGGCGGCGGGCACGGCTGCAGCGCCGCCGCGGACCGCGCGGGCGCGAGGTCCTCCGACGGCTTCGCCGCGGTGTCCGCACCGCCGCGCGGCAGCAGCGCGACGATCAGCGCCACCACCAGCACGGCGGCGGCCAGCGCCCACTTGGTGACGGTTGTCACCGGGGCGCCGCCAGCGCCAGGATGTGGTCCTTTTCGACGCCTTTGACCAGCTTCGCGGCTTCCTCGAACCCGGTCGGGCCGGTGCCGTACGACGGGCAGTCCTTGGCCAGCGGGCAGGCGCCGCAGGCGGGCTTCTTGGCGTGGCAGACGCGGCGGCCGTGGAAGATCACCCGGTGCGAGAGCATCGTCCACTCCTTGCGGGGGATCAGCTCGCCGACCGCGTGCTCGACCTTGACCGGGTCCTCCTCGACCGTCCAGCCCCACCGCCGGACCAGCCGGCCGAAGTGGGTGTCGACGGTGATCCCCGGCACGTCGAAGGCGTTCCCGAGCACGACGTTGGCCGTCTTGCGGCCGACGCCGGGCAGCGTGACGAGGTCGTCGAGCTTGCCGGGCACCTCGCCGCCGAAGCGCTCGACCAGTGCCGCGCCGAGGCCCATGACGGAGTTCGCCTTGGCCCGGTAGAAGCCCGTCGACCGGAGGTATTCCTCCAGCTCGGGACGGTCGGCACCGGCGTAGTCGGCGGCGGTCCGGTAGCGCTTGAACAGCGCGGGCGTGACGAGGTTCACCCGGACGTCGGTGGTCTGGGCGGACAACACGACCGCGACCAGCAGTTCCAGTGGTGTGGTGAAGTCGAGCTCGCAGTGGGCGTCCGGATACACGTCGTCGAGGCAACGCTTCATCCGCCTGGCGCGTCTCACCAGAGCTAACCGGCTTTCACCAGCGCCCTCACGGGGGGCGTTCGTGGTGGCAGGTGGCACCCCGATAGCCTACGGGCGCCGTCGGACGAGCCGGGCACAGCACCGGTGGACGACCGACACGCCAGAGCACCACCTCGGCGCAGTTTCCGGCCGCCATGAGCGAGGATCTGGAGTAGATGCTTTTCACTGAGTGTTTCGGGCTGCGTACGGGGGGCCGGTCATGACCGTCTGGTTCGTCATCCTGGTCCCCCTGGTGATCATGTTCTTCGCCCTGTTCATGGAGCGGGTGGAGAGCCGGTTGAAGCACGTCGCGGTGCAGGAGAACGAGGTCGAGGAGTTCCTCGAGCAGGCGCAGCCCAACGAGGTGCGGGCGCTCTACGGGCACGGCATCGGCCGTGCGCTGGAGCTGTTCCGGCTGCGTAGGCTGGGCGGACGGGCAGCCAGGCTACGCGCGCGTCGCGTGCGGAGTTAGGCTCCACGTTCGGACGAGATCGTTTGGCGGGCCGCGCGCCCGGCGAGCGATCTCGGCTGTACGCCCTAGACTGACGCGCAAGTGACTGGCGTCACGCTCTGCGACCGACGCCGAGCGTGATCGTTTCTCGACGAGGAGGCACCCGAGGTGGACGAAACCCTGGCCCGTGCGGGCATTTTCCAGGGTGTGGAGCCGGCAGCGGCGGAGGCGCTGGCCCAGACCTTGGAATCCGTGGAGTTCCCCCGCGGCCATGTCATCTTCAACGAGGGTGAACCCGGCGACAAGCTCTACATCATCCAGTCCGGCAAGGTGAAGATCGGCCGCAAGTCCCCGGACGGCCGCGAGAACCTCCTGGGCATCTTCGGCCCGTCCGACATGTTCGGCGAGCTGTCGATCTTCGACCCCGGCCCCCGGACGTCGAGCGCGACCACGGTCACCGAGGTCCGCGCCGTCACCATGGATCGCCCGGCCCTGCGCCAGTGGATCTCGACCCGGCCGGAGATCGCCGAGCAGCTGCTGCGCGTGGTCGCGCGCCGCCTGCGCCGGACGAACAACATGGTCGCCGAGCTGATCTTCACCGACGTCCCGGGCCGCGTGGCGCGGGCGCTGCTGCAGCTCGCACAGCGGTTCGGCAGCCAGGAGGCGGGCCTGCTGCGGGTCACGCACGACCTGACGCAGGAAGAGATCGCCCAGTACGTCGGCGCCTCCCGCGAGACCGTGAACAAGGCACTGGCCGACTTCGCGCACCGCGGCTGGCTGCGGCTGGAAGGCAAGAGCGTCCTGATCCTGGACCCGGAGCGCCTGGCCCGCCGCGCCCGCTGATCCCGTTTTTTCTACGAGAAAGGCCTCCTGACCTGCGGGTCAGGAGGCCTTTCTCGTAGAAAAACAAAGAGCCGGGCGCCACCCCCGACGTGGCGCACCGGCTCTTCGTTCGTCGCGCGGACCATCCCCCGACGATCCGCGCTCCCCGCCCTCCGGACCAGGCCCCGACCCATATGCCGGAGGGAGTTGGGTTTCTGTGCTGTTGTTCAACCATCACGGCCCATACCCACGAATTCAAGGCCATTCACTCTCAAGGACGCCGTCTGCGCCGTTTCGTTGCAGGAGTCCACGGAGAATGTCGTGAGTGTTACCGGATCGAGACCGTCCTGCTCCAGCGGCAAGATCCATTCCAGTTTGCCGGTGACGCACCTGACCGTCAAATAACTGGTACTCACGTACCACTCTGCGGCATACTGGCACGCGTGTCCCAGTCAACCTCGAACCACGAAAGCCGTACGTCCCTCGCCGACTACCGCACCGCGCTGACGACCCGCGCGGCCCGGCGGCCCGCCGTCGCGTCCGTGCTCGCCCGCCTGCCGATCGCCATGATCGGCATCTCGGCCCTGCTCTACGTCCAGCGTGAGACCGGTTCCTTCGCCGCCGCCGGGCTCGTCTCGGCCGGCTCGCTCGCCGGTGTTTCGGTGGGCGCGGTGATCCAGGGCCGGCTGATCGACCGGTTCGGGCCGACGCGGCCGCTGCTCGTCGTCGCCACTCTGCTGGCGCTGCTGATGGCCACGCTCGTCACCGCGATCGAGTCGCACGCGCCGACCGCGGTGCTGGTCGCGCTGGGCGCGGCCACCGGGCTGTCGGAGCCGATGGTCGGGTCGGCGTCGCGCGCGCTGTGGACGCGTTTGCTGCCGCCGGGCGGCGCGCGCAACGCGGCGTTCTCGTACGAGGCGATCAGCATGGAGGTCTTCTTCATCCTCGGCCCCGGCGTGGCCGGGCTGCTGGTCATGGCTCCGTGGGCGGGCACCGGCCTGGTGCTGGGTGTGGCCCTGCAGTTCACCGGCGCGGTGCTGTTCGCGCTGAGCCCGGCCGTGCGGGCCTGGGGCCCGGCCGTCAGTTCACGCACTTCGCTGCTGGGCGCCCTGTCGAGTCCCGGGATGCGGACGCTCGCCGTGGCCGCGCTCGGCTTCGGCATCGTGATCGGGTTCGTCGAGGTCGCCGTGCCGGCGTCGGCCACCGAAGCCGGGCACGCCTCGGTGGGCGGCCTGCTGCTGTCGGCGTGGTCGCTGAGCTCGGTCGCGTTCGGCGTCCTGTACAGCCTTTCGCCGTGGCCGCGCCGGCTCGGCCTGCGGCTGCCGGTGCTGCTGGGCGCGTTCGGCGCGCTGGTGGCGCTGCTCGCGTGGCCGTCGTCGCTGTGGGGCCTGGCGCTGGCGATGCTGGTCGCGGGCGCGCTGATCACCCCGCAGTCCACGGCCCACTCGGCGGCGATCGAGGTGGTCGCGCCCGAGGGCACGGCCGCTGAGGCGTTCGGCTGGGTGCTGACGGCGGTCACGCTGGGGCTGGCGATGGGCCAGTCGGTCAGCGGGTACGTCGTCGAGCACGCGGGCCCGAGCACGGCGTTCCTGGTGGCGAGCGTCGCCGGGCTGGTGCTCGCCGGCGTCGTCTGGCTGCTGCGCGGCACGATGCGGCCGGTCACCAGGCCCGCGGCCTCGAAAGTGGCGCTGACCAGCGTCTGAGCCGTTTTTGTCGGTGGTCGGCGCTAGCTTTCCGGCATGGACGTCACCGCGCCTGCCCACCGCCTCTCGGCGGCCGTCTCCGCCGCGTCGCGCCTGCTGCCCGCGCGCACCGCACTGCGGCTGCGGGCGGACGCGGCGGGGCTGACGGTCGCCGGCCGCGACCCGGATCTCACGGTCCGGTTCGACTGCCCGGCGACCACCCACACCGACGGCGAGGTGGCCGTGCCGGCGGCCCCGCTCGCCGAAACGCTGAAGATGCTCGGCGCGGAGCCGGTGCGCGTGGTCGTCGAGGGCAGCAGGCTGGCGTTGCGCCTCGACCAGGCCCGGTTCGCGCTGCCGGTGCTCCCTTCTGTGGTCGAATCGCCGGCTTCGGAGCTACCCCAAGTGTCCGAAGTGGACGGACACGTGTTCGCCTCGGCGCTGCGGATCGTCGCCGGGACGGCGGCCAAGGACGACCCGCTGCCGCTGTTCACCGGCGTCCGTGTCCAGGCGGGCGACGGTGAGCTGACGCTGACGGCGTCGGACCGCTACCGGATGGCGGTCGCCCGGCTGCCGCTGCGGTCACCGGGTG
Source organism: Amycolatopsis heterodermiae (assembly GCF_034929455.1). Classification (NCBI taxonomy): domain Bacteria; kingdom Bacillati; phylum Actinomycetota; class Actinomycetes; order Pseudonocardiales; family Pseudonocardiaceae; genus Amycolatopsis; species Amycolatopsis heterodermiae. The sequence goes on from NZ_JAYFSI010000001.1 coordinate 1,462,306, forward strand.
CGCTGGACGTCCTGGTGCCCGCGGCCCTGCTGACCGAGGCCGCGAGGCAGGCTCGCGGTGTCGTCGGGCTCCACAGCGGACCGGGCCGGTTCGGCTTGAGCTGGGCGGGCGGGCTGGTCGGCACCGCCGTCCTCGACGCGGGCTTCCTGTCGGAGGAGGCCATCCCGTCGGGGGCGGTCGACACCATCGTGACGCTGGACGCGGACGCCCTCGCGGCCGCGGTCCGCCGCGTCGGGGTGTACGCGGAGGACCGCCGGGTGCTGACCCTGGAGGTCGGCGACACCCAGGTCCGCCTGGCGAGCGCCCGCCAGGACACGGGCGAAGCCGAGGAAACCCTGAAGGCGGACGTCAGCGGCGGCCGGACGTCCCCGTCCTTCCAGGCGAGGTACCTGCTGGACGCATTGGGCGCGTTCACCGGCGAGCGCGTGGTGCTGTCCATCCAGCCGGGGATGCGCGCGTGCGTCCTGCGAGCGGCGGAGACCGGGGAGGTGGCGCTGACGTACTACCTGATGCCGATGCTGGCCCGCTGAGTCACGCGATCCGGAGCACCTCGGCCAGGTCCTTCACGGCCACGTCGGCGGCCGGGCCCTCGGTGAACTGGCGCACGGTGTACGACGCGCTCCCGAAACGGTCGGCGTAGGCCCGCCGGAGGTGGGGCGAGGAGCGGCCGAGGGCCCACTCCATGGTCGAGTTGCTGGTGCGGAGGAACTCGATGGGCAGGTGGCCGAGCACGTAGAGCTCCGCGCGACGATCACCGCGGCCGAGCACCAGGCCGACCAGGTCGGCGACGAGCCCGCGTTTGCGCATCGCGTCGCGGCCCTTCCACTGTCCCGCCTTGAACTCCGCCACCCGGAGGTTCGTCTCGAGGTCGAACTTCCGGCTCGGATCGTTCCCGGCGGCCAGCGACGGCCGCACGGCGACGCGCTCGCCCGGCTCGAGGACCTTCGGCAGCGCCCGGACGATCATCGCCGCGTGGATGAGGTCGTTGATCCGGCCGGCGTGCTGCCGCACCAGCAGTGCAGCCTGGAGCAGGCCGTCGGTCATCCCTTCGGGGGCGACCCGGTCGTCGACGGTGTCGCGGTCGGCTCCTTCGAGCCGGTCCTCCAGGCGCAGGACGCGGCTGGACAGGTCTTCGTCACCGAAGAACCGGAGCAGCTCGATGAAGGACGTGACCGCCGCCCCGACATCGATCGCCGGTGGCGCCGGGGCAGTTTCCGGCGGCACCTCGGACTCCTGGGGCAGCGGGCTGGTCGAGAAGCCGAGCCGGCGGAGGTAGCGGATCGCGGCGTGCGAGATGAACTCGGACCGGTTCACCCCGGCCGCGCGCTCGAACAGCTGCCGCGGCGGCCACAGCTGGTCGTCGACGGAGACCCAGTGCTTGTAGATCGGCTCCGGCCCGCCGCGGGCCGCCGCGGCCAGCACCTGCGTGCGGCTCAGGTGGTGCTGCTGCCCGTTCAGGACAAAGTCGATGGCGCGCTCGTCGTCCATGGCCACTGAGTCGCCGACCGGGCGGCCGCTGCTACACCGATCACGGATCCAAGGTGCCGAAGCGCTTCAACGTCCGAATCATCGGCGCCGTCTCGACCTGCCGGACGCCGGCCAGCCCGCCCAGGTCGTCCGCCAGGTATGCGTACAGGGCCGCGTCGTCGCGGCAGCCGACGTTGGCCACCAGGTTCGCCGGGCCCGTGGTCGCCGCCGCGAAGGCCACCTGCGGGTGCGTTGCCAGTGCCCGGCCCGCCGACGACAGGGCCGAGGGGGCGACCGTCAGCCAGAGCGTGGCCGTGAGGGGGTAGCCCAGCAGGGCCGCGTCGATCTCGACGTCGAAGTACAGCGCTCCCGAGTCGCGCAGGTGCTCCAGACGCCGCCGGGTCGTCGACTCCGACCGGCCCGTGGCCGCCGCCAATGTCGACATGTCGGCCCGGCCGTCGTGGGCCAGCGCCGTCAGCAGGGCCGGGTCCTCCGGCTCCGGGCGGTAGACCGACCCGGCGGGAACCCGGCGAAGGGCAGCAACCTGCGACTCCGGCAGCGCGCTCGACCGGCCCGGCCAGCCCGCCGGGCCGCCCGCGAAGCGGTGCAGGACCCGGTACGCGGTCATCGACACGACCCGCGGTGTCCGCGGCAGCTGGCCCAGGAGCAGGCCGCCCGCGTCCTCGCGCTGGGGCGCGCGGACGAAGCACGCGATCTCCGTGCCGCCGGACATCAAGCTCACCCACTGGGTGTCGGCCCGCCGGGCCAGCGCCGTCGCGATCGTGGCCGCCGCGTCCGGCACGCACCGCAGCCGCACCAGCCAGTGGACCTGGCCCAGCGGCGCCGCCTCCGGGACGCCGACCACGCGCAGCACCCCGGACGAGCGCAGCTTCCGGTAGCGGCGCGCGATCGTCTGGTCCGAGACGCCGAGCACCGCGGCGATCGTGCTGAACGAGGCCCGGCCGTCGAGCTGGAGAGCGTGCGCGAGCCGGCGATCGAGGTCGTCGAGCAGGCCGGAATCCATCAAATCAGCCTAGACAACGTCGGATTTCGCGCACAATCCCGCGACGGATGGAGTACCTGGTCAGCCGGACGCACGCTGAACCCATGAACATCGACCACACGGTCTTCGTGACCAGGAACTACGAAAAGACCTGGCAGCGCTACGGAGAACTCGGCTTCACGCTCAGCCCGCCGTCGCGGCACTTCGCGTCGCGCAGCGAAGGCGGCGAGCTGCAGCCGAGCTGCACGGCGAACCGCTGCGCCTACTTCGGCGAGTCCTTCCTCGAGCTGATCGGCGTCGTCGACGAGGCCGCCGGCGACCCGTGGCGGGTGCTGCCCATCCTGGACGCCCGAGGCGACGGACTGCACGGCGTCTCCTTCGGGTGCGAAGACTCCGAAGCCGCCGAACGCCGGCTGCGCGAAGCCGGGCTCTCGACGTCCGGGGTGCTCTCGCTGCAGCGCGACGTCGAACTGCCGGAAGGCACCCGCACCGCGCGGTTCCGCAGCGTCCACATCAGCCGTGACAAGACGCCCGAAGGCATCCTGCACACCGCCGAGCACCTCACCCCGGAGTACGTCCACCAGCCGCGCTACCTCGGCCACCCGAACGGCGCCCGCCGCGTCGCCGGGATCCTGCTCGTCGTGGCCGACGACGAAGTCGAGAGCTACCGGCGCCGCTACGACGTCATCACCGGCGGCGAACAGCTGGTCGACGTCGTCGGCGCGAGCGACCTCGACACCGTCCTGCCCGGCGAAACCGCGCCGCGGCTGCCCTACTTTGCGGCGCACGGTGTCGCGGTGGACGATCTGGGGAGCGCGCGGAAACTGGTCGAACAGCACGTCCCGACCACCACCCGCGACCGCGGGTTCTTCGTCCGCGCCGAAGACGCGTACGGCGCCGCCGTGTTCTTCGAAGAGGAGGCCTGATGATCGTCGAGACCACCAGCGGGCAGGTCCGAGGGCTGAACGGCGCGTTCCGGGGAATCCCTTACGCGGAAGCAAAACGCTTCGAGCTGCCGGCCCCGCCGAAGCCGTGGACCGGCGTCCGCGACGCCCTCGAACCCGGCCCCGCGGCGCCGCAGCCGCCGTCCCGGCTCGAACACGCCCTCGGGCCGATACCGCTGCCGCAGAGCGAGGACTGCCTGTCGCTCAACGTCTTCACGCCGTCGACCACCGGCCGCCGCCCGGTGCTGGTCTGGATCCACGGCGGCGGGTTCTCCAGCGGCTCAGGCGGCCAGGTCTGGTACACCGGCACGCGCCTGGCCCGCGAGGCCGACGCCGTCGTCGTGACGCTCAACTACCGGCTCGGCGCCCTCGGGTTCCTGGCCGCCGAGGGCGTTCCGCCCAACCTCGGGATCGCCGACCAGCTCGCGGCCCTCGAATGGGTCCGCGACAACATCGCCGCGTTCGGCGGGGATCCCGCCCAGGTCACCTTGGGCGGCCAGTCGGCGGGTGCGCAGTCGACGCTCGCCCTGTGGTCGTCACCGCGCGCGCGTGGCCTCGTGCAGCAAATCGCCCTGCAGAGCGCACCGGTCGGCATGCCACCGTCCACATGGGACGAAGCGAACCAGAACGCCCTGCTGCTGCAACGAGAAGTGGACATCCGCAAAGCGACGAAAGAGCAGCTGATCGAAGCTCAGCTCGCGGTCGTCGCGAAGACCGCGAAACCCGGCTCGATCGAACCGCCGTTCCAGCTGGTGGCCGACAGCGACCTGGTCGCCGAGGACCTCGTCGAAGCGGCCGGCCCCGGGCGGGCCCTGATCAGCTGGACCAAGGAGGAGCTGCGCGCGTTCGTCCCGGACGCGCCGCCGGAAACCGTCGAGGCCGCCAACAGCTTCTTCATGAGCGGCCGGCTCGCCGGGAAGCTCGACGCGTTCGTCTACCGGTTCGATTGGCGGGCGCCTGGCAACCGGTTCGGCGCGTGCCACTGCCTCGACATCCCGTTCCTGTTCGGCACCCACGACGTCTGGGACGCGCCGATGCTCGAAGACGCGCCGAAGGGCCTCGAGGAGGAAACCGGACTGCGCAAGGTCTGGGCCGCCTTCCTGCACGGAAAGCGGCCCAGCCTGGAGTGGGACGCGCTCAGGCCGCCTGAGCGGCCTTGACCGCGGCTTCGACCTCGGCGAACGACGGGTTGACCATCGCCACCGAGCCGACGATCACCGTCGGGACGGTCTCGTTCCCGTTCGCGACCTCGCGCACGCGCGCGGCCGCGGACGGGTCCTCCCAGATGTTGATCTTCCGGACGTTGAAGCCGCTCTTCGACATCGGCCGGTCGAGTGCCGCGCAGAACCCGCACCCGGGCCGCCAGTAGAACTCCACCTCGACGTTGCTCATCCCTGTCCCTCCGACCGCAAGTAGTCCAGCTGCGCCTGCACGCTCCATTCGGCGGGCGCCCACAGTGCCCGGTCGACGTCGGCGTAGACGACCTCGACCACCTGGCGCGGTGTGGCGTCCGCCCCGAGCACCTCCAAGGCCGAACGCACCTGATCGAGCCGCTGTTCCCGATGGGCAAGGTACTCGCGCGCGGTCGAGGGCAGATCGGGCAGCTCCGGACCGTGGCCCGGCAGCCCGAGCGTGCCCGACGGCAGCTCGATCAGCTTGCGCAGCGACCGCAGGTAGTCGCCGAGATCATGCAGCACGGTGGTGCCGCGGCCGAGCACGGTGTCACCGGTCAGCACCTGGCCGTCGAGCACCAGCGACACGGAGTCGTCGGTGTGCCCGGGCGTGTGCAGCACCCGGATCTCCAGGCCACCGGCGGAAATCAGCTCACCGTCCTCAATGGACGTCGCATTGAGACAGAGCGCGGGGTCGAACGCGCGCACCGGCGCGCCGGTGCGTTCGGCGAACCACGGCGCGCCCTCGGCGTGGTCGGGGTGGAAGTGCGTCAACAGGATCAGCTCGACCTCGCCGACCGCGGCCAGCAGCTCGAGGTGCTCCAGATCGCGGTAGCCGGGGTCGACGACGACCGCCGACCGCTCCGGCGTCGCCCGCAGCACCCAGCTGTTCGTGCCTTCGAGCGTCATCGACGACGGGTTGTTCTCCAGCAGCACCGACGCCGTCTCCGACACCGGCCGCAGGACGCCGTAGGCCGGGGCGCTCATCGGCGCTCCAGCACGACGCGGACCTGGTCGTTCTCACGGATCAGCGTCGGCGCGATGCGGACGATCTCGCGCTGCGCGTTCAGCACGTCGTCGGCCGTCTCGAACTCGGCCAGCTCGCTGAGCGTCAGCCAGGTCGGCGGCATCAGCATCCGGCGGCCTTCGCGGGCGTCGGCGATCGCGTCCTCCGGGCGCTGCCAGCCGGAGCTCGACGCCTCGGACGTCGCGCCGTCGGCCTGCTGGCCGTCCGGCAGCTTCGCGACGTAGAACCGGGTGTCGTACCGGCGCGGCTCCTGCTCGGGCGTGATCCAGTGCGCCCACGGGCGCAGCAGGTCCGCGCGCAGCGTGAGGCCGGCTTCGGCGAGGAACCCGGCCAGCGACACCTCGCGGGTCTCCAGCGCCTGCCTCGCCGCCGCGTACGGCGCGACGTCGACGAGCACCTCCTCGGCGCTGCCCGCGAGCAGCACGCCGGACTCCTCGAACGTCTCGCGCACCGCCGCGCAGGTCAGCGCCCGCGCGAGCGCGTCGTCACAGCCGAACCGGGAAGCCCACCACGACGGCCCCGGGCCGGCCCACGCCACGGATGCGTCGGCGTCGCGCTTGTCGACCCCGCCGCCGGGGAAGACCGTCATGCCGCCGGCGAAGGGCATGCCCTTGACCCGGTGCTGAAGGAAGATCTCGACGCCCTCGGCACCGTCACGGACGAGGATCACCGTGGCCGCGTCCTTGGGGACGGCGGGCGGCCCGTCGGTGTTGGCGCGGGTGGCTACCCCGGCGCCGACGGGGATGTCGAAGACGAACTCCTTGGGCTGCTCCACCCGGGAAACATACCTCCGCCACCCGACGTTCCGTCGCGCAGTTGTGGCATCCCAGACAGTGAAAAGGCGGCACTTTCCCGGGAAAGTGCCGCCTTTTCGCGAGGGAGAACCTAGGGGGCGGTCCAGCCGCGCTGGTCACCACCGGAGCGGGACGCGCCGTTGAGCCGCATCTTCGCCGCTTCGGCCCGCTCGCGCTCGGCCAGCTCGGCGTGCAGCTCACGCAGCAGCGCCCGGTCGCGCTCGCTGAGGCTCGGGTCGTCCAGATCCAAGGCCGGCAGTTCGACGACCTCGTGCATCGACGGCTTGCCCGCGGCGATCTCGCGGCCCTTCTCCGGGTCCTCGGCCAGCGCCTGCCGCAGCTGCGCGACCTCGGCCGGGGTCAGGTCGGCCGTGCGCTCCGCCCGCGTCTCGGGCCGTTCCGACGACCGCGCCTTGCGGGGCGGCTCGGGCGCCGGTGGCGGCGGCGAAACGATCGGCACCACCGGGGCGACCGGCTCCGGTGCCGTGGTCGTCGCCGCGCTCGACCGCATGCTGTGCCTGCTGCCCGACTCCGCGACCGGTTCCGGCGACGCGGCGGCCGCCGGCTTCGCGGCCGGCTCGGGCCGGTAGGACGACGTGCTCGACGTCGCGCTCCCGGTCACCCACGCCGGCGACGCGGCCGCCGAAGCCGCCTGGTGGTACTCGGAGTGCGCGACGCCCGGACCGCTGACCTCGACGACCGAGTGGATGCCGGCCCGGCGCAGCGCCGTGTCGACGCGGAAGGCGACGGCGGGCGGGTTGCCCTCCGGGCCCAGCTCGACGAGCACCACGCGCTGCGGCAGCGCGCCCGGCACGCTCCCGGCCGGGGTGTTGCGCCACACCGCGTGCACCGACCGGACGTCCGGCAGCACCTGCAGCGTCCGGTCGAGGGCCTCGGCGATGCCGAACTCCGGGGAGTTCTCGCCGGTGAACCGGTGCGTGTTGACCGGGTCGGCCTCGTCGACCAGCAGGTCGTTCGCCAGCGTCGCGTCCGACCGGCTCATCTCCAGCACCAGCGCGAGTTCGCGCTGTTCGATGGAGCTGACCGGGATCCGGCCCGCGATGAGCGTGCCGGTCGTCAGCTCGACGGCCTCGTCGATGTGCGCGCGGGCGATCAGCTCACGTGCTTCGGTGAGCGCGCTGTCGTCGATGCGGCCCGCCAAGGCCAGCAACAGGTTGTGCAGGCGCAGGGGCACCGAGAACCCGTCCATGGGCGGGCCGTCGTGGACCTCCACCATTGCCTTGCTCCCTCCCGGCTCGCTGGCGGAGCGAGCGTTAAGCGGCTACGAGCCGGTTGCCCGCCACCGCGCCCACGCAGACCAGCTCTGAATCGGCCAGCGCGGCCCGGTGGTAGCCCGGCAGGTCGAATCGCGGCGGGATGACCTCGACGCTGGGCTCTTCGTCGCCCAGTACCCGCAGCACCCGCTGCAGTTCGCCGGTCAACCTCGGCAGCCCCGACAGCGCGGTGATCAGCAGGACACGCTTGGCCGTCCCTTGACCGACGACACCGACGTGCCGCCAGCTCTGCCGCACTTCCCCCACGTCCGGGCGTCCCCGCAACGTTGCGTGGATCAGAACGGACACGGAGTCGACCGAGTTAACCCATTCGGGCGCACTCGACGTGAATGTGTACCTGTTCTCGGTGACGTCGTCTACCCCCAGGGTCGAACTCACCTGGTGCCAGTCGGCGCCGTGCGGGATCAGCCCGGCCACGAGCAGCCGGTACTCGGTCTGGTCGAGGTCAATCCTGTGCTTAAGCAAAGACCTCGGCAGCGTCCGGGCGAGGGTGCCCATCGCGCCCTCGCCGAGCCAGTCCCGGAAGCGCCACAGCAGCTGGTCGGGCAGCCGCCCGGCCAGCCGGAGCAGCAGCTCGTGGGTGGACTGCTCGATGTCCGGATCCATCACTGCACCTCCACGATCAGTTCGACCTCCACCGGCGACCCGATCGGCAGCTCCGCGACGCCGACGGCCGAGCGGGCGTGGACACCCGCGTCGCCGAAGACCTCCCCGAGCAGTTCGGACGCGCCGTTGACGACCGCGGGCTGGCCGGTGAAGCCCTCCGCGGAAGCCACGAAGCCGACAACCTTGACGATCCGCGCGACGTTGTCAATGCCGACCAGTGCGTGCACCGCCGCGAGCGCGTTGAGCGCCGAGGTGCGCGCGTGCCCCTTCGCCTCCTCGGGGCTGATCTCCGCGCCGACCTTGCCGGTCGCGGCGAGCACGCCGTCGACGAAGGGCAGCTGACCCGAGGTGTAGACGTGCTTGCCGCTCTGCACGGCGGGCACGTAGGCGGCCAGCGGAGCGGCCACGCCGGGCAGCTCGACGCCGAGTTCCTTCAGCCGTTCGCTCCAGCTCACGCCGATCAGCCCTTCGGACGCTTGAGGTACGCGACGTGCTGCTCGCCCGTCGGGTTCGGCAGGACGGTGACCAGCTCCCAGCCGTCCTCGCCCCACTGGTCGAGGATCTGCTTCGTGGCGTGGATCAGCAGAGGGACCGTCGAGTACTCCCACTTGGTGGCGCTCATAGCCCGGGAGCGTAGCCAAGCGGGCAAGGGCGCCGGGGGCCGCCGCCGGAAAAGGGCCCCGGAAAGGGTTGACGTCCGGGTGACCCCGTCCGAGTGAACGATCACTCGTTGTGGGCCACCTCACATCCGGCGCCGGACCGCTAGCGTGGGCACGTGGAAACGTGGCGGGTGATCGCGACGGCCCTGCTGGCCGCGGCCGGGCTGCCGCTCGTGCTGGTCGTGATGGCGAAGGTGCGCGACCGGACGCAGAGTTCGGGGCAGGTCGCGCTCGGCGGCGTGGTCACGTTCACCCTCCTGGTGGTCGTCGGTGTGCTGATGCTCACGGTGCTGCCGGGCCTGGCCACCTGGCTGCTGGTGGCCGCCGTCGCGGCTGCGGTCAGCGTCATGCTGCTGGCCAGCTGAGCACCGGTTTAGGGTGAAGAAGTGACCACTTCCCATGCCGGCTGGACCGACGAGCTTGCCCGCGCCCGGCTGCACTTCGTCACCGGCAAGGGCGGGACCGGCAAGACGACGCTGGCGGCCGCGCTCGGCCTCGCGCTCGCCCGCGAGGGGCGCCGGGTGCTGCTGATCGAGGTCGAGGGCCGTCAGGGCATCGCCCAGCTCTTCGACACCGAGCCGCTGCCCTACGCCGAGCAGCGGATCGCGTCCGTCCCCGGCGGTGGTGAGCTGCGCGCGCTGCACATCGACGTCGAAGCCGCGCTGCTCGAGTACTTCGAGATGTTCTACAACCTGGGCTTCGCCGGCCGGACGCTGCGGCGGATGGGCGCGATCGAGTTCGCGACCACGCTCGCGCCGGGCCTGCGGGACGTCCTGCTCACCGGGAAGGTCAAGGAGTGCGTCGGGCGCACCGAGTCCGACGGGCGGCACACGTACGACGCCGTGGTCGTCGATTCGCCGCCGACCGGCCGGGTCGTCAAGTTCCTCGACGTCACCAAGGCCCTGACCGACCTGGCGAAGACCGGCCCGATCCGCGGCCAGGCCGACGGCGTCGTCCGGCTGCTGCACTCCGGCGAGACCGTGATCCACATCGCCACGCTGCTGGAGGAGATGCCGGTCCGCGAGACCGTCGAGGCCGTGGCCGAGCTGGACGGCGCCGACCTGCGCCCCGGCGCGGTGCTGGTCAACCGGGTCCGCCCGCCGCGGCTGCCGGCCCGCTCGGTGCTGGCCGCGGCCGACGGGCGCGTCGACGCCTCCCGCGTCCGCACCGGGCTCGCGTCGGCCGGGCTGAAGCTGCCCGACACCACGCTGGACGCGCTGGTCGAGGAGACCGTCGAGCACGCCGTGCGGGTCGCCGCCGAACAGCGGGCCCGCGAGCAGCTCGCCGAAGCCGACCTGCCGACGCTCGAGCTGCCGGACCTCACCGGCGGCGTCGACGTCGGGGCGCTCTACGAGCTGGCCGAGGCACTGACCGACCAGGGGGTGCGGCTGTGACCGACATCGACATCGACGCACTGCTCGACGCGCCGGAGAGCCGCGTGATCGTCTGCTGCGGTTCCGGCGGCGTCGGCAAGACCACCACCGCCGCGGCCCTGGCGCTGCGCGCGGCCGAGCGCGGCCGCCAGACCGTCGTGCTCACCATCGACCCCGCGCGGCGCCTGGCGCAGGCGCTCGGCCTGCGCGAGCTGGGCAACCACCCGCGGCAGGTGCAGGTCGAAGGGTTCGAACCCAAGGGCGAGCTGTGGGCGATGATGCTCGACATGCGCCGCACGTTCGACGACATGGTGCGCGTGCACGCCGGGCCGGAACGCGCCGAGCAGCTGCTGCAGAACCCCTTCTACCAGACCATTTCCACGTCGTTCTCCGGCACGCAGGAGTACATGGCGATGGAGAAGCTGGGCCAGCTCGCGGCCACCGGCGACTGGGACCTGATCATCGTCGACACCCCGCCGAGCCGCTCCGCGCTGGACTTCCTCGACGCGCCGACCCGGCTTTCGTCCGCGCTGGACGGCCGGATGATCCGGCTGCTCACCGGCCCGGCGAAGGCCGGCGGCTGGGGCCTGCGCAAGGTCGTCAACGCCGGGTTCTCGATGTTCGCCAAGGCCGTCTCGACGATCATCGGCGGCCAGCTGCTGACCGACGCGTCGGCGTTCATGCAGGCCTTCGACAGCATGTTCGGCGGCTTCCGCGAGCGCGCCCGCAAGACCGCCGAGCTGCTGCGCTCGTCGGGGACGTCGTTCCTGGTCGTGGCCGCGCCGGAGCCGGACGCGCTGCGCGAGGCGTCCTACTTCGTCGAACGGCTCTCGGCCGAGTCGATGCCGCTGGCCGGGCTGATCGCGAACCGGACGCACCCGGTGCTCGCGAAGCTGTCCGGCAGCGAGGCGCTGGCCGCGGCCGAGTCCCTGCAGGAGGGCGACGTGAACGCGCCGCTGGCCGAAGCCGTGCTGCGGCTGCACGCCGACCGCGTCGAGCTCGCCGGCCGTGAGGAACGGCTGCTCGCGCGGTTCACCCGGGCCCACCCCGAGGTGGCGCTGGCCCGGGTGCCCGCGCTGGCCGGTGACGTGCACGACCTCGAGGGCCTGCGCGACATCGGCGTGAAGCTCGCGTCGTGAGTGTTTAGGGCGGTTCTAACCGCCCTAAACACTCACGAGCGGTCAGCCGACTTCGACCCGTTCCAGGGCGTCCCTCTTGGCCGCTTCGAGCAGCTCGGCCCAGCTCACCACGTCGGGACGGCGGCGCAGCAGGGCCCGCCGTTCCCGTTCGGTCATACCGCCCCAGACACCGAAGTTGATCCGGCCGTCGAGTGCTTCGGCGAGGCATTCCGTGCGGACCGGGCAGCCCATGCAGACGGCTTTCGCCCGGTTCTGCTCCGCACCCCGGACGAACAGGCCGTCCGGATCGGCGTCCCGGCAGGACGCGTTGATTCGCCAGCTCGACTGGTTGGTTTCCATACCCCCAGCTCCCTACCTGGTGTTCGACGCACCAGCGGGGAAAGGCACTGCGCTCCTTGCCCCCGCGAGCGTGTCTCCCTCTGCTCACGTCGGTTGACCGGGCACCTCCCCGGTGCCGGTGCCGCCGTTCGGACCAAGCGAGCTCCCACTCGCATTGATCCGTCTGACGGCTTTTCTTCGTGAGACGTTGACGGACTGTAGGGGCCCTCGGTTCCCCCCGCCAAGACCTAGAATGCCTTCTGTTACCAGATGTCACCGAAGGGGGTCGGTTTTGTCACTGAACTCACACCTGTGGGGACACGGCGTCACCGGCGCCTGACTCACTCCGGGTAGCCTGGCCCTCGTGCGAAAAGCGGATGGTTTGTTCAAGCTCATCGGCCTCTGCCTGCTCGCGGGGGTGCTCGTCGCCGGCATGCTCTTCCCGGTCGTGGGGGCGGCCGGTGTGATGTCGAACCAGGCCAGCGAGACCGTCGAGAAGACGTCGTCCGACCTCGCGGACATCCCGCCGCCTCTGGTCACGACCGTCACCGACAGCGCCGGCACCCCGATCGCGACGTTGTACGACCAGTACCGGCTGCCGATCAACGAGAACCAGATCAACGAGGCCATGAAGTGGGCCCTGGTCTCGGTCGAGGACAAGCGGTTCTACGACCACCACGGCGTCGACTGGCAGGGCACGCTGCGCGCGGCCGTCAGCAACAGCACCGGCGCGGACACGCAGGGTGCGTCGACGATCACGCAGCAGTACATCAAGAACTACCTGATCAACGTCGTCTACCGCGGTGACACGGTCGGGCAGAAGAAGGCCCAGGAGCAGTCGGTCGCCCGCAAGCTGAAGGAAGCGCGGATCGCGATCCAGCTCGAGACGAAGCTGACCAAGCAGCAGATCCTGGCCGGCTACCTGAACATCGTCGAGTTCTCCCGGCAGATCTACGGGATCGGCGCCGCCGCGCACGCGTACTTCAACACCACGCCGGAGAAGCTGACCGTGCCGCAGGCCGCGCTGCTGGCCGGCCTGGTGAACAACCCGATCAACAACGACCCGTGGAAGCACGCGGACAAGGCGACCGCGCGCCGCAACCTGGTCCTCGACCGGATGGTCGAGAACAAGAAGCTGGCCAAGGCCGACGCCGACCGCTTCAAGGGCGAGCCGCTGGGTGTCGTGCCGGACTTCCCGGCGAAGCCGCCGGCCAACTGCATCGGCGCGGGCCCGGAGGCCGGGTTCTTCTGCCAGTACGTCGAGGACTACCTGGTCAAGTCCGGGATGAGCAAGGACCAGCTCTACACGGGCGGCTACACGATCAAGACGACGCTGGACCAGCGGGCCAACCACGAGGCGAAGGTCTCGGCGGAGGCGCAGGTCAAGAAGACCCAGCCGTACGTCGCGAACACGCTGTCGCTGATCCGGCCGGGCAAGAACCGGCACGAGGTGGTGGCGCTGGCGGCCAACCGCGACTACGGCCAGGACCAGGATCAGGGCCAGACGACGTACGCGCTGCCCGCGGGTGTCTACAACACGGGTGGCGCCGGGTCGACGTACAAGATCTTCACCACGGCCGCGGCGATGGAGAAGGGCGTGGCGGGGATCTACTCGCCGATCGAGGTGCCCGACTCCTACACCTCCCGCGTGTTCACCGGTGGCGCGAAGACGTGCCCGCCGACCGGGCCGCCCCTGCGTTCGAACTGGTACTGCGTGGGCAACGCCGGTGACTACAGCCGGATCGCCCAGGGCGCGACGGTGCAGACCGCACTCGCGACCTCACCGAACACCGCTTTCGTCGAACTGGAAGACCGGCTGGGCAGCACGGCACCGGGCATCGACATGGCCAAGCGGCTCGGCATGCGCGACACGATGGCGAGCAACATCGGCGGCGGCACGGTCGACCCGAAGGCGGACAAGGCCGAGAAGAGCCAGAGCCAGGCCGAGTACTACGGCCCCCGGCCGGGCTGGCCGGGCTTCGGCGCGTTCACGCTGGGCTTCTCGCCGCTGAGCGGCCTGGAACTGGGCAACGTCGCGGCGACGATCCTCTCCGGCGGCGTCTGGTGCCCGCCGACGCCGATCGCCGGCGTGACCGACCGCAACGGCCAGCCGGTGCCGGTCAAGGAAGCCGGCTGCGAGCAGGCGGTGCCCGAAGGCCTGGCGAACACCCTGGCCGTCGGCATGAGCAAGGACGACCAGCCGGGCGGCACGTCGGCGGCCGCCGCGGCCGCCGTCGGCTGGGACCGCCCGATCATCGGCAAGACGGGCACCACGCAGGGCAACGTCTCTGCGACCTTCGTCGGCGGCACGCCCCAGATGGCGGGCGCGGCGATGACGTTCAAGTTCGGCGGCGGCCAGGGCGGTATCTGCGACGCGGGCCCGGGCAACGTCCGGGTCTGCGGCAGCGGGAACATCTTCGGCGGCAAGGCCCCGGCGCGGACGTGGTTCGGCGCGATGAAGAACATCATGGACGGCAGCCAGCCGCACGTGGACCTGCCGCAGCCCGACCCGCAGTACATGGGCGGGCCGGGCCGGTAGCCCTCAGCCGGGCATGTCCACCAGGATCTGCTCGTTCCACCAGTAGTAGAGCTGGTCCAGCTGGTCGGTGTTCGTGACCTTCGTGGACAGGAGGATGCCGGCCGTGAGGGTCTTCGCGTCCGTCCACACCAGCTGGGCCGGCTCGCCGAGGAAGCACGTCAGGTAGTCGCCCGGGACCGGGTTGCGGGTCTCCGCGCGGTAGTACGTGCCCCAGATCTTCGGGTACTTCAGCGGCCGGCAGGCGCCCTGCGCGTCGTTGCGGGTGAGGCCCTGGGTCTTGACGATGTCCTGGAAGAACGCGTCCATCGCCGCCGCGTCGGCGAAGCGCAGGAACTTCGCGCCCGTCGGCTGGGGGAAGACCACGTTGCCCGACTTGACGTCGCCGACGTTCGAATCGCCGCACTCGACGGCGGCGGCCGCGCCGGCCGGGGTCGCCGCGTCTTCGCACGTGTTCTGCTTGTAGACCGCCGGAAGCGCCGCATACAGCTTCTCGTCGTGCTGCGGTGGCGGCGGTTTCGATTCCGATGTGGACGGTGGTGGCGTCGAGGACGACGACGTGGCGGGCGGCGTCGACGTCGCGGGCGGGTTGACGGTCACTGGCGGCGTCGGCCCCGGGCTGCCCGTCTGGGTCGTCTTGTCCCTGCTCACGAAGTACGTGACCAGCAACGCGACCACGACGATCCCGGCGAGCGCGCTGCACAACGCGATCCACCGGCCCCGCGGGGACTTCGGCGGCTGCGGCGGGGACGGCGCCGGCCCGGTCATCGGCCGCGGGCCCGTCGGCGGGCCGGGGTACGGCCCGGTCGGCGGGCCGACGTAGGTCGGGCGCGGCGGCGTCATTGGCGCGGACACGGCGTGCTGCGCCGGGAGAGTCGGCATCGGACGTGGCGGGGTCACCGGTCCGGGCAGGGTCTTCTGCCACGTCGGGATCGGCACCGGCGCCGACGTCGGCGTGGCCAGCGCGTTCCGGACGGCTTCGGCGAACGCGGCCGCCGTCGGGTAGCGGTCGGCCGGGTTCTTCGCCATCCCGCGCGCCACCACGGCGTCCAGCGCGGCCGGCACGCCCGGCCGCGCCTGCGAAAGCACGGGCGGCGGCGCGGTCAGGTGCGCGCCCATCTGCGCGGCCGCACCGTCGGCCTGGAACGGACGGTGCCCGGTGAGGCATTCGAAGAACACGCACGCAAGCGCGTAGACGTCGACGAGCCCGGTGATCGGGGCGTCGCCGAAGCGTTCCGGCGCCATGTAGTCGAGCGTGCCGATCACGTTGCCGGTGCCGGTGATGGACGTGCCCTCGCCGCTCATCGAGCGCGCGATGCCGAAGTCCACGAGGTACACGAAGTCGCCGGTCGTGACGAGCACATTCGACGGCTTGACGTCGCGGTGCACCAGGCCGTCCTCGTGCGCGGCGTCCAGCGCGCCCGCCACCTGCTCGACGATCCCCGCCGCGCGCCCGGGCGTCAGCGGCCCGTCTTCGAGCAGCTCCTTCAGGTCCTTGCCCTCGACCAGCCGCATGTCGAGGTACAGCTGCCCGTCGATCTCCCCGTACGCGTGGATCGGGATCACGTGCGGCTCCCGCAGCCGCGCCACGATCTGCGACTCACGGCGGAACCGCGCGCGGAACGCCTCGTCCGCCGCGTTCGGCCCGGACAACAGCTTCAGCGCGACGACGCGGTCGTGCGCCGTGTCGTAGGCGCGGTGGACCTCGCCCATGCCACCGCGGCCGAGCAGGCCCTCGATCCGGTACGGCCCGAACTGCTCCATCGCTCTCCCCAAGCCCCCCGGCTCGATTCCCTTCTACGGGCCGACGCAAATGCTAAGCGGCAGGTTCCCCGTAACGGCGGCGAAGTCATCCAACTGTTGAGCACGTATCCTGGACCCCGTGAGCACGCTCAGTAACAAATCCACGTCGGGGGCGAAGGCGGCACGCCTCGCCGCGGGGACGCTGGCGCTCGGCGCCGCGACCCTCGGTTACGCCGTCGGCATCGAACGGCGCCACTGGACCCTGCGCACCGCCGAGCTCCCGGTGCTCGCGCCGGGGTCGCGACCGTTCACCATCCTGCACGTTTCGGACCTGCACATGCTGCCGAGCCACCACAGCAAGCAGCGCTGGGTCGCCGCCCTGAACGAGCTGAACCCGGACCTCGTCGTCAACACCGGGGACAACCTGTCGCACCACCAGGCCGTCCCGTCGGTGCTGCGCGCGCTCGGCCCGCTGCTCGAGCGGCCCGGCGTGTTCGTCTTCGGCAGCAACGACTACTACGCGCCGAAACCCAAGAACCCGGCCCGCTACCTGATGCCGAAGGGCAAGAAGAAGCGCATCCACGGCGTCCAGCTGCCGTGGCGCGACCTGCGCGCGGCGTTCGTCGAGCACGGCTGGACCGACCTGACGCACGTGCGCCGCACGATCGACGTCGGCGGGCAGCGGGTGTTCGCCGCCGGCGTCGACGACCCGCACCTGCGCCGCGACCGCTACGCCGACATCTCCGGCCCGGCCGACAGCGGCGCGGCCGTCCGCATCGGCGTGACGCACTCGCCGGAGCCGCGGGTCCTCGACACGTTCGCCACGGACGGTTACGACCTCGTGCTCGCCGGCCACACCCACGGCGGCCAGCTGCGTCTCCCGGGTTACGGCGCGATCGTCACCAACTGTGACCTGGATCGCAGCCGCGCCCGCGGCGCCTCCCGCTGGGGCGCGCACATGTGGCTGCACGTTTCGGCCGGCCTTGGCACGTCGCCGTGGGCCCCGGCGCGGTTCGCGTGCCCGCCGGAAGCGAGCCTGTTGACGCTGGTCCCGCGCGGATCGGGCGCCGACGAACCCCGTAAGGCGGCCCGCCGTAAAGCCCGCGACAACGTCCGCTAGACTTCTCCACGACCCGTTAAGCAGTACCTCGGGGTGTGGCGCAGCTTGGTAGCGTGCCTCGTTCGGGTCGAGGAGGTCGTGGGTTCGAATCCCGCCACCCCGACGAGTAAGAGCCGGTGTCTTCGGACACCGGCTCTTCTGGTTTCCGGGTACTACCGCGTCGCGGTCAGTTCCACCCAGCACTGGCTGAAATCGCCGTCACCACTTCTGACCCACGTCCACGCGGATCGCGCGGCGCTCGCCAGCTGGTCCCGGTCCCGGCCGTAGTCGGGGTCCGCGATCGCCGCGTCCAACCGGGACTCGACGTACTTCGCGAGGTCCCGGTACGTCATGTCCTCGCGGTAGCGGGCGCGCGAGACGATCTCCGTGAACCCCGCCGCCGCGCAGTGGTCGGCGATCCGGCGCCCGGCGAACGGGTCACCGCCCGCCCGGCGGCGCAGGAGGTAGTGGCCGCGCAGGGCCGCGTCGACGTTCGCCGTCTTCGGGCGCAGCCGCGCCTTGCTCCAGTCCGAAGTGGACAGCGCGAGCCTGCCGCCCGGCTTCAGGACGCGACGCAGCTCCGCCAGCGCGTCCAGCGGTGCGGCGAGGTGCTCGAACAGCGCGTGCGAGAACGCGACGTCGAAACTGCCGTCGGCGAACGGCAGCCGGTAGGCCGACGCCGCCAGGAAGTCCACAGTGGACCGACCGGCGCGGCGCGCGACGTCGCGCGCCATCGCGATCTGGCCGGCGTCGACGTCGACCCCGGTGACGCGCGACTCGGCGCCCAGCCCCAGCGTGATCGAGCCCGGGCCGCAGCCGAGGTCGACCACCCACATCCCCGGCCCGAACAGCGGCTGGGCGAACGTCGCGCGCTCGGCAGCCGTGCGCGCGGACATCATCGAAACCGCGTCTCGCCCGTAGCCCGGCGCGTAACCCTCCAGCACCCCGCACACAGTACGGCCAGAAGGTGGCAGGATCGAGGGGTGAGCACGCAGTCAGCCAACCAATATCCGCCCGCGGTGGTCCCGGACCGGCTGTTCGACGAGGCCGAGACCGAAGCCCGCTGGCGCGCCCGCTTCCACGCGCCGCGCATTTCCGTGCCCGACTGGGCTCGCGACGCCCCCGATTCGAACCTTTACGTCTCCAATTCCAGCGGTGTCTGGGAGGTCTACGCCTGGAACCGGGCGACCGGCGAG
Organism: Amycolatopsis heterodermiae; assembly: GCF_034929455.1. Classification (NCBI taxonomy): domain Bacteria; kingdom Bacillati; phylum Actinomycetota; class Actinomycetes; order Pseudonocardiales; family Pseudonocardiaceae; genus Amycolatopsis; species Amycolatopsis heterodermiae. The sequence continues at coordinate 1,480,677 of NZ_JAYFSI010000001.1, forward strand.
CACCGCCGCGTCACCGATCGGCCCAACGGCACCATGCACGCCACGCCGTCCCCGGACGGCGAGTGGATCTGGTGGTTCGACGACACCGACGGCGACGAGTTCGGCTCGTGGGTGCGCGAGCCGTTCGCCGCGACCGAGGGCAGCAAGCCCGAGAACGCGGTGCCGGACGTCCACGACGGCTACCCGGCCGGCCTCGAGATCGGCACGAAGCTCGTCGCGGTCGGCGTCTCGACCGACGACGGCAGTGAGCTGTTCGCCCGGATCGACGGCGAGACCCACCGCTTCTACAGCCACGCGGACGACGCCGGCATCACGTCGCTCTCCCGCGACGAGAGCCTGATCGCCATCTCCCACTCCGAGCACGGCGACTCGCGCCACCCGGCGCTGCGCGTGCTCGCGACCGACGGTTTCGCTGCGGTCGCCGAGAAGTGGGACGGCGAGGGCAAGGGCCTGTCCGCCCTGGAGTTCTCCCCGCTGCCCGGCGACCAGCGGCTGCTGGTCCTGCACGAACGGCGGGGCCGCGAGGAGCTGCTGGTCTGGGACGTCCGCGAGGACACCGAGACGGAGATCGAGCTGGACCTGCCCGGCGAGGTCGTCGCCGGCTGGTACCCGGACGCGCGGGCCCTGCTCGTCGTCCACTTCCACGAAGGCCGCAGTGCGTTGTACCGCTACGACCTCGACTCGGCCGAGCTGTCCTCTGTGGACACTCCGGCGGGCCGGATCGGCGGCGCCGGCGTCCGTCCCGACGGGACCGTCGAGTACTCCTGGTCGAGCGCGGCCGAGCCGGCCGCCGTCCGGGCGCGCACGGCCGACGGCGCCGACGCGGTGCTGCTCGAGCCGCCGGGCGACCGGGCACCGGGGTCCGAGCCGGTGACCGACGCGTTCGTCGAAGGGGTCGGCGGGCGGATCCACGCGCTGGTCTCGCGGCCGTCCGGGGCGCCGGAGGGTCCGCTGCCGACGGTGTTCTCCCTGCACGGCGGCCCGCACGCGGCCGACGAGGACCGCTTCTCGGCCTACCGCGCGACCTGGCTCGACGCCGGGTTCGCCGTGGTCGAGGTCAACTACCGCGGCTCGACCGGCTACGGCTCGGCCTGGCGCGACGCCATCGAGGGCCGTCCGGGGCTGACCGAACTGGAGGACGTCGCCTCGGTGCACGACTGGGCCGTCCAAAGTGGACTCAGCGACCCGAAGAAGTGCGTCGTCAACGGCGCTTCGTGGGGCGGTTACCTGTCCCTGCTGGCGATCGGCACCCAGCCGACCCGGTGGGCGGCGGCCGTCGCCGGGGTGCCGGTGGCCGACTACGTCGCCGCGTACGAGGACGAGATGGAGCAGCTGCGCTCGTTCGACCGCGCGCTCTTCGGCGGTTCGCCCGACGACGTGCCGGCGGTGTACCGGGAGTGCTCGCCGATCACGTACGTCGACGCCGTCACGGCGCCGGTGCTCGTGCTCGCGGGGGACAACGACCCGCGCTGCCCGATCCGGCAGATCGAGAACTACCTCGACCGGCTGGGCGGGCGCGAGCTGCACCACGAGTTCTACCGCTACGACGCCGGCCACGGCTCGCTGGTGATCGCCGAGACGATCAAGCAGACCTCCATCGAGGTCAACTTCGCCCAGCGGGCGCTCGGCCTGCGCTAGTCCGTGAAGGCCACCTTGAGGGACTCTGAGTCCCTCAAGGTGGCTCGGAGTCATGGGGTCGTTGCAACACCACCTCAATGAAAGGTGGGATTGCAGATGGTGCGAGTGCACCGCTGGCTACCACGATCAGTCCAGCTGGACTTCTGGGACCAGATCCGGGCCGGGACGGCAGCGAAGCCGGCCGCGACAGCGGCCGGCTTCGCCCCGACTACCGGGGTGCGGCTGTTCCGCCAAGCTGGCGGGGTGATCAGCAACGCACCAGCCCGGCTTGGCCCAACCCGGTTGAGCATCGCCGAGCGGGACGAGATCGCCTGCCTCACCGCCGCAGGTCACGGCCCCCGAGCCATCGGCCGCGCGATCGGACGCCCGGCCTCGACCGTGTCACGGGAACTGGCCCGCAACACCGGCCTGACCGGCAACTACCGGGCCAGCAGCGCCCAGCACCGGGCCGAGCACCGCGCGAAACGCCCCAAACCGGCGAAGCTGGCCACCGACCGCGCGTTGCGGACGGTGGTGCAGGCCGGGCTGAACCGCAAGTGGTCGCCCCGGCAGATCTCCGAGAGACTGGTCCTGGATTTTCCTGACCGGCCGGAGATGCGGGTGTCACACGAAACGATCTACCAGTCGCTGTATGTGCAAGGCCGAGGTGCGTTGCGCCGGGAGCTGACGGCGGCGTTGCGGACCGGGCGGGCATTGCGGATGCCGCAACGCCAGGCCCAGGCCCGCCGGGGACGGCCCTCGGGCGGGATCCAGGACATGGTCAACGTCAGTGAACGGCCGGCCGAGGTCGCTGACCGGTCCGTCCCGGGTCATTGGGAAGGGGACCTGATCCTGGGCAAGGACAACCGGTCGGCGATCGGGACGCTGGTGGAACGCTCGACCCGGTTTGTGATGTTGCTGCACCTGCCCGACGGACGGGACGCGGCCACGGTCGCGGTGGCGATGACGGAGATGATCGCGACGTTGCCGCCGTTGCTGCTGGGGTCGTTGACCTGGGATCAGGGCAAGGAGATGGCCCATCACCGGAAGATCACCGTGGACACCGGGTTGGAGATCTACTTTTGTGACCCGCACTCGCCGTGGCAGCGGGGCAGCAACGAGAACACCAACGGTCTCCTGCGTCAGTACTTCCCGAAAGGCACCGACTTGTCCCAGCATGACGCGGCGGAGTTGGTGCGGGTGGCGGCGGAGTTGAACGGGCGGCCGCGGGAGACCCTCGGCTGGCGAACACCAGCCGAGGTCCTCACCGCGTTACTCTTCGAGCAGCAGACACCGGGTGTTGCAACCACCGCGTGAATCCGCCTGGCCTTCACGGCTTTCAGCGATCGGAGTGCAGGACGCCGCCGGTGGCCCAGTGGTCCGCGCCCACCTCGATCAGCGTCACCTGGACGCCCTCCGGCTTACCCCCGCAGGTGCGGATGAAGGCGTCCGTCAGCTCGCGCACCAGGGCGCTCTTCTGCGCGGGCGTGCGGCCGGGGAACATCGAAACACTGATCATCGGCATGGCGCACAGCCTAGAGCCCCCGCTTGACCGCCTGAAGCTTCGCGACGGCGGCGGGGTCACCCTGGAAGTCCAGGTTCACGGCGTCGCGGCCGAACACGAACAGCAGCAGGTCGACCGGGTCCCCGACGACCGTCACCGGGTCCGGCCCGGTCTTGACCGCGGCCTCGCGGCCGTCGGTGGTCCGGAGGGTGACGCCGACCGGCGACTTGCGCAGGTTGAGCTTCGCGGCGCCCTTCGCCGAGCGCCACGCGGTGGCGTCCCGGGCCGGGTCGGCCGGGCGCGCCTTCCAGTCCGGCTGAGCACGACGGACGTCCTCGTGGTGGACGAGGAACTCCGCGCCGTTGGTCAGCTCGTCGAGCGGGCCGATCGAGGTGGGCCAGAACTTCGACGGCCCCTGCCGCACCTGGTCGACCAGGTTCGGCCACGGCTTCGCGGCGTAGCGGTCCTGGACCTTCTTCGTGTACCCGGCGAGCGCGGGCACGGCGATGCCCGGCGCGGCATCGACCCGGTGCTCGCGCACGACGAGGTGCGCGGCGAGATCCCGCGTCGTCCAGCCTTCGCACAACGTCGGCGCGTCGGGCCCGAGGTCTTCGAAGAGCGAGCTCAACGCCTGACGTTCGTCTGCAGCGACACCCATGGGTGTGACGCTACTCGCCGGTACCCGCGCTGGCGACGGGAAGAGACCGCGGGCACGTGTCGTTGACCGGAGTTGTGAGCCGACTCTTCAGCCCGATCACCGTCCGCGGCCTGACGCTGCCGAACCGCGCGTGGGTGTCCCCGATGTGCCAGTACTCCGCGACCGACGGCCTGCCGGGCGACTGGCACCTCGTCCACCTCGGCCAGTTCGCCACCGGCGGCGCCGGCCTGGTCCTGACCGAGGCCACCGCCGTCACGCCCGAAGGCCGGATCAGCCCGCAGGACACCGGCATCTGGAGCGAGGCGCACGCCGACGCGTGGCGCCGGATCGTGGACTTCGTGCACGCCCAGGGCACGTCGATCGGCATGCAGCTGGCCCACGCGGGCCGCAAGGGATCGACGAAACGCCCGTGGGAAGGCTCCGGCAGCGTCCCTGTCGACGAGGGTGGCTGGCAGAGCGTCGGCGCGGACCGGCAGGCGTTCGGCCCGTACGCCCCGGCGCGTCCCCTTTCGACGGACGAGGTGAGCGCGCTGCCGGCGGCGTTCGCGGCCGGGGCGCGCCGAGCCCTGGACGCCGGGTTCGACCTGCTCGAGCTGCACTTCGCGCACGGGTACCTGGTGCACCAGTTCCTGTCGCCGCTGTCGAACTCCCGCACGGACCGCTACGGCGGCGACTTCGAGGGCCGCACCCGGCTGGCGCTGGAGATCACCGACGCGGTGCGTGCCGAGGTGGGTCAGTCGGTGCCGTTGTTCGCGCGGCTGTCGTCGTCCGACTGGACGGAAGGCGGCTGGACGATCGAGGACTCGGTGCGTCTCACGAAGCTGCTGGCGGAGCGGGGTGTCGACCTGATCGACGCGTCCTCGGGCGGCAACACCCCGAACCCGGACATCCCGGTCGGGCCGGGCTACCAGGTCCCGTTCGCCGCCCGGATCCGCTCCGAGACGGGCGTGCCGACCGGCTCGGTGGGCATGATCACCGACCCGGAGCAGGCGGAGGAGATCGTCGCCTCGGGTTCGGCGGACGCGGTCTTCCTGGCCAGGGCCCTGCTGCGCGACCCGCACTGGCCGCTGCGCGCGGCCAACGTCCTCGACGGCGACGTTCGCTGGCCGGACCAGTACGCCCGCGCCAAGTCCTGGCACTGACCTCTTGGCTCGCGTGACCCGCGTGATCGAGGCCGTATCCCAGGTGACCGGCCTCGTCTCCCGCGTGATCGAGGCTGTATCCGCGTGATCGGACCCGTGTTTCGCGTGATCGGACCCGTCTCCCTCGTGATTGACCCGTCTCCCGCACGATCGGCCCGTCTCCCGCACGATCGGCCCGTCTCCCGCACGATCGGCCCGTCTCCCGCACGATCGGCCCGTCTCCCGCACGATCGGCCCGTCTCCCGCGTGATTGGGCCCGGAACCGGCGAGTTCCAACCCTCATCACGCGGGTTCGGGGCCCGATCACGCGAGGCCCGGCTTCGATCACGTCGGTTCCGTCCTTGATCACGCGAGTTCCGGGTCCAATCACGTGGGTTCTGCTCGCGATCCGGCGCTGATTTTTGCCGCGAAAGGTCGGTTCCGGTCCGATTCGGACCAGGACCGACCTTTCGCGCGCGCCGCTGTCGGCGGATGGCGCTAACGTCGCTTTCATGGTGTTGCATCAGGGGAAAACCGACAGCCCGAGCCGCGTCGGCGGCACGAATCCGATGTACGCCGGGACCAACCCGGCGCTCGCGTCGGGCTTCGTCATGCCGCACGACAAGCTGCTTGACACGCCACTGCCGCCGGACACGGCGCTGCAGCTGGTGCGTGACGAGCTGATGCTCGACGGCAACGCCCGCCTGAACCTCGCCACGTTCGTCACGACGTGGATGGAGCCGCAGGCGCGTGAGCTGATGGCCGAGTGCGTCGACAAGAACATGATCGACAAGGACGAGTACCCGCAGACCGCCGAGCTGGAGCGGCGCTGCGTGAACATCCTCGCCGACCTGTGGCACGCTCCCGACCCGGCCGACGTCATGGGCTGCTCGACCACCGGGTCGTCCGAGGCCTGCATGCTCGCCGGGATGGCGCTGAAGCGGCGCTGGTCGAAGCTGGGCCGCACCGGGAAACCGAACCTGGTGATGGGCGTGAACGTCCAGGTCTGCTGGGAAAAGTTCTGCGAGTACTGGGAGGTCGAGCCGCGGCTGGTACCGATGGAGGGAGACCGGTACCACCTCTCCGCGGAGGAGGCGGTCGCGCGCTGCGACGAGAACACGATCGGTGTGGTGGCGATCCTCGGGTCGACGTTCGACGGCAGCTACGAGCCGGTGGCCGAGATCGCGGCGGCGCTCGACGCACTGCAGGAGCGCGCGGGCTGGGACATCCCGGTGCACGTCGACGGCGCGTCCGGCGCGATGATCGCGCCGTTCCTCGACCCGGACCTGGAGTGGGACTTCCGGCTGCCGCGGGTCGCGTCGATCAACACCTCCGGGCACAAGTACGGGCTGGTGTACCCGGGTGTCGGCTGGGTGATCTGGCGGAACCAGGCGGCGCTGCCGTCGGAGCTCGTGTTCAACGTCAACTACCTGGGCGGCGACATGCCGACGTTCGCGCTCAACTTCTCCCGCCCCGGCGCCGAAGTCGCGGCGCAGTACTACACGTTCGTCCGGCTCGGGCGCGAGGGATTCCGCGCGGTGCAACAGGCGTCGCGTGACGTGGCGATGCACCTGTCGGCCGGGATCGCCGGCCTGGGCCCGTTCGAGCTGCTGACCCGCGGCGACCAGCTGCCGGTGTTCGCCGTGACCACCCGCCCGGACGCGGGCTTCGACGTGTTCGACGTCTCCCGCAGGCTGCGCGAGCGCGGCTGGCTGGTGCCGGCGTACACGTTCCCGGACAACCGCACGGACCTGGCGGTGCTGCGGATCGTGGTCCGCAACGGCTTCACGCACGACCTGGCGGACCTGCTCCTGGCCGACCTGGCGCGGATCCTCCCGGAGCTGCAGGAGGAAGGAGGCCGCCCCAAGGACCCAGCCAAGGCGACGGCGTTCCACCACTGAGCGCGCGAAAGGCCGGCTCCCGTGGGAACCGGCCGTTCGCGGACGAGGTCAGGCCTGCTGGGCCTGCCACATCCAGTGCGCCTCTTCGAGGGCACGGGTGATCTCGATCAGCAGGTCCTGCGTCACGAGGTCGCTCTTGTCGGTCTCGTCGATGCGCTTGCGCAGCCGCCCGATGAGGGCCGAGAGGATGTCGACGATCGCGGCGACCGTCGACTCGACCGACTGCCAGTTGTCCGGGTAGTCGGGCAGCCCGGAGCTCTCGACGACGGTCTTCGCCTTGCCGTTCGGCGAGACGCCGATGGCGTTCGCCCGCTCGGCGACCTGGTCGACGTACTCGCGCGCGGTGGTCACGAGCTCGTCGAGCTGCAGGTGCGCGCTGCGGAAGTTCGCGCCGACGACGTTCCAGTGCGCCTGCTTGGCGATCAGCGAGAGATCGACGAGGTCGACCAGCGTCGCCTGGAGGGCGTTGCCGGTGATCTCCTTGTCGGCCTCGGCCAGCGGGCTCTTGATCGGAGAGGTGGACATGTGCGGTGATCCTTTCCTCGAACTGAGGCGGGGATCAGACGGTCGCGGAGAGCGCGACCTCGATGTTCCCGCGGGTGGCGTTGGAGTAGGGGCAGACCTGGTGGGCCTGCTCGACCAGCTGGTCGGCCTGCGCCTGCTCGGCACCCGGCAGCGAGACCTTCAGCGCGACGCCGAGTCCGAACCCGACGTCCTGCTTGAGGACGCTGACCTCGGCCGTGACGGTCGTGTCGTGCAGCGGCACCTTGGCCTGACGCGCGACCAGCTGCAGCGCGCTGTGGAAGCACGCCGAGTAGCCGGCGGCGAAGAGCTGCTCGGGGTTCGTCTTGTCCCCGCCGGGGCCACCCATCTCCTTCGGGATGGCCAACGACTCGTCGATGACGCCGTCGGACGAGGTGACCTCGCCGTTGCGGCCGTCTCCGCGTGCCGTCGCCACCGCGGTGTAGATCGCCTGACCCATTCTTCGCCTGCTTTCTGTCCGGGGACGCTCGGCGTCGAGCGTCTCACTGGGAACAACATCCCGCAGCCGCGGAACAGTGCCCCTACATGGCAGGCATCACGTACTTCGGTTACCCGGCAACGACCGGGTGAAACTTTAGGAGTGGCGCGACACGGCGAACTCGGCGACCTGGCGGCCGATCAGGCGAAGCGTGCGGATGCTCTTCTCGTCGGACGCGCCGCCGCCGTCGTCGAACTTGGTCTCGGCCGAGTTGATCGAACCACCCAGCGGTGTGGCCCAGCCGCGCAGCGCGTGCGTGATCGTGCGCAGCTGCTCGAGCGTCGTCACCGCGGCTTGCCAGCCGTAGGCGACGGCGGCGAGGCCGACGGCGCGCCCGTCGAGGTAGGGGCGGACGTCGTCTCGGAGGTCCTCGACGTAGTCCAGGGCGTTCTTGACCAGCCCGGACAGCGCGCCGTGGTAGCCGGGCGAGACGACGATGAGGCCGTCGGCGTGGCGGACGGCGTCGACGAGTTGCTTCGCGCGTTCGTCACGCTCCAACTCGCCCGCGTCGTAAAAGGGCAGCACCAGGTCCGGCCCCGACAGCAGCCGCGTCCGGACGCCGGTTTCCGCGGCCGCGGCGAGCGCGATCTGCAACGCGCGTTCGGACTGCGAGCCCTCGCGCAGAGAGCCGCCGATCCCGAGCACATTGACCGTCCTGGCTGAAGTCACGCTTTCCAGGCTAACCCCTCCACTTAACTGGAGGACCAGACTTTGGGACGGAGGCCCCGGTCACACCCGGCGCCGCACTGGACCTGCTACCTACCGACAAGTAACATCTGCGCCGCACCGATGCACAGGAGGCAACGATGGCGATCCCGTTCCCGGTCCGCGTCCAGGCCGCCGCGTCCCAGCTCGCGTTCTGGCTGCCCCGGCCGGTGCGGCGGGCGGTGGCGGGCCGCCCGGTGCGCCTCGACGGGCAGGACCTCGCGCTCGACGCCCAGCTGCTGCTGCGGCTGCAGAAGATCGCCCGCGCGGAGCTGGTCAGCGGCTCGGTCGAAAGCTCCCGCGCGCTGCTCGACGTGGGCAGGCACCTGGTGAGCGGCAAGCCGATCGAGCCGGTCTCGGTGCGCGAGATCGCCGTGCCGACGCCGGACGGCGACCTGCCGGCGACGCTCTACACGCCGGTCGGGCTGCCGGAGAAGTCGCCGCTGCTGGTGTTCTTCCACGGCGGCGGCTGGGTGATCGGCACCCGCGCGAGCCACGACAACGCCGTCCGCTTCCTGGCCAAGCACGCCGGCGTGCGGGTGCTGTCGATCGAGTACCGGCTGGCCCCGGAGTTCCCGTTCCCGGCAGCCGCCGACGACGCACTGGCGGCGTTCGACTTCGCCCACGCCAAGGCCGGCGACCTAGGCGCCGACCCAGCGCGGATAGCGGTCGGCGGCGACAGCGCGGGCGGCAACCTCGCCGCGGTGACGGCCCAGCAGGCAGTACGCCGCGGCGGCCCGGCACCGGCGTTCCAGCTGCTGATCTACCCGGCAACGGACTTCGCGCAGCGCTACCGCTCACAGGACCTGTTCGCCGAAAACCTGTTCCTCACCGACGTGCACATGAAGTGGTTCGAGGGCCACTACGTGCCGAAGGGCAGCGACCTGACCGACCCGCGCTTGTCCCCGCTGCGCGCGGACGACCTGAGCGGCCTTCCCCCGGCCCTGGTGGTGACAGCGGGCTTCGACCCCCTGCGCGACGAAGGAGAGGCATACGCGAAGAAGCTCGCCGACGCCGGAGTCGAGGTGGCGCTGCGCCGCCACGAGGACCTGATCCACGGATTCATCAACTTCACCGGGGTGGGCACAAGATTCCGCGAAGCCCTAGCCGAAATGGCCGGCGCCCTGCGGCAGGGTCTGTCCATTCGCGACTGACACCGGGGCCAGGATTGTCCACATGGGACGGACTACACCTGAGTGACCGGCACAACCACCGCAGCCGAGCCTGCCACGGTGATCGAACGCACCCAGAGGCGCGGACACCGGCCTCGGCGACCGGGCATCACCAAAACCGCGAACTGCCACCGCAGCCATAGCTGCCGCGGGCGACTGAGCACCCCCGGACGCCCGGCGGGCCAGCCCCGGCGCTCAGGTGGCGCCAAGAGCGAGAGTCTCCTGCGGGTGACCGAATGCGCGGAGGTTTGCCAGACCAGCCTCGGCGACCGGGCTTGCCAAGAGCGAGAGCTACCGCCGCAGCCGTGCCTGCCACGGGTGAACGGCGGATCAGCCCCGGCGACCAGGCATCACCAAGAGCGCGAGCTACCGCCACAGCCGAACCTCCCGCAGGCGATCGAACGCGAAGACGCCCGCCGGACCAGCCTGGGCGACGGGCATCACCAAGAGCGCGAGCTGCCACCGCAGCCGAACCTCCCGCAGGCAACCGAACGCGCGGACGCCCACCGGACCACCCCTCGGCGACCGGGCTTGCCAAGAGCGCAAGCTGCCACCGGCACCGCCCCGGGAAACGACCCGGAGCCCGGCGCGGAGGAATGTCCGCGGCCGGGCTCCGGGCCCCCCTGTTTCTGCGGTAGACGTACTCAGCCTGCCGGTACAGGCAGGGGCGGGACCGGCAGCGGCGGCACCGGGAGGCCGCCCAGCAAACCGCCCAAGATGCCCGTTACCGCGCCCAGCAGGGCCTTCACCAGGTCGCTGACGATCTTCAGCGGGCCCGGCAGGTCCGGCAACGACGGGATCGGCAGCGGCAACGGTGGCAGCTGGCGCGCCTTGGCCGTCGGGTCGGTCAGCAGCCGGGCGGACTCGTCCGCGCGGCCCTTGGCCAGCCCGGCGAGCTGCTGGGTGTCGGTCTGGATCGTGTAGCGCTTGCCGGCGGCGATGTCCGACAGCACCGGGCTCATCTGGCCCAGGTCGGACCGCGTGGCGCCGACGTTGCCCGCGTAGGCCACCTTGGTCAGGTCGTCACGCATTTGCAGAACCTGCGCGGCGAGGGCCTGGGTGCTGGAGGAACCCTTGCCCCCGTCCGGGCTCGCCGAAGCGATCCCCGCCGTCGCGACTGCCAGCAGACTGCCGGCGGCTACCAGGGCGATGGACCGCCCGAACTTGCCTTTCATACCCTTTACCTCCTGGCCTCGGGAGACCTGACGGGTTAAAGCGATACCCGCCGTATCGGAGATAAGCCACCCGATCACCGGATAGGGAAGTTTTCTAACCCTTACGTGCCGGATGCGGAAGCGGCGAACTCGACCGCAATTGATTAACGGCAAAACCTTGCGCCTCCCCCTGAAGATCATCCCGGGCGAGCCGAGGCATCACAGCTGGTCACCGTCGTCCACTATGGAACACTTCGGTCACCCACACAGGCGTAAACGGTGATCTTTTCGCTTCATCACTCCGCTGGACCGCGTGTCGAAACTGCTCCAGAAGGGCGTCCCCCACGCTCGCACCGCCACCCACACGATTCCCCGGAAACCGCTTCCCGAGGTGGAAGCACAAACCGGAGAATGCTTCAAAGCGGAAGACCGGCCTCCAAATGGGCGAAGGCGTCGTCGAGGGAATGCAGGAGGCGGTCCGGGTCGCCGCCCGCGGTGTAGAACGCCGCGAGCACGACGCCGACGACCGCGCCCGCCCAGTTGCGGACCTCGAAGTCGGTCGCGGACCGGCCGACGCGCCGGGCGGCGAGGTCGGCGAGCAGGTCTATGCCGTCGCCGTACTGCTCCAGCATCGGGGCGCGCAGCTCCGGCTCGTTGAACACCAGCAGCTGCCGGTCGCGCTCGTCCTGCCAGGCGTCCTCCGGCATCCTCTCGTAGACCTCGCGCAGCGTCGCCCGGAGCGCGCCCATCAGGCTCAGCTCGGCCGGCTGGGCCAGCGCGGCCTCGACCATCAGCGGGTCGAGGGCGTCGTAGAGGACCGTCGCCTCCTTCGTCGGGAAGTACCGGAAGAAGGTGCTCGGCGAGATCTCCGCGGCGGCCGCGATCTGGTCCACCGTCGTGGCCGCGTAACCCCGCTCGCGGAACAGCCGCAACGCGTGCCGCTGGATCGCGGCCCGCGTCCTGGCCTTCTTCCGTTCCCGCAACCCCTGGGGCTCAGCCGGCGACGACGTCATGCTCCGATTCTCGCGGCTCGGTCCCGGCGGCCACACGGCCGGGCAGGAACAGCACCGCCAGGACGGCACCGGCGACGCCGAGCCCGGCGCAGACCCACAGCGTCGCCGCCATGCCGTCGGCGAACGCGGCCCGCGCGGAGTCGGCGAGGGCGGGCAGGTGGAGCTTCCCGGCCACGGCGACCGCGCCGGACGCGCTGCCCCGCGCCGCGTCGGCCACCGGCCCCGGCAGGCCGTCGACGGCGACGCCGGCGCGGTAGACGCCGTTGAGGACCGTCCCCAGCACCGCGACGCCGATGGTGCCGCCGACCTGGCGCAGCACCTGGATGAGCGCGGAACCGGCACCCGAGCGGCCTTCGGTGAGCGCGCCCATCGCCATCGACATCAGCGGCGGCAACGTGCACCCGGTGCCGAGGCCGATGACGATCTCCCAGCCGAGGGTCAGGCCGTACCCGGACGCGGCCGACGTCGTCGAACCCCAGCCCAGACCGGCCGCGAGCAGCAGGAACCCGCCGGTGACGACCACCCGCACCCCGAACACGGCGACCAGCCGCTCGGCGATCTTCGCCGAGACCAGCATCCCGCCGATCAGCGGCAGCAGCCGCAGCCCGGTCTGCAGCGCGTCGGCGCCCTGCACCGCCTGGAACAGCTGCGGCAGCACGAACAGCAGGCCCATCAGCGCGAACGACGCGACGGTCGCGAGCACCGCGCCCCAGACGAACCGCGGCTCCCGGAACAACCCGAGGTCGGCGAGCGGCGCGGCCACCCGCGTCTGCTCCCACCAGAACACCGCGAGCAGCGCGGCGCCGAGCGCGACCAGCCCGTACGTCATCGGGTCGGCCCAGCCGTGCTCACCCGCGTAGACGAAACCGTAGGTGAGCGCGACGAGCCCGGCCGCCGACAGCGCGATGCCGGCGTAGTCGATCGCGCCCGCGCCGGAGCCGCGGGTCAGCGGCACCAGGAACAGCACCGCGACCAGGCCGACGACGGTCAGCGGGACGTTGATCAGGAACACCGAACCCCAGGCGAAGTGGTCGAGCAGCCAGCCGCCGAGCAGCGGGCCGAGCGGGATGCCGACGAACGTCGCCAGCACCCAGGTCGTCAGCGCCTTCGCCCGCTCTTCCGGCGGGAACAGGACGTTGAGCAGCGAGAGCGACAGCGGGATCAGGAACGCGGCGCCGACGCCGAGCACGACCCGGGCGGCGATCAGCTCGCCGGGCGAGGTCGCGAAGGCGCACCACAGGGACGCCAGCCCGAACACCGCGAGGGCGCCGAGCAGCAGCTTCTTCGGGCCGAACCGGTCGCCGAGCAGACCGGCGGGCAGCAGCAGCGCGGCCAGCGCGAGCGTGTAGGCGTTGCCGAACCACTGCAGCTGCGTGGTCGTGGCGCCGAGGTCGACGGCGAGTGTCGGCACGGCCACGTTCAGCACGGTCAGGTCCAGGCCGACGGTCAGCAGGCTCACCGCGAGCGCTCCGAGCGCCCACCACCTGCGCGGATACAACTGATTCATAGTGACCACCACTTGATAGTTACTACCAAATGAGAGTAGCTCTCAAAATATTCGAGCGCCAGGACCACGCAGCGCGAGAAACAAGTTGCACGCGCGTACCACCTTGGGTTCTCATCGAGGTGTGCCTCTGCAGCCCTACCGCCGGGTGCTCTCCGTCCCCCGCGTCCCCTCGACGATGGCCCTGATGTTCCTGGCCCGGCTGCCGATGACCATGAACGGCGTGCTGATGACGCTGTACGTCGTCACCGGGCTCGGCCGCGGCTACGGCGCCGCCGGGCTGGTCGGCGCCGGCGTCACCCTCGGGATGGCCATCGGGGCGCCGGTGATCGGCCGCGCCTTCGACAAGTACGGGCTGCGCCCGGTCGTCGCGGTCTGCGGCATCGGCACGACGGTGTTCTGGTGCACGGCGCCGCACCTGCCGTTCGGGGCGCTGGCCGCGGTCGCCGTCCCGGCCGGGATGCTCTCGGTGCCCGCGGGCTCACTGGCCCGTCAGGTCCTGGCCACGCTCGTGCCGGCCGAGCAGCGCCGCGCGGCGTACTCGCTCGACAGCATCGCCATCGAGGCGACGTTCATGATCGGCCCCGCGACCGGGATCGCGGCGATCACCGCGTTCTCGCCGACGTGGACGCTCACCGCGCTGGGCGTGCTGTTCGGCGGCACGGCGTTCCTGATCTGGCTGGTGAACCCGCCGATCCGCGACGCCGTCGAGCCCGGGGTGGCGCCCGAGGCCCGGCCGCCGCTGCGCAGCTGGCTGACCGGGCCGCTGGTGGGGACGCTGCTGGTCGCGGCCGGTGCGTTGTTCGTGCTCATCGGCACCGAACTGGCGACGCTGGCGACCCTGCGAGAGCACGGCAACCTCGGGGTGACCGGGCTGGTGATCGTGGTGATGTGCGCCGCGTCGATCCTCGGCGGCATCGTGCACGGCACGGTGAAGCGGTCGCTGTCCCAGGGTGTGCTGATGCTGCTGCTCGCGCTGCTGGTGGTGCCGGTCGGGCTGGCCCCGCAGCCGTGGTGGCTGCTGATGCTCGTGCTGATCCCGACGAACCTGCTCTGCGCGCCGACCCTGGCCGCGACGACCGAGACGGTCAGCAGGCTCGCGCCGCCGCGGGTGCGCGGCGAGGCGATGGGCCTGCAGGACTCGTTCACCCGCATGGGACTCGCGCTGGGCAGCCCGGTGGTCGGCTTCGCGATCGACCACTCGAGCCCGGCCTGGGGCTTCGCGGCGGCCGGCCTCGGCGGCCTGGTGGTCGCGTCGGGCGGCCTGATCCGGCGGCGTCGCCGGACGCCCGGACCGGCATCGGTGCCCGCGCTGGCCAAAGCCCCGGCCGGCTAGCTGCAGGCGGTGCGCAGCGCGTCGAGCTTGGCGACGTTGCGCTTGGCCCACCTGGCCACGACGCCGGCGTCCTCGATGCGCTCCTTCTGCACCTCGACGTAGGAGTCGGCCATGCCGAGGAGCGCGTTCTTGACGTCCTGGTCGGAGACGTTCCCGGCCAGCTCGCGCAGCCGCCGCTCCTTGTCCTCGGCCCGCTCCTTGAGCTTCTGCGGGTCGACGAGCGGGTTCAGGTCCGCGAGTCCGAGCGCCTCGGCGCACGCGCCCACCTTGTCCGCGGTCTTGCTGCCCTGGTCGACCGCGCTGCTCACCTGGTCGCACCCGCTCAGCAGCAGTGCGATCCCGGCCAGCAGCGCGGCCGTCCTCCCCCGACTGGTCATATCACCCAAGGTACCGCGTCAGCCCTTGACGCAGACGACCTGCTTGAGGTGGGCGACGACCTCGACCAGGTCCGTCTGGGCCTTGATGACCGCGTCGATGTCCTTGTACGCCGCCGGGATCTCGTCGACGACGCCGGTGTCCTTGCGGCATTCGACGCCCGCCGTCTGCTCCGCCAGGTCGTCCGCGGTGTACAGCTTCTTCGCCTTGGTCCGCGACATCCGGCGGCCGGCGCCGTGCGACGCCGACCGGAACGACGACTCGTTGCCGAGCCCGCGCACGATGTACGAACCGGTCCCCATGCTGCCCGGGATGATCCCCAGGTCGCCCGAGCCGGCGCGGATCGCGCCCTTGCGGGTGACGAGCAGCTCGACGCCGTCGTAGGTCTCTTCGGCGACGTAGTTGTGGTGGCACGAGATCGCGTCGTCGAAGGTCGTGCCCGGCACGACCTCCGCCAGCGCCAGCTTCACGAGCGCGACCATCGTGGCGCGGTTGCGCGCCGCGTAGTCCTGCGCCCAGAACAGGTCGCGCCGGTAGGCCTGCATCTCCGGCGTCCCCGCGACGAACACCGCGAGGTCCCGGTCGGGCAGGTCGGCGTTGTGCGGCAGCTTGCGCGCCACGGCCATGTGCCGCTCCGCGAGCTCCTTGCCGATGTTGCGCGAACCCGAGTGCAGCATCAGCCAGACGCGGCCTTCGCCTTCTTCGATGCAGACCTCGATGAAGTGGTTGCCGCCGCCGAGGCTCCCGATCTGGCGCGCGGCCCGGTCGTGCAGCTCCTGGACGCCGGTGTGCAGCTCGCCGAAGTCCTTCCAGAACGCGTCCCAGCCGCCGACACCGTGCACCTTCGCCGGGTTGACGGGCGTCTTGTGCAGCCCGAACCCGACCGGCACGGCCGATTCGATGCGCCGGCGCAGCTTGCCGAGGTCGTCGGGCAGGTCGGCCGCGGTCAGCGACGTCCGCACGGCGCTCATCCCGCAGCCGATGTCGACGCCGACCGCGGCGGGCGAAACGGCGTCGCGCATCGCGATGACGCTGCCGACGGTCGCGCCCTTGCCGTAGTGCACGTCGGGCATCACGGCGACCCCGTGCACCCACGGCAGGTTGGCGACGTTGTGCAGCTGCCGCATGGCCTGGTCTTCGACGGACGCGGGGTCCGCCCACATCCGGATCGGGACGCGCGCGCCGTCGACAGCGGTGTACATGACTTCCTCCCCTGATTCGCTTGCGGGCCAAGGATGACCGCTGACGGCGAATCGGACAAGGCGATTTCCGGGGTGTCCACTGTGGAGGAACGCGCCCGGGACGGGTGAAGGGGACCGGTCCCGCGGCACCTGTGGTCTCCTGCACCGGTCGCTGCCGTGGTTCCCGAGAGAGGCGTGCCCGCCATGACCGAGCCGGCCCCTTATCAGCCGCTACCTGCTTCCGGTGCGAACGCGGAACGGGAGGTGCGGCGCGGGATCAGGACGATGCGCCTGGCGATCGCCGCCCAGGCCGTGCTCTACCTGGCCCTCGCCGTCTTCGTCTGGTCGCTGGCGGCGAGCGTGGACGACAGCGGCGACGTCACCTGGCCGCTGGTGGTCGTGACGGTGAACTCGGTACTCCTGGTCGTCCTCGTGGTGTTCAGCGTGCTGCTGAGCCGGCGCGAACGCAAGATCCTCTTCACGGTCGTCTGGCTGGAATGCGCGTTCATCGCGGTCCTGCTCATCGGCCTGATCGTGAGCCTCGTGATGAGCTCGGCATCGGGCGGCCCCACCGGCACGCCGGTCGGGCTGTTCCTGTGGGGCGGGTTGATGCTGGCCGTGCTGAAGCCGCTGCAGAAGCCGGAACTGCGGATGGCGTTCGGCCTGCCGCCGATCCAGCCCCGGCACAAGAAGCCGAAGAAGTGAGGCCGCCCGGCCCCGGATGTCCGGGGCCGGGCGGGCTCGGTCACTGCTGCGCGATCAGCTCCGCGATCTGCACGGCGTTGAGCGCGGCGCCCTTGCGCAGGTTGTCGTTCGCGATGAACAGCGCGAGGCCGCGGCCGCCCTCGACACCCTGGTCGACACGGATGCGGCCGACGTAGCTCGGGTCGTTGCCCGCCGCCTGCAGCGGCGTCGGGATGTCGGACAGCTCGACGCCGGGGGCGTGCGACAGCAGCTGCGTCGCCCGCTCGACGGTCAGCGGCTGCGCGAACTCCGCGTTGACCGAGATCGAGTGCCCCGAGAACACCGGGACCCGCACGCAGGTGCAGGACACGCCCAGCCCCGGGATGCTCAGGATCTTGCGGCTCTCGTTGCGGAACTTCTTCTCCTCGTCCGTTTCGAGCTCACCGTCGTCCACAATGGACCCGGCCATCGGGAGGACGTTGAACGCGATCGGGCGGACGTACTTGTTCGGCGCGGGGAACTCGATCGCCGCGCCGTCGTGGGTGAGCAGCGACGCGTGCTCCGCTCCCGCGCGAACCTGGCCGGCCAGCTCGTCCACGCCGGCCAGCCCGCTGCCGGACACCGCCTGGTAGGTCGAGGCGACCAGCCGGACCAGCCCGGCCTCGTCGTGCAGCGGCTTGAGCACCGGCATCGCGGCCATGGTGGTGCAGTTGGGGTTCGCGATGATCCCCTTCCGCGCCTCCTTGATGGCCTCCGGGTTGACCTCGCTGACGACCAGCGGCACGTCCGGGTCCATCCGGAACGCCGAGGAGTTGTCGATCACCGTGACACCGGCGTCGGCGAACCGCGGCGCCTGCGCCTTGGACGTCGAGCCGCCCGCGGAGAACAGCGCGATGTCCAAACCGGACGGATCCGCCGTGGACGCGTCCTCGATGGTGATTTCGCTGTCACGCCAAGGAAGTTTCGACCCCGCCGAGCGCGCCGAGGCGAAGTACCGGAGCTCGGCGACCGGGAACTCCCGCTCCGCCAGCAGTTTGCGCATCACCGCGCCGACCTGGCCGGTCGCGCCGACCACCCCGACCCGCAGTCCCTCCGCCATCAGCGACCACTCCCCGCGTAGACCACGGCTTCCTCGTCGCCGCCGAGCTCGAACGCGTCGTGGATGGCGCGCACGGCCTCGTCGAGCTGCGCGTCCCGGATGAGCACCGAGATGCGGATCTCCGAGGTGTTGATGATTTCGATGTTGACGCCCGCCTGGGCCAGCGCCTCGCAGAAGGTGGCCGTGACACCCGGGTGCGACCGCATCCCGGCGCCGACCAGCGAGACCTTGCCGACGTGGTCGTCGTAGAGGACCGACTCGAAGCCGATCTCGGCCTTGACCTTCTCCAGCTCCTTGACGGCCTTGGCGCCGTTGGCCTTCGACAGCGTGAACGTGATGTCCGTGCGGCCGGAGACGGTGCTGGACACGTTCTGCAGCACCATGTCGATGTCGATCTCGGCGTCGGCGATCACGCGGAAGATCCGGGCCGCCGCACCGGCGGTGTCCGGCACCCCGGTGACCGTGATCTTGGCCTCGGAGCGGTCGTGTGCCACACCGGTGATCAGCGCTTGTTCCACGGGGATCTCCTCGATAGAACCGGTCACCGTCGTGCCCGGCTTGTCACTGTAGGAAGAGCGGACTCGGATCGGGACGCCGTAACGACGCGCGTACTCGACCGACCGCAGGTGGAGGATCTTCGACCCGCTCGCGGCGAGCTCCAGCATCTCCTCGTAGGGGATGACGTCGAGCTTCTTCGCGTCCGGCACGATCCGCGGGTCGGCGGTGTACACACCGTCCACATCGGAGTAGATCTCGCAGACGTCGGCGTTCAGCGCGGCGGCCAGCGCGACGGCGGTGGTGTCCGACCCGCCGCGGCCCAGCGTGGTGATGTCCTTGGTGTCCTGCGCGACGCCCTGGAAGCCCGCCACCAGCGCGACGTAACCCTGCTCGAGGGCCTCCGTGACGCGGCTCGGCGTGACGTCGATGATGCGCGCGTTGCCGTGCACGGACGTCGTGACGACGCCGGCCTGCGAACCGGTGAACGACCACGCCTCGGCCCCCTGGGCCGCGATGGCCATGGCGACCAGCGAGTTCGAGATGCGCTCACCCGCGGTGAGCAGCATGTCCATCTCCCGCTCCGGCGGCGCCGGGTTGACCTGCTGCGCCAGGTCGAGCAGCTCGTCGGTGGTGTCACCCATCGCCGAGCAGACGACGACGACGTCGTTGCCCGCCTTCTTGGTGGCGACGATCCGTTCCGCGACGCGCTTGATCCGGTCGGCACTTTCCAGCGACGATCCGCCGTACTTCTGGACCACGAGGGCCACGCCCGAACCTCCTCGACGGGCCGGGTCTGCTCCCTGGTGGGCACCGAGGAGCCCCCGCGTCCCATGTTTGACCAGGAGCCTACCGGGGGTTCGGCGCCCCGCCACCCTCTCGACGTGGGGCCGGGCGCGAATGCGGGCAGCGTGGAAGTAAATCTTCCGTAACACCAACGAAATGCACGGAGCCCTTCCTTCCGAGTGATGCAGCGCACTCCTATGTACGGTGTTGATCGTGCGCAAACCAGCTGTGACGAGCATCCCGATCGCGACCCTGATGGCGGAACGCTGGAGTCCCCGGGCCTACGACGAGTCGGCGACGGTGTCCCCCGAACAGGTGCGGGCCCTCCTGGAGGCGGCCCGCTGGGCGCCGTCGTTCGGCAACACCCAGCCGGCCCGCTACCTGGTGGGCGTCCGCGGCACGCCGGCGTTCGACGCGATCCTGGCGACGCTCAACTCGGGCAACCAGGCGTGGGCGAGCCGCGCGAGCCTCCTGCTGATCGGCGTGATGGTGACGACGAACGAGAAGGGCGCGGTGCCCTACGCCGAGTACGGCCTGGGGCTGGCTTCGGAGAACCTGGTGCTGCAGGCGGTGGAGCTGGGGCTGATCGCCCACCAGATGGCGGGCTTCTCGGCTCCCGACGTCAGTGCGTCGTTCTCGCTGCCCGCGGACGCGGTACCTCGCGTCGCCATCGCGGTGGGATCGCCGGGCCACCCGGACGTCCTGGAGGAGGACTGGCGCATCGAGCGCGAGAAGGCGGACCGGGTCCGGATCCCTCTGGAGGAGTTCGCGTTCACCGGCAAGTGGGGCAACCCGGCGCTTTAGGCCGGCAGGACGACGGCCCGGTCGCGGATGCGGTCCACCGCCCCGAAGGGCACCACGGCGCCGACGTCTTCGACCGCGGCGAACCCGCCGACGGTCGTCCTGATGTCGACGATGGCCGCGGCGGTGTCGGCATCCAGCCCGCAAACCGACGCAATCACGTCCGCCGGCGCGTTGTTGAGGTCGACAAGTCCACCGTCGTCGTAGTTCCGCGGCAGGTCGGGACGGCCGATCCCCAGGTCGCGCGCGATGAGCGGGTCTTCGATGGCGAGCTTCCGCGCTTCGGTACGGCGATCGCGCGCGGCCAGCGCGGCGGCGAGGGCCGGGTCGGGGCCGTCGAGGTGTTCACCGGGGACGTGGCGCAGGATTTCGCGGCGCAGCCTGGACTGCTGGACGCAGGCGACCGCGATCACAGCCAAGGCCACGATCAAGGCGAGCGAGGTGAGCAGGTTCCCGGTCGTGCTGACAACCTTGCCCGCGGCGTCCGTGGGTGCCAGGGACAACAGCACGCCGACGACCGTGGCCGCCGCCCCGAAGGCCACCGCGCGAACGTAGAGCGACTTCCGGCCCAGCCGCAGAGCGGCGTGCACGAACGGGACCCACGCGAAGAAGCCGAACGAAACGATGGTGACGACGAAGTACCAGCGGCTCCCGATGCGGGCGACCGCGCTCGGCGACGTCGCGACAGGCTGTGAAACGGACATGATCAGCACCCCTTCCGGCGTGCTGATGTCGCCCGGCGGCGACAGTGCGTTACGGGTCCCAGCCACGGGTCAACCGATCGTGATCACCGTGAAATCAGGAAGCGCCGCCCACCCGGCGGATCACCTTGGCCAGGATTCCCGAGACCACGAGCCAGAAGATCGCCGCGATGCCGTAGTTCACCAGCACTCGCAGCTTGGCGTCGCTCGGGGTGAACAGGTCGCTGAAGCCCAGCGCGAGACCGTCCGCCCAGGAGTGGACGAACGAGACGATGCCGTTGTCCGGGTTGGCCGAGCCGACCGTGAAGATCACGTGGATCACCAGGATCGCGGCGAAGATCAACCCCACCCAGCGGACGATCGACGCCACCGCGTTGGCCACCTTGCCCCCGGCGCGGCGCCAGTCGACCGGCGCTCGGCGGGCGACGCGCGTCTCCGTGTCCTCCGAAGAAGTCGACGAGGAAGTCGACGAGGACGACGAAGACGCCGACGACTCTGCGTGCTCAGCCATGCCCGCAGTTTCGCACGGGGCTGGGCCGATTGCTACCCGCTGGTAACTCGGATGGTCGAACGGACGTAACAAGTCGATCGCGACCTCACTTCCCTCCGGCCGCGCTCGATGGTTATGGTGTGGTCGTGGCGCGTGCTCTCCTGCTTCGCTGCCGCGACGGGGCCTGACCGGACCGGCTCCCCGTCGCGGGGCTTCGTGGTGCCGGTCGCACCCGTCGAGCTGGAGACACCCTCAATCCCATGAGCAAGATCCGCAAACCCTCTCGTCCCGCGCCCGCTGAGCAGCCCGTCTGGAACACCCAGCGCGGCACGTCCATGCCGGTGCACCGCTACCGCCCCTGGTACGACGTCGTCGAGAACATCGACCTGCCCGACCGCACCTGGCCCGCCAAGCGCATCGACCGCGCGCCGCTGTGGTGCGCCGTCGACCTGCGGGACGGCAACCAGGCCCTGATCGACCCGATGTCGCCCGCGCGCAAGCGCAAGTTCTTCGACCTGCTCGTACGCATGGGGTACAAGGAGATCGAGGTCGGCTTCCCGGCCGCGAGCCAGACCGACTTCGACTTCGTCCGCGAGATCATCGACGAGGGCGCCATCCCGGACGACGTCAGCATCCAGGTGCTGACCCAGTGCCGTCCCGAGCTGATCGAGCGGACCTTCAAGTCCCTCGAAGGGGCGCCGCGCGCGATCGTCCACATCTACAACTCGACGTCGATCCTGCAGCGCCGCGTCGTGTTCCGCGAGGAGCGCGAAGGCATCAAGAAGATCGCGACGCAGGCCGCCGAAATGGTCGTCGAGCTGGCCGAAAAGCAGCCCGACACCGACTTCCGGTTCCAGTACTCGCCGGAGTCCTACACCGGCACCGAGCTGTCGTACGCGCTCGAGGTGTGCAACGCCGTCACCGAGATCTGGCAGCCGACGCCGGAGAAGCCGGTGATCCTGAACCTGCCGGCGACCGTCGAGATGGCGACGCCGAACGTCTACGCCGACTCGATCGAGTGGATGAGCCGCAACCTGGCCCGCCGCGACTCGGTGATCCTGTCGCTGCACCCGCACAACGACCGCGGCACCGGCATCGCCGCCGCCGAGCTGGGTTACCAGGCCGGCGCGGACCGGATCGAGGGCTGCCTGTTCGGCAACGGCGAGCGCACCGGCAACGTCGACCTGGTCGCGCTGGGCATGAACCTCTACAGCCAGGGCATCGACCCGCAGATCGACTTCTCGGACATGGACGAGATCAAGCGGACCGTCGAGTACTGCAACCAGCTGCCGGTGCCCGAGCGCTCGCCGTGGGGCGGCGACCTGGTGTTCACGGCGTTCTCGGGCTCGCACCAGGACGCGATCAACAAGGGCCTGGACGCGCTGAAGGACGCCGCCGACAAGCAGGGCGTGCCGATCGACGAGTACCCGTGGGAGGTCCCGTACCTGCCGATCGACCCGAAGGACGTCGGCCGCACGTACGAGGCCGTGATCCGGGTGAACTCGCAGTCCGGCAAGGGCGGCGTCGCCTACATCATGAAGGCCGAGCACCAGCTCGACCTGCCGCGGCGCCTGCAGATCGAGTTCTCGAAGGTCATCCAGCGCTACACCGACACCGAGGGTGGCGAGGTCGACCCGACGACGATGTGGAACGCCTTCGCGGCCGAGTACCTGGAGCTGAAGACGCCGCTGGAGCTGGTCCGCCAGCACGTCCGCGACAACGGCGACGGCGAGTACGACATCACCGCGACCGTCCGCGTCGAAGGCGACGAGCACGAGGTGACCGGCCGCGGCAACGGCCCGATCGCGGCGTTCTTCGACGCGCTGTCGACGGTGGGCTTCGACCTGCGCCTGCTGGACTACTCCGAGCACACGCTCTCGCCGGGTGACGACGCGCGCGCCGCGTCGTACATCGAGTGCGCGATCTCGGACCGGGTGTTCTGGGGCATCGGCGTGGACCCGTCGATCGTCACGGCGTCGCTGCGCGCCGTCGTCTCGGCGGTCAACCGCGCCAACCGCTAGACCTGCGACGGTTCGAGGGCGGCACTTTCTCGTGAAAGTGCCGCCCTCGGTCAGCGGTAGCCGGTGGTGTCCGCCGGTTTGCCCGGGTCGATCACCTCGACCATGTAGCGCCAGGCGTCCGGGCGGCTGCCGTCGACGTCGTTGATCCCGTACTCGCGGGCCAGCTGGCCGCTGCTGACGGTCTGGCCCGACCAGCGCTGCCGGTCCGGGTCGCTCGCCAGCGCGACGATCGTGCGGGCACCGAAGGTCGGCGTCTCCGAGATCGCGAAGTACGGGTTCTCCTCCAGCGCGTCCCGCCAGTTCTCCTCCGTGACGCCGTGGAGGTCCAGCATCATCTCCGAACGCAGGTAGCCCGCGGTGTAGGCGACGGCCGTGCAGCCGTGCTCCTTCAGCTCCGCCGCCTCACCCTTCGCCAGCAGGTGCGCGGACGCCTTCGCAACGTAGAACGGCAGCGACGTGCCCTCGCGGTAGTTCGCGTTGTACTCGGCCGTGCCGTCGGTAAGTTCGACGACCAGGCCGCCCGGCCGCCGGATCAGCAGCGGCAGCAGGTGGTGGCCGGTGATCAGGTGCGCGTCGACGCCCAGGCGGATCATCCGCAGCCCGGCGTCGAGGTCGTGCTCCCAGACCGGCTTGCCCCAGCTCAGGTGCTGGTCACCACCCCAGATGCCGTCGACCAGGATGTCCAGGCCGTCGTGGGCGTCGTCGATCCGTTTTCCCAGCGCGGCGACCTCGGAGGGTTCCAGGTGGTCGACGCGGACCGCTTCGGCCCGGCCACCCGCCTGCTCGACCAGCTCGGCGGTCTCGTCGATCGTCTCCGGCCGGTCGACCTCCGATCGTTTCGCACCGCTGCTGCGGCCGGTCACGTAGACGAAGGCACCGGCGCGGCCCAGCTCGACCGCGATCGCCCGGCTCGCACCACGGGTCCCGCCCGCGACCAGGGCGACCTTTCCCGACAAAGTGTCCATGCCCGCACGGTTACCCCGTATTCCGGCCGCGACCGTCACCCAATCTGTGGAAGAGCTGTCGGCTTCCTGTGAGTCCCCCTTGATCGGGATTCATCCGGGCCGGGCGGGCGGTTAATGGAGGTGTGGACGCGACTACGACCGGGCTGCTGGTGCTGTTCGTCGTCTCGCTGGTGCCCCTGCTGCCCACCGAGGTGACGATCCTCGCGATGGGCGTCGCGGCGGCGCAGGGCGGCACGTCGCTGGCGCTGGTGATCGCCGTGGCCACGGCCGGGTGCCTGGTCTCCGACCAGGCGCTCTACGCCCTCGGCCGGTTCGGCGGCCGGGCGGCGCTGGACCGGCTGAGCCGGCGCAAGAAGATCGCCGCCGGCATCGGCTGGCTGGACGGGCGGCTGCAGCGCCACCCGCGCCCGGTGCTGGTGATCGCCCGCTGGCTGCCCTCGGGCGGCACGGTCGGCGCCCTGCTCGCCGGCTCCCTCCGGTGGCCGATGGCGGAGTTCTTCACCGCGTCGGCCGTCGGCGTCACGCTCTGGACGTCCTATGTGGCCTTCCTCGGCTACGCGGGTGGCCAGATCATCACCGAACCCGGGATCAGCATGCTGCTCTCCCTCGGCGTCGCCCTGGTCCTGGGTTCGGTGATCACCTACAGCGTGAAGCGCGGCGCTAAAGCGATTTGACGGCTTCGAGGATCGCCGCCGGTTCGGTGCGCGTGACGAAGTCCGGGTGGACGTCGACGTACCGGAGCACCCGTTCGCGGTCGACCACCACGACCGCCGGGTGGACCAGCTCCCAGGCGCCGTTGACCTGCTCGAGGTCCGTGCCGAGGGTCGCCATCGCGTCCCGCACCGGGCCGGAAACCGGGTAGCTCAGCCCGAGTCCCCGCGCGACGGTGCTGCCGACGTCCGACAGCACCGGGAACTCGAGGTCGGCCACCGGCAGGGAACCGTCCGGCCGCTGCGGGCTGATCGCCGCCAGCGTCGCGCCGAGCGAGGTCAGCTCGGGCAGGAGTTCCTGCTGGTAGGTGCGCAGGGTCAGGTTGCAGTACGGGCACCACTGGCCGCGGTAGAAGACGAGCACCGCCGGCCCGTTCGCGACGAGATCGCCCAGGTTCGCCGGCTCGCCGTCGGCCCCCGGCAGCTCGAAGTCCTCGATCTTGTCACCCGCTTCGGCGAACTCCGCCCCGGCGGCCCGGCGCCGGTCCGCCTCGAGGACCTCGAAGACCTCCGGCGGCAGGACGCCCCGGAGGTGGTCGTTCAGGCCGGTCAGCGCGTGGTCGAGCGTCATGGATCCCCCTAGCGGTTGTACTGATCGGTACAGTGGGCCGAACTGTACTATCCGGTACATGGAGACGCAAGCCTCGGCCACGACCCCGCGGGGCAAGCGGACGCGCGACGCGATCGTCGACGCCGCGGCGGCGCTGATGTACGTCGACGGCGTGGCGGGCACGAGCGTCGACAAGGTGCTCGCCGCGAGCGGGGCCGGGAAATCGCAGATGTACCACTACTTCAGGAACAAGGATCAGCTGGTCGAGGCCGTGATCGAGCGCTACCTCGAGCAGATCCTCGGCAACCAGCCCGCGATCTTCGCGCTGACGTCCTGGGCGGACTTCGAGACGTGGACCGAGCAGCTGCTGGACGTCCACCGCCGCGCGGGCGCGCCGATCGCCTGCCCGCTGGGCAACCTCGCCGGCGAGGTCGGCGACAACCCGAAGCTCGCGCCGCTGGTCGACCGGGCGTACCGGACATGGGAGTCCCACTTGGTGCGCGGGCTGACCACGTTGCGGGACAAGGGAGAGCTGGCCCCCGACGCCGACCCGGCGCGGCTCGCACAGGCGGCGATGACGTCCGTCCACGGTGGACTGCTGCTGGCCCACGTCCGGCACGACCTCACGGCGCTGGAGGACGCGCTGCGGATCGCGCTCGACTACCTGCGCGCTCACGCCGTGAGCTGAGCGACCTCCGCGCGCAGTTCCTCGATCACCTGGGCCACGGCCGGGCGCTGCAGCGCGCCCGTGCGGCAGACCGCCTCCACCAGCCGGGCCGCGCGGATCCCCGCCAGCGGACGGCCGACCAGGCCGCTGCCGCGGCGGGTGTCCATCGTGTACCGCGGCAGCAGCGCGATGCCGTGCCCGGCCGCGACCAGCCGTTCGGTGATCCGGAAGTCGTTGATCCGCTGCACGACGACCGGGCGGACGCCGGTGCGGACGGTCAGCGAGCGCAGCACGTCGTCCACCGGGAAGCCGAAGTCGACGCTGATCCAGCGTTCGTCCGCCAGTTCCGGCAGCTCGACGCGGCGCCGGTTCGCCAGGCGGTGGCCCACCGGGAGCGCGACGTCGAGCGGTTCGCGCAGCAGCGGGACGACGTCCAGACGGTCCTGGTCGAACTCCGGCGCGTGCTCGTCGCGGTGCGCCACGACGACGTCGTAGTCCGCGACCAGGCCGGGCACCTCCGGTGGTGTCATGTCGACGTCCCGGACGTCGACCTCCAGGCCGTCGTGCCCGGCGACGCGGGTCAGCAGCCCCGGCAGCAGCATCAGCCCGGCCGACTGGAAGATCGCGATCCGCACCCGCCCGCGCGGCGCGCTGCGGTAGGTGTCCAGCTCGGACTCGGCGCGTTCCAGCGCGGCCAGCACCTCGTCGGCCCGGGCGACCAGCGCGCGGCCGGCGTCGGTCAGCCGCAGGCCGCGGCCGGCCGGTTCGGTGAGCGGCAGGCCGACCTCGCCCTGCAGGGCGCGCAGCTGCTGCGACACCGCGGACGGCGTGCAGTGCAGCGCCCTCGCGGCGGCCGTCACGCTCCCGCGATCGGCGAACTCCCGCAGCGTGCGCAGGCGACCCAGATCCACGCCGTCAGCGTACTTGAAGCGCGGCTACAAGATTCCTGCAGATATTCTCGCTGGTCCTTCACGGTCGCAGTTGTCAGAGTGGAGGCATGTCCTCCCGCGATCGCCTGCTGGCCGTGTTCGTCGCCGTCCTGTGGGGGCTCAACTTCCTGGCCATCCACGCGACGCTCGGGCAGTTCCCGCCGGTGTTCGCGGGGGCGCTGCGGTTCGCCGTGATCGCCGTCCCGACGATCCTGTTCGTGCCGTGGCCGAAGGTGAAGGTGCGGTACCTGCTCGGCTACGGGCTCGGATTCGGCACCGGGCAGTTCGCGTTCCTGTTCATCGCGATGAACACCGGGATGCCGACCGGGCTCGCCTCGCTGGTGCTGCAGGCGTCGGCGCCGTTCACGGTGCTGCTCGGCGCCGTCTTCCTGCGGGAACGCGTCACCCCGCGGCAGCTGGCCGGGATCCTGCTGGCCGTCGCCGGGATGACGGCGATCGCGTGGCAGCAGGCCGGGAACGCAGCGCTGCTGCCGATGGTGCTCACCGTGCTGGCCGCGCTGAGCTGGGCGTTCGGCAACCTGAGCACGCGGCGGGCGGAGCCGGACAACCCGCTGCACTTCACGCTGTGGATGTCGGTGGTGCCGCCGCTGCCGATGTTCGCGCTGTCGCTGGTCATGGAGGGCCCGGCCGCGCAGTGGCGCTCGCTGACGACGCTGGGCACGCCGACCGGCCTGACCGCGCTCGGCGGCCTGGCCTACGTCGTGCTGTTCGGCACGATCGTCGGGTCGGGCATCTGGACGACCCTGATGCGCCGCAACCCGGCGGGTGTCGTCTCGCCGTTCTCGCTGCTGGTGCCGGTGGTCGGGCTGACGGCGTCGTTCCTGATCCTGGGTGAGCGGCCGACCGGCCTGGAGATCGCCGCCGCGGTGGTCGTGATCGGCGGCGTTCTCCTCGGCTCGCTCCGGTCGGCGCGCAAGCCCGACCCGGAGCTGCTGCCGGAGGAAGTCCCGGCTTAGGCGGCCGGCTCTTCCTGCTTGGGCGTCTCTTCGCCTTCGTGGTTCTTGCCGAGGCGCTTCTTCATGACGAAGAACACGACGACGCCGATGACGATCGCGGCGATCAGGCCGTACTTGGAGAAGTTGCCGAGCCACTTTTCGGCGACCACGCCGAGGTAGTAGACGAGCGCGGTGGTGCCGCCGGCCCAGACGATGCCGCCGAGCGCGTTGGCGATCAGGAACTTCGGGTAGTGCATCTTCAGCGACCCGGCGAGCGGGCCGGCGAGGATCCGCAGGAACGCGATGAAGCGGCCGAGGAACACGGCCCACATGCCGCGTTTGTTGAAGATGCGTTCCGCGTTGGCGATGTGCGTCGGGCCGAAATGCTTCGGGAATTTCCGGCCCGCCCAGGCGAACAGCCGTTGACCGCCGGTTTTCCCGATCAGATAACCGATGCTGTCGCCGACGATCGCGCCGGCGCTGGCCAGGATGCCGATCCACAGCGGGTTGAGGTTGCTGTGCTGCGACGCCAGCAAAGCGGCGCTGACCAGCACGATTTCACCCGGCAGGGGGATTCCGAGGCTCTCGATCATGATCACCGCGCCGACGATCAGGTACACCGAGAGCGGCGGGATCGCCTCCAGCCATTGGTCGACGTGCACTGCTCGTACCCCCTGCTACTCGGTCGTCCTGTCACCGCAGGGTACCGGGGGCGGTCCGCACGGCGAGCCCAACTCAGGTATCCCCCGGTGTACGACTTAAGTAGCTTTTTCAGCCGAGGGCGGCGAGCGCCGACCCCACCGGGAATTCCCCGGAAACGACGTCGAACCCCTGGTTTTCGGTGAGCGGCTCCTGAAGCACCCCGACCAGCACGGCGGCGACGTCCTGCCGGGTGATCCGCCCGGGCTCGAGGTGCCCGGCGACCTTGACCCGCCCGGTGGCGGGCCCGTCGGTGAGCGTGCCCGGCCGGACGATCGTCCAGGTCAGCGCGGACTTCTGCAGGGCGATGTCGGAGATCTGCTTGGCGAGCAGGATCGACCGCACGAGCCGGTCGCCCTGGTCGGGGCTGTCGGCGAACTGCGCGGAGAGCTGGACGTACCGCGCGACCCCGGCCTTCTCGGCGGCCCGGATGGCGGTGGCGGCCCCGTCCCGGTCCACGAGGTTCACCGAAGCGGGCTCCGGATCCGGCGCCCCGATGGCACTGATGACGACCTCGGAGCCCCGGAAGGCCTCGACGAGATCCTCCGGATCGGCGGTCACGTCGGCCACGACCGGCTGAACGTCGAGGTCCTGAAGGACTTCGGCCCGCCGACGACTGCGAAGCCCGGCCCGGACGGTGTGCCCCTTGGCGGCCAGCAGCCGCGCAACGTGAAACCCGGTCCGCCCCGACGCGCCCAGCACGGTGACCTGCATGGGTTCGATCCTCCCGCAGCTCGGGCCGATCCGCCGTCTCGATGCGGGTTCGGCTTACCCCCAGGTTGTCCACAGGAGTGGTCCCCATGTGGACAACCTGGTTATAACGTGGCTGATCAGCGGGTTTCGTGGGGGGTGGCCGGTAGACTGGACGTGGGACGCCCCCCGGGGAGGGTGGGGGCCGCTCGTCGTCAGGGGCGGCAGAGGGCAACACCTTCCGGGCACCCGTAGCCGCCCGGGACAGCCAACACGGCGCGGCGTTCGCCGCCAGGATGTGGGTGGTCGACCTCGGCTGCGGTCTGGCTCGATCACGCTCGGGCTGGGCGCCGAGTCGCGCGTCACCAGCTTCGGCTGGGAACGCGGCTGCGGGCGACCTCGGTCAGGAACCGCTCAGCCTCGCTGCCCTGGATCGCAGGTAAGACTGCTCCGGCAGACTCAACGTCCCCTTCGCCGCCGCCAGGTACGCCTCCCGCGCCCCCGAGAGATCCCCCGACAGCTCCAGCAAGTGCGCCCGGACCGCCTCCACCCGGTGGTGGGGCTCCAATCCGGCGTCGGTCAGCTCCTTCAGGCCCGCATCGGGCCCGTGGACCTGGGCGAACGCCACCACCCGGTTCAACGTCACCATCGGGCCCGGTGCCACCACCAGCAGGAGGTCGTACAGCGTAAGAATCTCCGTCCAGTCCGTCTCGTCCGAGGAAGGGGCCTCGTCGTGGACTGCCGCGATCGCTGCCTGCAGCTGGTACGGGCCGACCGGCGAGGTCGACAAAGCGCTCGTGATCAAGGAGACGCCCTCCTCGATGAAGGCCGCGTTCCAGCGGGAACGGTCCTGCTCAGCTAGCGGGACCAACGCACCGGACTCGTCGACGCGGGCCGGGCGGCGGGCCTCGGTCAGGAGCATCAGGGCCAGCAGGCCCGTGACCTCGCCGCCCGGGGGCAGCTGGCGGACCAGGCGGATCGCTTCCGTGGTCAGCTCGACGCGGTTCAGCTCGTCGCCCGAACTCGCCGTGTGGCCTTCGGTGAAGATCAGGTACAGCACCTGCAGCACCGCGGCCAGGCGGTCGGGATCCTCGGACGGGGTGAACCGCTCACCTCGGAGGCTGCGTTTCGCGCGGCTGATGCGCTGGCCGATCGTCGCTTCCGGGACCAGGAACGCGCGGGCGATCTCAGCCGTCGTCAGGCCGCCGACCGCGCGCAGCGTCAGCGCCACCTGGGACGGCCTGGTCAGTGACGGGTGGCAGCAGAGCAGCAGCAACGTCAGCGTGTCGTCGACACCCGGGGCCGGCTCCGGTGGCGGGGCCGACGCCACCGCCTCCTCACGTCGTTGCCGCGCCGTCTCGCTGCGCCACTGCTCGATCCGGCGCCGGGACGCCGTCGTGATCAGCCAGCCCTTCGGGTGGTCCGGCACGCCTTCGACGGGCCACTGCTGCGACGCCGCCAGCAGCGCCTCCTGGACGGCGTCCTCGCAGGCGTCGAAGTCGCCGTAGCGCCGGACCAGCGCCGTGAGCACCTGCGGGGCCAGGTCGCGGAGGACGTCGCCGATCACGGCAGGCCCATCACCGGCCGTACCTCCACCACCCCGAACGACGCCTCCGGGATCCGCCCGGCGATCTCCACCGCGCGCTCGAAGCTCGCGCAGTCGAGCAGGTAGAAGCCGGCGAGGAACTCCTTCGCCTCGGCGAAGGGCCCGTCGGTCGTCATCGGGCCGGCGTCGCCGACGCTGACCTGCTTCGTGGACTCCGGGAAGGCGAGCCGCTCGGAGACGATCCGCTCGCCGGACGCGTCGAGGTCGTCGTTCAGCTGCCGGTAGTACGCGAGCCCGGCGGCCCGCTGCTCGTTGCTCATCCCCTCCCACGCCGCGCGCGACGAAGGGTTGCCGTAGATCAGGACCACGTATTTCACCAGCGAAGGATGACACGTGAAAGGCCCCTCCGGGACGTACCCGAAGGGGCCTTTCGACCGAGGCAGAGACTCAGAGGATCTCGGCGGACGTGCCGACGTCCGGCGGGCCCAGGTCGGGGTTCAGCGCCCCGCTCAGCTCCACCAGTTCCGCCTTCACCTCGTGCGGCTGGATGCGCCCGTCGCGGATGTCCTCCGCGTAGTGGCACGCCACCCGGTGGCCGGCGCCGATCTCACGCAGCTGCGGGCGGTCCGTGTCGCACAGGCTCTCCTGCTTCCACGGGCAGCGCGTGTGGAAGCGGCAGCCCGACGGCGGGTTCGCCGGTGACGGGAGGTCGCCCGCGAGCAGGATCTGCTCACGCGTGTCCTCCACCTGCGGGTCCGGCACCGGGATCGCCGAAAGCAGTGCCCGCGTGTACGGGTGCAGCGGGTCGCGGTAGAGCGAGTCCGCGTCCGTCTCCTCGACCAGCGCGCCGAGGTACATCACGCCGATGCGGTCGGAGATGTGGCGCACCACCGCGAGGTCGTGCGCGATCACCACGTACGTCAGGCCGAGCTGGTCCTGCAGGTCCTCCAGCAGGTTGACCACCTGAGCCTGCACCGACACGTCGAGCGCCGACACCGGCTCGTCCGCGACGATCAGGTCCGGCTCCACCGCCAGCGCCCGCGCGATGCCGATGCGCTGGCGCTGCCCGCCCGAGAACTCGTGCGGGTACTTCCGCAGCGACGTCTCCGGGAGGCCGACCGCGGCCAGCAGCTGCCGCAGCCGCCGCTGGGTGGCTTCCTTGTCCTGGTCGAGGCCGTGCGCGTGCATGCCCTCGACCAGAATCGACTCGACCGACTGCCGCGGGTCCAAACTGGACATCGGGTCCTGGAAGATCATCTGCATCCGGCGCCGGGCCTTCCGCAGTTCCTCTCCCTTGAGCTTGGCGACGTCGGTGCCGTCGAACTTCACCGAACCCGACGTCGGCTCGTTGAGCCGCAGGATCGCCCGGCCGAGCGTGGACTTGCCGCAGCCGGACTCGCCCACCAGGCCGTAGGTCTCCCCGCGGCGGATGGCCAGGTCGACGCCGTCGACCGCGAACACGTGCCCGACCGTCCGGTCGAACACGACGCCGCTCTTGATCGGGAAGTGCACCTTGAGGTCGGTGACCTCGAGCAGCACGTCACCAGCAGGCTGGTTCATCGGGCCCCTCCTCCCGCCGCGACCGCCGGCCGCACGGGGTTGTGACAGCGCAGCAGCCCGCCGTGGTCGGGCACCAGCTGCGGCGAGACCTCGCGGCAGACCGGCAGCGCGTTGGGGCAGCGGGGTGCGAACGCGCAGCCGCCGTCCCACGGGATGTTGTCGGCCACCGAACCCCGGATGGGGATGAGCTTCTCGCCGCGGCCCGCGTCGAGCCGCGGGATCGAGGCCAGCAGGCCGTGCGTGTACGGGTGCCTCGGCTCGCCGAACAGCTGGTGCCGCTCCGCCCGCTCGACGATCTTGCCGCCGTAGAGCACGTTGACCTCGTCGCAGAGGCCGGCGACGACGCCGAGGTCGTGCGTGATCATGATCAGCGCGGTTCCGGTGTCCTGCACCAGTTCCCGCAGCAGCGCCAGGATCTGCGCCTGGATGGTGACGTCCAGCGCGGTGGTCGGCTCGTCGGCGATGAGCAGCCGCGGCCGGCACGCCAGCGCGATCGCGATCAGCGCGCGCTGCCGCATCCCGCCGGAAAGCTGGTGCGGGTACTCGGAAAGCCGCCGGGACGGGTCCGGGATGCCGACCTTGTCCAGCAGGTCCGCCGCTTCGACGGACGCCGCCTTGCGCGACATCCCGCGGTGGCGCTCCAGCACCTCGGTGATCTGCAGTCCGATCGGGATGACCGGGTTCAGCGAGGACAGCGGGTCCTGGAACACCATGCCGAGGTCGCGGCCGCGGCGGTCGCGCATCTCGCGGTCCGACAGCTTCAGCAGGTCGGTGCCTTCGAAGCGCACCGAACCGCTGACCTTGTTGCCGCGCCGGGCCAGCAGCCGCATGATCGCCAGCGACGTCACGGACTTGCCGCAGCCGGACTCGCCGACCAGGCCGACGGTCTGGCCGGGTTCGACGTCGAAACTGACCCCGTCCACCGCGGTGAACGAGCGCTCGCCACGGCGGACGAAGTCGACCGTCAGGTCACGGACTTCAAGGAGTGCCATGGGTTCTCACCGCCTGTTCTTCGGGTCGAGGGCTTCACGGAGGGACTCACCGAGCAGCGTGAACCCGAGCGCCACGATGATGATCGCGATCGCCGGGTAGTACGCGAGCTCCGGGCGGATGTCGAGGAACTGGCGCGAGGCCTTGCCCAGCATCAGCCCCCACTCCGCGCGGGACGGGTCCGGGTCGCCCAGACCGAGGAACGACAGCGCCGCGGCCTCCAGGATGGACGTCGCCAGGGTCAGCGTCGCCTGCACGATGACCGGGCCGAGCGAGTTCGGCAGCATGTGCCGGAACACGATCGCCCCGCGCTTCACGCCCAGCGAGGTCGCCGCCAGCACGTGGTCGGCGTCGCGCTGGACCAGCATCGAGCCGCGCAGGAGCCGGGCGAAGATCGGCACGCCGACCATCGACACGGCCAGGATGACCGTCCACTGGCTCGGCTTCGCGAACAGCGCCGCGATCGAAATGGCCAGCAGCAGCGAGGGGAACGACAGCATGACGTCGACGAGTCGCATGAGGACGGTGTCGACCCAGCCGCCGAACGCGCCCGCGATCCCGCCGATGATCACGCCGATGAGGACGCCGATCACCGTGGCCAGCACACCGACGAGCAGTGTCTGCTGGGCGCCGACGATGAGCCGGGACAGGAAGTCGCGGCCGAAGTCGTCCACGCCGAGCGGGTAGCCCGGCATCGAGCCGGGGATGATGCCCCGGCCGAGCTCGACCTTGTCCTGCAGCGCGCGGTCGAGCGGGTCCTTGGGGGCCAGCAGCGGCGCGAAGATCGCCAGGAGCAGGAACAGGCCGGTGATGGCGCCGCCGGTGATCGCGACCGGGCTGCGCAGCATCCGGCGGAGGGCTTCCCCGCCGAGGCTGCGCCCGCTCGCCGCGGCGAGCTTGTCGATCGGTTCCTTCTTCTTGTTCAGCAGAGTGTTCATCGCACACGCACCCTCGGGTCGATGATCCCGTACGAGACGTCGACCAGCATGTTCACCAGCACGTACACCACGGCACCGAACAGCAGGAGTGCCTGCAGCCGCGGGTAGTCACGCCGTTCGATCCCCTCGGCCAGCAGGAAGCCGAGGCCGCGGAAGTTGAACACCCGCTCGGTCAGCACCGCGCCGCCGAGCAGGGCGCCGGTCTGCAGGCCGATGGTGGTGACCACCGGCAGCAGGCCGTTGCGCAGGACGTGCCGGCGGCGCACCACCGGCTGGGTCAGGCCCTTGGAGTTGGCCGTGCGGATGAAGTCCTCGTTCAGGACGTCCAGCACCGAGGCGCGGGTGATCCGGGTGATCACCGCGAGCGGGATGGTGGCGAGCGCGAACGCGGGCAGGATCAGGTGCTTGATCGCGTCCCAGACGGCGTCCCACTCGCTCGTCATGATGCCGTCGAGGATGGCGAAGTTCGTGATCGCGGTGGCGTCGAGACCCGCGGCCTGCCGGCCCTGGGACGGCAGTCCCAGCGGCGAAGCGAGCAGGTCCTGCATCATGTAGCCGAGGAAGAAGACCGGCACCGCGACACCGATCAGGCTGAGCACGATGATCACGTTGTCGACCGGCCCGCCGCGGAAGCGCGCGGACAGGTAACCGGCGGGGATGCCGACGACGATCGCGATGATCATCGCGGAGAGACCGAGCTCGATGGTCGCCGGCAGGAAGGTGATGATCTCGCCCATGACGGGCTGGGTCGACACCAGGGAGTTGCCGAAGTCGCCGGTGAACGCCCGGCCGAGGAACCCGAAGTACTGCACGATGATCGGCTGGTCGAGGCCGAGCACGTGGTTGAGGTTGGCGACCTTCTCCGGCGTCGCCTTGTCACCCAGCAGCGCCGCGGCGGGACCGCCCGGCAGGGATCGAAGCCAGGCGAAGATCAGGATGGACAGGATGAAGAGCGTCGGGATCGCTTGTAGCAACCGACGCACGAGGAAACGGAGCACTTGCAGTCCTTTGTTGCCAGCCCGGGAACCAGGCGCAGGGGGTGGGTGCGGTAGCACCCACCCCCTGCCGTTGGCCGAAATCCAGAATCAGCTCACGGACACGGTGTTGAAACGCTCATCGGTGAGCGGGCTCGCCACCAGGCCCTTGACCTTCGGGCCGACCACGATCGCCGGGGTCGGGTAGGCGATCGGGACCGCCGGCAGGAAGTCCATGATCTTCTTGTTGACTTCCTGGTACGCCTTGGCGTGGGCGTCACCGGCGGGCGAAGCGTCCGCCGCGCCCAGGGCCGAGAACAGCTCCGCGTTGTTGAAGCCGAACTCCTTCTTCTCACGGCCGAAGAACGTGCCGACGAAGTTGCCGGCGTCGTTGTAGTCACCCGTCCAGCCGAGCAGGTGGAGGTCCTGCTTGCCGGCCTTCTGGACGTCGTCCTTGTAACCACCGTTCCACGGCTCGGCGTGGGTCTCGATCTTGATGCCGATGTTCTTCAGGTCCTCGGAGATCGCCGTGAACGTGTCCGCCGGGTTCGGCATGTACGGCCGGGTGACCTCGGTCGGGTAGTAGAACTTCAGCGTCAGGTCCGTCGCCCCGGCCTGCTGGAGCAGGCTCTTGGCCTTCTCCGGGTCGTACGGGTACTTGGTGACGTCGTCGGTGTACCCCGAGATGACCTTGGGGACGAACTCGGTCGCGACCTCGGAACCCTCGGCCAGCTTCGACTTCACGAACTGCTCGCGGTTGATGCCGTAGGCCAGCGCCTGCCGGACGCGCACGTCCTTCAGCTTCGGGTTGTTGGCCTGGTTGATGCCCAGGTACAGCACGTTGAACGACGGGCGGATGAGGACCTGCTCACCGTCGTTGCGCAGCAGGCCGTAGTCGGCCGGGTTCGGGTAGTCGTAGCCGTTGATGTCGCCGGCCTTGAGCGCCTGCTTGCGGGCGTTCTCGTCCGGGATCACCTTGAAGATCAGCTTGTCGAGCTTCGGCGGCGTGGGGCTGCTGTCGTTCTTGACCAGCGTGATCTCACCCTTGGCCTGGTCCCAGCTCTCGAACTTGAACGGGCCGGTGCCGACCGGGAACTTGTTCGCGTACTCGCTGTAGGTGAACGAGTCGCCGCTCTGGGTGACCGTGTCGGCGTTGTGCGCCTTGAGCGCGGTCGGGCTCTGGATGGCGAACGACGGCAGCGTGAACGCCGACGGGAACGCACCCTTGGCCTTGTTCAGGTTCACGACCGCGGTCGCCGGGTCCTTCGCCTCGCAGCTCTTGTAGACCGGCTCGCCCGTGGCGTCGCCCTCGTTCTTGGCGAAACCCTCGAAGACGTCGCCGTAGTAGATCATCTGGCTCTGGGCGGCGGCGCCCTTCATGTTGTACCAGCGGTCGAAGTTGAAGCAGACCGCCGTGGCGTCCATCGGGGTGCCGTCGGAGAACTTGACGCCCGACTTCAGGCTGAACGTCCAGGTCTTGCCGTCGTTGCTCGACTCCCACTTGTCGGCGAGAGACGCTTCGAGGTCGGCCGTGCCCGGCTTGTTCTGGATCAGCGTGTCGTAGATCTGACGCGTGATCCGGAAGGTCTCGCCTTCGTCGTTGAACGCCGGGTCGAACATCTTCGGGTTTCCGGCGGCACCGAAGATCATGGTGCCTCCGGTCCCACCTCCAGCGCCCTCGTCACGCTTCGAATCCGCACAGGCGGACAGCGAAACCGCGAGCGCGCCGGCGAGCCCGATCAGGGCCACGCGGCGTGTTCGGGTCAGCCGCAATTGCTGCATCTGGCACCCCTTGGGAGATGTTCGGGTTTTAAGTCACCGTCCGGTCGGTCAGGAACACGCCGGACGATCGGTGTGCTCGCCGACACTAGCGGGAACTCGGCTCGCACTTAAGCACGTGAGGTTACGATCGCGCTACGTGGGCGCCGATTTGACCGCAATGTGTCCGTAAATCACGACAGAATGTGACCATTTGTGGGCTCTGGCTGCACCGGGTGCCGGATCCATGACTCAGATGGCGGTACCACCGTTAGACCACCCGTGGTGACTGCTTCCGGGTCGCTTGATCGATCCGGGCCCCCTCGGCCACGCTGAGTGACCGATCCGTTCCCTACGAAAGTCGGGTCCCGGCGGCCTCGGGGGTGCCGTCCACGGCGAACCAGCCGCGCTCGAACCGTTGCCAGCGGCCCAGTTCCGCCCTCGAGGCCTCGCCGTCGCGGGCCACGGACCGGGCCAGCCGCTCGGCCTCCGTACCGCCGGAGATCCAGCACAGGTGGGAAAGCAGGGGCCGGACCGAAGCCCGGCCGCTCGAAACCCCTTCCAGCACCAGGACGTCCGGCTTCGTCACCCGGACGAGTTCCCCCGGCTGCGGGACCCCGGTGGACCAGTCCATTCGCCGATAAGCGCCGTCGACGCCGTCCGCGAGCGGCTTCAGGACGCCCTCGACGAGCCGCGGCCACCACCCGACCGGGTCGTCCCACGTCGCGAAGGCGTCGGTGCTCACGAGGGCCGTGTGACAGCCGCGGGAACGCAGTCCGGCGGCGACTTCCGCGGCCAGAGTGGACTTCCCGGCCCCCGACGGGCCGTCGACGGCCAGGAGCCGGACCCCGCCGAGCCGCGCGGGCGCGGCCAGCAGCGCGTCGATCAAGCCGTCACTTGCTGACGCGCTCGACCTCGGGCAGTCCTTTGACGTCGTCCGGGGCCGCCGTCTTCGCTTCCAGGTCGGCGATCCGGCGCGCCAGCTCGCGCTTGGCGTCCTCGAGCTCGCAGCGCAGCAACGCGATCTCCTCGACCGAGGTGCGCACTTCCTCCTCGAGGTGACCGACCTCGGTGGACAGGTGCAGCGACACCAGCGCCAGCACCACACCGGCGAGGAGGAAGACGAAGTTCGACGGGGTCTCGACCCCGCTCAGGTTGGCCAGGAACTGCGCGGCCGACGGGATCACGGCCAGCACCACCACGCCGACGGCGACGACCAGCCACACGCCCGCGTACTTCTCGCGGAGCTTGCGGCGCCGCATCATCTCGATGACGACGAACAGCACCAAGCAGGCGATGACGATGCTGAGGATGCGCCAACCGGCCATCTTCGCAAGCTCCTTATGCCGAGTCGGACGA
The DNA here is from genome assembly GCF_034929455.1 of Amycolatopsis heterodermiae. Classification (NCBI taxonomy): domain Bacteria; kingdom Bacillati; phylum Actinomycetota; class Actinomycetes; order Pseudonocardiales; family Pseudonocardiaceae; genus Amycolatopsis; species Amycolatopsis heterodermiae. The sequence continues at coordinate 1,519,307 of NZ_JAYFSI010000001.1, forward strand.
GTCGACCGCGGGGCGGCGGCGCACCAGCGCCAGCAGCAGCGCGAGCCCGGCCCGGCCGAGGTAGACGGCGGACTTGACGGGTGAGTGACTGGGGGTGCCGCCCGCACGTTCGCGCATGACGACCGGGATCTCCTTGATGGCCAGCTCGGCCCGGATGGCCATGACCAGCGACTCCACCGTGTCACCGAGGTATTCGGCCGGGTAGTAGCCGGCGAACAGCCGGATCGCCCGCGGGCCCATCGCCTTGAACCCCGACGTCACATCGGTGAGCTTGGTCTTGGCCAGCCGCGAGAACACCAGCGACAGCGCGACCATGGCGTACTTGCGCGGGCCGCTGGCCTTGTAGGAGCCCTTGCCGGCGAACCGGGAGCCGATCACGATGTCCGCGTCGTCCAGGCCGCGCAGGAGGGCCTCGAGCTCGTCGGGGTCGTGCTGGCCGTCCGCGTCCACCTGCACGACGACGTCGTAGCCGCGGGCGGCGGCGTACCGGAAGCCGGTGCGCATGGCCCCGCCGACCCCGAGGTTCACGGCGAGCCGGGCCACTTCGGCGCCGGCAGCGCGGGCCAGGCGGGCGGTGTCGTCGACCGAACCGTCGTCGACGACCAGCAGGTCGCCGCCCGGGAGTGCCTTCTTCACCTGCTCGATGACCGAAGCGACGCTCGCCTGCTCGTTCAGCGCGGGCATCACGATCAGTACCCGGCGGTGGGTCACGGGGGTCACGGACACGCGATCACTTTAGCCTTTCACTGCCCGTTACCGGCCGGAGACCCAGGCGCGGCCCCGGAAGCGACGACGCCCTGCTGCCCCTCGATCTCGTAGATCGAGGCCCCGGCGTTGTGGTAGACCAGCTTGAACCCGGGGCTCTTGTCCAGGCCCAGGAGGCCGACGTCGTTGGGGGTCGTCTTGGTGACCTTCCCGTCCCCGACGAAGGCGTAGCGCACCTTCAGGTTGGTGAGCAGACGGCGCACTTCCGGGTACTTCTCGACCTCGTTGGCGTAGACGCTCAGGTAGCCCGCGTCCGTGTTCAGCTCGGCGCCGTAGAAGTTCCACTGCGTCGGCATCACGCCGGCCAGTGCGTACATCCAGACCGAGCCGTCGGCCTTGTCGTTCAGGACCCGCTCGCCCGGCGCGGTGTGCTGCGCGAGCCAGGCGAACGCGGTCTCCTCGTCCTTGCTGACCGACGGGCCGCCGCTGTAGTTGAGCTGCAGGCGGGCGGCGTTGCGGCCGATGTAGCCGCCCCGGCTCAGCCCGCCGACCACCAGGGCCAGCACGACGACGCCGACCAGGGTGAGCGTCGCCGGCTTGAGGTTCGGCAGCCGGGGGGCGACCTTCTCGGCGAACCAGCCCGACGCGGTGTTCACGAACTCGCCGAACGCCACGCAGCCGGCCAGCGGCACCAGGGCCGCGATGCGCCAGTGGTCGTTGTAGAACGGGCTGCTCAGCGTGTGGATCAGGTTGCTCTCCATCGACACCGTCGCGGCGAACAACGCGCCCAGCACGACGTACGCGCCGACCATCCACAGCATCCGGCGGTGCTTGACCAGCAGGAACACGCCGATGATGGCCGGGATGCCGATCCACCACTGCGGGAACGCGGCCATCGGCGAGAACGTGATCGTCTCGCCGAACGCGCCGGACACCGTGGCCTCGGACGCCCAGAAGGCGCTCGTCACGCCACCCGCGTTGTACAGCGACGGCAGCACGACCGGGATGCCGAACGCGGCCGCCAGCACGACGCTCGCGACCAGCGACGGCAGCGACCGCCGCCAGGTGATCTTCTCGAAGCGGAACACCACCGCGAGCAGGATCAGCAGGAAGTACACGATGACGACGAACACGACGCTCGTGTGCAGGCCGGCCAGCCCCGCGGTGCCGACGCCGATCGCGACCGGCCCAGCGATCGACCGCGGCTCCAGCAGGTGGCGCGCCACCGCCAGCATGGCCGGGATCAGCGCGACGCCGGCGACGAACGGCCACAGCGGGCCGCGCCACAGCGAGTCGTAGGGGAACACCGTGAAGCACGCCGACACCGTGGCGGCCGCGGCCACGCCGATCGCCGGCATCCGCCAGGCGTGGCACATCGCGGCGACGCCGAGCGGCACGGTGAGGACCACCGCGAGCGCCGCGAGGTTCAGCGTCGGCATGATCGTCAGGCCGCCCTTGCCGAAGACCAGGGCGAGCAGCGCGTGGTAGGTGTCCGGGTAGAAGTAGTGCGTCTCGTTCGGCAGGTTCGCGATCGTGCCGACGGTCGACGGGCGCGCGTCGCCGTGCTCGGCGATCCAGCGCACCAGGTTGGCGTGGAACGGCGCGTCCCAGCCCTGCTGGACGTTGTCGATGTTCCGGAAGCCGCGCAGGACCGTCACGGTGCCGATGCCCATGCCGGCGGCGACGCCGAGGCCGATCAGCACGTGGTCGCGGACGGTGCGCGCCAGCCGCTCCGGCTCTTCCCAGTCGGGGTGGCGGCGGCGCGTCAACCGGGTCACGGCGAAGGCCAGCCCGAACCCGGCCGCGGACAGCACCAGCGTCCACAGCGCGACGTTGAGCATCGTCCAGCGGATGCCGAACCGGCCCAGGACCGGGATGCCGAGCGCGACCAGGCCGAACGTCAGCATCGGCGCGGCGGCGGCCAGCGTCCAGCCCCGGAGCTGGATCGCCGCGCCGAACACCAGACCCGGCAGCCAGAACGCGAGCAAAACGAGTAGAACGTTCATCGAATTCGCTGTCCAAACCTCAACGGCATCGCACGCCGTTTCCCGTCCCCACCGGCGAGCCCGAAGCGCACCTTACTGGGCGGCTATGAAGACGTTTCATCGGTGTCCGAGGTTGTCACGGCCGCCGATTCGGGTGCGCGGCGCAGGACGAAGGCGAGCACGACGGCCAGGCCGAGGGTCGGGGCGGCCGCCAGCGCGACGACCGCGCGGAACACGGTGTCGCCGGGCAGGAGCACCAGCAGCAGGGACGCCGTGCCGGTGACCACGGCCCAGGTGACCAGCACGAGCTTGGCCTGGGTCCGGGCCACGAGCACGGCCGTGAGCAGCTGCATCGGCACCAGCAGCACCGACGACCACACGAGCCCCGCGACCGACCAGCCGTCGATGTCGTACCGGGGGCCGCTGATGAACCGCACCGCCCACGGGCCGAGCCACATCCCGACCAGGGCGCCGAGCGCGGCGAGGACCAGGGACGCGGCCGCGCCGAGCGCGAGCACGCGGCGCAGCTTGTGGCGGCCTTCGGCGGTGACCGAGAGCCGCACGACGAACGGGACGGCCAGCGACTGCACCGGCCCGATCAGCGTCAGCGGCAGCCGGGCGATGACCAGCGCGGCGAACAGGGCGCCGACGCGGTCGCCGTCCCCGCCCGGGGCCAGCAGGCCGACCAGGGCCGGGTAACCGGTGATGACCGCCGCCGTCAGGGCCGCGCCGACCAGCAGCATGCCCATCCGGCGGGAGGTGACGCCCCAGCCGTCACCCTCGACGTGCGGGTCGAGCAGCCGCCGGGCCGGCCGGGCGAACAGCAGCCAGGCGAACGACCCCGCGGCGACCGCGATGGCCAGCGAGACGATGTTGTAGGCGACCGAGACGAACAGGACGCCCAGGACGAGCGCCCGGATCGCCGGTTCGGCCACCACGAGCAGCGAAAACGCTTTCACCTTGTGCTGCCCGATCAGCAGCCCGCGGGTGCCGAACTGGCAGGCGAACGCGACGCCGCCGGCCAGCACGATCAGGGCCAGCGACCAGTCGCCGTGGAAGAGCTTTTCGTTGACCGGCGGGATCAGCAGGGCGAGCGAAAAAAGGGCCGCGACCAGCACGCCGACCGCCACCGCGCGCAGCGCCGGGCGGCCCGCCCTGCCGCCGGTGAGCGCGGCGACCGCCGACTGGCGGGAGAGCTCCTGCTCCAGCGGCGAGAGCGTGCTGCCGAGGCCCATCACCAGGCCCCAGAACGTCACGAAGATCGCGTATTCCTGCGGCGGCAGCAGTCGCTGGCAGGCGACGGTGAGGACGTAGCCGAGGCCGATCGACACGATCAGCGAGCCGCCGAGGCTGCCCGCGGTCGTGCGGCCGCTGCGGGCCGCGGCCGGTGTCTCCACCTCGGTGCTCATCGGCGCCGGAGCCGGGTCCGCACGGCCATCGCGAGGCCGCGCAGGACTCCGGCGCCGAAGCCGCCGGCGAACACCGGCAGCAGCTTGGTGACCGCGCGGGCCTCCGGCCCGGTTGCGCCGCACTTCTTCACGACCTCGCCGGCCGCGACGGCGCCGAGCACCCCGGCCGCCAGGGTCGTCTTCGGCTTCTTCGCGGCGAAGACGAGCCCCAGGACGCCGACGGCGAGCGCGCCGAACAGCGCGTTGCGGGCCGGGCCGGGCGAGGCGATGTAGGAGTCCACGTAGGTCGTGCCGCGGAAGTAGGCCTGCTGCGAGAACTTCTTGAAGGAGTCGCGCCCGTTGTAGGTCGCGGACAGCTCGGGGGCCAGCCAGATCCGCTCGCGCTCGGCGATCCAGCGCAGCATGCGGGTGTCGTCGCTGGCGAAGCGGATGTCGTCGAACAGCGACGCGAACGCCGTGACCGAGCCTTCGAGGAGGGCCCGGGGGGCGCAGAAGAAGGTCGTCCCCTTCGGGTAGACGTCGAACTCCTCGATGCCGTAGGACATCAACCGCGGATTCGCGCAGTACTTGCGCCACGGGACCTTGACCAGGCCGGCCATGAAACCCGCGTACGGGTTGTGCTCGGAAGCGACGTTGATGTGCCCGTTCCAGACCGCGCGCTCGGGGTGGTCCACGAGCTGGTCGCGCAGGAACGTCAGGGTCGGCTCGTCGAGGATCACGCGGCTGTCGAGCAGCGCGATCCACTCGCCGGACGACTTCGCGATGCCCGCGCTGCGGGCCTCGAACCGGCCGCCGTTGGCCTGGCTGAGCACGGTGATGCCGTGGCGTTCGCGCAGCTCGTCGAGCCGGGACGGCGTGGCGTCCGTGCTGCCGTCGTCCACGACGACGACCTCGATCGGCCAGTTCGCCGCCTCGGCCGAGGCGAGCAGCGCGCCGACACTGCGTTCGATCCAGTCCTGCTCGTTGTAGACCGGGATCACGACGCTGAGCGAGGGGAGGAGCGGGTTCGCACTCACCGGGCCGAGGCTACCCGGCGGTCCCGGCGGTGGGTCGGCCAGTATCCTTGCGCCACCGCACCCGACCAGAAATGGGCCTTCACGGTGATTTCCTTCATTCTCGGCACCACCGCGGAACTGATCAAGATCGCGCCCGTCTACCACGGGATCCGCGAGCGCGGGATGCGGCCCAAGATCTGGTTCACCGCGCAGCACGTCGACGAGGTGGCCGACGTGCTGGCCGACCTGGACATGCCGGCGCCCGACGTCTGGCTGGTGCCGGAGGAGAAGGCGCACAACCTGGAGTCGCCGTCGCAGGTGCCGGGCTGGGCCGCGCAGGTCATGCGCACCGCCTGGAGCCGCCGTCACGAGCTGCGCGCCGCCCTCAACGAGGACGGCCGCCCGCCGCTGGTGCTGGTGCACGGCGACACGTTCACCACGCCGTACGGCGCGCTGATCGGCAAGCGGATCCTGAAGTCGCGGGTGGGCCACGTCGAGGCGGGCGCGCGGTCGGGCAGCATCCTGTCGCCGCTGCCCGAGGAGCTGAACCGCAAGATCGCGGCGAAGATCGTCGACATGCACTTCGCGCCGAGCATCCGCGAGGTCAACAACCTGCGCAACGCCCGCGGCGTCGTCGTCGACACCGAGGCGAACACCGCGATCGACGCGATGCGCCTGGCCATCAACCAGCCGCTGGACATGCCGAACCTGCCGGAGAAGTTCGGCCTGGCCACGCTGCACCGCTTCGAGCTGGTCTCGCGCGCGGACAAGTACCGCGAGGCGCTGGAGATCCTGCGCGAGCAGAGCCGCCAGATGCCGATCCTCTACATGGCCGGCGCGCCCGAGCGCGAGAAGATCCGCTCGCTGGGCCTGGACAACCTGTTCGACGACAAGTTCATCGCGCAGCCGAAGATGCGGTACCTGAAGTTCCTGCCGCTGGTCGCGCGCGCCGAGTACGTCGTCACCGACTCGGGTGGCCTCTCTGCGGAGTGCTACTACCTCGGCCTGCCGTGCGCGGTGCACCGCGAGCGCACCGAGACGCCGCAGCACCTCGGCGAGACCGTCGTGCTCACCGAAATGCGCGGCGACAAGCTGCAGAACTTCCTCGACACGTACCAGAACCGCCGCGGCGAGTCCTGGATGGACAAGTACCACCCGTCCGAGATCATCGTGGACTCCCTGGCGCAGCTCGGCTACTGCTGACGCTTCTCTTTGGGGTGACGCGGGTCGCCGCGGCCGCGGGGATCGGGCAGCTTTGCCGCCATGATCCACTTCGGACTCGCGGCGGCCCTGCTGCTCGTCCCGCCGATCGACCAGGGCTCGGTCCGCGCGGACGCGCTGAACGCGGGCTACCAGCAGGCGTACGTCGACGCCGCGGGCCCGATCGCCCTGCGGATCCGCGCCGCGTACGACATCCCGGCGTCGGTCACGGTGGCGCAGTCGATCCTGGAGTCGAACTGGGGCCGCAGCAGACTGTCAACGGCCGAGCTGAACTACTTCGGCTTCAAGTGCGTCCGGCCGACGAGCCCGGGCCCGATCGCGCTGCGGTGCGCGCGCTACCAGACGTCGGAGTGCGTTCCGGCGCCGTGCCACCCGGTGGACGCGTTCTTCCGCTCGTACGCGTCCGTCGACGACTCGTTCCGTGACTACGGCCGGCTGCTGACGACTTCGCCGAACTACGCGGCGGCGCTGCCGGTGCGCACCGACCCCGACGCGTTCATCCGGGCGGTGGCGCGGAAGTACGCCACCGACCCGGAGTACGCGAACAAGGTGATCAGGCTGATGGACCTGTACGACCTGCGCCGCTTCGACGCCGGTTAGAGGAACACCGCCTGGCCGGCGCTGAACGTGCCGCCGCTGGACCACTTGACGCCGCGGTCCTCGAGGGCGCCGTTCTGGGCCGTGTGCCAGTAGAACAGGTTGGTGTTCGAGTTCCCGTAGTCGTAGCCGGCGATCACGTCCGCCCGGCCGTCACCGTCGATGTCCGGCGCGGTCCACTGCGACTTGGCCCACGACCAGTTCCCGGCGCCGCTGGACCACTTGACGACCGGGGCGTCGAAGCCGTCGCCCGTCGCGTGCCACGTCGAGAACGAGGTGTCGGCGTTGCCGTTGTCGTACGCCGCGCCGATGTCGACGCGGCCGTCACCGTCGAAGTCGCCGGTCACGAAGCGCGCCTTGGCCGTGGTGAAGCTCGAGCCGTTCCACTTCACGCCCTTGTCGTCGAACTTGCCGGCCGCGTTGGCGGTCCAGAGGAACAGGTTCGTCGTGTTGTTGCGGTAGTCGTAGAAGGACGCCAGGTCGGCACGGCCGTCACCGGTGAAGTCGCCCGCGACCCACGTCGACTGGGCGAGGCCCCAGACGCCGGTGCCGGTGGTCCACTGGGTCACCGGGGCGTCGATCCCGCTCGCCGTGGCGTGCCAGGTCAGAAACGACATGCTCGCGTTCCCGTTGTCGTAGGCCGCGCCGATGTCCGTCCGGCCGTCGCCGTCGAAGTCGCCGGCCACGAAGCGCGCCTTGCTCGGCGAGAAGTTCGAGCTGTCCCACTTGACGCCCTGCGGGTCGAACCCACCGGTGGCGTTGGCGTACCAGAGCCAGATGGTCGAACTGTTGTTGAGGTAGTCGTAGACCATCGCGAAGTCGCTGCGGCCGTCACCGTTGAAGTCACCGGTCAGCCAGCGCGCCTGGTTGGCGTTCACCGAGCCGTTCCCGCTGTCCCACTTGAGCGCGGGGGCGCCCAGGACCGGGGATTCGACCGACCCCGGGCCGAGCGAGGGCCAGACGTAGAGCCCGACACGCGCGTTCTTGAAGTCGTACACCGCGCCGACGTCTTCCAGGCCGTCACCGGTGAAGTCGGTGCCCTTGGACAACGGCGTCACCGCCGAGACGACCGCCGTCGGCGCGCTGGCCGGGCCGGACGCCGGGATGGCGACGACCCGGTAGTACCGCGTCTGCTTCGCCGGCAGCTGCGACTGGGTGTACGACAGCGACGACGTCGTGGTGAGCAGGTGGGCCGCGTCGACCGGGACGTCCGCGGTTGTCGAACCGTAGACGGAGTAGGCGGCGTTGTCCGCCGACGGCAACCCGTTCCAGCTCACGACGATCGTGTGGCCGATGCCCTTCGCCGTGGGCGCGAGCACCGTCTGCCGGATCCAGGCGACGACGTCGTCGGTCCGGGCCGCGGTGCTCCCCTGCCTGGTTTCGGTCTCGCCGAAGCAGCCGTGCTGCCAGGAGGCGCTGCTGACCCCGACCAGCTCGGCGCGGCCGGAGACCTCGCGGAACGCCGGGCCGCCGGCGTCACCGCGGCAGGTGTCCGCGCCGGCGTCCCCGGTGAGGCTCGCCGTGGTGGCCGTGTTCGCCCCGGCGGTGAAGACCGCGCTGTGCAGCTTGTCGGGCACCCACTCGGTGTCGGTGCGCCCGAACCCGGCGACCCGCAGCTTTTCGCCCGCCGCGGGCGCGGTGGCCGACAGCGCAATCGGGGTGACGTCGGTGATCGGGGCGGCGAGCCGGGCCAGTGCGAGGTCACGCCCGGCGGCGAGCACCAGGCCGGTGACCCCGACGGCGTGGCCGGCGGACCCGGTGAGGTCGGTCCGCCCGACGACGGCCGTGGTCGCCTTCACCGGCGCGCCGCCCTGCGGGTTCTCCGGGAAGCAACTGGCGGCCGTGGCGACCCAGTCCGGCGCGACTAGCACGCCGCTGCAGGCCCGCCCGTCCATGCTGAGTTTGGCCGTGAAGCCGTAGGTTCCGTCGGCGGCGGCCGAGCTGTGCGACACCGCCGACGCCGGAACGGCGGCGAGCAGTCCGGTCACCAGCAGCACACCGCCGATCGCCGATCTCCCGGCCATCCGTGAGCGATCCACCAGAGTTCCCCCTCATCGTTTCGCGAAGCGCATTCCGCCCTTCGGGCACATCGCGAGAAGCGGAGAACTTTTTACCGCACAAGTCGGTGACACACATCACATTTCGACTACGGGTCGATTCGGCGGCATCCGTACCCGAATTCCGTGGAGGACATTCGTGACGGTTGTCAATCGCGCATTCGGCGCAGTTGTTCTGCTTCCGCAGAATTTCGGCCGGTCAATTCCGCCATCGTTTCTTTACCACCGTCGAGCCAGGCCGGACGCAAGGCCGCCAGCACCAGCAGCACCAGGGCCAACACCACGTAAAGCGCGTGGGCCAGGGCCAGCGTCAAGGGCGAGTGGTTTTCCGGAAGGATCACCAGACCGACCACCGGAACATCCGCGCGGCCCGTGCCCACCTTCCAGGGGAACAGGAGCAGGTAGGCCAAGACCACCAGCAGGGCCGGCCACCAGGTGCGGGAGCGCAGTGCCCCGCAGGCCGCCATCACGAAGAACGGGATGAACCACACCCAGTAGTGCGTCCACGTCCACGGGGTCACGAGGACCATCAGCGCGCCCACCACGCTCAGCGCCAGCAGTTCGCGGTTCCGGCGGTGCGCCCGCACGGCGATCCACAGGGCCGCCAGTGCAACCACCGCGGCCACGGGGATCCAGATCCGGCCCGGGACGTCCGGGACGGACAGCAGACGGGCGAGGGCACCGCGGATCGACTGGTTCTGCGGGGACATCGCGTCGTTGTCACCCGTGATGCGCGAGGGATCCGCCAGGTTCGCCGACCAGAACATCGCCGAGTCGTGCGGAAGGACTGCGAAACCCGCCAGAACGGTCGCACCGAACGTCGCCACCGCCATCCCCGCCGCTCGGAAACGGCGGGTCACCAGCAGATACACCACGAAGATCGCCGGTGTGAGCTTGATCCCGGCCGCCAGTCCCACGCCGGCGCCGGTCCACCAGCGGTTCCGGCCGGTCAGGTCCAGCACCACCAGCAGGAGCAGGACCAGGTTCACCTGGCCCGTCGTGAAGTTGATCAGCACCGGTTGCATCGGCAGGGCGAGCGCCGCCAACGCCGCCGTCGCAGCCACCCTGCCGTGGTCTCGCGCGTACCCGAGCTGCCCCAGTGACACCCAGACCACGGCCAGCAACGAGAACAGGTTCACCAGCACGGCGAACAACGGCAGCAACAGCTTCGGCAGCACGGTCAACGGGACGAACACCCCGGCCGCGAACGGGGTGTACTTGAACGTGCCGCCGATCGTCGGCAGGTGCGAGACCCCCGGTTCGTACAGGGGCATCCCGGCGCGCACCGCCGCGCCCGTCGCGACGTAGGACCGGAAGTCCTCGAGGTAGACACCCGTCGCCGTCCAGACCCCGGCCCACACCGTGTAGCCCGCGAAGGCGACCAGCAGCAGCGTTCCGGACAGCACCACCCACCACACGGGCGCGGGCAGCCGGCGCTCGACCGGCGTCTCAGGAACCACGACTGTCTTCACCCGAATCGTTCCCCCAGATCTCGCGTGGACCCGTCAGAGCACCCGGCGGCCCGAGAGCGCGCGGCCCAGGGTCAGTTCGTCCGCGAACTCCAGGTCACCGCCCATCGGGAGGCCCGATGCCAGCCTCGTCACGCTCAACCCCGGGAAGTCGCGCAGCATGCGGACCAGGTACGTCGCCGTCGCTTCGCCCTCGGTGTTGGGGTCCGTCGCGATGATGATCTCGCTGATGTCCGCCTCGCCGATGCGCTTGAGCAGCTCGCGCATCCGCAGCTGCTCCGGCCCGATCCCGGACAACGGGTCGAGCGCGCCGCCCAGCACGTGGTAGCGGCCCTTGAACTCGCGCGTGCGCTCGACCGCCAGGACGTCCTTCGGCTCCTCGACGACGCAGATGACCGTGAGGTCGCGCCGCTCGTCGCGGCAGATGCGGCACTTCTGCTGCTCGGAGACGTTGCCGCAGACCTCGCAGAACTGCACGCCCTCCTTGACCTTGCCGAGCACGTCCTGCAGCCGCCCGATGTCGGCCGGGTCGGTGGCCAGCAGGTGGAACGCGATCCGCTGGGCGCTCTTCGGCCCGACCCCGGGCAGCCGCCCGAGCTCGTCGATCAGGTCCTGGACGACACCTTCGTACAAGTTCGTCAGCCGCCGAAGCCGAGGGCGCCGAGGTCCGGCATGCCGCCACCGCCGCCAAGGCCGCCGGCCAGCGGGCCGAGCTTCTGCTCGGTGAGCTTCTGCGCGCTCGCCGACGCGTCGCGGACCGCCGCCACGATCAGGTCGGACAGCGTCTCGACGTCGTCCGGGTCGACGACCTTCGGGTCGATCTGGAGGCTCTTCAGCTGGCTGTCGCCGGACACGGTCGCGGTGACCAGCCCGCCGCCGGCACTGCCGCTGACCTCGGTGTTGGCGAGCTCCTCCTGGGCCTCGACGAGCTTCTGCTGCATCTGCTGGGCCTGCTGCATCAGCTGGGAGATGTCGAAACCGCCGCCGGGTTGCACCATGATCGCACTCGGTCCTCTCTGCACGCCTGTGTCACCACCAGGGTAGTCGCGCCACGGGCGGGCCCGGGGTGTGGCACCGTGGTCGCCGTGCGACGCGCGATTGCTCCCCTCCTGCTGGCCGGTGCCCTGCTGCTCACCGGCTGCGAAGAAGACACCCCGGCGGCTCCCGCGCCCGCTCCCGTCGTCACCCGGACGGTCACGCCGACCCCGGCGACCGTCACGCCTTCGCCGTCGTCGGTCGCGCCTCCCGCACCGCCGTCTTCGGCGGCCGCTCCGCCGGTCGCCGCCGGGAAGGTCGTCGTGCTGGACCCGGGGCACAACGGCGGCAACGGCTCGCACGCCGCGGAGATCAACCGGCTCGTGCCCGCGGGGCGCGGGCAGACCAAGCCGTGCAACACCACCGGGACGTCGACGAACGCCGGTTACCCCGAGCACGCGTTCACCTGGGACGTCGCCCAGCGGGTCGGGAACGCGCTGGCGGCCAAGGGGATCCGCGTCGTCTACACGCGGCAGAACGACACCGGCGTCGGCCCGTGCGTCGACAAGCGGGCCGCGATCGGCAACGACGCGAACGCCGACGCCGTCGTCTCGATCCACGCCGACGGCTCCAACTCGCCCGGCGCGAACGGCTTCCACGTCGCCTACTCGTCGCCGCCGCTGAACGCCGCGCAGGGCGCGCCGTCGACCCGGCTGGCGCAGACGTTGCGCGACACCCTGCGCACGGGCGGCTTCAGCACGTCGAACTACATCGGCGGCAACGGCCTTTCGGCGCGCGCGGACCTCGGCGGCCTGAACCTCTCGACGCGGCCGATCGCGCTCGTCGAGTGCGGGAACATGCGCAACGCGGCCGAAGCGGCCCGGATGAGCAGCGCGGAAGGACGCCAGCAGTTCGCGGCGTCGATCACCGCCGCGATCGAGGCCTACCTGGCCGGCTGAGCCGCCCGGCCGGGCGAAAGGTACCCGGCGGTACCTGTCGGGTTCCTAGGCTCGAGGCCATGGAACTTCCCGAAAGCGCGCACCGGCTGTTCGAGCGGCCCTTCAACGCCGTGCTGACCACGATCAACCCGGACGGCTCGCCGCAGACGTCGATGGTCTGGGCCAGCCGCGAGGGCGACGAGATCGTGATGGGCATGGAAGGCCGCCGTCCCAAGGTGCGCAACATCCGCAACGACCCGCGCGTGACGGTCCTGATCGAGGACCACGACGGCCACGACTCCCGTGGCCTGCCGCAGTACCTGCTGGTCCGCGGCACGGCGTCGATCGTCGGCCCGGACATCGCCGACGAGTTCACGGCGCTGATGGACCGCCAGGCCCAGCGCTACCTGGGCGTGCCGAAGTACCTGCTGGGCAACCAGAACTCGCCGACCGCGGTGATCGTCCGCATCACGGCGGACCGGGTCACCGGCATCGGCCCCTGGGCTTCCTGACGCCGGTACCCGGACCTCGGTCAGTCCAGCGGGCGGGCGCCGAGGTGGTCCGAGATGAGCTTGCGGGCCAGCTCGTCCGGGTCCTGGTCCGGCGGCGGCGGGGGTGGCGGCGGGGCCGGGCTGGCGTCCTCGTTGTAGAGGTCCTCGTCGTCCTCGCCGGAGGGTTCCGGGGGCAGCGGGATGTCCGGCTCGGTCGTCGTGACCCTCGGGCGCGCCGGCGGGGCCGGAGCCGCGGGGGCGGGCCGGGCGGGCTGGGCCGGAGCCGCGGGCGCCGCCGGAGCGGCCGCCGACTGGCGGGTGAACGACTGCTTCGGCGCGGGCGCCGCCTGCTGCGCGCGGGCCGCGGGGGCCGCCGCCGGGGCGTTGCCGTGGACGCAGCGGACCTGCCACTCGCCGCCGAGGACGTCGGTCAGGGCGCCGGCGATCTTGCGGGCGTTGTCCTGGTCGGAGAGCCGGCGGGCCAGCGGCTCGGACTTGTGGGTCAGCGTCAGCGAGTTGCCCTCGACGGTCGCCACCGTCGCCTGCGTGAGCATCGCCTCGAGGCTGCGGCCGCCGGTGAACTTGCGCAACGACGTCATCAGCTGCGGCCAGATGTTCCGGATCCCGGCGGCGTCCAGCGCACCGGACTCCGCCGGTGCGGCGGACGCGGCGGCCGGCTCGGGCTCGGCGGCCGGGGCGGGCGCGTCGCCACCCGGCGTCCGGGTCGCACCCCAGCCGCTGGTGTCGGCGGCAGGCGCGGCGGGGGCAGCGGCGGCGGCCGGCTGCGCGGGTGTCCCGCCGCCCGGCGTGCGAGGCGTGCCCCAGCCACCCTCCGCGGGCTTGGCCGCGGGCGGTTCGGCGGGAGCGGGACGAGCCGGCGGGGTCGGTTCGGCCGCGGGCGGCTCCGGCACCGCGACGGGCGCCGGTCCCGCCGACGCCGGACGCTGCGAAGGCCGTGAGAACTCCTTCTCCGGCGCCGCGCGCACCGGCGGCTCGACACCGCCCTCGGCGGGTGCGCCGCCGCCACCGGCGACCGTCGCGCGGCGTTCCAGCCGCTCGATCCGGGCCAGCAGCGCCTTTTCCGCCTCGGTGACCGACGGCAGCAGCATCCGCGCGCACAGCAGCTCGAGCACGAGCCGGGGCGACGTCGCGCCGCGCATCTCCAGGAGTCCGTTGTGGACGATGTCGGCGTAGCGCGAGAGCGTGCCGAGGCCGAGGCGTTCGGCCTGGCCGACCATCCGCGAAAGTTCTTCTTCGGGCGCCGCCACGAGCCCGCCCGCGGACTCCGGCACCGCGCGCAGCAGCACCAGGTCGCGCAGCCGGTCGAGCAGGTCGGTCGCGAACCGGCGCGGGTCGTGCCCGGCCTCGGTGAGCTTCTCGACCGTGCCGAACACCGTGCCGGCGTCCTCGGTCGAGAGCGCGTCGACCATGTCGTCGATCAGCGCGACGTCGGTGACGCCCAGCAGCGCGACCGCGCGGCTGTAGCTGACACCCTCGGGCCCGGCGCCGGCGAGCAGCTGGTCGAGCACCGACTGCGTGTCACGCGCCGAACCGCCGCCGGCCCGGATGACCAGCGGGTACACCGCCGGCTCGACCTCGACGCCCTCGGACGCGACGTTGCTCTCCAGCAGCGTGCGCATCGCACCCGGCGGGATCAGCCGGAACGGGTAGTGGTGCGTCCGCGAGCGGATGGTGGTGAGCACCTTGTCCGGCTCGGTGGTCGCGAAGATGAAGATGACGTGTTCCGGCGGCTCTTCCACGATCTTCAGCAGGGCGTTGAAGCCCTGCGTGGTGACCATGTGCGCCTCGTCGATGATGAACACGCGGTAGCGCGACTCCGCGGGCGCGTAGAACGCCTTGTCGCGCAGCTCACGGGCGTCGTCGACACCACCGTGGCTGGCCGCGTCGAGCTCCGTGACGTCGACGCTGCCGGAGCCCTCCGGCGCGAGCGCCTTGCACGAGTTGCATTCGCCGCACGGGTCCGGTGTCGGCCCCTTCACGCAGTTCAGCGAGCGCGCCATGATGCGCGCGCTCGACGTCTTCCCGCAGCCGCGCGGGCCGGAGAAGAGGTAGGCGTGGTTGATCCGCCCGGCGGCCAACGCCGTGCGGAGGGGTTCGGTCACATGCTCCTGCCCGACGACCTCGGCGAAGGTTGCCGGACGGTACTTGCGGTACAGCGCGAGAGCCACGTCGCGAGGGTACCGGGCACGTCCGACAACCTTCCCCGTGCGGGTCAGCGCAGGGCGTTCGCCTCGGCGACCAGGGCGTTCACCTTGGCGACGTGCTGGGCGGTGAAGGCGTCGCGCGCCCGCGCCCTGCCCAGTTCGCCGTCGAGGTAGGCCTGCAGGCCCGAGTCCGGGCCGTCGAGCACACCCTGCGCGACGGCGTTGACCTCGGGACCGTTCGACAGCGTCTGGGTCACCTTCACCCGCACGTCGATCAGGCGCGCGGAGTACTGGCCGTGCGCCAGGAACTCACGGACGTCGGCGACGCTGCCGTCGAGCGCCCGCTGGGCCGCCGCCTTCGTCGACGGTCCGCCGGCCGCCAGGATCTGGTTGACCTCGACCCGGTCGTCGGCGTCGCGGCCCGGGTAGTCCCCGGTGCGCAGCAGCGCGGCGACCCCGGCGTACGGGCCCGCGAGTGCGTCGCGGGCGGCCTGCCGCAGGCCCGGGCGGGCCTTCGGGTCGGCGGCGATCGCCGCGACGGCGGCGCGGTCGTCGGTCTCCTGCGCGGCGGCGAGCCCGCTGCGCACGAAGGTGACGACGTCGTCGTCCGAACCGCCGAGCGCGGCGCGGGCGGCGGCCTTGACCGCGGCACCCCCGTTGCGCAGCAGGTAGACCGACGCGCGACGGCCGTTGGGCACCGTCAGCGCCGGGTCGGCCGCGTCGGCCAGCAGCTTGTCGTTGTCGGTCTTGGCCTGCGCGGCCCGGGCCGCGGCCTCCTTGGCCTGCTGCAGCGCGGTCGCCTCGGCGCCCGCCGCGGCCTGGCCGTCCTGCTGGTTCTCGGCCTGCTGGGCGGCGAGCCGGTCGGTGTTCGCCTTCCGCGCGTCCGAAGCGAGCTTCGCGGCCTGGTCCGCCGCGGCCCGGACGCCGGCGGCGTCGTGCCGGGCCGCGGCCGCCTTCGCGGCGTCGACCTGGGCCTGGACCGCGGTGACCTCGGTGTCGCCGTTGGCGGCGACCTGCTTCCAGACGGCCAGGAAGTACCGGACGTCGGCCGGGTCGCCGTCGAGGGCGGTCTGCGCGGCGGCCTGCACCTCGGGGCCGCCGGCCGCCATGGCCTGGTTGACCGTGATCCGGTCGTCGATGTCCTTCGCCTGCTGCAGGCCGTGGTCCAGGAACGCGCGGACGTCGGCGGGCGTGCCGTCGAGCGCCCGCTGGGCGCGGGCCTTCACGGTCGGGCCGCCGGCCGCCATGGCCTGGTTGACCGTGATCCGGTCGTCGGCCTCCCGGGCCCGGGGCAGTCCGGTGGCGAGGAACTCGCGGATGTCGGCGGTGGTGCCGTCGAGCGCCTGCTGGGCGGCGCGCCGGGTGGCGGGGCCGCCGGTCGACAGGGCCTGGTCGACCAGGATCCGGTCGTCATCGTCCTTGGCCCGGTACTGGCCGGTGGTCAGGAAGGCGGTCAGGTCGGCGGGCGAGCCGAGCAACGCCGTTTCGGCGGCCTTCGCGACGCCGGGCCCGCCGGTCTCCAGCAGCGAGACGGCCTGGGCCCGGTCGGGCAGCACGTCCGCCGAAGCGGGCGTCGCGAGCACGCCGACGGCCAGGGCCGCGGCAACGAGAACTGCGTTCACACGCAAGGTGATCCCCCTCGGATCGTTGATCGTTCCGTTCCCTTATCGCCGGTCCGGCAAGAATGTTTCCGACCGCCGCTAAGGTCGGGTTCCGTGAGCCGTACGCGCAAGCCCGCCCCGGTCCCGGGCCGTTATCCGGTGCGTTTCGGGACGGCGGAGCTGCTCCGCGACGCCGACCGCGCGAACGCGTGGCTGGTGTCGGTGGGCGGGGTCGCGCAGTCGTACGTCGACCTCGACGACCCGGCCGACCTGGAGTTCGACTACGTCCGCCGCTTCGGCGACGTGGTGGACCTGCTGCCCCCGGGCCCCCTGGACGCGCTCCACATCGGCGGCGCGGCGTGCACCCTGCCGAGGTACGTGGCTTTCACCCGGCCGGGATCGCGCCAGCTGGTGTTCGACGCGGACGGTGAGCTGGTGGAGCTGGTCCGCACCCAGCTGGGCCTGAAGGTGCCGGGCCTGCGGGTGCGCGTGACGGACGGCCGCGAGGGCCTGGCGACGCGCCGCGAGGACACGGCGGACCTGGTGGTGGTGGACGCGTTCGAGCGGGCGGCCCTGGCGGGCGGCCTGGCCACGCTGGAGAGCCTGCGCACGATCGCGGCCGTCCTCCGCCCGGGCGGCACGTACCTGGCCAACATCACCGACGGCGCCGGGCTCCCCTTCGCCCGCCGCTTCCTGGCCACGCTGCGGGAGGTGTTTCCGCAGGTAGTGCTCCTGGCGGACCCGGGCGTACTGCGCGGGAGGCGCTTCGGAAACCTGGTGTTCGCAGCCTCGGCGGCGCCCCTGCCGACCGCGGAACTGGCGTCCCGGACGGCCTCGGCGGCCTTCCCGGCAAGGTGCGTGGAGGGCCCGGAGCTGGAGAAACTGGCGGGCCGGGCCAAGCCGATCACGGACGAGGACGCACCCCCGGCCCCGAAACCCCCGGAAGACATCCTGGGCGTGTTCTAGGGGCAAAAAAAGGGGACCCCGCGCACCCGTCAGAGCCTGCTTATCCTTGCTGCCTTCCGGCCCTGGGGAGGTTCACAGGGTGGACGCCGCGCGGGGTCCGTGGATCAGTGTAGCGGGGCCGCCGAGAACCCTCTCGGTGGCCTCCAGCTCAGGTGCCCGCGCCCGCCTGGGCCCGTGCTCGCTGGAACGTGTTGTGCAGGACCGCCAGCAACGCATCTCGCACCGAGAGCTTCTGGCGGGCGTCGAACGTGATCAGCGGGACGTCCTCGCTCACCGCCAGGGCCCAGCGGATGTCGTCCAGGTTGTGGCCCAGCGCGCCGTCGAACATGTTGACCGCCACCACGAACGGGAGGCCCGCGTTCTCGAAGTAGTCGACCGCCGGGTAGCAGTCGTCCATGCGGCGGGTGTCCACGATGACCAGGGCACCCAGCGCGCCCTGGACCAGGTCCTGCCACATGAAGCCGAAGCGGTCCTGGCCGGGCGTGCCGAACAGGTACAGCTTCACCTCGTCGTCGATCGTGATGCAGCCGAAGTCGAGGGCCACCGTCGTCGTGGTCTTCGACGGGACGTGGCCCGTGCGGTCGACGTTCGCGGCCACCGACGTGATCGCGGCCTCCGTCGTCAGCGGCTTGATCTCCGAGATCGACGTCACCGCCGTGGTCTTGCCGACGCCGAAACCGCCCGCGATGACGATCTTGACCGGGGCCGGCGGGCGGGCCGCCTGCTCAGTGAATGGCTTCGAGTCCACGAATGACCCTTTCGATCATGCCGAGGTCGTGCGAGTTGTGGCTCCCCGGCCGGCGGACGACGACGTAGCCCAGCTCGGCGAGGTCGGCCACGAGCACGCGCGCGACACCGATGTGCAGGCCGAGCATGGCGGCCACTTCGGCGACCGACATCGTGCTGCGGCAGAGCGAGACGATTTCCTGGCGTTCGAAGGTCAGCTTCGGGTGCGACGCCGCGCCGAGGCGTGACGTCATCACCTGCGCCTCGATCTCGAGGCTCTGGTCCACCGGCTGCGCCCGTCCCGAGGTCATCAGGTACGGCCGCAGCAGCGAGATGTCCGGGTCGTCGCCGGCCATCACGAACCCACGGTGTTCTTGAGCTCCTCGATCAGGCCGGGCGTGAGGACCTCGGTGGCGCGGTTGGCGAACATCGCCATCTCGTAGGCGATCGTGCCGAGGCTGGCCTGCTTGTTGGCGAGGACGCCGAGCGAGCAGCCGATGCTGATGGTGCAGACCAGCAGATAACCGTGCTCCAGCTCGATGATCACCTTGTCGGGCGCGCCGAGCGGGTGGCTGTCGGAGACGCCGTGGGCGAGGCCGAGCATGGCGGACGAGATCGCGGCGAGGCGGTCGGCGTTGGAGCGCTCGAGCTCCGAGGACACCGCGATCAGCAAGCCGTCGGCCGAGACCGCGATGGCCGCGATCGCGCCCGCGGTGTGCTGCGCGAAGCGGCTCACCAGCCAGTTGAAGTTCTGGGCTTCGACGCTGACACCAGCTGCGGGGATGCTCATTTCCTGCTCTCTTCTCCTGCGTCCATTTCGAGACGTTCCATCACACGACCGGCGACCACGCCCGGCGGCGGGGTGTCTGCCGTAAGCACGTCCGCCTTGGCCAGGCCGGCGGCGAACGAGTCGAACGCCGCGCGCTCGGCCGCCGGGTCCCGCATGCCGCGGGTCACGACGGGCCGGGCGATCGGCCTGCCCTCGGCCTCCTGCTTGCGGAGGCCCGGGGCGAGCTGGGCGCCGGGGACGCGCCGGATCAGGCCGTCCCGCGAGATCGGGGCGGTGACCGGGGCGGCGGCACGCGCCGGGGGCACCGGCTCGGGTTCGGCCACGACGGCGTCCGGCGGGTCGGCCGGCGTGGCGGTGACCCCGGCGGCCCTGGCGAACGCCTCCTGGAAGCCGTCCATGGCGATCCTGGTCGCCTCGGGGTCGTGCCGCGGCTTGTCCTCGACGGCGACGGCGGCGGTCGTGCCCGGGCTGGGCAGCTGCGCGCCGCGGACGCGACGGCGCAGGCCGCCACGGGACTCGGGCTTCTCGACAGCGGCGGGCTCCGCGGGTTCGGCGTCCGGCCACACCGGCTCCAGCTGGTCGAACCAGCGGAACCCGTTGAGGTGGCCGGTGGCGAGCAGCGCCGGGATCGCCGGCGACGGCAGTTCCTTCTGGCGCTCCGGCTCGGCCGGCCGGAACATGTCCAAAGTGGACACCGAACGCGGCGACGGCGCCGGGGCGGCGTGCCGCGGTTTCGGCGTGGTGATCGGGGGTGCCGCCTGCGCCGGGATCGCCGGCGCGGGTTCGGCCTTCGGGAGCAGTCCGGTGCGGTGGCTGAACAGGGACGGCGGGATCGTCAGTCGGGCGGTGACGCCGCCGGTGGTCGGCGTCGCGAGCAGTTCGACGCCGAGTTCGTGACGCCGTGCGAGGCGGCCGACCACGAACAGGCCGAGCACACTGGTCGGCGCCAGCTCCAGGCGTTCGCGCTCGACGAGCCGCTTGTTCTCGGCCCCGATCTTCTCCGCGGTCATGCCGATGCCGTGGTCGACGATGCTGACCAGGCACGAGCCGTCGGTGAGGAACATCGTGTCCACCTCGACCGTCGAGCCCGGCGGCGAGAACGCCGTCGCGTTCTCCAGCAGCTCGGCGAACACCAGCACGAGGTCGGCACCGAGCGCCGAGGACAGCAGGATCTCCGCGACGACACCGAGCTTGACGCGCTGGTAGTCCTCGATCTCGGCGAGCGCCGAGCGCAGGGCCGTCGCCAGCTCGATCGGGCCCGCGATGCGGGTCTCGTCGCGGGTGCCGGACACCACGAGCAGGTTGTCGGCGTTGCGGCGCAGGCGGGTGGAGAGGTGGTCGAGCCGGTAGAGGCTGGCCAGCAGCCGGGTGTCCTGCTCGTTGCGCTCGACCTCGTCGATCAGCGCGAGCTGGCGGCCGACGAGGTTCTGCGTGCGCTTCGCGACGTTCGCGAACATCAGGCTGGTGTTGCGCCGCGTGAGCGCCTGCCGTTCGACCAGCTCGGCGGCGGTCGTCTGGACCCGGTTGAACGCCGCGGCGAGCTCGCCCAGCTCGTCACCGGAGGAGACGTCGATCGTGGCCAGCCGCGGCACCTGCTCCTCGGCCTCCTCGGTGTCGGTCACGCGGACGAGCTCGGTGCCGGCGAGGTCGGCGACCGACGTCGCCGCCGTGGTCAGCCGCCGCAGCGGCCGGGCGATCGAGCGGGAGACCGCGACGGCGAGGAAGGCGACCAGCAGGAACAGCGCGGCGGCACCGACACCGACGACCCAGGCCAGCCGCGTCGCCGAGTCGGCCCGGCCGGTCGCCGAGTCGGCGATCTCGCCGGTGACCCGCTCCTGGACCAGCTTGCGTTGCCCCGCCTGGGTTTCCGCCGCGCTGAGGACGTCCGTGACGTACCGGCCGGTGGCCGCGGCGTCGCGCGGGTTGCCGATCTGGGCGGCGAGGTCCTCGATCCGGCGGCCCGCGTCGCTCTGCTCGACGTTGACCACGAGCTCGGCCTGCTGGTTGTCGGACGCGTTGTCGGCCTGCTGGACGAACCGGTCGGTGAAGATCGGCGCCTGCTGGGTCGCGTCGTCCAGGATGGACTTGCCGGCGTCGGGCGCCACCGCCGTCACGATCAACGCCATGCCGCGCAACGAGTTCTCCTCGTTCGCGCGCAGCAGCGCTTCGAGGGCGGTCAGCTCCCGGGTGCCTTCGGCGTCACTGGTGAGCTGCGGGACGAGCCGCAGCGAGTCGATGACCGCGCCGATCACGGCGTGGTAGGTGCGGGCCACGCTGTCGAGCGCGACGCCACGGCGCTCGGCGTTCTGCCGCAGCTCGTTCAGCGAGCCGATCCGGGTCAGGGCCGCGGAAAGCTCGTCCGGCGCGTCCGAGCCGAGCTGCGCCCGGACGTTCTCGACCGCCGTGTCGACCGCCCGGCGCTGCTTGACCAGCTCGTCCGGCGACATCGACGGCGTCGCGAGAAAGGCGCCGGTCAGCAGCCGTTCCCGCTGCAGCTGCCAGACCAGGCCGCCGAGCTGCTGGGCGTGGCGCGCCACGGTCGCCGACTGCGCGGCCGCCGTGGCGCTGCTCGCCTGCGTCAGCACGAACGGCACCGAAACCAGCAGCACCGCGACCAGGGGTGGCAGGAGCAGCAGGTTCAGCTTGCCGCGAATGCCGAGCCGCGCGAGGAATCCCCCGCCGCTCGCCCGTTCCGCGGTCGACCTGCCGTGCCTCATCCCGCCACCTTCCCGTCCACCGTTCTCACTCGACCGCGGCCACCCGGCTGACGTGGCCGCGGTGCTGCTCCCGGACCAGGTCCTCGATCCGGGCGCGCAGCGCGAGGAACTCCGGCTCGCGCTTGACCCCCAGGTCCCGCTCGGCCGGCAGCGCCACCTCGACGTCCGCGGCGATCCGGCCCGGGTCGGAGGCGAGCACCACGACCCGGCCGCCCAGGAACACCGCTTCCTCGACGTCGTGGGTGACCATCAGCACCGTCGTGCCGGTGTCGGCCCAGATCCGGCGGATCAGCACCTGCATGTCCTCTTTGGTCTGGACGTCCAAGGCGCCGAAGGGTTCGTCCAGCAGCAGGACTTCCGGCTCGCACGCCAGGGCGCGCGCGATCGCGACGCGCTGCTTCTGGCCGCCCGAAAGCTGTTTCGGCAACGAGCGGCGCACCGTGTCGAGCCCGGTCTCGGCGAGGTACCAGTTCACGCGCTCGGCGCGCTCGGCCGGGTCGAGCGAAAGCAGCTCGAGTCCGAACGCGACGTTCTTCTCGACGCTGCGCCACGGGTAGAGCGCGCCGGACTGGAACACCAACCCGCGGTCCGGGCCGGGGCCCGTCACCGGGACGCCGTCGAGCAGGATCTCGCCCTCGGTCGGCCGGCTGAGCCCGGCCACCAGCGACAACAGCGTCGACTTGCCCGAGCCGCTCGCGCCGACGACGCAGACGAACTCGCCGCGCAGCACCTCGAGGTCGACGCCGTCGAGCGCGCGCGTCACCTGGCCGCGGACGGTGTAGTCCTTCGCGACGTTCCGCAGTTCCAGTGTCATGCCGTCCACTTCCCGACCCGGGTGCGCACCAGCCGCAGCACGACGTCGATGGTCAGCCCGGCGAGGCCGATGACCACGAGCACCGCGAAGATCGTGTCCGTCTGCAGGAACCGTTGCGCCCGCACGATCCGGTAGCCCAGGCCGGCCTGCGAGTTGATCAGCTCGGCCACGACCACGAAGTTCCACGCCGCGGCGGCGTTGATCCGGATCGCGTCGATCATGCCCGGCAGCGCGTGCGGCACGACGACCTTGCGCAGCACCTCGCCTCGGCGCGCGCCGAGGGTGTAGGAGACGTCGAGCAGCGCGCCCGGCACCGCGCGCACGACGTCCGCGGTCATCAGCGTGTTGAAGAAGACCGTCCCGATGAAGAGCATGGCGACCTTCGACGGCTCGCCGATGCCGAGCCAGATGATCAGCAGCGGGATGAACGCGCTCGCCGGGAGGTAGCGCAGCAGCCCGATCAGCGGCTCGAAGAACGCCTGCCCCGCGGTGAAACCACCCATGAGGATGCCGAGCGGCACCGACACGAGCACCGCGAGGCCGAAGCCTTCGAGCACCCGCTGCGTCGTCGCCCACAGGTCGTCGAACAGCTCGCCGGTGCTCACCATGTCGACCCCGGCGCGGAAGACCGCGACCGGGGACGGCAGGAACGTCGAGTCGACGGCGCCGCTCACGCTCAGCACGACCCAGGCGAGCAACGGGATCGCGAACGACAGCACCGCCAGCTTCCAACGGGCCGACGAGCCGATCGGCGTGCGCAGGGAGAACAGCGCCGACGCCGGCTTCGGCGCGGCCCGGCGCGGCAGCGGTGCCCAGCCGGGGCGCCCCCGGCCGGCCTCGGCGCGGTCGGCGAGCCCCTGCTCGGCCTCCAGCTCCTCGGCCGCGCGTTCGTCGGCCGGGGAGCTGGCGGTGGTGCGCTGGGTCGGACCCGTCACTGCGGCGTTGCCTTCACGAACTGGTCGTCGAACAGGCCGTCGAGCGACGGCCGCTGCTGGGCGAGGCCGGTGCTCGTGATGAAGTCGACGATCTTGTTCGCCGAGAAGTCGAGGTGCTGCGCGGTGACACCCGGGGTGAACGCGTCGAGGTTCTGCTGGCGCGTGAAGATCGTGGTGCCGGCGTCGTAGGTCTTGTACTCCTCGTCGGAGACACCGCCGCGCTTGGCCATGATCTTGATCGCCGCGTCCTTGTTGTTCTTGATCCAGGTCAGCGTGTCGAACCAGGTGTTGACCAGCGCCTGCACGTCCTTCGGGTGCTCCTTGACCAGCTTCTGCGACGTCACCAGGTGGTCCGGGATGGCGCCGGGGAACTCGGCCGACGAGGAGATCGCGCGGCTGCCCTGGCGTTCGAGGGCCTTGGTGGTGAAGGGCGCGAACGCACCGACCGCGTCGACCTGGCCCGCGACGAACGCGGCCGCGGCGGCGTCGGTCGGCAGGTTGACCAGCTGGATGTCCTTTTCGGTCAGCTTCGCTTCCTGCAGCGCCAGCAGCAGGAGGTAGTGGTCGACGGTGCCCTGCTCGACGGCGACCTTCTTGCCCCTGAGGTCGGCGACGGCGGTGATCCCGTCCCGCGCGATGATCTTGTCGTTGCCGGTCGAGTTATCGTTTACCAGCACGATGGAGAGCTTCGCGCCGCCCGAAGCCGAGGAAAGCGTGTCGTTAAGCGTCTGGCTGTTGGCGTCGATCGCGCCGCTGGAAAGCGCGTTGATGCTGTCGGTGTAGTTGTCGAACCACTTGAGGTCGACGTTCACGCCGTTCTTGGCGAACAGGCCCTGCTCCTGCGCCACCTGCCAGGGGAACCAGCCCGGCCACGCGCTGAACCCGAGGGTGATCTTGCCGCCGTCGCCGGAGGCGGAACTGTCACTGCAGCCGGACAGGGCGGTGACCCCGAAAAGGGTCAGCAGTGTCAGGAGCGCCGTCAGCAGACGACGAGGGCGGGAAGTCACAGCGAAACTCCAGATGGCGGGGGAAGTGGAGTGGAGCGACACCAAAGGGGGAACGGGGTCTACCTACCGCGACGACGAGGAGGTGGTTCGGGCAAGGCTGCGCCACCGCGCACGGTCATCGCTGCTCTCTTCCAGACGCACCTGATCGGGTCAAGGCGGGAGAACGCGGACAAGGGAGCACCTACGCCCAGTGAAAACCCGGCGCCGCACGCACCGGATCGACCACCCCTTGTCCCTCTCCCGGCGGAGACTCTAGCGAGAAGGACAAGATCCCCACAACGCCCTTCGGGTGCCTCCGAAAGGGTGACGTCCAGGCCGGGTTACCAGCACCTTCACGGGTGATGAAGATCAAGTACGCGCGTGTTTCTGTCGGCCGCCCGGCCAAGATCGCCGCACTCCTGAAGAGATCCGC
This sequence comes from Amycolatopsis heterodermiae, assembly GCF_034929455.1. Classification (NCBI taxonomy): domain Bacteria; kingdom Bacillati; phylum Actinomycetota; class Actinomycetes; order Pseudonocardiales; family Pseudonocardiaceae; genus Amycolatopsis; species Amycolatopsis heterodermiae. The sequence goes on from NZ_JAYFSI010000001.1 coordinate 1,544,282, forward strand.
CCGTGCAGGCGCACGGGCACCACGGCGGCGTTGTCACACGTCGGCGCGGGGTGTCGCGATCATCAGCGGCGCTTCCACGAACGAGCGAACAATCGTTCGGAACATACCGCTGACCGAGCCATCATTCGAACAGGTGTCCGTATCCCCGCCTACTGCACGGGCGCCGGGACCACCGAATGATTCCGCCACTGTTAACACGCCTGAAACAATTCTCTTTTCTGTCAGCTGATCGATTTCGTCAGGTCGTAGACGGTGGTGCCCCCGACCGTCGACGGCGCGAAATTCTGTTCCACCCACGTCTGGATTTCGCCCGACGTGCCCCGGCCCCCGCCGAAGCCGCCGCGCCCGCCGGCGACGTAGTAGTGGATGTCGCCCGCGGCGACGTACTGCTGGAACTGCTGCAGCGTCGGAGCCGGGTCACTGCCGCTGAAGCCGCCGATCGCGAGCACCGGCCGTCCACTCGAGAGGGCCAGCCCCGCCGACTGCATCGCGCCGCTCTGCGCCGCGGCCCACTTCGTCGTGGTGTTCTTCAGCAGGTCGATCACCGCGGTGTCGGCCTGTCCCTCGCCGAACCCGCCGCGGCCGCCGCCTCCACCGAAGCCACCGAACCCGCGTCCACTCGCGACGGCCGGGCCGGACGACGGCGTGCCACCGGAGTGCGCGGTTGCCGCCGTCGCGAAGGTGAAGGACGCCGTCCCGAGCAGCGCGCCGCACAGCCCGACGACGGCGACGGCCGGGCCGAGCCGCCGGAACCGGTCGGCGCCGAAGAGCAGCGCGACCACCGCGAGCGCGCTCAGCACGAGCAGCGCGTACCGCAGCCACGGCTGCCACGCCGGCGTCCGGTCGAGCAGCACGAATCCCCAGACCGCGGACACCGCGAGCATGACGGCCAGCACCGCGCGGGCCGCGAAGTTCGCCCGTCCCCGCCACAGCTCACGCGCGGAAATCCCCAGCGTGGCGGCGATCCCGGGCGCCAGCGCGACCGTGTAGTACGGGTGGATGATGCCGCTCATGTAGCTGAAGACGAGCACTGTGACGACCGTCCAGCCGCCCCAGATCAGCAGGGCCGCGCGGGTCCGGTCGGTGCGCGGCGCGCGGCGGGTGAACCACAGCCCCGCGACCAGGCCGATCAGCGCGGCGGGCAGCAGCCACGACGCTTCGGCGCCGAACTCGCCGCTGAACAGCCGCGTCAGGCCGGTCTGGCCGCCGAACGCGCCCCCTCCGAAGCCACCCCGTGCGCCGGTTGGCGGCGTGACGCCGCCGCCACCGCGTCCCTCGCCGAAGATCCGGCCGAGGCCGTTGTAACCGAAAGCCAGTTCCAGCACGGTGTTGTCGGTCGAGCCGCTGATGTAGGGCCGGTCCGCGACGGGCCACAGCGCGACGACCAGGACCCACCAGCCGGCGGAAACGACCACCGCGCCGGCCGCGGCGAACAGCTGGCCGATCCGGCGCCCGAGCGACGTCGGCGCGGCGACCGCGTACGCCAGCACGAACGCGGGCACCACGAGGAACGCCTGGAGCATCTTGTCGAGGAACCCGAAGCCGATCGCGACGCCGGCGAGCACCAGCCACAGCGTGCTCGCCTTGTCCAGCGCGCGCACGACGCAGTACGCGCCGGCGACCAGCAGCAGGACGAGGAAGGCGTCCGGGTTGTCGTAGCGGAACATCAGCGCGGCGACCGGCGTCACCGCGAGCGCGGCCCCGGCGAGCAGCCCGGCACCCGGCCCGGAAAGCCGGCGCACGGCCAGGTACAGCAGGCCGACCGACGCGACGCCGGCGAGCGCGTCCGGCACCAGCAGGCTCCAGCTGGAGAACCCGAAGATCCGGCCCGACAACCCCATGGCCCACAGGGAGAAGGGCGGTTTGTCGACCGTGACGACGTTGCCCGGGTCGAGCGAGCCGAAGAACAGCGCCTTCCAGCTCCACGTCCCGGCCTGGGCGGCCATCGCGTAGAAGTCGTTGCCCCAGCCCGTTTTCGCCAGGTCCCACAGGTAGAGCAGCCCGGTCCCGAGCAGCAGCGCGGCCACGGAAGGCTTGATCCACCGCGGTTCCGGTGCGGCCTGGGGCGCGGGCTGGGCGTGTTCGGGCGCCGACAGCGTGGTCGTCATGAGCCCCACCGTCTCGGCACCACATGTGGTGAACTTGTGCCGAACCTGTGCCCGCGCTGTGCATCGGCCACGATCGTGTGAGGTGAGCGACGCGCGCGGGTTTCGCGTGGTCCTGCCGACCCGCCCAAGGCCGCCTGCTGCGGTTGCCCGCCGGCGGCGTCGCGGGTGGCACGATCGGCGAGACCCGGCACGACGCTGGTCAGCGTCGAGCGGAATCCCGAGCGGTACGAGGCCGCGACCGAGCTGTTCGCCGACGTCCCGAACGTGACCCCGCTGCACTGGTTACAGCACCCGGACCTGTTGGCCACCGAACTACAGCTGCCCCCGACCTGGCCACAGTGGTCGCCCGCCACCCCGGCTGAGCCGCCACTTTCGCTACGAAAGATGCGGGGTTGTGGAGGGATTTCGGGGGATGTGGACAAGTCGGCGGGGTGTCACCCCGGCGCCGGAGCCTCCGCGAAGACGATCTCGAACTCCGTCCGTCCCGGGCGGCTCTGCACCCCGACCCGCCCGCGGTGCGCGCTCACCACCGCTGCCACGATCGCCAAGCCCAGCCCCGTGCTCCCCGCCGCCCGCGAACGCGAGTTGTCGCCGCGGGCGAAGCGCTCGAAGATGTCCGGGAGGATCTCCGGTGGGATGCCCGGGCCGTCGTCGGCCACGCGGAGCCGGACGAAACCGTCCGAAGTGGACAGTGTGGTCGTCACCGTGGTGCCCGCCGGGGTGTGCGTGCGGGCGTTGGCCAGCACGTTGATCACCACCTGGTGCAGCTGACCCGCGTCGCCGAGCACGCCGATCGGCTCGCCGGGGACGTCCATCAGCCACTTGTGGTCCGGGCCCGCGACGTGCGCGTCCGCGACCGCGTCGGCCACCAGCCGGCACAGGTCGACCCACTCCGGCACCACCGGGCGGCCCGAGTCCAGCCGGGCCAGCAGCAGCAGGTCCTCCACCAGCGTCGTCATCCGGCGCGACTCCGACTCGACGCGGCTCATCGCGAACGCGATGTCCGGCGGCACCTGCTCGCCGCTGCGCCGGGTCAGCTCCGCGTACCCGCGGATCGCGGCCAGCGGCGTCCGCAGCTCGTGGCTCGCGTCCGCGACGAACTGCCGGACCCGGCTTTCGCTCGCCTGCCGCGCGGTCAGCGCGTTCGCGATGTGCTGCAGCATCCGGTTCAGCGCCGAGCCGACCTTGCCGACCTCGGTGTTCGGGTTGGTGTCGGCCTCCGGGACCCGCTCGGACAGCGCGACCTCACCGCGGTCCAGCGGCAGCTCGGAGACGCGCGACGCGGTCGCGGCCAGCCGGTCCAGCGGCAGCATCGTGCGGCGGATCGTCGCCGCGCCGACCGCGCCGGCGACCAGGATCCCGGCGAGCGCGACGCCGCCGAGGATGAAGCCCAGCCGCCAGAGCGTCTCGTTGACGTCCTTGAGCGGCAGGCCGATGACCGTGTGCTGGCCGTTGGGCGTCGTGGTCGAGACGACGCGGTACTCACCGAGGGTGCCGCCGAGGTCGATGCTCCGCGGCTTCCCGTCCGACGGCATCGCCAGCAGGGCCACGACCTGCTCCGTCGAGACCGGTTTGAGCGGCGCCTTCCGCTTGTTCGGCGACGCCACGCTCGAGTCGAGCACCCCGGCCTGCGCGACCGACCCCTTCTGGACGACGGCGAGCGTGCCGTCACCCTGGCCGAGCGCCCGCAGCGGATCCGGCGGTGGTGCATCGCCGTACATCCAGGGCGGCCGTTCCCCGCCGTGGCCGCGTTCGGTGGCCGCGGCGAGCCGGTTGTCCTGCTGGCCGTTGAGGAACTCGCTCAGCGCGAACTCCGTGACGACGCCGACGACGACGCACACGAGCGCGAGCAGCGCGGCGAGCTGGAAGATCAGCCGCCGCCGCAACGACCACGGCCGCTGCGTCCGGAACCGCCGCCGCTCAGCCCGCTGGCTTGAGGACATACCCGGCGCCCCGCATGGTGTGGATCATCGGCTCGCGGTCGGCGTCGATCTTCTTGCGCAGGTAGGAGATGTAGAGCTCGACGATGTTGGCCTGGCCGCCGAAGTCGTAGCTCCACACGCGGTCCAGGATCTGCGCCTTCGACAGCACCCGCTTCGGGTTGCGCATGAGGTAGCGCAGCAGCTCGAACTCGGTCGCGGTCAGCGGCACCAGGTCGCCGCCGCGGTGCACCTCGCGGCTGTCCTCGTCCAGGGTGAGGTCGCCGACGACCAGCGTCGACCCGCTCGCGCCGGTGACGCCGCCCGCCCGGCGCAGCAGCGCGCGCAGGCGCAGCGCGACCTCTTCGAGGCTGAACGGCTTGGTGACGTAGTCGTCGCCGCCGGCGGTCAGCCCGGCGATCCGGTCCTCGACCGCGTCCTTCGCCGTGAGGAACAGCACCGGCAGGTGGGGCGCCTCGGACCGCATCCGCCGCAGCACTTCGAGGCCGCTGAAGTCGGGGAGCATGACGTCGAGGACGACCGCGTCGGGCCGGAAGTCGCGCGCGATCCGGACGGCCTCCGTGCCGTCGCCCGCGCTGCGCACCTCCCAGCCCTCCATCCGCAGGGCCATCGAGACGAGCTCGGCCAGCGTCGCCTCGTCGTCGACGACGAGGACCCGGACGGGACTCCCGTCGGCGCGGCGCAGGTCGGCCTTGCCAGGGCCTGGTGACGTGGCGTTCATAGCGGTCATAGTGCCACCTTCCCGGTCGGTCCACAGGGTTTGCTGTGGGCTCGCTGTGCGTTCCCTGTGAGGTCCTTCGCCTGGGTAAAGGAGCCACAGCACCCGCTGACGCTTCGCACAGCTCAAACACAGCCACGGCGGTGAGCCTGGGCTGGACCAGTGTGGGTACGACCGGAGGACACGATGACGACCGAGCCGACGCCGAACACCCCGCCGCAGGGCGGGCCGGCACCCGCGAGCCAACCGGCCGCGGCGAACTGGGGCGACCCCGCGGCGGCCGCGCCGAAGAAGGGCTGGTCCGGCAAGAAGACGGCGATCGCGGCCGGCATCGCCGTGGTGATCGCGGCCGGCGGCGGCGCGGCGATCTGGGCGGGCACCAGCAGCGCCGACAACTCCGCGCAGCCGGGCGGTCCCGGCGGCTTCGGCGGCCCGGGCGGCCCCGGCGGCGGCCAGTTCCGCGGCGGTCCCGGCGGCACCTTCGGCGGCGGCATGGCCGCGCTGCGGGAGGCCCTGCACGGCGACTTCGTCGTGGCCGACCCGAACGGCGGCTACACGACCGAGCGGCTGCAGACCGGCGACGTCACCGAGCTGAGCGCCACGTCCGTGACGCTGACCAGCAAGGACGGCTACAAGCAGACGTACACGCTCGACGGCTCGACCCAGAAGACGGGCGACGTGAAGCAGGGCGACACGAACGTCACGGTGGTGGCGAAGGTCAACGGCCAAACAGCGACGGCGACCTCCCTCGGCCAGGCCCTGCAGCCGGGCGCAGGCGGCCAGCGCCAACCAGGCCAGCGCCGCGGCGGCGACTACCAGCCCCGCCCCACGAACTAACGCCCCAATGTGGCGTTCGGTGCGTCCAACGCACCCAACGCCACATTGGGGCGTTCGGGACCTGCGGCAGCCCGGTTAGGGCAGAGTTGCGGGCGTGTACGACATCAGCGGGTCACTGCGGCGGCAGTCGCTGCTCGTCGCGGTGGTCTGCGTCGCGTGTGACGCGCTGCTGTTCAGCGTCCGCGGGCCGCTCGGCAACGGCCACTGGCAGCCGTGGGTGGTGCTGTTCGCCGGCGTCGCGGTCAACGCCGCGCTCGCCGGCCCGGCCCGGTACTCGGGCTGGGTGTCGCTGGCGCACGCCGTGCTGTTCGCCGCCTCACCGCTGCTGATCAGCACCACCGCGGGGTACGTCGTCGGCAACAACGCCGGCATCCTGATCGCCGGGTACCGGGCGGGCGCCTGGCTGCGCCCGAAACCGGCGGTGCTCGCACTCCTCGCGATGCTCGCCGGCGTCACCGCGGGCTGCATCGAAGGCGGCGGCCGGACCGCGAGCGACCTGCGGCTGATCGCGGTCAGCGTCAGCGTGAGCGCGCTGCTGCCGTGGCTGGTGGGCCGGTACACGACGGCCCGGCGCGCCTACATCGCCGACCTCGAGCGGGCCGCGGACGAACGCCGTCAGCACGAAGAAGAAGCCGTGCGCCGAGCCGTCACCGAGGAGCGCACGACGATCGCGCGCGACCTCCACGACGTCATCTCCCACCACGTCAGCGCCATCGGCGTGCACGCCGGCGCGGCCCGGCTCGGGCTGCCCGACGGCGACTCGCCGGTGCGCAAGTCCCTCGGCGCGGTCGAGTCCGCGAGCCGCTCGGCGATGGCCGACCTGCGCCGGCTGCTCGACCTCCTGCACGCCGAGGACACCGCCGCCCAGCCCGGTCTGGACAACCTCGACGAGCTGGTCGAGACGGTCCGCGCGGCCGGCCTCCCGATCCGCCTGACGCTGCTCGGCGAGCCGCGTGAGCTGCCCGGCTCGCTCGACGTCGCGCTGTACCGGATCGCGCAGGAAGCCCTGACGAACGCGCTGCGCCACGGTGAGGGCCCGGTCGAGGTCGAACTGAACCACGGCCGCACCGAAATCGTGCTCGCGGTGACCAACGCCCTGTGCCCGGGCCGCGTCCCCCAGCGCGAGCACGCGCACCGCGGCCTGGCCGGGATCCGCCAGCGCGTCACGCTGTTCGGCGGCCAGGTCACCTACGGCGAACACGGCACGCAGTGGCAGCTGCGCACGACCTTCCCGGTGGAGAGCACATGATCCGCGTCCTGCTGGCCGACGACCACGCGATGTTCCGCTCCGGGATGCGCGCGCTGCTCGACACCCAGCCCGACTTCACCTGCGTCGGCGAGGCGTCCGACGGCCGCGAGGCGGTGGCCGAGACGGCCCGCCTGCGCCCGGACGTCGCCGTCCTCGACGTCCGGATGCCCCGCCTCGACGGCCTCGCCGCGACCGAGGCGATCCTTTCCGCGCCGGGCAACGACACCCGGGTCATCGTGCTGACCACCTACGACGCCGACGAGTACGTCTACCGAGCGCTGCGGGCCGGGGCGAGCGGGTTCCTGCTGAAGAGCCTGGCGCCGGAGGAGCTGGTCGCGGCGATGCGGGTGGCGGCCCGCGGTGACGCGCTGATCGACCCGTCGGTGACCCGGCGGCTGGTCGCGAAGTTCGCGTCGGTGCTGGAGCCCGCGGCCGCCGAACCACCCGAGCTCGCGCGGCTGACGTCGCGGGAGCGGGAGGTGCTGCTCCTGCTCGCCAACGCCTGCAGCAACGCCGAGATCGCGCGGCAGCTGCACGTCGGCGAGGAGACCGTGAAGACGCACGTCTCGCGGGTGCTCTCGAAGCTCGGGCTGCCCGACCGCGTGCACGCCGTCGTCTACGCCTACCGGCACAAGCTCGTCCCCGGCGAGCGACCTGCATAGACTGGGCCGATGAAGCGCTGGATCACCTTCGCGGTCGGGGTTGTGCTCTTGCTCGTCGGCGCCGTCTGGGTGCTGCAGGGCCTCGGCGTCATCACCGGCAGCTTCATGACCGGCCAGAAGCTGTGGTTCCTCATCGGGCTCGTCGCGTTCCTGGTCGGGGTCGTCCTGGTCGCGGCGAACGTGACGCGGCGGCGCAAACCGACCCCCTGAAAACCTACTTCGTGAAGATCTCGAAGACCGGGTAACCGGGCGCGATCTCGCGCAGCTTCTCGTCCGACGCCTTGGCGTCGACGCCCTCGAAGAACGCGCTGACCTCGAACTTCCAGCGCTTGAGGTAGGCGCGCAGGATGGCGGGCTTCTCGTCGTCGCCCAGCTCGCGGTAGGTGAAGGTGTCGTCGCGCCGTCCGACCCGAAGCTGGCCCTGGCCCGCGGCACGCAGGTTGCGCACCCACTGCGTCTCGCCGCGCGCCGCGACGAGGTAGTCGACACCGTCGATGGTCAGCAGGTTGACCGGGGTCGAGCGCGGCTCGCCGGACTTGCGGCCGACGACGGTCAGCACCCGGCTGCCCAGCAGGCTCACGCCCATCTTGGTCAGCTTCGCGACCAGCTCGTTGAAGACGTTGGTGGACTTGCCGGGCTTGAGGTAGCGGGTCTCGGTCATGGCGTCCTCCGAAGTTCGGGAGAGCAGTGCTCTCGGTTAAGAGCAGTGAACACCCTTTCGGCGCGCACTGTCAAGAGCAGTGCTCTCGATTTTGTTCAGCGCTCTCGCGCATGGCACACTGGCGGCCATGACCGCGACCCGGACCGCGCGCGAACGTGCCCGCGCCGAACTCACCCAGGAGATCAAGGACGAAGCCCGCCGCCAGCTCGCCGAGGTCGGCGCGAACGGGCTTTCCCTGCGCGCGGTGGCGCGTGAGCTGGGCATGGTCTCGTCCGCGCTGTACCGCTACTTCCCCAGCCGCGACCGGCTGCTGACCGACCTGATCGTCGACGCCTACAACGCGATCGGCGAAGCCGCGGAAACCGGGGACCCGGGCACGGGCGAGCCGCGCGAAAGGTGGCTCGCGATCTGGCAGGCGACGCGCGAGTGGGCGAAAGCGCACCCGCACGAGTACGCGCTGATCTACGGCTCACCGATCCCCGGGTACCAGGCCCCGCAGGACACCGTCGCGCCCGCCGCCCGCGTCGCGCTCGCCCTGGTCAAGGTGCTCACGCACACCGAGCTGCGGGCGATCGACGGCGACGTCCCGCCCGGGCTGCGCGCCCAGGCCGAGACGCTCACGAAGGCCCTCGGGATCGTCGCCGGACCCGAGACCGTGGCCCGGCTGCTCATGGCGTGGACCCAGCTGTTCGGCGCGATCAACTTCGACCTGTTCGGCCAGTACGTCGGCAGCGTCGACCCGGCCGACGAGTTCTTCACCCACTCGGCGAGGCGGATGGCGGAGTTCGTGGGTCTGTAGGCAGCACCTCGGTGGTGTCCCGCACCAGGCGCCGCCGCGTCGAGCAGCCGCGCCTTGGTCACTTCGCGGCTTTCCGCCCGCGTCAGGCGCTTCCCGGCCACGGCCGAGACGGTACCGTCGCGCGGTAGGCAACGGCGGAAGGCGGGCACGACGTGACGGGGTGGGCCGGGAAGGTCGGCAGGATCCGGGTGATCGGGACCGGGGTGATGGGCCGCGGGATCGTCCAGCTCGCCGCGACCGCGGGGGTGACCGTCGAGCTGGCCGACGTGCAGCCCGACGCCGTCGCGAAGGCGATCGAATTCGTCGGCGGGATGGCCGACAAGCTGGCCGCCAAGGGCAAGCTCGACGAGGACCCGCAGGCCGTGAAGGACCGGCTCGTCCCGGTCGACGCGCCGGACGCGCCCGCCGAGGACGTCGACCTGGTCATCGAAGCCGTGCGCGAGGACCTCGCGACGAAGCGGTCGCTGTTCGCGAGCCTCGAGCGCGTCTGTCCACAGGAGACGGTCTTCGCGACCAACACCAGCTCGCTGTCGGTCACCGAGATCGCCGCCGAGCTGGGCGACCCCGGCCGGCTCGTCGGCCTGCACTTCTTCAACCCGGTGCCGCTGATGCGCCTGGTCGAGGTGGTCCCAGGCACCCGGACGCACGACTGGCTGCCCGCCGAGGCCCTCGAACTGGTCCGCGCCTGGGGCCACGAGCCGGTGCTCGCGAAGGACGCACCCGGTTTCCTGGTCAACCACGCCGGCCGCGGGCTGGGCACCGAGGCGCTGCAGATCCTCGACGAGGCGCTGGCCGAGCCGGCCGACGTCGACCGGATCGCCCGTGACGTGCTCGGCCTGAAGCTCGGCCCGTTCGAGCTGCTCGACCTCACCGGCCTCGACGTGTCCCACGCCGTGCTGGAGAGCATCTGGAGCGGCTTCCACGGCGACCCGCGGCTGCGGCCGTCGTGGCTGACGCGCCCGCGCGTCGCCGCCGGCCTGTTCGGCCGCAAGAACGGCGAGGGCTTCTACCGGCACGTCGAGGGCAAGCAGCAGAACCCGGACGAGCCGGCGGCGCCGCCGAAGCCGACGGGCCCGGTGTTCACCGCCGACGAACCCCTCGCCCGCGTGCTGTCGGCGGCCGGCGTGCACGTGGTGTCGGACGCCTACCCGGACGCGGTCCTGCTCGTCCCGCTCTACGGCGAGTCCACTGTGGAGGCAGCCACCCGCGGTGGCCTGCCGCTGTCGCGCGTCGCCGGCGTCGACCCGCTGGGCGGCTACGAACGACGGCTGACGCTGTCGGTGCACCCTGGCCTCGACCCGGCCGTGGGCCGCGCGGCCTGGGGCGCGCTGGCCGCCACCGGCAACCCGGTGACGGTGGTCCGCGACGGCCCGGCCCCGATCGCCCAGCGCCTGCTGGCGTCCATTGTGAACACCGCCTGCTTCATCGCGGGACGGCATCTCGCGACGCCGTCGGACATCGACACGGCCGTCCACTTGGGACTCGGCTACCCGCGCGGCCCGCTGGCCTGGGGCGACCTGGTCGGCGGCGAGGTGGTCCTGCGCATCCTGCGCGGCCTCGAGGCGTCCACCGGCGACCCCCGCTACCGGCCCAGCCCGTGGCTCACCGAGCGCGTCGCCCTCGGCCTGCCCCTCACCGCGGCCGGGACGACCCCCGCGGACCTGCTCACCTGACGACCTGGACCTCGTCACCCTTGTCGAGCGAGGAGAAGAACTTCAGCGACACCGCGGCCGAAAGGTGCACGCAGCCGTTCGAGTACTTGGCGAGGCTGCCCTGGTGGAACGCGACGCCGTTGTAGAAGAACACCGAGTTGGGCATCGGCGCGTTATTGAACTCCTTGGAGAGGTGCATCTTCTCCTTGTAGAGCACGTGCCACGTCCCGACCGGCGTCGTGCTGCCCTTCTTGCCGGGCATGATCTTCACCGGGCCGTAGACGATCTTGCCCTCGTCGAGCAGCCAGGCCTGTTTCCCGGACAGGGAAACGCAGGCCTTCGCGGTGATCGTGCACGGCACGCCGGGCGCCATCTCGGGCTCGGCCGGAGCGGTCGTCGCCGCCGTCGTGTCCGAAGTGGACGACGGCGGGACCGTCCCGGCCGCCAGCCGGACGTCCGCGGTGCCCCCGGCCGAACAGGCGGTCAGCACCGCCGCCGCGGCCAAAGTGGACAGAGCCGCCAGCGCACGCCGTACTCGCATGTTTCCCCCGTAATCCGTGGTGATCCCCTATACCCACCAAGACGTCTGGCCTCGCCGGAGGTTGTGCGCACGAAAAAACGGGCCGCCTCCGGAGATCCGGAGACGGCCCGTTTCGTGCTTCGTGGACGACGGGTTACGGGACGACCTGAACGACGTCGCCGACGTGCAGGGTGTTGAAGTACTTCAGGGACGCGCCCGCCGACAGGTGGATGCAGCCGTGCGAGTACACCGACAGGCTGCCGGTGTGGAAGGCGTCACCCGGGTAGAAGAAGACCGAGTTCGGCATCGGCGCGTTGTCGAACTCCTTCGACAGGTGCACCTTCTCCTTCGAGAGCACGTGGAACGTGCCGGTCGGGGTCGCGTAGCCCTTGCGGCCCGGCAGCATCGGAACCGGCCCGTAGACGACCTTGCCGCCCTGCAGGATCCAGGTCTTGTGCGCCGAGAGGTCCACGCAGGCGGCGGTGCCCGCGGACGCGGCGGCGGCCGCGCACGGCACACCGGGGTCGGCGGCGGGCTTCGGGGCCGGCTTGGGCTTGGGCTTCGGCTTGGGGGTGGTGCTGGTCGGCGCCGGCTTGGTCGTCGACGGGGCCGGCGTCGACGACGGCGTCGCGCTGGCCGACGTGGTGGGCGTCGGGGACGCGCTGGTCGACGTCGGAGTCGGCGATCCGCCGCCGGCGCCCGCCGCGACCGCTCCGCCGCCGACGGTCCCACCGGCACCGGACGCCCCGCCGGAGCACGCGGCCAGCACGAACGCCGTGGCCAGCGCCGCCGCTCCCACCAGAAGCCTCTTCACGATCCCGTACCCCCAGAAGACTCGATCACGCTCTTGGACACCCCTAAAGACGGTGTTGACCCACCAGAGGTTCGTCCACGAAGGTCACGATTGGGTAGATGATGACCCGATGGTGATCGTTTCCCCCTACAACCCGTCCTGGCCCCAGCACTTCGCCCAGGCCCGCGCCGAGATCCTCGCCGTGGCCGGCGACCGGTTCACCGAGGTCGAGCACGTCGGCAGCACGTCGGTGCCGGGCCTCCCGGCCAAGCCGATCATCGACGTCGCCGCGCTCGCGCCCGACCTCGATGCCGTCCCGCCCGACCTGTTCGACGGCCTCGGCTACCGCGCCGAGGACTTCGGCGCCCCGGGACGGCTGCTGTTCGTCCGGCGCGACGGCGACGTCCGCACCCACCACCTGCACGTCTTCCCGCCGTCGAACTGGGAGCACAACAAGGAGCGCATCCTGGCCGCCCACCTGCGGAAGTACCCGGAAGCCGCGCTCCGGTACGGCGAGCTGAAGCAGAAGCTGGCGGCGTCCGGAATGTCCGGTGACGCGTACACGCGGGCCAAGACCGACCTCATCCAGGAGCTGTCCGACGCCGCCCGCGCCGAGCGCGGCCTGCCGCCGGCGCCGGTCTGGGAGGAGTAGCGCGTCCACCCGGGGGTTGAGGCCGGGGTCCACCCGGGACCGATCCGTACGCCGACGTGTCCGGGCGGGTTTTCTCGGAAGCTGGAGGCACCTTCGAAACCATGGAGCCTCCGATGTCCAGCATCGCCACCGTCCTGCTCTACGTCGCCGCCGCCGGCCTCGTCCTCTACCGGGTCGTCTACAAGCAGCTGCGCGGCACGCTGCTCGACCGCAAGTCGCTGGTGACGCTGCCGCTGCTCCTCGTCGTGGTGGGCGGTTACCTGACGCTGAAGGCGCTCCCCGGTGCGTCGGCCGCCGAGCTCGGCTTCCTCGGCGTCGACCTGGTCCTGTTGGCCGGGCTCGGCGTGCTCCGCAGCACCACGACGACGCTCACCGCGCGCGAGGGCACGACGTTCCAGAAGGGATCGGCCGTCACCCTCGTCCTCTGGGTGCTGACGATCGGCGTCCGGGTCGGCCTGGTCGCGCTGGCCACCGTGCTCGGGGTCGCGGGCCCGCTGTCGTCGGCGTCGATCGCGTTCACCGTCGGAGTCAGCATCGCGGTGCAGAACGCGACGACCTACCGCCGGATCCGGCTCGCCGGCCTGCCGCTGGCCGAGCGGGGTGCGGTGCGCGTCAGCCGTTGACGCGGCCCAGCATCCGCGCGTACATCCGGCCCGGGCTGGCCACCGACGGCGGGGCCAGGAACCCCGGCAGCGGCGGCAGCCCGGTGACGAACGGCCCCAGCCGGTCGTACAGCGCCGCCGCGCCGGACGGCCGGTCCTCGGGGTCCTTGGCCAGCATCTCGGCGAGCAACCCGTTGAGCTGCTTCGGAATCCCCGCCACCGGGAGCGGCAGCTCCTTGACCTGCCGCTCGAACACCGCGTACGCGGTAGGCCCGTCGAAGAGCCGTTGCCCGGTGAGCATCTCGTGCAGCACGCAGCCGAGGGCGTAGAGGTCGCTGCGCGGTTCGGCGCCACCGCGCTGGATCTGCTCGGGGGCCATGTACGACGGCGTCCCCAGCAGCTGCCCGGCCCGGGTGAACTGCGCGGCGTCGGCCTCGCGCAGCACGGCGAGGCCGAAGTCCATCACCTTCACCCCGCCGTCCGGGCCGAGCATCAGGTTCGACGGCTTGAGGTCGCGGTGGCACACCGCGAGCGCGTGCGCGGCGGTCAGCACCGCGCACGCCTGCGCCGTGATCGCCGCGGCCCACGGCACCGGCAGCGGCCCGTGTTCGGCGAGCAGGTCGGCCACCGTCACGCCCTCGACGAACTGCATGACCTGGAACAACCGGTCGTCGTGCGTGCCGTAGTCGTACAACGCCGGTACGCCCGGATGGTCGAGCGTCGCCAGGATCCGCGCTTCGCGGGCGAAGCGGGCTTCGAGCTCTTCGTCACGGCCAGGGAGCCTGAGCAGCTTGATCGCGACGCGCCGGCCCAGCCTGCGGTCGTGCCCGCCGTGCACCGCGCCCATCCCGCCGCGGCCGAGCGGCAGTTCGTCGAGCTCGTAGCGGTCGGCGATCAGCATCCGTTCCCCTTCGGCTAGCCGCCTCCGGGGCGGAGCCGTCCTTCGACCAGTCCGGCAAAGCCTAGCCGGACCAGCTCACGCCCGGTTTCGGCCGCCTCGCGCAGAACGTCGTCGAACTCGGCCAGCTGCTGGAAGGCCAGGCCGTACCGGTACTGGACGTCGAGCGGGCAGCGTGGGACCCGCACCCGCCTGCTGTCGATCCGGGTCGACGCCGAGGGGGCCGGGAGGTCGGCGGCGCGCAGGCAGCCGGCGAGGAAGTCGGCGTCCAGCCGGTTTGGGTCGACGCGGTAGATCGTCAGCCCGGCCCCCACCGGCTGCGAGGGTCCACTGTGGACGTAAGCGGTGCCGGTCACCGACGCGACGACGTCACCCGCCTCCGCGACCGGCGGCTCGGCGTCCACCCGCGCGGCGTGCCGCACCTCGACGACCCCGGCCTTGACCAGCTCGCCGATGGTCGTGAACGTCTGCTCGACGTCCGCCGTCTCCAGCGGCGGCAGCTGCGGCGCCAGCTCGTCGAACCGCTCCCGCACGGCCTGGAACGCCTGCCCGGGATCCTCGTCCCTGGCCCGCCAGCGGGCCGGCGAGAGGTCGACGTCGTCGTCGAGCAGGTCGATGATCCGGACGCCGGTTTCGGGCCGTGCCAGGAACTCCAGCCACTCTTCTTCCACTGTGGACAGATCGTCGCCCGACTCGGCGAGCAGCACGGTGGACGGCGGGCGCCGGCCGGGCACCGGCCGCCGCAGCAGCCAGAGGTCTGGGCCCGCCGACGTCAGCGTGACCACCGCGCGGACCGCGCCCGCGCGCAGCAGGTTGCCGCGGATGCGCTTTCCGCTGCGCCGCCCGGCGGCCGCGCCCGGCATCAGGATCGCCACCGTGCCACCGGGTTCGACGTGCGCCAGGCAGTGCTGAACCCAGGCGAGCTCCGGTTCGCCGCGCGGCGGCAGGCCGTACTCCCAGCGCGCGTCGCCGACCAGCTCGTCGTGACCCCAGGCGCGTTCGTTGAACGGCGGATCGCACAGCACGGCTTCGGCGGTCCGGCCCTCGAAGGCGTCTTCGCGCAGCGCGTCGACGGCGTGGACCTCGGCCTCGACGCCGCGCAACCGCAGCCGCAGTGACGCGATCGACGCCGTCATCGGGTCGCTGTCCTGGCCCAGCACGGTCTTCGCGCCGCTCGCGAGGGCGAGCGCGCCGAAGCCGCAGGCCGGGTCGAGGATGGCCGACACGGGCCCGGCGAGCCGCGCCATCAGCTCGGCGACCGGCTCCGGCGTCGTCGACAACCGTCGCGAGTGGGCCTCGAAGTACCGGCGGCACAACAACTCGAACGCCTCGACCGGGCCGGCCCGGTGCGTCATCTCGCTGAGCAGCGTGAGCAGCTCGGGGTCGGCGAGCTTGCGGTCGAAGGTGTCGGAAAGCCCGGCCTGGAAGGCGAAGAAGGCACCTGCGCGGCTCACGCGCTCGGCGAGGTCGAGGTCGTCACCGAGGGCACGCAGGCGCTGCCAGGCGCGTTCACCTTCGGTCAGCTCGAACTTCTTGCCGCGGGCGTGGAACCAGCCGGCGACGTCGGACAGGCTGAACAGCGGGCTCGACGCCGTGCCGCCGACCGGCTGCGGGAAGTCGTGGTAGCGGCGGCGCCAGTTGCTCACCGCGGCCCGGCCGACCCCGGCGAGGCGCGCGATGTCTGCCGCGCTGACCGTGGCGTCGTCGTCCATGGCGAGGACTCTATCGGAGGATGGTCCATTCAGCCGACATGCTTGTGAACTCAGTCAACCAATGCTTTCATGGGAGCATGACACACGATCGGTACGTCCTGCGGTACGCCGCGGGGTCGGACGTCGGCAGGCGGCGCCGGATCAACGAGGACTCGCTGTACGCGAGTGCCCGCCTGCTCGCCGTCGCCGACGGCATCGGCGGTCAGCCGCACGGCGAAGTGGCCAGCGCGACCGCCGTCGACGTGCTGCGTGAGCTGGACGTCGACCTGCGCCGGGTCGACCTCACGACCATCGACCTGACGGCGACGCTCGCCGGTGTCGTCAAGTCGATCGGCGAGCGGCTGACCGAGGTCGCGGCGCAGGAGCCCACGACCGAGGGCATGGGCACCACCCTCACGACCCTGCTGTTCGACGGCGTCACGTTCGCCGCGGCCCACGTCGGCGACTCCCGCGGCTACCTCCTGCGCGACGGCGGCCTCCGCCGGCTGACCCGCGACCACACGCTCGTCCAGGCCCTGGTCGAGGACGGCCGCGTCGCCGCCGAAGACGCCGCCTCCCACCCGCGCCGTTCGCTGCTGATGCGCGCCCTGCAGACGACGGGCTCGAGCGACCCCGACATCTGGACGTTCAAAGCGAAGCCGGGCGACCGCTACCTGCTCTGCTCGGACGGCCTCAGCGGCCCGGTCACCGAACAGACCCTGCGCGACACCCTCGAGAGCGGCACCGACCCGGCCGAACTCGTCCCGGAGCTGATCCGCCTGGCCAACGAAGGCGGCGGCCCCGACAACATCACCTGCGTCATCGCCGACGTCACCGCCTGACCCGCCTTCGAAGCGGCGGAAGGGCATCCGGTATCGTCTCCTGCGGAGGATTGGCCGAGCGGCCTAAGGCGCACGCTTGGAAAGCGTGTTGGGTTCACGCCCTCGCAGGTTCGAATCCTGTATCCTCCGCGCTTGATCAGGCGAAACGCCGGGAAGCCCTTACAGGGCGCCCGGCGTTTCGCCGTTTCCGGCCCGGGATCCGGTGTCCCGCCCCGCAATCCCGCTTCCGCGCCGGGCAAATCCACGACTGCGTCGCCCGGACGTGTGCACGCTCGTCCACCAGGCCTAACGTGAGACATCTTCAAAACTGAACTGAAGTTTCTTGTGCGGTGGCAGGGAGTTACGAACAGGGCTGAGCGCGACCCATCGGCCAGGCCGCGATAGTCTCCCCACAACCTCGACCGCCCCCGTTCAGAGAGGCCCGAAGTGGCACGAAAAACGCTCTGACCTGGGGCAGTGCAGGCCAACGACGCCAATATGCGGTGTTCGTGCCGGGTTGACCCCCGCACGCACCGTGATCGGCCAGGCCCCGGACGTTCCTGCGTCCGGGGCCTTGCTGATTCCGGACTCGCGATCACTGGGCATCATCAGATGATCACGGTGAGTCGTGGATCTGTTTCAATAGATTTCCGCCCCCGCAAAGAACAACCAGACTCGAGGAGTAGAGGCCCGATGGCCGGAGTCGAAGAGATCCGCGCTGGCATCGCGCTCGCCAACGAAAAGGCGTCCGCAGGCATCGCCGCCCTCCAGCAAGCAGCGCAGTCTCTCGAAGAAGCCCAGCAGTCGCTCGCACAAGCGACGCAGGGGAGCAGCCAGCACGAAGTGAGTCAGGCCCACGGCCTGCTGGCCCAGGCTCTGCACGACATCAGTGGCATGCAGAGCACCATCCAGGCCAGCATCTCGTCCGCCGACTCGTACTCGGCGCGTCTCTAGCCGGATGACACTAGCCGAACTTCACCAGCTGCTCACCGCGGTCGTGGCCGGGCTCGCCGACGCGCGCGCCCACTCCGAGCGGGCCACAAGCCTGCTCGGGGAAGCCCGGCAAGCGCTGGTGGACGCCCAGGCCAAGGCCGATCCCTGGCTCCCCTCGCAGTACGCGCAGGCCGGCGAGGGGCTGGATCAGCTCCTCGGCCGCCTGGCCTCCGCCGAGGATCTGGTGAGCGGATACCGATCGCGCCTGTAATCCTTTCCGGGACACCTTTTCTTGGGGACGCCGATGGCCAACAAGTCAGCCGAGCAACGCAACCGCGTCGAAACCGCACTCGACCGGGTCCGCCACCAGATCGGGCTGGTGCTGGGAGCCGCGGCCGGAGCCCGTCAAGCCGCCGAAGCCGACCTGGCCAAGCTCGAGCTCGAACGCGCGATCGTCCAGGTCGGCATGAACCACGCCAGCACCGAGCAGCAGAACGAGTGGTCCCGCCACCCCGCCGCGCACGAGGTCTTCGGCGCGCTCGGCTCGGTCCGCAGCGCCTACTACACCGACTGGAGCCAAGGCCCGGCCACGCTGCGCGAGCTGGTCGCGCAGAACGCACCCGGCCCGGCCGGGCTGCCGCCGGGTGACTGGCTCGGCCAGGTCGGCCACAACGCCGGCCTCACGTCGCCCGGGCTGTGGCGCGTCGGCTCGGCGACGGCCGCCGGCGGCGACCCGACCCGCAAGTTCGACGTCGCGGTCCCGCTGCTCGACGAGTCGCACCTGGCGATCACGTCGGCGCCGAAGACCCGGCCCACGATCGACGGCATCGTGCAGAACCTGCTGATCCGCGTGCTTTCGACGTTCGAACCCGGTGCCGTGCGCGTGCACCTGTGGGACGTCGGGCAGCTGACCGCGATCCTGCCCGACCTGTACCCGCTGAACAGCACCAGCGCGCTCTCGCTGTACGACCCGGGACGGCTGGAGGACCTCCTCGACGAGCTGGCCGGGCACATCCGCCGGATCCACGCCACCGGGATGCAGGCGGGCCACACGTCGTTGCGGGAGCTGCGGATCGCGCAGCAGCAGCGGATCGAGCCGTTCCGCGTCGCCGTGCTGTACGGCAACGGCGAAACCCTCGAGCCGGAGCGCGCCCGCGACCTCAAGCGCGTCGCGAGCGGGGCGCTGGCCGCGGGCATCTGCCTGATCATGATCGACGTGCCGACCGCGGTCAGCGCCCCGGTCGAAACCCTGAGCCTGACCGACGACCGGCACGCGATCAGCAGCATGACCGGCACCGACCTGATCGTCGACCTCGATCCGCCGATGCCGTCCTCGCAGGTGCTCCGCGCCACCGACAAGATCGCCAAGGCGCTGATCGCCAAGCAGGGCGGGCCCCGGTCGTTCGACGACCTGCTGCCCGTGGAGCTCGGGCACCACAGCTCGGCGCGGGAACTCCGTGGCCCGGTGGGCTTCTTCGAGGGCGAGCCGGTCGAGGTCGTGATCGGGGACGCGAGCCCGCACGCGCTGATCGGCGGACCGTCCGGATCGGGCAAGACGAACTTCCTGTACGCGCTGCTCGGCAGCCTCGCGGCGCGGTACACGCCGAACGAGCTGGCGCTGTACCTGCTGGACTTCAAGGAAGGCGTCTCGTTCGCCGGCCTGGCGCCCGGGCGCAAGGACCAGACCTGGCTGCCGCACGCGCGGCTGGTCGGCGTCAACGTCAACACCGACCGCGAGTTCGGCTTGGCGCTGCTGCGCTTCCTCGCCGACGAGCTGCGACGGCGTTCGTCGGCGGCGAAGGAGCACGAGGTCACGAACCTCGCCGACCTGCGCGAAGCCGACCCCGGTGGGCACTGGCCGCGGATCGTCGCGGTGATCGACGAGTTCCAGTACCTGTTCGCCGGGCGCGACCAGGTGACCGCGACGGCGACCCAGCTGCTCGAGGACATCGCCCGCCGCGGCCGGTCGCAGGGCATCCACATGGTGCTGGCCAGCCAGGACGTCGCCGGCATCGAAGCGTTCTGGGGCAAGCCCGCGGTGTTCGAGCAGTGCACGCTGCGGATCGCGATGCCGAAGGCGCGGCGCGTGCTGGCCGAGACGAACAACGCGGCCGTGTCGGCCCCGAAGTGGCACGCGGTGATCAACCACGACTCCGGCATCGCGCACGGCAACCAGCTGTCCCACGTGCCGGACGCGAGCAGCAAGAACGTGTTCGTCCGGCTGCAGCACCGGCTGTGGGAGGAGTACCAGGGCCGGTTCCCGCGGCCCCGTCTGTTCGACGGCGCGCATTCACCGATCCTGGAACAGTTCCCGGCGTTCCTCGACCTGAAGCCGACGTCCAAGCCGCGGGCGCTGCTGGGCCAGTCGATCGACGTCACCGAAGCGGCGTGCGGCGTCGAGCTGCCGCGGGCACCGGGCCGCAACGTCGCGGTGCTCGGGTCCGCCACCGCCGAGGCGCTGTCCATCATGGACTCCTCGGCACGCTCGCTGTCCCGGCAGTACGACGCCGGCGAGGTCGAGTTCCTGCTGAGCTGCCCCATCGAGGCGTGCGCGCCGGCCGCGCTGGAGCTGACCTACCGGCTGCGCGAGGACGGCCACGCGGCGACCCTCGTCGACGACCTGACCGGCGTCCTCGAGTCGATGACGGGCTCGATGACCGGCGGCGCGAAGATCCTGCTGCTCTACGGCGTCGACGCGGCCCTGCCCCACCTCGAGGCGAAGGCGATCGGGCAGCTGAAGAGCGGGCTCGACCACCTGCGCGTGATCCTGAAACAGGGCCCGACCCACGGCATCCACACGATCGGCTGGTGGCGCAGCATCGCCCGGCTCAAGGACACGCTGGGGTTCGCGGGCACCGACGACATCGGCGCGTGGGCCGCACTCGACGTCCAGGGCAACGAGCTCGCGCCGTTCGCGGCCGGCCAGGTCGTGCACTGGTCACCGCGGCCGGGCCGCGCGTTGTTCTTCGACCGGACGACGCACGGCGCACCCGAAGTGATCATCCCGTTCCAGCGTCCGGAGAACGCGCAATGACCGACGACGGTGCCACCGCGGCCATGCGGTACAAGGAGACCATCGCCCTTTCGCGGGGCTCGGCGGAGAACCTGCGCGCCTGGGAGCTGAACCGCGCGCAGGAGCTCGAAGGCGAGATCGAGGAAGCGAAGGCCGCGATCGAGGTGGCCGCCGAACGCGAACAGCGCGCGTCCGAGCGCGCGACGCGCTGGTGGAAGATGGCGCTGCACAACATCCAGGGCCTGACGTGGCTCCCCCCGGGCGACAACCCCCACCCGGTCTCGACGGCCCGCGCGGCCTACCTCGAGCGTTACCTCGAGGAGGTCAAGCCGAGCTACCAGGAACTGGTCCAGGCGGTCCTGGGCCTGGGCTGGCGAGCCAAGCGCGCGGCGGCGAAGCGCGGGGAGGAACCACCGCAGGCCTAGCTCAGACGTCGAAGACGGTGTCGTAGGGCTCGTCGTCCTCCCCCGCGGTCCGTCGGCGGAGCGGCTGTTGCGGCGCTCCGGTGGCTTCCCGGATGGCTGTGGTGATGGCTCGCCCGAGCGCGGCGGCATCGAGCCGCATGGCCTCCGGCGCGAGCCTCACCTCGCGGACCCCACCGCCGGGCCCGGCGACCACAGTGACGACCCGGTCCGGCGAGGTTCCGCTGAGCAGGCGCTGGTTCTCGGCCCTGCGTTCCTCGATCTGCTTGAGCTGCCAGCGCAGCTCCTCGATCAGCTGTGGATTGCTCAAGCCGGCCTCCGGACTGTCCCGATCACTGCGGGCCGCCGTTCTCCTGCCCGCTGCGCAGGCTCCAAGCCACCTTCGCCGTCGCCTCGGCGACGGCGGGCCAGGCGTCCTCGGACTCCGCGACCACCGCGAGGATCACCACGGATCGCCCGTCCGGCAACGGGATCTGGTACTCGGCCTTGATCTGCGTGCGCACGTCCCGTTCCGGGAACCGGTATTCACCGCCGCTGATCGCGACCACGGCCGGGCCGATCGGCAGCCGTACCGGATGCGCCACGGCGCGTGGATGACGGACCCGGTACTCGGTGACCATCGCCGCGACGACGGCGTCCGGGTTCCCGGCGTGTTCCGGCCACTGCGCCATGCCCAGTGTCAGCGTCGCGACGTCCCCCTGTCGCGGCCCGACGGCGAACTTGCCGAACACCCGGATGCCGTTGGCCTGCATGGCCGGCACCAGCGCCATCAGGTAGCTGCCGAACTGCTCGATCGTCGTCCCGGCGCCGGCCGCGAGGTTTTCGGCGACGGTCCAGGCGTGCCCGCGGTTCATCCTGTCGTCACTGCCCACCGGCATCCCGGCGAACCCGGGCGGCAGGTCGATCTGCAGCGGCATCAGTTCCACACCTCGTCTTCCGCCCGCTCACGACGCCGTTCCGGCGCGTTGTCGGCCTTGGTTCCGACGTCGACGGCGTTCCAGTACGCGACCCCGGCCGGCGAAGCCGCGACCACACTCCACTGGTCGGCGTTCTTCGGTACCCAGTACTGCTCGAGGTCGCCGATCGGGCCTTCGAACTCCTGGCCCATGCCGTCGGCGGCCAGCTCGCCTCCCACCTGTTCCCCGAGCAGTCCCAAGCTGCCGAGAGCGACTGCTTTGGAGACGGTTCCCGACACGCCGGGAACGGCACCCAACAACGAAGTGACCGTTCCGAGGGCATCGAACGTGAGGGTCTCGGGAGCCACATCGGCCCCGGCCGCCTTCGCCACCAGGTGGCCTTGCAGGGCTCCGATGCCCAGCCCCGTGGCGATCGCGCCCATGACGACGTCGACGGGCGGGGGCAAGCAGTCGCCGACGATGCCAAGCATGTTGCCCAGATCGCCCGTGACATCGGAGACCTTCGAGATCACCTCGGCGTGGTCCTGGACGAAGTCCCAGGCGTCGTCGACCGAGTCGGCCAGGGTGTTCGACAGGTCCGTCAGGGCGCCGCCCACCGCGTCGCCCAGCTTGTCGAGCAGGTCCGGCTCGTCCGGGGCCAGTTCCTTCGCCTTCCGCAGCAGCGCCGCGACCCGGCCCGCGGCCTGGGTGTGCTCGGCCAGCAGTTGTTTCGCCGCGTCTTGGACGTTCTGGCAGCCGTCGAGAGCGTTCTCGAGCTGCCGGCCGGCGTTGTCCAGCAGCCGCTGCGCGATCTGCAACGACGGCTGGTCCTGGAACGTCCGGTTCGCCAGCGCGAGGTCGGGGTTCGCCCGAGCCTCCTCCGCCGCGCGCGCCGCCGCCTCCGCGCGGGCCTCCAGATCGGCTGCGCGTTTCTGCAGGTCACCGAGGTCGTGGCACCAGGCATCCAGCGCGTCGGCGGCCTGCCCCATCGACTTGGCCGCGCCGTCGAGGTACCCGGGCAACGGCCCGACGCGCCGGGTGAACGCCTCGCTAGCTTCGCCCTGCCAGACGCCCTGCTTGGTGACGATCTCGCGCAGCGAAACGTTCGCCTCGGCGAGATCGCGGCTCACGACGCGGTATTTGCCGGCCAGGTCGGCGACGCCGTCAAGCTCACCGGGCGCGGGATCGAAGCCCAGGGCGGGGAAGTCGCGGGCGCTCACCGGTCGAGACCGTTCAGGATGTCGGCGATGCCTTTTGTGGCGCCGCCGCCCACTGGCGGGTCGCCGGGGCTCTCACGCTCAGCCAGCCGGTCGATCCCCGACACTCCGCCCGTGTAGCCACCACCGACCGAGCCGAGATCCACACCGGTTGCCCCGGACCCGGCCGGTTGATCGCTCGCGGGTGCCACTGCTCCAGCTGAGTCGCCGATTCCGAGCCCACCTTCCCCGCCCACTGCCCCGGACCCGGCCAGCCGATCAATGCCCGGCACCCCACCCGTGTACCCGCCACCGACCGGACCGTCGCCCGGCTGGTCCGCCAGCTCACCCACGCCCGGCACCCCGCCCGTGACCCCGCCGCCCACCGGACCATCACCCGTGCCGAACACCGCGGAGCCGAACCTCCCCAGCTCTCCGCCGAACTCGGCTTCGATCTGCTCGTACTTCTGCTTCGCCTCCTTCAGCCGCTCCGTGATTCCGGCCGCCGCGTCGCCGAGCCGGCCGATGCCGTACCTCCATGCCTCCTCGAACTCGACGCCCGCCCGGCCCAGGTCGGCTTGGCCGAGCGAACCGAACGCTCCACCTCCGCCGAGCTTCCTGTTCGCGTCGGCCATTCCGTCCGCCGCCGTGCCGAGGTCGCCGATGAGCTTGCCCAGCTCCTCGACCTTCACCGCGTAACCGTCCACGCCACTCTCCCTGTGGTCCCATCGCCCGGTAAGACGACCGAACACGCAGAGCGGTTTCGATGTCACCCAATGTCACTCGAAGGAGTGGGCACGAAAAAGCCGCCACCGGGCAAAGCCCGATGGCGGCCTTCGGAAAAACGACGACTACGGCTGCGGGAAGTACTTCCCGAGCAGCTGCTCCAGGTAGTCGAGCAGGTCGTACAGCGCGTCCTGGATCGCGTTGCCGGTGCTCGGCCGGAACCGGATCACCTGCGGGTCGTGGTCACTGGCCTGGTCGGCGAACTCCGCGTTGATGTGGACGACGTCGTAGTCCACCCCGCGCGGCGCCTTCGACGCCAGGATGTGGTCCAGCACCTGCGACTGGCCCTCGAACACGTAGCTGTAGCGCTCCGCCTCCGGCACCGTCGCGATCAGGTCCTTCAGCGCGCCACCCGCGGTGAGCGTCTGGACGGCCGGCGAGAACGGGTAATCGTTCAGGTCGCCCGCCACCACGATGTTCGCGTTCTTGTCGGCCGCCAGCAGGGAGTCGACGAACCCGCGCAGCACCGTCGCCTGCTTGGTGCGCTGCACCTCGGAACTACGCACCGGCGGCTGGTTGCGGCCGTGCGTCGGCTGGTCGCCGCCCTTCGAGTTGAAGTGGTTGGCGATGACGAACACCGTGCGGCCCTGGAAGACGAACTCGCCGGCGAGCGGCTTGCGGCTGGACGTCCAGGCCTCGTTCGCCGGGTCGACGCGCCCCGGGGACGCCGACAGATGCGCCTTGCCGTGGTCACGGACCACGCTGACCGGCGTGGTCGACGACCCGCCCGGGCGGTCCACAAAGGACACCCGAGCCGGGTTGTACAGGAACGCCACACGGATGTTGCCGCCCGGCTGGCCGCCGTCCTGGTCGTTCACCGGGTCGATCGAACGCCACTGGTAGCGCGGGCCGCCCTTGGCGACGATCGCGTCGGTGAACTTCTGCAGGGTCTGGTCCGCGGCGACGACGCCGTCGTCGGTCGCACCCGTGTTGTCCTGGATCTCCTCCAGGTTCACGATGTCCGGCGTGGCCAGGTGCGTCACGATCGCCTCGCCGAGCCGGTCGTACTTCGCCTGCGGGTCGCTCGGAGCCAGGTTCTCGACGTTGTACGTCGCCACGGCCAGCTCACCCGTGCGCTGCTTGCGCGTGGTCTCGGCCTGCAGCCCGTTGTCCTTTTCGGCCCCGAGCACGCTGGCCAGCAGCGTGTAGCCGCCGAAGGTGCTGTACTCAACCGGACCGGAGGTGACGCCGGTCAGCGCGTCCCCGACGTTGAGCTTCGGGAACGGCCGCTGGTCGAACGAGATCAGCGACTGCACCTTGAGGACACCGCTGTTGAGCTTGTCGTAGCCCAGGTAGACGCTGCCGCCGCGGACCGACTTGTGCTGGTCCGGCTTGGTCGTCACGTACAGCTCGTTGAACGAGTTCGACGGGCCGACGACGCGGGCGTCGGTGACGCTCACGATCTCGCTCTCGTGCGCCTCCCAGAAGTCCAGCGCGTACTTCGCCGGCTCCAGGGGCAGCGCCTCGATGTTCCCGCCGGGCGACGGCGCGTACGTCTCGGGCACCGTCGTCGGGCTCAGCACGGTCGGCGCGGGCAGCGGGTTGCTGTGCGAGTCGACCGTCCACTGTGCACTGCTCAGCTCGGTCAGCGACTGGTAGACCGACGTCGAGGGTGTGTCCGGGTAGAACTCGCGGACGGTGCCGGTCGCGGTCACGGCGTCACCCACGGTGACGGCCGGGCTCGTCGATCCGGTGAACACGAACAGGCCCTCGCTGGTGCGCGGGTCACTGTCCGGAGCCGGGTCGGTGAACCAGAAGCCGTGGGACGAGCCGAACGTCCGGGTCGCGGTGACGATCCCGGTGACGCCGCTGACCTTCTGGTCCTTGAACGGCGAGATCCGCGTGGTGCCCTGGATTTCGTGGATCTTCGCGGGCGTCCCTGGCTCACCGGGGCCGCTGCCGCCGGTGGTCTCGCCCGCGGCGTTCGTCGGCGTCGGGTCGCCGACGGTGAAGTCGGTGGCGTTGTCGTCGGTGTCGGCGAGCGCCGTCCCGCGCGCGACGGACGTCGAGTTCGACGGCGCGGCGGTCGGGTTGCCCTCCCGGACGGTGGCGGTGCCGAAGCCGACGAGGTCCTTGACCCGGGTGTCGGCCGCGCAGTCCGCGGCGGTCTTGCAGGTCAGCGCGGTGGTCCCGGAGACGAGGGCGATCGTGCCCGCGGTCGCCGACATCGCGATCGTGCCGGTCGCGTCCGGCGCGGGCAGGGCGACGGTGCCCCCAGAGCCCTTGCCCTCGGCCACCAGGTAGCGCCCGTTCGGCGCGACGCTGCCGGTCAGCTGCGTCACCTGCCAGGTGCTCGACGCGCTCGGCGAACCGGGCAGGTACTGGACGCTGAAGCCGGCCAGGCTCGCGGCCGCAGTACCGTGGTTGCCGAGTTCGACGAAGTCGTTGGTCAGTGTGGCGCCGGAGTTGCCGCCACCGCCGTAGACCTCGGCGATGACCGCGTCGGCGCTGGGTGTGGCGAAGGCGGCCGGTGCGGCCACCCCGCCGAGCACCAGGCCCGACGCGACGGCCACGGTCAGCGCAGCCTTGGATCTGTGGGTCTTGGTCACCCTGAGTCCCCTTTTTGCTTGAACAGTCGTGGCATAGTCCCCCGAACAGATGAGGAGCAGGAAGACAAAGATGCAACGATTCGTAACAACTACTTTCGTCGTCACTCGATCGGCAGAGCAGGTTTCGTGATCACGCTGGTACTCGGCGGGGACGTCAACGTTCAGGGCCGCGCGGAGCCGTCGAAGGCGTTCGAACTGGTGAATCCCCTGCTCCAGGGCGCCGATCTCCGCTTCGTGAATCTCGAAGGACCGCTCTCGGGCACCGCCGGGAACTCCGGCGTCGCGGACATCCCGCACGAACCGAACTGGCGGCATTCCGCGCCGGAGATGGTCGAAGCGCTGACGGCCGCCGGCATCGACGTCGTGTCGTGCGCCAACAACGTGACCTACCCGCCGGCCGCCGCGCTGGCGAGCCTCGCCGTGCTCGACGAAGCCGGGATCGCGCACTGCGGCGCCGGCGCGGGCCTCGCCGCGGCGCACGCGCCGGCCGTGCTCGAGCGCGCCGGGCAGAAGGTCGCCTTCCTCGCCTACACGTCGCTCTGCTGGCCGTTCGGCCAAGGGGTGCAGGTGACGGCTCCGGGCGTCGCGCAAGCGCTTGCGACCACGTCCTACCAGCCGGACCCGCGCGTCGCCGACGTCCCGGGACGGCCGCCGCTGGTGCGCACGGCGCCGGTGCCCGAGGACCTGGAGCGGCTCGTCGCCGACGTGCGCCGGGCGAAGGCGGCCAACGACCACGTCGTCGTCTCGATGCACTGGGGCCTGCCGGGCGCGGACCTCACGGAGTACCAGGTGACCTACGGCCGGGCGGCGATCGACGCCGGCGCCGACCTGGTCGCCGGACACGGCCCGCACACGATCCAGGCCGTCGAGGTGTACCGCGGCCGCGCCATCCTCTACAGCCTCGGCAACCTCGTGTTCGACTGGCCCGCGATGCGCGGCCGGCACGTCGACGGACTGCTGGCCGGCTGCATCTTCGGCGACGAACCCCGGCTCGAGCTCATCCCGGTGCGGCGCAACGCCGACAACGAGTGCGAACCGCTCACGGGCGAGGAAGCGGACCTGGTGCTGCGCTACGTCGCGGACGTCTCCGCACAGCGCGCCACCGCGGTGACCGTGCGGGACGGAATCGCCTCCGTCGCGGGATTAGGCGTTGGGGCGTAACGGATCGCGCGCGAGGAGTTACAGCTCGCGTTACGCCTGTCACCCATCCGGCGCATCTGCCTTAAATGCAGGTCAAGGACCGGAGTCACCGGTGTGAAGCAGCGGTACGGTCTGTTTCGGCCGCCGGAAAAGTGGCGCAGACCACTCAGGAGGCACGAGGAGTCAGCACGACACGGGGGGAGGGAGAATGATCATGTGGGGGTTGATCGTTCTCAGCTGCGTGTTCGTGCTGGTACTGGGGACCGCCGCGGTCGTGGACCTTCGGGCCCACGACCGCGGCCGTAGCCGGGTCAGCGGACGGCGGACCTCGCCCGATAACGGCCGATGAGCGTCCGCGCGCCGGCCAGCGCGACCCGCCCGGCGCCCTTCGCGCTCGCCGCGAGCACCGTCGTCCAGTCGAAGTAGTCGCGCCACAGCACGATCCGGCCGCCTTCGACCTCGAACGTGCCGCACACCCAGAACTCCGCTTCCCACGCGCCGCGGCGCAGCACGTCGGTGCGTTCGGTGAGCACGACGTTGCCGTCCGCCGCGATGTGGTGCGTCCGCGCCTCGAACCCGGAGCCGAACCGGGCCATCAGCCGCAGCTGCTTTTCGACCGCGGCGACGCCGCGAGCGGGCGGCAACGGCACGTTCTGGTACACGATGTCGCTCGCCGCGAACGTCAGCGCGCGGTCGATGTCGAGGTCTTCCAGAGCCTTGAGGAAACCGGTCACCACTGCCTGGGGTTCTTCGGTCATGCCCCCAGGCTAAGGCTCAGAACGGCCGGTCGCCCGCGATGGCGACGCGCTCCGCGATCCGGACGTGCGGGTGGTAGTCGTTCACCGCGTAGTGCTGCGTCGCGCGGTTGTCCCAGAACGCCACCGAGTCCGGCCGCCAGCTGAACCGCACCTGGAACTCGGGCGTGTGCGCCTGCAGGAACAGGTACCGCAGCAGCCGGTCGCTCTCGGCGCGTTCCAGTCCGACGACGTGCGTCGTGAACGCCTGGTTGACGAACAGGGTGCGCCGCCCGGTCTCCGGGTGCGTGCGGACCACCGGGTGCTCGACCGGCGGGAACCGCTCCTGCCACTGCGCGAGCAGCGCCGGATCGGCGAACCGGTCGAAGCCGGGGAGGTAGTCGTGCACCGCGGTGAGCCCGTCGATGCGGGCGCGGACGTCTTCGGGCAGGTTGTCGTAGGCGGCGGCCATGTCGGCCCACATCGTGTCGCCGCCGACCGGCGGCACCTCGATCAGCCGCAGCACCGAGCCGAGCGCCGGGTTGGGCCGCCAGGTGACGTCGGTGTGCCAGATGTTCTCGTAGCCGGGCATGGCAGCCGTGCGCTCGAAGCGCGTGACGTGCTCGTCGTCGCCCCGCGCGATGAACGGGTTGGTCTCCAGCTCACCCCAGTTCGCGGCGAAGGCGCGCTGCTGCGCGGACGTGATCCGCTGGTCGCGGAAGAAGACCACCTTCCACTCGAGCAGCGCACGGTTGAGCTCTTCGCGCAGCTCAAGGGTGACAGGCTCGCTGAGATCGACGCCTTTGACCTCGGCGCCGATCACCCGGCCGAGCGGGCGGAGGGTGAACAGCTCGTACGGTTCGGACGTCTGACGCAGGACGCGCGGGCCTTCGACGATGCCGTCGGCGGGCGTCACGGCCTCGCGTAGCTGAATCCGGGCAGGCAGGTCTACGGACATGGTTGTGCTCCAAGGTTTTCGGGGGTTTTCGGACGCCGGGCTCGCGTCAGGCCGGAGGCGAGCCCAGGCGGCCGCGGCGCAGGAGCAGCTCCACGGTGCCTTCCCCAACCGACCGCTTGGAGGCGCGGTCGTGCCACCGGATAGGCGTGCTTTCCGAGGTGGCGGGCATGGGTTCATGGTCACCGTTGTCCCGCCCCGCGGTCAAGACGTCCACTTGGTGGAACGCCTCAATGCCGCAGGTCACCGCGATGCGGGCGGCCCGGGAGCATGAGGCAAGATCTTCCACGATCGAGTGAGCGCCCTTGACGACGGAGGTCACCCCATGCCGGAAGGCAGAGGCTCGCGGATCGACAGCGACCGGTTGCGCACCGCAGCCGACCAGCTTGACCAAGCCGCGGCCGCGGACGACAAGGCCGCCGGCCGGTTCGCCGAAGCCCGCGTCGACTCGACGCCGTTCGGCATCTCGGCGCAGGCCCGCGAGCTCGCGGCCCGCTGGTCGTCCGCTCTCGCGGCCCGGGAAGCGGACGCGCGCGTCCTCGGCGACGCGACGTCCGACCTGGCCGGCCGGCTCCGGATGGCCGCCGACACCACGAGGAGTTCGGGCTTCCGGGGGCGGATCGCGGTGGCACCGTGACGCTCGAACTGTTCGAACACCCGGCGCTGACCTCGACGGCCGCCCGGCTGGCCTCCTTGCGCGCCGCGGCGGGCCGGATCGGCGCCCCGGACCCGGTCGCCGTCCTGCGCCACCTCGACTGCGCCCCCTCGGCGATCCGCACCTCGGCCGCGGCGGTCGACGCGGGTTCCGTCGTGGTGACGACGGCCGCCGCCGAGTTCCGCACCGGAGTCGACCTCGCGGAAACCGGCGGCAGCGCGGAGACGTTCGGCACCTGGGCGGACACAGTGGACGGTCAGTACGCCGAGGCGGCCCGCGCGGCGGCGTCGACGGCGGCGCTGGGGCTCCTGATCGCCGACCGGCTGGACGCCCTGGCCGTCTCGACGGCGACCGAGGTGTCCGCGATCGCCGAGGCCGCGCAGCCGGCGGCGTCCGCGGTCCTCTCGGACGACCGATCGGCCGAGGTGGTGAGCACGGTCAGCGGCGCGTGCGCGTCGGTGGTCCGCACGGTCCAGCAGAAGGTCGCCTCGCTGTCTTCCCTTGCCGCGCAACTGGAACCGCTGACGACCCCGGCGGTCGACCTCAGCTGAAGTGCTCCCGGGCCCAGTCCTCGAAGGCCCGCGCAGGATGCCCGGTGACGCGGACGACGTCCAGCGACACGGGCTCCGGTTCCTCGACCAGCGACGCCCAATAACCCAGTGCACTGGCCGCGAATTCCGCACCCATTTGCCGACTCAGCTCCGTTTTCGCTTCCGCGATCGGCTGTTCTTCCCACACGGCCGGCGTTCCCAGCGCGACCCCGATGAGTCTCACCTGTTCAGCCTGGGTGATCGCCTCCGGCCCGGTGACGAGATTCGTCTGCCTGGCATGGTCCGAAGTGAGCGCCTTCACCGCCATATCGGCGACGTCCCGCTCGTGCACGAGTGACCTTTTGGCTTGACCATAGGGCCCCCGCACGACGCCGTTCCTGATTTGCTCCGCCCACCCGAGGGCGTTGGTGGCGAGGCCGGTGACCCTGAGGAACGTCCAGTCGTCGGTGACCTTTCGGACGGCATTTTCGACGTCACCCCAAACGCCACCGTGCTCCGCACTCATCGCGGAGAGATAGACGACCTTCTTGCCTTTCAAGGGTTCCACGGCGGCTTCAATCCCCTTTGGATCGAAGAAGGGCCAGAGCAGGTAAACGGCGTCGACTCCCTCGGCAGCTTCGCCAAGATCAGTGATGTCGCCCCGCACGACGTCCACACCCTCGGGCGCCTTCGCCGTATCCCGGACAAGAACACGAACCCGCACTCCAGCGTCCACCAGGTCGCTGACGACATGGCGTCCGGTGTGGCCGGTGGCCCCGGTGACGAGAACAGTCATGGTGCGCTCCTTCGTGATCGGTTACCCGACCACGGTCACACTTCAAGCCCTCTTCAAGTCAAGAACGCGATGCCCGGTGGCGGCACAGCAAAACCCCCGGCCGGCTGAGCCGACCGGGGGTCCGGTAGAGCGGTGGCGGTGGGATTTGAACCCACGGACGGGGATTAGCCGTCACACGATTTCGAGTCGTGCTCCTTCGGCCGCTCGGACACGCCACCGCCGAGAAATATACCGGAGGGCCTCCCGCTGCCTCACATGGGGTCGGCTGGCCGCTCGGGCCGGCGCCGGGACTGAACGTCCCGGATCACGCCGCTCGCCTTGTCTCGCAGGTCGTGGGCCACTTCGCGGACCTGGGCGGTCCTTCGCTGGGCTCGGCCGGATGCCCTCAGACGCCGGTTGCCGGTCACGTCTCCGAGCTTCTCGCGAGCGCCGCCGACTGCCTGCTGGACCTTGTCCTTCATCGTCACGACGGTTCCTCCTTCGACGGGGACCTCCCTGAGGGGGTACCCACCGACGGACTCAGCGACGCGTCGCGAAGTACGTCTCCAGCAGGGACGCGCACTCCGCCTCGAGCACCCCGCCGTGGACTTCCGGGCGGTGGTTCAGCCGCCGGTCGCGCACGACGTCCCACAGGGACCCGACCGCGCCCGTCTTGGGCTCCCACGCGCCGAACACCAGCCGTGAGATGCGCGCCAGCACCAGCGCGCCCGCGCACATCGTGCACGGCTCCAGCGTCACCGCCAGCGTGCAGCCCTCGAGCCGCCAGCCGTCGCCCACCACCTGGGCGGCCGCGCGCAGGGCCAGGACCTCCGCGTGCGCCGTCGGGTCGCCCAGCTCGGTCCGCGCGTTGCGCGCCGCGGCAAGGGGGAGCCCGTCGGGGCCGAACACGACCGCGCCGATCGGGACGTCCGCGCCGGGGGCGTGCGCGGCCTCCAGCGCCGCCTCCACGGCTTCGGTGTCGGACGGGCGTCTCAGAGCTCGTCCAGGAGCTTGGCGAACTCGGTGCCGAACCCGACGCGCTGCGCGATCATCTGCAGCTGCTCGTCCGGGTACAGGTCGACCTCGCCGACGATCACCTCCAGCTCCGGCGCCGGCAGCCCGAGGTCCGCGAGGATCTCGAGATCACCTTCGGGCCAGACCGAGTCGTCCTCCTCGTCCGGCGGTTCGACGCGCAGGACGTCGAGGACGTCCGCCGCGATGTCGTAGTCGAGTGCCGCCGCCGCGTCCGAAAGCAGCAACGCCGGTCCCCGCGGGCTCGGCCGGACGAGGACGAAGAACTCGTCGTCGACCGCCAGTAGCCCGAAGGCCGCGCCGGTGGAACGTAGTTTGCCCAGTTCAGTGATCGCCGCGTCCAGCTCTGTCAACGCCCCCGGGTCGAGCGCACTGCACCGCCACCGACCGTCCTCCCGGACCACGGCTACCGCGAAGCCCGTGACCGGCTCATCCACCGCCATGCGCACACCGTATTCCGCCGCCCGACCGAGCGCACGCACGGTGCGCCCGAAGCGCCGGATGGGGCACTATCGGGAGCATGACCGGCCCCACTGACCTGCCCACCCTGCCCGGCACGCCGTTCGCCGGCCTCCTCGACGACGCGCGGGCGCTGCAGGACCGCACCGTCGCGCTCCGGCGGGCGGTGCACCGACGGCCGGAACAGGGCCTGCACCTCCCGATCACCCAGGCGGCGATCCGCGAAGCACTCGCTGACCTGCCGTTGGAGATCACGGAGGGCAAGTCCACGACGTCGCTGACGGCCGTCCTGCGCGGCTCCCGGCCCGGCCCGGCGGTGCTGCTGCGCGGTGACATGGACGCGCTGCCGCTCACCGAGGAGACCGGTTTGGACTTCGCGTCCGAGGACGAGGAGTCGATGCACGCGTGCGGGCACGACACGCACGTCGCGATGCTCGCCTCCGCCGCGCGCCTGCTCGCCGAGCGGAAGGACAAGCTGGCCGGGTCGGTCGTGTTCATGTTCCAGCCGGGCGAGGAGGGCCACCACGGCGCCCGGTTCATGATCCACGAGGGCGTGCTCGACGCCGCCGGGACGCGGGTCGAGCGCGCGTTCGGCATCCACATCCTCGCCAACCTGCGCAGCGGCCTCCTGTCGGTCCGCCCGGGCCCGCAGATGGCGTCGGCGGACTCGTTCCACGTGCGCGTCGTCGGCAAGGGCGGCCACGGTTCGGCGCCGCAGCACACGATCGACCCGGTGCCCGCGGCCGCGGCGATGGTCGGCGCGCTGCACACGATGATCACGCGCCGGGTCAGCGTGTTCGACCCGGCCGTGCTGTCGGTCACGCGGATCCAGGCCGGCACGACGACGAACATCATCCCGGAGAGCGCCGAGCTCGAGGGCACGATCCGCGCCCTGTCCGAGCACACGCGCGCGCTGGTCCGCGCCGAGCTGCCGAAGGTCTGCGAGCAGGTCGGCGCGGCGTACGGCTGCCGCGTCGTCGCCGACGTCGAGCCGGGCTACCCGGTGACCGTCAACGACGACCGCGTCGCCGCCGAAGTCCTGACGATCGGCGAGGCCGTGCTGGGCCCGCAGAACGTCGAGCTGATGGCCGACCCGCTGATGGGCGCCGAGGACTTTTCCTACGTCCTGCAACGCGTTCAGGGCGCGTACGCGTTCCTCGGCGCGTGCCCGCCCGGCGTCGACCCGGCGGAGGCGGCGGCGAACCACTCGAACCGCGTGCTCTTCGACGAGGACGCCATGCCGAACGGCGTCGCGATGCTGGCGGCCTTCGCCCTGGACGCCCTCAGCTAGGGCCCGGTGCGCGACGGGCGGCCGTCCTCCAGGTGACCGGCGAAGCGGCGACGCCAGCCGGGCACCTCGAACGTGACGTCGTACCAGCCGTTCGACGTCGCCACCGGGAAGTCGTGCTCGCCGCCCGGCGGGATCGTGACGCCGTTCAGCACGACCGGCGCCGGCCCGCGGTTGGTCACGGTCACCCGCAGCGACGGCGTCGGCGCGAACGTGACCGCGGCGTCGAGGCCCACACCGCCCGAAGCCTCCACCAGGAAGCCGTTCGGACCGTGGATCGCGACGTCGTAGCCGCCGCTGTACGCGACTTCGCCCGTGACGACACCGTTCGGCGGGACGTCGAAGCGTTGTGACGTCCCACCGGCGTGGTAGGCGTACGCGGCCAGCTGCAGCGCCTGCGTGCCGTGGTTGGCCAGGTGCAGCTTGAGCGCACCCGTCTCCACGGCCACCCACGCGACCGGCTGGTACGGCAGCGGACGCGCCTTCGCCGTGCCTGGCTCCTGCGTCAGCGCACCGGGTCGTACGCCCGGCTTCGGCAGCCGCGCCTGCGTCCGGTCGGCCTCGGCGCGCAACGCGTCGACGTCCGGCAGCAGCGGGATCGTCGTTTCGTGCGTCCGGAAGTCGAAACAGCTGGTCAGGTCGCCGCAGATCGCCCGGCGCCACGCCGAGATGTTCGGCTCCCGCACGCCCGTCCACGTCTCGAGGAACCGCAGCACCGACGTGTGGTCGAAGACCTGCGAGTTCACCCAGCCACCACGGCTCCAGGGCGAGATCACCGTCATCGGCACCCGCGGCCCCAGCCCGATCGGGACGGGCGGCCCGGACGGCACTCCGTTCCAGGGCTGCTTCGCCGGCAGGAACTCGCCGGGCGTCCCGGGTGCCGGCGTCGGCGGGACGACGTGGTCGAAGAACCCGTCGTTTTCGTCGTAGTTGACGAACACGACCGTGGATTCCCAGAGCTCCGGCTTGTCCCACAACGCTTTCAGCATCCGTTGGACGTAGGCGGCACCGTCGACCGGCCGGGCCGCGGGGTGCTCGCAGTAGCCGTAGGGCGCCACGACCCACGACACCGCGGGCAGCGTCCCGGCGTCGCAGTCCGCGAGGAACTCGGCCAGCACGTGGTCGAGGTCCTTGCCCCGCCCCGAGTCCGGTTTCAGCTTCGTCCGCAGGTTCGCGCGCTCGGCCAGCCGCCGCTTCACGGGGTCCATCGAGTACAACGCGTCATGGTAGTTCTGGAACAGCCACAACGGGTTGTCGCCGTAGTCGCCCACGAAGTGCTCGGGTACGCCACGCTCCTCGTCGTTCGCGTAGATGCGCCACGAGACCCCGGCGGCTTCCAGCCGCTCCGGGTACGTCGTCCAGCGGAACGACGGCTCGTAGTCCGGCGAGTTGTGCGTGGCCGGACCGCCCGCGACCCCGTCGGGGTCGATCGTGCCGGTCCAGTGGAACAGCCGGTTCGGCTGTGTGGGCCCTTGAATCGCGCAGAAGTAGTGATCGCACAGAGTGAACGCGCTCGCCAGCGCACGCTGGAACGGGATGTCGTCACGCGCGAAGTGCCCCATCGTCATCGGGCTCTTCGCCGCGACCCAGCTGTCGTACGCGCCGCCGTTCCACGCGCGGTGCGTGCTGTTCCAGTCGTGCGGCAGCTCGCCGAGGTCCTGACCGTCCACGACGGACGTGTCGATCCGGAACGGCAGCACCGGGTCGCCGCCACCGCCGCCGCGCTGACGGAAGACGTCCCGCAGGGCCGCGCGGTCACCGAAACCGCGCACCCCGGCCATCGTCCCGTAGTAGTGGTCGAACGACCGGTTCTCCTGCATCAGCACCACGACGTGGCGGACGTCTTCGATGGTGCCCGTGCGCGACGCCGGCACCGCGCACGCCGCGGGCAGCGCACCGGCCACGGTCACCGCGGCCGCACCGCCGAGCACCGTGCGTCGCCGGATCCGGCCCATGCCCACCTCCTCGGGCGCGAGCTTCACGCACGCCGAGGACGCGGACGAGGAGTACGTTCACCGCCGAGAGAAAGGTGCAGCCATGCTCGACTCAGCGGATCTGGTCGCCTTCGCACCGTCGACCGACCTGGAGCGCTCACGTGCCTTCTACACGGATGTCGCCGGGCTCGAGTTCATCGAGCAGTCTCCTTTCGCCTGTGTGTTCCGCAGCGGGGGCACGATGCTGCGTGTCACCGCCGTGCCGGAGTTCACGCCGCACCCGTTCACCGTGCTCGGCTGGGCGGTGGCCGACATCCACGCGTCCGTCGCCGAACTGCGCGCCCGGGGCGTCGAGTTCCTGACCTTCGACAACCTGCCACAGGACACCGACAAAATCTGGACCACGCCCGGCGGCCGGATCGCCTGGTTCCCCGATCCGGACGGCAACGTGCTGTCCCTGACCGAGTTCACTGGCCATTAAACAACAGTGTTGATTTAATAGGTGCATGACTGACGCCGAACGCCTCGCCCAGCTCGCTGACCAGGAGGAACGCCTCCAGTTCACGAAGTTCGACAACGAGACCGCGCTCGCCCTCGGCACCCAGCTGCTGGCCGCCGCGCGGGACCGCGGCCTGCCGGTGACGATCTCCGTCCGACGCAACGGCCAGCGCCTCTTCCACGCCGCGCTGCCCGGGACGTCGGCCGACAACGACGCCTGGATCGAGCGCAAGAGCCGTGTCGTCGACCGCTACGGCCACAGCTCCTTCCTGGTCGGCAGCCAGTTCCGCGCGAAGGGCGGCACGTTCGAAAAGGACTCCCGCCTCGACCCGGACCGGTACGCGGCCCACGGCGGCGTGTTCCCGGTGCTGGTCCGCGGCGTCGGACCGGTCGGCACGGTCGGCGTCTCCGGCCTCCCGCAGGCCGACGACCACGCGTTCGTCGTCGAGCAGCTGGAGCTGTTCCTGGCCTCCTGAAAATCCCTCGGACGGGTTTGTCGATCTGGCGCCTGCCTCGTACGACGGTCTTCCGAGAACCCTGATTCGAGGAGGCACCATGGCCGAACTGATCGTCACGACGTTCCTGTCCCTGGACGGCGTCTACCAGGGCCCCGGCGGTGTCGAGGAGGACACGTCGGGCGGCTTCGACCTGGGCGGCTGGGTGACGCCGTTCTACGAGGACGACATGGCCGCTTACGCCACGGAGTGGCTGTCCAAGGCCGGCGCCCTGCTGATCGGGCGCCGGACCTATGACATTTTCGTCCAGTACTGGCCGAAGGCCACCGACCCGGACAACGCGATCGGGGTCGCCATGAACGACCTGCCGAAGTACGTCGCGTCCCGCACGCTGTCGAGTTCGGACTGGTCCGGCGTGTCGTTCGTGAACGGCGACGTCGTCGAGTTCGTCCGCGAGCTGAAAGCCCGGCCGGGCGGCGAGATCCAGGTCCACGGCAGCGGCGACCTGCTGCAAACCCTCATCGCCCACGACCTCGTCGACGAATACCGGCTCTGGTTCTACCCGGTGGTACTGGGCAAGGGGCGCAAGCTGTTCCCGGAGGGCGTGACGCCGAAGTCGTTCGAGCACATCGAGACCCGTCAGACGTCGACGGGCGCCAACGTGCTGGTCCTGCGACCGGCCGGCAAGCCTCGGCACGACACGTTCCAGCTGGTGACGGAGTAATTCCGTCGCGGCGCCGGACGCCGCTGGTTACCGTGGACCCATGATGCGCGCCATGACGACGACGCCGGAGAGTGTCCCGGCGCGCTGAACGACGTTTCCAGCCCGGGGCGGTTGCCCCGGGCTTCGTCTTGTGGTCACCCGCCTCGCCGTCCGCGAGGAGTCCACAATGCACGATCACCGCAAGCTCGGCCGCGAGCTGGAGCTGTTCGGCTCCGATCCACTGCTCGGCGCCGGCCTGCCGTACTGGCTGCCCGACGGTGCGATCGTCCGCCACAGCCTGGAGGAGTACGTCCGCGACGTCGAACGCCGCGCGGGCTACCGGCACGTCCATTCGCCCGTGCTCGGCAAGCGCGAGCTGTACGAGCTGTCCGGGCACTGGTCGCACTACCGCGACGACATGTTCCCGCCCATGGACCTCGGCGGTGAGCAGGTCGTGCTGCGGCCGAGCCTGTGCCCGCACCACGCGCTGATCTACCGTTCGCGCGGGCGCAGCTACCGCGAGCTGCCGCTGCGGCTCGCGGAGCTCGGCGGGATGTACCGTGCCGAACTGTCCGGCGTGCTCGGCGGCCTGAGCCGGGTGCGCGCGATCCAGCTGAACGACGCGCACGTCTTCTGCACCCTCGACCAGGTCGAAGACGAGGCCGCCGCAGCGTTGGCCCTGATCAGGCGGGCTTACGACGCTCTCGGCATCCAGCCGGCACGCTACCGGCTCTCCCTCGCCGGGGACTCCGGGAAGTACGTCGGTGACGCCGGAAAGTGGCTGCGAGCGGCGGATATCTTACGTTCCGTCCTCGATCGCGCCGGACTCGCGTACGACGCCGTAGAGGGCGAAGCAGCCTTCTACGGACCGAAGATCGACGTCCAGGTCGTCGACAGCGCCGGTCGCGAATCGACCCTGTCCACCGTCCAGGTCGACTTCCACCAGCCGGAGCAGTTCGCGC
Organism: Amycolatopsis heterodermiae; assembly: GCF_034929455.1. NCBI lineage: Bacteria > Bacillati > Actinomycetota > Actinomycetes > Pseudonocardiales > Pseudonocardiaceae > Amycolatopsis > Amycolatopsis heterodermiae. The sequence continues at coordinate 1,582,800 of NZ_JAYFSI010000001.1, forward strand.
TCGAGTACGTCGGCGCGGACGGCGCGAAACACCGGCCGGTGATGGTCCACCGCAGCATCATCGGCAGCATCGAGCGGGCGATGGCGCAGCTGATCGAGGTCCACGGCGGCGCGTTCCCGGCCTGGTTGGCGCCGGTGCAGCTCCGCCTGCTCCCCGTGTCCGACGCCGAACTGCCCTACGCGAACCGGATTCGGCACGACGACCTGCGCATCGAGGTGGTCGACGCGTCGCGGGGCAGCCTGGGCGCGCGGATCAGGGACGGACGGCTGGCGCCGTACCAGGCCGTGATCGGCCCTCGGGAGGTTTCGTCGGGCGGGCTTTCGGTGCGGCTGCGCGATGGGAGCCAATTGGACGCCAGACCCGTCGACGACGTTCTCGCGTGGCTCGCCGACGAGATCAGGAAACCGCTTCGGCCAGCCAATCCAGCGTCGGGGCCAGGCTTTCCGGAGCCGCCCAGCCGTTGACGATCGCGAGCAGTTCCAGGTAGCGCGCACGACGCGGATCCCGGGCGGCGGCCAGCCAGGCGCGCAGCCGCCCGGGATCCCGGCCGAGGCCGTCGACGATCTCGGCGGCCTCCGGCGAATCCGGCGCGACACCGGCGTCGACGGCCGTCCGGACCTCCGCGGTGAGGTCGCGGCGGAGGCCGCCGGGGTGGTCGTCCGCGAGCCGCCGCAGGACGCCGCGGAACTCCGCGTCCTGAGTCAGCTCCGCCAGCTCGATCCAGGCCTCGAACTGCGCGGATTCCGGGTGGTCCGGCAGTTCGGGGGTCAACGTGCGCGCGATGCCCGCGAGTTCGGGACGGTCGCCGAGGGCATCCCGGAGGAAGTCGTCGACGAGCCGGCGACGCTCGGTGTCCGACAGCTGGGCCAACTGGTTCATCAGGCTTGTCTCCTCGGGTGTCGAACCACGCTCCGCGACGACGGTCAGGACAGCGCGACGCAGTCGCAGCAGCCGGATTTGCGCCGAGAGGGCTTCCACGTGCCTCGCCGCGACGTCGGCGACGGTGGCTTCGCCGTCGACGACGCGCCGGATCGTGGCGAGGTCCAGCCCCAGTTCGCGGAGCGTGCGGATTAGGTCGAGCCTCGCGAGCGCAGTCCCGTCGTATAGCCGGTGACCTGCGGAATTGCGCTCGGCCGGCAGCACGAGACCGCGATCGGAGTAGAACCGGACGGCCTTGACGGTCAGCCCCGTCCGCCGGGCCAGCTCGCCGATCGAGTAGCGCATGCGGTTCAGCCTGGCACCTCCTCCCAGGGGAGGCGCAAGACCGGTTTCACCTCATCGTGTCGATCACATGTTCGAAGAACGGCGGTAGAGTCGATCACGTGGAAGCGACAGTCAGTGAGCGTGTGAACCCAGGAGCCGATGGCGAACGCTGCGGAGTTCGTCGCGGGAGACACCGGCATCGAGCAGATAGTGCTCGACATCGAAACCATCGAGGACCGCCAAGACGGCTTCTTCGGCCGTGGTGCCTCGCTCCGCGAGGACGGCCTCGATGATCGGAGCTTGATCGTCGGTGCCCATCGCGGCGAACAGCGTTTTGACGGCCTCGGCCGACACGTCGTAGTCCGCGGCGATCGCCCGGGGTTCGACGCCGACCAGCGCGAGCAGCAGGAGCGTGATCAGCCCGGTCCGGTCTCGGCCGGCGCCGCAGTGGAACAGGACACCGCCGGGATCGGCGTGCGCGATCGCCTTGACGACGGCGGCGCAGCGGCCGGCTTTCCGCTGGAGGAAGAGGGGGTAATAGAGCGGCGTGCCGTTGAGCTGGTCACGGTTGAGCTGCTGCCAGAACTCGACGTCGTCGATGTCGTCGAGCGGTACTTCGAGCCGGGTGATGCCAGTCGGCGTGGCCGGTCCTGCGGAGTGGGCGGTGAACTGCGCCGAACCTGCCTGCGCTGTTCGCGATCCGGCCCCGGGCTGGATCTCGTCCTCGTTGCGGAGGTCGACGATGGTGCGGACGCCCGCTTCGCGCGCTTGGGCCCAGCCCGAGTCCGTGACGAACCGAGGGTCCGCCGATCTGAAGAAGGCGCCGTAGGCGGTCGTCTCCCCGGACCTGGTCGGCAAGCCGCCGAGATCCCTCGTGTTGAAGAAGCCGTCCCAGGCCACTGCCCTGCTCATGGTTTCGAACACCTCAAGCATCTTCGCGGATCCGGGTCACCAGCTGCGTCGGATTCACGAACCGCAACGCCACGATGAGGAGGATCAGCATGGAACCCGTGTAGATGGTGGCCATCGCGTCGACCGACTGGTTGGCGCGGATGCCCGCGGCGAACACGGAGTTGTAGAGGGCCACGACGAGGGTCGTCGAGTCCGGGCCTGCCGTCAGGAACGTCAGCTCGAACATGCCGACGGTGCGCACCAGCACCAGGATCGACGCGGCCAGGATGCCCGGCAGCAGCAACGGCCCGAGGATCCTGGTGAACACCGACAGCGTGCGCGCGCCCGACATGCGCGCGGCCGCTTCGATCTTCGGGTCGATCTGCTCGATGAAGGGCGTCATCGTCAGCACGACGAACGGCACCGACGGCACCAGGTTCGCCAGGATGACCCCGGTCATCGAGCCGGCCAGGTGGAACTTGTAGAGAACCGTGGCCAGCGGGATGCCGTAGGTGATCGGCGGGATCAGGATCGGCAGCACGAACAGGAGCATCACCAGGCGCTTGCCGGGGAACGTCCGGCGGGCCAGTGCGTACGCGGCCGGGACGCCGACCGCCACCGACACCGCGATCACCACCAGGGCGACGATCGCCGTCGTGAGGAGGACGTCCGCGAGGCCGAACTCGCGCCAGGCGTCGGCGTACCAGTGGGTGGTGAAGCCGTCCGGGAGCCAGGTGCCGAACCACTGCACCCCGAACGAATCGACGACGACGGAAAGGACCACGCCGGCGAGGTTGACGAAGAAGAACGCGACGACGGCCCAGACGACCCAACGTCCGGGACGCGTGACCCAACCGGTCATCCCTTGCCTCCGGTCGCTCCGCGGTACAGCGTGCCGCGCCACGCCATGACCAGGCCGATCACGATCAGCATGAGCACCGCCATGATCATCGCGACGGCCGAGCCCATCGAGTAGTCGTACTCCTCGAACGCGGCGTGGTAGGCCGCGATCGAGATGACACGGGTCTCGTTGGCCGGGTCGCCGACGAGCTGCGCCGACGGGAACACCGAGAACGCCATCACGAACGAAAGGCAGAAGGTGATCGCCAGGCCGGGCGCGAGCAGGGGCAGCGTGATCCGCCGGAAGCGCTGCACCCAGTTGGCGCCGAGCGTCGCGGCGGCCTTCTCCAAGGAGGGGTCGATGCCCGAGAGATAGGACAACGTCAGCAGGAACGAGAACGGGAAGCCGGTGATGACCAGCGACAGCACGACACCCGTGTAGTTGTGGACCAGCGGGAGCGGCTGGTCGGTGATCCCGACGGCGGTGAGCACCTTGTTCAGCCAGCCCCCTTCGCCGCCGTACATGAGCAGGCCCTGCGCGGTGAGCACCGTGCCGAGCGTGATCGGGACGACCAGGATCGTCGTCAGGAGGCGCTTGCCGCGCACCCGGCCGCGCATGACGTAGGCGATCGGGATGCTGGCGAGCACGTTGACGAACGTCGCGGGCAGCGCGATGCCCAGCGTCGTCCAGATCGTGTCGCGCAGGTACGGGTCGCCGAAGAACCTGGCGTAGTTCGCGAAGACACCGCCCTGGCGAGGGGCGAACGACAACTGGAGGCCGTAGAGGAACGGATACAGGAACAGGCAGGCGGTGACCAGCAACCCGGGCACCAGGAGCAGCAACGCGCGGTCGATGCCCCGTTCGGCCAGGCGGTGGCGCAACGCCGGGCGGGTGGTCGTCACGGCGGTCACGGCGCGAACACCAGGACCCGCTCGGCCGGGACACCGATCTTCGCCGGGTCGCCGGGGGCGAGACGCTTGTCCGTGCGGAAGTAGACCGGCACCCCGTTCGGCAAGCGGGCCGAGACCGACAGCTCGCGGCCGTGGTACTCGACGATCTCGACCGTGACGTCGAGGGCGTTCTCGGCACCTTCGCCCACGACGAAGTCCTCGGGACGGATGGCGACCTTCGCCGGGCCGTCCGTGAGGTCGTCGCGGTTGGTGCCGGTCAGGCGGATGCCGTCGCCTTCCACGGTGACCGACCCGGCGGCCGGGCCGGTGACCGTGAGGTCCAGGAGGTTGCGGTAGCCCATGAAGGACGCGACGTAGCTGTTCACCGGCTGGGCGTAGACCTCCTCGGGTGTGCCGATCTGCTGCACCGCGCCCTCGCGCAGCACCACCAGGCGGTCGGCGAGCGAGAGGGCCTCCTCCTGGTCGTGGGTGACGTAGACCGTGGTGAGACCGAGCGTCTGGTGGAGGCGGCGGATCTCCATCCGCATCTCGAGGCGGAGCTTGGCGTCCAGGTTGGACAGCGGCTCGTCCATCAGGACGACCGCCGGCTCCAGCACCACGGCCCGGGCGATGGCGACGCGCTGCTGCTGGCCGCCGGACAGCTGGGCGGGGAACTTCGCCGCGTGCTCGGAGAGCTGCACCAGGCGAAGGGCTTCGTCGACTCGCCGGCGGGCGTCGGCGCGGGCGACCTTGCGCATCTTGAGGCCGAAGCCGACGTTCGCGCGGACGGACAGGTGCGGGAACAGCGCGTAGTTCTGGAACACCATCCCGAACCCGCGCTGCTCCGGTGGCCGGCCGTCGATGCGGGTGTCGTCGAGCCAGATGCTGCCGCCGGTCAGCGGCAGGAGGCCGGCCAGGCAGTTCAAGGCCGTCGACTTGCCGCAGCCGGACGGGCCCAGCAGGGCCACGAACTCGCCGCGGGTGATGGCGAGGTCGAGGCCGCGCAGGGCGTTCGCAGTGCCGAAGCTGCGCGAGACACCGTCCAGCCGGAGCTGCTCGAACGTCACTTCTTGCCGACCTTCGAGCCGCCGACCAGCTGGTTCCACTTGTCGAACGCCTTGACCTGCTGCTCGGCCGGCAGCGAGGTCTCCTTGGGGTACTGGGCGATCCACTGCTCGTACTCCGGGCGGCCGAACTGCTTGATCGTGTCCTGGCTCTTCTGCGGCGCCATCTGGAGGGTGACGTCCTTGACCGCCGGGCCGGGGTAGAAGTAGCCGTCGTCGTAGGCGATGGCCTGCTGGTCCGGCTTGAGCATCCAGGCGACGAGCTGCAGGATCGCCGACTCCTGGTCGCCCGAGAGCCCCTTGGGGATCAGGGCGTACTGGGCGTCGGTGACCCAGTGCATCGGCTGCATGATCGCGGTCTTGACCGTGTTCGGCACCGTGCCGAGCTTGCGCGGGTTGATGTCCCAGCCCGTGGTCGACATGACCATGTCGACCGAGCCGGAGGCGACGTTCTTCATCGCCTCCGTGGTGCCCGACGGGTAGTACTTCACGTACTTGCCCAGCTCCTGCAGGAACGCCCAGGTCTTGTCCCAGCCCTTGTCCGGATCCTTCGGATCCTTGTCCCCGAGGAGGTACGGCAGCCCCATCAGGAAGGTCCGGCCCGGGCCGGAGTTGGACGGCTGGGCGTACTGGAACTTGTCCGGGTGCGCCTTCGCCCAGTCGAGCAGCTCCTGCGGTGACGCCGGTGGCGTCGCGGCCGCGGCCGGGTTGAACTCCAGCAGCGGCCCGGACGGGTAGTAGACGACCTCGACGCCGTAGCCGTTGGCCAGGTCCTGCATCTTGGCCGCGGGCTCCAGGTAGTTCTGCATCAGGTTCGGGAACCGGCCGGCGAAGTCCGGGAGGATCTTCGCGAGGGTGCCGTTCGCTATGCCCGCGGAGAGGCCGTCGGTGCCGCTGAGGACCAGGTGGGTCTGGGCGACGCCGCCGTCCTGCTCGGCCTTGAGCTTGCCCGCCATGCTCGGGGCGGGGGCCGTCGAATAGGTGACCTTGGAGAGCACTTCGGGGTGCGCGGCCTTGAAGTTCTCGATCATCTGCTTGGTGAGCTGCAGGTTGCCGGCGATGTCGAGGATGTTGAGCTCGACCGGTTTGCTCGGCTTGTCCGGCACGGCCTGCGGGGCCGCTGCCTGGCCGCCGTCGCCGCCGGGGGCGCCGCACGCCGTGAGGCCGGCGGCGAGGCTCACCACCAGCAGCGCTCGTCGGAATCGGAAGCCGCTGCGACCCTGCATGGCTGCTCCTTGCCCGTGATAATGTTGTATGTCGCATCATATATCAGATCGGACACGTCCTTGGCGAGCACTTTCGCTCCCTGTCGGGCCGTCCGGGGAGACCGTGATCCGGAAGGGACCCGATGACGTTCGAGCAGCAGAGGCGGCGGCTTTCCGGGGTGGTGGCCATCCCCGTCACGCCGTTCGACGCCGAGGGCGCCGTCGACGGCCCGACCTACGCGAAGCTGGTCGACCGCCTGGTGACCAGCGGCATCGAGGTCGTGACGCCGAACGGGAACACCGGCGAGTTCTACGCGCTCGACGCGGACGAGGCCCGGCAGTGTCTCGAGGTCACCGTCGAGGCCGTGGCCGGGCGGGCGAGCGTGCTCGCCGGGATCGGGCACGACGTCGCGTCGGCGACGCGGGCCGCGGCGCACGCGCGGGACGCCGGCGCGGACATGGTCATGATCCACCAGCCGGTGCACCCTTACATCTCCGGCGACGGCTGGGTCGACTACCACGCCTCGATCGCCGCCGCGGTGCCGGAACTCGGCGTGGTGCTCTACGTGCGCAACCCCGCCATCGGCGGTGAGCAGCTGCACGCACTGGGCGTCGCGGCGCCCAACGTCATAGGGGTCAAGTACGCGGTGCCGGACCCGGTGCGGTTCGGTTCTGTCGCGCGGGACACCGGCTTCGAGCGGTTCGTGTGGATCGCCGGGCTGGCCGAGCTCTCCGCCCCCGGCTACTTCGCGGTGGGCGCCACGGGGTTCACGTCCGGGCTGGTGAACGTCGACCCGTCGATCTCGCTGGACATGTTCCGCTCACTGTCCACAGGGGACTATCCGGCGGCGATGGCCGTCTGGGAGCGGATCCGGCCCTTCGAAGAACTCCGTGCCGCCAACGGGAACGCGAACAACGTCAGCGTCGTCAAGGACGCGCTCGCCCAGCTGGGCCTGTGCCGCCCGGACGTCCGGCCCCCCAGCCGGCTGCTGACGGCGGCCGAACGGGAACGGCTCTTCGGCCTGCTCTCGTCCTGGGGGCTCTCGTGAACATGGTGGCCCGTCGACGGGTCGGAAGCGCGGTGACGCCGAACCACAACTCGCCGACGAACCACCCTGTGACAGCGGTCTGCTCGGCTCGATCCTCGCTGTAGCAACCCAACTGGGCGCCCCGGGCGTCGCTCTGCGCGACTGCGGGCGGCTGCTCGCCGGCCGAACGGCTGGCACGGTTGCGGTACGAGACGGGTTCGGGCCTGACAGGCTCCTGTCTCCAACCGGAGCGATCCGGCCGGAAGGTCACGGGTGTGCGGTAAGTCACCGTAATCCCGATGTGGCTGACTGTACACCTGCTCGGCAACCTGCGGGGAATTGCCAATCCGGCGGTGGAGTGAGAGGCTTGCCTAAGGACGCGGTACCACCGCGACCAGGCCCCAGTGCCCTTTTCCCGGACCGGACCCGGACCCTGTCGGGGCCGGAAACCGTTGCTGGACAAGCCTTTACGACTTACCCAGAGCGGTTGTGCCGATGAGTGCCACCCAAGTTCCGGATACCCCTGTGTCCACCGGCAGCGACTTCGCCGAGCTGTCCCGGCTCGTCAAGGCCGCCGGACTCCTCCAGCGTCGACGGCGCTACTACATCGTGCGGATCGGGTTGAACCTCGCCGCCTTCGGTGGCGGCTGGGTCGCGTTCGCCTACCTCGGCGACTCCTGGTGGCAGCTGTTCCTCGCCGCGTTCTTCGCGATGATGTTCGCGCAGCTGTCGTTCATCGGCCACGACGCCGGGCACAAGCAGATCTTCAGCAGCCGCAGGGCGAACGAAGCGACCGGGTTCGTCCACGGTGGACTGACCGGCCTCAGCTACGGCTGGTGGGTCGGCACGCATTCGCGCCACCACGCCAACCCGAACCACGAGGACGAGGACCCGGACGTCGACATCGCCGCGCTCGCGTTCAGCAAGGCGCAGAGCTCGCGCAAGCGCGGGTTCCTCCGCTGGATGGCGAAGTACCAGGCGTTCCTGTTCTTCCCGCTGCTGCTGCTCGAAGGCCTCAACCTGCACGTTTCGAGCGTGAAGGCGGTGCTGAACAAGGACATCCGCCGGCGCAAACTGGAGTCGGCACTCCTGATCGCGCACCTGGTGGCCTACCTCGCCGCCGTGTTCATCGTGCTCTCGCCGCTGACCGGGATCATCTTCATCCTCGTGCACCAGTTCCTGTGGGGGCTGTACATGGGCTGCTCGTTCGCGCCCAACCACAAGGGCATGGAGATGCTCGAGAGCGGGCACAAGCTGGACTTCCTGCGCAAGCAGGTGCTCACCTCGCGCAACGTCCGCGGTGGGCCGGTCGTCGACTTCGCTCTCGGCGGGCTGAACTACCAGATCGAGCACCACCTGTTCCCGAGCATGCCGCGGCCGAACCTGAAGCACGCGCAGGTGATCGTCCGGGAGTTCTGCGCCCGGTACGGGATTTCCTACGCCGAGTGCGGCTGGGCCCGCTCCTACGGTTACGTGTTGCAGCACCTGCATGAGGCGGGCGAGCCGCTCCGGACGAAGAAGGTGATGGCGTGACAGCACCGGCGCCGGACGAGACCGAAGTACCCCGCTCAGGCGAGCGCTGCCCGAGCTGCCCGCACCCCCTCGGCACCCACGACACGATCGCCCGCCGCTACTGCGCGGCCACGGCAGCCGGCCAGGGCACCGACCGCGGCTGCGTCTGCGGCAGCGCGCAGGACCACAAGGCCCGCTGAGCACGCGGCGGCAGCCCTGCCGACGGCGGCCGAGGCCACTTCACCCGGGTATGGGTGCACGAACCCGGGAACTCTTCGTGCACGCGCTCTTCGAGGCAACGAACGCGGCACCCAACCCGTTGAGCCGGATCGCGACCGCGGCCGGATCGACCTTCACCTGAAGCCGCCGCCCCAACCCCATCGAACCAACTCGCTCGATCGACCCACCGGACAGGATTCACCATGACCGCCCAGATCGAACCCACCAGTCGCTACCACCTGCGCGTCGAGCGCGTGAAGAAGATCGTCATGGAAGACACCAAGCTGAGCGACACCAAGGCGCTCGCGCTCGCCGTGCGGATGGTGCACGAGCTCGACACCGTTCCCGAGCCCGTGCGCTGAGTGTCAGGCCGGCAGGACCTCCGGCAGTCCGAACGCCTTGAACGCGCCCGGGACGAACGTCGTCACTTCGGCGACCGAACCGTCCACGACGAGCAGCGTGTTCAGGCCGAACGCGCGGAACGCCCCGTCGTGGCGGAGGTACGTCGCTACGGCGGGGCCGCCGTTGGCTCGCACTTCGCGCATCCGCAGCTCCATCGCGTCCGGCCCGTGCAGCACCGGCGCCCAGCCCGCCAGCACCGTCGCGCGGCCGCCGTACCACGTCGGCTCCGGCCCTTCGTGGCCGCCGGCGCCCGGCTGGTGGCTGCAGCGGACGTCGTCGCGCAGGACCGCCGCGATGGCCTGGTCGTCGCCCGCCGTGATCGCCGCCATGTAGCGGGAGACCACCGCGCGCTCGTCGCCGCTCGACTCGACGCGCCACTCCGTGCGCCGCGACGGCAGCTGCTCCTTCAACTCCGCCCGCGCCCGCAGAAGCGAGCTGTTCACCGAGGCCGGGGTCGTCTCCAGCGTTGTCGCTGTCTCCTTCGCCGTCCAGCCGACGACGTCGCGCAGGATCAGCACCGCGCGTTGCCGCGGCGAGAGGTACTGGACCGCCGCGAGGAACGCCAGCTCGACCGTCTCGCGCGCGACCGCCGCGTCGAGCAGGTCGTCCGGGCCGGGCTGCAGCCACGGCACCGCCGCCGCGGGCCGGGGCGCCAGGTGCGAGCCGGAAGCCACCGGCAAGTCGACGGACGGCACCACCCGCGGCGCGCGGTCGAGGAAGTCGAGGCACGTGTTGGTCGCGATCTTGTAGAGCCACGCCCGCAGGCTCGCCCGCCCGGCGTACTGCTCGCGGGCGCGCCACGCACGCAGGAACGTCTCCTGGACCAGGTCCTCGGCCTCGTCGAGCGACCCCAGCAGCCGGTAGCAGTGCACCTGCAGCTCACGCCGGTGCGCCTCGGCCAGGTCCGCGAACTCCGTCTCGTCCATCTCGGTAGTCACCATGCCCTATGTGACGGCGACCGCCGCACGAAGTCAGCTCTTCGCAGGTCAGCCGGGGTGTGGCCGAGGTTACTCGCGCGTTAAGAACACGTCAGCGGGAGCGGGGAACCCGTCAGGACGGCATCGGCGGCCGGCCTGCGGAGCCCGCCGGAGGGTTGTCCTGGGGGAGTCCGATCCGCCGCGATGCCCGGAGGCACCCGTGACGCTCAGCGAGCTTCTTCCCAGCCTCGGCTGTGAAGCCGCCGACCACCTCGAGCCAGGAGTCTGGCCGCGAAGCACCCGACTCGGCGAGGACGGCGAGCTGCTCCTCGCCGGCGCGAAGGTCAGCCACCTCGCCGCCCGCTTCGGGACGCCGTCGTACCTCATCGACGAGCAGCAGGTCCGCAACACCGCGCGTGAGTACCGGCAGGCGCTGCCGGACGTCGAAGTCGCGTACGCGAGCAAGGCGCTGTGCACGCGGTCCGTGCTGCGCTGGGTGGCCGAAGAGGGGTTGTCGCTCGACACGTGCTCCGCGGGTGAGATCGCGGTCGCCCGCGGGATCGGCTTTCCGCCGGAACGGATGCTGTTGCACGGCAACGCGAAGACGCCCGAGGACCTGAAGGCCGCGCTCGAGTACGGCGTCCGGCGGATCGTCGTCGACTCGCTCGACGAGATCGAGCAGCTCGGCGCCCTCGCGCACGGCGCGCAGCAGGTGATGATCCGCGTGACGCCGGGTGTCGCGGCCGGCGCGCACGCGGCGATCAGCACCGGCACCGAGGGCCAGAAGTTCGGCTTCTCCCTGCTCGACGGCGTCCCGGACAACGTCGACGCGGCCGTGAAGGCCGTGCGAAACTAGCCCGGGCTCAGGCTGGCCGGGCTGCACTGCCACATCGGCTCGCAGGTCTCGCGCGTCGACCGGTACGAGGCGGCCGCGCGGCGGATGGCCGAGGTGCTCGTCCGGATCCGCGACGTCCACGGCGTCACGCTGCGGGAGCTCGACCTCGGCGGCGGGCACGCGGTGCCGTACGTCGGCGGCGAGCCCGCGTTCGACCTGGGCGGCTACTCGCGACGCCTGCGCGTGGCGCTCGGGTACGAGTGCGCGGCGCACGGCTTTCCGTTGCCACGCTTGACGATCGAGCCGGGCCGGGCGATCGTCGGCCCGGCCGGGATCACGGTCTACCGCGTGTGCGCGGTCAAGCGCGGCAGCCGCACGTTCGTCGCGGTCGACGGCGGGATGAGCGACAACGCGCGCCCGTCCCTCTACGGCGCGCGCTACACCACACGGCTCGTCGGACGGCACTCGAAGGAGAAGCGCACCCCGATGACCGTCGTCGGCCGGCACTGCGAGTCCGGTGACGTCCTCGCCGACGGCATCCTCCTGCCCGGCGACCTGCACGCCGGTGACCTGCTGGCCGTGCCGTGCACCGGCGCGTACCACCACTCGCTGGCCTCGAACTACAACCAGGTCGGCCGCCCGCCGCTGGTCGGCGTCAAGGACGGCGTCGCGACGCTCTTGGTGCGCCGCGAGACCGAGGAGGACCTCAGCCGGCGGGATCTCGGGTAACGATCACGTCGCCGCCGCGCGGCACCAGACCGCGCGGCAGGCGACGCCCGGCGAAGAACTCGCGGCACGCCCGGTGCACCGCGAACATCAGCGGCACCCCCAGCACGATCGACACCACGCCGATCACCGCGACCCCGCCGACGCCGAACACCGTGGTCTCGCCCGCGTCCGGCCGCGCGTACTCGATCAGCGCGAACACCAGCACGGCGAGGAAGAACACCCCGCCAGCGAACGGCAACAGCCCGCGCAGCACGAAGTTGCGCACGCTCGCGAACAGCGTCCGGCGGAACACCCAGACACACGCGAGGGCGGTCATCGTGTACTCGATGGCGATGGTCAGCCCGACGGCGTCGACGCTGTCCGAGAGCACGTTGTCACTCACCAGCGCGAGCAGCACGTACACCGCGAGCGACACCAGCCCGAACGCCCAGGTGGCCACCGACGGCGTCCGGAACCGGGGGTGCACGCGGCCGAACACCCGCGGCAGCGCGCCGTGGCTGGCCATCGACAACGTCGTGCGCGCGGCGGGCATGATCGTCGCCTGGCTGGTCGCCGCGCCGCTGGTCAGCACCGAGACGATCAGCAGAACGCCCAGCACCTTCCCGGTGGTCCCGTCCCCGAACACGGCACCACCGAGCCCGGCCAGGACGTCGTCGGAGTTCGCCTCGTTGCCCAGCCCGACGCCGTCGGGGCCGACACCCGCGAAGGCGAGCGCCGCGACCGTGACGAGCAGGTAGTTCAGCACCAGCAACACCGTCGAGAGCACCGCCGCGCGGCCCGGCGCGTGGCGCGGGTCGGCCGACTCCTCGTTGACCGAGAGCGAGCTTTCCCAGCCCCAGTAGATGAAGACGGCCAGGAGCACCGCCGAGACCGCGGTGCCGACGCCGACCCCGCCGGGCCACAACCAGTCGAGGCGCGGCACCGAAGCCTGCGGTCCCGCGGTGCCGTCGAAGACGCGGACGAGCGCGACGACCGAGAACAGCGCCAGCACCGCCAGCTCGACCCCGAGCAGGATCCACTGCGCCCGCGCGGACACCTCGATGCCGCGGTGGCACAGCCAGCACAACGCGAGCAGCCAGGCGGCGCCGATCGCCGTCGTCACCCACCGGTTCTCCGCGACGTCGGACGCACCGAACAGCAGCAGCGTGTACCGGCCGGTGAGCGCGGACTGGCTGCTCATCACCAGCAGCTGGGCGACCGTGACGACCCAGCCGGTGAACCACCCCGCGTGGGCGCCGAACGCGCGGGTCGCCCACGTGAAGTTGGTGCCACAGTCGGGTTCCGCGCTGTTCAGCTCCCGGAACGCGAAGGCGACGAACAGCACCGGGACGAACGAAAGCAGGACGAACGCGGCCGCCTTGAAACCGGTACCGGCGAGCACGATCAGCCCGAGCGTCGCCGCGATCGAGTACGCCGGGGCCGTCGACGACATCCCGATGACCATCGACGACACCATGCCCAGCGCACCGCTGCGCAGCCCTTTCTCCGTGACGGCGGGCGCGGGTCGGCCGCCGAGGGCCACGGCGTCCGGCATGTGTTGGTCCTCCTGGAGTTCCGGTTCGGTGACGACGAGCCGCCAGACGGTACCCGGCGGCGGCCCGTGAGCGCCCCCGGCTGTGCTCGGACGCACAGAGGAGCCTCGGATTGGCTTGTGTTTTTCCTCCCGGGCCACCGATTCCTCGGCTGAGCGCGGCGCGCACGCCGGATCACGTGAAGCTGCTCCGGGACTCTCGCTTTCTGGTCAGGTCTCGATACGCTGCGCACTTGACAAATCACATGCCGAAACACAGGGAGGGACGGCATGGGTGACGAATCACGTGCGCGAGGACTGGACAATACGGACAGATCGTTGATCGCTCTGCTCCAGCAGGACGGCCGGGCCTCGTTCACCGCTCTTGCCAAGGCGGTCGGCCTGTCGGAGGGTGCCGTCCGCCAGCGGGTGCAGCGGCTGCTGCGCGACGACCTGATGCAGATCGTCGCGGTGACCGATCCCGCCAACGTCGACCTGACGCGGCAGGCGATGGTCGGGATCAGCGTCGACGGCGCGGATCCCCGTGCGGTGGCGGAGAAGTTGTCCGAGCTGCCGAACGTGCACTACGTCGTGCTCTGCGCCGGACGCTACGACCTGCTGGCCGAACTCGTCTGCCGGGACGACGACCACATGCTCGAAGTGCTGGGTGAGGAGATCCGGAAGATCCCGGGCGTCTCCGGCACCGAGTTGTTCGTGTACCTGAAGCTGGCCAAGCAGAACTACGCCTGGGGCCGGCTCACCGCGTAGCCGGCCGGGGTGACGGGCCGAGACCCCGCTCGCCACCCCGACCGGCTACAGGAAGCGGCGGTGGCCTGCGGAGACCGGTAGCCCGGCTTCGGCGAGCCCGCTCAGCGCCTGCGGCAGCGCCTCCCGGTGGAGCACCCCGAGGCGCTGCGTGGCGCGCGTGAGCGCGACGTACAGCTCCGCCGCGCCGCGCGGGCCCTCGGCGAGGATCCGCTCCGGTTCGACGACGAGGACGGCGTCGAACTCGAGGCCCTTGGCCGCCGACGGCGGGATCGCGCCCGGCACGCCTTCCGGGCCGATCACGACGCTGGTGCCTTCACGGTCGGCTTCGTCCTGTGCGAATTCGTCGATGGCGGCTTGCAAGTCGCCGTCCGCAACCTGTCTGGACCACGGCCGGATCCCGCACGCGCGCACCGATTCCGGCACCCGCGCGTCCGGGGCGAACTCGGCGAGCAGCGCGCCGGCGACGGTCATGATCTCCGCCGGGGTCCGGTAGTTCACGGTCAGTTCGCGGTACTGCCAGCGGTCGCGGACGTACGGCGCGAGCACCGGCGCCCACGCCTTCGCCCCGGCCGCCGACCGCCGCTGCGCGAGGTCGCCGACGATCGTGAACGACCGGCTCGGGCACCGCCGCATCAGCACCCGCCAGTCCATTTCGGACAGTTCCTGCGCCTCGTCGACGACGACGTGCCCGTACGTCCAGTCGCGGTCCTCGACCGCGCGCTCGGCTAGGTCACGGGTGTCGCGCTCGGCGAACCGGCCGGCGAGGTCCTGGGCGTAGAGCAGGTCGGTGGCGACCAGCTGGACGTCCTCGTCCAGTTCCTCGCGGTCCAGCTTCAGGAGGTCCATGACCCCGCCCGCGTACTCCTCGTCCTCCTCCGCCTGCTGCTTCGCGGCGGCGCGTTCGGCCGCGTCGTCCCGGCCGAGCAAGTCGGCCAGCTCGTCGAGCAACGGCACGTCCGAGACCGTCCAGGCCCCGCCGTCCACGCGGAACAACGACGGGTCTGCTCCGGCCGCCTCGAGCCGTCGGGGCGACATGTAGAGCGGTGCCAGCAGCGTCTCCGGCGTCAGCGACGGCCACAACGCGTCGAGCGCGGCCGCGAGTTCTTCGTGCTCTGCCAGCTCTTCGCGGACGTCGGCGCGGAGGTTGGCCCACGCGCCCTGGTCCTCCCGGCTCAGCCAGCCCTGGCCGATCACCGCCACGGCCCGCTCGGCCAGGAGCCGGACGGCGACCTCGCGGAACACCTGGCGGGCCTCGTTGTGCGGCAGCTCCGTCCGCCGCGCCTCGAGCCTGGCCTCGTCGGCGACGTCGGCGTCGAGCGCCACCGTGACGTCGGCCAGCTCGACCGGCACCGGCTCGTCGGGCACCTTCTGCCGGTCGGCGACCGCCGCCGCGAGGACGTCGAGGATCTTCAGTGAGCCCTTGAGCTCCGCGATCCCGGGCGCGTCCTCGGCCGTGACGCGCAAGCCGGGCACGAGCCCGCCGGTCGTCGTGAAGACGACGTCCGACTCGCCGAGCGACGGCAGCACGCGGCCGATGTGGTCCAGGAACACCGGGCTCGGCCCGACCACCAGCACGCCGCTGCGCGACATCCGCTCACGCTGGGTGTAGAGCAGGTAGGCCACCCGGTGCAGCGCGACGGCGGTCTTGCCGGTGCCGGGCCCGCCTTCGACGACCAGCACCCCCGCGTGGCCGAGCCGGATGATCTCGTCCTGCTCGGCCTGGATGGTCGCGACGATGTCGCGCATGCCCGCGCCGCGCGGCGCGTTGACGGCCGCCAGCAGCGCCGCGTCACCGCGCTCCTGGTCGCCGGGCCGGCCGAACACCTCGTCCGTGAAGTCGACGACCCGGCGGCCCATCGTGTGGAACTGACGTCGCCGCCGCATGTCTTCCGGAGTCGCCGCGGTGGCGACGTAGAACGCGCGCGACGCCGGCGCCCGCCAATCCAGCAGAAGCGGTTCGTAGTCGTTTTCGCTGTCGAAGATCCCGATCCGGCCGATGTAACTCCGTTCGCCGGAAAGGGCGTCGAGCCTGCCGAAGCAGAGCCCGTTGTCGACGACGTTCAGCCGGGCCGTCTCACGCGCCCGGACGCGCACGTCGGCGTCCCGCTCCACGAGCGCGATGCCGGTTTCCCCCAGTGCGGCACGAAAGCGGCGCGCCGCCTGCTCGCGTTCACGGTCGAGACGCGCGTACAGCTCGGCCGTGTACGCGCGTTCGGACCGCAATTCCTCGTCGTACCCCTGATTTGACAAGTTCCCCTCACAGCGGTTAGACTGACAACACATTCGGCGGGTTCTCCTATTTGTTTTCGGAGAGCACGTCGATTTTTTATTGTCCACCCGCTGTCAAGAGCGGCATCCGGTACTGTCTCGACGCATGAGCGGTCCACGGGTATTCCGGTTGATCCAGCCCGTCGACGACATCGAGACGGCGGTGGCGTTCTACGGCCGGGTCCTCGGCGACGCCGGTGAGCGGATCGCGCTCAACCGGCACTACTTCACCTGCGGCAGCGTGGTCCTCGCCTGCGTCGAAGCACCGCTCGAACGCCGGGAACCGCGGCCCGACAAGGATCCGCGGATCGTCTACCTGGCGGTCGACGACGTCGAAGCGACGTTCGAGCAGGTCCGGGCCGCCGGGCCGCGCTGGATCGACGACGGCATCGCGACCCAGTTCTGGGGCGAACGCTCCTTCTACGCCGACGACCCGTTCGGCAACCCGCTCTGCTTCGTCCAGGAGGACACGCTCTACTTGGGCGGTCCCGTCGGCTGAGCGTCTTCCAGCGGATCACCGTCGGTCGGATGCAGCCGGAACGGGATGACGAACCAGAGCACGCCGAAGATCAGCAACGTGAGCACCGCGACGACGATCATCGCGGGTTCGCCGTAGACGACCTTCGCGATGAGCGCGACGGTCGACGTGATCGCCAGGGCCAGGCAGACGAGCCCGACCAGCACGAACCGGTTGCCGACGGTCAGGATCCGCTCACGGCTGCCCGTGCGGAACAGCAGCCGGTGCCACGCCGCGGGTGCGGTCAGCAGCGCCGTCGCCGCGACCGAGAGCATCACCGCGGTCAGGTGCAACGACTTCTCGAACCCGCTGGCGTTGTGGAACCGGTCGGTGAACACGACGGACAGCAGGAAGCCGAAGAGGATCTGCACGCCGGCCTGCGCCACCCGCAACTCCTGCAGCAGCTCGCCGACGTTGCGCGTCAGCTGCTGGTTACGGGTTTCACCGGTGTGTTCGGGCACGGCAAAACGATACCCGGTGAAGCCGTCCGTCGCTGTCCACTGTGGAGCAGACGAAACCCGTGCGGGAACCGCCGGTGCCGCCTCGCCTGCCTGGCCGTCTCCTTCCAGAACCCCGTCAGAACCCCCAAGAACGCTCGGGCACCACGCGGATGCGGACGGAGTATTCGGCGTCGAACGCCTCCGGCGTCGTGAAGCCGATGCCCTCGTAACGGGAGCCGTACTTGTCGAGGTACCCGGGCGCTTCCGAGGCCTTGCCCTCCTCGATCCGCGCCTTCCCGTTGACGACGAGGATCGCACCGCCGTCGTCGGCGCTGTTCAGGTTCAGCGTGACCTCGGGGTTCGCCTCGATGTGCCGCAGTTTCGCGGTGCCAGGCTTGCTGAACACCAGGATGTCTTCACCGTCGAGGACGAACCAGACCGGCCGTGGCGCGGGCCGCCCCTTCGGTGTCACGGTGGTCAGCCAGCCGATCGGTTCCCCGGCTCGGTCGGCGAGTTTCGGTGCCATGTCCGCGTTACCCCCTGTGGGTCGGTGTTGTGATCCACGTAACCACGAGGCACCGACAATTTCTTCCCGGTCAGCGTGAGGTGACGCGCCGCGCGTACCGCGACCCGGCCGCCAGCAGCACCAGCCCGGCGCCGAGGAACGCGCCGACCCGGGCCAGGCCGTCCAGAGCCGAAAGGTCGAACAGCACCAGCTTCAGCACCGCGGCGCCGACCAGCACCAGCCCGATCACGCGCAGCGCCACGAGGTCGATCCCGCGCAACAGCAGGACGAGCGCCGCGACCGTCCAGGACACCGTGATCAGCGCGTGGCCGAGCAGGAATCCGGGGCGGCCGGGGACCGCCAGCATCGACCCGCTCAGCACGACCCCGCCGGCGCCGTACAGCGCGGCGACCCCGGCCAGCAGCCACACGGGCAGGTCGTCCGCCGGTCCCTTGAAGACGTCCAGCCGTGCCGCCGCCCAGGGCAGCGCGACCGAAACGGCGAGGATCAGCACGGAAACCGCGAGCGCGCCGGCCAGTTCGGCGGCCGAGTGCGGGCGGGGGACGATCAGCAGCACGGGCGTGACGTCGAAGAACACGGCGATCAGGCCGCCGAGGGTGGCGAAGGCCAGCGCGGCGCCGAGCGCGAGCCGGTTGCGCCCGCCCAGCGCGGCCACGACCAGCAGCAACGCCTCACCCAGCAGCACCCCGGCGCGGGCCGGGCCGTCGAACTGGGTGACCGTCGCCTGCAGGATCGCCAGCAGCCCGGCGAGCCCGGCGAGCTGCCCGGCGAGGCCGGACCAGAAGCGGCGCGCGGCCCACACCGCGAGCAGGACGACCCCCGCCCCGGCCGCGACCGGCACGGCCTGGACCTTCGGCAGCACCAGCGCGGCGACCAGGGTCGGCACCACCGCCGTCGCCAGCACGGACAGCGCGGCGGGGTCGTTCTCCCGGCGGCGCACCACGATCAGCGCGAGCCCAACGCCGACGACGGAGGTGCCGGCGGCCGCGGCGGTG
Source organism: Amycolatopsis heterodermiae (assembly GCF_034929455.1). NCBI lineage: Bacteria > Bacillati > Actinomycetota > Actinomycetes > Pseudonocardiales > Pseudonocardiaceae > Amycolatopsis > Amycolatopsis heterodermiae. The sequence continues at coordinate 1,601,560 of NZ_JAYFSI010000001.1, forward strand.
TTCGCCCAGCTGCCGCCCTCGACGACGGTGGCGATGACGGAGGCTAACAGCGGCGGGATGCCGGCGGCCAGCGTCAGCGAGGACCAGTCACGGCGCAGCTGCACCGGCGTCGTCGCGAGCTGGACCATCAGCAGGAAGGTGACCAGTTCCGGGCTGAAGCCGCCGGTGATCATCGGCGCGCACACGACACACCCGACGACGACGGCCGACGCCAGCAGCGGCGACTCCCAGCGCACGGCCACGAGCAGCCCGCCGACGGTGATGGCCAACCCGATCGCGAGGCCGGCGAGCACCGGCAGGTACTCGTACAACGACGTCGCCGCGACGGCGTCCAGGTAAAGCGTCGCAATGCCGGTAGCGGCCAGCGCGAACGCGCCGGTCCGACCGGCGGGCTTGCGGTGCAGCCACACGCCGGTGCCGGTCAACGCCAGCCCGAACGCGGCGCCGACGAGCACCCGCGGCAGCGGCCCGAGCCACCCCCGCTGCACGGCCAGCACCAGCAACAGGACGACGCCCAGCAGAGTCACACCACCACCGACCCAGGCCAGAACCCGACTGCCGGCGCCCTCCTTGCCGAGCTTCTCGCCCAGCGTCTGGCGGGGAGCGGGCTGGTAAGGCGGCTGCGGCGGAAAGTACTGCTGCTGAGGAGGCTGCGGGTAGGGCGGCTGCCACGCGTACTGCGGCGGCCACGGCGGCGGCATCTGCGGCTGCTGAGCCTGCTGCGGCGGCCCCTGCTGCGCCTGCTTCGCCGCGGGCTGCTGCTGCGGCACCGCCTGCTGCGGGGCGACCCGCGGCGGCTGCACCAGCTGCGGCGGCAAGGCCTGCGGCCCCTGCTGACCCTGCGGCTGCTGCGGGACGGACTGCTGCGGCGGCGCCTGCTGCGCCGTGGGCTGCGGCGGCGCCTGCTGCGCCGTGGGCTGCGGCGGCGCAGCAGCCCACGGCTGCGGTGCCGGCTGGGGCCCTTCGGTCGCCTTCGACGCTTCAGCTTGCTTCGGCGCTTCTGTCGACTTCGCCGCGTCAGCAGCCTTCGGTGCTTCAGCCAGCTTCGGCTCTTCAGCCGCCTTCGCCGCTTCAGCCCCCTTCGGCCCTTCGGTCGCCTTCGGCGCTTCCGCCGAGTTCGCCGCTCCAGCCTGCTTCGGCACCTCGGCAGCCCTCGCCGCTTCAGCAGCCTTCGCCGCTTCAGCCTGCTTCGGTGCTTCGTCCGCCTTCGGTGCTTCGTCCGCCTTCGGCGCTTCGCCCTGCCTCGGTGTCTCGGCCTGCTTCGCAGCTTCAGCCTGCTGCGGCCCTTCGGTCGCCTTCGGCCCTTCCGCCGACTTCGGCGCTCCAGTCAGCGTCGGCACCTCGGCCGACTTCGCCGCTTCACCCGCCTTCGCCGCTTCGGCCTGCTTCGCCCCTTCAGCCCCCTTCGGCGCTTCAGCCAGCTTCGGCCGTACCTCGCCCTCGGCGGTCCGTAGTTCGGAACCCACCTCTGCGAGCCGACGCCCCAGGTCGTCGATCTCGCCGGCGAGCCGGAGGAGCACATTCGCTTCGGTGGTCATACCGGACAGGGTCACGTACCGGCGCCCACCTGCGGATCCGTAGCACTACTCAATCCGTGGTCACGTCCTGGTCGCGGCCACCACCTCGTCCATCGTCCCCATGATCGAGACGGTTTCGTCGAGCGGCATGTGCGGGCTCTCTAGCTCGCCGGCAGCCAGCCGCAGCGCCACCTCGTCGGCCTGGTGCCGCAGGCCGCGGCCCTCGTCGACGTACTCGAAGCGGCTCCGGTCGCCTTCGCGCGGGATGAGCGTGAACGACGCGGGCGCGTAGAACGGGCCTTCGATCTCGATCCGGGCGTCCGTGCCGACGATCGTCGCCGTCGTCGGGGAAATCGCGCGCAACGTGCAGCTCAGCACGGCCTGCGCGCCGCCGGCGTAGCCGAACAGCATCGACGTCTGCGCGTCGACGCCGGTGAACGCCGGCGCGGCCGTGCTGACGACGCGTTCGGGCGTGCCGAGCACCATCGACGCGAACGAAACCGGGTAGATCCCCAGGTCGAGCAGGGCACCGCCGCCCAGTTCCGGCGCGAACAGCCGGAAGGCCGGGTCCTCGGCGAACCACTGCCCGTGGTCGGCGGTGACCGTGACGACGTCGCCGAGCTGCGGCAGCAGCTCCCGGACGTGCCGGATGTGCGGCAGGAAGCGCGTCCACATCGCCTCCATCAGGAAGAGCCCGCGCTCCCGCGCCAGCGCGACGAGGTCGCGCGCCTCCTCGGCGTTCATCGTGAACGGCTTTTCGACGAGCACGGCTTTCCCCACCTCGAGCGCGAGCCGGGCGTTGCCGTGGTGCATCGGGTGCGGCGTCGCGACGTAGACGACATCGATGTCAGGGTCATTGGCAAGAGCTTCGTAGCTGCTGTGCCGGGTTTCGATCCCGAACCGGTCGGCGAAGGCGGCCGCGCTCCCGGCGGTCCGCGACCCGACCGCGGCGACGACACCGGAGTCGGTCAGCTTCAGGTCTTCGGCGAAGGCCGCGGCGATCCCGCCGGTGCCCATGATTCCCCAGCGCAGGGGTGTGGTCGTCATGCCACCGACTCTAGGCGCTCCGGCCACTTCGGCGAACGGCCGAGGAGCGCGACGACGCGGTCCAAACCGGACAGTTCCGTGCCGTCGACCGCCGGCCCGAAGGCCGCGCCGGGAACGAGCCGGGACTGTCCACCCGGGACGGATTCGGTGATGCGCAACGCGGCGTCGAGGACGTCTTGGTCGAAGTGGACCGGCAGGCCGAGGGTGCGTGCGACGTCCCAGGAGTGCACGACGTAGTCGACGAAGTGGAACCCGAGCACCTGCTCCGGGCGGAACGTGATCTCGGTGCTGAACTCCGGCAGCGGCAGCTCGTCGCGGTCGATGGCCGCGAAGGCGTCCAGGACCCGCTCCACCGAGTCGCGGTAGGTGGCGACCGGGTCGTCGCCGAGGGAGACCAGCTTCCAGTGGGCGAGGTCGCCGTCACCGCGCGCCGACGCGGCGAAGCCGAGGTTCTGGGTGGTCATGTGGGCCACCAGGCCGTAGAGGGTCCACGCCTCGCACGGCGTCGCCTTGCCGAAGTCGGCCGGTGTGCTGCGGGCGACGAGGTCGAGGCTGGTCCGGGTCGCGACGGCGTCCAATTCATTGATAAGCATACGCATATCGTCTACGCATGCTTATCATCTGTCAAGCGGCTAGGGTCGGCGCATGGCGGAGCGACCGGATCTGGCGGCGATGCTCGGCGGGCTGGTGCGCACCCTGGTCGCGCTGGAGACGCCGGTGCTCGAAGAGCAGCGGCTGAGCATGTGGGGTTACGTCGTGCTCAGCGCCCTCGACGACGGCCCGGTCCGCACCCAGGCCGCGCTCGCCCAGGCGATCGGCGCGGACAAGACGCGCATCATCGGCACGCTCGACGAACTGCAGGACGCAGGCCTGATCAGCCGCGAGCCGGACCCGGCCGACCGCCGCGTCCGGCTGCTGGAGATCACCGCGGCAGGCCGGGAACGACGGCGGGCCGCGCAGGACCGGATCCAGGCGCGGGAAGAGAAGCTGCTGGCCAAGCTACCCACGACCGACCGCGAGGCGTTCCTCCGCGCGGCGCGGATGCTCGCGGAATAGCCGCCGTCAGAGCTTGCGGGCGACCACCCCGGCGATGAGCCGCTGCGCGGAGTTGAGCGGCTTGAGGCTCGGGCCGTCAGGCCACCAGTTCGCGAGCAGCACGATGCCGGGGTCGACGATCTCCAGGCCGGGCAGCAGTTCCTCGATCTCCTGCTCGGTGCGCGCGGTGGCGCCGCCGAGCGAACCGCTTGCGACGGCCCGCTGGAAGGCGTCCACCGTGTCGTGGTCGCCGCCCTCGCCGGGGTCGAACAGGTGCGAAATGGCGACGTACGAGCCCGAAGGCAGCGCGTCGACGTACTCACGCATGATATCGGCCGGGCGGTGCCGGTCACCCTGGTAGTGGTGCAGCGTGGCCACGAACATCAGCGCGATCGGCCGCCTCCAGTCGAGGTGCTCCCGCACGAGGTCGTGGCCGAGGATCGTCTCGGGCTCGAAGATGTCGCCGCTGATGAACCGGGTCCGGTCGTTCTCCTCCAGCAGGGCGTGGCCGTGCGCGACGACGACCGGGTCGTTGTCGACGTAGACGACCTTGGACAGCTTCTCGACGCGCTGGACGACTTGGTGCACGTTCTCCGTCGTCGGCAGGCCCGACCCGCAGTCGAGGTACTGGTCGACGCCGGCGCGTTCGGCGAGGAAGCGGCAGACGCGGATCAGGTACCGGCGGTTCTCGAGGGCCAGGTCCGCGACCTCGGGCAGCACCCGCTGCAGCCGCGCCAGCTCGTCCCGGTCGACCTGGTAGTGGTCCTTCCCGCCGAGCACGAAGTCGTACATCCGCGCGATGCTGGCCCGGCTCGGATCCACCCCGACCGGCGCGTTCGTCTCCCTGCGTCTCGCCTCCACCCTCCGGACACGTGGCGTCCACGAAAACCGTTCACGGGGATCCGACTCCGGCCCCTGGTCGACGTGATCGACAGCACAGGTGACAATGGAGGACGTGACTGCCCTGCTGAGCAAGCCCGCCCTGAAGATCGGCCCGTACGAGGTCGATCCGCCGGTCGTGCTCGCGCCCATGGCCGGGATCACCAACGTCGCCTTCCGGCAGCTGTGCGCGGAGTACGGCGCCGGGATCTACGTCTGCGAAATGATCACCGCGCGGGCCGTCGTCGAACGGCACCCCGGGACCATGCACATGATGACCTTCGGGGCCGACGAAAAGCCCAGGTCGATGCAGCTCTACGGCGTCGACCCGAAGACCATGCGCGAGGCCGTGAAGATCATCGTCGGCGAGGGGCTCGCCGACCACATCGACTCCAACTTCGGCTGCCCGGTCGCGAAGGTGACGCGCAAGGGCGGCGGGGCGGCGTTGCCGTTCAAGCGGAAGCTGTTCGCCGACATCGTGCGCGAGTCCGCCGCCGCGGCCGCCGAGGCCGGCGTTCCGTTCACGGTGAAGTTCCGCGTCGGCATCGACGACGACCACCTGACCTACCTCGACGCCGGCCGCATCGCCGAGGCCGAAGGCGCGGCGGCCGTCAGCCTGCACGCGCGCACGGCGGCCCAGCGCTACTCGGGCCAGGCCGACTGGACGAAGATCGCGGCGCTGAAGGAGGCCGTCACCAGCATCCCGGTGCTGGGCAACGGCGACATCTTCTGCGCGGACGACGCCCTGCGCATGGTCGCGGAAACGGGCTGCGACGGCGTCGTCGTCGGCCGCGGCTGCCTGGGCCGCCCGTGGCTGTTCGGAGAGCTGGAGGCGGCGTTCGCCGGGCGGCCACTGCCGACCCCGCCGAACCTGGGCGAAGTCGCCGTCGTACTGCGCCGGCACGCCGAGCTGCTCATCCAGCACGACGGCGAGACCAAGGCCCTGCGCGACCTGCGCAAGCACATGGCCTGGTACTTCATGAACTTCCCGGTCGGCTCCGAACTGCGCCGCGGCTTCGCGATGGTGTCCAGCCTGCCGGAACTGGACGACCTCATCACCCGCCTGGACCACGACGCCCCGTTCCCCGACAACGCGGACGGCCCGCGCGGACGCCAGGGCTCACCGGGCAAGGTGACGCTCCCGCACGGCTGGCTCAACGACCCGGACGACGACTGCGTCCCGGAAGCGGAAGACATGCACTCCGGCGGCTGAGCTTCACGGCTGCTCGCGGTCCTTGCGCCTGATGTCGAGCGGCGGGTTCAGGGCCTTCGCGATCTCGGGGATGTCCTCCGGCCGAGCCTTGGACACGAGGGTCTTCGCGGTCAGCCATTTGCAGAGCGGTCTGACGACAGACCCGACCGCGATTCCGCTCGCGCCCACGATTGCCGCCAGCTCGGGAAGTCCGGCTGCCATGCTCCCACTCCTTACCTACCGGATCGGGTAAGCAAGGCGCAGGGGCCAACCCGACCAGCGTTTCCACTGGGTAGGCCGAGTTGTCCCTCGTCTCAGCACTAGCGACATTCCGAACTTGCTGATCCCCAACAGCCAGCTCATCGCACCGCCGATCCTAGCAAGCCGAGCCCGTGACATCTGTCAGCCCGAAGTCGTGGCGGACGGCATCTCTGCCGAACCCCTTGCCGCGACAAGCTCTTCCCATGACGAACGACAACGCTCCCGCCTCGCTCCTCAAGACCCTCGCCGTCGAGATCGCCGTCCCCACCGGCGTCTACTACGGGCTCCACTCGCTCGGTGTCAGCGTCTTCCTCTCTCTCGCCCTCAGCGGGGTCTTTCCGCTGGCCCGGACCCTCTTCCAGTTCGCCAAGAACCGCACGATCAACGGCCTTGCGCTGGTCGTCCTGGTGACCAACGTCGTCGGCATGCTGCTGACCTTCGTCGCCGGGGACGCGCGGATGATGATCGCCAAGGACTCGATCGGGAGCGGCTTCACCGGGATCGTCATCCTGATCTCCGCGTTCACCGCGCAGCCGATCATGACCAAGGCCCTGCGCCCGTTCCTCACCCACGGCAAGGCCGACCACGAAGCCGCCTGGGAGCGGCTCAGTGGTGGGCGCCGGTTCGAGAGCGCCCTGCGGCGCGCCAGTTTCATCTGGGGGATCGGCTTCGTGCTGGAAAGCGCCGCTCGGGTCGTCGGGGCGTTCACGCTGCCCGTCGAGACCATGGTCTGGCTGAGCACCGTCCTCTTCATCGGCTCGTTCGCCGTGATCATGGTCGTCGCCGGAATCGCGGCGAAGACGGCCGGTGAGATGGTCGCGAACGAGGCCGCCCAGGACACCCGGGAGCTCGTCGCCGCTTGACCTGCGGAAACCCAGGGTGTACAGGTGTGTACATGTACAGCAAGCGGGAGCAGCTGGTCGGCGACCTCAGCGACCTGATCCGCTCCGGGCGGCTCGCCCACGGTGACCGGCTGCCCGGTGAGAACCAGCTCGCCCTCCAGTACCAGGTCAGCCGCGGGACCGTGCGCAGCGCGCTCTCCGAACTGCAGCAGCTCGAGCTCATCTCCACCCAGGCCGGCGTCGGCTCGTTCGTCACGTTCGACGGCGTCCAGCTCGACCAGCGGCTCGGCTGGGCCCGCGCACTCGCCGACGCCGGGGCGCCCGTCACCACCGAACTCCTCGGCATCGAGGCCGTCGAAGACGAGGCCCTCGAAGAGGAGTTCGGCGACCACAACTACATCGCGGTACGGCGGTTGCGGCGGGAGCACGGGCGCGGCATCTCCCTCGAGACGGCGACCGTGCCCGCGATCGGGCCGCTCGCCGAACTCCCCGAAACCGGCCTGCGGGACGACTCCCTGACCAAGACGCTCGAAGCCGCCGGGCGGGTCTCGGTCGGCGGGGACCAGTGGATCAGCACCGAACGGCTCGACGCCTGCGCCGCCGAACTCCTCGGCCGCGCGATCGGCGAACTCTTCCTCCGCGCCGAGCGCACCTCGGTCGACGTCGAGGGCCAGCTCGTCGAACGCGTCGTCAGCCTCCTGGACCCGGACCGCTTCCAGTTCCACCTCACCTTCGGACACCGGTGAACGCGCGGGACCGGGCGCTCGGCGCGTTCACCGGGCTCGCCGTCGGCGACGCACTGGGGATGCCGACGCAGTCCATGTCCCGCGCCGCCATCGCCGCCGCCTACGGGCCGGTCACCGGGCTGCTCACCGCCGTCGCCGAGCAGCCGATCGCGCCGTCCATGCCCGCCGGCTCGGTCACCGACGACACCGAGCAGGCCATCCTGCTGGCCCGGCTGCTCATCGACGGCCGCGGCACCGTCGAGCCGCGCGTCTTCGCCGACGCCCTGCTGATCTGGGAGGCGGACATGGTCCGCCGCGGCTCCGCGGACCTGCTCGGCCCGTCGACGAAACGCGCGCTCTCCCGCCTCCAGGACGGCGTCCCCGCCGACGAGGCCGGGCGCACCGGAACCACCAACGGTGCCGCCATGCGCGTCACCCCGGTCGGCATCGCGACGCCGTCGGAGGACCTGCACGCCCTGGTCGACGCCGTGGTCGCGACCGCGCGCGTCACCCACAACACCAGCCTCGGCATCGCCGCCGCGGCGGCGGTCGCGGCCGTCGTCTCCGCCGGGGTCGACGGCGCGAGCCTGACCGACGCACTCGACGCGGGTGAACGCGCGGCCGTCGTCGGCGGCGAACGCGGATACTGGGCGGCGGGCGGCGAAATCGCCGCCCGGATCGGCTGGGCGCGCGGCTGGGTGCGGGGCATGGCCCACGACGCCGTCGCCGACGCGGTCGGCACGGTGATCGGGACGTCGGTCGCGTCGCAGGAGTCCGTCGTGGCCGCGTTCGCGCTGGCCGAAGCCATGGGTGACGACCCGGCGGCGGCGCTGCGCCTGGCCGCGGGCCTCGGCGGTGACACCGACACGGTCGCCGCGATCTGCGGCGCGATGCTCGGCGCCGCGCACGGCGTCGATGCCATCCCGGCGGACCTCGCCGAGACCGTGCTCAGCGTGAACCACCTCGACCTCGGCCCGTTGGTGGACGAACTTCTCAAGCTGAGACGGCGTTCGCGGTGACCGGGCGGCTGGTGCACACCGGGCAGGTCGTGATCGACCTGGTCATGACGGTGCCCGCGCTGCCGCCGCCGGGCGGGGACGTCATGGCGTCTTCGACGAACCTGCTGCCGGGCGGCGGTTTCAACGTGATGTCCGCGGCCGCGCGGTCCGGCGCCGACGTGCTGTACGCGGGCAGCCACGGCACCGGTGCCTTCGGCGACCTCGCTCGCGAAGCCCTGTCACGCGAAGGCATCGCGGTGGCCCATGCACCGACGCCGGGCCTGGACACCGGTGTGGTCGTCACGCTGGTCGACGCGACCGGTGAACGCACCTTCGCGACCGGGACGGGCGCCGAAGGACGGCTGCGTGCCGAGCTACTCGATCAAGTCGTCCCAAAGTATGACGACGTTGTGTACGTGACCGGATACAGTCTGTTGCACGAGACCAATCGCACGGCTCTCCTCGAGTGGCTACCCCGCCGGCCCGGCTCGAGGATCCTGTTCGACCCCGGCCCGCTCGTGGCCGAAATAGACCCTGGAGGCTTATACGAAGTACTGTCCACTGTAGACATCTTGAGCTGCAACGCGCGCGAAGCCGACGTGCTCGGCGAGCTGCCGCCGGTTGCAGTCGTCCGCGACGGCGCGAAGGGCTGCCGGGTCCACGAAGACGGCCGGACGACCGACGTACCGGGCTTCTCGGTCGACGCCGTCGACACGAACGGCGCGGGCGACACGCACTGCGGCGTACTGGCCGCGGAGCTGTTGCGCGGAAGTACCCTCCTCGACGCTGCCCGGCGCGCCAACGCGGCGGCGGCGCTTTCGGTGACCCGCCGGGGTCCGGCGACCGCGCCGGACCGGGCGGCGATCGACCGCCTACTGACCAGGGACGGGCCATGACCGCGACCGAACGCAAGCTCAAGGTGGAGACCAACGGCCTCGACGTGATCGACGACGCCGAGCGCCGCGGCAGCCCGCGCGGGCTGTTCTGGCCGTGGTTCGGCGCGAACGTCTCGGTGCTCGGGCTGAGCTACGGCTCGTTCACCCTCGCGTTCGGCATCTCGTTCTGGCAGGCGCTGGTCGCCGGCGTGGTCGGGATCCTGTTCTCGTTCCTGCTGTGCGGGTTCGTCGCCATCGCGGGCAAACGCGGGTCCGCGCCGACGATGCTGCTCTCGCGCGCGGCCTTCGGCGTCCGCGGGAACCGGCTGCCGTCGGCGATCTCGTGGATCCTCACCGTGGGCTGGGAAACCGTGCTCACGGCGCTGGCGACGCTCGCCACGGGCACCGTGGTCCAGCGGCTCGGCTGGGGCGACGGGACGACGGCGAGGGTGATCGCGCTGGTCGTGGTCGCGGCGCTGATCGTCGGGGCGGGCGTGCTCGGCTTCGACGCGATCATGAAGCTGCAGACGTGGATCACCTGGATCACCGGTGTGCTCACGGTCGTCTATGTGATCCTCGTCGTGGGCGACATCCACTGGGACGCGGTCAGTGCGCTGCCATCCGGCTCGGCGCAGCAGTGGGTGGGCGCGCTGGTGTTCCTGATGACCGGGTTCGGCCTCGGCTGGGTCAACGCGGCCGCGGACTACTCGCGCTACCTGCCGCGCTCGTCGTCCGGGCGCGGGGTGATCGGCTGGACGACGTTCGGCGCGTCGGTCGCCCCGCTGGTGCTGCTGGTGTTCGGGCTGCTGCTGGCCGGGTCGTCGGAGGAGCTGAGCAAGGCGATCGGCCTCGACCCGATCGGCGCGCTGACGACGTTGCTGCCGCTGTGGTTCCTGGTGCCGTTCGCGATCGTCGCGGTGCTGGGCCTGGTCGGCGGGGCGGTGCTGGACATCTACTCGTCCGGGCTGGCGCTGCTCTCGGCCGGGCTGCGGATCCCGCGGCCGATCGCGGCACTGGTCGACGGCGTGCTGATGGTGCTCGGCACGGTCTACATCGTCTTCTTCAGCGACGGTTTCCTCGGGCAGTTCCAGGGTTTCCTGGTCACGCTGGGCGTCCCGGTCGCGGCCTGGTGCGGCGTGATGCTGGCGGACGTCCTGCTGCGCCGCCGGGACTACGCCGAGCGGGAGCTGTTCGACCGGGCGGGTCGCTACGGTGACGTCCGGGTCGGCCCGATCGCGCTGATCGTGGTCGCGACGGCCCTCGGCTGGGGCCTGGTGACGAACACGTCCGCGGGCTGGCTGAACTGGCAGGGTTACCTGCTGGAGCCGCTCGGGCTCGGCGGCCGCGACGGCTCGTGGGCGTTCGCGAACCTCGGCGTGCTGCTGGCACTGGCGCTCGGGTTCCTCGTCACCCTGGCGACACGCTCCCGGATCCGCGCCCAGGAGGCCGCGTGAAACCGGTCCTGGCGGTCATCGACCTGCAGAACGTCTTCGGCGACCCGGCGAGCGAGTGGTTCACGCCGCGCTTCGCCGAGGTGGTGCCCCCGATCCAGCGCCTGGTGAAAGCGTTCGGCGACGACGTCGTGTTCACGCGGTTCATCGCGCCCACCCAGCCGGAGGGCGCGTGGAAGCAGTACTACGCGCAGTGGCCGTTCGCGTTGCAACCGCCGGAATCGCCGTTGTACCAAGTGATCTCCGACTTCCAGCCAGCGTCCACAGTGGACGCGACGACCTTCGGAAAGTGGACGTCGGAAATGGCCGCCCGGGTGGGCGAGGCACCTCTGATGCTGGCGGGGGTGTCGACGGACTGCTGCGTGCTGTCGACGGCGTTGGCCGCGGCGGACGCGGGCGTGGCGGTCACGGTGGTGGCGGACGCATGCGCCGGCGTCGACGACGAGAGCCACGCGAAGACGCTCGACATCCTGCGCCTGTACGGGCCGCTGGTGAAGGTGGCCACGGCGGAGGAGGTGCTCGGCTAGGCTCGATCCGGTGAGCCTCGAAGCGTCGGCGATCGCGTTGACCACGGCCGTCGTGAAGGCGGCCGCGAAGGTGTGGCTGGGCGACCGGGTCATCGCCGCCGACGCCACCGCCAAGGTCTTCGACCTGCTCGAGAAGCAGGTCACCGGGCTCAACGACCGCCGCAAGCTGCGGCTGCTGTTCACCAATCTCGAGTCCCGGGTGGCCGACCGCCTGCTGCCGTTCCTCGACGTCGAGTTCCGCGCGTTGCCGGACCACGAGCGGGCGGCGGCGGTGGACGCGGCGCGCGAGACGTTCGACCGCGCCGCGCTGACCGAGGACGACCTGTTCGCCTCCGACCTCGACGCCGCGTTCCTGTACCGCTCCTTGCTCCGGACCGTCCCCGGTGTACCGCGCGAGTTCCTGCTTTCGGCCGACGCCGTCGAGCTGTACCAGCGGGTCCTGCGGGAATGCTGCGCGTACCTGGTGCAGGTCACGAGCACCCTGCCCCGCTTCCAGCCCGGCGCGCTCGTCGAGATCCTCCAGCGGGAGACTGAGATCCTCGAGACGGTCCGGAGCGTGCTGGCCGCGCTGCCCGAACGCCGGCACCCGGACGACTTCGCCGCCGACTTCCGACGTCAGGTCGTGACGGCGCTGGACCGGATGGCGCTGTTCGGCGCCGGCTTGGCCGACGCGACCCGGCTGTACCCGTTGTCGGTCGCCTACCTGAGCCTCAGCGTCGCCACCGAGCACGGCGGTGCGGCGGGCGACCGGATCGAGCACGTGCTGCCGCACTCGTCGCGGATCCTGCTGCGCGGCGAGGCGGGTTCGGGGAAGACGACGCTGCTTCAGTGGCTGGCCGTCCAGTGCGCGAGCCGGCAGCTGCGGGACGTCGACGGCTGGGCCGACCTCGAGCCGTTCCTGGTGCGGCTGCGGCGGTTTAGCCGGTCACCGTTGCCGGCTCCGGAGCAGTTCCTCGACGAGGTCGGCCGCCACATCGCCGACGAGATGCCGCGCGGGTGGGTGCAGAACCGCCTGCGGCGCGGCCAAGCCGTGCTGCTCGTCGACGGCCTCGACGAGCTGCCGGACGACCGCCGCCGCGAGGTGCGGGAGTGGCTGCGCGAACTCGTCGTCGCGTTCCCGCGAGCGCGGTACGTCGTCACCACGCGCCCGGCCGCGGTGGCCCCGGATTGGCTGAGGGGCGAGGGTTTCACCGAGGTCCGGCTCCAGCCGATGACACCCCGCGACGTCCGGACGTTCGTCACGCGCTGGCACGCGGCGATGCCCGGCGAGCCCCTCGACGACCGGCGCGACGCCTTGGTCGCCGCCATCGGCGCGCGCGGCGCGTTGCGGCGGCTCGCCGAGAACCCGTTGCTGTGCGCGCTGCTCTGTGCGTTGCACCACGAGGGCAACGGACGGCTGCCGGACAACCGGATGGAGCTGTACGAAGTCGCGCTGCGCATGCTGCTCGACAGCCGCGACGTCGAGCGGCGGATCGAGTCGCCCGTCCGGCTTTCGCTGACCGAGAAGCTGGTTCTGGTGCGGCACATAGCCTATTGGCTGGTGCGCAACGGCCACACGGACACGTCGGTGGCGGACGCCCAGGCCCGGATCACGGCGAAGCTACGTTCGATGGGCCAGATCGACGTCACGCCGAAGACGGTGTTCCGCCACCTCCTCGACCGCGGCGGCGTCCTCCGCGAGCCGGTACCGGGCCGGATCGACTTCGTGCACCGGACGTTCCAGGAGTACCTGGCGGCCCAGGCGGCCGTCGAAGAGGACGACATCGGGATCCTCATCGCCAACGCCCACCTGGACGAGTGGCGCGAGGTAGTGGTGCTGGCGGCCGGGCATGCCCATCCCCGGCAACGCGAACGCCTGCTGGACGGCGTGCTCACCTGGGACGCGGACGAGGCGCAACGCCTGAAGCTCGACCTCGTGGCGTTGGCTTGCCTGGAGACGTCACCGGAGCTGAACGAGCGGCTGCGCAACGAGATCGAGGACCGGGCGAGCACGCTGATCCCGCCGTCGAACCACCAGCAGGTGGAAGAGCTGGCCGGTGCCGGAGAGTTCGTGCTGGACCTCCTCGCCGACTGCGACCCGGAGCCGGGCGAGGTGCCTCTCCTGCTGCGCACGGCCGCGTTGATCGGCGGCCCGGGAGCCATCGCCCTGCTCGCCCGGTACAGCGGCCGCGAAGAGCTGGCTGTCGCCGAGGAACTGATCGAGGCCTGGCCCAGGTTCGACTACACGGAATACGCGGAGCGTGTGCTCGCCGGGTCCCCACTGCGGGGCGGGTCTCTCAGCGTGCACGAACCGACGATGCTCGCGAGCCTGAAGCACCTGCGTCACCTCACCTGGCTGCGGTGCCGGTTCGAAGACGGCTACGGGCGCCTGGATTTCGTCCACGACCTGCCCAAGCTCGAAATGCTCGAAATCGCCGACCCGGCCGGCTACGACCTTCCGGCTTTGGCGGGCAGCTCGTTGACCGGACTGGCACTGATCGGCCGGCCCCAGCCGGAAGCAGTCGACCTCGCCCCACTCACCGACGTGCGCGGGTTGACATCGATCGAAGCCAAGCTGCCCTCCCGAGGCTGGGCGGCGCTGGCCAGCCTGCCCCAGCTGGAGCACCTGCAGCTGAGCCGGATCGACGATCCGTCCCGGCTTGCCGAACTCGCGCCGTTGAGCGGGCTGCGGTCCTTGGCGCTCAGCAACGTCTTCGACCTCACGGACCTAATACCGCTGGGGTTCCTCACCGCGCCGGTGTCCCTGAGTTTCCAGGGCTGCCCGGACCTCAGGGACCTGGCTCTGCTCCACCGGTTTCCTGAGCTGCGGTATCTGCGGCTGATCACCTGTCCGCAAGTCGATCCGGCACCGATCGCCACCCTGACCGAACTCCGGCTCCTCGAGCTGATGGACATCAGACCGTCCGACCTGTCGTTGCTCTCCGGACTGCAGCACCTGGAGGAGCTGCGGTTGCGCGAGGTGAAGTCCGTACCCGATCTGACACCGCTCGCCGCCCTCGATGGACTCAAGGTACTGACGGTGGACGGAACGGGTGAGCTGGATCTGCGCCCGCTCGCTGAACGCGCCGACCTCCAGATCGTGGTGGGCAAGCAGATCCGACCGATCGGTGCCGACCTGTTGGGACCGGGGAGCACGGTCGAACCGGCGACCGTCCCACGCCGTTGGCCTGGTGTTCCCCGGCGGCCAGTAGATTCAGGGTTGTGATCGACCACATCAGCGTCACCACCGAAGCCGGTTCCTTCGACGGGATTGCCGCCGGGCCCGAGGACGGGCGGCCGGTCATGCTGTTGCACGGTTTTCCCGAAGCCGCCGTCGAGTGGGAGCACCAGGTGGCCACGCTCGGGGTGCTCGGTTTCCGGGCCGTCGCGCCGGATCAGCGGGGGTACTCGCCCGGGGTGCGGCCCGAGCCGGCCGCCGACTACCGGATCGATCATCTCGTCGGGGATGTCATCGCCATTGCCGACCAGCTCGGGTGGCAGCAGTTCGACCTCGTGGGGCACGACTGGGGTGGCGCCGTTGCCTGGTGGACCGCCGACGCGCATCCCGAACGGCTGCGCAGCCTCGCCGTCGTGTCGACGCCGCATCCGGCCGCGCTCTCCGCGGCCATGAAGAGCGACGAGGACCAGTACCTCCGGACGCAGTACATGACGGAGTGGCGGCAGACGCGCGTCACCGAGCGGCGGATGCTGGAGAATGACGGCCGCGCGCTGCGGGAGATGTTCGAGCGGCGGGTCTCACCGAGCAAGGTCGACGAGTACATCCAGCGGCTGTCCGAGCCGGGCGCGCTCACCGCCGCCCTCAACTGGTACCGCGCGGGACGGCCCGGTGGGAAGATCGGCAAGATCGACCTGCCGACGCTCTACGTCTGGAGCACCGAGGACGTCTCGTTCGGCTCGACCGCCGCACTCGACACCGGCAACTGGGTCACCGGGCCCTACCGCTTCGAGATGCTCGAAGACGTCACGCACTGGGCGCCCGAGGAGGCGCCGGAGGCCGTGACGACGCTGCTCGTCGAGCACCTCAACGCGCGGTAGCGGCCGATCACCCTGCCGTGAGCCGCGCGGCCACCCGCCTTGCGGTACGGGACGCCCGTGGCCGTCGTGTCTACTGGGCCGGTGGATACCGCGACCGAAACCGAGACCGAGCGCGTCGTCTTCGTCACCGAGGACGGTGTGCCCACCGGCGAGACCGGGCCCAAGCTGGCCAGCCACCACGAGCACACCCGCCTGCACCTGGCGTTCTCCTGCTACGTCCTGCGCCGCAGCGACCAGGCCCTGCTGATCACCCAGCGCGCGCACGAGAAGAAGGTCTGGCCGGGGGTCTGGACCAACAGCGTCTGCGGGCACCCGGCGCCCGGCGAGTCCCTCGAGGACGCCGTCCGCCGCCGGGCCGCCTACGAGCTCGGGCTGCCGACGCTGTCCGGGCTGCACTGCGTGCTGCCGAAGTACCGGTACCGGACGCCGCCGTTCGAGGGGATCGTCGAGAACGAGTTCTGCCCGGTGTTCGCCGCCTGGACCGACACCGAGCCCGCACCGAACCCGGCCGAGGTCGGCGGCTGGCGCTGGATCCCCTGGGGTGACTACACGGAGTTGCTGAACGACAAAACGGCTAATGTGAGTTACTGGGCCAAGGACCAGTACGCCCAGCTCAAGGGCATCGAGCCGTTCTCCAGCCTCTGAACACCCGACTCCGCTGAGTCACCGAAGACCTCCCGTTTGAGCGAAATTCACTTTCGTCCGTACCCACACCTCAAGCGCGGCCACCTCTACGACGACAACCAATGCGTGGTGGAGGTGGGCATGGTCGCCGAGGACGAAGCCGCGCTGCGCCGGGCACGCGGCCCGCAGCCGCCGGACCTGCTCCGCCTCCACGAGACCGTCGCGAGCCTGTTCGCGACCCAGGGCGACTGGCGCCGCGCCTACCAGCACCTGCGCTCCGCACTGGACATCGCCCGCGACGGCAGCCTGCGTGACGCGCTGACGTCCAGCTACAACCGCCGCTACCTCGACGAGCGCCTGTACGGACCGCTCACCGGCCACCAGACCGCCCGGCCGCGGCCCCCGCTGGCGATCGCGTTGATCGATCTCGACCGCTTCAAGCGCGTCAACGACACGTACGGTCACCTCGTCGGCGACCGCGTTCTCCGCCGGGTGGCGGACCTCCTGCAGGAGGAGCTGCCCGAAGACGGCTTCTGCGCCCGGTACGGCGGCGAGGAGTTCGTCCTGTGGCTGCCCGGCGTCGACGTCGGGGACGCCGTCCGCATCGTCGACGCCGCCCGGCTGCGCGTCGCCCGTCACCCCTGGTCAGAACTCCAGCCAGGACTCTGCGTGACCATCAGCGCCGGGCTCGCGCACGATTCCGCGGCCGAGCCGGACGCGGACGCGACCCCCGAGCGGCAGCTGCGCTGCGCCGACACCCTGCTCTACGCCGCGAAACGGGCCGGGCGGAACAAAGTCGCCTATCACGACGCGCAAACGACTCGGTTAATAACCCACTCAGAGTAACGTAAACTCTGCATTACCCCCGATTGCGCACAACCGCGTTCACCCGTTAGTCGACGCCAGGCGGCCGTTCGTCGACTCAAGGTGAAGAAAATTCCGGGAGGGTGTCGTCACGAACGGGGGGTATCCGTACGATAACGAAAACCTCCGGGAGAACGATCACCTCTCGCGGGGGAAGACGGCCGAGTCGACGGCCCGCCCCCGATCGCGCGAAAGGAGACCGAGTGCCGGACGAGCACGACAGCCCGGGAACCGGTCGCCGCGTGGATGGTCCCGCGCGACCCCGAAGCGGCAGACGCAGGTCCATGGAGGACCACGGCGGGATCAGCGTTTCGGACGTCGTCGCGAAGACCACCGGTGTCCGCCCCGTCCCGCCGCGCGACCAGCCGGACCGCGTTGACCAGCCGGGACACCGCGGGCGCACGGCCGAACCGCCCCTGGCCGCGCAGCCGCCCCGCCGCGCGCCGCGGCCGGCGCAGCCGCCCTCCGACAACCCAGTACCCACGGACGCCACTCGTCAACCGCGTCCCCCGCGGCCGCGTCAGCCCCGCCGCACGACCGCCGCCGCCCCGCAGCCCGAGGCCCCGCTCCAGCGCCGCCCGCCGGCCGCGAACCCGGGCCAGCAGCAGACGTCGGCCGCGCCGCAGCCGCCCCGGCGGCCCCGCCGCCCCGCGGCCGCTCCGGACGGCGCCGTGCCGCCGCGGGCGGACGCGCCGGCCCCCCAGCGCCCCCCGGCCCCCGACGCACCGGCGGTGAAGCGGCCACCAACTACCGCTGACAGCCCGGCCGCGAAGCGCGCGGCCGCGTCGGAATCGTCGGCACCGGGACGCACCCGGCCCGCCAGCCGCCCGCAGGCCGACGGCCCGGCCGCCCAGCGCGCCGCCGCGTCCGAATCCTCGGCGCCGGGACGCGCCCGGCCCGCCGGCGACACCCGCCGTCCCCAGGCCGACGCCCCGGCACGTCCGGCGAGCGCGGTCCCGCCGCGCTCCGAGCTCGACCCGCTGACCATGACCGACGAGATGGAAGCGATCGACGAGGCGACGCAGTACCGCCGCAAGATCGACCACACCCTCGCCCGGTTCTCGGCCGCGCACGACGAGGGGAACGCCGAAGAGGCGAAGCGGCGCGAACGCCGTGAGCGCCTCTCGCCGGCCTCCCTGATCGAAAGCACGCGCACGGCCCTCCAGCGCGTGGTCACCCCGGTCGAGCCCGAGACGGACGCCGCCGAGCTGGCCGCGCAGACGCGGCTGCAGGAGAAGAAGCAGCACAAGCACGAGCGGGCGGGCCGGTTCGGGCGGATCGCCGCCGCCGTCGTCGCCGCGCTCGTCTTCCTCGGCGTCGGCGGTGCGTGGGGCGCCCAGACCTACTTCGACGCGAAGTTCACGCAGATCTCGGCCCTCGACGAGAACTCGTCCGACATCCAGGACGCCGCGGCGCAGGCCAACGACGAGAACTTCCTCATGGTCGGGTCCGACACCCGTGACGGCGCCGCGGCAGAAGAGGGCGTCGGCACCGCGGACAGCACGCCGGGCGCGCGCTCGGACACCGTGATGGTGGCGCACATCCCGGCCGACCGTAAGCGCGTCGTCGTCACGTCGTTCCCGCGCGACCTCGAGATCGACCGGCCCGACTGCCAGCGCTGGGACCCGGCGCAGAACAAGAACACCGACGAGAAGGTCCCCGGCCAGAAGATCGCGAAGCTCAACACCGCGTACGCGGTCGGCGGGCCCTCGTGCGTGACCAAGGTGATCCAGCAGCTCACCGGGCTGCGGATCAACCACTTCGTCGGCATCGACTTCAACGGCTTCAAGGAGATGGTCGACGCGGTCCACGGCGTCACCGTCCACAACGAGATCCCGATCGACGACTCCGTGCTCGGCAAGGTGCTGCTGGAGACCGGCGACGTCTCGATCTCCGGTGACCAGGCGCTGAACTTCGTCCGCGCGCGGCACGTCAAGGGTGACCCGACGTCCGACTACGGCCGGATCAAGCGGCAGCAGGAGTTCATCGGCGCGCTGCTGAAGAAGGTCATGTCGTCCGACGTCGTCCTCGACCCGGGCAAGCTCAGCGACTTCATCACGGCGTTCGCGAAGGCCACCTTCGGCGACAACCTCGGTGTCAAGCAGATGATGACGCTGGCGCAGTCGATGAAGGGCCTCGACCAGTCGAAGATCACGTTCCTCACGGTGCCGACGGTCGGCATCGCGAACAGCCGCGGCAACGAGGTCCTCGTCCGCAGCAAGACGAAGGCGCTCTTCGACGCGCTGCGCAACAACACCACGCTGCCCGACCCGAACGCCCCGGTCCCGCAGACCGAGCAGCCGGCACCCACCAGCACCTCGAAGTCGTCGTCTTCCTCGTCGTCGTCGTCGAAATCGTCGTCGTCGAAGACCACGTCCAAGACCTCGAGCAGCAAGAAGACCGGCACCACCGGCTGAGCCGCGAGGGATTGTTAGTCCGGGTTCACGTGCGGTTCACCCAGCGATGCGGTGTTCGGTCATGGTTGCCCGTAGGGTTGGGCCATGCGTGAGGCTTACCATGTCGAACTCGAACAGCTCGCCGACAACCTGGCGGCCATGTCGCTTCAGGTCGCCGACGCCATGGAGCGTGCCACACAGGCCCTTCTGGAGGTCGATCTCAGTCTCGCCGAGCAGGTGATCAGCGACGACGCGAAGGTCGACGACGCCCGCGCCCTGTGCGAGGAGCAGGCGTACGCCCTGCTCGCCCTCCAGGCTCCGGTGGCGACCGATCTGCGCACCGTGCTGGCGGCGATCCACGCCGCGGAAAGCCTGGAGCGGATGGGCGACCTGGCTCTGCACGTGGCGAAGGCCGCGCGGCGGCGGCACCCCGAACCCGTGCTGCCCGAGGCCGTGAAGCCGTACTTCGCCGAGATGGGCCAGGTCGCGGTGAAGCTGGCCCGGCAGACCGAAGTGGTCATCAAGACGAAGGACGTCGAAGCGGCGAAGACGCTCGAGTCCGACGACGACCAGGTGGACGACATCCACCGCCACCTCTTCACGGTCCTGATGGACCGCGAATGGCCCCACGGCGTCGCCGCGGCGGTCGACGTGACCCTCCTGGGCCGCTTCTACGAGCGCTACGCCGACCACGCGGTGTCGGTCGCGAAGCGCATGATCTTCGTGGTCACCGGCAAGATGCCGGGCTACGGCTCCGACGACGACATCTGAGTCCTCGTTCGACGAGGAAGCCCCCGGCTGGTGCCGGGGGCTTTTTCTTTGCGGGCCAATGGCTTTGACTCAATCCACTTCGGACAATGCAACACTATGTGGACAACAAAAAAGAAGGCCTTTCTCGCCGGCCCCGAGCACGGGCGAGAAAGGCCTTCCGCAACAACGACTACTCAGCCGAAGCGGCCGGAAATGTAATCTTCCGTGGCCTTTTCGTCCGGGTTGGAGAAGATCTTCTCCGTGTCGTTGAGCTCCACCAACCGGCCCGGCTGCCCCACGCCGGCGAGGTTGAAGAACGCCGTCTGGTCGGAAACCCGGGCCGCCTGCTGCATGTTGTGCGTGACGATGACGATCGTGTATTCCTTCTTCAGCTCACCGATCAGGTCCTCGATCGCCAGGGTCGAGATCGGGTCCAGCGCCGAGCACGGCTCGTCCATCAGCAGGACGTCCGGCTGCACCGCGATGGCGCGGGCGATGCAGAGACGCTGCTGCTGACCGCCGGAGAGGCCGCCGCCCGGCTTGTTCAGGCGGTCCTTGACCTCGTTCCACAGGTTCGCGCCGCGCAGGGCGCGCTCGGCGATTTCGTCGAGCGTCTTCTTTCCCTTGGTGCCGCCCAGCTTCAGGCCCGCGACGACGTTGTCCTTGATGGACATCGTCGGGAACGGGTTGGGGCGCTGGAACACCATGCCGATCGTGCGGCGCACCTGGACCGGGTCGACGGCCGAGGCGTAGATGTTCTCGCCGTCCAGCAGGACGTCGCCCTCGACGCGGGCGCCGGGGATGACCTCGTGCATGCGGTTCAGCGTGCGCAGCACCGTCGACTTGCCACAGCCCGAGGGGCCGATGAACGCGGTGACGTTGCGCGGGGGCACGGACAGGGTGACACCGTCGACGGCGTGGAACTTGCCGTAGTAGATGTCGACGTCCTTGACGTCGATTCGCTTTGCCATGGCTTACAGCTCACTTCTTCTTCGGGGCGACAAGGCGCGCGAACACGGTGGCGAGGAGGTTGATGATCGCGATGATGAGCACCAGCGTCAGCGCCGCGCCCCAGATCCGGTCGAAGCCGACCGAGCCCGGGTCCATGGAGTTGGTGACGCGCTCGTTGTTCATCAGCAGCGGCAGCGCCGCCTGCTCGTTGTGGAAGATGTCCCAGTTCGTGTAGGCGGAGTAGCCGACCAGGACCAGCAACGGCGCGGTCTCGCCCATGACCCGGGCGAGCGCCATCATGATGCCGCCGATGATGCCGGACAGCGCCGTCGGCAGGACGATCTTCACGATCGTCTTCCACTTCGGCACACCCAGCGCGTAGGACGCCTCGCGCAGGTCGTCCGGGACGATCCGCAGCATCTCCTCCGACGAGCGGACGACCACCGGGATCATCAGCAGCACCAGGGCCAGCGACACGGCGAAACCGCTGCGCGGCAGGCCGAACGTGGTGATCCAGAGCGCGTAGATGAACAGCGCGGCGACGATCGAGGGGACGCCGGAGAGGATGTCGACCATGAACGTCGTCACCTTCGCGAGCCGGCCGCGGCCGTACTCGACGAGGTAGATCGCGACGAGCATGCCGATCGGCACCGCGATGATCGCGCAGACCAGGCCCTGCAGCAGGCTGCCGATGATCGCGTGCAGCACACCGCCGCCGACCTCGTCGGACAGGTAGTTGCCCAGGTCCTGCGTCCACCAGTTGGAGTACGGGATGCGCTTGATGCCGTTCGCGACGACCGTGTACAGCACCCACACCAGGGGGACGACGGCGATCAGGAACGACAGCCAGACCAGCGTCGTCGCGAGGCCGTTCTTGACCTTGCGAGCCAGGCTGACCTGCTGGAACGCGGGGGTCGTGGCAGGGGCGTCGAGCGTGGTGGTCATGCTCAGTCTCCCTTCTTGCCGATGACGGACCGGGCCGCGAAGTTGACGAGGAACGTGAGCACGAACAGCACGAGGCCGGCCGCGATGTACGCGCCGGCGGAGACCTCGTTGTTGAACTCGCTGTAGTTGGCCGCGATCTTGGAGGCGAACGTGGAACCGCCGTCGAAGAGGCTCCAGTCGAAGTTGCGGCCCTGCGGGATGAGCAGGATGACGGCCAGCGCGATCGTCTCACCGAGCGCCCGGCCGAGGCCGAGCATCGACGCGCCGACGTAGCCGGCCTTGCCGAACGGGAGCACCGTGGTGCGGATGACCTCCCAGCGCGTGGCGCCGAGGGCGAGCGCGCCCTCGATGTGCGGGGTCGGCGTCCGCTCGAACACCTCGCGCGAGAGCGACGTGATGATCGGCAGGATCATCACGGCCAGCACGATGCCGGCGGTGAAGATCGTGCCGCGCACGCTCGGCGCGACGTTGCCCGGCGCCAGCAGTGGGAACCACGAGAACGTGTCGTTGATCCACTGCGAGAACGGCTCGATCGCCGGGGCGAAGACCAGGATGCCCCAGAGGCCGAAGATGATCGACGGCACCGCGGCGAGCAGGTCGATGACGTAGGCGAACGGCCGCGCGAGCCGCTTCGGCGCGTACTGCGTCAGGAACAGCGCGATGCCCAGCGAGACCGGCATCGCGATGATCAGCGCCACGAGCGACGTCGCCACCGTGACCTCGAGGAGGTCGAGGATGCCGAACGACATGTTCGTGGGGTCGTTGGTCGACCAGCCGTGGTTGAAGAGGAAGTTGGCCTTGTCGGCCCGCAGCGCCGGGATCGCCTGGATGAGCAGGAAGAGCCCGATCAGGCCGATCAGGGCGACGACGAAGATCCCGGCCCCGGTGGTCAGGTTCTGGAAGATGCGGTCACCGGGCCGCACCTTCTTCGGCTTCTCGCTCGCGGGCGGCTCGGGCGCCGCCGTCGAGGTGGGTTGCTCCGAAATCGGATCCTCCGGGGGCGTGGTGGCGGACGACGAACGCCCACCGGGGTCGCCGGTGGGCGTTCGCGTCGAGGATGACTCGCTCATCAGCTACTTCTGACCAGCCTCTATCACTCGGTTGTCAGTCGCAATGCCGGTCAGGAAATCGCCTTGACCGCGGCCAGGACCTTGGTCTGCAGCGACTGCGGGATCGGCACGTAGCCCTTGGCGGACAGCGGCTGCTGGCCGTCGGTGGCGGCCACCGTCAGGTACGCCTTGACGGCCTTCGCGACGTCCGCGTTCGCGTACTTCGAGCAGACGATCTCGTAGGTCGTCAGCAGCAGCGGGTAGGCACCCGGGGTGTTGCTGGCGTAGATGCCGTTGAGGTCGAGCGCGAGGTCGTTCGTGCCGTCCTTGAGGAACTTGGCCGCCTCGAGGGACTTCGCCACGTTCTCCGAGTTCAGCTCGACACCGCCGGAACCGCTGTCGATCAGGGCCGGGGTCAGGCCGTCCTTGGCGAACGCGCCCTCGACGTAGGTGATGGCGCCGTCGGCGGCCTTCACCGCGGTCGCGACACCGTTGGAGCCCTGCGCACCGTTGCCGACGCCACCGTTGAACTTCTTGCCGGCACCCTTGGTCCAGTCGGCCTTCGCCGCCGCACCCAGGTACTTCTGGAAGTTGTCGGTGGTGCCCGACTCGTCGGAGCGGGAGACGACCTGGATGGCCTTGTCCGGCAGGTTCGCGCTCTCGTTGCCCTTGACCGCCTTGATGGCCGGGTCGTTCCACTTCGTGATGCCACCGCTGAAGATCTTGGCGATGACCGACGGGGTCAGCGTCAGCTTGTCGACACCCGAGAGCTTGTAGGCGACGGCCACCGGGCCGACGACCATCGGGATGTTCCAGGCGTCACTCGCGCAGCGCTTCTTGGCCGCGTCGAGGTCCGCACCGGTGATCGGCGAGTCCGAGCCGCCGAAGTCGATCTGGTTGGCGTTGAACTGCTTGACGCCGGCGCCCGAACCGCTGGGGTTGTAGTTGACCTGCTGGCCCGAGCACTTCTTGCTGTACTGCTGCGTGAAGATGTCGATCGCGTTCTTCTGCGCGGACGATCCTTCCGCGGACAGCGGGCTCTTGCCACCGCACTCCACGTCGGCCGTACCGGTGGCGGCCGGAGCGGCCGCCGAGGACGAGCCGCTGCTGTTCGACGCCGCGGGGTCGGAACCACAGGCGGCGAGCACGAGGGCGGCGCTCGCCACGATGCCCACCGCGCTCAGGGGCCGCATGATCTTCACTGCTGTTTCCTCCATCAGGAGCTTGACCGGAACACCCGCGGCGTGGTGCCGCGCCGGATCCGGACATTAGGCAGCCCTGGTGGACGGTCGGCCGTGAACAAATGAACGCAAAGTGAACAAGGGCGCCGGTGTGAGCAGTGCTACTACTCTGAAAGGGTGCCGTGTCCTGGCCGTGACCTGCGGGTTTGCCCACAGTGACGGAGTGCTTGCACGGCGTCCAACGTGGTCACCGACCGTACTGCACGTCGGTCTCGTGACGGGCGAACCCGAGCTTCGTGTAAACGGCCAGCGCCGGAGCGTTGTCACCCTCCACGTACAGGATGATCTGACGCAACCCCTGGCTCGCGAGGTACCGCAGCCCGGCCAGCGTCAACGCCCGGCCGAGACCCCCGCCCTGCGCCGCGGGATCGACGCCGACGACGTACACCTCGCCGACGCGCTCGCCGTCGAACCGGCCCGGGGTGGCCTCGTGCACCTTCGTCCAGTGGAAGCCGATCACCTCGCCGTTTTCCTCGGCGAGGAAGAAGCCGGCCGGATCGAACCACGGCCGCCCCTCGTCGGCGCGGACGTCCTCGGCGGTCAGCGCGCCCTGCTCGGGGTGCCAGTCGAAGGCCCGCGCGTTGACCCGCACGACGGCGTCCTCGTCCTGGCCCGGCACGAACGCGCGCAGCGTGACGCCGTCGCGCAGCGTCGGCTCCGGCCAGTCCGCGCCCTCGACGGTGGTGTGCAGGATCAGCAGTTCGCGCTTGCGCTCCAGCCCGGCCCTCAGCGCGAGCTGACGGGCCGCGGGGTGGTCGCCGTGCGCCCAGACCCGGAAGCCGACCGCGGCGCGCTCGTCGAGCGCCTGAAGCAGCTTCGCGCCGCACCCGCGGCTGCGGTGGGCGGGGTGCACGAACAGCTCCGCGACCTGGTGGCCGAAGGAGTCGCCGGTGGTGTCGAGGTGGGCGTACCCGACGACGTCGCCGTCGACGCAGGCGACGAGGTGCTCACCGCCGTCGAACTCACCCGGCAGCGCGCCCTCGGGCTCGACCTCGGGCCGCCCGTCCGCGTCGCGCACGGCCAGCAGCAGCTGCCGCACGTCCGCGAGCTGCTGCCCGTCCAGTTCCTGGCGCCACTCCCCGTCTCCACTCACCCCGTGACCGTACCCGGGACCGGAGCAACGCGAAGGTCGTGCGAAACGTCCTTCAGAGCGTGGGGGACCTAGCGCGCGAGTTCGGGGGTGTCGGCCGGCGCCTCGGCGGGCGCCTGCACCGGCACGCTGCCGCGCGGCGCGCCCTTGGCGGGCCGCTCGAACTTGTACCCGACGTTGCGCACGGTGCCGATCATCTGCTCGTGCTCCGGGCCGAGCTTGGCGCGCAGCCGCCGGACGTGGACGTCGACCGTGCGGGTGCCCCCGAAGAAGTCGTAGCCCCAGACCTCCTGCAGCAGCTGGGCGCGGGTGAAGACCCGGCCGGCGTGCTGCGCGAGGTACTTGAGCAGCTCGAACTCCTTGTACGTGAGTTCCAGCGTGCGCCGCTTGAGCCGTGCGGTGTAGGTCGCCTCGTCGATGACCAGCTCGCCGACCCGCAGCTCGGCGTCGACCTGCGCGGAACCGCCGTCGCGGGTCGTGACCAGCCGCAACCGGGCGTCGACCTCGGCCGGGCCGGCCGTCGGCAGGAGGATGTCGTCGGTGCGCCATTCGGCGCTGACCGCCACCAGCCCGCCCTCGCCGACGACGGCGATGATCGGGGTGGACGCCTCGTCCTCGCCGGTGCCCTTGAGCAGCCGGCAGAGGCTCTTCGCCGAGGCCAGGTCGCTGCGCGCGTCCAGCAGGATGACGTCCCGGTGCCCCGCGTCGAGCAGGGCGGTCACCTCGGGAGGACGGACGCGTACGGTGTGCGGCAGCAAGTCCAGCGCGGGAAGCACCGAAGTGGCGTCCGCTTCCGCGGTGAGTACCAGAAGGTCCAGGCTCATGAGCCGCACCGCCTTCTCAAAATCGTCGCCTCACGGTGGCGTTAGTCGGTGCTAAGTGAGAATAGCGGCTCGACGGCCGGGTACCTAACCCTTGCTGGATCGATCACACCTGGAGAAACCCCCGGTGCGCCCGACGAACCCCGATGATCCCCGACGAAACAGGAGTACGGACGCGATGGTGAGCAGGCCCGTGACCCGGGACGACCGACCCGCACCGAGGCCGGACGCGCGACGCCGCGGCCGCCGGGGCCGTCGCTGGGTGATCGCCCTGGTCGTGCTGGTGCTGCTGCTCGTCGGCGCCGATTTCGGGGCCGCCGCGTTCGCCGAGCACACGATCTCGCAGAAGGCGCGCGAACAGCTGCAGCTGACCGACGACCCGTCGGTGACGATCCACGGCTTCCCGTTCCTCACGCAGGCGCTGGGCGGTGACTACAGTCACATCAGCGTGTCGGCCGCCGGTGTGCCGGTCGGCGACAAGCTGCAGGACGTCGCGCTGAACGCCGAGCTCGAGGACGTCACCGCGCCGCTGTCGGACCTCACCAACGGCAACACCAAGGCCATCACCATCGGCAAGCTGACCGGGGCGGTCACCATCAAGGCCGCCGACCTGGCCCGCATCTCGCCGCTGGACAAGATCAAGGACCTGCGGATCGAGCCGGCGACCACGGACTACGTCCAGAACGGCGACTCCGGGCAGAGCGAGCCGACCCCGACGACCACCACGACCGCCGCGGACGGCCAGACCGTCGACGAGTCGAGCACGGGTGTCCGCATTTCGGGACACCTTCAGTTCGCGGGCAAGGATCTGGAAATCTTCTGCTTCGCGATGATCGAGGCGGACGCGAAGGCGGGAACGATCACCTTCGCGCCGAAGCGGCTGCAGTTCGGGAATGACCAGGAGACCACGGTCGTTCCCCAGGCGGTGCAGAAGGCGCTGCTGCCGAACTTCAACGCCTCGATCGCGACGAAGGACCTGCCGCTGTCGGTGACCCCGACCGGCGTGCGGGTGCAGAGCGGATCGGTGACGATCAAGGGTGAGGCGTCGAACGTCTCCTTCGCGGACCTGAGCAAGTAGGAGTGGCCGGTGACGGGGCTGTGGGTGCTCGTGGCGGTACTGGTGGCCGGGACGGCCGCCGGGCTGCTGCTGCGGGCCCGCAACGGCCGCGTGCGCGAGGCGCGGGACGCCGGGCCCGTGCGTGAGCTGCCCGGCCCCGTCGCCGCCGTCCTCGACCCGGCGTCCGCCGTGACGCTGGTCCAGATCTCCACCACCTTCTGCGCGCCCTGCCGGCACGCGAAGGCCGTCCTCGCGCCGCTCGCCGAGCGGACCGAGGGCCTGCACCACGTCGAACTCGACGTCACGAACCAGCCCGAGGTCGCGCAGTCCCTCTCCGTGCTGCGGACGCCGACCACGATCGCGCTGGCCCCGGACGGCCGGGAGCTGCTGCGGGTCAGCGGCGTCCCGAAGGGCGCGGAGCTGCTGGAGGCGCTGCGCCCGCATCTCACTCTGCGGACGTCCTGACCGGGCCCGTGTCCCATCGGGCGGGAATCGTCCCAAGGTATGAACGTGGTTCCCACTCTGAGGGAGCTCTGGGTACCCTCGCACCCGTGACCGGGCTGACCACCTTCTTGACGCAGCGACGCGCAGTCGACCTCTGCCGCGTCCGCAGCAGCCTGTGTCGTGTTCAGCCCGACCGGCGCTGAACGACGTCTTCTCATCGCTTCGGTCCCCAGCCAGCCCTGATGCCGCTGACGCGTGCCGGATGCACGCACCTTCTCTGCTCCAGCTGGAGGAACCATGTCCGCCGGACCGGCCGTCGACCCGCGTGGCCCGCGGTTCGCCGCCATCCTGACGACGATCGTGCTCGCGGTCGTCCTGGTCACCCAGTGGTGGCCGCTGCTGGCGATCCAGACCGTCGTCTTCGCCATCGGAGCGTTCGTCGGGCTCAAGCCCGCGCCGTACTCGCTGGTGTACCGCTACCTGGTGGCCCCGCGCCTCGGCCCGGCCACCGAGCGGGAGGACGCGGCGCCGCTGCGGTTCGCCCAGGCGGTCGGGTTCGTGTTCGCGCTGGTCGGGACCCTCGGCTTCGCGCTCGACGTCACCCCGCTCGGCATCGTCGCGACGGCGTTCGCGCTGTTCGCCGCCTTCCTCAACGCGGCCTTCAACTTCTGCCTGGGCTGCGAAATGTTCTTGCTGATCAAACGCTTCAGTCCCGCCCGCGCGTCGTCCTGAAGTCCTAACCCAGAAAGAGAGTTCATCTCCATGAGCCGTGAAGACGTCCTGGTCACCACCCAGTGGGCCGAGGAGAACCTGGACACCCCCGGCGTCGTGTTCGCCGAGGTCGACGAGGACACCACCGCCTACGACGGAGGCCACATCCGGGGCGCGGTGAAGTTCGACTGGCGGAAGGACCTGCAGGACGGGGTGCGCCGCGACTTCGTCTCCAAGGAGGGCTTCGAGAAGCTCCTGTCGGAGAAGGGCATCTCGAACGACGACCGCGTGATCCTCTACGGCGGCAACAACAACTGGTTCGCCGCCTACGCGTACTGGTACTTCAAGCTCTACGGCCACGACAACGTGCAGCTGCTCGACGGCGGCCGCAAGAAGTGGGAGCTCGACGGCCGCGAGCTGAACTCCGACGAGGTCAAGCGCGACACGACCGACTACAAGGCCAAGGACCAGGACCTGACCCTGCGCGCGTTCCGCGACGAGGTCGTCCAGTCCATCGGCGCGAAGAACTTCGTCGACGTCCGGTCGCCGGACGAGTTCTCCGGCAAGCTGCTCGCCCCGGCGCACCTGCCGCAGGAGCAGTCCCAGGTCCCCGGGCACATCCCGGGCGCGCTGAACGTGCCGTGGGCGAAGGTCGCCAACGAGGACGGCACCTTCAAGACCGAGGGCGAGATCGAAGAGCTGTACAAGGACCAGGGCATCGACGCCGGCAAGGGCACCATCGCCTACTGCCGCATCGGTGAGCGCTCGTCGATCGCGTGGTTCGCGCTGCACGAGCTGCTCGGCTACGACGACGTGAAGAACTACGACGGTTCGTGGACGGAATACGGCTCGCTGGTCGGCGTGCCGGTCGAGTTGGGAGCCAAGTGATGGCGGTCGACGACAGCTGCGGCGCACCGGTCCAGGAGGCCACGCCGGCGGACTACGACACCAAGGGCCAGGTCGTCCTGGCCGGCAAGGTGACCGGCGCG
Source organism: Amycolatopsis heterodermiae (assembly GCF_034929455.1). Lineage (NCBI taxonomy): Bacteria > Bacillati > Actinomycetota > Actinomycetes > Pseudonocardiales > Pseudonocardiaceae > Amycolatopsis > Amycolatopsis heterodermiae. Next base: position 1,630,876 of record NZ_JAYFSI010000001.1, read on the forward strand.
GACGGGCCGGTCGGCGGCGCGTTCGTCCGGCTCCTGGACGGCGGCGGCGACTTCACGGGCGAGGTCGTCTCCTCGGCCGACGGCGACTTCCGCTTCTACGCGGCACCGGGCGAGTGGACCGTGCGCGCGCTGCACCGCAGCGGCAACGGCGAAGCGTCCGTCACCGCGGAAGGCCCCGGCCTGCACCAGCTGGCCATCTCGGTCGCCTGACGTTCAACGGTCCGTGAAGGCCACCTTGAGGGACTCTGAGTCCCTCAAGGTGGCCTTCACGGCTTTCCGGCGGCGGCCAGGACGCGGGTGGTGTAGTCCCGGAGTGAGGGGCACGTCTCGATCGGGTGGTCGCGCGGGCAGCGCAGGAAGTGGTTGAGGAACGTCTCCGCGATCGCGAGCGTCCGCTGCTGCTCGACCAACTCGGTGATCCGGTCACGGACCACGGCCCGCCAGTCGCCGTGCTCGGGGCCGCGCAGCACGGCGGCGATCTCGTCGAGCGTGCAGAGGCCGGTGTCCTGCAGCATCTTCGCCGCGGCCAGCCGGTGCAGCTCGTCGGGCCGTAGAACCGTGACCGTGCTCACCGCGGTGACCCTGCGCCGGGCCGGGTGAGCGGCGGCGGACTATCCTGCTGGGCGTGGAAGCTCTGTTTACGACCTTGCTGGTGCTCGCCGGCGTCGCGATCACCTGGTTCGCCGTGTACGTCGTCTACCGGCTTTACGCGGACCAGCGCTGACCCATGACCGACAGCGGCGACGACGCCATCGCAGCAGCGGACATGCGCGCGCAGAGCACCCGCACGCGCAACCTCCCGTTGTGGGACGACCTGCCCATCCCCAACGACACGGCCAACCTGCGCGAGGGACCGGACCTCAACGAGGCCTGCCTCGCGCTGCTGCCGATGGTCGGTGTCTGGCGCGGTGAGGGCGAGGTCGACTACCCGACCATCGAAGGCCCCCGCAAGTTCGCGCAGCAGCTGACGATCGCGCACGACGGCCGCCCGTTCCTGATCCACGAGTCGCGGTCCTGGCTGCTCGACGACGAGGGCAACGTCATCCGCCCCGCCGCCCGCGAGTCCGGCTTCTGGCGGCCGCAGGCCGACGACACGCTCGAGCTGCTGCTCACGCACAACACCGGTCTCGTCGAGCTGTACTACGGCAAGCCGCGCAACCAGACGTCCTGGGAGCTGGGCACCGACGCGGTGATCCGCACGGCCAGCGCGAAGGAGGTCAAGGCCGCCCAGCGGCTGTACGGCCTGATCGAGGGCTCGCTCGGCTACGTCGAGGAGCGCGCGATGATGGGCCAGGAGCTGCAGCCGCACACCTCGGCCCTGCTGCACCGCGTGGTCGGCTGACGGCACCCGGCATGCGCTGGCGGCGGTGTGGCGAGGACGCCGCCCTGCTGGACTGCGATTCGCTCGACCAGATGCGGGCCGCACACGCGACGCTGCTCGCGGCGCGCCCGGACGGCGTCACCGACGTCGTACCCGGCGCGCGCAGCCTCCTGGTGGTCGGCGACGTCGCCGCGGCACGCGCGGTCCTGGACGGCGCCGACCTCACGCACCCGCCCGACGGCGACCCGCGCGAAGTGACCCTCGACGTCCACTACGACGGCGACGACCTCGCCCTGGTGGCGGCCGACGCGGGCTGTTCCGAAGACGCCGTCGTCGACCTCCACACGGGCGCCGGCTACACGGTCGCGTTCACCGGCTTCGCGCCCGGTTTCGGTTACCTGACCGGACTTCCGCAGGCGTTGCGGCAGCCGCGCCTGGATTCCCCGCGCACCCGCGTCCCGGCCGGGTCGGTGGGGCTCGCGGGCGAGTTCACCGGCGTCTACCCCCGCGAGTCCCCGGGTGGCTGGCGGCTGCTCGGGCACACGACCACGCCCCTGTTCGACGCCCACGCCGACCCGCCCGCCCTGCTCGCACCGGGCGACCACGTGCGGTTCCGGAGCGTCCGGTGAGGTCGCTGGAGGTCGTTTCGCCGGGCGCTCTCGCGCTCGTCGAAGACCTCGGCCGGCCCGGGTACGCGCACCTCGGCGTGGCCCCGTCGGGTGCGCTGGACACGGCGTCGCTGCGGCTGGCGAACCGGCTCGTCGGCAATCCTGAGGGTTCGGCGGGCATCGAAGCCCTGCTGGGCGGCCTTTCGGTGCGGTTCACGACGTCGGCGACGGTGGCGGTGACCGGCCCCGCGGTCCCGGTCGACGTCGACGGCCGTCCCTTCGGCTCCCACACGCCGGTCGCGGTCCGAGCCGGCCAGACGCTCACCCTGGGCACGCCTGCCGCGGGGCTGCGCTGCTACCTGGCCGTGTCCGGCGGGATCGACGCCGAGGAGGTGCTGGGCAGCCGTTCCCGCGACGTCCTGTCCGGCATCGGCCCCGCGCCGCTGCGACCCGGTGACGTCCTGCCGCTCGGCCCGGTCCGCGGGGTTCCGGCGGGCGCGGACGTCGTCACGCCGGCCGCGGCGCCCGCGAGCCTGGTGATCCCGGTGACGCCGGGCCCGCGCGAAGACTGGCTGGACTCCCCGGCCGAGGGCCTGTCAGCCTGGTGGACGGTGACGCCGGAGTCGAACCGCGTCGGCCTCCGCCTGGACGGCACCCCGCTGCGCCGAGCCGCGCAGTTCGCCGAGGCGGAGCTGCCCAGCGAGGGAGTGGTCACCGGGGCGATCCAGGTCCCGCCGAGCGGCCTGCCGGTGGTCTTCCTGGCCGACCACCCCACCACCGGCGGCTACCCCGTCGCGGCGGTGGTCCGGACCTCGTCGCTGAGCGCCCTCGCCCAAGCACGACCCGGCACGCGAGTGCGCTTCCGGGTGACGTGAAAGGTCTGTACCGCCACGCGGGTGAGACCCGGGTCACGCGGTGCACCCGTCCGGGTAGGGGCTGGAACCATGTCGCGCCGCCGGCCGTCCTGATAGCTGTGGAACAGGTGACGATCAGCGGTGGCACGGGTTTCCTGGATGTGAACAAGCGCGCGCGGGCGGAGCTGCCCCAGGCGTTGCGGATCGCGCTCGCCACCGGGCAGCTGCGACGTCCGCTGGCCACCACGCTCGGCCCGGTGCTCGACCTGCTCGTCGACGGCGACTACCGCGTCAGCGGCCCGGAACGCGTGCCGGACGGTCAGTCCCTCACTCCCACCGACACCTGGCCGCCGTCCGACGAGGCGCGCGTCGGCTACTACCGGACCGCCATCCGCACCGGCCACCGGCCGGTCGCCGTGGTCCTGGGCGACGGCGAACGCGAACTGATCCTCGACGGCCACCACAAGATCGCCGCCTACCGCGCCGAAGAGATCGCGCCGGCGGTCGTGCGGATCGCTCAGGCGTACTCGGCTTCGTAGGCCGCCACCAGCTCGGCGTAGACGGCCGACGAGTCGGGCAGCCGCGCGCCGTCCAGCGTGTGGACCCGCGTCAGCTTGCGGACCGAGGACGCCATGAACACGCCGTCACCCTCGACGAGGTCACGCACGCGCAGCGGCTCCACCTTCACCGACCAGCCGGCCTTCTCGGCGCCGCGGAACAGCGCGGCCTGGGTCGTGCCCGGCAGGATGCCGACGCTCGACGGCGGCGTGAAGAGCGTCCGCCCCTTCGCGAGCACCACGGTCGCCGTCGGGCCTTCGAACACCGAGCCGTCGGCGGCGGTGAAAATCACATCTTCGGCGTCACGGCGGCGGGCTTCGCGCAGCGCGGCCATGTTCATGGCGTACGACAACGGCTTCGCGCCCAGCAGCAGCCACGGCGCGCGCTCGGCGAGGTCCGGCGGGAAGCCGCGTTCCAGCGTGACCGCGGCAACGCCCTCGGCACGCGCTTTCAGGATCGACGGCGCGACCTCCGAACCCAGTGCGAAGCCGGTCGGGACGGCGTCGGGATCGCCGTCGGAACCCCTGGTGTACACCAGTTTCAGCACCATTTCGGGGCTGCCGGTCCAGTGGTCGAGCACGAGCGAAACCGCCCGCTCCCAGGCCGCGAGATCGGGCTCCGGCAGGTCGAGCATGGCCGCCGAACGCGCCAGCCGGTCGAGGTGCGGCCGCAGCTCACGGGGCTTGCCGCCGACCACCAGGATCGTCTCGAAGACGCCGTCACCGCGCATCAGGCCGAGGTCGTCGACCTTGATCTGGGCGGTGTCCGGGTCGGCCAGGGTTCCGTCGAGGAAGACGAGCACGCGCATTCCCACACGGTACTGTGCCGACCGGTATCAATCCGACCACAGTCACGGCCGATGGCTTTGCGGCGACGGTCACGTGCCGCCCGGGGTGTCGGCCTCCTTTTGGCCGGATTGATACTCACCTAGGCTGGGCGGTATGCCGTACCGCTCGCCGCTGCTGGACGTGCCCGGATCCATCCCCCCGCCCGACGACCACCCCGAAGCCGGCGTCCCCTGGCACTGGGGAGACCCCTTCGCGGAGCAGCGCACCGCGTCGCGCGGCGTCGTCGTGATCGATCGGTCACACCGCGAAGTCCTGGCCGTGACGGGCGAAGAGCGGCTGTCGTGGCTGCACCTGGTGATCTCGCAGCACGTGACCGAGCTCGCCGAAGGGTCCGGCACCGAGGCACTGGTGCTCGACAGCCAGGGCCGCGTCGAGACGCACATGGTGGTCGCGCACCTCGACGGCACCGTGTACCTCGACACCGACCCCGGCACGAGCGTCACCAGCGCGCTGCCGAAGGGCGGCCCCCAGACGCTGCGCGAGTACCTCGAAGCCATGAAGTTCTGGTCCAAGGTGGACATCCGCGACGCGACCGAAGAGTTCGCGCTGCTCACGGTGCTCGGCCCGGACAGCGAGCGCGTGCTGAGCGCGGTCGGCGTCGAGGTCGGGCCGGAGCCGTACGCGGTCGCCGCGTTGCCCGGTGGCACCGGCTTCGCGCGGCGGATGCCGTGGCCCGGCCGGTTCAGCGTCGACCTCGCCGTGCCGCGCGCCGAGCTCGCCGGCTGGTGGAAGAAGCTCACCGACGCCGGCGCGCGGGCGGCCGGGAGCTGGGTGTTCGACGCGCTGCGCGTCGAGTCGCTGCGGCCGCGGCTGGGCGTCGACACCGATGAGCGCACGATCCCGCACGAGGTGGGCTGGGTCGGCTCGGCCGCGCACGTCGCCAAGGGCTGCTACCGCGGCCAGGAGACCGTGTCGAAGGTGCACAACGTCGGCCGTCCGCCGCGCAACCTGCTGCTGCTCCACCTGGACGGCTCGCCCGAGATCCGGCCGGAGCCCGGCGCCCCGGTGCTGCTCGACGGCCGCACGGTCGGCCGCGTCGGCACGGTGATCCAGCACCACGAACTCGGCCCGATCGCGTTGGCCCTGGTCAAGCGGTCGACGCCGGTGGGCGCCGAGCTGCTGACCGGCTCGGAAGACGACCTCGTCCAGGCGGCGATCGACCCCGACTCCGTGCCTTCGGAACTCCCGGCGCCCGGGCGGGCCGCGGCGGCGCAACTTCGTGGCTGATCAAAAACCCCTGACAGCAGGATCACGCCCAACCGGGATAAACTGCGCTGTGATCGAAGTGCGGCCCGGCGGCAGGCGGCGGATCGACCGCGTGCTCGGCCCGGGATACCTCAGTGGTGTGGGTGACCTGCCGCTGAAGGTGCTCCGCGAGCGGCGGGACGAAGCCGCCCAGGAAGAGACCGACCTGTCCTACCTGCGCCGGCTGCTGCACGCCCGGATCGACATCGTCCGCGCCGAGCAGACCCGGCGCAGCTCCGGCGGCGAGTCCAGCATCGTCGACCAGCTGGCCACGATCCTCGCCGACAACGCGCTGGGCCCGGCCGCGGGATCCGGGCGTCACCAGCAGCTCGAGCCGTCCCGCGCCGGCGAGCACCGGCGGCACGCCGAGGCGCTGATCGGCGACACCGACCTGACCGACGTCAGCTCCCTGACGGACGACAAGCTCGCCTCCGCTTTGGACACCTACGCCCGCGAAGAGCTTTCGGTGTCGTCGTTCCGGCGCGAGGTCCAGACCGTCATGGACACCCTGAACGCGGAGATCGCGCAGCGCTACCAGCAGGGTTCGGCCACAGTGGACGAGCTGCTGGAGAGCGAAGGCGGGCACGAGGCCCAGTGACCAACCCCGTCCTGGCCGAAGTCGTCCGCTCCGATTTCGTCGAAAGCGTCCATCGCGGCGCGCTCGTGGTGACCGGCCCCGAGGGCGACGTCCGGCTGGCGCTCGGTGACGTCACGTCGCCGGTCTTCCCGCGGTCGTCGAACAAGCCGTTGCAGGCCGTCGGCATGCTGCGGTCCGGGCTGGACTTCACCGGCGAGGACCTGGCGCTGACCTGCGCGTCCCACTCCGGCGAGCCCGGGCACGTCAAGCGGGTCCTCGAACTGCTGCAGGCAGCGGGCCTGACCGAGGACGACCTCGCGTGCCCGGCCGACTTCCCGCTGCACGTGCCGAGCATGCGCGACGCCGCCGAGCCGCGGCGCGTGATGATGAACTGCTCCGGCAAGCACACCGGGATGCTCACCACCTGCGTCCGCGCCGGCTGGCCGACCGCCGGTTACGAGACCCCGGACCACCCGCTGCAGCAGGCGATCGCCGTCGCGGTCGCCGAGCTGACCGGCGAGCCGATCGCGCACACCGGCGTCGACGGCTGCGGTGCGCCGCTCTTCGGCTTCTCGCTGACCGGGCTGGCCCGCGCGTTCGGCCGCATCGCGACCGCGTCCGGCGGTCCGGAGCGGACGGTGGCCGAGGCGATGCGCGCGCACCCGTGGCTGGTCGGCGGCACCGGGCGCGAGGACACCGAGCTGATGTCCGCCGTGGACGGTCTCGTCTCGAAGGCCGGCGCCGAGGGCGTCCAGGCGTTCGCGCTGCCGGACGGTTTCGCGGTGGCGATCAAGATCGACGACGGCGCGAAGCGGGCCTGCACGCCCCTGGCCGTCGAGGCGCTGCGCTTCCTCGGCGTGGACGTCTCCGGCCTGGACGAGCTCGCCCGCGGGCCGGTGCTCGGCGGCGGGCGCCCGGTCGGCGAGATCCGGGTGCCGGAGCTGCGCGCCTAGCTAGTTGGCGCGTTCCCGCGCGGCCAGGTCACCCCAGAACTCCCGCAGGTCGGAGAACAGTTCGGCGAGCTCCTCGACGTTGCCCGAGCGCAGCGCGTCCAGGATGTCGTGCACCTCTTCGGCGGTGGTGTCGGCCTCGAGGATGGGGTCGGCGAACAGCTGCACGAGGCCGCCGTAGTCGAGTTCGACGATCGAGTCCGCGTGGAAGTTGTCGAGCCAGCGCCGCGTCTCGAACAGCACCCGGCCCGGCCCGGAGTCACCGAAGGTCTGTTCCAGCAGGTCACCGGCCTCGCGCGCCCGGTGCTGCGCGTCGGCGAGGGTGGTCCGCCAGGACAGCTCCCGCTTCGGGTCGTCGCGGCCGCTGCCGAGCACGAGCTTGCGGTCCTCCGGGTCGACCAGCACGAACCACGGCAGCGGGACGGTCCAGGTGGTCGACAGCGTGTGCGCGGCGGACGTGCTGAGGTCCGACAGCGCGGACTTCGTGCGGGCGCGGATCGCGTCCTGGGTGAAGCCGCCCTCGTCGAGGATCACGTTCTTCAGCGCCGGGTGCGCGTCACCGAGGAAGGTCACGAGCGCGGCCGCGGACCGGGCGCGCAGCTCCAGCGGGCACACGAACGGCCCGTGTACGCGCTGGCCGTCCGGCACGTCGGCCGGGTCGAGCACCAGGACGTCGGTCAGCAGGCTGGGCGCGGGGCGCCCGTTGGCGAGCTCGGCGGGCAGCAACCGGCGTGGCGCGGCGACCTGTGACTTGAGCCACATGGCCTGCTCGCGGGCGCCCGCGTCGGTCCGCCCCAGCTTGGCCGCCGCGACGGCCGTGCGCAGCCGATCGTCGGGCGGCTCGCCCAGGGCGAGCAGGGGTTCGTACACCCGCAGATAGGCCACGAAGGGACGGAGCACGAGTAGATCGTGGCACGCCGACCTGCGCTGATCGTCACCGACCGGCCGGTAACCGGTGTCCGGCCGACACTGTCACGACCGGCACACCGTGCCACGTCGCATCGAACCCCCCGGACACGGTACGGTGTGAGCAGGAAAGAATTGTCGAGACGATGCGGGGCCGCCGATTCCCCCGGCCGCCCCGCCCCTGTGCGAGGGGGTCGAGCCATGGGGCGCGGCCGGGCTAAGGCCAAGCAGACGAAGGTGGCGCGCGAGCTCAAGTACAGCTCGCACGAGACCGACTTCGATGCTTTGCAGCGCGAGCTGTCGAGTGGTTCCTCTAGTGGTCACCACTACGAGGAGCCCGATAGCAATGATCAAGATCCGTACGACGACGGGTACGACGAGTACCGTCGTTGAGCACGCGTAACCGCGCGAGGGCGTGAGCCGGGCACAACCCGGCGACCGCCCTCGTGCGCTGCGTGCTGCCCAAGATCTGGGCTGCGAGGCGGATGTAAGGAGTAGCCGATGGTGAGTCGGGTTGGAGTGGTCGGGGCCGGGCTGATGGGTTCCGGCATCGCCGAGGTGCACGCCAGGTCCGGGTTGGACGTCGTGGTCACCGAGGTGAACCAGCCAGCGCTCGACGCGGGCCGGGCACGCATCGAGAAGTCGCTCCAGCGCGGCGTCAAGAACGGCAAGCTCTCGACCGAGGACGCCGACGCGGCCCTCGGCCGGCTCCGGTTCACCACGGACATCGCCGAGTTCGCCGACCGCGAACTGGTCATCGAGGCGATCCTCGAGCAGGAGCAGGCGAAGGTCGACGTCTTCCGCCAGCTCGACAAGATCGTCGAGGCGGAGGACGCGCTGTTCGCGTCCAACACGTCGTCGATCCCGATCATGAAGCTGGGCATGGCGACGAACCGCCCCCAGCAGGTGGTCGGCATCCACTTCTTCAACCCGGTGCCGGTGCTGCCGCTGGTGGAGCTGGTCCCGTCGCTCCTGACGAGCGAGGAGACCGCCCGCCGCGCGGAGGACCACGCGACGACGGCGCTGGGCAAGACGGTCATCCGGTCCCAGGACCGGGCCGGCTTCATCGTGAACTCGCTGCTGGTGCCGTACCTGCTGTCGGCGATCCGCATGATCGAGTCGGGCTTCGCCTCGGCGGAGGACATCGACCGCGGCATGGAGCTGGGCACGGCCCACCCGATGGGCCCGCTGCGCCTGTCCGACCTGATCGGCCTGGACACCATCAAGGCCATCGCGGACTCGATGTACGCGGAGTTCAAGGAGCCGCTGTACTCCTCGCCGCCGCTGCTGCTGCGCATGGTGGACGCGGGCCTGCTGGGCAAGAAGACGGGCCGCGGCTTCTACTCGTACGGCTGAGGGTTTCCGCCGATCCACTTTCGTGGGTCCGGGCGGCAACTTTCTCGGCTGGGCAGCGCGGTGACGGCTCGCTTGACTGTCGGCATGAGCCTTCGTGTGACCACCTTCGTCTTCGCCGCGGGCGCCAACGGTGTCTCGGCCGCCCCGAACGAGCTGGTCCTGCGCGGCCACCGCGGCGTCGGCGTCGACCAGCCCGGGCAGCAGTTCCGCCGCTCCTACCAGGCCCCGCAGGACCTGGCGGCGTTCGCGACGGAACCGTCGGCGCTGGCCGGCGTCACGGTCGCCGACCAGGTGGCGGCCACGGTCGAGGTCGTCCGCCGCGCGGCGGCGCACGGCCCGGTGGTCCTCGTCGGCGCCAGCATCGGCGGCGCGGCGATCAGCCTGGTCGCGGACGCCGTGCCCGACCTGATCGACCTGCTGGTCTACGACACGGCGTTCTGCTGCGTCGACCTCGCGACCCCGGACGAGTACATGGCGACCCCGGAGGCGGCCGACACCCGCGTCGGCGACCTCCTCGGGTTCATGGCGGCCGACCCGTCGGTGATCGGCGCGATCCGGTTCAACTGGCGCACGGCGGACCCTGCCCTGCTCACGAAGGCCAAGGAGGCGTTCCTCGCCGAGGCCACCGACGCCGAGTTCTACGCGTTCCTCAACTCGATGGCCCCGGACGACCTCCTCGGCAAGGGAGCCACCCCGGCCCGCGGCACCCGCGACCGGTGGGGCCGGGTCCCGCGGGTCTACGTCCGGCACCTGCGAGACCGGATCGTCCCCCTGGCGCTGCAGGACCGCATGATCCGCGAGGCGGACGCGGCCACGCCGGGAAACCGCTTTCACGTGCTCGACCTGGACACGAGCCACGTCCCGGACGCGCCGCACATGGCCCAGCTGGTGGACATCTACGACCGCTTGGCGCCCGCCTGATCGAAGACCACCGGCGCGTCAAAGGCGGCCCGCCGTGCAGCCCGGCGCAGGACAGCCAGGACGGCCGGCCCCAGCAGGACGATCGCGACCGCGTTGGTGATCGCGCGGCCGGTGTCCCAGCCGAGCGTCGAGGTCAGGACCGTGAAGACGGCGAACCGGTGCAGGTTGGCCGGCAGCGGCGCGCCCGGCACGTACCCGAGCCCCGCGGTGGCGCCCCCGAACGACGTGCCGGCGAGGAACGGCCACGACCACAGGCTCATCAGGAGCCCGAAGAAGTAGGCCGCGACGACGCCGTAGACCACGAGCAGCGCGATTTCCGCCTTCCCGCGGGCGCGCGGCAGCAGCCCGGCCCCGAGCCCGATGAGCGACGAGGCGAGCATCTGGAACGGCAGCCACGGCCCGACGCCCGCGGTCAGCAACGCCGAGGTGAACAGCGACGTCGAGCCGAGCACGAACCCGAACCCGGGCCCGAACACCCGCCCGGCGAGCACGAGCAGGAAGAACACCAGCTCGATCCCCCCGGTCCCGGCCCCGAGCGGCCGCAGCCCGGCGTTCACCGCGGACAGCACCCCCAGCAACGCAAGCGCTTTGGCGTCGATCCCCCCGCGCGACAGCTCGGCCAGCACGACGAGGATCAGCACCGGCAGAGTCACCATGAAGACGAACGGCGCATCGGCGGTGTGCGCGGACACGCTCGGCGCGGGGTGCGCGAAGAGCGGCCAGCAGAACATGACCAGGCCGAGAACGGCCGCGACGGTGAGCACCAGCGCGGGCCGCAGGCGGAGGCGGATGGCCCGGGGCGGTGGGTCGAGGAAGCCGGTCACGTCACCACCCCGCCACGGCTTGGGTCGCGCCAGGCCGCGGACAGGCAGGGATGGTCGGGGGCAGCCAGGTCGCGTTGGGGCAGGCGGCGCTCCCTGGAAGACACAGGCGCCCCGAAGAGGGTCGCTCCTCCAGTCGCGCCGACGCTGTGGGTGGTCGAGTCGGCGAAACCACTGGCAAGGCGGGACAGGCACCGGACCGCGCCGGCTTGGGCAACCGGCGGACACGGGCGCAGGGCGCGCCGAAACCTCGGGCGGAGAGGGCCGCTCGAGCAGGTGAGACCACGCCAGTGGTGCTCACGCACTCGTCGCGGGGCGACGAGACCGCCGGCGACGCGAGTTTGCGTGGAACTGCTCCCTGCGCGCTCGCATCCCCAATGCGGAGGCGAGGCGCGGTCACCGGCACGAGTTCGCAACAGCGCAGCAGCCGACCCGACACCAGGTCACGAGGACGCACCCGGGATGCAGGAGGCAAGGCGTGGCCACCCGACACCCGTGAGCGGCAACGCAACTTCCCACCCGACACCTGGTCGCGAGAGCGCACCCGCAATGCAAGCGCCGAGGCGCGACCGCCCGACACCCGTGGGCGGCAACGCAACTGCCCACCCGACACCAGGTCGCGAGAAGGCGCCCGGGATGCAGGCGGCAAGGCGTGGCCACCCGGCGCCGGTTCGTGAGGTGGCCGGGCAGGCAGGCGACGTGGCGCGGCGAGTGTCATGGCAGAGCTTCCGCTACTTCGTCCACCGTCAGCCACTCCTGCGGGGCCAGTACCTTCGCCACCTGGGGTGCAAACGCCGGGGACGCGACGATGACCTCCTTCGTCGGGCCGTCTGCCACTACCTCGCCCTCGGCCATGACCACCACTCGGTGGGCCACCGATGCCACGAACTCGACGTCGTGGGTGGCCAGGACTATCGCGTGGCCCTGCGAGGCCAGCTCTCGCAGGATCGCCGCGAAGCGCCGTTTTGCGTGGTAGTCCAGGCCGCGCGTCGGTTCGTCGAGGAGGACCACTGGGGGTGCCGCCGCCAGCTGGACGGCCAGCACCAGCGCCAGTCGCTGCCCTTCGGACAGGTCGCCGGGGTGCGCTTCACCGGCTATCGCGGGGGCCAGCCGGTCCAGCAGTGACCTCGCCGTGCCTGCCGCGGCCCCGGATTCGGTGTCGGCCTGTGCGCACTCGGCGTCTACCGAATCGAGGTACAGCAGGTCGGCCGGTGACTGCGGGACCAACCCGACACGCTGACGAGCCGCGCGTGGCTTGAGCGACGCGGGGTCCGCGCCGCCGACGTCGACCTTCCCCGCCGACCGCGGGCCGCTGCCCTGCACCGCCCAGAGAAGCGACGACTTGCCGGAGCCGTTGCGTCCCATCAGCGTGACGATCTCCCCCGGCCCGACGCGCAGGTCCACCCCACGCACCGCCAGGACATCTCCGTAGCGGACCACCACCCCTCTCACGTCCAGTGCTTGACCGGTCACCGAGAGGGTACGACCCACCACCGACAATTCTTGAAGCCGCGAGCGCAGCGGCCCCGCAACCCGCCGCGCGTCCCGCACCGAGAGCGGCAGCGGCGACCAGCCCGCGAGCCGACCCAGCTCGACGATCGGGGGCGCGATCTCCGCCGTCGCCAGGATCTCCGACGGCGGCCCGGACCGCACCGAACCGTCGCCGGGCAGGTACAGCAGCCGGTCGGCGTACTGGACGACGCGCTCCATGCGGTGCTCCGCGACGACCACCGTGGTCCCGAGGTCGTGCACCAGCCGCGTGATCGCCGCGAGCACCTCCTCGGCCGCCGTCGGGTCCAGCGCGGACGTCGGCTCGTCGAGCACCAGGACGCGCGGGTGCGCCGTCAGCACCGAGCCGATCGCGACGCGCTGCTGCTGCCCGCCGGAAAGCGTCCGAAGTGGACGGTTGCGCAGCTCCGCGATGCCCAGCAGGTCCAGGGTTTCCTCGACGCGCTTGCGCATGACGTCCGGCGCCACCGCCAGCTGCTCCATCGCGTACGCGAGTTCCTCCTCGACGGTGTCGGTCACGAACCCGGCCAGCGGGTCCTGCCCGACGACGCCGACCACCGCGGCCAGCTCGCGCGGCGGAAACACGGCGGTGTCCCGCCCGTCGACCAGCACCCGCCCGGCCAGCCGCCCGCCGGTGAAGTGCGGGACGAGCCCGTTGATCGCGCCGAGAAAAGTCGACTTGCCGACGCCGGTCGGCCCGGCGACCAGGCACAGCTCGCCCTCCTCGACGAGCAGCGAGACGTCGGCCAGCACCGGCCGCGCGGCATCCGGATAGGTCACCGTGACCTGCGAAAACTCGATCACCGGACGACCTCCGACGGGGGACGGGGTGCGACGAACGCGGGCAGCACCCCGACGAGCAGGGACAGCGCGTGCCAGGGAGACACGTCGGGCCACCGAAGCGGACTCAGTGACGGGTAGAGGTTCCCCGGGTCGACCCGCGAGGAGAAGAACAGCAGCGCGCACGCCCCGACCCCGGACGCGACGACCAGCGTCTCCGGCCACCGCCACGGATCCGGGCGGTACGCCGTCCGCCGGATCCGGCGTCCGCCCAGCACGAACCCCACCGCGGCCACGACCAGCCCCAGCGCCAGCAGCGGCACGCCCAGCCACGACGACGTCCCGTCGAGCACGCCGTAGACGCCGACGCACACGCCGACCAGCCCGCCGAGCACGCAGCCGGCGATCGTCGCGCGCACGCCGACGCTCAGGTACGCACGCCGCCCGTAGCCGCGCGAGTCCATGGCGGCCGCCAGCAGCAGCGAGCGGTTCATCGCGTCCTCCAGCACCGGCACCACGATGCCCTTGACCGCCCGCAGCCCGCGAGTCCGCCCCGCCCGCAGCCTTCGCGCCCGCCGGACGCGTTGCACGCTCTCGACCAGCTGCGGGGCCACCGTGAGCGCGACCGTCACGACCGTGCCGACCTCGTACAACGCTCCCGGCACGGCCTTGAGCAGGCGTTTCGGGTTCGCGAGGGCGTTCGCCGCGCCGACGCAGAGCACCATCGTCGCCAGCCTCAGGCCGTCGTAGAACCCGCCGAGCAGCTCCTCCGCCGACGTCGACCCGAGCAGCGACACCCCGGCCGCGAACGCCGGCAGCGGGATCCGCGGCAGCGTGAACAGGACGTGCCCGCCGTCCTCGCCGCCGATCAGGATCCGGAACAGCACCCGCGTCGCGACGATCACCGCGCCCACGTAGGCGTACAGCCGGAACGCCAGCGCCCAGGGCGCGTCACTCCGCCGGTTCGCGACGACGAAGCCGATGATCGCGATGATCAGGCCCAGCAGCAGCGGGTTCGTCGTCCGGCTGGCCGCGACAGCCAGCGCGAGCGCCCAGGCCCACCACGCGCCGGGGTGCAGCGCCCTACTGGTCACGCCGACGGCGACGGCGCGAGGAGACGACCACCGCGGCGCCGCCGATCAGCAGGATCACCACGACGGCGATCACCACGCCCCACGGGAACGAGCTGACACTCGCGTCCGAGACGTCGGACGCAGGCGGCGCGGCCTGGCGGACCGGCGCCACGCGAGGCGGCGCCGGCAGGTCGTTGGCCGTTTTCGGCCGCGCGAACGCCCAGCCCTCGAACCCGTCGGCCTTCGGCTTCGACGTCTGCGCGCCTTCCTGGCTCGACTCCCACGTGCCACCGGCCGTGGCGTGCCAGTAGCTCCAGTACGCCGTCGCCGACGGCATGCCCGCGCACGACTCGACGTCCGGGCCCGGCTTGCCGTCGATCCGGCAGGCGACGGCGAGGCCGTACTTCTGCGAGCCGGCGACGTCGATCCCCGCGCCCTGCAGCGCCGCGATGCCGGACGCGGGCGTGCCCGGGGCGCAGCGGACCAGGGGCTGCGGGCCCAGGTCACCGAAGTCGACGACCACCGTCACACCGCCGCCGGCCGGGCAGGTGCCGTCCGAGCCCGTCGCCGACGCGGGCGAGGCCCCGGCGAAGCAGCCGGCCAGGAGGAGGAGACAGACCGCGGCGATGCGGGACGGCAGGGTGATCATGCGGGCACTTTAACCAGGACGGCCGGCCCGCAGGTGCGGTTCCGGTGCAACGCCGGCCACACCTAGACTGCGGCCCGTGGGACAGCTCATCGCGGAAGGACAGCTGCGGGTCGGCCTCGTCGGCGCCGGTCCGTGGGCGACGACGATTCACGCGCCCGGTCTGGCGGATCACCCCGGCACGGCGCTGACCGCCGTCTGGGCCCGCCGGCCGGAAGCGGCGCAAGCGCTTGCGGACACGCACTGCGCGGCCGCCGCGAGCAGCGTCGAAGAGCTGTTCGAGCAGGTGGACGCCGTGGCGTTCGCCGTACCGCCGTCGATCCAGGCCGAGCTGGGCGTGCGCGCCGCCGAAGCCGGGAAGCACCTGATCCTCGAGAAGCCGATCGCCGCCGACCTGGCCGGCGCGCAGCGGCTGGCCGACGCCGTCGCGGCCGCCGACGTCGCCGCCCTGGTCATGCTGACCCTGCGGTACTCGACCCAGACCCAGGAGTGGCTCGCCGGCCTCGGCCAGGCGGGCGGCTGGGCCGGTGGCGGCGCGCGCTGGCTGTCCGGTGCCCTGCTCGGCGGCCAGTACGCGGCCTCGGAGTGGCGGCAGGAAGGCGGCGGCGCGCTGTTCGACATCGGCCCGCACGCCCTGGACATGCTGGACGCCGCGCTCGGCCCGATCACCGACGTCGTCGCCGCGCGGTGCAGCCCCGGCGACCTGTGGCACCTGATGCTCGCCCACGAGAACGACGTGGTCAGCACGGCCACGCTCTCGCTGCGGCTGCCGGTGCAGCCGACCGTCGTCGAGGTCGCCGTCTGGGGTGACCACGGCTACCGCACGCTCGGCCGCAAGCCCGGTTCGGCGTCGGAGTCCTACACGGCGTTGCTGGACGACTTCGCGGCGATGATCGCCAGCGGCACCACGGCCCACCCCTGCGACGTCCGCCGCGGCCTGCACCTGCAGGGCCTGCTCGAACGCGCTCGAGAGCTGGCCGACAACACCAAGTAGTACACAGGCACCACCTGCGGATTTCCGTTGTGAATCAAGGGGTTCGGAAAGCATCCCCCAATCCATCCACAGGGTTGTCCACAGCATCCACAGTGGACAGTGCGCCTCCCGACCGAACCACGGAAGGTTCCGTCGCGCCACCGCAAAGATCACCGAATAGTGCGCCTCCCTCAGAGTGCCGAGACGATCTTGTGATGCGAAGGTGATCTTGGGAGGGCCGTTTCCAGCGCACAGACGATCTTTGGGTGCTCAAGGAGGGAGGCGCATGGAAACCCTGCTGCGCGCCTTCTGGGGGATGATTCCGGTCTCGGCCATCGCGCTGCCGTACGCGCTGCTCGGGTGGCCCCTGCTCGCGGCTCGACGGCGGCGAAGACTCCCGCCCCGCTACGCGAGCGCCACCGCCGGCGTCGACAGCGCCGCCGTCCTGGTCGCGTTTCTGGTGTTGTGCCTGGTCACGATGCCGGTCAACGGGTCCGGCGGGAGCACGCTCGACCTCGTTCCGGGTGCCGACATCACCGCCGCGTTCGGCGACGACGGCTCGCTCTGGCAGGTGATCGGCAACGTCCTGCTGCTCTGCCCGCTCGGCGCGCTGCTCCCGCTGCGGATGCGCGGCCTGCGCACGCTGCTGCGGATCGCACTGGCCGCGCTGGCCGTGTCCGTGCTGGTGGAAGGTACGCAATATCTGATCCACAACGGCCGGGTGACGTCCACCGACGACGTCCTGCTCAACACCACGGGCGCGATCCTCGGCGCGGCACTGAGCCGGCGCGCCTGGTACTCGCTGGAGCCGCCGCCGGTGGTGATCCCGACCCAGCAGCGCCGCACGATCTGCGAAGCCCCGACGCTCACCATGCGGGTCCCGCGGTCGGTCTGGGACGCGCGGTACGCGGCGATCGCCCACCCCGACCGGCAGTAAACGGCTTGCGGGCCGTGCCACACTGGCCCGGAAGAGCCCTTTCGACTCGAGGAATGAACGCCTATGCCTGGCGCCGTCTCCGGCGTCGGCCTCCGCTAGGCCCGACGCCCAGCGAACCACCCGCACCGAGCTGCGGTTCCTCGACGTGCTCTCGAAAGGGCTTCCACCAGCAATGTCTGCTATCCAGACGTATGTCCGCAAGACGGCGCCCCGTGGCCGGGAGACCGAACGGGTCGGCCCGTTCCTGGCCACCTACTCGCCGGAAACCGAGCACCCGATGCTCAACTACGCGATCCCGGACGACGGCGCGCGGCCGTCGGCGGCCGAGATCGACGCGCTGACCAGCGCGTACCGGCGGCGGGGCCTGCTCCCGCGGCTGGAGTACTTCACCGACGTCGCTCCCGACCTGGAGAACCTCCTGGTCGAGGCGGGTTACGCGCTGGAACGGCGCGTGCCGTTGATGACCTGCGGCCCGGACGGCCTGGTCGGCCAACCGGTCCCGGCGGGGATCCGGCTGCGCGCGCCGGAGTCCGACGAGGACGTCCGAGGCCTGCGGTCGGCGCAGAACACGGCGTTCGGCGAGTCGCCGGAGGTCCCCGACGACGAGGTCGAACGCCTGCGGTCCGGCATCGAGGCCGGGGTGCGGCACCTCCTCGCGGAGGACACCGCCACCGGCGCGGTCATCGGCGGCGGGCTGGCGCTCGTGGTCGTCGACGGCACCACCGAGGTCGCCGGCATCGCCGTGCTCGAGCCGTACCGCGGCCGCGGGATCGCCGCGGCGATCACCGCCCGGCTCACCCGCGAAGTGCACGAGGCCGGCGCGCACACGGCGTTCCTCACCCCCGGTGACCTGGGGATCGGCAACGTCTACGCCCGGGTCGGCTACGGGCCGGCCGGAGAGTGCGTGCACCTCTCGCTGAGCTAGTCGTTCAAGCGGCCGGAGCGGCCACGCTTCACGTCGCTCCGGCGCTTCTTCGACGCCAGGCGGCGCTCCTTCGAACCGCGAGACGGCTTCGTGGGGCGCCGCTTGGCCGGCGGCGGGGCCGACGCGTCGCGCAGCAGGTTCGTCAGGCGGCCGCGCGCGGCCTCGCGGTTCTGCAGCTGGGAGCGGTGTTCGCTGGCGGCGATCGTCAGGACGCCGTCGACGAGACGGCCTTCGAGCCCGGCCAGCACCCGAGCCCGCAGGTGCTCCGGGATCGACGGCGAACCAGCGACGTCGAAGGACAGCTCGACCCGCGAATCGGTGGTGTTGACGCCCTGGCCGCCCGGGCCGGACGACCGCGAAAAGCGCTCGTTGAGCTCGGCTCCCGGGATCGTGAACCGGGAGCCGATCACCACGTCTCCGGCTGCCATGACACCAGTGTGACAGCCGCGATCAAGTGCGTATCTAGAAGCGCGGGTGGTCACCCGAGAGCAGCGCGCGCGGGCCGTCGACGTCGTCGGCGGGCTGGACGTCGCCCAGCACCCACGCCGGGACGTGCCGCGCGGTCAGCATGGCCAGCGCCCGGTCGACGTCCTCGGCCCCGACGATCGCGACCATGCCGACGCCCATGTTGAACGTCTTCTCCAGCTCGGCTCGCTCGACCTTGCCGCGCTGGCCGATCAGCGCGAACACCGGCGCCGGCGACCAGGTGCCGCGGTCGAGCCGGGCGACCAGGCCGCGCGGCATGACGCGGGCCAGGTTGGCCTCCAGGCCACCGCCGGTGATGTGCGCGAACGTCCGGACCTCGGTCTCGGCCGCCAGCGCGAGGCAGTCCTTCGCGTAGATCCGCGTCGGCTCCAGCATCTCCTCGCCGAGGGTGCGGCCGAACTCCTCGACGTGGCCGCCGAGCGGCATCCGCGCGATGTCCAGCAGCACGTGCCGGGCCAGGGAGTACCCGTTCGAGTGCAATCCCGACGAGCCGAGCGCCAGAACCACGTCACCCGGGCGGACCTTCTCCGGCGACAGCAGCGCCGACGCCTCGACCACGCCGACGCCGGTGGCCGACATGTCGTAGTCGTGCTCGCCCATCAGGCCGGGGTGCTCGGCGGTCTCGCCGCCGAGCAGCGCGCAGCCGGCCTGGACGCAGCCCTCGGCGATGCCGCCGACCAGCGCGGCGATCTTCTCCGGGTGCACCTTGCCGACGGCGATGTAGTCCTGCAGGAACAGCGGCTCGGCGCCGGTCACGACCAGGTCGTCGACGACCATCGCGACCAGGTCGATGCCGACGGTGTCGTGCTTGTCCAGCGCCTGCGCGACGGCGATCTTGGTGCCGACGCCGTCGGTGGAGGAGGCGAGGATCGGTTCCTTCCACTTGTCGAGCTTCAGCGAGAAGAGCCCGGCGAAGCCCCCGACGCCGCCCATGACCTCGGGGCGCGTGGCCCGCTCGGCGTGCGGCTTGAGCAGCTCGACGGCTTGGTCGCCGGCGTCGATGCTGACGCCGGCGGCGGCGTACGTGGCGCTCGTGGACTCGCTCACGGTAGAAGGACTCCCAACTGGAAGGACTAGCCCGGAAGAGCTAGGGACGCCGAACAGCGTCCTCGGCACCGTACCCGGCCGGGCTGACCGGCGTCGCCGCGCCATTGACCGCGTCGAGGCTCTCGAGCAGGTTCTTCCCGATGAGCGCGTCGTCGGGCAGGGCGATCGGGTACTCGCCGGAGAAGCAGGCCGTGCACAGGCGCGACTTCGGCTGCTCGGTCGCCGCGACGAGACCGTCGAGCGAGATGTAGCCGAGCGAGTCCGCGCCGATCGAACGGCGGATGCCGTCGAGGTCGACGCCGTTCGCGACGAGCTCGGCCCGCGACGCGAAGTCGATGCCGTAGAAACACGGCCAGCGCACGGGCGGCGACGCGATCCGGACGTGCACCTCGAGCGCGCCGGCCTCACGCAGCATCCGGACGAGCGCGCGCTGGGTGTTGCCGCGGACGATCGAGTCGTCCACGACGACCAGCCGCTTGCCGCGGATGACGTCGCGCAGCGGGTTCAGCTTCAAGCGGATGCCGAGCTGGCGGATGGTCTGCGACGGCTGGATGAACGTGCGCCCGACGTAGGCGTTCTTCACCAGGCCGGTGCCGTACGGGATGCCCGAGCCCTGCGCGTAGCCGATGGCGGCGGGGGTGCCGGACTCCGGCACCGGCATCACCAGGTCGGCCTCGACGGGCTGCTCGCCGGCCAGGCGGCGGCCGATCTCGACGCGGGTGGCGTGCACGCCGCGGCCGGCGATCGTGGTGTCGGGGCGGGCCAGGTAGACGTACTCGAAGACGCAGCCCTTGGGCTCCGGGTTGGCGAACCGCGAGGAACGCAGGCCCTCGGCGTCGATGGCGATCAGCTCACCCGGCTCGACCTCGCGGACGAACGACGCGCCGACGATGTCCAGGCCGGCGGTCTCGCTGGAGACGACCCAGCCGCGCTCGAGGCGGCCGAGCACCAGCGGGTGCACCCCGTGCGGGTCACGCGCGGCGTACAGCGTGTTCTCGTCGGCGAACACCAGGCAGAACGCGCCCTTCAGCGTGGGCAGCAGCTCCATCGCGGCGCCTTCGATGCCCTTGTCGGCGGCGTTCGCGGCGAGCAGCCCGCAGACCAGGTCCGAGTCGCTGGACGAGCCGGTCAGCCCGGCGTGCGGCTTGAGGCCCGCGGCGATGGTGCGTTCGCGCAGCTCCGCCGTGTTGACGAGGTTGCCGTTGTGCGCGAAGGACAGGCCGCTGCCCGTCTCGGTGGTGCGGAAGATCGGCTGCGCGTTCTCCCAGATGGTGGCGCCGGTGGTCGAGTACCGGCAGTGGCCGACGGCGATGTGGCCCTGCAGCGACTGCAGGATCTGTTCGTCGAACACCTGGCTGACCAGGCCGAGGTCCTTGAAGACCACGATCTGCGAGCCGTCGGAGACGGAGATGCCGGCGGCCTCCTGGCCCCGGTGCTGCAGGGCGTAGAGGCCGTAGTAGGTCAGTTTCGCGACTTCTTCCCCGGGAGCCCAGACGCCGAAGACGCCACACTCCTCGCGGGGTTCCGGGTCGGGCTGGTCGGAGGACACGAGCTGCGGGTCGGAAACCACCGAGGTGCTCCCAGGAAGACGTGGTCAGGCCGAATTCAGTGTAACCGGGCCGGACATGAGTCAGGCCCCGCCCGGAGTGGTTCTGACCACTTCGGACAGGGCCTGAAGTTCTTTCGTTGCGCTAGCAGGCATCCGGCAGCGCGAGGATCTCCGTGAGCACGCGGGCACCGTCACCGCTGCGGCGCCACAGCCACCGCTCCGGTTCGAAGATGTTCTCTTCGGTGCCGGGCATCCGCGTCGCCACCACGTCGTCCTCGGCGTTGAGCCGGACCACGTCGACGACGTCATCGTGCACCCGCACGCCGACGACAGCGAGGACCTCGCCGCGCTCGTCGGCGGGGTGGACGAACTGGTAGCCGCGGGCGACCAGTTCCTGCAGTCCGGTCTCGATGTCGTAGACGGGGGCGACGGCCTCAGCCGAGGACATCGTCGAACTCACCGTCCTTGGCGCCCGCGAGGAACGCCGCCATCTCCGCGCGCGTGTACACGAGCGCGGGACCGGTCGGGAAGCGCGAGTTGCGCATCGCGATCTCACCGCTGGACAGGGGGGCGACCTCGACGCAGTTGCCGACGGCGCCGCTGTAGCTCGCCTTACGCCACTCGGCACCGGACAGCCGGTCGGCCGGGATGCCGTTCTCGAATCGCTCAGCCATGGTCCCACCTTCTCGATGCGGAAGCTGTTGAGGCAATGCATCTGCATGTGCATTTGCCCGCGTATCAGAGGCTAGCACGTGTGCCTGCAGCGGTAAATGCACGTGCAGAATTTCTTGCAAACTTCTCCGCCAGTGAAGGATCAGCAGGTCATCCTTCATCCAACGGGTGACAGAAACGTGCACTAACGGATTAGTCGCTACGCGCGGTTACCGCTCAGTGGGTACTCGTCGATACCGTCGAACGACGGTCTCAGATCTCCTGGCGGCGCTTCGCCAGCATCGACCGGCTCCGGTCGGGCGTCTCCGCGTCGACCGCGAGCATGTCCAGCGAGCGGCTGTACTTTTCGATCTCTTCGCGCTTTTCGATGTAGTGCGCGCCGGTGAGGTACTCGACGTAGGCGATGTTCGGCAGTTCCGGTTCACCGAACCGCATCAGCGAAAACGCGTGCTCCGCGGACAGCCCGCTGCGCGAGTACGGCAGGACCTGCACCGACACGTGCGGCAGCGCGCTCATCTCGAGCAGGTATTCGATTTGCCGCTTCAGCACCTTCATGCCGCCGATCGGCCGGTGCAGCACCGACTCGTCGAGCACCATCCAGACGCGCGGCGCGTCCGGCCTGCTGAACATCTTCTGCCGCCGCATCCGCAGCGCGACCAGCTGGTCGACGCGGTCGTCGGCCATCTCCGGACGGCCGTGGCTGAAGATCGCCCGCGCGTACCCCTCGATCTGCAGCAGGCCCGAGACGTAGAGCGGCTCCCAGATCTGGATCCGGGCCGCGGCCTCTTCCAGGCCGACGAGGTCGGTGAACCAGTTCGGCATCGTCTCGCCGAAGCGCCGCCACCAACCTGGTTCGTTCGACTGCTTGACCATGTCGAGGAAGGTCTGGCGCTCGTTCGGGTCGTCGACGCCGTACATCGTCAGCAGGTCGGTGACGTCGCGTTCCTTGAAGCCGACCCGGCCCAGCTCGAGGCGGCTGATCTTCGATTCGGACCCGCGGATGTTGTAGCCCGCCTGCTGGCGCGTGACCCCGGCCTCTTCACGGAGCCGGCGCAGCTGCGAGCCGAGGATCATCCGGCGCGCCGTCGGGCCGATGTTCTGTTCAGCACTGGACGCGTTCACCGCGTTCATTCCCGGACCTTCCGCGCGTCAGTCACCAGGGGGCTCTAGCCCGACTACCGAAAGTACACGTTGGGCCGTCCTGCGCAAAGAGGTGACCCGGTTTACCGCATGCGTGTGTAGTCCTACTCTACGTAGAGTACGAGACTTTCGACACAGAACTTGCGAGGTTCAAGATGCCCGACGCCGCGACCCGGACCGAACGAGTTCCCGTCGGAGTGGATCCGAACCGGGCGAGCATCGCCCGCGTCTACGACGCGTTTCTGCTGGGTAAGGACAACTACGAGATCGACAGGGAGGTCCTGAAGCAGGTGCGGCAGGCCGCCCCCGAGGCGCAGGACCTCGCCTTCGAAAACCGTGGTTTCCTCATTCGCGTGTGCCGGTTCCTCGCGGGCCAGACGGGTATCACCCAGATCCTCGACCTGGGGTCCGGTCTGCCGACCGCCGAGAACACCCACCAGGTCGTCCAGCGGATCAACCCGGAGACCCGCGTCGTCTACGTCGACAACGACCCGGTCGTGCTCGCCCACGGCCGCGCGCTGCTGGAGGAGAACGAGCACACCCACTTCGTCGCCGAGGACATCTTCGAGCCGGAGCGGATCCTCGAGAACGAGGTCGTGCGCGAGCACATCGACTTCACCCAGCCGCTGATCCTGTTGCAGATGGGCACGCTGCACCACTTCAACGGCGACCGGAAGCGGCCGGCGGAGATCATGCGGCAGTACGTCGACGCGCTGCCGTCGGGCTCGTTCGTCGGGCTCAGCCACTTCTTCGACCCGCAGAACGAAGACTCGGACACAGCGCGCCGCATGGAGGACTTCTTCGTGCACAGCCCGATGGGCTCGGGCACGTTCCGGACGCAGACGGAGATCGAGGAACTGTTCCCCGGCCTCGAAATGGTCGATCCTGGCGTGACCCTGTGCGCCGACTGGTGGCCGGACGGCCCGCGCCTCAAGGAGCTCAACGTCGCGCAGCGCACCATCGCCGGCGGCGTCGGCCGCAAGCCGTAGTCAGACGCGGACGAGCGGGAGCCACTGCGAGAGGTCGGCCCGGGTGCCCGAAGCGGACACCCGGCCGTCGGCCACCGCAGTGGTCCAGTCCAGTAGGCCCGTGGCGAGTTCCAGCCACGTGCGCGGGTCCGTCTCGATCACGTTGGGCGGGGTGCCACGCGTGTGGCGCGGCCCTTCCACGCACTGCACCGCGGCGAACGGCGGCACCCGGACCTCGACCGTGCGGCCCGAGGCGTCGGCCGCGAGCGTGCGCAGGCTGAGCCGGACCGCGGCCGCGAGCTCGGCGCGCGCGGGATCCGGCGCGTCCCCCTGCAGCCACGGGGAAATCGCCTGCACCGCCGCACGTAACTGTCCGGGGTCGACCGAACGCGAAGAGGCCATGGGCAAACAGTAGAGTGGCGCACCAAGAGTTTTCAGGCACACCCGAGAACGTGGGGATGACGATGGCGCAGCGGGACGAGGCGGATCGGATGGTTTCGCAGCAGCCCACCGGAAGCGGAGCCGATCGCCCCGGGAAGCACGGCAAGCACAGCCGTCCGGCGCGGCGCGGCGGCCAGCAGGCCCGGCGCTCCGGCAAGCACGGCACGCCCGAGATCACCGAGGAGATGCGTGCGAACGCCCGCGCCAACCCCAACAGCTGGCTCTACGTCATCGACGAGGCCTTCGACCCGAACGGCCCGGTG
Organism: Amycolatopsis heterodermiae; assembly: GCF_034929455.1. Lineage (NCBI taxonomy): Bacteria > Bacillati > Actinomycetota > Actinomycetes > Pseudonocardiales > Pseudonocardiaceae > Amycolatopsis > Amycolatopsis heterodermiae. Next base: position 1,655,250 of record NZ_JAYFSI010000001.1, read on the forward strand.
CCGTCGTGGGCGGTCGTCGGCGCTTACCCGGTGAACGGCACCGGCGACGTCGTGGCCGACTTCCACCCCAACGACCGCTACCGGCCCTCGCCCAAGGCGCTCGGGTTCCCGGAGCCGTCGAACGACCTCGAGCAGCTGCTGCAGCTCGTCCGCACCGAGCACCGGCCGCCGTCGGACCTGCCGAAGGTCGTCCTCGACTCGACGCTGTTCGTCTACGCGATGTCGCCGGTGCAGCGCACGGTGATCGGCTTCCACAACACCGACGGCCGGGTCATGGTGCCTGCGTACACCCGCAAGGCGCTGGTGCCGCGCGAGTGGCCGCACGCGCGGGCCGTGGTCGGCCGCGACATCGTCAGCCTTCTGGGTGGTCACCCGGTCGCGATCAACCCGCACGACCTGATCACCGCCGTCGTGCCCGCCGAGCACCTGTTGAAGGCCCTGGCCGACGAGCAGCAGCGCTGACGGCGTCACCCTTTCGCCCCTCACACTTTCGAGTGTCACCGGGTAGCCGATCCGGCGACGCGGGTGCATCGTGAGGCTCAATGAGACTCACGGGACCGGTGGGGGGCAAGAGGGTGAACCGACATTCGCTGCCGCTCCTAGCCGCCGCCGCACTCCTGGTCGCCGGGCAGACACCCGCGAAGGCCATCGACCTCTACGACGGCGCTGAAGACCACTACGCGGGCTCGCAGATCGCCAAGGTCGAGGGCATCGAAGCCCTGCCGGACGTGCTGTACGCGGCCGACGACCAGCAGCTCGGCCACGACGTCAGCGGCCACCAGGGCCCGGTCGACTGGGGCGGCGCGGCCGGCGCCGGCGCGAAGTTCGTCTACGTCAAGGCGACCGAGGGCACCGGCTTCGTCAACCCGCAGTTCGCCCAGCAGTACAACGGGTCCTACGACGCGGGGCTGATCCGCGGCGCCTACCACTTCGCCCGGCCGGACGTCTCCGACGGTGCGTCGCAGGCGCGCTACTTCCTGGCCCACGGCGGCGGCTGGTCGGCCGACGGCCGGACCCTGCCGGGCGCGCTCGACGCGGAGTACAACCCGTACGGCGAAACCTGTTACGGCAAGGACGCCGCCGGCATGGTCCGGTGGCTCAGCGACTTCTCCGAGACCTACCGCGCGGCCACCGGCCGGTACCCGACGATCTACACGTCGACCAGCTGGTGGAAGCGGTGCACCGCGAACAACGGCGGTTTCGGCGCCAACCCGCTCTGGATCGCCCGCTACAACACCTACATCGGCGAGCTCCCGGCCGGCTGGACCGTGCACACGATCTGGCAGTTCGCCGACAAGGGGACGCTGCCCGGCGACCAGAACTGGTTCAACGGCGCGGCCGACCGCCTCCGGGCGCTCGCACTGGGCTGAACGGCTCAGCGTTTTGGGTAATAGGTGTTAACCGGTCACCAATTGACGATCAACTTCCCGAGAAAATCACCCACACGTATACCCAATTTCACGGAACTGAGTGACAAACCCCGGGTGCGTCGCTAACAATCGTGCGCGGGCGGCTACCTGCAGTAAGCCGTCCTCAGCGAGGGTATCTGTGAAGGGATTCAACGATGTCCACTTCCCGAAGAGGGCGGCTGCTCGCTGCCCTGGTCGTCCCCGCCACGCTGCTCCTGCTCGGCAGCACGGTCCAGGCGACGGCCGCGACCTTCTCCCCGGAGACCGACCCGGTGACCGCGATCAACGCGGACATCGCCGTCCACAACCACGACATGGGCTCGCAGATCCGGCGCGTCGAAGGTGACAAGTCGACGCCGGACACGCAGAAGGCCGCGCAGCAGCCGCAGCCCGCCCAGGCCATCCCCGGCCAGGTGCTGGCCACGGTGGCCGGCATGGACGTCGCCAGCTACCAGGGCAACGTCGACTGGGCGAGCTGGTGGAACCAGGGCAAGCGGTTCGTCTGGACCAAGGCCACCGAAAGCACCAGCTACACCAACCCGTACTTCGCCCAGCAGTACAACGGCTCCTTCAACCAGGGCTTCATCCGCGGCGCCTACCACTTCGCCACCCCGAACACCGCGAGCGGCGCGGCCCAGGCGAACTACTTCCTCGCCCACGGCGGCGGCTGGTCGAAGGACGGCAGGACGCTGCCCGGCGCGCTCGACATGGAGTACAACCCGTACGGCGCGACCTGTTACGGGCTGAGCCAAGCGGCGATGACGTCGTGGATCCTCGACTTCCACGACACCTACCACGCCAAGACCGGCCGCTGGCCCGTGATCTACACGTCGCAGAGCTGGTGGAACCAGTGCGTCAGCGCCGACTTCTCCAGCACGGCCCCGCTGTGGGTCGCGCGGTACTCGTCGTCGGTCGGCGCCCTGCCCTACAACTGGGGCTTCTACACCGTCTGGCAGTACACCTCGAGCCCGCTCGACCAGGACACCTTCAACGGTGCCATCGACCGGCTCCAGGCCCTCGCCAACGGCTGATCCACACCAAGCTGGCTCCCGGTTGTGACGACTTCGCGTCGTCACGGCCGGGAGCCGGTTTCATGCCGTACCGTCCGAGCTTGCAGAATGCTGCTCACGACGTCCTGGGGGAACCGCTCGCGTCCGCCGGGCGTCGGATGCGCACGAACACCCAGCGCCCGGAAGGCATGACCCCATGACGTACCCGCCTCAGCCGGGCCAGCCCGGCCAGCCCGACCCCTACGGCCAGCAGCCGCAGTCCGGCGGGTTCCCGCAGCAGCCGTACCCCCAGCAGGGCGGGTGGGACCCCAACCAGCAGCAACAGCCGTACCCGACGCAGCAGTACCCGCAGGGATGGGACCCGAACCAGCAGGGCTACCAGCAGCCCGGCGGCTACCCGCAGCAGCAGGGCTGGGGCGACCCCAACCAGCAGCAGGGCTGGGCCGACCCGAACGCCCAGCAGCAGCAGGCGTGGGCGGACCCGAACGCGCAGCAGTACGGCCAGCAGGCGTGGGACCCGAACGCGGGCGGCCAGATGTCCGGCTGGGACCAGCACGGTGGTTACGGCCAGGGCTTCGGCGGGCCGCCCGCGCCGCCGAAGCAGAGCAAGACCGGGATGTGGATCGCCATCGGCGCCGTCGTGGTGCTGGTGCTGGCCGGCCTCGGCATCACCGGCTTCGTCGCGCCCGGGTTCTTCCTGTCGAAGGACAGCAATACCGCGGCCCCGGCTTCGAGCTCCTCGTCGAAGCCGACGGCGCCGAAGACCACCCCCAGGAAGTCGACGACGCCGAGCACCAAGGCGTCGACGCCGGGCGGTGGCTCGGGCGCGGGGCAGGGCAAGGTCGTGCTGCAGGGCTTCATCGACAAGCTGAACGCCGGTGACAACCAGGCCGCGATCGCCATGGGCTGCTCGGACTCGAAGGACCTGCTCGACTCGTGGCTCAAGACGTTCCTCAAGTCGCCGCTGCAGCTGGAGCTCGGTGACGTGCCGGACGACGAGTTCCTGGTCGAGGGCCAGGTCACGGGCACGTCCGCCGGCAAGTCCGTCAAGGGCACGCTGAGCGCGACGAACTTCGACGACAAGGGCTTCTGCGTCAGCACCATGCTGGTGTCCTGAACTGGTGAAACCGTGGCGATCACCGCTGGCGTGGACGTTCGCCGCGTCACTGGTGCTGCTGCTCGGGGTCGGCGGCTGGTTGCTGACCGACCCCGCCACCAGCCGCAGTGACGCGCTGAAGACCGGCGGCCTGGCCGGCGGCGCGATCGTGGCGCTGTACGCGCTGTGGCTGAACGACCGGCGCCGCCGCGTCGAGGAACGCCGCCAGGACATCGAGCGGCAGCGGCACGAGCTCGAGTCGCAGCGCGCGGAGCAGGACCGCGAGCGGGTGGCGGACGAGCGGTTCGCGAAGGCGGTCGAGCTGCTCGGCCACGCGGCCGACCAGGTGCGGGTGGGGGCGCTGCACGCACTGGCGGGCCTGGCCCGCAACCGGCCGTCGTACACGCAGACGGTGCTGGACGTGCTGTGCTCCTACCTGCGGCGGCCCTTCTCGTTCGTACGGGACAACGACTCGCCGGATCCGAAGGAAGATCCGGAGGGGGAACGCGAACTCACCGTCCGGCTCACGGCGCAACGGCTGGTCACCGACCTGCTGCCCGGGCGGGACGACGAAGGCCCGGCGTACGACCTGGATCTCACCGGCGCGACGCTGGAGTACTTCGACCTCTCGGGCAAGCTGGTCGGCGGCCTGCTCCTGCGGTACGCGTCGCTGCGCAGCAGCACGAACTTCAGCGGCTGCCGCTTCAAGGGACGCGTGTACCTCACCGCCGCGGGTGCCGAGCGCGGCCGGCTGCTGGGCTACTTCCGTTGCCGTGGCGCGATCTTCGAGAGCCACGCGTGGTTCAGCGGGACGAGTTTCGCCGAGGACGCGGACTTCACGCAGACGACGTTCGCCGGGAAGACGACGTTCAAGGACGCGAAGTTCGCCAAGGCCGCGGATTTCACCGATGTCATCGTGTCCACCGAAATCGACCTGCGGCGAACCCGCTTCGAAGGCCAGACCGACCTGCGGTTCGCGTCGCTGCCCGAGTCGGTCTCGCTGTACAACACGCGCGTTCTGTCCGAAAAGGACGTTCAGCTGCCGGCCGGGTGGGCGCGTGAAGAGCTGCGAGACGGCGAAGAGCGGATCGTCGCCGAGCGCTAGCCGATCTTCAGGACCAGCTTTCCCCGGGCCTGCCCGGACTGGCTCAGCTTGGCGGCCGTGCGCCATTCCTCCAGCGGGAACGTCCGGGCGACCGGGACCGAGAAGCGTCCCTCGGCCGCCAGCCGGGCGTACTCGCCGAGGACGTCCGTACGGAGCTCGGCGTGGGCGTCGGGGCCGCCGCCGCGGGTGCCCAGCTCGTTGGCCGCGGCGAAGTCGCTGAGCGTCAGCACGTGGTCCGGCGCCTCGACGGTGCGGATGAGGCCCGGCAGCGCGTTGCTGACCGGCGCCGTGTCGAGGACGAGGTCGACCGGGCCGCCCGCGAGGGCCCGGACGCGCTCGGCCATGCCGTCGCCGTAGTCCGTGACGTCGGCGCCGGCGGCGCGCAGGGCGTCGGCATAGGTCTCGCCGGCGGTGGCGATGACACGCGCGCCATGCCCGATCGCGATCTGCACCGCGGCGTACCCGACGGTGGTGCCCGCGCCGTGCACGAGCACGGTGGTGCCGGCGCGGACGCCGAGGACGTCCAGCCCGCGGTAGGCCGTCTCGACCGCCATCGGCAACGCGGCCGCGTCGACCGGGTCGAGCGCGGGCGGTCGCGGGAACCAGACGTCGAGCAGGGCCTGCTCCGACGCACCGGCGGTCGGGCCCCGGAACGGCGCCGGGCCGAACACCGTGTCACCGAGGCCGACGCCGGTCACGCCATCGCCGAGAGCGTCGACCGTGCCGGCCACCTCGAGCCCGATCCCACGCGGCAGGTCGCCGGCGAAGAGCCCGCGGCAGAGGGCCCAGTCCGCCGGGGTCATCCCGCACGCCTGGACGGCGACGCGAATCTGCCCAGGTCCGGGGGCCGGGACCGCGGCGTCTTCAAGGCGCAGGACGTCCTGCGGGTCGCCGTGCTCGTGGAAGCGAAGGGTGCGCATGGGGTCTCCTCCGGGAGTGATGACAACAGGTGCTGTCGTCACTCACGCTACCAGAGTGACGACAGCATCTGTTGTCGTTAGACTCGAACCATGGCTCGCTGGGAAGGCAACACGCGCGGCCGGCTCGAGCGGGCCGCCCTGGACCTGTTCACCGAGCAGGGCTACGACCGCACGACGATCGCCCAGATCACGCGGCGCGCGAACCTCACCGAGCGGTCGTTCTACCGCTGGTTCAGCGACAAGCGCGAAGTACTCTTCGCCGGCGACGAACTGGAGGAGCGGTTCGTCGCCGCGATCGCCGCGGTCCCGGCGGACACCGATGCGCTGCCGACCCTGCTGGCCGCGTTCGCGGTGACGCCGGAAGTGCTGCGACCACGGGAGTTCCTGGACGAGAGGGCGGCGGTCATCGCGGCGAACCCGCCGTTGCAGGAACGCGAACTGATCAAGCTGGTGTCACTGTCCGAGTCCCTCACCGCGGCTTTGGAGGGACGCGGCTGCGATCGGCCGACGGCTCGGCTGGCTACCGACGCCGGGATGGCCGTGCTGCGCTTGGCCACGGAGCGGTGGTTGGCCGGCGAGGACACCGATTTCGCGAGGCTGCTCGCGGCCGGGGCGGCGGAGCTGCGCGCCATCACCGCCGCGAGCTGAGCAGCCCCCGTTTCCACGCTAGTGGAGGGAACCGACAAAAGCCGGTGCCCTCCACTCAGCTGTCCACAGGGCTCAGTCGAACAGGGCAGGGAGGGTCTTCTCCCAGGCAGTGCGGAGCTCGTCGAGGGTGAACTCCGTGATGTCCTGCAGTTCCAGCGTGCCCGACTCCGGGTCGACCACGCCGGTCTTGCGCCAGGGGAGGCCGCGTGCGGTGCACATCTCCGTGAAACGCAGCTCCTCCGTGCGCGGGACCGCCACCAGCACGCGGCCCGACGACTCGGAGAACAGCTGGACGAACGGGTCCTGGTCGCTGTCGAGGAAGACGCGGGCGCCGCACTGTCCGATGAGGACGGTCTCGACGAAGGCCTGGATCAGGCCGCCGTCCGAGAGGTCGTGCGCGGCCGAGATCATGCCGTCGCGGGAGCCCGCCACCAGGATGTCCGCCAGGAGCTTTTCGCGAGCCAGGTCGACGCGAGGCGGGACGCCGCCGAGGTGGCCGTGCAGCTCGCGGGCCCAGGCCGAGCCGTCCAGCTCGTCGTGGGTTTCGCCCAGCAGCAGCAGGGTTTCGCCGGCTTCCGCGCCGATGCCGGTCGGGATGCGGCGGGTGACGTCGTCGATCACGCCGAGGACGCCGATCACCGGCGTCGGCAGGATCGCCGTCGAACCGGTCTGGTTGAAGAAGCTCACGTTGCCGCCGGTGACCGGGATGCCCAGCTCGACGCAGCCGTCCGCGAGGCCGTGCACGGCCTGCTCGAACTGCCACATCACGCCCGGGTCGGTCGGCGCGCCGAAGTTCAGGCAGTCCGACACCGCGACCGGGGTCGCGCCGCCCGTCGCGACGTTGCGGTACGCCTCCGCCAGCGCCAGCTGCGCGCCGCGGTACGGGTCGAGGTAGACGAACTTGCTGTTGCAGTCCGTCGCCACCGAGACGCCGCGGCCACTCGACTCGTCGATCCGGATCATGCCCGAGTCGGACGGCTGTGACAGCACCGAGTTACCGCGCACGTAGCGGTCGTACTGCGACGTCACCCATTCCTTCGACGCCTGGTTCGGCGACGAGATCAGCCGCAGCACGTCCGCGCGCAGTTCGTCCGGAGTGGACGGACGCGGCAGGTTCGCCGACGTGTCGGCGATCAGTGCGTCCTGAAAGGACGGTCGCTCGATCGGCCGGTCGTAGACCGGGCCCTGGTGGGCGACCGTGTGCGCCGGGACGTCGACGACGACCTCGTCGTTCCAGGTGATCACCAGGTGCTCGCCGTCGGTGACCTCGCCGATGTCGGTGGCGATGACGTCCCACTTGCGGCAGACCGCCATGAACGCCTCGACGTTGTCCGGCGAGACGACCGCGCACATGCGCTCCTGCGACTCGCTCGAGAGCACCTCGGCCGGCGTCATCCCGGTGGCGCGCAACGGAACCCGGTCGAGGTAGATGTGCATGCCGCCGTCGCCGGCCGCGGCCAGCTCGGACGTCGCGCACGACAGGCCGGCGCCGCCGAGGTCCTGGATGCCGACCACGAGGTCCTGGGCGAACAGGTCGAGGCAGCACTCGATGAGCACCTTCTCGGTGAACGGGTCGCCGACCTGGACGCTCGGGAGCTTCTTGCGGCCGCCCGACGACTCGTCACCCGAAAAGGTGTCACTCGCCAGGACGGAAACGCCGCCGATGCCGTCGAGGCCGGTGCGGGCGCCGAACAGGATGATCTTGTTGCCGGTGCCGGACGCGAAGGCCAGGTGCAGGTCCTCGACGCGCATCGCGCCGACGCACAGCGCGTTCACCAGCGGGTTGCCCGCGTAGGACGGGTCGAAGACCAGCTCGCCGCCGATGTTCGGCAGGCCGAGGCAGTTGCCGTACCCGCCGACGCCGGCGACGACACCGGGCAGCACGCGCTTGGTGTCGGGGGCGTCGGCCGGGCCGAAGCGCAGCGCGTCCGCCACCGCGAGCGGGCGCGCGCCCATCGCCATGATGTCGCGCACGATGCCGCCGACGCCGGTCGCGGCGCCCTGATAGGGCTCCACATAGGACGGGTGGTTGTGGCTCTCCACCTTGAAGGTGACCGCCCAGCCCTCGCCGATGTCGACGACGCCCGCGTTCTCGCCGATGCCGGCCAGCATCTTGGCCTTCATCTCGTCGGTCGCGGTCTCGCCGAAGTAGCGCAGGTGCTTCTTGGAGGACTTGTAGGAGCAGTGCTCGCTCCACATCACCGAGTACATGGCCAGCTCGGCGTCGGTGGGCCGGCGGCCGAGGATCTCCCGGATGCGGGCGTACTCGTCGTCGGCGAGCCCGAGCTCGCGATAGGGCTGGGTGTGGTCCGGGGTCGCCCCGGCCCGCTCGGTGGTGTCAACGGTGCTGGTCACGGTGTCCGTGTCAGGGTTCGCCACGGCCGCCAGGATACGTGCCGGGCCCGGGTGCCCCGGACGGTGGGCCACCGTAGATCCGGTGCTCTCCCGCGGCCGCCTGATCGCGCCGGTTCCGCTGTGAGCCACCTGACAACGCGGGTGCGCGCTACCGGGCGATCCGCGGCCGCGCAAGCGACGACCGGCGCGAACGGTCCGTTCGTGCCCAAACGGCCGGGCCGGAGCACGAACGGGCCGCTCGTGCTCCGGCGTCGCGAAAATCGGTCGCCTTCCCCGGGAAGTCGGCTTACCGTCAGGAATCGTGCTTTCCGCCACATATCCGTTTCCGCCGCTGCGGCTGCCCGCACGGCCGAGCGCGAGCCGCTTCCTGCTCGCCGTGTTCCGGGCCCGCCTCGGCACGGTGCTGGGCGCGGCCTCGATCGGTGTCGTGTGGGCGCTGCCCGGCGCCCTGCTGCCCCTGGTGATCGGCCAGGGCATCGGCGCCATCACCGCGCACGACGGGGCGGGAGTCTGGCGCTGGGCGCTGGCCGCGGCCGCGCTCGGGGTCGTGCAGACCCTGTCCGGGACCTGGCTCCACTTCGTCGACTACGCCCTGTGGATGCACGGCGCGGGCGCCACCCAGCGGGCCGTGTCGGCGCACACCACGCGCGTCGGCGCCGGCCTGCGCGAGAAGACCACCACCGGCAACCTCGTCGCGATCACCACCACCGACGTCAACCACATCGGCAACGCCACCGCGATGGGCGGCCGGGCGTTCGGTTCCATGCTGGCGTTCGTCGTGGTCGCGGCGTGGCTGATCTCGACGTCACCGCTGCTCGGCGTGATCGCGCTGGTCGGCGTGCCGCTCGCGGTGCTGGGCATCGGGCCGCTGCTCGCGCCGCTGCAGAAGCGCAAGGCGGCGCAGCGCGAGCAACGTGGTGACGTCAACGCGCTCGGCGCGGACATCGTGTCCGGCCTGCGGATCCTGCGGGGCATCGGCGGCGAACGCCGGTTCTTCGCCCGGTTCCACGAGGCGAGCCAGCGGGTCCGGGGCGCCGGTGTGGAGGTCGGCAAGGCCGAAGGCTGGCTGGCCGCGGCCGAGGTCGCGCTGCCGGGCCTCGTCACCGTGGTGATCACCTGGCTGGGCGCGCGGCTGGCCGTCGAGGGCTCGATCGGCATCGGGCAGCTGGTGGCGTTCTACGGCGTTTCGGCGTTCCTCATCTGGCCGGTCTCGACCGCGACGGAGGCGGTCGGGGCGATCACCTCCGCGCTGGTGGCGTCGCGGAAGGTGGTGGCGCTGCTGGCGCTGCGCCCGAAGCTGGCCGACCCGGAGACGCCGGTGCGGCTGCCCGACGGGCCGCTGGAGCTGGTCGACACCGAGTCCGGCGTGCGCGTCGCGGCCGGGCGGCTGACGGTCGTCGACTTCGGCGCCGACGGCGAGGCGGTGGCCGACAGGCTGGCCCGGTTCGCCGACGCCACCGACGGCGAGGAGGTGCTGATCGGCGGCGTCCGGGCGGACGAAGTCGCGCTCGCCGAGCTGCGACGGCGGATCGTCTACGCCCACAACCAGGACATCTGGTTCTCCGGTGTGCTGCGCGAGCAGCTCGCGCCGGCGCGACCGGGCGGCGTCAGCACCACCGAGGCGCTGTTCGCGGCGGACGCCGACGACATCGTCGAGGCGCTGCCCGACGGCGTCGACGAGGTGATCGGCGAACGCGGCCGCGAGGTGTCCGGCGGCCAGCGGCAGCGGCTGAACCTGGCCCGCGCGCTGGCGGCGGACGCGGACGTCCTGGTGCTCGACGAGCCGACGTCGGCGGTCGACGCGCACACGGAGGCCCGGATCACCGAGCGCGTCGCCGAGCTGAGGCGCGGCAAGACGACGGTGGTGTTCAGTCAAAGTCCACTGTGGACACACGTGGCCGACGAGGTCTGCACGGCGAAGGGGGTGACGGTGTGAAGCGGCTTCCCACGGCGTCCCGGCGGGACGTCCGCCGCTGGGCGCTGAAGACGGCGGCGGCCCACAAGCGCGAGTTCGGGCTGCTGCTCGGCGCGCTCTGCCTGTCCACGCTCATCGGGCTGGCCGGGCCGCAGCTGCTGGGCAAGCTGGTCGACGACGTCGCGTCGGGCACCACGACCGTCGAGGTCGACGTGCTCGCGGCGGTGTTCGTCGTGATCCTGCTGCTGCAGGCGGTGGCGCGGAAGATCGCGCGGCTGCGCGGGGCGGTGTTCGCCGAGCTGGTGCTGGCCGAGACCCGCGAGGAGTTCGTCGGGACGGCGTTGCAGCTGCCGCTCGGCACGGTCGAGGCGGCCGGCACCGGCGACCTGCTCAGCCGGGCCACGACCGACCTCGGCCGGATCGACCACGCGGCGCGGTTCGCGGCGCCGGAGATCCTGGTCGCGACGGTGACGGTGGTGCTCACGGTCGTCGCGATGGTGCTGACGTCGCCGCTGCTGGCGCTGGGCCTGCTGGTCGCGCTGCCGCTGCTGGTGAGCGTCAACGTCTGGTACCAGCGGCGCATCCCGGCGCGGATGCAGTGGATGCTGGACCGCTGGTCCGACCTGACGACCAGCGTCCACGAGACGGCGGAGGGCGCCCGGACGATCGAGGCGCTCGGGCTGACCGAACGCCGGGTCGCAGCGGCGCACGACGCGCTCGACCAGGGCATCCTCGGCGAACGCCGGATGCGGGCGCTGCAGATGCGGTGGCTGCCGTCGCTGGAGATCAGCTACGTGCTGCCGCTGGCGGTCATGCTGCCGCTCGGGCTGCTGGCCTACACGCAGGGCTGGGCCGGGCTGGGCGAGATCACCACCATGCTGCTGTACATGCAGGCGATGGCGGCCCCGCTCAACGAGGCGCTGTTCTGGCTGGAGGACCTGCAGGTCGCGGCGGCCGCGGCTCGCCGGATCCTGGGCATCCGCGAGGCGGCGGCCGAGGAGGCGCCGAAGGTGACGGAGGTGCCGCGCGGGCGTGACATCGACGTCCACGGCGTCCGGTTCGCCTACACCGCCGACCGCGAAGTGCTGCACGGCATCGACCTGCGTGTCCCGCGCGGGGAGCGGCTGGCGATCGTCGGGCCGTCCGGGGCGGGCAAGTCGACGCTCGGCCGGCTGCTGGCCGGCATCGCGACGCCGTCGTCGGGCTCGGTGCGGATCGGCGGCCAGGACGTCTCGGCGCTGGCGGACGACATCCTGCGCGGTGAGGTGCTGCTGCTGACCCAGGAGCACCACGTGTTCTCGGGGACGCTGCGGCAGAACCTGGCGCTCCCGGCGCGTCGCGCGGAGGGCGACTGGACGGACGACGAGCTGACGTCGGCCCTGGCGTCGGCGGGCGCGTCCGACTGGGTCGCGACGCTGCCGGACGGTCTCGACACGAAGATCGGCTCGGGCGCCCACCCGGTGCCGGCGTCGGTCGCGCAGCAGCTGGCGCTGGCCCGCGTCGTGCTGGCGGACCCGCACACGCTGGTGCTCGACGAGGCGACGTCGCTGCTGGACACGGGCTCGGCGCGCGACCTGGAGCGGTCGCTGAACCGCGTGCTGGCCGGGCGCACGGTGATCGCGATCGCCCACCGCCTGCACACGGCCGCGGCGGCCGACCGCGTCGCGGTGGTCGAGGACGGCCGCATCACGGAGCTGGGCCCGCACGCCTCGCTCCTGGCGGCCGGGGGTTCGTACGCCCGGCTGGTGGCGGCCGCGAGCTGAATTGCCCGCGGCTCAGGGTCGTGAGTGGGAACCGTGTTCCCACTCACGACCCTGAGCGAAGCTCAAGCCTTGATCAGCGCGTCCACCGCGCTGTAGAACATGCCGAGGCCGTCGTCCGACGGGCCGGTCAGCGCGTCGATCGCGTGCTCCGGGTGCGGCATCAGGCCGACGACCCGGCCGTTTTCGCTGCGGATGCCCGCGATGTCGTTGCGCGACCCGTTCGGGTTGCCGCCCACGTACCGGAACACGACGCGGCCCTCGGCCTCGAGCGCGTCCAAAGTGGACTGCTCGGCCACGTAGCAGCCGTCGATGTTCTTCATCGGGATGAGGATCTCGGCGCCCTGCTCGTACCGGGAGGTCCACGCCGTTTCGGTGTTCTCGACGCGCAGCCACTGGTCGCGGCAGATGAAGTGCAGGCCCTGGTTGCGGATCATCGCGCCCGGCAGCAGGCCGGCCTCGCAGAGGATCTGGAACCCGTTGCAGATGCCGAGCACCGGCATCCCGGCCCGCGCCGCTTCGATCACCGACGTCATGACCGGCGCGAACCGGGCGATCACGCCCGCGCGCAGGTAGTCGCCGTACGAGAAGCCACCCGGGACGACGACCGCGTCGACCCCGCGCAGGTCCTCGTCCGCGTGCCACAGGGACACCGCCTCGGCGTCGGCGTACGTGACCGCGCGGGCCGCGTCGCCGTCGTCGAGGGTGCCGGGGAAGGTGATGACGCCGATGCGCGCGCTCATGCGCCCACCCGGGTGATGGTCCACTGCTCGATCACCGGGTTCGCGAGGAAGCCTTCGGCGATCTTCTCGAGCGTCGCGTCGTCGACGGTGTCGTCGACCTCGATCTCGAAGTGCTTGCCCTGGCGGATCTCCTCGATTCCGGCGAAGCCGAGGCGGCCGAGGGCGCGAAGCGCGGCCTGTCCCTGCGGGTCGAGGATTTCGGGCTTCGGCATGACGTCGACGACGACTCGGGCCACGGCAGGCTGCTCCTTATTCACGCAGGTCGTGGGTACCCGGCGAGCATAGTTCACACGGTCGGCCCCCCTGGCGCCCAGGTGGCGAGGGCCACCGGAAAACCTAGACTGGCCGACGGCGCGGAGCTGCGCCATGATGAGTCGTTGACATCGCGCCAACAGCGAGTGGAGGCACCGTGGCCGTCCAGGACTCCTATGACTACGTGATCGTCGGTGCGGGCAGCGCCGGGTGCGTGCTGGCGAACCGGCTCACCGAGGATCCGTCGGCGCACGTCCTGCTGCTGGAGGCGGGCGGCGAGGACACCGCCGACGAAATCCACATCCCGGCCGCCTTCCCGTCGCTGTTCAAGACCCGGTGGGACTGGAACTACGAGACCGTCGAGCAGAAGCACACCGGCAAGCCGGCGTACTGGCCGCGCGGGAAGATGCTCGGCGGCTGCTCGTCGATCAACGCGATGCTCTACATCCGCGGCAACCGCGCCGACTACGACGGCTGGCGCGATTCCCACGGCGCCGAGGGCTGGGGCTGGGACGACGTCCTCCCGTACTTCAAGCGCGCCGAGGCCAACCAGCGGCACGGCGGGCCGCTGCACGGCACCGACGGGCCGCTGAACGTCGAGGACCGCCGGTTCACCCACGAGCTGTCGAGCGCCTGGGTCGACTCCGCCGTCGCGTGGGGCCTCAAGCGCACCGACGACTTCAACGGCGAGAGCCAGGAAGGCGCCGGCCTCTACCAGGTGACCTGCAAGAAGGGCCGCCGCTGGTCGACCGCCGACGCCTACCTGCGCCCGGCGATGGACCGGCCGAACCTCACGGTGAAGACCGGCGCGCAGGCCACCCGGATCGTGTTCGAGGGCACCCGCGCCGTCGGTGTGTCCTATTTGGACACCGGGGTCGAGCGCACTGCGCACGCGTCGGCCGAGGTGCTGCTCAGCGGCGGTGCGGTCAACTCGCCGCAGCTGCTGATGGTCTCCGGCGTCGGCCCCGCCGAGCACCTGCGCGAGCACGGCGTCGACGTCGTCGCCGCGCTGCCCGGCGTCGGCGAGAACCTGCACGACCACCCGGCGTGCGGGATCACCTGGTCCACCCGCGGCACCACCGACCTGGTCGACGCCGCGACGCCGGCCGGCCTCGTCCGCTACCAGCTGACCAAGCGCGGTCCGCTGACCTCGACCATCGCCGAGTCGGGCGCGTTCTTCCCGACCGGCGACGGCCTGCCCGCGCCGGACATGCAGATCCACGTCGCGCCGACGTTGTTCTACGACAACGGGTTGCGCGAGCCGACCGTGGCCGGGTTCACGTCCGCGGCCACCGTCGTCGACGTCGCCAGCCGCGGCCGGCTGCGGCTGAAGTCGGCGAATCCCTTGTGGAAGCCGGAAATCGACCCGGCGTACTACGCGGACTCGAAGGACATGGACGTGATGGTCGCCGGGCTGAAGGCGCTCGTCGAGATCGGTCGCGCCGGGCCGCTCACGAAGTTCCTGGACAAGCCGTTCCTGCCGGACCGGCACGACCTGACCGACGCCGAGTTCGCCGAGCACGTCCGCGAGAACAGCCAGACGCTGTACCACCCGGTCGGGACGTGCGCGATGGGCACGGGCGAGCAGGCGGTGGTGGACCCGCAGCTGCGGGTGCGCGGGGTCGAGGGGCTGCGGGTGGTGGACGCGTCGGTGATGCCGGTGGTGCCGCGCGGGAACACGAACGCGCCGACGATCATGGTGGCGGAGAAGGCGGCGGACCTGATCCGGGGGCGGTGACGTTGGGCTGCTGACCGTGGTGCCCTGGCTGGCGCCACGGTCGCGGCTGCTTTCGCTGCGGTCGTTTGGACTGGCGCTGCGGGCCTGATCAGGGCGGCCGCTGGTTTGGCTTGCGTTGATCAGCTGGCCGGTCGCGGAGTCGCGGAATTCGGGCCGCGCCAATCGCTGCCGCCGGTGCGGGTCGATCGAGTGGCCGCCGCGGCCCGATCACGTTTGGCGCCGGATCGGCTCGCGCGGATCAGCTACCCGGTCCCGGAGTCGCGGGACTCGTTCCGTGGATCGTGGCAACCGCAGCGGCGGCGCCGGTCGATCGAGGGCCACCGCGGATCGTGGCAACCGCAGCGAGCGGCCGCAGCACGATCACATCGGCTGGTGGTTCGGCTTGTGTGGTTCTACCGCGCCCAGCCGATCGGCGGCGGCCGGAATTGCGCGGGGTGGGCCGCGGCCCCCGGTATCCAGTTTACCGAGGGGGACCGACAGTTCCGGGGTTGTGGAGCTGGGTTGTCCACAACCCCGGGCCGGTCAGCGCTTGCCGTGGAGGATGGTCACCAGTTTGACCACCAGGGCGTCCGTGGATTCCTTGCGGGTGAACGACGTCAGGGTCAGCGGGGCCGTGAAGCGCTGGCGGGCGATGGCCTTCGTGCGGGCGAACTCGCGGAGGCCCTCCGGGCCGTGGATGCGGCCGAAGCCCGAGTCGCCGACTCCGCCGAACGGCAGGGACGCGATGCCCGCGAACGAGAGCGGGGCGTTGATCGACGTCATGCCCGTGCGCAGCTTCTCCGCCAGCTCGACGCCGCGGGACTTCGAGAAGACCGTCGAGCCCAGGCCGTACTTCGTGCTGTTCGCCTTGTCGATCGCTTCGTCCATGTCGCGGACCTTCGCGATCGTCACCGTCGGGCCGAACGTCTCCTCCGTGACCGCCTCGGAGTCCTCCGGGACGTCGATCAGGACCGTCGGCTGGGCGTAGCGGTCGCCGACGGACTCCTCGCCACCCAGCACCGCCTTGCCGCCGCGGGCCAGTGCGTCCTGGATGTGCCGCTTGATCACGCCCAGCTGCGACGGCATCGTCACCGGGCCGTACTGCGCGGCCTCGTCCGAACCCGCGCGCACGTCCTTCGACTTCTCGACGACCTTCGCGACGAACTCGTCGTGGACCTTCTCGTGGACGTACACCCGCTCGACGCCGATGCAGGTCTGGCCGGAGTTGGAGAACGCGCCCCAGACCGTCGCGTCGGCCGCGGCGTCGAGGTCGGCGTCCGCGTCGACCAGCACCGGGTCCTTGCCGCCCGCCTCGATGACGACCGGGGTCAGCGTCTCGGCGGCCGCGGCCATGATGCGCTTGCCGGTGGCCGTCGAGCCGGTGAAGGCGATCTTGTCGACGCCGGCGCCGACCAGGGCCGCGCCCGTCTCGCCGAAACCGGTGATCAGCTGGAGCACCGGCTGCTCCGGGACGACGTCGGCGAACGCGTCGACCAGCCACTTCCCGACGCCGGGGGTGTACTCGCTCGGCTTGAACACCACGGCGTTGCCCGCGGCGAGCGCGTACGCGATCGAGCCCAGCGGCGTGAACACCGGGTAGTTCCACGGGCCGATCACGCCGACGACGCCGAGCGGCTGGTACTCGACGGTGGCCGCCTGGTTCGACATCAGCAGCCCGGCCGAGCGCTTCTGCTTGCCGAGGACCTTCTTCGCGTGCTTGCCGGCCCACGCGATGTGCTCGATGGCCAGGACGCTCTCGAGCTGCGCGTCGGCGATCGGCTTGCCGGTCTCGTCGCGCACCACCTGGCACAGCTGGGCCAGCCGGCGGGTCAGCACGCCCTTCCAGGCGCGCAGCCGCTCCGCGCGCCCGGCGAAACCGAGGTCCGCCCACCACTGCGCCGCGACACGGGCCCGCGCGACGGCGGCCTGCACGTCTTCCGCGCTGTGCACGGGGTAGGTTCCGACGACCTCGTCGTTCGCCGGGCTCAGCGAGTCGAAGGTCTCGCCGAGGGACGTCGGCTTCGGCTGGACGGCAGTCATCGGCGTCTCCCGTAAGTTCGCGGTTCAGCCCAGGTTACGACGTTACTGACGTGGTGCCAATAGCGCCCGCGGGCTTCGCCACCAGCATTGCACCGGCGATGGCCGCAGCAAAGACACCGAACAGCGGCGCGAGCCACAACGGCAGGACGCCGACGGCCAGCGAGCCCAGCCCGAAGCCGCACGCCTGCACCGTGAACGACAGCGAGAACCCCGCCGACCTGCGGTTCTTCGGCAGCAGCCGCTGCAGGTTGACCGACGTCGCCGCCACGAGCGGGCCGGTGCACCCGCCGATCACGGCCACGGACGCGATCAGCCCCGGCCAGCCGAAGTCGCCCGCGAGGGCGAGTCCGCCGAGGACGAACCCGCCGAGGAACAGCCGCGGGTCGCCGGTCTTGCCGCGCCACGCGTAGAGCGCGCTGCCCAGGATGCTCGCGCCGCTCAGCACCACGATCACGATCGGCGCGGCCGTCTCCGGGGCGCCGAGCCGCTGGACGAGCGGCAGCGGCGCGACCTCGATCGTCGACAGCAGCAGCCCGACGGTGAACGCGCAGCACAGCCACGGCAGGTAACCGCCGGCCCCGGGAGACGGCGCCGAATCCACCCGTTCGCGCTCACCCCCGTGCCGCGGCACGAGCACGGCGGCGCACACGCAGGCGGCGGCCATCGCGACGAGCGGGACGAGCGAACCGGCCAGGTCGAGCAGCGCGACCAGCGCCGGACCGCCGATGAGCACCCCCTCCAGGAGCATCGCGTCGACGGAGATGGCCCGCGGCAGCAGGTCGTCGTCGACGGTGTCCGCGAGCAGCGTCCGGAACCCGCCGGACAACGCGCCCGCCGCGACGCCGGGCAGCAGGACCAGCGCGAGCAGCACGGCGTTCGGCGCGTCGGCGGAGGCGGCGAAGGCGAGCACCCCGAATCCGACGGCCGTCAGGAGCAGGAGCGCCGGCAGGCCGCGCGTGACGCCGACGCGGTCGATCAGCCGCCCGACCGGCACCGCGCCGGCCATCTCCGCGACGACGTAGACCGACATCAGCACGCCGCCAAGGCGGTACGAGCCGGTGGTGGCCGTGGTCAGCAGGGTGAACGCGAGCGGCGCCATGGTCGCCGGGAGCCGGGCGAGCTGGACGCCCGCCGACCAGCGCCAGTAGGCGCGATGGGTGAACAACGACATGTCAGCACGCTCTTACGGCGGCGGTTTGCGCCATACTGATTCGGGCACGAGCGAATCGTGAGGTCACCATGATCGAGCTGGTCCTGACCGCGGCCGGCAGCCAGCGCGTCCGCTTCGCGATCTCGCCGCTGGAAGAGGTGCTCGGCGCCGTCCAGACGCTGCTCGGCGTCCGCAGTCACCCGGCGCACCTGCCGTGGATCTCCGAAGCACCCGCGCTCGACGTCCCCGAGCTGGCGGCGGTCCTGAGCGCGCGGCACTACCTCACGGAGTTCCTCAGCCCGCCGCCCGAGGGGCCGGAGACGACGGCCGAAGCCCAGCTGCGCGTGGTCCGCGCGACCCCGCCGCACCAGGTCGCGCTGGAGCTGGCGATGGTCGACGCCGACCTTTCGCTGCTCCCCGCTGACCCGGCGGCCGCGCGGAACCTGCTGGCCGACCAGCTCGAAACCGTCTGGAACACGCTGCTGGCGCCGCAGTGGCCGAAGCTGCGCGAGCTCCTGGCGGCCGACATCGCGTACCGGACGCGGCTGCTCGGGTCCGGGGGCATCGCCGCGATGCTGGCCGGGCTCCACCCGCAGGTGCGGCTGACCGGGACGTCGGTGCTCGTCGACGTCCGGTCCGGCGAACGGCTCGAGATCGACTCCCGCGGGCTGCTGTTCATCCCGGCGGTGTTCGCGTGGCCGAACGTCGGGGTGATCACCGTGCCGCCGTGGCAGGTCTCGCTGCTCTACCCCGCTCGCGGCGTCGCGTCCCTGTGGGCGGCGGCCGCGGCGCCGCCGGAACCGCTGGCCGAGGTGCTCGGCCGGACGCGGGCGCTGCTGCTGGCGACCCTGGACGACCCCGCCGCGACGGCCGACCTCGCGCACCGCTTCGGGCTCGCCCCGGCGACGGTGTCGGCGCACCTGACGGCGTTGCGCGGGGCCGGGCTGCTGACGTCGGAGCGCACCGGGCACCGGGTCCTCTACCGGCGGACCGGACTCGGCGAGGCGTTGCTCCGCGGCGAACTCTGACTAGGCTGGAATCCTCCCACCCGAGAAGGAGATTCATCGATGCGTATCGTCCATTTCGGACACGCCTGCGTCCTGCTGGAGACCGGCTCCGAGCGGATCCTGATCGATCCCGGCGCGTTCTCCACGGACTTCGAGCGCGAGCGTGAGCTGTCCGCCGTGCTGATCACCCACCAGCACTTCGACCACCTCGACGTCGAGCGGCTGCCGAAGGTGCTCGAAGCCAATCCCGGCGCGAAGCTGATCGTCGACCCCGGTTCCGTCGAAGCCGTCGAAAAGCTGGGGGTCGAGTTCGACATCGCCAACGTCGGTGACGCGTTCGCGGTCGGCGACACCTCGATCAAGGCCGTTGGCGGCGAGCACGCCGTGATCCACAGCGACATCCCGACGATCCCGAACATCGGGTACGTCTTCGACGACGGCGCGTTCTTCCACCCCGGCGACTCGTTCTTCGTGCCCGAGCAGAAGATCGACGTCCTCGGCCTGCCGACCGGCGCGCCGTGGCTCAAGGCCGGCGAAGCGGTCGACTACCTGCGTGCGGTGGCGCCGCGGCTCGCCGTGCCGATCCACGAAGCCGTGCTGGCCAACCCGGCCCTGCACTACGGCCTGTTCGGGAACCTCGCGCCGGAAGGCACCGAGGTGAAGGTGCTCGACCGCGCGGAGCCGGTGAAGCTCTGACCCTTCGCCGCCACCCGCGGCTCCTTACGCGGCGACCGTGCGCAGCGAGCCGTAGGTCGCGCCGAACGCGCGGTTCTCCAGGGCGACGTCGACCGCGTCGAGCAGCGCCTGGCGGAGGCCGGGGCGGGTGAGGTCGGTGGCGTCGACGCCGAGCCGGACCAGCCCGCCCTTCTTCGCCGCCCGCGCGGAAGCCAGCACCAGCGCGAAACAGCGGACCGTCTCGGTGCGCTGCGACTGGCTGGTGAACTCCTGGACGCGGGCGCGGCGCACCTCGCCGGTGACGAGGTCGCGCACCGCGCCGAGGTCCGCGCACAGGCGGAAGCCGTGCTCGGACAGGGCCTGCAGCGTGCCCTGGGACGCGATCCAGCGCGGCGGCGCGAAGCCGTCGACACCCAGGCCGGCGGCGTCCAGCGCGGCCTTCGCGGCGATCAGCCGCAGCCGGGCCTCGTGCGCCGGGAGCGTCGCGAACTCGGCCTTCTTGCCCAGGTACACCGTGCGGTGCGTGGGCGTGACGACGTGGTCGTACCCGTGCAGCAGCACGGAATCACCGAGGCGGGCGCGGGTGCGCACCCACTCGGTCACCGGGCCTTCGCCGGTGCGAGCGGCGTACAGCACGGAGAGCGGTACTTTGCGGCGGTCGAGCTCGGCCGCGAGATCGGCGCACCGGTGCAGCGTGCGCGGGGTGATGCCCGACAGCGAAACCAGCAACTGAGCGTCCACCCCATCATTGGGACGCACGCGTCTGACCGGCCCGTGAACTGCGCAGAACGGGCGGGCGTCGGTTGCCGGAAGGGTCAGACGCCCTCGCGCAGGCGCTGCACGGCCACGGCGATGCGGCCGCGCAGGTCGGGGTCGGCGACCTGGCCGTCGGCGACCACCGCGCGGGAAACGGGGATCCGCGCGCAGGCCTCGTCGACGATCTTGGCGCCCGCGTACGTCAGCACCTTGCGCAGCGAGTCGTGCGCGTCGCGGCCGCCGGTCGGCGCCGCGACGGACGACGCGTTGATCCAGGCGACCGGCTTGCCGTAGATCTCGCCACCGCCGACCGTCCAGTCGAGCAGGTTCTTGAACGAACCCGGCAGGCCGCCGGCGTACTCCGGGGTGCAGATCAACACCGCGTCGGCGTCCTTGATCGCCGCCCGCAGCCCCGCGACGGCGGGGTGCAGCGGGTCGCGGTCGTCATCGGGGTTGAAGTGCGGGAGTTCGCCGAGCCCGGTGAACGTCGTGGTCTCCGTGAGGGTCGCGGCGGTCCCCAGTACCGCCGCATTGCCCGAGCCTGCTCGCAGGCTGCCGCAGATCAGCAGGATCACGCGGCCAGTCTGCCAGGCACAGCCCGGTGATGCGGTGATATGCCTCGATGTAGCGGTCGCGCGTGGCCGTCACCACCTCCGGCGGCAACGGCGGCAGCTGGGACACGCAGTCCCAGCCGGACGCCGGGCCGACCAGCCAGTCACGCACGTGCTGCTTGTCGAACGACGGCCGCGGACGACCGGGCCGGTGGCCGTCGGCGAGCCAGTAGCGCGCCGAATCCGGGGTCAGCACCTCGTCGGCCAGCACCAGGCCGCCGTGCTTGCCGATGCCGAACTCGAACTTCGTGTCCGCCAGCAGCAGGCCCTGCTCCGCGGCCCGCGCGGCGCCACGGCGGTACAGCTCGAGCGACGCCTCCCGGACCTCTTCGGCGAGCGCGCGGCCGAGGATCGAAACGAACGTGCCGAAGTCGATGTTCTCGTCGGGCTCGCCGGGACGGGCCTTGGTCGACGGCGTGAAGATCGGCTCGGGCAGCCGGGCCGATTCGGTGATCCCGCGCGGCAGCTCGAGCCCGCACACGGCGCCGTCACGGCGGTAGTCGGCGTACCCGCGGCCGGTGAGGTGACCGCGGACGACGGCTTCGACCGGCAGCATCTCGAGCCGCTCGACCAGCATCGCCCGACCACGGACCGTGTCCGGAATCGCGGGCCCGTCGCACGCGACGAGGTGGTTCGGCAGGACGTCCGCGAGCTCGCCGAACCAGAAGACGCTCATCGCCGTGAGCACCCGGCCCTTGTCGGGGACGGGTGTGGCAAATACACGCTCAAATGCGGAAATGCGGTCGGAAGCAACGATCAGGAGCCGGTCGTCACCCGCGTCGTAGAGGTCGCGGACCTTGCCGGTGACGAGCTTGGGGTGTCTGGGGAGGGGTGTCACGGGCTGAACCCTAACGGGCACGCTCCGCCACCGAGGATGATGCTGCACATGGCGCTGACATGGGTCTCGATGACGACCGACTACGGGCTGCGCGACGGCTTCGTGGCGGCCTGCCACGGGGTGATCGCGCGACTGGCGCCCGCCGTGCGCGTCATCGACGTGACGCACGAAGTCCCGCCCCAGGACGTCCGGCACGGGGCCATGGCGCTGGCGCAGACGGTGCCGTTCCTGCCGGAGGCCGTGCACGTCGCCGTGGTCGACCCGGGGGTCGGCACGGCGCGGCTCGGCGTGGTCGTCGTCACCGACGGCGGAGTGCTGGTAGGGCCGGACAACGGCCTGCTGCTGCCGGCCGCGCACGCGCTCGGCGGGGTGCGGGCCGCGTACGAGCTGGCCGAGCCGTCGCTGCGGCTGCCCGTGACGTCGGCCACTTTCCACGGCCGGGACGTCTTCGCGCCCGCGGCCGCGCACCTTGCACTGGCGGTCTTGCCTTCCGCATTCGGCAACGCCGTCGAGACGCTGGTGGAGTTGCCCGAGCCGTTCGTGGCGGCGTTCCCCGGCAAGCTGGTGTCAGAGGTGCTGACGGTCGACCACTTCGGCAACGTCCAGCTCGCCGCGACCCCCGCCGATCTCGAGCTGAGCGGCCTGACCGGCGCGGTTTCGGTGCACAGCGAGCGGGTCGCAGTGACCACGGCGGTCGGGCGGACGTTCGCGGACGTGCCCGCAGGGGCGAGCGTGCTCTACACCGATTCGGCCGGCCGGCTCGCCGTCGCCATCAACGGCGGTTCGGCGGCCGCGGTGCTCGGGCTGGGCCCGGCCCAGGAGTGCACGATCACCTCGTCGCCGACGGCCACCTGACCCGGCCGGAGGACAGCGGCCTTCATGCCGAACACCACCCCGCCGTCCGGGTGACGGCGGTAGCCGGCGAGCGTGCGGATCGGCTCGGGACCGGCCTTCGCGCCGGTCTCCTGGTCGACCATCGGCACCGTGCAGCGCACGCATTGCTTGGCGTACCCGAACTTCGCGGTGCCGGCGGACATCACCCGGACGTCGTCCTCGCGGTGCGGCTCGGGCCAGCCGGAGAGGATGACGTTGGGCCGGAAGCGATCCATGGGCACGGGCTCGCCGCCTCGTTCGAAGATCCGGGCGTTCAGATCGTCCAAAGAGGACTCCGAGGCGAGCAGCAGCGCGTGGCCGTCGGCGAACGCGGCCGTGCCCGGCGTCTCACCGCTGGTGACGCGCTCGTGGTCCGGCGCGACGCCGACCAGCACCGAGGGCAGGCCGAGGAGGTCCGAGAACCACTCCGCGGCTTCGGTGCCCTGGTGGACGCCGTCACCGTGCCAGGAGAAGGTCGACGCCGGGTGCCGCGGGCCGTCGCGGCTGATGTCGAGGACGAGGTCTTCGACACCCGGCGCGGACAGCGTGAGCCGGCCGTCGAGGACCCGCGGCCGCACCGCGGCCAGCAGCGGATAACGCCGCTGGCTGCGGAAGTCACCGTCCGGCGCGACGACCTGGAAGACCCGGTCGTGCACCAGCCCGGCGGGCCCGACCTCGGCGACCGGCACCGACGTGCCGGCACAGCCCTTGACGGGGTAGTAGGTCAGCCGCGCGATCCTCGCCATGCCTCGCAGGCTACCGGCGCCCCCGCGGCCGCCGCGCCATCTTTACGCAGCTCCGGTGTCAGAGCACCTGCGAGAGGAAGCGCTGCAGGCGGGGGCTCTCCGGCTCGTCGAAGAGCTGGGCCGGTGGGCCCTGCTCCACGATCCTGCCCGCGTCCATGAACGCGACCTCGTCGGCGACGCTGCGGGCGAAGCCCATCTCGTGGGTGACCACGATCAGCGTCAGGCCGCGCTCGGCCAGGCCCGCCATCAGCGTCAGCACGCCCTTGACCAGCTCCGGGTCGAGGGCGCTCGTGGCCTCGTCGAAGAGCATCACCTCGGGCTCCATCGCCAGGGCCCGCGCGATCGCGACGCGCTGCTGCTGGCCGCCCGAGAGGGCGCTCGGCCGGTACGGCGCCTTGTCGGCCAGTCCGACGTCCGCCAGCCGGGCGCGGGCGATCGCCGACGCCTCCTCCTTGCTCAGCTTCTTCACGCTGCGCAGCGGCAGCACGATGTTGTCCAGCACGCTCCGGTGGCCGAAGAGGTTGAAGTGCTGGAACACCATGCCGACCCGCTGGCGCAGCGCATCCGGGTCGGCCTTGATCACGGACTCGCCGTCGAGCAGCAGGTCGCCGGAGTCGGGCTCCTGCAGGCGGTTCACGCACCGCAGGAGCGTCGACTTGCCCGAGCCGGACGGCCCGATCACGCAGGTCGTCTTGCCGCTCGGCACCTTCAGGTCGACCCCGCGCAGGACTTCCAGCGTGCCGAAGCTGACGTGGATGTCCCGCAGTTCCACACTGGACGAACGCACCGCTGTCGTCGTCACCACGCGCTCACCCTTCCGCCGGGACCGATCTCCACCGGGTCGCCTTCGTCCGGCTCGTCGGCCCGGACCTTGCGCCCGGTCCGGAGCTTCTTGTCGATGTAGTTCACCAGGTGCGTCAGCGGCACGGTGATGACCAGGTAGACGAACCCGGCGGCGACCAGCGGCGACAGGTTGCCGGTGTTGGCCGCGAGGTCCTGCCCGATCCGGAACAGCTCGCGCTGCTCGGAGAGCAAGCCGAGGAAGTACACCAGGCTGGAGTCCTTGACCAGCGAAATGAACTGGTTGACCAGGGCGGGCAGCACCCGCCGCACGCCCTGCGGGATGACGACGAGCAGCATCGCCTTGCTGTAGCTCATCCCGAGCGCGCGGCTGGCCTCCAACTGTCCTTTTTCGACACTCTGGATGCCGGCCCGGAAGATCTCGCCGATGTAGGCGGCGGCGATCAGGCTCAGCGCCAGGATGCCCAGCGGGTACGGGTTGGTGCCGACGACGTCCCGCGCGAGCGTGCCGAGCCCCTGGCCGATCACGAGGATGGTCAGGATCGCCGGCAGGCCGCGGAAGATGTCGGTGTACACCCGGGCCGGCCAGCGCAGCCACGCCTTGGTGGACAGGCCCATCACCGCGACGACCATGCCGAGCACGGTGCCGATCACCGCGGAGGTGAAGGCCAGGATCAGCGTGTTGAGCAGGCCGGTCTTCAGCAGGTCCGGGAAGACCTGCCAGATGTACTCCCAGTCGAGGAAGGTGCTGAAGAACTGGTCCATCGCGGTGCTACTGCCCCGCCTTGAACTCCGCCGGCACCGGCGCGGTGGGCTCGAACCGGTCGTGCACCTTGACCCAGGTGCCGTCCGCGATGACCTTCTTCAGGCCGTCGTTGACCTTGCCGATCAGGTCGTCGTTGCCCTTCTTGAAGGCGAACCCGTGCGGGATGGTCGTGGTGATCGCCTTGGTCACCTTGAGCTTCGCGTCCGGGTTGTTCTTGGCGTAGTCCTCGGCGGTGGCCTGGTCGAACACGGCGCCGTCGACCGCGCTGGTCTTGAGCGCGGCCAGTGCGGCGGCGTCGTTCGGGAACCGGACGGCCTGCGCGGTCGGCGCGTTCGTGCCGAGCCAGGTGTCCGACACCGTGCCCTGGACGACCCCGATCCGCTTGCCCGCCAACGAGTTCTCGTCGGTGATGCCCGCGGTCTCCTTGGCCTCGATGCCGAGGGACTGGTAGTTGTACGGCGCCGAGAAGTCGACGGTCTTCTTGCGGGCGTCGGTCTGCGAGATCGCCGAGCTGCCGATGTCGAAGGTGCCGTTCGCGACCTGGCCGAGCAGGGCGGAGAAGTCCGTCGCGACGAACTCGAGCTTGAGGCCTTCCTTCTGCGCGATGGCCTTGAGGAGCTCGTTGTCGAAGCCGGTGAAGGTGCCGTTCTCCTGGTAGGCGTTCGGCTTGGAGTCGCTCAGCGTGCCGACGCGCAGGGTCTTGTCACCGCCGCTGCTGCCCGAGCCGCCGCCGCACGCCGTGAGCGCGGCCAGCAGCGTGGCCACGACCGCCGTGACCAGTGTCTTCTTCATGGTTCTCCTAACCCTGGAACCCGGCCGGCACCGGAGCGGTCGGCAGGAACTGCTGGTGCAGCTTAAGCCAGGTGCCGTCGGAGATCACCTGCTTGAGCCCGGTGTCGATCTTGCCGAGCAGTTCGGTGTTGCCCTTCTTGACCGCGAAGCCGTGCGGCACGTCCGTGACGAAGCTCTTCACGACGACCAGCTTGGCGTCCGGGTTGTCGGTGACGTTCTTCTCGGCGATGCTCTGGTCCAGGATGTACGCGTCGACGGCGCCGGTCTTCAACGCGGTCAGCGCGGCGGCGTAGTCCGGGAAGCGCACGGCCTGCGCGGCCGGCACTGTGGTGCCGAGCCAGTGGTCGCCGACGGTCGCCTGGATGACGGCGACCCGCTTGCCCGCCAAGGCTTTCTCGTCGGTGACCGGCGTGCCCTGCTTGGCCTGGATGCTCATGGTCTCGAAGTCGTAGGCCGCCGAGAAGTCGACGGTCTTCTTCCGCTCGTCGGTCTGCGCGATCGCCGAGCTGGCGATGTCGTAACGACCCGACGCGACCTGCCCGAGCAGCGCGGAGAAGTCCGTCGCGGCGAACTCCAGCTTCAGGTTCTGCTTGGCCGCGATGGCCTTGAGCAGCTCGTTGTCGAAGCCGGTGTAGTTGCCGCCGGAGAGGAAGATGTTCGGCGGCGCGTCGCTCAGGGTCCCCACGCGCAACGTCGAGGAAGCGCTGTCCGAGCCGCTGCCGCACGCGGTGAGCGTGAGGGCCGCGACCAGAGCCGTGACGATCAGCTTCTTCATGTCACGCCCCCAGGTTCTTCACGGGCAGGCCGGGGCCACCCTGCTGCAGTTCCTTCGACAACGGCGTCGTCTTGTAGAACTGGCCGTAGATGCGGGCCACCGAGCCGTCCGCGATGGCCTTGGCCAGGCCGTCGTTCAGCTTCTTCAGCAGGTCCGGGTTGGTCTTGGCCACCGCGAAGGCCGACGGCGTGTCCTTGTCCTCGACGGTGTACCCGAGCTCCAGCGGCACCGCGGGGTTCTGGTCCAGGTACTTCTGGCCGATGTCCTGCGGCACGACCCAGCCGTCCAGCGTGCCGTTCTTCAGCTGCGCGAAACCCGCGTTGTAGTCGGGAAAGCGGACGACCTGCGCGCCGGCGGTCTTGCCGGCGAACTCGTCCTGCACCGAGCCCTGGACGACGCCAAGCCGCTTGCCCGCGAACGCCGCCGGGTCCTTGAGGTTCGCGCCCTTCTTCGTCACGATCGTGGTGAAGCCGGTGTTGTAGCCGTTGGAGAACGAGACCGTCTTCTTGCGCGCCTCGGTGCTCGAGATCGTCGAGCTGCCGATGTCGAACTTGCCCGTCGCGACGCCGGCCAGCAGGCCGGAGAACTCGGTGCCGACGAACTCGACCTCGAAGCCTTCACGCTTCGCGATGTCGCGCAGCAGCTCGTTGTCGTAGCCGGTGAACCGGCCGTTCTCCAGGTAGATCGACGGCGGGGCGTCGCTCAGCGTGCCGACGCGCAGGGTCGTGCTCGCCCCCGCGTCGGAGCTGCCGCAGGCGGCGAGGGTCAACGTCAGCGCGCCCGCGGTGAGGGCGGCGGCGATTCTGGACAGCGTGGATCTCATCGCTTCTTCCATGGTGAGGGCATGCGCTTCGCAGCGCTCCGTGGGTCAGCGATCGAGATTAGGGATTTCGCCCGTTCGTGTGGCTTTGTTCCAGTCCGTGGACTCGTGCGTCAGCTCACAGGATCGGCTGGGGCGCGTAGCCCGCCGCTTCCGGGAAGCGCTCGAGGATCCGCGTGACGCGCTCGGCCACCTGCGAGACCTGACGCCCGGCCGTGCCGGTGAACGAGATCCGGTCGGCGAGCAGCTTGTCCAGCTCACCGCGGTCGAGCGGGATGCGGCTGTCGGCCGCGAACCGGTCGAGCAGGTCGTTCTCCGCGCGGCCTTCGCGCATCTCCAGCGCGACGGCGACGGAGTGCTCCTTGATGGCTTCGTGGGCCGTCTCACGTCCGACACCCGCGCGGACCGACGCCATGAGCACCTTGGTCGTGGTGAGGAACGGCAGGTAGCGATCGAGCTCACGCTCGATGACGGCCGGGAAGGCGCCGAACTCGGCCAGCACCGTGAGGAACGTCTCCAGCAGGCCGTCGAGCGCGAAGAACGCGTCCGGCAGCGCGACCCGGCGGACGACGGAGTCGGAGACGTCCCCCTCGTTCCACTGGTCGCCGGCCAGCTCGCCGATCATCGACAGGTACCCGCGCAGCACGACGGCGAGGCCGTTGACGCGCTCGCAGGAACGGGTGTTCATCTTGTGCGGCATGGCGGACGAGCCGACCTGGCCGGGCTTGAAGCCCTCGGTGACCAGCTCGTGGCCTGCCATCAGCCGGATCGTCTTGGCCAGGCTGGACGGCGCCGCCGCGACCTGGACCACAGTGGACAGCACGTCGAAGTCGAGCGAGCGCGGGTAGACCTGGCCGACGCTGACGAATCGACGGCCGAACCCGAGGTGCTGCATCACACGGTCTTCGAGATCGTCCAAAGTGGACTCATCGCCGAGCAGGTCGAGCATGTCCTGCGCGGTGCCGACCGGGCCCTTGATGCCGCGCAGCGGGTAGCGGCCGATGAGGTTGTCGAGCCGCTCGAAGGCGACCAGCAGCTCGTCGGCGGCCGTGGCGAACCGCTTGCCGAGGGTGGTGGCCTGCGCGGCGACGTTGTGCGAGCGCCCGGCCATCACGGTGTCGGCGTGCTCGACGGCGAGCGCGGCCAGCCGGGCCAGCACGGCGGCGACGCGGGTGCGGACCAGCTCCAGCGAACGGAGCTGCTGCAGCTGCTCGACGTTCTCGGTGAGGTCACGCGAGGTCATGCCCTTGTGGATGTGCTCCTGGCCGGCGAGGTCGCTGAACTCCTCGATGCGGGCCTTGACGTCGTGACGGGTGACACGCTCCCGGGCCGCGATCGACTCGAGGTCGACCTGGCCGACGACGCGCTCGTAGTCCTCGACGACGCCGTCGGGCACGTCGACGCCGAGGTCCTTCTGCGCGCGGAGGACGGCGAGCCAGAGCTGGCGCTCCAGCACGACCTTGTACTCCGGCGACCAGAGCGAGACCAGCTCCGGCGAGGCGTAGCGGGCGGCGAGCACGTTGGGAATGCGGGGCTTGTCCGTCACGCCCTCACGATACCTGCGCAGGTCAGACGAGGGTCGCGCGGATCGTGAGGGCGGTCGAGGCCCCCGGTTCCAGCGTCGTCAGCGGGCCGAGGACCTCCAGCTCGACGATCCGCGCCGGCGGGTCCAGGTCGCCCAGGGAAGCCAGCGGTGACGGGAGTGGGTGCTCCAGCCAGACCTCCAGCGGGGAGCCCCCGTCCGGGTAGTCGCCAGCCGGGTCGACGTCGAAGGAGAGCGTCAAGGCGCCGTAGGAAACCCAGCCCGCGGTGCCCGGCACACCCAGCTTGCCGACGACGTCCTGCGGCGGCACGAGCAGCCGGTCACCGTCCACTGTGTACTCCGGTGTGCCCGTCCCGGCGACCAGCGCGACGACGTCGGGGCGGCTGAGTCCCGCGGTGACCGCGCCACCGCCGGGGAGCTGGGTCACGTTCCACAACGCCCAGCGGACCTCACGCGACGAGACGTTCTCCGCGCGCAGGTCCAGCCGGTAGCCGTCGTCGAGGATCGTGATCGCCCTCGTGAACCGCAGGCCGGTGCGCGGGTCCGGGGCGCTGGTCATGGTGACCGTGTCGCCGTCGGCGGCCACGGAGTACGGGCCGGAGTCCAGCACCGGGTCCGGCGGGCCCGCCCACTCGTCCGGGCCGGACCAGCCCTGCGGCGCGGGCCACGTCTTGTCGCCGCCGTAGTTGACCCAGTCGCCCATCCGGCCGGAGTTCGGGACGTAGTCGCCAAGCAGGTCGTCACCGAGCAGCGACGCGTTCCGCCAGAGCAGCTCGGCACCGCGGTGGCGCACCGACAGCAGCCGGCCGCCCAGCTCCGGCACCAGGCCGAGCCGCAGGTCGCCGCGCTCGAGCCAGGTCACCATTCGGCGAGGCCGCCGTCGTCGTGGCGCCACACCGGCGAGCGCCAGGCGTGCCCGATCTCGGCGGCGCGGCGGACGGCGGCTTCGTCGACCTCGATGCCGAGGCCGGGCCCGAGCGGGCGGGCCGCGTACCCGTCCTGGAAGGTGAAGATCGACGGGTCGACGAGGTAGGCGTGCTCGCTGCCCTCGTGGTAGTGCATGCCGACGCTCTGTTCCTGGATCAGGAAGTTCGGCGTCGCGAACGCGACCTGCAGCGACGCCGCCAGCGAAATCGGCCCGAGCGGGCAGTGGGGTGCGAGCGAAGCACCGTACATCTCGGCCAGCGCGCCGATCCGCCGCAGCTCGGAGATGCCGCCGGCGTGCGACGGGTCCGGCTGCAGGACCGCGACCCCGGCGTCGAGCACCGGCTTGAACTCCCAGCGCGAGTACAGCCGCTCGCCGACCGCGATCGGCACGGTCGACGCCTCGACGACCGAGCGCAGCGCGCCGCCCTGCGTCTCCGGCAGGATCGGCTCCTCGACGAACATCGGCTGGACGTCTTCGAGGAGCTTGACCAGCCGCCGCGCCATCGCGGGTGAGACGCGGCCGTGGAAGTCGATCGCGAGGTCGCGGTCCGGGCCGAGGGCCTCCCGCGCCTCCCACGCGCGCGCCACCGCCGCGTCGGCTTCCCGCGGGGACGCGATCGCCGTCAGCGGCCCGGCGACGTTCATCTTCACCGCCGTGAAACCCGCCTCGACCTGCGCGGTCACCGCTTCGCGGATGCCCGAGGGCCGGTCGCCGCCGACCCAGCTGTAGACCCGGACGCGGTCGCGGACCGGGCCGCCGAGCAGCTCGTGCACCGGGGCGTTGCGGACCTTGCCGGCGATGTCCCACAGCGCGTGGTCGAACCCGGCCAGGGCACTCGAAAGCACCGGCCCGCCGCGGTAGAACCCGCCGCGGCGCAGCACCTGCCAGTGGTCCTCGATGCGCAGCGGGTCCTGGCCGATGAGCAGCTCGGACAGCTCGTGGACGGCCGCGCGCACGGTCTCCGCGCGGCCCTCGACGACGGGCTCGCCCCAGCCGCTGATGCCCTCGTCGGTGCTCACCTTGAGGAACAGCCAGCGCGGCGCCACCAGAAACGTTTCAATGCCGGTGATCTTCACCCGTGTCCCCCATCTACGCGGAATCCTTGGCGGCCGACCAGCCGCCGTCGACGGTCAGCTCGGCCCCGGTGACGAACGACGCGGCGTCCGAGAGCAGGAAGGCGATCACGTCCGCCACCTCCTCCGGCTTGCCGAGCCGCCCGGCCGGCGTCGCGCGGGCACTGCGCTCGCGGTCCTCGGGCGAGATGCGGTTCCAGGCCTCGGTCAGCACCGGCCCCGGCAGCACGGAGTTGACCCGCACGTCCGGGGCGTATTCGACGGCCAGCTGCCGGGCCAGCGCGACCAGCGCGCCCTTGCTCGCGGCGTACGCGGGGTGACCCGGCAGGCCGAAGTGCGCGTGCACCGACGAGACGAGCACGACCGCGCCGCCCCGGGCCCGCAGCGAGGGCAGGCAGGCCTTCAGGGCCAGGTACGTGCCGGTCAGGTTGACGTCGAGCTGCCGCTGCCACTGCGTGCGGTCGATCTCGTGCAGCGGGCCGACGCTGGGCACGTAGGCGTTGCTGACCAGGGCGTCCACCTCGCCGATGGCCGCCCAGGTCGCCTCGTCGGTGACGTCGCCCCGGACCGGGGTGACGCCGCCGGGGAGTTCGGCGATGTCCACGCCGAGCACGCGGTAGCCGTCGTCGAGCAGTTTCAGGGCCGTTGCCGCCCCGATCCCGGACGCCGCACCGGTCACCACCGCTGTCCGCGCAGACATCGCCTCTCCCGTTCCTAGAACTTCGCTACGTGCACATGGTCGTCCGGCCCGCGGGCCGCGAACCACAACGACGCGCCGTCGGATGCCGCGCCGAGGGTTCCCACGATGCTCCCGCTCGGGTACTCCGGCCGTTTGAACCAGCCCGCCCAGGTGCCGGACCACTCGTTGGCCCACAGTGAGTAGTCGCTCGCGGACGCGGTGAGCGCGACCTTCGCGCCGACGGCGACGAGCGTCGGGCTGCTGCTGACCGTGCCGCCGATGCCCGTCCAGTCCGACCACGTGGTGCCGGTCCTCGTGCGCGTCCAGACGCTGTCGTCGGCGGTGCGGACCGCGACGACCGTGCCGCTCGTGGACGTCGCCGCGCCGGGACGGCCGTAGATCGGCTTGCCGCCGGGCGCACCGAGACCGGACCACTGACCGGCACTGGTCCGCTGCCAGACCTGGCCGTCGGCGCCGCGCGCGAAGAGCGTGCCGTCGCTGGTGACGGACGGCGAATCGGTGAGCGTGCCGCCGAGCCGCTTCCAGTCGCCCCAGCGGCCCTTCGCGTAAGTGCGCTGGTAGGCCGCGTTGTCGAGGCCGCGGACGTAGACGTCGATGCCGTTCGGACCGGCGACCGCGGCGGGCTGGCCGAGGAACTTGCCCCCGACCTGACGCGGCCCGTCGAGGCCCTTGACCTGCAGGGAGCCGTCGCGGTCCCGGAAGAACGTCACCGTCTTGCCGCCGGTGCGGACGATCGCCGGGCTGGCGGAGGCGTCGCCGCCGAGGTCGTCACCGGGGACGAGGTCGGTGCCGTGCAGGCGCAGGAACGCCGTGCCGTGCGCGGGCACGGTCACCGTGTACGAGCCGGTCGTGCTGCCCCGGTCGGCGCGGGCGCGCAGGTCGCGGACGGACACCCGGCCCTTGAGCCCGGCGTCGGCGAAGTTCAGCGTCATCTGCGTCGGCGTCTCACCGCGGTTGAGCAGGACGACCGCGCGGTCGCCGTCGCGGGAGAGGACCTTGCTGTAGGTGTCGGTGCTGCCGTTCGTCGCGACGCGGACGCCCTGGATGCCGAGGCGGTCCTGGTTGACGCCCACGATCTCCGGGTTCTTCAGCGTGCTGATCATCGACGCGGGCAGCGTGCGCGGGTCCGAGCCGAGGATCAGCGGGGAGGCCATCTCCGCCCACATGACGAACTGGGTGGTCGACTCCTCCTCGTTCAGCTCGTAGGTGCCCTGCTCGGTCTTGCGCATCGGGATCAGGTAGTCGGGGTCGTTGTAGTGCCCCGGCCCGTTCGCCTCGGGGTGCGCGGCGTTGGCGTCCATGTTGCGCAGGACGTCGGTCCAGATCCCCTCGTACGGCGTGCCGAACGCGATGTCCGTGCTGGTGCGCCACGAGTCGGCGACGAGCGGGCCGTAGCTGTAGGCGATGCCGGCGACCTGGTCCGGTCCGTGCGGGGTGCCCCACTCGTCGGTGACCGGGTTGCAGACGTTGAGCACCATCGGCCGCCCCGCCTTGGCGAGGGCCTTGCTGAACTGGGAGAACGCGTCGGCGGGCTTGAGGTTCTGGGCGATGCCGCAGAGGAAGTCGACCTTGACGGCGTCGAACTTCCAGCTCGCGAAGCGCTTGGTGTCCTGCTCGTAGTGGCCGCCGGAGCCGGCCGCGCAGTTCTTGCCGTCCGACGCCCCCGCGTCGGTGTAGATGCCGGCCTTGAGCCCGCGGGCGTGCAGGTAGTTGACCAAAGTGGACAGTCCACTCGGGAACTTGGCCGGGTCCGCGAGGAGGTTGCCGCTCTTGTCGCGCGGGTCGGGCGCGGTCCAGCCGCCGTCGATCCAGACGTAGCGGTAGCCGGCGTCACGCAGGCCGCTCGTGACGAGGAAGTCCCCGACGGACTTGACCGACGCCTCGCTCGGCGCACCCAGGCCGTAGTAGGTGTTCCAGCCCATGTACGGGGTCTTGGCGACCCCGCTGTCGTAGTAGTCGGGAGCGCCTTGGTCCGCGGCCGGTGTTGCCTGTGCGGGGATCGCGATCGCGGTGAGCGCGGCGGCAGCCGCTGCTACGACCGCTAGGGATCTCTTCAGGAGCATGTTGCTGGACACCCTTCTCCGATGAAACAGCGTCAGCTAGCCGGGGAGCAGCATGCCGGGGCGTCTCATCCTCCGTCAAGAATAAATCCTAAATTAAGATTTCACGCGCTATGCTCTGCTCGATGAACACCGAAGTCGTCACTCTCGGCGAGGCGATGCGGCTGCTGCTCGCCGAGCCCGGCGTCGCCCTGCGACGTGCGCACACCTTCACCTCGTCGGTCGCCGGCGCCGAGACGAACGTCGCGGTCGGCCTGGCCCGGCTCGGGCACGGCGTCCGCTGGCTGAGCCGCGTCGGCGACGATCCGTCCGGCGCCCACGTGCTCGCGACGCTGCGCGCGGACGGCGTCGACGTCTCACGCGTCGAAGTCGATCCTCAGCGCTTCACGGGCTTCTTGATCCGGGACGCCGAGACCGTCGAGTACCACCGAAGCGGCTCCGCCGCTTCGGCCCTCTCGGCCGCGTACGTGCGCGAAGCAGGTCTCGACGGTGCTCGGCTCGTACACGTCTCCGGCATCACGGCGATGCTCTCGCCTGACGCGCGCGAAGCCGTCGAAGCACTCTTCGCGCTTGCCCGCGCTTCGGGCGCTTGGGTGTCCTTCGACCCGAACGTCCGGCTGAAGCTCGGCCGCCCGGAGCGCTGGCGCGAGACCGTCGGGCCGCTGCTGACCAGGGCGGACCTCGTCTTCGCCGGTGAGGACGAGCTCGAGCTGCTGGGGCAGTCGCCGGAAGCACTGCTCGCGGGCCGGGCGCAGACGGTGGTTGTCAAGCAGCGGGACAAGATCGCGCGGGCCGTCACGGCGGAGGGCTCGTGGAAGCAGGAAAGCCTGGTCACGCGGGTCGTCGACCCGGTCGGAGCGGGTGACGCGCTGACGTCGGGTTACCTGTCGGCGTGGCTTCGGGGCGCTTCGCCGGCCGAAGCGCTGCGCGCGGGCGCGGCCTGCGCGGCCCGGGTCGTCGGCACGCGGACCGACCTCGAAGGCCTGCCGGACCAGAGAGAACTGGCACTGATCAGTACGGAGGTGGACCGATGACCTACCGCTGGGAGATCACGGCGGACGCGCTGCGCCAGGGCGTCGTCGGGATCGTGCGGACGCACGACGCGGAATCCGCGGTTGCGGCGGCCCGCGCGGCGCTCGAAGGCGGGCTGCGCTCGATCGAGCTGCCCCTGACCAACCCGGGTGCGCTGGACGCGATCTCGGGGCTGTCCGCGGCGTACCCGGACGCGACGATCGGCGCCGGCACGGTGCTCGACGAGGCGTCGGCGGTACTGGCGATCCGCGCGGGTGCGCGGTTCCTGGTGTCGCCGTCGGTGGACGCCGGGGTGATCCGCACGGCTCACCGGTACGGCGTCGCGGCGTTCCCGGGCGCGGGCTCGGTGACGGAGATCGTGCGGGCGCTGGAGGAAGGCGCGGACGCGGTGAAGGTGTTCCCGGCGTCAGCGCTGGCGCCGTCGTGGATCTCGGACGTGCGGGCGGCGCTGCCGCAGGCGCCGCTGGTACCCACCGGCGGCATCGGCCCGGACGACGTGCCAGGCTGGCTGGCGGCGGGCGCGGTGGCCTGCGGGGTCGGCTCGGCGCTGACCCGCGGCACCACCGAGGAGATCTCCGCTCGCGTCGAGACGCTGTTGAGGAGCGCGCATGGCTGAGCTGGTCTTCGTCGGGTGCTACACCGGCGACGCGGGGAACGGCACCGGGATCACGACGTTCTCGCGATCGTCTTCCGGCGACTTGACCGAGGTCGCTTCGCTGCCGATGGAGTCGCCGTCGTGGTTGACCCGGCACCCGTCGCTCCCGGTGATCTACGCGGCGAACGAGACCTCTTCGGGTGAGGTGACGGCGCTTTCCGTCTCTCCGTCCGGGGCCCTTTCGGTGCTGGGCACGTTGGAGACGGGTGGCGCGCACCCGTGTCACCTGGCGGTGACCCCGGACGGCCGGTTCCTGCTGTGCGCCAACTACACCGGCGGCAGCCTGGCGGTGTTCTCCCTGTCCCCCTCGGGCGCCCTGGTCTCTCGGACGGCCTTGGTCCAGCACACCGGCAGCGGCCCGTCCGCGGACCGGCAGGAGGCCGCGCACGTCCACATGGCGGTGCCCGGCGACGGCATCGTGAGCGCGGTCGACCTCGGCACGGACGAGATCCGCAGCTACACGCTGTCGTCCGACGGTTCCCTGGACTTGCTCGCGGTGTCTTCCCTGCCGCCGGGCACGGGTCCGCGCCAGCTGGTCCGGCGGCCCGGCACCGACCTGGCGTACGTGGTGGGCGAGCTGGCCGGAACGGTGGTGACGGTCCGCGAGACGTCGCCGGGCGCTTTCGACGTGGTGTCTTCCACCGCCTCGACGCTGTCGTCGGTGACGCCGAACCTGGTGGCCCACCTGGAGCTGGCGGGCTCGCGGATGTACGTGTCGAACCGCGGCCCGGACTGCGTGACGGAGTTCGCCCTCGACGACGGCTTGGCGGTCGCCGACCAGCCCTGCGGCGCGAACCCGCGCCACTTCGCCCTGGTGGACGGCACTTGCTACGTGGCGGCCCAGTCGGACGACGCGATCACGGCGTTCACGCTGACGGCGTCGGGTGAGTCGAAGCTGCGCCGCTATCCGACCGGGTCGCCGACGTTCGTGCTGCCGGTTTCACTTCCCTGAGGTTAGTCCAGTATCGCCCTAATCCTGCATCCTCGCGATAACTCCAGATAAGCTTGAATCGGCACAAAGCTGCAGGTCAAATAGTAAATCGGGACTTCCGAGCTCTGTCGCCTCGGCGTTGCTTTTTCGGCCCACGCGCGGTATGAAGCGAAGCGGGCCCCGAAGGTTGTGCCCTCGCCTGATCTTTCAGGTGAGGAAGGTGTGCGATGCGGGAGTGGCTCATCGCGGCGGCGGCCGGCTACGTGTTGCTGCTGATCTCGTTCGTCGTCGTGGTCGCCGTGCTCGACCGCAACCATCGCCGAGCCGACCGAGCCGTGCGCGTCCTGCGGATGCTGCTGATCGGCGCTACCCCGGGTGTTGCCGGCATGCTCCTGAAGCTTCACCAAGCCGGTCTGCTGTGACCACAA
Source organism: Amycolatopsis heterodermiae (assembly GCF_034929455.1). Lineage (NCBI taxonomy): Bacteria > Bacillati > Actinomycetota > Actinomycetes > Pseudonocardiales > Pseudonocardiaceae > Amycolatopsis > Amycolatopsis heterodermiae. Next base: position 1,692,180 of record NZ_JAYFSI010000001.1, read on the forward strand.
GCCAGCCTGGTCATCTACCGCAGCTCTCGGCGGAGAATCACCACGTCGGCGTCGTGGTCTGCGGTCCAGTCGAACGGGAGGCCCGCGTGCTTCAAGTGCGCTCCCGAGTAGTGGTTTCCCGCTGAGTCCACATAGGACGCTTCCGAGACCACGTCCAGCCGGACTCGGGAGGAACGGCCTGGGACCAGCGGTGCGCCGGTCAGGGTGCCCGTGTTCCACGCCAGGACGACCACTGTGTTGCCGTCCTCGGAGGTGTATTGCTTGGCCGCTGTGGGTTCAGTGGGGCCGTGAATGACCTGGGCGACGCCGTGGTGGATCACTGGGCGGATCGACTTGTAGAGAGCGACCAGCGAAGCCGCTTCCGTGTGCTGAGCGGACGTCCAGCGCGACAGGTCTGCGCCGATGCCCAGCACCCCGGCCATCGCCGTCACGAAGCGGAAGCGCAGGGACCTGGGGCGTGGGTCGAAGACGCCCTGGGCGTCCGTCACCCAGGAGCTCATCAGGTGCGGTGCGTGCATCAGCAGGAAGCCGTCCTGGATGGCCAGGCGGTCCAGCGGACCGGTGTTGTCGCTCGGCCAGACGACGTCCGTGCGCGCGACCGTGGCCAGGTCCGTGCGGCCGCCGCCGCCCGCGCACGCTTCGATCGTCACGTGGGGGTGCTGCGCGCGCAGGTGGTCCAGCACCGCGAGGTAGCCCGCGACGTGCTCCGCGTCGAGGTCCGCGAAAGGGGCACCGGGGCGGCCGCGTTCCGTGGGCGGGCGGTTCATGTCCCACTTCAGGTACGAGATCGGGTACGCCGCCAGCAGTGCGTCCAAAGTGGACTTCACGAAGGAGACCACTTCAGGGCGTCCCAGGTCCAGCAGCAGCTGGTTGCGGATCAAGGTCAACGGGCGGCCGTCGATGCGGTAGACCCAGTCCGGGTGCTCAGCGTACAACCGCGACTTCGGGCTGACCGCCTCCGGCTCCACCCACAGGCCGAACTCCAGGCCCAGCTCACGCACGCTGTCCACGAAATCGCCGAAGGAAGACTCCGCGGGCGTCCAGTCACCCAGGCCGCCGGTGTCGTCGTCGCGGCCGGTGAACCAGCCATCGTCCACCACGAACAGCTCGACGCCGAGGTCGGCCGCGCGCTTGGCCAGATCCAGCTGGTGCGTGCTCCGGACGTCGAAGCCCGTGGCTTCCCAGGAGTTGTAGAGCACCGGACGCGGGCGTCGCCATCGCGAGCCGGCCAGCACGCGGTCGTAGTCGTGCCACACCGAAGCCAGCCCCGAGAGACCGTCCACACTGGACGCCAAGGCCACCGCGGGAGTCGTCAGGGAGGCACCGGGCTCCAGGAGGACCGGACCCGGAGACGGCAGCCGCCCGGCTCGGATGCGCGTCAGGCCGGACGGCTCCACATCCGCGGAGATCTCCCAGGATCCCGGCCACTCCAACGAGACGCCGTAAGCGGGACCGCCGACAGCGTCCTGCACCGCAAGCCACGGCACATGGGCGTGCCCCGGGACGCCGAACCGGCTCTCCATCCGGAACCCGCCCGCGGGCAGCACCACCGACTGCCGCGTGAACTCCTGCGACCACTGCCCGGTCAGGTAGGTCAGCCGGGCGCCACCGACCGTCGGGACGCACACGCCCGCCGAACCCAGCCGGTCGAACTCCAGCGTCGACGAACCGTCGTTCGAGAACTCGGCCCACCGCGTCAGGACGTCGGTGCCGGGCACCGGCCGGTAGCAGAGCACCGCCCGCAACCCGGTGAGTTCGTCCACAAAGGTCAACCGCAGATCCGCATCCGAAGAAGCAGAGTCGAACCGCCACCACGAACCGCCCCGGACGGCGACGTCCGCGCCGAAGAACGGGCGCAGGCCCAGCGGCGCGTACTCCACCGGCGCCGCGTCGGCCTCGGTGATGAAATGGACGTCTCCCGCGTTCGTGAAGACCGACGGCCCATCCTCGACGCCGTGCGGCCCCCAGGCCACCAGCTCGGCCCATCGGGAAGACGGATCCAGCGCCACGGTGTACGACGTGGTCGCGAGCGGCACGGTCCACGTCACTTGATCGCTCCGATCGCGAGGCCCGAGATGAAGTGCTTCTGGAACCGCAGGAACACCGCGACCGTCGGCACGGCCGCGATGACCGAGCCCGCCGCGATCACGTTCCAGTTGGACACGTACTGCCCCTGCAGGCCGAGCAGCGCCGGCGTCACCGGCATCACCGTGCCGGTGCGCAGCACGGTGATCGACCACAGCAGGTCGTTGAACGTCCAGGTGAACGCCAGCGCGCCGAGCGCGGCCAGCGCCGGGCGGGTCATCGGCAGGATGATCCGCACGAAGATCTGCACGACACCGGCGCCGTCGATCAGCGCCGCCTGCTGGATCTCGTCCGGGATCGACCGCATGAACCCCTGCAGCACGAACGTGTAGAACCCGAGGCCGAACCCGACCTGTACGATGATCAGCGCGGTCAGCGTGTCGTAGATCCCCAGCAGCTCCGACAGCTTCGCCACCGGCACCAGCAGGATCTGCGGCGGCAGCAGGTTTCCCGACAGCATCACCAGGATGATCGTGCGCCGCAACGGGATCCGGTACCGGCTGAGCGCGAACGCCGCCGCCGCGCTGAGCAGCAGCGACAGCAGCACCGTCGGGATCGTGACGATCAGGCTGTTGACCATCGCGTGCCCGCCGCCGCCCTCGCCCCACGCCTGGCCGAAGCCGTCGAGGGAGAACGACGCGGGCAACGCGCCGAGTCCGTTCGACGCGATGTCCGAGAACGTCCGGACGCTGGTCGTCAGCACCAGCGCGATCGGCAGCAGCCACAGCACCGAGAGGCCACCCGCGAGCAGGTGGAACCCGGCCGTCCGCGTCCTCCTCACGAGTCCTCCCGGAAAGCGCGCACGAGGTACGTCACGATCACGCCGAACGCCAGCACGAAGATCACGACGGCCAGCGCCGACGCGTACCCGAGCCGCAGCGACTGGAACGCCGTGGCGTACATGTACGTGCTGAGCAGCTCGGACGAGTGGTACGGCCCGCCCTTGGTCATCGACCAGACGACGTCGAACGACCGCAGCGAGTCGATGATGATCACCGACAGGACCACGGAGTTGACGCTGCGCAGCTGCGGCCAGGTGACGTTGCGGAACTGCTGCCACGCTGTGGCACCGTCCAGTTTGGCCGCTTCGTACAGCGCCGGGTCGATGCCCTTGAGCCCGGCCAGGTACAGCACCATGACGTACCCGAGCTGCCGCCACAGCGCCGGGACGAGCACCGCGTACAGCGCGGTCTTCGGGTCGGCGAGCCAGGCGTGCTGCCAGCTGCCGAGCCCGATCGCGCCGAGAACCTTGTTGAACACGCCGTCCGGCTGGTAGATCACCTGCCAGATCAGCGACGTCGCGACCAGCGAGAACACCACCGGCGTGAACAACGCGGCACGGTAGAAGCCGACGCCCTTGCGTTCGCGTTGCAACAGCGTGGCCAGCGCGAGCCCGCCGACGGCCGAGAGGCCGCCGAAGAGCACGATCCAGATCACCGTGTCGAACGCGGCGGTGCCGAAGATGTCGTCGGAGAACATTTCGGCGAAGTTCCCGAGGCCGACGAACTCGGGCGCCGAGACGCCGTCCCAGTTCGTCAGCGACAGGTAGAACCCCTGCAACGCCGGCCAGAACACCCAGAACCCCTCGACCACGAGGGGCACCAGGACGAACGCCAGCAGCACGGGTGAGATCCGGCGACGACGTTTCGGCGCCCGCGCGGCCGTCTTGGGTCGTTCCGCGGTCAGCACCGCCATCTCAGGACTGCCAGACCTTCTGCGCGGCGGTCTGCCAGTCGGCCAGGATCGAGTCGAGCTCGTTCGGCTTCTGGATGAACCGGATCAGCGCCGCGTCGGCCGTCGGCTGCAGCGCGTCGGAGGAGTCGCGGTTGAAGAACTGCGTGATCTCCTTGGCGTCGGTGAGCAGCTTCCGTCCCTTTTGGACCAGCGGCGTGCCGTTGTCCTTCGCGTCCGGGTTGGTCGGCAGGACCGTGCCGGAGGAGTTCTTGATGTAGAGCTCCTGCGCCTCGGCCGTCGCGACGTACTTGAACCACTCCTTGACCTCGGCGACGTGCGGGGTGCGCGCGCTGGCGAAGAAGCCGTCGGTCGGGCCCTCCTCGGCGACCGGCACGGCCGGGTCGAGGATCGGGAACTGGAAGAAGTCGAGGTCGTCCAGGGCGTCCTTCGGGGCGGCGTCGGCGAAGAACGTGCCGGTCAGGATCATCCCGGTACGGCCCTGGAGCAGCACGGTCGTGGCGTCCTGGAACGCGATCGCGGTGCCGTTCGGGTCGGTGTAGGGCAGCGCCTGGCGCCACGGGTCGAAGATCTTCTTGACGCGCGGGTCGTCGAAGCGCTGCTTGCCGGCCAGCAGCTCGCGGTGGAACGGCGCGCCGTTGATCCGGATGTTCAGGTAGTCGAACCAGGCCGACGCGGTCCACGGCGTGGTGCCGCCCGCGCCCATGCCGATCGGCGCGATGCCCTTGCCCTTCAGGGTTTCGCACAGGGCGAGGAACTCGCTCCAGTTCGTCGGCGGCCGCACGCCCCACTTCGCGAAGTTCGACTTGCGGTAGAAGAAGCCCCACCAGTAGTAGGACGTCGGGACGAAGACCTGGTGCCCGGCGCCGTCGCCGGAGAGGGTGCGGAAGGCCGCGCTGTAGTTGCCCATGGTCTGCCAGACGTCGCCGACGTCGAGCAGCAGGCCCTTGCGCGCGTACCCGGACAGCAGCGAACCCGGGTACCACGTGAAGGTGTCCGGCGGGTTGGCCGCGGTGAGGTAGCTGGGCAGCTGGGTGCGGAAGGTCTCGGACGCGACGGTGTTGACCGTCGCCTTCGTGCCGCCCTTCGCGCTGAACGCGTTGGCCAGCGCCTCGATCGCCTTCTTCGCCTCGGGCGAGGAGAGGTTCGACTGGACGGTGACCGCGCCGGCGGCCTGCTTGACCGGGCCGTTGGACGCGGAAGTGGCGCAGGCGGCCAAAAAGCTGCCGGACCCGATCGCGCCCAGGCCGGCCAAGCTCGCGTTGCGCAGGAAACGACGGCGGGACAGGCCTGCACTCGTCATGTCGTGACCCCTTTGTCATGTGCACTGGCGTGACTGCTGCCAAAGAGTGCAACCGGGCGACGTCGCTGTCAAGATGTATTCATAATTTATGACGACTTAGTGGACGGCGTAGGATGCTCGCAGCACGACCGCCGCCAGCTGAGAGGGCCCTCCATTGACCGAACACCGGCCACGCGGGCTGCACGGCCAGACCGTGGAGGCACTGGCCAGCCGGATCCTCTCCGACGAGTGGGGCGAGGGCACCGTCCTCGACCTGCCGGCGCTGCGCGAAGAGCTCGACATCAGCCTCACGGCCCTGCGTGAGGCCCTGAAAGTGCTGGCCGCCAAGGGAATGATCGACGCGCGGCAGAAGCGCGGCACGTTCGTCCAGCCGCGCGAGAAGTGGAACATGCTCGACGCCGACGTCATGCGCTGGCAGACCGCGGCCGCCGACGACCCGGGCCTGCTCGACGAGCTGACGGAGGTCCGCACGGTCGTCGAACCCGCGGCGGCGCGCATCGCCGCCGAACGGGCGTCGGACGAGGACCTGGACTCACTGCGCGAGGCGCTGTCCGACATGGCCGCGGCGACCGACGCCGAGGCCAGCGTCCAGGCCGACCTGGCCTTCCACCGGCGGCTGATGGCCGCCACCCACAACAACTTCCTGATGCGGATGGAGCGCGTGATCGCGATCGGGCTGGCCGAGCGCGACAAGCTCGTGCACGGCGCTTCGGCGGCGGAGGACCCGGTGCCGTCCCACCGGAAGGTACTGGACGCGATCATCGCCCAGGACCCCGTCGCGGCCGAGCAGGCGATGCTGGCGCTGGTCACCAAGTCCCGTGACGACCTGGCGAAGGCTCAGCGCAAGAAGCCGTGAGCGGTCACGAGCCGTCGAGGGCGGCCTGGAGCATCCGGGCCGCCGCGGCGCGCGGCGCCGGGTCGACGGCGATCAGCGCGTTGACGACCGCACCGTCGACCAGCGCGACCAGCTTCTCCAGCTCGGCCTCGGTCACCGGGGTGCCCGAGCGCGCGAAGATCTCCGTCAGCAGCTCGTTGAGCTGGACGGACAGCGTCCGCATGAGCGGGCGCAGGTACGGGCGGCGGCCGGTGGCGACCAGGCGCTCGTAACGCAGGAGCACCGCCTCGGCGTCCGCTTCCTCGTCGCCGCTCTCCGGGCCGAGCAGCATGTCGAGGACCAGCTCCACCATCGCCTGGACCCCGCGGTTGCGGGTCGCGAGCTCCTCCAGCCGGCGGCGGCCGGTCGCCAGCTCGGCGTTGCCGTGGTGCTCGACGGCCGCGGCCACCAGGTCTTCCAGCGAGTCGAAGTAGTACGTCGTGGACGCGAGCGGCAGCTCGGCCCGCTCGGCGACCGCGCGGTGCCGCACGGCGTCGAAGCCGCCCTCGACGAGCAGCTTCGCGGCGGCTTCGACGAGCGCGGCGCGCCGTCGTTCCCCCTTGGGCGTGGCCGCAGCGGTCATGACCGTTGATTCTGCCAACCGGGTCCGGCCCGGCTCAGAAGCGGGGCGCGAGTTCGCGCGCGAACCGGTCGACGTCACCCGCGTAGGGGGCCGCGTTCTCCGCGCCGGGGACGCTCACCAGCACAAGCGTGCCACCGGAGGTCGTGGCCACCTGGGCCGTCACCGTGCCGGCCGGCTGGGACTTGAAGGCCACCGGGATGCCCTTCGGGTACACCGCCGCGGCGACCTCGCCGCCCGGAACCGGGAACCCCGCGGACCGCGACGCCGTCGTACAGGCGCTGCCCGGGGACGCCTGGGCCGCGGCGACGTGGCCGGGGAGCTCGCCAGCGAGGGCGATGGCGAGCTCCCCGTCCACCTGTTCGCACCCGGAGGCGCCTTCGGCCAGCTGGCCGGTCTTCCCGTCCCCGCTGCCCCCCTGCTGGGGCGGCGTGGAGGAGAAGTTCGGTGACTCCCCGCCGACTTGAGGACGTGCCGGGCCGAGGCCGGGTTGCCCGGACTGCGCCGACACGGCGGCGTTGTCCTTCGCCGAGGTCAACCCGGGAGTACCCCCGGAGAGCAGTCCGTAAGCTCCGAAGCCGACGACCACCAGGGCCGCCGCGCTGACGCCGGCGGTGATCCGGTTCCGGCGCCGCAGGGTCTGGCGGCGGGACTCGCGGACGACGTCCTCCTGCGTGAAGCCCGCCGACGGCTCGTCTCCGGGCGCGGCGGAGAACAGCGAACGCAGCTCCTGCTCATCCATTGGTCTCCACCTCCCGTTCCAGTACCTGCCTGAGGTTCGCCAGCCCGCGGGCGGTCTGGCTCTTCACGTTGCCTTCGCTGCAGCCCAGCGCCTGCGCCGCGCCGGTCACGTCCAGTCCTTCGAAGAACCGCATGACCAGCACCGCCCGCTGCTTGGGCGGCACTTCCTTCAACGCCGCGAGCAGGTCTTCCCTGGTCGCCACGAGGTCGTCGAGGCCGGGGCCGTCGTCGGCCCGTTCCGGCAGCGTCTCGGTCTGCCATTCGCGCCGCCACGGACGCCGCGATTCGTCGATCGACGCGCGCACGAGCGTCTTGCGCACGTACGCGTCGGTCGCCGCGCGATCCCTGATCTTCTTCCACCTCCGGTGCAGCGCGACGAACGCCGTCTGCGCGAGGTCGTCCGCCCGGTGCCAGTCACCGCAGAGCATGTACGCGGTCCGGCGCACGGCGTCCCGCCTGGCGGCGAAGTACTCCGCGAACTCCTGCTCGTCGCGCTGATCCACGCGCTGTCGTGCTCCGCTCTGTCGTCGTCGGTGGGTAGGACGGAATCAGGGGCGTCCACGGTTGCACGGACCACCCGGGTTCGACCACCCGAGGGCTCATTGATCCCCGTCCGGTCGGTGTGATGTGATCACTCCGTGACCTTCACGCTGCCGCCGCTGGACTTCCGTTCCGACACCGTCACCCAACCGGACGACACGATGCGCGCGGCGATGGCCTCCGCCGAAGTCGGGGACAACGTGCTGGAGCACGACCCGACGATCGCGGCGCTGGAGGAGCGGGCCGCGCACGTCCTGGGCATGCCGGCCGCCCTGTGGACGCCGAGCGGGACGATGGCCAACCTGATCGCGCTGAGCCTGCACCTGAGCCGCGGCGACCGGTTCCTCGCCACGCGCGGCGCGCACGTGCTGAGCAACGAGCTGGGCTCGGCCGCGTGGCTGGCCGGCGGCATGCCGGAGGCCCTGGAGCACGACGGCGGCCCGGGCCGCCCTTCGCCGGACGCCCTCAAGGCGGCGATCGGACAACCCGGGCCGTACTTCACATTACGGACATCTCTGCTCTGCCTCGAGAACACGCACAACGCGGCGGGCGGCGCGGTGACCCCGCCCGACGAGCACGCCCAGCTGCTGTCCGTCGCGAAGGACGCCGGGCTGACCGTGCACCTCGACGGCGCCCGGCTCTGGCAGGCCGCGGTGGCCCTCGAGGTGCCGCCGGCCGCGCTGACCGTCGGCGTCGACAGCGTGTCGGCCTGCTTCAGCAAGGGCCTCGGCGCGCCGGTCGGCTCGGTCGTGGCGGGCAGCAAGGAGTTCGTCGAACGGGCCCGCCGGATGCGGCAGATGCTCGGCGGCGGCGTCCGGCAGGGCGGCGTCCTCGCCGCGGCCTGCCTGGTGGCCCTGGACCGCGTCCCCGACCTGGCCGAGTCGCACGAGAACGCCCGGCGGCTGGCCGAAGGCCTGCGCGAGTACGGCTGGTCGGCGAACACGCCGGACACGAACATCGTGCTGGCCGAGGTGCCCGACGTGCCGACGGCGCTGGCCTGGCTCGACTCGCTGGGGATCCGCGCGGTGCCGATGGCGGGCAAGGTCCGGTTCGTCACGCACCGGGACCTGAGCACGGCCGACGTCGACGAAGCTCTGCACCGGATGGGGAAACGATGAACTGGATCGTCTTCGACTACGGCGACGTGCTCAGCAAGCCGAGCGCGGCCCGCCCGGAAATGGCCGCCAAGCTGGGCGTGCAACTGCCGGAGTTCGAGCGGGCCTACTGGGACCTGCGGATTCCGTACGACGCCGGCAGCACTCCGCTGGAGTACTGGCAGGCCGTCGGCGACACGCTGGACGCCCCGGTCGACGAGGCGCTCTCCGACGAGCTGACCCGGATCGACGTCGAGGGCTGGAGCCACCTCGAACCGTCGTCGAAGGACCTGCTCGAGGCGCTGGCCGAGGCGGGCGCTTCGCTGGCCCTGCTCTCGAACGCGCCGTCGGTGTTCGGCGAATGGGTCCGCGCCCAGGACTGGGCGCGGCTGTTCAAGGTGACGCTCTTCTCGGGCGACGTCCGGTGCGTCAAGCCGGACGCGAAGATCTTCGAGCTGCTGCTCGAACAGCTCGAGGCGAAGCCCGGCGACTGCCTGTTCTTCGACGACCGGCAGTCCAATGTGGACGGCGCGAACGCGGTCGGGCTCCAGGCCCGCCTGTGGAACGGCGCCGACGCGGCCCGGGCGTGGCTCGGCTGAGCCCCCGGGCCGCCGGCTCGCTCAGTAGCGGTTGATCTGCTTGGAGTCCTTCTTGCCGCTGATGGCGCGGTAGCCGGCCGCGCCCAGGAAGGCGATGCCGCCGATGATGGCGATCCACAGGACGGCCTTGAACACGAAGCCGATCACGGCGCCCAGCACCATGAACGCCACCCAGGCGACGATCAGGCCGCCGACGATCTTCCAGAACATGGCTTCCTCCGATGTGTTCCCGTGGCCCCTCCGGCCTGGTGACTCAAGCGTGCCACTTCGGCCGGTGAAACTCCCCTCGTCGGAGCAACGTTCAGGGATGAATCAGGGTTCCCCCTGGCCCAGCCAGGCCCCCAGGCGGCGGACGCCCTCGTCGATGTCGGCGGCGCTCCCGGCGAAGGAGAAGCGCACGTACTTGCCGCCGTCGACCGGGTCGAAGTCGATGCCCGGGGTGATGGCCAGGCCGGTGTCGGCGAGCAGCCGCTGGCACCAGCTCAGGCTGTCCTCGGTGTGGGCGCTGACGTCGGCGTAGGCGTAGAAGGCGCCGTCGGCGGGGGCGAGCTTGTCGAGGCCGATGCCCTTCAGGCCGGTGAAGAGCCGGTCGCGGTTGGCGCGGTAGTGCTCGACGTGCGCGTCGGCCTCGGCGTACGCCTCGGGCGTGAAGGCGGCGATCGCCGCGTACTGCGAGACGGCGGGCGGGCAGATGGTGAAGTTGCCGGTCAGGACGTCGACCGCGCGGTGCAGGCGCTGGGGCACGAGCATCCAGCCGAGCCGCCAGCCGGTCATCGCGAAGTACTTCGAGAAGCTGCCGAGCACCATCGGCTCGCGGCCGTACTGCCACGCGCAGTCGAGTTCGGCGCCGTAGGAGATGCCGTGGTAGATCTCGTCGCTGACCAGCTGGACGCCGTGTGACGCGCACCAGCCGGTGATCGCGGCCAGCTCCCCGGGCGGCAGCACGGTGCCGGTCGGGTTGCTGGGGCTGGCGACGATCAGGCCGTCGATCGGCCCGAGCTCGTCGAGCAGCGCGACGGTGGGCTGGAAGTTCGTGTCGGCGCCGGTCGCGAACTCGACGACCTCGCAGCCGAGCACGGACAGCAGGTTGCGGTAGGCCGGGTAGCCGGGCCGGGCCATCGCGACCCGGGCGCCGGGGTCGAACGCGCTGAGGAAGGCCAGCAGGAACCCACCAGACGACCCGGTCGTCATGACGACGTCCTGCGCGGTGACGTCGAGGCCGTACTTCCGCTGGTAGTGCCCCGCGACGGCGTCCCGCAACTCCGGGACGCCCAGCTGCTCGGTGTAGCCGAGGGTGTGGTTCTGGAGCGCTTTTTGGGCGGCTTCGAGGACGGGCTTCGGCGCGGGCGCGGACGGCTGCCCGGCGGCGAGCGACACGAGGTCACCGTGGCTGCGCTGCCGCGCGCCCGCCGCGGAAAGGACGTCCATGACGTGGAAGGGCGGCACACCGGCCCGCAGCGCGGGACCCGCCTCGAGGTCGGCCATGCGGCCAGGCTAGTTCTAGTACCCCTGGTAGGCACCGCCGTGGGCCATGGCCTTGATGCCGGGCACGTTCCCGAGGCCGCCGTAGCGGTCGATCGAGTACTTCACCCCGGCGATGATGTTGTCGACCGGGTTGTAGATGTTGTCGTGGCCGGGCAGCTTGTGCGCGTTGAACGTCGAGTCGATGCACTGCATGAGCCCCTTGGACGGGTGCCCCGCGGCCGCGTTCGAATCCCAGTTGTTGATCGCGTTCGGATTGCCGCCGGACTCGTGCTGGATGATCGCCCAGATGTTGGGGATGTCGGCGTCCGTCACCGGGACGCCCGCGGCCTGGAGGGCCTTGATGGCCTCCTGGATCCACTGCTGGACGTTGCCCGGGGGCGGTGAAGCAGGCGGGCCGCCGCTGGGCCCGAGGCCGCCACCGCCACCGCCGCCGCCTCCACCGCCACCGCCGCCGCCGCCGTGGGACGCGCCGTTGGAGTGGATGCCGCCGGTGCTCTTGGGGGCCGCGGCCGAGCTGGCCGGCAGCGGCACCTGGTCGTAACCGCCTTCGATCTGCTGGGACATCAGGGTCTGCGACGCCTTGATCGCGGTGTCGGCCTGGGTCTGCAGCCCGGCCACGTCACCGTCGTAGCCCGCGGTGATGGTGTGGATGTCGGTCTTCGCCGTGGCCAGGATCTCCGCGGCGGTGGGGCTCGGGCCGGGCTTGCCGTCCTCGACGGCCTTCTTGGCCGCGGCCAGCGCCGTGTTCATGGCGGACTCGGCCTGGGTGTTGCGGTCGTTGACGGCCTTTTCCGCGGCCAGCTGCTTGTCCTGGACGGTCTTCTTGATCTGCGCGAGGTTCTGCTGCAGGTCGTCGAGATCCTTGGCGACGTCCTCGAGGTGGGTCTGCACCTTGGTGCCGGCGTCGCGGACCTGGCGGACGTAGGTGAAGAACTGGTCCGCCGCCGGGCCGGCCCACACCTGCGCGTCGAGGGAGTCCGTGGAGGTCTTCAGCGAGGCGTTGTGGTCACCCGCGTTCTTTCCGGCGTCGCGGAACTGCGTCGCGGCGTCGGTGATTTTCTGCAGATTGACCTTTTCGACCTGATCGACCTTCTTCATGAAGGCGTCCCAATTGTCCGGTGTCCCGGCGCCGACCCCGTTCAATGCCACTCTCGTGCCCCCTGCTCAGTTCACTTGTCGACGTGCAGCTTCAGGTCGCTCGCCCCGACCTCGTCGGTTTCGGCGATCAGGCCGGCGGCCCTGCGCATGGCGAACCCCAGCGCCTCCATGTGCTTGCCCGCGGCGTCGAACTGGCTGTGCACGCCGTCCTTGAACTTGCCGACCGCGCCGTGCGCGTCGCCCTTGTCGTCCATTCCGCCGAAGGGGCTTTCCTTCTCGTGGTCCAAGCCGGTGACCTTCTGCTTGGACTTCTCGAACTCGTCCTTCAGCTTCTCCACCTGGCCGGCCGCGATGGCCATCGAGTCGGTGTCGTAGACAGGCACGGTTCGTCATCCCCTTCGGAAAACTGGTGTCCGCCCGATCAGACGTCGTCATGAGCAGGACGGTTCCCCGCATACTTTATGACTTCCCGCGCACTCTGCGTACCGATCTCCGCCAAGTTCCACCCGGCGGGGCCTCAGGCCTCCGCCATCAGCTCGCGGATCCGGGTCGCCAGCAGGACGTTGTCCGACGGCGTGACCGTCGCCCACTCGCGGCCGTCGCGGTCCTTGGCCACCTGGAACAGGTAGCGGCCCGCGTCCGTGTCGAAGAACGCCACGACGCGGGGACCGCGGTGGGCGATGCCGTCGCGGCTCGTGCGCTCGGCGCCGAACTGGCCGCGGGCCTCCTGGCCCAGCAGCATCCCGGACAGCTCCTGGGCCTGGAACAGCACCACGCCCTGATCCTCCAGCGCCGTGACCAGCGCCTTCGGGTCGCCCTTCGCCGCCGCGTCCGCCGCGCGCAGGGTGTCGTACGGGATGCTGACCGTCTGGCCGATGCCCGGGCCCAGATCGCCGGCCACCGAGACCGCCGCCTCCGGGAGGCCGTCCTCGGTCGCCGGGATCAGCCACACCTCGCCGCTGTCGACCACCGCCAGCACCGCCTGGCTGCGGACGCTGACCGCGCGGCCGCGGATCTCGCGTTCGGCCCACACCCACACGTCCACGCCGAACTGCGGGCGGGCCAGCAGGTGCAGCATGTCGGCCACCTCGCCGGCCACCCGGCGGTTGCGGGCCAGGCGCCGCTCCGCCAAGGACGTCCACGCCGCTTCGACCAGCTCGAGACGTTCCGTGCGGGTGGTTCCCGCGCTCGGCACGTCCAGCGCGACGTGCCGCCGGGGCAGTTCGAGCGACTCCCAGAGCACGTCGAACTCCAGCGCGGACAGCACGAGGCTGCCGTGGTCACGCGTCATGGTCACCGATCACGTCGGGCGAGACCATCCGCTGGTCCGCGAACAGGTCCTTGTCGTCGACGCCGAAGCGGCGGACGTGCTCGGCGTCCTCCTCCTGCGGGGCCGCCTTCGACAGGAACCTCGGGTCCTCGCCCTTCTGCTTCGCGCCGATCTGCTCCGACTTCCGCAGCGCGGCCGCCTCTTCCTCGGGCAGCTCGCCGACCGGCAGGGGCCGCACCGGGCCCTTCGACTGGCTCTGGCTGCGCTTCTCGCGGTCCTTGTCGCCGGCGAGCGCGCCACCGGCCGCGCCCGCGCCGACCGCCGCAGCGCCCGCTCCCAGGTCGCCCGGGGTCGCGCCCGGCTTCGCCGTGAGGCTGCGCTCGGCGGTGTACTGCCCGGGGGCGACCGGGGCCTGCGGGAGGGCGCCGACCGTGCGGCCCTTGGCCAGCACACCGTCCGCGCCGCGGTTCGCGCCGGCGGCCGAGCCTTCGAGCCCGGTCACGCCGGCGCCGGACGCGCCGCCGCCGCCGAGCCCCTTGATCGGCGACGTCGCCGTCGAGCCGGTGCCCGGGCCGCCGGGCAGCTGGCCGGGCGAGCCGGGGGCGCCGGGTACACCGGACGAGCCGGGGGCGCCGGGCGGGACGAAGGTGTTCGGGTCGCCGCCGCCACCGGGCAGGCCCGGGTTGAACCCGCCGGGACGGCCGGGCTCGCCGGACGGGCCGCGGCCCGGCGCGGTGACCCAGCCGGGACCGGGTGACGTCGGCGGCTTCGCGCCCGAAGGCGCCGTCGCGGAGCTGGGTGTGGTGCCCTGGCTCGCCGCCGCCGGGGCGGTCACGCCGGTCTGGCGCGGCGGCTGCGCCGGCGGCCGGGACGACGGCTGTTGCTGCACCGGGGTGCCGTAGACCGGGGTCGGCGGGTCGGCGTGGACGGTGTGCGACACCGGCTGCACCACCGGCGGGTCGACGTGCACCGACCGGACCTTGTCCGAGGCCGGCCGCACGCTGCCGTCCGGGGTCACCGCGACGGACGCGGCGGCGACGTCCAGCACCCCGGGGGTGACGCCGGGAGCGGCCAGCTTCAGCGACTCGGGGTCCGACAGCGACTGCGTCGACAGCAGGTTGGTCCCGCTGTCCTGCGCGTACTCGTTCAGGGCCTGCGTCGCCTGCGCCTTGGCGTCGTTCGCCGCCTCGACCTGACGCGCGTGGTCGGTCTCGAAGCCGATGAGGCTCAGCAGCACGCCGTCGGTGAGGCTGTAGCCGCCCGCGCCCTTCCGGACCGTTTCGGCGTCCGGGAGCTTGTACTTGGTGCGGTTGAACGCCTCGCCCTGCGCGAAGACCATCTCCGCCGCGTGCGCGACCTTCGTGGTGGCGTCCTGGGAGAACCCGGCCTGCTCGGTGAGCACCTGGCTGGCCGCGCCGCCCGCCTGGCTCTGCCACTCGACGCCGAGCTTGAGCAGCTGGGCCCGCAGGGTCTGGTCGGTGTGGGCGAGCGCCGTCGCCACGCCCTTCAGCGCGTCGACGGCGGTGCCGATGCTGCCGGTGCCGTCGCCGTTGATCATCCGCGTGATCTGGTCGGCGATCGCGGTGTTGGTCCAGCCGTCGAACCGGTGGTTCTGGATCCCGGCCGCGAGCTCGGAGAATTCCACGCGCCCTCCCTAGTTGCGTGACTTCAAGGACTGCAGCGCCAGGTCGGCGGCGTGCACCGACATCTCGCACAGCTGCGGCTGGGTGAGCTTGCCGCGGGTGATGGCGAAAGTCTGGACGGTCAGCGTCTGACCCTTCGCGACGCCGACGAGCGTCTCGCAGTCGGCCGGGTCGCCGGCCGCGCGGTAGTTCGTCAGCGCCGGGTAACCGCCGATGTTCTTCGGCTCGGTGGTCATGCTGTTCTTCTTGCGGGCGCCGGTGATCCACTGGTCGAGGTCCGCCGCCACGGCCCCCACGTGGTAGGAGTGCATCGGCTCGGCGCCGTCCGCGTCGAGGACGCAGACCGGCCCGTCCGGTTCCGGTGCCTCGCGGGGGACGCTGGTGATCTTCAAGGCGTCGAGCTGCACCTGAGGCAGCACGTCGCACAGGTCGACGTTCTGCAGCGGCAGTTCGGCCGGCCGTTGCGGCAGCTGGGCCGCCTTGGCGCTCTGCGACGCCGCGGTCGCGGCCGTCTCGACCGGGTAGGGGGTGCCTTCGGTGCCCGCCGAGCAGCCGGCGAGCGCCGCCGTCGCGAGCACGCCCCCGGTGATCCGCAAGGTCCGGTTACGCACCGTGCTTGCCGCGGTCACCGAACACCGCCGCCTTCTCGTCTTCGCTGACGTTGTAGTCCTTCGCGGCCTCACGCAGCTGCGACACCAGGCGCTTCAGGCCGGCGACGTACTCGCGGACCTGGCCGGCGTAGGAGCGGTCGCCGTCGGCGATCAGCGCGTTCCACGCGTCGATCGACTGGGTGCTGATCACGTCCGCGGACGGGGCGTCGATCCGCAGCAGGCCGAGGCGGGTCAGCAGCTGGTCTTCGAGGCCGTTGGCCTGCTCTTCGACGATCCGGGCGACGTCGAGGAGCTTGTCCGGGTGGACCAGGACGTCCGCGGCCGCCGGCGCCACCGGGACGGCCGTGCTGAGGTCGTACGAGGGTCCTGACAATGCTCTCCCCTGACGTGATACCGACGGTGACCGGCCGACTCCCGTTGAGGCTACCAACCAGGATGTAGCAGCGGCCTGAGTTTGGACGAAGTTCGTCGCCCGCCGGTTCCCCCGAGGCGTCAGATCACGCGTTCTGCTGCGCCACCGGGGCGCTGACCTCGCCGTTCGCCGCCTTGAGCGCGATGTCCGTGCGGTGGTGCGAGCCCGCGAGGTGCACCTTCTCCACGGTTTCGTACGCGTGCTTGCGCGCCGACTTGAGCGTCTTGCCGGTGCCGACGACCGAGAGGACCCGGCCGCCGGAGGAGACGACCGCGCCGTCGTCACGGCGGCGGGTGCCCGCGTGCAGCACGCCGTCGATCTCGCCGCCGGTGATGACGTCACCGGTGCGCGGCTTGCCGGGGTAGCCGTCGGCGGCGATCACGACGGTGACCGCGGCGCCGCCCGCCCACTCCAGCGGCGGGTGCTCGGCGAGCTTGCCGGTGGCGGTGGCCTGCATCAGCCCGGCGATCGGCGTGCGCAGCAGGGCCAGCACGACCTGGGTCTCCGGGTCGCCGAAGCGGCAGTTGAACTCGATGACCTGCGGGCCTTCGGAAGTCAGCGCGAGCCCGGCGTAGAGCAGGCCGGAGAACGACGCGTCGCGCGCGACCAGCTCGTCGGCGACCGGCTGGACGACCCGCTCCACCAGCTCGTCGACCAGGTTCTCGGGCGCCCAGGGCAGCGGGGCGTACGCGCCCATGCCGCCGGTGTTCGGGCCGGCGTCGTCGTCGCCGACGCGCTTGAAGTCCTGCGCCGGCAGCAGCGGCACGACGGTGTGGCCGTCCACGAAGCAGAAGAGCGACGCCTCCGGACCGTCCAAAAAGGACTCCAGGAGGACGGGGTGGCCGCCGTCGAGCAGCATGATGGCGTGCTTGCGCGCGACGTCGTAGTCGGTCGTGACGACGACGCCCTTGCCCGCGGCGAGACCGTCGTCCTTCACCACCCAGGTCGGGCCGAAGCGCGAGAGCGCGGCGTCGAGGCGGGCCGGGTTGTCGACCACCTCGCTGCGCGCGGTCGGCACGTTCGCCGCGGCCATGACGTCCTTCGCGAACGCCTTGGAGCCTTCGATGCGGGCCGCCGCGGCCGACGGGCCGAAGCAGGCGATGCCCGCCTTGCGGACGGCGTCGGCGACCCCGGCGACGAGCGGGACCTCGGGCCCGATCACCACCAGGTCGGCGTGCCAGCTCTTGGCCAGCGTCGCGACCGCTTCGGGATCGGCGGCGTCGACGCCGAGCTGCTCGGCCATCGCGGCCGTCCCGGCGTTGCCGGGCGCGCAGGCCATGGCGGTGACGGCGGGGTCGCCGGACGCCGCGAGGACGAGAGCGTGCTCACGGGCGCCGGAGCCGATTACCAGTACGCGCACGCCGCACAGCGTATCCGGACGGCTTCGCGCCGGACATTTCGCCGTCCCCGGAACGGGTGTCCACGTGCCGTTTACCGCCGCTTTCGCCCGGATACGCACTTCGGATGCTTGCGGCGGCGAGGGTGGCGCGGGTAGTCAGGGCACACCCTGTGAAAAGAGGTCACCAGATGAAGCGCAAACGTGTCGGCGTCCTGGCACTCGCCGGACTGGCGTTGCTGAGCGTCACCGGATTCGCGATCGGCTCGGCGAACGCGGCCGAGAGCGAGGGGTCCGCCGATGCGGCCGCGCACGGGCGGGGCCACGATGACCCGGTGATCATCGGACACCGCGGCGCGCCCGGGTACCGCCCGGAGCACACCCTCGCCTCGTACGAGCTCGCCTACCGGATGGGCGTGAGCTGGGTCGACGTCGACCTCGTCCCGACGAAGGACGGCCAGCTCGTCGCCCGGCACGAGCCGGAGATCGGCGGCACCACCGACGTCGCGAAGCACCCGGAGTTCGCGAACCGCAAGAAGACCCTGGTGATCGACGGCGTCTCGACGACCGGCTGGTTCACCCAGGACTTCACGCTGGCCGAGCTGAAGACGCTGCGCGCGGTCGAGCGGATCCCGGCCAACCGGCCGCACAACACGCTGTACAACGGCCGGTACCAGATCGCCTCCTTCCAGGAGGTGCTCGACCTGACCAAGCGGCTCGGCAAGGAACTGCACCGGACGCTGGGCACCTACCCCGAGGTCAAGCACTCGACGTTCTTCCAGTCGATCGGCAACCCGGTCGAGCCGAAGCTGGTTTCGGCCCTCAAGAAGAACGGCCTCGACCGCCCGGACGCGCCGGCGATCATCCAGTCGTTCGAGGTGTCGAACCTGATCGCGTTGCACAAGCAGGTGCGGACGCCGCTGCTGCAGCTGACGTCGGCGAGCGGCGCCCCGGCGGACTTCGTCGCGAGCGGCGACAAGCGGACGTACGCGGACCTCGTGACGGCGTCCGGGCTGCGTGAGGTCGCGAAGTACGCGAAGTACCTCGGGCCGGACAAGGCGCAGATCATCCCGCTGGACGCGGCCGGCAACCTGACCAAGCCGTCCTCGATCGTCGCGGACGCGCACAAGGCGGGCCTGAAGGTGCAGCCGTACACCTTCCGCAACGAGAACCCGTTCCTGCCGGCCAACCTGCGCTCCTCGGCGGAGCCGGACGCCTACGGTGACGTGTTCACCGAAGAGGCGGCGTTCCTCAAGGCGGGCGTCGACGGCTTCTTCGCCGACCAGGCCGACACCGCCCTCGAGTCGCTGCACGCGTTCCTGGGTCGCTAATCGCTTTGCCGTGAGGGGCACCTTCAGGGACTCTTCGTCCATGAAGGTGCCCCTCACGGGTTTTTCCGGCGTCGTGCTCGTGACCCGCGGCGACGAGATCCTGGTGTCCGAGGCGCGCGGGTTCGCGCACCGCGGCTACGGCGTCGAGAACACCGTCGGCACCCGGTTCGCGATCGCCAGCGGTACCAAGGGGTTCACCGCGCTGGTCGTCGTCGGGCTGATCGCCGAGGGACGGCTGACCCTCGACACCCGGGCGCGGGACGTCCTCGGCGGCGACCTGCCGTTGATCGACGACGCCGTGACCGTCGAGCACCTGCTGACGCACACCTCCGGCATCGGCGACTACTGCGACGAAGAGGCGGACCCGCCGCTGCAACCCCTGCTCGCCACGTCCGCCGACTACCTCGCCGCGCTCGACGGGTTCCCGCAGAGATCCTTGCCCGGCACGGAGTTCCGGTACAACAACGGCGCGTTCGCCGTCTTGGCCCTGATCGCCGAACGGATCGCGGGAAGACCTTTTCACGACCTCGTCCACGAGCGCGTCTGCGAGCCCGCCGGGATGACCGACACGGCGTTCCTCCGTTCGGACGCCCTGCCCGGCCGGACCGCCACCGGCTACCTGGAAGACGGCCGTACCAACGTGTTCAGCCTGCCGGTGGTCGGCCATGGCGACGGCGGGATCTACAGCACCGCGCCGGACATCCGGAGGTTCTGGCCCGCGTTCCTCGAGGGCCGGATCGTGCCGCGCGAGTGGGTCGGCCGGATGCTGCGCCCGCACGCGGACCGGTACGGCCTCGGCTTCTGGCTGCCATGGCCCGGCGGCGTCCGGCTCGAAGGCGGCGACTACGGCGTCACGTTCCGGAGCACACACGCCGACGGCGTCACCGCGACGCTGATCTCGAACGACCACCGCGGCGGCGGGCCGCTGCTCAGGCAGCTGGACGAGTTCTTGACGAAGCCTTGACACCCCTCACCCACCAGGGCTAACTTCGGCGAATTCAATGGTCTGGCCGCATACCTTTCAAGAGGTGCCCGATGGATGTCTCCGACCAGCAGACCACCCCCGACCACGATGACGACTCCGCACGGCTGCACCAGCTGGGCTACGCGCAGGAGCTCAAGCGGACGATGTCGGGGTTCTCGAACTTCGCCGTCTCGTTCACCATCATCTCCATCCTGTCCGGCTGCCTGACGCTCTACGGCTTCGGCATGAAGACGGGCGGCCCGGCCGCGATGATCTGGGGCTGGCCGCTGGTCGGGATCTTCGTCATCCTGGTCGGTCTCGGCATGGCCGAGGTCTGCTCCAGCTATCCGACCGCGGGCGGCCTGTACTACTGGGCGGCGCGGCTGGCGCGGAAGAACGGCCCCGCGTGGTCGTGGTTCACCGGCTGGTTCAACCTCGTCGGGCAGATCGCCGTCACCGCGGGCATCGACTTCGGGGCGGCGCTGTTCCTCAACGCGTTCCTCGACCTGCAGTGGGGCTTCTCGGCGACGCCGGGGCACACGATCCTGCTGCTCGCGATCATCCTCGTTGTGCACGGCCTGCTGAACACCTTCGGCGTCCGGATCGTCGCGATCCTCAACAACGTCAGCGTGTGGTGGCACCTCATCGGCGTGCTGGTGATCGTCGGCGTGCTGATCTTCGTGCCGGCCAAGCACCAGGACGCGTCGTTCGTCTTCGGCAGCTTCGTGAACCAGACGGGCTGGGGCTCGGCGTTCTACGTCTTCGCGCTCGGGTTGCTGGTCGCGCAGTACACGCTGACCGGCTACGACGCGTCGGCGCACATGACCGAGGAGACGAAGAGCGCGGCGACGGCCGGCCCGCGCGGCATCGTGATGTCGATCGTCGTCTCGCTCGTCGCGGGCTGGATCCTGCTGATCGGCCTGACGTTCGCGATCCAGGACTACGCCGGCGAGGTCGGCTCGGCCACCGGCGTCCCGCCCGCGCAGATCTTCATCGACGCGACCGGCGCGGTCACCGGCAAGTTCCTGCTGCTGATCTGCATCGGCGCCCAGCTGTTCTGCGGCATGGCGTCGGTGACGGCGAACTCGCGGATGATCTACGCGTTCGCCCGCGACGGCGCGATCCCGGGGTCGAAGTTCTGGCACAAGATCAACAAGCGGACGCAGACGCCGACCAACGCCGTCTGGCTCGGCGCGGGCGGCGCGCTCGTGCTGGCCCTGCCGTACCTGTGGAGCTACACGGCCTACAGCGCGGTCACGTCCATCGCCGTCGTCGGCCTGTACGTCGCGTACGTGATCCCGGTGTTCCTGCGGGTCCGGCAGGGTGACGACTTCGAGCGCGGGCCGTGGCACCTCGGGCGCTGGGGCAAGCCGGTCGGCATCATCGCGACGGTCTGGGTCGTCGTGATCTTCGTGCTGTTCATGCTGCCGCAGGCGTCGCCGGTGACGGTGGACTCGTTCAACTACACGCCGATCGCGTTCCTGGTGGTCCTCGGCGGCGCCGGCCTGTGGTGGGCGGTCTCGGCCCGGAAGTGGTTCAAGGGCCCCAAGGTCCAGGGGTCCGAAGCCGAACTCGCGGCGGTGGAACAGGAACTCAAGGAACTCGGCTGACGGTCCGTGAAGGCCACATTGAGGGACTCTGAGTCCCTCAATGTGGCCTTCACGGACTTTCCTGGTCAGGCGGTGGCTTCCCGCGCTGGGGTGGGTTCTTCGACGCGGGCATTGTGGCCGGGGCGGACCACCGTGACGGCTGTTGCGCCCAGGGCGCCGACCGCGGCGAAGGCGTAGAAGCCCCACGGGTACGCGATTCCGGCCGTCAGCAGCGCGCCGCCCAGCAGCGGGCCGGAGATCGCGCCGATCCGGCCGATGCCGGCGGACCAGCCGAGGCCGGTCGCGCGGATCGCGTCCGGGTAGATGCGGCCGATGTAGGCGTACACCAGCACCTGCGCGCTGAAGACGAAGCAGCCGGTCAGGAACACCGCCGCGTACAGCCCGACGGCCGGCAGCCGCACGCTCAGCAGGGCCAGGAACACCGCACCCGCGCAGAACCAGACGATCGCCGACGGCCGGATGCCGACGCGGTCGGCGACCCGGCCCGCCACGAGCAGGCCGACGATGCCGCCGAGGTTCAGCGTCAGCAGCAGGCTGAGCGCGGCGCCGAGCGGGTAACCGGCCTGGCGCATGATCTCCGGCAGCCAGGTGTTCAGGCCGTAGACCAGCAGCAGGCCCATGAACGACGTCACCCAGAACGCGATGGTGGCGCGCAGCAGCCCGCCGCGGAACAGGCCGGCGACGGCGTGCCCGGCCGAGCGCTCGGTCTCGCGGACCCGCTGGAACGACTCGGACTCCGGCAGGAACTTCAGCATCAGCGGGATCAGCACCACGGCCGGGAGCGCCCCGGCGACGAACATGGCGCGCCAGCCCAGCGGCGAGATCAGCACGATGGCCAGCAGCGCCGTCAGCACCGCGCCGACGTGGTAGCCGGTCATCACCGTGGTCGTCGCGCTGCCCGCCTTGCCACGGCGCGCGTACTCCGTGACCAGCGTGATGGCCGTCGGCAGGCAGCCGCCGAGGCCGAGACCGGCGACGAAGCGCAGCAGACCGAAGATGAACGTCGAGGGCGCAAAGGCGCACAAGAGCGTACACAGCGAGAACAGCGCGACCGAGATGATCAGGGACTTCCGGCGGCCGATGACGTCGGTGATCGTGCCGATCGCCAAACCGCCCAGCATCATCCCGGCCAAGCCGACGGTCGAGACGACCGACGCCGTGCCGGGCGTCAGGCCCCAGACGTGGTCGCGGAGGAGCACGGGCAGCACGGAGCCGAGCACGACGAGGTCGAACCCGTCGAGCAGAACGGCGGTCCAGGCCAGGGGCACGACCCAGGAGCGGGTGCCAGGGGACATGGGGGAACCTCCGGATGTGCGTCGGTGCACGTGATCCGCACAAGTGTGCGTAGTGCGAACAAGTATGCATATCGGACACGGCGTAATCCAGGTCACTTCCATTCACCGGAAGCCGAGCGCAAGCTCGCCACCTGAGCGAGGATCACGCGCGTGGAGATCCTGGTTCTGATGGGCGTGCTCGCCGGTTCGCTCGCGCTGACGGCGTTCGCGCGGCGCTACAACCTGTCCGCCCCGCTGCTGGTCGTGGTGGTCGCGCTCGGGGTCGCGCTGATCCCCGGCGTGCCGCGGCTCGAGCTGGAGCCGGAGCTCGTCCTCACCGTCGTGCTGCCGCCGCTGCTCTACTCGACGTCGCTCGAAAGCTCGTTGACGCACTTCAAGCGCAACCTGCGGCCGATCGTCGCGCTGGGCGTGGTGCTGGTGGCCGTCACCGCGGTGGTCGTCGCGCTGGTCGTGCACCTGCTGCTGCCGGACGTGCCGTTCGCGTCGGCGCTCGTCCTGGGCGCGGTCGTGGCGCCCCCGGACGCGGTGACGGCGGTGGCGATCGGGCGCAAGCTGGGGCTGCCGCGGCGGGTGATGAGCGTGCTGACCGGCGAAAGCCTGGTCAACGACGCCGCCGCGTTGACGCTCTACAAGGTCGCGCTCGCGGCCGTCGCCGGCACCGCGGGCTCGGCCGGGCACGGCTTCGCGGTGTTCGGCGTCGCGACCGTGCTGGGCATCGCGGTCGGGCTGGCGATCGGCGCGCTCGTCGTCGGGATCCGGCGGCTGCTCGACGACCCGCTGCTGGAGTCGGCGTTCGGGATCATCGTGCCGTTCGGCGCGTACGTCACCGCCGAGCACCTGCACCCGTTCGGCGAGGAGTTCAGCGGCTCGGGCGTGCTCGCCGTCGTCGCCGCGGGGCTCTACCTCGGCCACCGATCGCTCTACGCGTCACCAGCGACCCGGATGCAGGATAGATCCGTCTGGGCGTCGATCGACGTCCTGCTGGAGGCGCTGGTGTTCGCGCTGATGGGCCTGCAGCTGCCGTTCGTGCTCGACGGCGCCGCGCACGCGGCCCGCGACAACGGCACCCTCGCGCTGGTGGCGCTGGCCGTGCTCGCGGCGACGATGCTGGTGCGGATCCCGGCGGTGGCGCTGTTCGCGTACCTGCCGAAGACGTTGCGGCTGTTCGGGCGGGTCCGCCGGGCGCCGGACTGGCAGACGATCGCGGTGATCTCGTGGACCGGCATGCGCGGCGTCGTCACGCTCGCGGCCGCGGCCGGCGTCCCGGCCGACACGCCGGGCCGGGAGGAGATCCAGCTGTTCGCGTTCGCGGTGGCGATCGGCACGGTGCTCATCCAGGGGCTCACCCTGCCGCCGCTGATCCGGGTGCTGAAGGTGGGCGATCCGGAGGAGGCGGCCCACGACGAGGCCGAGGAGCTCGCGGCCCGCGAGGTCGCGCAGAAGGCGGCGCACGAGCGGCTGCGCGAAATCAGCCGTGACCGGCTCGCCGAGCTGGACCTGCCGCCGGAGAAGATCCAGCGGCTGCGCGAGCGTCTCGAACGGCTCGTCGACACGCGCTACCGGTTCGCGAAGGCGGCGATCACGCTGTCCGGCGAGGACCGCTCCGGCAGCCCGCACGCGCAATTCGCCAAGGCCCGGCGCGAGCTGCTGATCACCCAGCGCAAGGCGATGATCGAGGAGAACCGCGCCGGCCGGCTCGACGACGAGATCCTCGGGAAGATGCTGCGCGAGCTGGACCTGGAGGAACTGTCGGTGTCGACGACCCTCACGAACCGATTGAGCTGATGACCTCCCAGGTCCGTCGCCGCTCTTCGGACGAGCGGATGCCGGTCTGCGACACGAGGACGTCGGTCGCGCCGGCGTCGTAGTACCGCTGAAGCCCGGCCAGGACGGTCTTCTCGTCACCGATGATCGCCAGGTCCGCCGGATGATCGACGCCTTCCGCGGCCAGGATCCGTTGATACGACGGGATCTGCGCGTAGAACCCCATCTGTTCGACGGCGAGGGCGCGCACGGCGTCCGGGTCGTCGGTGACGATCGCGGGCACGGCGGCGAGGATCCGCTTGCCACTGGGCAGGTGCGGCACGATCTGTTCGGCCAGCGCCCGCGGCCCGGCGAGGAACGGCAGTGTTCCGTCGGCCAGCTCCCCGGTGACCCGCAGGGCCTGCGGCCCCATGGCCGCGACGATGATCGGCACGTCACCGCCCACAGTGGACAGTCCCGGCGCGTGCGCCTGGACGGTCTCCCCGGCAAAGTCGACTTCCTCCCCGGCGAAGACCTTCCTGAGCACCGTCAGGTACTCGCGCAGGTGCTTGATCGGCGGCGGGTACTCGACGCCGTAGACGGGCCCGAGGAACCCCTTCGACCCGAGCCCGACACCGAGGGTGAACCGCCCGTGGGTGGCGGCGTGCGCGGTCTGCGCCGCGTTCGCGACCACCAGCGGGTGCCGCGGGTAGATGGGCACGACGGAGGTGCCGACCTCGAGCCCGGGATTCTCCCGCCCCGCGAGGGCGGCGACGGTGATGGCGTCCTGGCTGAGCGGAAGCTGCGAGAACCAGACGGACCCGAGCCCGGCATCGGCGGCTTGTCTCGCCTGGTCCAGGAGTTCGTCGACGAGGTTGGGCGCGGAGGCGGTGTCGCCGGCGGGAAGCGTGACTCCGATGGTCATGATCCCGACGCTAGCGCGTGGTGCCACCGGTTTCCGGCTTCCCAGCGCGTGGGAGGCGGAGTTGTCCACAACGGGTTCGGTTGTCCACAGATTTCGGTCGGCGCCGTTTTCGCGCCCGGGGTGCCGATACGCTGGAGGCGGGACCGGCCCCCCAGGGAAGGGCGGGGTGCGTCTCGGCGGCGGAATGGCCGTGGTGGTCCGGAAGTCGTGTCGCGCGAGCCGAACCCGCAGCCCCGAACGCGAGAAGGCACACCACCGCGCCATGTTCCCCGCCTCAGCCGGGCAGGCAAGCGCTTCCGCATCCCGGGAACCGGTTCTCCCAGCGCGTGGGAAGTCGGGCGAACTGTTCGGAAATCGCCCACCCTTGGCGAGATCCCGATCACCATCCTCAGGAGATCCCATGTCGCTGACCGACGTCATCGACGGCACTCGCAAGGCCGTCGACGCCGACCCGCACAACGCCGCCGTGTCCTTCAGCGTGGACCACACCCTGAAGCCCGGCACCAGGACCGAAGTCGCGGTCAAGGTGCGGGACCACGAGTTCACCGTCGACGAGCCGCCCGCGCTCGGCGGGACCGACCAGGCCGCGAACCCCGTCGAGTTCGCGCTCGCCGCCCTCGGGTCGTGCCAGGTGATCACGTACCAGTTCTGGGCGGCCAAGCGCGGGATCCCGATCGACTCGATCAAGGTCACCGTCGACGGTGACCTCGACCTCCACGGCTTCTTCGGCTTCTCGCTCAACACCCGCCCCGGTTTCGGGGACGTCCGGGTGTCCGTCGAGCTCGAAGGGCCGGCGAGCCGGGAGCGCTACGAAGACCTCAAGCGCGAGGTCGACGAGCACTGCCCGGTGCTCGACCTGTTCCGCAACGAGACGCCGGTCAGCACGAAACTGACCTAGACGAACTGGTGCCGCACGATCGTCTGGTCGCGGCCCGGGCCGACGCCGATTGCCGAGATCCGGGCGCCCGACAGCTCTTCCAGGCGCTCGACGTACGCGCGGGCGTTCGCGGGCAGCTCCTCGAACGTGCGGCACGCCGAGATGTCCTCGAACCAGCCCGGGTGCTCTTCGTAGATGGGGATCGCGTGGTGCACGTCGGTCTGCGTCATCGGCATGTCCTGCGTGCGGAAGCCGTCGACCTCGTACCCCACGCACACCGGCACCTTCTCCAGCCCGGACAGCACGTCCAGCTTGGTGAGGAAGTAGTCGGTGATGCCGTTGACGCGGACCGCGTAGCGCGCGATCACCGCGTCGAACCAGCCGGTGCGCCGCGAACGCCCGGTGGTGACACCGAACTCGCCGCCCTGCTTGCGCAGGTACTCACCGGACTCGTCGTTCAGCTCGGTCGGGAACGGGCCGGAGCCGACGCGCGTGGTGTAGGCCTTGAGGATGCCGAGCACCGTGCCGATCCGGCCCGGGCCGATGCCCGAACCGGCGCTCGCGCCGCCGGACGTCGGGTTCGACGACGTCACGAACGGGTAGGTGCCGTGGTCGACGTCGAGCAGCGTGCCCTGTGAGCCCTCGAGCAGCACGGTTTCGCCGCGCTCGAGCGCCTGGTTGAGCTGCAGGCGCGTGTCGGCGATGCGGTGCGCGAACTTCTCGCCCGCGGCCAGCACCTCGTCGGCGACCTGGTCGGCCTCCAGCGCCTTGCGGTTGTAGACCTTCACCAGCACCTGGTTCTTGAACTCCAGCGCGGCTTCGACCTTCTGGCGGAAGATCTTCTCGTCGAGCAGGTCCTGCACGCGGACGCCGACGCGGGCGATCTTGTCCTGGTAGCACGGGCCGATGCCGCGGCCGGTGGTGCCGATCTTGCGGCTGCCCAGGTAGCGCTCGGTGACCTTGTCGATGGCCACGTGGTACGGCATGATCAAGTGCGCGTCGGCGGAGATCAGCAGCTTGGACGTGTCGACGTCCCGCGCTTCCAGTCCGGACAGCTCCTCCAGCAGCACACCCGGATCGACGACCACGCCGTTGCCGATGACGTTGGTCACGCCGGGGGTGAGGATGCCGGAGGGGATGAGGTGCAGGGCGAAGTTCTCGCCGTTCGGCAGGACGACCGTGTGACCGGCGTTGTTGCCACCCTGGTAGCGGACGACCCACTGGACGCGGTCACCCATCAGGTCGGTGGCCTTGCCCTTGCCTTCGTCTCCCCATTGGGCACCGATGAGCACGATGGCCGGCATGTGACACTCCAAGGTGTTCGACGACGTGAGGTTTAGTGTCCGGGGCGGACACCGGTGGCGCTGGTAAATGCCGGTGCATGACTGTAACGGAGGACCCGCGGGTGCGCGGAATAGTGGTGGCCTGTGGCGCGGACGCGGCGGGCTTCGAAGAGGTCGATGACGTCGAATCGATCCGCGTGCCGAGCCGTCCCGGCAAGGCGGAAATCGACCCCTTGCTGGGCGAACACGATCACCTGGTGGTGTCGGGCACCGACGCCGATTTCGCGGCGGTAGTGCTGCGGCTGGTGCGCAAGGACGCGATCTCCGGCGTGTCGGTCGGGTTCGTGCCGTCGTCGCCGGAGTCGTCGGTCGCCGCGCTCTGGGGGCTGCCGCTCAACCCGCTGAAGGCGGTCGCGCTGGCCCTGCGCGGCGAGGTCGACCCGGTGCCGCTGATCCGCGACGACGTCGGCGGCGTACTCGTCGGGCGCGGGCTGCTGCGGATGGTGCGCGGGGTCGCCTACTGCGACGAGCAGGTCGCGCTGCGCGGGGCGGCCGCGTCGATCGAGGTGACGCCGGACCCGGGCGGGCCCGGGATGGCCGTGCGCGTGGTGAAGGGGACCGTCTTCAAGCGCCCGACGACGCTGTACTCGCGCGCGTTCCAGATCGGCTGCATCCCGACGCGCCCTGTGAGCGACGACGTCGTGCACGAACGCGCGGTGAACAAGTGGACCTGGTACCGGCACACGGAGGATCTGCGGCTCGTCCGTGGTGCGGTCTGACCTGCGAGTTTCACTCAGAAGTGCGGAACCGGACACGCTGTGTTCGGAAACGGGCAGCAACATGTCACCTATACGTGTTGCACTCGCCACACAGGTGTATCAGGGTTAGCTGTCCCCACACCTGACATGGAGGCAGCAATATGCCAACCAGGCGTGCTGTTCGTCATTCCTTGACTGTCCTCGCCGCGGCCGCGGTCTTCTCCGGGACGCTGGTCAGCGTCGCCGAGGCCACCCCGCCGGGCATCCCGTCGACCACGACGGCGAAGTCCGAGCTGGCGTCCCTGACCGTCAAGGCCGACGGGTCCCAGACCGGCTACAGCCGCGACAAGTTCCCGCACTGGATCCAGCAGGGCAGCAACTGCGACACCCGTGAGGTCGTGCTCAAGCGCGACGGCACGAACGTGCAGACCAACTCGAGCTGCACCGCGACGTCCGGCAGCTGGTTCAGCCCGTACGACGGCGAGACCTGGACCGCCGCGTCCGATGTGGACATCGACCACGTGGTGCCGCTGGCCGACGCGTGGCGCACCGGCGCGTCGTCGTGGACGACGGCCCAGCGCCAGGCGTACGCGAACGACCTGACCGACCCGCAGCTGATCGCCGTGACGGACAACGTCAACCAGGAGAAGGGCGACAAGTCGCCCGACCAGTGGAAGCCGCCGCTCACCAGCTATTGGTGCACCTACGCGAAGATGTGGGTCGCGGTGAAGACCAAGTTCTCGCTGACGATCAACACCGCGGAGAAGTCCGCCCTGACGGACATGCTCGGCCGCTGCTGATCGCGGGCGCTTAGTCAAGGGGCATTCGTTGCGGTGCCAGGGAATGGGACCGCGGTTCGCTCTGTGGGACGGCCTTCAGCGCGTGGTTAGCGTCGCTCATCGAAGACGCAACCACTCCCGCTGGAGGCCGTCCGGTGTCCCCACTCTCCCGTGCCCGCAACGCCGCGGCCCTGCTCACCCTGCCCCTGCTGCTGACCGCGTGCGCCGCCGCCGGCACCGAACAGGCCGCCTCCGGTCCGCCGAAACCCGGCGGCACGCTCCGGCTCGGCATCTCGTCCGCGCCCGACTGCATCGACCCGCAGCAGACCGCCACGAACGCGTCCATCAACGTCGCGCGCCAGCTGGTCGACTCGCTGACCGACCAGGACCCGAAGACCGGTGAGATCAAGCCGTGGCTGGCCGAGAAGTGGGAGAGCAACGCCGATTCGACGGCGTTCACCTTCCGCCTGCGCGCCGGCGCGACCTTCTCCGACGGCTCGCCCGTCGACGCCGCCGCGGTCAAGGCCAGCTTCGACGGCATCAAGGCCCTCGGCACGAAGGCCCAGCTCGGCTTCGGCTACCTCGCGGCCTACAAGAGCACGACGGTCGTCGATCCGCAGACGGCGCGCCTCGAGTTCTCCGCGCCCAGCGCCCAGTTCCTGCAGGCCAGCTCGACGGTTTCGCTCGGCGTCCTGGCGCCCGCCGCGTTCCAGAGGACGCCGGAACAGCGTTGCCAGGGCAACGGCCTGCTCGGCTCCGGGCCGTTCGTCTTCGAGAGCCTGAAGCAGAACCAGGAGATCGTGCTGGCCAAGCGCAAGGGCTACACCTGGGGCTCGTCGCTGTTCAAGCACCAGGGTGAGGCCTACCTCGACAAGATCGACTACAAGATCGTGCCGGAGCCCGGCGTCCGCACCGGCAGCCTCGCCTCCGGCCAGCTCGACGCGATCACCGACGTCCAGCCGGTCGACGAGCCGCAGTTCACGAGCAACGGCTTCACCGAGAACATCCGGCCGAACCCCGGCGTCGTGTTCAACCTGCACGCGAACACCACCCGCGGCGTGCTCACCGACGAGAAGGTGCGCCAGGCCGTGCTCAAGGGCGTCGACCGCACCGAGGTCGTGAACACCGTGCTGACGCCCAGCTACAAGGCGGCCACCAGCATCCTGGGCTCGGCGACGCCGTTGCACAGCGACCTGTCCGCCCAGCTCGCCTTCGACCGCAACGGCGCCGCGGCGCTGCTGGACGGCGACGGCTGGGTGCCCGGGCCCGACGGCATCCGCACCAAGAACGGCCAAAAACTGAGTGCGGCCGTCGTGTTCTCGCCGGTGTTCAACCAGAACCGCAGCGTGCTGGAGCTGATCCAGCAGCAGCTGCGCAAGATCGGCTTCGACCTCAAGATCGAGCAGCACACCAACGCCGAGACCACCCAGATCCAGCTCGCCGGGAACTACGACTTCCTCTGGTACAACGTGACCCGCGCCGACCCGGACATCCTGCGCGGCCAGTTCTCCACGAAGTCCGGCAACCGCAGCCGGCTCACGCCGGGCAACCCGCTCGACGTCGCCCTGGACGCCCAGTCGTCCACTGTGGACAAAGCCAAGCGCGAGCCGGCCGCCGACGAGGCGCAGAAGCTGATCGTCGACCACGCCTACGCGATCCCGGTGTTCGAGCTGACCCAGGTCGTCGCGCAGAGCGCCAAGGCGCACGCCGTCGACTTCGAGGCGTCGTCACGGCTGCAGCTGTTCGACGCGTGGCTGTCGTGAGGAACTACCTGCTCCGCCGGGTCGCGCAAGCGGTCTTCGTGCTGTGGGCGGCGTTCACGCTGTCGTTCCTGATCCTCTACCTGCTGCCGGGGGACGCCGTTTCGGCGAAGCTCGCCGGCGGGGAGGCCGGGTCGTCGACGACGCCGGAGCAGCTCGCCGCGGCCCGCGCGGAGTACGGCCTGGACTCGCCGCTGCCGGTCCAGTACCTGAAACGGCTGGTCTCGGCGCTGCACGGCGACTTCGGCCGCAGTGTCGCGACCGGTGACGACGCCACGCACATGGTCGTCACGGCGTTGCCGCCGACGCTCGCGGTGACGAGCCTGGCGCTGGTGTTCGCGGTGGTGTTCGGCGGCGGCTCGGCGTTCCTCGGGACGTTCACCCGGTTCCGCTGGCTGCGCCAAGCGCTGCTGTCCCTGCCGTCGCTGGCCATCTCGCTGCCGCCGTTCTGGGTCGGGCTGCTGCTGATCCAGTTCTTCTCGTTCCGGCTGCGGCTGCTGCCCGCGCTGGGCACGCAGGGCTTCGCGGCGCTGATCCTGCCCGCGATCACGCTCGCCCTGCCGACCGGCGCGATCATCGGCCAGGTGCTGGCGAAGAGCCTGGCCACGCAGCAGGAGCAGCCGTACGCCGAGATCGCCGCGGCCAAGGGCGCGAGCCGCTGGCGCGTCCACTTCGGACACCTGCTGCGCAACGCCGCCGTGCCGACGCTGACCGTCGCCGGTGTGGTGGCGGGCAACCTGGTGGCCGGTTCGGTGATCACCGAGACGGTGTTCTCGCGCGACGGTGTCGGCCGGGTCACCGCGGCCGCCGTCACCGCCCAGGACGTCCCGGTGGTGCAAGCGGTGATCGTGCTGGCCGCGCTGGTGTTCGTGGTGCTCAACCTGATCGTCGACCTGCTCTACCCGCTGCTCGATCCGCGGATCGCGCGTACCCCCGAGGCGGTGGCCCGTGGTTGACCTCGCCACCAAGCGGCACTTTCACGTGAAAGTGCCGCCCGGGCTCGTGATCGCCGTCGTGGTGCTGGCGTTCGTGCTGCTCGCCGCCTTCGTCCCCGGGCTGCTGACCGGCTACGACCCGATCACCGGCGTCCCGGCCGAGCGGCTGCAGGGGCCGTCGCTGCACCACCTGTTCGGCACCGACGAGACCGGCCGCGACGTCTACGCGCGGGTGATCCACGGCGCGTCGCTCTCGCTGCGCGCCACCGCGATCGCCGTGCTGACGGCGTTGATCGCGGGCTCGGCACTGGGCCTGCTCGCCGGGTTCCGCGGCGGCTGGGCGGACACCGTGATCATGCGGATCGTCGACGTCTTCCTGGCCATCCCGCCGATCCTGCTGTCGCTGGCCCTGGTCACGGCGCTGGGCTTCGGCACGACGAACGTCGCGATCGCCGTCGGCATCGCGAACCTCGCGTCCTTCGCGCGGGTCATGCGCGCGGAGGTGCTTCGCGTGCGAAGCGGCGTGTTCGTCGAAGCCGCGCGAGCCAGCGGAGTGCGCTGGTCCGGCGTGCTGCTGCGGCACGTCCTGCCGAACGCGGCGGGCCCGGTGCTCGCGCTGGCGACGCTCACCCTCGGCACGGCCGTGCTCGAGGTGTCGGCGCTGAGCTTCCTCGGGTTCGGCGCGACCCCGCCGACGCCGGAGTGGGGCTCGCTGGTCGCCGGCGGCCGCAGTTTCCTGGCCACGGCCTGGTGGATGACGACGTTCCCGGGATTGACGGTCGCGGCGGTGGTCCTGTCCGCGAACCGGCTGTCCCGCGCTTTCGACGGAGGCGAACGATGACCCTGCTGCGCATCTCCCGGCTCGCGGTGTCGTACCGGAAGGTCCCGGCGGTCCGTGACGTCGGCCTGGACGTCGCCGCGGGTGAGGTGGTCGCCGTCGTCGGGGAATCCGGCTCGGGCAAGTCGACCACGGCGCACGCGGCGATCGGCCTGCTGCCCCGCGGCGGCCGCGTCGACGGCGGCTCGATCACCTTCGACGGCCGGGACCTGCTTTCCCTGTCGGACAAGCAGTGGCGCGGGGTGCGCGGGCGCGAGATCGCGCTGGTGCCGCAGGACCCCGCGGTGTCGCTGAACCCGGTGCACCGGGTCGGCGACCAGGTCGCGGAGGTGCTGAAGATCCACGGCCTCGCGGACCGGCGTGGTGCCGCGCTGCAGGCCATCGAGCTGCTCGAACGCGCGGGCGTGCCGCAACCGGAGCTGCGGGCGAAGCAGTACCCGCACCAGCTGTCGGGCGGGCTGCGGCAGCGCGTGCTGATCGCGTCGGCGCTGGCCGGACGGCCGAAGCTGATCATCGCGGACGAGCCGACCAGCGCTCTCGACGTCACGGTGCAGCGCCGGATCCTCGACCACCTGACGTCGCTGGCTCTGGAAACGGGAACGGCGATCCTGCTGATCACGCACGACCTCGGCGTCGCGGCCGACCGGGCGTCGCGGATCGTGGTGCTCTCGCAGGGTTCGGTCGTCGAAGAGGGTTCCTCGGTCGTCAGCGCGCCGACGCACCCGTACACGCAGCAGCTGTTGGCGGCGGCACCGAGCATGACGAGCGCCACCCGACCGCCCGCGCCGCCCGCCGAGCCGCTGGTTTCCGTCCGGGACCTCGCGAAGACGTTCGACGGCGGCATCCGCGCGGTCGACGGGATCTCGTTCGACATCCCGCGCGGCCAGACGCTGGCGCTGGTGGGCGAGTCGGGCTCGGGCAAGTCGACGACGGCCCGCATGGTGCTCCGGCTGGAAACGCCCTCGGCGGGTTCGGTGGAGTTCGACGGCCAGGACATCACCGCGTTGTCCGGCAACGAACTGCGCAGGCTGCGGCGGCGGATGCAGATCGTCTACCAGAACCCGTACGCGTCGCTGAACCCGAAGTTCTCGATCGAGGACGTCGTCGCGGAGCCGCTGCGGGCGTTCGGGCTGCCGCGCACGCGGGTCCCGGAGCTGCTGGAACAGGTGGCGCTGCCCGCGTCGATGGCCCGGCGGAAGCCGGCGGAGCTGTCGGGCGGCCAGCGGCAGCGGGTGGCGATCGCGCGCGCGTTGGCGCTGCGGCCGGACCTGGTGGTGTGCGACGAGCCGGTGTCGGCGCTGGACGTCTCGGTGCAGGCGCAGATCCTGCAGCTGCTGGCGGAACTGCAGTCGGAGCTGGGGCTGTCGTACCTGTTCATCTCGCACGACCTGGCGGTGGTCCGGCAGCTCGCGGACCAGGTCGGCGTGCTGCGGGCGGGCGCGCTGGTCGAGCTGGGCCCGGCGTCGCGGGTGCTGCACGAGCCGCAGGCGGAGTACACGAAGGAACTGCTGGCCGCGATCCCCGGCCGTTCGGTCCAGGAGGTCTGAGCCGCCCGGTCGTGCCGGGCCGACCAGTACGCTCGGGTGGGTGCGAATCCTCTTCTCGTGCCGCCCGGCGTACGGCCACCTCTTTCCCCTGCTCCCGCTGGCGAACGCGGCGAAAGCGGCGGGGCACGACGTCGTGTTCGGCACCGGGGAGAAATTCCTCGAGACCGTACGTGATCTCGGGTTCGAGGCCCGCCGGGCCGGGATCTCCATCGGTGACGCCGAAGCCGAGGCCAAGCGGCGCCACGGTGAGGACGCCGGTTTCGCCGAGGTCGGTATCACGATGTTCGCCGAGCTGCTGCCGTTGGCGCTCCTTGACGACCTGACGCCGCTGCTCACGGAGCTGCGGCCGGACCTGGTGGTCTACGAGCAGAGTGACGTCGGCGCCGGGGTCGCGGCCCGGCGCGCGGGCGTCCCCGCCGTCTCCGTCGTGATCGGCCGGTCGATGCCGCCGGAGCTGCTGGCCCTCGCCGCCGAACGGCTGGCGCCGCTCTGGGGCACGCTGCCCGCGGACGCCATGTTCGGCGACGCGTGCGTCGACGTCTGGCCCGACAGCGTCCGCGACCCGGGCACCGCCGCCGTGCCGAAGGTGTTCCGGATGCGCCCGACGCCGTTCGACCCCGACGTCCCGCTGCCGCCCCTCCCAGCCGATGGCTTCGTCTACCTGACCCTCGGCACGGTCGTCTTCGGCGCGACGCAGGTCCTGCGCGGCGCGCTGCACGCGCTGGCCCGCCTGCCGGTCGACGTCCTGGTGGCGCTCGGCCCCGGCGATCCCGCGCTGCTGGGCGAGCTGCCGCCCCGGGTGCGGGCGGCCGGGTTCGTGCCGCAGGCCACGGTGCTGAAGCACGCGGGCCTGGTGGTGCACCACGGTGGCACCGGCACCGTGCTCGCTTCGCTGGCCGCCGGCCTGCCGCAGCTGGTGCTGCCCCAGGGCGCCGACCAGTTCGTCAACGCGGAGACGCTGACGGCGCTGGGCGCGGCGAAGTCCCTGGTGGGCGAGGCCATCCGGATGGACGCGATCGAGACGTCGGCCCGCGAGCTGCTGGACGACCCGAAGCCGCGCGAGGTCGCCGAAGGCGTCGCAAGGGAGATCGCCGCGATGCCTGCGCCGGAGCAGGTGCTCGAAGAGCTCGTCAGCTGGGCGGGCTGACCAGCGCCAGGATCTCCCGCGCCACCGCGTCGTTCTGGCGGAACGACGACGCGTTCGTGCGTGGCCGGGTGAAGGCCGCCGCCGAGCGGGCGCTCGTGTGCGGGCCCACCGCGAAGCGGTGCGTGTGCGGGGTGCCGGTGCCGTCGAGCAGTCGGGAGTCCGAGACGCGGGTGTGGATCCGGCCCGACGGCAGGAGAACGCCGGTTTCCGGGTCCGCCACCGTCTCCTCGGCGAGCTGGCCCGTGTCCCGCAGCTGCCGCAGCAGGCCGTCCGCCGCCCGCGTGACGCTGGGGCCCGGCAGGCGCGCCTCGATCAGCGTGCGTGCTGCGATCTCACCCGGGTAGCTGGCGCCGGACGCCACGAAAACGCCGCGCGCGGCGTCGGCCGTCACGCGCATTTCCGCGCCCGCGAACGAAACCACCCCGGCCTCGTGCAGCGCGAGCAGCTCCTCCAGCCGGCGCGGCGGCGGACCGCTGGCGTAGTAGGAGAAGAACCCGTGGAACCAGCCGTCCATATCGGACACTTGAGAGGCAGCGTTCAACCGTCGCTTTTGGACCAGCGCCGGCATCTGCCCGTACACCGAAAGCAGCGCCATGAACGCGCCGAGGTCGGCGCTGAACGTCTGGTCGGCGCGGCGCGCCAGGTCACCTTCGATGTATTCGCGCAG
This sequence comes from Amycolatopsis heterodermiae, assembly GCF_034929455.1. Taxonomy (NCBI): domain Bacteria; kingdom Bacillati; phylum Actinomycetota; class Actinomycetes; order Pseudonocardiales; family Pseudonocardiaceae; genus Amycolatopsis; species Amycolatopsis heterodermiae. The sequence continues at coordinate 1,728,002 of NZ_JAYFSI010000001.1, forward strand.
CTCCTTGCCGAACTCCTCCGGCGTGCCGAACTCGCGGCCCGCCATCGGCCGGTCCAGCGCGTCGAGGTCGAGGCGGTCCTCCTCGGCGGGCACGGCCCGCTCGACGAGGTCCCGCATCCCCGGCGAACCCCAGGCCAGGTCGGCGAAGGCGTCGGCGAACACGGCGAAGTCCAGCCGCACCCGGTCCGGGTGGCCGGTGAACAGCTCGCTGTAGTAGCCCCAGGCCAGCTCCTTGGCGATCCGCGGCCAGACGTCGGCGCGGAAGTCGAGCGCGCCCGGCGTCCCGGCCAGTTCGTCGATGGCGTAGGCGTCGAAGAACCTGGGCAGCCGCAACGGTTTCCCGCACAGCCGGTAGCCGATCTTCGCGTGGTAGGGCACCCCGCGTCGCGAGCCGACGTGCAGCACCGGCTCGTGGCCGCTCGGGTGGTAGCGCAGGCCGCCGCCGTCCAGCTCCTCGAAGCGGCCGCCGCGGCCTTCGGTCAGCAGCAGCATCAGGTCGACGAACGCCAGCCCGAACCCGCGCACCAGCACGGTTTCCCCCGGTTCGACGCCGGAGTAGTCGACGTCGGCGGTGTAGCCGGCCGGGTAGTAGGCCAGCCCGTGCCGCCCGGCGAACGACGCCAGCTCACGCTCCCACTCGTCCGGTTCCGCGTCGAGGTGCCCGACCGTGAACACGACGGCGTCCGCGGTCAGCTCCGTACCGTCCGACAGCCGGACGAGCGAGCCGTCGACGTCCACCGCCCGCGCCGCGTGTTCGACGACGGTGATGCCCTCGGGCAGGTCACCGAGGATCTTCCGGTACACCCAGGTCAGGTACGCGCTCTGCAGCCGCCGCGTCGGGAAGTGGAAGGCGTCCAGCGCGGTCAGCTCGGTCACGACGTCCGGCGGCACCTCGGCCTCGAGCGAGCCGTCACGCACCTTCTTCGCCCACTCCAGCAGCGACGGCCCCGGCAGGATCGGGCCCGCCATCTTCACCGAGTCGTCGGTGAACATCGTGACGTCCTCGGGCATGGAGTTCATCCGCAGCAACGGCGACTGGTCGTAGCGCCACACCCGGCCCGGCCCCGGCGGGAACGGGTCGATCAGGTGGACGTCGAGGCGCCGGCCGCCGAGCAGCTCGGCGGCGTTCGCGCCGAGCCGTTCGAGGACGCCGACCCCGCGGGGTCCGGCGCCCACGACGGCGAGTGTGAACGGCGCTGGATCGGCCACGCGTTCGAAGCTACGCCGGAGCCGGAGGCCCGGACGTCCTTCCCACACTCCGGAATTCCGCGTGCGTACGACCGGAAGCCCCGCGCTGTTCCACCCTGCGGACGCCGTTGCCGCGCGGGTGCGCCCAGGCGTAGCCGTGGGAGGTAGCGACGCGAGAGAAGGTGGACGTCATGCCGGTGGAGTTCCTGGGCATCGGGGGCACGCACGACGGGTCGGAGACGCACGCCCGCTCGGGCGGGGTGTTCGACAAGGAGTACACACTGCGCCTGGCCCGCGCGCACGAGGACTTCGGCTGGGACCGCGTGCTGTTCGCGTACGGCTCGGGCTCGCCGGATCCCGCGCAGGCCGCCGCGTACGTCGCGACGAAGCTCGACAAGCTGCAGATCCTGCTCGCGCACCGGGCGAACGTCTCGTACCCGACGTTCGCCGCGAAGACGTTCGCCACGCTCGACCAGATTTCCGACGGCCGGCTCACAGTGCACTTCATCACCGGCGGCAACGACCACGAGCAGCAGCGCGAGGGCGACTACCTGACGAAGGACCAGCGCTACGGGCGCACCCGCGAGGCCATCCAGATCATCAAGAAGGCCTGGACGTCGGACGAGCCGTTCGACTTCGAGGGTGAGTACTACCGCTTCGCCGACTACGTCAGCGACGTCAAGCCGGTGCAGCAGCCGCGGCCGGGTGTCTCGTTCGGCGGCTCGTCACCCGCCGCGTACGCCGCCGGGGGCGCCGAGGCCGACATCTTCTGCCTCTGGGGCGAGCCGCTGGCCCAGACCGCCGAGCAGATCGAGTCGGTCAAGGCGGCCGCGCTGGCCGCCGGCCGCACCGACGTGCCGCGGATCCAGGTCGCGTTCCGGCCGATCATCGCCCCCACGGAGGAGCTGGCCTGGGAGAAGGCCCACCGCACGGTCGGCGCGATCAAGGACCGCACCAAGGGCGGCCAGCCGCTGACCCGCCGCCACAAGCTGACCGAGCCGGAGAACACCGGCTCCCAGCGGCTGCTGGCGGTCGCGGCCCAGGGTGAACGCTTCGACCGCGCTTTGTGGACGCCGACGGCCGCCGCGACGGGCGGCGCAGGCAACTCGAACGCGCTGGTCGGCACGCCGGAGACGGTCGCGCAGGCCCTGCTGGACTACTACGACCTCGGCGTCGAGATCCTCTCGGCCCGGGGTTACGACATGCTCGGCGACACGATCGACTTCGGCCGGTACGTCATCCCGATCGTCCGCGAAGAGGTCGCCAAGCGGGACGCGGCGCGGGCCGCCGGGACCACCCGCGCGCCCGCCGAGGACGCCCTGGCCGTCGACGGCTGATCTTCTGCTTCTCCCGGTAGCCACCTCGCCCCGCGCGAGGTGGCTACTTTTGCCTCTGGTCCTGGGCCAACGGGTACGGAATGATCCATTGGTGACTCCTGAGCGATCGGTCAAACACGGCGGGCTATCGTCTGACACGTTCGGGAAAGCTCCGTGACACCTTCGATACCGGCGAAAGAACCTAGAGATTCACCAACAGTCACGGGACACTATCGGAGGTAACACACATACCGTGACTCCCTCATGACTGGCTGGTCCTCTCGTCACCGTCGGTCATGCGAAGGACGCGGTGTGAACAAGAGGTCGGGAGAAGACGTATGGCAGCACCGCCGGACCGGATCACGTTCCGCGAGGTGTTCGGAATCGCCGAGTTCCGTGCGCTCTGGTTCGGGGAACTGCTGTCGATCGCGGGCGACCAGCTGGCGAGAGTCGCACTGTCCATCCTGGTGTTCACCGGCACCAACTCGGCCACGCTGACCGGCCTGACGTACGCCCTGACCTACGCGCCGTCCCTGTTCGGCGGCATCTTCCTCACCGGCTTCGCCGACCGCTTCCCCCGCCGCTCCGTGATGGTGCTCGTCGACCTGCTGCGGGCCGGGCTGATCCTGCTCGTCGCCCTGCCCGGCATGCCGTTCTGGCTGATGTGCGTGCTGGTCGGCGGCGTCTCCATGATCAACCCGCCGTTCAAGGCGTCCCAGCTGGCCCTGCTGCCGCAGGTGCTCGAAGGCGACCGGTTCGTCGTCGGGATGGGCATCCGCAGCATGACCGTGCAGAGCGCCCAGCTGCTCGGGTTCGCCGGCGGCGGCGCGCTGCTGATCGCGCTCGACCCGCACATCGCGCTGATCATCGACGCGGCCACGTTCGTGCTCTCCGCGCTGTTCATCCGCTTCGGCGTCCGCGCCCGGCCGGCCGCGGCGACCGGCGAGCAGCGCAAGTCCTTCTTCGCGACGCTCGGCGGCGGTGGCCGGACGGCGTTCGCGAACTCGTCGCTGCGCACCCTGGTGCTGTTCACCTGGCTGATGGGGCTCCTGCCGGTCTACGAGGGCATCGCGGCGCCGTACGTGGCGGCGTCGGGCGGTGGCCCCTCGGCGATCGGCCTGCTGCTCGCGGCCGACCCGATCGGCAGCGTCATCGCGACCTTCGTCTACACGCGCTGGGTGCCCGCGCGGCTGCGGCCGAAGCTGATCGGGCCGCTGTCGGCGCTGTGCGCCGTCCCGCTCGTGCTGTGCTTCCTGAACCCCGGGCCGGTCTCGTCGATCGTGCTGTTCATCGTCTCCGGCGGCTTCGGCACCGTCTGCCTGCTGCAGGCGACCGCGTCACTGACGCTGGCCGTGCCCGACGAGCAGCGGGCGCAGGTGATGGGCCTGTCCAACACCGGGCTGACCACGATGATGGGCGTCAGCCCGCTGATCGGCGGCGTGCTCGCGGATCAGCTGACCCCGCACGGCACCGTCGGGATCTTCGGCATCGTCGGGGTCGTGCTCACCCTGCCGCTGGCGGCGCTGTGGGCCCGGGCCCGGTCGGGCGAGCCGAGACGAGGGAACGACAAAGAAGCCGCACGCGCAGAACATGCATGACATGCCCCGCGCGTGGGCTCGACCTGCGCGACCTTGCGGTGCGCTGTGCGGTCACTGTTCTTTGCCGCGCATCGCTGGCCACCTCTCGTTCCGGTGTCAAAGAAAAAGTACACACCGATTGCCCTTGTGGACAGCAGGCAAACGGTCTGAAACTGTCTGTAAGTACTTTGTCACCGTAGATCTGCGCAAGGGGCTGGGGGAAAAATGGTCACATCGGGGGAACAGGGCGGCCAAGACTTGATTTCTCGCGTGAGGGGCTGGGCACTGTGGACCCGCCCCCGCGACTGGATCATCGCCACGCTGACCGCCATCACGGTCATGCTCACGTGGACGGCCGTTTCACTGTTGACCGTTCCGGTCACACTCGCTCAACTGGGCACGTTTGCGCTGCTCACAGGCCTGGCCGTGGCGCAGACGGAGGTCAGCAGGCGGCTGGAGCGGCAGCGCCGCATCCTCAGCCGGGGGCCGTACATCTCGATGACTTCGGTGTGGCTGCTGCCCGCCGGACTGCTGCTTCCGGCTCAGCTGGTCGCCGCACTCGGGGTCGTCCTCTACGTGTACCTCGCGTTCCGTAGTTGGTCTGGCACCCGTCCGGGTGAATTTCACCGCGTGGCCGCGAACGCGACGACGATGATCTTGTCGGCCTTCGCCGGGGGTGTTGTAGGTCACATGACCCTCGGCAGCGGTGTCGCGACCGTGACGCTGGCCGGGCTCGCCTTCTTCGCGGTCAACACCGCGCTCACCGGCCTCGGCCTCTACCTCGCCGACCCCGAGAGCGCGACCCCCGTGTCGTGCCTCGGCACCATGGACGACAACCTGCTGGAACTGTCCACCCTGTGCGTCGGCGCGCTGCTGGTGATGGTGCTCAACGAAGAGCCGCTGCTCTCGGTGCTCGTCATCCTGCCGCTGTACGTGCTGCAGCGGTCGGTGCTGATCAAGCGGCTCGAGGAGCTCGCGACCACCGACCAGAAGACGCAGCTGCTCAACGCGACCACCTGGCAGGACGGCGCCGAGCGCGAGATCTCCCGCGCGGAGCGTGAGAACGGCAGCTTCGGCGCCATGATGATCGACCTCGACCACTTCAAGCGGATCAACGACACCTACGGGCACCTCGCGGGGGACGACGTGCTCAAGGCGGTCGCGGCCGTGGTCAAGCAGGAGACCAGGGCGCACGACCTGGTCGGCCGGTTCGGTGGCGAGGAGTTCGTCGCGCTGTTGCCTTCGACGTCCAAAGCGGACGCGATCGTGACCGCGGAACGCATCAGGCAACGGGTCAGCGAGCTGATCATCAGCACCACCACCAACGAGGGCGAGGCGGTGGACATCCGAAGGCAGACGGCGTCCATCGGCGTCGCCGCGTACCCGCTCGACGGGGCGTCGATCGAGGCGGTGATGGCGTCCGCCGACGCGGCCGTCTACGCGGCCAAGCACGGCGGGCGAAACCGGGTGATCGGGTCGCCGGACCTCGAAATGGCCGTGGCTTAACCGCTTGGGGGCTCAGCGCAGCCGTTCGATGACGTCGCTCGCCTTCGTCTGGAGGCGGGCGACACCCCCGACGGTGAACTCGGTCAGCAGGTCGATCAGGGCGTCCTGGGGTGGCGGTTCGCCGTCCCAGGTCGCCTGGACCAGTGATTCGGTCATCGCGAAGAAGAGCGTGACGAGCGCCCGGTCGGCGCGTCCGGAGTCGATGCCGTGCGCGGCCCACCGCTTGGCGCTGGCTTCGGCGTAGACGACGGCCAGTCGCTCCCGCAGCCGGGTGAGAGCGGGGTCGCCCGCGCGTTCCGCGGCCCGGAGCACGCCGTAGGCCTCCGGGCTCTCGGCGACGAACGTGACCATGCCGGCGTAGCTGGCCCGTGCCCATTCCCGGAGCCCCGCCTGCGGGTCGGCCACCGACGCCTTCGCGATGGCCGCGAAGGCCCGCCCCTCGACCTCGGCCACGACCTCGGCGAACAGCGCCGTCCGGTCGCCGAACTGCTCGTAGACGGCTTGGCGCGAGACGCCGGCTTCGCGCGCGATCTGCTCGATCGTCGCGCCCTGCATCCCGTGCTGCGCGACGACCTTCGCCGTCGCCCGCAGCACGCGGGCGCGTTGCTCCCCGACGGGGAGCTTCCGCGGCCGCCCGCGCGGCGCGGGGGTGGACATGGTGACCTGCCTCACTGGTTCTACGGCCCGGTCGTGGGTGGCGATCGCGGATCGCCACCCACGACCGGTGGGTCACTTCAGGCCGGTGGCTTCCGCGGCGGCCGGGTCGGAGTCCGAGAGGAACGTCCGGCAGCGGTCGTACTCCTCGGTCTCGCCGATCTTGCCCGCGGCCTTGCCGAGCACGGCGAGGGCGCGCAGGAACCCCTGGTTCGGGCGGTGCGACCACGGCACCGGCCCGAAGCCCTTCCAGCCCGCGCGGCGCAGCTGGTCGAGCCCGCGGTGGTAGCCGGTGCGCGCGTAGGCGTAGGCGGCGACGGTTTCACCCGATTCGAAGGCCTTCTCGGCCAGCGAAGCCCACGCCTCGCTGTAGTCGGGGTGTTCGGCCGCGACGGTCGCCGGGTCGTTCCCGGCGTCGAGCGCGGCCTGGGCGGCGGTGTGCTCGGGCAGCAGCGTCGGCTCGGGGCCGAGCAGGTTGTGCGTCATGCCGCCCATTCTGCCCACGCCCGCCGGCTAGAAGAACAGGCCCGCCAGAACCCCGCCGCCGGCCAGCACCAGAGCGCCGATCAGGACAGCGGCCACAACTCGTTTCGGCATCATGGCGGCACACCTTGCCAACCGGCGCTGGGCGAAAGCAAATCGTCCACCCGTAGGGGTGAACCCTGGCGCGAAGCGCCTCCGTTGAGGGTGGTGGTGGGGAAGAAGGTCGGGGGAACCCCGATTTTGGCGTCGTTTGCCACGGTCTTGGCCCGCTCGTGACCATGACCGGCCATGATGTCCGCATGGCCAAGGCAGTGGACGTCCCGGTAGCGGACGTGATCCCGCGCAGCCCCATCGGCAAGACGCGGCTGTTCTTCTCGCGGCACTGGCACCGCGGCGCACCCGGGCAGCCGACACCGGACTGGGTGCTCCGGTTCTGCTACGGGATGTGGCTGGCGGCGTTCGCGTTCAAGCTGGTCGGTTCGTCGTGGGACATGTCGTGGCACTTCATGTGGCTGCGCGACGACCTGGCGCCGCCGCACCTGATCAACACCGTCGGCACCGTGATCATCGTCGTGCTGGTGGCGATCCACAGCTACACCGGACTCGGCGCCGACAAGACGTCGCTGCGGCTGATGCAGATCGGCCTGCTGACGTTCCTGGTCGCGGCCCCGCTGGACGTCATCAACCACCGCGTCAACGGCCTCGACCTGACCGCGTGGAGCCCGTCGCACATGATGCTCTACCTGGGCACGGGCATCATGCAGGCGGGCGTGCTGCTGGGCTGGCTGCGGCTGTCGCCGCCGGGCCGCTTCCGCACCGGCGTGCTGCTCGCGCTGTGGGCGTTCTTCCTGGAGAACACGTTCTTCCCGAACGGCCAGCAGGAGTACGGCATCCTCGGCCTGCGCGCCTGGGAGCGCGGCGCGCCGGAGGCGGAGCCGTCGCTGCTCTCGTTCGCGGCCAACCAGATCGGCCACCCGGTCGACCGGACGGCGATCCTGCACTTCACGATGCCGATCCCGGAGTGGGTCTACCCGCTGTGGGGCATCGGCGTGATGGCGCTGATCCTGGCCCTGGCCCGCCACACCCTGGGCCGCCGCTGGTCGGCGTCCTTCGTGGCGCTCGCGTACATCGCGTACCGCGCGGTGATGTGGCCGCTGCTGCTGGGCCTGGGCTTCCCGGTCTCGACGATCCCGTTCTACCTGCTCTTCGTGGGCTTGGCGGTGGACCTGGCCTTCACGATGGGCCACGGCGTGGTCCGGGCCGGCGCGGGGGCGCTGCTGGTGACGGCGTTCGGGTACGGCGCGCTGTGGGCGCAGTCGCAGTTCCGGCCGTGGGTCCTGGGTGACGCGCACACGGAGTCGGCACCCCCGGTGGCGTACTGGACGGCGGGGGTGGCCCTGGTGGCGGTGTTCGTGCTGTGGGCGACGGCTGGGCCGGTCACGCGGCGGTGGACCGCTCGACGGGTGGCGGCCTGACACCGCAAGGCACACTTGGCTCGTGAAGATCATCAGCCATCGGGAGCTGGACGAAGATTTCGCCGCGATCGCCGAGCTGCTGCCACTGCCACACCACCGCCGGCTGACGACGGAAGACCTTGTGCCGCCCACGCCGCCGGCGTTCCGACCCCGGATGCGCTGAAGGCCACCGCGAGGGATGGGGATGCCTCGTGGTGGCCTTCAGGGGCTGTGCCGCCTTCGAACGGGCTACTTGACCTTCGTGCCCGCCGAGCCGAGGGCCTGGCAGGCCTCGACCACGCGCTGGGCCATGCCGGCCTCCGCGGCCTTCAAGTACGAGCGCGGGTCGTAGACCTTCTTGTTGCCGACCTCGCCGTCGATCTTCAGGACGCCGTCGTAGTTCTTGAAGAAGTGGTCGACGATCGGGCGGGTGAACGCGTACTGCGTGTCCGTGTCGACGTTCATCTTCACCACGCCGTACGTCACCGCCTCGCGGATCTCCTCCGGGAGGGAGCCCGAGCCGCCGTGGAAGACCAGCTCGAACGGCTTCGCGCCGGCGTCGAGGCCGAGCTTCTTCGCCGCCGCTTCCTGGCCGCCCTTCAGCACGTCCGGGCGCAGCTTCACGTTGCCCGGCTTGTAGACGCCGTGGACGTTGCCGAAGGTCGCCGCCAGCAGGTAGCGGCCCTTCTCGCCGGCGCCGAGGGCGTCGATCGTCTTCAGGAAGTCGCCTTCGGCGGTGTACAGCTTCTCGTTGATCTCGGCTTCGACGCCGTCCTCTTCGCCGCCAACGACGCCGATCTCGACCTCGAGGACGATCTTCGCCGCGGCGGTCTTCGCCAGCAGCTCGGCGGCGATCTCCAGGTTCTCGTCGAGGTCGATCGCCGAGCCGTCCCACATGTGGGACTGGAACAGCGGGTTCTGGCCGTTCTTGACGCGCTCGGCCGAGATCTCGATCAGCGGGCGGACGAAGCCGTCCAGCTTGTCCTTCGGGCAGTGGTCGGTGTGCAGCGCGACGTTGACGTCGTATTTCGCCGCAACAACATTGGCGAACTCGGCGAGCGCGGTCGCGCCGACGACCATGTCCTTGACCTTCTGGCCGGACGCGAACTCGGCGCCGCCGGTGGAGAACTGGATGATCCCGTCGCTCTCCGCCTCGGCGAACCCGCGGATGGCGGCGTTCACGGTCTCGGACGAGGTCACGTTGATGGCCGGGTAGGCGAACTGGTCCGCCTTCGCCCGGTCGAGCATCTCCGCGTAGACCTCGGGGGTCGCGATGGGCATCGGTATTCCTCCTTGGCAGGGATGGGTCCCGACCGCATCGTACGAGGTGTACCGCCGCCGCACACCGGTCCCCGCTCCGAAACCACGGGAAACTTTCCCGCACGTGGAATCGGTTCAGAAGGCGTGCGTCCGGCCGCCGGCGCACCGGCGGCCGGACGAGGATCACAGCAGCTCGGAAGCCAGCGCCCGGTAGGCGGGCCACGGGTCCTCGTTCAGGACCTGGACGATCACCTGGTCCGCACCCGCCTCGAGGTGGGCCGACAGGCCGCGGGCCACCGTCGCCGCGTCGCCGTGCAGGGCGAGCGCGTCGATCAGGTGGTCGCTGCCCTCGCCTTCGAGGTCCTCGTCGGTGAAACCGAGTTTGCGCAGGTTGGCGACGTAGTTCGACAGCCCGAGGTAGTACTTGACCGTCGCCCGGCCGATCGCGCGCGCCTCGGTGGCATCCGTCGACACGACGACCTTGTGCTCCGGGGCCAGCAGCTTGCCCGCGCCGAGGATCTCGCGGGTGTCGCGCGTGTGCTCCGGCGTGGTCAGGTACGGGTGCGCGCCCGCCGTGCGCTCGCCCGACAGCGCCACGACCTTCGGGCCCAGTGCCGCCAGGGCCCGGCCCTCGACCGGGACGCCCGCCGCGTCGAGGCCGTCGAGGTAGTCGACCAGCGCCGCGAGCGGCTTCTTGTACTCCTTGGTCGCCTCGCGGTGGCCCGCGCCGACGCCGAGCAGGAAGCGGTCCGGGTACTTGCCGGCGATCCGCTCGTACGCCTTCGCGATCGACGCCGGCTCGTCCTGCCAGATGTTCACGATGCCGGTCGCGATGACCAGCGACTCCGTCGCGGCGAGCAGGTCGTCGACGGACGCGAGGTCGCCGCCGGGCGAGCCGCCCAGCCAGATCGCGCCGTAGCCGAGGGCTTCCGCGTCGGCCGCGAACTTCGCGTCGACGTTTCCGTGGTAGCGCCAGATTCCGAGCTTGCCCAGTTCGATTGCCATGGAACACTCCAACGCGTGGGATGCCGATTTTCCTCCCACCCTCCCAGCTCGTGGGAAAGCTAGCGTGGTGACATGACCAAGCTGGGCAACACCGACCTCGACGTGTACGGGCTCAACCTCGGCGGCAACGTCTTCGGCTGGACGGCCGACGAGCCGCAGTCCTTCGCCGTGCTGGACGCCTACACCGCGGCCGGCGGCAACTTCGTGGACACTTCCGACCTCTACGGCGGTGGCGGCCGCTCCGAGGAGATCCTCGGCAACTGGCTGACCGCGCGCGGCAACCGGGACGACGTCGTCGTCGCGACCAAGGTCGGCATGTGGGACGGCCGGCCGGGCCTGTCCGCGAAGAACATCCAGGCCGCGGCCGAAGACTCCTTGCGCCGCCTGCAAACCGACCACATCGACCTCTACTACGCGCACCGGGACGACCCGGACACGCCACTCGAGGAGACGCTCACCGCGTTCGACGCGCTGGTGCGCGCGGGCAAGGTCCGCCACCTCGGCGCGTCCAACTACAGCGCCGAACGGCTCGCCGACGCACTGTCCACTTCGGACAAGAACGGCCTCGCGCGGTTCGCCGTGCTGCAGCCGCACTACAACCTGGTCGAACGCGACTACGAGCACGACCTCGCCCCGCTCGTCGCGCGCGAAGGCCTCGCGACGCTGCCGTACTTCGCGCTCGCCAAGGGGTTCCTCACCGGCAAGTACCGCTCGAAGGACGAGACGGTCGACAGCCCGCGCGCCGCCCGCGCATCGTCCTATTTGGACGCGAACGGCGAGCGCGTGCTCGCGGTCCTCGACGAGGTCGCGCAGGCGCACGGCGTTTCGGTCGCCACGGTGGCACTGGCCTGGCTGCGCGTGCAGCCGACGGTCGCCGCGCCGATCGCCAGCGCCCGGACCCCCGAGCAGCTGACGGACCTGATCGCGTCCGTGACGCTCGAGCTGACCGGCGCCGAAGTCACCGCATTGAGCGAAACCTGAACCTACTATCGGGTAGCTTACTGCGGGTAAGGTGAGGTACGGTGCCCTCCAGAAGCGACGTGCGACGTCCAGGAGGGCACCGTGGCCAACCCGTTTTCGCTGTTCAGCGGCACCAAGAAGGTCGACGGCAAGGTCGTCCTGATCACCGGCGCGGCCCGCGGCATCGGCGCCGGGCTGGCCGAACGCCTCGCCGCGCGCGGCGCGAAGGTCGCCCTCGTCGGCCTCGAAGCCGAAGAGCAGCAGAAGGTCGCCGACCGGATCGGCGCCAACGCGAAGTCCTGGGAAGCCGACGTCACCAGCTGGGACGCACTGGAAGCCGCGACAGCGGGCGTGGTCGAGCACTTCGGCGGGATCGACATCGTCATCGCCAACGCCGGCATCGCGACCGCGGGCTTCGTCCGCTCGGTCGACCGGGCCGCGTTCGAGAAGGTCATCGAGGTCGACCTGCTCGGCGTCTGGCGCACGTTCCGCGTCACGCTGCCGCACGTCATCCAGCGCAAGGGCTACCTGCTGGCGATCTCCAGCCTGGCCGCGATCACGCACGCGCCGGGCATGGCGAACTACTCCGCCGCGAAGGCCGGCGTCGAAGCCTTTTCCAACAGCCTGCGCGCCGAGGTCGCCCACCTGGGTGTCAAGGTCGGCGTCGCGCACCCGACGTGGATCCGGACCGACCTGGTCGAGAGCGCCGACGCGCACCCGGTGTTCGGCAAGCTCCGCGCGTCGATGCCCGGCCTGATCGGCAAGACCTATCCGCTGGACGTCGCCCTCGACGACCTCGAAGCCGGGATCCTCAAGCGCGCCCGGACGATCCACGTGCCGCGCTGGGTCGGCGGGCTCAAGCTGATCCGCGCGTTCCTGCCGCCGATCATCGAGATCGGCTCGCGCAGCCGGGTACCTTCGGCGGACAAGGCCGCGCTCGCCGACATCGAGGCGCGCGGCGCGTTCGAGTCCGCGGTCACCGGGCACGGCGGCCGCGCGGCCACGACGAAGTCGTAGGAGCTGCGGATGTCACGTCGCGACCAGATCAGGATGACCGAGGACGAGGTGCGCGCGTACTTCGCCGAGCAGAAGGTCATCAACGTGGCCAGCGTCGGCCCGAACGGCCGCCCGCACCTCGCGCCGCTCTGGTACTACCCGCACGAGGACGGCGTCGCGACCTGGACGTACGGCACGTCGCAGAAGGCGAAGAACCTGCGCCGCCTGCCGGAGGCGACCGTGCTCATCGAGGACGGCGACAGCTACGAGAAGCTCCGCGGCATCTCGCTCGAGGCCGACGTCCAGCTCGTCGAGGACACCGAGGAAGTCACCCGGATGGGGATCACGCTCATGCAGCGTTACGCGGGCGCCAAGCCGGGCGACCCCGTACCGTCCGAGCTGAGCACCTTCATCGCAGGTCAGGCCCCCAAGCGGATCGGGCTGGTCTTCCGCCCGACGAAGATCGTCAGCTGGGACCACACGAAGCTCGGCGGGACGTACTAGTCGGTAGGTAATACTTCCAAGTAACTGTTACTTGAGGTAACGTCATCTCCGCAGTTTCCTCGAAGCAGCGGAGGCCGACAGATGACCGAGCGGTTCAAGGTCGTGATCGTGGGCACCGGGTTCTCCGGGCTCGGCCAGGCGATCCAGCTCGAAAAGGCCGGCATCCGGGACTACGTGATCCTGGAGAAGGCCGGCGAGGTGGGTGGCACCTGGCGCGACAACTCGTACCCCGGGTGCGCGTGTGACGTCCAGTCGCACATGTACTCGTTCTCGTACGAGCAGAACCCGGACTGGTCGCGGTCGTTCTCGCCGCAGCCGGAGATCTTCGACTACCTCAAGGGGGTCGCGGACAAGTACCGGCTGCGCGAGAAGATCCGCTTCGGCGTCGAGCTCACCGGCGCGCACTGGGACGAGCGGGAGCGCCGCTGGACGGCGACGACCAAGGACGGCCGGGAGTTCTCCGCGCAGTTCCTCGTCTCCGGCGTCGGCGGCCTGCACATCCCGCAGGTCCCCGAGCTGCCCGGGATCGCGAACTTCCAGGGCCAGACGTGGCACTCCGCGCAGTGGAACCACGAGTACGACCTGCGCGGCAAGCGCGTCGCCGTCGTCGGCACCGGCGCCAGCGCGGTCCAGTTCGTCCCGAAGATCGCCCCGGACGTCGCCGAGCTGACGCTCTTCCAGCGGACGCCGCCGTGGATCATGCCCAAGCCCGACCACGCGATGCCGGAGTGGTCGCAGACGCTGTTCCGCCGCGTCCCCGGCGCGCAGCGCGCCTACCGCAACGCGCTGTACTGGCTTCTCGAAGCCCGCGCCATCGGCTTCAACGGCCACCCGGGCGTCATGAAGGCCGGCGAGCTGATCGCCAAGCGGAACATCGCGAAGGGCATCACGGACCGCGCGCTGCGCAAGAAGGTCACCCCGGACTACACGATGGGCTGCAAGCGCGTCCTGATCTCCAACGACTACTACCCGGCGCTGGACCGGCCGAACGTCGACGTGAACACCTCCGGGATCAAGGAGGTCAAGGCGCATTCGATCGTCGACTCCGCCGGGGTGGAGCACGAGGTCGACGCGATCGTCTACGGCACCGGCTTCAAGGTCACCGACGCGCTGGAGTACCTGGACATCACCGGGGTCGACGGCCGCAACCTGGCCAAGGAGTGGGCCGCCGAAGGGATGCGGACGCACAAGGGCATCACGGTGTCCGGCTTCCCGAACCTCTTCTTCCTGCTCGGCCCGAACACCGCGCTGGGCCACAACTCCGTCGTCTTCATGATCGAGTCGCAGTCGCGCTACGTCGTCGACGCCATCAAGCTGGCCGACTCGCGCGGCGCCGCCGCGGTCGACGTCCGGCCGGGCGTGCAGGACGAGTTCCAGCGCGAGATCCAGGACAAGCTGGTCAAGGGCGTCTGGACGCAGGGCGGCTGCAAGAGCTGGTACCTCGACGCCAAGGGGGTCAACCGGACCATCTGGCCCGGCTTCACCTGGCGGTACTGGCTGGAGACGCGGAAGGTGGACCCCGCCGACTACGAGCTTTCCGGGCGCTCGTCATGAGCGACGAACAGTTCGTGCTGCACGCCCGGGACGTCCACTTCGACTGGGCGAGCCTGCCGATGCACTGGATCCCCGGTGAGCCGCAGGCCACGCACACCATCAACGTGCTGCACCTCGCGCTGCCCGAGGGCGAGCGCTGGTTCGTCGAGGTGTTCAAGCAGGCCGTGCCGCTGATCCGCGACGAGCGGCTCAAGCAGGACGTGCTCGGCTTCATCGGCCAGGAAGCGGTGCACGCCGAGGCGCACGACGGCGCGGCCGCGCACCTGGAGGCCGCGGGCGTGCGCGTGCGGCCGTACACCGCGCAGATGGAGTGGTTGTTCCGGAAGCTGCTCGGCGACCGCGACCTCACGGGCCAGGCCGCCGAGGAGTGGCTGGTCGAACGGCTGGGCATCGTCGCCGCGATCGAGCACTACACGGCGTTCCTCGGCCAGTGGGTGCTCGACGCGCCGCTCGCCGAGGCCGGCGCGGACCCGGTGATGCTCGACCTGCTGCGCTGGCACGGCGCGGAAGAAGTCGAACACCGGTCGGTCGCGTTCGACCTGTTCGTGCACCTCGACGGCCGCTACACCCGCCGGGTGCGCAGCATGGCCGCGGTGACGCCGGTGCTGGCCTGGGTGTTCGCCCGCGGCACGCGGTACCTGATGCGCAACGACCCGACCCGCCCGGGACGCGCGTCCCTGCGGGGTTACCGGCGGGCGGCGAAGAAGGGCCTGCTGCCGACCGGGCGCCAGCTGCTGCGCGAGATCCGGCCGTACTTCCGGAAGGCGTACCACCCGACCGAGACGGGCAACACCGACCAGGCCGTGGCCTACCTGGCTTCTTCGCCCGCCGCGCGGGCGGCGGGGTGACCCTCGGCCGGCCCACCCGGCTGGACGGCAGCGACCGGACCGACCGCCTGATGTCCACTTTGGTGGGCGTTGTCGGCGTCTACCGCAAGCTGTCCGAGTTCAGCGGGAAACGACGGCCGCCGGTGCGGGCCGTCGACCGGGACCTGCCGTTGACGGTCGAAGCGGTTCGCCCCGAAGCCGAAGGCGTCGTGAGCCTGCGCCTGGCGAACGGTGCGCCGCTGCCGAGCTGGCGGCCGGGGGCGCACGTCGACCTCGTCCTGCCGTCCGGCCGGGTGCGGCAGTACTCCCTCTGCGGCGATCCGTCCGAAAAGGACCATTACCGCATTGCCGTGCGGAAGATCGGTGCCGCGTCGGCCGAAGTGCACGCCCTGACGCCGGGTACGCGGATCACCGTGCGCGGGCCGCGGACGGCGTTCCCGCTCGTGGGCGAGGGGCCGTTCCTGTTCATCGCGGGCGGTATCGGGATCACGCCGATCCTGCCGATGGTCCGCCAGGTGGCCGCGAGCGGAGCGGACTGGCGGCTGGTCTACACCGGCCGCAGCCGCGCGTCGATGCCGTTCGTCGATGAACTGGCGGGCTATGACCGCGCCTGGATCCGCCCGGACACCGAGTACGGCATCCCGGCCTCGGGCACCGAACTCCTCGACGGCCTGCCGGAGGGCGCTTCGGTGTACTGCTGCGGCCCGGTGCCGATGATCACCGGCGTCCGGGTCGACCTCGCGCTGACCTCGGGCGCGGTGCACTTCGAACGGTTCGCGCCGCCGCCGATCGTGGCGGGCGAGCCGTTCCGGCTGACGTTGCGCCGGTCCGGACGGGTCCTGGACGTCCCGGGCGACCGGTCCGCCCTCGACGTCGTCCGCGAAGTGCTGCCCGACACGCCGTATTCGTGCCGCCAGGGTTTCTGCGGGACCTGCGCGGTGCCGACGGCCGACGGCGGATCGATGCGGATCTGCGTCGACCGCGGCCCCGCGGTGCTGGAGTTATGAGCCCTCGGGCAGCCAGGCGCCGATGACCGGCTTGAACTCGCGGACGGTCCGCTCGGCGACGACCCCCTCCAGGGCGTACGGGTCCTGGTCGAGCGTCTCTTTCAGGTGCGCGTCGTCGTCGGCCTGGTAGAGCGTGACGCCGCCGGTGCCGTCGCCGAGCGGGCCGGCGACCGCGACCCGGCCCTCTTCGGCGAGCTTGGCCAGGAAGTCGCGGTGGCGCGGGCGCACCTCCTGCAGCTTCTCCTGGACGTAGGTGATTTCGACGAGGTACCAGGCCATGTGGATCTCCGTGCTCGGACGGGCGGGATGCGACCGACGCTACTCTGTGTCCCAGTATCCGAACGCTGGCGACGCGGGGCCAACCCGATAGGCTAGGCGTGCGTCAGTACCTGTGTGAGCGCTGTGAATACCGTGAACCTGCTGACGCGGCACACCGTGCAAACCGGGGTCGAGGACAGGCAGGGGTTCATGCTCGAAGGCAATGCGGAACGCAGTGTCGAGGCGACCCTCGGCCACCTGCGGGTGATGGACGGGCCGGCGCCGGTGCAGACGCCGGCGCCCCTGAACCTCGAAGACCTGTACCGCCAGCACCGCATGCGGCTGGTCCGGCTGGCGATTCTGCTGGTCGACGAGCCCGCGACGGCGGAAGACGTGGTCCAGGAGGCCTTCACCGGCCTGCACCGCAACTGGGGGCGGTTGCGTGACGCCGCGGCCGCGGTCGGTTACCTGCGCACCGCCGTGGTCAACGGGTCGCGCAGCGTGCTGCGCCGCCGCAAGACCGCGCGGGAGTACGTGCCGCCCCACGCCGTCAACGCGCGGTCCGCGGAGAGCCTCGCGATGCTCTCCAGCGAGCACCAGGCGGTGGTCAGCGCGCTGTCCAAGCTGCCGCCCCGCCAGCGTGAGGTGCTGGTGCTCCGTTACTACGGTGGGCTGAGCGAAGCCGAAATCTCTGAGGCCGCGGGCATCTCCAAGGGTACCGTTAAGTCGACCGCCAGCCGGGCGCTCGAGGCTCTCCAGAAGGCCATGCAGACGCCACAGTGACCCGGGTGGACCATCCCGATCACTGAGTCGTATCACCATGCTTGGTCCAGACCAATATATGCTGGGGTGCGTGAGAGGCGCCGGAGATTTCGTGATCATGGGCGGCCGGGTCGTCGCCCCGGACCGTGTACTCGACGACGGCTGGCTGGCCGTCTCCGACGGGCGGATCGCCGGCGTGGGTTCCGGGACCCCGCCGTCCGGCGAGCACGTGGACGTCGGCGGGGCACTGGTCGTGCCTGGATTCGTCGATACCCACTGCCACGGCGGGGGAGGTGCTTCGTTCACCTCCCTCGATCCGGAGGAGCTCTTGACGGCGGTGCGGGCGCACCGCCGTCACGGCACCACGACCATGCTCGCCAGCCTGGTCTCCGATCCGGTGGACATCCTGCGTGAGCAGGTGGCCGCGCTGCGTGAGATCGTCCAGGACGGCGAGATCGCGGGCATCCACCTCGAGGGGCCGTTCATCTCGAAGGCCCGCTGCGGGGCCCACGACCCGGAGACGCTGCTCGAGCCGGACACCGGCACGGTCGACAAGCTGCTGCGGGCCGGCCAGGGCGCGATCCGGATGGTGACGATCGCCCCGGAGCTGTACGGCGGCGTGAAGGCCGTCCGGCAGCTGGCCGAATCGGGCGTCATCGCCGCGATCGGGCACACCGACGGCGTCGAGGAGCAGCTCCTGCCGGCGATCGACGCCGGCGCGAGCGTCGCGACCCACCTGTTCAACGGCATGCGCCCGCTGCACCACCGCGAGCCCGGCCCGGTCGGCGCGCTCCTGGACGACGAGCGCATCACGATCGAGCTGATCGTCGACCTGGTGCACCTGCACCCGACCGTGGTGCGGCTGGCCGCCAAGCACGCGGGCCGCAACCGGACCGTGCTCATCACCGACGCCATGTCGGCCACCGACGCCGCCGACGGCCGCTACACGCTGGGCCGCCTCGAGGTCGACGTGCACGACGGCGTCGCCACGCTCGCCGACAACGGTTCGCTGGCCGGCAGCACCCTGACGATGGACACCGCCTTCCGCAACCTCGTCAACGGTGCGAAACTCGGGATCCTGGACGCCGTGCACGCGACGTCCCGCCGGCCGGCCGAGCTGCTCGGCATCGCCGACCGCACGGGATCGCTGGTCCCCGGCAAGGTGGCCGACGTCGTGGTGCTCGACGCGAACCTGCGGCCGGCCAAGGTGCTGCGCCGGGGTGAATGGGTCGCCGAAGTGGGTACGGCTACCTTGAGCACCTAAATCGCAACGAGGAGACGGGTGGGATGAGCGAGCCGAAGGACCCCGAGCAGCTGCTGGCGGACGCCCTTCGCGCGCAAGCCGTCTTCGCCCCGCAGGCGTCCCCCGCCCCGGCCCGGGAATCCGAGCCGGGTACCGGCTCGGGCCCGACCGACGCCCTCACCACCCAGGCCGAGCTGCCCTCGGCCTACGGCCTGCTCTCCGGCGCGAGCGCGGACTCGCTCGAGCGGGAACGCGCCGCACTGGACGAAGCCAACGCGCCCACGACGTTCACCCCGCGCCCGGAACCCGAGCCGGAGACGGTCCGCCAGGCGACGACGGGCGCGCAGCTCCCGGCGTACTGGATCCTGATGCTCGCGGTGCTGCTCGGCCTCGCCGCGGGGTCCGTAGTGGGCCTGCTCACGCTGGTCTGAACGGGTCTTATCAGGCACTCAGGGTGACCCTGTACCGTTTTTGAGGTGATTCTCGCGCAGAGCACGGTCAACACGATGTCCCTGCTGCCGTCCTGGCTGGACCCGCAGCACTTGCTGAGCGGCTTGACGACACCGGTCCTGGCGGTGCTGTGCCTGATCATCTTCATCGAGAGCAGCATCTTCCCGGTGCTGCCCGGTGACTCCCTGCTGTTCACCGCCGGCCTGTTCATCGCGAACGGCACCCTCGACGCGTCCCTGTGGCTCGTGTGCGTGCTGGTCACGGTCGCGGCGCTGCTCGGCAACGTCGTCGGGTACTACCTCGGCTACTTCGTCGGGCCCAAGCTGTTCAGCCGGCCGGACTCGAGGTTCTTCAAGCGCGAGTACATCGACAAGACGCACGAATTCCTGGAGAAGCACGGCCCCAAGGCCGTCGTGCTGGCCCGGTTCGTGCCCTTCGTCCGCACGTTCATCACCTGGATCGCCGGCATCGGCCGGATGGACCCGAAGCGTTACTTCACGTACACGGTCATCGGCGGCATCCTCTGGGCGGCGGGCATCACGATCCTCGGCTCGCTGCTCGGCAACATCGGCTTCATCCGGGACAACGTCGACGCGATCTTCGTGCTGATCGTGCTGGTCTCGGTGGTCCCGATCCTGTTCGAGTACCTCAAGTCGCGGCGCGAGAAGAAGGCCGCGCTGACCTCGTCCGACCCCGAGGTCACGCAGCGCATCCCGCGCATCAAGGACTAGGTCAGCGAGAACATCGAGCCGGGGTTGAAGAGGTTCTCCGGGTCGAGGGCCTGCTTGATCTGGCGGTGCACGCGCATGCCGATCGGGCCGATCTCGCGCTCCAGCCACTCGCGCTTGATCTTGCCGACGCCGTGTTCGCCGGTCACCGTGCCGCCGAGCGAGAGCCCGATCTCGAGGATCTCGTCGAACGCGCGCTGGGCGCGGGCGAACTCGTCCGGGTCGTCGGGCTGGTAGACGATCGTGGGGTGCATGTTGCCGTCGCCGGCGTGGCCGACCACGGCGATCCGCAGGCCGACGTCCTCGCTGACCTTCTCGCAGCCGCGGATGAGCTCGGCGATGCGCGTGCGCGGGACGCAGACGTCGTCGGTGAGCCAGAGGCCGTAGGTCTCCAGCGCCGTCAGCACGACCCGGCGGGCCTGCAGCAGCATCCGGCCCTCTTCGAGGTCCTCGGTGGTGTAGGCGAGGTCCGCGCCGCAGTCGACGCAGATCTGCTCCAGCTTGGCGAGCTCGCGGCGGGCGACCTCGCCGCCGGCGTCGGACTGGCCGAGCAGCAGGGCCTGGCAGTCCGAACCCGCGCCGAGGTCCGTCTTGAGGTAGGTCTCGGACGCCTTGATCGAGGACGCGTCCATGATCTCCAGCAGCGACGGCACGAGCCCTTCGCGGACGACGCGCGCGACGGCCTCACCGGCGGCTTCGGCGGTGGTGAAGCCCGCGACGAACGTCGCCGGCGCCTGCGGCAGCGGCTTGAGCTGGACGGTCGCCTGCGTGATGACCCCGAGCGTGCCCTCGCTACCGACGAACAGCCGCGCGAGGTCGTACCCGGCGACGCCCTTGACGGTCCGGCGCCCGGTCCTGAGGATCTCGCCGTCCGCCAGCACGACCTCGAGGCCGAGGACGGAGTCGGTGGTGACGCCGTACTTCACGCAGCAGAGGCCGCCGGCGTTGGTGGAGAGGTTGCCGCCGAGGGTGCACCAGTCGTAGCTGGACGGGTCCGGCGGGTAGAAGAGGCCGTGCTTCTCGACGGCGTTGCGGAAGTCCAGGTTGACGACCCCCGGCTGGACGACGGCCAGCCGGTTCCCCGGGTCGATCTCGACGATCTCGTTGAGCTTGGTCAGCGCGAGCACCACGCAGCCGTCGATGGCGTTCGCGGCACCGGAGAGGCCACTCCCGGCCCCACGCGGCACGATCGGCACCTTCGCCGCGGCACAGGCCTTCACGACGGCCTGCACCTGCTCGGTGTTCTCGGGCAGCACCACGGCGAGCGGCACCCCGGAGGGCGCGAGCGGCATCATGTCGCGCGAGTACGACGCCGTGACGTCGGAATCGGTGAGCACGGCGCTCTTGCCGAGCAGGTCGCGGAGCCGGGTGACCAAAGCTTCGTCGCTCATAGCCTCATGGTAAGCCCGGATAGTCCGCACTGCGGAAATCTTCTTTCGAATCTGCCCGGTTCAGCGCAATGCCGTGAAGGGCGCGCAGTGCGGGTCCGCGACCACGAACCCCGCCCGGCAGCTCGCCAGCAGCGCGGCCGCGACCACGTCAGGGCAGCGCGGACCAGACCGAACCCCGCCCGTCGGCCACCCGGCCCCGCGACCTGCAGCGTAATGCCGTGAACGGCGCGCAACGCGGGACCGCGATCCCCGCCAGGCGGTCGCCCAGCCCGCGCGGCCGTGACCACTTCGAGGCAGCGCGCAACAGGCCGAACCCGCCCGTCGGCCACCCAGCCCCCGCGGCCTGCAGCGTAATGCCGTGAAGGGCACCTTCAAGACATACAAGCCACGAGGGTGCCCTTCACGACATTCGCCGGCCTCGGCGTCAGCGGATCACGCCGAAGACCTTGTCCAGGTGCAGCGTCAGCAACACCCGCTGGTCCGTGACCATCGCCTCGCGGTACTCGTCCCAGTTCGGGTGCTCGCCCGCCGCCCGGCGGTAATAGCCGACCAGGCCCTCGACCGTCGCGTCGTCCGGGGTGGCGGCCGGGGCGGTCAGCTCCGCGTGCGCCTCGGCGACCACGTAGCTCCAGCCGTCCTCGCTGCTCACGTGGTAGGTGACGCGCGGGTCGCGGCGCATGTTCTTCGTCTTGGCCCGGGTCTCGGTGATCGACGTGGTGATCGTGTCCGTCTCCGGGTTGTAGAGGTGGGTGATGGTGGACAGCTGCGGCCGGCCGTCGCGGCGGATCGTCGCGAGGACGCCGTGGCGGTGCGAGGTGATGAAGTCCCTCAACGCTGTGTCGTCGGTCATACCCCTACCAACCCGTCGCCGTCCCCTTTGTTCCGCACCGCGGAGGACGCCGCTCACCGCCGGGTGACACCCAAAAATGCAGCTCAGTGGGCCCGAACCCGGCAGAAGAGACAAACTGGGGCAGGTAAATCTGCTTGCATACGGCAACTAAAGTGTGTTGAGACACATCGTCGTGTTCCTCGCTTGCAGAACCGTCCGTGAAGGCACATCCTTGCCTGAGGCAACTAGTTGCAGCCGCCAACCAAAGCCGCGTGAGGACCAACCATGGCACCCAACAGCTCAGCAGCAGCCCGCCCGCGGGCCGAACTGGATCTGGCCGACTCGCTCGGCCATGAGCTCGTGCGCTTCATCCGGTTGATCAACAAGGCGAAGTCCCAGGTCTCCAAGCAGGGGCCGGACGGGATCGAGCGGGCGGCCTACGCGATCCTCTTCACCCTCATCCACGAGGGCCCGCAGCGCACCAGCCGGCTCGCCGACTCGCTGCACGCCGAGATCTCGACGATCAGCAGGCAGTCGAGCTCGCTCGTCCAGCACGGCCTGGTCGAACGCCAGGCCGACCCCGAGGACGGGCGGGCCTGCCTGCTCGCGCCGACGGCCGAGGGCCTGCGGGTGTTCGAAGAGAACCGCAAGCAACGCAATCAGTGGCTGGCCGAAGTGCTCGAGGACTGGTCGGAAGAGGACCGCCAGAACCTCAACCGGCTCTTCGGACGGCTCAACACAGGTATCGAGAAACACTCTCCACAGCTGGCCGACGCGCAGGCGCCGACCGCTGCACCGGCCAAGGGGGCCACTGCATGAGTACCACCGTCGACAAACCCGCTCAGCTACCACAGCCGAAAGCGTTGCCGCAGCTGAGCCACCGCCAGATCGTCACGATCCTGAGCGGCCTGATGTGCGGCATGTTCCTCGCCGCGCTGGACCAGACGATCGTCGGCACGTCGATCGTCAAGATCGCCAACGACCTGCACGGCTTCGACCTGCAGGCGTGGGCCACCACGGCGTACCTGATCACCTCGACGATCGTCACGCCGATCTACGGCAAGCTCTCCGACATCTACGGGCGCAAGCCGTTCTACCTCGCCGCGATCACGATCTTCGTCGCCGGTTCGCTGGCTTCGACGTTCTCGCAGTCCATGTACGAGCTCGCCGCGTTCCGCGCGGTCCAGGGCCTCGGCGCCGGCGGCCTGATGTCGCTGGCCATGACGATCATCGGTGACGTCGTCCCGCCACGGGAACGCCCGCGGTACCAGGGTTACATCCTCGCCGTGTTCGGGCTCTCGACCGTGCTCGGCCCGGTGCTGGGCGGCTTCTTCGCCGGCTTCGACACCCTGGGCGGCATCTCCGGCTGGCGCTGGGTCTTCCTGATCAACGTCCCGATCGGCGTCATCGCGCTGTTCGTCGTCGCCAAGGTCCTGAACGTGCCGCACGAGCGCCACGACCAGAAGATCGACTGGTGGGGCGCACTCTCGCTGATCGTCGCGGTCGTGCCGTTCCTGATCGTCGCGGAGCAGGGCCAGAAGTGGGGCTGGGGCGACGGCAAGGCGATCCTCTGCTACGTCGTGGGCGGCGTCGGCGTCATCGCGTTCATCCTGATCGAAAAGCTGATGAAGGACGCCGCGCTGATCCCGCTGCGGCTGTTCAAGAACTCGACGTTCACCGTCGCGATCATCGGCGGTGTCATCGTCGGTGTGGCGATGTTCGGCGCGATCACGATGATCCCGCAGTTCATGCAGGTCGTGCAGGGCTACACGCCGACCGAGTCCGGGTTGCTGATGCTGCCGCTGATGGCGGGCATCATGACCAGCTCGATCGTCTCCGGCCGGATCACGTCGAAGACCGGGCACTACAAGATCTTCCCGATCCTCGGCACCCTGCTGATCGCCGTCGGCGCGTTCTTCTTCGCGCAGGTCGAGTACAACTCGGCGCTGTGGCACCCGCTGGTCGCCGCGGCCATCATCGGCCTCGGGCTCGGCCAGTGCATGCAGACGCTGGTCATCGCGGTGCAGAACGCCGGCCCGCGCAGCGACATGGGCGCCTCGACCGCGTCGGCGACGTTCTTCCGCCAGATCGGTGGTACCGCCGGTGTCGCGATCTTCCTGACGATCCTGTTCAACACGCTCGGCCCGAACATCACCAAGGCGTTCGGCGGCAAGCTGCCGGCCGGCGCGGGTGCCGGGATCGGCAACCTGTCGGAGAACACCAGCGGCATCCAGAACCTGCCCGAGGCGATCAAGACCCCGGTCCTGATCGGCTTCACCGAGTCGATCACCACGGTGTTCTACGTCGCGGGCGCGGTGGCCCTGCTGGCCACGATCGTGCTGCTGTTCATGAAGGAGATCCCGCTCGCCGGGATGAACCCCGCCGCGGCGGCCGTCGAAGGCGGCGAAGCACTGCTCGACGCCGAGGACTTCGCCGACGAGCCCACCGAGATCGTCGAGCCGGTCCGCCCGCTCGACCGGGAGCCGGCGCTCGTGGGCGGCGGGAAGCACGCACTGAGCAACGGGCACGGTGACTACCAGGCCGTGTCGGGCGCGCTGCCGATCACGAACTCGGTGTCCGACGCCGAGCTCGACACGCCCGTCAGCTCGGGTGGGGTGCCGGTGGTCGGGCACGTGCGCCGCCAGGACGGCAGCCACGTCTCGGGTGCCGCGCTCACGCTGATCGACCAGCGCGGCCGCCAGGTCGCGCGGGCCACCGGTGCCGCCGACGGCAGCTACTCGGTGCCCAGCCAGGGCCCGGGCGCGTACGTCCTGATCGTGTCGGCCCACGGCCACCAGCCGCAGGCCTCCAGCGTCGTGATCAGCAACGGGCCGGCGACGGTCGACGTCACGCTCACCGGGTCCGGCGAGCTGACCGGCACCGTGAAGGCCGCGGCGACCGGTTCGCCGCTGCCGAACGTGACGGTCACGCTGACCGACAGCCGCGGCGAGGTCAACGGCGCGTTCATCACGACCACGGACGGCACCTACGCCTTCGTCGGGGTCGGCGCCGGGGCCTACACCCTGGTCGCCAGCGGCCCGGGCTACCGGCCCGTCGCGGTGACGCTGACCGTGCCGGACAGCGGCGTGCTGCGCCACGACGTCGAGCTCGCGAGCTCGGTGCTGCTGAGCGGCACCGCGCGGACCGAGGGCGACCGGATCGTGCCGGACGCGCGGATCACCGTGCTCGACCCCGAAGGCAACGTGGCCGCCGTGGCCCGGACCGACGGTGAAGGCCGGTACCTGGTCAGCGACCTGCCCGCGGGCGCGTACACCGTGGTCGCGAGCGGCTACCCGCCGGCGACCAGCCAGGTGGAGCTGACCGGCGGCGAAGCGGACCACGACGTCCGGCTGAGCTACGACCAGGCCTTCGACGAGCTGGTCGACCGGTCATGACCGGACTGCGCGCCACCCTGCGCACCGCCGAAGGCTGGGCGGTCGAGCACGCCGTGCTCACCGTGACCGACCCGGCCGGGCGGCAGGTCGCCCGCCAGGCGGCCGACGTCCGCGGCGACGTGGTCACCGACGCGCTCGCGCCGGGGACCTACACCGCGGTCGTCACGGCGGCCGGGTACACCCCGGTCGCCCGGATGGCGCAGGTCGCCTCGGACGGCTCCGGCTCGCTCGGCGACGTCGTGCTGGCCCCGGTCGCCGAGGCGATCGACCTGCCGCCCGCCGGGCCGTGGACGATCGACCCGATGCACTCGTCGGTCGTCGCCACCGCCCGCCACCTGGGCATCGCGAGCATCAAGGCGCGGTTCCCGGACGTGTCGGGCCGGATCGACATCGGCCGCCCGGCCGAGCGGTCGTCGGTGCACGCCGAGATCAAGGCGGCGAGCATCGACACGAACATCCGGATGCGCGACGACCACCTGCGGTCGCCGGACTTCCTGGACGTCGACGTGCACCCGGTGATCACGTTCGCGAGCACGGGGATGCGCCAGCGCGGCGTCGACTCGTGGACGCTGGTCGGCGACCTCACGCTGCACGGCGAGCGCCGCGAGATCGAGCTCGAGCTGACCTACGGCGGCTGGGGCCCGGACCCGTGGGGCGGCGTCCGCGTGGCGTTCCACGCCGAGACGACGCTGCACCGGAACGACTTCGCGATCAACTACAGCGCGATGGTCCGGGCCGGCGTCGCGGCGGTCGGCACGACGGTGAAGATCGAACTGGACGTCGAAGCGGTCCAGGGCGAGTCGCTGCCGCAGTTCTGAGAAACCCTCACTGAAGGCCCCCTCACCGCTGGTGAGGGGGCCTTCACCGTTCGTGCGAGGTGAATTTCCGAAAGGGCCCGATTCGGCCGTTGGCCGTGGGCCGTTCACCTCGGCCACGTAGGCTCATCGTGTGAACGTCGTGAGCATCGAGGCCGCGGGCGTCGGCGTGAGCTGGCTGGACACCGCCGGGCCCCTGCTCGTCTGGGTGATCGTGCTGAGCTTCGTGCTCGTCGAATGCGCGCTGATCATCGGGCTGTTCCTGCCCGGTGACTCGCTGCTGTTCGGCGCCGGTGTGGTGCTGGCCCAGCACGGCTCGGACCTGAACGCGTGGCTGCTCTCGGGCGCCGCGCTGATCGTCGCCGTGCTCGGCAACCAGATCGGCTACTACATCGGGCGCACCGGTGGCTCCAAGCTGATCGCACGCCGGGACGGGAAGGTCCTGAACCGGCAGCACCTCGAGCGCGCGCAGGCGTTCCTCGACCGCCGGGGATTCTTCGCGATCGTCGCCGCGCGCTGGATCCCGTGGATCCGCACCCTCGCGCCGCTCATCGCCGGGGCCGCGCGGATGGACCCGCGCCGGTTCCTGCTGGCGACCACGCTCGGCGGGCTGCTCTGGGTGCCGACGCTCGTGCTGCTCGGCTACTACGGCGCCGGCCTGCTGGACGTCCTGCCGTGGCTTAAGACGGCCGCGCTGTGGGCCAGCGTCGCGTTCTTCGTGTTCGGCACCGCGTACGGCGTGCTGCGCTACCGCCAGGAGATGCGCCGCCCGGTCGAAGAGAAGGACGACGCCCGCGCCTGACTCACAGTTCGGGGTCGGCCCAGATCTCGAGCTGGATGCCGTCGGGGTCGCGGAACACGACGACCCGGGATCCTTCGAAGGTGCGCGACGGCGCGGCCGGCAGGTAGGAGACGCCGAACTCGGCCAGCCGTTCCTCCCACTCGGTCAGCTCGGTCACCGAGCCGACCTTGAAGGCGACGTGGTCCAGACCGGTTCTTCGCTCGTCGAAACCGCGCCTTCCGGTGTCCGCGTGCTGCACCAGCACGACCGAGAACGCGTCCCCGGCGGACCGCAGCACGACCTTGCGCAGGCCCGTCTCCGGCTCTTCGCGCCGGGTGACCTCCTCGAGGTCCAGGACCCGGGCGTACCACGGCACGCTGCGGTCCACGTCGGTCACGGTCAGCGCCAAGTGGTGCACGGACATGAGTTTTGCCATGGCTTGGGAAGCCGTCCTTTCGCGTGGCGGCTCCCCAGAGTTGCACAGCGTTCGCTTGGCAAAACAACGGTGACCAAGTTCCCGGGACAATCGTGATCTCGCCGTCTCCGGGCGTCCCAGTACTCGGACGCCGGTGACTGAAAGTCATTTCAGGTTATCGGACAGTGCTCGAACGATCACCGACCGCCACCGACGTCCAGCACCGCTCCGGTGGTGAACGACGCCGCCGGCGACAGCAGCCACAGCACGGCCTCGGCGATCTCGCCCGGCTGCCCGGCGCGGCGCATCGGGATCTGCCGCGCGTACTTCTCGAGCCGGTCCGGCATCCCGGCGGCCTCGTGCAGCCCGGTGTGGATCATCCCGGGCGCGACGGCGTTGACCCGCACGCCCTCGTCCGCGACCTCCTGGGCGAGCCCGTGGGTCAGGGTGTCGACGGCGGCCTTCGACGCGGCGTAGTGCACCCACTCCCCGGCCGAGCCGGTGCGCGCGGCCGTCGAGGAGATGTTGACGATCGCGCCGCCCCCGCCGCCGTAGCGGGTCGACATCCGGCGGACCGCCTCGCGGCAGCAGAGGAAGACGCCGGTGACGTTCACGTCGAGCGTCCGCCGGACGACGCCGACCTCGTACTCGTCGAGCCGCCCGGGGGTGTTTCCGGTGATGGCGGCGTTGTTGACCAGCGCCTCGACCGGGCCCAGCGTCGCGGCGGCGTTGAACAGCGCGCGCACGTCGTCCTCGTCCGAGACGTCCGCGCGGACCGCGAGCGACTGCCGGCCGAGGGCTTCCACGCGAGCGGCGACCTCCTCGGCCGGCGCGGGATCACCCGAGAAGTTGACCACGACGTCGTAGCCCCGCGAAGCAGCCAACTCACAGATGGCGGCGCCGATCCCCCGGCTGCCGCCCGTGACGATCAGGACGCTCACAGCGCGAAGTTGACCAGCGGGAGGTTCTCCAGCACGAGGTCCGCGCGGTCGCGCGTCTGCGTGATCAGGTCGGCGTTGCGCTGGTCCGACCCGAGGGCGCGCTGCCGCGCCTCGACGAGCGAACGGCCGTACCGGCGGTGGCGCGACACGAGCCGTTCGATGCGCTCGGGCTCGTCCGGCGCGAGGAACCACGCCTCGGTGAGCAGCGGCCGGATCCCGCTCCACGGGTCGTCCGGCAGCAGGAGGTAGTTGCCCTCCGTGATGACGAGCTGGACCTCCGGTGCGACCGCGACAGCACCCGCGATCGGCTCTTCGATCTCCCGGCGGAACTCCGGCGCGTAGACCGTCTCGCGGCCTTCGGCGAGCCGGCGGATCAGGTGGTAGTACCCGGCCGCGTCGAAGGTGTCCGGCGCGCCCTTGCGCTCGGCGCGGCCGAGCCGGCGCAGCTCGACCTGCGCGAGGTGGAAGCCGTCCATCCCGACCACCGCGGCGCGCGAGCCCAGCGCGTTCGCCAGTGCCCACGCGAGGGTGGTCTTCCCGGAGGCGGGCGCGCCGATGATGCCGAGCACGTTGCGCTGCCCGCGCACGGTCAGCCCCTCGGCCCTGGCCAGCAGATCGTCGAACGCCGTCATGTCCTGTTCCTTCCTGCGATCGCGGTCGTCCACGACCGCGGTCCCACATGCCGCACCCGTTCGGCGGCCACCTCGTTGGCGAAGCGAACCCGGTCCGTCACCGTGAGTTTTCGCGC
The DNA here is from genome assembly GCF_034929455.1 of Amycolatopsis heterodermiae. Taxonomy (NCBI): domain Bacteria; kingdom Bacillati; phylum Actinomycetota; class Actinomycetes; order Pseudonocardiales; family Pseudonocardiaceae; genus Amycolatopsis; species Amycolatopsis heterodermiae. Next base: position 1,757,049 of record NZ_JAYFSI010000001.1, read on the forward strand.
CACGGCGACGGCGAGCGCGCCGTGCCAGACGTCTCCCGCACCTAGTGTGTCCCGCGCTTCGACGGACGGCACGGGCACCTCTCCGGAACGCCCGTCCGCGGTCGACCACCGCACCGGACCAGGGCCGGCGGTGGTGATGACCATCGGCACGCCCCGCTGGTGGAGGCCGGGTTCGGGCGCCCGGAAGTGAGCGGAGCAGGCGGCGACGTCGACCAGCGGCAGCAGCTCGTCGAGCACCGGCTTCCAGCTCCCGGCGTCCAACACAACCGGCACCCCCGCGGCTTTTGCCTGCCGCGCGACGTCCAGCGCAAGATCCGGATAGTGCCCATCGAGCAAAACGACGTCAGCTGTCAAAAGCGGCACTTTCACGTGAAAGTGCCGCCCTCCGGCGTTGCGGGAGACGACGGTGCGTTCGCCGTCGCGGTCGCGGACGGCGACCGCGCTGACCGGGGGTGGATCGGCGCGGGACGGGTCCAGGTCGACGACGCGGACGCCGTGGGTTTCCAGGTCGGCGCGGGCGAGCGCCGCCAGCGGGTGGGCGCCGAGGACGGTCAGCAGCGTCGCCTCGGCCCCGAGCGCGGCGGCCGTCACCGCGGCGTTCGTCGCGGGCCCCCCGGCCGCGACGTCCACCCGCAGTGACTGCACCTTCTCGCCCGGGGCCGGGAGCTCGGCGACGCGCTGGACGACGTCCACGGTGCACAACCCCGCCAGCAGCACCCGCACTAGCTGAGCCCGGCCACGTGCGTCGCGGCAGCCGCCTCTTCGATCTCGCCGTTCTCGTTCAGCCGCAGCGCGCCCGTGAGCAGGCCGACGACCTGGTTCATCGAGTGCGTCTTCGGCGAGACGACCGCGACGCGCTTGCCGAGGCGGTGCACGTGGATGCGGTCGGCGATGTCGAACACGTGCGGCATGTTGTGGCTGATCAGCACCACCGGCAGGCCGCGGTCGCGGATCCGGCCGATCAGGTCGAGCACCTTGCCGGACTCGGCGACGCCGAGCGCCGCGGTGGGCTCGTCCATGATCACGGCCTTGGTGCCGAACGCCGCCGCGCGGGCGACGGCGACACCCTGGCGCTGACCACCGGAGAGCGTCTCCACGAGCTGGGTGATCGACTTGATGTTGATGCCCAGCTCGTCGAGGATCCGCTGTGCCTCACTCCGCATGGTGGCGGTGTCGAGCTTGCGGAACAGCCCGAACGCGCCGCCGATGCGCTTCTCCCGGCCGAGGAACATGTTCGACGCGATGTCCAGCGCGGGCGCGACGGCGAGATCCTGGTACACCGTCTCGATCCCGTACTGGCGAGCGTCCAAAGGGGACTTGAAGTGGACGGTCTCACCGTCCACTTTGATCTCGCCCTCGTCCGGGATCACGGCCCCGGACAGGGTTTTGATGAGTGACGACTTCCCGGCGCCGTTGTCGCCGACGACGGCGAGCACCTCGCCGGGGAGCAGGTCGAAGTCGGCGCCGTCGATGGCGGTCACCCGGCCGTAGCGTTTCACCAGGCCACGGGCCTGCAGGATCGGTTCGGTCATGACTGCTGCTGCCTCCTCGCGATCCGGTCCACCACGACGGCGGCGATGAGCAGGGCCCCGGTGGCGAGGTCCTGGTAGTTGCCGTCGACGTTCATCTGCGTCAGCCCGGACCGCAGCACCGCCACGACCAGCGCGCCCATCAGCGTGCCCAGCACCGAGCCGCGGCCCCCGAACAGGCTCGTCCCGCCGAGCACGACGGCGGTGATCGAGTCGAGGTTGCCGAGCTGGAACTGGTTCGGGTCGGCGTTCGGCGTCCGGCCGAGCGCCTGCCACGCGGCGAGGCCGAAGGCGAGGCCCGCCACGATGTACACCGACAGGACCGTGCGGTTGACCTTGATCCCGGACAGCCGCGCGGACTCCGGCGCGTTGCCGACCGCGTAGACGTGCTTGCCCCACGCGGTCTTCGTCAGCGCGTACCAGATGCCGAGGTACATCAGCAGCGCCAGCGTCATGCCGTAGGTGATCGGGATGCCGCCGAAGAGGTAGCGCTTGGTGCCGAGCCACTGCAGCAGCCCGTCGGTCACCGGCACGGCCTGGCCGCCGGCGATCAGCTTGGACACCGCGGTGAGCATGGTGAACGTGCCGAGCGTGATGATGAACGCCGGCAGCTTGATCCGCGTGGCGAGCGAGCCGATGAAGATGCCGACGATGACCGTCAGGACGACGCCGGCCAGCAGCGCGACGAAGCCGTTGGTCCCGGCCGCGGCGAGCTTCGCCATGATCAGCGTCGCGACGACCATCGACGACGCGTTGGACAGGTCGATGCCCGCGATGAGGATGACGAGCGTCTGGCCGAGCGCGAGCGTCCCGACGACCAGCGACTGCTGGACGACGGTGGAGAGGTTGTCGAGGTCGAAGAAGGTGTCCGTGGCCAGCGAGAACACCACGACGGCGACGATCAGGGCGAGCGCCGGGCCGACCGCGGGGGCGCGGAGGAGGAACTCGCCGAGCGACTCACGTTCCTTTGTGGACGGACTGGCGACGGTTGCCGTCGTCATTTCGCGCCTCCCCAGCAGTTCTGCAGGCCCCAGGCGGTGTCGTGGCTTTCGACGCCGGGCATGGGCTTGTCGGTGATCACGGCGGACCCGGTGTTGACGAAGCCGGTCGGCTTCTTGCCGGTCTTCGCGTACTCGACGGCGGCGAGCACACCCTGTTCGGCCATCTTCTTGGGGAACTGCATGACGGTCGCGGCGTAGAGGCCGTCCTTGACGTTCTGGACGCCTTCGCAGCCGCCGTCGATCGAGCCCATCACGATCCGGCCGGTGAGCCCGCGGGCCTTCAGCGCCGCGTTGGCGCCGCGGCCCATCGGCTCGTTCATCGAGTAGACGGCGTTGATGTCGGTGGTGCGCTGCAGCAGGTTCTCCATGCCCTGCTGGGCGAGGCTCTGGTCGCCGTTGGCCGCGGTGTGCCCCTTGATCTCGGGCGAGCCGTCGGTCAGCCCGATGCCCTTGAGGAACCCGCCGTGGCGCTGGGTGTCGACCGAGCTGCCTGCGGTGCCGTCGACCATCAGCAGCTTGGGCGGGGTGCCGCCCAGCGCCGCCTTGACGTACGCGCCCTGCTGCTGGCCGGCCGCGAAGTTGTCGGTGGCGAAGGTGGCGTCGACGGCGTCCGGCGGTTCGGTCGCGGTGTCGAGGGCGATGACCAGGATCCCGGCGTCGCGGGCGTCCTTGATCGCCTTCAGCACCCCGGTGGACGAGCTGGGCGTGATGAGGATGGTGTTCGCGCCCTGCTGCACGAGGTTCTCGATGGCGCGGACCTGGCCGTCGTTGTCGCCGTCGAACTGCCCGGCGAGGGCGCTGAAATCGGCGCCGTTGGCCTGTGCGGTGGCTCTGGCGGAATCCCGCAGGGCCACGAAGTACGGGTTCGTGTCGGTCTTGGTGACCAGGCCGACCTTCGCCTTTCCACTGCCACCGGTGTTGGTGTTGCCACCCCAGTGACGTTCGACGGTGCACCCGGTCGTCGTGGCCAGTACCGCGGCCAGCACGAGTGCGGTGAGACTTCGTTGTCTCATGGGTTCCCACCCTTTTCAGGAGACACGGACGGTTCGAAGCTTGCCGATGGTCGGGAAGGTAGACAGACTGCTGCGTGGACGCAAGCGTTTGCGCAAACGCTTGCCGGAAAGGATTGGCATGCCCCAGCCGAGATCATCGCGGCCGACCCAGCGGGACATCGCCGAGCTCGCCGGTGTTTCGATCACCACCGTTTCGCACGTCGTGAACGGGACCCGCGCGGTCGCCGAGGACACCAAGGCGGCCGTCCTGCGGGCGATCGAAACGACCGGCTACACCGGCGACGCCATCGCGCGCTCGCTGGTCACCGGCGGCACCCGGTCGATCGGGATGGCGATCTCCCTCGTCGCCAACCCGTACTTCGCGACGCTGATGCAGGCGATCGAACGGGAGGCGTCGACCCACGGCTACACCGTGCTGCTCGCGGACACCCACGACACGGTGAACACGGAGCGTGACACCGTTCGGACGTTGCGCTCCCGCCGGGTCGACGGCCTGCTGATCACCCCGGCCCCGGGCGACGGCTCGGTGATCGGCGAGCTCGTCTCGCTGGACGTGCCGACGGTGCTGATCGACCGGCTGACCACCCGCGGCGACGTCGACCAGGTGGGCACGGAGAACATCCAGGCGACGTCGGCGCTGACCGCGCACCTGGCGACGCTCGGGCACCGGCGGATCGGGATGATCAGCGGCGCGCCCGGCCTTTCGACCAGCGAGGAGCGCGTGCTCGGCTACCGGCTCGGGCTGGGCCGGTCCGGCCTGACGTGGTCGGCCGACCTCGTGGCCTGCGGAAACTCGTCCCACGAGGGTGGCGCGCTGGCGGTCAGCCAGCTGCTCGCGCTGCCCGAACCGCCGACGGCGCTGGTCGTCGGGAACGACAGCATGATGGTCGGCGTGCTGCACGAAGCGCGGCGGCGCGGCCTTCGCATCGGGCAGGATCTGCCGGTCGTGGTCTACGACGACGTCGAGTGGGCCGACCTGGTCGACCCGCCGCTGACGACGATGGCGCAGCCGATCGAGGAGATCGGCCGGCAGGCGGTGCGGCTGCTGCTGGCGCGCATCAACGACCCGGCGCGCAAGGCCGAAACCGTGCGCCTGCCGCCCACGCTGCGTCACCGAGAGTCGTGCGGCTGCCCGGCGGTTCACTCACATCAGTGATTCTGGGGTGTTGACGCCTCGACGGGGTCGTTCAGCGGCTACCTTTCGGCCCTGAGCGTCTGCGAGGGCTTTATGACGGCACTTTCGCCGGAGCTCCGGTTGTGGGACCCCCCGGTCACCTACCGGATCGGCGTCGCGATGGGTACGCACGCGCACCCGTATTCGGGTGAGCTGCTGCGTTCCATCAGGGCGGCCGCCGCCCAGGCGGGCTGCGACGTCACGCTGGCCGACACCGGCGACAGCGTCAGCGAAGAGGCCGCCGTCGTCCGCGCGCTGCGGGCGGACCTCGTGGACGGCGTGCTGCTGGTCCCCTCACCGGGTGACGACGCGGTGATCAACGGCCTGGTCCGGATGGGCGTGCCGACGGTGCTGATGGACCGGCTCGCGGCCCGCAACGACGTCGACCAGGTGGGCACGGAGAACGTCCACGCCCTGTGCGGGCTGGTGAAGCACCTGACGGAGCGCCGCCACCGCAAGATCGGCCTGATCTCGGGCGACGAGGGCCTGGACGTCAGCCGCGAGCGCGTCCGGGGCTACCGCCTGGGCTTGGAGCAGTCGGGCCTGCGCTGGGACCGCGAACTGGTGGAGTCGGGCCTGTCGACGTCGGGCGGAGCGGCCCGAGCAACGGCCAAGCTCCTGGACGGCTGGCCCTCCCCGACGGCCCTGGTGGTCGCGGACGAGTCGATGCTGGTGGGCGTCCAGTACGAGGCCCACCGCCGAGGCATCCGCATCGGCTCGGAACTGGCGGTCGTCGGCTACGGCGACATGGACTGGGCCCGCCGCGTGAGCCCGGCGGTGACCACACTGGTCCAGCCGATCGCCGATATCGGCCGCCGAGCGGTCCAGCTGCTGCTCTCCCGAATGGCCGACCCGGACCGGCCACCAGAGTCGGTGCTGCTGACTCCCCGCTTCCTGCACGGCGCGTCCTGCGGATGCTGAAGCTGGCGCACACGGCCCAGCTGTCCGCCGGTGAGTTGTCCGCGGCGCGGACCCTGCTCGAGGGTGCGTTCAAGGACTTCGACCTCGCGGGCTGGGAGAACACGCTGGGCGGGATGCACGCGCTGGTCTTCGAGGCCGACGACCTGGTCGGTCACTCCTCGCTCGTGCAGCGGCGTCTGCTGCACGGCGACCGCGTGCTGAACACGGGGTACGTCGAGGGCGTCGCCGTTCATGCCGGGCATCGGCGGCGGGGGATCGCCAGTGCGTTGATGGCCGAGGTGGAAGCGCTGCTGGGTGGTTACGAGGTGGGTGCGCTGAGCGCGTCCACGGCCGGCAGGCCGCTGTACGAGGGACGCGGCTGGCAGCAGTGGCGCGGGCCGACGTCCGCCCTTACCCCGTCGGGAATCCAGCGCACCGAGGACGACGACGGCGCCGTCTACGTGTTCCCGGGCCGGGCGCCACTGGACCTGGACGGCGAGCTAACCGCCGACTGGCGGGCCGGCGATGTCTGGTGACAGCGTTGCCGCTGCCTCCAGGAGCATCCAGCCGCCCACCTGGACCGACATGTCGCGCTCCGGTGCGTCGGGGGGTAGTGGTGGTGACGGCGCCGGGCGGTCCCAGAACGCGCTGAACACCGGGCCCTCCGCCGCGCCCGACCAGGCCGCCGACGCCGACGTCAAGACCAGGGATCGGGCCACGGCCGCCTCGGGGCCGGGGAGGGAACGCGCCGCCAGAGCCAGGTAGCGCGCCAGGATTGCTGCGAACAGGCCGCCGTCGCCGCCGCTTTGGCCGCGGATGATGCCTCCCGGGGCGCAGTGCTCGGCCACCGCTCGGATCGTCCGGGCCGCTTCGTCCACTAAGGACAGTTCCAGGCACGCGCCTAGGTAAACCCCTTGGCAGTAGGTGTAAATGTGCTTCACCAGCTCGCCCGTGTCCGTCCGGATGCCGTCCCAGACCAGGCCGGACGCGGGATCGACCAAAGTGGACGTCATCCACGAAGTCATCTCGCGGGCGCGAGCCACATTGCCGGAGCGGGCGTGGAAGATCGCCGCCGGGCCGTTGGCCGGGGCGTTCTTGAACTCGTCGCCGACGCGCCACCAGATGCCGCCGCCCGCCGCGTCCGTCCAGCCCGACAGGAGTTGCGTGTCGATCGCCGCCAAGGCCGGGCCGACGTCGATGCCCAGCGACTGAACCCGTTGCAGCGCAAGGCCGAGCCACGCGATGTCGTCGTAGAAGTCGTTCGTCCAGCGGCCGAAATTGCGCAGCCGCACCGACCTGACGAACGAACGGATCAGCGTCAACCGGTCAGAGGAAGGCGCGCGCAGCTGCGCGTCGATGAGCGTGTCGAGCAGGTGGGCCTGCCACCAGTAGTTCCAGTGCCAGTGCAGCCGCTGCCCCGGCGACGCCGGCCAGCCGCTGCGGCCGAGGACCGTGCCGGGCAGCCCCCACACCCGGCGCAGGTGCCGCGAGGTCACCGCGCGTTCGGCTGCTGCGACGTCCATGTCGCAATCCTGCCTTGCCCACCGACATACCGCTCGGTATGTTGAAGGACCCCGACGGCCTGCGAGGTACTCATGACCACGGCACACGTCACCTGCCCGCTGTGTGAAGCGACCTGCGGCCTCGAGGTGACGCTGGACGAGAACCAGCAGGTCACGCGCGTCACCGGCGACCAGCAGGACGTCTTCTCGAAGGGGTACATCTGCCCGAAGGGCGCGTCGCTCGGCGCGCTGCACCACGACCCCGATCGGCTGACCGCGCCGCTGCTCAAGCGCGACGGCGAGTTCGTCGAGGTCAGCTGGCAGGAGGCCTACGACGAGATCGAGCTGCGGCTCCCGCCGATCGCGGAGAAGTACGGCCGCGACGCCGTCGCCGTGTACGCGGGCAACCCCGGCGTGCACAACATCGCGCTGACGCTCTACAGCCGCGTGCTCTACAAAGCGTTGGGCACCAAGAACTTCTACAGCGCGACGTCGGTCGACCAGATGCCGAAGCACTACTCCTCCGGCACGATGTTCGGCGACCCGCTGGCCATCCCCGTGCCCGACGTCGACCGCACGCGGCACCTGCTCATCCTCGGCGCGAACCCGCTGGTGTCCAACGGCAGCCTGATGACCGCGCCGGACATGCGCGGGCGGCTGCGCGGGATCCGCGAGCGCGGCGGCAAGATCGTCGTCGTCGACCCGCGCCGCACCCGGACCGCGCAGTACGCCGACGAGCACCACGCCATCCGACCCGGCACCGACGCCCTGCTGCTGTTCGCGCTGGTCAACGTCCTGGTCGCGGAGAACCGCGTCGCCCCCGGCCGCCTGGCCGAGCACCTCAACGGCCTCGACGACGTCCGCGTGCTGTCCCGGCCGTTCACCCCGGAGGCCGTCGCGCCGCGCACGGGCATCGAGGCCGCCGAGATCCGCCGGATGGCCCTGGAGCTGGCGGACGCGGAGAACGCCGTGGTCTACGGCCGGATCGGCACCACCACCCAGACGTTCGGCACGATCGCGAGCTGGCTGGTCGACGTCCTCAACGTGCTCACCGGCAACCTCGACGAGCCCGGCGGCGCGATGTTCCCGCTGGCCGCGTGCACGCCGACCGGCAACCGCAAGCCGTTCAAGGTCGGCCGCTGGCACAGCCGCGTGCGCGGGTACCCGGAGGTCGTCGGCGAGCTGCCGGTCGCGACGCTGGCGGACGAGATCGAGACGCCGGGCGACGGCCAGGTCCGCGCGCTGATCACCGTCAGCGGCAACCCGTGCCTGAGCACGCCGAACGCGGGCCGGCTGGCCGAAGCCATCAAGGGCCTCGACTTCATGATCTCCGTGGACGTCTACCTCAACGAGACGTCACGCCAGGCCGACGTCATCCTGCCCGGGCCGTCACCGCTCGAACGTCCACACTTCGACCTGGCCTTCTACCAGCTTTCGGTGCGCAACATCGCCAACTGGACACCGCCGACGCTGCCGTCGGAACTCCCGCAGGAGTGGGAGACCATGCTGCGGCTCACCGGCATCGTCACCGGCCAGGGCCCCGAGGCGGACGTCGCCGCGCTCGACGACTTCGTCGCGGCCGACGTCGCGCGCCGCGCCAAGCTCGAGGTCACGCACGATCGCACCGGCCCCGCCCGGCTGGTCGACCTGATGCTGCGCAGCGGCCCGTACGACGTCACGCTGGCCGACCTCGAAGCGGCGCCGCACGGCATCGACTTCGGCGCGCTGAAGCCGCGGATCCCGGAGGTGCTGTGCACCGCGTCCGGCCGGATCGAGCTGGCGCCGCCGACGATCGTCGCGGACGTGCCGAGGCTGCGTGACGAGCTGGCCAAGCCCCTCGAGGACGGCCTCGTGCTGATCGGCCGGCGGCACCTGAGCTCGAACAACTCGTGGATGCACAACCTCGCGCCGCTGGTTCGCGGCGGGAACCGCTGCACGGTCCAGGTTCACCCGGCCGACGCGACGCGGCTCGGCCTGAAGGACGGCGGCCTCGCCTCGGTGACGTCCCGCGCCGGGAAGCTCGAGGTCCCGGTGGAGGTGACCGACGAGGTCCGCGAAGGCGTGATCAGCATTCCCCACGGCTGGGGCCACGACGCCGCCGGTTCGCGCACCCGGGTGGCGAGCGCGAACCCGGGCGTCAACTCGAACCTGGTCGCCGACGAGACCCTGCTGGACGTGCCGTCCGGGACCTCGGTGCTGAACGGCATCCCGGTCGAGGTCGCGCCCGCGTAGTCACCAGGCTTGGGAGAGGTCCGCGTGCTGCCGGACCCAGGCGTGCATCACGATGCCCGCCGCGACACCCGCGTTGATCGAGCGGGTCGTCCCGAACTGGGCGATCGACACGACCAGGGACGCCGCCTCCTGGGCGACCGGGGACAACCCCGGCCCCTCCTGGCCGAACAGCAGCACGCACTCGCGCGGGATGTCGGCCGTCTCGACCGGCTCGGACCCCGGCGTGTTGTCGACGGCGACGACGGCGAGCCCCTGCTCGGCGGCGAAGGAGACCAAGCCGCTGACGTCGTCGTGGTGGCGCAGGTGCTGGTAGCGGTCGGTCACCATCGCGCCGCGGCGGTTCCAGCGGCGGCGGCCGACGATGTGGACCTCGGCGGCGGCGAAGGCGTTGGCCGTGCGCACCACCGTGCCGATGTTGTGGTCGTGCTGGAAGTTCTCGATGGCGACGTGGAACGGGTGCCGTCGGGCGTCCACATCGGACACGATCGCCTCGCGGCGCCAGTAGCGGTACTTGTCGACGACGTTGCGGCGGTCGCCGTCGCGCAGCAGGTCCGGGTCGTACCGGTCGTCCGAGGGCCAGTCACCCGGCCAGGGGCCGACGCCGACCTCTTCGCGGCTCACCCACTCGGTGGGCCCGACGTCGTGGGGTGTGCTCACGGCGTCGATTGTCGCCTAACCCAGGTGGACGGCGTGCGCGCGGGCGTCCTCGTGGTGGTCGCGGTGGCGCCAGCGGTAGTACACGCCGACGTAGGAGTACGCGACGACGATGATCGCGACGATTCCGATCGCCGGCAGCCACGAGCGCGGGAACACCGTGTCGTAGAGGTAGTACGCGTTGAACCCGCCGGGCAGGTCGCCGAGGCCCTGCTGGTGGCGGAAGAAGTTCTCCAGCGCGGTGAACGGGCACGGCACCGGCGCGACGTTCACGAGGATGCCCCACGCCGCGGCGAACATGTGGACGAAGATCAGCTTGGGCCAGCGCCACGCGAGGAATCCGCCGAACCCGATGAGCAACAAGGCGAGAATGTGCACCGCAACGGTCACGTCGGCCAGGAACTTCGCCACCGTCCACCCCCTTACCCCGATGCCCCCACCAGCGACTTTACTCCGCTGATCGGAATCAGCCTCCTCGAAGAATGCCCAGGCGTGTGATGTTCAACCCACCGGAGCAACTTCTTCACCTGGGCGGTGATGGAGGCGTCACACCGGGTGGAAATTCGGGTGGGCGTTTCGCCGGATACTTCGTCGGTTCCTCGTGTGGGTACTGATCCGGCGCTCCGTCCGGTTTCTTCCGGTTCGGATCGTTCGGGCGGTGCGGCGGCTCACCGGGCGTAGACGGCGCCGTATCGAGCGGGGGCGTGCCCCCGCACCCCCGCCGGGGCTCTGCCCCGGACCCCATAGTCATCCGTCGACGGTAACCCCGGCAACCACCACTTCACCGAGCGCGAGCGCCCGATTTCGCCGTCAGCCGAACTTCGAGACGCACCGGCAGCTCGTCGACCTCCAGGGCCTGGCGCAGCCGCGGGAGGGCGTGCTCGGCGATCCGGGCGCGGATCGCCCCGGCGTCGGCCTCGGCGTCGGTCGTCACGATCAGGAACAGTTCCGGCCGGTCACGCGGCCCGGAGAGCCAGGCCGACGCCGACCGGACGCCGTCGTAACCCTCGACGTCGGCCGCGACCGGGGCGGCGGCCGTCGCCGAATCCAGTTCCGTCGCGCCGTCGACCTCTTCGGCCCGCCAAGCGACGGTCTTCGGGCGCCGGAACGCCTGGGCGGCCAGCCACCGCAGGCAGAGCAGCCCGAGCAGGACGGCGACCGCGATCACGACGTAGAACACCCAGGTCGGCGGGGCGGTCGAGCCCGGGACCAGCGAAGACGCCGGGTCGAGGACGTGCAGCCGGCCGAAGTGGGTGGCCAGCGCGAACCCGCCGGCGGCGAGCAGCACCAGCCCGATCAGGGCGAGCAGGGTCCGGTTGAGCGCGGCGGGCCGGTTCATCGCACACCTCGCACGCGGACGCGGACCCGCGGCGGCCGTGCCAGGCCGACCTGGTCGAGCCGGGTTTCGAGCGCGGAGCTGACGGCGTCCGCGAGCCCGTCCGTGCGCGTCCGGCCGGTCTTGACCTTCACCCGCACGGTGCGGCGGCGCAGCTTCAGCGCGGCCGAGGAGACGCCGTCGACGTGCGCGGCGGTCGAGCGCAGCGACGTCCGCAGGCCGTGGCGCGTGGTGCCGGTGTCGAACCCCGGCTCCGGCGCCAGCGGCAGCACCACCGGACGGCCGCGGAGCACGGCCGTCGCCAGCAGCACGAACCCCACCAGAATCGCGGCCCCGCCCCCGACGAGCACGGGCAGTTCGTTCCAGGAGGTGTCGTGCACGCGCGCGGCGACCGCGTCGTAGGACAGCACCGGCGGCTCGCCGAGCAGCCGCTGCACGAGCGCCGTCACGACGAACGCGCAGGCGGCCAGCACCACGAGCGCGGTGAGCACCGCGGGCACGCTCCGCCGCGGCCGCCTCATCGGACCCGCCGCTTCGGCGGCTCGGCCGGCGGCAGCGCGATCGTGATGTCGACGCGCTGCGTGCGCAGGCCGGTCAGTTCGGTGGTGCGCCCGAGCAGGTGGGCCCGGACCCGGTCGGCGGTGCCGTGGATCGGCGCCGGGTAGGCGACGGGCAGCCGAATGTCCAAAGTGGTCACATCTCCGTCCACAGTGGCCTTCGCGGTGACGTCGGCGGCGACCCCGTCGACCTCACGCGCGGCGCGGGCGGCGATGCGCCCGACCGCGCGCGGCTCGACGGTCGTCTCGCCGCGCTCGTCTTCCTCTTCGACCGTCTCGACGTCGTCACGACGGTGCCGCGCGGTGAGCGTGGACACGGCCTACCTCCGATCCCGGGCGGCCCCGACGAGGGCGGCCAGGTCGAGCTTGCCGTCGGCCCACCGGCCGACCAGGAGACCGAGCCCGCCGAGCACGAGCACGGCGACGAACGCGCCGAACCCGCCGAACGCGGCCGCGAAACCCAGTGCCAGTCCGAAAAGCAGGCCGATCAGGGTGCCGTTCACGATCAGAGCACCCGGTCGCTGGTGGCGGGCTCGCCGTCGTCACCCGGGATGTGGACGTCGTTGACGTTGATGTTCACCTCGACGACCTCCAGCCCGGTCATCCGCTCGATCGCGGTGATCACGTTGCGGCGCACGGCCCGCGCGAGATCCGCGATGGCCACGCCGTACTCGACGAGGATCTGGAGATCGACGGCCGCCTGCTTCTCGCCGACCTCGACGGAAACGCCCTGGCCGACGCTGGCGGACGCACCGGGGATGCGGTCGCGCAGGGCGCTCAGTGCCCGCGCGGCGCCGCCACCGAGGTCGTACACCCCGTTGACCTCACGGGCGGCGAGCCCGGCGATCTTCTGCACGACGGTGTCGGCGATGGTGGTGGTGCCCTGCTTGGAGACGAGCGCGCCGGTGGCGTCGTTCGCGGTGGTCACCACGGTCTTCTCGGCGGTCGCGGTCATGGGGTCCTCCTCGGATGTCCTGGGGAACAAGGCTTTCTGCCTGGTTCGTAGGTAAGGACACCCGGGATGGGAGATCGTCACTGCCCCGATCGTGTGACGTGGGTCTCGCGCCGATCAGGCGAAGGCCGCGCCGTCGAGGTCCGTGACCACCAGCCGCAGCCGGGCCTTCTCCCACTCGGTTCCGGTCAGCACCGGGCGGACCGCCGCCACCGCCAGATCCAGCAACGGCGGGATCGGCAGCCGTGAAGCGATCAGCCGGATCTGCACGACTTCCGGCGTCAGGTCGACGGCCATGCCCTCCCAGTCCACCGGGAGCCACGTCGTCTCCGGGGAGACCGGGGTCGCCGGGCGGAGGCCGGCCACGCCCTTGATCGCGCCGACGATCTTCTCGACGGCTTCGTTCGCGATCACCGGGCCGCCGTCTCGATGTCCATGATGGACACCGACACCTCGTCGACGACCAAACCGGTCTGCGAAGCCACGTACCGGCTGACCGCGCGCTGCACCGAGCGTCCCACCGTCGCCGCCTGGTCGGCGCCCGACGCGACCAGGTCCACCTGGACGCTCAGCCGGCCGTCCACCGTGCGGACGCGGACGCCGTCGGCCGGGGCCGGGTCGAGGCCCTTCCAGCGCTGGCGCGCCGCGCGGGTCCACGCCGTCACCAGGCCGCGCAACCCCGGCTCCAGCCGCACCACGCCCGGCGCGGTGACCGCCGCCCGGGCCGCCACGCTGGCGATCACCGGGTCGGCGATGACGTACTCGACGCTCATTCCCCTGGCTCCCCATAGATGTCGTCCACCAGCAGGTCGAGCTTCGCCAGCCGCAGGCCCACGCGGGCCGCGGCCGCCGCGGTCACCCGCTCCCGCACCAGGGACAACGCTTCACCGCCCGTAGCGTTCCGCAAACTCACCGCGAGGGTGAGCTCGACTTCGACGACACCCGCGCCGTCGTTCCGGATCCGGCAGCGCCGGGCCCGGATGCCCTCGACGGTGTCCGCCGCGTACCGCAGCACCGCCGCCACCGCCTGCTCGCTGATCTCGACGAGCCCGGGTTCCGGGGACGGCAGCGGCACCATCGAGCCGCGCCGCACCTCCGCCCGGACCGCCGACATGATCCGGCCGAACAGGTCCGGCGGCGGCGCGTCCTCCTCCGCCACCATCTCGGACGTCGCCTCGCGCAACGCGAGCAGGCTTTCGCGCGCCGCCCGGCAGTGCGGGCAGGTCAGCTCGTGCTCGTCGGCCAGCCCGGCGCCGACCGCGTCGAGCCGCTCCCACACCTGCTCGACATCGCGTTCGCAGGGCAGTTCGTAGTCCGTCATCGCCATGGCTTCATCACCTCCGCCAGCTGTGCCCTGGCCCGCGCGATCCGGCCCCGCACCGCGGTGCCGTTCACGCCGACGATTTCGCCGATCTCCTCGTAGGACCGGCCGTGCACCTCACGCAGCAGCCAGCACGCCCGTTGTTCCGGGGTGAGCTGCGCCAAGGCCGTGTTCAACGCCGCGAGCTGACCGCTCACCTGGGCGGCCCGCTCCGGCTGGAGGTCCCCGCGCGGCGACTCCGCCGTGTCGAGGTCGACGTCGGCCTGCGGCCGGCGCGCCCGGATGGCGTTCAGGCAGCGGTTCGTCGTGGCCCGGTAGAGCCAGCCGACGAACGCGGCGTCCTCACCCAGCTGGTCGAGCTTGCGCCAGGCGTTGAGGAACACCTCCTGCACGACGTCCTCGGCGTCACCGCGGTTCGCGAGCATCTTCGCCGCGAGCCGGAACATCGGGCCCTGGTAGCGCAGCACGAGCTGTTCGTACGCCCGGACGTCGCCGTCCCGCGCGCGGCCCACCAGGGTCGCGTCGTCGAGCGGCGTGCCGGGATCCGCGCTGGTCGTCGTCACGGCACCTCCTCGGGTAGAGGACACCGGAGCACGGAGAACGTCACGCACTGATTGTGGGTGACAGTGGTCACCGGGGCGAATCCGTGACGATCGGGCGCGGCGGTGGTCCTTCCGGTACGAGGCGCCCGACCGGGGCGCCGCAGTGCGGGAGGTGCCCCATGTCGCTGGGCGACAAGATCGGCAACAAGGCCGAAGACCTGGGCGGGAAGGCCAAGGAGGCCACCGGGAACGTCACCGGTGACGAGCAGCTGAAGGCCGAGGGCCAGGGCGACCAGGCGAAGGCCGGCCTGAAGGACGCGGTCGAGCACGTGAAGGACGCCGCGAAGGACCTCTTCAAGAAGTGAGCCGGGGCCCGGCGCGGGGCCGGATCCCGGCCCCGCGTCAGCTCTTCAGGCCGAGGTCGTCCAGGCCCAGGATGTAGCGGTACGGCAGGCCTTCCTTCTCGATGGCCTCGCGCGCGCCGGTGTCGCGGTCGACGACCGTGACGACGCCGATGACGTCGGCGCCGGCCTCACGCAGGGCCTCGACCGCGGTGAGCACGCTGCCGCCGGTGGTGGAGGTGTCCTCGACGGCCAGCACGCGCTGCCCGCGGACCTCCATGCCCTCGATGCGCCGCTGCATCCCGTGCGCCTTGGTGTCCTTCCGGACGACGAACGCGTCGAGCACGACGTCGTCGTCCGCCGCGGAGTGCAGCATCGCCAGCGCGACCGGGTCGGCGCCGAGGGTGAGCCCGCCGGCCGCCACGTAGTCCCAGTCCGCCGTGAGCTGCCGCAGCAGCTTGCCGATCAACGGCGCGGCCGCGTGGTGCAGCGTCGCCCGCCGGAGATCGATGTAGTAGTCGGCTTCCTTGCCGGACGCCAGGGTCACTTTTCCGTGCACCACGGAAAGATCGGTGACCAGCCTGGCCAGTTCGAGTTTCGCCGCTTGATCCAGAACGGGGTTCGCCACGGCCGTGAGTCTTACACACGACCGGGTTCACTCCCCGATGGATGTGGCGTCGACCGCACGCCCGCGCGTCGCCGCCCAGGCCGGGACCAGGATCGCCACGAGGGCCAGCACCACGGCGATGGCCAGCACCGTCAGGTAGATCGCGATCGGCCCGGACGGCAGCACCGAACCGGTCACCACGAGGCAGAACGGCACGATCGCGCCGGCCGCCGTCGCCGTGCCGAGCAGGATCGCGATGGTCGCGATCAGCCCGCCTTCGACGCCGGCCATCCGCAGCACCTGGCCGCGGGTGAACCCGCTCAGCCGCTGCAGCCCGAACTCGCGGCGCCGCTTGCCGGTCGCCATCACCAGCGTGTTGACCACGGAGATCACGGTGTAGGCGATGATCATGCCGACGAGCAGGTAGTTGACCCAGGCGCCGACTTCGTTGCCCTTCGCGTGCGCCGCGATCAGCACGCCGCGGTCGCCGACCTGGACCGGCAAACCCGCTGTCGCCTCGCGAAGGTGCGAAGTGAGCGCCGCCGCGTCGACGCCGGGAGCGGCGCGGACCAGCAGCTGCGGGGCGAGCCCCAGCGTCGTGTGCGGCGCCAGCAGCCCGGCGGGCAGGACGAGGCTCTCGAACCCGGCGCGTTGCCGCACGACGGCCCCCACCCGCACGTCCACCGGGGTGCCGTCGCCGAGCCGCAGCGACAGCGTGTCGCCGACGTGGCGGCCGAACGTGTCCGGCACCGTGACCGTGGTCCCGGTCAGCTCGCTGACCCCGATCGCGGGCCAGCCGTCCTTGTCCTGGTTCGAGTCGAACGGCTTCTCGACGAACACCGTGCTCGTCACGTACTCCGACGCCGAGGCGACCCCCGGCACCGCGCGGACCCGGTTCACCACCGACGGGTCGAGCCCTATCGGCGAGGCGACCACCGCGTCCGCCTGCAGGTCCTCGGTGTACGCCTGGTTCGAGACGGCTTCCTGGGTCGTCTGCAGGTAGATGTTGGCGGTCGCGATGCCGACCGCGAGCATGATCGGGGTGACCGCGCCGGCCGTCCGGACCGCGACGACGCGGGTGTTGAGCAGCGCGACCCGGCCGGTGACGCCGCTGATCGCCTGCACCGGCCAGCGCAGCAGGGTCGCCATCACCTTCGTGACGCCGGGGCTGATCGCCGCCAGGCCGAACGCCCACAGCATCACCGCCGGGCCGGACGTGCTGGCCGCGACCGGGCCGGTCATCACCGCGACCGTGACGATCGCCAGCGCCGTCCCGCCCGCGAAGCAGAGGATCGCCGTGACCAGCCGGATCGGCGTCAGCCAGCGCCGTTCGACGGCGGCTTCAGCGAGCGCCTCGGTCGGCCGGACCTTCGACGCCCGGCGTCCGGCGACGAAGGCCGCCGCGACGACGGCCAGCAGGGACGCGCCCGCGGCGACCGTCGCCGGCAGCCAGCCCTGCTCGAAGCGCAGCACGTCGGGGACGACGTGGTTGGCCGCGAGCTGGTCGAACAGCCACCGCCCGAGCACCGGGCCGAGCACGATCGCGGCCCCCACCGCGAGCAGCCCGACGACCAGCGCCTCGCCGAGGACCATCCGCCGCAGCTGGCGCGGGGTGGTGCCGATCGCGCGCAGCAGCGCGAGCTCACGCTGACGTTGCTGCGTCGACAGCGAGAGCGTGCCCGCGACGACGAACACCATGACCATCGCCGACAGCCCGCCGGAGACCGCGGCCAGCACGATCAGGTTCTCACCGCTCTTGTCGACCTCCGGGAACTCCAGGAGCCCGCGGTCGGTGCCGGTCATGACCACACCGGCGTCCCCGACGGCGGCCGTCACCGCGGCGACGTCACCGCCGAAGACGCCGATCGTGTCGAACTCGCCCGGGTGCCCCGCCAGGCGTCCGGCGTCCTCGGTGCTGAAGAAGACCGCCGAGTCCCTCATCGTTTGCGGCGCGGTGGCGATGCCGGAGACGCGGTACTGGCCGACCTCGCCGTGCGCGGCGACGGGCAGCGTGGCGCCGACCGGGATCCCCAGTCCGGCGTCGACGACGACCTCGCCGGACCGCGGCGCCTGACCCTGCAACGAGTACGGCGTCAGCACGGCGGAGTCCCAGGCATGCCCGAAGGCGCTCGCGGAACCGATCTGCGCCGCGAAGCTGACCTCGCCGACGACGTTGGTGACGCCGGGGACCGCGCGGAGGCGGCCGGCCAGCGCGGCGTCCACCCCGACGCGCTCGGCCAGGGTGCCGTTCTCGAACTTGTGCTTGTCGTCGGGGTCGAGGGTCGCCGGGTCGTCCTTCGGCAGCTTCAGGGTCTGCTGCCCGCCGACCACGATCGGCGCCGCGGCCAGCCGCTGCACCGGCGTCTCGGACCGGATGCCCGACTCCATCAGGCCACCGCACGCCGAAACGATCAGCGCGCCGAAGAACACGGCGACGAACGTCGCCAGGAAGGCGCCCTTGCGCTGGCGCAGGGTGCGCAGTGCGAGCTTGAACATCAGACCCGCACCGCCGCTCGGTCCCACGCACCCAGGTGGGTCATCCGCTCGGCGACGGCGGCCGCGGTCGGCCGGGCCAGCCGCCCGGCGATCCGGCCGTCGGCCAGGAACACGACGTCGTCGGCGTAGGACGCGGCGACCGGGTCGTGCGTCACCATGATCACCGTCTGGCCCGACGCCCGGACGGACTCGCGCAGCAGGCCGAGCACATCGGCGGCGGTGCTGGTGTCGAGCGCGCCGGTCGGCTCGTCGGCGAACAGCACCGCCGGGTCGGTGACCAGGGCGCGCGCGATCGCGACGCGCTGCTGCTGCCCGCCCGACAGCTGCCCGGGCAGGTGCTTGCGGCGCCCGTCGAGCCCGACGTGCGCGAGGATCCGCTTGACGAGCCGCTTGTCCGGGCGCTTCCCGGCCAGCTGCAGCGGCAGGACGACGTTCTGCTCGACCGTGAGCGCCGGGAGCAGGTTGAACGCCTGGAAAACGAAGCCGACGCGGTCGCGCCGCAGCTTGGTCAGGTAGGTCTCGCTCTTGCCTTCGAGGTCCTGGCCGTCGAGCAGGACCCGCCCCGACGTCGGCCGGTCGAGACCGGCCGCGCAGTGCAGGAACGTGCTCTTGCCCGAGCCGGACGGGCCCATCACGGCCGTGAAACCGCCGCGCGGGAAGGAGATCGAGACCCCGTCCAGCGCGACCACGCCTTCGCCGTACTCCTTGCGCACGGCCTCGAGCCGGACCGCGTCGGCTGCCTCGTGCCACCCAGTTGTCATGGGAAGAACGCTAGGCAGGTACCGCCCGAACCTCCCTGGTGCTGACGCGCGTTTAGAAGGTAGGGACAGCCCTACTCAGGTGCGGCCCTTGCCGCCGAAGCCGCCGCTGATCTTGCGCAGCACGGCGCGCGGCAGCAGCCCGCCGATCGCGACGACGGCCTTGTACTGCAGGCTCGGCACCGAGATCACCTTGCCGCGGCGCAGGTCCGCGAGAGCTTCGTTGACCACCTGTTCGACACCCAGCCAGGCGATTTTCGGGCCCGGCTTGTCGATGCCGGCCCGCTCGTGGAACTCCGTCGCGGTGAAACCCGGGCACAGGGCCATCATCCGGACGCCCTTCGGCAGCGACGCGGCGATGCCCTCGGTGAACGACGTGACCCAGTTCTTGCTCGCGGTGTAGGTCGAACCGCGGCCGCTGAAGAAGCCCGCGACGCTGCTGACCTGGATGACGTCACCCCGGCCGCGCTCGACCATGCCCGGCAGCACCGCCCGCGTCAGCCGCAGGACGGCGGTGACGTTGACGTCGAGCTGGCGCTGCAGCGCGTCCGGCGAGACGGTCCAGAAGTCGCCGCCCAGCCCGAACCCGGCGTTGTTCACGAGCAGATCGATCGGTCCGGCGGCGAGCCGATCCTCGACGGCCGCACGTCCGTCCACTTCGGACAGATCGGCGGGCAGCACCTCGACGGCGACGCCGTGCCGTTCCCGCAGTTCGGCGGCGTAGGTCTCCAGTCGCGCGGCGTCTCTGGCGACGAGCACCAGGTCGTACTTCTCGGCGGCGAGCGTGCGCGCGAACTGCGCGCCGATGCCCGCGGTGGCCCCGGTGATCACGGCTGTGGTGGTCATGTGGGTGAACCATACCCGCTGGTCAGGGCCCGAAGGTGCAGCCGTTCGGCGCCCGGGTTATCGTCCGCTCATGGGTAAGCACAGCAGGCGCAGGAGCGGCTATCTGCCCAGGGTCGCCGCCGGCGCGGCGCCCGTCGCCCTCTTCTTCGCCGCCCCCGTTTCGGCGTTCGCCGCCCAGTCCGACCTGACGCTGCCGCTCGACGGGATCTCCCTCCCGGTCGACCACCGGCACGCCGGCTCCCTCGACGCCGAGCCGATCTACGCCGGCCGCCGGGACGTCGTCACCAAGGAGGTCGGTGAGGCCCGGGTCGCCTCCGACCTCGCGGAAGCCGCGGGCGTCGGCCCGGACGGCGTGTCCGCGGCCCGGCTGGGCCGGCACGACGTGCGAGTCGGCCAGATCGCCGTGACCACGGGCAACGAGCAGCGCCTGGCCGGCACGAGCACCCCCACCCGGCTCGGGACGGGCGAGAGCACGCACCACGGCGTCCTGCTGGGCAACGGCGTCGACGTGCTGAGCGAGAACGCCGAGCAGGTCGACTCGGGGCTCTTCACCGGGGACCTCACGGGCGGGATCGCCGCGCGCCGCTCGTCCGGCCAGGCCGTCGACCTCGGCCGGCTGGGCGCGGTCGGCACGTCGTCCGAGCAGCACGTCACGGGACGGCTCACCGGCGTTCTCGACGTGGGGCAGAAGCACGAGCTGGGTGGTCAGCTGGGCCCGGCGTCAGGCCTGGTGAAGGCGTCGCAGACCCTCTCGTCGGGCTCGATCAGCGGCGACTTCGGGGTCGACCGCGTCGTCCACGTCCAGGGCGGCGCGACGTCGGTGCGCGGCACCCTGGACCCGTCGACGCAGGTGAGCGTGCTGGACCAGCGGGTGCTCTAGTTCTGCGGCGGCTGGTCCGCGGGCGGCTGCGGCATCGGCGTCCCGGCGGCCGGGGTGGGCGGGTTGCCCCCGGTGGACGGGATCGGCGCGCTCGCCTGGTGACGGCCGGCCTCGTAGTCCTCGTCGAACGGGTCGACGATGTCCGCGATCTCGCCGAGGTCGCGCAGCAGCCGCTCGAGCCGGGACGGGCCGGCGGTCGGAACGACGCTGGCCAGCACCCACTCGTTTTCGAGCCACGCCACGCCGACGTCGCCGCCGAGCTGGTCAGCGGCGTCGACGAGCTCCTGGGTGATCACGGCCCGGGCGCCGTCGGCGTCGTCCGCGAAGGCGTAGCGGGAGCCGATCGGGCCGAGCATCTCGGGCATGTCGGCGCGCTGGAACGGCACGCTGGACAGCCACATCTCGATCGGGATCCGGTGCTTCTTGTTGCAGCGCACGGCGACGACGACGGCCGGGATCTGCCCCTCGGTCTCGATGTCGAAGATGAACACGGGCCGTCGGCCGTCGGAGGTGAAGGTCGAGCCCGCGACGACGTTCACGGCGGCGTCCGCGCCGAAGTAGCCGATGGCCCCGTTGGACCACTGCTGCGGCAGCCGCTCGTCCTCTTCGACGAACTGCCAGCCGCGCAACTGAGCCCAGCGCATGCGCTCGCGGTTGCGCGAACCCTCCTTCGCCCGGTCGGCAGCGAGCAGCCCGAGGCCCGCCACCAGGGCGACGGCCGCGATGACGAACCAGATCCACGCCGGAATACCCACGACGGTGAGGGTATCGCCTGCTACGCCGAAGAGATGATCGCCGGTACCCGTGTCGCCGCGCCCGTTCGGAGCATTTCCCGGCTGTTACGTCGACAAATCGCTTAATCGCACGATTCGGCCAGGGCTGCAAGACAGCCGAAGAACGTGGCGCGATCGGCCTTTCCGAGCGGTTCGACCAGGTGAGCCCGCACGGCGGCGTCGACCGGACGGCACCTTTCCGTCCTCGGCGACGCGGATGAGCACACCGAAGTCCGGATCGGACAGTCCGGTCGCGGCAGCGACGTCTCCGACGACCCGCGCGCTCGCGGCCGGACGCGCACCATCCAGCCGGCCACTGTGGACGAAAAAGGCCAACCGGCGCCGTCTGCGAGGACGAACGCCGGTTGGCCTGGTGAAACCTCAGACGCGGGTGACCGTCAGAGCGTCGCCCGCCTCGAGGGCCGGAATGTCGACCCGGACCGTGTCGCCGTCACGGACCTCGCCCGACAGCAGCTCCTTCGCCAGCTTGTCGCCGATCGCCGACTGGACCAGCCGCCGGAGCGGGCGGGCGCCGTAGATCGGGTCGAAGCCGTTGAGCGCGAGCCACTCGCGGGCGCCGTCGGTGACCTCCAGGTGCAGCCGGCGCTGGGCCAGCCGCGCGGCCAGCCGGGCCACCTGGATGTCCACAATGGACGTCAGCTGCTCGGTGCCGAGCGAGTGGAACACGACGATGTCGTCGAGCCGGTTGAGGAACTCCGGCTTGAACTGCCGCTGCACCACGTCCAGCACCGCGTCCCGCCGCTGGCGTTCGTCCAGCGAAGGGTCGGCGATGGCCTGCGAACCGAGGTTCGAGGTCAGGATCAGGATGGTGTTCCGGAAGTCCACCGTCCGGCCCTGTCCGTCGGTCAGCCGCCCGTCGTCGAGGACCTGCAGCAGCACGTCGAAGACGTCCGGGTGGGCCTTCTCGACCTCGTCGAGCAGCACCACCGAGTACGGCCGGCGCCGGACGGCCTCGGTCAGCTGCCCGCCCTGGTCGTACCCGACGTAGCCCGGCGGGGCGCCGACCAGGCGCGCCACCGAGTGCTTCTCGGCGTACTCGCTCATGTCGATCCGCTGGATCGCCCGCTCGTCGTCGAACAGGAACTCCGCCAGCGCCTTGGCCAGCTCGGTCTTGCCGACGCCGGTCGGGCCGAGGAACAGGAACGAACCGGTCGGCCGGTCCGGGTCGGCGACGCCGGCCCGGGCGCGGCGCACCGCGTCCGCCACGACCTGCACGGCCTCGGCCTGCCCGATGACGCGACGGCCCAGCTCCTCTTCCATCCGGAGCAGCTTGCCGGTCTCGCCTTCGAGAAGCCGTCCCGCCGGGATGCCGGTCCACGCCGCCACGACGTCGGCGACGTCGTCCGCGCCGACCTCTTCCTTGAGCATCACGTTCTGCTGGCTGACCTCGTTCGCCGCGGTGGCCGCTTCGAACTCCTTCTCCAGCGCCGGGATCCGGCCGTAGCGCAGCTCGGCGGCCTTGCCCAGGTCACCGTCGCGCTCGGCCCGTTCGGACTCGCCGCGCAGCTGTTCCAGCTGCTCCTTGAGCTCGCGGACCTTCTCGATGGAACCCTTCTCGTTCTGCCAGCGCGCGGTCAGCGCGGTCAGCGTCTCGCGCTTCTCGGCCAGCTCGGCGCGCAACGCGGACAGGCGGTCCTTCGAAGCCGCGTCGCTCTCCTTGGCGAGCGCCATCTCCTCGATCTCCAGGCGGCGCACGGCGCGCTCGACCTCGTCGATCTCCACCGGCCGCGAGTCGATCTCCATGCGCAGCTTGGACGCGGCCTCGTCGACCAGGTCGATGGCCTTGTCCGGCAGGAAGCGCGCGGTGATGTAGCGGTCGGACAGCGTCGCGGCGGCGACCAGGGCGGCGTCCGTGATCCGGACACCGTGGTGCACCTCGTAACGCTCCTTCAGCCCGCGAAGGATCGCGATGGTGTCCTCGGGCGACGGCTCGCCGACCAGCACCTGCTGGAAGCGCCGCTCCAGGGCGGCGTCCTTCTCGATGTGCTGGCGGTACTCGTCGAGCGTGGTCGCGCCGACCATCCGCAGCTCACCGCGGGCGAGCATCGGCTTGATCATGTTGCCGGCGTCCATCGCGCCCTCGCCGGTCGCACCGGCGCCGACGATGGTGTGCAGCTCGTCGATGAAGGTGACGACCTCACCCGCGGAGTCGGTGATCTCCTTGAGCACGGCCTTCAGCCGCTCTTCGAACTCGCCGCGGAACTTGGCCCCGGCCACCATCGACCCGAGGTCGAGGGCGACGACGCGCTTGCCGCGCAGCGACTCCGGCACGTCACCGGCGATGATCCGCTGGGCCAGGCCCTCGACGATCGCCGTCTTGCCGACGCCGGGCTCGCCGATCAGGACCGGGTTGTTCTTGGTGCGCCGCGACAGCACCTGCACGACGCGGCGGATCTCGGTGTCCCGGCCGACGACCGGGTCGAGCTCGCCGGCGCGGGCCCGCGCGGTGAGGTCGACGCCGTACTTCTCCAGCGCCTTGAACGTGCTCTCCGGGTCCTCGCTGGTGATCCGGGCCGAGCCGCGGACCTTGACGAACGCGTCGCGCAGCGCGTCCGGCGTGGCGCCGTGGCGCTTGAGCAGGTCGGCCACCTGGCCGCCTTCGGTGGCCAGCCCGACCAGCAGGTGCTCGGTCGAGACGTACTCGTCGCCCAGCTCGGTCGCCAGCTTCTGGGCGTGCGTCAGCGACTTGACGGCGAAGGTGTCGAACTGCGGGCTCGACACGGTCGCGCCGGTCGCCGACGGCAGGGCCGCGATGATCGGCTCGAGCTCCTTGTGCACCACCCCGGGGTCGGCCCCGACCGCGGTCAGCAGCGGCGCGGTCAGCCCTTCACCCTGCGCCAGCAGGGCGCCCAGCAGGTGGGCGGCCGAAACGTGCGGGTTGCCGGCCATGGTGGCCGCCTGTGCCGCGGACGAGATCGCCTGCTGGGTCTTCGTGGTCGGGTTGAAAGCGTCCATCCCTCACCTCATGCTCGGTTACTGAAAAGTCCAGGTGACAGGCCTGACCGTGACCCGCCAATCTCTACAACGCACAAAGACTTGAGTCTGTTCCGCTCAACTTTGACCGGGGGCGACCGCCTCCGCCGGCAGCCGGGGCGCGAGCGTCCCGAGCCCGGCGACGGCGAGCCCGGCGCACACCCCGACCAGCACCCAGGGTAACCAGTCGGCGACCGAGAACAACGCCACCACAGCGGGCGCCAGGACCTGCGCCGTGGTGAACGCGTACTGGTACGCAGCGAGATAACGCCCACGGGCGTCCGGAGGTGCCGCGGCCTCGGCCAGCGCCCCCGACCGCGGCCCGAAGACCAGGTCACCGGCGGCGAAGACCAGCGTCGAAGCCAGCAGGTACACCACCCGCCAGTCCTCGGGGACGAGCAGCACCCCCAGGCTGACCACGCACCACGCGGCGAACAACGCCGAGCCGGCCCGCATCGCGCCGATCCGGGTCAGCTTCGCCGTGAGCCGCAGCGCGAGCGTGCCGCCGACGCTCGTCAGCACGGTGAGCAGGGCGAGGATCGCGCCGGGCAGCCAGGCCGGCCCGTGCAGCCGGTCGAGGACGAACACCGGGGTGCCGATCAGGAAGAAGTCGAGCGAAAGCCCGAACAGGCCGCTGAAGACGATCAACGCGAGGTAGGGCCGGTTGCGCAGCACCCGCGCGGGCCGTTCGCAGTCCTTCTGGTGCGGCCGGACGAGCCGCACGAAGAAGCCGAGGATGCCCGCGGCGACGGCGAACGTGCAGACGTCCAGGACCAGCGCGACCCGGTAGCCCTCCATGCCCCGCCAGGTCAGCAGCACCCCCGCCACGAGACCGCCCAGGCCGAAGCAGCCGGCCCGCACCATCCCCACCTCGGCGAACGGCCGATCCTTCGGGACGTCACCCGCGACGTCGGCGATGAGCACGAACAGGGAGCTGTAGAACAGCTGCTGCCCGGCGGCGAGCAGGACCGCGGCGAGCACCACGGTCGCGGCGCCGTCGGCGAAGAGGTACGCGGTCGCGCCGGTGGCCTGCAGCAGCTGGGCGCCGATGACCACCGCGCGGGGCCCGACACGGTCGACGAGCCGGCCGGCCAGCGGCGGCACCACGAGACCGCCGACCGTGCCGAGGGTGACGGCGGTGCCCGCCACCGCGAGCGGCACGTCGACCACCTGGGTCACGTAGACCAAGGCGAGCGGGAGGAACAGACCTGAGCCGAAGTTGTCGATCCCCAACGCGCACAGCAGTGCGACCCGGCTACGCGTCACAAAACGACGTTAGCGCCGCTCAGCACCGGGAAGTCAGGACCGAACGGAGACAATCGGTCACGCCGAATGCAACTGGCGGTGGCGACCGGTCACCCGTCCGTCACTTGGTTGTGTCGGCCAGGCACGCGGCGCTGCCGAGGGCGCGCCGGAGGTCGGTGTTCATCTCCGCGAGCCGCGCGGTGAGGTCGGTGACGCGCTCGTCGTCCCAGCCGCCGAGGGCCTTTTCCATGAACTCGAGGTAGTTGGTCCGCCAGTTGGCGAGCTCGGTGCGGCCCTTCTCGGAGACGCTCACCAGCGTCGCCCGGCCGTCCTCGGGCGCGGGACGGCGGTCGATCAGCCCGGCGGCGGAGAGCTGGGTGATCTGCCTGCTGACCACCGACAGGTCCACGAACCGGCGCTTCGCCAGCTCGGACGGCCGCGCCTCGCCGTTCTTCGCCAGGTCGGACAGCAGCATCGCGGCCGCGGGGTGCAGCCCCGGCGCGTCCTGCCAGGCCTGCATGACCCAGGCGTGCTGCAGCTGCGACGCCGTTTTCAGCTCACGCATGAGCTCGACCCGGACGTCGTCCTCGGTGTCGTCGAAGCTCATCGGAACCCTCCCGGTACTGCCTGTTAGTTGTGCAATACAAGTTTATTGCCGGACGCTTGCGCAGGGCAAGTATCGGCCCGGTGAGGTCGCCCACGCCGGCACCGACGCCGATACACCCGGTCGGAGCAACAATGCGGGCAAGAGGCCGTCCGGCGGCTACCCTGCGGACGGCGGCCGGTGCGCCAAGCGCGCCGAGTGACGAGGTGGAGCAGTGGAGATGGATTCAGGAGGCGGCTGTGCGCAGAACGGCCGTCACCGCGCCCGGGCCGGCGGTGCATGATCGGGTGCCTGCGTCCCTCCGTCCCCGACCAGCGAACACCCGCCCATGACAGCCGATTCGGTCAGCCCCCTCCCACGGTCCTCGGTCTCCCGCGAAGCGCCCGCGGCCGTCACCGCGATGGTCCAGCTCATCCGGGACAGCTGGGCCAAGTCCGAGCCGTACATCGCGGACATCTCCCAGTTCTTCTACGGGATGCTCTTCACCCTCGCGCCGACGACGCGCGACTTCTTCCCGATCAACATGGAGATCCAGCGCGGCCGGCTGGTGCGCGCGCTGGTGCACATCGTGCAGATGGTCGACCGGCCCGACGACCTGGCGCCGTTCCTGCGCCAGCTCGGGCGTGACCACCGGAAGTTCGGCGTGGTGCCCCGGCACTACGAGGCCGTCGGCACGGCGCTGCTGGCGTCGCTGAAGAACCACCTCGGCCGGGAGTGGACCCCGCAGGTCGAACGCGCCTGGGCCGAGGCGTTCACCATCGCCGCGCGGGCCATGCAGGACGCCGCCGCGGCCGACCAGAACCCGCCGTCGTGGCACGCCACCGTGGTCGAGCACCGGCGGCTGACCTGGGACCTCGCACTGGTGCGGCTCGTCCCGGACCAGCTGGTGCCCTACCACCCCGGCCAGTACATGAGCGTCGAAGTGCCGCAGCGGCCGCGGCTGTGGCGCTACCTCTCGCCGGCGAACGCGCCGCGTGAGGACGGCGGCATCGAGTTCCACGTCCGCGCCATCGACGGCGGCTGGGTCTCGCGCGCCATCGTCAGCCACACGCAGCCCGGCGACGTCTGGCGGCTCGGGCCGCCACTCGGGCGGCTGACGGTCGACCGGGAGTCGTCACGGGGTGTGCTGATGATCGCCGGCGGCACCGGGATCGCGCCGCTGCGCTCGATCCTCGACCACCTCGCGCTGTGGGGTGAGAACCCCCAGGTGCGCCTCTTCTACGGCGGGGCGGCCCGTGAGGACCTCTACGACCTCGAAGAGCTGCGTGCGCTCGCGTCCATCAACCCGTGGCTGCACGTGACGCCGGTGGTGGAACGCGGCGGCGACGTCCCCGGGTTCGAGCAGGGCACCCTCGCCGAGGCCGTCACGCGCTACGGCTCGTGGCCGCGCTACGACGTCCTCGTCTCCGGCTCGCCGGCGATGATCCGCGCGACCGTGTCGCGGATGCTGGTGGCCGGCAGCGCGCTGGACCAGATCCAGTACGACCCCTTCACGATCGACTAGTTCCCGGTTGTCCGGAATGGTGTTGCACCTGTCCGGTGAATAAGTCGGGCGAACTCCGGTAATTGTTACCGCGTTCTGTGAATCCATCCGGGTGATCCTTTTTACGCAGTGCCAGGCGGGGTTGACCGCGCGTGGCGAAATTGCTCCGTTCGAGCGGGAACGCGCTGAATCACGCGCATCTGCACGGGAATGCGCCTACAGTCGGGAACCCTCGGGGGCGGTACCGCACAGCTGTGCCGCGTGGACGGCGTCAAAAAGCCATGCACGACTGGAGAAAACCGTTCCCGATGACTGCTGAATCCGTGAAGATCCCCACCCTGCCCCCGCCCGCCCCCGTTCCCGTTTCGGCTGTGGAAGGTCGAGAGATGGCCCGCCTGATCCGTGAAAGTTTTGCGGTGGTCGAGCCGAAAGCCGAAGAGCTCGCGCAGTACTTCTACGGCGCGTTGTTCGTGGTCGCGCCCGATTGCCGTGATCTGTTCCCGGTCAGCATGACGACCCAGCGCAGCAGGCTGCTGCGCGCGCTGGTGTACGTCGTGCAGATGGTCGACCGGCCGGACGAGCTCGTCACGTTCCTCGGCCAGCTGGGTCGTGACCACCGCAAGTTCGCCGTGGTCACGCGGCACTACGACGCCGTCGGGATCGCGCTCGTCGCGGCCTTGAAGCGGTTCCTCAAGGACAAGTGGACGCCGGAGGTGGAGTCCGCCTGGACCGCGGCGTACGGGATCATCGCCAAGACCATGCGCGAGGCGGCCCAGGCCGAGACCGGGCCGGCGTCGTGGTCGGCGACGGTGCTCGAACACAAGAAGCTCACCCGGGACGTCGCGCTGGTCAAGGTGCAGACCGAAGGCCTGCTGCCCTACCGCGCCGGCGGCTACGTCAGCGTGGAGGTGCCGCAACGCCCCCGGCTGTGGCGTTATCTCTCGCCGGCGACGGCACCCCGCGGTGACGGCCAGCTGACGTTCCACGTGCGGGCCGTACCGGGCGGCTGGGTCAGCGGCGCCATCGTCAACCACACCAAACCGGGTGACACCTGGCGGCTGGGGCCGTCGATGGGCGCGCTGAACGTGCGGCCGAGCACCACGAAGAAACGGCTGCTGATGATCGCCGGCGGCACCGGGATCACGCCGTTGCTCGCGATCCTCGACGACCTCCAGCGCTGGAAGCGGAACCCGCCTGTGCACCTGTTCTTCGGCGGCCGGAGACCGGAAGATCTGTACGCGCTCGAAGATCTGCGACGGCTGTCCGCGACGTCGAAGTGGCTGACGGTAACGCCGGTTACCGAAGAGGGCGCATTGTCCGGCGGCGACCGCGGGACACTCGCCCACGCCGTGACCCAGCGCGGCACGTGGAAGAACCACGACGTGCTCATTTCCGGATCCCCGCCGATGATCCAGGCGACGATTGCGAAACTGCTGGCCAAGGGCGTCGACCTGGAGCGAATATCGTACGACCCGTTCACGCTCGACTGACCGGGTGCCCGGAATGGCGGAATCCGGCGCGAGCGGAACGACCCGATCCTCGCTATCGTCACCGATATGGAGACGACTATTCCGGTTTCGGGCGGCATCGGCGGTTACCTGGCGGAACCCGAGGGGCCGGGGCCGCACCCGGGCGTGGTGCTCGTGCACGACGTGCTCGGGCTGAGCCAGGACGCCCGCGACATCACCGACCGCTTCGCCGGCGAGGGCTTCCTCGCGCTCAGCCCCGACCTGTACTCGCGCGGCGGCATGCGCAAGTGCGTCCGGCGCGTGTTCTCGGACATGTTCGCGAACAAGGGCCAGGCCTTCGACGACATCGAGGCGTCACGCGCCCTCCTGGCCGCACGACCGGACTGCAGCGGCCGGATCGGCATCGCCGGGTTCTGCATGGGCGGCGGCTTCGCGCTCATCGCGGCGTCGCGCGGCTTCGAGGCGTCCGCGCCCTACTACGGCCAGCTGCCGAAGAACCTGTCCGTGCTGGACGACGCCTGCCCGATCGTCGCGAGCTTCGGCCAGAAGGACTTCTCGCTGCGCGGCGCGGCCGCGAAGCTCGAGACCGCGCTCACCGAGCGCGAGATCCCGCACGACGTCAAGGAGTACCCGGGCGCCGGCCACGGGTTCGCCAACAAGTTCGACCTCGCGCCGCCGCTGAACCTGCTGCTCAAGGTGGCCGGCTTCACCTACCACCACGAAGCGTCCGAGGACGCGTGGCGCCGGGTGACGTCGTTCTTCGGCGAACACCTACGGTGACCTGACCTTCGCACTGAGCCGACCGGAGCAGGAAAACCGCCGAATGGCGGTAGTTCGTTGACCGTTGTGCCCGAATCACCTTATGGTCTAGACCACATCTCTCCCCGGATGTGCTCGTTCGCCCTCCCCTCCGGAACGACGTCGTTCCCCCTTCGAGGAGCCGAAATGACCTTGAAGCGCAAGCTCCTGGCGGCTGCCGCCGGCGCGATCCTCGCGCCGGTGCTGGTGGTCGTCCTCCCCGCCGTCAGCGCCAGTGCCCACGGTTACATCTCCGACCCGCCCAGCAGGCAGGCCAACTGCGCGGCGGGGAAGGTGCCCAACTGCGGGCAGATCGTCTACGAACCCCAGAGCGTCGAGGGCCCGAAGGGCCTGAAGAGCTGCAACGGCGGGCTGTCCCAGTTCGCCGAGCTGGCCGACGAGTCGAAGCCGTGGCCGGCCAAGTCCGTCGGCACCACGGTGACGTTCAACTGGGTGTTCACCGCCCGGCACGCCACGTCGAGCTACGACTACTACGTCGGCAACACCCTCGTCGCGTCGATCAAGGGCAACAACCAGCAGCCGCCGGCGACGCTGTCGCACACGGTGAACCTGTCCGGCTATTCGGGCCGGATCAAGGTGCTGGCCGTCTGGAACATCTCCGACACGGCCAACGCGTTCTACAGCTGCGTCGACCTCCAGATCGGCGGTGGCGGCACGACGACCCCGCCGCCCACCACCACGCCGCCCCCGACCACCACGCCGCCGCCCACCACGACCCCGCCCCCGACCACGACCCCGCCGGCCGGCGGAACGTGGGCGGCCGGCAAGGCGTACAAGGCCGGTGACGTCGTGACCTACGGCGGCGCGAGCTACCGCTGCCTCCAGCCGCACACGGCGATCGCGGGCTGGGAGCCGCCGAACACCCCGGCCCTCTGGCAGCGCCTGTGAGGCTCCTGCTGGTCGCCGTCGCGCTGCTGCTGGCCGGATGCGGCAGCGGCGCGACGGCGTCCGCGCCTTCGTACAACTCGGCCGACGTGATGTTCCTGCAGATGCTGATCCCGCAGAACCAGCAGGGCATCGAGATCGTCCGGCAGGCGGCGGCGCGGCCGCTGCCCGCCGACCTGAAGGTCCTGGCGGCGGCGATCGAGTCGACGCAGCAGACCGAGGTCGACGACATGAAGGGCTGGCTGCGCGGCTGGAACCAGCCCGAGGCGATGGACATGAACCCGCAGGCCCACGCCGGCCACGGCGGCATGAAGCTGGCCGCGACCGACCTGGTGGGCGCGCTGAAGACGGCGCCCGACGCCGAGTTCGGCCGCAGGTTCCTGGACGTCCTGACCGGTCAGCAGCAGGGCGCGGTCGAGCTGGCCCAGACGGAGAACGGCACCAACGGCGGCGTCAACGCCCAGGCCCGCGACCTGGCCCGCCGGGTCATCGAGTCGCGCAGCGCCGAGGTGAAGCAGCTCCTGAACTTCAAGCTCTGACGCGCCCGGAGCTTGAACGCCGTGAAGGCCCCCTCACCGTCTTCGATGAGGGGGCCTTCACGGACTTTTGTGAACTAGCGGCGCTTGGGGCGCCAGACGACCATGGCCGTCTGCTGGTTCAGCGGGACCAGGTCCCGGCGGTAGGAGGCGTGCGCCGCCGCCGCGGCCTGTTCCCCGGCCGCGTACGCCGCGGCCAGTTCCTCGGTGAGCTCGCTCAGGCGGGCCCGCAGCGCGTCGACCTGGTTCTCCAGCTCGATGATGCGCTTGATGCCGGCCAGGTTGACGCCGTCCTCCTGCGACAACCGCTGGACCTCGCGCAGCAGCGCGATGTCCCGCATCGAGTAGCGGCGGCCGCCACCGGAGGTGCGGCCCGGGGACACCAGGCCCTGCCGGTCGTAGGTGCGCAACGTCTGCGCGTGCATCCCGGCCAGCTGGGCCGCCACCGAGATGACGAACACCGGGGTCTCTTCGTCCCCCTCCGGGGGAATCCCGCCGAACATCCCACTCACCTGCCTTCGAGCAGCTCAGTGATCTCGGGCCGGGGATCGTGCCCGGCCATCGACTCGGCGTACGCCTGCAGAGCCTCGCGCGCCTTGTCGTCCAGTTTGGCGGGAATCGCGGCCTGGAGGGTGACGAGCAGATCACCTTGTGAACCGTCGCGCTTCGCGATGCCCTTGCCGCGCACCCGCAGCACCCGCCCGCTCGCGGTGCCCGGCGGCACCTTGAGCGAGACCTTGCCCTCGAGCGTCGGCACGGTGATCGTGGTGCCGAGCGTCAGCTCGGTGAAGTCCACCGGCACGGCGATCGTCAGGTCGAGCCCCTTGCGCCCGAACAGCGCGTGCGGAGCCACGTGCACCCGGACGTAGAGGTCGCCCGCCTGCGCGCCACCCCGGCCCGGCTCGCCCTGACCGGCCAGCCGGATCCGCTGGTCGTCGTCGACACCCGGCGGGATCCGGACGGTCAGCGTGCGGGTCCGCGTGCTGACCCCTTCGCCGCCGCACTCCGGGCACGGGTCGTCGATGATCTGCCCGCGGCCGCGGCAGTCGCGGCACGGCTCCGAGAACGCGAACGCGCCCTGGCTCCGGCTGACCAGGCCAGACCCGCTGCAGGTCGGACAGGTCCGCGGCGACGTGCCCGGCTTCGCGCCGTTGCCGCCGCACGTCGAGCAGGTCGCCGGGCTCGACAGCCGCAGCGGCAGGGTTGCGCCCTTGACCGCTTCGGTGAAGTCGATCCGGACGTCCGTCTCGACGTCGGCGCCGCGCTGCGGCCGGTTGGCCGTCGCGCCCGCCGTCGTCCGGCCGCGGCCGAACAGCCCGCCGAGGATGTCGCCGAGCCCGCCGAAACCCTGCTGCTGGCCCGCACCCGCGCCGGCCTGGCCGAAGATGTCGCCCATGTCGAAGCTGCCGGAACCGCCGCCGCCACCGGGGAAGTTGAACCCGCCCCCGCCGCCGAACAGGCGCCGCGCCTCGTCGTACTCCTTGCGCTTGCTCGCGTCGGAGAGCACACCGTAGGCCTCGGAGACCGCCTTGAACTTCTGCTCCGCCTCGGCGTTGCCGGAGTTCGCGTCGGGGTGGTTCTCCTTGGCCAGCTTGCGGTAGGCCTTCTTGATCTCGTCCGCCGTGGCGTCGGAGGAGACGCCCAGTTCACGGTAGAAGTCCTTACCGATCCATTCCCGAGCACTCATCGGGCGCCTCCTCCTTCCGCTGGAACCGGATACTGCTTACTGCTGTTGCTCATCGAGTCCGCCGCCGAGTGGCAACTCGCCACCGACCGGCGGGTCCACCGGGGCCGCGCCGGGCTCGTGGTCGGTCACGCCGACCAGCGCCGCCCGCAACACGCGGTCGCCGAAGCGGTAGCCGCGGCGCATGACCACGGTGACCGTCGGGCCCGCCACGTCCGGCGAGGTGTTGTGCTGCACGGCCTCGTGCACGCTCGGGTCGAAGGCCTCGCCCTCGGTGCCGAACGACTCGAGCCCCGCGCGCTGCAGGCCGCTGATCAGCTTGTCGCCGACGGCCTTGAACGCCCCGGTGAGGTCACCGTGCTGGTCGGCCCGCTCGAGGTCGTCGAGCAGCGGCAGCAGGTCGTTCACCACCGTCGCCTTCGCGCCGATCACGACCGCTTCGCGGTCACGCTCGACGCGCTTGCGGTAGTTGGCGTACTCCGCCTGCAACCGCTGGAGGTCGGCCGTGCGCTCGGAGAGTTCCTTCTCGACGTCGGAGACCACGGTCACCGAATCGTCCATGATGGACTCCCCGAGCGAGGGGCCCGCGTGTTCCACGGGCGCCTCGTCGGGCTCCGGCGCGGCGTGGGCCGGACCGGGCGGGCGAACCTGCCCGGTCTGCGGGTCCACCCGGCGCCGATCACGCACGACCACCGGCTCCTCGGGGCCGCGGCCCTGGTTCTCGGATTCGTCGTAGCTGTGAGTCACTTCTTCTCGTCCTCTTCGACGATCTCGGCGTCCACCACGTCATCGGCCTTGGCACCATCAGCGCCGGCCGCACCGGCGTCGCCGGCCGCGCCCGAAGCACCGGCGGCACCAGCCGCGGCGTCGGCGTTCGCGTTGGCGTACAGGGCGGTGCCCAGTTCCTGCGAAGCGGTGTTCAGCTTCTCGATCGACTCGCGGATCTTCGCCGAGTCGGTGCCCTTCAGGGCCTCGTTCGACTCGTCGATCGCGGACTTGACCTTGCCCTTGAGGTCCTCGGGCAGCTTGTCGTCGTTGTCCTTGAGGAACTTCTCGGTCTGGTAGACCAGCGTCTCGGCCTGGTTGCGGGTCTCGGCCTCTTCGCGACGGGTCTTGTCCTCTTCGGCGTGCGCCTCGGCGTCCTTGACCATCCGCTCGATGTCGTCCTTCGGCAGCGCGGAGCCACCGGTGATCGTCATCGACTGCTCCTTGTTCGTGCCCAGGTCCTTCGCCAGGACGTGCACGATGCCGTTCGCGTCGATGTCGAAGGTGACCTCGATCTGCGGCACGCCACGCGGGGCGGGCGGGAGACCGGTCAGCTCGAACATGCCGAGCTTCTTGTTGTGCGCGGCGATCTCGCGCTCACCCTGGAACACCTGGATCTGCACCGACGGCTGGTTGTCGTCCGCGGTGGAGAAGATCTCCGAGCGCTTGGTCGGGATCGTGGTGTTGCGCTCGATGAGCTTGGTGAACACGCCACCCTTGGTCTCGATGCCCAGCGACAGCGGGGTCACGTCCAGCAGCAGGACGTCCTTGACCTCGCCCTTCAGCACACCGG
The DNA here is from genome assembly GCF_034929455.1 of Amycolatopsis heterodermiae. NCBI lineage: Bacteria > Bacillati > Actinomycetota > Actinomycetes > Pseudonocardiales > Pseudonocardiaceae > Amycolatopsis > Amycolatopsis heterodermiae. The sequence continues at coordinate 1,791,740 of NZ_JAYFSI010000001.1, forward strand.
CCTGCAGCGCCGCGCCGACCGCGACGACCTCGTCCGGGTTCACGCCCTTGTTCGGCTCGCGGCCGCCGGTCAGCTCCTTGACCAAGTCCGACACGGCCGGCATGCGGGTGGAACCACCGACGAGCACGACGTGGTCGATGTCGCCGACGGCGATGCCCGCGTCCCGGATCACGTTGTTGAACGGCTTCCGGGTGCGCTCGAGCAGGTCCGAGGTGATCTTCTGGAACTCGGCGCGCGAAAGCTGCTCGTCGAGGAACAGCGGGTTCTTGTCGGCGTCGACCGTGATGTAGGGCAGGTTGATGCCGGCCGAGTTCGAGCTGGACAGCTCGATCTTCGCCTTCTCCGCGGCCTCACGGATGCGCTGCAGCGCCATCTTGTCCTTGGTGAGGTCGATGCCGTTCGTGGCCTTGAACTTGTCGACCAGCCACTTGACGATGCGCTCGTCCCAGTCGTCGCCACCGAGGTGGTTGTCACCGGAGGTCGCGCGGACCTCGACGACGCCCTCGCCGATCTCCAGCAGCGAGACGTCGAACGTGCCGCCACCGAGGTCGAAGACCAGGATGGTCTGTTCCTTCTCGCCCTTGTCCAGGCCGTACGCCAGCGCGGCGGCGGTCGGCTCGTTGACGATGCGGAGCACGTTCAGGCCGGCGATCTGGCCGGCTTCCTTGGTGGCCTGCCGCTGCGCGTCCTCGAAGTAGGCCGGGACGGTGATCACGGCGTCGGTGATCGTCTCGCCCAGGTACGCCTCGGCGTCACGCTTCAGCTTCATCAGCACTCGCGCGCTGATCTCCTGCGACGTGTAGTTCTTGCCGTCGATCTCGGTCTTCCAGTCGGTACCGATGTGCCGCTTCACGGACCGGATGGTCCGGTCGACGTTCGTGACCGCCTGGTTCTTCGCCGGCTGACCGGTCAGCACTTCGCCGTTCTTGGCGAAGGCGACGATCGACGGGGTGGTCCGGGAGCCTTCGGAGTTGGCGATGACCGTCGGCTCGCCGCCCTCCAGGACGGCGACGACCGAGTTGGTCGTGCCGAGGTCGATGCCGACCGCTCGCGCCATGGTGCTTCCTCCTGTGTAAGCCTGCAATGGATCGTGACCTGCGGGTTCTTCCTCGCCTTGAGCGGGGCCCTGGCAAGTTCTATCGGGCTGCTGCGCGTCTCGTCAAGCTGGACTTGAGCCGACTGCGCTCAACCTCTACATGCAGCCTAACGAGCGGTTCGGCAGTCTTGTTCCCGGCCCACCCGAGAGAGTTGGTCCCGACCGGGTGTGAGGCCGCTCACCAGGCAGCTGACCTGGGCCGAGGTGGACTTTCGGCTGCTCGCCGACCGGCAGGCACGGTCGCGAGGCCGGCACCCGGGTCACTGCGAGGGCGTCGCTCGGGGCCGAGTCGCCGTGACAGCAAGACGGCACCACTGGCCGCCGCTCAGGCACCGCGCCGAGCACCTGCCGCGCGAGCACGGGTCCACGGAGGCCGTCGCCCGAGGCCGGCTCGGTCAACCCGGCGCCGACGATGTCCGGCGAGCCGCGGCGATCCGGCGCATGTCCATGATCTGGTTCCTCCTCTGCACGCCGGCTTTCGGCGTGCCCCCTTCCTAACAGCGACCCCCGACAGTTCAGGAGCGGCGGCCGGTCCAGGAAGTGAAGAAGAAATCCGGAGTTTCTTGCAGCACAACGGTTTCCGCCGCGGTGCCGTCCCACGAAGTCACTCGATAGTGGGAATCCGCCGAGACCGGCACCCCCTGCGCCGGCGTCGCGGTGTTCTCCCCGCGCGTGAACCCCACGACGCCCAGCATCGTGACGGCCCCCAGCAGCGCGGCCGCCAGCACGCGCCGTTCGATCTTGCCCATGGAAGTTTTTCCCCTGTGTGTAAGAAGAGTCAGGCGGCGTTGACTGTGACGCTGCCGCTGTCGGTGGTGAGGTCGAGCGTGTGCGCGGCCGAACCGTCGGTCGGGACGTCGATCTCGCGGTGCCCGCTGTCGCTGTTGCCCTCGACGCGGTACGGGCCGCCCGGCACGGTCAGCTCGACGCTGCCGCTGTCGGCGTGCACCTTGACGTCGTTCGCCTGCGCCAGCTTGAATTCGACGCGCCCGCTCGAAGCCGTGACGTCGACCGGGCCGCGCACCTCGTCGCCGGTCACGCTGCCGGAATCGCTCTTCAGCGTCACCGCGCCGACGTCGCGCAGGTCGATGGAACCGCTGCTGAGCCGCAGGTTCACGGCACCGGACACGTTCTCGACGCGCGCGCTCCCGGAGTCGGCCTCGACGTCCACACTCGACACCCCGGCGATGTCCAGGCCACCGGAGTCGACCTTGCCGGTGACCGGCACGCCCGCCGGCACGACGACCTCGAAGTCGACGGAGCAGTTGTCGCCGCAGTCGCCGAGCACGAGCTGGTCACCGTCGACGCGGTAGAAGGTGTCGCCGGGATTGCCGCGCCAGTGGTAGTTGACCTCCTGGTGCACGGTCGACGCCCCGGTGCCGGTGCGGATCTTCACCCCGCCCGAGTCACCTTCCAGCTTCACGCTGCGGATGGTCTGCGAAAGCGTGGCGTCGTTCTTGAAGTCCGATCCCCAGCCCCAGCCGAACGCGGTCGCCAGACCGACGCCGATCAGGACGATGCCACCCAGAGCCAGAAGCGGGCGCGCCATGGTCTTGGTCCCCTCAGTGATGTTTCCCTCTGCCCGGAAAACGTTAGGACCGGGGCACCGCCCAGTACATGGGGGTAACCCCCCGAAGAACCCTGAGATCCCTCCCTGAGATGCGGGTGCGGGATCCGGGGCTAACCTGGCGAAGGTCTCCAGTTCCGTGATCAGGAGGATCCATGCCGCAGCAACCCGGCCCGTACGAGTCCCTGCCCGACGTGCCGTCCTTCACCCTCCGCAGCACCGACGTCGCCGACGGCGAAACCCTGGCCACGCCCCACCTCTCGGGCATCTTCGGCGCGGGCGGCGAAGACCGGTCACCGCAGCTGTCGTGGGAAGGCTTCCCCGCGGAGACCAAGAGCTTCGTCGTGACCTGCTACGACCCGGACGCCCCGACCGGCAGCGGGTTCTGGCACTGGGCCGTGTTCAACATCCCGGCTTCGGTGACCGAGCTGGCCTCGGGCGCGGGCGACGGCTCCGGCCTCCCCGAAACAGCGGTGACGCTCAAGGGTGACGGCGGGGTCAAGCAGTTCCTCGGCGCGGCACCCCCGCCCGGACACGGCCCGCACCGCTACTACTTCGCGGTGCACGCACTGGACGTCGACAAGCTGGAGATCGGCGAGGACTCGACCCCGGCGTTTCTCGGCTTCAACATGTTCGGCCACACCCTGGCCCGCGCGGTGATCACGCCGGTCTACGAGAACAAGGGCTGAGTTCCGGAGATCGGGGTGTCGCGAAATTGTCGGAACCCGGGTGACACAAAGACAGTCAGGTCATGTCACCGCTGACAGCGACACTCCGATCCAGGTCGGTGAACCGGTCGTCGACCCAGCCGAATGGCGGGTGACGTGCTGGTCCGCGCTGCCCTCGACTGGGCCGGGAGCCGGCACCTGACGCTGTGGGTCGCCGAGGGCAATACCTCCGCGACCCGGCACCGGCCCGGTCTACGTCAGCGCAAGGACTCCGCGTTGACGCCTTCGCGCTCCAGGTAACGGCCTTTCGTGTGCTCGCCGAAGCCGAACTGCCGGTACAGGCCGTGGGCGTCGGCGGTGTGGAGCATCCAGCGGAAAGCCGCGCCGGGACCGTTGTCGATCATCTCGCGGACGATCTCCTTGCCGACGCCGGTGCCGCGCGCGGAGTCGACGACGAACACGTCGGCCAGGTAGGCCGACGAGACGCCGTCGGAGAACGCCCGCGCGAAGCCGACCAGCTCCCCGCCGCGGTAGGCGCCGACGATCCGCCACGAGCCTTCGATGGCCGCCTCGACCTGCGCGCGGGTACGCCAGCGGCCCCAGTACGCCTCGGTGGAGAGGAACTTCCACACCACCTCGAGGTCCAGCCGCGCCCGGTCGTCGTCGAGTTCGTAGTCGCCGAATGTCCGCATGATCGGCAAGCTAACCCAGCGGACAGCCTCAGCCCCACTGATATTTGAGGAACTTCCCGTCCATGGTGACGACCACGCGCTCGCCGCCCGGGTCCTCGCGGCGCGAGACGTCGAGCTTGAAGTTGATCGCGCTCATGATCCCGTCGCCGAACTGCTCGTGGATCAGCTCCTTGATCGTCGGCCCGTACACCTGCAGGACCTCGTAGAAGCGGTAGATCGTCGGGTCGGTGGGCACCACGTCGTCCAACGCGCCGCGCGTCGGCTGCAGGCGCAACGCGGCTTCGGCGTCCGAATCCAGCTCCAGGACCTGCGCCGCCTTCGCCGCCAGTTCGGCGGGCACCGGGTGCTGGCCGAGCAGAGCGGACGTCGTCCAGGCCAGCGGGGCGTCCAGGGTTTCGGCGAGCTGCGCCCAGCTGAGGCCGAGACGGACCTTCGCGGCAAGAACGGCTTCCGCGGCTTCCTGCTTCGTCGTCATGTGCCGACGCTAGATCAACGAGGTTTCAGCAGGTAGTCGACAACCGGGCGAAGTTCGTCGGCGGACGGCGGCTCGTCGTCGATCAGGCCCTGGATCAGCAGCCCGTCGATCCCGGCGAGGAACACCCGGAACGCCACTTCGTCGTCGTGCCGGACCATCGACGTCAGGACGTCCAGCCAGCGCCGCGCGGCCGGGCGCAGCTCGGGCTTGCGCGCGGCGAGCAGGTACAGCTCGTACTCCGCCATCGTGCGGCCGCGACGCGGGCCGAGCGCCTCCGCCAGCAGGCCGGCGACCTCCTCGGCGCCGCGGCTGCCGCGCGAGCGGGCGCGGTCGATCATCCAGTAGACCTCGGTCGCCATGTCGCGGGCGCACGAGATGAGCGTCGCGACCAGCAGGTCGTCCAGCGACGAGAAGTGGTAGGTCGTGGACGTCGTGGGCACGCCGGCCTCGGTGGCGACCGTCCGGTGGGTGACGCCCGCGACGCCGTCGCGCTCGATCACCCGCAGCGTCGCCTCGATGATCTCCGCACGCCGCTTCTCGCCGCGCACCTTCCGGCCGTCGGCCTGCAGTTTCACGTCGACGCACTCCCGATCTCGATCAGCACCACCCCGCCGATCACCAACGCGAGCCCGGCGATCATGGCCGCGTTGACCGGCTCCTTGAGGAACACGACGCCGACGATCGCGACCAGCGCGACCCCGGCGGCGGCCCAGATCGCGTACGCGACGCCGATCGACAGGCCCATCTTCAGGACGTACGACAGCGCGACGAACGCGACGGCGTACCCGAGCACCACGATGATCGACGGGCCGAGCTTCGAGAAGCCCTCGGAGAGCTTCAGCGAGACCGTCGCGGAGACCTCGGCGGCGATCGCCAGCGCGAGGAGAAGGTACGCACCCATAGGGTGAAAACTACCTGAACGATCGTCCCAAAACAAAGAGCGACGTACACCACATCGGTGGGACTTAGGCCCACTCAACGGGTTACTCATCAGTAAGGAAGGTTAGTCTCCCGGCACCACCACTGATCCATCCGGACGAAAGGCACCCGAACGATGGGCGCTCTGCAACTGACGCTCGGCGGGATCTCGGTCCTGCTCGGCCTCGTCGCCTGGGGCATGTTCGCCGCGACGATCGCCCGCTTCGTGCGGGTCATCCGCCTCGGGCAGCCCGACGCGACCCGCAACGGCCCCATCGCGGCGCGCATGAAGACGCTGATCAAGGAGTTCGCGGCCCACACCCGGATGAACCGGAAGCGCAGCGTCGGGCCGGCCCACTGGCTGGTGATGTGGGGCTTCCTGCTCGGCTCGCTGGCCCTGTTCGAGGCGTACGGCGAGGTCTTCGTCCCGCACTGGGGCTGGCCGATCCTCGACGACTTCCCGCCGTTCCAGCTGCTCATGGAGCTGCTCGGGCTCGGCACGATTGTCGGCATCCTGGTGCTGATGGCGATCCGCCAGCGCAACCACCCGCGCCGCGCCGACCGCCAGAGCCGCTTCCAGGGCTCCAACTTCAAGTGGGCCTACTTCATCGAGGCCGTCGTCCTGATCGAGGGCATCGGCATCATCGGCGTCCGCGCCGCGAAGGCCGCGCTCGGCGCGCACGAGACGCCGACCTGGGCCGCCTTCGTCTCGAACCCGCTCGGCGAGCTGCTGCCGGCCAGCCCGAACCTGGTCACGGTCTTCGCGTTCGTCAAGCTGATGAGCGCCACGGTCTGGCTGATCGTCGTCGCCCGCACGATGACCATGGGCATCGCCTGGCACCGCTTCAGCGCGTTCTTCAACATCTACTTCAAGCGCGAGCAGGACGGCGGCGTCGCCCTCGGCGCGCTCAAGCCGATGATGAGCGGCGGCAAGGTCCTCGACCTCGAGGAGGCCGACCCGGACGAGGACACCTTCGGCGTCGGCAAGATCGAGGACTTCAGCTGGAAGGGCTGGCTGGACTTCTCGACGTGCACCGAGTGCGGCCGCTGCCAGGAGCAGTGCCCCGCGTGGAACACCGGCAAGCCGCTGTCGCCGAAGCTGCTCATCACGCAGCTGCGTGACCACGCCTACGCGAAGGCGCCGTACATGCTGGCCGGTGGCAAGCGCGACATGGCCGGCGACGAGGTCGGCCTGTCCGGCGACAACATGTACGCCGGGATCGACGTGCTCGCGATCGCCGAGTCGCAGAAGGCCCTGATCGGCGATGACGGCGGAGTCATCGACCCGGACGTCCTCTGGTCCTGCACCAGCTGCGGCGCCTGCGTCGAGCAGTGCCCGGTGGACATCGAGCACGTCGACCACATCGTCGACATGCGCCGCTACCAGGTGATGATCGAGTCGTCGTTCCCCAGCGAGCTGAACGGCATGTTCAAGAACCTGGAGAACAAGGGCAACCCGTGGGGCCAGAACGCCAAGGACCGGCTGGCCTGGACCGAGGACCTGGACTTCGAGGTCCCGGTGTTCGACGGCGACATGGGCGACGCCGAGTACCTGTTCTGGGTCGGCTGCGCCGGCGCGTTCGAGGACCGCGCGAAGAAGACGACGCGCGCGGTCGCCGAGCTGCTGCACATGGCCGACGTGAAGTACAAGGTGCTCGGCTCGGAGGAGTCGTGCACCGGAGACCCGGCCCGCCGCGCGGGCAACGAGTTCCTCTTCCAGATGCTGGCGCAGCAGAACGTCGAGGTCCTGAACTCGGTGTTCGAGGGCCGGGAACGCAAGGCCCGCAAGGTCGTCGTGACCTGCGCGCACTGCTTCAACACCCTCGCCAACGAGTACCCGGAGCTGGGCGGCCAGTTCGACGTCGTGCACCACACTCAGCTGCTGAACCGCCTGGTGCGGGAGAAGCAGCTGGTGCCGGTGGCGCCGGTCGCCGAGGACGTCACCTACCACGACCCGTGTTACCTCGGCCGCCACAACAAGGTCTACGAGGCGCCGCGTGAGCTGGTCAGCGCGACGGGCGCACAGCTGCGCGAGATGCCGCGGCACGGCGACAAGTCGATGTGCTGCGGTGCCGGTGGCGCGCGGATGTGGATGGAAGAGAAGATCGGCAAGCGGATCAACGTCGAGCGCGTCGACGAGGCGCTCGGCACCGCGCCGTCGAAGATCGCGACGGGCTGCCCGTTCTGCAAGGTCATGCTGAACGACGGCCTCACGGCCCGCCAGGCCGACGGCAGCGCGAGCGAGAAGGTCGAGATCGTCGACGTCGCGCAGATGCTGCTGGAGTCGGTCAAGCGCAAGCCGGAGCCGAAGCCGGTGCCCCTCGGGACGCCGTCGCTCTCGGAAGCCTCCGAAGAGGTCTGACGCACTCACGGCCCGGCCACGACGGATGTCATGGCCGGGCCGTGATCGTTGGCCCGGGTCCCGGCGCCGCGTCCGCCCGACGATGAGCGCATGCGAATCCTCACTCTGGTGTTGCTCGCCCCGTTCACCGCCGAGTTCCTGCTCGGCGACCAGTACCTGGCCGGTACGCCCGAGCTGGGCCGGCAGCTGGGCATGTTCGCGCTCTACGTCGCCTTCTACGGCGCGGCCGCGCTGCTCATCCGCGAAGCCGCCCGACGCGCCGGACGCGGCTGGCCGACCATCCTCACCCTCGCGCTGGCCTTCGGCGTCTTCGAAGAGGGCCTGCTGACGCAGACGCTGTTCAACCCGCACTACCTGGGCCTGGACCTGCTGTCGTTCGGGCACGTTCCCGGGCTCGGCATCGGCGGGCCGTGGACGCTGTACGTCCTGACGCTGCACGTCGTGTGGAGCATCGGCGCGCCGATCGCGGTCGCCGAGACCCTCTTCGGCCGCGAACCGTGGCTGAAGAAGGTCGGCCTGAGCCTCTGGAGCGTGTCGCTGGTCGTCGGCGCCGTCGCCACCTTCGCCATCACCTACTCCTTCGCTCCCTTCGTCGCGCCCGTCGCACAGCTCGCCGGAGCCGCACTGGTCGTGGTCGCGCTGGCCGTCGCGGCGTTCCGGTTCCGCGCGCCGGCCTGGACGTCGACGCCGGGCCGCCCCTGGGTCGCGTTCGCGCTCGGCCTCGGCGCGAGCACCGCGTTCCAGCTCGTCTTCCGGTTGATGGACAGCCTGCCGTGGCTGATGGTCGGACTGCTGCTGGTGATCGAACTGGCAACCGTGTTCGCCGTCACCCGTCTGCGCCCGCCGGCGTTCCCGCTGGCCGCCGGCGCACTGATCACTTATTGCTGGCTGGGCCTGAAAACGGCGAGCGAAGCCGGCAGCACGGCGGTATTCGAACAATCCGCGCTCATCCTCGTGACCGTGGCACTACTGGTTGTCACAGTTCGACGAGTTCGTACCCCGGTGAGTGTTCTCAAGGTCCACTAGCTGGGAATTCGTCAAGGCAAACGATTACCTGAATAGCGCACCCAAAAATCACCAGAATGGCGCAGCAAGTCAAGGACAAACACTGGCCAATGGGCTGGCCAACCGGCGTATCCTGGCCTTTCCCCGCCGCCACCGCTGCCAGCGGGGACAACCTTTGACTACGCGGAATCAGGGGGCAGCGAGGATGGGCCAGGACCGGCGGACCACCACCGGACGAGTGGGTGCACGCTTCCCGTCGGCCGGTCGGCACGCTCTCCACACCGCCCCGGAAGACGCCGACGATCGCATCGCTCTGCCCCAGCCGTCCTCCTCGGTCGGCCGCGTCGGTGCCCGGTTCCCGTCCTCGACGGCCGCCGATCGGCTCGTGCCGGACCCCGAGCCGGCGCCGCCGCCCAAGCGCGTCCCCGAACCCGTCACCGACGTCGTCGACGTGGCCGACGTCGAGATCGACGAGGACTTCGCCGCCCGCATCATCCCGGCGCAGGACCACGGGTACGGCCCGCGGACGCTCGTGCGCCCGTACGTCCTGACCCGCGGCCGCACGCAGTCGCGGCGGTACCTCGCCATCGAGGCGATGGTCTCGACGCGGGCCGGCGCGCACTGGAACGGCGCCCGCCTGACCGGCGAGTTCCGCTCCGTCCGGACCCTGTGCCACCACCCGCGCTCGGTCGCCGAGGTCGCGGCCCGGCTCAGCGTCCCGCTCGGCGTCGCCCGGGTGCTGCTCGACGACATGGCCGAGCAGGGCCTGGTGACCATCCACGACACCCGCGTGAGCTCCGACGGCCGTCCGGCGGCCGCGCTCATGGAACGCGTGCTGCACGGCCTTCGGCGCCTCTGACCATTACGCTCACCAAGGTGAGCGAGGAACCCGAAAACTCCGGCGGCGAAAGCACCCTGACCGTCCTGCTCGCCGGTGGGGTGAACCTGGCGATCGCGATCATGAAGCTCGTCGCGGGCATCATCACCGGCTCGGGCGCGATGCTGTCCGAGGCCGCGCACTCCGTGGCCGACACGTTCACCGAAGCCCTGCTGCTGACGGCGTTGAAACGTTCCGACCGCCCGGCCGACCGGGTGCACCCCTTCGGCTACGGCAAGGAGCGCTACTTCTGGTCGCTGCTGGCCGCGGTGTCGATCTTCGCGTCGGGCTCGATGTTCGCGCTCTACGAGGGCGTTTCGACGCTTTTCGGACACGGCGAAGCGCAGAGCACCTCGATCCTCAGCTACCTCGTGCTGGCCGCGGCGTTCCTGCTCGAAGGCACCTCGTGGGTGCAGGCCGTGCGGCAGACCCGCCGGGAGTCCAAGGCCGAAAACCGGTCGTTCTGGGCGTACCTCCGCCTCATCGACGACCCGGCGCCGAAGACCGTGCTGTTCGAGGACTCCGCCGCGCTGGTCGGCCTGGTGGTCGCGTTCGCCGGCATCGGGCTGCACCAGCTCACCGGCTCGGAGGTCTGGGACGGCGTCGCGTCGATCGTCATCGGCCTGCTGCTCGCCTGCGTCGCCTACCTGCTCGGGCGGACCAACCGCGGCCTGCTCATCGGCCGCCAGGCCAACCCGGAGATCGTCCGCGGGGTCCGCGACCACCTGTCCGCCGCGCCCGAGATCGACGCCGTCGTCGACCTGCAGACCATGCTGATGGGCACCGACCAGGTCCTGGTCTGCACCCGCGTCGACTTCGACGACTCCCTCGGCGCCGCGGACCTCGAACGCGCCTGCGTCCGGATCGCGGCCGAGCTGACGGAGTCGTTCAACGACGTCACCGAGGTGTTCATCGAGCCGGTGCCGCGGACCGACCCCGACCTGCGCGCGACCGTGCTGGCCCGCTACGGCGACGTCGCGGAGCGGTGGAACAACCCGGCGTAGCTCAGTAGCCGAAGTCCTGCACCCAGTAGTTGCCGGCCTTGGTGAACCCGACGCCCAGCTTCGTGAGCGAGCAGTTCAGGATGTTCGCGCGGTGGCCCTCGGAGTTCATCCAGGACTCCATGACCTGTGCCGCGGACGTCTGGCCCTTCGCGATGTTCTCCGCGCCCGGCTTCGGGTTGCCGGCGTTCTTGATGCGCTGGTCGAACGTGACGCCCTCGGGGTTGGTGTGGGAGAAGAAGTTCCGGGCCGACATGTCGTCGCTGTAGTCCTGCGCGGCCTGGGTGAGGTGCGATTCCTCGGCCAGCGGCTTGCAGCCGGCCTTCCCGCGCTCGTCGTTGACGAGGTCGAGGACCTGGGCGGCGACCGAGGGCGCGACGCGGGCCGCGGGCTTCGTGCTGGTCGGCGGGGCTTCGGTCGACGTCGGTGCCGCGGACGTCGTGGGCGGGGGCGGCGCTTCGCTGGACGTCGTCGGCGCCGCCGCCGAGGTCGTCGTGGGTGCGGCCGGCCGGCCTCCGGTGCCCTTCGCCTGGCCGTTCAGCTCGGTGCCGCTGGCGCCGCCGGACCCGCCGGGCTCGTTGGGGAGCACCAGCGCCGCGGCGGCCGCCTCCGCGGTGTTTCCTTCCGCGGTGGCCATCCAGGTGCCGGCTGCCGCGGAGAAGACGCCGAGCAACACACTGAGTGACACCATCACCACGCGAGCTCGTTCACCAATGGGGGACACGGCGCAGGAACGTATCACGGAACGATTACAGCGAGAACCCTCCTAACGAACTGTCACTCTTCGCACTGTGGCGAACACACGATTTCGAGAACGATTTCCGTCAGCTTCGACGCGTCCTTCGGACGGCCAGTAGCAGCAGGACACCACACCCCAGCAGGGACAACGCCGTCAATCCCGCGGGAACCGGGTCGTAGCCGGTGTTGGGCAGCGGCGTCGGCTTGGGCTCCTGACCAGGAGAAACGGGCGGCGTCACCACGTGGACCGTGGTGGATGCGCTGTCCTGCACCGGTTTCCCGGGTTGCTCGGTGTCGGGTGTCCCGGTGGCCGTCGCGGTGTTGCTCACGTCACCACGGGCCGGCGCGGTCGCCGTGCACGTCCATTCCTGGTGGCCGGCGACGGGAAGCCGCGGGAACTTCCGGGCGCAGACGGGATACGCGGGATCCGCGGCGTCCACATCGGCCAGGTCGACGTTCCCGGTGTTGCGCACCACGAGCGTGAAGGTCACCGTCCCACCGGGACGGATCGTCGGGTCGGCCTTCTTCTGCAGGTCGATCGCGGGTTTTGCCACCTTCGCCGGTGCGTCGTCGGTCGCCGTGACGGGTTTTCCGTTCGGATCGTCTCCGGTCGCGGTCACCGTATTGGTGAGGTCGTCATTGCCCATCGTCACGGCACAGGTCACCGGTTTCGACGATTCCCCGGGCGCGAGCGTCCCGATCACGATCGAGCATTTCGGGGCGATCGGGTCATTCAACGTTACGCCGGTCAGCGCAACGTCGCCGGTGTTTTTCGCGACGACCGTGAACACCGCTTCCTGCCCCGGGAGAACCGCTTTTGCCGGCCCGGTCTTCGTCACGGTGATGCCCGGGCCGATCACGTTCACACTGGCATCGTCCGAAGCCGTCACCGGCCGCCCGGTCGGGTCGTCGCCGGTCACCGACGCGACGTTCGTGACGTCCTCGCGCACCGCGACCGAGCACTGGCGCATCTCCTGGCCGCCGACGTCCAGCTTGGCGACGGTGAAGGCACAGCCCGGCGTCTTGTCGTCGGTGACGGCCACGGTGGTCAGCGGCACGTCGCCGGTGTTGGTCACCGTGATCGTGTACGTGACCTCGTCGCCCGGCCGCACCTGCTCGGGCGAGACCGACTTGTCGATCTTCACCGCCGGGTGGATGACGTCGACGTCCGCCTTCGCCTCGCTGGTCACGAGGTCACCCGTCGGCGGCGTCCCGGTCACCTTCGCGACGTTCGTGACGTCGTCGGCCGGCGCGGTCATCGTGCACGCGTAGCGCTCGACCCCCTTGGCCGGCAGCGCGCCGATGCTGCGCACGCATTCGGGGGCGATCGAGTCGGCGACCGTCACCGAGTGCAGGTCGACGTCGCCGGTGTTGGTCACCACGATGTCGAACGGCACCGGGTCGCCGGTGCGGAACGGGCCGCCGCGCACGTTCTTGGTGATGGTCAGGCCGGGGTGCTGGACGACGAAGGTGGCGTCGCCGGTCGCCGTCACCGGCCGGTTCGTCGGGTCCTGGCCGGTGGCCGTCGCGGTGTTGGTGAAGCCGTCCCGGCCCGCGACGGTGGTGCACGTGTACGTCTCTTCGCCGTCGGGCGCCAGGTTCGCGACGGTGTGCGCGCAGGCCGGGGTGCGGTCGTCGGCGACCGTCACGTCGGTGAGCGGCACGTCACCGACGTTCTTCACGAGGATGGTGAAGGTGACGGTGTCGCCTTCACGGACCTCGTACGGCGTCGCGTCCTTCATCAGGGCGAGCCGCGGGTGGATGACGTCGACCGCGGCGGTGCCGGTGGACGTCACCGGGCGGCCGGTCGGGTCGGTGCCGGTGACACCCGCGGTGTTGGTGAAGTCGTCGCGCGGCGCCTTGGTGGTGCAGGTGTAGGTCTGGACGGCTTCGGGCGCCAAGACGTCGAACGTCTTGGCGCAGCTCGGCGTCCTGTCGTCGCTGATGGCCACGGTGGACAGTGGGACGTCGCCGGTGTTCGTCACGACGATGGTGAAGGTGACTTCGTCGCCTTCGCGCACCGTCTTCGGCGAAGCCTCCTTCGTGATCTTCACGCCCGGGTGGATGACGTCGACCTTCGCGTCGTCGTTGGCGTCCAGCGGCGGGCCGGCCGGCGGTTTCCCGGTGACCTTCGCCGTGTTGACGACGTCGTCCGCCGGGGCGGTCATCGTGCAGTCGTAGGCCTGCTTTTCCTTCGGTGCCAGCGTTTCGAACGTCTTCGCGCACTGCGGCGCGGTCTCGTCGGTCACCGTCACGCCGGTGAGCGGGGAGTCGCCGGTGTTCTCGACGGTGATCGTGAACGTCACCGGGTCGCCCTCGCGGAACGGCCCGCCCTTGACGTCCTTCGCGAGGGACAGCCCCGGGTGCAGCACGGTGTACGACGCGTCGTCGGTGGCCGTGACCTGGCGATCGGTCGGATCCGTGCCGGTCGCGGTCGCCGTGTTCGTAAAACTGTCGGTGCCCGCGGTTACGGTGCAGGAGTGGTGCTGTTCGGCACCGGGAGGGAGGGAGCCGATGGTCTGAGCGCACGACGGCGTCCGGCTGTCCACAACGGACACATCTGTCAGCGGTACGTCGCCCGTGTTCTTCACGACGATCGTGAACGTCACTGTGTCGCCCTCACGGACCTGGGCGGGCGCGGCGTCCTTGGTGATGCCGATCGCCGGGTGGATCACGTCCACCGCGGCCTCGGCGGTCGACGTCACCGGGCGGTTCGTGCCGTCGGTTCCGTTGGCGGTGGCGGTGTTGGTGAAGTCCGCTTCGCCGGCCACGAGCTTGCAGGTGTAGGCCTGCTTCGCCTGGGGTGCCAGCGTGCCGAGACGCTGAGCGCACTCCGGAGCTTGCCGGTCGGCCACGAAGACGTCCCTCAGCGGGCTGTCACCGGTGTTCGTCACGGTGATCGTGAACGTCACGGTGTCGCCGGCACGGACGACCTTCGGGTCGGCGGCCTTGGTGATCGCGATGCCCGGGTGGATCACGTCGACGGGCGCGTCGTCGGAGGCGGTCACCGTGGGACCGACCGGCGGGGTGCCGGTGACCTGCACGGTGTTCGTGAAGTCGTCGGCCGGCGCGGTGCCGGTGCAGCCGAAGCCCCACGTGCCACCGGGTTCGAGCGCGCCGTCGAAGGTTTGCGCACAACCTGCGACGAGCGCGTCCGCGACCCGGACACCGGTCAGCGGCACGTCACCGGTGTTGCGGACGGTGATCCGGAACGGCACGGTGTCGCCCGGGCGGAAGGGTCCGCCGGTGACGTCCTTGGTGATCGTGACGGCCGGGTGCTGCACGGTGAACGAGGCGTCGTCGGACGCGTCCGCAGGCCGCTTCGTCGGGTCGGTGCCGGTGGCCTTCGCGGTGTTCGTGAAGCCGGTCGTGCCCGCGACGGTGGTGCAGGTGTAGGTCTGCTTCGCCTGCGGCGCCAGGGTTCCGAGCGGCTTCGCGCACGGGGCGACCTTGTCGTCGGCGACGGCGACGCCGGTGAGCGGCACGTCGCCGGTGTTGGTCACGGTGATCGTCCAGGTCACGGTGTCGCCCTCGCGGACCTGCGCGGGAGCGGCGTCCTTGGCGATCGCGATCGCCGGGTGGATCACGTCGACGACGGCGTCGTCGGTGACCTTCACCTCGCGGCCGAGCTGGTCCTTGCCGGTGGCGGTCGCGGTGTTCGTGAAGTCGTCGGCCGGTGCCGGGGCGGTGCAGGTGTAGGTCTGCTTCGCCTGCGGTGCCAGGGTGCCGAACGTCTTCGCGCACGCCGGGGTCCGGTCGTCGGTGACGGCGACGCCGGTCAGCGGCACGTCACCGGAGTTCGTGACGGTGATCGTGAACGTGATCTGGTCGCCGGTGCGGACGGTCGCCGGTGAGGCGTCCTTCGTGATGGTCAGCGCCGGGCTGATCACCGTGACGGTCGCCTTGGCCGTGTCAGTGACCGGCTGGCCGGAGCGATCGGTGCCGGTGACGGTGACCGTGTTCGTCGTGGTCTTCGACGGGTTCGCGGTGCAGGTGTAGGTCTGCGACGCGCCCGCGGCGAGGCTGTCGAACGCGCGCGAGCACGACGTCGTCGTGTCGTCGGTGAGCTTCACCGGGGCCAGCGGGCTGTCGCCGGTGTTCTTGACGGTGATCGTCCACGTGACGGCCTCACCGGCGTGGATCACCGGCGGGGTGGCGGTCTTGGTGACGTCGATGGCCGGGGCGATCGTCGGCGCGGGTGCGTCGGCGGTGGCCGTGACCTGCTTGCCGAGGCCGTCGACGCCACTGGCGGTCGCGGTGTTGACGCCGTCGGCGACCGGCGCCTTCGCCGTGCAGGTGAGGGTGCGGGTCTCGCCGGGCTTCAGCACGCCCGCGAGCCGTTGCGCGCACGACGGCGTCTTCGGGTCGGTGACCTGCAGCGCGGTGAGGTTGGCGTCGCCGGTGTTGGTGACCTTGAGCGTGAAGGTCACGGTGTCGCCGGCGCGGTACGCGGCCTTGTCGGCGGACTTCGTGATGCCGATGGCCGGGTGGATGACGTTCACCGAAGTAGTCGCCGTGCCGTCCAGCGCATCACCGAGCGCGCTGGTGCCGGTGGCCTTCGCGGTGTTCGTGAAGTCCTGGTCCGGCGCGGTCGCGGTGCAGGTGTAGCTGACCGTCTGCCCGCCCTTGAGCGTGCCGATGTCCTTGCTGCACGCCGGGAACGCGTCGTCGGCGACCTTCACCCCGGACGCCGGGGCGCCGCTCGGGTTGGTCACGACGATGGTGAACGTGACCTGCTCACCCGGGTGCACCCGGGCCGGTTCCGCGCGCTTGCTGATCTGGAGCTCGGGCACCGGCGTCGAGAAGGCGAGGTTCTGCGCGAGGTAGGAGTCGCCGCTGGTGGCGAAACCGAGCTTGGCGCTGGTCGCGCCGGCCGGGATCGTGTCGACGTTGAACGACTTGGCGTCCACGCTGAAGTTGTTCTTCACCGCGGGATCGCTGGCGTTGTCGGCGTTGGAGATGAAGAAGTTCGTCGTCCCGCCGGCCGACGGTTCGGCGGCCGGTTTGTCGTTGATCAGGAACTGGTCGCCGGAGATGCCCCAGTCGCCTTCGTAGGCGGTGACGCCGACGTGCGCGTCCGGGGCGGCGGCGCGGAACCCGGTGATCGTCGTGTTCGTGGGTTTGTCGCTGCTGTTCTGCCGGACGTGCCCGTCGTAGACGAACACCTCGCGCTTGTTCGGCGCGTAGTCGGCGTTGCGTTCCGGGTAGGCGTAGACCAGGGCGACCGACCAGCCGCCCATGCAGTTGAAGCCCTTCGGCGCCCAGACGTTGCCGACGGTCAGGTCCAGCGCGGACCCGGTCGGCGCGGCGGCGAACTGCTGGGTGACGTCAGCGTAGGCGGAGTAGTACTGGCCGCCGCTGAAGGTGTCGAGCGGGTCCTCGGTGTAGGACGCGGGCGGCACGTCGACGGATTTCCCGCCGCCGATGGTGAGCCGGACGTCCTGTTTCGCCGGCGTTTCCGGCGGCACGATCGCTGCGGTGTTGTTGTTGCGCGACTGGCACATCTTCGTCGGCGACAACACACCCGGCGACGTCGTGTAGGCGCCGGTGTTGCCCGCCCAGTTCAGCCGCGCGAAGACGATTTTCGCGCCCGGCGGAATGGTGACCGTCGCCTTGGCGGAATCGAAGGTGCCGCGGTCGGCGTCGACGTCGGCCCACTGCATGAAGAAGTTGTCGTTGACGAGGGTGTCGCGCCGGTCGGCGGTGTTCGCGCAGGTCGCGGGCGTGTTGCCGCTGCCGGTGGTCGGCGCGTTGTCGGCGTTCACCGGGCACCGCACCACGCCGTTGCTCGCGTAGAGGAAATCGCCGTAGACGACGTCGTTGTAGTTCAGTTTGAACGGCTTGACGACCGTCGCTTCAGCCCATGGAGTGATTGCGGAAGCCGCGAAAACCAGGGCCAGGACCAGCAGGAGCCGAAGCGGTTTTCTGGACAGCGGCATACGAGCACTCCCGGGGGCCGAGGCGACTTCCGGAGCCTGGCACGCGCCCGTCCGTCCCGCCCTTTTTGGCCCCGGTGATCACCCGCCCGGGGAATCCGTCAGCCGCACCGTCGACTCGTGGGTGATGGCCGCCGCCGCGGCGACGAACCCGATCACCGTGCGGAGCTCGTCGTCGGAGTAGCGCTCGCACAGCTCCACGACCTTGGCGACCAGGTGGTCCCAGAGGTGCACGCTGCGCTCGATCGCCCCCGGGTCGAGCGCGATGAGGACCTTGCGCCGGTCGTCCGGGTGCGGCTCGCGGCCGACGAAGCCCTTGCGCTCGAGCCGGTCGATCAGCGCCGTCACCGACGCGGGCGCGAGCCCGGACAGCCGCGCCAGCTCCTTCGGCATCTGCGGGCCGAGCCGGGCGAGGTAGTCCAGCACCTTGCTTTCGACCGGCGACAGCCCGCGCGTCTCGGCGATCGCGGTGTGGAACATCACCGTCTCCGTCGACAGCTCACGGGCCCCGAGCAGGACCTCTTCGACCAGCTTCGCTCGCTCGCTTGACACGGCGACCAGCGTAGCCCACTCTTTAGTTCGACAGAACGAATTAGTTTGTAAGAGTTTCGAGGGGACGAACGAGATGACACGGGCACTGATCATCGGGGGCGGGATCGCGGGGACGATCACGGCCATCGCACTGCACGAAGCCGGCCACGAACCGCTGCTGTTCGAGGCCTACGACCGGGGCGCCGAGGGAGTCGGCGCGTTCCTGACCCTGGCCGTGAACGGCCTGGACGCGCTGCTGCCGCTCGGCCTGAAGGACGTGGTCAAGAGCACGGGCTTCGACTCGCCGCGGATGTCGATCGGCCTCGGCGACGGCACGCGGCTGGCCGAGTTCTCCCTCGGCGGCGCGCTGCCGGACGGCACCGTCAGCCAGACCGTGCTGCGCTCCGACCTGTACGTCGCCCTGCGCGACGAGGCCGCGCGGCGCGGGATCCACGCCGAATACGGCAAGCGCCTGATCGGCGCGAGCCAGACGTCTTCGCAGGTCACGGCCGACTTCTCGGACGGCTCCAAGGCCACCGGCGACCTCCTGATCGGCGCCGACGGCCTCCGCTCCCGGGTCCGGACGATCATCGACCCGGACGCGCCGGCACCGCGGTACGTGCCGACGCTCAACACCGGCGGGTTCGCCGAAGGCCTGACGCTGCCGGACGAGCCGGGCGTGCTGAACATGGTCTTCGGCAGGAAGCTGTTCTTCTGCCACGTCGTCGCCCCGGACGGGCGCGTCTGGTGGTTCGCGAACCCGGCCCGCAAGACCGAGCCGACCGCGTCCGAGCTGGCCACGCTGGCCGGCGAGAAGCTGCGGGCCGAACTGCTGGATCTGGTGGCGCGCGACCGGACCCCGGCGGCCGAGGTCATCCGCGCGACCCGCGACGTCTACCCGGCGTGGCCGACGTACGACTTCCCGACGGTCCCGGTCTGGCACCGCGGCCGCATGGTGATCATCGGTGACGCGGCCCACGCGACGTCACCGGCGGCGGGCCAGGGCGCGTCGATGGCCATCGAAGACGCCGTCACGCTGGGCAAATGCCTCCGCGACGTGCCGGACGTCGGGCAGGCGCTGGCCACCTACGAAGGCCTGCGGCGCGAGCGCGTCGAAGCGGTCGTGGCCCAGGGCAAGCGCAACGGCGACGACAAGGTGATCGGCCCGGTCGGCCGGGTGATCCGCGACTTCTTCATCAAGCGCGCGTTCGCGAAGCCGCAGACCGAGGACCCGAACGCCTTCATGTGGAACCACCACATCGACTGGGCGGCGAAGGTGAGCGCTTAGCGCCAGGTGTCGACGCGGTGGAAGTTCTTGTACGCCCGGCTCGGCGTCGGGCCGCGCTGCCCCTGGTAGCGGGACCCGGCTTCGCTGGAGCCGTACGGGTGCTCGGCCGAGCTGGACAGCCGGAAGATGCAGAGCTGGCCGATCTTCATGCCCGGCCAGAGCGTGATCGGCAGGTTCGCGACGTTCGACAGTTCGAGCGTGATGTGCCCGGAGAAGCCGGGGTCGATGAACCCGGCGGTCGAGTGGGTCAGCAGCCCGAGCCGGCCGAGCGACGACTTGCCCTCGAGGCGGCCGGCCAGGTCGTCGGCCAGGGTGACGAGCTCGAACGTCGAGCCGAGCACGAACTCGCCCGGGTGCAGTACGAAGGGCTCGTCGCCCTCCTTCTCGACCATGGAGGTCAGCTCGTCCTGCTGCAGCTGCGGGTCGATGTGGGTGTACTTGCTGTTGTTGAAGACGCGGAAGAACCGGTCGAGCCGGACGTCGACGCTGGACGGCTGGACCATGCCGGCATCGAAGGGGTCGATGCCGAGCCGGCCGGCGTCGAGCTCTTTGCGGAGGTCACGGTCACTGAGCAGCACGCCGGGAAGCCTATCCGGTGGGTTCAGGCCGCCCGCATGTGCTGCGCGTACGTGGTGTCGGGCGAGAAGATCTTCTCGAGCCGCTTCACGTACCCGCGGCGTCCGGCCTCGCCGATCCGTTCCTGCAGCGCGGTGGCCCCCGGAATGAACCGCCGCACCGTCTCGGCGGCGAAGTTGACACCCGCGACCCCGACGATCACGGCCTGCGCGACGGGGTCGTTCGGCAGCTCGAGGAAGTCGGCGTTGGTCTTCCCGAGCACCAGCCGCGAGATCGAGGAGTGCACGGCGACGGAGACGTGGGACAGCACCTTCCCGACGGCCCCGCGCCCCTCGCCAACGGCGGCGTTGGCCTCGACCAGCGCCTTCGCGAGCCGCTTGGAGTCGTCGTCCGGGATGAACTCGGTGGCGGCGAGCAGCCAGAGCAGCCGCCACGCGTCCTCTTCGCCGCTGGGCAGCAGCTCGTCGTCGACGCCCATGAGCCAGCCGATGTAGCGCCAGAGGTGCAGGATGTCGCCGCGCTCGCGGGCGGAGTAGCGCAGGCCGAGCAGCTGCGTGCCGAAGACGTAGACGAGCGAGAAGAGCAGCAGCGTCCCGGCGGTCTGCACCTGGTTGACGGGCTTGTCCCAGGCGGCGTAGTCCCAGTCGTCCCGCCGGTTCATCGCGGCGCGCACGTGGGCGTGCACCACCCGGATCCGCAGCGCGGACGCGTACCCGGTTCGCCCGTGTTTAAGGGCGCCGGGCGTGGTGACGTCGATCCACCAGGCCGCGGTCTCGACGAGCCGCCGAGTCGCCTTGTACTCGATTTCCCCGGTCCCGACCAGCGACTTCGTCGCGCGCGACGCGAGATAGCCGCCCATGAGCGACATGTCCCCGAGCGGAAAGAGCCCCAGCAACCCGGCCCGGGTGATGGCCTTGGCCCCCCGCTCGAGCCGCTCGTCGTCAACCCAGTACGGCTTCGCCTCGACAGCGTCGAAGAAGACCTTCAGCGGCCCCTCGGCCTCGACGCCGTTCTTGAGGGCGTCCTCGAAGAGCCGGTGCCCCTGCCCCCGCGGCTGCCGCGCCATCCAGGCGACGACGTCATCGGCCAGCCGGTCCTCGACCTGGGCAAACTCCCGAAGCCGCGCGACCTGCCGCGCGTCACCCCGGATGTCCCCTTCGATGAACAGGCGCGAAGCAAGCCGGAACCCACCCTCCCGGAACAGCTCGGGATCCTCCATCGGCCTACCTCCAACGTCGACAACAAGTGTTGTCACTTGACGCGCCAACGTCAAGGAGGGGGAGGGTCTGGACAGGAGGATCACCACGCCGTGTATGCTTGCCACGCACTGCGGATGTAGTTCAATGGTAGAACATCAGCTTCCCAAGCTGAATACGCGGGTTCGATTCCCGTCATCCGCTCTCAGCCGAAAGCCCCGGAATTCACCTCCGGGGCTTTTCGCTTTCCGGATCGGGTGTGTGACACCAGCGCACCTGATGGTCGGGTTCGTCGCGGTGTTCGAGTACGCCGGCGTCGATCAGCCCGAGCAATGCCTTGTAGAGGCCGCTGCCCAGCTTGTTCTCGGACCAGAAGATCCACTTGATCCCGACCCACTCTTCGTCACCGCTGAATACGCCGAGTTCGATCGCCAGGTAGTACTCCGCGCTCTCCAAGTCGACCCAGTCGGCCAACCGCTCTTTCAATGCCACGAGTCCATTGTCCGAGTCGGGGGCAACTGATTTATCCGTCGGCGCAGGTGCGCCGCGTGGGCAGCCGGGAGACCGGTCGCCTCCGCGCGAGCCAAGGCGTCGGCGGCGTCGGGAGAACCCGTGCGGTGCAACAACTCCGCGCGTGAGGCGTGCCACCACGGGTAGTTCTCCAAACCAGGCAGTGCGTCCACCAAAGCCAAAGCTGCCGCCGGGCCGTCGCGTTCTGCTACTGCTGCCGCGCGGTTCAGGCGGACCACCGCCGTGTCCTGGACGGACAACAGCACGTCGTACCAGGAGATCACCGCGTCCCAGTTCGTTTCGGTGTACGACGGGGCCAGGTCGTGGCAGGCTGCGATTGCTGCCTGGACCACGTACGGGTTGGGCACCGACGGGGTTCGGCGGAGTCCCACGCCCACCAGCGAGACGCCCTCCTTGATCAGGTCGGGGTCCCACAACGAGCGATCCTGCAGGGACAGCAAGACCGGCACACCCTCGGAGGTACGGGCCGTACGGCGGGCGTCCTGCAGGAGGACCAGCGCCAGGAGGCCGAGGGCCGTCGGCTCGTCCGGCATCAGTTCCGCCAGCAACCGTGCCAGGCGGACACCTTCAGCGGTCATCGAAAGGCGCCCCGTGTAGCCCTCGTTGAAGATCAGGTAGATCGTCGACGCCACCCCGGACAGCCGCTCAGGCAGTTCTTCGGCGGACGGCACCCGGTAGGGAATGTGCGCCTGGGCGATCTTCTGCTTCGCGCGCGTCAAGCGTTTCGCCAGCGTCGCTTCGGGGAGCAGCAGTGCGCGCGCCACCTCCGCCGTCGACAGACCGCCCAGCGTGCGGAGGGCCAGCGCCACGGACGCGTCCAGCGACAACGCCGGGTGGCAGCACGTGAAGACCAGCCTCAGCAAATCGTCGCGGACCGCGAGCGGATCGGGGAACGGGTCGACGGCGGGCATCGCGTCCGCCTCCTTCCCGAGCCGCTTCGCTTCGCGGCGGACGACGTCGACCGCACGCCGGCGGGCCGCGACCAGCAGCCAGCCGCGCGGGTTGTCGGGGACGCCGTCGCGCGGCCACGTCTCGAGGGCGCGGACCACCGCGTCCTGGACCGCGTCCTCGGCCAGGTCGACGCTGCCGGTGACGCGGACCAGCGTGGCCAGTACCCGGGTGCCCTCGTCCCGGACCAGCCGCGCGACCGCGTCACCGGCGAAGGTCACTTGCCGAATTCGACGACCGGCCGGACCTCGATCGCGCCGTCCCAGGCGCCCGGGATCTGGGCCGCGACCTTGACGGCTTCGTCGAGGTCGGCGCACTCGATGAGGTAGAAGCCGGTGAGGGCTTCCTTCGTCTCGGCGTACGGGCCGTCGGTGGTGACGATGTCGCCGCCCTTGCCGCCGGTGACGCGCACGGTCGTCGCGGTCGCGGTCGGGTAGAGGGCCGCGCCACCGCGGATCACGGCCTCCGCGGCCGCCCCGAACTCGTTGTAGTCCTGCATCATCTCGGTGGCCTCGGGCCGGGTCGGATCGACGTCGGAGGCGTAGATGATGGCGGCGTACTGGGGCATGACAGCTCCTCACAGGGTCGACCGGCGCCGATCGCCGGCTCTCACTGTAAGGACGAACGGCGCGGACCGCTCCGGGACAACCGCGCCGGACTTTCTCTCTAGCCTTCGACGAGCTCCCAGTCGCTGTCCGGGGTCGCGCGGTCGTAGACCTGGCCCGGCGCGGCCTTCAGGACGGTGCTGACGTCCGGGTACAGCTTCGCGACGTGCTCCAGCTCCAGGCCCTCGACCTCGAAGTCCTCCGCTTCCGGGACCTCGAAGCCGACGAACAGCCACGTGCCGTCCTGCTCGCGGACGACCTGGCGGACCGCGCGGACCGGACGCTGCGGGCCGGTCGGGATCTCGGTCAGGCCGCTGCTGATCTGCGCTTCGTCGTCCGGCGAGCCTTCGAACTCCCAGGCGGCGCGGCGCTGAGCGAGCAGCCGGATGTCCTCGTCCTCGTCGTCGGAGCCGGTGACCGACGAGAGCAGCCACGTGCGGTGGTCCGGGTCCCAGTCGGCGGCCATGCCCGTCGGCAGCTCGGCCAGCGCCGCCAGCTGCGGGAGCAGCTCGAGGGCCTCGCGGACCGACAACTTGCCGAAGTTCTCGCGGTTGACCAGCACGTCTTCGGACAGCTCGGTGCCGTCGCTGATGAACCAGTCGTCTTCGTCGTCCAGCACGACGAAGCCCAGTGCGTCCGCGTCGGAAACCAGAGCCATGGCGATGATGACCGGTGCTTCCGGATCCTGGCGCAAGGGCCACTCGGTCGACATGGGCCATATCCCACCATCGGGCGACCGCGGGCCGAGACCCGGGGTCGTCCGCTCGCTGAATTCATCGCGCGTTGATATTATGTCCCGCATGGTGCTTCCGAAGGGTCTCGCCCGGTTCAACCGGGTCGCCACCAACCGCGTCAACAAGTACGTCGTCAACTGGGCCCCCGGCTTCGGCATGATCGTCCACAAGGGACGGAAGTCGGGTAAGGAGTACCGGACGCCGGTGAACGTCTTCCGCACGGCGGAGGGCTACGTCGTCGCGCTGACCTACGGGCCCGACGCCGACTGGGTGAAGAACGTGCTGGCCGCGGACGGCTGCACGATCGTCACGCGCCGGAAAAACCAGCACGTGCACGGCGCGCGGCTCGTGCATGATGAGTCGCGCCAGGCCATGCCGACCCCCGTGCGGCAGTTCCTCGGCCTGCTGAACGTCCACGACTTCCTGCTGCTCAAGCGGGACTAGGGGGAGAGATGCTCGAGGGGGAGCTCGTCCGGCTGCGCGCGCTCGAACCGGAGGAGTCCGACCGGATCCACGGCTGGGTGCACGATCCCGACGTCGGCCGGTGGATGAACCACAGCTACCCGCGGTCGCTCGCGCAGCTGCGCAAGCGCGCCGAGGAGCGCCCGGTCAACAGCTACGAACTGGTCGTGCTCGGGATCGAGGCCAAGGCCGACGGCCAGCTCATCGGCATCATCGACCTGCGGGACGCCGAGCCCGAGGTCGGCAACGCCGAACTGGACATCTACATCGGCGAGGCCGAGTACCGGGGCGGCGGCGGTTACGGCACCGAAGCGCTGCGCCTGATGTGCCGCTACGGCTTCAACTCGATGCGGCTGCACATGATCACGCTCTGGGTGGTCGCCGAGAACGAGCGCGCCCGGCACGTCTACCGCAAGGTCGGCTTCACCGAGGACGGCCGCCACCGCGAGGCGTTCGTCGCGATGGACGGCAAGCGCCACGACATGATCCTGATGAGCATGCTCAAGGGCGAACTCAGGTCGTGAGCCGGCGAGGCGCCTTCAGCCGCCACGCTTCTTCGAGCAGCTCACGCAGCTGACCGACGTCGACCTTGTCCAGGTCGACGATGATCGAGCCGTAGCCGTCGTAGTGCGGTGTCGTGAAGAAGGCGGCGTCGCCGGATTCCAGCAACGCCGCCTTCTCGTCGAGCCCGCACATCACGACCAGGCCGCCTTCGGCCTCCGTGCGCAGCCGCGCGAACCCCTTGCCCGCCACCTTCAGCGCGGGCGTGCGGTACCAGGTCGCCGCCTCGACCTCGGGCAGTTCCGAGGCCAGGCGGACGACGTCTTCCCAAGTCGTCATGGGTCCATTGTCGACCCGGCGTCTTGGAAGAACGGGACCTAAGGCAGCAGGGTGATCCGGTCCGCCGCGGGCGGGGCCAGGTTCGGGTGGGCGCCCAGGTACGCGATCAGCGCGTCCAGGTCGACCGGCCCGCCCGCCAGGTTCGTGCCCTTGGTGAACTCGGTGAAGCCGTCACCGCCGGCGGCGAGGAAGTTGTTCACCGACACGCGGAACGTCGCCGCCGGGTCGACCGGCGTGCCGTTCACCGTGATGTTCGAGACCCGCGAGCCCTGCGGCGCGGACGCCGAGTAGCTGTAGTGCAGCGAGCTCGAGATCTGCAGGAACTTCGGGTTCACCCCCGGCGCCCATTGCTGCTCCAGCACGTTCTTGAGGTTCGCGCCGGTCAGCGTGATCGTCTGCATGATGTTCGCGAACGGCTGGACGGTGAACGCCTCGCCGTAGGTCACCACGCCGTCACCCTCGTTGTTCGCGGACGACTTGTACGTCAGGTCGGCGCGGATGCCGCCCGGGTTGGTCATCGCGATGACCGCGTTGTTGCCCTGCGTGCCCGCGAGCTGCGCGTCGGCGATGACGTCGCCGAGCGAGGACTCGCCCGCCGCGTTGCCCGCCGCCGGCAGGTCCGCGGTGATGGAGCCGACCGGCTTGTTCGCGATCGGGCCGGACTTCGCCTTGGCGTCGGCGACCAGCGCCGCCACGGCCGGGTCCGGGGTGACCGTGCGCGTGACGATCTCGTTGTGCGCCTGCGTGGCCGACCGGACGACGTCGCGCGTCTTCAGGTTGATCTTCAGGTCCACGACGGACAGCAGGCGGCCGAACGACGCGCCCTGGATGACCGTGCGCGGCTGGCCGGCCGGGTCGTTGATCACGCAGTTGTACTGCTGGTGGCTGTGGCCGGTGAAGATCGCGTCGACCTTCGGGGTCACGGCCTTCGCGATCGCGGTGGCCGGGCCGGGCAGGACGCGGCAGTCGTTCGGGCCCTCGATCTCGGTGCTGTCGCCCTGGTGCAGCAGCACGACCTGGGACTTGACGCCGAGGAAGTCGAGCAGGTTCGCGGTGCGGTTGATCGCCTCGACCTCGTCACCGAACTTCAGGCCCTTGATGGCCTCCGGCGTGACGACGGTCGGCAGGTCCTTCAGCGTCGCGCCGATGACGCCGATCGGCACGCCACCCTCGAACTTGACGGTGAACGGCAGCAGCGCGGGCAGGCCGTTGGTGAAGTACACATTGGACCCGAGGAACGGGAAGTCCGCACCCTTGAACTTCTTGTCGAACTGGCAACCGTCGGTCGGGTGGCAGCCGCCGAACTGCATGCGCTGCAGTTCCTTGTACCCCTCGTCGAACTCGTGGTTGCCGACGACGGACGCACTCACGCCGAGCTGGTTCAGCAGGTCGATGGTCGGCTCGTCGTGGAACAGCGCCGAGATCACCGGCGACGCGCCGACGTTGTCACCGGCGGACAGCACGAGCGAGTTGCGCACCTGCGAGCGGAGCTGCTTCACGTGCGTGGCCAGATAAGCGGCGCCACCGGCGTCCACAGTGGTCCCGTCCGACTGCGTGACGCGGCCGCTGGAGCCGGACGGCGGCTCGAGGTTCCCGTGCAGGTCGTTGAACGCGATGATCCGGACGTCGGTGGTCGGGTCCGGGCGCTGGCCCGCGGACGCGGGTGCGGTGGTCACCGCCGTCGTCGCCAGCGCGGCCGCGGCGAGCACCACGAGCCGGGTTGAAAGCCTCATGCGTGTTTCCTCCGATTCGCGCCCAGATCCCCTTGCGGGCGCACGGCGGAGGATTCTGCCTCGCTGAGGGGTCAGCGAACAGGGTCAAAAGACGGACGTAAAGCGAATGTCACCTAACGGCTTCCTTCGAGCAGCGTCTTCGCGACCAGGCCCGGGTCGTCGTTCATCGGCACGTGCCCGCAGCCCGGGAGCAGCGTGAACGTCCCGTTCGGCGCGATCTTCCGCAGCTCGGCGACGCGCGGCCGGGCGAGGATCCGGTCGTGCTGGGCCCAGGCGATCGTCACCGGGATGCCGGTGACGGGGCCGGTGAACCGGAAGCTGCCACGGGACTGCGCGGCGGTCGGCTCGAAGCCCGGCGCGGTCGCGAGCGCGTGGGCGTCCTCGACGACCGTCTCGGGGCTCTGCAGCTCGGGCCGTCCGACGATCATGCCGGTGAGCGCCCGCCGCCCGGCCGCCGTCGCGGCGATCCGGCGCACGACGTGCGGTGGTGTGCGCTGAGCAAGCGCGCGGTGGGCCTTGAGCGTCGCGATCGCGTAGAGCTTCTGCCGCCGGTTCCACAGCCCGGCCGGGGACAACGCCGTGACGCTGCGGACGAGCCCGGCCCGGCCGAGCTCCAGCGAGAGCAGGCCGCCGAGCGAGTTGCCGGCGACGTGCGGCCGGTCGAGGCCGAGTTCGGTGAAGAGCTCCTTGAACATCACCAGCGCGGGCTCGACGCCGTAACCGCCGGACGGCTCGGGCGACTCGCCGAAGCCGGGCAGGTCGACGGCGATGACGTCACGATACGGCGTGAGCAGCGGAAACACCGGTGACCAAGCCTGGCGGCGGTGCCCGATGCCGTGGATCAGCACCAGCGGTTCGCCCCGGCCCGCGCGGTCGTAGACAACGTCGTCCATGATCCGAGCGTAAGTCCGGGTTGACGGAAAAGCTACAACCGCCGGTAACAGTTACTCTGCGTCCGGGTGAACCCGGGTGCCGGTGTCGGCCGACCGCTGGACGGCGTCCAGCACCCGGTGCACGCGCAGCGCGTGCCCGAAGTCCGGCAGGTCGCCCTTGAGGTGGCGCGCGTACGCGTGCGCGACGTTGTACGACGGTTCGGACGCGCGCCCGGCCAGCTGCGGCAGCTCGTACCGCGTCGGCACGGCCAGCCGCTCGAGCGTCCCGGTGCGGCTGCCGCGCAACGTCAGCTTGGAGATCCAGAACAGCGGGTCCGCCGCGTTGACGACCAGCGTGCCCTCGGTGCCGTTGATCTCCCAGAGGAAGTCCGTGGCCGGCGACGTCCCGCCGCGCAGGTGCAGCGACGCGATCGCGCCGCCGTTCAGCACGCCGGAGACGGCGATCTGGTCGGGCACGGTCATCGGGACGGCGTCGCCGGTGACCTCGTCGCGCACCCGCGGCCGGACGGTCGCCATCGTGGCCGACAGCTCGGCGAACCCGCCGAGCACCATGTGCAGCGTGTCGGCGGTGTGCGCGAACGGGATGGTCAGCAGCGTCGCCCCGCCCTCGGGGTGCAGCTGGTAGTCGCGGCCGGCGCGCACGCTGGAGCCCCAGTTCCCACCGGACGCGATCAGCGACGTCGACAGCACGCGGCCGACGTAGCCGTCCTTGATGAGGTCACGCAGGTAGCGCAACGCGGGCGCGGAGCGGCCCTGCAGCCCGACGGCCGTCTGACCGTCCTTCGCGGCTTCGGCCAGTGCCCGGGTCTCCGCGAGGCTGACGCCCAGCGGCCACTCGCTCAGCACCTGCTTGCCCGCGGCCAGCGCGGGCTCGATGAGGGCCCGGTGCTCGGGCACCTTCACGGCGACCACGACCAGGTCGACCTCCGGGTGCCGCGCCAGCTCCCCGGCGTCGCCGAAGGTCAGCGGCACGCCGTACTTCTCGCCGGCCACGCGCGCCGACTCGGCGCTGCTCGCGCTCAGCGCGCGGAGCTCGTAGCCCTCCACCGCGGCCAGCGCGGGCACGTGCGCGGTCGCGGCCCAGCCGCCGTTCGCGCTGAGCCCGACGATGCCGACCCGGACCGGTGCCATGAGCGTTCCTTTCGTTTCCCCCACAGGACTTACGTGCCGAGCGTCGCGGTCATTCCCGCGTGAGCGCAAGCCGCATCAGCTGGCGGCGCCCTTTGCCCGGAACGTCCTCGCTGTCGCCGGTGGGCACGAAACCGAGCCGCTCGTAAACGCGTCTCGCACGGTCGTTCCCCTCGAAGACGTGCAGGGCGATGGCCTGCGCCCCGGATTCTCCGGCCGCCACGCGGACCGCGTCGACGAGCCGCGCGGCCAAGCCGTGGCCACGCAGCTGTGGCGCAACCCACATCGAGAAGACCAGCCATTCGGCCGCACCCGCCCAGCCGCAGACGAGCGCGACGGCGGTGTCGCCGTCGAACGCCGCGAACCACGCGCGCTCGGCCAGCCAGGCGCGCCAGTCGTCGTCGGACTTCGTGCGTTCGACGGCGAGGAGCGAGCCGAAGTTCTCCGGCGTGTCCGCCAGCGCGCGGAGCCGGATTTCGCGCAGCACCAAGGCGTCGTCGGGGGTGAGCCGCCGCACGTGGATCATCTACGCAGATTCGCACGCGGAACGGGTCCGGTAACACCGGATAACACCGCCGCGATGAGGCGAACGTTCCGGCGTGTGGGGGAAGCATGGGCATCGAGGTCGTCCTCGTGGTTCTGGCCGTCGTCGTGCTGCTGATCGGCGGCACGGTGTTCAGCGCCTGGCGCGCCGAGCGCGCCGAGGAGCGCGAGGACGATGCCGATCCGCTGCCCGACCAGCCGCTGCCCGATCAGCCCTGACCGATCAGCCCTGACCGATCGGCCCGTCGCCGGATCGGCCAAGTGGCCGAGGGGGCCGTTCGGCGTCCGGCTCATCGACCGAAGCGGCACCCCGGTCAAGATCCATAACGTCGGTGGCATGACGAACGCACAGGTCACCGCCCTGCAGTACGGACTAATCGGCTTCCTCGCGCTGTGGACCGTGGTGCTGGTGCCGCAGCTGCTCACCCAGCTCGCGCGGCACGGCGGACTCCGGCTGCGCGGCATCGTCACCACCGCGGCCGTGCTGCTCTACGGGTGCATGACCCTCGCCGTCGTCTTCCTGCCGCTGCCCGGGCCCGGCACCCGCCGGCTGAGCCAGACCGTGCAGCTGCACCCGTTCCAGTGGATCACCGACATCCACACCGAGCTGCTCAAGCACGGGGAGCCGCTGTCGCAGTGGTTCATGACGCAGACGTTCCAGCAGGCCTGCATGAACGTCCTGCTGTTCGTCCCGCTCGGCGTGTTCGCCCGGATCCAGTGGCGCCGCGGCCTGATCGGGACCACGCTGATCGGCTTCACCGCTTCGCTGCTCATCGAGATCACGCAGCTCACCGCGAACTTCGGCACCGCGCCGTACGCCTACCGCATCTTCGACGTCGACGACCTCATGAACAACACGTTCGGCGCCGGCGTCGGCTGGGTGTTCGGGGCGCTCCTGCTGGCCCTGCTGCGGGCCAAGCGTTCAACGGTCGACGTGCAGCCGGCCCGGAGCGAGCGGATCCACCTCGCCCAGACGCGCTAGCCGAGCCTTGCGCTGCAAGGCGGCCCGCTTCGCGGCGCGGCGGTCCTCGAGCACGACTACGAGGGCGGCCACGGCCAGGACCAGCGCGACCAGCCCGAGGACGATCGGAAGCTGCACGAAATCCTCCTCGGTACGACGCTGTGCGGGAGATCACACAGGTTACGCAGGTCAGTGGTGAATTCGCTACCCCCAGCGACAGCGCGTGCGGCGAACCAGGCGTGATCAGCGGAAACGCGCGGGCAGTTGTGCCGTGCCCAGCCGAAAGTCGTACCGGAGACTGGACGGGTGAGCACCAGACCCACCAAGGACCAGCTGGCCGCGGCCTACGGCACCACCATCCCGGACGTCCTGGCCCCCGGCCTCGACGTCCTCTTCTGCGGGATCAACCCCGGCCTCTACTCCGGTGCCCTCAAGCAGCACTTCGCGCGGCCCGGGAACCGTTTCTGGCCGGCGTTGCACGGCGGTGGCTTCACGCCGCGGCGGTTCGACCCGTCCGAGCAGGCGCAGCTGCTCGACCTGAAGCTCGGCGTCACGAACGTCGTCGCCAGGGCCACCGCGCGGGCCGACGAGCTGACCGGTGACGAGCTGCGCGAGGGCGGGAAGCTGCTGGCCGCGAAGGTGCTCGAACACCGGCCGCGGTGGCTGGCGGTAGTCGGGATCACCGCGTATCGGACCGCGTTCGGCTTCCCGAAGGCGAGCGTCGGGCGGCAGGAGCAGCGCATCGGGGGGACACACGTGTGGGTGCTGCCCAATCCGAGCGGCCTGAACGCCCACTGGACACCGGCCGGGCTGGCGGCGGAGTTCGCCGCGCTGCGGGCCGCGGTCGTGACTCGCTAGCCCCTCCCGCAGCGTGCTGACCAGTAACAACCCGCATCCAACGGCGCCGTGGGGCGTTAGAGGGGGACGAGCCGGGAGGTAGCGCAACGACACGGGCCACCCTCAGTAGCACCCGCCGCTCCATCAGGTCGTTCTGCTCCCGGTCGAGCAGCACTCCCGAGGGGGTTTTCTACCCAGAGTTTGCTGTAACCGGCGGGTTGGGCCATGAGGGGGAATTGGCGTCATGAGCTGCGCACTTGCGACTCGTACCAAGCAGGAGGAGTCACTTCTGGCCGGTCCCGCAGGGGGGACCGGGTGGTGCCGGATCGCGTGAACCGAGGGGACACGTCCGGCGTCCCAGGAGCGACGGCGCAGAGACGGAGGCCCACGATGCACGGCATCGAGCCCACCCGCAGGCCCACTGGGCCGCCAGGACCCGGCGGGCGCAGTCTCGGCGTGGCGGTCGTCGATCCGATCCCGATCTACCGCGACGGCCTCGCCGCGCTGGTCCACCGCAGTCAGGGGCTGCACTGGGCCGGCCAGGCGGCCAGCCACCACGCCGCGTTGCAGCTGTGCGAGCAGGTGAAACCGGACGTCGTCGTGCTCGATTCGGCGCTGGATCCGAACTGCCACCTGACGAAGCTGCTCAACTCCGGCGACCCGGCGCTCATCATCGTCACGCTCATCCGTGACGCGAATCGCACGCAGCAGTACCTGGCGGCCGCGATCGCCGCCGGGACGCACGCGATCGTGCCGCGGTCGATCGATTCACGACGTCTTGCCGAAGCGATCCGGCGGGCCCACACCGAACGCCGGTACATCGACCCCGGGCTGGCCGCGCTCACCGCCCGGCCGAAGCGTTCGACCGTGCCGAAGGGCGACCTCGCCCACGACAGCCCGCCGGCGCCGCGCGGCGGGATGCCGCTGTCCAGACGCGAATACCAGGTGCTGCAGCTGGTCGCCGAAGGGCTGGAGAACTCGGCGATCGCGAAGCTGCTCTTCCTGTCCGTCGAGACCGTGCGGACCCACGTGAAGAGCATCCTGCGGAAGCTCTCGGCACGGGACCGGACACACGCCGTGACGATCGCCTTCCGCGGCGGGATACTGATCGTCCGAGCGGACGACGGCCACGTGCCGGTGACGGCCGACACAACGGCCATCCCCGGCCACCGCTGACCCGGGTCACGCTGCTCGAGGCCCACTTTTCGGTGGATTTCCGGTACTCGGAAGTGCGGATCTGCTTGCTCCAGTTACCCGCAGGTAATATCCTGAAGTTACCGGCGAGTAAGGCGAGTATGTGCCCGGCCGGGGAGCCGAACACATTGGAGTGACGACATGGGCCACTACAAGAGCAACGTCCGAGACCTGGAGTTCAACCTCTTCGAGGTACTCGGCGTCCAGGAACGCCTGGGCAAGGGTGTGCTCGCCGAGTCGGACGAGGAGACCGCGCGCGGGGTGCTGGCCGAGCTGAACAAGCTCGCGACCGGCCCGCTGGCCGAGTCCTTCGCCGACGCCGACCGCAACCCGCCCGTGTACGACCCGAAGACCTTCAGCGTCAAGATCCCCGAGTCGTTCAAGAAGAGCTACAAGCAGCTCCTCGACGGCGAGTGGTGGCGCCTCGGCCTGACCGACGACCTCGGCGGCTTCGGGCTGCCCCCGACCGTCCAGTGGGCCGCGTCCGAGCTGATCCTCGGCGCCAACGCCCCGCTGTTCATGTACCTCGCGGGCCCCAACTTCGCGATGATCGTGAACAAGAACGGCACCGAAGAGCAGAAGCACTGGGCCCAGCTGATGATCGACCGGGCCTGGGGCGCCACGATGGTGCTGACCGAGCCGGACGCCGGCTCCGACGTCGGCGCGGGCCGCACCAAGGCCGTCCAGCAGGAGGACGGCTCCTGGCACATCGACGGCGTGAAGCGGTTCATCACCTCCGCCGAGCACGACATGAGCGAAAACATCATGCACCTCGTGCTGGCGCGCCCCGAGGGTCCCGGCATCGAGACCAAGGCCGGCACCAAGGGCCTTTCGCTGTTCCTCGTGCCGAAGTTCCACTTCGACACCAAGACCGGCGAGCTGGGCGAGCGCAACGGCGCCTTCGTCACGAACGTCGAGCACAAAATGGGCATCAAGGCCTCGACGACGTGCGAGCTGACCTTCGGCCAGCACGGCACCCCGGCCAAGGGCTGGCTGCTCGGCGAGGTGCACGACGGCATCGCGCAGATGTTCCAGGTCATCGAGTACGCCCGGATGATGGTCGGCACCAAGGCGATCGCCACGCTGTCCACCGGTTATCTCAACGCGCTCGAGTACGCCAAGGAGCGCGTCCAGGGCGCCGACCTGCCGAACATGCTGAACAAGGCCGCGCCGCGCGTCACCATCACGCACCACCCGGACGTCCGCCGTTCGCTGATGCTGCAGAAGGCGTACGCGGAGGGCCTGCGCGCGGTGTACCTGTACACGGCGTCGTTCCAGGACCAGCTGTGGACCGGCGAGGGTGACCAGAAGGTCGCACACGGCGTCAACGACCTGCTGCTGCCGATCGTCAAGGGCGTCGGCTCCGAGCGCGCCACCGAGCAGCTCGTGCAGTCGCTGCAGACCCTCGGCGGGTCCGGCTTCCTGCAGGACTACCCGATCGAGCAGTACATCCGCGACGCCAAGATCGACTCGCTGTACGAAGGCACCACGGCGATCCAGTCGCTGGACTTCTTCTTCCGCAAGATCGTCCGCGACAAGGGTGCGTCCCTGGCCTTCGTCGCCGGCGAGATCACGAAGTTCATCGAGTCCGAGGCGGGCAACGGCCGGCTCAAGAACGAGCGCGGGCTGCTCAAGCAGGCCCTCGAGGACACCCAGGGCATGCTGGGTTCGCTGATCGGCTACCTGACCACGTCGCAGGAGGACCCGCAGAACATCAACAAGGTCGGCCAGCACACGGTCCGCCTGCTGATGTCGGTCGGCGACCTGCTCATCGGCTGGCAGCTGCTCAAGCACGCCGAGGTCGCCATCGCCAAGCTCGACGCGGGCGCGTCCGCCAAGGACGTCCCGTTCTACGAGGGCAAGATCGCCGTGGCGTCGTTCTTCTCGAAGAGCGTCCTGCCGGAGCTGACCGCTCGCCGCGCGATCGTCGAGGCCGCGGACAACGCGCTCATGGAGCTCGACGAAGCCGCGTTCTGAGCCACGCCCGAAGGGGCCCTTCCCATCCCGGGGAGGGCCCCTTCGCCGTGTCCGGCCGGACGTCGTAACGATGCGGTGGCGACGGGGGTAATTCCCGGTACACGGTGTTTCGCCGTCACCCACCCGGGGCATTCCGAGCATCGAGCCGCGGAGCCCCGGAACACCGGGACCGCGGATCCCTTGAGAGGAGAAGCGATGACTATCGCCAGTGTTCTCGGCGCCATCATCATCGGCCTGATCATCGGTGTGCTCGGGCGCTTGGTCGCACCTGGCAAGCAGAGCATCCCGATCTGGCTGACCATCGTGATCGGTATCGTCGCCGCCTTCATCGGCACGGCGATCGCGCGTGGCATCGGCTACGCCGACACGAACGGAATCGACTGGCTGGAGATCCTCACCCAGGTCGTCCTCGCGGCCATCGGTGTGTCGATCGCCGCCGGTGCCTACGGCCGCCGCGGCGTATCGAGGTAACACCCCAGAACCCCGGCCCGGTCCGGTTCGCCGTCGGGGGCGAACCGGACCGGGCCTTTTCGTGTCTCACCCCATCAGGGGTTCAGAGAGGCGGGGCGTCCGAATAGGTGTCACCGTTGCTCTTATTGGGCTATCGGAGGAGGCACCGTGCTCGGCGGACTTTGGGGCATCATCTCGACGATCATCGTGGGCCTGATCCTGGGCGTGCTCGGCAGGCTGTTCGCGCCCGGCGACCAGAAGATCCCGATCTGGCTGACGATCGTGGTCGGCATCGTGGCCGCGTTCATCGGCAACTGGCTCGCCGGCGTGTTCGGCGTCCGGGACACCAACGGCATCGACTGGATCCGGCACATCTTCCAGATCGTCGCCGCCGTCGTCGGGGTCATCGCGGCTTCGGCGATCTACGCGCGGATCAAGGGCGGCAGCCGCACTAACGCCTGACCGACGCGCGCGCCAGCACCACGGCGAACCCGGTCCCGGCCAGCAGCAGCACGGCCGCCCAGGTCATCGTCGTGGTGATGGCGTGCGCGGACGAAGCCGCCGCCAGCGTCAGGAAGACGCTCCCGAACGTCGCCACCCCGATGACCTGACCCAGCTGCAACGTCGTGGTCAGCAGGCCGCTGACGTCCGCGGCCCGGGTGAGCGGGACGTGCGTGAGCGACTGCGTCATCAGCGAGCCGAACGCCGGGCCCATCGAGAGCCCGAACAGCACCAGGGCCACGAAGAACAGCACGCCGCCGTGGCCGCCGTCGTGCAGGCTCAACGCAAGCAGGGCGTACGCCGCCGCCGAGCCGACGTAACCGATCGGCGTCAGCGCCGCGTGAATCCTCGCGGGCAGTCGGTTCCAGAAGAACCCGCACAGGCCGAAGACTACCCCGCCGGGTGCCGTCGCGAGCCCGGCCGCGAGGGGCGTGTCGCCGAGTCCGGCCTGCAGGTGCAGCCCGACGCAGAACAGGAACCCGCCGTAGGACGCGACACCCGCGGCCAACGCGGCCAGACCCGGTGCGACACCGCGGATCCGCAGCACCTCGAGGTTCACGAGCGGATCGGGCACCCGGCGTTCCACCACCACGAACAGCACGACGAGCAGGGCGCCGACGACCAGCGAGGCGAACGTCCAAGCGGGCCAACCGGTTTCGTGCCCGAGCACCAGCGGTAGCACGACCAGCACGACGGCGGGCACGGCGATCGCGAGCCCGGCGAGGTCCAGCCGACGGCCGTTCCGCGCGGCGCCGCCGGGCACCAGCCTGGCCGCGAGCACCGCGACGAGCACGCCGATCGGCACGTTCACCAGGAAGATCGGCCGCCAGCCCTGGCCGAACAGGTCCGCGCCGACCAGCACCCCGCCGGCCACCTGACCGGCGACGAACGCGACCGAGATGACCGCGGTGTACGCGCTCAGCGCCTTGGCCCGGGCGGCGCCGGTGAACTGCGCCTGGATGACGCTGATGACCTGCGGCATCATCAACGCCGCGCCGGCCCCCTGGGCGATCCGGGCGACGATCAGCGTTCCCGCGCCCGGCGCCAGGCCGCACAGCAACGAGAAGACCGTGAAAGCGACGACGCCGGTGACGAACATCCGGCGCCGCCCGAACAGTTCGCCGAGGCGGGCACCGGTGATCAGCAGCATCGCGTAGCCCACGGTGTACCCGGAGACGACGAGCTGCAGCGCGGCGCCGGACGTGTGCAGGTCGGCGCGGATGCCGGTCATGGCGACGTTGACGACGGTGACGTCCAGCAGCGCCATGAACTGGCCGAGCAGCAGGACGCCGAGCATGAACCACGGCCGTGTGGTCCGGCCCGGGACGGCCGGGGCCGGGGTGGTGAGAGTCATGCCCCTGACCCTGCGGCTTTTCCTTCGGAGACACCGAGAGCCTGGGGATGCTGGTACTCACAGCACCTGGTTTTCCAAAAACTGTCGTACCCCTCGGGCACCATGTCCGCATGACCCAGACGCAGGTCCACGCGAGCCACCGAGAGGAACTCGGCCGGTTCCTCAAGGCGTGCCGGGCGCGGATCGGCCCCGAGGAGGTCGGGCTGGCGCCCGGCCTGCGCCGTCGCACGAGCGGGTTGCGGCGGGAGGAGGTCGCGCTGCTAGCCGGCGTCGGCGTCACCTGGTACACGTGGCTGGAGCAGGGCCGGCCGATCAACGCGAGCGCGCAGGTGCTCGACGCCGTGGCCCGCACGCTGCGGCTGGACCCCACCGAGCGGGAGCACCTCTACCGGCTCGCGGAGCTGACCCCTTCGCGGCTGCCGTCGACGGTCGAGGTCCTGCCGGACGCGGTGCTGGAGGTGCTGCGCGCCCTCGACCCGTTGCCGGCCACGGTCGTCAACGGCCGGTACGACGTCATCGAGTCGAACGCGGCGCAGGAGGAGATGTTCTGGGAGTGGCACAGCCTGCCGTGCCTGCACAAGAACCTGCTCTGGTGCTGCGTGACCGAGCCGAACGCGCGGGCCTTCCTGCTGAACTACGACGAGGAGGTGCGGCACATGGTCGCGCGCATGCGCGCCGACTACGCCAGGCACCTCGGTGACCCGGCGTGGGAAGAGGACATCCGGCGGCTCTCGGCACTGAGCCCGGAATTCGCCGAGCTGTGGGCGCGCCACGAGGTCACGGAGCCGCAGGCGCGGCTGCGGCGGTTCGACCACCCGCGGGCGGGGCGGCTGGACTTCCGGCTGACCGAGCTGGCCGTGTCCGAGGCACCGGGCCTGCGCATCCAGGTGTCGACCCCGGACGACGCGCAGACCTGGGCCCGGCTACCCGCGACACGGCGGGCTGGCTCATGACGTGGCTCGACCTGAGTGGCCAGGGGCTGACTTCGGTGCCTTCCGTACCGGACGACGTCACGCGGCTGGACCTGGATCGGAACCGGCTGACGTCGGTGCCGGTTCTGGGTCCTGCGCTGGAACACCTGAGCCTGTACTCGAACGAGATCGCCTCCGTTCCACCGTCGCTGTGGCGGCTGGTCCGGTTGCGGGTGCTCAACCTGGCCACGAACCGGCTGACCGAGCTGCCGCCGGGTATCTCCGCTCTGTCGTCGGTGCACACGCTCGACCTGGGGCACAACCGGTTCACGTCGTTGCCCGGCGAGCTGGGTGATCTGGCGGGCCTCACCGAGTACCTGTACCTCAGCGACAACCGGCTCACGGAGTTCCCGTCGGCCTTGTGCCGACTGGGAAAGCTGCGGTACCTCGGGTGCACGGACAACCGGATCGCGTCGCTGCCCGACCTGTCCGGGCTGACGGCGTTGCGCGAACTCCGGCTGTACCACAACGAACTGGCCGCGCTGCCGGAGTCGATCGGCGCGCTCGGTTCGCTGCGGGAGCTGCACCTGCGGGGTAACCGGCTGCGCGAGCTGCCGTCGTCGATCGGGTCGTTGAGCGAGTTGCGTCAGCTGGACCTGCGGGAGAACGCGCTGGAGACGTTACCCGCTTCAGTGGCCCGGCTGTCCAAATTGGACAAGCTGGATCTGCGGTGGAACAAGCACTTCCGGGAGCCGTCGTGGCTGCGTGAGTTCGAGGAGGCTGGTTGCATGGTCCTTCGCTGACAACTCAACACAGGATCGTCGGATGCGGACCGTAGGTCGCCGTGTGCGACGTCCGGCGGACCTCGGCGCCGCTGGTGACGTCGTAGAGCACGCGCGTGTCGGTGACGCTGAAGCCGGGCGTGCCGATCGACGGCTGACACGGGGTGGTGCCCCCGAACTGGACCGGCGGCGGGTCGCCGGGTGTCTGCCCGCCGGTGGAGCCCTCGACGCGGTAGCGCCGGGTGCCCCAGATCCGGACCGTCACGGAGTCGCCGGACACCACGGCCTGCAGCGCGATGCCGGTCGGCGCGTCGTTGGTGATCTTGAGCTCGACGGGGCTGCCGTCGGCGTTGATCGCCTTGGCGTCGCGGCCGACGGGGTAGCGGTCGAGGTAGGTGTCGTGCTCGAGGTGACCGCCGTCGGCCAGGCCGGCGAGGTAACCCGCGTTGTACAAAGTGGACGCCAGCTGCGAGACGCCGCCGCCGACCACGGTCGCGCCGGTGCCGTCCTCGTCGGCCGGGGCCGGGACGTAGCCGTTGTCGGCCGTGCGCGGGCCGGAGCGGCCGCTGAGGCTGAAGGTCTCGCCGGGCTTGACGATCGTGCCGGACACGCGGTCGGCCAACGTGCGGTTGTTCGTCGCCGCCGGGCCGGTGAGCCCACCGGTGGTGAACTCGCCGATGACCTCCTTGATGCCGAGCGCGCCCGCCGCCTCGGTCGTCACGCTGGGCGTCGACGCGTTGTAGGCGACGGGGAGATCGCGGCCGTCGGTCTTCTTGAGGACGTCAATCAGCGGGAGGAAGGTCTTCTCCCAGTTGATCTTCCGGGCGTCCTCGGACGGCTCCACGGCCGGCTGGTCGCCGGCGAAGACGATCTGCGCGTCCTTGCCGTCGGTCTCGGTGCTCGCGAGGCCGTCCTTGAGCGCGGCCTGCAGCTTGCCCTGGTCGATCCGCACCTCGACGGCACCGCCCTCGACGGGCGCGAACTGGAACGAGGAGGCGATGGCGTCCGGCTTGAGCGGCACGTCCTTGCCCTGCCCGTGCACGACGACCGGCTTGGCGACGGCGGGCACGACGATCTGCCGGAACACGGCCTCAACGCCGGCCGCGGTGGCCCGCACCGGCGCGACGGCCATCGGCAGCGTCACCCCGCCCCGGTCGAGCCAGTGCTCGGTGACGGCCCGGACGGCGCCGTCGAGGTCGGTCAGCTGCTGGCCCTGGCGCGGCAGGATCGGATAGGGCGTGACGCCACCGTCACTGCCCTGCAGCGGCATGAACCCGACCGCGCCCTCGGTGGCCGCGTGGTCGAGCTTGCCGTCGGCGAGTTCACGGACGGCCTGACTGATCTGCTGCGGATCGGTCCGGGTCGCGACGCCGACCTCGCGACTGCTGAAGAAGGACATGATCCGGGTGATCGGACTGAGCGGCTGGTGCCCGGCGAGCCCGAGGGTGTTCGGCCAGTCGAGCCCGAGCCCGGACTTCGACGGGACGAGTTCCGCCTGCACATCCCCACCGTGCACGACAACGGGCCGGGTAAGCCGCGGCTCGAGTTCCTTGCGCAGCTTGGCTTCCGCGTCGGCATGGGTCATGCCCCCGACATCGATCCCGGCCACGGTCACCCCACGCGGCACATCACCGGCGCTGGCCAGCAGGTCGACAGCGTAGAGGATGACGAAGAGCCCGAGTGCGAGCCCGATGATCATCATCGCCCGGGCAACACCCTTGCGCAGCTTCTTCGCAGGCGTTTCCGGTACTGGAGGAGCCGCGGGGTTTTCGAGGAGTTCACCGAGCAGATCATCAGCAAAGAGATCAGCGGTAACAGCAGAATCCCCAACGACGGCGGTCTCCGCCTCAGCGGCAGCACGCTCATCCGGCCACACCGCACTCCCGGCAGCCGGTAAATCCAGCGACTGCACAGATTCGCCGCCATCGACGCCCGGTGCCGCAGACTCATCCGGCTGCAACGCGGGCGCCGAACCCGCTGCGGGCAGGACCTCCGTATCAGCCGCCCCGCTCACCACCGGAATCTCGGTTCCCCCGGCTGACGACGTCTCGACCGCAGGCACTTCCGGCGACAATGCGGGGTCTCCGGCGGTCAGCACCTCAGCAGTGGCCGAACCGATCGCCACCACAACCCCGGATTCAGCAGCGAACTGCACCGCATCCGCAGGCCCGCTTCCCAACGCCTCCGACTCGGCAACAGTCGGCACCTCGGCACCGGCCGCCACAACAGACCCGGACTCAGCGGCAGACTGCACCTCACCCGAAAACTCGTCTCGCAACGCCCCGAAGTCCGCAACAATCGGAGCCTCGGCACCGGCCGCCACAACAGACCCGGACTCGGCAGCAGGCTGCACCTCACCCGAAGGTCCGTTGCGCAACGCCCCCTCGGCGACAACCGGCACCCCACCACCAGTCGAACCGGCCGCCACAACAGAGCCAGAATCGGCGACAGGCCAGACCTCACCCGCGGGACCGTCGCGCAACGCTCCCTCGGCAGCAACCGACACTTCAGCACCAGCCGAACCGGCCGCCACAACGGAGCCAGACTCGGCGACAGGCCGCACCTCACTCGCGGGACCGTCGCCCAACGCCTCGGACTTCGCGACGATCGGCACCTCGGCACCGGCCGTACCGGATTCGGTGGCGGGCTGCATCTCGGCCGTGGGTTCTTCCGTCGGCGAGTCCGCGGCGACCGACTTCGCGGCTGTCGACCCGGTTGCAGCGTCGGCGTTCGGCGCTTTGGTGCGCTCGCGCACCTCGTCGTCTGCCACGCCCATGACCTCCGCGGGCCCTCTAGAGGTAGAGCCCGGTGCCGTGTTCGGTTCGCTCGGTTGCTACGGCGTGGATGTCGCGTTCGCGCATCACCAGGTGCCCTTCGCCGCGGATTTCGACCTCGAGCTGGTCCTCCGGGTTGAAGAGCACGCGGTCGCCGACGTTGACGTTTCGCACGCTGTTCCCGATGCCCAGTACATCACCCCAGGAGAGCCGGCGCGCGACCTGCGCCGTAGCGGGGATCACGATGCCGCCGCTGCTGCGCCGCTCGCCCTCTTCCGGGGACAGCCGCACCAGCACGCGGTCGTGCAGCATCTGGATCTCGAGTTTCGGCCCGTCGGACACGGCTTGCATGCTACTCGGCGTCCCGCGGCTCCCCGGCCATGACCAGGCTCAGCTCGCTCGCCCCGCCCTCCTCGAACCGCACCGGGACGCCCCAGTCCTGCCGGGTGATCCGGCACGCGGGGTGCTCACCGCCGTCGTCGCAGCTCGCGGCCTGGGCGACCACCTGCAGCACGCCCTCGGTCACCCCCGGCGCGAACCGGATCTTGCGGGTCAGGTCGGTCCCGGCACCCACGCCGTCCGCCAGCAGCTCCGGCGGTGACGCGCTGATCTCCAGCCGCGTCGACGGGCCGAACCGGTCGTCCAGCTTCTCGCCGGGCGGCGCGGTGAAGATTACCGAAAAGTCGACCTCACCCGGCGCGAGCACCGTCGGCGGGCGGCGGACGGCGTGCGCGTCACCGGTGACCACCGACGGCTCGCCGCTCGGCACCGGGCCGATCCGGTTGCCCGCGGACTCGACGACCAGCAGCCGG
The DNA here is from genome assembly GCF_034929455.1 of Amycolatopsis heterodermiae. Lineage (NCBI taxonomy): Bacteria > Bacillati > Actinomycetota > Actinomycetes > Pseudonocardiales > Pseudonocardiaceae > Amycolatopsis > Amycolatopsis heterodermiae. Next base: position 1,833,636 of record NZ_JAYFSI010000001.1, read on the forward strand.
CCGTCGGTCAGCAGCAGGCCCTGCGGCTCGGCGAGGCCGGTGGCGAGCGTCGTCACTTCGCGGGTGAAGAAGTCGAAGCGGCGGACGGCGCCGTTGTAGGTGTCGGCGATCGCGATCCGCTCGCCGGGCAGCACGGCGAGGCCGAGCGGGTGCTGCAGCAGCGCCTTGTCGGCCGGGCCGTCGGTGTGGCCGAAGGAGAAGAGGTCGACGCCGATCGCGGTGTGCACGGTGAACGAGTCGCCCGCGGGCTCGATCCAGCGCAGGGCGGACGTCTCGGCGTCGGCGAGCCACAGCTTGTCGCCGTCCGCGGCGAGGCCGGACGTCTGCGCGAAGAACGCCTCGGTGACATCGCCGTCACGAAGGCCTTCGACGGTCGTCCCGGCGAAGCGGCGGATGCGGCCCGACACCGGGTCGAACACGCTCAGCGTGTGGTTGCCGGCCATCGCGACGACGACCCCGCCGGCCGGGCCCCACCAGGCGACGTCCCACGGGCTCGTCAGGTCGACCTCGACGCCCTTGCCGGCGTCCGGCCCGTTGCGCCACTGCGCGCCGGTGCCGGCGACCGTGGTCACCTCGCCGGTGATCAGGTCGAGGCCGCGCAGCCGGTGACCGGCGGTGTCCGCGACGACGGCGTGGTAGCCGGCGCGCTCCGCGACGTCGTAAGGCAGCAGCGCGATGCCCGACGGCTCGGTGAAGGTGGCGATGTCGAACGGCCCGTCCTGCCCGCCGCGCTCACCGCTGCCGAAGCGGCGGATGACGGTCTCGCCGTCCGAGGCGAACTCGACGACCGAGTGGTGCCCGGTGTCGGCGACCAGGATGCGGCCTTCGGCGGTGGCGACGGCCTTGCTCGGGAACCGCAGCTCGCTGTACTGCTCCTCGACCGGCACGTACGGGCTGCCGCCGCGGCGGAGCGTCCCCTTCGCCTCGTGCTTCTTCACGAGGTCGGCGATGACACGGCGTAGCGCCTCTTCGTGCCCTTCACCGGCGGCGACGTGCACGACGTAACCCTCGGGATCGACGACCGCCAACGTCGGCCACGCGCGGACCGCGTACTGCGACCACAGTTCCATCTTCGGGTCGTTGACGACCGGGTGGTGCACCTCGTACCGGCGGACCGCGGCCTCGATGGACGCGCGCTCGCCCTCGTGCAGGAACTTCGGGGAGTGGACGCCGATCGTGACCAGCACGTCCGCGAACTCCGCCTCGAGCGGGCGCAGCTCGTCGAGGACGTGCAGGCAGTTGACGCAGCCGCTGGTCCAGAAGTCCAGCAGCACGATGCGGCCGCGCAGTTCGGCGAGGGTGATCGGGCGGCCGCCGGTGTTCAGCCAGACGTCGCCGCGCAGCTCGGGAGCGCGCACGCGGGCCTGCGGTCGGGGAGAAGTCACGGAAAGAGTGAACTACACGCATTCACGCTCTGTTCCGGAGTCCAGCCGATGAGAGAACAAACTCACCCGGCCGGGGTCACCCCTGGCCAGGCGTCAAGGGGGCGGAAAAGAACGCGCGGCGGGGTCGGGCGCCACTTACGCTCTCCAGGTATGACACCCGTCCAGCCGGCCGGTGCCCTCTCGCCGGAGGAGGCACGGCACCTGCAGGAGAACCTCCGGGAACCGGTGCGTCCCGGGCTGAGCGAGGCCGAGCTCGACGACGTCGAGAGCCGGTTCGGCTTCTCCTTTGCCGCGGACCACCGCACGTTCCTCGCCGCGGGCGTCCCGATCGGCGACCGCTGGCCGGACTGGCGCTGCGGCAACCCCGAGCAGCTGCGCAAACGTTTGGCATGGCCGGTCGACGGCGTGCTGTACGACGTCGAGCACAACGGCTTCTGGCTACCTGACTGGGGCACGCGCCCGGTCGGCCCCGAGGACGCCGTCCGCGAAGCCCGGCAACGCCTGGCCGGCGTGCCGCAGCTGGTGCCGGTCTGCGGCCACCGCTACCTGCCCGGTCTCGCCGGCACGTCCGGTTACCCGGTGCTGTCGGTGTACCAGACGGACATCATCGTCTACGGCTCCGACCTGCGGGATTATCTGAACCGCGAGTTCGCGACCGGCGGCATCAGCACGGCCCCGCCGGACGGCCCGCGCTACATACCCTTCTGGTCCCGCTTCATCGACTAGCTTCGACGGCGGTTTTGAGCCGCGCGAGCGTGGCGGCGATGTTGGCGGTGTTGGCCTCCCGCCGATTCCAGACCCCGGTGACGGTCGACGACGGCACCCGGAACCACGCCGGCCGCCGCTCCCACATGCTTTCGACGACCACACAGCCGTCACCGGCGGCTTCGAAGTCGTACTGCCACCGAGCGACGGGCACCCCGATCGAGGTGACCTCGAAGCCGAACCGTCGCCCTGGGTCAGCGTCGGTGATGGTCGACAAGGTGCTCCACCGCCTCAGGCCACGCCGGTTGTGCCCGCGGAACCGGGCCCCCACGACGGCCCCGCGCGTTGGCCCGACCCACCGGTGCCCGGCGTACTCCTCGGCGAGGTCGGCCAGCCTGCCCAGATCGCTGACCAGGTCGTACACGGCTTCCGGAGCCGCACTGACCTCGATCCGGCCGCTGGCATCGGGTTCGCTCACGGTGACCTCCACGTCAAGATGGCATACCGAGGGTATGTCAGAAACCGCGGTCAGGTGAAGAGCCTGTGGATGCCGTTCGGGCGATGTGGACAACCCAGCCCCCAACCCGCCGATCGGCCAGGGTCGTCAGTGGCCGCCGATAAACTGGACCTGGGGACGCCCCCCGGAGAGGGCGGGGGCTTGGTTGGGGGCTGGAGTGGGCCTCGGCCCGAGCGGGAGCCTGCCTGACGGGACTTGCTTGGGGTTTCTGGTGGACTATCGGATTCGCGCTAGATATCCCGATAAAGTGGCAGAGACTCAGCTCTCCCGGCGCAGCATCCGGCTCACGCCCGCGGCCACCGTCGTCGCCAGGATCCAGCCGGAGGCCGTGAAGCCCGCCGCCACCCAGTTGTCCGCTCCGTGCATGTACCAGCGGGACTTGTTGCCGAAGTCGACGATCGGGACCAGCAGGTCCGCCGTGTAGATCACCGGGTTCCACTGCAGGCCCGTGTCCTGCTGGTTCACCACGCAGCGGGGGCCGTTGGCGATGATCTGGTGGGCCTGATCGGTGGTAGCCCAGTTGACGCAGTCGTCCGAGCCCAAGCCGAACCACAGGCTGCCCAGCACCAGCAGGGTGAACAGCCAGCCCAGCGCGCGGACCGGGCGGTAGCCGTAGCCGACCATCGAACGCTGGAGCCAGCTCCACAACCGGACTCCGGGGCCGAAGAACTTGAAACCGCGGGCCAGCGCCTCGTAGCGGAACTGCTGCTTGCGCAGCGCCACCGTTGACGCGTGCTCCTCGTTCCCCGCCGCGCGGAGCATGTGCGCGAGCTGGTCGTACGGGCCCGGGCGGTAGCCGCGCATGGCCTTGCGCAGCAACTCGATGCGGTGGTCGAGGGTCTTGTCGTCGTCGAGGGGGATGCCGTCCTTCAGCGCGTCGTACCGGAAGTCCTCCAGCTCGATGCCCTCGGTCGCGGCCCAGAACGCCTCGTTGTCCGTCAGCGTTCCGCAGTGCGCCCGGCGCAGCACCACCCGGCCGACGGGCGGGCTGCTCGGGGTGAACGTGAACTCGTCGGCCGCGACGTCGCCGGCGTCGAGGGCGACGTTGAACGGCGGGAACGACCCGAGCTGCGCGCCGCGGATCTCCACCCGCCGCGCGACCTGGGCGCCGTCCAGGTTGATGCCGCCCTCGGCGACGAACGCGCGGTTGTTGTCGTCGCGCAGCAGGAGGTCGCGCCCGATCCGGCCGGTGCGGACGTCCAGCGAAAAACTGCTGGTCGCGCGGTGTCCCGGGTCCGTCAGCCGGGTGCCGGCGAGGTTGATGCTGCCGCCGACCTCGACGCCCTGCAGCCGCAGTGTGCCGTGGATCGTGGCGTCGGTGAGCTGGAAGTTGCCGGCGATCTTCGACCGGCGTGCGGAGAACACGTCCCGGCCGGGGTGGCGGAACATCGAGTTCCAGGCCAGGAAGTTGCCGCCGACGGTGACGTCGGCCAGCCGCAGCTGCCCGGCCGGCACGCGCAGGCTGGTCGCCTCGATGTCGCCGCCGATCTCGGTGCCGTCCAGGTGCAGCGCCCGGTCGTAGTACGGCGGGGTCTTGCCGCGCACGACGCTGACCTCGGCGCCGGCCAGCCGCAGCGAGCCGCCGATCCGCGCGTTGACCATCCGCAACGTGCCCAGCGCCTGCAGGCCGTCGGACAGCTCCAGGTTGCCGTCGACGCTCAGCCGGTCGGCGACCAGCGCCGGGCGCGGGTCGAGGTACGGGTCGTTCGACTTCCACGCGTCGACGGCGATCGGCCCCTGCTGGGACACGGTCAGCTTCGCCTCGCGCATGATGATGTCGCTGTCCACGGTGGCGCTCGGCAGGTACATGATCCCGGTGGCGGAGAAGCGTTTCCGCTGGCTGGCCGGGCCGTAGTTGTCGACCTCGCACAGCAGGCTGCCGCCGATGTGGATGCCGTTGCCGTTGAGCGCGAAGCCGTCCGGGTTGTTCAGCGTGGCGCCGGAGAAGTTGACGTTACCGCCGGTGTGCAGGCCCGGGAGCCGGACTTCGCCGTTCGCGACCATCCGGTACGCCAGCAGCGCGCCGGTGAGCACCAGCCGGTCGGCCTGGATCGCCTTGCCGCGCGGGTGCGAGATCACGGTGCGGGTCAGCACCATCGAGCCCTCGATCACCGCGTCCGTCAGGTTGACGGCGGCGTTCGGCATGCCGCGCTCGCGGTCGTCGCCGCGCTGGACGGTCGTCTCCTCGATCTCGCGGTCGTCGCCGTCAACCTGGACGACGCAGCGGATCAGCCGGACGTCGTTGCGGCTGCGCATGTTGCGGGCCTTGAGGCCGGGCAGCCAGCACTTGCGGAAGACCAGGCCGAGCAGGTTCGCCTCACGCACGTCCGGCGGCTGCTCGAACCGGCAGCGCTCGAACCGGAACAGGTACTTCAGGTCCGCGGCCCGCAGGTCCAGCGTGCCGGTGATGTAGGCGTCCTCGACGTAGACGGTCGGCGCGTTCGTGGCCTGACGCCGCCAGCGCATCAGGCCGGCGTTGCCGGGTTTCAGCAGCTCGGAGGCCTTGACCTCGTAGCGCTTGTCGGGAATCCCGGCAAAGGGGTCCAACGGCGGCAGCGCACTTTCGGTCGACATGGCGGATCTCCCCTCACCCCGCCATCACGGTAGCGAAAACGCGGCGGAAACGGTGCCGGAACACCGTTTCCGCCGCGGCACCTCAGGCGTTGGGGTTGAGCACCCGGGCGAGGAACGACTTGGTCCGCTCCTCCCGCGGGTCCCCGATGACCTGGTCGGGCGGGCCCTCTTCGACGACGACGCCGCCGTCCATGAAGAGCACCTTGTCCGCCACCTCACGCGCGAACTGCATCTCGTGCGTGACGACGACCATGGTCATGCCGTCCTTGGCGAGCTGCTTCATCACGCCCAGGACGTCGCCGACGAGCTCCGGGTCCAGCGCGGACGTCGGCTCGTCGAACAGCATCAGCTTCGGCTTCATCGCGAGCGCCCGGGCGATCGCGACGCGCTGCTGCTGCCCGCCGGACAGCTGCGCCGGGTAGTTCTTCGCCTTGTCACCGAGGCCGACGCGGTCCAGCAGCTCCAACGCGCGTTGCCGCACCTGGGACTTCGGCTCGCGGCGCACCTGGATCGGCGCCTCCATCACGTTTTCCAGCGCGGTCATGTGCGGGAAGAGGTTGAACCGCTGGAACACCATGCCGATGTCCTTGCGCTGGAACGCGACCTCCTTCTCGCGCAGCTCGTGCAGCTTGTCGCCGCGCTCCCGGTAGCCGACGAGCACGCCGTCGACGTAGAGCCGGCCGGCGTCGATCTTCTCGAGGTGGTTGATGCAGCGCAGCAACGTCGACTTGCCCGAGCCGGACGGCCCGATCAGGCAGAGCACCTCGCGCTCGTTGACCTCGAGGTCGATGCCCTTGAGGACGTCGACGCTGCCGAAGCTCTTGCAGATCCTCTGCGCGGACACGACGGGGGTCATGTGACGTTCCCTCCACCCCGGCTGAACAACTTCGACCGCCAGGCGGGCCGCTGCGCCACGCCACGCGAAGTGCCGCGCGAGAACCGCTTCTCGATCTGCATCTGCACCAGTGTCAGCACGGACGTCATGAACAGGTACCAGAGCGCGGCGACGATCAGCAGCGGCACGGTCTTCAGGTTCTGCGAGTAGATGGTCTGTGCCGCGACCATCAGCTCGAAGTACCCGATCGCGACGACCAGTGACGTCGTCTTGAGCATGGAGATCGTCTCGTTGCCGGTCGGCGGGATGATCACCCGCATGGCTTGCGGGAGGATGATCCGCCGCAACGTCTTGGTGCGGCTCATACCGAGCGCGCCCGCCGCTTCCAGCTGGCCGTCGTCGACCGACTGGATCCCGCCTCGCACGATTTCCGCCATGTAAGCGGCTTCGTTGAGGCCGAGGCCCAGCAGTGACGCCGTGAACTGCGTGATCAGCAGGTTCGTGTCCCAGCTGACGAACGTCGGTCCGAACGGGATGCCGAGCCCGATCCGGGAGTACGCGAGGCCGAGGAAGTTCCAGATGATCAGCTGGGTGATCAGCGGCGTGCCGCGGAACAACCAGATGTAGACGGCCGCGGCCCCCGACGTGAGCGGGTTCGGCGACAGCCGCATGACGGCCAGCAGGATCCCGCCGACGATCCCGATCAGCATCGAGATCACCGTCAGGATCAGCGTGTTCTGCAGGCCACGCAGGATCCGGTCGTCGAACAGGTAGTCACCGACGACCGGCCATTGCAGGGCGTCGTTCGTGATCACGCTGCGCGCCACGATGAACGCGACGAACAGGATGATCACTCCGGCCACCCAGCGCCCGTAGTGGCGCACCGGGACGGCCTTGATGGGCTCGGCGTCGGCCGGCGCCTCGCTCGGAGGCGCTTCGGAAGAACTGGACACGCGAACTACGTCCTAACTCAGCTGGCCGGGTTGATCTCCGACTTGGTGACCGCACCGGCCGAGGACAGACCCCACTTGTCGAGGATCTTCTTGTATGCCCCGCTGTCGATGAGCTTCTGGACGGCGCCCTGCACGGCCTTGCCGTAGTCGCCGCTGTTCTTGGCGAGCACGATGCCGTACGGCGCGGTGTCGTAGGGCTCGCCGACGACCTCGAGCGCGCCGTTCGTCTGCTTCACCGCGTAGTCGATGACCGGCGAGTCGGCCAGCTCGGCCTGCACGCGCTTGGCGGTGAGGGCCAGGTTGACGTCGGTCTGGGCCTGCAGCTGCGTGACCTCGATGGCCGGCTTCCCGCCACCGGTGCATGCGGCGTTCTTCTTGTCGAGGTCCTCGACCTGCGTGGTGCCCTTCTGCACGGCGACCTTCTTGCCGCAGAGGTCGTCGACCTTGATGCCGTCCGGGTTGCCCTTCAGCACGCCCAGCGAGGTGCCGGCCTTGTAGTACGAGATCATGTCGACCGTCTGCAGCCGCTCGCTCGTGATGCTGAACGAGGACATCGCCAGCTCGTACTTCTTCGAGCCGATGCCGGGGATGATGCCGTCGAACGAGGCGTTCTGGAACTCCATCTGCACGCCGAGCACCTGCCCGATGGCGGTGCCGAGGTCGACGTCGAAGCCGGCCGCCTTGCCGTTGTCCTGGAACTCGTTCGGCGGGTAGCTCTGGTCCTGCCCGACGAGGATCTTGCCGTCCGCCTTGACGTCGGCGGGCACCAGCGCGGCGAGCGCGTCGTCCTTCGCGACCGTGCCTGCGTCACCCGAACCAGTGGCCGCCGGAGCGGCACTGCTCGAGCCGACGTCGCCGGCACCGCTACCGCCCGCGCCACAGGCCATGGTCAGTCCGACCAGGGCGAATGCCGGCAACAGGGCGAGCGCCTTGAGTTGGGGTCCTCGGGCCACGTCGTCACTCCTCGTAGTTCTCAGTTCGTGAGAGCACGCATATTGCCACTCATCCATACCAAAGCACAGCACTGTCGAGTTACAGCGACGTTTCGCACCGCGCCCACCTGCGTGGGAGTGTCGCGCGTTGGTGGGCACGTAGGTGAGGATGTCGTTCATGAACGCGATCCCGCCCCGGCTGCCCCCCTCCGGTCGACGTGCGAGGAAGGCGACGACCCGCCGGATCACCCGGCCGGGCGCGAGGTTCGACGGGTACCTCTCCCCGGAACGGCCGCACGCGGACGCCTACGACGAGATGTTCGCGGCCGACGGCACGGTCCGCGGCCCGTACCGGGCGCTGTACGACTCGATCGCGGCGCTCGACGCGCACGACCTGAACTCGCGCTCGCTCGCGCTGGACCGGGCGATGGTCGACCAGGGCATCACGTTCTCGCTGTCCGGGCAGGAGCGGCCGTTCCCGCTGGACCTGGTGCCGCGGGTGATCCAGGCGGCCGAGTGGTCGAAGCTCGAACGCGGGGTGGCGCAGCGGGTCCGCGCGCTCGAGGCGTTCCTCGCCGACATCTACGGCGACCGGCAGATCCTGCGTGACGGCGTGTTCCCGCGGCGGCTGATCACGTCGTGCGAGCACTTCCAGCGGGAGGCCTTCGGCATCAACCCGCCGAACGGCGTGCGCATCCACGTGTCCGGTGTGGACCTGGTGCGCGACGAGGAGGGCACGTTCCGGGTATTGGAGGACAACCTCCGCAATCCGTCCGGGGTGTCGTACGTGATGGAGAACCGGCGGACGATGGCGCGGGTCTTCCCCGACCTGTTCGCCCAGCACCGGGTGCGCCCGGTCGGCGACTACGCGTCACACCTGCTGCGGGCGCTGCGCGCGGCGGCCGCGGCGAACGTCGCCGACCCGATGGTCGTGGTGCTCACCCCCGGCGTCTACAACTCGGCGTACTTCGAGCACTCGCTGCTGGCGCGGCTGATGGGCGTCGAACTCGTCGAAGGCCGTGACATGTTCTGCCGTGACAACGTCGTCTACCTGCGCACGACCGAGGGGGAGCGCCAGGTCGACGTCATCTACCGGCGGATCGACGACGAGTTCCTCGACCCGGTGCACTACCGGCCGGACTCGGTGCTCGGCGTCGCCGGCGTGCTCAACGCGGCGCGCGCGGGCAACGTCGTCGTCGCGAACGCCATCGGCAACGGCGTCGGGGACGACAAGCTCGTCTACACCTACGTGCCGGAGATGGTGAAGTACTACCTCGGCGAGAAGCCGCTGCTGCCCAACGTGGACACGTTCCGCTGCTGGCTGCCGGACGAGTTCGACCACGTGATGGCGCACCTCGACGAGCTGGTCGTCAAGCCGGTCGAAGGCTCCGGCGGGTACGGCATCGTCTTCGGGCCCGAAGCCACCAAGAAGGAACTGGACGTGCTGCGGCGGAAGGTGCGGGCGAACCGGCGTGGCTGGATCGCGCAGCCGGTGGTGCAGTTGTCGACCGTGCCGTCGAAGGTGGAGGACCGGCTGGCGCCGCGGCACGTCGACCTGCGCCCGTTCGCGGTCAACGACGGCAAGGACATCTTCGTGCTGCCCGGCGGGCTGACCCGGGTGGCGCTGCCGGAGGGCAGCCTGGTCGTCAACTCGTCGCAGGGCGGCGGTTCGAAGGACACCTGGGTGCTGGCGTCGCGGGCGTCGACGGCGGAGCGGGAGCTGGAGCAGCCCGCGCTCGGCAGTGTGTCCACTGTGGACGGCCTGGTCGCGGAGCAGGGGCCCGAGCTGTCCGCCACCCAGCAACAGCAGCAGCAACAGCAGAGCTAGGGAGGTTTCTCAATGCTGGCACGCAACGCGGAGTCGCTGTACTGGATCGGCCGGTACGTCGAACGCGCCGACGACACCTCCCGCATCCTCAACGTCTCGGTCCACCAGCTGCTGGAGGACGCGAGCGTCGACCCGGACCACGCGAGCCGCCAGCTGCTGGCGGTGCTGGGCATCGAGTCGGAGGGCACCGAGTCCCTCGACGTCTGGAAGCTGACCGAGCTGGTGGCGTACGCGAAGGACAACCCGGCGTCGATCGTCGGCTCGATCAACTCGGCCCGCGAGAACACGCGCGGCGCCCGCGAGGTCGTCTCGACCGAGCTGTGGGAGTGCCTGAACGCGACGTGGAACGCGGTGCCGGACCGGCAGCGGTACGCCCGGCGCGCCGGGCCGCACGCGTTCCTGTCGTTCGTCGAGGAGCGTGCGGCGATGTTCGCCGGGCTCGCCGACTCGACGATGAGCCGCGACGACGGCTGGCTGTTCATGGTGCTCGGCCGCTCGATCGAACGCGCCGACATGGTGGTGCGGCTGCTGCTGTCGCGGGTTTCGGACCGCGCGTCGTCCCCGGGCTGGATCACGGTGCTCCGCTCGGCCGGCGCGCAGGACACCTACCTGCGCACCTACCGCGGCGCGCTCGACGCGGGCCGGGTCGTGCAGTTCCTGTTGCGGGACACGCTGTTCCCGCGGTCGGTGTTCCACGCGCTGCGGCAGGCGGAGGAGTGCCTGCAGCGGCTCGACCCCGGCGGCGCGGCGCGCAACAACGAGAAGTCCGAGGCGCTGCGCGAACTCGGCCGGGCCCGCAGCGAGCTGGAGTTCCTGCGCCCGTCGGACCTGCTGACCGACCTGCCGCGGCGGCTCGGGACGCTGCAGACGTCGATCAAGGAGATCGGCGAGTCCGTGTCGATGCAGTACTTCAGCACGTCGCCGTGGGTGGCGTGGAGCGGTGCGGAGGTTTCGCTGTGACCTGGCAGCTTCGGGTGGCCCACCGGACGGGGTACCGGTACGCGACGCCGGCGACGCAGTCGTACAACGAAGCGCGGCTGACCCCGCGCTCGGACCGCCGTCAGACGACGGTGGCGACGCGCATCGAGACGACGCCCGCGACCCGCGCGTACCGCTACACCGACTACTGGGGCACGGTGGTCACGTCGTTCGACCTCCACGCGCCGCACACGGAGTTCACGGTGCTGGCGACGTCGGTGGTCGAGACGGCGGACGAGGCCGAGCCGATCCGTAAGGCGTCGTGGCGCGACCTGCGCAGCGAGACGGTGATCGACCACCGCACGGAGTACCTGTCCCCGACCGACTACACCCCGCGCGACGTCGAGCTGGCGCGCGAGGCCCGTGCCCTGCGCACCGGCCTCGACCCGGCGGACGCGGTGCTGGCGGTGTGCGAGTGGGTGAACAAGCAGCTGAAGTACCAACCGGGCACGACGGGCGTCCACTCGACGGCGACCGACGCGTGGAAGGCGCGCGAGGGCGTCTGCCAGGACTTCGCGCACGTCACGCTGGTGATGCTGCGCGCGATCGGCGTCCCGGCCCGCTACGTCTCGGGCTACCTGCACACGAAGAAGGAGGCGAAGCTGGGCGAGGTCGTCGCGGGCGAGTCCCACGCCTGGGTCGACGTCTGGACGGGCGGCTGGTGGGCGTACGACCCGACCAACGCGATCCCGGTCGGGCCGCGGCACGTGTGGGTGGCGTACGGCCGCGACTACGCGGACGTGGCGCCGTTGAAGGGCATCTTCACGGGGGGTGGGCAGTCCACTTTGGACGTCTCGGTCCACCTGACCCGGCTGGCCTAGGCGGTTTCGGCTCGCGACCCTCGTCCGTCGAGCAGGTTGCGCAGATGATCGATGGTCGCGCGGACTTCGGTTTCCCACTGCCGCGCGTCCTCGTCGCCACTCTTCGCGGCGTCGAGCTGCGCGAGCACCCAGGTCCGGATCAACGCGGTCGGCTGCACGTTCCGCGCCACGGCGAGCTGCCGCAGCTCCTCGATCCGGTCCACGGGGATGCGCACGCTGTAGACGGCGGTGGGATTCTTGGACGGCCGCTGATGCCGCACCCAGTCAGCCTCGGCTTCGGGATCAGCCTCAGCAGCTTCAGCGACGCGGCGGAGAAGTTCTTCGTCCGTGATCATGAAACCTCCCATATTCCCAGATATTCCTGGCGGGTACGTTTGCCGGCCGGCCAAGCTGTGGCCACGAGCCACGTCCCTTCCGGCGGGTGACGGTCAGGCAGCAGGACTACCACCAGCACACGCCCCAAACCCACCGAGTGCCCGACCACCCGGAGTGACTCACCAGTACGCGACGAGGCGTCACGGCCGACCAAGCGCTCCGGATCGAACACCGCCTCCACCGCGTGCTCGGGCTCTATGTCCAGAGCACCCGGGTAACGCAGCGATCGCCGCAGGTGCGACGGATCGGGTACTCGCACCTCCTCGAAGGGCAGGAGTCTCAGAGGAATTCCGTCGTACAGTTCACCTCTCACGCAAGTAACGTATTACACCGTAATACGCACACTCGATCCGGGCAACACCGAACCCGGCGCGTTCCGAGATCGGAACGCGCCGGCTCGACGAGGTCAGCCGCGGGCGTGGGCGTCCAGGATGTGGGCGACGGCCTCCGTGACCTGCTGTGCGTACTCCAGGTGCAGCCACTCGTCCGGTACGTGGATGTTCGAGTCCGAGCCGCACGCGCCCGTGACCAGGAACTGGGCCTCCGGGTACTTGCGGGAGAGCAGGCCCATGAACGGGATCGAGCCGCCCATGCCGGTCGCGCGGTGGGGCTGGCCGAAGACGCCGTCGCTGACCTTCTGCAGGGCCGCCGTCAGCCAGGGGGCCTCCGAAGGCGCGTTCCAGCCGTCCTCCGACTGCGGGTTGTCGCCGAAGGTCACCTTCGCGCCGTACGGGACGTCCGTGGTCAGGGTGCGCTTCACAGCTTCGAGCGCCTTCGCGGCGTCGGCCGTCGGCGGGAGGCGGAAGCTCAGGGTCAACGTCGTGCTCTCGCGCAGGACGTTGCCCGCGTCGGCCGGCTTCGGGAAGCCGTCGGCGCCGATGATCGACAGCGTCGGGCGCCACGCGTTGTTGAGCATCAGCTCCAGCGCGTCCTCCGTGATCACCCGACCGCCCTCGACCAGCGGGAACGCCTTCGACAGTGCCTCCGGGAAGTCCTTCGAGACGGCCTTCAGCTCGGCCAGCCGGTCGGCCGGGACCTCGACCTTCAGCTCGTCGAGCAGCAGTTCACCGGTCGCGCTGTCCTCGAGACGCTCGATCAGGCTCCGCAGGACGCGGAACGAGCTCGCGACGACGCCCGAAGCGACGCCGGAGTGCTGCGCCGAGCCCAGCAGCTGGACGGTGACGTCCAGGTGCAGCATCCCGCGCAGGCTCGTGACCAGCCACAACCGCTCGTAGTCGCTGCCGCCGGCGTCGAGGCAGACGACCAGCGAGACCTCGCCGATCCGGTCGGCCAGGTGCTCGACGTAGGCGGGCAGGTCCGGGCTGCCGGACTCCTCGCCGGTCTCCAGCAGCACGACGATGCGCGCGTGCTCACCGCCGGCGGCGTGCACGGCCTCGATGGACGTCGTCGCCGCGTAGCCGGAGTAGCCGTCGTCGACGGAGCCGCGGCCGTACAGCCGGCCGTCGCGGATCACCGGGGTCCACGGGTCGAGGCCCTCCGACCAGCCGCCCACCGGGGGCTGCTTGTCGAGGTGGCCGTACATCAGGACGGTGCCCTCCGCCGCCGCGCCCGGGGTCGCCGGGACGTCGACGAGCAGCAGGGGGGTCCGGTCCGGCAGCTCGACGACGTCGAGGGTCGCGCCGGGCAGGTCGCGCGCGGCGATCCACGCGCGGACGTGCTCGACGGCGGCGGCCAGGTGCCCGGTCTTCGCCCAGTCGGCGTCGAAGGCCGGGGACAGGGCGGGGATGGCCACCAGTCCGGACAGGCTCGGGATGACGTCGTCGGTCCAGCCGGACACGACGGATTCACGCACGGTTTTCGGCTCCACGACGCCCATCGTGCCACGGGGGTCCCGGCGTGCGGCACGTCACAAGGTCGTCTCCGGGGTGCACCCGCGCGCACACGCAGAGGTACGCACCCGCGCGAGCGCGCCTGGTGAACGCGCGGACCGACGACCTACTCTCGTAGGTCCAATGCTCGGTCTTCCTAGCGTTTTGCCTGTTCAGGGCCGGTTTCTCAGCAACAAATCAGCAACCGCGTCTGACCAAGGAGCGGGCCTTCGTGCCAGGATGACGGCGTGAACCGTCAACGCCGACGGTGACCGAGCGCTTCGGAGACCCGAAACGCTGGTCGCCGCCGGTGCAGTCGCTGTGGTCGCCACAAGCGGCCGCCAGAGGCACCGACACCGAGGAGCAACGCCCATGCCGTCCGAACAGTGGACGCACCCGGAGCCTGGAGACGGGCCGGCCGCCGTAGCGGCCCAGCCTTCCCCCGAGCAGGTGATCGCCGGATTGCGAGCGACCAGCGAAGGTGGCGCTGAGCTGACTCAGCTGCTCACCCCCGAAGGCGAACGGGTCCCGTCGCCGCAGTTCGACAAGTACGTCGACGACATCGATGACGAAGCCCTGCGCAACCTGTACCGCGACATGGTGCTCGTCCGCCGCGCGGACCGCGAGGCCAACGCGATGCAGCGCCAGGGCCAGCTCGGCATCTGGGTCCCGCTGCTCGGCCAGGAGGCCGCGCAGATCGGGTCGGGCCGCGCGCTGAAGAAGAACGACATGGCGTTCCCCAGCTACCGTGAGCACGGCGTCGCGTACGCGCGCGGGGTCGACATGAAGGACCTGCTCGGCATCTTCCGCTGCACCGACCACAGCGGCTGGGACTACAAGGCCCACGGCTTCCACCCGTACTGCATCGTCATCGGCAACCAGGTGCTCAACGCCGCCGGGTACGCGATGGGGCAGCGGTTCGAGGGCAAGGTCGGTGACGACGACGGTGAAGCCACGATCTGCTACTTCGGTGACGGCGCGACCTCGCAGGGCGACGTCCACGAGGGCTTCGTCTGGGCCGCGGTCTACGACGCGCCGCTCGTGTTCTTCTGCCAGAACAACCAGTGGGCGATCTCCGAGCCGACCGAGCGCCAGTCGCGCCTGCCGCTCTACCAGCGCGCCCGTGGCTACGGCTTCCCCGGCATCCGCGTCGACGGCAACGACGTCCTGGCCTGCCTCGCGGTGTCCCGCTGGGCGCTCGACGAGTGCCGCCACGGCAACGGCCCGGTGCTGATCGAGGCGTTCACCTACCGGATGGACGCGCACACGACGACCGACGACCCGTCGCGCTACCGGCTGTCCGACGAGCTCGAAGAGTGGAAGCTCAAGGACCCGATCGAGCGCGTCCGGGCGTTCCTGGCCCGCAAGGGCGGCGCCGACCACGACTTCTTCGACCAGGTCCAGGCCGAGGCCGACGCCTTCGCCGCCGACCTGCGCGAGTACACCTTCAACATGCCGGAGCCGCCGCCGGACCGGATCTTCAGCAACGTCTACGCCGAGGGCAACCCCGTCCTCGAGGCGCAGCGCGAAGAGTTCCTGTCCTACCTCGACGGCTTCGTATCGGCGGGTGAGCACTGATGACCGACCTCCAGAAACTCACCATCGGCAAGGCGCTCAACCTCGGCCTGCGCCGCGCCATGGAAGAGGACCCCAAGGTCCTGATCATGGGCGAGGACGTCGGCAAGCTCGGCGGTGTCTTCCGGATCACCGACGGCCTGCAGAAGGACTTCGGCGAGCAGCGCGTGCTGGACACGCCGCTGTCCGAGTCGGGCATCATCGGCACCGCGGTCGGCCTGGCCGTGCGCGGGTTCCGGCCGGTGTGCGAGATCCAGTTCGAGGGCTTCATCTTCCCCGGGTTCGACCAGATCTCGTCCCAGCTGGCGAAGCTGCACTACCGGACGCAGGGCAAGATCAAGATGCCCGTCGTGATCCGGGTGCCGTTCGGCGGCGGGATCGGCGCGGTCGAGCACCACTCCGAGTCCCCGGAGTCGCTGTTCGCGCACATCCCGGGCCTGAAGGTCGTCTCGATCTCGAACGCCGTCGACGCCTACTGGGGCATCCAGGAAGCGATCAAGTCGGACGACCCGATCCTGTTCTTCGAGCCCAAGCGGCTCTACCACTCGGGCGCGCTGCGCGCGGAGATCGACGTCGCCGGCACGCCGGCGCCGGTGTTCTCCTCGCAGGTCGTGCGCGAGGGCACGACGGCGACGGTCGTCGCGTACGGCCCGTCGGTGAAGGTCGCGCTCGACGCGGCCGCCGCGGCCGCCGACGAGGGCAAGTCCCTCGAGGTCATCGACCTGCGCACGCTCTCGCCGCTGGACCTCGGCCCGGTGTTCGAGTCGGTGCGCAAGACCGGACGGCTGATCGCGCTCTCGGAGGCGCCGTCCGAGTCGTCGCTGACGTCGGAGATCGCCGCGCGCGTCCAGCAGGAGTGCTTCTACTCGCTGGAGGCGCCCGTCCTCCGGGTGACCGGGTTCGACACGCCGTACCCGCCAGCCAAGCTCGAGGAGCACTACCTCCCCGACCTGGACCGGGTGCTGCACGCCGTCGACCGCTCGCTCGCCTGGTAAGGGGGATTTCCGCGTCATGCCAACGTTCAAGCAGTTCCCCCTCGCCGACACGGCGGAGGGGCTGACCGAAGCCGACATCCTCAGCTGGCACGTCAAGCCGGGCGACACGGTGACGGTCAACCAGATCGTGGTCGAGATCGAGACGGCGAAGGCGGCCGTCGAGCTGCCGATCCCGTGGGCCGGTGTGGTCACCGAGCTGCACGTCGAGCCGGGTCAGACGGTGGAGGTCGGCACGCCGATCCTCACCATCGACGTCGACCCGGGCGGCGCTGCGGCTCCGGCCGCTGCCCCTCCCGCCGCGGCCGCGGCTCCGGCCGAGGAAGAGGAGATGAAGCCGCTGGTCGGCTACGGCTCCAAGGCCGTCGTCACGCAGCGGCGGGCCCGGAAGGGGTCGGCGCCTGCTCCCGCTCCTGCGGCTGCTGTCG
Source organism: Amycolatopsis heterodermiae (assembly GCF_034929455.1). Classification (NCBI taxonomy): domain Bacteria; kingdom Bacillati; phylum Actinomycetota; class Actinomycetes; order Pseudonocardiales; family Pseudonocardiaceae; genus Amycolatopsis; species Amycolatopsis heterodermiae. Next base: position 1,850,363 of record NZ_JAYFSI010000001.1, read on the forward strand.
TCGCGCCGCCTGCTCCCGCTGCTCCTGCTCCTCGGGGTGGGTACGTGCCGCTGGCCAAGCCGCCGGTGCGGAAGCTGGCGAAGGACCTGGGCGTCGACCTGCACGCGCTGACCGGCACCGCTTCGGGCGGCGTCATCACGCGTGACGACGTCGAACGCGCGGCCAACGGCTCGGCGGCGCCGGCCGCGACGTCCACTGTGGACACCGGTTACGACCCGGCCACCCGCGAGCGGCGCGTCCCGATCAAGGGCGTCCGCAAGATGACCGCGGCGGCGATGGTGCAGAGCGCGTACACCGCTCCGCACGTCACGGAGTTCCTGACCATCGACGTCACGCCGATGATGGAGTTCCGCGAGAAGCTGAAGAAGTCGCGGGAGTTCGCCGGGGTGAAGGTCACGCCGCTGACGTTCGCGGCGAAGGCCGTGTGCCTGGCGGCGAAGCGCACCCCGGACATCAACGCGGTGTGGGACGAGGCGGCGCAGGAGATCGTCTACAAGGACTACGTCCACCTCGGGATCGCGGCGGCCACGCCCCGCGGCCTGATCGTGCCGAAGGTCCGCGACGCCGACTCGCTGTCGCTGAAGGAGCTGGCGAGCGCGCTGACCGCCTTGACGGACGTCGCCCGCGAGGGCAAGACGTCGCCGGCCGACATGGCGAACGGCACGATCACGATCACCAACGTCGGCGTCTTCGGCGTCGACACCGGCACACCGATCATCAACCCGGGCGAGTCCGCGATCCTGTGCCTCGGCGCGATCAAGGACCAGCCGTGGGTGGTGGACGGCGAGATCAAGGTCCGCAAGGTGCTGCAGCTGTCGCTGAGCTTCGACCACCGAGTGGTCGACGGCCAGCAGGGCTCGGAGTTCCTGGCCGACGTCGGCGCCCTGCTGGCCGACCCGGCCATGGCGATGACCTACTAGATCCACTGAAGGTCCGTGAAGGCCACCTTGAGGGACTCTGAGTCCCTCAAGGTGGCCTTCACAGCTTTCGCCCTCGGCATACTCGCTTGACGGAGTGAGCACTCACTCCGCACACTGGTCGCATGACACCAGCACCCGAAACCCGGCGTAGAGCGCCGGGCATGAGCGTCGAAGCCCGGCGCAGCATGATCGTGCACGCGGTGCTGCCCCTGCTCATGGAGCACGGGGCCACCGTCACCACGAGCCAGATCGCCCGCGCCGCCGGCATCGGCGAGGGCACCATCTTCCGCGCGTTCAAGGACAAGGACGAGCTGTTCGACGCCTGCACGGCCGAGGCCCTGCGTCCCGACCACGTCCTCGACGCCATCGCCGAAATCCCCGTCGACCAGCCCCTCGAAGACCGGCTCGTCGAAGCCGCCGAAGCGCTCGGCGCGCACCTCGAGCGGATGGGCGCGCTGATGGGCGCCCTCCACGCGTCCGGCCGGATCAAGCACCGCGATCCCGAGCAGCGCCTGCGCGGCGGCTGGAAGGGCGGCCGCCGCGAGTCGATGGCCGCCATGCGCGGCGCCGTGACCGAGCTGTTCGAACCCGAGAAGGACCGCCTGCGGCTGTCGCCCGAGCACCTGGCCGCCCTGTTCCTCACCATGCTGTTCGGCGGCCGCCGGATGGCCCCGGACGACGACGCGCCCACCACGCGCCAGGTGGTCGACGTCTTCCTGCACGGCGCCGTGGAGGCCAAATGATCCCGGGCGGTGGGGGCGGGATGGAGTTCGTGATGGCCCGGCGCGGCCGTCGGCGAGCCATCTCGACGGTCCCGGACAGCGGGCTGACCGGCCCGGTCGACATCCCGGAGCCCAAGCAGGACGACCAGCCGAAGGACTGGCGTTCCCGGCTGAAACGCGCGAAGACGTCGGTCTCGGGCACGGTCCGCGGCCTGCCCAAGGTCGTCAAGCTGACCTGGCAGGCGAGCCCGGTCCTGACCATCGTGCTGGCGCTGATCACGCTGCTGTCGGGTCTGCTGCCGACGGTCACCGCGTACATCGCGAAGCTGCTGCTCGACTCGGTCGTCGCGGCGATCCAGCACCGCGGCACGACGATGGACATCGTCAACGTCGCGCTGTTCCAGTTCGGCGTGCTCGCCGCGACCGCGATCAGCAGCGCGGCGACGTCGATCGCGCAGACGCTGCTGCAGGAGCGGATGACGCTGACCATCCGCCACCAGGTGATGGCGCACTCCAGCGAGCTGCACCTGGCGTACTTCGAAGGCTCGGCGTCGTACGACATGCTGCGCCAGGCCGCGCAGGAGGCGCCGACCCGGCCGCTGTCGATGATGAACTCCGCGCTGGGGCTCGTGCGGACGCTGATCACGTTCGGCAGCATGATCGCGCTGCTGGTGGCCGTCAGCCCGCTGCTGGCGCTGGTCGCGCTGCTCGCGCCGATCCCGGCGTTCATCTCGCAGTCGAAGTACGGCTCGCGCGCGTTCTGGCTCACCTTCCTGATGTCGCCGATCAAGCGGCGGATGGACTACCTGTCCTCGCTGGTCACCACAGACACTTACGCCAAGGAGACGAAGCTGTTCGGGCTCGGCCCGTACTTCGTCGACCGGTTCCGCCGGCTCGGCGTCGTCTCCTACGAGCGGCAGCGGAAGCTGACGATCAACCGCAACATCAGCTCGACGTCCTGGGGGCTGCTGAGCACGCTCGTGGGATCGGCGATCGCGCTGTACATCGCGCTGGAGGCGGTCGGCGGGCGGCTCACGCTGGGCGACCTGGCGCTGTACACGGCCGCGGCGGCGTCCGTGCAGACGTCGGTGTCCGGGCTGTTCACGGCGTTTTCCGGGATGTACGAGAACAACCTCTACCTCGACACGCTCTACCGCTTCCTGGGCACGAAACCGGAGATCACCGCGCCCGAGAAGCCGCGGCCGATGCCGTCCACTGTGGAGGGTCACATCGAGTTCGACTCGGTGACGTTCGCCTACCCGGGCGCGGAAGAACCGGCCCTCGACGGCGTGAGCTTCGAGATCCGGCCGGGCGAAACGGTCGCTGTCGTGGGCCGCAACGGCGCGGGCAAGTCGACGCTGTTCAAGCTGCTCTGCCGGCTCTACGACCCGACCGGCGGCCGGATCCGCCTCGACGGCGTCGACATCCGCGAGTACGACCCGGACGAGCTGCGGACGCGGATCAGCGCGATGTTCCAGGACTACGTGACGTATCAAGGTACGGCGGCGGAGAACATCGGCCTCGGCGACCTGACCCGGCTCGAAGACCGCCCGCACATCGAGGACTCGGCCCGCCGGGCCGGCGCGGACGAGCGCATCGAACGCCTGCCCCAGGGGTACGAAACGCCGTTGGGACGCTGGTTTGACCAGGGCGTGAGCCTGTCCGGTGGCGAGTGGCAGAAGGTGGCGCTGGCCAGGGCGTTCCAGCGGGAGGCCCCGATCCTGATCCTCGACGAGCCGACGTCGGCCCTGGACGCGCAGGCGGAGCACGACCTGTTCTCGCGCCTGCGCGAACTGTCCGAGGGCCGCACGACGCTGTACATCTCGCACCGGTTCTCGACCGTGCGCCAGGCGGAGCGGATTCTCCTGCTGGAGCACGGAAAGGTCGCCGAGTACGGCACGCACGAGCAGCTGATGGCGGCGAAGGCGGGCTACGCGGAGCTGTTCACGCTCCAGGCGCAGGCGTACCTGGACGAGATCCCGAGCTAGGGGACGAGAAGGACCTTGCCGACGCCTTCGCGGCTCTCGGCCCGGGCGTGCGCCTCGACGACGTCCTCGAGCGCGTACGTCCGGTCGATCACCGGCGTGAGCGTGCCGTCCGCGACGAGGCTCAGTGCTTCGTCGCGGGCGGCGGCGACGTCCTTGCCGTAGGCATCGGGGCCGCCGAAGCCGATCAGGGTGAGTCCCCGCGAGATGAGATCGGCGACCGTGATCACCGGGAACTCGCCGCTGAGCAGGCCGTACGCGAGGATCCGCCCGCGCGGCGCGAGCTTCGGCACGAGCTCGGCGGCGCGCAGTCCGCCGATCGACTCGAAGACGACGTTGATCCCGTCGGGTGCCTTGGCGCGCCAGTCGGGGTCGCGGTGATCGAGCACCACGTCGGCGGCGGCCTTCCCGTGGCCGGCGGTCGCGACGACGCGGGCCCCGCGATCCTTCGCCAGCCGCGTCAGATAACCACCGATCGACCCGGATGCGGCTTCGACCAGCACGGTCTCGCCGTCGACGATCCCGGCGGTGCGCACCAGGGCGACCGCGACCGCCGCCGGAACGGCCGCGGCGACGGCGTTCTCGGCGGACACCTGCTCAGGCACCACCGTGTACTGGCTCGCGGCGACGAACTCGGCGTACGCACCGCCGACGTAGGACATGCTGGCGACCCGACGTCCGACCAGGTTTTCGTCATCGGCTTCGACAACAACGCCGACTGCCTCGTGCCCGAACAACGAGGGCTCCCCACCGGGCAGCATCCCGGACCGCAGCTGGGTTTCGTAGAACGGCACCGAGATCGCCTCGACCCGGATCAGGACCTCGCCTTCGCCGCGTTCCGGCACAGGGCGTTCCTCCACCTTCAGCACCTCGGGACCACCCGTTCCGTGCTGCACCACTGCTCGCATCTGCTCTCCCCAAGTGGACTGACGGTCAACTTACGGTCGCCTACTATATGGACCGTCAGTCAACTTGTCGAGGAGCCTCCATGGAACGCGCCGACGCGGCCCGTAACCGCCGGGCGATCCTGCGCGCGACCGAGGAACTACTGGCCACGCACGGCTTGGAGCACGTGTCGATGGACCGCGTCGCGCAGGCGGCGGGCGTCGGCAAGGGGACGGTGTTCCACCGCTTCGGCAACCGCGAAGGCCTGATGCGCGCGGTGGTGGAGGAACGCGTGCGGGCGTTGTCGTCCGCGCTCGAATCGGGACCGCCGCCGCTGGGCCCGGGCGCCCCACCGGCGGAGCGGCTGGCGGCGTTCTTCGACGCGGTGGTCGCGCTGGCGACGAAGAATGTCACGGTGATGGCGGCGTTCGAGCAGGCCTCGACGGACCGCCTGAACAGCCCGATCTACCTGTCGTGGCACGCGCACGTGGCGGGCCTGCTGGCTTCGGCGTCCCCGACGCTGGACGCGGACTTGACCGCCCACCTGCTGCTGGGCTCGCTGCACAGCGACCTGATGATCCACCTGTTGCGCACCGGCGATTCCCACCGCCTGGCGGCGGGGTTGCGGTCAATGATCGAGACGCTCCTGCGCTGACCGCCGGATGATCCCGTCCGGGATTTCGGTGCCACCACGGAGTTCGACGTCGCGAAGGTTCAGCCAGGGCGACAGCCAGTCGAGTTCGGGGAGTTGGACGGTCACCGAGTCCAGCAGGCAGTCGATGAACCAGATCATGCGTTCCCGGTCTTGGTCGAGCTGGAGCCGCAACCGGCAGCTCGTGAACCGCGCTTCGTCGAAAATCAGCCGCGAGAAGTTCTTGTTTTCCCAGTCGCCGGAGACGTCGAACGTCACCTCGGCGTCGGCGAACTCGATCCGTTCGAACCGAACCTCGCCCCGTTTGATGGTCAGCAAGGAGAAATCGATCCGGGTGCACCGGATCTCGCACCGGTAGAAGGCAATCCGGCCGTCGACGTCCCACCCGGGGCAATCGAGGTCGCCGCCGGCGAACTCGGCCCCGACAAATTCGGCACTGCCCTTGAAGCGGGCACGCGCGAAGGTCGTCCGGCTCGCGGCGAAGTGCGTCCCGTGGCAGCTGAGCGCCCCCGCGAACGAGGTGCGTTCGAACGAGGTCAGCTCGCCGGTGAAGTCGGCTCGGTCGAAGATCACCGCCCCCGGGAACCGGAGGCGGGAGAAGTCGGCGTTCTCGAACACGACACCGGTGAAGTCGAAGTCGACCGGCTGCCACCATCGGCCGCCGGAACCGAGGCGGTCGCGGAACATCCGCAGGACGGCTTGCCGCACCTCGGCCTCACCGGGCGACACCACCTCCGGCGCGATGCGCAGGTAGCCGCACAGGACGTCGACGCAGACCTGGCGCTTGTCTTCCCAGTCGTCGGCGAGGCCGGCGAGCGCGTAGACGCCGGTGAGGCGCACCGCAGGGCTGTCGTGAGCAAGCTGTTCGGCAGCGGTGCCGAGACGTTCGTTGAAGCCCTGGACGGTCTCGCGCTCGGCCTTCTCGACGGCGAGCGCGTGCTCGTTCTCGGTGACCCGCTGCTTGCGGTAGTTGACGGCCAGCAGCACGACCCCACCGAACCCGGCGACCACGGACAGGGCGATCTTCAGCAGGTCGAGCAACTGGGTGACGTCGAAGACAGCGGCGGTCGGCAGGTGCGGCCAGCCGAAGAACCACAGCAGCCCACCGGCCGTCCCCCCGGCGACGACGATCGCGATGACCAGCCACACCAGCACCGAGGCGGCGATCCCGCCACGCGCCCTGACCTGCGGCAACGTGAGCCGGGGCCGACGCCGCCCGACGGTGACCGCGACCGCGGCAAGCACCGCGAGTGCGATCAGGAGCCAGCGGAGCCAGTCGGACACGATCGGTGAGACTAGCCGGTGGTCAGCGGGCCCGGGAGCAAATCGGACAGGTCGTTCGTTGTCCCGGTATGGCTGTCGCGTTCCTGCTCTACGTCATCGCCGAGATCGCCGCGATCTGGGCGGTCGGCTCGGCCGTCGGCGTGCTCGGCACGCTGGGCCTCCTGCTGGCCGGCGCGTTCATCGGCTCCTGGCTCGCCCGCCGCGAAGGCGCCAAGGCGATGCGCGCGTTCATCGAGACGTCCCGATCAGGACGTTCGGCAGAGAAGGAACTGACCGACGGCATGCTGGTCGGCCTGGGCGGGGTACTGATCCTGGTCCCGGGTTTTGTCAGCGACGTCCTGGGTCTGCTGTTGATGCTGCCGCCGTCGCGTGCGGTGGCCCGTCGCCTGTGGCTGAAACGGATGGAGAAGCGGGCGGTGCGGTTCGCGAACCAACGCCGCGGCCCGGTGATGGTGGTGGACAGCGAAGTGGTGCCGCCATCGCCGACTTCGGAGGAGAAGTCACACCCGGTGATCGAGGGGCGCATCATCGAGGGCTGATCGCCCCACGCCGTCGCCTCGAACATCGTCGGTGCGCCGTTGCGCACCGACACAAGCCTTCACGAGAACTCACGGTCAGCAGGTGGGCCCGCCACAATGTCGGCGTGAAGCCCCTCGAGACCACGCCCGGAACTCGCGCCCGCATGAGCCGACAGAAGTCGCGGGATACCAAGGTCGAGATCGCCCTGCGCAAGGCCCTCTACGCGGCCGGGCTGCGCTATCGCGTCCATCGCCGCCCGATCCAAGGTGTGCGCCGGGAAGCGGACATCGTCTTCGTCGGCGCCAAGGTCGCCGTATTCGTGGACGGCTGCTTCTGGCACGGATGTCCCGAACACGCGACCTGGCCGAAAAACAACGCCGAGTTCTGGCGAACCAAGATCGAAGGCAACCGGCAGCGCGACGTCGACACGGACACCCGACTTGCCGAAGCCGGCTGGCTGCCTGTCCGAGTGTGGGAGCACGAAGCGGCCGACATCGCTGCTCACCGTGTTCGAGCAGCTGTCGACGGCCGACGGGCCGGGTAGCAGGCATCGTTGCCAGTCAGAGAATTTTGACAGTGTCGATCGAGTCAAAATTCAGCATATAGCGTGACTGCCGGTCGATCTGTTACTGTCGCCGGACACCAGTCACGAAAGGGGCCGCCGAGATGAGCCCACAGCAGGAGGAGCTGTTTGGTTCCTGGTTGGCGCGCCAGCTCCGGCAGGCCGACCTGAGCCAGGCGCAACTCGCGGAGAAGATCCCGATAACCCGCGCCGCGGTCTCGGCCTGGATCAACAACCGTGCCGAACCCCGTCCGGACACCCAGCGCAAGATCGCCGAGATCCTCGGCACGGATTCGGCATCGATCTACAACCGCACCGATGTCGCGCCGAAGACACGCCTTCAGTGGCATCATCGGCCGGCACACATCGACGGCGGGCGCGAGTACGGCAACGCGGCAGCGTTCGCGTTCAAAGCGGATCTCTCGGTTCTCGCACGAGAAGCCACCCAGAACTCCCTGGACGAGCGGCAGAAAAACGGCCGACCGGTCCGTGTCCGTTGCATCCTGGAGGAGCTCAGCGGCGAGTCCCTCGACGCGTTTCTCGAAGCGATCCACTGGCCCGAACTTCGGAAGCACTACGACCAGGCCGCCGCTGCGCACCAGAAAGTTTCCCGCAGCCTGCAGGCCGCCCTCGACGATCTCGACGACAAGAAGACGCTCACCCTGCTGCGGATCGACGACTTCAATGCATCCGGTCTGACCGGCGACGAGTACGACGACGGACGATTCGCCGCGGTGGTCCGACGTCAGCTCGACAGCCACAAGGAGTCGGAGAAGAGGGCGGGCGGCTCCTACGGCATCGGCAAGGTCGTCCTCTGGGCAACGAGTCGGTTCAGCCTGGTCCTGATGAATTCGACGTTGTCCGAGCCGCACGAGGGGCGTACCGAACGGCGCGTCATCGGCAGACTCGACCTGCCCTGGCGACAGGTCGACGGAGAGGCATACGCGGGTCCCGGTTGGTTCGGCCAACCCGACAGGGAGCCGAGCCACAAGGACGTGTCCCGATCATGGTGGGCGGACCCGCAGGACGTGCGCGACCTTCACTTGGAGCGGCCGACCGACGAGGCGGGCACCTCTTTCCTCATCGTCGGGGCCCACGACGCCTCCGGCGACACCGAGTCCTTGCAGGAGATGCACGAGAAGCTCGTCAAGTCACTGGCCGATGGCTTCTGGGCGGCGATGGTCGGTGGCAAGAAGGCAGGCCCGCTGCTGGAAGCCAGTGTCGTCACCCTGCGAAACGGCCGCGTCTTCATCGAGGAAGAGCGGGTCGACCCGCGCACCTCGCACGCTGCGTTGAGCCGCGCATTCCAAGCACACCTGGACGACGAAACAGTCGACGAGCTGACATCGAGCAACCAGGTGGCTCGCGCCACGGTTCGACTCGTGGTCCCGCCGCGCCGCGGAGAAACGGGCGCCCGGAAAAAGACCATCGACCACGACGCCGTACTGCTTCTGACTCCTGCTGTCGAAGGGGACGAGGAGGCGAACCACGTCGTGTGCATGCGAGGTACGCGCATGACGATCATGAGGCGGCGCCCGCGTGATCTTCCGCTTGGCGCAACCCGATTCCACGCGGTGCTGCTCGCCGGGGGCGCCACCGAGGAATCCGGCCACGATGTCGACCTGGCCGAACAGTTCCTCCGAGCATCCGAACCACCTGAGCACAATCGCTGGGGGGCGACCGAGGAGCTGACGTCGGTCTACGCCAGGGGTGCGCTCAGCAGGATCAACGAGTTCCGCAGCGAGATCGACGGGACGATCCGACGACTTGTCGGCCGACGGCCCACCGGGCCGAGTGAGGGTCCTACGACGCTGCGGGAGTTGCTCAAACTCGACGGATTCACCACCGGGACCCATCGAGCACAGGGCGTCCCGACGGTGCGCAACATCAAGGGACATGTCGACAGTGCCGGCGCCTGGAACGTCCGGGTCGACCTGAAACTCCCCGATGCCGACGACCTGTGGCTGCTCACACCGGTCGCGAAGTTCGACGTCCGGGCAGGTGGCCGCCCCGCGGTCACGTGGAGCACTCTCGTCGCGGCCGAGAACTGCCGCGAAGAGGACGGCAACATCGTGGTCGAGCCGGGAGTGCGTTCGGCGACGTTCTCCGGTGTCACCGATCCTTCGAGCCATCCTGTTTCGGCCACGCTCGCCAAGCTCGTCGTCGACATTCACAAGGCCCGTGGAGGTGTGGCTTGAAATCGGTCTTCCCCTATCCGACCCTGTTCGGCGGCGTCGACTTCGAGGTTGTCTCCGTCGATGTCGACGGTAGGGATCTGCCGTACTCCCGGATTTCCAAGCCGGAGCGCGTGGTGGCGCTCCACCACGCCGGACGCGACGAGTGGGACACCGCCCGAATCCGGATCAAGGCAATACTGCCGACACCCGAGATCGACGAAGAGACGTGGTCCGACGTCTCGTGCTTGGCAATTCTTTCCGAGGCAGTCACCAACGCGCGCAGCACCTCGCCACTGACCCGCGACTCCGACGGTACCTGGCAGGGGACGATCGACCTGGTCCACGACCACCACCGCGCCCGGGCCACTTTGACCCTGGCCATCGTCGCCAAGGTCGACGATGTGCCGGGTCGGATGATCGGTGCTCCCGAAAGTGTCTGGTACGTCGACCTCAAGGCAGGGACGCCCCGCCGTCAGGAAGAGATCAGGATCGAGCAGACGGACTTCCGCGAAGGGCCTCACGAGTGGCTGCGCCCCTTCAAAGATTCGTCGTGGATCGTCGAGACCGCCGGTGACCTGCCGACCGTGTACTTGAACACGACCGCAGTCGAGGGCCTGACCGAGATCATCAACGGTAAGGGCGGCTCATCGACGGAAAAGACCCTTCGAGACCTGACGTCGAGCCAGATCGCCCAGGACGCGTGGACGGCGATGTTCAACGCCTCGATCAGCGAACTCGACGTCGACGACGACGGCACCCCGATCATGCCGGGCGGCTGGCGCGAAGCCGTGCTGCGCATGATGTTGCCGGACGTGCTGCCGGGCAGGCAGCTCACCGACGCGCTTTACGACATCGGCGACCGTCGCAAGAGCGGCTCCGGCTGGTCGGAACTCCAGACGAACATCCAGTATGCGGCCGGCAAACGCAGTCAATTGACCAGGAAGCTGACGAGCGCCGTGCGAACCTTCCAGCGCTCGGAAAGGAACGACGACCAATGAGTCCCACATCCATTGTGGACGTTCCCACCACCCTTGGCATCCTGCCCGACGCCGTCGTTGCCAAGTACCTGAGCCGCGGTATGCAGGCGGGGCAGGAAAATCCACCACGGGCAGCACTTCTGAAGGCCGCCGTGCCCCTGCCCGAGAACGGGAGCCGGTGGCACACGGAGCCTGTACGCGAGCTCTGCGAGGAGGCGATGCGTCGCTTCGAAGATCGGCGGGTCCACGCCGATGCTTGGCTGGCCCCGCGGTTGCACGCGACAATACGGATGACTCGTGCCGAAGCCGCCGAAAGAGGGCTGTGGAACTACCTCGCCATGCTCGTTGCGCCGGACTACGTAGTGTGGCGCCACAAGGGTAGCGAGGTCGCGGAGACCACACGGTTCAGCGGCCGGAGCGATGTGCAGGCTTTCGCTCGCCTGTGGTGGGCCGCGGAACTGTTCCGCGACGGCGCCGACTACGGACCGGTGGCAACCGTCTTCGCGTACCAGGACATTGTGAACAGCGTCATGCGGTCCGGCGTGATCGATCATCGTCCGGCCGCGGCGGCGATGCTCCGTGTGATCCAGCGACTTGTCGACGAGAAGGTCGCCCGAGTCTCGGATCACGTAAACGCACTGTCCAGAGCAGCCAATGCGGCAGGCAGCACGTTGATGTTCGACGTCCTGGCGCCGGACACGCCGACCGACAGTGACGCGCACCGCGGCTGGATCGCCGAGTCGGCGCACGCGGCCGCGGTGCAGTTGAACCACCTTCCGGACGGTCCCGATGACGGTGTGGTGAACAGGCGTTCCGTCGAAGAACTCGTGCCGCTCTTCGAGAAGTTCCTTGCGGAGGCACCTCTCCGGGACAGGTCCAAGGAGAAGACCGAATCCGCGTGACAACGCATCGAGCCGACATCACTTGAGTGAGGGGATGAAATGCCACGAGAACACGATTCCAAGCACTATGACTCGCCGGGTAAACGCTACCGGTCACTTGAACTGTGCGCGGGCGCAGGGGGGCTCGCACTGGGGCTGGAGCAGGCCGGCTTCGATCCCGTCCTGCTGCTCGACAACGTCGATCTGCCCTGCAAGACGCTGAGTCTCAATCGACCACAGTGGGACATCCAGAAAATGGACTTGCGAGAGTTCGATCCAGCGGAGGATGACGAGCGGTTGTACGACGTGGACCTGCTCTCTGCAGGCCTGCCGCGAGTGCAAGCCTCCGCCACGGTCAATCGTGGTCGAGGCAGTGACGTCGAGTTGGAGCTTCTCAGGGCCGCCGTCTGGCTCGTGCCGGGAATCCAGCCGCGTGCGTTGCTGATCGAAAACGTGCCGGATCTGGTCACCAAGGACAGGTACGCCAACGATCGGGAGCACGCCGAGAAGGAACTCGAGCACCTCGGCTACGACGTGCGGTGGTTCGTGGTGAACGCAGCGGACTACGGCGTGTCCCAGGTGCGCAGGCACGGCATCATGGTTGCGTTCAAGGGCGGGGCCGGGGACACGTTCCGCCTGCCGCAGGTGCAGCCTCCGCCGCCTTCGGTGGGCGCCGTGTTGCGTGAGTCCATGGCCTCCCGGGGATGGTCGCAGGTCGACGAGTGGGCCGCGCAGGCCGATCAGCTCGCTCCTACGCTGGTCGGCGGTTCCTGGGATCGAGGTGGAGCGGACCTTGGACCGACCGGGTCGAAGCACTTGTGGGCGAAAATGGGCGTGAACGGCGGCACGGTCGCCGACCTGCCACCTGATCCGGACTTCCGCTGGGACCCGAACCTCGGTCCCGCGGGGATGGTCCGGTTGACCGTTCCGCAGGTCGCCCTGCTCCAGGGATTCCCGTCGGACTGGCAGCTCTCGGGCCGCAAGACCAACCAGTACCGCCAGGTGGGAAACGCCACGCCACCGCCGGTGGGACGCGCACTCGGGCAGGCAATCCGCGGGGTCCTGGAACGCTCCTGATCGCGCCTGCGCCGTTCGGATGGTCGCACGAGCTAAGCTCTCGCCCATGGCTCCTGAACCATCCACCTCGCCTTCCGCAGGGCGGATCCACATGGTGGATCTCTTCGCCGGCCCGGGAGGACTGGACGTCGCCGCCCATTGGCTGGGGATCGACGTGGACGGAGTCGAGTGGGACGACAATGCCTGTACCACCCGCCGGAAAGCCGAACTTCGGACCCAACACGCTGACGTTCGCGACCACAAGCCGTCGGACTTTCCGACAGCCACGATCCTCGCCGGCGGTCCGCCGTGCCAGACGTACACGGTGGCAGGCGGCGGAGCCGGACGACGAGCGCTCGACCAGGTTCTCGACTTTGTCAAGCGGATGGCCGCAGGCGAAGACGTAAAGGACGACCTGGCCGACCTGGACGACGACCGAACAGGACTGGTCCTGGAACCCCTCAGGTGGGCTTTGGAAGCCGTCAAAGACGGGCGCCCTTACGACGCCATCGTGCTCGAACAGGTTCCTGCGGTGCTGCCTGTCTGGGAGGCGATGCAGGAGGCTTTGGAAGGTGTTGGTTACAAGGCGGACTGCGGCATCCTGCACACCGAGATGTACGGGGTGCCGCAGACGCGCCGTCGGGCGATCCTGATCGCTCGTCGCGACCGCAAGCCGAGCCTTCCCGCGCCGACCCACCGTCTCTATCGGAAGGGCGTACCCGCATCCGAGGGAGAGCCAGGCCTGCTCCCATGGGTGGCCATGGGGAAGGCGGTCAAGCGTGAGACACCGTACGTGGTCATCTCCAACTACGGCACGGGCGGAGATCCCAAGCTCCGGGGGCGACGCACCTCCGATGAGCCCGCAGCGACCGTGACCGGCAAGGTTTCGCGCAACCGTCTCGTCACGCACGGCGAACAGGACCTCCCGCGGTTCGGACTTGCCGAAGCAGGGCGGTTGCAGACGTTCCCGATCGATTACCCGTGGGCGGGGAAGGACATTTCCCAGCAGATCGGCAACGCGATTCCACCCAGGCTTGCTGCGCACGTCCTGGCTGCGGCCCTGGGAATCAAGCTCGAAGAGAAGGCGCTCGACGCCGCCGTAAACGGCGACTGGGCGGTGACGAAGGACAGCAAGCCACTCCTTTGTGGGCAGCCGCCTCAGCCCCAGACTCCCGCCCCGGTGGCGACGGCAACTCTGTTCTGACGGACAAGTCCACCTGCGATCGCGGTCAGTCCACCGTGGGCTTGGGGATGTCGAAGTAGCTCGAGAACCTGACCGCCGGGGCGTACTCGCCCTTGACCTTCACTCTGCCCGTTACGAACATTGCCGCTACCGCTGCGTTGCCCGTGGCCATGCGGATGAAGTCGTCCACTGACAGGGTGATCGTCGTGTCCGGGGTGCGGGCTAGGTCGGAGCTGGAAACGCAGACTCCGTCCTCGATCACCGTCTGGAAGCGGTCGTAGCCGTCCTCTCCGTTGCCGTCGGAAAAGCGCCAGGAAACGACGAAGTCCACGTGGCGGGCTCGGGCGGGAAGGAAGTGTTCCGACATTCTGCGGAATATCTCGTCCAGGAAGACCGAGCGGAGTTCCGGGTGGTCGGCGATGGCCTTCAACTGGTCGCGGGAAGCGCGGCGGACGACGTCCACCAAGACGTCTGTCGACAGTGAACTCAGCTCGATGCCGGCGCCCGCGTTTCCCAGCATGTGCAGGGTTTCCAGGACCTGGATGAACTGGTCGGCCGTCAGGTTGCCGATCACCAGCTTCTCGGCGAAGCCGTTGATCGCGTGGCTCGCGCGGATGCGGACCGGGCGGCGGGAAGTGCGCAGGCGGGATCGCCAGGGGCGGTCGTCCGCATTTCGGGGCACGGCGACGAACTATACGGGTTTCGGGAGGTCGAAGAAACCGATCAGGCCGGCGGCAAAGGCGAGGTCACCTTTGACTTTGATTTTTCCCGTGACGAACAACACGGCCGGCGTCGCCTGGTGGGTGATGAGCCGGAAGAAGTCGGCCGGGGCGATCGTGATCGTGACGCGCGGGCGTTCGCGCATCTCGCGGCTGACCGTGCACGAACCCTTCGCGATCACCGTCTCGTAGCGGTCGTAGCCGCCGTCGCCGGTTCCGCCGGCCATGCGCCAGTGGACGACCGCGTGCAGGTCGCGGGCTCGATCGGACCGGATGTGGGCGCCCATCCGGGCGAAGATCTCGTCCAGTACGCGCTCACGCAACGGCCGCTCGGCGACGACGCTCTCGAGCTGCGCCCGGGACGCCGAAGACACCAGCGACGCGAAGCGCGTCGGGTCGACCTTGCTCAGGTCGAACGCGGGGGCGCGCTCAGCCAGGCGAAGGAGAGCGTTCAGGAGCCGGCGGAAATCGTCCTTGCCGAGGTCGCGCGGGTCGACCGCGTCGGCGAGCGCGTTGACGTCGAGGGCGTGCGCCTCGGGACCCAGCGGGTCGAGCCGCTCCAGCGCGTCGAGCAGCGCCGCGCCGCGGAGGCCGACGACCTGATCGGCGCTGGTCATCCCGGCATTGTCGGCCATGGTCACTCCCTCTCCAGTTACCCGAGCGTAAGGCTACCCGCCAGTAGGTAGGTGGGCAAGCGTGCCGAAATCACCCCTCCGGGTCAACGCCCGGTACCGTCTCCGGTCAGCAACAGGGAGGTCCAGCGTGTCAGAGGATGATCAGCGTCCGCCCGAACGGGCTCGGCGGCTGCCCCGTGCGGTGCGCGAGCGCCAGATCCTGGACGCGGCCGTCCAGGTCTTCTCGCGCCACGGGTACCACGCGGCGTCGATGGACGAGATCTCCGACGTCGCCGGCGTCTCGAAGCCGATGATCTACACCTACCTCGGCTCCAAGGAGGACCTGTTCGGCGCGTGCATCCGCCGCGAGGCGACGCGGCTGCTCGAGGCCATCCAGGCCGGGGTGAAGCCGGACCTGCCGCCGGACATGCAGCTGTGGCACGGCCTCCGGTCGTTCTACCGGTTCGTCGCGGAGTACCGCGAGTCGTGGACGGTCCTGCACCGCCAGGCCCTGACCGTCGGCGGCGCGTTCGCCGCCGAGATCACCGACATGCGGGCGCGCGCGATCCAGCTGGTCGCGGCGCTCGTCGTTTCCGCCGGCACCCGCAAGGGCGTCGGCGAGCAGGCCGAGTTCTCCGGCGAAGGCCTGTCCGCGGCCCTGGTCGGGGCGGCCGAGTCGCTGGCCGACTGGGCCCTGGACCACCCCGACATCTCGGACGGCGTCCTGGCGTCCTGGCTGATGAACCTTGTCTGGCTGGGCTTCAACGACCTCATCGAGGGCGAGGTCTGGAAGCCGTCAGAGTGAGGTGATCGAGCCGTCCAGGTGGGGCTTCGACTTGCTCCACAGCTCGAATGCCCAGCCATCCGGGGTGGACCACGACGTGAAGCCCGCCTTGGCCGGCAGCAGCACCGGCTGCTTGAAGTGGACGTCCACCGTGAACGCCTCCGGTAGGCGGCCTTCGAACGCCGCCAGCGCGTGGGCCTTGGTCCACATCCCGTGCGCTATCGCGCGGGGGAAGCCGAAGAGACGCGCCGTCAGCGGGTGCAGGTGGATCGGGTTGCGGTCGCCCGAGACCTCCGCGTAGCGCCGTCCGATGTCGCCCGGGATTCGCCAGATCGCGTCCGGGGTCGGGGGTGCCAGCTGCTGACGGCGAGCGGACGAGCCGGACGAACCGCCGCGGCGCAGGTACGTGCTGACGTCCGTCCACACCGTCTCGTCGCCGACCTGGGCTTCGCTGATGACGTCGAACTGCTGCCCCTTCTCGTGCGGGCGCAGGTTCTCCGCGCGGACGCGCACCGTCAGCGCCTCGCCCAGCCGCAGCGCGCGGTGCTGGGTGATGCGGTTCGCCACGTGCACCATCCCCAGCAGCGGGAACGGGAAGCCCTGCTCGGTCATCAGCGCCATCTGCAGCGGGAACGCCAGCATGTGCGGGTACGTCGCGGGCAGCTCGTCGCTCAGCCGGAAGCCGCACACCGTGTTGTACGCCGCGAGGTGCGCCGGGTCGACGACGATGCCGGTGCGCACCAGCTCCGTGTCCGGCAGCGAAGAGCCGGTTCGGCGCAGGCCGAGCAGCGCCTTCGGGTACAGCGTCGCCAGGCTGGGCGTGCTGTCGAGTTCGCGGATCGCCACGTCAGGCCCCCAGCAGGGCCTGGCCGCAGACGCGGACCACGTTGCCGTTCACCGCGGCCGAGCCCGGGTTCGCGTACCAGGCGATCGTCTCGGCGACGTCCACCGGGAGCCCGCCCTGGCCGAGGCTGGACAGCCGCCGGCCGGCTTCGCGGATGAACAGCGGGACCGCCGCCGTCATCTTCGTCTCGATGAAGCCCGGCGCCACGGCGTTGATCGTGCCGCCGTACTCCGCGAGCTGCGGCGCGCCGACGTTCACCATGCCGATGACGCCCGCCTTCGACGTCGCGTAGTTCGCCTGCCCGACGTTGCCGGCGATGCCCGCGATCGACGAGACGCCGACGATGCGGCCGTTTTCGTTCAGCACGCGGTCGCCGAGCAGCTTGTCGTTCACCGCGAGCTGGGACGCGAGGTTCACCGCGATCACCGAGTCCCACGCGCTTTCGCTCATGTTGCCCAGCGTCTTGTCGCGCGTGATGCCCGCGTTGTGCACGACGACGTCGACGCCGCCGTGCCGCTCCTTCAGGTACTCCGCGAGCTTCGCGGGCGCGCTCGGCGACGTGATGTCGAGCTGCAGCGCCGAGCCGCCGATCTTGTTGGCGACCTTCGACAGGTCGGCGCCCTGGGCCGGGATGTCGAGGGCGACGACGTGCGCGCCGTCGCGGGCCAGGACGTCGGCGATCGCCGCGCCGATGCCGCGGGACGCGCCGGTGACCAGTGCGACCTTGCCGTCGAGGGGCTTCTCCCAGTTCGCGGGCGCGACCGCCGTCTTGCCTTCGGCGCCGATCCGGATCACCTGCGCGTCGACGAAGGCCGACTTCGCGGAGAGCAGGAAGCGCAGGGTCGACTCCGTCGCGTCTTCGGCGCCTTCGGCGACGTAGACGAGCTGAGCCGTCGCGCCGCGCTTCAGCTCCTTGCCGACGGAACGCACGAAGCCCTCGAGCGCGCGCTGCGCGATCCGCTCACGGCCCTTGACCTGCTCCGGCGGCGTGCCCAGGATGACCACCCGGCCGGACGGTCCGACGCTGCGGATCACCGGGTGGAAGAAGTCGTAGACCGCGCGCAGGCCGCCCGGCTCGGTGACGCCGGTGGCGTCGAACACGAGCGCCGCGTGCCTGTCACCCGAAGTGGTGACGACGTCGATGCCCGCGTCCGCGAGCTGGTCACGGACCTTTTTCTCGAGTCGTCCACCGGGCGCGGCACCGAGAAGTGCGGGACCCTCGAGGGCGGGTTGCCCGGGCTGGTACCGGCGCAGCGTGGCGGGGTTGGGCAGGCCGAGCTTCGGCACCACGAACTTCCCCAACGGGGTTTTCGTGAACTGCTGGTACCTGTCAGCCATCGGTTGCCTCCCGTGCAGTCTGCGTCACGTCGCAGTCTAACCTACTTGCGAGTAGGTTACAGTGTGAGAGAGCCGACCAGAGAGGTGACGTTCATGCCGCCCAAGAAGACACCAGCCGTCCGCAAGGTCGCGATCATCGGCGGCAACCGGATCCCCTTCGCGCGGTCGAACGGCCCGTACGCGAAGGCGTCGAACCAGGACATGTTCACCGCCGCGCTCGACGGCCTGGTCAGCCGCTTCTCGCTGCAGGACGAGGTCATCGGCGAGGTTGCCGCCGGCGCGGTCCTCAAGCACTCGAAGGACTTCAACCTGGCCCGCGAAAGCGTGCTGGGCAGCAGGCTCTCGCCCGCGACGCCCGCGTCCGACGTCCAGATGGCTTGCGGCACAGGCCTGCAGGCCATCGTCAACGTCGCGAACAAGATCGCACTCGGCCAGATCGACTCGGCCATCGCCGGCGGGGTCGACACCACCAGCGACGCGCCGCTGGCCGTGAACGAGGACCTGCGCCAGATCCTCATCCAGCTCAACGCCGCGAAGACGCTCGCCGACCGGCTGAAGCTCGTCGCGAAGATCCGCCCGGGCCACATCGTCCCGGCGATCCCGCGCAACTCCGAGCCGCGCACCGGACTGTCGATGGGTGAGCACGCGGCGCTGACCGCGAAGGTCTGGGAGGTCACGCGCGAGGCGCAGGACGAGCTGGCCGCCGCCAGTCACCAGCACCTCGCCGCGGCCTACGACCGCGGGTTCTTCGACGACCTCGTGACGCCGTTCCTCAAGCTGGCGCGCGACCAGAACCTGCGCGCGGACTCGACGGCGGAGAAGCTTGCCAAGCTCAAGCCGGCCTTCGGCGGCCCGGGCGGCACGATGACCGCGGGCAACTCGACGCCGCTGACCGACGGCGCGTCGACCGTGCTGCTGGCCACCGAGGAGTGGGCGAAGGCGCACAACCTGCCGGTGCAGGCGTACCTGACGTTCTCCCAGACCGCGGCCGTCGACTACGTGCACGGCGACGAGGGCCTGCTGATGGCGCCCGCCTACGCCGTGCCGCGCATGCTCGCGCGCGCCGGGCTTTCGCTGCAGGACTTCGACTACTACGAGATCCACGAGGCGTTCGCGTCGCAGGTGCTGGCCACGCTCAAGGCGTGGGAGGACCCGGCGTTCGCCAAGGAGAAGCTGGAGCTGGACGAGCCGCTGGGCTCGATCGACCGGGCGAAGCTGAACGTCAACGGCTCGTCGCTGGCGGCCGGGCACCCGTTCGCCGCGACCGGCGGCCGCATCGTCGCGACGCTGGCGAAGCTGCTGCAC
Source organism: Amycolatopsis heterodermiae (assembly GCF_034929455.1). Lineage (NCBI taxonomy): Bacteria > Bacillati > Actinomycetota > Actinomycetes > Pseudonocardiales > Pseudonocardiaceae > Amycolatopsis > Amycolatopsis heterodermiae. The sequence goes on from NZ_JAYFSI010000001.1 coordinate 1,869,770, forward strand.
GAGAAGGGATCCGGCCGCGGCCTGATCTCCATCTGCGCGGCCGGCGGCCAGGGCGTCACCGCGATCCTGGAGAAGTAAGGCACGCAAAAGGGCCGCCCCTCGCGAGGGGCGGCCCTTTTCGCGTTCGTCAGTTGGGGAGGGCCTTCTCGGCCTTCTTCGCCAGCTTCTTGGCGCGCTTCTCGGCCTTGCGGCCCAGCTTCTCGACGCCGTGACCGGCGTCCTTCGCCGCGCGACGCGCCCGCCAGCCGACCGACGGCTTGCCCGCGGTGTCGGCGACGGCCAGCATCAGGCCACCGGCCAGGCCGGCGTTCTTCAGGAACTGGATCTGGTGCTTCTTCTTGTCGGCCGGGTCCTGGAACGTCCAGAAGCTGTGGGCCGCCAGCGTCGTCGGGACCAGGCTGCCGAGCAGCAGCGCGGACGTCAGCCGCGGCGCCTTGCCGGCCGCGAACGCCAGGCCCGCGCCGATCTTCACGGCGGCGTCGATCCGGACGAGCGTGGCCGGGTCACGCGGCACCTGCTCGGGAATGACGCCCTCGAGCTTGTCGAAGGCATCCGTGAGGAACGGCTCGGCGGTCTTCGCGTGCGACTGCGTGTTCCGGAGCACGTTGATCCCGCCGTACACGAATGTCGCGGCGAGCAGTGGGCGAGCCACACGACGGAGTATCACGGTCGTTGCCTTCCTGGTCCGGGCTTCTTCCTGGTCAACCTACAACTTGAGTGCCCGCTCGGCTCGGCGCCGAACCCTGCTAGCCCTGTCTGGACAAATATCCGGTTATCACTAGACAGTCGTAGAAAGCTTTAGCGGTTGACCTTGACGTTGCGTCAACTTCTATCGTCGACGACATGGAGTGGTCGATCCAGGACATCGCCCGCTCGGCCGGGACCACGAGCCGGACGCTGCGCCACTACGGCGCGGTCGGCCTGCTCGAGCCCAGCCGGATCGGCGGCAACGGCTACCGCTACTACGACGAGCAGGCGCTCGTCCGGCTGCAGCGGATCCTGCTGCTGCGCGAGCTCGGCCTCGGACTCCCGGCGATCGCCGAGGTCCTCGACGGGCAGCGCGACAGTGCGGCCGCCCTGGAGACCCACCTGGACCTGCTCGAACAGGAGCAGCGGCGGATCGAGCGGCAGATCGCCTCGGTCCGCACGACGCTACGGAAACTGAAGGGAGGTGAACGACTGATGGCAGAAGAGGTTTTCGACGGCTTCGACCACACGCAGTACCAGGAAGAGGTCACCCGGCGCTGGGGCGCCAAGGCGTACGAGACGGGGGACCGGTGGTGGAGCTCCCTGTCGGCCGAGGAGAAGAAGGCCCATCAGCAGGAGCAGGTGGACATCGCCGCCGCGTTCGGTTTCGCTCGCGACGCCGGCCTGCTCCCGGACTCGGCCGAGGTCCAAGGGATCACGCGCCGGCTGCACTCATGGCTCCGACCAGCGGTTTCGTCGGTGTCCGCGGGCTATTTCGCGGGCCTGGGCCAGCTGTACGTGGACGAGCCGCGCTACGGCTTCGAAGGCGCGACGGCGGAGTTCGTCCGCGACGCGATGAAGATCTACGCGGAGCGGAACCTGAGCGACTAGCGCTGCGTCGTAGTGCGCGCTGGGGGTAGAGACGAGCAGGGCTGCAGACCTGTTCGTCTCTATGTACCGGCTGGGCGCAGGAGCGTGCGCCGGGTCGTGTCGAGGTGGCGGACCACCTCGTATTCGGCGCGGCTGCCCACCTCGGGCGGTCGCCCCTCGAGGTACGCCCAGCCGCCTTCGTACCGGACGAAGTACGAGCCGTGCGAAATGAAGGCTCCGCTGACCTCTGCGGTGAGCATCGTGCCGACCGGGTAACGCGCCTTGCGGGCCAGCCATTCGTCGTCGGGCACACGGGGGTCGAACGGTCCAGATCGGAATCGCGGATCGAGCGGCCACAAGCGGATCTGGTCCGGGCTGCGGGTGAGCACCTCGAACGTGGTCGTCGTGCCGACGGGCGGCCAGTCTGCGGCTTGACCCGGCAGGCTCAGGAGATCGACGAAGCCCTGCGGCTCGCGGCCCAGGTCCACGAACAGCCCGACGGCGCCGGGCCGCGGAATGCTCGACACGATGCCTGCCACCACCGAGCCCACGTCCAATTCGGTCACCACACCACGGTGCCACATCAATACGTTGCCTTCCGGCTTTCGCTCGTGGTTGTCCACAGGGCGGCTCAGTTGTGGACAACTGGGCCGGAATCGCGGCGGGAGAGCCGATTTGTCGGTGGCCGCCGATACGCTGGACACGGGGCAGCCCCCCAGGGATGGGTGGGGGCCGCCGGTAGGTCGAGGCGGCGAGATGGGTGGCACCGCCGTGATCCGCTCGGCCATCCGGTCGAACATCGGCGACACGCGCTAGCTGTCTATGGCGGAATATCGGGCTCGCGCTAGATACGTCGATAGCTTGGCAGAGTGGACCCCATCCGCAACCCCTTCGCGCCGGGCGCCGGGCAACGGCCTCCCGAGCTGGCCGGGCGTGAGCGTGAGCTCAAGGCATTCGAAGTGGTGCTGGAGCGCGTTGCGCGGGGGAGACCCGAACGCAGTCTGGTGCTGACCGGGCTGCGCGGGGTCGGGAAGACCGTGCTGCTCGGTGAGCTGCGGGCGATGGCCGTGCGGCACAAGTGGGGTGCCGGGAAGATCGAGGCGCGGCCGGACGCCGAGCTGCGGCGGCCTCTCTCCGCCGCGCTGCACCGGGCCATCCGGGACCTCGCCGTGCGGCACCGGGCGCCCGATCGGGTCGAAGAGGTCCTCGGGGTGCTGAAAGCGTTTGCGCTGCGGGCCAACAAGGCCGACGCGAAGCTGCGCGACCGGTGGCAGCCGGGCATCGACGTGCCCGCCGCGCAGGGGCGCGCCGACTCCGGGGACATCGAGATCGACCTCGTCGAGCTGTTCACCGACGTCGCCGAGCTGGCCGCGGACGTCGGCACCGGGGTCGCGCTGCTCATCGACGAGATCCAGGACCTGCAGCCCGACGACGTCTCCGCGCTCTGCGCCGCCTGCCACGAGCTCTCGCAGTCCGGGGCGCCTTTGGTCGTCGTCGGCGCCGGGCTGCCGCACGTGCCCGCGGTGCTGTCGGCGTCCAAGTCGTACTCCGAGCGGCTCTTCCGCTACGCGCGCATCGACCGGCTCGACCGCGCGGACGCCGATTTCGCCGTGATGGCGCCGATCGAACGCGAGGACGCCAGCATCGAGCCGGAGGCCCTCGACGCCCTCTTCGACGCGTCCGGCGGCTACCCGTACTTCATCCAGGCCTACGGCAAGGCCGCCTGGGACGCGGCGCCGGCCGACCCGATCACGCTCAAGGACGTCCAGGTCGCAGCGCCCGAGGCGGAGTCGGAGCTGGCCGTGGGGTTCTTCGGCTCGCGCTACGAGCGCGCGACCCCCGCCGAGCGCGAGTACCTGCTCGCGATGGCCGAGCTGACGCAGGGGCGGGACGAGGCCGCCGGCACCGCCGACGTCGCCGTCTTCCTGGGGCGGAAGCCGTCGTCCCTGTCGCCGGCGCGCGACAGCCTGATGAAGAAGGGCCTGGTGTACTCCGCCGAGCGGGGCCAGATCGCCTTCACCGTCCCGCACTTCGGGCACTACCTGCTCGGCCGCGACTGACGGCTATCCCGCTCGCTACGAATATCTAGGCTCAACGCTAGACAGCGCTATAAGCGTCTAGTGGGTTGTCTCGCCGTGACCGCCGCCACCCTCATCTCTTCGGATCTTTCCCAAATTTGCCGATGATTCATCGGCAAGTGCGCCACATCACCGGACATTCGTTGGATTCCTTGTGAAAAAAGGTGCATACTAGAGCTACAAGCCAACCAAGACCCTTGAAGGGGATGCAGACACCGATGAACAACATCGCCGCCAAGCTCCGTGCCCGTCGCGCCGAGGTTCGCACTCGCCGGGCGCTGAACCGGGCGATCGACACCGCCGCGACCGCGACGGTTCGTCAGGAACTCATCGCGATCGCGCAGGCTCGACAGGGCTACATGCGCTGATCTCTCACCCCGTGGCGGTCGCCCATTCGAGTGACCTATGCCACAAACTAGTGAAGGTGTAACGCCGCGCAAATCCGCGTCGATACCCCCTACGACCCCGTGATGCTGGCGGACCCCCGACCTGGCAGCATCACGGGGTTTCCCATTGCCGAAAACTTCTTGCCCGGGCCGCCGCGTCGGGTAATCATTGACTTCGTCAACGACTTTGTTGAGGTGGTCAATGAACGACGCCGAGCTGGCCGAACGGGTCGCCGCGGTCCGCGCCTTCAACCGGCTGTACACCGGAGTCATCGGGGTGCTCGACGAAGGCCCGGCCGACGCCGAGTACTCCCTCCCCGAAGCCCGGGTGCTGTTCGAGCTCGCCCAGCAGGACCCGCTGGCCGTCACCGACCTGCGGAAACGCCTCGATCTGGACGCCGGGTACGCCAGCAGGCTGCTCGCCCGCCTCGAGTCCCGCGGCCTGATCTCCCGTGAGCGTTCCGACGAGGACGCCCGCCGCCAGCTCGTGCGGCCGACGTCGGCGGGCCGGGACGCGTTCGCCCTGCTCAACCGCCGGTCCACCGACCGGATCGGCGGGCTGCTCCGGCGCTTCGCCGACGAGGACCAGCAGCGGCTGCTGACCGCCATGCGCACCATCGGCGACGTCGTCGGCGAGCGCCGTCACGACCCGGTGCTCGTCCTCCGCCCGCCACGACCGGGGGACCTCGGATGGGTGGTGGAACGGCACGGCGCGCTGTACGGCCGTGAGTACGGCTTCACCAGCCGGTTCGAAGGGCTCGTCGCCCGCATCGTCGCGGACTTCGCCGCTCAGGACGACCCACGCCAGGCGTTCTGGATCGCCGAACTCGACGGGGAGCGCGTCGGCAGCATCGCGTGCGCCCGCGGGCAGGACGCGGACACCGCGAAGCTGCGGCTGTTGCTGCTGGAGCCGTCGGCCCGGGGTCACGGCGTGGGCCGGCGGCTGGTCACCGAGTGCGTCGAGTTCGCCCGGGCCCACGGCTACCGCGCGATGGAGCTGTCGACGGTGTCGATCCTCGGCGCCGCCCGCGCGCTCTACCGCGCGGCCGGGTTCGAGGTCGTCGGCGAAGAGGACTTCGACGACTGGGGTCCGAAGCTGACCGAGGAGACCTGGCGCCGGGAGTTCTAGCGTGGCGTCCGGCCGAGCAGGAAGAACTCCGGGTTCGGCCGCAGCGCCGTCAGGTGCGCGAGCCGGTTCGACATCGCGAACAACGCCGTGATCGCGCCGACGTCCCAGATTTCGTCGTCGGTCAAGCCCGCGTCGCGCGCGGCTTCGAGATCACCCTCGCCGAACAGCGCCGAGTCCTGGGCCAGCGCGAGCGCCAGGTCGACGATCGCGCGGCCGCGCTCGTCCAGCTCCACCTGCCACGGGTTGCTCGACACCCGGTCGGCGAGCTCCGGGTCCTTGGCGCGGATGCGCAGGATCGCCCCGTGCGCGACGACGCAGTAGGTGCAGTGGTTGGCACCCGACGTCGCGACGACGACCAGCTCGCGCTCGGCTTTGCTGAGTCCGCCGGACCGTTCCATCAGCGCGTCGTGGTAGTCGAGGAACGCGCGCAGCTCGGCCGGCCGGTGGCCGAGCGCGCGGAAGATGTTCGGCGTGAACCCGGACTTCTCCGCGATCACGCCGACGCGCTCGCGCAGGTCGTCGGGCAGGTCTTCGAGTTCCGTCACCGGGAACCGGCTCACCGCGTCGCTCATGGACCTCACGCTAGTCATGGTTGGCTGTCACCGTGACGGACTACGTCGACGGGTACTGCGAACGGGTCGCGCCCGGCCTCTGGGGAGAGCCGCTCGACAGTCTCAGCAATCTCGCGTTCCTCGTGGCCGCCGTACTGGTGTGGCGGCTGGCCGCGGGGGACCGGGCCGGGCGGGTGCTGGCCGGGTTGATCGGGCTGGTTTTCGCGGCCAGCACGGTGTTCCACCTGCTCGCGACGCGCTGGGCCGGCGTCGCGGACTCGGTGAGCATCCTCGTTTTCGTGCTGGTGTACGTCGTGTTGTTCGCGCGCGTGTTCTACGGCTGGCGGCTGTCGTGGCTCGCCGCGCCCGCGTTCCTCGTGCTCACCGCCGTCACGGCGTTGCTCGGGGGCGGGCTCTACCTCTCCGCGCTCATCGCGTTCGGCGTCGTCGTCGCGCTTCTCGTCTTCTCGCGCGACGCCTCTTGGACGTACTTCGCCGTGGCGGGCGCGATTTTCGCGCTGTCACTGAGCTTGCGCACGCTCGACCGGGACGTCTGCGACTACGTCCCGGTCGGCACGCACTTCCTCTGGCACCTGCTCAACGGCGTGGTGCTCTACCTCGTTTCCCGCACGCTGATCCTCCGGCGCACGGCTCAGTGAGCCGCGCCGATCGGGCGCAGGTCCTTGTCGTGCTCGTCGGCCAGGTAGTCCTCGGGGTTGGTGTCGTCGGTGCCGTTGAACACCTTCATCTGCCGCGCGATCACCGTGACGATCGCGGCGACCACCAGGTTGGCGACCAGCGCCACGAAGCCGACGTAGATCTGGACCAGCGAACCCGAGAACGGGTGCCAGCCGAAGATCGACAGGTTGCCGAGCGCGAGCGCCGAGCCGCCGAAGTGGAGCTTGCCGTTGGCCGGGTTGGGGATGCCGTACAGCATGATCAGGCCCCAGCCGATGCCGACGATCCAGCCCGCGATCAGGCCCCAGCGGTGGAACCAGCGCGTGTACAGCGCGAGCGCGACCGCCGGCAGCGTCTGCAGGATCAGCACGCCGCCGATGAGCTGGAGGTCGATCGAGAACTGCGGGTCGATCAGGATGATCACCGCGACCGCGCCGAGCTTCACGACCAGCGAAGCGAGCTTCGCCTGCTTCGCCTCGTCCTGCGGGGTCGCGTTCTTGCGGATGTACTCCTTGTAGATGTTGCGCGTCCACAGGTTGGCCGCGGCGATCGACATGATCGCAGCCGGCACCAGCGCGCCGATGCCGATCGCGGCGAACGCGATGCCGGCGAACCACGACGAGAACTGGTTGTCGAACAGCACCGGGACGATCGTGTTGCCGTCCGGCTTGCCGGTGGCCGCGTTCGTCAGCGGCTTGACGCCCGCCGTGATCGCGACGTACCCGAGCAGCGCCAGCAGGCCCAGCACCAGCGAGTACGCCGGCAGCGCGACCATGTTCTTCTTGATGACGCTGCGGCCGCGCGAGGCCAGCACGCTGGTCAGCGAGTGCGGGTACAGGAACAGCGCGAGCGCCGAACCCAGGGCCAGCGTCGCGTACTGCAGCTGGTTGTTCGCGTTCAGCAGGATCGAGCCGGCCGGCTTGCCGGTGGCCGGGCTCGGCGTGCCGAGCTTCGCGGCCGCCGTGTCGAAGATGTGCGACCAGCCGCCCAGCTTCGAGGGCAGGTAGATGATCGCCACGAGGATGACGATGTAGATCAGGATGTCCTTGACGAACGCGATCAGCGCGGGCGCCCGCAGGCCGGACTGGTAGGTGTAGACCGCCAGGATGATGAAGGCGATCAGCAGCGGCAGGTGCCCGACGATGCCGGAGCCGTTGATGCCCATCGTCCGCAGCACGGCTTCGAGGCCGACCAGCTGCAGCGCGATGTACGGCATGGTCGCGACGATGCCGGTGATCGCGATCAGCAGCGCGAGGATCGGCGAGCCGAAGCGGCCGCGCACGAAGTCGGCCGGGGTGACGTAACCGCGCACCCGCGACACCGACCACATCCGCAGCGCCGGGAGCAGGACGATCGGGTAGACGACGATCGTGTACGGCAGCGCGTAGAGGCCGAGGGCGCCGGCGCTGAACACCAGCGCGGGCACCGCGACGAACGTGTACGCCGTGTAGAGGTCACCGCCGAGCAGGAACCAGGTGATCCACGAGCCGAACTTGCGGCCGCCGAGGCCCCATTCGTCCAGGTGGTCCAGCCCACCGCCGCGCTGCCAGCGCGCCGCCATGAACCCGAGCACGGTGACCAGCAGGAACAGGACCGTGAAGATGATCAGTTCCGGCCACTGCAGGTTGCTCATCGAGCGTCCCCCTCGTCCAGGTCGTCGACGCTCAGCTTGTCCGGGGCGTCACCGGCCGGCTCCTTGTCCCGCGTCATCAGGTAGACGATCCAGGTGCTGAGGACGCCGACCGCGACGAAGAGGAGCTGGAACCAGTAGAAGAACGGCATCCCGAACAACCGCGGACCGTCCATGTTGAACAGTGGCGTGACCAGGACGAGCAGCGGAACGATCAGGAGCAGGTACCACGGGTTGAACGGCTTCCGGGGCACCTTCCTGCCTTGCTTCACAGTCGACATCGGACCTCACCTAACACTCCCGTAACCGACCGTCCGACCTTAGAACCTGGCTGACGGGACGTCACGTCTGTCCGATATCGATTTGATCGCCACGCACCGCGTTGCCGACCAACGTCGGTTGCCCCGCCGTTACCCGCCCTATATCAATAGCGCGACTCCACTATGTGAAAACCCAAAGGGGCAACCGTATGACACGACTTCGCTACGCGGTGGTGATCCCGGCCGTCGCCGGCACCCTGCTGGCCGGGTTCACGCCTGCGTTCGCAGGTCAGGAGGCAGCGGCCGGCAAGCAGCCGCTGAACTCCACGAACATCCCGGCGCAGTACGCGAACCAGAAGCTGGACTGGCACAAGTGCGCCGTCCCCTCCGAGCTGCCGACGGCCCCGCCCGCGGGCGCCCAGGACATGGAGTGCGCGACCTACAAGACGCCGCGCAACTGGTACCAGGCGAACGCCCAGATCGACCTGACCATCGCCGTCAGCCGCCTGAAGGCGACCGGGGACGCGACGGCCAGCGTCGTCACCAACCCCGGCGGCCCCGGCGCGCCCGGCCGGAACTTCCCGGCCCGCCTGCGCAACCAGGCGAAGCTGCGTGAGCACCAAGAGATCGTCGGCTTCGACCCGCGCGGCACCGGCAAGAGCACGAACATCACGTGCGGCGGCGCCATCGGCACCGGCTCGGACCTGGACCCGCGTGACCGCGACCGCGCGAACCTGAACCTGATCCTGCAGGCGACGAAGTACGCCGCGCAGTCGTGCCAGGTGAAGTCCGGCGAGCTCGGCCCGCTGATCAACACCGACCAGACGGTCAAGGACATCGACCTGCTGCGCGTGCTGCTCGGCCGCGACAAGATCAACTGGGTCGGCTACTCGGCGGGCACCTGGATGGGCGCGCACTACGCCCAGGCCTACCCCACGCGCACCGGCCGGTTCGTGCTCGACTCCTCGACGGAGTTCACGACCACCTGGCAGAAGTCGTTCGACTGGCAGCCGCTCGGCTTCGAGCGCCGCTGGCGGCAGGACTTCCTCCCGTGGATGGCGAAGTACGACAAGCTCTACCACTTCGGCACCACCGGTGAGGCGGCTCGCCAGACCTACGAGCAGGTCCGCTACGTCCTGACCCAGGGCGCGGTCACCCTGCCCGACGGTTCGAGCGTGTCGGCCAACGGCCTGGACGCCTTCATCGCGTCGAGCATCTACTCGAAGTCCGCGTTCCCGGGCCTGGCCAACTACCTGGTCAGCGTCCGCACGCTGACCCAGGGCACCGCTTCGGCGCAGGCCAAGTCCTCGGCCGCGCAGAAGGTCAAGGCCGCCGACACGAGCACCACGACCTACGGCGCGCAGCCGCTGATGGTGCCGTCGGACGGCGACGCCTACGACGCCAGCTTCTGGAGCATCCCCTGCAACGAGGGTCCGTGGACCGGCACGACGAACAGTGCCATCAAGGACTCGCAGAAGCTGATCGACAAGCAGCAGCCGCTGCTGGGCGCCGGCTGGTTCATCCAGCCGTGCCTGTTCTGGAAGAAGACCCCGGCGCCGCTGCCCGTGCTGGACGGCAAGGGTGTCCCGCCGGTGCTGATCGTCGAGTCGGAGCACGACCCGGCGACGCCGATCGAGGGCGCGCGGCGCGCGCACAAGGCGTTCGCGAACTCGCGGATGCTGACGATCACCGGTGAGGGTGACCACGGGATCTACGCCGGCGGCAACGCGGGTGTGGACAAGGTCGTGGAGGCCTACCTGATCGACGGCGTGGTGCCGAACGACCAGAGCCTGCCGGGTGTGGCACTTCCGGTACCGCCGGGAGCCTGACGCCACTAGGTGTTGTGGGGCCCCGTCGAGCTTCGGCTCGGCGGGGCCTTTTCCACACCTGTGCACAGAGTTGTCCACAGGCAGTGGACAACTACTGGTATTAGAATCGGGTTCATGGTGCGGGTACCGCTGACGGACGAAGAGCGCGAGCGAGGCGAACGCCTCGGCCAGGCGCTGCGAACGGCACGGGCCGGCCGGAGCATGGTCGACGTCGCGGCGGAGGCCGGGATCTCCGTGGAGACGCTCCGGAAGATCGAGACGGGCCGGATCCCGACACCGACGTTCTTCACGGTCACGGCCATCGCGGACGCGGTCGGGCTGCCACTGGACGAGCTGCGGGCGGTGGTGACGCCAGCCGCGTCACCACCGCTGTCGCAGGCCAGCTAGGTGCAGCTGACCGAGGACGTCGACGACTTCCTCGCCCGGGCCGGGGACTTCTTGCGCTCACGTCCCGCGCTCCACACGACTCCGCTGACGACGCTCGAGAAGCTACGCACCCACGGGTCCGACGGCACGGTGTTCGGGTGGCTGGAGGACGCCTTCTGCTACCTCCGGCCGTCCGGTCGGCTGACCCTCACCTCCCTCGCGCCCGAGCAGGTCGCCACCGTCGTCGCTCTCTGGGCCGGTCTCGGGCGCCCGCTCTCCGGGGTCATCGCGGACCACGACACCGCCACCGCGTTCGCCGAGGCGTGGCAGCAGCGCACCGGCGCGTCGGGGGTCCCCGGCGTGCGGGTCCGCCTGCACCGCCTCGGCACGCTCACCCCACCGGAGCCCGTGCCGGAGGGACGGGCGCGCGTTCTGGGTACGTCGGACCGCGCGGAGATCGTCCGCTGGTGCGTCGACTTCGCCGCCACCGTCGGAGAGGCTCTCGAACCCGACGCTTGGGACGCGTCGCGGTTCGGGGACAAGCACTACGTCTTCTGGGAGACCGACGGCCCCGTCGCCATGGCGGGTTCGACGTCGATGGTCGCCGGGATGGTCCGGGTGGATCCCGTCTACACCCCGGCCCACCTGCGAGGGCGGGGTTACGCGGGCGCCGTCACGATGGCGGTCAGCCGGGCCGCCTTGGCCGCGGGTGCCACCGACGTCGTGCTGTACACGAATCCCGACAACGCCACCAGCAACGCCCTCTACCGGCGGATCGGCTACGTCCCGATCGCCGACTTCACGGGGTACGACTTCGGCTAGGCGCGCAGCTGGGTCAGGATGTGGTCGCGGTCGTTGAGGAAGGCGCAGCCGGCCACCGGGAGGTCGTAGCTGTTCAGGAGCTTCTCGAAGTCCGACAGCTCGTCCGCCGAGAACTTCAGATCCGTCTTCGTCGCGTGGGCGGCCAGGACGTCGGCCAGTTCCTCCCACTCGCCTGACCACAGCAGCGTGCGGTAGTGCGTGAAGTCCTCGGGGGACAGGCGGTCGCCGAGGGTGGACAGGACGCTCTCGGCGAAGAAGCTGATGCGGTTCTCGCGCAGGTCGGCGACCGTGGGGTTCGCCGGGTCGCGGGCCGCGTCCGGGTTGCGGGTGACGCCGGGGCCGGCCACCGGGTAGGCGGTGTGGACGTGCCCGTTTTCCTCGACCAGCACGACGAGGTGGACGTTGAACCGCTCGCCGGCGCAGCGCCAGCGGCCGTTGTACTGCTGCCGGCGGGCCTCACCTGGGTCGTTGGCGACGTCCTTGATCACCGAGATGATGTGCTCGCCGCTCCAGCCCGGCGGGAACTCGCTGGTCGCCCGACGCCCTGCCCCCGACGCGTGTCCGCCACCCATGACTGCTCCGTTCGTCGCATCGAGGGTAGGTCAGATGCGCAGCGATAGCAGCACGATCCCGAGAACCTGCAGGTCGAGGCCGCGGAAGAGCTGGCGGACGAGGTTGGCGGGCATCGGGCCCATCGGGGTGTCGACGAACGCCGGGTTGCCGTAGTCGACGGCCTTGCGGGTGACCGTGCGCAGGATCGAGAGCACCGACAGCGGCACGGCGAGCCAGGCCGGTCCGGCGAACGACGTCCCGGCCGCCAGCGTGACGCCGAGCAGCACCGCCGCCCACAGCAGGCCGACGACCGCGAGCACCAGGCCGTTCGCCAGCACCAGGTCGCGGTTGGGCGAGCCCAGCCAGCGGCGGCGTCCCGGATTGCGCCACAGCTCACCGAGGCCGGCGCTGAACGGCATCAACGCGAGGTACCCGCCGAGGCCGATCAGGACCGGGCCCGGCAACGTCGGGAGCGCGATGTGCGCGACCACGATCGCGAAGCCGACCAGCACGCCCGCACCCGCGTACTTGGACCGGCCGATCGTGCCCGCCCAGGCCAGGCGCAGCGGCGTCGGACGGCGCACGGAGATCCGCCCGACCGGCGCCGACGGCGGGAGCAGCATCATCGGGTCGAGGAAGGTCACGGCGACCGAGCGCAGCACGCGGCCTTCCCAGCCGGAGAGCAGCGCCGAGCGGCCCGCGCGGGTCACCGGCTCGCCGCCGAACGCCAGGGGCAGCGCCAGGACGACCACGCCGGCCGCGACGAACTCCACCGTGGCGGGGCCGAGGTGGAACGCGGCGATCGCCAGCCCGAGCACGGCCAGCACCAGCGGGCCGGCCGCGTCGAACCACAACGCCGTCCGCCGGGCGGTCACGTACGCGATCACGGCGGTCGCGGCGACGACGGCGATCCCCGCGCGCCACTCGTCGAGCCCGGCGCCGCCGACCGCGAGCAGCAACGCGACCAGGTAACCGGTCACGACCACGACACCGGTCCACGCGCCGAGCAGCCGCAGCACGACGACCCGGCCGCGGTCGACCGGCGCGAAGTCCAGCCAGGTCAGCTCGGCCGGCTCGACCCAGGCGAACCCGCGGCGCAGCAGGCCGCGCCAGCCGACCGCGCAGCAGAGCGTCAGCAGCCCGAGCACCGCCGGGAAGTCCACTTGCGACGAGCCGTAGACCGCCGGGCGCCAGCCGTCGACGTGGAAGAACGCGGTGAAGAGGAACCCGAAGCCGAACAGGAAGACGAACGACGCCGTGTCGCCGCTGAAGATCCCGCCGAACCGCTTGCGGCCCGGGACCTTCATCCGCCGCGGCGCGAGTGTCACCACAGTTCGAGCACGCTGTCCGCGGCCTCCAGCAGCGGCGGGTGGTGGGTGGCCACCACGACCGCCGCGCCGGCCGCCGTCGAGCGGGCGATCAGCTCGACCAGCCACTCCTTGCCCGCGGTGTCCAGCGCGCGCTCCGGCTCGTCGAGCAGCAGGACGCGGTGCGGCCGCACGGTGACGCCGAGCAGCAGCAACCGGCGGCGCTGGCCGGCGGAGAAGTGCCCGGACGTGACGTGCATGCGTTCGCCGAGGCCGGCGTCGCGCAGCAGTTCCTTGTGGTCACCGAGGTCGGCGCCGAACGTGCCGGAGAGCAGGTCGAGGTGCTGCAGCGGGGTCAGCTCGGCGAAGAAGTCGGAGTCGTCGAACAGCACCGACACCTTCCGGCGGAACTCGACGTCCCGTTCGTCGGGCACCTTGCGGTCCACCAGCACGCGACCCCGGTGCGGGGTCTGCATGCCGTAGAAGCAGCGCATCAACGTCGACTTGCCGACGCCGTTCGGCCCGACGATCGCGGCGACCTCACCGGGGTCGACGCTGAAGTCAAGATCGTCGAACAGCCAGATGTCGCCGGCGCGGACGCCGATCCCCTTCGCGTCGATCATCGGAGGGCTTCGAGCACCGGCGCGAACTGGGCCATGTTGTGCTCCAGGACGGTGTAGTAGGTCAGCCCGAACCGCTCGCGGTGCGCGTGGAGCTGCTCGGCGACCTCGGCGGGGGAGCCGATCAGCGCCGTCGGGACCTCGGCGAGCTGGGCGGCGCTCAGCACCCCCTGCGTCAGCTTCGCGAGGTCTTCGAGCGCGCCCGCGCGGTCTTCGGTGATGTTCACGAAGTGGCAGAGCAGGTTGAACTCCGCGCTCCGGTCACCGAGCTTCGACCGGACGAACGCGACGCGTTCCTCGATGTCCTCGGCGCTCGCCGGGATCGGCGCGCCGCCGTCCGGCGACTTGGCCGTGCCGGTGAAGCCGATGATGTCGGCGTGCTCGGCGGCCAGCGTCAGGATCCGGTCGCCGCGGCCGGCGAGCAGCAGCGGCGGACCTTCCGGGCGCACCGGCGCGGGCTTGTGCTCCGGGTCGGCGTACAGGCGCTTGAGTTCGAGAATGGTGCGTTCGAGGTGGTCGACCCGCTCGCGGGCGGCCGGGAACGGCATCCCGGCGGCCTCGAACTCCTCCTTGACGTACCCCGCGCCCAGCCCCAGCTCGAGCCGTCCTTCGGTGAACTGGTCGGTGCCCGTGACGTCGCGGGCTAGCAGCACCGGGTTGTAGAACGGCGCGTTGAGCACGAAGGTGTTCAGCTTGACGCGCGAAGTGACCTCGCCGGCCAGCACGAGCGCCGGGAACGGCGGCGCCATCCCCAGGTGGTCGGCCGCGGACACGACGTCGTAGCCGAGGTCCTCGGCTTGGCGGCACTTCCCGACCCACGCGGCACGGCTGTCCGGCACGACCATGTTCACGCCGAAGCGGAAATCCCCAGTCATACCGACAAGGTACTCAGCGGAGCTTCTCGATCACCGAGGCCAGCCTGGTCAGGTCCTCTTCGATCACCGTGAAGTAGCTGACGCCGAGGGTCTCCCGGGTGCGCAGCAGCTGCTCGGCCGCCGCTTCCGCCGAGCCGATGAGGACGGTGGGCAGCTCGGCCAGCTCGTCGACGCCGAGGTGCGGCACGAGCTGGTGGGCCGCTTCGAGCGCCGTCTGCCGGTCGTCGGTGATCCGGACGAGGTGGACCATCAGGTTGAGCTCGGTGTCCCGATCGCCGAGCGCCCGTTTCACGAAGTCGACGCGTTCGGCGACGGCGGCTGGCCCGGCCAGCGCCAGCCGTCCCTCCGCCGCGCCGGGCGCGGTGCCGGTGAAGGCGATGGTGTCGGCGTGCTCGGCGGCGAACGTCAGCATCCGGTCGCCGCGGCCGCCGAGCAGCAGCGGCGGCCGGGGACGACCCGCGTACGCGCGCTCGATCTCGGCGACCACGCCCTTCAGCCGCGCGAACCGCTGCCCGGGGGTGCCCCACTCGATCCCGGCGGCCTCGAACTCCGCGCGGACGTACCCCGCGCCGATCCCGATCTCGAGGCGGCCGCCGGTGAACTCGTCGAGGCCGGTGAGGTCACGGGCCAGCAGCACCGGGTTGTGGAAGCTCGCGTTGAGCACGTAGGTGTTCAGCTTGATGCGCTCGGTCGCTTCGGCCGCCAGCAGCAGCGCCGTCAGCGGCGCGACCCGCCCGAGGTGGTCGACCACGCCGACGACGTCGTAACCGAGGTCCTCGGCCCGGCGGCACTTCGCCGCCCACTCGGCCCGTGAGCCGGGTGCCACCAGCGCCACGCCGAAGCGGAACGGTCTCATGGGCCGAACCTACAAGAAGGGGACGTCCACACGGGACGTCCCCTTCTCGGTGCAGAACTCAGGCGAGGCGCTGGGCCAGCGCGTCCAGCTCGTCACGCAGCGACGTCGGCACCGTCTCGCCGATCTTGTCGAACCACTCCTCGATCAGCGGCAGCTCCGCGCGCCACTCCTCGGGCTTGACGTCCAGGGCGGCCTGGATGTCCGCGAGCGGCTCGGTGAGGCCCTCGGTGTCGAGGTCCTCGGCGCGCGGCACGAAGCCGATCGGCGTCTCGACGGCGTTGCCCTTGCCCTCGACGCGCTCGACGACCCACTTCAGGATCCGCGAGTTCTCGCCGAAGCCCGGCCACAGGAAGCGGCCGTCGTCGCCGCGGCGGAACCAGTTGACGTAGAAGATCTTCGGCAGCTTGTTCGCGTCGGCGTTCTTGCCCAGCGTCAGCCAGTGCTTGAAGTAGTCGGCGGCGTGGTAGCCGAGGAACGGCAGCATCGCCATCGGGTCGCGGCGCACGTTGCCGACCGCGCCGGCGGCCGCGGCCGTCGTCTCCGACGACATCGTGGCGCCCATGAACACGCCGTGCTGCCAGTCGCGGGCCTCGTTGACCAGCGGCACCGTCGTCTTGCGGCGGCCGCCGAACAGGATCGCCGAGATCGGCACGCCCTTCGGGTCGTCCCACTCGTCGGCGAGGATCGGGCACTGCGACATCGGCGTGCAGTAGCGCGAGTTCGGGTGCGCGGCCTTCTCGCTCGACTCCGGCGTCCACTCCTGGCCCTTCCAGGAGGTGGCGTGCTCGGGCTGGTTCTCCATGCCCTCCCACCAGATGTCGCCGTCGTCGGTCAGGGCGACGTTCGTGAAGACCGTGTTGCCCTGCTCGATGGTGCGCATGGCGTTCGGGTTGGTGTGCCAGTCGGTGCCCGGCGCGACGCCGAAGAAGCCGAACTCCGGGTTCACGGCGTAGAGACGGCCGTCCTCACCGAAGCGCATCCAGGCGATGTCGTCGCCGAGGGTCTCGGCGCGCCAGCCCGGGATGGTCGGCTGCAGCATCGCGAGGTTGGTCTTGCCGCAGGCGCTCGGGAACGCCGCCGCGACGTAGTGGACCTTGTCCTCGGGCGAGATCAGCTTGAGGATCAGCATGTGCTCGGCGAGCCAGCCCTCGTCGCGCGCCATCACCGAGGCGATGCGCAGCGAGTAGCACTTCTTGCCGAGCAGCGAGTTGCCGCCGTACCCCGAGCCGTAGCTCCAGATCGCGCGCTCTTCGGGGAAGTGCGAAATGTACTTGGTTTCGTTGCACGGCCAGGAAACGTCCTTCTGGCCGGGCTCGAGCGGCGCACCGACGGAGTGGAGCGCGGGCACGAATTCGCGCTCGCTGCCGTCCGGTCCGACGAACTTGTCGAGCGCGGCGCGACCCGCGCGGGTCATCACGCGCATCGATGCGACAACGTAGGCGAAATCGGTGATTTCGATACCCAGCTTGGGATTCTCGTCGGCGAGCGGGCCCATGCAGAAGGGGATGACGTACATCGTGCGGCCGCGCATCGAGCCCCGGAAGAGCTCGGTCATGGTGGCCTTCATCTCGGCCGGGTCGGTCCAGTTGTTGGTCGGACCGGCGTCCTCGGGACGCTCCGAACAGATGAAGGTCCGGTCTTCGACGCGGGCGACGTCGTTGGGGTCGGAGGTGGCCCAGAAGGAGTTCGGCTTCGACTTGAGCTGCACGAACGTGCCGGCTTCGACGAGCTCCTGGTTGATCCGGGCGGCTTCTTCGTCAGACCCGTCGACCCACACCACGCGGTCCGGGGTGGTCAGTTCGGCGACCTCCCGGACGAAGGACAGCACGCCACTGTGCGTCGTCGGCGCGGTGTCCAGTCCGGGGATGGCGACTGCGGTCATCTCTACTCCTGACTTCCGACGACAAAACGAGCCCGCTCGGAACGACGGTGTTCCGGGCGGGCTTCGTTGCCGGCGACCGAATGGCTTCGCACACCGGCTGGCGAAGCCGGTGTGCGTTTTTTGGGATTCCCCGAGAGTAGCCGCATGACCGGCAGGTAACCGAGAGCTGACGTGTACGTTCTCTCACAAGAACGATAAGGGAATCGATTCAGACGTCACCGGATCGGTGCATTCGCAGTAAATCTTGCGGTGCCCGGTGTCACACCTGTGACCTGGCCGTTTTCATTTGCGACATGAAAAAAGCCCGGCACGGGTGCGCCGGGCTTTCAAACTGTGACCTGGGTTACGTTTCAGTTGGGCGAGATCCACTGCCCGGTGCCGGAATCGATGTGCGCGACACCCTCGAGCGTCTGCGTGCCGGCGCCGCCCCACTCCGCGTCCGCCGCCGGGTCGCCGAGCTGCTGGTCACTCCCCGAATCCATCAGTCCACTCGAGACCTCGGTCCACTGGCCGGGGCCGCTGTGCTCGAACGTCGTGGTCGTGCCGTCCGCCTCGACCTGCACCGCGACGTCCGCTTCGCCGTCGCCGTCCTTGTCGGTGAAGGCGATGGTGCCGCCGCTCTTCGTCTCGACGACGGCGGTGTCGTTGTGCCCGTCGTGGTCGGTGTCGATGGTCGCGACACCCGCGTCGACCTCGCCGTCCGGCATGTCCGCGTGGATGTGGCCGCCGGAGCTGTCCTCGTGGCCGGGGCCGGTGTCCGAGCCGTCGTGGCCGCCGCCGCCCGACTGGACCCACTCACCGCTGGCCTCGTCGTAGACGGCCTGCTCGACGACGTGTCCCGTCTCGTCCAGGACGGCGTACTGGTCGGCCTGGCCGTCGTGGTTCGAGTCGATGAAGGCCTGGGCCGTGCCGTCGTCGTGCTCGACGATCGCGGTGTCGTTGACCCCGTCGTCGTTCACGTCGTAGTTGACCTCGGCCTGGTACTCCTGGCCGTCGACGTGCACGGTCATCGCCTCGGCACCGTTGGCGTCGGTGTCGCTGCCGCCACTCTCGTCGACCCACATGGGACTTCCCCCTTCGAACCGGGTAACGCCGTCTCCGACCTGCTGTCTGAGGGTATGACTCACCGTAGGCCGGTTCGGTTCCCCACCACAACCGGACGCGCGCTCAGGCCGTCTTGTCCCGCAATGCCCGGATCCGGGTCAGGAAGGCTTCGGCCCGGTCGCGGCCGTCGCTGACCTCTTTCAGGCGCTTCGAGACGATGGCGATCTTCTTGGCCCGCTCCTGGGCGCCCATCTTGATCGTCTTGTCGACTTCCTTGAGCTCGGCCTCGATCGCGTCGATGCGGCGGCCGAGTGCCTCGTCGAGGGCCATCGACAGCTGCTGCTCGGCCTCGATGAGCTGTTCGGCGACGAGCTGGTCGAGCGTCGAGCGGGCGTCCGCGATGGCTTCGACGAGCCACTGCTTCATGTGCTGCTTGTCGGCCGCGTGCTTGCGCGTGCGGGCCATCCACCAGCCGGCGCCGAGGCCGATGATGATCGTCGCCGGCAGCACGACCGGGTTGAGGATCGCGACACCGGCCAGCGGCAGCGCGGCCACCTTGCCCGCCCCGACGCCACCCGAGATGCCCATGAAGACGAGCAGTTTGTCCTCGGCCGTCGGCGGTTTCTTGTCCGGCGGGCGCAGCACCACCGGCGGGCCGCCGGCCCGCGCGAACTGCGCGCGGATGACGTCCAGCTCTTCCGGCGAGAACAGCTCGGACAGCGAGACGTTCGTGACGTGGTTGAGCCGCTGGGACAGCAGCATCGAGATCCGCTGCGACGTCGTCTGCAACGCGATGTCGACCTGCTGCGGCAGCGCGGCCAGCGCGTCCCGCTTCGCGCCGTCGATGAGCTGGCGGAAGTGCGTCTGGGCGTCCCGCATCTGGCGGCTGCTCTCGTGCAGCACCTCGACGCGGGTGCGCTGGACCTCGCCGCGCAGCTTCAGCTGCCAGCCGCGGGTGGACGTCCGGCGCTCGGCGGTGAGCTGGTCACGGCGTTCGCGCAGCTGCTCGGCCTCGGCTTCGCCCGCGGACAGCGCGCGGCTCTCGGCCTGCAGCTTCGCCTTGAGCCCGCCGAGCGCGGTGGACAGCGCGCGCAGCGTGTTGGCCTCGCCGAGCATCGCCGAGCGGCCGACCAGCAGTTCCTGCAACGCGGTCTGGATCGCGGCGACGCCGGACTTCTCCCGCAGCATCGCGGCCATCTGCTCGTTGGGCGCCTTGGACGCGGTCTCGAACATCCGCGCCGACACCGGGTGGAACACCGCGTCGGCGAAGCGGGGCGCGTGCTCGGCCAGCAGCCGCCGGTCGGCCTCGAGCACCTCACGCCAGCCGCGGAACATGTCCACCTTGGTCAGCGCGAACACCACGGTCTCGACGCGCTCGCCGACGTCACGCAGGAACTGCAGCTCGGTCGAGGTGAACGGCGCCGACGCGTCGACGACGAACAGCAGCGCCGTCGCGCCCGCGGCCGCCTCCTTGGCCAGCTCGCCGTGCATCGAGTCGAGTCCGCCGACGCCGGGGGTGTCGACCAGGGAAATGCGTTCGAGCAGCGGCACCGGCCCGGTGACCTCGACGTAGCGCGGCGGGATCTGGCCCGGCGGCAGCTCGTGCGCGGCCGACACCCAGTTGATCAGCTGGCCGAGGTCGATCGGCACCGGCGCCAGCTGGCCGGGGTAGCAGGCCTGCGCGCCCCAGGTCTCCGCGTGGTCGAACACGAGGTAGGTGGCGGTGGCGACGTCGGCGTCCACAGGGGACAGTCCCGGTCGCGCGAGCAGCGCGTTGACCAGGGAGCTCTTGCCGCGGTTCGTCTCGCCGACGACCACGACGGCGGGTTTCTTCGGCCGCGCCTTCCGGATGTCGTCGACCCACCGGGCGGCGTCCGGATCGGCGTCGCGGACGACCGTCAGCAGCTGGTCGCGGGCCGCCTGGACCTGCGCGGGCAGGCTCGGCGCGGTGGGTGCGCTCACGGTGTCTTCTTCGCGTAGACCATGACGATCGGGGCGCGCAGCAGGCGGTCGTGGTCGGCGAAACCGGTGACCTCGGTTTCCGCGACCACACCGTCCAGCGCCGGGTCCTCGGTCGGGACCGCGCCGCCGGCTTCGTGGCGGGCCGGGTCGAACCGCTCGCCGTCCGGCCGCAGAGCCTGGACGCCGATCGCGGCCAGCCCCTCTTCGAGTCGTTCGACAACACCGCCGCTGCGGGCGCGATCCAGTGCGTACAGGCACATCTGGATCAGCGCCTCGCGGTCGGCGAGTGCGCGCTCGAGGCCGACAGGCATCGTGGTGACCGGCTGCAAGGGGTGCACATCGGTGTCCGACGTGGGTTTGCCGCCGTCGGTTCCCCTCCCGGCGTCGGCTTCCTGGATGATCTGCGCCGGGATCTGGCCGGTGGGCGTCTCATCGGCATCCACCACGCCGTCCTTCCGAAACCACGCCACCCGCACCACCCCGTCCGGCTCGCAGAGATTCCACCAGTTTGGAGCACTCAAGCGCCATCCGGGGCCGAAACCGGGCGAAGGAACCGGATCAGGATCGTCCGGAGGATCGCCAGCTCGGCCGCGGTATCCACGTCCGGGTCGAAGGCCGCCCGGGTGATCAGCGCGTCGGCGAGGGCGGCGACCCAGCCGGCCGCGGCGTGCGACGGGACGCCGGGGTCGATCAGGCCGGCGTCGGCGGCCCGCTCGATCAGCACGGCCAGGCCGTCGGCCAGCGCGCGTTCGTTGCGCCGGATCAGCTCGGCGAACTCGTCGTCGCGCGCGGCCTGCGCGGCGGCCTCCAGCACCAGCCGGGCGATGGCGGGGTGGGCGACCTCGGCGGCCAGGTCCGTGACGACGTCGAGCAGCGCGGTCCACGGGTCGGCGGCGTCGGCGGCCGCGGCGAGCCGCTCGGCCGTGTCGCGGGCGTCGTCGGTGAAGATCGCCATGAACACCGCGCGCTTGTTCGGGAAGTAGTGGAAGAGGCTGCCGGAGCTGATGCCCGCGGCGCGGCAGAGGTCCGCGGTCGTCGTCCGCTCGAAGCCCTTCTCGGCGAAGCACCCGGCCGCGGCGTCGACGATCGCGCGGCGCTTGGCCGCGTACTTGGCGGGGTCGACGGTCCTCATCGCTCGACCGGCGGCTCGTCGCGCCAGGGGTACCCGTGCTCGGCGAACGCCCTGGCCAGCTCGGGGCCGCCGAGATCGGTCTTCTCGCGGGCGATCTCGCGGCCGTCGGCGGTGTGCAGGACGAGCTCCTTGCCGTCGAGGTAGACGGCGTCGAGCTCGGCCTCGATGCGGCGGGTCTTTTCGCCGCGGACCAGCGTGACGCGGTCCGGCGCCACCGTGACGACCAGCCGGTCGTGCGCCCAGATCACCGCGAACACGAACCCGAGCACCAGGCCGCCGGCGACGGCGGCGAGCGTCGCCCAGGGCTGCGGCAGCTTCGTGAGCACCTTGAACACACCCTGGAACGGGAAGGCGGGCAGGTCGGTGACCCACGCGGCGATGGCCCACACCCCGACCCCCAGGGCGCCGCCGACCAGCGGGCAGCCGATCCAGGACCCGGTGCGCAGCCACGGCGGCTCGTCGACGGTCGTCTCCATACCGCCCATTATCAGACCGCGCGCTCGGTTTATGAAAGCCGGGTCAGACCAGCTCGGTGATCACCTCGCGCAGCTTGGCCTCCAGCCCCGGGCCGTCTTCGGCGAGCCGGGAGGAGACCAGCAGCTGGTCGTCGGCCGTGCGCAGGCAGATCGAGCCGGCCACGGAGATCTCGATGACGGTCAGCCGGAACGGGTACGCGCGGCGCCCCTGCCGCACCTCGGCCTCGCGCACCAGCTGGCCGAGCCGTTCACCGGCGACGATCTGGCGCCGGTAGAAGCCGGGAGCCCACGGCGTTCCGCCCGCCGGGACGCCCGCGCCGCGCAGCGCCGGGCCGCGCGCGTTGGCGAAGTGCCGGGCGGCGGCCGGCGTGAAGTACTCGATCGCCTGCCGCATCGCCGAGTCGTGGGCGAGCGCGGGCCGGCCGTAGCGGTTGCGCGGGCTGCGTGGATCCGGGTCCTCGCGGCTGCGGAGGAACGCGAGCAGGTCGTTCCACCAGTCGGCCCACTGCGCCTGGACGGCGGTGCGGTCAACCTCCGGCGGGATGTGCACCGGAACCTGCGGCTCCACCGGCGGCAGGACCTGTCCTTCGGAAACGGACAGCGCCAGGGCGTCACGGATGAACAGCGCGACGTCGATCTCGGCCTCGCTGCTCCACCTCGCTCGCCAGGATGTCGTGTTCTCCAGCTGCACGTTTCCCACAGTACGCGGGAAACCCGCTCGCTCCGGGAAAGTCGGCAACCCGAAACAAGCCTCAGGCCGGTTGCTCGCGCAGCTGCTGCCAGATCAGGAAGTACGCGCGGTGCACGACGTGCGCGACGCGGCTCTGCGCGGGTGTCGCGCCGAAGGACGCGAAGGACCGCCACCAGCCCGCACGTTCCAGGGCGTGCGCGGCCAGTTCCGGCCGGTTCGCACCCGGTTTGCCGAGCTGGGCGCCGATGTCGGCGTTGCTGCCCACCCGCAGCACCTCTTCGGAGAGGTCCTCGGGCATGTCGACGGCGCCGGAGGCGACCAGCGTCAACGCTTCGAGCAGCCGCAGCTGGTGGGCCTCGGGCTTGGCGAGCAGCACCTCGATGGCGTCGTGGACGCGCTGGCGCTCGCCCGGGTCACCGGAGGCGTGGGCCAGCGCGGTGACCGACGCGAGCGCGGCGGCCGCCTTGATCCCGTCGGCACGGGCGGCGAACACGATCGACAGCCGGTGCCGCACGGCTTCCAGGCCGGACGCGTCCAGCAGGGAGCGCCGCAGCGCGCCCGCGGTGATCTCCGGTTCCTTGCGGACGGCGTCGACGGCGTGCGAGATGCCGAACAGGTCGAGCTTCTCCAGCAGCCGCAGCCGGGTGCCGGCCGGGACGTCGCACTCCCAGCTCGTGAAGATGTCTGCCGAGATCAGCATGGTCTGCAGGACGTCGTCGTCGAGCTCGGCCAGCTGCCGCAGCGCCTCGGCGTCGGCGGAGGTGAAGCCGCCCGACTCGGCGGACTCGGCGATCAGCCCGATCACCGGCAGCACATCGGCGACGCGCGGCTTGAGCGTCGAGGCCTGCTTCTCCGACAGGATCGTCGCGGCCTTCCAGATGTCGCCGTCCGAGCCGTCGACCGACTCGGGTGCGATGGTGTCCGCCTTGTTCAGCACGGCGATGGCGTTGACCGGGCCGGCCTCGCGGCTCGCGGTCGCGGCGGTGAAGGCGGCGAGGGCCTGCTGGTCGTCGGCGCGGACGCCCTGCGTGACGACGTAGAGGACGGCTTCGGCGCCGGCGACGGCGTTGCGCGAGGTGTCGTCGAGCTCGTCCGAGCCTTCTTCGTCCTTGCTCTGCTTCGCCGCGCCGAGGAGCAGCTCGGTGCGGGACACCGACGCGGCGTCGAGCGAGCCGAGGCCGGGGGTGTCGATCACCGTCATGCCCTGCAACACGGCGTTGGTCAGGTAGGCCTCGATGTGCGAGACCTTGGTGATGTCGACGCCGAGCTCGGCCGGGATCATCCCGTCCGAGGCGAACGGGAGCACCTGCTTGCGGCCGTCGGTGAAGACGATCTCGACGCGGTCGACCGTGCCGTACTGGAAGCGGGTCACCAGCCGGGTGCACTCACCGATGTCGGTCGGTGCGACCCGGCGCCCGATCAGCGCGTTGACCAGCGTCGACTTGCCCGACTTGATCCGCCCGGCGACGGCCACCTGAAGCGGCGCACCGAGCCGGCGCAGCACCTCGGCGAACCCGGCGGCGGTCCGCGCGGACACCTGCGACTGCAGGCGGTGGCACAGGTTGGCCACCGACATCGACAGCGGTCCCGCGAGCCGGTGCTGCTCGGGTGACGTCACGACCCCCAGTCCCTCCCCGGTCGAACGGACACGACCCGGTGAATCGTGCCATGTCCGTCATCCTCGGGTCGCACCGAAGGTGGTACCGGCGACCGACGCGCGGGCCCCGGACCGGGACCTAGTGTTGTGTGGTGCGACGGCTGAGTCTCTGGATGCGTGCCCACCCCATGGCGGGCGACTCGGTGCTCGCCGTCCTGCTCGGCCTGATCGACCTGTTGCTCTTCGCCGCCGACGGTTTCGCCGAGGTGCCCGAGCTGCCGCCCTGGTACGTCGGCGTGCCGGTGATCATCGCGATGGTGGCGCCGCTGGTCTTCCGGCGGAAGGCACCGCTCTGGTCGGCTTACGTCGTGCTGGTCATCAGCATCATCCACGCGACGCTGCTGCTCGGCATCGGCAGCGTGGCCGGGCTGGCGATGAGCATCTACTCCGTCGTCGTCTACGCCGGACGGCGGCAGGGGCTGGTCTACGTCGTCGCGGTGGTCGCCGCGTCGGCGGTGGAAATGCTGGTCGACACCCCGGGCGGCCTGCTGGTCTCGGTGCTGTTCCTGGCGTTCGGCATCGCACTCTGCTGGACGCTCGGCGAGTTCGTCGGGGCGCGCCGCGCCTACGACGTGGAAGTGGAGGCGAGGTTGCACCTGCTCGAAACGGAACGCGACCAGGCCACCCGGATCGCGGTGGCGGAGGAACGCGGCCGCATCGCGCGCGAGCTGCACGACGTCGTCGCACACGCGGTCAGCGTGATGGTGGTGCAGGCCGACGGCGCGTCGTACGCGATCCGCAGCAACCCCGAGCTCGCCCAGCGGGCCCTGCAAACGATTTCCGAGACCGGCCGCGGCGCGCTCGGCGAGCTGCGCGCGCTGCTCGACGTCCTGCGCAACGAACGCGCCGAGGGCGAGCCGCGCGTCCCGCAGCCGGACGCGCACGCGATCGCCGACCTCGCCGAGCGGATGCGCGCGGCGGGCGTGCCGGTGGAGCTGGAGGCCGACGAGCTCGGCGACCTGCCCGCCGGCGTTTCGCTCGGGGTGTACCGGATCGTGCAGGAGTCGCTGACCAACACGCTCAAGCACGCCGGGCGCGGCGCGACCGCGTCCGTGCGGGTGCACCGGACCGGCGACCTGGTCGAGGTCCTGGTCTCGGACGACGGCGCGGGCCGACTGCCCCAGCTGACCCCGGCCGGCGGCCGGCTGTCCGTCCCGGGCGGCAACGGGCTGATCGGGATGCGCGAGCGCGCGCACGTCTACGGCGGGACCCTCGAGGTCGGCCCGGCTCCGGGTGGTGGGTGGCAGGTCCGCGCGGCCCTGCCGGTTAGGTTGGCGCAGTGATCCGTGTGGTGGTCGTCGACGACCAGGAACTGATGCGTGTCGGGTTCCGGATGGTGCTGGGCGCGCAGGAGGACATCGACGTCGTCGGCGAGGCGGGCGACGGCGCCCAGGCCATCCGGATGGCCGAGGAGCTGCGCCCCGACGTCGTGCTGATGGACGTCCGGATGCCGGTGCTCGACGGGGTGGAGGCGACGAAGAAGATCGTCGCCGACGGCACCGCGCGGGTCCTCGTGATGACGACGTTCGACCTCGACGAGTACGTCTACGCGGCGTTGCAGGGCGGCGCGAGCGGGTTCCTGCTGAAGGACACCCAGCCCGGCCACCTGGTCTCGGCGCTGCGCGCGGTCGCTTCCGGCGACGCGGTGGTGTCGCCCTCGGTGACGCGCCGGCTGCTGGACCGCTTCGTCGGCGCGGGCGGCTCGCCGATGCGGGACACGGCCGAGCTGGACGTCCTCACCGACCGCGAGCGCGAGGTGCTCGTGCTGATCGCCAAGGGCATGTCGAACCTGGAGATCGCGGAGGCCCTGTTCCTCTCGGAGGCGACGGTGAAGACGCACGTCGGCCGGATCCTCGCGAAGCTGGACCTGCGAGACCGGGTGCAGGCGGTGGTGCTGGCCTACGAAACCGGCCTCGCCCGCCCCGGCCTCGCTTAGCGGTAGTCGTCGGGCGGGGTGGTGGCCGGGTCCTTGCCGGCGTGGCGGACTTCGGTGAGCCAGCGGCCGAAGTCCGGGCGGTCGCCGTCGGTGTCCGTGTAGTCGTACTCCTTCATCAGGGTCCAGGACGCCAGGGTTTGGCCGGCGAAGCGGGCGACGTCCGGGTCTTGGGCCAGGGCCGTGACGCCGCGGGCCAGCAGGTACGGCGTCTCGGAGATCTTGAAATCGACTGGGGCGAGCTTGCCGACCGCGTCGCGCCAGTTCTCCTCGGTGACCTCGAAGTGGTCCAGCATCGACTCCGAGCGCAGGAAGCCCGGGGTCACGGCCAGGCCGACGCAGTCGTTCTTCTTCAGCTCGACGCCCAGCGCGCGGCCGAGGGCGCGGATACCGCACTTGGCCAGGTAGTAGGGCAGGCCCGCGCCGACGTAGTCGTCGTTGTCGCCGTCGGTCACCTCCAGCACCAGGCCGCGGCGGGCGACCACCAGCGGCAGCAGCCGGTGCAGCGCGATGAGGTGCGTGTCGAGTGCGTTGTGCGTCAGCGTCAGCGCGTCCTCCAGCGGCGTCTCCCAGAACGGGGCGTCGAAGTGGAAGTACATGTCGCCGCCCCAGACGTCGTCGACCAGGATGTCGACTCCGTCCACTTCGGACTCGATACGCGCTTTCAGAGCGTCCACATCGGACACCGATGTGAAGTCGCAGCGCACCGCGACGGCCTGGCCGCCCGCCGCCTCGACCAGCTCCGCCGTGTCTTCGATCGTCTCCGGGCGCTTCATCGGTGACGCCGTTTCGCGCGTCGACCGGCCCGTGACGTACACCTTCGCCCCCGCACGGCCCAGTTCCACCGCGATCGCGCGGCCGCATCCCCTGGTCGCTCCCGTGACCACCGCGACCTTGCCCTGCAAGCTCATGAACCCTCCCGTCCCCGCCACGCGGTCAGCACCGCGTCGACGTCTTCGGCCAGCCGGTCGGCCAGCCGCCCCTCCGGCCGGATCGACCAGTCCAGCGACGCCCCGTTGAGCACCGCCACCAGGGCCCGCGCCGCGCGGGGCACACTCGGTGCGTGCGGCAGCTCGCTCGCCGCCACGGCGACCAGCCGGGCCAGCTCCGCTTCCACCGCCGCGTAGTGCTCGCCCAGCAGCGACCGCAGCACCGGGTCACCGATGTCCACGCCGAGCTGACCGAGGTGGTTGGCCGCCTCTTCGGCGTCGCCGAGCGACGCGTAGACCGTCACTGCCGCGGAACGCAGTCCCACGATCGGGTCATCCGAGGAGTCCGCGCACGCCCGCATCTGCTCGATCGCGTGGGCGGTCGCGCGCCGGCTCAGCGCCTGCAGCAACCCGGCCTTCGAGCCGAACCGCTGGCCGGCCGTGCCGACCGCCACGCCGGCCTCGGCGGCCACCTGGGCCAGGGTGAACCCCGGGCCGCAGCGGCCGATGACGGTCTCCGCGGCGGCCAGCAGCCGCTCGTCGGTGATGCTCCTCGGCCGGGCCACAGCATTATTGAACCATAGTTCATTAATGCTGTCACCCGGGGCCGGATCAGGGTCGGGTCAGGGTCTTCACCGATCGCGCATCGGCCGAAAAGCCAGGAAGGTACTACTCAGGTAGGGGGGACCGGTTCGGTCTACAGGGTGACGCGCGAACAGGCCTCCACCCGCGACGATGAGTGCGTCGTAAGCGAGGGGACAAGAGGAGCAAGCCATGATCGAGGCAACGGGCCTCACCAAACGGTACGGAAAGACGCTGGCGGTGAACAACCTGTCGTTCTCCGTGGCCGCGGGTCAGGTCACCGGCTTCCTCGGCCCCAACGGGGCGGGCAAGTCCACCACCATGCGCATGATCCTGGGCCTGGACAACCCCACCGGGGGCCAGGTCACCATCGGGGGCAAGAAGTACCACGACCTCAAGCAGCCGCTGCGCACCGTCGGGGCCCTCCTCGACGCGAAGTGGGTGCACCCCAACCGCTCGGCGCGCGCCCACCTGCAGTGGATGGCGAAGTCCAACAAGATCCCGAACTCCCGCGTCGACGAGGTGCTCGACACCGTCGGCCTGAGCAACGTCGCGAACAAGCGCGCCGGCGGGTTCTCGCTCGGCATGTCGCAGCGGCTCGGCATCGCCGCCGCCCTGCTGGGCGACCCCGAGGTGCTGCTGTTCGACGAGCCGGTGAACGGCCTCGACCCGGAGGGCATCCTCTGGATCCGGAAGTTCATGCACCGGCTGGCCGAGGAGGGCCGCACGGTCTTCGTGTCGAGCCACCTGCTCTCGGAGATGGCGCTGACCGCCAGCAACCTCGTGGTGATCGGCCGCGGGCAGCTGATCTCGCAGTCGTCGACCGAAGACTTCGTCTCCCGCGCCGCGGAGAACACGGTCAAGGTCCGCTCGCCGCAGCTGACCGAGCTGCGTGACGCCCTCCAGCGCGCGAGCGCCGGCGTCACCGGTGACGAGAAGGCCCTCATCGTGTCCGGGATGGACAGCGACAAGATCGGTGAGATCGCCGCCGAGCACCGGATCGTGCTGCACGAGCTGAGCCCGCAGACCGGCTCGCTCGAGCAGGCCTTCATGCAGATCACCGGCGACTCCGTCGAGTACCACACCGGTCTCGAAGCCGAGGCGCAGCACGTCCTCGAGTCAGCCAAGTAACCGCACACCACACGGGGAAACCACAGTCATGAACCTGCTCGCGGTCGAACGCATCAAGCTGTTCACCACCCGATCGCCGTGGTGGTGCGCGCTCATCACCATCGGCCTGTCCGTCGGCTTCGCCGCCATCCTGGCCGGCGCCACCGACGCCAACGACTCGCTGACCGTCTCGGCCACCCAGTTCGGTGGCTCGCAGTTCGGCATCGCCGTCGTCATGGTGCTCGCCGCGCTCGCGGTGACCACCGAATACCGCTTCAACACCATCCGCACCACGTTCCAGGCGGTGCCGCACCGCTCGCCGGCGCTGGTCGCCAAGGCCGTCGTCGTCGGCCTGATGTCGCTGGTCCTCGGCGAGATCGCCGGGTTCGGCTCGTGGGGCCTCGCGAAGCTGATGCGGCCGAACGACAACCTCGCGCTGGCCACCGGCCAGGACTGGGCGAACGTCGCCGGCCTCGGCCTGGTCTTCGCCTTCAGCGCGGTGCTCGCCGTCGCCGTCGGCATCCTGATCCGGCACAGCGCGGGCGCGATCGCCCTGCTGCTGATCTACACGCTGGCCGTCGAGAGCCTGGTGCAGCTGATCCCGAAGATCGGCGACAACATCCACCAGTGGATGCCGTTCAACGTGGTCAACAAGTTCCTCGTCGGCTCGGCGCCGGCGCAGAACGGCCCGCCGCCGTCGGACTCGCCGCTGAGCCCCGGCTGGGCCCTGGCGTACTTCGCCGGGATTTCGATCGTGTTCCTGCTCGTCGCGCTCGGGGTCGCGAAGAAGCGGGACGCCTGAGGGGAAACAGGGGAAAACGGGAAATCCGGGTCGCGCTGTCGGGGGGCGACCCGGATTTCTCGTTCTCGCTAGGCTCACCGGGATGGGACGGGTGGGCAGATGATCGAAGCGACGGCACTGACCAAGGCGTACGGCGACACGACCGCGGTGAACGAGCTGACCTTCACCGCGCGCTCCGGGCGCGTCACCGGCTTCCTGGGGCCGAACGGCGCCGGCAAGTCCACGACGATGCGGCTCGTCGTCGGCCTCGACACCCCGGACGCGGGCACCGTGCTCGTCGACGGCGTCCCGTACCGGGAGCTCGAAGATCCACTGAGGACGGTCGGCACGATGCTGGACGCCGCCTGGCGCCACCCCGGCCGCGGCGGGCGCGACCACCTGCGCTGGCTGGCCGCGACCAACGGCATCCCCGACAAGCGCGTCGACGAGGTGCTGGCGCTGGTCGGACTGACGAGCGTCGGGAAGACGCGGGCCGGGCGGTACTCGCTCGGCATGCTGCAGCGGCTGGGGATCGCCGCCGCGCTGCTCGGCGACCCGCGCGTGCTGCTGTTCGACGAGCCGGTGAACGGCCTCGACCCCGAGGGCATGGCCTGGATCCGGCAGCTGCTGCACTCGCTGGCCGCCGAGGGCCGGACCGTGTTCGTCTCGAGCCACCTGCTGCCGGAGATGGCGCAGACCGCGCAGGACCTGGTGGTGATCGGCCGGGGCCGGCTGATCTACCAGGGCACGATGGACGAGTTCGTGGCGCGCACGAGCCGCCACGGCGTGCGCGTGCGCACCCCGCACGCCGACGAGCTGCGCACCGCCCTCACCGGGCAGGTGGAGTTCACCGAGGAGGACGGGGCCTTCGTGGTGTCCGGAGTGGACAGTGACCGGATCGGGCAGCTCGCCTTCGACGCCGGCGCGACGCTGCACGAGCTGAGCCCGATCGCCGGCTCGCTCGAGCAGTCCTACCTCGACCTCACCCGCGAGGCCGTCGAGTTCGGTGCCGCTCCGGAGGTCGCGCGATGACGACGTCGAACCTGCTCCGGGCCGAGCGCATCAAGCTCTTCAGCACCCGGGCGCCGTGGTGGTGCCTGGCGCTCGCCTTCGTCGCGCCGCTCGGCTTCACCGCGTTGTTCTTCGCACTCGCCGGGCCGGAGATCCCGGCGACCGTCGGCAACACGCAACTTGCGAGCGGCAACGGCCGGACCGTGCTGCTCGTGCTCGCCGTGCTCGCGACCGCGTCGGAGTTCGGCTGGGGCACGATGCGGCTGACCTTCCAGGCGGTCCCGAGCCGGGTGCCCGCGCTGCTGGCGAAGGTGACGGTCCTCGGCGCGGTGGGTGCCGGGCTCGGCCTGGTCGTCGGCTTCGGCTCGTGGGGGATGGCGACGCTGGTGCAGTCGGACGCCGACCTCGCGCTGCACTCGGGCGCCGAGTGGCGCTCGGTGCTCGGCCAGAGCCTGGTCTTCCTGCTCACCGCGGTCGCCGGGGTCGGCGTCGCGCTGCTGCTGCGCAGCGTGGCGTTCGCGCTGACCGCGGTGCTCGTCTGGACGCAGCTGCTGGAGGGGCTGGTTGTGTTCATCCCGGGCGCCGGGAAGCACATCTACCAGTGGATGCCGTTCCACGCCGCCGACTCGTTCGTCGGTGCCGGCGGGCTGGCCGGCGCGCCGGTGCAGCTGCCGCCCGCGCCGCTGAGCCCGTGGGGCTACCTCGGTTACTTCGCGGCGATCAGCGTTGCCCTGTTCGTGGCCGGCGTGCTCGTCACGGCGAGGCGTGACGCCTGAGCGTGATCGCGGTCTCACTACTCCACAAAACTGTGTTAAGAGAAGATGAAAACGTTGTGGCTTCTCTCACAGGCGCCGGACATAATGTTATGACCAGGCAATATTCGTAAGAGAGCGAACCGGACCCGTCTGAGCTCCCCTGGAGGTGATCCTTGGCGGTGGACACCGGTCAAGAATTGGGCAGCACGATTCCCCGAGCCCGCGTCGAAGACGACGCACCACGGCTCGAACCCATGTTGGATCTTGAATGGTCGCGGGCCATCGAACTCCCGCAGAACGCCATGGCGGCGGCGACGCCGGCCGAACTTCGCCGTGCTTGGGTGCATCGCGCGCCCGAAGACAGCGTCCTGGCCCTGTTCCGCGCGTCGGCCGGGATGGCCGGGCCGATCCCCGCGCCCTGGTGGCTGCGCGCGGTCGCGGACGGCAGGCTCGATTCCCGGGAACAGGGTTTCCGCGTCGAGGACCGCATCGCGCAACTGCTCGGCCGGCGGCCGGGCTGGGAATTCGTCCCGTGGGCGGCGGACGGCGAATCGGGCTACTGGGAGTTCATGCCGTCCGAACGCGGGAAATCGGGACACGCGATTCCCACGACCGTGATGAACACCGACCGGCACGACGGCTGGATCGACGTCCTCCCGGCGCACACCGGGGCGACGCCGGACCCGATCCCGGTCGCCGGACTGGCCGGGCTGCGGTCCCGGCTCGGAGAGTTCGAAGCCGGTCGTTAACCTCGCTGAGTGGAAAACGAGGACAGTCGACGGCTGCGCAGCGTGGTCAGTTACGTCAAACGCGGTGGCCGGATGACCGTCGGGCAGCAGCGCGCGTGGGACGAACTCTGGCCGGACCTCGGCCGCACGGTCGGCGAGCTGCCCGACGGGAAGCTGGACTTCGGCGCGTGGTTCGGCCGCGAGGCGCCGGTGCTGGTCGAGATCGGCTCCGGCATGGGCGAGACGACGTCGCAGCTGGCCGCCGCGGCGCCGGAGCTGAACTACGTGGCGGTCGAGGTCTACGACCCGGGTCTCGGGCAGCTGATGCTGCGCGCCGAAAAGCTGGGCGTCGAGAACCTCCGGCTGCTGCACGGTGACGCCGTCGTGCTGCTCACCGAGCACGTCGAGCCCGGGACGCTGCACGGCGTCCGGCTGTTCTTCCCGGACCCGTGGCCGAAGAAGAAGCACCACAAGCGGCGGATCGTGTCGCCGTCGTTCGCCGCGCTCGTGGCGTCGCGGCTCGCGCCCGGCGGGACGTTCCACATGGCGACCGACTGGGAGAACTACGCCGAGCAGATGCTCGAGGTCTGCTCCGCCGAGCCGGCGTTGAAGAACCGGTACGACGGCTGGGCGCCGCGGCCGGAGTGGCGGCCGGTGACCAAGTTCGAGCAGCGCGCCGACGTCGACGGCCGCGTCTCGCACGACCTGATCTTCGAGAAGCGCCAGAAACGCTGAAGGGGACCTCTCCCCGGATCCCCGCGGAGAAAGGTCCCCTTCAGCTCACTACCCCCGGTGCTCGCCCCTCCCCCGACAGAGGGGCGAACGTCCTATTCCTCGGCCAGCGGCTCGGCCTGGACCCGCTTGAGGGCGGGCGTGCAGACCGACGCGCCGAGCAGGGCCACGCCGACCCCCAGCACCACCGGCGCCAGGAGCCACGGACTCACCACGATTCCGCGTGGGTCGACCATGCTGTAGAGCCCAACACCGACCAGTACCCCGACGATTCCCGCACCGATGGTGGCGACCAGCGCGGGCAGCGCGGCCTCCATCCGCAGCGCCCTCGCGAGCACCCGCACCGGCGTGCCGGCGGCCATCAGCGCCCCGAACGTCCGGCGGCGGTCCATCACCGAGCCCGCGGTCGCGACGGCGGCGCTGCAGCCGGCCAGGACCCCGGCCGCGATCAGCCCGATCACCGTGACCCGGCGCAGGTCGCCGAGCTCGGTCTGCTGGTTGAACAGGTACTGGTCGCGGCTGCCGATCTCCTCACCGGCGGCCGGGCCGGCCAGCGCCGTCCGGACGATCTCGCGGTTCGCGTCGGTGCTCGGCGCGACCACGGTGACGTACTTCGGCGCCAGGCCGTCCGGCAGCGCGGCCGGGTCGATGATCGACGTGCCGGACAGGTCGGAGTCCGGCAGGCGGACGGCTTCCGCCCGCGTCCCCGACTTGACGGCCACAGCCGGCCCTTCCCAGTTGTCGGCGATCTTGTACTGCGCCAGGTCGAGCGCCGAGTCGCCGAAGACGGCCGGCCCGCCCGTGCAGTTCTCCGCGGTGAGCCCGAACCGGGTCAGCTTGACCGCGTCCGCACAGCTCATGACCAGCGCGCGGTGGCCGGTGCGGTGCGAGCCGTCGCCCTGGACCAGGTAGACCTCGCCGACCGCGACGGCCTTCTCGGACTGGCCGTACTTCCGCAGCGAGGCGTTGGCCTGCTCGACGATCTTGCTCGCATGCTGCCCGTCGGTGTCGACGTAGAGCACGGAGTCCTGGAAGGACCGCCCGCCACCGGCCATCGACTCGAACGTCGGCAGCAGCGTCAGGGCCATCGACCCGGCGAACACCGCGAGCACGATCCCGGCGGACGCGCGGTAGGCGCTCTTCGGGTCGTCACGCAGACGGCGCCCGGCGAGCAGCGACGACGGCCGCCGCCAGATCCGGACGAACGTGCCGCCCACCGCCGACGTCACCCACGGCCCGACGATCGCGGCCGAGCCGACCAGCAGGAACAGCCCCACCATGACCATGCCGATGCCGCCGGAGTCGCCCGAGGTCGACACCGCGTAGAGGAAGAACAGGCCGGCCGCGGGGAGCGCGAGCAGGCGCCACCAGCGCAACGGCTTCTTCGTGTGACCGCCGGTGGCGAACAGCGGGTTCTTCAGCACCCGCCGCAGGCCGAGGACACCGGCCAGGACCACGAGCACCGGGATCGCCACGACGATGAACACCGTCAGGCCGACCGGCAGCGTGAAGTCGGCCGCCTGCCAGGTGCCGCCGGCCCAGGGCACGAACGACGCGAGGCCGTGCAGTGCCGGGCTGAGCAGCAGGCCGAGCAGGGCGCCGATGCCCGCGGACAGCGTCGTCTCGGCGGCCACCATGTTCGTGACCTGCCCCGGTGTCGCGCCGGCCAGCCGGAGCGCGGCCAGCCGCCGCTCGCGCCGGGCCGCCGTCAGCCGCGCCGACGACGCGACCAGCACCAGGCTCGGCACCAGCAGCACGACGATCCCGACCCAGGACAGCAGCACCAGCAGAGCGTCCGCGCTGGCTCGCCCGCTCGGGAAGCCCGCGATCGCCGACGACGACTCCGGCATCGCGTCCGGGGTGTGCCCGCTCAGCGCGACGAGCTGCTCCGGGAAGCGCAGGGCGTCGTCGCCGAGCGCGCCGACGGGCTTGCCGAACCGGTCGCCGAGCTGCGCGGCGGGATTGCCCTGCAGCAGGCGGCCGAGCGCGGGCGAAACGACGGTCTCGCCGGGTCCGGGCAGCTGCGGCACCCCCGCCGGCAGCCGGACGTCGGCGGCGGTGGCGCCGGGCGCCAGCGCGACGTCGACCCGCATGATCTGCTTGCCGTCGAAGTAGTCCTTCGACTCGGCGAACACCAGCTTGGCCGGGGTGTCGGCGCCGCGGCTGTAGAAGTGTTCCCCCTGCCAGATGGCGCGCTGCTCGCGGTTCTGCGTGGCGAACGGCAGCGTCGCCAGCAGCAGCACCAGCCCGGTCGCGACGGCCACCCCGACCGCGGTGAGGATCGCCGACGTCCGGGTCCGCCGGTCGACCTTCAGCACCCGCAGGGCGATCTGGAGCGAGTTCATGCCGCGAGCCTCGTGGCGATCAGGCCGTCGCGGATGGCGACGGTCTTCGGCATCGACTCGGCCAGTTCGCGGTCGTGCGTCACGACGATCACCGCGGCGCCCGTCTCGTGGGCGGCGCCGAGCAGGGCGTCCATCGTGTCGCGGCCGGTGCGGGTGTCGAGCGCGCCGGTCGGCTCGTCGGCGAAGATCACCTTCGGCCGGTGGGTCAGCGCCCGGGCGATCGCGACGCGCTGGGCCTCGCCGCCGGAGAGCTCACCGGGACGGCGGCGCTCCTTGCCGGCCAGGCCGAGGCGCGAAAGCCACTGGCGCCCGGCGTCGATGGCTTCCTTGCGGCCGAGGCCGGCCAGCAGCGACGGCAGCGCGACGTTCTCCTCCGCCGACAGCTCGGCGACGAGCATCCCGGACTGGAAGACGAAACCGAACTCGGTGCGGCGCAGCTCGCTGCGCTTCTTCTCGCCGAGGTGGTCGATCCGCTGCCCAGCCAGGAAGATCTGCCCGTCGTCGGCGCGGAGGATGCCGGCCAGCACGTGCAGCAGCGACGTCTTGCCCGAGCCGGACGGCCCGACGATGGCGACGGCGTCACGCGGCTGGATGTCGATGTCGATGCCGGCCAGGGCGTACTGCGCGCCGTAGCGCTTCACGAGCCCACGGCCGGACAGCACCGGCCCATCGGTCCACTGTGGAGTGTTCGGGTCCACGAGGTTCTCCCCTGTCGGTCGGGATCTTGATGCCGATGAGCTTCGCCGAGGGCAGGGGGTGTCCACTTCGGGCAGACGGCCAGTCACGGGGCCACCCGCATCGGCCGATCGGCCGAGGGAGCGCGAGCCACTCGGCCAAGGTGCGGACGCCCGCGGATCCTCTAACGTCACGTTGTGCCCGCCGCGTCTCCACCGAACACGCTCTACACCCGCACCGCCGCCCTGGTGCGGCGCATCGGCGTGCCCGCGGCCGTGCTGTTCGCCGCGCTGCTGTTCGACCTCGTTTACACGACGCAGGCCGCGCTCGACGACGCCGGTCCGCGCTTCGTCGACTTCGGGCTGCTACCCGGCATGTTCGCGATGGTGGCCTGCGCCCTCTGGGCCCAGAAGCGGGCCGCCGTCGCCGGTGCGGCCGGTGCCGCCGTGCTGGTGTTCTCCACCCTCTTCATCCACGCGTTCCACATCCCGCCGTACTCGAGCGTGCTGCCGAAGGTGACGATCACCGAGATCGTGGCGGGGGAGCTGATGCTCTACTACGTGACCCGCCGGGCGCGGGCGGGCGTGGCGTTCTGCGTGGTCAGCGCCCTGGTCGTGGGGTGCCTCGTCGCCGTCTTCGGCCGCTACCGGGGCGTCGGCGACCTGGACGGCGGATCGCTCTACCAGGCCCTGCTGTTCGGCGTGCTGCTGCTCGCCGGGGCGGTGGTGCCCGCCATCGCGATCCGCGACCGCGGCCCGAAGGCCGATCCGCGGACGCGCAAGCTGCGCCGGGTCAACGAGCTGGCGATGGGGCAGTGGCCGCTGATCGGGCTGCTCGGGTTCGCGCTCATCTTCGAGTTCGGCTACACGTACTCGAGCACCGCCCGCGGCTTCCCGATCCTGTTCTTCTCGCTCGTCGCGTCCGTCATCGCGGTGCTGTCGCCGCGGCGGCCCGCGGACGCGGTCCTCGCCCTCGCCGGGGTCCTGCTGCTCTCCGCGGTCATCACGCCGTTGCTGCAGCTGCGCAGCTCCTACCCGATGCCCGGCGGGGTGCCGTTCGTGCAGGTCATCGCCGGGATGGGCGTGGTGGTGAACCTGACCCGCGCCCGGGGGTTGAGCGCCTCGTGGCCACGGGTGGCCGTGCTGTCGGCCGTCGTCGCGCTCGGGGCGATCGTCAACTCGAACCAGCCCGCCGGCAACCTGCAGACCGACCCGCAAACGCTTTCGATACTGGCCTTCGCCGCGGCACTGATGCTGGGCATCTCGATCGCCGTCGGCCTGATGCTGCGGTCGCGGGACTCCGAGCGCACGACGGTCGTCCAGTCCGCGGTGTCCGAGGCGCAGACCGCCGAACGGATGGCGCTGGCCCGCGAGCTGCACGACATCGTCGCCCACCACGTGACCGGGATCGTGGTGCAGGCGCAGGCCGCGCGGATGATGGCCGAGCGGGACCCGCAGATCGCGGTCGAGGCGATGGGCCGGATCGAGAACGCCGGCGTCGAGGCCCTCGCGGCGATGCGGCGGCTGGTCCGCTCGATGCGCGGTGACGCGCCCGCCGGGTCGAGCGAGTTCAGCGAGCAGGCCACCACGGATCTCGGCGCCGACCTGCGGAAGCTGGTCGACGGCGCCAACCACGGCGTACCGACGTCCATGCACCTCGACCTGCCGCCGGACCTGCCGCACGAGGTCGGCCGCTCGGCGCTGCGGCTGGTGCAGGAGTCGCTGACGAACGTCGGCAAGCACGCCTCGGGCGCGACCGACGCGTTCGTGCTCGCCGAGGTGAGCGGCCCCGAACTGCACCTGCGGGTGACCGACAACGGGCGCGAGCGCACGCAGCGGCCCGCCGGGGGATCGGGCGGTTACGGTCTGGTCGGCATGCGTGAACGCGTCGCGCTGCTGAAGGGCCGGCTCTCGGCCGGGCGCGGCCCGGACGGCGGCTGGCGCGTCGAAGCTTGGCTGCCGCTGGCGGCCACGGAAGAAGCGGAAGGGGACGAGTGATCCGGGTACTGATCGCCGACGACCAGGAGATGGTGCGGATGGGGTTCCGCATGATCCTGGACGCGCAGGACGACATCGAGGTCGTCGCCGACGTCGCGGACGGCGTCTCGGCGGTCGCGAAGGCCCGCGAACTGCGCCCGGACGTCTGCCTGCTCGACATCCGCATGCCCGGCCTCGACGGCCTCGAGGTCACCCGGCAGCTGGCCGGCCCGGACGTCACCGACCCGCTGAAGGTGGTGGTGGTCACCACCTTCGACCTCGACGAGTACGTGCACACGGCGTTGCGCAACGGCGCGTCCGGCTTCCTGCTGAAGGACGCCGGACCAGCGTTGCTGATCGAAGCGGTCCGCGCGGCCGACCGCGGCGACGCGCTGGTGTCGCCGCAGATCACCGTCCGGCTGCTCAAGCACTTCGACGGCAGCGGCCCGGCAAAACCACAGGTCAAACCGCCTTCCGAGCCGCTGACCGCACGCGAGATGGACGTCGTGAAGGCGGCCGCGCGCGGGCTGACGAACACCGAGATCGGGTCCGAGCTCTACCTGTCGCTCTCGACGGTGAAAACGCACCTCGCGTCGGTGCAGGGCAAGATCGGCGCCCGCAACCGCGTCGAAATCGCGGCCTGGGCGTGGCGGAGTGGAGTCGTCTCGTAATTCCGGGTGCGTAGTATCCCGACATGCAACGCCGTTTCCACGCTCCTGTCGTTCTCCCCGCCGACCCGTCCTGTTCACTCCTGCGCGACGCGGTCGTCGATGTCGACACCGATGGGCGAATTTCGTACTGCGGACCGGCGGCCACCGCCCCCGAGTCCACTGCTCCGGTCACCACCCTGACCGGCATCCTGCTGCCCGGCCTGATCAACACGCACGCGCACAGCCCGATGACGCTGCTGCGCGGCATGGGCGGCGACCTGCCGCTGCTGCCGTGGCTCAACGAGATCATCTGGCCCGCCGAAGCGAAGCTGCGGCCCGAGGACGTCCGCACCGGCATGCTGCTGGGCTCGGTCGAGATGCTGCGCCACGGCGTCACGACCAGCGCGGAGATGTACTTCGAAGGCGAGCAGCTGGTCGACGCGGTCCTCACGACGGGCGGCCGCGTGCTGGTCGCGCCGCCGGTGATGGAGCTGCCGGGCCTCGACTGGCGCGCGCAGCTGGCCGCGATCGAGCGCTGGATCGACACGGACGGCCTGCGCTTCGGCCACGGCGACCGCGTCGAGCTCGGCTACGGCCCGCACTCGGCGTACATGCTGTCCGAAGCGGGCCTGCGCGCGACGGCCGAGTCGGCGGCTTCGCGGGGTGCACTGATCCAGATCCACGTGGCCGAGGCGGCCGCGGAGGACACCGACGTTCGTTCGTCGCACGGTTCGGTGCCCGCGCTGCTGGCCGAGCTCGGCATGCTCGACGGCCGGGTGCTCGCCGCGCACGCGATCCACCTGTCGGATTCCGACATCGCGCTGTTCGCCGCCCACGGTGTGGGCGTCGGGCACTGCCCGGGCTCGAACGCGAAGCTGGCTTCGGGCATCGCGCGGATCGCCGAGCTGCGCGCGGCCGGCGTCGCGGTCGGCCTCGGCACCGACGGCCCGGCGTCCAACGACGACATCGACCTCTGGGAAGAGCTGCAGCTCTCGGCGATGGTCGCCCGCCTCTCCACGGGCGACTCGACGGTACTGACCGCGGCGGACGCCTTCCTGCTGGCCACCCGAGGCGGCGCGGCCGCGCTGGGCCGCTCGGACATCGGTGCGTTGGAGCCGGGCCGCTGGGCGGATCTGGTGCACGTGGATCTGGACGACCCGGCGTTCGCGTGCGGTTTGGACGTCCCGGACGTCCAGCTGCTGTCGAACCTGGTCTGGGCCGCGGGTTCCCGGCGGGTCCGGGACGTGTGGGTCGCGGGCGAGCAGGTGGTCGCGGACGGCGAGTCGGTCAAGGTGGACCGGGCGAAGGTCCAGGCCGGGGTGGCGGAGACCGCGGCCCGGCTGCGGGCTTAACGGGGCTTCAGCATCAGCTCGGTCAGGTGGGCGTCCGGGGTGGCTGACACCGCCGTCACCACCGCGGTGGCCACCGAGTCCGCCTTCAGCAGGTGGGTCGTGTCGT
Organism: Amycolatopsis heterodermiae; assembly: GCF_034929455.1. Taxonomy (NCBI): domain Bacteria; kingdom Bacillati; phylum Actinomycetota; class Actinomycetes; order Pseudonocardiales; family Pseudonocardiaceae; genus Amycolatopsis; species Amycolatopsis heterodermiae. Next base: position 1,909,775 of record NZ_JAYFSI010000001.1, read on the forward strand.
ACTCGCGGCCTTCGCCCTTGAAGATCGTCTGCTGCATCTCCGTGTCCGTGCGGCCCGGGTAGATCGACGTCACGCGGATGGCCGGTTCCTCCTCGCGGAGGGCGTCGGCGAAGGCTCGGACGGCGAACTTGCTCGCCGCGTACGGGGACCAGCCGGGGCGGGCGTTCAGGCCCGCGCCTGAGTTGATCACCACGACGTGGCCGTGGGCCGTGCGCAGGGCCGGGAGCAGGAGGCGGGTCAGCTCGACCACCGCGAGGGTGTTGACCTCGAAGTTCTCCCGCCAGGCTGCGGCCGAAGCCTCCTCGATCCGGCCGAGGCGGGCCACGCCGGCCGAGTGGACCAGGACGTCCAGGGACGCGATGTCCGCGGCGGCGCGTTCGAGGGAGGCCGGGTCGGTCAGGTCCACCGGCCACGGCTGCGCGCCCGGCAGTTCCTTCGCCAGTGCGGCCAGCGCGTCCGCGTCGCGGCCGCCGAGGAGCAGGCGGTGCGTCGGGGCGAGCTGGTGGGCGACCGCCGCGCCGATTCCGCGCGAAGCACCGGTGACGAGGGCGAGGGGGAGATCCGTCATGCCCCCACCGTAACGGCGAACCCGGCGTCCACCGTGCGGTCGTCGCGCTGGCCCGGCCCGAGCGTGGTCGAAGCGCAGCCTGACGGGTCCACGTCCGAGTCGCGGGCGTCGTCACCGGCGTCCTTCTTGGTCGGCTTGCGGCCGTCCGCGGTGAAGCAGACCTGGTAGCTGCCGTCTTCGAGGCCGGTGAAGGCGTACGCGCCGTCCGGGCCGGTGACGACGCTCGGACCGTTGTTCAGCGTCACCTTCACCCCGGCGAGGCCCGGCTCGCCCGCGTCCTGCAGGCCGTTGCCGTCGGTGTCGGTCCAGGCGAAGTCGCCGATCCGGTTGGTCGGCGGGGCGAGGCCGAGGTCCACCGTGAAGTCCTCGCGGTTCGAGCCGCCGAGGGTGCGCGGTGCGGTGCAGCCGTCCGGGTCCGCGTCGGAGTCCTTGTCGTCGGCGCCGGCGTCCTTGCGCGTCACCGTGAAGTCCGCCGGAACGGCGAAACAGAGCTGGTAGGTGCCGTCCTTCAGCTTCTCGAAGCCGTACTTGCCGCTCGCGTCCGTCGTCGCGGTGCCGACCGTGCCGCCCGCGCCGTCCTTCAGCGTCACCTTGACGTCCGCGACGCCGGGCTCACCCGGGTCCTGCAGCCCGTCGCGGTTGCGGTCGGCCCAGACGAAGTCGCCGATCTTGGCGATCGCGGGCGGCGGGACGACGGTGATCGTCGCGGACGACGTCTTGTCGCCCAGCGTGCCGCCCGCGTAGTGGACGCCGGTGACCTTCGCCGTGTCGACGTGCCCGGTGTCGGCCACCGTGAGGTTCGGGTGGTCGCAGGTCAGCTGCTTGCTCGCGGCCGCGGCCAGCGTGAACGGCGCGAACGGCGCGGCGCACCACGGGTCCTGGACGGTGATCCCGGTCAGGTCCTGCGTGCCCTCGTTCGTCACGGTGACGCGGTAGTGCGCGGTCTCGCCCGCCGTGACCGTCGCGAACGGGCCCCACGCGCCGGTCGCCGGGTTCTGCACTTCCTCCTTCACCGAGTACGCCGCGAGCTGCAGGCCGACGCAGTCCCAGCGGAGCCGCTCCGCGGCGGTCGTGGCGAAGAACTTGACCGTGGTCGCCTTCGCCGGGGCCGTCGCCGCGGGGAAGTCCTGCTTGACCAGGTGCCCGTCGGCCACGTTGTGGTCGGCGACCAGCTTGGTCTCCTGCACCTGGGCGCCGTTCGCGTCGTAGAACCGCAGGCCGGTGGCCGGATTCCCACTCGGCAGCGCGGAGCCGGTGGACACGCTGAGCGTGTAAACGCCGCCGGGCACGAACTTCTCGGTCTGGTAGGCGGTGCTGGTCTTGCCGTCCGGGGTCTGGATCACGGCGGAGCGCTGCCCGTCGACGGCGTACGCCTGCTCGGTCAGCAGCTTCGGCTGCTTCGCCGGCGGCGTGCCGGGTGGCACCGGCGCGGCCGGGGTGAAGACGTACCCGTCCGGCGCGCCGTTCGCCGCCGCCTGCTCGACGCTCGGGTTCGCCGCGACGCCGCCGCAAGCCGGAGGCGGATCTGCGGCGGCCGCACCGGGCACCACCACCCCGGATGCCGCCACCACCGCCACTGCCATCGCGCGCGCCGAAGTGATCACCCCCCGACTATGGCGCGCGGCCCGGGCCCGCACCGGCCGAGAGCGGTCCCCTTCAGGGTGAACCTCCGCCGGTGGGGGCCCGCCGCGTCAACGCTCGCCGATGCGGCCGGGCAGCCCGAAGCGGCCCTTCTTCCACACCGAGACGATCGACGGCCGCGGCTGCGCGGTGCCGCCGTCGGGCCAGTGCGACGTCGGGGTCGCGGAGCTGGCCGCGTTCTCACCCGGGTGCTGCACCGCGACGAGCACCAGGTGGTCGGTGACGACCGGGCCGCACGTCTCGGCGCCGACCGGCACGGACAGGAACTGCTTGACGTGCCCGCGTTCCGGGCCGGTCACCGGCACCGAGAAGAGTCCGTCGTTCGCGCCGAGCGCGTTGCCGTCGGTGGAGATCCAGAGGTTTCCGTGCCGGTCGAAGGCCACGTTGTCCGGGCAGGAGATCGGGCTGACCTTGGTCTTGTCGAAACCGCCGAAGTAGGTGTCGGCCGTGGCCGGGTCGCCGCAGACGAGCAGCAGCCGCCAGGAGAACTTCGTCGACGCCGCGTCGCCGCGGTGCTCCTCCCACTCCAGGATGTGGCCGTTCTTGTTGGCCACGCGCGGGTTCGCCTCGTCGACGCCGGCCTTGCCCGCCGCGCCGCGGTCGCTGTTGTTGGTCAGGGCCGCGTAGATCCGGCCGTTGACCGGGTTCGGTTCGATGTCCTCCGGGCGGTCCATCTTCGTGGCGGCGACCTTGTCGGCCGCCTGCCGCGTGAAGACGTAGACCTCCTCCGCGGTGAATCCGTCCACAAAGGACTTGTTGCCGGCGGCCAGCGGGATCCACTCGCCGGTGCCGTCGAACTCGTTGTCCGACGGGAGCTTGCCGGTGCCGTCGATCTCCGCGGCCGGGCTGTCGCCGGTGAAGCGGCCGACGTACAGCGTGCCTTCGTCGAGCAGCGCCGAGTTGTGGCGGCGCGCGTGCGCGCTCTTACCCGGCTTGTACTTGCCCTTCGAGACGAACTTGTAGATGTACTCGAAGCGTTCGTCGTCCCCGGAGTAGACGGCGACGCGGCCGTCGGCGGTGATCTTGACGTTCGCGGCCTCGTGCTTGAACCGGCCGAGCGCGGTGTGCTTGACGGGCGTCGAGTTCGGGTCGTTGGGGTCGATTTCGACGACCCAGCCGAACCGGTTCGGCTCCTGCGGCTCCTGGGCGACGTCCCAGCGCTTGTCGAACCGCTCCCACTTGCGGGTGCTGGCGCCGGTGCCGACGGCGTAGCGCTTGAGCCGCGCCGCCGCGACCGGGTCGGTGACCTTGTCGGCGTTGGCGAAGTACTGGTGGAAGTTCTCTTCGCCGGACAGCACGGTGCCCCACGGCGTCACGCCGCCGGAGCAGTTGTTCTGCGTGCCGCGGACCTTGCGCCCGGTCGGGTCGGCCGACGTCTTCAGGTACTTCGAGCCGGCGGCCGGGCCGCGGACCTCGAAGACGGTGTCGAGCGTGATCCGGCGGCCGAACCGGCTCGGGACGACCTCGAGGCCGCCGTGGACCGGGTCGCGGCGCGCCTGCAGCACCGAGAGGCCGTGCGCCGCCCAGGCGATCTTCACCTGCTCCTCGGTCGGGTTCGCCGGGTCGTACTGGTCGGCCGGGAACAGGTGCACCTCGGTCGTGTACTCGTGGTTCACGACGAGCAGGTTGCTGAAGCCCAGCGGGTCCTGCGGGATCAGGCCGACGAAGTCGTTGTTGTACCCGAACTGCTTCGCCTGCGCGGCCGCCGTCTGCTTGGTGAAGTGGAACCTGGGCGCACCCTGCACCACCGGGTCGCCCCAGCGGACGACGACGCGCTGGGCGTACCCGTCGGGGACGCTGACCTGGTCGAGCTTGTTCGGCGGGACGGCGTCGAAGGCGGTGCCGGGGACCGGCCGCGGCTTGGGGTCGTGGCCGTGACCGGCGGGCGCCGCGGCCGCGGTGCCGGACAGCGCGGCGAACCCGCCCGCGGCGGCGGCCATCACGGCGCCGGCCTTGAAGACCCGGCGGCGGGAGATGTCCTTGACGACGTCGCCGAAGTACTCGTTCCCGGACTCGTTGGGCTCGGGGTGGGCACAGGCGTTGCCACAGCGGTATTCGCAGGTGATCGGGGAGCGCCCGCCCGGGTGGGCGGGGAAGAGCGGGAGCAGGCGGTCGGGCACGAGGCCTCCATGGTGGGAGTTCGGGAACGAACCGACCGTAAGCCCCAGAAACCAGTCAATCCAGACATTCAGGTGAACGTCAGGTGTACTGGCCGCCCGTCAGAACTCCTCGCCGCCGACCAGCGCCGCTTCCCGCGGGACGGTGTGCGGGTCGGCCTTCTTCTCGCGCAGCGAGAGCAGGCCACCGGCGATCACGCACAGCACGGCGGAGGCGACGAACGGCGCCTGCGGCGAACCGAACCACTCGGCCACGTGCCCGACCAGCGTCGCCGCGACGGCGCCACCGAGCCAGCGGCAGAAGTTGTACCCCGCGCTGGCGACCGGGCGCGGCGCGTCGCTGATGGACATCGCGGTGCCGGTGAACAGCGTGTTCAGCAGCCCCGACACGAGCCCCGAGACGATGATCCCGGCGACCAGCACCGGCTTGCTCGGCACGGCCAGCACCAGCATGAGCACGGCGTACCCGAAGACGGCGGCCGCGGCGGCGTGCCGCTCACCGAGCTTGGCGGCCAGGCGAGGTGCGAGGGCGACCCCGGCGACGGCGACGCACAGGCCCCAGCCGCAGAAGATCAGGCCGACGGCGATGGCGCTCCAGCCGAGGACGAACGGCGACCAGGCCAGCACCGCGAAGAACGCGGCGGTGTACAGCGCCGAAGCGACGGAGGTGCGCAGCAGACCGGTGTGCTTCAACGCGCGAAGCGGGTCGAGCAGCTTGATCGGATCACGCTTCTCGTGCTTGTCGCTCTTCAGGAACACCGCGCACAGCACGAGCGCGCCGGCCATCAGGACCGCGGTGCCCAGGAACGGGCCGCGCCACGAGATGCTGCCGAGCAGGGCGCCGAGCAGCGGGCCGACCGACAGGCCGACACCCAGCGCGGCTTCGTAGAGCAGGATCGCGCCGGACTGCCCGCCGGTCGCGGCGCCGACGATCACGGACAACGCCGTCGCGATGAAGAACGCGTTGCCGAGGCCCCAGACCGCGCGCAGCCCGACGAGCTGCTCGATCGACCCGGCGGCCGAACACAGCGCGGTGGCCGCGACGATAAGCGTCAGCCCGACGAGGACCGTGCGCTTGGGGCCGAACTTCGCGCTCGCCGCGCCGGTGACCAGCATCGCGATGACCTGGACGCCGAGGTAGGACGAGAAGAGCAGGGTGACCTGGGACGGCGTCGCGTCGAGACCCTTGGCGATGGACAGCAGGATCGGGTCGACCAGGCCGATCCCCATGAAGGCGATGACCGCGGCGAACGCGGTGATCCACACCTGCTTGGGCTGGCCCTTGACGGCGTCCAGCAGGCTCGAGTGGTGTTCAGCGCTCATCACTGATCAGTGCTTCTTTCTTCGTGTCGATGAGTAGCTTCGCGAGGGCCGGGAGGGCGGCCTCGATCGCTGCGCGGTCGGCGTCGTCCATGGCGATCAGGCGTTCGCGAAGGAACTCTTCGCGGGCGGTGACCATCTCGGCGTAGAAGCGACGACCCTCGTCGGTGACGTCCACGAGCACCGCCCGCCGGTCGGCGGGGTCCGGCGCGCGGGTGGCGAGACCGAGGCGTTCGAGGCGGCCGACGACGTCGGTCATCGACGGCAGCTTCACCTGCTCGAACTCGGCCAGCGCGCTCATCCGGCGCGGACCGCCGTTGACCAGCTCGCTCAGCACCGAGCCCTGGGTGAGGGTCAGCGTCAGCTGCGGGGTCTGGCGGCGCACCTGGTGGTACAGCCGGAAGACCAGCGGCCGCAGCCGGTGCGCGAGATCGGCGATCGGGGAAGTCACTTAGCCATGCTAACAAAAATTAGTAAGGGTGGCTAAGTAACTCGTCTCACAGGCTACGCTCGGGGACATGGACGCGGTGATCTTCGACCTCGACGGCGTACTCGTGGACTCCGAGCGGATCTGGGACGAGGTCCGCCGGGCGGTCGTCGCCGAGCACGGCGGCACCTGGCGCGAGGAGGCGACGCGGGCGCAGCAGGGGATGAGCACCCCGGAGTGGGCCCGCTACCTGGTCGAAGAGCTGGGCGCGCGGCTCACGCCGCCCGAGATCGCGACGATCGTGGTCAAGCGGATGGCCGCGCGGTACGCCGAGCAGCCGCCGCTGATCGACGGCGCGGTCGACGTCGTGCGCCAGGTGGCGAAGCGCTGGCCGGTGGCGATCGCGAGCTCGTCGCCGGTGATCCTGATCAAGGGCTTCCTCGACGTCACGGGCCTGCCGGTGGGCGCGGCGGTGTCGTCGGAGCAGGTCGGGGCCGGGAAGCCGGCGCCGGACGTGTACCTGCGGGCGGCGGAGCTGCTGGGCGTGGCGCCGTCGGACTGCGCGGCGGTGGAGGACACGACGAACGGGCTGCGGTCGGCGCTGGCCGCGGGGATGGCGGTCTACGCGGTGCCGAACCCGCACTTCCCGCCGGACCCGGAGGTGCTGAAGCAGGCGACTGCGGTGGTGGAGACGATCACCGGCTTGCCGGATGCGCTTCCTGGGAAACCGTGACGTCGAAGCTCTTCGGCGGCGAATCCGGCTTCACGTCGGCCAGGTAGACCTGGTCCGGCCCCAGGGTGCCGACCACCCTGGCCTGGCTCAGGTCACCGGCCGCGTCGAACAGCCGCAGCCCCGGCACCGTGGGGTCGACGAGGTAGACGGCTTTGCCCGCCGGGAGCGGGCCGCCGGTCTTGCCGACGTATCCGGCGCGCACGGTGCGCCGCGAGATCGGGACGCACGACGGCGATTCGATGCCGTACTGCGAGCCGCTCGTCCCCCCGGTCACGCCCTTGGGCAACGACTCGACGCAGAACAGCTTCCGGCCCGTGGGGTCGTTGGCGGCGACCGCGTAGGACGTCCAGTTCTCCGTCTGCCCGACGAAGTCGGTGAGGGTCACCGGCTCGCCGCCGCCGCTCAACGTCGCCGGCGGGATCACCTCCGGCTTCGCGACCACCAGCTCCTGCCCCGGGTTCGCCGGCGGGAGCGGAGCCGGGGCGGTGTTCATCCGCGTCGCCAGCGACACGCTCGTCAACACCACCAGCACGGCGGCCAGCGGCGCGACGATCACCGTCAGCCGCCGGCGGGGTCGCCTTCGCTGGCGGCGCATCTGCTCGGCCCAGGCCGCGTCGAGGTTGGGCGTGACCTCCCCGCCCTGCTCCCGCAGTGTCTCGGCCAGTTTGCGTTCGAGGTCGGTCATCGCTCACCTCCCAGGTCGTCCCCCAGGTGCTTGCGCAGGTTCTCCATCGCGTGGTGGGTGGTCGCCTTGACCGTGCCCGGCGAGATGCCGAGGGTCTCCGCGATGCCCGCCGTGCTCAGGTCCAGCCAGTAGCGCAGCACCAGCACCTCACGCTGTCTCCTGGACAGTTTGCCCAGTACCGCGCGGATCCGCTGGTGTTCCCAGTTGGCCACCGCCGTGACCTCGGCCGACAGCTCGTCCGCCGGGCGCTCCTGCGGCGTCCGGCGGACCACCCGCAGGTGCCGGGTCCGCGACCGGGACATGTTCACCACGGTCGCGCGCAGGTAACCCGCCACCCGCGTGTGGTCGGTGAGGGTGTCCCAGCGCTGGTGGAGCTTGACGAAGGCCTCCTGCGCCACGTTCTCGGCGTCGTCCGCGCCGAGCAGGTGCGCCAATCTCGTCATCTGGCCGAAGTACTCCCGGAAGAGGGCATGGAAGGTCGGCGCGCCCAGATCCCCTGGCACGCTCTCCCCTACGCTCGCACTCACACCCCGATCACGCCCGCCCCACCCCACCGGTTTAGTGCACCACGCGAAGAAGGCCACCACCAGGCACGACGCCCGGGTGGTGGCCTTCTGACGAGAGGGGGGTTACCGCTCCACGTCGCCGTGGATGAACTTCTCGACGGCGTCGCGCGCGGTCGAGTCGTCGTACTGCTCCGGCGGCGACTTCATGAAGTAGGAGGAGGCCGACAGGATCGGGCCGCCGACGCCGCGGTCGAGGGCGATCTTCGCCGCGCGCACGGCGTCGATGATGATGCCCGCCGAGTTCGGCGAGTCCCACACCTCGAGCTTGTACTCCAGGTTCAGCGGCACGTCACCGAAGGCGCGGCCCTCGAGCCGGACGTAGGCCCACTTGCGGTCGTCGAGCCACTGCACGTAGTCCGACGGGCCGATGTGGACGTTGCCCTTGCCGAGGTCGCGGTCGACCTGCGAGGTGACGGACTGGGTCTTCGAGATCTTCTTCGACTCGAGCCGCTCCAGCTCCTTCATGTTCAGGAAGTCCATGTTCCCGCCCACGTTGAGCTGCATCGTCCGGTCGAGCTGGACGCCGCGGTCCTCGAACAGCTTGGCCAGCACGCGGTGCGTGATGGTGGCGCCGACCTGGGACTTGATGTCGTCACCGACGATCGGGACGCCGGCGTCGGTGAACTTCTGCGCCCACTCCGGGTCGGAGGCGATGAACACCGGCAGCGCGTTGACGAACGCGACCTTGGCGTCGATCGCGGCCTGCGCGTAGAACTTGTCGGCCACCTCGGAACCCACCGGCAGGTAGGAGACCAGGACGTCGGCCTTCGCCTCACGCAGCGCGGCGACGATGTCGACCGGGGTCTCGTCGGACTCCTCGATCGTCTCGCGGTAGAAGCGGCCGAGGCCGTCGTGGGTGTGACCGCGCTGGACGGTGACGCCGAGCGGCGGCACGTCGGCGATCTTGATGGTGTTGTTCTCGGACGCGAAGATCGCCTCCGACAGGTCACGGCTGACCTTCTTGGCGTCCACGTCGAACGCGGCCACGAACTCGATGTCGCGGACGTGGTAGCCGCCGAAGTCGACGTGCATCAGGCCGGGGACGCGGGTGGCCGGATCCGCGTCGCGGTAGTACTGGACACCCTGGACCAGCGACGCCGCGCAGTTGCCGACGCCCACGATGGCCACCCGTACGCGGCGGTTCTCGCCCATGGGGGGTTTCTCCTTCAATCCGTGTCTCTTCAGTAGGTCTGCCGCGACGCTGCGGCGCGGCCGCACGGCTCAGGTCTCGGGACCCTGCCGCTCGGCTTGTTCGTGTTGCTCGTGCGCGATGAGCTCGTTGAGCCAGCGCACCTCCCGCTCGCTGGTCTCCAGACCCAGCCGGTGCAGCTCACGGGTGTAGCGATCGATCCTCTCCTCGGTCCTGGCCAGCGCGGCCCGCAAACCCTCGCGGCGCTCTTCGACGCGCCGCCGCCTGCCTTCGAGGATCCGCATCCGCACGTCGGCCGGGGTCCGCGAGAAGAAGGCCAGGTGAACACCGAACCCCTCGTCGTCCCAGGTCTGCGGCCCGGCGTCGCCGAGCAGCTCACCGAAGCGCTCCTTGCCCTCCGCGGTGAGCTTGTAGACCCGGCGGCCCCGCCGGGACCACGCGCGGTCGTCGGCTTCGTCGAGCTCTTCGACCAGGTACCCGGCCCGCAGCAGCCGCCGCAGGGTCGGGTACAGCGAGCCGTACGAGAACGTCCGGAGCGTGCCGAGCGTCTCGTGCAGCCGCTTGCGCAGCACATACCCGTGCATGGGCGCTTCGTGCAGAAGACCCAGGATCGCGAACTCCAGCACAGCGCACCCCCTTCCGGGAACAAACCTCGGCGACCGGCGTTGCTCCGAATGATCGCCTCGGTCCAACCTACTCAGCCACTATATCGCCCCGATACATCGAAGTGGCGAAGCCAACAGGCGAGTTCAGCGCATCGTGGGCGAAATTCACCGGAGAGTTATCGAACGTCCGGCGTGTCCCCGGTAGCCGCGAGACAGGTCACGCTAGGGGGCGTGGACCACACAGGAAGAGCCCGTACTCTGTCCTGGTGATTAACCAGCGGCAGGTCGTGGACTTCGCCTTGCAGCGCCGTGCGCTGCTGGCCGAGGTCCGCTCCGGGCGCGTCGGCAGCCATGAGGCCTGCGACGCGAGCCCGTACCTGCTGCGGGCGGCGAAGTTCCACGGCCGGGCCGGTGACCAGCCCTGTCCGATCTGCCGCCAGGAACCGCTGACCCTGGTGTCCTGGGTCTACGGTGACGAACTCAAGCATGTCGCGGGCTCGGCGAGGACCCCCGAAGAGCTGGCCAGGATGGCCGGCCGGTTCGCCGAGTTCACCGTGTACGACGTCGAGGTGTGCCGGGCGTGCCACTGGAACCACCTGGTCCGGTCGTACGTCCTCGGTACGGGGGAGCCTGCCGACGGTCCGCGAAGGACCGCGGGCCGGTGAGCTGGAACACAACCGCTGAAGAGCGCAGAACGGCGCACTACCGGGCGCCGGTCTGGGAGGCCCATTCGTGAACGACGATCGCAACCGCTCCTGGCCCGGCCAGGAGCCAGATGCACCTCGCCGTGCCCAGTCGGGCCCGTGGCCCGGGGAGGACCCCGGGCCGGCGTGGCCCGGCGAAGAGGCCCCCCGCCGTCCCCAACGCGGCACGCCTCCTCGCGGCGTCCCCAGCGGACGTGGTGGCGCCCCGGAGTGGCCGTCCGGCGACGAAGGCGGCCCGCAGTGGCCCGCCGACGAGCCGGCCCGGCGTCCGCAGCGCGCCCGCCAGCAGGGCATGGCCGCGCGGCGGCCGGTGCCGCCGCCTCCCGGGCAGCGTCCACAGCAGGGTCCGCCCGGCTCGCCCCCGCAGGGGTTCCGGCAGCCACCCCCCGGACGCCGCCCGGTCCCGCCTCCCGGGCGTGAACCGGACCTGATCACCCACCACGCGCACAACGGCACCGACGACTTCGGCCGCGACCCGTACGACGACGGCTACGACGACGACGCCGCGTTCAACGAGTACGCCGACGACGTCGAGCCCCAGGAAGAGCTCGACGAAAAGGGCAAGAAGGTCCTGACGCCGGCGCAGAAGAAGAAGCGCCGCTGGAAGATCATCCGCCGGTGCGCCTACGTCTTCGTCGGCCTGTTCTTCGTGGTGCCCGCGATCGCGTTCGTCATCACCTACTTCCTGGTGGACGTGCCGACGCCGGAGAGCATCAAGGCGCTGCAGAGCCAGCCGATCACCTACTACGACGCGGGCGGCCAGCTCATGGGCCGCGAGCTGCCGCCGGGCGGCGACCGCCAGCTGCTCAAGCCGGGCGAGGTCCCCGAGGTCGTCAAGCACGCCGTGTACTCCGCGGAGGACGCGACGTTCGAGACCAACTCGGGCTTCGACGTCACCGGCATCCTGCGCGCGGTCTTCAACCAGGTGACCGGCGGCCAGGGTGGTGGTTCGACGATCTCCCAGCAGTACATCAAGCAGGCGACGCAGAACGACCAGCAGACCCTGACCCGCAAGTGGACCGAGCTGGCGAAGTCGTTCAAGATGAACAACCAGCAGTCCAAGGAAGAGATCATCACTTCCTACCTGAACATCGTCTACTTCGGACGCGGGGCCAACGGCATCCAGGCGGCCGCGAAGGCCTACTTCAACAAGGACGCCAAGGACCTCAACGCTTCCGAGGCGTCCCTGCTGGCCGGCCTGATCCAGGGTCCGGGCCGGTCGGAGAACGAGGCGTACGCCCAGAAGCGCTGGACGTACGTGATGGACCAGATGGTGGCCAACAAGTGGCTGCCGCAGGCCGACCGCGCGGCCGCCCAGTACCCGACGCCGATTCCGAAGAACTCCAACAAGGAGCAGGACTCGGGGAAGATGACCTACCAGCTCCAGCAGCGGATCAAGGACGAGCTGGCGGTCAAGGGCTACGACGAGAACAAGCTGTTCTCCACGGGCGCGAAGATCTACACCACGATCGACCCGGCGGCGCAGGCCGCGGCGGAGCAGGCCTCCCAGGAGGGCATGAAGGGCCAGACCGACGAGAACCTGCTGAACGCGCTGGTCGCGGTCAACCCGAAGACCGGCGGGGTGATCGCGTACTACGGCGGCCCGGAACTGGTGAAGGACGCCAACGGCAAGGACCAGATCGGGCAGGACCGCGCCAACCAGGCGCGCAACCCGGGTTCGTCGGTGAAGGCGTTCGACCTCACGGCGTTCCTCAAGATGGGCAAGGGCCTCGGCGAGACGTTCGACGGCTCGAACAACCGGGTGCTCGGCGGCCGCACGGTCCGGAACGCGGGTGACAGCGCGAGCTGCGGCAAGGACTGCACCGTCGCGAAGGCGATGGAGATCTCGGCGAACACCGTGTTCTACGACATGGTCCTGAACGTGACGAAGCCGTCGCGGGTCGCGGAAGCGGCGAAGGAAGCCGGGGTCAAGGTCTCGCCGGACGGCAAGAGCGTCCTCTACACCGACGACAACAACATCTCGCTCGGTGGTGGTGGCACGGCCGTGACGCCGGAGGACATGGCGGCGGCGTACGCCTCGTTCGCCAACGGCGGGACGTACCACGAGCAGCACTTCGTTTCGAAGCTGACGAACGGCCAGGACGAGGTGGAGTTCGACGAGAACAACATCAAGACCAACCCGGCGTTCGACGACGACGCGTCGAAGAGCCAGCAGATCGCGGGCAACGTCACCGAGGCGCTGGTCCCGGTCATCGACCACTCGAAGCTCAAGTGCCCGACCGGGCACGAGTGCGCCGGCAAGACCGGGACGCAGCAGTACACCGCGAAGGCCGACGACCCGAAGGCGTACGCCGACCGCAACGCGCAGACGTGGATGGTGGGCTACACGCCGTCCGTGTCGGCCGCGGTCTGGGTCGGCGGCGACGGCAACAAGCCGCTGCACGACCCGAAGAACAAGCCCATCTTCGGTGCCACCATCGCCGGTCCGACGTGGCAGAGCTTCATGAACCTCTACCTCAAGGGCAAACCGGCGGAGAAGTTCGACAAGGTGGCGCCGATCGGCAAGGACGCCTCGACGGTGACGTCGACGCCGCCGAAGCCGTCGGAGACGCCGACCACGACGACGACGCCGACCACCCCGGAAACGACGACGAGCACCGAGCCGACGGACACGGAGACGAACACGTCGACGAAGCCGAGCCGGCCCACGCTGACCCGGCCCGGTCCGGGCGGGCCCGGTGATCCCGGCATCGGCAACACGTTCGGCGGCGGTGGTGCCGTGGCCTCGCCACCGGGCGCCGGCCCGGGATAGCAGCTCCGTTCAGGGCCCTCCGCAGCACGCGGGGGGCCCTGAACCGTTTCCGGATGATCGTTTCGGCAACCCGTGGGGTTCACGCGCGTCCCTTCCAACAGGGGATGGCGGCTATCGCCGTCCCGTGCTGACTGCATTTCGGGGGTTCCGGGTGGCGGAGCCCCCGGCTCGGGGCGAAGCCCCGGGTGTCACTGACTGGAGGACTGCCCCGTGCCCGACGATCGATCCCGCTCCTGGCCCGGCCAGGGTCCTGATCCGCGCCGTCAGGGGCCGTCCGGACCACAGGGGCCCCGCGGCCAGGGCCCGCGCCGCCCGCCGACCCCGCCGGGGGGCCGGCCGATGCAGCAGCCGCCGTCGCGTCAGCCGCAGCAGCCGTGGCAGCAGCCGCGCGGCAACCGGCCGGAGCCGCCGCCGATGAGCGGCGGGCCCGAGCTGATGACGCACCACGCGTACGAGGAAGCGGACGGCTACGACGACCCGGAGCCCGACGGCGACGGCAAACCGGTCCTCACCCCGGAACAGCGGAAGAAGCGGCGCTGGAAGATCATCCGGCGCGTCGGCTACGGCTTCGTCGGGGTGTTCCTCGTGCTCCCGGCGATCGCGTTCGTCATCACGTACTTCCTGGTCGACGTCCCGTCGCCGACGGAGGTCGCGCAGAACCAGAGCCAGGCGGTGACGTACTTCTACGCCGACGACTCGCCGATGGGCAAGGACGTGCCGCGCGGCGGGAACCGGGTGCTGCTCAGCCCGGAGCAGATCCCCGACATCATGAAGCACGCGGCGATCGCGACCGAGGACGACTCGTTCGAGACGAACTCCGGCTTCGACGTCGGCGGCCTGCTGCGCGCGGTGTTCAACAACGCCACCGGCGGCACCGGCGGTGGTTCGACGATTTCGCAGCAGTACATCAAGAAGGCCACCGACAACGACGCCCCGACGTTGACGCGCAAGTGGACCGAGCTGGCCAAGTCCTTCAAGATGAACCAGACGTACGAGAAGAAGGACATCATCACCGCGTACCTGAACATCATCTACTTCGGGCGCGGGGCGTACGGGGTGGGCGCGGCGTCTCAGGCCTTCTTCCACAAGGACGCCAAGGACCTGACCTACTCGGAGGCGGCGCTGCTCGCCGGGCTGATCCAGCAGCCGGGCCGGTCGGAGAACGACAAGGTCGCGCACGACCGCTGGACCACCGCGCTCGACCGGATGCTGAAGAACAACTACATCAGCGCGGCCGAGCGCCAGTCGGCGCAGTTCCCGACGCCGATCCCGCTCGAGGACAGCAAGCAGCAGGCCGGCGCGCCGCCCGCGTTCGTCGTGCAGCAGGTGAAGGACGAGCTCGCCGCGCACGACATCCCGGAGGACCGCTACTACTCCGGCGGCTTCCAGGTGCACACGACGATCGACCCGAAGGCGCAGCAGGCCGCGGAACAGGCGGCCACCGACGCGATGAAGGGCCAGGTCGACGACCAGCTGCTCAACGCGCTCGTCGCGGTCGACCCGAAGACCGGCGGGGTGCTCGCCTACTACGGCGGCAAGCCGATCGTCCAGGTCAACGGCCAGGACCAGGCCGGGCGCGACTGGGCGAACACCCCGCAGAACCCGGGTTCGTCGATGAAGCCGTTCGACCTCACCGCGTTCCTCAAGATGGGCCAGGGCCTCGACGCGACGTTCGACGGCTCCAACAACCGCACGTTCGACGGCCGGGTCGTGCGCAACGCCGGCCCGGGCAGCAGCTGCTCGCAGCAGTGCACCGTCTCCGAGGCGATGATGCGCTCGGCGAACACGGTCTTCTACGACATGGTCCTCAACAAGACCAAGCAGGGCCCGGTCAAGCAGGCCGCGCAGGAGGCCGGCGTCACGACCAAGGACGACGGCGGCCAGTCGATCATCTCCACCAAGGACAACAACATCTCCCTCGGCGGTGGGGAAACCCAGATCACGCCGGTGGACATGGCCTCGGCGTACGCGACCTTCGCGGCCAACGGCGAGCAGCGGGCCCGGCACTTCGTGACGAAGGTCGTCAACGGGCAGAACGAAGTCGCGTACGAGGCTTCGACGGACTCCAAGCCGGCGTTCGACAGCGACTCGGACAAGAGCCGTCAGATCGCCGGGAACGTCACCGAAGCGCTCAAGCCGGTCATCGACTTCTCGCACCTGAAGTGCCCCGCCGGCCACGAGTGCGCCGGCAAGACCGGGACGCAGCAGCACACGAAGACCGCGGGTGAGCCGTCGTGGGCCGCGAACGCGAACTCGCAGACGTGGATGGTCGGCTACACGCCGTCCGTCTCGGTGGCGGCCTGGGTCGGCGGCGACGGCAACAAGCCGCTGCACGGCAAGAACAACTCGCCGATCTACGGCTCGACCATCGCCGGCCCGATGTGGCAGAAGTTCCTGTCGCTGTACCTGACGGGCAAGCCGGGCGAGAAGTTCGACAAGGTCGACCGCATCGGTGGCGAGGTCGCCCCGCCGCCGTCGTCGGACGTCGCGACGACGACTGACTCGACGCCGACGGACGAGAACCCCGACCAGGGCGGCGACCAGGGTGACAACGGCGGTAACGGCGGGAACGACGGCAACGACCACGGCCACCAGTCGTCGTCGCAGGAGAGCACGCCGAAGCACACGAAGTCGTCGACCTCGAAGGACACGCCGACCTCGGGAGACGACCCCGGCAACTAGTCACGGGTGAACCACGGTGGGCCGCGGTACGTGTGCCCTCCGAGAGGACTGCGTCCGCAGCCCACCGTGGAGGCCGGCCCGTGACCAACGACCGAACCCGCACTTCGCGCGGTCGCGCTCCCGATCCGCGCCGCCGTACCCGGCGGCCGTCGGCCCGGCCGCTGCCGCGCGCCGGGCTGCAGGGCAGCGAACCGGAGCTGATCACCCACCACGTCCACAACGGCACCGAGCCGGACGACCCGCCGACGGTGCCGATCATCCGGCAGCGCCCGGGCCAGCCGCTGCGCCGTCCCCGGCCGAGCACCGAGCAGGACGTGCGGAAACGGCGCTGGCGGCGGATCCGCCGGATCGGTTACGTGGTGGCGGGGCTGTTCTTCGTCGTCCCCGCGGTCGCGTTCGTGATCACCTACCTGGCCGTCGACGTCCCGTCGCCGGAGACCGTCGCGCAGGCGCAGGGCCAGGCCGTGACGTACCTGTTCAGCGACGGCACGGAGATGGGCAAGGACGTGCCGACCGGCGGGAACCGGCAGATCCTGTCGGCGAACCAGATCCCGGACGTCGTCAAGAAAGCCGTGATCGCAACCGAGGACGCGTCGTTCGAGACCAACTCGGGCTTCGACGTCACCGGCATCCTGCGGGCGGCGTACAACCAGGTCACCGGCGGTTCCGGCGGTGGTTCGACGATCTCCCAGCAGTACATCAAGAACGCTTCCGGCGACGACGATCCGACGCTCACGCGAAAGTGGACCGAGCTCGCGAAGTCGTTCAAGATGAACCAGACCTACGAGAAGGCGGACATCATCACCGCCTACCTCAACATCATCTACTTCGGCCGCGGCGCGTACGGCATCCAGGCCGCCGCGCAGGCGTACTTCGGCCAGGACGTCGGGCAGCTCGACTACTCGCAGGCCGCGCTGCTCGCCGGCCTCATCCAGCAGCCGGGACGCTCGGAGAACACCGCCGTCGCCACCGCCCGGTGGACCACGGCGCTGGACCGGATGCTGAAGAACGGTTACCTGACACCGGCCCAGCGCGCCGAGGCGAAGTTCCCGACCCCGATCCCGCTGGTGGAGAGCAAGCAGGCCGGCGCGCTGAACCCGTTCGTCAAGAAGCAGGTCAAGGCGGAGCTGGCGGCGCAGGGGATCAGCGAGCAGGAGTACTACCGCGGCGGGTTCCAGGTGTTCACCACGATCGACTCGCAGGCACAGCAGTCGGCCGAGCAGGCCGTGACCGAGGGGATGGCCGAGCAGACCGACGACCGGATCCTCGACGCGCTGGTCGCCGTCGACCCGAAGACCGGCGGGGTGCTCGCCTACTACGGCGGCGCACCGGTGGTGAAGGGCCCGAACGGCGAGGACCAGGCCGGGCGCGACTGGGCGGACGAGCCGCACAACCCCGGGTCGTCGATGAAGCCGTTCGACCTCGCGGCGTTCCTCAAGCTCGGCCGCGGCCTCGACGCGCGGTTCGACGGCACCTCACCCCGCACGTTCCCCGGCGTCGACCTCCCCATCCGCAACGCGGGTGACAGCAGCAGCTGCTCCGAGCAGTGCACCGTCGCCGAGGCGATGCAGCGGTCCACGAACACGGTGTTCTACGACATGGTGCTGAACGTGACGAAGCCGTCCGGGGTGGCGGAAGCCGCGCAGGAAGCGGGCGTCCGGACGAAGGACAGCGGCGGTCGCAGCGAGCTGTTCACCGGCGACAACAACATCTCGATCGGTGGCGGCGGCACGCAGGTCACGCCGGCGGACATGGCCTCGGGCTACGCGACGTTCGCGGCGGGCGGCGTCCAGCGTGAACGCCACTTCGTGCAGAAGGTGACCAACGCGAACGGGGAAACGGCGTACGAGGCCAAGAACCGGTCCGCGGACGCCTTCGCCGACAACGACCCGGCCCGCAGCGCGCAGATCGCCGGCAACGTGACGGCGGCGCTGGCCCCGGTGATCCAGTTCTCGCGCCTGACCTGCCCGGCGGGCCACGAGTGCGCGGGCAAGACCGGCACCCAGCAGCACACCCCGCAGAACGACGAACCGGCGTCGGCGGCCAACGCGAACGCCCAGACGTGGATGGTCGGCTACACGCCGTCGGTTTCGGCGGCGGTCTGGGTCGGCAGCGACGGCGACAAGGCCCTGCACGGCCCGACGGGCGCCCCGATCTTCGGCTCGACGCTGGCGGGCCCGATCTGGGACCGCTTCATGCAGCTGTACCTGCAGGGCAAACCGGGCGAGCGCTTCGACCGCGTGGCGGCGATCAGCTCGCCGGTGGACCAGGTGCAGATCCAGCAGCCGCCTCAGCAACCGCAGCAGCAGCAGCAACAACAGCAGCAGCGCGACCCGCGGAACCAGCAGAACCAGCCCGGCAACCGCCAGCAGCAACAGGACCAGCTCCGCCAGTTCCAGCAACGGCTTCAGGAGCTGCAGGACCGGCAGCGCAACCGCAACGGCGGCAACAACAACGGCAACACCACGGGCAACAACGGCACCGGGAACACCGGGACGGGCAACGGCAACGGGAACGACTCCGGCCAGAGCGGCGACCCGAACCCGGGCGGCTGAGCGGGGAAGAAGGTGGCCGTGACCCCAGTACTGGGGGTTACCGAGGTCACGGCCGGTCTGGGGGTCAGAGCTCGACGACGGTTCCTTCGACGCCGGAGCGGTGCGCGGCCTCGATCACGCGCAGCGCGGCGACCGACGACTCCGGGTCGACCGGGAACTCGCCCTCGCCGCGCAGCGCGTCGCGCACCTGGGCGTAGAACTGCTCGTAGCGGCCGGTCAGGGTGGGCACGGTCTTGAGGTCGTTGCCGACGCCGATCGTGCCCGCGTCCGCGGCCGGCTCCACGCCCCAGCCGTCGTCGCCGGGCCGCATGCCCGTCTTGATCTGGGGTTCCTGGACGTCGAGGCCGTACTTGGTGAACGTCGCCTGGTCGCCGAGCACGCGGAACCGCGGGTTCAAGGTGCCCGCCAGCGCCGTCGCCCACAGGTGCGACCGGACGCCGTTCGCGTGGTGCAGCGCGACGAACACGTCGTCGTCGACCTGGACGCCGGCACGGCGGCGGTCGACCTCCGCGTAGACCCGCGTGACCGGGCCGAACAGCTGCAGCGCCTGGTCGACGATGTGCGCGCCGAGGTCGTAGAGCAGGCCGCCGGCCTCGGCCGGGTCGCCGAACTCGCGCCAGTTGTCCTTCGGCTTCGGCACCCAGCGGTCGTAGCGGGACTCGAAGCGGAACACCTCGCCGAGCCGGCCGGAGTCGAGCACCTCGCGCACGGTGAGGAAGTCGGAGTCGAGCCGGCGGTTCTGGAACACGGTGAGCCCGACGCCCGCCGCCTTCGCCGCGGCGACGACCCGCTCGGCCTCGGCCGCGGTCGGCGCGAACGGCTTGTCGACGACCACCGGCACGCCGGCCTCGATGGCCCGCAGCGCGAGCGGCACGTGCGTGCGGTTCGGGGTGCTGACGACGATCAGGTCGAGGTCGCCCGCGTGCTCGAACAACGCGTCGGCGTCCGGCACGATCTCGGCGCCGGGGTAGTCGGTCCGCGCCTGGACGGCGTTGCCCGACGTCGTGATCACGGCCGGGGTCAGCCCGGGGGTCGCCGCCACCAGCGGCGCGTGGAAGACGCGTCCGCCGATGCCGTACCCGAGGATGCCCACCCGCAAGTCGTCCACCATGGCGCCCATTAAACAACAGTGTTGCGAAATTGACCAGGCGTGCGAAGATCTAGTCCATGGCGGCCACCGGGAGGAACCTGCGCAACGTGCGTGAGCACAACCGCGCCCTCCTGCTCGCGCACATCCTGCGAGCCGGCGGCCTCAGCCGGGTCGAGCTCGCCGAACGCACCGGGCTGACCCAGCAGGCCGTGTCCAAGATCGTGCCCGAACTCCTCGACGCCGGCCTGCTGGACGAGGAACGTCAGCCGTCCGTGGGCGTCGGCAAGCCCCGCACCCAGCTGACCGTCCGGTCCAGCGCCCGGCACTCGCTCGGCGCGCGGCTCGACCGCGACGAGTACCGGGTGCTGCGGACCAACCTCATCGGCGAGGTCGAAGAGACCGCGGGCGGCCCGCTCCCGGTCGGGTTCACCCCCGAGCAGGCCGTCGAGGCCATCGGCGCCACCGCGCTCGAGCTCGCCGACGGCTTCCCGGTGCTCGGCCTCGGCCTGGGCGCGGTCGGCCCGCTGGACCACATCGCCGGCCTGGTCCGCGACGCGACGAGCATGCCCGGCTGGCACGACGTCCCGCTGCGCGATCTGCTCGAGAAGCGCACCGGCCTGCCGGTGCTGCTGGACAAGGACACCAACGCCGCCGCGTTCGCCCAGCTGTGGCCGCACGGCGAGCCGACGGCGACGGCGGTCGTGCTCGTCGGCACCGGCATCGGCGTCGGCCTGCTGATCGACGGCCGGCTCTACCGGGGGCCGCGGACCAACGCGGGTGAGTTCGGGCACACCACGATCGCCTACGACGGCCCCCGCTGCGCCTGCGGGCGGCGCGGCTGCGTCGAGATCATGGCCAAGCAGGCCCCCGACACGCGCACCGCCGCCGGCTTCCTCGGGATCGGCCTCGCCGACCTCGTCCAGGTGCTCGATCTGGAACGGATCGTGCTGGCCGGACGCGCCGTGCGGGACGAACCGGGCACGTACCGTGACGCCGTTTCCGAACGGCTCGAGGAGCTGCTGCCGCTGCCGCACTGGCAGCGCATCGAGGTCGTGGAGGACTCCTTCGGCGAGGAGATCGTCACGCGCGGCGCGGCCGCCGAGGTCCTGGCCTCGTACTACGCGAATCCGGCATGATCGTCGCCTTCACTTCGGCGTCGGGCCATCACCGATAACATCCCGGTCGTGCCAGAGGAGACCACGCGCGAGCCGGACCCCGGCCCCGTGACGCTGAGCAGGGCCGATCGGGTCGTCCCGAGCTGGAACGACCCACTCGCGGCGGCGGTCACCAGACCCGTGGGCGGTCCGCTCGGCGAGCACGCCGCGGTCGGCAGGCACTGGTTCTGGTCCCCGCAGCGCGTCGGGCTGCTGCTGGCGACGCTGGCCCTGATGCTGTGCTGGTTCGGCAAGGGCTCCTGCATCCAGCAGTACCAGGACTCGAGCGGCGCCACCCAGCTCGACTGGCGCGCGGGCCGCCCGTTCGTCGCGATGTGTTACTCCGACATCGTGCCGCTCTACAGCTCCGAGCGGCTCGACCGGCCGAGCACCTTCCCGTACTACACGTCGTGGAAGGAGAGCTCGCAGACCGCGGAGAACGACACCCGGTACATGGAGTACCCGGTGTTCACCGGGCTCTTCCAGTGGGTGAACGCGAAGCTCGCGGCCGGCTGGCTCAACGTCGCCGAGAGCGGCTGGCTACCCGGCGCGTTACCCGTGGCCATCTACTTCAACATCACCGCGTTCTTCCTGTCGATGGCCTGGCTGGTCACCGTCTGGGCGACCGGGCGGACGATGAAACGCCGTCCGTGGGACATGGTGCTGGTGGCGGCGTCACCGCTGGTCCTGGTGCACGCGTTCACCAACTTCGACACGATCGCGACCGCGTTCACGGCCACCGGCCTGCTCGCCTGGTCGCGCAAGCGGCCGTTGCTCGCCGGGCTCCTGCTCGGCCTGGGCGCGACGGCGAAGCTCTACCCGCTGCTGCTGCTCGGCGTGCTGTTCGTGCTCTGCCTGCGGGCGGGGAAGCTGACGCCGTTCTGGCGCACCGCGGCGGCCGCCGTCGTGACGTGGGTGGCGGTGAACGCGCCGTTCATCCTCACCGCGACCCGCGGCTGGTGGGAGTTCTTCCGGATGAACACCCTGCGGCCGATGGACCCGGACTCGCTCTACAACGTCTTCTCGTACACGACCGGCTGGGCCGGGTTCGACGGCGTGCTGCAGAAGAACCAGACGCCGACGTACCTCAACTGGACGATCGCCGTGCTGTTCCTGGCCTGCTGCGCGGGCATCGCGTACGTCGCGCTGGCCGCGCCCCGGCGACCCCGTCTCGGGCAGCTCGCGTTCCTCGTCGTGGCCGCGTTCCTGCTGACCAACAAGGTGTGGAGCCCGCAGTACTCGCTGTGGCTGGTACCGCTGGCGGTGCTGGCGATCCCGCGCTGGCGGCTGCTGCTCGGCTGGATGCTGATCGACGCGCTGGTCTGGGTGCCGCGGATGTTCTACTACCTCGGCGTCGACCACAAGGGCCTGCCCGAGGGCTGGTTCCTGGGCACGGTCGTGGTCCGCGACCTGGCCGTCGTCGGGCTGTGCGTGCTGGTGGTCCGGGAGATCTACCGCCCGGCGGCCGACCTGGTCCGGATCGCCGGCGACGACGACCCGGCCGGCGGCTTCCTCGACGGCGCCCGGGACGTGATCATCCCGAACGCCACCCGGCGCCGCCGGAAGGCCGTCGCCGTCCCTAGCTGAGCTGTTCCTTCAGGTAGGCGATGTCGGCGGCCTGGCCGTCGGCCGGGGTCTCGACGATCACCGGGGCGCCGGCCTCGCGGGCGACCGCGACCAGTGCCTCGGGGTCGATCGTGCCCTCGCCGTCCACGACGCTCGCGTGCCTGTCCCGGGTCGAGCCGAACTCGTCGCGGGAGTTGTTCAGGTGCACCAGGTCGATCCGGCCGGTGATGGCCTTGACCTTCTCGACGGCGGTCGCGAGGTCCCAGCCCGCCGCGTAGGCGTGGCAGGTGTCGAGGCAGAACCCGGCGCCGAACTCGCCGACCTTGTCCCACAGCCGGGCGATGACCTCGAGGTCGCGGGTGATCGCGTTCTCGCCGCCGGCGGTGTTCTCGATCAGGATCGGGACCTTGAAGCCGCCCTTCTCCTGCTCGCGCTCGAACAGCTTGCGCCAGTTGTCGAGGCCGGCCTCGACGTCGTCGGTGTCGCCGACGTGCCCGCCGTGCACGATCAGGCCCTTCGCGCCGACGGCGGCGGCCCCGTCCGCGTGCTGCGTGACGTTCTTGCGGGACGGGATCCGGATCCGGTTGTTCAGCGAGGCGACGTTGATGAGGTACGGCGAATGGATGAACACCTCGACCGGGTCGGCCAGGATGGCCTCGCCGTGCGGGTGCGGCTTCGGGGCCTTCCAGCCCTGCGGGTCGGAGAGGAAGAACTGGACGACGTCGGCTTTGCGGTCGGCCACCGCGGTCAACGGGTCGTCGTCACGGACATGGGCGCCAATCAGCATGCCGAGCACGCTACTCCGGGATGAACTTCGGACTTGGTGAACCGGTTGGTGACGCTCGTGGAGTACCGTGAGCGCGTTCCGTGATCCAGATTGGTCCGACTGCCGGAGGGCATCGATGGGGAAGCACGTCGCCCGGATCACCGCACTGGGGTTCACTCTCGCCGCGTCGGCCGCTTTCGCGGCCCCGGGCGTGGCGAGCGCGAACACCAGCCCGACGCTCGGCGGCGACTGCGCGGCCACGCTCCAGAACGGCCAGGCCCGCGACGCGAAGACCGGCCTGCTGCTGGACGCGGGCGCCCCGCTCAACTCCCCGGACCGGCTGACCGTCGGCCTCGACTCGAGCGCGAAGAACACCAACGGCTCGGCCCCGCTGCTGTCCCTCCCGGTCGGTGACACGGTGCGCGCGCTCGGCCTCGGTGACGTGCCGGTGGTCGGCGACACCGCGGCGAAGGCCGTCTGCCCCGTCGCGCAGGGCACGGTCAACGCGGTCGGGAACACGACCCAGGGCCTCCTGCAGAGCGCCGGCGTGCCGACGCTGCCCGTGCCACCCGGGACGCCGCCGCCTCCGCCGCCCCAGAACCCGCCCCCGCCCGGCCAGACGCCGCCGCCGGGCCAGACCCCGCCCGGCGACAGCACCGGCCCGATCACCGGCGGTTCCGGTGGCGCCGGCCTGCCCGGCGACGCGATCTCGGGCATCTTCACCAACGCCGCGCTCCTGCCCGGCAGCCTGGTCCAGGCGCCGGTGATCGCCCAGATCATCCCCGGTCAGCAGGTCCCGACGGTCGACGAGCAGAAGTCCGGCACGGCGGAGGCACTGCCCGGCGTCACCCCGCCGGCGAAGCTGCCGATGCTGCTCGCGGTGCTGGCCCTCGCGATCGTCGCGGCGGCCCTCGTCCGCGCCTGGATCCGCCGCAACCCCGCCTGAGCTTCACCCACGGTGACGCCCCCTTCCACTCGAATGCCGGACATTCCTGAGCGAGCGGGCGTCACCCGAGTGCCTTAACGTCGTTGTCCTGGGCAGAGGGCACGAGACAAGGGGCGGCGAGCATGGAGAACCGGGCACGCAGAGCAACGGCGGTCGGTGCGACGGCGTTCGTCCTCGCGGGTTCGGCTGTCCTGGGGATGCCCGGCACCGCTTCCGCGGCCGACACGAAGACCACGACGTGCGGTGGCACGGTGACCGCCAAGCCCGGCGACACGGTCCAGGCCACCACCCCGCTGCTCGGCATCCCGCTCAACCTCGGTGTCGTCACCGAGGGCACCAAGGTGCTGACCGGCACGATCAACGCCATCCTCGGCACCCTCTGCCAGGTCACGGTCAACGTGGTGAACACCGTCGTCTCGCCGGTCCCGGTGATCGGCGCCCCGGCCGCGAGCGCGGTCAACCAGGGCGTGCAGGGTCTCACCAACGGCGCGCAGCAGGGTGTCAACTCGCTGAACGGCGGCGGGAAGCAGCAGTCGCCCGCGCCCGGCTCGGGCGGCAACCCGCAGCAGAACCCGCCCGCCCAGGGCAACCCCGGTGGCGCACCGGCGGGCGGCACCCCGCAGGGCAGCACCCCGATCCCGGACGCCAACAGCCCGCTCCTGCCCGGGTTCGCGAGCAGCCCGGTGTTCGGCGGCTTCCCGTTCACCGTCGGGACCGGCTACGCGCCGATGCGCGACTACAGCGGGATCCCGTTCGCGACGGCCGGCTTGTTCACCCCGTCGCCGGCGATCCGGTACGGCAGCCAGATCCCGGGTTACGCCCCGCAGTTCGGCCTCACCGGTCCGAACGACCCGGCGGCCGGCAACTCCGGCATCCAGACCGCGGGACGCGCCGAAGCACTACCCTCCGCGCAGGACGGTTTCACGAACGGGTCGAATCTCCCGCTCCTGATCGCCGTTTTGGCACTCTCCGGAGTCAGTGCGGGCTTGGTCCGCACCTGGGTACTCCGCCGGATGGCCGCTGCCAATTGAGCCGACTGCCGAGTATCTTTCACGTATCCCCGTCGTTGATCCTGGTGCACCTGATGTTGCTGTTGCCTAGGACCACGCCCCGATAACCCTCCGGAGGACAGTGCTCGTGCGGAAGATCCCCACCTGGCAGACGACCCGCCGCGCACTGACCGTCACCGCTGTCGCCGCCTTCGTCACCGGGGGCGCGTTCCTGTCCGCCGGCACCGCTTCCGCCGCGACGACGCTCGCTGGCACCTGCACGGGTTCGGTGAACGGCAGCATGGGCGACACGGTTGCGATCCAGGGCTCCTCGGTGAAGGAGCTGGTTCGCCAGGGCGCGAAGGACCAGGTCAACGTGGTGACCTTCGCGACCGTCTGGCCCGATGCCCTGGCCGACAACATCGCCGGAAAGGGAGCGCTGGCCATCGGCGGCGTTCCGAACTCCGCGGGCGGCACCATCACCGGTGACGCCATCGGCACCGTGGTCGCGAACGCGCTGAAGGGTGCGTCCGGTCTCGGCCTGCTGCCCGACACCCAGACCAAGGTGCTCAACTCGATCAAGAGCCGGGTCGCCAACGGGTGTGGCCTGACCACGATCGCCACGAACTACGTCGCGCCGGCCCAGCCGGGCGCGGGTGGCACCGGCGGCACCCAGCAGGGCGGCGGGACCGCGACCGGCCCCGGTGGCTCGACCGGCAACCTCTCGAACCTCAACCCGGGCACCGCGGGCGGCAGCGGTGGTACCGCGCCGATGCGCGACTACGGCGGCATCCCCACCGCGACCGCGGGCACCGCCGTCGCGCCGGGCGTGCGCTACCCGGCCAACGGCACGCTCCCCGGTGACGCCACCGCGCCGCAGGTCGGGGCCGGCGACCAGACCGGCCAGGGTGCCGACGTCCGCGACGCCGGCAACGCGCAGTCGCTGTCCTCGCCCGCCGGCCCGAACGACGTCCAGCTGCCGATGCTGCTCGCGGTGATCGTGCTCGCCGGCGTCACGGCCGGCCTCGTGCGCACCTGGGTCCTGCGCCGCGCGAGCTGACCGTCCCGGAGACCCCGCTGTCGGGCTATGTCGTACCCCCCAGGTAGCCTTACCTGGACAAACCCTCCTGTCACGGACAGTCCGTGACCGCGAGCCCATAGGAGGTGAGTGGTTGTGTCACGCCATTACGAGGTAATGGTCATCCTGGACCCCACGCTCGACGAGCGCACTGTCGCTCCGACGCTGGACACCTTCCTCAACGTGATCCGCACTTCGGGCGGAAGCGTCGAGAAGGTCGACGTCTGGGGCCGGCGCCGGCTTTCGTACGAGATCAAGAAGCACGCGGAGGGCATCTACGCCCTGCTGGACCTGAACTCGTCTTCGGACGCGGTGAAGGAGCTGGACCGCCAGCTTTCGCTGCAGGAGACCGTTCTCCGCACCAAGGTCATGCGTCGCGAGATCAAGCGCGCCGCGGCCAAGCCGCCCGTCGCCGCCAAGGCCTGAGCCGAAGGGTATTCCCGATGGCTGGAGACACCGTCATCACGGTGATCGGCAACCTGACGTCCGACCCGGAACTGCGTTTCACCCCGTCCGGTGCGGCGGTCGCGAACTTCACCGTCGCGTCCACGCCCCGCACGCTCGACAAGCAGTCGGGCGAGTGGAAGGACGGCGAGGCGCTGTTCCTGCGCTGCAACATCTGGCGCCAGGCGGCGGAGAACGTCGCCGAGTCCCTGACCCGCGGCGCCCGCGTCGTCGTGCAGGGCCGCCTGAAGCAGCGGTCGTTCGAGACGAAGGAAGGCGAGAAGCGCACCGTCGTCGAGCTCGAGGTCGACGAAATCGGCCCCTCGCTGCGCTACGCCACGGCCAAGGTCAACAAGGTCAGCCGCGGTGGCGGCGGCGGCGGTGACTTCGGCGGCGGAGGCGGCGGCGGTGGCAACCGCGGCGGTGGCGGCGGCGGCATGCCCGCCGACGACCCGTGGGGTTCGGCCCCGCCCGCCGGTGGCGGCGGTGGCGGTGGCGGCTTCTCGGACGAGCCCCCCTTCTGATCTCGTACACATCCACAAGATTTGAAATTCCAGGAGTAACCAGTGGCCAAGCCACCCATTCGCAAGCCCAAGAAGAAGGTCTGCGTGTTCTGCAAGGCCGAGAAGAAGGGCCGCCCGGAACTGATCGACTACAAGGACACGAACCTGCTGCGGAAGTACATCTCCGATCGCGGCAAGATCCGTGCCCGTCGCGTCACCGGCAACTGCAGCCAGCACCAGCGTGACATCGCCATCGCGGTCAAGAACTCCCGCGAGATGGCACTGCTGCCCTACACCTCGACCGCGCGCTAGGAGGCACGGAGATGGCGAAGATCATCCTCACCACCGACGTGGCCAACCTCGGCGGTCCCGGCGACGTCGTCGAGGTCAAGGACGGCTACGCGCGCAACTACCTGCTCCCGCGGGGTTACGCGATCGCGGCCACCAAGGGCGCGGAGAAGAACGTCCGCACGATCCAGCGCGCGCAGGAGAGCCGTCGCATCCGCGACCTCGACCACGCCAAGGAGATCAAGGCGACGCTGGAGGGCCTCGGCGCCATCCAGCTCACCGGCAAGTCGGCCGAGGGCTCGAAGAAGCTCTTCGGTTCGATCACGTCGGCCGAGATCGTGGACGCGATCAAGGCGGCCGGTGGCCCGCTGCTCGACAAGCGCGTCATCGAGCTGCGCGACCACATCAAGACCGTCGGCAAGCACTCGGTCGGCGCCCGGCTCCACCCGGACGTCAAGGTCGAGGTGCGGCTCGAGGTCAAGGCCAAGTAGCACCTGGCACGTCGTGAAGGCGGGTCGCCCCTGGTGGGCGGCCCGCCTTCACGCGTTTCGGGGGAACCCCGGACACAATGGCCACGTCGTAGGAGAATGGGCGGGGACGCGAAGGGGATGAATCCGGATGGGTAACGAGGTCAACATGTCCGCGCCGGCCGGTGGGGGCGGCTTCACGTTCGACGCCGACAAGATCGACGGCGTCATCAAGCAGTGGCAGGACCTCCAGGCCGACCTCAAGCGCGACTACGACGACGCCAACCTGATGGCGAACGTCAAGGCGCCCGGCAAGGAGTTCGCCAGCGGCGACTGGGAGAAGCTCGCGAACCCGTCCGGCAAGGCGTTCCTCGAGCAGAACAAGAAGATGCAGGACTACGTCAAGAACTACATCGAGGCGTTGACGGCCGCGAAGAAGAAGATCACCACCAACGAGTCGGAGACGCAGGCCGGCCTTTCGAAGACGGGGAACCAGGCCACGTGAACCGACGACTTCTCGCCGTCCCGGCACTCGCCTTCGCCGTGCTCGCCGTGGCCGGCTGCTCCAGCAAGACCGGGGGCACCGCCAACCCGGCGCCGTCCGCCGAACCCAGCGGCAGCGACTCGGCCTCGCAGCCCGCCGCCGGTTCCGCGCCGCGCGTGCCGAGCCCGCTGAACGCCGGGAACATCACCTCGGACGCCTGCACCACGCTCAACGCGGCGGGGCGCTCGGCGCTGAGCCTTGGCGACGGCACCCCGCGCAGCACGGGGAACGGCCCGAGCTGCACGTTCCAGGAGGCCGCCGACCCGGGCAACCAGATCGACGTGACCACGGTGACGGCGAACAAGAACGGCCTCCAGGACGTCTACGACACCAAGGCGAACGACGCCTACTTCGACGAGACGCAGGTGAGCGGGTACCCCGCCGTCTACGCCGCGGCGGCCGACGACCGCAAGGACGGCAAGTGCGGCCTGTTCGTCGCGGTCACCGACCAGCTGACGGTCAACATCCTCGTGCAGTACGACAACGGCGCCGGCGCCGCGGACCCGTGCCCGGTGGCGCAGAAGTTCGGTGAATCGATGGTCCAGACCCTGATGGGGGGCTGAAGATGCTGGAACTGGTCCTGCTCGGCGGGTTCGCCGCCTACAACATGGCGACCACCCACTCGGACGACCACACGTCGCAGCAGGGTGATCGGAAGATCGACTGCTACGACATCTGGGACAAGATCACCACCGGGCCCGGCACGGGCTCGATCTCGAACGGCCAGGCGGCGGCGAGCCGGCTGAAGGGCGCCTACCAGGAGCGGCTCACCACGATCGACGGCCTGGCCAGGGACATGGACGCGGCCTGGACCGGCGGCGGCTCCGAGGCGGCGCAGAACGCGGGCGCGCACCCGCTGCGGGTGTGGATGGAGGACTCGGGCACCAAGCTCACCGACTCCGACAAGTACCTCGGCGAGCAGAACAACGCGTTCACCACGGTGCACGCGCAGGTGCAGGAGGTCCCGAAGGACCCGCCGAAGAACAACCTGCTCAACGCGGTGACGCCGTGGACCACCGACACGGACCGGGCGATCCGCGACTACAACACCAAGGGCCAGGCCAACGTCGACGCCTTCAACGCCTACTACAAGGCGAGCAACGACAACGGCCAGAAGATGCCGACGTACTCCGCGCTACAGGGGCAGCAGGAGAACGTCGACGTCGACCAGGACAAGGACGGCAAGGGCAAGGACGGCAAGAACGGCAACGGCGACGGGTCCGAGCGGGGCGGCGCCCCCGGCACCGGTCCCGGTGGGGGTCCGGGCGGCGTGAACATGCCCGGCCCGGGCGGGGTGCCGTCCTTCGGCGGCGGCCCGGGCGGCGGTCCCAGCGGCGGTCCCGGCGGCAGCTTCGACCCGTCGAAGGTGCCGGGCGGGAGCTACGACCCGTCCAAGGTGCCGAGCTTCGACCCGTCGCAGGTCCCCGGCGGCGGGAACTACGACCCGTCCAAGGTCCCGACCGGCAGCTACACCCCGCCGAACTTCAACCCCGACGGCACCCGGGCGTCGAGCTTCTCGCCGTCGGACATCCCCGGCGTGCCGAGCTTCGGCCCCGGGAGCGCCCCGAACTTCTCGGGCGGCGGTGGCGCCGGCGGCTTCGGCCCCGGCGGCTCCAGTGGCGTCGGCGGGATCGGCGACCCCACCGCGGGCTTCGGCCCTGGCGGCGGCGCGGGCTTCGGGCCCGGCGGCTCGACCGGTGCGTCGATGCCGGGCGGTGCGGGCGCGTCCGGCGCCGGCGGCCGCATGGGTGGCGGTGCCGGCGGCGCGATGGGCGCGGGCGGCGCGGCGACGGGGCGCGGCGGAGCCACCGGGATGGGTGGCATGGGCGGCATGGGCCACGGCGGGAAGGGCCAGGGTGGCGGCGACGAGGAACGCTCGTCGAAGTACCTGCTCGGCGAGGACCCGAACGACATCTTCGGAACGGACGAGCTGACCGCCCCGCCGGTCATCGGCGAGTAACGCACGCGGGACCGCCGGGCGCGTGCCAGGATGGGGCGCGCCCGGCTTTCCGGGTTCACCAAGCTGATCTTCACTAGGGGGAAGAGCGGTGCTGGACAGGCAGGTCACCCTTTCGACCGGCACCCTGATCAACCTGATCCGGCGCCGCGGCGGGGAGCCGCACACGGTGCTGGCCGAGACACCGACCTGGTACAGCGACGAGGCCCAGCGCGCCGAGGACGAGCGCGTCAACACCGAGCTCACCAAGGCGGGCCTGTTCGGGGCGCGCGGCATGCACCCCGGGTTCGTCGCGACGCTCGAAGCCGTCGCGCGGCCGCAGCTCGAGTACTACGGCTGGGTCGACGGCGGCTTCCAGGGCAAGCCGGTGAGCTACCGGCTGCTCGCCGGCAGCGCCGGCGGCGAGGCGTTCGTGCTCGCGAAGCACGAGCAGCTCGACGTCGTCGTCCTCGAATCGACCCGCCCCGGCGAGCTGCTCGACGACTTCCTCGGCCAGATCCCCAAGCTCGCCCCGGGCCGCGGGACGCCGGTCGCGGTGCCGAAGAGCCAGCTCGAAGGGACCGGCCGCCGCGACGACGACGGCTTCGCCGTGCTGCGCAGCGACCGGCCGGCCGACGGCTCGCAGGAGGCCGACGAGCTCCGACGGATCCTCGCGTTACGCCGAATGGGCAGTGGCAGCCTGTACGTCGCGGCCCGCAGCCGTACCGGTTCGTGGCAGCGCATCGAACGTCCGGTGAACTACATCGATACCTCGGAAGGCCGGTGGCTGACCGAGGAGGTACCGGGGCGTGGCGAGAGCCGGATCGCCTTCACCCCGGCCGACCAGCGCGTTCTCGCCGACCGGTTACGCAGCGCACAGGGCCGGCTCACAGCGGCGTGACATCTCGGGGCGTTCAGCCCACCGAGTGACGGCTCTACCGTGCGTGATATTCATCCACAGGCCGCAACGCTCAATGGGCCCGGGCTGGTCCACGACACGCCGAACGACGGGTTTCATGCGACACGCCGGACGGGTTTTGCGGAAGTTCTCCACACCTTACTCACAGGCCCTGACCTGCGGATTCACCAAAGGCGATCATGCTTGTCCCCAACTTGTCCACAGCTGTCGCGGCACCTGTGACTGGTTACCCCCATTCATCCCCAGGTTGTCCACAGATGGGTCCCCACCCTGAATTGCTTTCGGCCTTCCGGGGGACATAGCGTCCCCGCCGAGCCTGTACTCACGGTGGTGCCCGGCGTGGCGGTCGGACACTCGTGGCCCGTCTTCGCGGATCATCGGGGGACACGGCGCAGGGGGACCGGTGGCGCGACTCGCGCCACGTGCTTCGAGAGTGAAGATCCGGCATAATCGAACGGGTGTTCGCATGATGACGAGGAGGTGTCCGGAGCGGTGGCGCTGACCGACGACCGCAGTCCGATGTATGCGGAGAACGACCCGGGTCCGAGTGACCCCGGCTCCGGTGGCGGGTTCGACCGCCAGCCGCCGCAGGACATCACGGCCGAGCAGTCCGTGCTCGGCGGCATGCTGCTGTCGAAGGACGCGGTCGCCGACGTCATCGAGGCGCTCGGCCCCGACGACTTCTACCGCCCGGCGCACCAGGCGATCTACGACTGCATCCTCGACCTCTACGGCCGCGGCGAGCCCGCCGACCCGATCACCATCTCCGCCGAGCTGGAACGCCGGGGCGAGCTGGGCCGCATCGGCGGCGCGCCGTACCTGCACACCCTGATCGCGACGGTGCCGACGGCGGCGAACGCCGGCTTCTACGCGGAGATCGTCGCGGAGAAGGCGGTGCTGCGCCGGCTCGTCGAGGCGGGCACCCGGATCGTCCAGTACGGCTACGGCGCGGCAGCCGCGGACGGCGCGAACATCGACGAGGTCGTCGACCGCGCCCAGGCCGCGATCTACGACGTCACCGAGCGCCGGACCAGCGAGGACTACGTCGCGCTGGAAGAGCTGCTGCAGCCGACGATGGACGAGATCGACGCGATCGCGTCCCGCGGCGGCCAGTCCCAGGGCATCCCGACCGGCTTCACCGACTTCGACGAGCTGACGAACGGCCTGCACCCGGGCCAGATGATCATCGTCGCCGCGCGACCCGGTGTCGGCAAGTCGACGCTGGGCCTGGACTTCGCGCGCTCGGCGTCCATCCGCCACGGCCTGACCAGCGTCATCTTCTCGCTGGAGATGAGCCGGACCGAGATCGTCATGCGCATGCTCTCGGCCGAGGCGAAGATCCGCCTGGCCGACATGCGCGGTGGCAAGATGTCCGACGACGACTGGACGCGGCTGGCCCGCCGGATGAGTGAGGTCTCCGAAGCACCGCTGTTCGTCGACGACTCGCCGAACATGACGATGATGGAGATCCGCGCGAAGGCCCGGCGGCTCAAGCAGCGGCACGACCTCAAGCTCGTCGTCCTCGACTACCTCCAGCTGATGACATCCGGCAAGCGCGTCGAGTCGCGGCAGCAGGAGGTCTCGGAGTTCTCGCGGCAGATGAAGCTGCTGGCGAAGGAGATCGAGGTCCCGGTGATCGCGATCAGCCAGCTGAACCGTGGTCCCGAACAGCGCACGGACAAGCGCCCGATGCTGTCCGACCTGCGTGAGTCCGGCTCACTGGAGCAGGACGCCGACCTCGTCATCCTGGTCAACCGCCCGGACGCCTGGGAACGCGACGACCCGCGCGCCGGCGAGGCGGACCTGATCATCGCCAAGCACCGAGCCGGCCCGACCGCGACGATCGTCGTCGCACACCAGCTGCACTACAGCCGCTTCGTCGACCTCTCCCACGACTGAGGATGGTCGAGGACGTCCAAACCTGCCTCAGGGCGTCCTCGATCAAGCCGGAGTTCTTTATCACCTTCAGTGGCACTTTTTTGTACCGCCGATCGATGATTCGTTGAGGCTGATCTCCCCCGTGCGGACCGCGACTGTCTCTTGACAACCGTGCATCGAGGATTTCGTCGGGCGCGCCGAGGAATAACCGCGTCCCCGTACCCGTTGCCCGAAGAGTAAAGGACCACGCCAGCCGTGTCAGGCGTGATCGTCCTTACCGGCCGCTGTCCTTGCGAGAATACGTTCTGTACCGCCGCTCGGGTGATACCGTAATTGTTATCGACATACCGCGTACTCAGCACAAGCATGTCTTGTCGCTCAAGGGCTGCGAAGGCTGATACGATCAGAAATTCGTAGGCACCTGGGCGGTCATCCGCCCGCGGCGATCGCGTGGTCACCGCGGACACCGCCATCATTTCCGTGCGCGCCCTTAGGAGCAGATCCACGATCGTGGTCTTGCCTGCACCTCGGGTGCCGGTGACAATGAGACCCCTCGTCATACGACCGACGCTAGCAACAGTTCCACCGGGGGGGGGCTTCTCATGGGCCAGGTGGAGGAACTTGTGATCATCGGCGCTGGTCCTGCCGGGCTAGCAGCAGCCGCCGCCGCACGGAGCTTGGACCCCCTTGTTCTGGAGTGCGGAACTTTTGCACAAGATCGCAATCAGAACGATCCAGCCAGCGTACTACAGGGCGTAGGTGGCGCCGGATTATTTTCGGACGGCAAGTTCTCTTTCTGGCCTTCCGCGTCAGCATTGTGGCAGCTCAACTCGAAATTTCTGTACCCGGCGTATGCGTGGTTCACTAAATTACTTGAGTCAGTTGGAATCAGCGTACCGAATCTTCCCCGAAAGTTGCCGGCACAGTTGCCGGCCCATGTCATCGGTGAGAAGCGATACCTTTCTCTCGACTCCTCGTTCCACGATCGAGAGTATTTGATCGACCGCCTGGCTGGCCGGATAGCCAAGCTGACCACTCAGGCCAGCGTGTCCAGGCTGTCTGATTCGACCGGTGATTGGAAAGTTTTCCTGAAGTCGGGAGCTGCCATCTCCACACGGCGAGTCATCCTGGCCACCGGCAGACTTGGTCCCCTCCTGGCGCGAGAATGGCTACCCACCCAGACGATGCGGGCACTGAGATTCGAAGCCGGTGTCAGGATCGAACAGCCGGCAGCTGAGTTCTTCTTGGCCGGGCATCCGCAACTTGATCCGAAGTACGTGTGGCGCAACCGAGAAGGCACAGTCGAGTGGCGCACGTTCTGCTGCTGCCGCCAGGGCAAAATCGTCGAAGCGGACTTCGACGCGCTGACCACCGCGTGCGGACGTGCCGACTGCCCACCGACCGGCCGCTCGAACGTCGGTTTCAACGTCAGACTGCTCGATCCCGCGGAAGCCGTAGCGACGCAGCGTCACCTCCTCAGCGCGGCAAGACAACTGACCCACCCGGTACGCCAGCGACTCGACGACTTCTTGGACGACGTACGCGAGGAGCGAGACGGGCCGCTGGCAAAACTGCTCGGGAGAGCCCTGTCGGCGCGCCTGGCCAAGGGCCTCCAACTGCTCATGCAACAATTCGCCGGTCACGACCTCGCGAACGCCACTCTTGTCGGCCCCACGGTGGAAGGTGTCGGTTTGTATCCCATCCACGATCAGCTACTGGCCACACCGGCACGAGAGCTTTGGGTCGCAGGAGACGTCGCGGGTACGTTCCGCGGCTTGACCGCGGCATTGATCAGCGGACACGTCGCAGGACAAGCAGTCGCCGAGGCGCGAAGGAGCCAAGCATGATCGAAAAGAAGCTCGTCTACACAGCGCAGTCTAAGCACTACTTCTACTGCCGGGACGCCGTCTGCCAGTATGTCTTCGAACAGGGTGCCGTTCCGTTGAATCCTTTCCGGGTGTTCGATTACTTCCTGGGCGATCGAGTGGGTCGCGACGATGTCCGCGGAGGAAACCGGCGGCTAATCGAGGCGTGCGACGAGGTGTGGATCTTCGGTGATACGCTTGCCGATGGTGTATTGATCGAAATCGCGCAGGCAACTCAGTCGAACAAGCCGGTAAAGTACTTCACGATCGACAACGTCGCCGAGAAGATCCAAAGCACAGTGCCGACAGATCTTGACGTGGAACCCGAGGTGTTGCACCTGACCGGACTGGATCGCGAGCTCTTGCTGGAGAAACTGACGACCGGCGCGCATGACACGATCGTCGACGCCATGGGAAGAACTCGGGAACTGAATGGAAGCATTCAGAAAACCTCGGCACTCTGACGCCGTCTACCTGCATTTCCTGGATCGCGAGCTCACCGAAGCAGCTGGCCGGCTGCCCTACGAGCTCGATCTTATCCAGGCGACCAGGCTCCTGACGTTCTTCACTCAGTCCGAGCTCTACTGCGGCCTGTCTGCGATCTGGGAAAATCATCGGCTGAGCAGCCGGACACACGAGGAATTCGAGGTTCTGCTGAGCTGCCACGAACTTCAGACCGTGAGCCGTGACGCCACGCTGGCCGAGTTCAGGACTTCACGCTCGGACGCATATCAGCACGATGCCGAGCGTTACGCGAACTACTACACGGCCGATGGCGACAAACTGTCTTGGCTAGTTCCGACCTGGCCCAAGTCGGGTGGCAGCACCGCGCCCCTTCTGGAGACATTGCGCGCGTGGACTGAGAGCATTCCCATGGAGAATCTCGGCGGCAAGTTCCAGCCTGCCCTCCACGCCCTTCGCGAGCCGACCCGCGAAGCTCTTTTTAGGCGCGAGAATCAAGCCATAACCTACAATTATTTCCGAGGCTTCCTGGGCGATCTCGGCGGAAACCCGCACGTTGAATACACGATCCGCCGGCAGATCAGTAAGGGCTTCACCGTCGACAACCAACGCCACGGCGGCGGCGACATTGCCACCGGAATACGCGAACTTGTATACTTCGACCAGTTGTCCACCGATTTTCCCCAGCACGACGTGCAGGTCCTGCTCACGTTCGCTACCGTGTGCAACATCAGTTCCCTGTTCGCGCCCGTCGAGATCGACGCGGAACATTGGCTCAGTTACGTTCGAAGCCGCAGGTCCCTGGAGGTGGAACTACTCGCCGACACGGTCCGCTGGCTGCTGACCGCCATGTACGACCGCGAGCTCGATCGAACTCCAAGTGCGTCGGAGGACGAAGCCACCTTTCACGGTCAACACCAGGTCCGGCGCCGGATCGTCTCGCAGATCCGGGAGGCGGCACGCGTAATCGGCCGCCCTGGGCCACCCGATCCACACATGGCCCCGCAGGACGTCGCAAGGCTTACTGAGCAACATTTAATGCTACTTGCGGATCAGCTCAGCGAAAGCGACCCAGCACTGGGCGCTAATCTTGAGAAGAGCAGGGGAGCCCTAGGGATGCCGCATGCAGACGTCCTTCTGATTACGGTTAACGAAATCGAGACCAAAGAACTACGAGCCGCACTGGAGCGGACCGGACACCAAGGCCGAAACCAGTACGGGCCGATCAACACCTATTGGCTGTACGGACCGATCGGCGGCGCGACGGTCGCCCACGTCCGATGCAGCATGGGCTCTGGCGGCCAGGGCGGCTCGATGTTGACGGTCCAAGACGCCATCCTGGATTTGCGGCCGAGTGCGGTGATCGGCGTGGGCGTCGCGTTCGGCATCGACGAAAAGCGGCAGCCCATCGGCGAAGTTTTGCTTTCGGAAAAACTCACCTCCTATGAACCGCAACGTGTCGGCACCGGCCCAGCCGGCATCCTGACCATCACCCGGCGAGGGCCAAGCGCCGAATGTTCACCGCGACTGCTTGGCCGGTTTCGCGATGCTCACCTCGATGATCTGGCGTTCAGGGTCAAATCTGGCGAGCTGCTTTCAGGCGAAAAGCTGATCGACAATCCGGACTTCAAACGGTCACTGCTCGATCTGTTCCCGGAAGCCATCGGCGGCGAGATGGAAGGAGCCGGTGTGAACTCCGCGAGTGGCCGCGCCGGCGTCGAATGGATCATCGTCAAGGCCATTTGTGACTATGCGGCGGAAAAAGCCGTTGACAAGATACCCCGTCAGGAACTGGCGGCACGCAACGCTTCCCTGGTGGTGGTACGCGCCCTTGAAGCCGGTGGTTTGATCCAGCACTGACCTCGCCCTGGCACTGATCGTCTAACTGAGCTGTCCGTAGCCGCGGACGAAGTCGGTCAGCAGGCGGCCGAAGGTCGCTCGGTCGTCGGCCGGCCAGTCGGCCATGACCTCGGCGAACACGGCGCGGCGGAAGGCGTGCAGCTCGTCGAGGTGGGCTTGGCCGGCTTCGGTCGGCACGAGTACCGCGCGGCGGCCGTCGTGCTGGTCGGCCACGCGCCGGAGCAGTCCCTGCTCGACCGCGCGCGCGACCAGGCGGCTCGCGCGCGGCTGGTCGACCCCCATCGCCGTGCTCAGCGCCGTCACCGTGCCGGCTTCGCCGCGTTCGGCGAGCTCTTCGACGACGTCGAGCAGCTCGTGCACCGGGTCGTGCCCGCCGCGGCCGCGCTCCTTGGCGAGCCGGCTCAGCGCCCGCCGCTGCTGGCTGCGGCGGATCGCGATCATCGCGCGCTCGACCTCGGCCACCGCATCCGTCATCGTTGCCCCACCTCCGGACTACATGTACTTTTACATGTAGTTGTTCCACGACAATCAGGAGTATCCATGAAACCCCTCGGCTGGTGGCTTCGCCACGTCCACGACCTTCTCGAATCCTCGATGGCCCGCGCCCTCGACGCCGAGTCACTGACCCGCCGACATTGGCAGGTACTCAACACGATCGCCCGGGGCGCCCGCACGCCGGAGGAGGTCGACGCGGCGCTGGCGCCGTTCGGCTCGGTGACGTCCCAGGTGGCCGACCTGCGCGACCGCGGCTGGGTCACCGGAACCAGCGAACTCACCGCCGAAGGACGCGAAGCCCACGCTCGGGTCGAAGCGCGCGTCACGGCGTTCCGGTCGTCGGTGACCGACGGCGTCAGCGACGAGGACTACCGCACGACGATCCGCACCCTGGAGCGGTGCGCCGCGAACCTCGAAGCCGTCTGAGGAATAACCGGGACGGTGTCGGCGTCGGGTACTCTAGTAGTTGAACTTTCAAACACTGGAGCTGTCGATGACCCCCACCCCGGTCCTCTACCTCAGCCACGGTGCCCCGCCGCTCGCCGACGACGCCACGTGGACCCGTCAACTCGCCGGCTGGTCGGCCGACCTGCCGAAACCGACCGCGATCCTGGTCGTCTCGGCGCACTGGGAAGAGGCGCCGCTGACGCTGTCGGCCACCACGACCGTGCCGCTGGTCTACGACTTCTGGGGCTTCCCCGACCGCTACTACCAGGTGAAGTACGCGTCGCCCGGCGCGCCGGAGCTCGCCGCGAAGGTGAAGAAGCTCCTTCGCTCGACCGAGACCCCCGTGCACGACGCGCCCGAGCGCGGTCTCGACCACGGCGCCTACGTGCCGCTCGTCGAGATGTTCCCCGACGCCGACATCCCGGTGCTACAGGTTTCGATGCCGTCGCTCGACCCGCAGGAGCTGTTCGAGCTCGGCCGCAAGCTCGCGCCGTTGCGCGACGAGGGCGTGCTGATCATCGGCAGCGGCTTCTTCACGCACAACCTGAGGGGCATGGCCCGCACCACCGACGGGACACCGCCGGCGTGGTCGGCCGAGTTCGACCACTGGGGTGACGAGGTGCTGCGCAGCGGCGACGTCGACACGCTGCTCGACTTCCGGCACAAGGCCCCGGCGGCGACGCTCGCGCACCCGCGGATCGAGCACTTCGCGCCGCTGTTCGTCTCCCTCGGCGCCAGCTCCGGCGAAGGGCGCACGGTGATCGACGGGTTCTGGCACGGCCTGGCGAAGCGTTCTCTCCAGTTCTCCTGACGCGGAACGCGAACGAGCCCCAGGAGCCGGCGCTGGCTCCTGGGGCTCGTCGTCTCCAGGGAGGGAGAGTCATTCAGTTACTACGAGGTGCCGGGGGCTTCGCACCCGAAGCCCCCGGCACCCATCAGGCGAGAACTACTTGCGCTTGACCAGGCCCAGCAGCTTCGCGAGGAAGCCGGTGGAGTCCAGGCCCGACATGGCCGGAACCTGCGCGGCCGGGGCCGCGCTGTCCAGCACCGGCAGCTTCGCGTTCACCGGCAGCGCGGCCGGCGCGGCCGGCAGCGTCGTCGGGGCGGCGGGCAGCTGCGGGTTCGCCGGCAGGGCCGGGGTCACCGGGAGCGCGACGGGCAGCGTCGGGACGCCGCCACCCAGGGCCGGGACGGCCGGCAGGGTGGGCAGCAGGCCGCCGCTCAGGGCCGGGACGTGCACCGGGAGACCACCGGTCGTCGGCAGGTCCGCACGCTCGGTGCCGTGCCCGGGCAGGGCACCACCCAGCGCGGAGAGGCTGCTCAGGCCGGGGAGGCCACCCGCGGTGGGCAGACCCGGGGTCGGCAGGTGCGGCATCCCGGACATCGGGCCGCTCACCGGCACGTCGGCGCGCTGGGTCGGGATCGCCGTCGGCAGCGCGGGCAGGCCCTGGGTGGGCAGCCCCGCCGTCGGCAGGCCACTGGCCAGCCCGGTCAGCGACGGCAGCTCGCCGGCGCCCAGCTCCGAACCCTCGACCGGGTTCGAGATCGGGTCCGCCGAGTCGACGGTGTCACCGTCGATGCTCGTCATGTCGGTGTAGTCCGCGGTCGCGTTGCCCAGCAGCTCCAGGGGAACCCCGAAGATCTGCACCGGCGCCACGAGCTCGTGGTAGAAGTTGTACCCCGACAGGCTCGACCCGTCACCCTCGGTGACCGGCTCGCCGCCGTTCTCCGTGGTGAGGACGTTGTCACCGTTCGCGTGGGCCACGCCGCCCACGGCCACCGCGTCACCGAAGAACTGGGCGATCGCCGTCGCCGGGATGTCCAGGATGTCGCCGGCCAGCGCGCCTTCGACACCGGAGGTGGTGTCGTCGCCCGCGTTGGTCACGGTGGTGGTGTTCTGGCCGTTGCCGCTGGAGACGCCGCCCGCGCTCACCGCGTCGCCGAAGATCTGCGCCACCGGAAGCGCGTCCACGCCCACGATGTCGCCGGCGATCGCGCCGCGGTCACCGTTGGTCGTGGCGTCGCCGCCCGCGGAGGAGACCGTGTCGCTCGAGCCGAGGCCGTGGCCCAGCGCCGCACCCGCGACACCGTCGCTGAACAGCTGCGCGGCACCCGCGACCGGGGCCTTCACGATGTTGCCGGCGATCGCGCCGTCCTGCCCGTCGGTGAGGGCGTCGCCACCCGCCGACGAGTCGGTGATGTTGTCGTTCTCACCGGTGCCGATGCCGCCGAGGGCGGCACCCGAGCCGGCGGCCAGCACCGGCAGGGAGACCGGGGCCTCGACGATGTTGCCGGCGCCCGCACCCGCGGGGCCGTTGGCCTTGACGTCGCCACCCGCGTTGGAGGTGGTGTCGGTCGAGCCCTTGCCGTGGCCCTGGCCGATGAAGGCGCCACCGATGTTGGCGACCTGCACCGGGAGCGACGCCGGGACGGTGCCCAGGTTGGAGCTCAGGAAGCCGTTGTCGTCCTTGGTGCTGCCACCGCCGCCGCCCGAGACGACCTTGGTCTCCTCGGCCGAGCCGGAGCCCTGGCCGATGAAGGAGCCACCCACGCCGAAGACCTCGGCGGGGACGGCGACCGGCACCTGGACGACGTTGCCCGAACCGGACGAGTCGTCACCCTGCGAGCCGTCGTACGCCCCGGCGGTGACCGTCTTGTCCTCGGTCGAGGTGCCGGTGGCGTTGCCGATGTGGCTGGCGCCGATGCCGTAGACCTCGGGCGCGCCCGCGGTCTGGGTGTTGACGATGTTGCCGCCGAGGACGGCGTCGTTGCCCTTGGTGTAGCTGCCGTTGCCCGCGTTGGCGTCGGTGGTGTTGTCGTGGTTGGCGTGCGAGTTGCCGATGTAGGTCCCGCCGATGCCGAACGCCTCGACCGGGAGGGCGACCGACGGGTTGATGACGTTGCCGCCCGCACCCGAGCCGTCGCCCGCCGTCTTGACGAAGCCACCCGAGTCGA
This sequence comes from Amycolatopsis heterodermiae, assembly GCF_034929455.1. Lineage (NCBI taxonomy): Bacteria > Bacillati > Actinomycetota > Actinomycetes > Pseudonocardiales > Pseudonocardiaceae > Amycolatopsis > Amycolatopsis heterodermiae. The sequence continues at coordinate 1,950,953 of NZ_JAYFSI010000001.1, forward strand.
CAGTGCTGGAGGAGCTGCCGCCCTGGGTCTCTTCGCCGTCGCGGCCCGTCGCGCCACCGGTGGCCGCGTTGCCGATCCACGACGCCGCGACACCCGCGACGTTGGCGATCGGGGAGAGCGAAACGGCGGCCGCGTTGCCGTCGAGGAACGAGTCGTTGCCGCTCGTCTCTTCGTAGGTCGGGATGCCCAGCGAGCCGTCGCGGGTGTCCCCGGCCTTGGCGTCGGCGGACGAGTTCGACAGGGTGTCGGCGTCCGAACCCCACACGCCACCGGCGTTGCCGTTGAACTTCACCGGCAGGGCGATCGGCACACCGACGATGTTGCCCGAGCCCGAGCCACCGTCACCGGCGGACTTGATCGAGCCACCCGAGGTGGCGTCCGAGTCGGCGTCGTACTGGCTGTACGCGTTGCCGAGCAGGTAGGAAACGGCGTTGCCGGTCACCTGGACCGGGGTGGCGAACTGGCCGGCCACCACGTTGCCGGACAGGCCGGAGCCGGTGCCGTCGGTGTCGATGTTGCCGGTCTCGGAGGTGCTCTGGCTGGCCGAGCCACCGTGCACCGCGCCGGAGCCGCCGGCCACGCCGCCGGAGTTGCCGGCGATCTGGACCGGGAGCGCCCAGTCGAGGACCACGGCGTTGCCGGCGAGGCCGGACTTGGAGCCGTCGGTCGCGACGTCCTGGTTGTGGCTCCAGGTCTGCGAGTGGTCCGTGCCGTCGACGTGCGCGTCGCCGATCACGCCGATCGCGTTGTCCACGATCTGGATCGGGACGACGACGTCGCCGGCGACCTTGTTGCCCTTGAGGTTGTTGTGACCCGGGGTGAAGGCGCCCGCGCCGTCAGCCTTGGTCGCGCCACCGAGGGTGCTCTGGCTGATCGGGCTCGCTTCGTCGAGCTGCTTGACGGCCTCGTTCGCGGCCTTGGTGGCCGGCTTGGTGCTCAGCTCCGTCTGCCCGGCGGGCAGGTCCAGCTGGCCGAACGGGGTGCCGACCGCGTTGTTGGCCTCCGAGATCGGAGCCGTCACGTTCAGGTCGAGCGGGGAGGCCGGGGAGTCGGGGTTGACGTTCTCGTCAGCCGAGGCGATGCCGGTGCCCAGCATCAGCAAACCACCCGTGACCAGCGCGGTCTGGAGTCCGCGCTTTGCCCACGTCTGCATGGGGTGTTTCTCCTTTATTTCGGGTTCCCTTACGGGCTTATGGGGGTGCGCTCGTCGAAGTCGAAACGGAGTCCGAGCCGCACCAGGGGGAAGGAACTTCTTGCGGGCGCAACAAAGCGCACCGCCGTGCCACGGGGGATTCGTGCGGACGCGGATGCCGTCAGATGAAGACGGACTTGGGCGCGTCAGCTACCCGTGGAGGGAGGTGTTTCAGTCAGGAGTGACACCGGGCTGCGTGCCCGGAGTGCGCGGCTTGTGCCGCAGGCCGCCGCGGTAAGCGCTGGCGGCGGCATCGCTGACGGCAGCGGAGACCCACGAGGGGACGCCGAAGTTCAAGCCGTCGAGGTGGCCACCGGGGGCAGAGCTGCCACCCGGGGCGGTGGGGATGGACGGTGCGGCCGGAAGCTGCACCGGGACCAGCGGCGACGACGGCAGATCACGGTGCGAGTCGCGGGACTCGCCCGCGGCATCGGTGACGTCGTCCTGCTGGCCACCCGTCGGCATCGCGAGCGCGGCTCGCAACGCGGCGGGGAGTTCGACGGTCGAGACGGCGACCGTGTCCGTGGTCTTGCCGACGCCCTCGGTCACCGGCTCCTGCTCGACGGGGGCGAGCCCCGGGAGCTGCGGAAGCGGGACCAGGTCGCCCTTGCCCGCCGGGTCGAGCAGCTGCCACACCTGGTGGCCGAAGTCCTTCGCCGGTTCGGGGGCGATGGCCTCTTCGATGACCTGGCGGGTGTCCTCGGGCTTGCGGGCGATGTGCTCGAACGCGCCAAGGGTGCGGTGAACCGGGCTCACGACGGCGTCCTCGGTGAGGTCCGAAACCGAGTCGCTGACGCGCTCGGAGACCTCGTGCTCGAGGACGCGGGGCTTGCTCCACGACGTGACGTCCTGGGGCGAACCGGCTTCGGCGACGTCACCGGGGACGTGCGAGACGTCGCCGAGGCTGCCGGCCGTCGCGTCGGTGGCCGGCGTAACGGAAGCCGCGCCCGCATCGACTGTGTCGGCGGAAGCGGTCGCGCCGGAGACGAGCCACGCGGCGGCGGTGCCGGCGATGGCGCCACCGACGACGAGGAGCGCACGCGAAACGAGACGGCGCGAGCGCTGTGCGCCCTGCCCCTCGTTCTTCGCGGTGTTCGTCACTCGTCGTCTCCTGTGCGTGTTCCGGCTCGACTGCCACATAACGTTGCGGTAGCGACCTAACCAAACACGGGGCGTGACGCGCACCCTCGACGCGACTTGATGCCCCCATCGTGTGAAGAACACACGGTGTATTCCGAACTGACGATCAGTGATCACAGCTGGCAGTCGGGCAAATGGGGCGCCCCAGCCGCTACGGTGTGGCTGTGAGCCACGCGCGCGGAGAAGACCCGTTCCTGCCGGAGCACGAGGACATCACGGGACTGATCCCCCGGGGGCTGCGCATCAGCGCCGCGCTCGCGTGGCGGTTCATCGTGATCGTCGCCGCGCTGTACGCGGTGGTGTGGGTGATCGGCTACCTCTCGGTCGTCGTCATCCCGCTGTCCATCGCCCTCCTGGTTTCGGCGCTGCTCGCGCCGGCCGTCCAGAAGCTGGTGGCCCTGAAGTTCCCGCGCGGGCTGGCGACCGCGATCGTCGTCATCGCCGGGCTGGCCGTGCTGGGCGGGCTGCTGACGTTCGTCATCACGCAGTTCTCCTCCGGGCTGCCCCAGCTGCAGCAACAGCTGAACGCGAGCCTCGACCAGATCAAGAACTGGCTGCTGAACGGCCCGCCGCACCTGCGGCAGGAGCAGATCCAGGACTTCATCAACCAGGCGATCGGCTTCATCCAGAACAACCAGGCGTCCATCACCACGACGGCGCTGACCACGGCGAGCACCGTCGGCGAGATCCTCACCGGCTTCCTGCTGACGCTGTTCATCACGATCTTCTTCCTCAGCGGCGGCGACGGCATCTGGACGTTCCTGGTCCGCGCCGTGCCCGGCCGGGTCCGCAACCGGGTCGACGTCGCCGGGCGCCGCGGGTTCGCCTCGCTGGTCAGCTACGTCCGCGCGACGGCGGCGGTCGCCGTCGTCGACGCGGTCGGCATCGGCGTCGGCCTGTGGATCATGGGTGTGCCGCTGGTGATCCCGCTGGCGACGCTGGTCTTCATCGGCGCGTTCATCCCGATCATCGGCGCGGTGCTGACCGGCGGCGTCGCGGTCCTGATCGCGCTGGTGACGAACGGCTTCATCGGCGCGGTCATCGTGCTCGGCATCGTGATCGGCGTGATGCAGCTGGAGAGCCACATCCTGCAGCCGCTGCTGCTCGGGCGGGCCGTGAAGCTGCACCCGCTGGCCGTGGTCCTGGCCATCACCGCCGGCCTGGTCGCGGGCGGGATCGCCGGCGCGCTGCTGGCCGTGCCGCTGCTGGCCGTGCTGAACGCCGGCGTCCGGTCGCTGCTGCACGAGCGGAACCCGGACCCGGCCGAGGTCGACGTCCTCAAGGACCAGGCCGCGCAGCCGAACGACGCCGAACCCGGGACCCCCGACGCGGAGGTGCCGACGATCGGTGAGGACGACGAAGAAGACGAAGAGAAGAACGCCCGCGCGGCGACGGCCGTGAACAAGGACGACAAGAAGGAATGACCACCGCGCGGACGCCGGACCCGATCACGCCGCTGTGGCGCGGCGTGAACGCGTTCCGCGTGCTCACCTGGGCGTTCGCCTGCGGCACGGTCGTCGTGCAGCACGAGCACTACCGGCGTGAGTGGCTGGCCTGGACGCTGCTGGGCGCGATGGCGGTCTGGTCGGTCGTGATCAGCGTGCTGTACCTGCGCGAGCGGACGCGGCCGCCGTGGCTGGTCGTCGTCGACGTCGTGGTCGGCACCGGGCTGCTGCTGACTTCACCTCTGGTACTGAGCGACGCGCAGTTCGCGCTGAACGTCCCGCTCATCACCACCGTGTGGGCCGCGGTGCCGCCGGTGGCCGCGGGCGCCCGGTTCGGCGCGGTCGGCGGGGTGCTCGCCGGCCTGGTCGTCGGGGTGGCGACCGGTCTCGCGCGGGAGAAGTTCGACCTCGACGTCGCGCGGGACGGCGTCCTCCTCGCCGCCGCCGGGCTGCTGGTCGGGATGGCGGCGACGCTGAGCCGGCAGGCCGCCACGCGCCTGGCGCAGGCGTTGCGGAAGGAAGCGGCGACGGCCGAGCGCGAACGGCTGGCCCGGTCGATCCACGACAGCGTGCTGCAGGTGCTGGCCCGCGTCCGCAAGCGCGGCAACGAGGTCGGCGGCGAAGCGGCCGAGCTGGCCAAGCTCGCGGGCGAGCAGGAGATCGCGCTGCGGTCCCTGGTGACGACGGAACCGGTGCGGCCGAGCGAGACCGGCACGACCAGCCTGCGCGCGGCCCTGCAGCTGCTCGCGACGCCGTCGGTGCAGGTCTCGACCCCCGCGGACGACGTCGAGCTGCCGGCGCACGTCACCGACGAGCTCGTCGCCATCACCCGCGAAGCGCTGGCGAACGTCGAGAAGCACGCGGGCCCCGGCGCGCACGCGTGGGTGCTGCTGGAGGACCTCGGCGCCGACGTGGTGGTGAGCATCCGCGACGACGGACCGGGCATTCCGGACGGCGTTCTCGAGCGAGCGGCCGCGAACGGGCACCTCGGCGTGGTGGAATCCATCCGGGGGCGGGTGCGCGACCTCGGCGGGAGCGCGTCCCTCGACACCGGCCCCGGCCGGGGCACGGAGTGGGAGGTCAAGGTGCCGAGCACCAGAGCAACGTCATGAGCGAGCCGCTGATTTCGGTGATGGTGGTCGACGACCACCCGATCTGGCGCGACGGCGTGGCCCGCGACCTGACCGAACACGGCTTCGACGTGCGGGCGACCGCGCCGGACGCCGACGCCGCGCTGCGGATCGCGCGGACCGTGGCGCCGGACGTCGTGCTGATGGACCTCAACCTCGGCACCACCTCCGGGGTCGACGCCACCCGTGAGATCACCGCCGCCCTGCCGTCGACGCGGGTGCTGGTGCTGTCGGCGAGCGGGGAGCACAAGGACGTCCTGGAGGCGGTGAAGGCCGGCGCGTCCGGTTACCTGGTCAAGTCGGCGTCCGCGGCCGAACTGGTGGACGCCGTCCGCCGCACCGCCGCCGGCGACCCGGTGTTCACCGCCGGCCTGGCCGGGCTGGTGCTCGGCGAGTACCGGCGGATGGCCGACGCCCCCGCCGAAGGCGCCGAGCCGCCGCGGCTGACCGAGCGCGAGACCGACGTCCTGCGCCTGGTCGCGAAGGGGCTCACCGCGCGGCAGATCGCCGAACGGCTCGTGCTCTCGCACCGGACCGTCGAGAACCACGTCCAGTCGACGCTGCGGAAGCTGCAGCTGCACAACCGCGTCGAGCTGGCCCGCTACGCGATCGAGCACGGCCTCGACGAGGAGTAGGGCTCAGGGCAGCACGGTCACGCCACCCCAGTCGCCGTCCGGCAGCGTGGCCTTGCCCAGCCGCCAGGCCGGCTCGCCCGGGTGCCACGCCGCGAGGACGCCGTCCGCGAGCACGAGGTCACCCGCGTCCGTCCAGTCCATACCGCCGCCGTCCTTGAGGTGCTCGGTGACGAACGGCATCCCCGGCGCGTGTTCCCAGCTCAGCGCGTCCGGGCGGAGCAGCCAGACGTCGCGCAGCTGCGTGTTGGTCGCCCGGTAGGAGTGGACGGCGAAGTCGGCGGCGAAGAGGGCGCCCTCGCGGGAGGGCACCACCGTCGGCGCGGGCCCGACCGTCGGCCGGCTGAGCTTCTTCCGGCTGTTGTCCCGCAGGTCGACCAGGGTGAGGTCGGTGAGGCCGTCGAGCAGCATCCAGTCCCCGGCGACGGCGAGGATGCGCGGGGCCTGCTGGACCGTGCGGCCGGTCTCCGGCTCGACGAGCGCGTCCGTCGACTCGGCGCCGTCGGCGTTGATGCTGATCAGCAGGCCGTGGCGGCTTTCGCCGCGGACCTGGGTGCGGCAGCTCGCGGACTGGCCGTGGCCGAGCTCGGCGCCGTCGAGCTTCACGTGCTGGAGCCGGCAGCTGTCCGGCGCGTCCTGCCGGATCGCCCACACGCTCTCGCCGTCGGCGCCGGGCGCCACCGACCAGGCACGGCCGAGCGACCGCGGCGGGCTCGCCGGGCCGGTGTAGGCGAAGACGTCGAACGGGTCCTTGACGTTCTCACCGCGCGCGTAGGCGATCAGGACGACGGACTTGCCGACGCGGACGGCGTCCATCCCGACGTCGCCGCCGGGGTAACCGGGCGGGCTACCCGCGGGTCCGCGGTCGGCGTCGAAGACGGTCGGGCCGGTGGTGTGGAGGAGTGCGGTCACCCCGATCCCGCCCGTGGCGGGGACTCCCTTGAGCCCTTCGGGCAGGGCGGCCGCGGTGGTCGGCGGCGCGCTGGTCGTCGCCGGGGCCGGCGGCGGCGCGGGCTCGTCGCCGGTGCACCCGGCCAGCAGCAGGAGCATCGCGACGAACGCGGCCGCGCGAATTGCGGGTCCGTTCAGGGTTTTCCCCCGATCTCCCTGGTGAAATCCGGTTCTACCATCGTGGACATGGGCGAGGAAGAGACCACGGCGGCGGAACCGATGACCGAGACCAAGCCGTTGAGCGAGCGCGATCTTCGGGTGTCCGACGACGAGCGCGAGCACGTCGTCGGGGTGCTCCAGAAGGCTATCGGCCGCGGGATGATCGATCTGGACGAGTTCACCGAACGCACCGACCGGGCGCTCGCGTCGAAGACGCGGGGTGAGCTGAACGCGGTGCTGGCCGACCTCGCCGGCCTGTTCCACCCGGCCGCGGCCGGCGCGGCGGCCCCGTCGTACGCGCCACCGGTCGGCTTCGGCGGTGGTTACGTGCCCGGCCGGCGCTTCGAGCTCAACGCGAAGTACTCGTCGCTGCACCGCGGCGGGCCGTGGGTGGTGCCGTCCGAGATGGTCGTGCGCAACAAGTACGGCTCGACGAAGCTGGACTTCACCGAGGCCCAGGTCCAGTCGCCGGTGGTGCACATCGAGCTGGACGCCAAGTGGGGTTCGGTCGAGATCGTCATCCCCGAGCACGCCGCGGTCGACGTCAACGCGATCAGCGACGTCAAGTTCGGTTCGATGGAGGACAAGACCCACAGCAACGGGCGGATGGGGAACCCCCGGTACGTGCTGAGCGGCCGCGTCCACGGCGGTTCGCTGGTCATCCGCCACCCGCGGCGCGGGCTCTTCGGCTAGCCGGGGTCCCTCTGCCCCCGGCGTCAAGAAGGCCTCCCCCGTCCAGGCATCGGACGGGGGAGGCCTTCGTTCGTCAGGCCGCGGCGACCGGCTGGGCGGTCCGCAGGTGACGGGCGACGAAGTAGGCGAGGACGGCGAACGCGACCGCGCTCAGCCCGGCGACGACGTGAAGGCCGTCGGCTTCGTCGTGGGCGCGGACGACGGCGTTGCCCAGCGTGCCGACGGTCGCCATGCCGAGCGCGTACCCGAACTCGTTGGCGGTCTGGGCGAGCGACGCGGCGGCGCCGGCCTTGCGCGGCGGCACGGACCCGATGACGAGGCCGGTACCGAGCGCCACCATCGGCCCGACCCCCGCGGACGTCACGGCGAACCCGATCGCGGGCCACACGGGACTGCCGTCGGCGAAGGCCAGCACGACCATCCCGAGGGCCGCGGTGACGACCCCGCCCGCGATCAGCGCGCCGGTCGGGAGGCGCCGGGCCAGCACGGGAGCGACCAGGAAGCTGAGGGTGGAGGTGGCCATCCCGGGCATCAGGCCGAGCGCCGCGGCGACGGGCGACAGGTGCAGCGAGAGCTGGAGGAACTGCGCGACGAACAGCATCGTGGTGCCGCCGAGCATGCTGAACAGGAGCATCCCGCCGAGCGCGGTCCGGAACGCCTTCCCGGCGAAGAGGCCCAGGTCGAGCAGCGGTTCGTCGAGCGCCCGCTGCCGTTTCACGAAGACGTACCCGAAGGCGATCCCGGTGACGAGAGCGGCGACCGGCAGCGGGTGGACACCGACGCGAGCGAGCTCCTTGACGCCGTAGACGGCGGGCATGATCGCGGCGAGCGACAGCGCGACGCTGGGCAGGTCGAGCCGGCCGGCGGTCTCGTCGCGGTACTCGGGCAGCAGCTTCGGGCCGATGACCAGGAGCAGGACCATGGCCGGGACGCCGAGCAGGAAGACCGAGCCCCACCAGAAGTGCTCCAGCAGGAACCCGCCGACCATCGGGCCGATGATCGCGCCGACGGAGAAGCACCCGGCCCAGATGCCGATCGCGGACGCCCGCTGCCGCGAGTCGGTGAACATCGTCCCGATGAGCGCGAGGGTCGAGGGAGCGAGCGTCGCCCCGGCGATCCCGAGCACCGCCCGCGCGGCGATGAGCATCAGGGCGCTGGTGGAGAAGGCGGCGACGACCGAGGCGAGCCCGAAGGCCGTGGCCCCGATGAGCAGCAGCTTCCGCCGCCCGATCCGGTCCCCGAGGGTGCCCATGGTGACCATGAACCCGGCGACCATGAAGCCGTAGACGTCCATGATCCAGAGCTGCTCGGTGCCGTCGGCGTGCAGGCTGACGGCGAGCTTCGGCAGCGCCAGGAGCAGGACGAAGACGTCGAGCGAGACGAGCAGGGTGGGCAGCGCCAGCACGGCCAGCCCGACCCACTCCCGCCGCCCGGCCCGGGTTCCTGTGGTGGTGCTCATGGCGTGTCCTCTCGACTCGGGTTCTTACCCCTGCGTCGAGCGGGCCGGGCTCAGATCGACACCTTCCGGAAAGTTTTGGAGAAGTCAGGGGCGCGCGGCGGCGCGGGCGGCCGTCGGGTCCGACGTCGCCAGGGCCGCTTCCGCCAGTGCCTCGCACTCCGCCAGCGTCACGCTCGCCAGGCTGGCGCCCACCGAGCGGACCGCCGGGGCGTTCATCGACAGGCTGGTCAGGCCGAGGCCGGTCAGGATCAGCGCCAGCCGCGGGTCGGCCGCCGCCTCACCGCAGACACCCGCCGGCTTGCCGGTGGCCTTGGCCGCGTCGCCGATCAGCTTGAGCAGGCGCAGCAGCGCGGGCTGCCACGGGTCGTTCAGCTTCGCGACCGCGCCCAGCTGGCGGTCCGCCGCGAACGTGTACTGCGCCAGGTCGTTGGTGCCGACCGAGACGAAGTCGACGACCTCGAGGATCTCGCGGGCGCTCAGCGCCGCGGCCGGGATCTCGATCATCACGCCGGCCCTGGCGATCCCCGCCGCGCGGACGCGGTCGGCGAACCAGGCGGCTTCCTCGACCGTCGCGACCATCGGGGCCATCACCGAGACGTCGGCGCCGGAGTCCGCCGCGGCCCCCGCGATGGCTTCGAGCTGGCGGTCCACGACCTCCGGCCGGTCGAACGCCACGCGCAGCCCGCGCACGCCGAGCGCCGGGTTCGGCTCGGCCTCCGGCGAGAGGAACGCCAGCGGCTTGTCGGCGCCCGCGTCCAGCGTCCGGACGATCACGGGCTTGCCGCGGAACGGTGAGAGCACCGCGGTGTAGGCCGCACGCTGGTCGGCCACCGACGGCTCGTCGGCGGCGTCCAGGTAACAGAACTCGGTGCGGAACAGGCCGACGCCCTCGGCACCGGCGTCCGCCGCGGCCTGCGCGTCGGCCGGGGAGCCGACGTTGCCGTAGACCTTCACGCGGTGACCGTCGGACGTCGCGCCGGTGCCGTTCCACTCGGCCAGCTGCGCCACCGTCGCGGTGACGACCGGGGCGGCCGGGTCGGCGAGCTCGACGACACCGGTGTCACCGTCGACCGCAAGCGCTTGCGCGTCCAGCGCCAGCAGCCCGCGGACCGCGACGACGGCCGGGATGCCGAGCGCGCGCGCCAGGATCGCGGTGTGGCTCGTCGGGCCGCCCTCTTCGGTGACCAGGGCGAGCACCTTCGCCGGGTCGAGGCTCGCGGTGTCGGCCGGCGCGAGGTCGCGGGCGACCAGCACGCTCGGCGACGCCAGCTCGGGCACCCCCGGCGGCGCGATGCCGAGCAGCTCGGCGATCAGCCGGTCACGCACGTCGCGGACGTCGCGGACGCGTTCCGCCATGTACCCGCCCGCGGCGGCCAGCGCTTCGGCGAAGCCCTCGGCGGACTGGTAGACGGCACGCGCGGCGGGCAGGCCCTGGGTCTTGACCAGCTGTTCCGCCTGCGAGGCGAGCGCCGGGTCGGCGGCCATCGCGGCGGTCGTGATCAGGATCGTCGCCGCTTCACCGGTCGCGGTCTCGGCCTGTTTCTCCAGGCGCCCGGCCACGGCCTCGGCGGCGGGCGCGATCCGGGCGGCCTCGGCGGCCGGATCGGCCGGGGCGGGAGTGGCGGCGGGCTCACCCAGCGGCTCCGCGACGCGGACGACGGGACCACTCGCGCGGCCGGGGCTGACGGCGACCCCGGACAGAAGCTCAGACGACATGGTCTAGACCATAGCTCAGGTCAGCGACCGACGGGTAGGACGGCTGCGCGCCGTGCCGGGTCACGCTGAACGCCGCGACCCGCACCGCGTGCTTCGCCGCGGAGACCAGGTCGGCGCCGTCGGCGAGGGAGGCCGCGAGCGCGCCGGCGAAGGCGTCCCCGGCCCCGGTGCTGTCGACGGCTTCGACCTTCGGCGACGCGACTTCGGTGACTTTTCCGGCTTCGACGACCACCGCACCGGCCGCACCGAGCGTGACGACGGCCGAGCGCGGCCCGAGGTCGAGCAGCTTCCGGAAGTCCGCGCCGGGCCCGGCCAGCCAGGCGGCTTCGTGCTCGTTGACCAGGAGGACGTCCAGCTTGGCCAGCGTCTCGGCGGAGAGCTCCGCCGCCGGCGACAGGTTCAGCAGCACCTTGACGCCCTTTTCGGCGGCCTTCGCGACGGCGTGCTCAACGGCCGGCAACGGCACCTCGAGCGAGGCGACCATGACCTGCACCCCGTCGAAGACGGCGTCGACGTCGGCGGGCTCGAGGCTCGAGTTGGCACCGGGCGAGACGAGGATCGAGTTCTCGCCGTCGGGCGTGACGGTGATGTAGGCGATGCCGGTCGGCCGGTCGCTGGTCCGGACCAGCCCGGTGTCGACACCGGCCGCGCGGAGCGAATCGAGCAGCAACCGGCCGTAGACGTCGTCACCAACGGCGCCGAGCAGCGCGACGTCGGCCCCGAGCCGCCCCGCCGCGACCGCCGTGTTGGCGCCCTTGCCACCGGGGGAGAGCACGGTGTCCCCGCCCAGCACGGTCTCACCCCCACCCGGCCGCCGATCCACCGCGACCACGAGGTCGGCGTTGGCGGATCCCACAACGAGTACGTCGGAGTTCATGTCCGTACTTTGCCACGAATCACGGTCCGACCTGGTCATCAGGGGTGGCCCCGAAGAAAGTGAAGGTTTTTGTAACTTATCCGGGGCTGAGTGCGACAATCATGCGAGCAGCGGATGTCCGTCACTCGTTCGGGGGATGCATGTCCCCCGGACGTCACTTCGAAGACCGGCTCCGCTCTCTTGGTGCGTCATCGCGGAAACGGGATGACGTTGCCCGACCGGCCGCAAGCCGGACAGGGCATCGGGTCGCCGGCGCCGATCACGTAGCCCCCCGAGTGATCGGCGTCGGCGGCGCCCCCGTAGTTATGCGGCGACCGTCATGTCACCGACTTCAGCTGTGAACTCCCGGTACCGATCCGGCCGGTAGACGGCCATCGCTTCCCGCACCTGACGGGCTGCGGCGTCGCTGAACGCCTCCGGAATGCGACAAGCACCCTCCTCACCCGGCAGCCGATCGTTCTGCAGTTCGGCACCGAGCTGCCACAGCCCTCGTAGCTCGCCCGCGTCCTTCGCGAGGAAGAGGTCGATCACCCGAAGCGTGAGGCCGCCGTGCTCGATCGTGGTCAGCCTGACCTCGGCGACCTCGGCCCAGTCGAGTTCGAAGCTCGTCTGACCACGGCGATACCAGCCGATCCCGTCGGCCGAGACCGTCAATGCGGTGGAGGCGCTGTTCGTGCGGTACCAGCGCGGGGTGAACGAGTAGACCCAGATCGGCGCGGCGAGACCGAAGCCGCCCAGCGCCAGCAAGATCTCCCGCGCGTCCGCGGAACTCACGACAGCACCGACCGTCGCACACACCGCACCGACCACCATGACCGAACCGGCCAGCCGCCAGTAGCGCTGCGCCGACCACTCACCGGGCGCGATCTTGCGGCTCCCGTGGCCGGTGCCGGACGTGTCGGCAGGGGCGAGAACACACGTCGACGAGACGAGCCGCACGGTGGGGCACCACGGGGTCGTCCGGTGCCGCAGGCGGTTGCGCCGGCGCAACCCCGACCAGGCCCCGATGCCGACGAAGAACCCGATCCCGGGCGCGACCGACCACCAGGGCACCGGCGCCTTTTCCGTCGACCGCCGTGGGTTCTTCAGGTTGGCGACCACCGGCACGGGCCGGCCGATGTCCTGCGGCGTCAGCTGGTTCAGCCCGAACCGCACCGAGTCCGTCCGGCCGGAGCTCGTCACCACATCCGCGGTGCACAACCAGTAGAACCCGACCCCACCGCGGCTGAGCGGCCCGATCCGATCGCACGACGTCACCCACGCAACGGCGGAAGAGGACCGATCGGGACCGTGCAGAGCAACGGCGCGCGCGACCGCCGTCCACACACCGAGGAACGAGAGACCGACGACCAGAGCGGCCACCACGATCCTCGACCACCGCGCCCGCCGGACGACCGGAACCGACTCGTAGCCATCCAGCAACGGTGTCGACGTCATCGGTTCACTCCAGCGACCCGGAAATCCGCTGGGCGCCAGGTCGGCCGGAAAAGGGCTGTCCGTCGTCCGCGGTCACCGGTCCGGAACGGGGGACCTTGTCGACCGGGTAGTTCGTCGAATGGTCTTCCGGAACGATCGAAGTCTCGTCGCGGTCGTGCTGGGACTCTCCGGCGGTCTGCCCGGGTCCGGTCGCCAGCTGCTCGAAAGCCTTCATAAGGGCTTCTTGCCCGGCAGCCTTTCCGAAGCCCTCGAACATTTCGCCGGCTGCTTCGCCCGCAGCCTTGGGTAGCTGACCGAGGCGGCCCAGCACCTTCTGCGCGATCGGAGCCAGGGCGTCGCAAATCGTCCGCAAGAACTCTCTCGCCTTGGCGAAGGCCCTGGCCAGCTTGCTGGTCTCCTCGACCATCTCGCTGCCCTGCTGGACGGCGTACGGAATTCCCTCCGCGGCCAGCGCCGCCGGGTACGCGGGCGGCGGGTAACGCATGAGGATCTTGACGATCTTGGCGAGAGTGTCCGTGATGAGGTCGCGGATCAGCGTGCGGACCACGTCGAGGATCGTCTTGCAGATCCCGATGATGCTCGCGACCTGTGTCGCGGCGTCCGACAGAGCCGCATACGCGTCGAGCTGCTCCTGCACGTAGACGCGGTACTGGTCGGCGACCTTGCCCCGCCAGTCGAGGCAGTTCTTCCGGACTTCGGCGGTGAGTTCCTCGGCGGCCTTCTGGACGCGCTCGCCGATCGTCTCCCACTTCTTGCCCTCGAGGTCGAGGGCGTCCTGGTCACCGGCGACCCAGTCCAGCGGTTCCTTCAGGAAGTCGACGTGTTCGATCAGCCAGCCGAAACCCCAGCTCAGCAGCGTCTCGAACGGATCCTTGATGACGTCCTTGATGCCGAAACCCGCGTTCGCGAGGCTGAAGAGGCCTTCGGTCCAGTCACCGTGGGCCATCTTCTCGACCCCACCGACGAGATCCTGGAGTCCGCCGGCGCCTTCGAGCGCGCTGTCCACCACGTACTTCTCGGAATCCGTGTCGGCCTTCGCCTGGTCGAGCATGGATTTCTCAGCCACCTCGGACCTCCGACGCGCGGTTCACCAGCGCTGAGGCGGACGCTTCGTCGACGCGACGCGCCTTGGCCCAGGTCTGGACCGCCTGCACGTGGTATTCAGCGCCCTTGACGGCCGACTCCAACGTTTCCCGAGCCTGCCCGGCCACGTTGGCGCACCATTGGTCCAGGAAGCACAGTTGACCGATCAGACCGAAAGCGCCGGAATCGATGGGATCGTTCTTGCTCAGCTCGGATGCTTCCTTCAGCACGCCGAACGTCGCCTCGATCTGTTTGGCGTGTGCGTCGATCGCATCGGGGTTCTCGTCGAACCCCGGGCCAGTCTGTCCAGCCACGTCATCCTCCCCTGTTCAGTGGCTCAGCGCAGATAGTCGCCATCGCCGAAGTAGTCGTCGTCCGTGCCGTCGTTCGACGGCGGGCGGGCCGCGCGAGGCGTCGGCGGGGCGGGCCTCGGGCTCTCCGGCTTCGGAGGTTCCTCTTCGGCGATGAACCGGGAACCGTCGTCGGCGCGAGCTCCGTAACCGCCGCCGCCTTCGACGAAACCACCAGGCTCGGGTTCCGGATATTCGCGGTGCAGCTGACCGACCAGCTCGTTCATCGTGTCGGTCCCCGCAATCGAAGGCACACCGGACTCGACCGCGGCGGCGAGCCTGCTCTGTGCGACCTGCACGGTCCGGAGGATCTCAGCGGCCAAATCGGGCTTGTCGCGGACCGCGTGGCCGATCTCGAGGCCGACGAGGTTGCCGAGGTGGTTGACCTTGACGGCGATCTGGCCGTCCTTGCTGCGCTCGGCGACCGACACGGTCTCCATCTCGGCGCGCATCCGGTCAGCCTTCTGCTGCGCCTCCGCCATCTTGGCCTCGAAGGTCGCGAAAAGTTGCTCAGGGTTCGTCACGCGAACCTCCCCGTTCACGTCAGTAGCCGTACGGCGACCGAGTGTGGCATACGGCACCGACAGTCGCGGGGAGTTCCGCTCATTGTGACGAACGCCGCCGCGGATCCCCTACCAGGTTGTTTCCTCCCACCAGGTGTAACCGGTGCGCTATTGTGCGTAACGCAAGAGGGGAGATCGAACGCGAGGGGAGCGCAGTTCGGTGGGGTTGTTCGGCGACATGCTCGACGCTGCCAAGCACGTCGGGTCGGAGATCGCGCACACCGTCGAGTCGGGGGCGGATGGGCTCGGCAAGGTACTGAACGGGGCCGGCATCGGCATGCTCGCGGGCGGCCCGCTCGGCGCGATCGCGGGCGGCTACATCGCGTCACAAACGGGCACCGGGGCGAACAATCCCCAGGCTTCGGGGTTGTCGCCGGGCCAGCTGGTGCGGACCGTGATGACCGGGCCTGGCACCGGCTCGCTGCAGGAAGTGCACAAGGCCGGCGTCGACCAGTCGACTTATCAACGACAGCTGGAGCAGGGAACGCGCGAGCTGACGGCCGGCCTCGAGTCGGCGTGGACCGGTGGCGCCTCGGACGCGGCCCGGGCGCGGCTCCAGCCGCTGACCGCGTCGGCGACCTCGGCGTCGGCGACCCTGGACCGCAACTCGACACTGTCCCAGACGCAGATCGACCAGTTCCACCAGATGAAGAACGCGCTGCACCCGGACGTCACGGACCAGCCGCCGACCCGCAGCGCCTGGGACGTCGCGACGCCGTGGGACACCGACACCGAAGACCAGATCAACCAGTACAACCAGAAGGCGCAGGAGAACGTCGAGCGGTACACGGCGTACTCGCAGCAGTCCAGCACGAACACCGCGGGCCGCACGATCGACTACGGCCAGCTCGGCGCGTACGACGGCGGCGACTTCGAGGTGAAGGACCCGGTCGAGCCACCGGGGAAGAAGGAACGCACCCAGGTACGCAGCGACCACGACCACTCGATCGGGGCGCAGGTGCAGCCACCGCCGGCGGTCCATCCGCCGGTCGTGCAGCCGCCGCCCCCGGGCCACGTCACGCCGCCGGGCCAGGTCACGCCGCCGCCGGGCCAGGTCACGCCGCCGCCGGGTTCGCACACGCAGGTCCCGGGTGTGGACGACAGCGTCCGGGCGCAGGGTTACGTCCCGCCGTCGACGCAGTTCCCGCCGGGCTACCAGCCGCCCGGCAGTTCGCCTTATTCGCCCGGAAGCGGGTTCGGCCCTGGCGGCGGTTTCGGTCCCGGCGGTGGTTTCGGCCCGGGCGGCGGCTTCGGACCCGGTGGCGGCTTTGGTCCGGGCTCGGGCTCGTCCGGGTCATCATCGGGGACGGGCAGCTCCACCGGCGCCCGCGGCCCCGGCGCGTCCACCGGGGTGGGCCTTCCCGGCGAAGGACGTCCGGGCGCGGCCGGCGGAATCCGCGGCGGCGCGGCGGGCAAACCGGGCTCGCCGGGCATGGGCGGCATGGGCCAGGGCGCCAAGGGCGGCAAGACCGAGGACGAAGAGCACCAGCGTCCGTCGTACCTGGTGGAGGCGGATCCGGAGAGCGTCTTCGGCGGGTCCGACGAGAGGACTGTGCCGCCGGTGATCGGGCTGTGACGGTGCTCTACCTGCCCAAGTCCGCGCTGCTCACGGCCTGGGAGTGGGAGCGGCACGGCCCACCCCCGGCAGTCCTCGGCCCGGACAACCTCTGGCTCGGCGACGAGACCCGCAAACGGCTCGACGAGAAGGTGCTGGACGTCCTCGCGTCCCTCCGGCTCGCCGCCGGCGGCACGTTGACCCGCGACTTCCGCGACATTCTGCGCGTCCTGGCGCGTGGATCGCGGCAGTTCACGGCGTGGCTGGGCGACATCGAGGCGGACGAGTCGGGCACGGTCCTCGTCTCGGCCGACGGCCCGGACGCGTACCGGCTGATCCGCAAGGAGGACACGGTCCGGATCGACGCGGTGGAGCCGTCCCGGCTAGCCGAATCCCTGGTGGACGTCCTGCCGCCGGTCCCACCGGCCCGCATCGACCGGGTGGCGATCCCTCAGGCGCGGTTCACTGGTCAGGAAGAGTCGTACGACCAAACCGACCACACAGCCGACGACGGCACCCGCGACCCGCTGCCGTGGGCCCGTCGCCTGATGGCGGCGAAACGGACGGGGCTGCACCAGTGCTACGCGGTCAACCGAGGCACGCGAAGCGCGCCGATCACGGCGGTCGACGCGGTGGGATTCGGGCGGGTGCTGACGTACGCGTTCCCAGGGCGTGAGCGAATGGTCAGCTTCCAGCCAGGCACCCGCGCGGCGCTGACCGACGTGCTGTACGCGACGCTCAACGGAATGGGGGGAGTTCGATGACAGACCCAGGAAGCGCAATCTTCAGCGGCGTCGGCTTCTGGGCGACGGACACGCCCAGTGGGGGCGCGCCGCCGCCCGGCGGGCAGGGGTTCGCGATGAGCAGCTCGGAGATGCAAGCTCTGCTCAAGAAGGCGGAAACCCAGCGGCAGACGATCGGCGAGCAACGAGACAGCGCTCGCATTCTGTCCCAGGCCCACCCCCCTGCCGAAGAACCAGCCAGTATCCAGGCCGTCAACGGACCCAACGGCGTCAACGAGACCGGCCGCTATTATCAGGGACATTTGGATTATCAGTTCAATTATCTCACTGAACTGATACGGCGACTGCGCCAAGCCCTTGGCATGAACGAGGAAGCCGACCAGCAAGCAGCGGACACGACCAAGAAACGCGGGACACTCGAATGAACAGGCGAGGAACAGCCATTGCCGCGATCGCCGCTTGCGGACTCCTGCTCGCAGGCTGCACCGGTGAACATGGTTCGGCCAGCCCGGCACCTTCGACGCCGGATTCCACGGCGGCGGCGCTGCCGCACGATGGTGCGCCCAAGGTCGACACGCCCCTCCCGTCAAAGGTTCTCGACGGCAGTCCCTGCGAAACGGCATTGACTCCCGATCAACTGACGGGCCTTCTCGGTGAGCCGACTCAGGGCAAGGCAAGCGACGACACGTTGGGCTCTGCCTGCAACTGGAGCAGCAACTCCGGAAGTGGCGCCAGCATTGCGGTGAACTACCAGGTCAAATCCGATCAAGGGCTCAGCCTGGCCTACCAAAATGTCCAGCCCACAGCCGCACGGTGGAAACCGCTCGACCCGATCCAGGGTTTTCCGGCTGTCGCCTACGCAACCTCCAACGACAAACGCGCATGCGTCATCGTCGTGGGTGTCTCCGACCAGCTCGCCTATTCGATGGCCTTGACGCTCGGCGACAAGGCGACCAGCGAAGGCAAGGACTCGTTCGATGTCGGCCCTCAGGTCGCCGACACGGTGCTGACCAACCTCAAGGCTCGGGCCTGAGCCCGCGTTAATGCGAGACTTGTCGCAGTAAGCGCCTAGACTGTTCGGATGAGCCACCCCACGCGGAGGGGTCGCGCGCGTGCGGCTACCGAACTGGACATCCGGCGGACCGCTCGGAAGCTCCTGGTCGAGCAGGGGCCCGAGGCGGTCACCCTGCGTGCTATCGCTCGGGAGCTGGGGATCACCGCGCCCGCGCTTTATCGGTACTACGAGTCTCGGGACGACCTGGTCGAGAACCTGCGGCTGGACGTCTGCGCGGACCTGGCCGACGAGCTGGCCGAGGACATCGCCGGGCTGCCCGATGACGGGATGCTGCAGCTGTTCGCCATCTGCAAGGGCTTCCGGCGGTGGGCGCTCACCCACACGAAGGAGTTCACGCTCGTCTTCGCGTCGCCGACCGGTGGGGTCGGGTCCGCGGCCGGCAGCGCGTTGAGCCGGGTCGACGAGCCGTTCGGGCGGATCTTCCTGGCCGCCGCGGGGCGGGTGCTGGCGATGCACGACCTGGTCACCCCGCCCAGCAGCGGGGTGCCGGACGAGCTGCGCGACGACCTCATGACCTTCCAACAGTCGCTGGCCGACGTGCTGTCGGAGTCCGGGCAGAACATCCCGGCGGAGCGGCTCGACCTCGGCGTGACGTACCTGATGATCCAGTTCTGGGCCCGGCTCTACGGGCACGTCACGCTCGAGGTCTTCGGCAACTACCCGATCCCGATGTCCAAGCCGGACGTCCTGTTCGAGGCCATGCTGATCGACCTCGCGCGGGAGATCGGGCTCGATCGCAGCTAGGCCGCGTGGCCGCCGTCGACCGAGAGGGTCGACGCTGTGACGTACGCGCTGGCCGGGGCGGCCAAGAACGACACCGCCGCGGCCACGTCCGTCACCGAGCCGTGGCGGTCGAACGCCGTCAGGGCGCGCTAGTACGACAGCTGGCCTGAAAAGGCGCTGTGCCGGGCCGGTTGTCCACATCCGAGGTCGGCTGTGGACAACCGGCACGAGCGGGGCGCTACAGGACGATGTTGACCAGCTTGCCCGGTACCACGATCACCTTGCGCGGGGTGCCGTCGCCGATCAGGGCTGCGACCTTCTCGTCGGCCAGGGCCGCGGCCTGGACGTCGTCCGAGGACGCCGAAGCTGCCACCGTCACCCGGGAGCGGACCTTGCCGTTGACCTGGATGGGGTACTCGACCGAGTCCTCGACCAGGTACTTCTCGTCCACCACCGGGAACGGGCCCTGCACCAGCGAATCCGCGTGGCCCAGGCGGCGCCACAGCTCCTCCGCCATGTGCGGGGCCAGCGGGGCCAGCATCAGGACCAGCGGCTCGGCCAGCTCGCGCGGGGTCGACGCGGCCGCGCCGTACGTCTTCGTCACGTGGTTGTTCAGCTCGATCAGCTTCGCGCCCGCCGTGTTGAAGCGCATCTCCGCGTAGTCCTCGCGGACGCCGGCCACGGTGCGGTGCAGCACCTTGCGGTCCGCCTCCGAAGCGTCCTCAGTGGACACTCGCAGCTCGCCGGTGGTCTCGTCGACGATCAGGCGCCACAGGCGCTGCAGGAACCGGTGCGAGCCCACGACGTCCTTGGTCGCCCACGGACGTGACATGGCCAGCGGGCCCATCGACATCTCGTAGAACCGGAACGTGTCGGCGCCGTAGTTCTCGGCCATCTCGTCCGGCGTGACGACGTTCTTCAGGCTCTTGCCCATCTTGCCGTACTCCTGGCGGACTTCCTCGCCCTCGAAGAAGTGCTTGCCGTCGCGCTCCTCGACCTGCTCGGCCGGGACGTACACCTCGCGGGCGTCCGTGTACGCGTACGCCTCGATGTAGCCCTGGTTGAACAGCTTCCGGTACGGCTCCTTGGACGTCACGTGGCCCAGGTCGAACAGCACCTTGTGCCAGAACCGCGAGTACAGCAGGTGCAGCACCGCGTGCTCGACCCCGCCGACGTACAGGTCGACGCCGCCGGTGTCGTCCGCGCCGTGCTCGGCGGCGCGCGGGCCCATCCAGTACGCCTCGTTCTCCGGCGCGCAGAACGTGTCCGCGTTCGTCGGGTCCACGTACCGCAGCTGGTACCAGCACGAACCCGCCCAGTTCGGCATCGTGTTGATGTCGCGGCGGTAGGTCTTCGGGCCGTCGCCCAGGTCCAGCTCGACCTCGATCCACTCGGTCGCGCGGGCCAGCGGCGACGACGGCGTCGAGTCGCGGTCCTCGGGGTCGAACGTCACCGGCGAGTAGTCGGCGACCTCGGGCAGCTCGATCGGCAGCATCGACTCCGGAACGGCGTGCACGCCACCGTCTTCGTCGTAGACGACCGGGAACGGCTCGCCCCAGTAGCGCTGCCGCGAGAACAGCCAGTCGCGCAGCTTGAACTGGACGGTGCCGACGCCGGTGCCGTCCTCGGCCAGCCGCTCGATGATCGTCTTCTTGGCCTCGGCGACGTCCATGCCGTCCAGGAAGCCGGAGTTGATCGCCGGGCCGTCACCCGTGAACGCCTTGCCGTCGAAGCCCTCCGACGGCTGCACGGTCCGGACGATCTCCAGCCCGAACTTCTCGGCGAACTCCCAGTCGCGGACGTCCTGGCCGGGCACGGCCATGATCGCGCCGGTGCCGTAGCCCATCAGCACGTAGTCGGCGACGAAGATCGGGATCTGCTTGCCGTTGACCGGGTTCGTCGCGTACGCGCCGGTGAAGACGCCGGTCTTCTCCTTGTTCTCCTGCCGGTCCAGCTCGGACTTGCGGGACGCCGCGACGCGGTACTCCTTGATGGCCTCGGCCGGGCTCGCGGCGTCGCCGGTCCAGCGCTTGTCGACACCCTCGGGCCACGCGGCCGCGGCCAGCTTGTCGACCAGCGGGTGCTCCGGCGCCAGCACCATGTAGGTGGCGCCGAACAGCGTGTCCGGACGGGTCGTGAAGACCTCGATCGCGTCATCGCCGGTCTTGAACGTGACGCGGGCGCCGTGCGAGCGGCCGATCCAGTTCCGCTGCATGGACTTGACCTTCTCCGGCCAGTCCAGCAGGTCCAGGTCGTCGACCAGGCGATCGGCGTACGCGGTGATCCGCATCATCCACTGGCGCAGGTTGCGGCGGAACACCGGGAAGTTGCCGCGCTCGCTGCGGCCGTCGGCGGTGACCTCCTCGTTCGACAGCACCGTGCCCAGGCCGGGGCACCAGTTGACCGGCGCCTCGGAGATGTAGACCAGACGCTGACCGTCGATGACCGTCTTGCGCTCGGCGGCGCTCAGCGACGCCCAGTCCTGGCCGCCGGGCACCGGGCGGGAGCCGTCGGCGAAGGCGGCCTCCAGCTCGGCGATCGGGCGCGCCTTGCCCGCTTCGGTGTCGTACCAGGAGTTGAAGATCTGCAGGAAGATCCACTGCGTCCAGCGGTAGTACTCGGGGTCGATGGTGGAGATGCGACGGCGTTCGTCGTGGCCCAGGCCCAGGCGCCGGATCTGGCGCAGGTAGGTCCGGATGTTCTCCTCGGTCGTCTTGCGCGGGTGCTGCCCGGTCTGGACCGCGTACTGCTCGGCCGGCAGGCCGAACGCGTCGAAGCCCATCGTGTGCAGCACGTTGCGCCCGATCATCCGGTGGAAGCGGGCGAAGACGTCGGTGCTGATGAAGCCCAGCGGGTGCCCGACGTGCAGGCCGGAGCCGGACGGGTACGGGAACATGTCCTGGACGAACAGCTTGTCGCTGGGGACCGGCTGCCCCTCGACCGCGAGCGGCCCGACGGGGTTGGGCGCGTGGAACGTGCCCTGGTCGGCCCAGAAGTCCTGCCAGCGCCGCTCGATCTGGCCGGCCAGCGCGGCCGTGTAGCGGTGCGCCGGGACGTCGGTCCCTGTTGTCTCGGTCATCGCCGTCATCCTTCGTCGCGAGGTGCTCCAGAAACAACTCGACCCCTCAGCCGCGAGGGCATGAGGGGTCGCCGCGCCGGCCGGGCCGGGCCCGGTCAGCGCGGCAGGCTAAGGAGCAGCCGAGCCGTGTTCATACGTTCATCGTAACGTGCTGGTCAAAGCCGTTCGGAGGGGACCGCCACTGCGGCGAACTGCGTGACCTGGGTGGCCGAGAAGTTGTTGTCGCTGACGATCACCAGGCTACGCTCGCCGTTCGGCAGCTTCGGACCCCACGTCATGCCTTCGAGGTTGTCCACAGTGGACAGGCCGAGGTCGGCCGCGTCGAAGAGCAGGCGCTTCTTGACGGGCTTCACGTTCTTGGCGTCGGCGAGGGACTTGACGTTCAGGATGTTCGTCGCGCCCTTCGTGTCGATTTCGTAGACGCGCACCTTGTTGCCGACGCCGGTGACGAACGAGCGTTCCATCATCAGGTACTTGGTCGGGTCGGCCTGGTCGACGGCCAGCATCGAGGAGACGCCGGTCGTCGCGAACGCGCCATCCGGCACCGGTGACGCGAAGATCGGCTCCTGTGGGTAGGCGTACTGCGCCAGCACCGGGCCGTAGCGGCCCTGCAGCGTGATCCGGGAGACGCCGCCGGTGGTGCGCGTCGACTCCGGGCCGTCCTGCAGGAGCGGGCCCTCGTCCTCGCTGGCGATCAGCGCGCCGAACCCGGCGAAGGTGAGGCCTTCGAGGACCAGGTTCTGCCGCGGGCCGGCCGTCGGCGTCATCTTCTCGTTCGCGGGGATCGGCAGGTCGCGGACGTACGCGCCGTCGCGGCGCGCCTCGCGGATCGACGGGTCGATCAACGTCGTCGCGGTGCGCTCGCCCTCCTGCGACCAGTAGTAGTCGCCGGTCCACGGGTCGACGCGCAGCTCTTCGGGGTCGATCGTCTGCTCGTTCTGCGGCTTGGCGGGATCGTTCTGCGTGAGCGGCGGGTACGGCGTGCCGTCGGGACGCAGGAACGGCTTCGTGCCGGTGAAGGTGACGTCGCCGACGCCCTTCGCCGTCACCGGGAAGGTCGCGGTGTAGAACCGGGCGGGGTTGATCGCCGACCGGTCGTCGCAGATCAGGGCGTAACCGCCGGTCCGCGGGTCGTAGTCGATGCTGGAGAGGCCGCCGACGATCGTCCCCTGGTACGGCAGGGAGTTCGGGACGATCTTTTCGCCGAGCAGCCGGATCGGACGCTGGTGACTCTCGGTGGCGGCGGCCGGCGCGGCGGCGGCCAAACCCCCGATCAGAGTAAGAGCCAGGACGGTGGGCAGTACGCGGTGTGACATGGCCTGTAGCACAGTCGACCAGGGTATCCAGCAGGTTGCCGGAACGTCACGCTTATCCTTGACCTGTGTTCGCAATCGCGCTGGTTCCGATCCTGCTCGGTGTCGTCGTCGGCTGGGGTGGTGTCCTCGGCGTCCGCGAAAGGCTGACGCGCGAAGGTGGCACCGGCGTGCGCACGCAAGCCGCGCTGCGCAGCGAAGAAGCGTTCAAGCTGGCCAACCGCGTCGCCGGGCTGCCGACGGCGGCCGGCGGGGCGATCGCGATCCTCTCCGGGCTGGCCGGGCTCGCGATGCCGTCGACCGGTGGCCTGGTCGCCGCCGCGCTCGGGGGTGTCGTCGCGATGTTCGTGCTGGTCGCAGGCGGTGGCGTGCTCGGCAACCGGGCCGCGCTGACCGTCCCCGCGCCGGCTCCGGCCGCGCCCGCCGGCTGCAGCGGCTGCGCGTGCGGCGAGGGCGGCTGCGGCGTCTTCAAGAAGGCTTAGGCTTAGTTCCGTTGGAGGTCACCCGGATGGGTGGCCAGCAGCGCGATGGGGACGCCCTGGCGGCGCAGCACCTGGCTCCAGAGGTCGCCACTCGGCGAGGCCAGGATGTCGCTCGGCAGGGCGGGCACGATCACCCAGTCGTCCCGCTCGATCTCGCCCGCCAGCTGGCCGGAGTCCCAGCCCGCGTACCCGGCGAACACGCGCACACCGCGGACCTTCGGCACCAGGATCTCGGGGTCGGTGTCCAGGTCGACCAGCGCGACCGGCCCGCGGACGGCGATCACGCCCGGCACGCTCGCCGCGGTCTCGCCGGTGCGCAGCGCGGCCAGGCACAGGGCCGTCTTCTTCTCCACCGGCCCGCCGACGAACACCGCCTGCGGCTCCGCGACGTGCCCGCCCCAGTTCGGCAGCACGTCGTGCACGGCCACGTCACTCGGGCGGTTCAGGACGACGCCGAGCGTGCCCTCGTCGCGGTGATCGATGACGAACACGACGGTCCGCTTGAAGTTGGGGTCGACCATCGTGGGGGCGGCGACCAGGAGCGTTCCCGGTTCAACCTCGGCGTCCGCTGGCACGCGACCCATGATCCCACCCTTGGCCCGGCGAATTACTTCGGCTCGGGAACAATCGCCCCACCCGCCCCGTTTGAAACAGTGGTCGGCGCACTCCGTGTCCCCCGGGCTCACTGAAGAACCGCCTTTGTGGAATACCGTCCGGCTGGAGCCACACTGCGCATAGCCGCCGAGAGGCGACCTTAGTGCGTCGGCCACCCTCTACCCTGGCTCTGTGACGATCAGCGCCGGAGTGGCCACAGGGCGAAGAGGCCCTCGCGAGCTACTCAAGGACCCGGCCTTCCGGCGTCTGCTCTTCACCCGCTTCGCCGCCAGCTGGGGCGACGGCGTCTTCCGCGCCGGTCTCGCCGGCGCTGTGCTCTTCAACCCCGAACGCGGTGCCGACCCGCTGGCCATCGCGGGCGGGTTCGCGGCGCTGCTGCTGCCGTACTCCCTGGTCGGCCCGTTCGCCGGCGCCCTGCTCGACCGCTGGGACCGGCGCAAGGTCCTGATCTTCGCGAACCTCCTGCGCGGCCTGGCGATCCTCGCGTCGGCCGCCGCCGTCGGGTTCGGCCTGGGCGGGATCGGCCTGTTTTCGCTGGCCCTGGCCGCGGAAGGGATCTCGCGCTTCATCGGCTCCGGGCTCTCGGCGTCGCTGCCGCACGTCGTCGAAGAGCAGAGCGTCGTGACGGCGAACGCGTTCGCCACCACCATCGGCTCGGTCATCGCCGTGATCGGCGGCGGCTGCGCGATCGGGCTGCGTGCCCTGTTCGGCAGCGACGACGCCGGTTCGGCGTACACGACGGCGTTCGCGGTGCTCGGCACCCTCGTCGCGGCGTTCATCGCCCGCGGGTTCGCGCGCGGGGTGCTCGGGCCGTCCGTCGTCGACGAGCCGACGAACCCGTTCCTCGCGGTCGCCCGAGGTCTCGCCGACGGCGCGAAGCACGCGTGGCGCGCGCCGAGCGTCACCGCCGGGTTCGTCGCGCTGTTCGCGCACCGGGCGTCGTTCGGCGTCTCGCTGCTGGTCACCGTGCTGCTGATGCGCAACTACTTCACCGACCACGGCCTCCTGCGCGCCGGTTTGCCCGGGCTGGGGCAGATGGCCGCGCTGGCCGGGGCCGGGCTGCTCATCGCCGGCCTCCTGACGGCGCGGCTGATCCGCCGCGCCGGACGGGTGCGCGCGGTGCTCGGCGCGCTGGTCGTCGCGGCGATCGCGCAGTCGGCGCTCGGGCTGCCGATGGTGCTGCCGTGCGCGCTGCTCGCGTCGTTCTTCATCACCGGCGCGGGCCAGGTGCTGAAGCTCTGCGTCGATTCGTCGATCCAGCTCGACGTCGCCGACGAGGCGCGCGGCCGCGTCTTCGCGCTCTACGACACGCTCTTCAACATCACCCAGGTGGCGGCGGTATCGCTGGGCGCGCTGATCGTCCCGGACGATGGCCGTTCGCCGGGCCTGCTGATCGCCGCAACCGTTTGCTACCTGGTCGGCGGCGCGGGGTACCTGGTCGCCCGGCGCCGGACGGTTCGCTGACGCAAACGTCGAACCCGCTCCGGTGACTGCTCCATTGGCATTAGGGTGACGGGAAAGTCATCAGAAGGTTCAAGGGACACCGGGGGCACCTGTGACCACCGCGGGCGACGACCGTGCGCGTCTCGAGGCGCGCAATGCCGCGATGAAGGACCAGATGGACACCCTCCTGGAGAACTTCGAACGGCAGACGGCGCAGCTGCGTGACGCTCAGGCCGTGGCCGCCGAGACGACCGCCCAGGTCGAGTCCGCCGACGGCCTGGTCCGCGCGACCATCGACGCCGGCGGCAGCCTCGCGAAGCTCGAGTTCGCGCCCACCACGTTCGAGCGCACGACCCCCGCGCAGCTCGCGAACACCGTCCAGACGTTGGTGCGTCAGGGATCGCTGCAGGTCAAGCAGAAGATCGCGGACCTGATGGCGCCGATCACCGAAGGGCTGCCGGACCTCGCCGACCTGGTCGAGGGCGCGCCGTCGCTGGCCGGGCTGGTGCCGCCGATCCCGGAGTTCGTCGAAGAAGAAGCTCCCGAATCGCCGCGTCCCGAATCCTTCGAAGACGCCGGGCCGATCCTGCGCGACGACCAGCCGCCGGCGCCCGCGCCCCAGCGCGTCCGCCCGCCGCGGGCGGACGAGGACGAGGAGCCGCCGTCGTCCTGGATGACGAGGGGCGACTGATGCCGGACGGGGGTTCCGGCTTCACCGCGGAGCCGGACGCGGTGCTGAGCGCGTCGAAGGGCCTGGTCACGGCGGCCGACGGGCTCGACAACGCGCTGAAGGCGTTGCAGGGCGCGCTGTCCGCGCAGGGCGAGTGCTGGGGTGGCGACGACTCCGGCAAGGAGTTCGCGAAGGACTACGTGCCCGGGTCGCAAGGCGCCGTCGAGGGCTTCACCAACCTCGTGCAGGGGTTGCGCGGGATGCAGCAGAACGTCGACAAGTCGATGAAGGCCCTGTCGGGCGCCGACGAAGACGTGACTTCGCAGCTCGGCAAGGGGCAATGACCCGTGGGTATGGAGATGCCCGACGCGGTCAAGTGGCTGCTGCCCATCGTCGTCGGGGAGAGCTGGCCGGAGGGCGACGAGACGAAGCTGCGCGCGCTGCGGGACGCGTGGCACACGGCGTCGTCCGCGATCGGCCCTGCCTCGGACGCGGGCAACCAGGCGGCTTCGGGGATCCGCGACAACTGGACGGGTGACGGCGCCGACGCGTTCGCCGAGCAGTGGAAGAAGTTCGTCGAGGGCGACGAGGCGTACTTCAAGCAGCTGGCCGACGCGACCAAGGCCCTCGGCGACTCGTGCGACCAGACGGCACTGGACGTCGAGTACACGAAGTACATGATCATCATCTCGCTGATCGTGCTGGCCGCCCAGATCGCGGCGATGATCGCGGCCGCGGCGGTGACGTTCGGCGGCTCGACGGCGGGCATCGCGCCGGCCCAGGTCGCGACGCGGATGACCGTGCAGATGCTGTTCCGGCAGCTGCTCGAGAAGCTGGCGCAGCAGGGGTTCAAGCAGGTCGCGAAGGAGCTGCTGGAGAAGCTGCTCAAGCAGGGCATCAAGAAGATCGGCATGGAGGTCCTGAAGAACGAGGCCATCAACCTCGGCATGGACGCGGGCATCCAGGGCCTCCAGATGGCGAAGGGTGATCGCCAGAGCTGGGACTGGTCCAAGACCAGCGATTCGGCGATCTCGGGCGCGGTCGGCGGAGTCGTCGGCGCGGGTAGTGGCGCGATCGGACGTGGGGCGACCGAGGGGCTGTCGCACAGCGCGGGCGGGCAGATCGCGGACGCCGCGATGCGGGCCGGGGCACGTGGTGCGGTCGAGGGCGTCGCGCAGACGGTCGGCCAGGCGGCGGTGACCGGGGATCTCGGGTCGTTGACGCCGGAGCAGCTGCTGACGGGCGCGTCGAGCGGGGCCGTTGGTGGGGCTGTTGGGGGCGCCAAGGAGCAGATGCACTCGGTGCACGAGGCGAACATCCCGCGTTCGGAGCCTGGTTCTGGTGCTTCGGAGCCGGGCTCGGGTTCGGGAGATTCCGGGGAGCCTGGCTCGGGCTCTGGCGAGTCCGACTCGGGCTCTGGAGCCTCCGGTGAGTCGCGCGGTTCTGGTGAGTCCGGGGAGTCGCGCGGTTCCGGGGAATCTGGTGATTCCGGGGAGTCGCGTGGCGGGGATTCCGGCGAGGCACGGGATGCCGGCGAGTCCGCGGATTCGCGGCGGGGCTCGGAAGAGCCGAGTTCGTCATCGGAGCCGCGGGGTGAAGAGCCGGCTTCGCAGGCGGAGTCGAGGAGCGAAGCGTCACCTGAGCCGGAGCCTCCTTCGCCGGCGGAGTCGTCGTCGGAGCCGGAGCCACGGCGGGCGGAGCCTGAGCCACGGGCCGAGGAGCCTCCATCTCATCGCGAGCCGGAATCGCGGAGCGAGACGTCACCAGAAGCCACGTCTCAACGTCCGGAGCAGGGACCTGAGCGGCAAACCGCCGAGCCGCGTCAGGCGGAGCCCCAGCCCGAGACGCCTCGGGTGGCGTCGGACGGTCCCGCCCCCCAGCAGCATGCAGCCACGCCGCCCTCGACTGGCGGCGGGATGCCGAGCCCGTCGGCCGGAGTGCCCCACGGCGGTGGCTCTCCCGGTCCGGCTGCTAGCGGCCCGTCGCACGCCGGAAGTTCGTCGAGCGGCTACGGCATGGCCCCGCCGGGATCCAGCGCCGAGCCGGGACGGCAGAGTGGCGGACGTCCAGCGGACAACGTCGGCGCAGCAGGATTCGCCGGCGGCGCGAGCCAGCCGCTGGCTGCGGACGCGGGCCAGACACCCCCGCAGGTTGGCGGGGTGTCCCCGCCCACGGGCGGATTCACCCCACCCCCCGGCGGAATGCCGACAGGCGGCGCTCTTGGCGGCCGCGCAGGTGGCCCGGGCGGACCGACACCGCAGTCGATGACCCCGCGAGGTAGCCAGCCCGAGCAGCCACGACGCGTGGCGCCACAGGACCCGCGCCGGATGCCGCCCGGTGGTCAGCCTGGTCAGCCGCGGGGTGGTCCGGCGCCCCAGACTGGTCAGCCACCCCACGGCGGGCAGCCCCCTCACGCTGGACAACCGCCGCGGGGCGGTCAGGTCCCTCACGGCGGGCAAGCACCACCCGGCGGACAACCGCCCCACGGGGGACCGGCCCCGCACGCTGGACAAGCGCCGCATGGCGGACAGGTCCCGCACAGCGGGCAAGCACTGCCCGGCGGACAACCGCCCCACGGGGGACCGGCCCCGCACGCTGGACAAGCGCCGCTGGCTGGGCAAGGGCCGCAGGGTGGACCCCGGCCTGGGCAGCCTTCTCAAGGCGGACCGCAACCACAGTCCGGGCAAGCGCCGCACGGTGGACCGCACCTTGGGCAGCCACCTCAGGGTGGACAGCGGTCACAGACTGGGCAGCCACCCCGCGGTGGGCAGGCTCCGCACGCCGCGCAGTCATGGCGGGGTGAGCAGGGGCCGCACGGTGGACAGGCGCCTCAGGCCGGACAGCCGCCGCAGAGTGGGCGGCCGTTACCGGGTGGGCAGGTGCCGCCGAACGGGGTGCCGTTGCAGGGTGGACGGCCTGCGCAGCCTCCCCATGGTGGGCCGCCGATCGGTAATCCGTCGCAGGGCGGCCAACCGCCCCAGGGCGGACGGTCGCCGCAGGGTCATCCGTCACAGGGTGGGCAGCCGTCGCACGGGCAGCCGCCGCAGGGTCACCCGTCGCAGAGTGGGCAGCCGCCGCAGGGTGGGGGGTATCCGAACGATCCGCGTCGGATGCCGCCTGGTGGGCGGCCGCCGGGGTCGCAGCAGCGTCCGCCTATGCCGGGTGGGCAGCGGCCGGCGGGGTATCCGAATCAGCCGCGTGGGCCGCAGGGTCCGGGTGGTCGTCCGCCTATGCCGCCTCCGCCTGGTGGGCGGCCGCCGATGCCGCCGCATGACCCGCGGGTGGGGCCGCCGCAGGTGCCGCCGCCCCGGTTCGGGCCGCCGCAGGAGAACCTGCCGCGTGGGCCGTACAACCAGCCGCCGCGGGCATTCGAGCAGCCGCACCGGCCGGCGGATCCGCCTGAGGGCCAGCGGCCTGCCGAACAGGCTCCGTCCCGGGGGCTGCCTGCACGTGCGACGGAACCGACTCCGGCTAAGCAGGTGCCCTCACGGGAACACATCGCTGAGCCGCCTGCCGATCACCCGGCTCCGGACCGGGTGGGCGAGCGACCTGCCGCCGAGCAGCCAGCCGCGCCCGACCACGCGACTGAGCAACACGGGCCGGCGACCAACCGGCCCGCTGAGCCGGTTGCGGGTGAGCACCTGGCGACTGAGCAGCCGGCCGCTGAGCAGGTACCCGCCGAGTACGGAGGCGAGCACGCGACCGACGCGCATCCCACCGAGCAGTACGGCGAGCAGCACGTCGGCGAGCCGTACCTCACCGACGAGAACTTTCATACCGACGATCCCGGTGGGGTTCGGCGGATTGAGGACACCTTTATCGACTCTGGGCGGCAGAGTTCCGAAAGTGGGGAGTGGCGGCACGAGCAGGTTCGGCGGGAGGCGCTTCTCCGGCGCGACGAGTTCCACCCCGGTATGTCCGATGACGGCGCCTTCGCCGTCCATGCCTATACGCGGCACGAGCTGGTCGGGCCGCTCAACCGGGCGCTTCGGTTCGGGGGGCCCGAGCTGGCCGACCTCGCGCCGCAGGCTGGGGCGCTTGTTTCCGGGTTGAACGAGATGCCGCCGCATGTCGGGACCGTCTCTCGGCGGGTCGACTTCCAGGGGGATCCGGCGCGCCTTCAGGCTTTCCTCGGGCGGTTTCACGAGGGCGCGCACATCACCGAGCCTTCCTTCCTCAGCTCGTCGAAGGTCGACGCCGAGCATCCGCGGAGCATCTTTCCCGGTGAAGTCGAGATGCGGATCGACTCCCGGACCGGCCGGGACGTCGAGACCATGGCCAGCATCGGACGTGAGCGCGAAGTCCTGTTCAAGGCCGGGTCGCAGTTCGAGATCACCGGGATCGAAAAGGGCCCCGGCCACCCGGAGCACCCCGACTACGTCCACGGCTCCGGCGGCACCATGGACCAGCCGCAGTGGATCGTGCACGCCGAGGAGGTCACCGCCGGGGATCCGCGGCATCTCGGGGAGGCCGACGCTCGGCGCGCGATCGACGAGCGGCGGGCGCAGGAGGGGGCCGACGAAGAGCGGTTCCAGCGTGAGGCCGACGCCGAACTCGAGCGGTTCTACGCCGAGCACCCCGAGCTCAAGCCGAGCGGCAACCTGTTCAAGCTGCTGGGCGGCGGCGACGACGCCGAGCCGCCCGCGCCCGAGCGGCGGGTGCCGGCGACGCGGGCGCCCGCGGGTGGCTGGTCCCAGCTCGCCGAGCCGCTGACGCCTGGGGGCCAGCCCGTGCTGCACGCCGGGTCCGTCGAGTCCGCGCAGCAGCACGCGCGGCTCGTCCGCGACGCGCTTCCCGAGCTCGCCTCGGTCAACACCCGCAACCACTACGGCCCGGACGCCCTCGAACGCGGTTTCCGCACCAACGCCGCCGAGTCGATGGTCGCCTTCGAACGGCGGATGAACGGCGAGGACGTCGTCGCCGGGCCCGGCACGCACCAGCCGAGCCTCGCGCACGTCGGCGAGCAGCTCGGCGGCCGGTGGCAGAGCCGGGACGGCTTCGCCGACGTCGCTCACGAGCTGGGTGAACGTCCGGTCGGCGCGCGGACGGCCGTCGCCTTCGAGACCGGCGGCGAGCCGCGGCTGGTCGCCGGGGTGCACACCGAGCACGGCATCGTCTTCGCCGATCCTGTCACCGGACGGCTCGCCGAGCTGCCCCACGACGCCACCGGCATCCACGAGCTGCCCCTGGGACACCACGAGACGCTCACCGATCGGCTCAACCCGACGCCCGAGCGCGTCCCGCACGACGAGGCCTACCTCTTCGACGGCGAGCACCACGCCACCCCGGCCGACCACGAGAGCATCCGCCGCGCGGTCGGCGACGAAGGCGTCTACCAGGACATCCACGACCGCGCGCTCGCCCGCCGGGACGCCGCCGGCCTGCCTCTGACCGACGAGGGTGCCGTCGCGGTCCACGGCTACACCCGCGGTGAGTACGCCTACGACGTCAACGACGCCCTGCGCCGCGGGCCCGGCCACCCCGGGTTCGACCTCGCGCAGGAGAACACCCGCGCGATCGTCGACGGCCTCAACCAGGTCCCGAGGACGTCCGGCGAGACCGTCCGCGGGATCGACGTCGGTGGTGATCCGCGGCTGGCCGAGCTGGTCGCCGGGCCGTACGAGCCGGGCGCGGTGGTCGTCGAGCCCGCGTTCTCCAGCGCGTCCATCAAGACCGGCGAGCTCTCGAGCACGAAGTTCGGTGACGACGTCGAGCTGCACGTCCGGTCGGACAACCTGCGCGACATCTCGAAGCTCGCCGAGAACCCGGGCGAGCGCGAATCGCTGTCGCCGCCCGGGACGCAGCTGCTGGTGCACGACAAGCGGCTCGAGATCACGCCCGAGGGCCGCCGCAAGTGGGTGATCGACGCCGAGGAGATCGGGCCCGGCCACCCGCGCTACCTCGACCCCGAGGCCGCGCAGCAGAAGATGGCCGAGCGCCGCGCCGAGAACGAGCACAACGCGGCCGAGTTCGACCGCCGCAAGCAGGAGTCGATCGCCGAGCGCCTGGGCGGGCTCAACGAGCCCGTGCCGGAGCACCAACCGAAGGTCAGCGACGTCCTCGACAGCCCGGTCGAGCACGTCGAACCAGCGCCGCTCCACGACTACTCGTCCCTGGCGCGCGCGACGAACCCGCCCGCCGAGCCGGCCATCCACGCCGGTGCGGCGACGCCGTCGGAGCGCGCGGCCTACGTCCAGGACCGCCACCCGCACCTGCGCGAGGTCAACCCCGGCTTCCACGAGCCGGGCGCGCTGGAGAACGGGTACGTCTCGAACTGCACGCGCGGCCCCGAGGCGTACTGGGACCGGCTGCACGGCGGCAACGCGACGGCCGAGCCGGTCCCGCTGCACGAGATGGGCACCCGGGGCACGCTCGAGCACATCGAGAGCCGGTTCGGCGAGACGTTCTCCGGCCGCGCGAGCTACGACGACGTCATCCGCGAGATGCGCGAGCGGCCGGTGGACCACCACGCGGTGGTCGCGGTGAAGTACGACGGCCCGAACGGCGTCGAGTACGGGCACGTCGCGATGGTCGTGCACACCCGCGACGGAGTCGCGTTCATCGACCCGCAGTCCGGCGACCTGATGCACCTGCCGCACCCGCCGAAGGACATCAAGCTGCTGCACGTCGGGACGCCCGGCACCGAGCACGTCCAGACCGAGGTGCACGGCGAACACGGCGGCTACGGCATTTCCGAACCCGGCTTCCTGGACCGTGACGACGTCTCCGCGGCCCTCGACGGCCACGCGGACGCCGACTACATCCGCGCCCACCTCGGCGAGCACCCCGATCTGGTGCGGGTGCTCGCGGATCCGGCCAACGACTACCTGACGCGCTCGCTGCTCGACAACCCGAAGACGCTGGCCAGCCTGCTCAAGCACCCCGAGGCGATCCCGATCCTCGAAGACGCCGTCCACGAGGTGCACGAGCGCGGGTACCAAGTGATCGACGACGTCGAGCACCAGGGGGTCGAGCCGTTCGACCCGACTCCGGAGCAGGCGGAGATCTCCGCCGACGTGGCGTCGACCGCCATGGACGTCGACCGGGAGTTGCGGCTGCACGGGAGTTTCGACCTCGGCAGGGCCGGAGATCCGGAGTACTGCCGGCAGTGGGTCGCCGAGGAACGCGAGCGCTGGCCCGAAACCCAGGGCACGCTGAACCGCGTCACCGAGCGGATCGCGGGCGAGACCGACGGCCACGCGGGGTTCCGGCCGGAGCCCAAGGACGACGTGCGCGCTCTCGCCAAGATCGAGAAGTACGGCTGGAACGGCGCGAAGCTGCACGACCTCGTCGGCGCGAAGATCCAGTTCGAGCGCGTGGCGGACCTGTACCGCGCGCTGGACGCGGTGCGCCACGATCCCGAGCTGACGATCGTCGACTTCACCGACCGGCTGGCCGAGCCGAAGGGCAGCGGCTACCGGGACCTGCAGCTCAACGTGCGACTGCCCAACGGGCACGTGGCCGAACTGCGGTTGCACCTGACGCACATCGACGAGGTGGCGTCGTACGAGCACGCGCTCTACGAGGTGCGCCGCGACTTCGAGACCTTCAGCAGGAAGGACGGGCGCGACGGCCTCCTGTCGCCCGAAGAAGCGGCGCTCGACGCGGCGTTGACCGAGCAGGTCCGAGGCCGTTTCGAAGAAGCGTTCCGGCGGGGACTGACATCCGAGGAGAGCGGCTGATGGCCTTCGAGACGCCGATGTTCTACAAGTACTACTCCCGGACGTACCGGATCGACGCCACGCCCGACGGCGGCCTGGTCGGCTTCCTCCTCGACCTGCAGACCGGCTTCTTCGTCCAGGACAGCAGCCACATCCGCGAGGTCATCTGGTCGACCACCGAGTCGGACATCGGCGGTCCCTACAAGGAAGACCGCTTCGTCCAGGAGACCGAGCGAGAACGGGACTTCCACCTGACCGGCGACGGGCCGATCTTCGCGCTCTACGAGACGGTGGGCGGGCTCTACGAGCAGGCGAAGAAGCGGGAAAGCCGGCGGCTGGAGCCGCAGGAGTCCGCACTGGTCCAGTCGATCTACCAACGCACCTTCAAGATGTGGGAGGACGAAGCCACCCGGCGTGCGGCCGGTGAGGCGCCGACGTTCGAAGCCAAGCCGCGCTACCCGAGGCAATGATTCACGTGGAACAACGACTTTCGCCCGATGAGCAGCGCACCCTCCTGGTGCGACTGGGAAAGCTCGTGCGCGAGCACCGGGCCGACGCCGAACGGCCTGCCGTCGTCGACTTCCGGCAGGTCGGCAAGTACGTCGAGATCGAGGCGCACAACGCCGCGCCGTCGGACGAGTTCGCCGAGCTCTTCACCCGGCTGCGGCAGGGGATGTACACCGAGGACCGCGGCACCTGGCTGCAGGCGCGGTTCACGCTCGTCCCCGACGGCACCTTCGACTTCGACTTCGCGCTCGACGACGATCCCGTCTGGACGGACGCGCCCGAGCCGGCGGCCTACCCCGAGGAGCTCGGCGAGTTCCCCCGGGCCGACGAGCACATCCCGGACTGGTGGCGGCTGCGCGCGCAGCTCCCGCTCGGTGTCGTGTTCCGGTACGCGGACGTCGGCGGGCCGGACGCCGACCGGCCGCCGCTGACCGACACCGAGGCGCCGCTGGTGCTGCAGTACCTCGAGCGCGAAGCCGTTGTGCTGGACGGCGACGGGCTCGGCGTGGACGTCTTCGCGCCCGAAGAGCCGGCCGACGTCC
Source organism: Amycolatopsis heterodermiae (assembly GCF_034929455.1). Lineage (NCBI taxonomy): Bacteria > Bacillati > Actinomycetota > Actinomycetes > Pseudonocardiales > Pseudonocardiaceae > Amycolatopsis > Amycolatopsis heterodermiae. The sequence continues at coordinate 1,986,188 of NZ_JAYFSI010000001.1, forward strand.
CCGAGCGCCACCACACCGACGGCACCTGGATCTGGCCCGCGTCGGTGCCGCACTACCTGGCGAAGTACGGCCTTCCGCCCGAACCGGACCTGGTCGCGCACATCCGGCTGCGCCACTACCAGCCGCCGTACGTCGAGCAGCTCGTCCGGCGGACCGCCGAGGCGGACCTGCTGGGGAAGCCGCGGCCGAAGGCGGGCCGCGCCGACGTGAAGACGACCGGGGGAGACGTCGTCGCGGAGCTGGAGACCACCCCGGACCCGCGGCTGGACGACGAGGAGCTGCTGACCGTCCTGGTGCGACGCCTCGGCGAGCACGGGGTGTGGCCCGAGGCCTACCGCGTCGGCGACCGCGCGGACGGCACGTGGTGCCTCAACTACACGCGGGACGGCTGGGAGGTCGCGGCGTACGCCGAGGGCGCACCCCGGACGCCGAGGTACTTCGACCGGCTCGAGGACGCCGCCCAGCAGTTGCTCGGGGCGTTGCTGCTGCACCCCGCCCGGATGACCGCCGGCCACGAAACGCCGTTGGAGACCGCCCGGGAACTGGACGACTGGCCGGTCCACCCGGCCCCGGGTGAGCCTCCCCTCACCCTGCTCCGCAACAAGCGCATCACCCGGCTGGTGGCGGGTACGGTCGTTCTGCGCTTCGGCGAGGAACCCGGCAACCTCGTTCACCACGGGGAGGTACGGTTCGCCACGACGTCGCTGCCACTCGAACGTGAGCGGGTGCGGCGGAGTTACCGGCTGAGACGCCCCTTGCACGTGATCACCGGCATCACGGTCCCGTGGGCGAACCTGCCCGGTGGTGCGGTGGCCTGCGTGCTGCCGAAGACGATCGCCGAGCACGAGTCCGACGGAAGCCTGGAGAGGATCGAGTAGGTGGAAGCGGCGGAAGCGATTGCCAAGGTCGGCCAGTGGCTGCGCGCGGTGCACGGCCCGGACGTCTCCGGTCCCGCCGGGCTCCGGGTGGACACCGAAAAGGTGCTGCGCATCCCCGAGGGCTGGTCGGTGCCCTACAACACGATCGCGTTCCTCGACGAGGGACGGCCGGACAAGGAGATCTTCCCGCCGCCGTCGGTGGTGGTCCGCGAGCCGGACGGCGAGCTGCGCCAGGCGCACCCGCACCCGGGCGGGCTGTCGGTCCCGGTGGCGTTCCCCGGGCAGGAGAACTGGCGCGAGGTCGTCGACCCCGAGTACGTGAAGGCCGGGCTCGGCGAGCTGGGCGTGCCGCTGCAGGCCGTCGCCGGCTGGGTGAAGGTCGACGCCGACGGCAACCAGACCGGCGAGGAGCGCGAGAACCCGGAGTACAAGGCCGGGCCGATCCGCCGCGGTTACCCGAAGCCGGAGAACACCCTCGAGACGCTGCTGTCGTTCGCGAGCGTCGGCTGGCTGACGCGGGAGCTGCTGCTCATCGGGCTGATCCGGTGCGAGGTGTTCGTCCCCCTCGACCTGGAGACCGGCAAGACGGACCGGTTCTACTTCGCCGAGGAGCGCAACGAGCTCAAGGTCTTCAGCTCGACGCGGCACCTGCCTTCGCGCGAGCACGGCTGGTGGCGGGTCGACGTCGCCACGCTCGCCGAGTTCGAGCACCCGCCGAACCTGGTGATCAACGGCGGCCCGACGACCATCGAAGACGTCTCCAGTGGCGAGCTCGCCGAGATCGTCAAGCGGTTCCCGCGGCACGAGCCGCGCATCGACGTGCACGGCCGGTGCCCGGAGGCCGAGGAGGACCTGATCCGCGTCGCCGCCGACACGGCGTCGCGGATGGGGCTGCCGAGCCCGGTCAAGCCGCCGCTCGCCGCGGCCGAGAGGGCCCGCAAGCGCGGCTACGAACTCACCGCCGAGGAGTGCGCGAAGACCGTGCTCGGCGAGTCGTGGCTGAAGCGGATGACCATGCCCGAACCGCCGCGCAGCAAGCCCAACGACCTGCGTGCGAACGGCCTGGCCCCGACGTACGACAACACCGGGCGCCCGGTCCCGCGGCTGGACACGTTCGGCAAGTACTTCGAGCGGGACCTCGACGGGTTCCGCTACGGCTGGCAGCGCGTCACGGGTGCGTACGTCGGCTTCGCCCTCGGCGAAGCGCTCGGCGCCGCGGTCGACCGGATGCCGCTCCACGACATCCACGCGAAGTTCGGCATCGAGGGTGTCACCGACCTGGTCCAGGCGTTCGACCAGCCGGGCCGGATCGGCTCGCTGACGCAGCGGCTGCTGTTCTACACCGAGGCCGTGATCCGCAGCCCGCACCGCGAGCAGCCGGAGTCGCGCGAGGCCGAGCAGCTCCTGCCGGACGTCACCCGCGGGGCGCTGCAGCGCTGGCTGCGCACCCAGGGCGCGCCGCTGGACCACCCGGACGGCTGGCTCGTGCAGGTCGCGGACCTGCACGCCCGGCGTGACGCCGACGACGCCGAGCTCAACGCCTACCACCAGCTCGCCACCGGGGCCGCCGGGGCGTCGCCGATGACCGGGCCGGCCGCGCTGATCCCCGCGCTGCCCGCCGCGCTCACCATGGCCGGGCCCGGGAGCGGCGTCAGCGGCGGCGCGCGCCAGGTCGTGCGCGAGCTGGCCGGCGTCACCCACCCCGGCGAGCAGGACCTGGCCACGGCGACGTACCTGACGTGGCTGTTCGAGCAGGCGCTGACCAAGGACGCGTTCAGCTTCCCGATCTGGAACCTCGGCCGCGAGGTCCTCAACCCGGAGAACACCTTCCAGCAGGGTCCGGAGTGGACCGAGATCAAGGAGATGGTCGCCGAGTCGGTGCCGTTCTTCGGTGAGCACGGCCTGCCCGACCTGCGGATGCCGGAGCTGATCGGCGACGGCAAGACCACCCTCTCGGTGCTCGGGCGCGCGTTCGCCGCGTTGTCCGGGTTCGAGAACTACCCGGAGCAGGCGCTGCTGCGGGCGGTCAACCACTCCGGCCGCAGCGCGCTCACCGGCGCGATCGCCGGCGCCCTGCTCGGCGCGCGCACCGGGATCCCCGGGCTGCCGCAGAAGTGGGTCGACCAGCTGGAGCTGCGCTACCTGGTCGAGAACGTGGCTTCGGACGCCTACTGGCACTTCGACCGGCACTCGGCGCTGAGCGCGCTGGGCGACCAGTGGATCGAGCGGTACCCGCGGCACTAGCTCGAGGATGGGGAGCATGAGCGAGATCGACGACAGCTTCGTCGAGTGGCGTCCGGACGTCGACCCGGAGTTCGACGAAAAGGCGTTCCCGGACTTCGGCATCCCGGTGCGCGCCATCCGCGGCTGGACGCAGTTCACGCTGTACGGGGAGCCGACGGGCCGCCGTCGCGCCAACGAGCAGTACACCTCCGGCCCGGTCTGGCGCGGCTTCCCGGAGCCGACGACGGACGCCGGGAAGCTCCTCAACTACCTCGGCGCGAACTGGATCAGCCGTGCCGAGTTCGCGCAGGCATTGCTGGACGTCGAGGTGCTGGTGCCGACACCGGACGGCGAGCCGCTGCTGCGGCCGGTGCCCGGGACGCCGGGCCACGAGGTCATCGTCTACAGCTCGTCCGCGAAGGTGCCCGGCCGGTATCCCCAGCGGTGGCGGGTGGTCGTGCGCGAGCTGCTGCGGCACCGGCCGGGGACCGGCCTGACGCTCGACCCGGGCACCGGGCTCGTCCGCAGCCTGGCCGCGTCCGAGCTGACCGACGCCCAGGCCGACACCGAGCCCCGGCCGTGGATCGACGAGCCCGCGCCCGAAACCGGCCCGGAGGTCGCCGAGGCACTGCCCGCGCTGGTCGCCGAGTTCGGCATCGAGCCGCCGGACCTGCTCACCCGCCACCTGCGGTACGCCGTCGACCAGGCCCGTGACCACCGCGTCGAGCTGACGCCGGACGAGTGCCTGCGGTACCTGCGCGGGTTCGCCTGGCAGTACCGCAACGGCGTCCGGCGCCGGGCGGGCCAGACCCCGGAATGGCCGGCCGACCTGGGTGCGAACGGCTTGATCGCGCACGTCGGCGAGGACGCCGGCGCGCGGCCGGTGCCGTGGACGTTCGGCAAGTTCTTCGCGCCGGGCACGCTGGCCGGACGCTTTGCATGGCACCGGATCGTCGGCGCGTACGTCGGTTTCGCGATCGGGGACGCGCTCGGCGGCGGCGCGACGGGCACCTTGCCGCTGGGCGGGCTGACCCGCCACCTGCTGTTCCACACCGACATCGTGCTGCGCGGCCTGCCGCCGGTGCCGACCGGCGACGTGCCGGCCACGCTGCCGGATCCGGACCCGGTCGGCTGGCTGGCGGTCGCGACGCGGCGCGCGGGTCCCGCACCCGACGACCTCTCGACGTTGCTGGTCACGGCCCTGGCCGCGACGACGGCGGGAGCGGTCGCGATCGAAGGCGTCGACGGCGAGCAGTACGCGAAGGACGTCGGCCGCGCGTTGACCGGCGACGCCGGGGGCGAGATCGCCGAGGGCGTCGACCTGCTGGTCGCGGTGTTCCAGGCCCTGCTCACGCGCGAGGAGTACGCGCTGCCGGTGCACCTGCGGCTGCGTGAGATCGGCGGCGAGCCGGCGGAACAGACGCTGGCCCTGCGCGAAGACCGCGACGCCGACGACGTCACGCAGCTCGAGAGCATCGGTGACGGCCGGAGCGTCCGGTCGGTGCTGGGCCGCGCGCTGTTCGCCGCGGCCAAGCGCGGCTACGACCCGGAAGCGGCGATCACGCTCGCCGCCCGCTCCGGCCCGGTCGCCGGCGCCGTCGCGGGTGCGCTGGCCGGCGCGCGGCTCGGCGTGCCCGGCCTGCCCGCGGCCTGGGTAGCGGCGCTGCAGGACCTCGGGCTGCTCGACGACGTCGCCAGCGACGTCTTCTGGTACTTCAACCGCAACGGCCTCCAGACGGAGACGGCCGAACACGCGCGCTGGGAGCGCCGGTACCCGAGCGGCCGGTTCACCCCCGCGGCGCCGAAGGGACCGGACTTGCGCTCACGGCTGCGCGGCAGCATCCTCGCCGGCGCGATCGGGGACGCGCTCGGCGCGAAGACCGAGTTCGACTCGATCGACCGGATCCGCGAGCTCACCGGGCCGGACGGCATCACCGACTTCATCCCCGCGTACGGCGGCGTCGGCCGGATCACCGACGACACGCAGATGACCCTGTTCACGCTCGAAGCGCTGATCCGCGCGCACGCCCAGCGCCGCCGGACGGGCTCCGCCGACGTCGCGCACTCGCTGCAGCTGGCCTACCAGCGCTGGCTGCACACCCAGGGCGTCGCGTGGGACCGGGCGCGCGGGCCGCAGTCGCCCGTCGAGGCGCCGGACGGCTGGCTGGTCACGCACCAGGAGCTGTTCAGCCGCCGCGCGCCGGGGCTGACGTGCTTCGGCGAGCTGGAGGCCTACGGCCGGTCCGGCGTCCGCGGCACCATCGACCGGCCGGTGAACAACTCGAAGGGCTGCGGCGGGGTGATGCGCGCGGCGCCGGTCGCGCTCTGGTCGGACGACCTCGCCGAGGTCTTCCGGCTCGGCGCGGAGAGCGCGGCGCTGACCCACGGTCACCCGAGCGGGTATTTGTCGTCGGGCTGCTTCGCGGTGGTCGTGCACGAACTGCTGCACGGAAAGGCCCTGCTCGACGCCGTCGCGACGGCCCGGGCCGAGCTGGTGAAGTACCCGGCGCACGAGGAGCAGAGCGCGGCACTCGACGCCGCGCTGGCGCTGGCGGAGCAGGGCCCGCCGACGCCGGAGAAGGTGGAGTCGCTCGGGCAGGGCAACGTCGGTGAGACGGCGTTGTCGATGTCGGTGTACGTCGCGTTGACCACGACGGACCCCGACTCGGCCCTGCTCGCGGCGGTCAACCACAGCGGGGACAGCGATTCGACCGGCTCGGTCTGCGGCAACCTCGTCGGCGCGATGTACGGCGAGGAAGCACTGCGGCGGAGCTGGCTCGACCAGCTCGAGCTGCGCGATGTCATGGTCGAGCTGGCGGACGACGCGCTCACCGAGTTCGGCGCGGATGCGCCGGACGAAGACCGGTGGTTCGCTCGGTACCCGCTCGACTAGATTTCTGGGGTCACTGGGGTCAGGGGAGGACAAAACGTGCGTTACCGGGTTGAGGTGGCCGAACGCCCGGACGGCCTGTACGCGGCGTGGGGTGAGGGGACCTTCCGCGCGCAGCGCTCCACGACGGACGGCACGGTGCTGCTGTCCGTGCTTCCGGAGGAGGAGCCGCCGGACGGCTTCGACAAGGAGCACGACGGGCGTCCGGCGCGGGTGGTGCCGGCGAGCGAGGTCTCGTCGACGTTCACGCTGCGCACCTACTGCGACTACGACGACGAGGTCTTCGAGGTCGCTCCGGGCGAGCGACCCGAGCTGACCCTGCGCTGGGTCCGGGACGACGCCGCCCGCGCGGCGCAGCTGGGCCTGACCGACTTCTCGGCGACCGTGCCGGCGAAGCAGGTCAAGGCGATCTGGCAGGCACGGCAGGACTTCACCGAGTCGCCCGACGCGCGCCCGAAGCCGGGCACCGGCGACCAGAACGCGCTGCTGCGGGCCATCGGGCGGACGCTGCTGCACACGGTGCCGGGCGGCTGGGCCCGCGTCGGCGCGCAGTTCCGGCAGGTCGGCGACTACTCCGAGATCGAGCTGCGCGCGGTCGGCGACGAGGACGGCCCGGTTTCGGTGTCGCTGCCCGCGGTGCCGCGCCTCGGCGGGCTCTTCGCGCAGCTGCGCTCGGCGATGTACCAGCCCGAGTCCGGGACGTGGTTCCAGGGCACGTTCACGCTGGACTCGGCCTCGCAGTTCGACTTCGACTTCGACGCCGACCGCGAGCCGGACTGGCGGGTCCCGCCGAACGACGGCGGCCGGCCGTCGACCGCGGCCTACGAACTGGAGCTGGGGACGTTCCCGCGCTCGGCGAAGCACCTGCCGGCGTGGCTCACCGCCCGCGCCGGGCTGCCGCTGGACCTGACCTTCCGCGTGGCCCGGGCCGCCGACTCGCACGCCGAGGGCGAGCGTCCGGTCGTCAACCGTCCGCCGGTGCCGCCGGACCAGGTCCGCGGGGTGCTCGACTACCTGTTCCGGGCGCCGGTCGCGGTCCGGCGGCCCGCGCCGCTGCCGGACATCTTCGGCAAGCCCGGCTCGCCGCCGGACGTGCCGAACGCGTTCCACACCGACGGCACCTGGATCTGGCCCGCCGCCGTGCCGCACTACCTGCGCAAGTACGGGGTGCCGCCGGAGCCGGAGCTGGTCGAGCACGCGCGCGCGGCGGGCTTCCGGCCGCCGTTCGTCGGGGAGCTCGTCCGGGCGACGGCGGAGGCGGAGGTCGCCGGCCACCCGCGGCCGCCGCAGACGGCCGCCGACCTGCCCGACGACCGCGCGCTCAGCCGCGTGGCCCAGGGCGAGCAGGTGCGGAACCTCAAGGGCGCGGAGACGCTGGAGCTGCTCCAGCACCGGCTCGCCGAGCACGGGGTGCCCGCCGCGGCCTACCGGATCGGCGCGACCGAGGTCCCCGCCGAGGGCGTCTGGACGCTGCGCCGAGCCGAGAACGGCTGGGAGGTCTCCCGGCCGCCCGCCGACGAGCCGGTGGCGTTCGGCTCGCTCGGTGACGCGGCCCGCTTCCTGCTCGGCGTGCTGCTGATGCAGCCGGCGCGCCCGGCGGAGGAGTCCGACCAGCCCGCCGACTGGCCGATCCTGCCGATGCGCGGCGAGCCGCCGTTGAACTTCTACCGCGGCAAGCGCGTGATCGTGCTGCCGCCGGGGACGACGGTCGTCCGGTTCGGCAACGAGACCGGCAACCTGGTGCACGCCGAGCCGACGCGGTTCGTCGAGACGTCGCTGGCGTTCGAGCGCGAGCGAGAGCGGCGGCTGTACCGGGTGCAGCGCGCCATCCGGGTGCTGACCGGCGTCACCGCGCCGTGGGGCGGGATGCCGGGCGGCGCGATCGCGTACCTGCTGCCGCGGCCGCTCGCCCAGCACCTCGAGACGGGCTCGCTCAGCAGGCAGTGATCAGGACGGCGGGCGACCACCAGTAGTCGGCGAGCGGTTCGACGCCGACGTCGGTGAAGCCCGCCGTCGTCAGCTGCTCGGCCCAGACGGCGGCCGGGTGCTCCCAGTTCGTCCGCTCCTGCCCGGCGACGAGGCCAAGCAGCACCGGCAGCAGGAACCCCTGCGCGACCAACGACGCGTCTTCGCCGTACTCGGCGACACCGCGCTCGTAGCGCTCGACCAGCGAGCGAAGGTGCTCCGGCGAACCTTCGGTGAATTCCGGGACGTCGAACTCGGCGAGCACCAGCGTCCCGGTGCGCTGCTGAAGCGTGCGAAGCACCTCCGCGCGCTGCTCCGGCTCGATCGACTGCAACGCGAACGTCGACTGGACGAAGTCCCAGCCGAGGTCGTCGCGGGCCAGGAACTCCTGCGCGGTCGACTGCCAGCACTGCGCCGACGGCACCCGTTCGTGGACGCCCTCGAGCAGCGCGGCCGACGGCTCGACGAGGTCGATCCGGCTGGGCAGGTGCGCGGCCTGCTCGAGCGCGGGCACGACGGCCAGGCCGTCACCGCAGCCGAGGTCGAGCAGCGACTCCGGCTTCGCGGCGTCGTAGCGGGCGGCGAGCTCGGCGCTCAGCGCCCGGTAGAGGCCGACGTTGCCCCCACCGCGGATGAACGCCGTGAACGCGCTGGGCTGGTCGTACACCGGCGCCGAGCCGTCCGAAGCCAGGTAGGTCCGCAGCTCGTCGGCCAGGATGGAACCGTCGCGGCCGGCTTGCCCGGCGAGTTCGGTGGCCCGGTCGCGGTCACCGGCGCGGTGGGCGGCGAGGGCGTCGGCGAGCAGCTCGATCGAGGTCATGCACAGGAGATATCAGAACGGGACCCACAACGTCACCCGGGTGCCCCCGCCGGGGAGGTCCGACTCCACCAGCGACGTCCCGCCGACCTCGGCCAGGCGCGCGGTGATGGACTCGCTGATGCCGAACCCGGCCGGGCGGTCGGCCGCGCTGAAGCCGGTGCCGTGGTCGCGGGTGATGACCGCGATCCCGCCGTCCCGCTCCTCGACGCGCACGACGACCCGGTCGGTGCCGGAGTGCTTCATCGTGTTCCGCAGGGCCTCGCGGACGGCGTCGCGGATGGCGATCTGGCGGACCTCGGACAGCGTGTCGTCGTCCAGCTCGGCCACAACGAGCTGGGCGCGCAGCCCGTCGCGCGCCATCTCGGCGGCGAGCGCGGCGAGCTTCTCGCCCAGCGGCCGGGCCCCGGCCTCGGCGCGTTCGGAGGCCGCCGACTCGATGGTGTGCCGGATCTCCATCGCCTGCGCCCGAGCCAGCCGCTGGATCTCGACCAGCCGCTCTTCGGGGTTCGTGGTGCCGGCCAGCGCCATCGCCTCGAGGGTCTGGAGCACGGTGTCGTGCAGCATCCGGTGCTGCTGGGCGCGCTCGGCGAGCCGGCCGTTGCGGGTGCCGTAGGCCAGCGCGAGCCGCGTGCCGAGGCCGGTCAGCACCAGCGCGGCGGTCGCCAGGAACATCAGCGCGAGCAGCGCGGAGTACGTCGAGAACGCGGCGCCGACGTGGAACTGGCCGGTGTTCAGCCAGTTCGCCAGCATCCGCAGCGGGAAGCTGACCAGCGCGAAGACCAGCCCGGCCGGGACGCCGAGGGCCAGCGTGAGCAGCCCGGCCTCGCCGAACAGGTGGACGCTGCTGACCGCGAGCGCGTCGAAGTACGCCTCCTGCGGCACGGTCAGCGCCAGGACCAGCGGCGAGAGCACGGTGAAGGCGAGGTCGACGGCCAGCAGCTTCCCGGCGTCGCGACCACGGAACGGCGCCGAGCGGAACATCCAGCGGAAGCCGATGACGTTCAGCACGACCGAGAGCAGGGTGAACAGGCCGACCGGCAGCAACCCGGTCGTCCCGTGCTCGAAGACGTGGAAGGCGAACTGGCCCGGCACGGCGAGCAGCCGGTAGGCGAGCGGGATGAGCACGACGTACCGGGTGGCGCGCAGCAGCAGGCCGTCGCGCTGGGCCGGGTCGATCGGCCCGGCCATCTTCGAGATCCGCTTCAGCGCGTGGATCGGGGTCGGGTCGCCGACCTCGTCCGGCAGCTCGCTGGTCGCCGTCGCGATCGCGGGCGCGCCCTGGCGCAGCAACGCCACGAAGAAGCTGCCCCCGCCCACCACTTTCGGCGAGTCGGGCGCTTCGGTGGACATCGCGCAGACAACTCCCTGGTCACATCGGTGAGCCGAGGTCCGGAGTATCCCCAATCCGTGGCGGCGAGGTCCAGCGTTCCACGGATTTCACGGAAATGGTCAGCTTTCCGGGGGCTCCGGGTGGCGGAGCCCCCGGCGCGGGGCGAAGCCCCGGATGGCACCGTCAGGAGTTTCCGATTCCCTCCGCCTGCGCCCACTTCTTCAACTCCGCCACGGCGTCGTCGTGGTCCAGCGGCCCGCGGTCCAGGCGCAGCTCCTTGAGGAACTTCCACGCCTTGCCGACGTCCGGGCCCGGCTTGAGGCCGAGCAGCTCCATGATCTCCTCGCCGTTGAGGTCCGGCCGCACGCGGTCGAGGTCCTCCTTGGCCTTGAGCGCGGTGATCCGGGCCTCGAGGTCGTCGTAGGTCGCCTGCAGCGCGGCCGCCTTCTTGCGGTTGCGCGTGGTGCAGTCGGCGCGGACGAGCTTGTGCAGCCGGCTCAACAGCGGGCCGGCGTCGGTGACGTACCGGCGGACCGCCGAATCCGTCCACTCGCCCTTGCCGTAGCCGTGGAACCGCAGGTGGAGGAACACGAGCTGGGAGACGTCGTCGATGATCTCCTTGGAGAACTTCAGCGCCCGCAAACGTTTGCGGGCCATCCGCGCCCCGACCACCTCGTGGTGGTGGAAGCTCACGCCGCCGCCGGCCTGGAACTCCCGCGTCGCCGGCTTCCCGACGTCGTGCAGCAGCGCCGCCAGCCGCAGGATCAGGTCGGGCTCCGACGTCGGCTCGTGCGAGGTCTCCAGGTCGATCGCCTGGGCCAGCACGGTCAGCGAGTGCTGGTAGACGTCCTTGTGCTGGTGGTGCTCGTCGATCGCCAGCCGCATCCCGGAGACCTCGGGCAGCACGCGGTCGGCCAGCCCGGTGTCGACCAGCAGCTCCAGGCCCGGGCGCGGATCGGCGGCCAGCAGCAGCTTGGACAGCTCGGCCTGCACCCGCTCGGCGGTGATCCGGTCGATCTCCTCGGCCATCGACGTCATCGCGTCGACCACCCGCGGCGCGGCGGTGAAGCCCAGCTGGGCGGCGAAGCGCGCGGCCCGCAGCATCCGCAGCGGGTCGTCGGCGAAGGACTCCTGCGGCGTCGCCGGGGTGTCGAGCACCCGCTCGGCCAGCGCGTGCAGCCCGTCGTGCGGGTCGATGAACGTCTTGGACGCGAGCTCGATGGCCATCGCGTTGACCGTGAAGTCGCGGCGCAGCAGGTCACCCTCGATGGTGTCGCCGAAGGTGACCTCGGGGTTGCGGCCGACGCGGTCGTAGGTGTCGGCGCGGAACGTCGTGATCTCGAGCTGCATGCCCTTCTTCGTCACGCCGACCGTGCCGAAGGCGATCCCGACGTCCCAGACCGCGTCGCCCCACTCGCTGACGATCTTCAGCACCCGGTCCGGCCGCGCGTCCGTGGTGAAGTCGAGATCGCCGGAGCGCCGGCCGAGCAGCGCGTCACGCACGCTGCCGCCGACAAGGTACAGGCGGTGACCCGCCCTGGCGAACCTTTCCGCCAGCTCTTCCGCCAGGGGAGAGACCTGCATCTGCTCCACCACCGCGTTCTGCTTGGCGACCACGTCGTTCACGGAAAACCCACTACGTTCGGGTGCGATTACTACAGGCACCACCGGACAGGACACGGAGAGCCAGCCTACCGGGGCAACCGTTTGCTCTAGCATCGCAGCATGTCTGGATCAGCCGGCCGCCCCGGCGCCTCGAAGCCGCGGAGGCGGCGGAGGCGTCAGCGCGGCAGGCGGCTGACCACGGTCGACGAGACGTCGGCCGGTGGCCTCGTGCTGGACGCGGCGCGCGAACAGGCGGTGCTGATCGGCCGGCTCGACCGGCACGGCAGACTGCTGTGGTCGCTGCCCAAGGGCCACATCGAGGACGGTGAAACGGTGGAACAGACGGCCGTGCGCGAGGTGAAGGAAGAAACCGGCATCTCCGCGCGTGTCCTGCGGCCACTGGGGACCATCGACTACTGGTTCGTGGCCGAGAAGCGGCGGATCCACAAGACCGTGCACCACTTCCTGCTCGAAGGCCTCGGCGGTGAGCTGTCCGACGAAGACGTCGAGGTCACCGAGGTGGCCTGGGTCCCGCTGGCCGAGCTGGAGACCAAACTCGCTTATTCCGACGAGCGGAAGCTCGTCCGGAAAGCCAAGGAACTTTTGGCGCGCCCGGACGTCCACGGACGAGACGAGCACGCCCCTGAGGGAGCCCCCGAGTGAAGCGGTTCGCCGCAGCCTTCCTTTCCGTCCTCTTCCTGGCCGTCCCCGCCCTGGCCGGCGCCACGGTGGCCCACGCGGAAGAGGGCGCCCGACTACGCGTCGAGCTCACCGCGCTCAACCCGCGCGTGATCACCGGTTCGACGACGACGCTGACCGTCGCCGGCACCGTCACCAACACCGGGGACCGCAAGGTCACCCGGCCGCAGGTGCGGCTGCAGGTGGGCGAGCGGCAGACGACCGAACGCGGGATCGGCGAGGTCCTGTCCGGCGCCGTCATCAAGGACAGCCCGCTGACGGACTTCACCTCCGTCGCCGACGTGCTGGAGCCCGGGCAGAGCGCGCCGCTGAACATCTCGGTGACGCTGACCGGCCCGCGCGCGGCCCTGTTCAGTCGTCCCGGCGTCTACCCGCTGCTGGTGAACGTCAACGGCACGCCCGAGTTCGGCGGCCCGGCCCGGCTGGGTGCGGTCAGCATGCTGATGCCGGTGCTGACCGGCCCCGGCAAGCAGGCCACCCGCCCGTCCGGCGCGCCGAGCATGACCCTGCTCTGGCCGCTGACCAGCAGCGTCCCGCACGTCTACGCGGCTCCGCTCGGCGGCCGGACCGTGCTGGCCGACGACCGCCTCGCCGACGAGATCGGGCCGGACGGCCGACTGAACGCGCTGGTCACGGCCGCGCACACGGCCGTGCAGGGTGACGCGAACCTGGCCCGGTCGATGTGTTTCGCGCTCGACCCGGACCTGCTGGCCACCGTCGACGCGATGAGCCGCGGCTACCAGGTGCACACCGACGGCGGGAACATCGACGGCAAGGGCGCCGGGACCGCGCAGACGTGGCTGGCCACCCTCCGCTCGCTGGTCGCCAACCGGTGCGTCGTGGCGCTGCCCTTCTCCGACGCCGACCTGAACACCGTCTCGCAGATCCGCCCCGGCGACTCCGCCCTGGTCACCAAGGCGGCCACCGGCGCGGCCACGATCCAGGACCTCACCGGCGTCACCCCGCAGTCCGGGGTGCTCTGGCCGGACGGCACGCCGAACGAGTCCGTGCTCGCCGCGCTGTCGCAGGCCGGGATCCGGACCGTCGTCACCGACGCGGGCAAGCTCGCGCCCGCCGCGACCGGCGGCGGGGTCACCGTGCAGGGCAGCGCCGTCCGCGCGCAGCCGACCGACTCGCTCATCGCCTCGGCCATGTCGGGCGTGCCGACCGTGCCGGACTCGGTCACCGTGCCGGCCACCACCGAGGCGGCCGTCGCGAGCCAGAACGGCCTCGGCGCGCTCGCCTTCCGCGCCGGCCTCGGCCTGCCCGCCGGGCAGCAGCGGCCGGACCACCTGCTGGTCGCGCCCCCGCGCCGCTGGGACGCCCCGGCCGCCGAGCTCACCGCGTACCTGCTGCAGGTCGGCAACTACCTCGACGCCGGGCTCGTCACGGCGACCTCGCTCCCGACGCTGCTGTCCGCCGAACCGGCGGGCTCCGGCCCGGTCGGCGACGGCGGCCAGGACCCGGCCGCGGCCGCCGATCCCGCCCTCGTCTCGATGCTGGCGAACCTCGACGACAAGACCACCGGCCTGGCCACGGCGATGCAGCTGGATCCCACCAAACGGGTGAAACCGGACGACGTCGTCGCGCCGGTCCGGCTGGCCGAGCTGCGGGGCGCGTCCACCGCGTGGCGGGGCCTGCCCGCCGACGCGGCGACCGCGAACGCGCGCGCCGACCTGTCGGCGATCAGCGAGCAGGTGTCCGTCTCGCAGCCCAAGCAGACGATCGCGCTGGCGTCGGGCAACTCGCCGCTGCCGGTGTACGTCAGCAACGACCTGCCGGTCGGGATCAACGCCCGGTTCGTCCTGACCAACAACACCGGCCTGCGCTCCGACGACGCGAAGGCCTGGTTCTTCCCGGCCGGCGGCGGCAAGAACTACTTCCTCCCCGTCGAGGCGCTGCGGGCCGGCCGGTTCAGCGTCGATGTGTCGTTGCGCACCTCGACGGATACCCCGCTCGGGTCATCCGCGCGGTTCGAACTGACCTCGACGGAGTACGGCGCGATCACCATCATCGCGACCGTCGCCGCAGGTGCGGCCCTGCTTCTGCTGGCTTCCCGGCGCATCTACCGGCGAGTCAAGGACGCGAAGGCCGGACGCGACCTGGTGGACTGATCCTCTGGCCTTTGAGTGTTCCGGGCGGTTCCCGATTACCCTGGGTCCGCACGTGCGCGGCGCCGAGCCGCGGCACCGGGACCGAGCACTGAGGATTGGGCACGCGTTGGAGAGAGAGCCGGGCTTACCACCCGAGCGTGCGAAGCGTCCTCGGCGCGAAGGCGCTCCGCCCCCGCAACGGGGTGACGGACCGCCCCGAGCGTCGCAGCCGGTCCGCCGCCAGCCCCCGCCGAAGCAGCAGCCGCCTCCGCCACCGCCGGAGCGCGGCCGCCGCCAGCCGCCGCGCAACGGCCACACCCGCCAGATGCCCCGCGAGGACCAGCCGGTCCGCGAGGGCCGCCCGCCGCGCGACGAGCGTCCGGTCCGCGACGGCCGCCCGCCCCGGGAGGAACCGCGCGACGGTCGTCCTCCCCGGGAGGAACCGCGCGACGGCCGCCCGCCCCGGGCCAAGCAGCCGGTCCAGGACGACCGCCCGGTCCGCGAGCGCCCCCGGGACGACTGGCCGGTGCACGACGAGCGTCCGGTCCGCGACCAGCGCCCCGACGACCACCCGGACCGCGCGCTGCGCGAGGACCGGCCGCCCCGGCGCGTCCCGCCGCCGCAGGGCCCGCCACCGCAGGGGCCACCGCCCCAGCCGCCGCGTGGCGGGCAGCCACCACGCGGCGCGGCCGGCCCGGCACCCACGCGCGTCCAGCCGGTGCCCCCCGTGCCGCCGCCACCGCAGAACCCGCCGGGCCCGCCGCCACCGCAGGGCCCGCCTTCGCACCAGGGGCGGCTGCCGCAGCCCGCGCCGCCGGTGATCCCGCCGGTCGCCCCGCCCGTGACGCCGCCACCGGGCACCCCGGCCGTGGGCAACCCGGCCATGGGGACACCGCCCCCGGGCATCCCGGTGCCACCACGCGGCCGCGGACCGCGCCGCCCGGCGCCGGTCCGGCCGTGGCAGGAGGAGGCCCAGCGGCCCGCCGACCCGGAGGCGACGCGGTTCATCCCGCGCACCGCCGGCGTCCCGATGGCTTCCCGCTGGCCGGTCGCCGACCCCGACGTCATGCGGCCGTACGACGCACTGGCGACGCAGGTCATGCCGGCGATCGGCAAGCCGCTGGTCAAGCCGGCCGAGCCCGGCACGGAGGCCGCGGCCCCGGCGAAGGCGCCGTCGCTCGCGAAGGCGTCCGGCCGGATGGCCATCGCGTCGCTGATCAGCCGGATCACCGGCTTCCTGTGGAAGCTGCTGCTGGTCGGCGCGATCGGCCAGGGCATCGCGAACGACTCGTTCAACGTCGCCAACACGATGCCCAACATCATCTTCGAGCTGCTGATGGGTGGTGTGCTCGCCAGCGTGGTCGTGCCGCTGCTGGTGCGCTCGCAGGACGAGCCCGACGGCGGCGCGGCCTACACCCAGCGGCTCATCACGGTCGCGTTCACGCTCCTGCTGTTCGGCACGGTGATCGCGGTGTTCGCGGCGCCGGCGTTCACCAGCCTGTACGTCGACGGCTCCGGCAAGGCCAGCTCCGGGCTGACCACGGCGTTCGCCTACCTGCTGCTGCCGGAGATCTTCTTCTACGGCGTGTTCGCGCTGCTCTCGGCGGTGCTGAACGCCAAGCAGATCTTCGGGCCGACGGCCTGGGCCCCGGTGATCAACAACCTGGTGGTCATCTTCACGATCCTGGTCGTCTGGATCATGCCGGGGGACATCGACACCGCGCACCCGTCGATCACCGACCCGAAGGTGCTGACGCTGGGCATCGGCGTCACCGGCGGCATCGTCGCGCAGGCGATCCTGCTGGTCCCGCCGCTGCTGCGGTCGGGCTTCCGGTTCAAGTGGCGCTGGGGCATCGACAAGCAGATGAAGGAGTTCGGCGGCCTCGCGCTCTGGATCCTCGGCTACGTCGCGGTCAGCCAGATCGGCTACACGATCAACACCCGCGTCCTGACCAGCGGTTCCCCCGGCGGTGTGACGGCATACAGCAACGCCTGGCTGCTCTTCCAGCTGCCGTACGGCGTCATCGGCGTTTCGCTGCTGACGGCGATCATGCCGCGGATGAGCCGCGCGGCCGCCGACGGCGACCACAAGAAGCTCATCGGCGACCTCTCCTACGCGTCGCGGATCTCGACGGTGATGCTGGTGCCGATCTCCGCGGTGATGACCGTGGTCGGCGGCTCGATCGGCATCGCGCTGTTCACCTTCGGCAAGGGCACGGTGGAGACGGCCGAGCGGCTCGGCGACGCGCTGGCCATCTCGGCGTTCGCGCTGCTGCCGTACGCGCTGGTCATGCTCCAGATGCGCGTGTTCTACGCCATGAAGGACGCCCGGACGCCGACGCTGATCATGATCGTGATGACGCTGGTCAAGGTGCCGCTGCTGTACCTGTGCCCGGTGCTGCTGTCGCCGGACAACGTCGTGCTCGGCGTGATGATGGTCAACGCGCTGACGTTCGTCGTCGGCGCGATCCTCGGCCAGGTGTGGCTCTGGGTGACCCTGGGCAACCTGCGGAGCAAGCGGGTGATCGGCGTGATCCTGTTCACGGTGGTCGCCAGCGGGCTCGGGGTGGCCGCGGCGTGGGTCGTCGGCAAGGTCGTCCCCGACTCGTTCGGGCCCACTTTCGGTGCCTGGGTGAAGCTTCTGCTGCAGAGCACGGTGGGCATCGTCGTCTCGTTCGGCGTGCTGATGGCGCTCAAGGTGGAGGAGCTGCAACCGGCCACGAGCAGGTTCACCCGGTTGATCAAGCGGGGGTAACGATTCCGGTACGGATGACGACGACTCCCGCGTCGTATTCTGGGTACCCTCGACGCGGGGAGCTAACGGGAGAGTGCGGGTGGATACGAGGCGCAGCGAACAGGCAGGGGGTGCGAACCACGTGGGCAAGGCCCAGGTCGGATCGCTCGCCCCCGGACGTGTGGTCGGCGACGGCCGCTACCGCCTCCTCGCACAGTTCGGCGTGGACGAGCGGGGTGACGCGCACCTGTGGCGCGCGCGGGACGGCCAGCTGAAGCGGGACGTCGCACTGACCCTGCTGGTCGGCGACCCGGCCGACCCGGAAGCCGCGCGGCTCGCGCGGCGCACCCTCGAACGGGCGACGCACGCGTCCAAGTTCGGCCACGGCGGGGTCGCCCGCGTGCTCGACGTGCTCGCCCTCGGCAGCGGCATCACCTCGAGCGAAGGCCTGCTCGGTGTCGTCGTCGCGGAGTGGACCAAGGGCAGCGACCTGGTCGACCTGGTCGCGCAGCGGCCGGTGGCGCCCGGCGCGGCCGCCCGCATGGTGCAGGCGCTGGCCGAAGCGGTCGAGCAGGCCCACCAGAACGGCCTCGTCCTCGGCCTCGACCACCCGCAGCGGCTCCGGCTGACGCCGAGCGGCGCGCTGAAGCTCGCGTTCCCCGGCCCGCTGCCGGAGGCGACGCTGCGCGACGACGTCAAGGCGCTCGGCGCGGTGCTCTACCTGCTGCTGACCGGACGCTGGGCGCTGCCCGGCGGCCCGCCGGCCATCCCGCCGGCGCCGACCACGCCGCAGGGCCGGATCGTCCCGCCGCGCCAGCTCGTCCCGACCGTGCCCGCCGACCTGTCGTCACTGGCCGTCCGCACGATCGAGGACGGCGGCAACGGCGGCATCCGCACCAGCGCGGCCATCCTCCGGATGCTCGACCAGGTGGCCGAGGAGGAAGAGCGCACCCAGCTGATCAAGGCCGTCGGCGGGGACCCGGCCGAGTCCGAGGGCACCGTCTGGACCACGAAGAAGCCGGTCAAGGACGTCGCCCGGCGGCGCAAGCTCGCGCTCGGCGTCACCGTGCTGGTGGTCGCCACGGTCGTCATCCTCGCCTGGGCGGGGCTGATGCTGATCAACGTCTTCCAGGGTGATTCGAAGGTGAGCGGGCCGACGATCAACGTCGCGGCGCCGCCGGCGTCGAGCCAGCCGGCCGGGCAGCCGCCCGCGTCGAGCCAGCAGCCCGCCCCGCCGCCGTCCCCGGCCGTCGGCGCCCCGGTGAAGCCGCAGACCGCGGCCGTCTACAACCCCGAGGGCAAGGGCGACAACGCCGCGCGGGCGAAGTACGCGATCGACGGCAAGCCCGAGACCCAGTGGCGGACCGAGCAGTACAAGCAGCAGTTCCCCGCCATCAAGCCGGGTGTCGGCCTGGTCGTCACCTTCAAGGACCCGATCAACCTCAGCCAGGTGAAGATCGACGGCGGCACCCCGGGCACCAAGGTCGAGATCCGGTCGGCGACCGAGAAGAACCCCGACCTGGCCGACACGAAGGTGGTCGGCAACGGCGACCTGAAGGACGGCGAGACGACGATCCCGCTGGCCCAGCCCACCCAAGGTGAGTACTTCATCGTCTGGATCACTCAGCTGGGTGGCGCCGACAGCCAGTTCCAGACCGAAATAGCCGACCTGACCTTCCTGCCTGCGGGGTGACGCACCCGACAGGGTCAGTAGGCTCTTGCGGGTGACAGCGGCAGCTCCCACGGATGCGGATCTGATAGCGGCTCACGCCGCGGGGGACCCTCATGCGTTCAGCGAACTCGTCCAGCGACATCGCGACCGCATGTGGGCGGTCGCCCTGCGCACGGTCCGCGATCCCGAGGAAGCCGCCGACGCGTTGCAGGACGCGTTCATCTCGGCCTTCCGGGCCGCCGGCAACTTCCGCGCGGAGTCGCAGGTCACGACGTGGCTGCACCGGATCGTGGTGAACGCCTGCCTCGACCGGATCCGCCGCCGCCAGGCCCGCCCGACCGTCCCGCTGCCGGAGACCGGCTTCAACGAGCCGGCCACCCCGCGCGACTCGATGGCCGAGCGCGAGACGAGCCTGCTGGTGCGCGAGGCGCTCAACCAGCTGCCGGAAGACCAGCGCGCCCCGATCGTGCTCGTCGACGTCGAGGGCTATTCGGTCGCCGAGACGGCGAAGATGCTCGGCATCGCCGAGGGCACGGTGAAGAGCCGCTGCGCCCGGGGCCGGGGAAAACTGGCGAAGGTTCTCGGACACCTGCGGAACCCCGATGCGATTGCGAACGTCCCAACTCACGAAAGCAAACGGGCCGGGCGCCAGCCGGGTAGCGGGGAGGGACGATGACGGACGAAAGCCGGGGGATCGGGGGGACCGTCGGTCCGCCCTGGTCCGTCGACGTGCTCGCCGACCTCCACGCCGGCGTGCTGGACGACGACCGGGCCGCGCAGCTGTGGCCGGTCGTCAACGCCGACCCGGAGGCCCGCGCGATCCTGGACGCCCTCGACGCGACGCAGGCCGACCTGGCCTCGCTCGCCGAGGCACCCGCACCGCCGATGCCCGCCGAGTTCGCGGCGCGGCTCGACGCGGCCCTGGCCGCCGAGGCGGCTGCCGCCTTTCCGACGCAACGGACCGCACCGGCACCGGAGCAGACCGGGACCGGGGACGCCCAGGTGGTGGACCTCGCGGCGGCCCGGCGGCGCCGGAACAAGCGGCTCGGCTGGGCCGCCGGCGTCCTGACGGCGGCCGCGGCGGCGGTCGTCGCGGTGACGGTCGCGATCCCGAGCACGTCCCAGCAGAGCGGCACCCCGAACGTCGCGGCCCCGCCACCGTCCGGCCCGACGGTCGGCAGTGACGGCAGCGGCGCGCAGGCCCTGATCGGCAAGGCGGTCGGCGTCCGCGACTTCGGCCCGCTGGGCAGCGAAGACCGGCTCGACGCCTGCATCACGGCCGCCGGGCTGGACGCGAAGGTGCGGCCCGAGGGCATCCGCCCGGTGAACGTCGACGGCAAGGCCGGCGTCATGATCATCCTGACCACCGGCAAGCTCGCCCAGTTCCGCCTGGTCGCCTTCGGGGCGGACTGCGGACCGGGAAATCCGGCCGTCCTGTTCGACAAGGTCGTCGGGGAGAAGTAGCGGCTCTGACATCCAGGGCTTCGCCCTGGGCCGGGGGCTCCGCCACCCGGAACCCCCATGAGCGGTGTCACCCCTGGGAACATGGCCACATACGATCGTGTTGAGCCTGGCACACGGGTCACTACGAGCGGAGGTCACGGGTGGCTGCCGAAGACATCAGGAACCTGATCATCGTCGGATCGGGTCCTGCCGGATACACCGCTGCCGTTTACGCGGCGCGGGCGCAACTCGAACCGCTGGTGTTCGAGGGGACGCAGTTCGGTGGCGCGCTGATGACGACGACCGAGGTCGAGAACTTCCCGGGGTTCCGCGACGGCATCATGGGTCCGGACCTGATGGAGGAGATGCGCAAGCAGGCCGAGCGCTTCGGCGCGGAACTGCGCGCGGAGGACGTCGAGTCGGTCGAGCTGACCGGCGAGGTCAAGTACGTGACCGCGAACGGCAAGCGCTACGCCGCCCGCGCGGTCGTCCTCGCGATGGGCGCGGCGGCGCGGTACCTGAACGTGCCGGGTGAGCAGGAGCTGCTCGGGCGCGGTGTGTCGGCCTGTGCGACCTGTGACGGTTTCTTCTTCCGCGACCACGACATCGTGGTCGCGGGCGGCGGCGACTCGGCGATGGAGGAGGCGACCTTCCTGACGAAGTTCGCGAAGTCCGTCACCGTGGTGCACCGGCGCGACGAGTTCCGCGCGTCGAAGATCATGCTCGAGCGCGCCCGCGCGAACGAGAAGATCAAGTGGAAGCTGAACTCGCAGATCACCGGCGTCGTCGGGGACACCAAGGTCGAGGCGCTGAAGCTGAAGGACACCCGGGACGGCTCCGAGTCGACCCTGGACGTCTCCGGCTTCTTCGTCGCGATCGGGCACGACCCCCGCAGCGAGCTGGTGCGCGGGCAGGTCGACCTGGACGAGGACGGTTACGTCATCACGCAGGGCCGCAGCTCCTACACGAACCTGGACGGCGTCTTCGCCGCCGGTGACCTGGTGGACCGCACCTACCGGCAGGCGATCACCGCGTCCGGCTCGGGCTGCAGCGCGGCGATCGACGCGGAACGCTGGCTCGCGGAGCACGGCGAATCGGACGCGCACGAGGCGGCCGAGCTCGTCGGCGGCGGCTACGGCGCGGGCACCAACTGACTTTCCGGCGTACAACCACCTGAAGGAGAAACCATGTCCAACACCGTGAAGGTGACCGACGCGACGTTCGTCGACGAGGTCCTGACCAGCGAGAAGCCCGTTCTGGTCGACTTCTGGGCCACCTGGTGCGGGCCGTGCAAGATGGTCGCCCCGGTGCTCGAGGAGATCGCGGCCGAGAACGGCGAGAAGCTGACCATCGCCAAGATCGACATCGACGAGAACCCGAACACGCCGCGTGACTACCAGGTGATGTCGATCCCGACGCTGATCCTGTTCCAGGGCGGCAAGCCGGTGAAGCAGATCGTGGGCGCCAAGCCGAAGGCCGCGCTGCTGTCGGATCTCGCCGACGTCCTCTGAACCGAACAAGCCCGGCGAACCCGGGGCCTGCGGGAACCCTCCTGCGGGCCCCGGGTTCCCGTCGTTCGGGGGAATCTCACCGGTGTGGGTGAATCCTGCGTGACGAGGGCCACGGGCGGTTCACCACGAACGGGCTCTTGACGCACCGACCGGGCCTGCGGTGTCAC
This sequence comes from Amycolatopsis heterodermiae, assembly GCF_034929455.1. Taxonomy (NCBI): domain Bacteria; kingdom Bacillati; phylum Actinomycetota; class Actinomycetes; order Pseudonocardiales; family Pseudonocardiaceae; genus Amycolatopsis; species Amycolatopsis heterodermiae. Next base: position 2,008,218 of record NZ_JAYFSI010000001.1, read on the forward strand.
CGAGAGTTCGCAAGGCACAATAGAAGACCTGAGCACGTCTCAGTGATGGTTTTCCCCGAAGTTTTTGCCCCGCGCCGAGCCCCCCGAGTCGGCGCCCTAGGAAGAGCGAGGAGTGCATGCGGGTACTCCGCCGCGGTGACGCCGGTCCGGACGTCGCCGAGATCAGGTCCATCCTGGCCGGGATGGACCTGCTCCCGCCGGTCACCGGTACCGACGCCTACGACACGTTCGATGTCGCCGTCGAGAACGCCGTGCGGGCCTTCCAGCAGAGCCGTGGGCTGATGACCGACGGCGTGGTGGGTCAGGCCACGTTCCAGGCGCTCAAGGGCGCCAGCTACCACCTGGGCAGCCGCCTGCTGTCGTACACGATCGCGGCCCCGATCCAGGGTGACGACGTCTTCACGCTGCAGGAGCGGCTGACCGAACTCGGCTTCGACGCCGGCCGCCCGGACGGCTACTTCGGCGCGGCCACCGAGCGCGCGCTCAAGACGTTCCAGCGCGACATGCGCCTGACGCCGGACGGCATGTGCGGTCCCGCGACCATCCGTGAGCTGCACCGCCTGTCCTCGCCGCGGGCCCGGGGCGGCCGCCCCGTGTTCCTGCGCGAGCAGGAGCAGGTGCGCCAGGCCGGTCCGCGGCTGCGTGGCAAGCGCATCGTGATCGACCCGGGCCACGGCGGCGACGACCTCGGCGTGGTCGCGAACGGCCTGCGTGAGGCCGACATCTCGTGGGACCTCGCGCGTCGCCTGGAGGGCCGGATGAAGGCCACCGGCATGGAGGCGCTGATCTCCCGCGGCCCGAACCACAGCCCGACGGAGCTGGAGCGCGCGAAGTTCGCCAACGACGCGGGCGCCGACCTGTTCCTGTCCCTGCACAGCGACGGCAACCCGTCGCCGCGCGCCCAGGGCATCGCGAGCTTCCACTTCGGCACCGGCAACGGCACGACGTCGACGGTGGGTGAGCTGCTCGCCGGCTTCATCCAGCGCGAGGTCGCGGCCCGCACCGGCATGCTGGACAACCGCACGCACTACAAGACCTGGGAGATCTTCACCCGCACCCGCTGCCCGGCGGTCCGGGTCGAGATCGGCTACCTGACGAACCCGGACGACAGCCGCAAGCTCGGCGACCCGGCCTTCCGCGACATCGTCGCCGAGGGCATGCTGATCGCCGTCAAGCGCCTGTACCTGCTCGGCGAGGGCGACCAGCCGACGGGAACGTTCACGTTCGCCGACGTCCTGGCGCACGAGCTCGCCAAGGCCGAATAGGGCGACCACAACCCCTAGCGGCTCATCTTCACCTGCTCCACCACACCTGGGGACGCGCACGCGCCGTCCCCAGGTTTTGGTGCACTCATCCACAGCTTGTCCACCGCGCCTATCAGCGCTCTGTGGATAACTCGGCTCTTCTTCCACAGCCGTGCACACCCTGCGGAATCCGTGTTACCGGCCTGCGGTAACACGGACGCAAACGTTTGCGGGCGGGTCAGGCGCGACCGAGGCTCGGCTCGGCCGTGGTGATCGTGACCTGGCCGAGCAGGCGCTCCAGCGCCGCCTCGACGTCTTCCTTCCAGGTGATCGCCGAGCGCAGTTCCAGGCGCAGGCGCGGCCACTTCTGGTGGGGGCGGACGGTCTTGAAGCCGACGCTCTGCAGGAAGGCCGCCGGCAGCACACAGCTGTGGCCGCCGTCCGGGTCCGACTCGTCGGGGCGCGCGTCACCGAACGCCTCGATGGCGCGGACACCGCGTTTGGTGAGGTCCTTCGCGACCGCCTGGACGAGCATCCGGCCGAGGCCGCCACCGCGGAACTCGGGGAGCACCTGGAACGCCGTCAGCAGCACGGCGTCCGCGCTCGGCGGGGACGTCGGGAAGGCCAGCGACCGCGGGACGGCGTTCGGCGGGGCGTACAGCACGAACCCGACCGGCAGCGTGTCGCTGTAGACGATGCGGCCGCAGGAGCCCCACTCGAGCAGCACGCTCGAGACCCAGGCTTCCTTCTCGACCTCGGTGGCGCCGAACTCCTCGGCCTGGTTCTTCAGGTGGGGGGCCAGCTCCCAGTACACGCACCTGCGACAGCTCTTCGGCAAGTGCTCGAGGTTGTCCAGTGTGACGCCCACGACGCGACGCGACACCCGCGACCTCCCTGACCTGCGCTCCCCTGACAGGCTGCCCGGCCGTCAAGCCGCGCGGAACCACAGCACGAACACGGGAGCCATGGTCGATGGTAGGCCGATGTGACAAGCACCGAAAGGTCAGGGGTCCCGGATGGGTGCCCGGTTACACTCGATGGATCTACCGCTCCCGTGCGGGAGCGGGCCTTGTCCACCGACCCCCGGGTGAATCGTCGATGACCGAGAACCGCCCCGCCAAGCCCCAGAAAGCGGCTCTGAGCGGCCGCCAGAACCTCGACCCGCACCTCGAGCGGTATGCCGCGCGCACCGCCGGGATGACGGCCTCCGAGATCCGGGCCCTGTTCGCGGTCGCGAGCCGGCCCGAGGTGGTCTCCCTCGCCGGCGGCATGCCGAACCTGGCCGCGCTCCCGCTCGACACGCTCTCGGCGCAGGTGGCAGAGATCATCGCCGAAGACGGCCTGGTGGCCCTGCAGTACGGCTCGGCGCACGGCGTCCCGGTGCTGCGGGAGCAGATCTGCGAAATCATGGCGCTGGAGGGCATCAAGGCGCACCCGGACGACGTCGTGGTGACCGTCGGCTCCCAGATGGGCCTGGACATGGTCACGCGGCTGTTCTGCGACCCGGGTGACGTCGTGATCGCCGAGGGCCCGTCCTACGTCGGCGCGCTGGGCTCGTTCGCCGCGTACCAGGCGCAGGTCGTGCACGTCGCCATGGACGAGAACGGCCTGGTGCCGGAGCTGCTACGCGAGGCTCTGATCCAGGCGGAGAAGGCCGGACGGCGCGTCAAGTTCCTCTACACGATCCCGAACTTCCACAACCCGGCCGGCGTGACGCTGGCCGTGGAGCGCCGCGGCGAGATCCTGGAGATCTGCCGCGAGCACGGCGTCCTGGTCGTCGAGGACAACCCGTACGGGATGCTCGGCTTCGACGGGCAGACGTACCCGGCGCTGCGCTCGACGGACCCCGAGAACGTCGTGTACCTCGGCTCGTTCTCGAAGACGTTCGCGTCGGGGCTGCGCGTCGGCTGGGTGCTGGCGCCGCACGCCGTGCGCGAGAAACTCGTGCTGGCCGCGGAGTCGGCGACGCTGTGCCCGCCGACCTTCAACCAGATGATCGTGTCGCGGTACCTCTCCACGCACGACTGGAAGGGCCAGATCAAGAAGTTCCGCGAGAACTACCGCGAGCGCCGCGACGCGATGCTGTCGGCGCTCGACCAGTACCTGCCCCCGGGCTGCTCGTGGACGAAGCCCGACGGCGGCTTCTACGTCTGGGTGACGGTGCCGGAAGGCGTCGACACCAAGGCGATGCTGCCGCGCGCGGTGACCGCGCGGGTGGCGTACGCGTCCGGAACCGGCTTCTACGCCGACGGGTTCGGCAGCCGCCAGATGCGCCTGTCCTACTGCTACCCGACGCCGGAGCGGATCCGCGAGGGCGTCCGGCGGCTGGCCGCGGTGCTGGAGTCCGAAATGGACCTGGCCCGCACCTTCGGTAACGTGGGCTCGCGCCAGATCCAGGGGCCACAGAACCCTTCCCCGGACACGGTCTGAGTCTCTTTTTAAACCAGCTAAGGAGTTTCCACGGTGGTCGACCGTACCGTTGCCGTGCTCGCCGGCGGGCTCTCGCACGAACGCGACGTCTCGCTGAGGTCCGGGCGACGGCTCTCCGCGGCGCTCAAGTCCGAAGGCCTCGGCATCGAGGAGTGGGACACCGACGCGGGCCTGCTGGAGCGCCTGCGCACCCAGCGGCCGGACGCGGTCGTCGTCGCGCTGCACGGCGGTGAGGGGGAGAACGGCTCGGTGCAGACGGTGCTGGAGATGCTGGAGGTGCCGTTCGTCGGCACCGGCTCCCAGGGCTGCCGCCGCGCGTGGGACAAGCCGACGGCGAAGGCGCTCGTCGAGAACGCCGGGTTCGTGACGCCGGACTGGGTCGTGCTGCCGCACAGCACGTTCCGCGAGCTCGGCGCCCAGGCGGTGCTCGACGCGATGGTGGAGCGCCTCGGCCTGCCGCTGATCCTCAAGCCGGACCAGGGTGGCTCGGCGCTCGGCACCCAGGTGGTGCGCGAGGCGGCGGAACTGCCCGCGGCGATGGTCGGCTGCTTCGCCTACGGCGACACGGTGCTGGCCGAGCGGTTCGTGGCGGGCGTCGAGGTGGCCGTGACGGTCATCGAGGGCGAGAACGGTCCCGAGGCCCTGCCGGCGGTCGAGATCGTGCCGGAGAGCGGTGTGTACGACTACACGTCCCGCTACACCGCCGGCCTGACGGACTTCTTCACCCCGGCCCGGCTCGACGACGCCGCGGCCAAGGCCGTCGCCGAACTCGCCGTCGCCGCACACCGCGTCCTGGGGCTGCGGGACATCTCGCGCACTGACGCGATCGTCGCCGACGACGGCACGGTCCACTTCCTCGAGGTGAACCCGTCACCCGGACTCACCGAGACGTCGACGGTCCCGATGGCGATCGACGCGGCGGGCAAGTCCCTCGGCACGGTCTTCGCCGACCTGATCGGGCGCGCGATCTCTCGCTGAGGTCTGAATCAGAGGTACGGACGGAAGTGGTCGGCCACCAGGTCGGCCACTTCTTCTGTTTTCCGGGAGCCGTCGACTTCCAGCACCCGGACGCCGAGTTCCCGCGCCTTCGCGGCGGCGTCCTGCGCGAGCAGCCGGTCCCGCGCGATCCGGTTCCGCTGCGCGCGTTCCGGGTCGCTGACTTCGGCCGTGATCGCGCCGGCCCGCGGCAGGGTGGCCGCCTGGTGCCGCTGGAACTCTTCGGTCGGCACCATGACGATCATCCGGCGAGCCGAGTCGAGCAGCGGCACGACGAACTCCGGCCGCAACCCCCACCCCTCGGCGATCAGCGGCCGCGGTGAGTCGAGTGCGCGCAAGTCGTCAAGCGCCCACTCGAACCGCAACTCGAAGATCGCTCGTGCGTCGGCCGCCATCTCCTCCGGTGAGCGGCGGACCCAGTTCTGCTCCGGATCGCGCTCGACGGGTTCGCCGCGAGCGATCCGGCGATCGAAGTGACCGCGCGCGTCGTGGTAGTCGTAGTGGTACGCCGTCACCCCGTGCCGGACGGCGAGCAGCCGGGCGACCGTCGACTTGCCGGCCCACTGCCCACCCCCGATCCAGAGCGCGCGGCCGAACGATCCGGTCGGATCCCACACGCTTCCCCCTCGTCGCTCAGCGTCGTGGCGATGTCGGCAAAACGCAATCATCACCGTGACGAAACACCCTGGGGTGATCCCTAATCGGAATCCGGTGTCTGATTCGCCCCATTCGCGTCGATGATCGAGACGATCCGCTCGAGGTCGTCGACCGAACCGAACTCGAGCACGATCCGGCCCTTGCGGCGGCCGAGGTCGACCTTCACGCGGGTGTCGAACCGGTCCGAAAGCCGGTTCGCGAGATCCTGCAGTCCGGGCGCCTGGATCGGTTTGCGCGGCGCGGGCTTCGGCTTGGCCGGCTTCTCGCTCTTCTTGAGCGTGACGGCTTCCTCGGTCGCCCGGACCGACATGCCCTCCGCGATGATGCGCGCGGCGAGCTCTTCCTGACTGTCGGCGTCTTCCAGCGACAGCAGCGCACGCGCGTGCCCGGCGGACAGGACGCCCGCGGCGACCCGGCGCTGCACCGGCAGGGGGAGCTTGAGGAGCCGGATCGTGTTGGTGATGACCGGCCGGCTGCGGCCGATCCGGCTCGCCAGCTCCTCGTGCGTGACCGCGAACTCGTCGAGCAGCTGCTGGTACGCCGCCGCCTCTTCGAGCGGGTTCAGCTGGACGCGGTGGATGTTCTCCAGGAGCGCGTCGCGCAGCATCGACTCGTCGGCGGTCTGCCGGACGATCGCCGGGATCGCTTCGAGCTCCGCCTGCTGCGACGCCCGCAGCCGCCGCTCGCCCATGACGAGCTCGTACTCGTCGTTGCCGAGCTCGCGCACCACGATGGGCTGCATGAGCCCGAACTCGCGGATCGAGTGCTCGAGCTCGGCGAGCGCCTCCTCGTCGAAGGCGAGGCGCGGCTGCTTCGGGTTGGGCTTGATCGAGCCGACCGGGATCTCGCGGTAGACCGCGCCGGCGACCTCACCGCTGTGCTGCTTCGCCTGACCGTTCGCGGCGAACCAGCCCTTTTCCTCCGCCGCCTTCTTCTCCGCGGCCGACCCCTCACCGGGCGCGGGCAGCGGACCGCCGGCCGGCCCGGTCGGGATGAGAGCGGCGAGGCCGCGCCCCAGCCCTCCTCTGCGCTCGGTCATGTCGAACTGCTCCTTTCCATGAGTGCACCTCGCTCGGCGATCTCCTTCGCCGCGTCGACGTAGCTCATCGCGCCACGCGAACCGGGGTCGTAGGCGAGCACGGTCTGGCCGTACCCGGGTGCCTCCGAAACCTTCACGCTGCGGGGGATGACGGTCTTCAGCACAGTGTCGCCGAAGTGGTTCCGCACCTCGTTCGTCACCTGGTCGGCCAGCTTGGTCCGGCCGTCGTACATGGTGAGGAGGATCGTCGAGACGCGGAGCTCGCGGTTGAGGTGCTGCTGCACGAGCTCGATGTTGCTCAGCAGCTGCCCGAGACCTTCCAGCGCGTAGTACTCGCACTGGATCGGGATGAGCACCTCCTGCGCGGCGACCATCGCGTTGACCGTCAGCAGGCCGAGCGAGGGCGGGCAGTCGATGAAGACGTAGTCGACGCCGATCTCGTCGAGGATCTCCGAGGAGATGGCCTCCTTGAGCCGGGACTCGCGCGACGCCATCGAGACCAGCTCGATCTCGGCGCCGGCGAGGTCGATCGTCGCGGGGACGCAGAAGAGGTTGGGGGACTGCTCGGTCGGCTGGGCCGCCTCGGCGAGCGTCACCTCACCGATGAGCACCTCGTAGATGGAGGGCGTCCCGGACCGGTGGTCGACGTCGAGCGCGGTGCTCGCGTTGCCCTGCGGGTCGAGGTCGACGACGAGCGTCTTGAGCCCGTGGACGGCGAGCGCGGCGGCGAGGTTGACCGTGCTGGTGGTCTTGCCGACGCCGCCCTTCTGGTTGGCGACGGTCATCACGCGGCGGCGGCCGGGACGGGGAAGCGTCCCGTCCGGGTGCAGCAGACGCGCGGCGCGAGTGGCTTCTTCGGCGATCGGCGTCCAGCCCACGTCGTGGCTGGTCTCCGTGGAGTCGGACGGCGGGGGATTCACCGGTCTCGACACCTCCTCCATATAGACGTCTGGTCGGTGGACGAGTCGCGTCGTTTCACGTGGAACACCGCGGCTCGTTGTCTGCGCTAGCGCTTCCTGCTCCGCGCCTTCCCCGTCTTCGACGGCAGGCGACGGATCTTCACGACCGTGCTGGGGACCTCTAGTACTGCCACACCGCACTCCACGATCAACGGGTCGGCGCCGCCCACCTTCCTGATGGCGGCACCGTCCCGCTCGATCTCGTCCGCCGCGCTGGCGCCCTTGAGGGCGACCAGGAAACCGTCCGGACGAACCAGCGGCAAGCACCAGTCCGCGAGCCGGGCGAGCGGGGCGACCGCGCGAGCGGTGACGATGTCGGCGCCACCGAGCTGCTCACGCACAGGCCGCTCCTCCGCGCGTCCACGGACGATGGTGATCGGGAGTTCCAGCTTCTCGGCCACCTCGGCCAGCCAGTCCACCCGGCGGGCCATAGGTTCGAGCAAGACGATATCGAGGTCCGGTCGCGCGATCGCGAGCGGTACACCCGGAAGCCCCGCACCCGACCCGACATCGACCACGCGAGCCCCTTCGGGCATCTGCTCGCCGATGACCGCAGAGTTGAGCACATGCCGTTCCCACAGCCGCTCGACCTCCCGAGGACCGATCAGCCCCCGCTCGACGCCGTGGCTCTCAAGGAGTTCGACGTACCCAGCCGCTTGGTCGACGTGCGCACCGAACACCCGCTCCGCCGCGGTCCGCACCGCTACCGCGGCCTGCTCCAAGCTCACTCCGGCTACTCCTCGTCCGCGGGTTTCACGTGAAACCGCGCTCGTTCGATTGTCCCTGATGTCGACGCGAAAACGAGCCGACAGACCGCAGATGTGGACAACTCCACTCACCCGCAGGGCGGCGAGGAGCCGAACCGAGGGGTTCCCGGTTCCACGTGAAACATGACGACCGCCGTGACGCAAGGGGCCGCGACGAGGCCGACCAGGTATCCCCGCCTGGAGCCAACGAGCCGCCGTGCATCAGCTGCGGCACACATCGAGCAGCTGTTGCTCGATGGGCTGAGTGATCGAACGTCGACCGCACCCACCGCCACCGAGATCCAGGGCGCGCCGCGCGCGTTCCACGTGAAACCTCACCGCTGTAATTCAACTCTGACGATCCGGAGTTCGGTTCGAGGGGGCCGGGGGCCAGGAGGATCTCGGCGCAACGAGCAGGCCACCGTGCAGTCACCCGGACACAGCCGAACGGGACCGCTGCGCCAACCGACCCGAGACCCCACTCACTCCGCCCCGCGTTCCACGTGAAACCTCACCGCTGTAATTCGCTCGCCCGGGGCCGGGCGTTCCGCAGCCGGATGCCGCTGAAGCCGAGGGTGCTCTCCGCCGCCGCGTCGACGAACGGCCACAGGTTCGGCAGCACTCGCAACTGGATGCCCGCCTCCTCGTGCAACTCCAGCAGATCGCCGACCGGCTCCGGCGGGCCGAGCGGCTGCACCTCCGACGTCGCCACGAGCGCGTGCGACACGGGGGAGCCGAACGGCCGGAACGCCGACGCGTCGAACCGGTAGGCGAACAGCCGCGTCGAGCGCATCTGCTCGAGCCAGCCGTACTCGATCGCGTGGACGCGGTCGCCGCCGCCGGGGCCGAGGATGTGCGAGCGGTCCGCGTCGGTCGTCGACGGGGTCGTCCACGCCATCGCGCGCGGGCACTGGCGGGGGAACCAGTAGTCCGGCGCGCGCTCGGCGTCGACCGCCCAGACGTACGCCTCCGGCTGCCGGGCCGTCACGGCCACGTGCGGGGCGAAGCGGGTGATCGCCGGGTCCTCCGAGAAGTGGAGGACCTCGCCGGGTGCTGGACGCATCTTCCGAGCATAAAAAAGCGGCCCGCCGGACCGAAGTCCGGCGGGCCGCTGACGAGTCCGTCAGGACTCGGGGAAGATCACCACGCGGCGCTTGGGGTCCTCGCCCTCGCTCTCGCTCGTGACACCCGAGACCGTCGCCACCGCGTCGTGGACCACCTTGCGCTCGAACGGGCTCATCGGCTGCAGCCGCACCCGCTCGCCGCTCGACAGCACCGACTCCGCCGTCGACCGGCCGAGCTCGCGGAGCTCCTCGCGACGGTCGGCGCGCCAGCCCGCGATGTCCAGCATGAGGCGGCTGCGCGAGCCGGTCTCCTGCTGGACCGCCAGGCGGGTCAGCTCCTGCAGCGCTTCGAGCACCGTGCCGCGCGGGCCGACGAGCTTCTCGAGGTCCTCGCCGCCGTCGATGCTCACGATCGCGCGGCCGGCCTCCACGTCCAGGTCGATGTCCCCGTCGTAGTCGAGCAGATCGAGCAGCCGCTCGAGGTAGTCGCCGGCGATGTCGCCCTCCTGCACGAGGACGTCGTCGCCACCTCCCGCCTTCTGCTCGCCCGCCTCGTCGGCGGTTTCACCCGGGGTCACGTCGTCCTGATCGGCGTCGATCGTGTCGATCGTCTCCGACATCATTCGTCTCCTCTCCGAACCGGTCGCGCCTCAGCGGCGCTTCCGGCCCGACTTCCTGGTCGAGTCTTTGAGGAGCCCGGGCACGCCCGTGCCGTTCTCCTGTGAGCCGTTCTGGCCGTTCGCCACGGCCGGGGTCTTGTCCGCGGCCGTCGCGCCGTCCGCCTTGGCGGCAGCCTCGTCCGCGGCCTTGGCGGCAGCGGCCTCGGCCGGCGTGGTCTGCGCGAAGCCGTGGGCCGAGCCCGCCTTGGTGACCTTCTTCTGCGAGGCGGTCTGGGCGGGCTGGTTCTTCTTCTGCTGGACGGGCTTCTGGCCCACCTTCGGCGCGGTCGGCTTCTGCCCGGGCTTCGGGCCGAGCGTCGCGCGCTTCTCGGCGGCCTCCGCCTTGCGAGCCGCCTCTTCCTTGTCGATCTTCGTGTAGACGAGGCGCTGCTGCATCAGGGTCCAGCCGTTGTTCGCCAGCCAGTAGAAGAGGAGGCCGAGCGGGAACAGCGCACCGAAGACGAGGACACCGAGCGGGAAGATGTACATCGTCAGCTTGTTCATGATCGCGGTCTGCGGGGTGGCCGACGCGGCGTTCTGCCGGGCCACCGAGTGCCGCGCGGTGAGGTGCGTGGCGATGGACGCGATGATCATGAGGGGCAGCGCGACCGGGAGCACGCCCCACTGGAAACCTACGTTCGCGGCCCCGCCGCTGACGACCCCGACACCGTTGTAGACGGCCTCGCCGAGGTTGACCCCGAACAGCTTCGCGTTGACGTAGGACGAAACGTCGTGCTGGGTGAAGAAGTAGTTCTCGGTCTTCACACCGCCACCGGGCGGCGGCATCGTGAACGCGCGGAGCACGTGGTTCAGGCCGATGAACACCGGGATCTGAAGCAGCATCGGCAGGCAGCTGCCCAGCGGGTTGACGCCGTGCTCCTTCTGGAGCTTCTGCATCTCCGCGGCCTGGCGCTGCCGGTCGTTCGCGTACTTCTTCTGGAGCTTCTTCATCTCCGGCGCGAAGTCCTGCATCTTCTTCATCGACCGGACCTGGTTCACGAACGGCTTGAACATGATGCCGCGGACCGTGAACGTCAGGAAGATGATGCCGAGGATCCAGGAGATCGCCGCGGATTCACCGAAGACGAGCCCGAAGACCTTGTGCCAACACCACAGGATGAAGGACACGGGGTAGTAGATGAAATCGAGCACTGCTGCTACTCCTCGATCGGTGTTTCAGGTCGTCGGTGCCGCCACGAGAACGTCTCGGGCACGGGGTCGCGGCCGGGCATGGTCCACGGGCCGCAACGCAGCAGCCGGCGCAACGCGAGGTAGGAGCCGCGGCCGGCACCGTGCCGGGTGAGGGCTTCGACTGCGTACGCGCTGCAGCTCGGGTAGAACCGGCAAGCCGGCGGCAGGAAGGGCGAGATCGCCTTGCGGTAGAGCTTGATGGGGAGCAACAGGACCCAGGCGACCGGTCCGGGCCGGGCGGGCCCCGGCTCGTCGTCGTGGTCGTGCTCGTCGTGCACTGAGTGCTCGGGGGTGGCTCGCATACCGGTCACACCGCTGATCCGTGGTCGGGGGCCGCGTCCGCGGGACGCGTCGGGCTGGGGACATCCCCGGCCGGACGGCGCGACGACAGAAGTCCCAGCCGACGCAGCGCGGCGTCGAGATCGGCCCCGAGCTCCGCGCTGGACGCGGTCGCCGACGGCGGCAATGCCCGTACGACCAACGCACTGCCGGCGGGCAGGGTTCCGAGCCGGGCCGAAACGAGATGACGCAACCGGCGGGACACCCGGTGGCGGACCACCGAGTTCCCGACGGCCTTGCTCACCACAAAACCCGCCCTGGTCGCCGACGAAGCGTCGGTGGCCATGGACGGGTCCGTGGTCAACGCGTGGACGACGAGGCGGCGCCTGCCTGCCTTGGATCCGCGACGGAGAACCACGCGGAAATCCTCACTCCGCCGCAGACGTGCGGCAGCCGGCAGCACGGCGCGCCCCGACGTGCCGGATCAGGCCGACAGCGCTTCGCGGCCCTTGCGACGGCGAGCCGCCAGGATGCCCCGGCCTGCCCGGGTCCGCATGCGCAGCCGGAACCCGTGGGTCTTCGCGCGGCGGCGGTTGTTCGGCTGGAAGGTGCGCTTACCCTTGCTCACTGCTTCTCCTGTGTGTCGCGTCGGAAGAGAAGGCTTCCGTCTTCCTTCACTTCTGGCGTGTCGTGCGGGCGCACGGCAGTCTCTGGTGTCTCCTACCAACGTGTGGCCTCGTCACGACGAGCGACTGCAACCAGGGCACGCAAAACGCGCCCGTCGCAAACGGGAGACCTTACGAGGGTACGCACCCCCGTCCGGCACGCCGTAGGCACCCCCTCGGCCACGGTCCGCGACGGGCCGTCCGGGGCGAGATCATCAACGCCCCGGCACCGAATGGCAACACGCCGTACACCGTGAAATGCTTGCGACCCAGGATGCCTTGTGGCAGCGGGCGGGGCTTGTTAGCGTGCCTCTCTCGGGTCACCGGTCGAGGTGCACGAGTATCCGGGTGGTGGAGTGCCCACCGGCGTACGACGAGCCCGCAGGTGGCGACGCCGCGGGTCGCCGTACATTAGTGCACAGCTGTGGACAACTATGTGGATATTCGCTGTGCCGGTACCCGGCCAGGTCCGCAGGCGGTCATCGGGTGGAGTGACCAGGGCGTTCCGGGGCCGGTTCGGCCGTCCACGCCGACGAGGGGAGGGGAGCCGGACCAGTGTCGGAGCACCAGCACAATCTGGGCGTCATCTGGGAGCAGGTGGTGCGCGAACTGTCCGACGGGACCTTGTCCCCCCAGCAGCGCGCCTGGATGCGGGTGACCCGCCCGATCGGCCTCCTCGACGGCACCGCACTGCTGGCGGCTCCCAGCGACTTCGCGAAGGAAGCGATCGAACGCGGTCTCCGCGGCGCGATCACCGACGCGCTTTCCCGGCGGCTCGGCCGCGCCATCTCCCTCGCGGTGAAGGTGGACAGCACCGAAGCGGTCGCCCCGATCGCCGCGCCCCACTACGTCCCGTCACCCGGCCGGGTGGAAAACGGCGCCGTGCCCGAGCCGGCGCCCGCGCCGCGGCCGGGTCCCGGCCCGATGCTGCCGCCGCCGCGCCCCGAGCCGGCGCCCCCGATGCCGCAGCACCAGTCCCTCGCGACGAAGCCCGACGACGGTGACGACACCGACGAGGAAGTCGACGAAGAGGGCGAAGCGCTCGCCGCGGTCCACGAGATCTGGCCCACGTTCTCCGGCCAGCCGATCGCCGGCCAGCCGTACACCGCGCCGGCGCAGCCGCAGACGTCGAAGACGAAGCTGAACGAGAAGTACACCTTCGACACGTTCGTCATCGGCGCGTCCAACCGGTTCGCGCACGCGGCGGCGGTCGCGGTCGCCGAAGCGCCGGCCCGCGCGTACAACCCCCTCTTCATCTGGGGTGAGTCCGGGCTCGGCAAGACGCACCTGCTGCACGCGGTCGGCCACTACGCCCAGCGGCTCTTCCCCGGCATGCGCGTCCGGTACGTCTCGACCGAAGAGTTCACGAACGACTTCATCAACTCGCTGCGAGACGACCGCAAGGTCGCGTTCCAGCGGCGCTACCGCGACATCGACATCCTGCTCGTCGACGACATCCAGTTCCTGGAGGGCAAAGAAGGTACGCAGGAAGAGTTCTTCCACACCTTCAACACCCTCCACAACGCGAACAAGCAGATCGTCGTCAGCTCCGACCGCCCGCCGAAGCGCCTCGAGACGCTGGAAGACCGGCTGCGCACGCGGTTCGAGTGGGGCCTGATCACCGACATCCAGCCGCCCGAGCTCGAGACGCGCATCGCGATCCTCCGCAAGAAGGCGGCGCAGGACCGGCTCGCGGTGCCGGGTGACGTCCTGGAGTTCATCGCCTCGCGCGTCGAGGCGAACATCCGGGAGCTCGAAGGCGCGCTGATCCGCGTGACGGCCTTCGCGTCGTTGAACCAGCAGCCGGTCGACGCCGGGCTGGCGGAGATCGTGCTGCGGGACCTCATCCCCGACTCCCACGCCCCGGAGATCACCGCGCCCACGATCATGGGCGTCATCTCCGAGTTCTTCGACGTGACGCTCGACGACCTGTGCGGCCCCGGCAAGACGAAGGCGCTCGCCACGGCCCGCCAGATCGCGATGTACCTCTGCCGCGAGCTGACCGACATGTCGCTGCCGAAGATCGGGCAGACGTTCGGCGGCCGCGACCACACGACCGTCATGCACGCGGACAAGAAGATCCGCAAGGAGATGGCCGAGCGCCGGCGCATCTACGACCAGGTGCAGGAGCTGACCTCGCGCATCAAGCAGCGCGCCCGCCAATAGCACATCCCCTTGTCCCGCAACGACTTCGGGGCGTCCACGCACTGTGGACGCCCCTTTGTCGTCTTTGGACCGTCCGAAGCGCACTACGCCCGCGAAGCAGCGAAGGACGCCTACGCGCGCTTCGCAAAGTCGCGAAAATTGTTTGTACACAAGGAAGTTTCCCCATGGTGTGGGCAGTTTGCCCACAGTGCCAGCGGATCCCTGAGCAGCGACGACCCGGATTTCGTCCACACCCCGCCCACAGCCGATCCACAGGGAATCCACACCCTTGTCCACGCTGATTCCACAGGTTGCCCACATGATGTGCACAGGAGGGCGCCGTCACTCGGTAGAGCGATTCGGACCGTGTCGTCCACCCCCAGAAACAGTCCCAAACCTGGGGACAACCATGGGGACAACCGAGCCGATCTGTGGACGAATCGGTGGACGCCCGAAACCATCCACCGACGCCCCGAGTTGCCCACAGATCTGCCACCACGGTTCTCCACATGCCCGCAGGTGCTCCGACCTGCGCGAACGACCTCAATCCACACAATCCACAACGCTTACTACTGCTACTGCCTTTTAGATCTCTTCTAAGAGAGAAAAGATAAAAACAGGCGGAGGACGAAGTTGGGGACAGCCGCGAGATCGTGTCGTCAAGTCGACAAAGTCAAGGGGAGGCCGAGGTGACGGCGGCCGCCGTGACGGCCTACCGTGGACGCCTGCACCTGGTCCGTGCTCCGGAAGCTCAACCCGGGGAGCGGACCGGCCGGACGAGGCAGCCGGTCACTGCCCAGCCAGAACGAGGCCTGGCCCGAGCCGATCACGGCTCGGTCGTCGAAAGGATGCGCGCATGAAGATCCGCGTCGAGCGTGACGGGCTCGCCGACGCCGTCGCGTGGGTGGCCAGAAGCCTCCCCTCCCGGCCTCCCGTGCCGGTACTGGGCGGTGTCCTGCTCGACGCCGGTGCGGACGGCGAGTCCGACGCGCTGACCGTGTCGGGCTTCGACTACGAGGTGTCCGCCACGGTGGGCGTCCCGGCGACGATCGCCGACGGCGGCCGCCTGCTGGTGTCCGGCAGGCTCCTCGCCGACATCACCAAGTCCCTGCCGAACCAGCCGGTCGAGATCGCCGTCGACGGCGCCCGCGCCACGATCACGTGCGGCAGCGCGCGCTTCTCCCTGCCGACCATGCCGGTCGAGGACTACCCGCAGCTGCCGTCCCAGCCCGCCTTCGCGGGTGAGCTCGCCGGCGACGCGTTCGGCCAGGCCGTCACCCAGGTCGTCGTCGCCGCGGGCAAGGACGACACGCTGCCGATGCTGACCGGCATGCGGCTCGAGATCTCCGGCAGCTCGCTGACCCTCGTGGCGACCGACCGGTTCCGGCTCGCCATGCGCGAGTTCACCTGGCAGCCCGCCGAGGGCCTGGCCGACGCCGCGGTGCTCGTCCCGGCGCGCACCCTCGCCGAGGCGGCCAAGACGCTCGGCGCGAGCGGCGCCACGATCCGGCTCGCGCTCGCCAGCGGCGAGGGCCTGCTCGGCCTGTCCGGTTCCGGGCGCTACACGACGACCCGCCTGCTCGACGCGGAGTTCCCGCCGTACCGCCAGTTGCTGCCCGCGACGCACACCTCGCGCGCGGTCATCGACGTGTCGGCTCTCACGGAGTCGATCAAGCGCGTTTCCCTGGTCGCGGAGCGGGGGACTCAGGTACGACTGGAGTTCGGGGACAACACGCTGCGGCTGTCCGCGGGCGGCGACGACGAGGGAAGCGCCGAAGAAGAGCTCCAGGTCGACTACGAAGGTGAGCCGGTGACGATCGCGTTCAACCCGGGTTACCTCGTCGACGGCCTCGGCGCGCTCCACAGCGACCGGGCGGAGCTGACGTTCACGACGCCGAACCGTCCCGCCCTCATCAAGCCCGCCGACGCCGAGGGCAACCTCGTCCCCGGCTACCTCTACCTCCTGATGCCGGTCCGCCTGCCGGGCTGACCCGCAACTTTCCTGAGCACGTAAGGGGATCTCATGGTTCAGCTCGGTCTGATCGGCCTGGGCAAGATGGGCTTCAACATGCGTGAGCGGCTGCGCGCGGCCGGTCACGAAGTGGTCGGCTACGACCGCAACCCGGACGTCAGCGACACGACGTCGCTCGAGGACCTGGTGTCCAAACTGGACGCTCCGCGGATCGTGTGGATCATGGTCCCGGCCGGCGACCCGACGCGGCAGACCATCACCGAGCTCGGCAACCTGCTCTCCGAAGGTGACATGGTCATCGACGGCGGCAACTCGAAGTACACCGACGACAAGCTGAACGCCGACCTGCTCGCCGCGAAGAAGATCGGGTACGCCGACTGCGGCGTCTCCGGTGGCGTGTGGGGCAAGGACAACGGGTACGGCCTGATGGTCGGCGGCACGGCCGCCGACGTCGAGCGGGCGATGCCGATCTTCGACGCGCTGCGTCCGGAGGGGCCGCGCGAAGAGGGCTTCTCGCACGCCGGCGACGTCGGCGCGGGCCACTACGCGAAGATGATCCACAACGGCATCGAGTACGGCATGATGCAGGCCTTCGCCGAAGGCTTCGAGCTGCTCGAGGCCGCGAAGGTCGTCAACGACGTGCCCGCGGTGATCAAGGGCTGGCAGCGCGGCACCGTCGTCCGGTCCTGGCTGCTCGACCTGCTCGTGCGTGCGCTCGACGAGGACCCGGAGCTGGACGATCTCGAGGGGTACGTCGAGGATTCGGGCGAAGGCCGGTGGACGCTCGAAGAGGCGATCAACAACGCGGTGCCGGCGCCGGTCATCTCGGCCGCGCTGTTCGCCCGGTTCGCCTCCCGTCAGGAGCACTCGGCCGCGATGCGCGCGGTCGCCGCACTGCGCAACCAGTTCGGCGGGCACGCCGTGAAGAAGGTCGGCGGGTAAGGCCCGCCCCGGGGAAGGACACCGTGTATCTGCGCCATCTGCAGGTCACCGACTTCCGCTCCTGGTCCCAGGCCGATCTCGCCCTCGAACCGGGGCCGACCGTGCTGGTCGGCCAGAACGGTCGCGGCAAGACCAACCTGCTGGAGGCGATCGGGTACGTCGCGACGCTGGGATCCCACCGCGTCGCGACGGACGCGCCGCTGATCCGGCACGGTTGTGAGCGTGCGCTGGTGCGGGTCGCGGTGGTCAACGACGACCGCGAGCTGACCGTCGAACTCGAGATCACCGCCGGTCGGGCCAACCGCGCCCGGGTCAACCGCGGCGCGGTCGGCCGGCCGCGGGACGTGCTCGGCATCCTGCGCACGGTGTTGTTCTCTCCGGAGGACCTGGCGCTGGTGCGGGGAGACCCGGGTGAGCGACGCCGGTTCCTCGACGAGCTGCTGGTGCTGCGCGCGCCGCGGTACGCCGGGGTTCGTGCGGACTACGAGAAGGTGCTGAAGCAGCGCAACGCCCTGCTCAAGACGGCCGGCAAACGCCGGACCGGGCGTGAGGACCCGTACGCGCTGTCGACGCTCGAAGTCTGGGACGACCACCTCGCGGTGGCCGGCGCGGAGCTGCTGGCCGCGCGCCTGAACCTCGTCGCGGACCTCGGGCCGTACGCGGCTTCGGCGTACATGGGCGTCGCGCCGGACTCCCGGCCGGCGAAGATCTCGTACAAGTCTTCGCTGGGTGACGCCCTGCCGGAGACGTACGGCGTACCAGACGGGGAACGGGCGCAACCCGGAGTCCTGAAGGACGTCCTACTCAAGGCGCTCGGGGAAGCCCGCAAGGCGGAGCTGGAGCGGGGGATCAGCCTGGTCGGCCCGCACCGGGACGAGCTGGAGCTGATCCTCGGCGAGGCGCCGGCCAAGGGGTACGCGAGTCACGGCGAGTCGTGGTCGTTCGCGCTCGCCCTCCGGCTCGGCAGCTACGAGCTGCTGCGCGGGGAGGCGGGTGAGCCGGTGCTCCTGCTCGACGACGTGTTCGCCGAGCTGGACCGCAAGCGCCGGGCCCGGCTGGCCGAAGTGGCGGCGAGCGCCGAACAGGTGCTGGTGACCGCCGCGGTCGACGAAGACGTGCCCAGCGAGCTGGCGGGGAGCCGGTTCGTGGTGGCGGATGGTGAGGTCACGCGTGGCTGAACGGTTCGATCGAGCGCCGAAGCGGGCACCCGGTGTGAGCGGCGACACAAACCGCACCCGATCTGGGGACAAACCTGTGGACAGTGTGGATAACACGGTGAATGAGTTATCGCCGCCCGTGACCATACGGCCAGATGAGTGGCACAAAACGTCCCGCGGCGGGTCTGCTGCGGCTTCGAAGCCGCCTTCCGGCACTGAGCGTGACGGCGCCGCTGGGCCGAACGAGGCGGCGATGACGGGCCGGGACCTCGCGCACGCCGCGCTCGAGGCCGCGAAGGCCAAGGCGAAGGAGCGGGGCGCCCCGCCGGGGCAACGCCGTCGCGTCGTCACCGGCGGCCAGAACCCGCGGCGTCGCCGCTGGTCGGGACCGGGCGCCGACGCGCGTGACCCGCAGCCCCTCGGCCGGCTCGTCTCACGGCTGGTCAGCGACCGCGGCTGGAACGAGAGCGTCTCCGGCGCCCGCGTCTTCGCGCAGTGGGCGCGCCTGGTCGGCGAAGACGTCGCCGAACACGCCCAGCCGGTCGCGCTGAAAGACGGTGAACTCACGGTCCGGGCCAGCTCCACCGCGTGGGCCACCCAGCTCCGGTTGCTGCAGGGGAAACTGCTGGCCAAGATCGCGGCGGGCGTCGGGAACGGCGTGGTCAAGCGCATGCGGATCCAGGGTCCGATGGCCCCGAGCTGGCGGAAAGGCCCCCGTCACGTGCCGGGTCGCGGCCCGCGTGACACGTACGGCTGACCCGGGTTGCGCGTTGCTCGGTTGAATGCCCCGAGAACGCATCCAGACGCACTGAATTACGTCAAGACTCGGCTCGGACCGATTTCGTCCGTCTGTGACGCGTTCAGGGGTGTCCTTGCCGCATGTCAGCGGACACGGCCAAGTACACTGGGAGGGAGCGAACGTCCGCTCGCGCGAGACGAGGAGAAACAAGGCCTGTGACCGAGAACAAGAGCGAGTACAACGCGTCGTCGATCACGGTGCTCGAAGGCCTCGAAGCGGTCCGCAAGCGTCCCGGTATGTACATCGGCTCCACCGGTGAGCGCGGCCTGCACCACCTCGTCCAGGAGGTCGTCGACAACTCGGTCGACGAAGCGATGGCCGGGTACGCCACCAAGGTCGAGGTTACCCTCCTCGCCGACGGCGGGGTGCGCGTCGTCGACGACGGCCGCGGCATCCCGGTCGACATGCACCCCAAGGAGAACAAGCCGACCATCGAGGTCGTGCTCACCCAGCTGCACGCGGGCGGCAAGTTCGACAGCGACTCCTACGCGGTGTCCGGCGGCCTGCACGGCGTCGGCATCTCCGTGGTGAACGCGCTGTCGACGAGGCTGCTGGCGGAGGTCAAGTACGGCGGCCGCAGCTGGCGCCAGCTGTACACCGACCAGCTGCCCGGCGAGCTCGAGGACCTCGGCCCGGCCACCGAGACCGGCACGACGATGACGTTCTGGGCCGACGGCAGCATCTTCGAGACCACGACCTACAACTTCGAGACGATCTCGCGCCGTCTCCAGGAGATGGCCTTCCTCAACAAGGGACTGACGCTGTCGCTGCGCGACGAGCGCGTCGCCGACGAGGAGGCCGAGGAAGACGCCGAAGGCAAGGTCGCCCGGGTCAAGGAGAAGGTCTACTGCTACCCGGGCGGGCTCGAGGACTTCGTCAAGCACATCAACGGCAGCAAGGACCCGATCCACCCCAGCGTGATCTCCTTCGACGCGAAGGGCGTCGGCCTCGAGGTCGAGGTCGCGATGCAGTGGAACAACGGGTTCACGCCGTCGGTCTACACGTTCGCCAACACGATCAACACCCACGAGGGCGGCACCCACGAAGAGGGCTTCCGCGCCGCGCTGACCCGCGTTGTCAACACCTACGCGCGCGAGAAGAAGCTGCTCAAGGAGAAGGACACCAACCTGACCGGTGACGACGTGCGCGAGGGTCTCGCCGCGATCGTCTCGATCAAGCTGGGCGAGCCGCAGTTCGAGGGCCAGACGAAGACCAAGCTGGGCAACAGCGAGGCGAAGACGTTCGTGCAGCAGCAGTCGAACGAATGGCTGGCCGACTGGTTCGAGCGCAACCCCGCCGAGGCGAAGACGATCATCAACAAGTCGGTCTCCTCGGCGCAGGCCCGGATGGCCGCGCGCAAGGCGCGCGACCTCGTCCGCCGCAAGGGCGCGCTCGACATCGGCGGCCTGCCCGGCAAGCTCAAGGACTGCCGCTCCACCAAGCCGGAGGAGTGCGAGCTCTACATCGTCGAGGGCGACTCGGCCGGCGGCTCGGCCAAGGAGGGCCGGGACTCGATGTACCAGGCGATCCTGCCGATCCGCGGCAAGATCATCAACGTCGAGAAGGCCCGCATCGACCGCGTCCTCAAGAACACCGAGGTCCAGTCGCTGATCACCGCGCTGGGCACCGGCATCCACGACGAGTTCGACCTGTCGAAGCTGCGCTACCACAAGATCGTGCTGATGGCGGACGCCGACGTCGACGGCCAGCACATCACCACGCTGCTGCTCACCCTGCTGTTCCGCTTCATGACCCCGCTGATCGAGCACGGCCACGTCTTCCTGTCGCGGCCGCCGCTGTACAAGATCAAGTGGCCGCGGGCCGAGCCGGAGTACGCGTACTCCGACCGTGAGCGCGACGCCGTCATCAAGGCCGGCGTCGAGGGCGGCAAGCGCCTCCCGAAGGACGACGCGATCCAGCGCTACAAGGGTCTCGGCGAGATGAACGCCGAGGAGCTGTGGGAGACCACGATGGACCCGGCCAACCGGCTGCTGGGCCAGGTCACCCTCGACGACGCCGCGCAGGCCGACGAGCTGTTCTCGGTCCTGATGGGCGAGGACGTCGAGGCGCGCCGCTCGTTCATCACGCGCAACGCCAAGGACGTGCGCTTCCTGGACGTGTAGGCGTCCCCCCGTACTCGTCCCGCCAGGACCCCCGCACCCGAGAAGGACCTCATGACGGAAACACTGCCGCCGGCGCCGGACCACGACCGGATCGAACCGGTCGACATCCAGCAGGAGATGCAGCGCTCCTACATCGACTACGCGATGAGCGTGATCGTGGCGCGCGCACTCCCGGACGTCCGGGACGGCCTCAAGCCGGTGCACCGGCGGGTGCTGTACTCGATGTTCGACTCCGGCTTCCGGCCGGACCGCGGGTACAACAAGTGCTCCCGCGTCGTCGGCGACGTCATGGGCAACTACCACCCGCACGGTGACTCGGCGATCTACGACGCGCTGGTCCGGCTCGCCCAGCCGTGGTCGATGCGGTACCCGCTGATCGACGGCCAGGGCAACTTCGGCTCGCCGGGCAACGACCCCGCGGCCGCCATGCGGTACACGGAGTCCCGGCTCGCGCCGCTGGCCATGCAGATGCTGGCCGACATCGAAGAAGACACCGTCGACTTCTCCGACAACTACGACGGCCGCACGCAGGAGCCCGACGTCCTGCCGTCGCGGTTCCCGAACCTGCTGGTCAACGGTGGTTCCGGGATCGCGGTCGGGATGGCGACGAACATCCCGCCGCACAACCTGCGCGAGGTCTCCGACGGCGTCGTCTGGGCGCTGGAGAACCCGGAGGCCGACGACGACGAGCTGCTGGCCGCGCTGCTGGTGCGGATCAAGGGCCCGGACTTCCCGACCAAGGCGATGATCCTCGGCACGTCCGGCATCGAGGACGCCTACCGCACCGGCCGCGGCTCGGTCCGGATGCGCGCGGTCGTCGAGGTCGAAGAGGACGCGAAGGGCCGCACGATCCTGGTCGTGTCCGAGCTGCCGTACCAGGTCAACCCGGACAACCTCGTCGAGAACATCGCGAACCTGGTCCGCGACGGCAAGCTCACCGGCATCGCCGACATCGCCGACGAGTCCAACAGCCGGTCCGGCATGCGGATCGTCGTCACGATCAAGCGCGACGCGGTCGCGAAGGTCGTGCTGAACAACCTCTACAAGCACACGCAGCTGCAGCAGAACTTCGGCGTCAACATGCTGGCGCTGGTCGACGGCGTGCCGCGCACGCTGCGGCTCGACCAGATCATCCGGCACTACGTGAAGCACCAGGTCGAGGTCATCGTCCGGCGGACCAGGTTCCGCCTGAAGAAGGCCGAGGAGCGGGCCCACATCCTGCGTGGTTACGTCAAGGCGCTCGACGCGCTCGACGAGGTCATCGCGCTGATCCGGCGGTCGCCGTCCGCGGACGAGGCCCGGCCGGCCCTGATGGAGCTGCTGGACGTCGACGAGATCCAGGCCACCGCGATCCTCGACATGCAGCTGCGGCGCCTGGCCGCACTGGAGCGGCAGCGGATCATCGACCAGCTGGCCGAGATCGAGCTGGAGATCGCCGACCTCAAGGACATCCTCGAGAAGCCGGAACGCCAGCGCGCGATCATCCGCGACGAGCTGATGGCGATCGTCGAGAAGTACGGCGACGACCGGCGCACGAAGATCATCGGGTTCAGCGGCGACGTCACCGACGAAGAGCTGATCGCGGTCGAGGACGTCGTCGTCACGATCACCCGCACGGGGTACGCCAAGCGGACGAAAACCGACCTGTACCGCTCGCAGAAGCGCGGCGGCAAGGGCGTGCAGGGCGCGACGCTGAAGCAGGACGACATCGTCCAGCACTTCTTCGTCTGCTCGACCCACGACTGGATGCTGTTCTTCACGAACAAGGGCCGCGTCTACCGGACCAAGGCGTACGACCTGCCCGAGGCCAACCGCAACGCGCGCGGCCAGCACGTGGCGAACCTCATGGCGTTCCAGCCGGACGAGCAGATCGCCCAGGTCATCCAGATCAAGAACTACGAGGTCGCGCCGTACCTGGTGCTCGCCACCAAGCGCGGCCTGGTGAAGAAGACCAAGCTCACCGACTTCGACTCGAACCGCTCCGGCGGCCTGATCGCCATCAACCTGCGCGAAGGTGACGAACTGGTCGGCGCCGTGCTGGCGGCGGCCGAGGACGACCTGCTCCTGGTGTCGGCCGAAGGCCAGTCCATCCGCTTCCACGCGACCGACGAGGCGCTGCGGCCGATGGGCCGTCCGACGTCCGGCGTGCTCGGCATGCGGTTCAACGACGGCGACGAACTGCTCGGCATCAGTGTGGTCAAGCCCGACAAGTTCCTGCTGGTCGCGACCGATGGCGGATACTCGAAGCGCACGCCGATCGAGGACTACCCGGTGCAGGGCCGCGGCGGCAAGGGTGTGCTCACCATCCAGCACGACCGCAAGCGTGGCAGGCTGGTGGGTGCGCTGATCGTCGACGCCGAGGACGAGCTGTACGCGATCACCTCGAGCGGCGGCGTGATCCGCACGCCGGCGGGCGATGTGCGCAAGGCAGGACGGCAGACGAAGGGGGTCCGGCTGATGAATCTCGGCGAAGGCACCACTCTTCTCGCCGTCGCACGCAACGCGGACGAGCCCTCGGACGTCGCCAACGGTGACAGCGCGGAAACTGCGGAAGCGGACGACACGGTGGAAACTGTGTCCGAAACCGTGGTCGAAGCGACAGACGCGGGTGAAGAAACGACGGCGACGCCGGAGCAGTAGGTTCCAGGGCGAGCGTCGTCTCCACGGCACGGGTAAGGACTGACTCTTCGTGACACCATCCGAGAATCCCGAGGCAGCGGGTTCGAACGGGACTCCGGCGAGCCCACCCTGGCAGCGGGTAGGCAAGGACGGCGGCGACGCCGAAGCGACGGTCGGGCTGGCCACGGAGGAAGCGCACTCGGCCGGCGAGACGCAACCCGTCTCCCCGGCCGACCGCCCGGTGGTCACCGGCAGCGCCGCCCCCCGCCTCTTCGGCGGCGGCGACACCCCACCGGGCGGCGAGCCGTCCGCGGCCGCTGTCCCGTCGGCCTCCACCCAGCGGGCCCGCCCGAGCGCCCTCCGCCGGCCAGGCCGAGGCCCGCGGCGGGCCAGCCTGCAGGTCAAGCGCTTCGACCCGTGGTCGGTGCTCAAGCTGTCCCTGGTACTGGGCGTCGCGATGTTCTTCGTCTGGCTCGTCGCGGTCGGCGTCCTGTACACGGTCCTCGACGGCATGGGCGTCTGGGACAAGCTGAACGGCACGTACTCCTCCCTGGTCGGCGGCGAAGGCGCGAACGCGTCCTCGGAACCCCTGATCAGCGCAGGCCGCGTCTTCGGCATCGCAGCGATCCTGGGAGCGATCAACATCGTCCTGGTGTCGGCCCTGGCCACGGTCAGCGCGTTCATCTACAACGTGTCCGCCGACCTCGCCGGAGGCCTGGAAGTCACGCTGTCGGAACGGGAGTAACCCGGTTGCAGGGCCCCCTCGGGGGTCCTGTAAAGTTCTCCTCGTTCAAGGGCCTATAGCTCAGGTGGTTAGAGCGCTTCGCTGATAACGAAGAGGTCCCAGGTTCAAGTCCTGGTAGGCCCACGCAAGCAAAGCCCGGTTCGCGATGTGCGAGCCGGGCTTTTGCATGACCTGGGTCATTGCACCAGCTTCTCCTGGCTGGCCGCCCACGATGCCAGTAGGGCCAGACCGTCCGCGGTCGTCGTGCCAGCCGGCGCGGTGTAGATGGTCAGGAGCAAGCCGGGTTCGGTGGTCAGTTCCATTGACTCGACGTCCAGGTCGAGTTGGCCCACCACCGGGTGGTGCAGGCGCTTGCGTCCGGAACGGTGGAGCCGAACGTCCTGGGATGCCCACCGTTGCCGGAACAGTTCGCTGCGGGTTGACAACTCGCCGACCAGGGCGATCAGTTCCTCGTCGTGCGGATTGCGGCCGGCTTCCATGCGTAGTTTCGCGGCTGCGTCGCGGGCTATCTGGTCGTAGTCGACGAAGAAGGTTTTTGCCGGTTCGGGATCCAGGTACACGAACCGTGCGGTGTTCGCCGGTCGTCGTGGGTCGGCCAGTACCGGGGAATACAGGGCGCGGGCCAGGTGATTCGTGGCCAGTACGTCGTAACGGCCGTTGCAGATCCACGCCGGCGCATCGGTGATGGCGTCGAGCACCTGCTGGAGCGCCAGACGCACCGTCGCGGCGGGTCGACGGCGGCGTGGACTGCTGGGCGTCTTGGACTGCCGAGCAAGATGAAAGAGGTGGTCGCGCTCGGCCTCGTCGAGTTTCAAGGCAGAGGCCAACGCGTCGAGCACCCCGTCGGAGGCGCCGGCGAGGCTGCCGCGTTCCATCCGTACGTAGTAGTCGACCGATACCCCGGCCAGTAGAGCGACCTCTTCGCGACGCAGACCTTTGACCCGGCGGTTGCCGCCGTAGGCGGGCAGTCCGGCCTGCTCGGGCGTGATCCGCGCGCGACGGGAGCTCAGGAACTCCTTGATCTCGGTGCGAAGATCGATCTTGGTCACCTCCTCACCGTAAGCCGTCGCCGCGGGGGAAGGGAGGTTCTGCTGGTACCCCCGACGCTTAGGTACCTGTTGCGGTGGTGGCGATGCCGCCGTCGACCGGGATGATCGCGCCCGTGAGGTAGGAACTGGCCCGGCCGGCGAGGAACACGGCGATACCCGCCATGTCGTCGTCGCGGCCTAGCCGGCGCAGCGGGGCCTTCGCCGCGATCGTGTCGCCGATGGCATCGAGCGTGGACGCCATCATCTGCGACGGGAACGGTCCCGGGGCCACCGCGTTCACTGTGACGTGCTGGGGGCCCAGCTCCCTGGCCAGCACCCTGGTCAATTGATGGAGTCCGGCTTTGCTGCTGGCGTACGAATAGTTGGGCGACTCGGCGACGTGGATGGCAGCGATACTGCCGATGTTGATGATCCGCGCGGGATCATCGGCGGTGCCCGCCCTGCGAAGTGCGGGAAGCAGCGCCTGCACCAGCCAGAACGGTGATTTCAGATTGAGGTCGAGCACCGTGTCCCAGGCTTCGTTCGGGAACGTCTCCAGCGGCTCGCGCCACATCGCTCCCGCGTTGTTGACGAGGACGTCCAGACGTTCCGAGCCGGCCTTGACGAGATCAGCGAGGCGCCGGCACTCGTCGTACCTGGACAGGTCGGCGGGAATTGCTTGCACGTCGCCGAATTCGGAAAGCAGATGCTGTGCCTCCGCGCACGCGTCTGCGTTGCGCGAACTGATGACGACGCGGGCGCCCGCCTGCAGAAGGCCGCGGGCAATCATCAGCCCGATTCCCTTGGTGCCGCCAGTGACTAGTGCGTACTTCCCACTCAGATCGAAAAGGTCCGCGTGGGTGGTGAACTGATTGTCCGCCATGGGTCTTCGTCCATTCTGCCGTGGAATGCGTGTCCACGGAGATTGACAGGCGGCCTGGACGCCGGGGAGTCCCTGATGATGCAGGTACCGTGAGGGCCTCCCTCCAGCGTCACCCGGGGTACAGGTCAGCCCTGCCGGGAAGAGAAGTGCCGGCAGGGCTGAGTTGGCGGTCGACCACTCCGTATAACGGTGTTGCGGGCCTCGGTATTTCCGGGGCACTGTGACGTGGGTTACGTGCGGTGCCAGTGGTTCCACGTGGAACACCGCGCTCCGGCACCGGCCGACCTCGGGCCGGGCCGGGTGCAGTAACATCGCGGAGTAAGGGAAGCAATGAGAAGGGGGCTTCGGTGAAGAAGCTGCTGGCACTCGCGGTCATCGCGGGCGGCGTCCTGTTCGTGGTCAAGCGCAACAAGGCGGCGAAGGCCGAAGCCGACCTCTGGCGCGAGGCGACCGCTCCGGTCCCCTCGAACAACGGAACCACCCCGGCCAAGCCGGCGGGCGCTTCCCACAACTGAGTCTCCGTGCGGGCGGTCCGCCGCCCGCGCCCGGGGCTGTAGCTCAATTGGTAGAGCACCGCCTTTGCAAGGCGGGGGTCAGGGGTTCGATTCCCCTCAGCTCCACAAGAACTTCGGCTGCTCGCCCGCAGAACGGGCCGGCCGGAACGACCGGTCCGTTCTGCGAGCTGGCCGGACGGCTGCTCAGCCGAGGAACGCGATCACCGCGTCGCGGCCTGCGTGGCCGCGTTCGCGGTTCTGGATCGAGTGCGACGCTCCCGGGACCACCACCAGCTTTCCCTGCGGTGCCTGCTTGGCCTCCTCCTGCGCCCATTCCAGCGGCGTCGACAGGTCGTGGTCACCGTTCAGCAGCAGGACCGGGACGTTCGGGAGCCGTGAAGACGGGTTGGAGCCGGGACGCTCCGCCGGCCACGGCAGGCAGCTCTGGATGAAGCCCTGCTGCGTCGCCACCGCCGTCGTGTACGGCCAGGTCGCCTGGGGCGGCAGCGTGCGCGACGTCAGCGAAAGCAGCGGTTGACGCAGGGAAACCGGCGTCGCTGCCGAGCCCCACGGGAAGCGCTGGTCCGCGCACAGCGTCGCCGCGTGGAGGCCGGCGCTGAACGCCGCCGGGTCGTCGCCGCCGGACTTGTAGGCCTCCAGCAGCTGGTTCAGCTGGTCCGGGGCGCCGCCGCGGGCCGCGTGCAGCGCGCCGATGATGTCGCCCGCCGCCGGATCGCGGTAGCTGGGGTCGGCGAACTCGTACGAGACGATCGTGTCGAAGATCTTCACGCCGTCCGCCGTGCTCCGGTGGCGGACCACCCACGCGAGGTCGTCGGCCGGGTCGTAACCGCAGGCCGGCGCCGTCGCGCAGGCCAGTCGCAGCACGCGCGCCTCGGCCTGGAGCCCGGTGAGGTACAGCGAGGCCGACGCCGTCGCGTGGTGCGGGAGCACCGAGTCCAGTACGACCTTGCTGACGTTGCCCGGGTGCGCGATCGCGTACCGCGCCGCCGTGAACGAGCCGTACGAGACGCCGTCGACGACCATCTTCGGCACGTTCAGCGCCTGGCGCAGCTGGTCGAAGTCCGCGACGGTCTGGTCCGTCGAGTACAGCGGCGCGGTCCTGCCGAGGATGCGGGCGCATTCGGTGACCGCGTCCGGCGTCGGCGTCGCGATGTCCGAACTGCCCATCTGTGCCTGCAGGCCCGGGCACTGCAGCGCCAGCGACGGCCCGGTGCCGCGCTGGTCCAGCATGACGATCCGGTAGTCCTTCGCGACCTCCGGCAGCCGCTGCGTGGCGATCCGCGTGATGGTGCCGACGCCGCCCTGCCCGGGGCCGCCGGTGAGGAACAGGAGCACGCCCTTCGGCGCGGTGACGTTGTCCGCGGTCGCGATCGGCAGGCCGATCGTGCCCGGGACGCGGCCGGTGTGGTCGAGGGGAACGGTCAGGGTCGAGCAGGTGAAGCCCGGTTGGCCCGGGCACGGGTGCGAGTCCGTCAGCTTCGGTCGTCCCCCAGGACGCGTGTCGGCCGCGGCCACACCACCGAGTGCGGCGGTCAGCGCCAGGACCAGCCCGGCGGTCAGCAGTTTCGAACGCATGATCCATCATGGCCACACCGGCCCCGGCGCGGAACACCCCCGAACGGACCGTCTCAGCGGCGCACGCAGGAGATCTTCGCCAGAGCCGCCTTCCCCGGGCCGGCTTCACCCGCCGTGTTGGGGAAGTTGTCCCGGCGGCTGCCGTCGGACTGCGTGACGCACAGGCGGCCGTCCGGCAGCAGCACCGGGCTGGTCGGGAACTCGAGCGGTCCGCCGTTGCGCAGCTTCGTCGTCGCGTCGGCCGGGTTGCGGAAGTACTCGACGACGCGGCCGTCGCGCCGGGCCAGCACGATCGCGTTGCGCTCGTTCGCCGCCGTCCAGACGTTGCCCGCGCGGTCGAGGACGATTCCGTCGGCGCCTTCGAGGTACGGGTGCTGGACCTCGACGTCGTCCAGGCACAGGGTGTTCGCCGGGAACGCGGCGTCGCAGCCGGTCGCCGCGCGCGGCCGGCCGTCGCGGCCCATCGGGACGCGCCAGAGCGCGCCCCGCGCGGTGTCGGCGACCAGGAGCGTGCCGTCTGAGGTGAACGCCAGGCCGTTCGCGACGATGTGCTGCGAGCCGGCGGTGTCCGCGGCGGTCCGGCCGTTCGGGGTGATGGTCACCGAGCCCGGCGGCAGCCCGCGGACGTCCCGGCCCACGCCGCCGACGCCGTTCACCACGTTGACGTCGCTGACCAGCGGCTGCACGCGGAACATCTCGGCGGCGACGCCGTCGGTGCCCGCTCGCCACACGCGGCCCTGGCCGGTGCCGCCGTCGGAGATCCACAGCGTGCCGGCGCGGTCGAACGCCAGGCCGTTCGCGCCGGGGACGCCCCGGGTGAACACCGTCGCGGACGGCGGGTTCGCCGCGTCCGGCACGAACGACACGACGGTGTCGGCGTTCGCGACGTACAGCCGACCGTGGCGGTCGAAGGTCAGCCCGGCCGGGCTGCACGGCGCCGGGATCGTGCCGACGACCGCGGCCGGGCCGCCGGCAGCCGCGACGCGGTAGACCGGGCAGGGATCGGCGCCGCGTGCCGGTGTGTAGAGGTTCCCGCGGCCGTCGGTGGTCAGGCCTTCCAAGCCGAGCGGGGCGGTGAACACCGTCTCGAACACGGCAGGCCGCTGGGACGGCAAGACCTCGCCGGCGGAAGCCGCGGACAGCAGCCCGGCGGAGAGGGTGGCGGTGAGGGCGAGTACGACGGTTCGGCGCATCAGGGCCTCCGTTTTGTCGGATTTCCTGCCTACCCGCGCCGCCACCGGTGCGTCAAGGCCAGAGCCGCTCGCGGACCCACTCGCCGTCGGCCTTCCGGTACCGCAGCCGCACGTGGCGGCGGTCGTGGCTGGCTTGCCAGAATTCGACCTCGTCCGGGTCCACCAGGTACCGCGTCCAGGTTTCCGGGGCGACGCCGGGGTTTTCTTCGACCCAGCGCGCGGCTTCCGCGGCGGCGGTGTCGAGTTCGGCCGGGTCGCGCAGCACCTGGGACTGGTGCCCGATGAACGCCTCGACGCGCGACGCGGGCGGCCGGGCCAGGAAGTCCTCGGCCGACACCTCGGGCGCGGCGGGGGAGACCGGCCCGCGCAGCCGGACCTGACGGCCGCGGCCGGGCCAGAAGAACGTCAGCGCGGCGCGCGGATCCTTGCGCAGCTGCAGGCCTTTCGGGCTTTCCGAGCTGGTGGCGACCGCCCAGCCGCCGGGGCCGACGTCCTTGAGGATCACCACCCGCGCGTCCGGCGCGCCATCGGCGTCCACAGTGGACAGTGTGACGGCGTGTGGCGCCAGTACGTGCTCACCGGCTTCGGTCAGCCAGTCCAGGAACAGTTCCCGCGGGTCCGGCGGCGCCGTCTCCGGGGTGAACACGGGCAGTTCTTCGGGGAACGAGGGCCATCCACGCAACGCGACCATGTCAGTAACCGTACGGAGGCTGGCCCTGCGGCGGGTGGTACGGCTGCTGTTGCTGCTGCCAACCCGGCGGCGGCTGCTGCCCCTGCTGGAGCTGTTGCTGCTGCTGTTGTTGTTGCTGCCACTGCACCTGCTGGTACACCTCGGCGGGCTGCGGGAAGCAGTACAACAGCTTCGCGTTGACCGAGCCCTGCACGGCGGCACCCCAGAGCTTCGAGCCGACGAACGCGTACAGCTGCCCGGCCGAGAGGTCGACGGCGACCATCCGCGTCTCCCCGCCGAACTGGTTGCCCGACTTCGCCGTCGCGGCCTGCGCGGCGTCCGGGTACACGCGCTGGCCGATGAGCCCGGCGATGACGACCGATCCCGCCGTCCAGCCGACGGTGCCCATCACGTTCGCGCGGGCGTGCTGCGTGGCGCGGCCGGTGAAGTCGTACAGCGCGGCGGCGTTGACCTCCGGGACGGCGCAGGCGACCACGCAGTAGTTCATCGTCGTGAGCATCACCGACTCGGTGAACAACCCGACCACGGCGACCGCGGGCCCGAACTGCACGGAGTTCAGCCGGCCACCGGAGCGCTGGATGCGCTCGGCCACCGCACCGAGGTACTGCTCGGAAGTGAGCACGCCGGGGACCTCCTGCACCGAAGACGGACACCGCCCGGTCATGCTCCCATGCCGGGCGGTGCCGACGTCGGCAGGTCGGCCCGTCAAGCTGCGGTTTCCACCCTGGCGGGCGCACGGCGGAACACGCCCGCGACCGACCAGCGGCCCCGGTCGGCGAACGCGATGAGCAGGAAGCCCCAGCAGAAGAGCGCGGCCGCCTCACCGCCGTTCTCGATGGGCAGGAGACCGCCGCCCTGGTGCACGGTGAAGTAGGCGAACGCCATCGAACCGGAGCAGAGCACCGCGGCGGGCCGGGTGGCGACGCCGATCGTCACCAGCACGCCGCCGACGACCTGGATCAGCGAGGCCCACCACGACGGCCAGGCGCCGAAATCTGCCGCACGGGCCCCGAAAAGGCCGAAAAGCCGCGAAGCGCCGTGGCAGAGGAACAGGAAACCGAACACAATGCGGAAGAGGGCCATCACGTGATCACGGCCCTTGTCGAACAACGTCATTTCGTCGTCTCCCAGGCTGGCTGTCGGAAAGAAACGTGACCGCCAGGTTAGGTGACCCTAATCCACCAGGGAACACAATGTGTGATTGGTCAAATACTGTGTGGTACTTGAACTCTCGACCGCACTCACTCGTGTGACTGGACATGGTTGACTGAGCACGCTATGC
Source organism: Amycolatopsis heterodermiae (assembly GCF_034929455.1). NCBI lineage: Bacteria > Bacillati > Actinomycetota > Actinomycetes > Pseudonocardiales > Pseudonocardiaceae > Amycolatopsis > Amycolatopsis heterodermiae. Next base: position 2,039,816 of record NZ_JAYFSI010000001.1, read on the forward strand.
GACGACGACTCGTACTTCTTGCGCCAGCCGTGGCCCTGCTGGCCGGCTGCAGCGCCACCATCGTGTCCGGGACCGCGACTCCCAGTCCGCCGTCCAAGTCCGCCGGGGCGGCCGCGGGCTCCGAGCTGCCGCCGGACCCCCAGCCCGGGGACACCGAAGACTGCCCGTACCTCGACAGCCAGTTCGTGGCCGACGCGAACGGTCAGCACGTTTCGAAGGTACGCGTGTCCGCCGACCAGCCCCATCCGGCGTGCTTCTTCTACCGCCCGGACGGCAAGGTCCAGCTGACCGTCCGGGTGTACGTCGGGGACGCGGCGGTGGCAACGGCGCTGGTCAACAAGGCGGCGCCGGTCGAGACGTCCAACCCCGCGTCCGACCCGACCGGCTGGAAGGGCGGCTACCAGTCCACCGACGACGGCGCCGTCTACGCGGTCTCGAAGGGGGCCACGGCAGTGGTCGCGACGACGAACCAGAAGCAGAGCGTGAAGGCACGCTCCGTGGTCAGGAAGGCCATCACCGCCCTGAAGCTCTAGGTAGTCGTAGCCACACGGGTGAGTGAAGTTGATCTTGTATTACCCTGTGCGTCACGCGCAGGCTTCGTGGACTCGCGCACCGCAGCCGCCGGGGAATCCCCACCCCGGGGCGGGGCACCAACTCTGCAACGACAAAGGACAAGATTCGTGGCTGACACCCTCAAGGACATCCTGCTCGACTCCAGCCGTCGCCCGGCTGTCGTGAGCGACTTCGAAGGCCTCGTGGACGCCGAGGTCTCGGACAAGGGCGGCGTTTCGGGTGCCGTCGTCAAGACCGGCTTCGCCGCGGTCAAGAAGATCAAGCCGGGCATCATCCCCTCGGCCGTCGACACGCTGCTGCCCGACTTCGTCGTGGCGCTCGAGCCGTTCTACGGCGACTACAAGGCCAAGGGCGGCAGCGACTTCGGTGCCTACCTGACCAGCCGCTCGGACGAGGCTTCCGACGCGCTGCTGAGCGTCACCGACTCGCGCGCGGAGCGCAGCAGCCGCGACAGCATCAAGAAGGTCTACGGCAAGCTGCGCCCGAACGGCAAGAAGAACGTCGAGGAGGCGCTGCCGCGCCTCGGCCAGCTGGTCGACAAGCACGCCGCTGCGGTCTGATCAGGACCTGAGCACGACTGAAGAGGCCCCCGGTGCACCCCGGGGGCCTCTTCGCGTCGTCTTCAGTTCTTCTTTTCGGCAGGCGTCGAGGACGGCGACTTGCCGTTCGCCTGCGGGCTCGGCTTCGGCGCCGGAGCCGCGGCGGGCTTCGCCGCTTCCGCCGGCTTCGGCGGAGCGGGCGGGGTGGCCTTCGGCGGCGCCGGGGCGACCGGCGGCTCCTGCTTCGAGCGCAGCACGTAGGCGGCGCCCGCGCCGACCACGACCAGCCCGAGCAGCCACGGCCAGCGACGACGGCTGCGGGTGCCCTTGGCAGCAGCCTTCGCCTCGACGACGGCCGCGGCGAAGTCCTTCTTCGCGGACTTGAAGTCCTTCTTGCCGCGACGCTTCGACTCGCCGGCCGCCTTCGCGGCCTTGATGGCGGCCTTCTTCGCCTTGCGACCAGGCTTGCGCAGCTCGGAGAGCCGGGCGAGGGCCTCCTTGCGGGCGGCCTTCGAGCTCTTCTTGAGCTCCTTGCGGGTCAGTTCCGTCTTCTTCGCGAGCTGCTTCTGCACGCGGCGGCCGGTCTTGGCTCCCTCGGAGACAAGCTTGTCGGCGGCATCGACGGCCTGGGCTGTCGCCCGGGACATGGCCTTCACCTCATCAATCGTTTTGACACTGCTCTGTTGCCCGTAACCTATCGTGCCCCTTTTCCCGCGCGCCCGCCGCAGATGGCACGATGAATCCCGTGAAAGCGACGCTGCACACCAACCAGGGTGACATCAACCTGAACCTGTTCCCCGACCACGCGCCGAAGACGGTCGCGAACTTCGTCGGTCTCGCGGAGGGCACCAAGGAGTACACCCAGCCGAACGCGGCGGGCACGAACTCCGGGCCGTTCTACGACGGTTCGATCTTCCACCGCGTCATCGACGGCTTCATGCTGCAGGGCGGCGACCCGACCGGCACCGGTCGCGGCGGCCCGGGCTACAAGTTCGGCGACGAGTTCCACCCCGAACTGCAGTTCAGCAAGCCGTACCTGCTGGCCATGGCGAACGCCGGGCCGAGCACGAACGGCTCGCAGTTCTTCATCACCGTGGCTCCGACCACCCACCTGAACTTCAAGCACACGATCTTCGGCGAGGTGGCCGACCAGGAGTCGCGCTCGGTCGTCGACGCGATCGGCCGTACGTCGACCGGGCCGGCGGACCGTCCGCTGTCCGACGTCGTCATCGAGAAGGTCACCATCGACCACGAGGGCTGAGCGTCCGGGAGTTTCGGTAGGTTGGTTCTCATCGTGAGCCAACCGCCGAACCCCGCCGCGCACCCCCAGGCCGCACAACCCGGGTGCTGGTGGCACCCGAACCGCCCGACCGGGCTGAGCTGTTCCCGGTGCGGGCGTCCGGCATGCCCGGACTGCCTGCGAGAGGCCCCGGTGGGCTTCCAGTGCACCGACTGCGTGCAGACCGGCAGCCAGCAGCAGCGCCGTCAGCAGCGCAGCTACCAGGAAGCCGGCTTCGGCCAGCGCACGGTCTTCGGCGCACGGCTGTCCCAGTCGGTGCTCGTCACCCAGGTCATCCTCGCGGTGAACGTCCTGGTCTTCCTCTTCACGGCGTTCCAGGCGAAGAGCCTCTCGGACAACGACTTCTCGAACGCCTTCCAGTACGGCGAGCTGTACGGCAGCGCGACCCTCGGCGGCGGCGAGTGGTGGCGGGTCCTGACCAGCGGTTTCCTGCACTTCGGGCCGATCCACGTCGCGGTCAACATGTTCTCGCTGTGGATGATGGGCCGCTCGCTGGAGCAGATCACCGGTCGCGGCCGTTACCTGGCGCTCTACTTCATCTCGATGCTCGGCGCGTCGGCGGCCGTGCTGCTGTTCGACGACCCGCAGAAGTCGACCGCCGGCGCTTCCGGCGCGCTGTTCGGCCTGATGGGCGCCTACGCGGTGATCGTGCTGAAGCTGCGGCTGAACCCGACCGGCCTGCTCATCACGCTCGCCCTGAACGCCTTCATCACCTTCGGCATCCCGGGCATCTCGATCTACGCGCACGTCGGCGGCCTGGTGACCGGGGCGCTGGTCACCGTCGCGCTGCTCTACGCGCCGGAGGTCAACCAGGCGCGCTGGCAGGCCATCGGGCTGGTGATCATCGTCGTCGCGATCGTCGGGCTGCTGGCCTGGAAGGACAGCCAGTTCGCGGCCCAGACCTGCGGCCTCGTCCCGTACCGCGGGGTCCAGCTCTACAACTGCACCTAGTTGCGCGCGCGCAGCGTGCTGAGGACGTCCAGGACGTCCCGCGGGTCCTCGCCGAGCTCCAGCCACCCGAAGACGTACAGCTGGTCGTCGTGCTCGATCTCGAGGGTGACGCCGTCGCGGCCCAGCCGGCGCGTGGTGCGCAGCCGGGTGCGGGTCTCGCCCCACGGCAGCTGCTGCGTGCCGCCGAGCGTCCGCGTCAGCAGGCCCTCGGCCCCGGCGGCCAGCCGGGGCCGGACGATCGTGGCGTGCGCCGAGAACGCGCCGACCGCCACGGCGGCCAGCGCGAACAGCACCAGCCCGCCGCGGTCGCCGGTCAGCGCGTCGACGACCACGCCGAGCACGAGCAACGCGGTGAGGGCCCAGGCCGATACCACAACGGCCCGACGCGGTGCCCAAGAGGTGGGGTAGTTATCCACAGGGGTTATCCACACTGGGGATGAGTCACACCGGTGTAATTCGACGTCAAGCCGCCATTGGGAGTAATAGTCAGCGCCAGCGCATCGTCATGAGCAGACCCGCGATCATCAGCGCGAACCCACCGGCGAAGTTCCAGTTGCCCAGGTCGGCCATCCAGGAGATCTTGTCCCCGGCGATATAGTTCACCAGCAGCCACACCAAGCCCAGGACCATGAACCCGAACATCGGGATCTTCCAGGCGAGGCCGGTGGGGCCTGCGGCCCGCACCTTCACCGGCGTACGCCGGTCGGCAGGCGGGGTGTAAGCGGTCTTCTTGCGGACCTTGGACTTGGGCATCGTGTGATTCCTCGCGGTGCTCTTCGGGCTCGTCAGGTGGCGCTGTCCCGCTGAGGGTGCGCAACCGGCGCCACCCGCACACGTTAACGTAAATGACCGCAGGAAAGCAGCGGCCAGGAGTGGTCGGATTTCCCGGACCGTGACAACGGCGTCACCCAGGGTTCGACGCGGCTTGAGAGGAGCTTGCGTGGCTACGCGCGAAGGACCGGATGACGACCGGCGCAGACAACCCGGACAGCGGCCTGCGCCCCAGCGCCGGGCGCCCGTGACGCCTCCTCGCGGCCAGGTGCCGCCCGGCCGGCCGCAAGGGCAGCCGCCGCGTCGTCCGCAGGGTCCACCTCCCCGGCGCTACACCAGCCCGGCCCCGCCGCCCGGCTCCGCCGAGGAGACCGTGGTGTTCGCCCCGGTCGGCAAGGGCGGCACCGCGACCAAGGAGAAACCCGCCCCGGCCCCGCTGGGCAAGGGTGGCGTCGCGATCCGGACGGCCGGCGAAATCCTCATCACGCTCGGCCTGGTCGTGCTGCTGTTCATGGTCTACGAGCTCTACGTGACCGACCTGTTCTCGGCGGGCAAGCAGTCCGAGGCGAGCGACCAGCTCGACGGCGAGTGGGCGCACGACCGCACGCTGCACCCCGAGCTGGTCGACGGCAAGGCGTTCGCCCGGATCCACATCCCGACGTTCGGCGTCGACTACAACTTCACCATCCAGGAGGGCACCGACGACGCCGCCCTGGAGGTCGGCCCCGGCCACTACAAGGGCACGTCGCTGCCCGGCGAGCCCGGCAACTTCGCCGTCGCCGGCCACCGCGTCGGCAAGGGTGCCCCGTTCAACGATCTGGACAACCTCTCATCTTGTGACCAGATCGTGATCGAGACCTCGACCGACTTCTACATCTACAAGGTCCTCCCGTACGACGACGAGATGAAGGACTGGGCCGGCGGCAAGGGCGCCGACCCGCGGTGCAAGGGCGTCTCCACCCTGCGTGACCCGAACGCCGAGGACGGCGGCGCGTACGACGAGACGTTCGGCCGCAAGGTCGTGCTGCCCAGCCAGGGCACCGCGGTGAACCCGGTCCCGTACAAGGGCGCCGACACGCTGCCGAAGGCCCAGCAGGCCGCGCTGCTCACGCTCACGACGTGCCACCCGCAGTTCTCCGCCCAGCAGCGGCTCATCATCACCTCGGTCCTCACCCAGCAGGTGCCGAAGAACCAGGTCAAGGACTACGGCGACCTGCTCTCGAAGATCGGGGAAGCCTGATGTACGGCTGGATCTGGCGGAAACTGCCGGGCCCGTTCGCAGCGAAGCTGACGCTGGCCGTCGTCCTCGCGCTCGGCGTGGTCGCCCTGCTGATGTTCATCGTGTTCCCGTGGCTCGAGCCGCGCCTGTGGTTCAACGAGGTCGCGGTCAACTGAGCTGGTACCCGGACGACCCGGTCTGGAGCGAGGTCCGGCCGGGCCTCTGGATCGGCGGGCACACCCGGTTCGACGCGACGGGCGAGGTGCCGGTGGTCGTCGCGCACGAGTTCGACGTCGTGATCAGCCTTTACCGCCGCGAAGGGCACGGTCCGCCGGACGGCGTCGAGCACCACTGCGTCCCGATCCCGGACGGACCGCTGTCCCCGGAGCAGCTCGAGCAGGTCGCGCGGTTGGCCGGGCTCGCCGCCGCGGCCGTGCGAGGGGGCCGCAAGACGCTCGTGCGCTGCCACGCCGGGTACAACCGGTCCGGCCTGGTCGTCGCGCGGACGCTCGTCGAGCTGGGGCTGGGAGTGCCGGAGGCGGTCGCGCTCATCAGGTCGCGCCATTCGCCGCGGGTGCTGCACAACGAGCTGTTCGTGCGGTACCTGGGGAACGAGCTGGCTCCGTGAGGTTCGGGATCTTCCTGGTCAGCGGCCGTTTCCCGGGCCAGGACGACGGCGACGTCCTGCGCCGGTCGGTTCGCGCCGCCGAGCTGGCCGAGGAAGCCGGCTTCGACGACGTCTGGTTCGCCGAGCACCACTTCATGCCCTACGGCGTGTGCCCGTCGGCGATCACGCTCGCCGCGCACGTGCTCGGGCGGACGTCGCGGATCGGCGTCGGGACCGCGGTCAGCGTGCTGTCGACGACGCACCCGGTGGCGCTCGCGGAGCAGTGGTCGATGCTCGACGCCGTCTCCGGCGGGCGGCTGCGGCTCGGCGTCGGGCGCGGCGGGCCGTGGCAGGACCTCGAGGTGTTCGGCACCGGCCTGGACCGCTACGAAACCGGCTTCGAAGAGAGCCTCGACGTCTTACTGCGCGCCACGACGGGCCGGGTGAGCGCGGCCGGGCGGCATTTCGGCTTCCGGGAGGTGCCGGTGGTGCCGTCGCCGGAACGGCGGCCGGACGTCGTGGTGGCGGTCGGCGGCCCGCAGTCGGACGCGGTGCGCGTGGCCGCCCGGCGGGGGTTGCCGATGTTGCTGGGCCTGCACGCGGACGACGCGGAGAAGGCGGCGACCGTCGAGGCCTACGGATCGGCCGCCGGTCACGTGTCCACAGTGTTGTGCCAGGTCGGCGACGCCGACGTCGTCCGCGCGGCGCTGCCCGGCTGGCTGAAGGACGGGCTCGGCGCGCACGTCACGGTCGACGGGCGGCCCGGCCCCGCGCGGGACCCGGGGGAGTACACCGAACGGCTGTGCGCGATTCACCCGGTCGGTGACGCTGAGCACTGCGTGCGGACGCTGGAAACGAGCCTCCGGCGCACCGGCGTCTCCCACGTGCTGATGCTCGTGGAGGCGTCCGGTACGCCGGAGGGGACTTACGCGAACATCGCGCGGATCGGCACCGAGGTGCTGCCCGCGCTGCGGGCTAGCAGTCCCGCAGCTCCGGGCTCTGGTTGAGCAGCTGCCCGCGCGGCGAGACGAACGCGCGGTAGCGGTCGCCGTCCAGCTCGGAGTTCTTGAACACGGCGACCCGGTGGCAGTTCTGGAACGCCAGCTTGACGCCGAAGTGCCGCTCCAGCCCGCCGCGGATCGCGTCCGAGGCCAGCGCCCGCAGCAGCTGCCCGCGGGCGGCTTCACTCGGCGGCGGCGTCTCGTTGTCGGCGAAGCCGTCCGCGGCGCCCTCGGCGTCGGCGATGACGCCGGTGATGACCTCCCAGGCGTAGGGCAGGGATTCCTTGACGCAGGTGACGAACTCGGCGTCGGAGACCTCCCCGCGCTCGGCCTTCTCCAGCAGCGCGGGTGACACGTCCAGGGACATCGAACCTCCAGTTTGAGCAGGGCCACCCTCTTGGCTACCGGCCGGGTGGCCCGGCCACAAGAGAAAACGATGATCATCACCAATATGGCGGAAGACCCGGTCACTCCCAGCGGAAGAGCCGTGCGGCCAATGCCGTCCCGGCTACGGCGAACGCCGCGAGCACCAGCAGCTGCAGCGGCTGGACGCCGGTGCCGACCCAGGCGTCCTGCAGCGGCTGCGAGCCCGGCGGCACGTAGTCGCCGATCCGGCGCAGGACGTCCGGCAGCAGCGGGCGCGGCAGGTAGACGCCGCCGAAGAACATGATGGGGAAGAACGCGATCATCGCGAGCCCGCCGGCGCTCTTCGCGGTGCGGGCGACCGCGGCCGCGATCAGGCCCAGCGCGAACACCGAGACGGCGCCGAGCAGGAGAGTCACCAGGAACGTCAGCGGGTGGCGGGGCAGCGGGACGTCGTAGACGGCGTGCCCCAGCCCGAGCACGAGCACGACGCCCGCCAGCGCGACGGCGACGTGGATCAGCAGCTGCGCGCCCAGCAGGTTCGCCGGGTGGACGGGGGTCGTGGCCAGCCGTCTCAGCACGCCTTGCTCGCGGTAGGTCGCGACGGCGCCCGGGATCGCCTGCAGCGCCAGCATCGCGAGGCTGACGACGATCAGCGACGGCACCCACAGGTCGATGAACCGGAAGCCGGCGGTGACCTCGCTCGGCTGGGTCATGCCGGGAATGGCGCCGATGCCGAGCAGCAGCGCGGGCGGCAGCAGGAGGCCGAACAACGCCCACATCGGCGTGCGCAGGAAGAGTTTCGTTTCGGTGGCGGTGATCTTGGCGAAGGTGTTCACCGGGCACTCCTCGTGAGCGAGACGAACGCGTCGTCCAAAGTGGATTCTCCGGCGGTGGCGCGGAGTTCGGCGGGGGTGCCGGTGGCGACGACGCGGCCGGCGTCGAAGATCGCGACGCGGTCGCAGAGCCGCTCGGCCTCGTCCATGAAGTGCGTGACGAGCAGGACCGTGACCCCGGCGTCGCGGACGGCCTCGACGAGCTTCCAGGTGTCGCGGCGGGCGTGCGGGTCGAGCCCGGTGGTCAGCTCGTCGAGTATCGCCAGCTCGGGGTTCCCGACCAGCGCGAGCGCGATCGACACGCGCTGTTTCTGGCCGCCGGAGAGCTTGCCGAAGTAGCTGCGGGCGTGGTCGCGCAGGTCGAGCCGCTCGAGCAGGAGGTCGACGTCGGCCGGGTCCGGGTAGAAGGAGGCGAACAGCTCCAGCGCCTCACGCACCCGCAGTTTCGCGGGCAGCCGGCTTTCCTGCAGCTGGACGCCGACGCGGCGGGTCAGCGCCGCGCGGTCGGTCGCGGGGTTCAGGCCGAGCACCGACAGCTCGCCGGCGTCGGCCTGGCGGAGGCCCTCGATGCATTCGACCGTGGTGGTCTTCCCGGCGCCGTTCGTGCCGAGGATGCCGAAGATTTCGCCGCGTTCGACGGAGAAGGAAACGCCGTCGACCGCGACCCGGTTGCCGTAGCGCTTGCGGAGGTCGGTGACTTCGATGAGGGGCATGGCTACGAAACTACGAACTCGCGGACGCTCGGAGAATCCTCCTGAATCCCCAGCTCAAGTAGGGTTTTGCTGACGCCGGGGTGGGGCTGGGCCCACCCCCGCCGGGGGCCTTCGGGCAGTGCGCGGACGCGGGCCGATCGGCGAGGATCACCGGGGAAGGAGGTGCCGATGGCCTACGTGCGTGCGGTCGGCCGGGCGTTCGCGCTCGCCGCGTTCGGCTTGCTGAGCTGGCTCGACGTACTGGTCGAGCTGCTCACCTTCGCGCTGCTGTGCCTCGGACTGGTCTTCTTCCTCGGCCCCGCGATCGAGTGGGCCCGGCACCGCTCGGCGACGGCCCGGGTGCTGGCCGGGCGCTGGTGCGGCGTCGAGGTCGAGTCGCCGTACCTGCCCGAACCGCCGGAACCCGAACGAGAGCGCGACGGCTGGTACCGCGACGGCAACACGCTCTACAAGCGCGCGTTCTGGATCCGCTGGAGCCGGCGGCTCACGTGGGTGATGGAGGACCCGGCGGCGCAGCGCGAGTTCGGCTGGCAGCTGGTGAACCCGCTGGTCACGCTGCTGCTGCCGGTATTCGCGCTGCTCGGCGGGCCGCCGGCGCTGCGTGGTTACGGCCACTGGACGCGCTGGTGGATCGGCCGCCGTCCCGGCGCGGTGGCGAAGATCGGCGCGCTGCGGTGGATGCACCAGCGGCTGGACTCGCTCGGCCACCAGCTGGGGATCTTCGCGCTTTCGCTGGTGCTCACGGCGTTCGCGGTGTGGCCGGTGGCCCTGCTGCTCGTGGCTCCGCCGATGGCCGCGCCGGTGGTGCGGTGGAGCCGGGACATCGCGAACACCCTGCGCCGCGAGGTCGGAAACTGGACGGGCGTGCGGATCCCGGCGCCGTACCTGCCGCCGCCGCTCTTGCCGACACCGCGGCCCGACGGGCTTTTCCAGGTGGGCAAACAGCTCTACGAAGAGCCGTGGTGGCCGGTGCAGCTTTCGCGGACGCGGTGGGTGATGCGCGACCGGGCGACCTGGCGCGACGTGCTGGCCGCCGTCGTGCTGCCCCCGGTGACGGCGTTGCTGGCGCTGCCGACGGCCGTGCTGGTGTTCGGCGGTTTCCTCGGCCTGATCGGCCTGTGGATCTGGCGGCCGATCATGGCCACCTGGGACGTCACCTGGCCGTGGTTCTTCGGCGTGCCGTCGGACACCGCGCACGCGCTCCTGCTGACCCCGATCGCGCTCGCCGCGTTCGTCCTCGGGCTCGTCCCGACGACGTTCCTGGCGAAGCAGGCGGCCCGTTTCGCGCGGCTGCTGCTCGGGCCGACCGAGGCGTCCCGGCTCGCCCACCGGGTCGAACGGCTGAAGCAGACGCGCACGGACGTCACGGTCGCGCAAGCCGCGGAGCTGCGGCGGATCGAGCGCGACCTGCACGACGGGATCCAGTCGCGGCTGGTCGCGATGGGGATGAAGCTCGGCGCCGTCGAAGCCTTGGTGGACCACGATCCGGCGGCGGCGAAGAAGCTCGCGGCCGAGCTGCGCTCGGCGTCGGCCGAGGCCCTGACCGAACTGCGGGTGCTGATCCGCGGCATCCACCCGCCGGTGCTGTCCGAACGCGGGCTGCTGGACGCGGTGCGTGCGATCGCGCTGGACAGCCCGCTGAAGGCGGAGGTCACCGGCTCGCTGCCCGGGCGCGTCGAAGAACCGGTGGAGGCGTGCGCGTACTTCGCGGTGTCGGAGTTGCTGGGCAACGCGGCGAAACACGGCTCGCGCCGCGCGACCATCACGGTCTCCTTCGAGGACGGCCTGCTGACGCTGGTGGTGCTCGACGACGGCCCGGGTGGCGCGAACCCGGCGCGCGGCTCGGGCTTGCGCGGGATCGAGCGCCGGCTGGGCGGCTTCGACGGTAGGTTGACGCTGACCAGCCCGATCGGCGGGCCGACGAGCGCGATGGTGGAGGTCCCGTGCCAGATACATCCGGGGCTTCGCCCCGGGCCGGGGGCTTCGCCACCCGGAACCCCCGAGGTGGGCGACCCACCGCCGTCATCGCCGAAGACCAATACCTCCTCCGAGACGGCCTGACGCACCTGCTGACCGCCCACGGCTTCGACATCGTCGCCGCGGTCGGCACCGGCCCGGAACTGGAGTCGGCACTGCGTTCCCACCGGCCGGATGTGTCCATTGTGGACGTCCGGATGCCGCCGACGAACACGGACGAAGGCATCCAGGTGGCCCTCGCGGTCCGCCGTGACCTTCCGGCGTTGCCGATCCTGGTGCTGTCCCAGCACGTCGAGCAGCTGTACGCCCGCGAGCTGCTGGCCGACGGCACCGGCGCGATCGGTTATCTGTTGAAGGACCGCGTGTTCAACGCGGACCAGTTCATCGACGCGGTCCACCGGGTGGCCGCGGGCGGCACGGTGATGGACCCGGAAGTGATCGCCAAACTGGTGGCGGGCAACGCATCCGACCCGCTGGCCGCCCTGACCGCGCGCGAACGCGAGGTCCTGGGCCTGATGGCGGAAGGCTGTTCGAACGCGGCCATCGCGTCCCGGCTGCACTTCAGCGAAGGAGCGGTCGGCAAGCACACGGCGAACATCTTCGCCAAGCTGGCCATCACCGCCTCGGACGACACGAACCGCCGGGTGCTGGCAGTGCTCGCCTACCTCGGCGCGAGCTGAGCTGGTCCGTGGCGGCCACCCCGGCCTACCCGGGAATGGCCGCCACGGCGTTGGGGAAACTCAGGTGCGGGAGACCCGGGTCATCTCCTCGCGCTCCACCACCTTGACGCGCTCGCGGCCCGCCGCGAGGCCCAGTGACTTCTCGTGGGCGTCCAGCTTTCCCCAGCCTTCCCAGGTGGTGAACGGGATTCCGCGCGCGGCCAGGAAGTCCAGGATCGCGTCCGGGGAGTCGTACTTCGGGGCCGTCAGGGTGTCCGCGTCGGTCAGCAGGCTGGCGATCGTCTCGGCCGCGTCGCCCTTGGTGTGTCCGATCAGGCCGATCGGGCCGCGCTTGATCCAGCCCGTCACGTAGACGCCCGGGAGCTGGTTCTCGTCCAGGTCCAGCACGCGGCCGGCCTGGTTCGGGACCACGCCGCCGACGTGGTCGAACGGGAGTTCCGGCAGGTGCGACGACAGGTAGCCCACCGCGCGGTACACCGCCTGGACGTCCCAGTCGTGGAACTCGCCCGTGCCACGGACAGTGCCGTCGCCCGTCAGCTCGGTGCGTTCCGTGCGGAGGCCGGTGACGCGGCCGTCGGCGCCCAGGACCTCCGACGGCGAGTGGAAGAAGTGCAGGTGCAGCCGGCGCGGGCGGGTGCCCGGGTCGCGGATCGCCCACTCCTGCAACGTCTTCACGACCATGTCGATCTGCTTCGACGCCCGCAGCGCGGCGATGCTGCCGTCGTCGAACTCGATGTCCTCGGGGTCGACGATCACCTCGACGTTCGGCGAGTGGTCCAGCTCGCGCAGCTCCAGCGGCGTGAACTTGGCCTGCGCCGGACCGCGGCGGCCGAACACGTGGACGTCCGTCACCGGGCTCGCCTTGAGGCCCTGGTAGACGTTGTCCGGGATGTCCGTGGTCAGCAGCTCGTCGGCCGTCTTCGCGAGGATGCGCGCGACGTCCAGGGCCACGTTGCCGACGCCCAGCACCGCGACCGAAGACGCCTCGAGCGGCCAGGTGCGGGGGACGTCCGGGTGGCCGTCGTACCAGGAGACGAAGTCAGCGGCGCCGTGGCTGCCGTCGAGGTCGACGCCCGGGATGTCGAGCGCGCGGTCGGCGGACGCGCCCGTCGAGAAGATCACCGCGTCGTAGAACTCCTGCAGCTCTTCGAGCTTGATGTCGGTGCCGTAGTCGATGTTGCCCAGCAGCCGGATGTTCGGCTTGTCCAGCACCTTGTGCAGCGCGGTCACGATGCCCTTGATGCGCGGGTGGTCGGGCGCGACGCCGTAGCGGATCAGCCCAAAGGGAGCGGGCATCCGTTCGAACAGGTCGACCGTCACTTCGGCGTCGGACTTGTCCAGGATGTCGGCGGCGTAGATGCCGGCGGGACCAGCGCCCACGACGGCTACGCGAAGGGATCGGCTCACACCCTCCACCGTAAGTTAGGATTACCTAACCTAAAATGTGATTTGCGGTACGGTCCAGCCAGTGGGAGCCGGTAAGCTCGCGGCCATGCGCGTCTTGGTCGTCGACAACTACGACAGCTTCGTTTACAACCTGGTCCAGTACCTGGCCCAGCTCGGCGCCGACTGCACGGTCTGGCGCAACGACGTCGTGGACCTCGACCGCGTCCCGGAGTTCGACGCCGTGCTCGTCTCGCCCGGCCCCGGCACCCCCGAGCGCGCCGGCCAGAGCATGGACGTCATCCGCAAGTGCGCCGAGACGTCGACCCCGATGCTCGGTGTCTGCCTCGGTCACCAGGCGCTCGGTGTCGTCTACGGCGCGACCGTCGACCGCGCGCCCGAGCTGCTGCACGGCAAGACGAGCCAGGTGCGCCACTCCGGCGTCGGCGTCCTGAAGGGTCTGCCGGAGGAGTTCACGGCCACCCGGTACCACTCCTTGACCGTGCTGCCGGAGACGATCCCGGCCGACGTCTTCGAGGTCACCGGCCGCACCGGATCCGGCATCGTGATGGGCATGCGCCACCGCGAGCTGCCGCTGGAAGGCGTCCAGTTCCACCCCGAGTCCGTGCTCACCGAGGGCGGCCACCGGATGCTGGCCAACTGGATGGCTTCGGCCGGCCACCCGGTCGACGCCAAGCGGGTCGCCGAGCTGGAGCGGGCGACGAAGGCGCTGCAGAAGGCCGCCGTTGCGTGATCCGGCTCGAGGGCGTCGGTAAGCGGTACGGGCGCGGGGACTTCGTCCTCCACGACGTCGACCTGGACGTCGAGCCCGGGACTGTCGTGGGCATCCTCGGCACCAACGGTTCCGGCAAGTCGACGCTGCTGCGGATCATGGCCGGCGTCTCGCACGCCACCACCGGCACCGTCACCGGGAGCCCGCGGATCGGGTACCTGCCGGACCGCTTCCCGGCCGGCCAGCGGATGGGCGCGCGCGCCTACCTGCGGCACATGGGACGCATCCGCGGGCTCACCGACCTCTCGGCGATCGACCCGCTGCTCGAGCGGCTGGCGCTGGTCGGCGGCCCGACGGCACCGCTGCGGACGCTGTCGAAGGGCAACGCGCAGAAGGTCGGGCTCGCCCAGGCCGTGCTGGTGCGGCCGGACCTGCTGATCCTCGACGAGCCGTGGTCCGGGCTCGACGTCGCCACGCACGCGATCCTCGGCGAGCTCGTCGACGAGACGCGGGCGCGCGGCGCGAGCGTCGTGTTCACCGACCACCGGCCGCAGGTGGTGCACGACCACGCCGACGTCGTGCACCTGATGGCCGCCGGCCGGCTGACCGCGGAGGACTCCGAGCCGACCACGCGGATCGTGCTGCGCGGGCACGGCACCGACTGGGCGGACGAGCCCGGCGTCCGGCACGCCGTCGCCGAAGGAGCCCAGGTCGTGCTCACCGTCGAGGCCGGTTCGGCCGACGCCGTGCTGCTGCGCGCGCTGAAGGACGGCTGGTCGGTCCGGGAGGTCGCGCCGTGCTCGCGATGACGCGGTATTACCTGGCGCTGCTGGGACATTCGCAGCGGTACCTGCCCGCGTTGCTGGCCTACCTCGCGCTCTGCGTGATCCTCTACGCCGACCCGCACTCGCCGCCGCTGCCGTTGTTCGGGGTGAGCGCCGGCGGGCTGCTGGTCGTGTCGTGCTGGCTGACGATCGCTTTGCTCGACATCGAAGACCCGGTGCAGCGCCTGGTCACCTTGAGCCACGCGCGGCAGTGGCGGCGCGTGATCACCGGCGCCGTCCTCACCGTGCTGGGCTGCTCGCTGGTCCTGACGGTGATCACCGAGGCGTGGTCGGCGCTCAAGTCGTTCAAGATCCAGCCGGCCGCGCTCGGGGTCGGGCTGCTGGCCCACATCGCGTGCGCGCTGCTGGGCATCGCGATCGCCCTGCCGTGCTCGCGGCTGCTGGTGCACCGGATCGGCTGGACGGTGCTCGCCGCCGTGATCACCCTGGTCGTCGTGCTGCTGGCGAAGATTCCGCTGGTCCACCCCCTGCTGCACGCCCTGACCGACGAGGAACCGGTCGGTGGACCGCTGGTGCTGGCGGTGGTCACGTCGGTGGTGGTGCTCGCCGCGAGTTTCCTCGTCGTCTCGCGGCTCGTGCAGCGCCGTTCCTGAGTGCAAGTTGCAATCTTCAATTCCCGGGCCAGGCTTCCCGGGGGTCGTCGAACACGACTAAGGTTCGGGTTCTCTCCGGTTCTGGGCGAAGGGAGACCGGGTGACGGCTGGGATCGTAGCGATCACCGTGCCAAACTCCGATGGCGAGCTTCGAGACCTCGCCGCCTGGTTGCGAGGTGAAGACGAGCTTCGCGGCCGGGTTCAGCTCTTCGACGCCGTTGTCGTCGGCGTCACGAGCACCTCCGCCGTCGTCTTCTGCCGCTCCCTGTTCGCCTGGTTGCGTGGCTGCCAGGCCCGCGTGTCCCTGAAGATCAAGCGCTCGGGCGCGGCCGAAGAACTCGAGATCGACTGCGGCGCCGGCAGTGACGCCGAGCAGGTTCTCGGCGCCGTCCAAGGGTTTCTCGACAAAGCCTGAAACGAAAGAAGGCCCGCACGGTGGGAACCGTGCGGGCCTTCTTCACGCGTCGGTCAGGGCGAACCGGGGGTGGTCGTCGGGAACCCCGTCGGGAAGCCGTTGCCCTCCGAGACCGCCACGGTCACCGGCTGGTCCTTGTCGATCTTGACGCCGGGCTTCACGCTCTGCTGGGTGATCGTGCCTTCCGGCTTGCTGCTGGTCCGGTCGGACTGCTGCTTGAGGTTCTGGGTCCAGCCCATGCTCTGCAGCTTCGACTGGGCCTCGTCGACCGTCATCCCGGACAGGTTCGGCATCTCGATCTGGGTGTCGGTCTGCTCCGGACCGGTCGAAACCGTGAGGGTGATCGTGGTGCCCGCCACCACCGAACCACCGTTCGGGTTCTGGGTGATGACGGTGTCCTTCGGGACCGTGTCCGAAGCCTGCTCGACCTTCTTCGTCTTGAGGCCGAGGGCACGCAGGGCCGAGTCGGCCTGCGAGTACGGCTTGCCCGTGAAGTCCTGGACCTGCTTCAGTTCCTTGGACTTCCCGACGGTGATCTTCACCACGGTGCCCTCGTCGACCTCGGAATCCGCGGTCGGGGTCTGCGACTGCACCACGCCGGCCTGGTTCGGGTCGTCGACCTCGACCTCCGCGGGCGGGTTCGTGTCCAGAGTCAGCTTCGCGTCGGTCAGCGCCTGTCGCGCCTGGTCGCTCGTCTTGCCCTTGAGCTCCGGCACGCGAGCCTTGCCCGGCGCGACACCCACGTACAGCGCGATCTTCGTGCTGGTGCTGACGGTCGTCCCGGCCCCGGGGTCGATCTTGACGACCCGGTTGACGTCGCCCTGTTCGCACTGCGGGCCGCCGTCGGTCGGCTGCACCCCGCAGGTGACGTTCTTGGTCTCGATCGAGGTGAAACCGGCGCCGGTCAGGGTTTCGCGCGCCTGCGGCACCGTCTGGTGCACCACGTCGGGGATCGCGGCCGTGGTGGTGCTGCTCTTGAACGAACCCGACAGCCACATGATCAGCAGCACCGCGCCCAGCACGAACACCGCCGCCAGCACCGCCAGGATCGTCCGGCGGCGACGCTTGGCCTTCGGGTCCTCGTCCTCCGGCTCGGTGTACTCCTCGTAACGCTGCGGCTGCCGCCGGTCGGAGTTCATCACCTGCGTGCGCTCGTCCTCGGACATCACCATCGGCGCGGCCGGGCGCTGGCCCGACAGTGT
Organism: Amycolatopsis heterodermiae; assembly: GCF_034929455.1. Taxonomy (NCBI): domain Bacteria; kingdom Bacillati; phylum Actinomycetota; class Actinomycetes; order Pseudonocardiales; family Pseudonocardiaceae; genus Amycolatopsis; species Amycolatopsis heterodermiae. The sequence continues at coordinate 2,056,517 of NZ_JAYFSI010000001.1, forward strand.
GCGCACCAGGTCCGAGCGCATCTCGGCGGCCGACTGGTACCGGTTCGCCGGGCCCTTCGCCAGCGCCTTCAGCACGACGGCGTCGAGTTCGGGCGCGACCGCCGGGTTGACCGACGACGGCGGGTTCGGGTCCTCCCGGACGTGCTGGTAGGCCACCGCCACGGGGGAGTCACCGGTGAACGGCGGCTCGCCGGTGATCAGTTCGTACAGCACGCAACCGGCGGCGTAGACGTCGGAACGGGCGTCGACCGACTCACCACGGGCCTGCTCCGGCGACAGGTACTGCGCCGTGCCGATCACCGCGGCGGTCTGGGTCATGGCGGACTGGCCGTCGTGCATCGCGCGCGCGATGCCGAAGTCCATCACCTTGACCGCGCCGTTCTTCGTGATCATCACGTTGGCCGGCTTGACGTCGCGGTGCACGATGCCGTGGCGGTGGGAGAAGTCGAGGGCCGCGCAGACGTCGGCCATGACCTCCATCGCCCGCTTCTGGGACATCGGTCCCTCGGTCTTGACGATGTCGCGCAGCGTCCGGCCTTCGACGAACTCCATGACGATGTACGGCAGCTGCCCGAACTCGGTGTTCGCCTCGCCGGTGTCGTACACCGCGACGATCGCCGGGTGGTTCAGCGCGGCGGAGTTCTGCGCCTCCCGGCGGAAGCGCTCCTGGAACTGCGGGTCCCTGGCGAGGTCGGCTCGGAGGATCTTGATCGCGACTTCCCGGCCGAGACGCACGTCCTGGCCGTGATGGACCTCGGACATGCCTCCGTACCCGAGCGTTTCGCCCAGCTCGTACCGGTTGGAGAGCAGTCTGGGTGTGCTCATCTCTGGATGCCGTTCCATTCCGTCCAAGGTGTGGTCATGATGCCTTGCTGGCCATCGTCGGTCGTGCCGGGAGTATCCGCCGGGTAAGCACTCGAAGCGGGCGGGTCCTCCGCGGGCGGCTGTCTGCCCGGGACCACCTGGCTCGTCGTCTGGCCGTTGTGCTGCGGCGAGCCGGAACTGCCGATCATCTTGGCGATCAGCACGATGCCCGCCACCAGGACGACGAGCAGGATCGCCGCCAGCAGCGCCCACCAGCCCCACTGCGGCTTCTTGCGGGTGACCGGCACCATGACCGGCCCCATCGCGGGCCGTGACGGCGGCCCGATGACGGGCATCGGGTTCATCGCGGGCGACGGCGGCCCGATCGGCATGTGCGGCGGCTGCTGCTGCGGAATCTGCTGCGACACCGGCTGTTGCTGAACGGGTTGCTGCTGGACCGGCTGCTGCTGGATCGGTTGCTGCCCGGTCGAATAGGACGCGTTGACCAGCCCGGACGGCGCCGGCAGCGGCAGCCCGGCGCGCACCGCGGCGACAGCGGACGCGAACTCGCCGCCGCTGTTGTAGCGCTGGCGCGGGTCCTTCACCAGGGTCGCCTCGATCACCGCGCGGGCGGCGGGCGGGACGTCCGGCGGCAGCGGCGGCGCCATGTCGCGGATGTGCATCATCGCGACGGTCACGGCGTTCTCGGACAGGAACGGCCGGTGCCCGGCGAGGCATTCGTAACCGCACACCGCGAGCGAGTAGACGTCGGACGCCGGCTCGGCCGGGTGCCCGAGCGCCTGCTCCGGCGCGATGTAGTGCGCCGTGCCCATGACCATGCCGGACCGGGTGACCGGGGCCGCGTCGGCCGCCTTCGCGACGCCGAAGTCGGTGATCTTCACCTGGCCCGCCGGGGTTACCAGGATGTTGCCCGGCTTGACGTCGCGGTGGACCAGACCCTGTTCGTGCGCGGCCTGCAGCGCGTTGCCCGCCTGCTCCAGCATGTCGAGCGTGAACTCCGCCGACAGCCGGCCGTGCTTGGCGAGCAACCCGGCCAGCGGGTCGCCGTCGACGAGCTCCATCACCAGGTACGCGATCGACAGGTCGCCGTCGAAGATGGTCTCGCCGTAGTCGTGCACCGCGGCGATGCCCGGGTGGTTCAGGGACGCCGTCATCCGCGCTTCCGTGCGGAAGCGGTGGAGGAACTCGGCGTCGCCGGACAGCTCGGACTTGAGGATCTTGACCGCGACGGTCCGGTCGAGCCGGGTGTCGCTGGCCTGCCAGACCTCGCCCATCCCGCCGACGGCGATCCGGCTCGTCAGCTTGTAGCGCTCGGCCAGCAGGTGACCGGAGGACAGCATGCGCTATCCACCCCCGAGTTTCGCGTTGATCGCCGCGCGGCCGATTTCGGCGGCGACCGAGCCGCCGGTGGCCGCGAGCCCGCGGTTACCACCGTCTTCGACGATCACGGCGACCGCGATCTTCGGGTCGTTCGCCGGGGCGAACGCGGTGTACCAGGCGTGCGGGGCGGTGTTCTTGGAGTCCGTGCCGTGCTCGGCGGTGCCGGTCTTCGACGCGATCTGGATGTCCGGGCGCTTGCCGCCGCCCTTGGTGAAGCCCTCGGAAGCGATCATCATGTCCTTGAGGATCGCGGCATTCGACGACGACAGCGCCGGTGTGCCGGTGAGCTCGGTGGGGCTGTAGTCCTCGATGGTGGACAGGTCAGGTGCCAGGACCGACTGGACCAGCTGCGGTTTCATCGCCATCCCGTTGTTGGCCACGGTCGCGGCGAGCAGGCAGTCCTGCAGCGGGGTGAGCCGCACGTCGCGCTGGCCGATGCCACTCTGGTACAGCGCGCCCTGGGAGTCCAGCGGTCCGACGGTGGACGGCGCGACCTTCATCGGCACGGTCAGGTCCGTCTGCCCGATGCCGTAGTTGCTCGCGGTCTTCTTCATCTTGTCGGCACCGAGCTGACCGGCGAACTCCGCGAACGGCACGTTGCAGGAGTGCGCGAGCGCGTCCTTGAACGTGGCGCCCGGGCAGGCTTCGCCGGCGTAGTTCTCCAGGGTGATGCTCGTGCCGGGCAGCTTCGTGTTCGGCGCCGGGTTGACCGGGGTGTCCGGGCCCTTGCCGTCCTCGAGCGCGGCCGCGGCGGTGACCAGCTTGAACGTCGACCCCGGCGGGTAGGTCTCCGAGATCGCCCGGTTCAGCATGGGGTTCTTGTCGTTCTTGATGTTCGCGTTCCAGGCGTCGATCTGCGTCTTCGACGTGTGGGACGCGAGCAGGTTCGGGTCGTACGACGGCGTCGAGACCATCGCCAGGATCCGGCCGGTGCTGGGCTCCAGCGCGACGACGGCGCCGGTGTAGTTCCGCTGCGTCATCAGGTCGTAGGCGGCCTTCTGGACGGCCGGGTCGATGGTCAGCCGGACGTTGCCACCACTCGGGTCGCGGCCGGTGACCATGTCCGACAGCCGCCGGACGAACAGCCGCGGGTCCGAGCCGTTCAGCACGTCGTCCTCGGCGCGCTCGAGGCCGCCGGAGCCGTAGTTGATCGAGTAGTAGCCGGTGACCGGCGCGTACATCGGGCCGTCGACGTACGAGCGGATGTACTTGTACTTGTCGTTCGACGAGTCGACCTTCGCCAGCACCTCACCGTTCGCCTGCGACACGATCTGGCCGCGGCGGCGCGCGAACTCGTCGTAGAGCACTCGGGCGTTGCGGGAATCGGTGCGGTAGTCGTCGGCCTTCACCACCTGGATGTAGGTGGCGTTGGCCAGCAGCAGGACGACCATCACGAGCATCGCCATGCCGACCTTGCGGAGCGGGGTGTTCATGCCTGAGCGCCTCCGTTCGCCGACGGCGGGCGCTGCACGAGCACGGTGTGCGCCTCGGCGATCGGCGCCTGCGGCTGCTGGGGCTTCGAGCGGGTGCCGGGCCTGCGGGCGGCGTCGGAGATCCGGAGCAGCAGGGCGACCAGGATGTAGTTCGCCAGCAGCGACGAACCACCCTTCGACAGGAACGGGGCGGTGATACCGGTCTCCGGGATGAGTTTCGTGACCCCGCCGACGACGACGAAGATCTGCATGACCATGGTGAACGCCAGCCCGCCGCCGAGCAGCTTGCCGAACGTGTCGCGCACGGCGAGCGCGCTCCGCATGCCGCGCATCGCCACCATCAAGTACAGCATCAGGACCGCGGCCAGCCCGATGAAGCCGAGCTCTTCGCCGATCGACGCGGTGATGAAGTCGGTGGCCGCCTCGGGCACCATGTCCGGCCGGCCCGCGCCGAGGCCGGTGCCGCCGACGCCGCCGGTGCCGAGCCCGAACAGGCCCTGGGCGAGCTGGTAGCCGCCGCCCGGCTCGTCGTACGTCGCGAGCGGGTCGAGCCAGTTGGCGACGCGCTGCTGGACGTGCCCGAAGAGGTTGTAGGCGATCACGCAGCCCACGACGAAGAAGCTCAGCCCGAGCACGACCCAGATGGCCCGCTCGGTCGCCACGTAGAGCATCACCAGGATGACGCTGAAGAACAGCAGCGACGTGCCGAGGTCCTTCTCGAAGACCAGGACGCCGATGCAGACGACGGCGGCGATCAGGATCGGGCCGAGGTCACGGGCCCGCGGCAGCTCGACGCCGAGGAACTTCTTGCCCGCCACCATGAACAGGTCGCGCTTCGACACCAGGAACGAGGCGAAGAAGATCATCAGCAGGATCTTCGCGAACTCGCCCGGCTGGATCGAGAAGAACGGCAGCTTCAGCCACACCTTGGCGCCGTTGACCTCGGACAGGCTCGACGGCAGCAGCGCGGGCAGCGCCAGCGCGACGATGCCGATCAGGCCGGCGGTGTAGCCGTAGCGGGTCAGCGTGCGGTGGTCGTTGACGACGACCAGCACCACGATGAACAGCGCCAGCGACACGACGGTGAACAACACCTGCTTGGTGACGTCCGGCGAGAAGTCCTTGCCGTTCTGCAGCGCCTTCTCGGCCTGGGCCAGGTCGATCCGGTGGATCATGACCAGGCCGATGCCGTTGAGCAGCGCGACGCAGGGGAGCAGCACCGGGTCCGCGTACGGCGCCCACTTGCGCACCGCGAGGTGCGCCCCGGTCAGCACGCCCAGGTAGGCGAGCCCGAGCCAGAGGATCGACGCGGTGAGTTCCTGCTCCTGGTTCGCCTCCACCAGGACCAACGCGATGGTCACGATGAAGGCCGCGAACCCCAGCAGCACCAGTTCGGTGTTGCGCCGGGTCGGGACGTCGCGCGGCGGGTTCGTCTGGAACTGCGCCGCGAGCGGCTCGGCGGTGTTCGCGGCAGGCTGGCCCATCAGTTACCGCCTCCCGTCGTCGGTGCCGTCGAACTCGGCGTCGAGCAGTCCCTCCCCGCAGGCTGGTTCGCCGACGACGGAGCAGTGGATCCGGCCGGTGCCGACGGAGTCGTCGTCGGCGTGACCGAAGGCGTCGGCGTCGAGGACGGCTGGGTCCCCGCCGGCGCGCAGTTGTTCAAGCGCTTGTGCAGCTGCAGGAAGTCGTCGATGTACTTCCGGGCGTCGTCGAGGCTGTCCTTCTTGACGCCGTTCTGCACCGCCAGCCGCGCGTCCTCCTGGAGCTGGTTGACGCGCAGCTTGTCCGTGCACACCTGGTTGGGCGGGCACGAGCCCTGCTCGTAGGTGTGCAGGTCGATGCCGAGGATGCTGCCGGGGACGCCGCGGTAGATCACGACCTCCTGGTCCGCACCTTCGCCGACATAGTACTGACTCAGCACGAAGTAGCGGGTGGCGATGGCGGCCGCGGCGAGCACCACGAGCACCACCAGCGCGCCGGCCAGCCAGCGGAACCGCTTCCGGCGCTTGGCCTTCGGGTCCACGGTGGGCTGCGGCAGCTCCGGACGCGGCTGCGGCGGGGGCTGGGTCAGCGCCCTGGCCCGCGCCGCGGGCGAGTCGCCCTGGTGCCGCTCGTCGCTGCCGTCCCCGGCGGCGCCGCCCACGATGGGCGCGTCCTCACCGAAGTCGACGTCGACGACGTCGGCGATGATCACCGTGACGTTGTCGGTGCCGCCGCCCTTGAGGGCCAGCTCGATCATCCGGTCCGCGCACTGCTGCGGGTCCTTGATCTGCACGGCCTCCGCGAGCGTCTCGTCGCTGACCATCCCGGACAGGCCGTCCGAGCAGATCAGGTACCGGTCACCGGGACGCGCTTCGCGCACGGTGAGGCTCGGCTCGACCTCGTGCCCGGTCAGCGCCTTCAGCAACAGCGACCGCTGGGGGTGCACCGCCGCTTCCTCGGGCGTGATCCGGCCCTGTTCGAGCAGTTCGTTGACGAAGCTGTCGTCGCGCGTGATCTGCGCGAACTGACCGCTCCGCAACAGGTAGGCGCGGGAGTCGCCGACGTGCACCAAGCCCAGCCGGGTCCCGGCGAACAGGACGGCGGTGAGCGTGGTGCCCATCCCGTCGAGGTCGGGGTCCTGCGACACGAGCTCGGCGATCGCGGCGTTGCCGTTCGCCACCGCCTCGCGCAGCTGGGCGAGGAGGTCGTCACCCGGCTCGTCGTCGTCGAGCGGGGCGAGGGAGGCGATGACGACCTTGCTGGCCACTTCGCCCGCCGCATGCCCACCCATGCCGTCGGCGAGCGCGAGCAGGCGAGGGCCGGCGTACACGGAGTCCTGGTTGCTCGAACGCACCAGGCCCCGGTCGCTGCGGGCTGCATAGCGGAGGACGAGAGTCATGGGCGAAGCTCGATCACCGTCTTGCCGATCCGGATGGGGACTCCGAGCGGGACCCGGAGGGGTGCAGTGACCTTAGCCCGGTCGAGATAGGTCCCGTTCGTCGAGCCCAGATCTTCCACGTACCAGTCCTCACCGCGCTGGGCGATCCGTGCGTGCCGGGTCGACGCGTAGTCGTCGTCGAGCACCAGTGTCGAGTCGTCGGCGCGGCCGATCAGGATCGGCCTGCCGTCCAGCGCGATGCGGGTCCCGGCGAGCGCGCCGTGGGTCACCAGCAGCTGCTGCGGAGACTTCCCGCCGCGCGGCTTCTTCTCCTTCTTGCGGCCGAAGGTCGGCACCTGGACACGCATGCCGGACGCCGCGTAGAGGTCCGAGCGGACGACTCTGAGCGCGGCGAACACGAAGAGCCAGAGCAGCACGAGGAAGCCCACCCTGGTGAGTTGTACGACCAGCTCTGGCACTTGGTGTGTCCGCTCCCGACTCTTCCGTGCAGCCGCGACGCGGGTACGCCGCGGTCCCCCCGCACGTCAATTCTGCGGGAACAGTATTTCGCGCCCGGAGTCAGCCCTGTGTACGGAACACCAGGGACGAATGCCCCACCCGGATGACGTCACCGTCCGCGAGCTGCCAGGTCTGCACCGGAGTGCCGTTCACGGTCGTGCCGTTCGTCGACCCGATGTCGGCGAGCGTCGCGCTCTGCCCGTCCCAGGTGATCTCCAGGTGCCGGCGCGAGACGCCGGTGTCGGGCAGCCGGAAGTCGGCGTCCTGGCCGCGGCCCACGACGTTGCCACCCTGCTTCAGGGAGTACGTCCGGTTCGAGCCGTCGTCCAGCTGCAGGCTCGCGGCGAGCTGACGCCCGGCCGCGGGCTGGCCGTAGCCGCCCTGCTGCTGCGCGTACGGGTCGCCGGCCGGCTGGCCGTACGCCTGCTGCTGGCCGTACTGGTCGTAACCGCCCTGCTGCTGCCCGCCGTACTGGTCGTACCCGGGCGCCTGCTGCTGGCCGCCGTACTGGTCGTAGCCACCCTGCTGGTAGCCGCCCTGCTCGTAGCCACCCTGCTGGGGCTGGGCGTACCCGCCCTGGTCGTAGCCACCGCCCTGGGGCTGGGCGTAGCCACCTTGGTCGTAACCACCCTGCTGGGGCTGCTGGGCGTAACCCTGGTCGTAACCGCCCTGCTGCTGGGCGTAACCCTGGTCGTAGGCCCCACCCTGCTGCGGCTGGCCGTACTGGTCGTAGCCGCCCTGCTGCTGGCCATAACCCTGGTCGTACCCGGGCTGCTGGCCACCCTGCTGTCCGTAGCCGTATTGGCCCTGCTGGCCGTACGGGTCACCCTGGTCGTATTGGCCGTAGCCGGGGGGCTGGCTCATTGCTGGGTCTCCTGCGTTGCTGGGTCGTGCCGACCGTGGTGAACCGGCGCCTGCGGGGCGGGCGTCGGGATCGACGGACGAACGGGTCTTGAACTGTCCAGTATGCAGCGCCTCGTTGCGCTCGAGTGATACGACGACGTCACCATAGGTGTCCAGGCCCTCGGCGGCGAGGTGTTCCGCCACTGCCTTGGCCAGCACCTGGGTGACGCGTTGCTCGTCACCGGCCATGCGCTCGTGGTCAGCCGTCCCCAAGGACACGATGTAGTGATTCGGGGCGAGCTGCCGACCGCCTGCCAGCTCACGAACGTTCTCCTCACTCTCCCGCTCGAGCGCGATCGCCACTTCCTGCGTGACGACGTTGCCACCGAACATGCGCGCGAAAGTGTTCCCCACCAGGTTCTCGAGTCGCCTGTCGAACTTTTCAGCGCGGCCCACCGGGGAAAACCTCCTCACACGTGTGCTTCCGCACCGATCCTATCCGGGAGAGCGAGCCTCGACACGGCCCCCGGTGAAACCCGTGCGAACGACCTGCTAGTGTTCTCCTCGCTGCCGCAAGGAAGTACTCGGGCGAGTGGCGGAATGGCAGACGCGCACGGTTCAGGTCCGTGTGTCCGAAAGGACGTGAGGGTTCAACTCCCTCCTCGCCCACGCTGTTCAGAGGCCCCGACGCTAGCGCGTCGGGGCCTCTTCCCGTTGTCCTTATTCCTCCCGGGGGGCCGAGCCCCCCGGACCCCCCACGGTGCCTCTGGTGGCGGTTCCAGCGTGGTTCAGGGGGGTTGGGGGGTGGTGAATATCACCCGTTTGGCTCTGCGTGGTGTTCGCTTACGGCTTAGGTCGGGGTGTATTTAGGCCGTTGTCTTGGTGATCCAGTCTGCTAGGACGTCTGTCCGGGACGTGGTTTCTATGCCTGCGTGCGGGCAGCCTGGGCCGGTTGCCTCCAGGGCTACTAGGCCTGCTTCTGTGAAGTACGGGGCTCCTGAGTCGTATGTGCAGGCGCTTGTGGTGATTGCGGGGGCTGTGCCGCGGACTCCGAGCGTGGTGGGCGCTACGTTCGCTACCGCCACCGTGCCTTGCTGCATTCGGGTTGCTGGTTTGGGGTTTGTGCTGGTCAGGCTGCCCCAGCCCGCCAGGGTTAGCTGGTCGCCTACCTTCGGGAGCGCTCGGTTCAGTTGTAGGGCTTTTACCGTGCTTACCGGGGTGTCCAGGTGGGCTAGGGCTACGTCGTTCTCCTTGGCCTGGATCACCTCGGTTACCTTGCGGGCTACGCCTGACTCCGTTGCCTCGTCCGTTAGCCCGAGGGTTGCTGTGGTGGGGTAGGGGACCTTGCCTGAGACGCGGTTGCGGTTCGCGTCGTGGAAGCAGTGGCCTGTGGTCAGGAGCCAGCCAGGGGCGACCAGCGCGCCCGTGCAGAAGCTGCTGTACGTCGAACCGTCCGGGCGGGGGATCTTCGTCATCGCGAGCTTCGCGACGAACCCGAACTGCCCCGGGGGGACGTCCGTGCCATTGGCGATCCCTGGCGCGGCCAAGGCGGCAGGGGCGGCGGTGGTGGTCAGGACAACAGCGGCTAGCAGGGCGCGCAGGCGCATTCTTCCCCTTCGTCGACTTGATGATCGACGTTCGAGGTTATTGCCGGCGCCCCGCTGAGGGGAATTCCCTGGCCGGGCGTCACCCGGTGGACCACCGGGTGACGCCCGGAAGGAGGTCAGCCCGTGTGCGAAGCGATCCAATCCGCGACGACGTCCGCGCGCGAGGTCGTCTCGAGCTGGTTGTGGGGGCAGTCCGGGCCGGTCGACTCCACCGAGACCAGCTGGCCGCCGGAGCCGGCCGCGACGAAGTACGGCGCACCCGAGTCGTACACGCAGGCGCTCGTCGTCGACGTCGGCGCGACACCCTGCACGCCCAGGTTGGCCGCCGTCACCTGGCCGACCTTCACCGTGCCCTGCTGCAGCTTCGTAGACGGCGTCGGGTTGGTGGCCGTGAGGCTGCCCCAGCCGGCGAGCGTCAGCAGCTGGCCGACCGACGGCGTCACCCGGTTGACCGTCAGCGGCGTGATGCCGGTGACGTCGGCGTCGAGGGTGGCGATCGCGATGTCGTTCGCGGCGGCCTGGTAGACGGTCACCACGTTGCGCGTCACGCCGGGCGTGCTCTGGTCGACCGTGCCGAGCAGCACCGACGTCGGGTACGGCACCGGGCCGGAGACGCGGTTGCGGTTGGCGTCGTGGAAGCAGTGCCCGGCGGTGATGATCCAGCCGGGCGCGATCAGCGCGCCCGAGCAGGCGCTGTTGTACCGGGAGCCGTCGGGCTTCGGGATGTTCGTCATCGTGAGCTTCGCGGCGAACTGGAACTGGCCCGCCGGGACGTCGGAACCGTTGGCCACGGCCGACGCCGGTCCCGCGGTGGCGAGGCCGGCGGCGAGGGTCAGAAGGGCAGCGGAAAGCACAGCGCGAACGCGCATCGGTGGATCCCCCTTGTCACGCACCGGCGGCTCGCGCCGGTGATCACCTTCGAGCGTAGCGACGCCCGCGGGGTCGGATAGGCGCTGCTTGGAGTAACAAAACGGCCCCCGGCGCGGTGCCGGGGGCCGTTTTGCCGGGAATCAGCCGATGTGAGAAGCGATCCAGTCCGCGACGACGTCGGCACGCGCCGTCGTCTCGGCCTGGTCGTGGGGGCAGTCCGGGCCGTCGCTCTCGATGGAGACCAGGCGGCCGCCGCCCTTGCCCGTCGGCACGAAGTACGGGGCGCCCGAGTCGTAGGTGCACGCGCTCGTCGTCGACGTCGGGGCGAAGCCCTGCACGCCGGTGTACAGCGGGTCGACCGACGCGACCTTCATCAAGCCCTGCTGCAGCTTCGTGCCCGGCGTCGGGTCGACCGACGTCAGGCTGCCCCAGCCGGCGAGCACGACCTTCTGGCCCACGACCGGCGCCTTGCGGGCGACCGACAGCGGCTCGATGCCGAAGACCGGCTTGTCGAGCTCGGCGATCGCGATGTCGTTGCTCGGTGACTGGTACACCGTGACGACGTTGCGGGTGACCCCCGGCTTGTCCACGGTCGTCGTGCCCAGCAGCACGGACGTCGCGTAGGGAACCGGGCCGGAGACCGGGTTGCGGGCCGCGTCGTGGAAGCAGTGGCCGGCGGTGATGATCCACTTCTTGGCGATCAGCGAACCCGAGCACGCGCTGTTGTACTTCGTGCCGTCGGTGCGCGGGATGTCCGTCATGGTCAGCTTCGCGGCGAACTTGAACGTCCCCTGCGGGACGTCGGCGCCGTTGGCCACGGCCGAAGCCGGAGCGGCGGTGACGACCGCCGCGGCGAGCGCGAAAAGACTCGCGGAAAGCAGAGCGCGGATGCGCATTCTCAACCCCCTGGTTGGGCCGGCTTCCGGCCGGCGATGGGGGCGAGGGTAGCGAAACCCGGTGCGGCGGTGGCGGGAAGTCCCGCCACCGCCGGGGAAGTCAGTTCACGCCGACCAGGTCGACGACGAAGATGAGGGTCTCGCCGGGCTTGATGACGCCGCCCGCGCCGCGCTCGCCGTAGGCCAGGTGCGGCGGGATGACGAGCTTGCGCCGTCCGCCGATCTTCATCCCGGCGACACCCTGGTCCCAGCCGGAGATGACCTGGCCGGCGCCGAGGCCGAAGCGCAGCGGCTCGCCGCGGTTCCAGGAGGCGTCGAACTCCTCGCCGGTCGAGTGCGAGACACCGACGTAGTGCACGGTGACGGACTTGCCGGGCGTGGCCTCCGCACCGTCACCGACCGTGATGTCGGTGATTTCGAGGTCGGCCGGCGGGGTGCCGTCCGGGCGGTCGATTTGGGGCTTTTCCAAGGTCATGGCAGCCACCGTACCCACGCGCGCGAGGCTGCGCCGTTCGGACTACGCCCAAGGACTGAAAAACGCGAAAAGTCTTCACACTTGTCCTACCGGTGGGTAGCGTGCGCTACGTCACTCTCCTGGAACGAGGGAGCCTTGATGCGACGTGGCATCCGCACCTTGACCTTGACGGCACTGGCAGGCCTGGTCGCCGGGCTCACTCAGGTCGCTGTCACCGCTCCGGCCGCCGAGGCGGCCGCGGCGCCCAACGACTACTGCGGCGGGCAGTGCAGCGACATCCTGCCGCCCGGCGAAAACGGCAGCGCCACCCTCGCGGACATCCTGGCGCACAAGGTGCTCGGCACCCGCCCGGCGCACGCGGCCGACCAGCTCGGCAAGTACTCCTCGCTGGCCGGCGGCTACCAGACGCTGACCACCGGGGCGATCAACCAGTACTTCAACGACTCGTCGTTCGGCGTCGCCGCCGACCAGGTCGCCAGCACGATCCAGCCGCGCTCCGACGTGACGATCGTGCGTGACAAGTCCCTCGGCGTCCCGCACATCACCGGTACCACGCGCGCCGGCACCGAGTTCGGCGCCGGGTACGCGGCCGGGCAGGACCGGCTGTGGCTGATGGACGTCCTGCGTCACGCCGCCCGCGGCCAGGTGACGTCCTTCGCCGGCGGCGCCCAGGCCAACCGGGAGCTGGAGCAGAGCTTCTTCGCGAACGCGCCGTACACCGAAGCCGAGCTGCAGCAGCAGATCGACCACGTCGCCGCGAGCGGCCCGCGCGGTGCGCAGGGCCTCGCCGACGCGCAGGCGTACGTCGACGGCATCAACAAGTACATCACCGACTCCCACAGCGGCCGCTACTTCCCGGGCGAGTACGTGCTGACCGGGCACGTCGACGCGATCACCAACGCGGGCACCATCGACCCGTTCAAGCTGACCGACCTGGTCGCGCTCGCGTCGCTGGTCGGCGCCGAGTTCGGCGCCGGTGGCGGTGGCGAGGTGCAGAACGCCGTCGCGAAGCTGGCGCTGCAGGAGCAGTACGGCGCCGTGCAGGGTGAGAAGGTCTGGCAGAGCCTGCGGTCCGAGGACGACCCCGAGGCCGTCAAGACGCTGCACGACGGGCAGACGTTCCCGTACGGCAAGACCCCGGCCAACCCGGTCGGGCAGGCCCCGCCGGACAAGGGTTCGGTGAGCCCGCAGCAGCTGGTGTTCGACCGGACCGGCTCGGCGGCGACCGCGACTCCGTCCACTGTGGACGTCCCGGCCCCGGCCGCGCAGGAGCCCGCCCGCGGGATGTTCGACAACGGCGTGCTGCCCGGCGACATGCTGACCGACAAGCACGGCATGTCGAACGCGCTGGTCGTGTCCGGCTCGAAGACCGCCAGCGGCCACCCGGTCGCCGTCTTCGGCCCGCAGACCGGGTACTTCGCGCCGCAGCTGCTCCTGCTGCAGGAACTGCAGGGCCCGGGCATCAGCGCCCGCGGCGCGGCCTTCGCCGGGCTGAGCATGTACGTGCTGCTGGGCCGCGGCCAGGACTACTCGTGGAGCGCGACGACGTCGGCGCAGGACATCATCGACACCTACGCGCTGAACCTGTGCGACCCGAGCGGCAAGGCGCCGACGAAGGACTCGAACTACTACACCTACCAGGGCCAGTGCCTGCCGATGGACACCGTGGAGGTCAAGGACTCCTGGAGCCCGACGGTGGCCGACGGCACCGCGGCCGGCTCGTACACCCTGCGCGCCTACCGCACGAAGTACGGCCCGGTGACCAGCCGGGCGACGGTCGGCGGCAAACCCGTGGCGTACGCGCAGCTGCGGTCCTCGCTCTTCCACGAGGCCGATTCGCTGATCGGCTTCCAGGAGCTGAACGACCCGGGCTTCGTCAAGTCCGCGGCGGACTTCCAGAAGGCCGCGGCCGACATCAACTTCACCTTCAACTGGTTCTACGCCGACTCGAAGGACATCGCGTACTTCAACTCCGGTGCCAACCCGGCCCGTCAGTCCAATGTGGACCCGAACATGCCGGTGTGGGGTGACCAGGGGCACGACTGGATCGGCTGGAACCCGGCCGGCAACGTCGCGACCTACACCCCGGCGTCGCAGCACCCGCAGTCGGTCAACCAGGACTACTACGTCAGCTGGAACAACGCGCAGGCCAACGGCTACGCGGCGGCGGGCGCCGACAAGTCGGCCGTGCACCGCGTCGACCTGCTCGACACGCGGGTCAAGACGATGATCCTCACCGGCACCAAGGTCACCCGGGTCAACCTGACCCAGGCGATGGAGGACGCCGCGCTGGCCGACCTGCGCGCCGAGCGCGTCCTGCCGCTGCTGCTGCAGGTGCTCGACAAGACGCCGACCACCGGCGCGGCCGCCGACGCCGAGGCGAAGCTGAAGACGTGGATGGCCAACGGCCACCAGCGGACGGAAACTACGCCGGGTAGCAAGGCGTACGCCGACGCCGACGCGATCCGGATCTTCGACGCGTGGTGGCCGCTGCTGGTCCAGGCGGAGTTCAAGCCGGGCATGGGCGACAACGCCTACAACGCGATGACGGGCGTGCTGGGCATCAACGAAAGCCCGTCCGGCTTCCAGAACGGCAACGGCCAGCACACCGGCCAGCCGCACAAGGGCTCGTCGTTCCAGTTCGGCTGGTGGGGTTACGTCAGCAAGGACATCCGGCAGGTGCTCGGCCAGCCGGTGGCCGGCCCGCTCGGCAGCACGTTCTGCGGCGGCGGCAACGTCACCACGTGCCGCCAGGCGCTCGTCGACTCGCTGACCACCGCCGCCGGCCAGGCCGCGAACACCGTCTACCCCGGTGACGCGAACTGCTCCGCGGGCGACCAGTGGTGTGCCGACACGATCGTGCACAACCCGCTGGGCGGCATCACGCAGGACAAGATCAGCTGGCAGAACCGGCCGACGTTCCAGCAGGTCGTCGAGTACACCGCGCACCGCGGTGACAACATCGCCAACCTCGCGCCGGGGAAGACGGTCAGCGCCACCAGCGCCGAAACCGGCTTCTACCCGTCCCCGGCGTCGAACGCGATCGACGGCAACGCCTCGACCCGCTGGGCCAGCGACTGGAGCGACGACCAGGCGATCACCGTCGACCTCGGCTCGGTGCAGCCGGTATCGCGGGTGTCCCTCAGCTGGGAATCGGCCTACGGCAAGGGGTACAAGATCCAGACCTCGCCGGATGCCGTGACCTGGACGGACGCGGCGGTCGTCACCAACGGGGACGGCGGCCAGGACAACCTGTCCTTCACCCCGACGCAGGCCCGGTTCGTGAAGCTGCAGGGCGTCCAGCGCGGCACCAAGTACGGCTACTCGCTGTACGAGTTCGAGGTGTACGCGCACTGAAGCCAGGTCGGCCCGCCCCCGGACGCGGGGGCGGGCCGGCCGTCTTCGTCACAGTGACCGGGGCATGACCTGCGGTTACGGTGATCGCATGGACGACTGGACGCCCCGCACCAAGGCCATCGCCGCCGGCCGGCCGCACGGTCCCGGTGAGCCGCTGAACACCCCGCTCGTCGCCACCAGCACGTACCAGGCCGGTGGCGACTTCGTGTACGCGCGCAGCGACGGCACGCCGACCTGGCACGCGCTCGAGGAGACCATCGGAGCGCTCGAAGGTGGTTACGCGACGGCGTTCGCGTCCGGGGTCGCCACCCTGTCCGCCGTCCTGGACCTGCTGCCGGTCGGGTCGCGGGTGGTCGTCCCGACGTTCAGCTACGCCGTGACGCGCGGGGTGCTCACCCACGCGCAGAAGCTCGGCAAGCTCGCCGTCACCGAGCTCGAGCCGACCGACACCGCGGCCTGGGTCGCCGAAGCGGCGACGTCCGACCTGGTCTGGCTCGAGTCGCCGACCAACCCGACGCTCGACGTCATGGACATCGAGACGATCGCCGCCGCCGCGCGGGGCCGGGTCGTCGTCGACAACACCTTCGCGACGCCGTTGCAGCAGCGGCCGCTGGAACTCGGCGCCGACGTCGTCGTGCACAGCGCGACCAAGCTGATCGGCGGGCACAGCGACCTGCTGCTGGGCATCACGGTGGCGGCCGATCCGGCGGTGGCCGACGAACTGCGCGGCGCGCGGACCCGCGTCGGGTCGACGCCCGGCGCGCTCGAGGCGTGGCTCGCGCTGCGGGGGCTGCGGACGATGCCGGTGCGGCTCGCCGAGCAGTCCCGCACGGCCGCGCTGCTGGCCGGGCGCCTCGACGGGCACCCGGCGGTGACGCGGGTGCGCTACCCGGGCTTCGGGATGATGGTCGCGTTCGAACTGGCCGACGCCGAAGCCGCCGACAAGCTCTGTTCCGCGGTCCGGCTGATCCGCCCCGCGACGAGCCTCGGCGGCGTCGAAAGCCTGGTCGAGCGGCGGGCGTGGCTGCCGGGTGAGGAGCGCGTGCCGCCGGGGTTGGTGCGGTTCAGCGTCGGCCTCGAAGATCCGGAGGACCTCTGGCGCGATTTGTCCATCGCCCTCTCGGAGTAACACGGACGGCGCAATCCTCGATAGTCGCGGCATCGCAGGTCAACGCCGTTGGGAGCCATCGTGGGTAGAACGCTGAACCGAGTCGCGGGGATCGTTTCCGCGGGCGCGCTGATCACTTTCGCCGCTGCGCCGGCCGCGCTGGCCCAGGAAACGGACACCACCACGCCGGAGACGACGGAGACGACGGCCGTCACCTCCGAGACGACCACGACGACGGTCCCGCCCACGTCGGAGACCACCACGGCCCCGCCGGTCACGACCACCGGGACGACCTCGGCGCCGGGCACCACCGACGTCACGAAGACCACGAAGCCGGGGACCACGACCACGACGACGTCGGACGGGTCCGAGCCGCCGGCCGACGACTACCAGGACAACACCGGCCACGGCTTCGTCGGCGTCGGTGGCGAGGGCAGCCTGACCATCAACTGCGCGTCCGGCAAGCCCGGGGAAGTGGCGACCCAGTACCTGAGCGTCACCGGTGGCCCGGACCAGGACGGCGCCGACGGCCGGATCTGGCACTACTCCGTGCGCGTCGACCAGCTGCCGCCGGGCACGACCACCGGCAAGTTCAGCTGGACCTGCGGCGGTGTCGAGGGCGAGGGCACCGTCGACTTCGAGCAGGCGCCGCCGCCGGAGACCAGCACCACGAACCCGACGACGAGCACCACCACCAGCACCGGCGCGCCGACCACGACCAGCACGCCGTCGAGCACCGTGCCGCTCACGACGATCACGTCGACCACCACCAGCACCCCCGGCAACGCCGCACCGAAGGCCCAGGTCAAGGTCGCGCCCCAGGGCGGGATCGAGACGGGCTTCGGCGGCACGGCCTGGTGACCGTCCGCCGGGTGGCCGTCGCGGTCGCCCTCGCGCTGGCTCTGGCCGGTTGCAGCTCCGCGACGGAACCACCCAAGGCGGCCGCGCCGGTTCCGTCGTCGGTGCCGGTGACCGCGCCGTTCAAGGGCCTGCGCCCGACGTCGGTGAAGATCCCCAAGATCGGCGCCGACTCCAGCCTGATCTCCGTCGGCCTCAAGACCGACGGCTCGATTTCCGTGCCGTCGGTGCACAAGCCGATGCAGGCCGCCTGGTACCAGCTCTCGCCGGTGCCCGGGGACGTCGGCCCGGCGGTCGTGCTCGGGCACGTCGACGGCGACAAGCAGCCCGGCATCTTCTACAAGCTCAAGGACCTCGTGCCCGGTGACGAGGTGGACGTCGATCGCAGCGACGGCAAGAAGCTGAAGTTCGTCGTGGACCACGTCACGCAGGTGCCGAAGGAGACGTTCCCGCGTGAGGCGGTGTACGGCAACAGCGACAAGCCGGAACTGCGGCTGATCACGTGCGGTGGCGTGTTCGACCACGCCGCGCACAGCTACAAGGACAACATCGTCGTCTACGCGAACCTAGCCAACGCCTGATCCCTTGTAGGGGAACGACTTCGGCGCGACCGCGGACGGGTCGACCCACTTGCGCATGCCGGCGTCGCAGGCGGCGTAACCCCAGTTGATCAGCTGGTCCTGCAGCCGTTCCGGCATCCGCGCCAGGCGGGTGCTCGTCTCGGCCAGCGCGCGGGTCTGCTCGACGGGCGCGGTCAGCGCGTCCGGCAGCTCGAAGTGCTCGATGTCGCTGTAGGTCGCCCAGTACGTCCCGGCGTACGTCTTGTCCTCGTAGGACTTCAGGAGCGTGCCGGTGCGCAGCTCGCGGACCTGGTTGTCCATCACGTTCAGCACGCGCAGCAGCTGCATCGGCCAGTTGCGCTTCGGGTTGTCCTCGTGCTTCATCTTCTTGCCGGCGTCGCTGACCAGGACGACCGCCCGCTGGTTCTCGATCGGGTCCAGGCCGAGGTTGTCGTACACGCCCGCGTCGCTCAGCACGATCTTGCGGTCCGGCTGGTGCGGGTCGGGGATCACCACCGGGGAGAGCAGCGGCGGGAACGCGGACGACGCGGCGACCGCGGTGGCCAGCGGAACTTGGCCGTGCGGGCCGCCCTGGCGGAAGAACCACCACAGCGAGCCGTCCTGCAGGCTGGTCGCGGTGAACACGAAGTGCGGGCCGGCCGGGTCGAGCTGGTCGAGCCGGCAGTCGCCGAAGAGGTGCTTCGCGTAGACGCGCGCGAGCTCCTCACCCGCGCTGCGCCACGGGATGAACATCGCCTTGAGCGTGACCGGGATGTCGAGGGTCGTCCGGGCCAGCTTCCGGACCGGCTCCACGACGAACTTGCCGAAGTTGTCGGCGATGCCGTCGTCCCCGAAGGAGAGCTTGTGCCACGAGTGGGCCAGGACGCCGGCCGCGATCGACCCGCCGGACACGCTGGAGACGGTGGTCAGCTTCGGCAGCCAGCCCAGTTCGTTGAGCCGCCAGAGCGCACCCGTGTGGAACAGCATCGCGCGGTAGCCGCCGCCGGACAGGGCCAGGCCGACGCCGGAACGTTCCGTGGAATCCACCCGGCCGAGTGTATTACCGCAGCAGGGGCGTCAGCAGTGCGTGGTGCTCGGCGGGGACGTATTCGGCGTAGTTGTCGTACAACGCCTGTTTGGCCAGGTGTGCCGCCCCGGCGCCGTCCGATGCGCGGACCGCGTCGAGGACTTCGGCGTGGTGCGCGAGCCAGGTGCGCATCAGCGACGTCCGGTTGCTGGCGTGTTCCAGTTTGTCTTCGATGAGTTCGAGGACCACCCCGCGGACGACCTCTTCGCTGACCACCAGCAACGGGTTCCGCGAGATCCGCGCGATGACCTCGTGGAACGCGACGTCCGCGCGGCTGAACTCGGCGTACCCGTGCGAGACGCCTTCCCGCATCGCCTCGAGCGCCTCGGCCAGTCCGGTCAGGTCGTCTTCGGTGCGCAGCTCCGCGGCCAGCAGGTGAGCCGAGCCGTCGAGGATCATCCGGAACTGCAGCAACTCCGCGAGCCCGACGTGGTCGGCGCGCGCGAGCCGGTGCATCGAGCGGTGCAACGCCACCGGGGACGCGGCCAGCACTTCGGGGCCCCGCGGGTCGCCGGGCCGCGACCGGATCATTTCGGCGGCCTGCAACACCCGCAGGGCTTCGCGGATCGTCGACCGACCGACGCCGAACTGGATCATCAGCTCGCGCTCGCTGGGCAGGCGTTCCCCCGGCTTGAGCGCACCGCTCACCACGGCCTGCTCGATCTGCTCGACGACCCGCTCGTACGCGCGGACCGGAGCCACCGGTTCGAACCGCATCCCTTGACCTCGACGTCCGTCGCGTGCAGGCTACTGGTCAGACCAGTGTACCGACCTGGAGGCCAGATGAAAGCCCGGATTCCCGTGCTGGCGGCGGCGCTGCTGCTCGTGGTGTCCGGCTGCTCGGCCGGCTCGTCGGCGAGCGTTTCCGCAGGTCCGGACACGCTTTCCGTCGGATTCACGGCGGAGCCGGCCAACTTCGACTTCACCAAGACCGACGGAGCCGCGATCCCGCAGGCGTTGCTCTACAACGTCTACGAAGGCCTGGTGAAGCTCGATCCGCAGGGTCGCGTGGTCCCGTTGCTCGCGAAGTCCTGGACGATCAGCCCGGACCGCAAGACCTACGACTTCCAGCTGCAGCGAGGGGTCAAGTTCGGCAACGGCGCGCCGTTCACCGCGGACGACGTCAAGTTCTCGCTGCTGCGCGTGAAGACCGACTGGACGATCTCGATCAAGTCCACCATGGACGTCGTCGACCACGTCGACGTCGTGGCGCCGGACCACGCGCGGGTCGTGCTGTCGAAGCCGTCGAACGGCTGGCTGTTCAGCCTCACCAGCCGGCTCGGCGCGATGTTCAGCCCCACCGGCGTGGCCGACCTGGCGAACAAGCCGATCGGCACCGGGCCGTACGTCGTCGCGGCCCGCAAGCGCGGCGACTCCGTGGTGCTCAAGGCGAATCCCGCGTACTGGGGCCGGAAACCGGCCTACACCACAGTTGTGCTGAAGTACATCAAGGACCCGACCGCGCTGAACAACGCCCTGTACAGCAACGGCATCGACGTCATCTCCGCGATCACCGCGCCGGACTCGATCCCGCAGTTCCAGGCCGACGACCGGTTCCAGGTCGTGCAGGGCACGTCGAACAGCGAGGTCACGCTGGCGTTCAACAACAAACGCGCACCGCTGACCGACCCGCGGGTGCGCCAGGCGCTGACGTACGCGATCGACCGCAAGGCACTGCTCGACACGGCGTGGGCCGGGCGCGGCACGCTGATCGGCAGCATGGTCCCGCCGACCGACCCCTGGTACGAGGACCTGGCGAACGTCTACCCGTTCGATCCGGCGAAGGCGAAGGCCCTGCTGAGCGAGGCCGGCGCGACGAACCTGAACCTGCGGATGCGGATCCCGAACCTGCCGTACGCCGTCTCGGCGGCGCAGGTCGTCCAGTCGCAGCTGGCCGACGTCGGCGTCCGGACGACGATCGAGCCCTTGGATTTTCCGGCGGTCTGGCTGAAGCAGGTGTTCACCGACCACGACTACGACCTGTCGATCATCCAGCACGTCGAGGCGCGCGACATCACGACGTTCGGCAAGCCGACCTATTACTGGGGTTACGACAACAAGCGCGTCCAGCAGCTGCTCGCCGAGGCCGACAGCGGGACACCGGAGCAGCAGGTCGCGGACATGAAGCAGGTGGCGCGGCAGCTGAACACCGACGCTGCCGCGGACTGGCTCTTCCTGTTCCCCAACGTGATCGTGGCGAAGGCCAAGGTCGGCGGGTTCGCGGCGAACCAGGTCAGCGAGTCGTTCGACCTGACCGGACTGGCGCCGCGATGACCGCCAAGGTGCTGCGCCGGGTGGCGATCTTCGTGGTCAGCGTGCTGGTCGCGTCGATCGTGGTGTTCCTGTTCATGGCCGTGCTGCCGGGTGATCCGGCGCAGGTCGCGCTCGGCGTCAACGCGACGCCGGAGCTGCTCGCCAAGACCCGCGCCGAGTTCGGCATCGACCGGCCGCTGGTCACGCAGTACTTCGACTGGATCGGTGGCGTGCTCCACGGCGACTTCGGCCGTTCGTACGTCACGCGCGACACCATCGGCCCGCAGCTGCTCGACCGCCTCGGCGTCACGCTCTGGCTGGTCGGCGCCGGGATGCTGGTGGCGCTGGTGATCGCCATCCCCGCGGGCACGTTCGCTGCGGTCAAGCACCGGAAGGCGTCCGGTGCGGGCGTTTCCGGGCTGTCGCAGATCGGCGTCGCGATCCCCGCGTTCCTCGCCGGGATCATCCTGGTGCAGATCTTCGCGGTGCAGCTGCGCTGGTTGCCCTCGGGCGGCTGGACCCCGCCGGACCAGGACTTCGGTGAGTTCTTCCGCGGGCTCGTCCTGCCGGCGTTGTCCCTCGGTCTGGTGCAGGGCGCGGTGCTCACGCGGTACGTCCGCTCGGCGGTGCTCGACATGCTCGGCCAGGACTACCTGCGCACCGCGCGTTCGAAAGGCCTTCGCCCCGGCCAAGCTTTGGTGCGTCACGGGCTGCGCAACGCGTCCGTCCCGGTCGTCACCGTGCTCGGGCTGCAGCTCGCGACGCTGCTGATCGGCGCGGTGGTCGTCGAGCGCGTGTTCGTGCTGCCGGGGCTGGGCTCGATGCTGCTGGACGCGGTCGCGTCGCGTGACCTGCTGACCGTGCAGGGGATCGTGCTCGTGCTGGTGGTCGGCGTACTGCTGGTCAACTTCGTCGTCGACGTCCTCTACACCGTGCTCGACCCGCGATTGCGAGGTTCGTGATGCGCAATCTCGTGATCGGCGGGGTGCTCGTCGGCTTGGTCGTGCTGGCCGCCGTGTTGTCCTTCTTCTGGACGCCGTTCGACCCGGTGAAGGTCGATGCCGCGCACCGGCTTCTCGGTTCCGGAGGCGCTCACTGGTTCGGTACCGACAAGTTCGGGCGTGACCTGCTGAGCCAGATCATGGTCGGTGCGCGAACCACGCTGTACGTCGGCGTGGTGGCGGTCGGCATCGCCGCGGTGATCGGGACGCCGCTGGGCATCCTCGCCGGCATGTCGCCGCGGTGGCTCGGCGAGTTCGTCATGCGCGTCAACGATCTCGTGCTCGCGTTTCCCGCGCTGCTGCTGGCGATCATGTTCGGCGCGGTGTTCGGGGCGGACACGCTGACCGCGATGGTCGCGATCGGCATCGCGACGATCCCGTCGTTCGCGCGGATCGCCCGGTCCGGGACGCTGCAGGTGATGAGCACCGAGTTCGTGCTCGCCGCCCGCGCCGGCGGCCGGTCGCGGCTGACCATCGCCGTGCGGCACGTGCTGCCGAACATCTCCGGGCTGCTGATCGTGCAGGCGTCGGTGTCGTTCGCGATCGCCGTGCTCGCCGAGGCGGCGTTGTCGTTCCTCGGGTTCGGCACCCGGCCGCCGACGCCGTCGTGGGGCCGGATGCTGCAGGAATCCCAAGAACTGCTCACGGTCCAGCCGCGGCTGGCGCTGGTGCCGGGCATCGCGATCGCCGTCGCCGTGCTCGGGTTCAACCTCCTCGGGGACGGCCTGCGCGACCGCCTCGACCCCCGATTGGCGGCCCGCGTATGACTCTCTCGGTGCGGGGTCTCAGCGTCAACGAGCTGGTCCGGGACGTCTCCTTCGAGATCGGCGCGGGTGAGCGCGTCGGCCTGATCGGCGAGTCCGGCTCCGGGAAGTCGTTGACGGCGCTGGCGATCATGGGCCTGCTGCCCGAGGAACTCCGTGCGTCCGGCTCGGTGCGGCTCGGCGACCGCGAGCTGTTGAGAATGTCCGAAAAGGACCTTTCCCGGCTGCGCGGGGACGAGCTGGCGATGGTGTTCCAGGAGCCGATGACGGCGTTGAACCCGGCGATGCGCGTCGGCCGTCAGGTCACCGAGCCGGGCCGGATCCACGGCCGTCGCCACCGCGCCGAAGAGCTGCTGTCGTCGGTGGGGTTGCCCGACACGGCCCGCGCGTACCCGCACCAGCTGTCCGGCGGCCAGCGGCAGCGGGTCGTTCTCGCGATGGCGCTGGCCAACGAGCCGTCGCTGCTGATCTGCGACGAGCCGACGACCGCCCTCGACGTCACCGTCCAGGCTCAGATCCTGTCGCTCATCAAGACGTCACTTTCACGTGAAAGTGCCCTTCTGTTCATCACCCACGACCTCGCGGTGGTGGCGTCGGTGTGTGAGCGCGTGCTGGTGATGCTCGACGGCGAGATCGTCGAAGCGGGCTCGACGCGCAAAGTGCTGACGTCGCCGAAGCACGAGTACACGCGCAAGCTGCTGGACGCGTCGGACCTGGAGGCGCGCCGATGATCATCGAAGTCCGCGACCTGGAACGCCGGTACGCCCGCCGGAACGTGCACGCGCTGCGGGGTGTCAGCTTCGACGTCGAAGCCGGGCAGCGGTTCGGCATCGTCGGCGAGTCCGGTTCGGGCAAGTCCACCCTGGTCCGGCTGCTGGCGGCGCTCGACAAGCCGACCGCCGGCACGGTGTCGTTCCAGGGCAAGCGGATCGACAACCTGCCGGAACGTCGCCTGGGCTTCCTGCGCTCGGAACTGCAGATCGTCTTCCAGGACCCGATGGGCTCGCTCGACCCGCGGATGCGGGTGCGGGACATCGTTTCCGAACCGCTCGGCCACCGCGATCCGGACCGGGTCGCGGAGCTGCTCACCGCGGTCGGCTTGCCCGCGGACGCCGCGGGCCGGTACCCGCACCAGTTCTCCGGCGGGCAACGACAACGCATCTCGATCGCGCGTGCGCTCGCGCCGAACCCCAGCGTGCTCATCGCGGACGAGCCCGTCAGCGCGCTGGACGTCTCCGTCCGCGGCCAGATCCTCGACTTGCTCGCCTCGCTCGTTGAACAGTTCTCCCTGACGCTGATCTTCGTGTCGCACGACCTCGGTGTCGTCCGGCACGTCTGCGACCGCGTCGCGGTGATGCGCCGCGGCGAGATCGTCGAACTCGGCGACGTCGAGCAGGTCTACGACGCGCCGCAGCACGAGTACACCCGGGAACTCCTGGCCGCCGCGCCGAACCTGCGCGCGGAACTGGCCCGGCTGAGCGGAGGTGACGATGCCTGACTACCCGGACGGCCTGCCGGTCGGCGCGGGCTGGACGTCCACTGTGGACACAGCGGAAATCGTTTTCCCCTACGACGGCAGCGTGGTCGGCACCGCGCCCGTCGGGACGCCCGAGCTGGCTACGAGGGCGGTCGACGAGGCTGTCGCCGTCGCGCGCGAGGTGGCTTCGCTGCCTTCGCGTACTCGGCGTTCCTTGTTGAACGACGTGGCTGCCGCACTGGCCGCCCGGCGCGAGGAGTTCGAGAACCTGCTCGTGCTCGAGACGGGCAAGCCGCTGGTCGACTGCCGCGTCGAGGTCGCGCGCACCATCGTCACCTGGGAAGCCGCCGCCGAAGAGGTGTCACGGCTGCACGGCGAGACCGTCCCGCTGGACCTGCTGCCCTCGGGTGACGGGCTGGTCGGGTTCTGGAAGCGCAAGCCGATCGGCGTGGTCGTCGGCATCGCGGGCTTCAACTACCCGCTGCTGCTGGCGTCGCACAAGATCGCCCCCGCGATCGCCGCGGGCTGCCCGGTGATCGTCAAACCCGCACCGCAGACGCCGTTGGCGACGCTGTGGCTGGTGCACCTGGTCCGGTCGGTGGCCCCCATCGCCGCCATGGTCCAGCTGGTCACCGGCGACGCGTCCGTCGGCGCGGCGCTGACGACCGACCGCCGGATCGGCGCCGTCTCGTTCACCGGCTCGGCCGCGGTCGGCCACCGCATCGCCCGCGACGCCGCGCCCACGAAGACCCTGCTGGAGCTGGGTTCGAACGCGGCGTTGGTCGTCGCGGAGGACGCCGACCTGGACGCGGCCGCGGACGCCGTGCTGCGTGGCGGGTTCTACGCGTCCGGCCAGGCCTGCATCTCGGTGCAGCGGGTCTTGGTCGTCGCGTCGGTCGCCGCGGAGTTCACCGAACGCCTGCTGGCGCGGCTCGACGAGGTCGTCGTCGGCGATCCCCGCGACGAGAAGACGCGCGTCTCCGCGCTGATCGACCCCGCTTCCACCGAACGCGTCCAGGCGTGGATCGAGAAGGCCGGTGCCCGCCAGGTCGGCGGCGGTGTCGAGGGCACCGTGCTACGCCCGACCGTTCTGCTCGACGTCCCGGACGGCGTCGAGGCCTGGGACGAGGAGATCTTCGGCCCGGTCGTCTGCCTGCGCACGGTGTCCGATGTGGACGAAGCCTTCGCCGCGGTGAACGCGTCCCGCTACGGCCTCCACGCCAGCGTCTACAGCCGCTCCCTGCGCACGGCGTTCCGCGCGCTCGACGAGCTGGACGTCGGCGGCGTGGTCGTCAACGAGGTGCCCGGGTTCCGCTCGGACACCATGCCGTACGGCGGGGTGAAGGACTCCGGCATCGGCCGCGAGGGGCCGCGCTTCGCCGTCGAAGAGCTGACCGTGACGAGGATGGCGGTGCTGCGACCGTGAACTACGAGAACCTGTTCCGCTTGGACGGACGCCGTGCCGTGGTGCTCGGCGGCGGCAGCGGCATCGGCCGTGAAGCCGCCCGAGCCCTGGCCGCGCACGGCGCTTCGGTTGTCGTCGCGGACCGGGACGTCGAGGCGGCCCGGGAAACCGGCGTCGGCGAGGCGTACGAGATCGACCTCCTCGAACCCGGCGCCGTCGACCACGCGGCGTCCGACCTCGGGCCGCTGGACGTCGTCGTGCTGACCGCCGCGACGAACGTCCGCAAGCGCTTGCTCGACTACACCCGCGACGAGTTCGACCGCGTCATCGCGCTCAACCTCGGCGTGACGTTCGAGGTCGTCCGCGCGTTCGGCGCCGACATGGTCGCGCGCGGGCGGGGGAGCATCATCGGCTTCTCGTCGATCCGCGGCACGACCGTCGAGCCTGGTCAGGGCCCGTACGCGGCCACGAAAGCCGGTCTTGTCCAGCTGTTCCGGACGGCCGCCGCGGAGTTCGGCCCGGCCGGCGTCCGGGTCAACGCGATCGCGCCCGGCGTCGTCGAAACCCCGCTGACCGCGCAGATCAAGGCGAACCCGGAGTGGTACGACGCGTACGCGCAGAAGGGCGCGCTGGGTCGCTGGGCGCGTCCCGACGAGCTCGCCGGCGCCGTCGTCTACCTCGCTTCGGACGCCTCGACGTTCGTCACCGGCTCCGTGTTGGCGGTGGACGGTGGCTGGACCGCCGTCGACGGCCGCTTCGTACCGCCCGCTTCGTGAAGGAGGGCTCATGACCGAGCTGCCCGACTTGACCGCCGTCGAACTCGTCGCGCAGTACCGCGCGAAGACGCTCTCGCCGGTCGAGGTGACCGAAGCCGTCCTGGCGCGCATCGAGGCTCGGGAACCCGAGCTGCACGCGCTGTACGCGTACGACCCGTCGGCCGCGCGTGACGACGCGAAGAGTGCCGAAGCACGTTGGCACGCGGGTGAACCGCTGGGCCCGATCGACGGCGTCCCGCTGACGCTCAAGGAGAACATCGCGACCCGCGGCACCCCGGTCCCGCTGGGCACGGCCGCGACCGCGCTGGTCCCGGCGGCCGAAGACGCTCCGGCGGCCGCGCGGATCCGCGAGTCCGGCGGTGTCCTGCTGGCCAAGACGACCATGCCGGACTACGGGATGCTGACCTCCGGCCTGTCGAGTTTCCACACCACCGCGCGCAACCCGTGGCAGCCGTCGGCGTCGCCGGGCGGATCGAGCGCGGGCGCGGGTGCGGCGGGCGCCGCGGGGTACGGCCCGCTGCACGTCGGCACCGACATCGGCGGCTCGATCCGGCTGCCGGCCGGCTGGTGCGGCCTGGTCGGGTTGAAGCCGAGCTTCGGCCGGGTGCCGGTCGACCCGCCGTTCCTCGGCCGCGTCGCCGGCCCGATGACCCGCACGGTCGCCGACACGGCGTTGCTGATGAGCGTGCTGTCCGCGCCCGATCCGCGTGACCACCTGAGCCTGCCGCCCGCCGACCTGCCGTGGTCTTCGCTCGACGGCTCGCTCGAAGGGCTGCGCGTCGGCCTGCAGCTCGACTCCGGTCCCGGTCTCCCGGTCGACCCGGCCACCCGCGACGCCGTCACCGCGGCGGCCCGCGCGTTCGAGGCCGCGGGCGCGGTCGTCGAGCCGGTCGGGCCGTTCCTCACCCGCGAGATGCTCAGCGGACTCGACACGTTCTGGCGCACCCGCGCCTGGTCCGACATGACGTCGTTGCCGCTCGACCGGCGCGCGAAGGTGCTGCCCTACATCGCGGAGTGGGCGGCGGGCGGCGCGAACCTGTCCGGTGTGGACGTCTACCGCGGCTTCGCGCAGATCGACACGATCAGCGTCGCGGCCCTGCGCGCGACTTCGTCGTTCGACGTGGTGCTCTCGCCGACCTGCCCGGTCGCGGCGCCGCCCGCGGAGTGGGCATCCCCGACGAACGACCCGGCTCGGCCGTTCGAGCACATCGGGTTCACCGTGCCCTACAACATGTCCGGCCAGCCCGCGGTGTCCGTGAACTGCGGTTACACCGACGACGGCCGCCCGATCGGCCTCCAGATCAGCGGCCGCCGCTTCGACGACGTCGGCGTGCTGCGCGCGGCCGCGGCGTACGAGGGCCTTCGGCCGCCGCAGCGCCCCTGGCCGGTCGGGTAAAGAAGAGGGAAGAAGATCCGGGCCCGCGGCGAAGTGGTGGTGAAGCTGTCGCCGACGGGAAAGGATCCCCATGACAGAGGCAGCCCCATGACGGCGGCCCCGGTGCTCGGCACCGAACTGTTCACCGAGGTGCACGACCGGCACTTCACGGCCATCTACCGGTACGTCGCCGGCCGGCTCGGCGCCCAGGTGGCGGAGGACGTCGCCGCCGAGACGTTCCTCGTCGCCTTCGACCGCCGGAAGACGTTCGACGCCACCCGCGGCGATCTGCGGGCCTGGCTGTTCGGCATCGCGACGAACCTCGTGTCCCGGCACCGCCGCAAGGAGGCCCGGCACTACCGCGCGCTCGCGCGGCTCGAGACGCCCCGGCCCGCCGAGGGCCACGAAAACCGTGTCCTCGACGCCGGCCGGCTGGGAAAAGCGTTGTCACGCCTGACCGCGGGGGAGCGTGACGTCCTGCTGCTGGTCGCTCTCGCCGACCTCGGCTACGCGGAAGTCGCCGAGGCCCTCGGCATCTCCCCGGGCACGGTCGGCTCCCGGCTCAGCCGCGCCCGCAAGAAGCTCACCCCCGTACTCGCCCAGGAGGCGCGTGATGAATGACCTGCAGACACTGCGCGCGGCGCTGACCCCCGACGAGCCCGCCCAGGACGTCGTCGACCGCAGCCGGCACCGGCTCCAGAACCACATGCTGGCCGCCCGCCGTCGCCGGCACGTCCGCCCGCTAGCGATCGGCGCCGGACTGGTCGCCGTCGCGGCCGCGGCCGCCGTCGTGGTGGCGACGCTGCCCGGAACCCCGGCCCCCGCGCCGGCCCCGCAGGCCGCGGCCCCCGTCGCCGTCACCGGCCAGGAGATCCTGCTCGCCGCGGCCACGGTGGCCGCGAAGGCGCCGGCGAGCACCGGCACCTACTGGCACGTCAAGATCAACGCGTCCGAGACCTACGAATACTGGACCAAGGCGGACGCGCACGTGTGGTTCCGTGCCGCGAAGACCGGCGGCCGGGTCATGCCGCTGGGGGAGCTGCCCTTCAGGCTGGGTGGCGCGGAAGTGACCATGGACCGGATCCAGAAACTCCCCGCCGAGCCGGGGGCACTGCGGGACTGGATCACGAACCTGGTGGCGCACAGCGACATCCGGACGAGTGCCGGCCCGCTGACCGCGGACCAGCGGCAGCAGGCGGTGCTGGAAGGACTGGTCTCGCTCGTGTCCACGCTGCCCGCGCCCCCGGCGGTCCGCGCGGCGTCGTTCCGGGCGATCGCCGCGTACCCCGGGGTACGCGCGGTCGGCGCGGTGCCGGGCGGGCAAGGCCTGCAGCTGCCACTGGCGGGAGAGGGACTGCTCGTCGTCGACCCGGCGACCGGCCGGGTGAACAAGACCTCGACGTTCGTGACCGCGGAAGGCGCGAGGTACAGCGCGGCCGAGGGCACCACCATCGGGATCAGTGCCGAATGGACGGACTCACTGCCGAGCTGAACCGACCGGTGGCCGGGCCTGCGCCCGGCCACCGGAGGTCAGGCCTTGACCGCCTCGGCCAGCGCGAGCACCCGCCGCGCGTTGTCGACGTGCAGGTTCTCGATCATCCGGCCGTCCACCGTCACCACGCCGCTGCCGGCCTTCTCGAAGGCCTCGATGATCCGGCGCGACCGGTCGATCTCCTCTTCGGACGGTGCGAAGACCCGGTTGCACGGCTCCACCTGGGACGGGTGGATGAGCGTCTTCCCGTCGAAGCCGTACTGGCGGCCCTGGACGCACTCCTCTTCGAACCCGGACAGGTCCTTCACGTCGTTGTAGACGCCGTCGAGGATCACCTTGCCGGTCGCGCGCGCGGCCAGCAGGCACAGCGAAAGCCCGCCCAGCAGCGGGCCGCGGCCCGGGACGAACTCCGCGTGCAGCTCCTTGGCGAGGTCGTTCGTGCCCATCACCAGCACGGTCAGCCGTTCGGACGCCGCCGCGATCTCCTCGGCGTGCAGCATCGCGACGGGCGTCTCGACCATCGCCCAGATCTTCGTGTGGTCCGGGGCGCCGCCCAGCTCCAGCGCGCGCTCGATGTTGTGCACTTCGGACGCCGAGTTCACCTTCGGCACGACCACCGCGGCCGGCCCGGCGGACGCGGCCGCGCGCAGGTCGGCGTCGTGCCACTCGGTGTCGAGGCCGTTGACGCGGATCGTCACCTCGCGGTCGCCGTAGTCGCCCGACGAAGCAGCGGCGCAGACGCGTTCGCGCGCGGCTTCCTTCGCGTCCGGCGCGACGGCGTCCTCGAGGTCGAGGATCAGCGCGTCCGCCGGGATGGTCTTGGCCTTCTCCAGCGCGCGCTCGTTGGCGCCGGGCATGTAGAGGACAGAGCGTCTAGGCGTGGTCATCCGAGGATCTCCTTGGTGGCGGCGTCGTAGGCGGCCGCGAGTTGGGGGTCGTCCGCCGCGAGGGCGTCGGCCAGTTCGGCGACCACGCGGCACTGCTTCACCGACGCGTCGTCCTGCATCTTCCCGTCGATCATCACGGCGCCGGTGCCGTCGCCCATCTCCGCGATGACGCGACGCGCCCAGGCCACATCGGACGGTGCGGGCGAGAACACCTTCTTCGCGATGTCGATCTGCACGGGGTGCAGGCTCCACGCGCCGACGCAGCCGAGCAGGAACGCGTTCCGGAACTGGTCCTCGCACGCGACGACGTCGCGGATGTCCCCGAACGGCCCGTAGTACGGCAGGATCCCGTGCATCGCGCACGCGTCGACCATCCGCGCGACCGTGTAGTGCCAGAGGTCCTGCTGGTACGTCGTCCGGCCTTCGTTCAGGTCCTCCCCGGTCGGGTCGGTGCGCACCAGGTATCCGGGGTGGCCGCCGCCGACGCGGGTCGTCTTCATCCGGCGGCTCGCGGCCAGGTCGGCCGGGCCGAGCGAGATGCCCTGCATCCGCGGGCTGGCGCCGGCGATCTCCTCCACATTGGCCACGCCGCTCGCCGTCTCGAGGATCGCGTGCACCAGCAACGGCTTCGTCAGCCCGGCACGCGCTTCGAGCTGGGCCAGCAGCCGGTCGACGTAGTGGATGTCCTGCGCGCCCTCGACCTTCGGCACCATGATCACGTCGAGCTTGTCGCCGATCTCGGTGACGAGCGTCACCAGGTCGTCGAGCACCCACGGCGAGTCCAGGCTGTTGACGCGGGTCCACAGCTGCGTCTTCCCGAAGTCGTTCGCCTTGGCGATGGCGACGAGTCCGTCGCGCGCGGCCTCCTTGCGGTCGGCGCGCACGGCGTCTTCGAGGTTTCCGAGCAGGACATCGACCTTTTTCGCGATGTCCGGCGCCTTCGCGGCCATCTTCTCGTTGCTCGGGTCGAAGAAGTGGATCATCCGGGACGGCGTCACCGGGATCTCCCGCACGGGGGCGGGCGCGCCCAGGGCGAGCGGGGCGAAGAAGTCCTTCGGGGAGCGCATCGGTCCTCCACGGCGACGACTAAGTGACTGGTCGGTAACTTTAGTCGCGGGCGCCGGTGTCCGCTGCGGCGTAGCTCACCGCCGTGTGGGTGACAGTGGACAACCGCAGCTCAGCGCCCTGCGTCCACTGTGGATTCTCCCCGGGTTGCGCCGAACGGGCTAGTCGGGCGAAGGTGGTCCCGACGTCCGGATTCGCGCCCTGGGTAGTCGTTCGCGGGCGGACGGTAGTGCCACTCACCTCGCGATCACTCGGTTGGCCGCACCGTTCGACCGAAGTCCCATGACCGCCTACCGACCGGTCATCGACCGCTGGGCGCCGCCGATCGCAGCCACTCGCACTACCCGGCGACGCCGCGCCGCCGCGCTGTTAGACAAGTGAGGTGCCGGTTTCACCGGTCACGACGCGGTGCAGTTCAGAAGGAGGCGGACACGTGGCGGCTACACCTCAGAACACCGATCGCTCGACGGTCGCCGGTGGCGCGAAGCGCAGCCGGTCGATGCCGAGCCGGGTGGTGCCGCCGATCGAGCTCCCCGCGAGCGTCGACGAACTCGCCCGCGCCGCCGCGGCCCAGCTGGGCTGGAACGGCGTCGTCCTTCCCGAGATCACGATCCTGGGCCGCAAGGTCTGCGTGGTCGCCAAGCTTCGCACCGACGTGCACGCCGAACGCATCGCGATGGGTGCCGGCCCGGTGGCCGATCGGGCCACTGTCGACACCTGGACCTGGCCGGAGCTGGCCGGAACCGCCCCCGCCCCGGCCGCCGAGATCATCGGCGTCCTGGCCGTCGCGCGCCACTGGCGCACCGCGATGGCCTCCGCGGTTCCGTTCGCCCGCTACGGCGAGGCCGCGATGGTGCTGCCGTCGCCGGCCGTGCTGACCGAGGACTACGTCGGCAACTGCCTGCCGCGAGCCCGCGCGTACGGCCTCGGGATCGTCACCGCCGACCCGAACTCGGTCGTCGACCTCGACCTCGAGGGCCGCACCGAGCGCGTCGTGCTGGCGGAGGACCCGGTTTCCCGTCTGGTGAACGAGATCGTCTACGACCACCTGCTCCGCACTGCCGAGGCCCCCGCCGAACTCGACTGACGGTCTTGATCGATCCCTACTAGGGTCGGTGGCATGCGAGTCGTCATTGCTGGTGGACACGGTCAGATCGCGTTGCGGCTCGAGCGGCTGCTTGCCGCACGAGGTGACGAAGGGGTCGGGATCATCCGGAATCCCGCCCACACGGCGGACCTCGAGTCCGCCGGTGCCCAGGCCGTCGTGCTCGACCTGGAGAACTCCGATGTGGACACCGTCGCCGAGGTGCTGAAGGGCGCCGACGCCGCGGTGTTCGCTGCGGGTGCCGGCCCGGGCAGCGGGTCCGCGCGCAAGGACACTGTGGACCGCGGCGCCGCGGCCCTCTTCGCCGACGCGGCCCTGCAGGCCGGTGTGCGGCGTCACATCCAGGTCGGCTCCATGGGCGCCGACAACCCGGAGAACCCCGACGCCACCGAGGACTTCCGCGTCTACCTGCGCGCCAAGCGCGCGGCCGAGGACGACCTCAAGGCCCGCGACCTCGACTGGACGATCCTCCGGCCGGGCGCGCTGACCGACGACCCCGGCACCGGCCTGGTCCTGCTGGCCGACAAGACCGGCCGCGGTCCGGTGCCGCGTGACGACGTCGCCGCGATGCTCGTCGCGCTGCTCGACACGCCGTCGACCGCGCGTCGCACCCTGGAACTGATTTCGGGCGAGACCGCGATCGACGAGGCGATTTCAGCACTGTGAACGAAGAATCCAGAGAAATCGCCGTCTTCAGCGGCAGCGCGCACCCCGAGCTGGCCGAAGAGATCTGCGAGCAGCTCGGCGTGCCGCTGCGGCCCGTCGAGATCGAGCGCTTCGCGAACGACTGCCTCGGCGTCCAGCTGCAGGCGAACTGCCGCGAGCGGGACGTCTTCATCATCCAGCCGCTCGTGCGCCCGGTGCAGGAGCACCTCGTCGAGCTGCTGCTGATGCTCGACGCCGCGCGCGGAGCCTCGGCGTCCCGGATTACCGCCGTGATGCCGCACTACTCGTACGCGCGCTCGGACAAGAAGGACGCGCCGCGCATCTCCATCGGCGGCCGCCTCGTCGCCGACCTGCTGGTGGCGGCCGGCGCGAACCGCGTCCTCGCGATGACGCTGCACTCACCGCAGGTGCACGGGTTCTTCAGCGTCCCCGTCGACCACCTGCACGCGCTGCAGGAGCTGGCCAAGCACTTCCGGCAGTACGACCTTTCGCGCACCACCGTCGTCTCGCCCGACCTGGGCAACGCGAAGGAGGCGTCGCACTTCGCGCGGCTCCTCGGCGTCCAGGTCGCGGCCGGCGCGAAGGAACGTTTCCCGGACGACCGCGTCCAGATCACCTCGGTGATCGGCGAGATCACCGGCCGCGACGTGATCGTCCTCGACGACGAGATCGCCAAGGGCAGCACGGTCCTCGAACTGCTCGACAGGCTGGCCGAGCTGCGGCCGCGCTCGATCCGCGTCGCCTGCACGCACGGCTTGTTCGCGGCGAAGGCCATCGAGCGCATCGGCGACCGGCCGGAGGTGCTGGAGATCGTCTGCACCAACACCGTCCCGGTGCCGGAAGAGGAACGCACCGAAAAGCTGAAGATCCTCTCGATCGCCCCGGCGATGGCCGAGGCGATCCGCCGGATCCACAACGGCGAATCGGTGTCCGCCCTCTTCTAGCCGACGGGGCCGAGAACGCGGTCCAGGTAGGTGTTCGTGAAGACGCCGCTCGGGTCGGTTTCCTTGCGCACGCGCAGGAAGTCGTCGAAGTGCGGGTAGCGCGAGCGGAGGACGCCGGCGTCGAGGTCGTGCATCTTGCCCCAGTGCGGGCGGCCGCCGACCGCGCCGGCGATCTTCTCGAACGCGCCGAAGTACTCGCGGTAGGGCATGCCGGTGAACTGGTGGATCGCGATGTAGGCCGAGTCGCGGCCCTGCGCGGTCGAGAGCCAGATGTCGTCGGCGGCCGCGACGCGGACCTCGACCGGGAACATCACCGGGTCCCGCAGCTTCGGCACCAGCGCGCGCAGCTCGGCGAGGACTTCGTGCACTGATTCACGTGGAACAGCGTATTCCGTTTCGGTGAACCGGACGTTGCGCGCGGTGACGAAAACGCGGTGCGAGAGGTCGCTGTACTCGCGCGCTGAGAGCATGTTCGACGCGAAGCTGTTGAGCGACGGCACGAGCCGCGGCATCAGCCGGCCCGTCCGGCAGAGCCCGCCGAACGCGACGTTCTCCATGATCTCGTAGTCGACGAACTGGCGGACCCGGCTCAGCGGCTCTGCCGTCTCGCAGCGGTTGTTGCGCTTGACCAGCGCGTTCTTGCCGTAGGGGAACCAGTAGAACTCGAAGTGCTCGTTGTCCGCGGCGAAGTCGTCAAACCCCTCGAGGACCTGCTCCAGCGGCTCCGGGCGTTCCTGCGCGCGCAGCACGAACGACGGCTCGCACTTCAGCGTCACGGTGGTGATCACGCCGAGCGCGCCGAGTCCGACGCGGGCGGCGGAGAAGAGGTCCGGGCGCTCGCCGGCCGAGCAGGTGACGACCGAGCCGTCACCCAGGACGAGCTCGAGCGCCACGATCTGGGTGGCGATGCCGCCGAGGTGGGCGCCGGTGCCGTGCGTGCCGGTCGAAATCGCGCCCGCGATGGTCTGCGCGTCGATGTCGCCGAGGTTGGTCATGGCGAGCCCGAGCGTGTCGAGCGCGGCGTTGAGCTGCTTGATCGTGGTGCCCGCGCGGACGGTGACGTGCCCGGTTTCGAGGTCGGCCCGCTCGATGCCGGTCCAGCCGCGCAGGTCGAGCGCGTCGGAGTCGGCGACGGCGATCGCGGTGAAGGAGTGGCCGCTGCCCCAGGGGCGCACGGTCCGGCCGGCCGCGGCGATGCTCGCGACGGTCGCCGCGATCTCAGCCGCGCTCCGCGGCTGGTGAACGTGCTGCGGCGAGGCGGACGCCGTGCCCGCCCAGTTGGTCCACCGGGTCATGCGCGCCCCCTCCATCGGTCGATTGTCCGAGACAGTATGTGAACAGTATTCGCGTTTCAAGCTTTGTTGTCGTACTTTAGACCTCGTGACCAGTGCGACGGTGTACGACTTGGCGACCAAGGACCTCGATCCACCCTTGGCCGTCGTCGACTTGGCTGCTTTCGACGCGAACGCCGACGACCTCCACCGGCGCGCGGCCGGCAAGCCGATCCGGGTGGTGAGCAAGTCGGTCCGCTGCCGGGCGCTGCTCGAGCGCGTCCTCGCGATGCCGGGCTTCGAAGGCCTGATGTGCTACTCGCTGGCCGAAGCCATCTGGCACGTCGAGCAGGGCACGACCGACGACGTCGTCGTCGCGTACCCGACCGCGGACCACGACGCCCTCCGCCGCCTGGCCGCGTCCGACCAAGCCCGCGCGTCGATCACGATCATGGTCGACTCGCCGGAGCACCTGGACCTCGTGGACGCCGCCCTGGGCCACGGCCACCCGGAAATCCGCGTCTGCCTGGAGCTGGACGCTTCGTGGCGCCCGGTGCCCGGCATCCACGTCGGCACCCGGCGGTCCCCGATCTTCACGCCGAAGCAGGCCGCGACGTTCGCCCGCCAGGTCGTGGCCCGCCCGGGCTTCAACCTGGTCGGCGTCATGGCCTACGAAGGCCAGATCGCCGGCCTCGGCGACGCCGCGGGCCGCCGCGTCAACCGGCTGGTGGTCGGCTGGATGCAACGCCGTTCGGCCGCCGAACTGGCCCGCCGCCGCGGCGCCGCGGTCCGCGAGGTCCGCGAGGTGACGAACCTGGAGTTCGTCAACGGCGGCGGCACGGGCAGCATCGAGTCGACGGGCGCGGACGCGGTGGTCACGGAGATCGCGGCCGGCTCGGGCCTGATCGGCCCGACCCTCTTCGACGCGTACACCCGCTTCAAGCCCCGCCCGGCGGCGCTGTTCGCGCTACCGGTGGTCCGCCGCCCCACCCGCAAGATCGCCACGCTGTACTCGGGCGGCTACATCGCCTCCGGCCCGACGGGCCCGTCCCGCCAGCCGACGCCCTACCTGCCAACGGGCCTGAAGTTCCTCGGCTTCGAAGGAGCGGGCGAGGTCCAGTCCCCGGTGACGGGGAGGGCGGCCCGAACCCTGCAACTGGGCGACCGCGTCTGGCTCCGCCACGCCAAGGCGGGCGAGCTGGCCGAGCGCTTCACGCACTACCACCTGGTCCTGGGCGACCGAGTGGAGCGCACGGTCCCGACGTACCGAGGCGAGCACCAGAACTTCGGCTGACCAAGGCACCCGGGTACCACGTCCGTGCGGCAGAACATGGATTCCGCCGCACGGACCCGCTTCGTCCCCGTCCCCGGACGGGCGAACCCGGCTCACCAACCGCCCGCCGCGGGAACCCATCGGGCAAGCATTCCGAATCAACCGCAGCCCACAGCTCCGGGTCCACCGGCCGACCGCCGGGTTCGCCGCACTCGCGAGCAGAGACCAACGAGCATCGATCGCCGATCAAGCCCCCGCAGGCCCCGGAACCAACCGCAGAAACCTGCTTCCACCAGGCCCCCGCCCGGAAAGCAGCCCCCGCCTCTCCCAGGGGGGCGTCCCCAGGTCCAGTCTATCGGCGCCCCAGGACAAACCCGGCTGAGAACAGGCCAAACCCCAGGGTTGTCCACAACTGTGGAAGCCTGTGGACAACTTCTGTGGACAGCTAGGACTTCTCCCCGAACCGCGCCGCCAAGTACCCCTTCACCACGTACTTCGCCTCCGCCACGAACTTCTCGTCGCCGCTCGGCTCCTTGCGGAACGCCAGCTTCAGGAGCGCGTCCGCGACCTCGTTGGCGATCGTGATCGCGAAGCGGAGGTCCTCCACCGGGCGGTCGACCTGGGAGGCCAGGAGGTCCGTCAGGGAATCGACGATCACCGCGTTGTTGTCGCGGGTCTCGTCGAGCAGCTGGCGGTCGATGATGTCGCCGAAGTGGACCTTCGAGAAGCCCGGTACCGAGCGGTGCATCTCCAGGTAGATGTCGAGGATCGAGTCCACGACGTCCCACCAGTGCTCGGGGCCCAGCTGCTTGAGGCGCTCGTTGACCGCGCCGACGAACCGTTCGAGGTTGCGGGCGGTAAGCGCTTGCACGACGGCGCGTTTGTCCGGGAAGAACTGGTACAGCGAACCGACGGCGACCCCTGCTCGTTTGGCGATCAGGGTGGTCGTCAGCGCGTCGTAGCCGAGCTCGTCGATCAGCGCCGCGCTCGCGTCGAGCATCTGCTCGACCCGTTTCGCGCTGCGTTGCTGGACCGGCTGCCGGCGTAGGGGGGTCGCTTCTGCCGGCACCTTCGCGGCCTGGATGTCGGACACGGCACTCCTCCTCGTCTGATCTGGGACTTTATCGCGCCGACGGGCTTCCCCACGGACGAGTGAAGACCTAGTATATGAGAACTTTTCATGTTCACCCATGCGGGTGGCCTGACGAAGGGGTCAGCAGCCGGTGCAGAACCCGAACTTCCCGCCCGACTTCCTTTGGGGTGTTTCGACCTCGGCGTTCCAGATCGAAGGCGCCACCACCGAAGGTGGGCGCGGACCGTCCATCTGGGACACGTTCACCGCGACCGAAGGCAAGATCGCCCGCGGTGAAGAAGCCAAAGTAGCCGCCGACCACTACCACCGCTACCCCGAAGACATCGCGCTGATGGCGGAGCTCGGCGTCGGCGCCTACCGGATGTCCATCGCTTGGCCCCGCATCCAGCCCGACGGGAAGGGCGCGCCCAACCCCGAGGGCCTCGGGTTCTACGACAAGCTCATCGACGCCGTGTGCGCGGCCGGCATCGCACCCGCCGTCACGCTCTACCACTGGGACACCCCGCAAGCCGTCGAAGACGAGGGCGGCTGGCTCACCCGCGGTACCGCTGAGCGCTTCGCCGAGTACGCCCACATTCTCGGTGAACGTTTCGCCGATCGGGTGAAGCTGTGGATTCCGCTGAACGAGCCCATGGTCATGTCGATCTTCGGTTACGCGATCGGCGAGTACGCACCCGGACAGACCCTCCTGCTCGACGCCGTTCCGACCGCGCACCACCAGAACCTCGCGCACGGCCTGGCCGTCCAGGCGCTGCGCGCGGCCGGTGCCACGAACATCGGCACGGCCAACAACCACTCGCCGATCTGGCCCGTCGCCGACAGTGTGGAGGACGACGCGGCCGCCGAGTGGCTCGACGCGCTGCTCAATCGGCTTTACGCGGATCCCGTCCTGCTCGGCACCTACCCCGAACAGCTCCACGAGCACCTTCCCGCCGGGTTCGCCGACGACCTGCCCACCATCGCCCAGCCGCTCGACTTCTACGGCGTCAACTACTACGAACCGCAGGGGGTCGCGGCGCCCAGCCCGGGCAACCCGCTGCCGTTCGACCTGCGCCCGATCGAGGGTTACCCGATGACGACCAACGACTCGCCGATCGTCCCGCACGCGCTGCGCGAGCTGCTGCTGGACTTCCACCGGCGCTACCGCGACAAGCTGCCGCCGATCCAGATCACCGAGAACGGCTGCAGTTTCGCCGACGTCGTC
Source organism: Amycolatopsis heterodermiae (assembly GCF_034929455.1). Classification (NCBI taxonomy): domain Bacteria; kingdom Bacillati; phylum Actinomycetota; class Actinomycetes; order Pseudonocardiales; family Pseudonocardiaceae; genus Amycolatopsis; species Amycolatopsis heterodermiae. The sequence continues at coordinate 2,095,246 of NZ_JAYFSI010000001.1, forward strand.
GCCGAGGACGGCGCCGTGCACGACCCCGAGCGGATCGACTTCCTGCACAGCCACCTCGTCGCGCTGCGCGAGGCGATGGACGCCGGGGTCGATGTCCGGGGGTACTTCTGCTGGTCCCTGATGGACAATTTCGAATGGTCCAAGGGCTACGCGCCGCGCTTCGGCCTGGTGCACGTCGACTACGAGACCCTCCGGCGCACGCCGAAGGACTCGTTCCACTGGTACCGGAAGCTGGTGCGGGATGAGTAGTGAGACGACCGAGGTCACGGCCCTGCCGGAAGCCCTCGCCGAGCCGGTCGTGCGGGTGCGGCCCGGCTGGATGACCCTGCTGTTCTTCGCGAACATCGCGCTCTGGCTGGGGATCTACGCGCCGATCCAGGTGCTGCTGCCGCAGCAGGCCGAGATGCTCGACCAGGTCAACAAGGAGTTCGTGCTCGGCATCGTGATGGGGGCCGGCGCGGTCGTGGCGCTGGTCGTCAACCCGGCGGTCGGGCTGCTGTCGGACCGGACGTGCTCCCGGTTCGGCCGCCGCCACCCGTGGACGGTCGTCGGTGCGATCGTCGCCGCGATCGGGCTGCTGGTGTTGGCCTTCGCGCCGAACGTCGGACTGCTGATCACCGGCTGGTGCCTGGTGCAGGCCGGGCTCAACGGCATGCTCGCCACCCTGATGTCGGCCATCGCCGACCGCGTCCCGGTCGGGCAGCGCGCGCAGGTCGGCGGGCTCGTCGGCATCGCGCAGATGCTCGGCACGGTGCTCGGCGCGGTGGTGGTCGTCGTGATGCTCGGCATCGCCGGGCTGCCGCTGGCCTACGCGGTCTGCGCGGGGATCGTGCTGGTCGGAGCCGCTTTCTTCGTGCTCCGGACGCCGGACGCGCGGCTGCCGGTCGAGCACCGCCCGTCGTCGGCGGCCGGTGAGGTGCTGCGCAACCTCTGGGTCTCGCCGCGGCGGCACCCGGACTTCGCGTGGGCCTGGTCGTGCCACTTCATGATCAACCTCGGCAACGCGTTCGGCACGCTCTACCTGCTGTTCTTCCTCAAGGACGCGGTGCACTACGCGGACCCCGACACGGGCCTGTTGATCATGATGGGGCTGTACGGCGTCGCGCTCGTCATCGGCGCGGTGCTCGCCGGGCACTTCTCCGACAAGTCCGGACGGCGTAAGCCGTACGTCCTTGCGGCCTCCGGTGTGATGGCGTTGGCCGCTTTGCTGCTGGTGATCTGGCAGAGCTGGCCGGTCGCGCTCGCCGCGTCGCCGCTGCTGGGCGTCGGTTTCGGTGCGTACATGGCCGTCGCGCTCGCGATGCTGACGCAGGTGCTGCCGACGGCGCAGGACCGCGCGAAGGACCTGGGCGTCATCAACATCGCGAATTCGCTGCCGCAGGTGGTGGCCCCGCTGCTGACGCCGCTCGTGCTCGCGTACCTCGGCGGCTATTCGGGACTCTTCGCCGCTTCGGCCGTCGCGACGCTGCTGGCCGCGGTGCTGGTCCTGCGGGTGAAGGCGGTCCGGTAGGCACCTGGACGTGGAACCGCGGGCCGGTGCCGGTCGGGGGAGGGGAGTGCAACGGCACCGGCCCGCGGAATTCGGGGCCGCACGTACGGGGCGGGACGCGCAGCGGACCAACGAGGTGATCACGCTGTGCTTGATGATCAATCTAGCGGGCGATTACCGCCCGGGCTAGGGCTAACGCGTATTTTTTTCGATTAATCGCGGAGACGCCCAGGGGGTGGGCCGAGGACTGGTTCGCGCTGCTCGGGGGTGCGGGCGAAACAGTCCTCGGCCGGGGCGAGAGCCGGCGCGGGTCCGATGGGGCGATCGGTCGGCCGCGGCTCGCCGGACTGGGGTGGATCAGGCCGTGACCGCGCGACGCGGGTTCACCAGGGCGTGGCGCCCGGTGGTCTCGGCCGGGCTGGGGGCGGGGACCGGACGACCCTGCGTCGGCACCGGGCTCGTGCGCCGGCCCTGCAGCCCGCGGGCCGCCGGAGCCTGCTGCGGGGCGAGCCCGCCGGCCACGAGGTGCTCGTGCGCGACCTGCCAGACCGAGCACGGCGCCTTGCAGCGGTGCCACCGGGTCGAGCAGGTGGGGCAGTCGCCGCGCTCGTCGGGCTCGTGCATCTTCAGCATCGCGCGCCACGCCTCCGTCAAGCGGGGGAGTTCCGAGCGCGCGACCGAGACGAGCGACTGGGCGTCGGCGCGGTTCGCCAGGTCGGTCAGCATGTCGAGGCGCTCCCAGACCGCATTGCGGAGGACCTGCCCGAGTACCTGATCCATGATCAGCTCACCGTTACCTTTCCGCCATCTTGGCGGCTTCGTTGAGCGCGGCGCGCAGCTGTCCGAGCTGGCCGGACGTCAACCGCGCGGTCTCGCCGGGGGGCGAGACCAGTACCACCTGGTTGTCCTCGACGAAGACCGTCACCGCGCGTTCGCGCTCGATGAGGTCTCCGCACTGCACCCGCCACACGAGCTGTCCGCCTTCGTAGTGGCGGACGGCCGCGGTGCGGGGGTCCACCGCGGCGGCGGGGGTGACCGGACGGACGGCGGAGATGGGAGAGACCACCGGCCGCACGGCGCGAGTGGCCGTACCGGCATGTCCCCCTGCGAACGAGTCCACGAACTCCACGCCCTTCTCCGCTCTGTCGTCCTCTTCGAACTGCCTTCTGCAACATCGCTTCGTCACAGCACTGCGGTTTTCGTAGCTCTCCGTGATCGCTACCGGTGTTCGGGCGGTGACGGAGATCTGACAACTACAGTGAGGTGAAACCGGGTGCGATAGAAGGTCGAAATGGCGTCATAGCGGTGACCGGACTCGGTTCCACGGTAAGCGGTCAACGGACTTCGCCCGGACCGATCAGGGCGTCGTTCGCTCGGTTCACATGGTTCGACAGCTTTGCTTACGCTGTTTCACAGACGCCCGACCGGACAGTGGAGGGGGCGCGATGGACGCCAGTAACGGTGGCGGTGCCGAAGCCCGGCAGAGCCACGCCGTTCCCGCTGACGCGTGGGAGCAGCCCGAGATGAGAGCTGCTCTCGCCAGCCGCGAGATCAGCGCCGTCTACCGGCTCCTTCGCAAGCACGGTGTCTCGCAGCGCCAGATCGCCGCGATGACCGGCCAGTCCCAGTCCGAGGTGTCGGAGATCCTCAAGGGTCGCCAGGTCATGGCCTACGACGTCCTCACGCGGATCGCCGACGGCCTGGGTGTCCAACGTGGATACATGGGCCTCGCCTACGACGAGGCCACGGCGATACGCGTCGTCGGCTCCGCCGACGGCCAGCAGGCTGAGGAGGACGAGTCCGTGAAGCGACGGAGGTTCCTCGCGCACGCCGCCCAGGTCACGATGGGTGCGGCGGTGTTCGGTCCGGAATCGGGCACGTGGTCGGCGGGACCGGCGCGGACGCCGGCGCCCGGGCGCATCGGCATGACCGACGTGCGCCAGGTGGAGGCCGCGACGCGCGCCCTGCGCGCCCTGGACTACCAGTACGGCGGCGGGTTCTGCCGCGACGCCGTCGTGGCGCAGCTGTCCTGGGGACAGCAGATGCTCGAGTCCAACGGCACCGACGTGGTGAAGAACCGGCTGTACGTCGCGCTCGCCGACCTGCACTCGCTGGCCGGCTGGACGTCGTTCGACACCGGGCTGATGGACTCCGCCCGCGGCCACTTCGCGAACGCGCTGGACCTGGCCAAGCAGGGCGACAACCACCCGCTGGTCGCCAACGTGCTGTACCGCATGGGCCGCGTCTACCTGCACCAGGACGCCCCCAACGATGCGCTGAAGCTGTTCCAGCTGGGCCAGATCGCGGCCCAGGAATCGGGCTCCGAGCTGGCGGTCTCCGTGCTCTGCGCGAACGAGGCCTGGGCCTACGCGATGATGGGCAACGAGGAGCAGGCGGTGAAGCTGCTCGGCCGGAGCAAGGACGAGTTCGAGCGCGCCAACCTGGCCGAGGCCGAGTCCTGGGTGAAGTTCTTCACCGAGACCGACGTCTACGCCATGGTCGGCACCGTCCACACCGTCCTCGCGCAGAAGAACGCCGAGCACACCAAGTTCGCGATCCCGGCGCTGACCAGGGCCGTCGACTCCTACGACGACGAGATGGCCCGCTCCAAGACCTTCATGCTGAGCGCGCTGGCCACGAACCACCTGCTGGACGGCGATCTCGACCACGGGTCCAAGGTGGGTGGCAAGGCCATCGACTGCGCCGAGGGCATCAAGTCCGAGCGCGTCAAGGACCGGATGCGGCCCCTCCAGGAGGAGGCCGAGCGCCGCCGCAACAACGCCGACGCCCGTGACCTCGCCGACCGCCTCCACGCTTTCTACGCCGCGTAACGCCGTAACCGTCTTGGACGGACGGTTCACCCCCGGGAAGCTGCGTGGCGTGCTGGCCGAGACCTGCGCGCTGCTCGACCTCGACCCGGCAGGCGCGCGGTTGCTGCGCTTCACCAACAACGCGGTGTACGCGCTGGTCACGGCCCCGGTCGTGGTCCGGATCGTCGGCTCGACCCGGCTCCGGCACCGCGTCGGGACCGTGGTTCGCGTCGCCCGCCACTTCGAGGAGCACGGCGTCCCGGCGATCCGGCTGCTCGGCGGCGTGGAGCAGCCGATGGCGGTCGGCGAGCACCTCGTGACCGTCTGGCACCAGGTACCGACCATCGGCCGTCCGGCGACGACCGCCGACCTGGCCCGGCTGCTGCGCCAGGTGCACGCGCTCCCCGCGCCGGACGGCCTGGCCGAGTGGGCACCGTTCGCCGCGGTGCGGGCCCGGGTGTCCGACGCCGAGGAGATCAGCGCCGAGGACCGCGCGTTCCTCCTGGAGCGCTGCGCCGAGCTCGAGGCCGCACTGTCCGAACTGGAGTTCCCGCTGCCCCGGGGGCTGGTCCACGGCGACGCGTACCCCGGCAACGTCATCCCCGGCCCGGACGGCCCGGTGCTCTGCGACTTCGACTCCTCGTGCGTCGGCCCGCCGGAATGGGACCTGACGCCGCTCGCCGTCGGCCGTGAGCGGTTCGGGGACCCGCCGGTGCAGTACCGGAGGTTCGCCGCGGCGTACGGCTTCGACGTGACGTCCTGGCCCGGTTTCGCGGTGCTCCGGGGGATCCGTGAACTGAAGCTGACGACCAGCGTGCTGCCGATCCTGCGCAGCCGGCCCCAGGTGCGGCCGGAGCTGTTCCGCCGTCTGGACGACCTCCGGAACGGCCGAACGGACGCTCGGTGGACGCGTTACCGCTGAGCCGGAACTGTCACTTCGTGTGACCGGCGCCACAATCTGCACGTGCATTCGACCCCTGCAAAAGACCGTTCGCCGCTTCAGGAATGGGGCCTGCTCTGGGTAGAAAGTTCTGCCCGACCGGTCACCTCCAATGGATGCCCGGTCATTCCAATGCGCAAGTTGCAGCTACACGCCGTGACTCCACACCCGGTTCTACCTGCGTGGACGGGCGATCAGGAGGCGACGACCGGCGCCCGCGTCAGCACGACGGCGAATCCGAACGCCAATCCCATGACGGTCAGTTCGAGCGTCGCCCACGACGCGAGCGCCGTGCGGTTGTGCCGGACGATCTGCGGCATCAGCCGCCAGCGGAGGTTCGCGCCGAGCAGTGCGATGGCGCCGGTGCAGACGAGCTTGAGGATGAGCAGCTGCCCGTACGGCGTGGTGAAGATCGCCGCCCAGAAGCTGATGGTCGGGTTCAGCGAGATCTCGATCAGGCCGTTGAACAGCCCGGTCGCCGCGGAGATGACCAGGCAGAGCGTCGCGAGCTTCGAGAACCGGGGCATCGCGTGCGCGAGCAGCGTCCGGTTCGCCACCAGGAGCACGGTCATCGCGCCGAGGCCGCCGGTCCAGGCGACGGCGCTCATGACGTGCAGCTCCATCGAGATCATCGTGTAGTCGTGGTAGCTCCAGTTCGACGCGTGGCCGGTGACCGGCAGCGGCAGGAGCGCGAACAGCCCGAGCCCGACGCGGACCTCGGCCGGGACCTTTTCGCCGAACCGCAGGGCGAGCGCGCCGATCCCGGCGTGCGCCAGCGACAGCGCGGCGACGATGACGAGCGCCTTCCCGGCGCCGACGTTCGCGATGTAGTCGCCGATGTCGGCCGCCGAGAGCGTCGACGAACCCGGCTTGTACTCCGCGGTCTGCAGGACCAGCGCGACGACCGACGTCGTGGCCCAGACGAGCGCGGCCGCGACGCCGGCCGGGCGGGCCAGCCGCATGATCGGCTCGGTGAGCTTCGGCCGGTCGTAGCCGACCAGGACCGAGAGCAGGGACAGGCCGATCGTGGTGACCGCGGCCAGGTCGAGCAGGACCCGGACGATCGGGATGCCGGCCGAGACCACCGCGGCGGGCTGCACCACACCGGGGACCGGGGTGGTGGCGGTGAGCGCGACGCCGATGAGGGCGCCGAGCAGCCCCGCCGTCACGACGCAGAGCAGCGTCGCGTAGCGGGGCTTCGTGGTGGTGGTCTCGGCCTGCGTCATCGGCTTACTTCTTTTCCTCGACCGGCTTGGCTTCCGCGCCTTCCGACGAGCCGCCCGCGCGCAGGGCGACGGTCAGCCCGATCGCCAGCAGGACGACCGCACCGGCGATCCACACCCAGATCGGCACCCCGGTCGAGGACGACTGCGACGTCGCCTGCGCGGTGGAGCCGCCAGGTGACTTCGCCGCGTCCACGGTCGCCGGCGTGCCGGAGCCCGCGGTGGTGAGGGTGAAGCTGAGCTCACCCGTCACGGGGTGGCCGTCGGCGGAGAGCACCCGGTAGCCGATGGTGTACTTCCCGGCCGGTCCGAGCGGCCGCAGCGGCGCGCTGATGACGTTGTCGACCACGCTGATCGGCCCCTCGGCCCACTGGCCGCCGCCGGGTCCGGTCACCGCGATCTGGTTGACGTCCGCGCCCTGCACGTACTGGTCGAACGTCAAGCTGACCTTCTGCGGCCCGGCCGCGACGGACGAGCCGTTCGCCGGGTCGGCCGAGATCAGCACGTTGTGCGCGAGCGCCGGGGTGGCCGTGCCGAGCACGGCCACCACCGTCAACGCCAGCGCGACGAGCGCCTTTCGCATTTAGCTGGCGCCTCCAGACTTCGCCGTGGCCTTGCGGGCGCGGATGGTCGCGCCGGCACCGACGCCGACGCCGATCGCGCCGACGAGCAGCCCGGCACCGCCGAGCCAGCGCGCCGTGCTGTCCGACGTCGCCGCCGCGGCCTCGGTGTGCTCGCCGGTGGTCGCCGCCGTGTTGGCACCCATGGCGGCGTGGTCGTCGCCCTCCGCGGCCTTCGCGGCCAGCTTGACGACCGGCGCCGGGTGCTCCGGCTCCTCGCCACCCGCCGGGGTCGCCTGGTTCCAGTCGACGACCTTGCCGTCACTGTAGGTCTGGTGGGCCGGGAACTCGACCTCGTCCACGTTCGACGGCAGCGGGCCGAAGCTGACCTCGAACTCCTGGTAGTCCGTCGACTTGAGCTCGCTGCCCGCCGCCGCGGTCCACGTCACCGCGGTGACGGCCTCGGTGATCTGCGTGCCGTTGTCCTTGGTGATCGGCGTCGGCAGCTTCGACTTGGTCACCTGCGCGGTCCAGCCGGGGACCGGCTTGGTCCGCACGCTGCCGATGCCGTAGTCGGCCTTGAAGTCGACGGCGACCTTGGTCGTCATGGTCGTCGGCTCTTCACTCGGCACGCGGAACACGATCGCCGCGTAGCCGCCCTTGGTGGGCTGGGCGCCGTAGACGTTGGCCGTGACGTGCGCGGAGGCGACGCCGGTGCCGAGGAGGCCGGCGACACCGATGGTGGCGGCGAGGAAACCGGCGCGCTTGAAGACGTGCTGGGACATGGGTTCACTCCTGATGAACTCAAAAAGGGGACGGCGCGGTTCGGGGACCGGGCCGTGAAGGGGGAAAAGTGCAGGTCAGGAGTGGACGGGCGGGCCGCGCCGCCCGCGGATCCGGCGCAGGTCGACGCCGACGAGGTGGCTCGGCGCCGCGGTGCGGGCCGGGACGAGGGAGGCGGGCGCGACCGGCACGGGCAGCGGGCTGAGCAGCCGCGGCAGGATCGCGCGCAACGCGGCGAGCAGGGAGAGCAGCGTCTCGTCCGCGCGGGAGAGCAGGAGCGCGGTGAGCACGGTCGCGACGGCGTGCGCGGTGACCATGCCCAGGCTTTCGGTGCCCGGCATGGCGTACATGTCGTGGTGCCCGGCGAGCGTCGTGAGCAGCAGGTGCATCACCAGCTGGGCGGCACCCAGAAGCGTGATCGTGGCGACCGGGCCGCGCGCCTTGCGGGCCAGCGCGGTCGCCGTCCAGCCGAACAGCGCGCTGAGCAGCACGGTCATCGCCGGGTCCGGCAGCCCGCCGTCGGCGAGCTGGTGCGCGGTGACGGTGAGCGCTCCCGCGCTCACGCCGAGCAACCCCCCGCGAGTAGCACCCAGCACGGCGGGACGCCGTCCTGGAGTGCTCATGCCGAGCAGCCTAAGTGACGCCCCGACGGGTGATCCGGTGATCCCGTCAACTGAGCACACACGAAGTTCACGGTTCCCTGACGGGATCGGTTCAGCCTTTTTGTTGCCGATCACGCTCGGATACGGAACGGTGTCGGAATCAATGAGGCCGGGAACGGGGGTTTGGCTTCGGCGCACGGTGGGTACTGAGCCGTCGGTCAGGAGCTAGCCCGTTCGGGTGAAGCCTCACGGACGCGGGCGGGAGTGCGGACACGGATGAATCTCTTCGAGTACATCTCGGACCGGGCGAGCAAGTTGTGGCTGGAGGCCTATCTGCACACCAGCCTGGTGGTGCAGTGCACGATCCTGGCGGCGGTGCTCGGCGTGCTGATCGGGGTGGCGGTCTACCGCAGCCCGATCGGTTCGGCGCTCGCCACCGCGCTGGCCAGCACGATCCTGACGGTGCCGTCGTTCGCCCTCCTGGGGCTGCTGATCCCGATCTCCGGGCTCGGTCCGACGACCGCCGTCATCGCGCTGGTGCTCTACGGCCTCCTGCCGATCGTCCGGAACACCATCGTGGGGCTCGACGGCGTCGACCCGGCGATCACGGACGCCGCGCGCGGCATCGGGATGAGCCGCTTCGGCGTGCTCACCCGCGTCGAGCTGCGGCTGGCCTGGCCGGCGATCCTCACCGGGATGCGGGTCTCCACGCAGATGCTGATGGGTATCGCGGTGATCTCCGCCTACGCGAAGGGCCCCGGCCTCGGCGCCGAGGTCTTCTCCGGTCTCACTAACGCGGGGAGCACGAACTCCCTGAACCAAGCCGTCACCGGCACGGTCGGGGTGGTCATCCTCGCCCTGATCCTCGACGGCGTCTACGTCCTGATCAAGCGCTTCACCATCTCGAGGGGTGTCCGTGGCTGAGAACGCTGTGACAGAGGAAAACGGAGTCTCCGGCGTCGAGATCGAACTGGAGCACGTCACCAAGAAGTACGCCGGCACCCGCGAAGCGGCCGTCGAGGACTTCTCGATGGTCGTGCCCGCCGGGAAGATCGTCGTCTTCGTCGGTCCGTCCGGCTGCGGCAAGACCACCACGATGCGGATGATCAACCGGCTGATCGAGCCGACGTCCGGCCGGATCACCATCGGCGGCGACGACGCGCTCAAGCTGGACGTCGACACCCTGCGCCGCCGGATCGGCTACGCGATCCAGCAGGCCGGGCTGTTCCCGCACTTCACCGTGGCGCAGAACATCGGGGTGGTGCCGGGCCTGCTCGGCTGGGACAAGAAGAAGGTCGGCGACCGGGTCGAGGAGATGATGGACCTGGTCGGCCTCGACCCGTCGGACTTCCGCGACCGCTTCCCGCGGCAGCTCTCCGGTGGCCAGCAGCAGCGGGTCGGCGTCGCCCGCGCGCTGGCCGCGGACCCGCCGGTGCTGCTGATGGACGAGCCGTTCGGCGCGGTCGACCCGATCACCCGCGGCAACCTGCAGGACGAGCTCCTGCGGCTGCAGACGGAGCTGAAGAAGACCATCGTCTTCGTCACGCACGACTTCGACGAGGCCGTGAAGCTCGGAGACAAGATCGCCGTGCTGGGCAACCAGTCGTCGATCCTGCAGTACGACACCCCCGAAGCGATCCTGGCGAACCCGGCCAACGACACGGTCGCCGGCTTCGTCGGCGCCGGCGCGTCCCTGAAGCAGCTGACCCTGCTGCGGGTCCGCGACGTCGAACTCCAGCAGGACGCGCTGACCGCGACGGTCGACGACGACCCGGCCGAGGTCCGCAAGAAGCTCGAAGACCAGCGCAAGCACTTCGCTCTGGTCCTCGACCAGCGCAAGCGGCCGATCCGCTGGGCGCACGCGCGCGAGCTGACGGCGGGGTCGTCGCTGGCGACCGCCGGCCGGCCGCTGCGCGACATCGTCAGCCTGCAGTCCACGCTGCAGGACGCGCTCGAGGCGATGCTCGCCGAGGGCGGTTCGGTGCCGGTGACCGGCGCGCGCGGCGAGTACGCGGGCACCATCCAGCTGGACACCGTGATCGCGACCATCCAGCAGCTGCGCGAAGAGCACACGAACGGTGAGGAGGTGTCCGCATGACGGCTGCCGTCGATACCGGCTTTTCCACCGAATCCGGCTCCAAGCGCGCGGAACGCGTCCGGCTGTTCGCACAGCCCGCGGTCGTCCTGCTGATCGTCGCCGTGACGCTGATCTGGGTGTTCTCCAGCGGCCTGAACGCGACCGAGAAGGAGACGCTCAACGCGACGTCGCTGTTCACGGCCCTGGGTGACCACGTGCTGATGACCCTGGTGGTGACCGCGATCGTCGTTCTGGTCGCGGTGCCGCTCGGGGTGATCGTGACGCGGCCGTGGGCGCGCTTCCTCGCGCCGATCTTCCTGGCGATCGCGAACATCGGCCAGGCCGCGCCCGCGCTCGGCGTGCTGGTGCTGTGGTTCATCGTCACCGGCGCGACCGGCGGGCTGTGGGTGGCGGCGCTGCCGCTGGCCTTCTACTCGCTGCTGCCGGTGCTGCGGAACACGATGGTCGGCATCCAGCAGGTCGACGAGTCGCTGATCGACGCGGGCCGCGGCATCGGGATGTCGGCGACCGCGGTGCTGTTCCGCGTCGAGCTGCCGCTGGCCGTCCCGCTGATCCTGGCCGGTCTCCGCACCTCCCTGGTGCTGGCGGTCGGCACCGCGACATTCGGCATGTTCGTCAACGCCGGCGGGTTCGGGCTGCTCATCGACACCGGGTACAAGCTGAACCTGACCTCGGTGCTGGTCACCGGTTCGGTGCTGGCCGTGGCGCTCGCGCTGCTGGTCGACTGGCTCGGCGCGGTCGCCGAACAGTTCTTCGGACCGAAGGGGCTGCGATGAAACTCCGGCGTTTTACGGCGGTCCTCGGCGCGGCGGTGCTGGGCGCGTCGCTCTCGGCGTGCGGGCTGACCGTCAACCAGGCGGTGCCCTACGACATCCAGCCGGGCACGATCCAGCCGATCCCGTCGCTGCAGGGGCTGAAGGTCACGGTGGGGTCGAAGGACTTCACCGAGAACATCATCCTGGCGTACATGGCCGAGATGGCCCTGACCGCGTCCGGCGCGGACGTCGTCGACCTGTCGGACATCAAGGGGTCCAACTCGTCGCGGCAGGCGCTGCTGTCCGGGCAGACGGACGTCACGTGGGAGTACACCGGCACGGGCTGGATCAACTACCAGGGCAACGAGCTCCCGGTGCCCGGCGGTGAGAAGGCCCAGTACGACGCCACGGCCAAGGCGGACGAAGAGAAGTTCGGCGTCAGCTGGCTGAACTACTCGCCGCTCAACGACCAGTACGCCTTCGCCGTCACCGAGGCGTACGGCGCGAAGAACAACCTGAAGACGACGTCGGACCTCGCGGCGTTCCTCAAGCAGAAGCCGGACCAGAACGTGTTCTGCCTGGAGACGGAGTTCACCAGCCGCCAGGACGGGTTCCCGGCCGCGGTGAAGGCCTACGGCTTCCAGAGCCCGAAGATCGAGAACTTCGGCATCGGCACGATCTACTCGGCGGTCGCGGGCGGCACGTGCCCGGTCGGCGAGGTGTTCACCACCGACGGCCGGATCTCCGGGCTGAACCTGCGGGTGCTCGAGGACGACAAGAAGGCGTTCCCGCAGTACAACGCGGTCGCGACGCTGCGCACGGACTTCCTCAAGGCGCACCCGGACATCCGCGGTCCGCTGGAGAAGATCAGCGCGGCGATCGACAACGAGCAGATGGTCCAGCTCTGCAAGCAGGTCGACGTCGACGGCCAGGACGCGGGCAAGGTGGCCCACGACTGGATGGTCAAGAAGGGCTTCGTGAAGTAACCCTCCACCACGGGAAACGGCCGGGCGGCGCACGCTGCCCGGCCGTTTCGCCGTCTCAGGCGGCCGCGCCGGGACCGGGCAGCGGGTCGACGTCGCGGGCGTGCATCGGCTCGCCGCAGTGGGTGCACCGCACGCCGGCCGCGCTGATCTCGCCGCACGCGTGGTGCCGGTAGACCACCGGCGGCCCGTCCTCGCCGGCGAGCCACTTGTCACCCCAGCCGGCCATCACCATGAGCAGGTCGACGAGGTCGGTGCCCCGCTCGGTCAGGACGTACTCGTAGCGCGGCCGCTGGTCGTAGGGCCGCCGCTCGAGCACGTCGTGCTCGACGAGGTGGTTGAGCCGCTCGGTCAGGACCTTGCGCGAGATGCCGAGGTCCGCCTGGAGTTGCTCGAACCGGGTGAAGCCGACCCAGACGTCCCGCAGGATCAGCGGTGACCAGGGCTCTCCGATGACGTCGAGCGTGCGCGCGATCGAGCACGCCATCCCGCCGAAGTTCGTGCGCTGCATGACCCCAGTCTACGCCTTGGGGTTCCCTTAGGGAACTCTGACTGCTACGGTTCTGGAGTCTCTTGAAGGAACTCTGGGAGGATGACGAGATGGGCAAGGTCTTCGGCGCTCACGCGGTGTCGGTCGACGGGTACATCACCGGCACCGGGCCGCGCCCCGGTCACGGGCTCGGCGACGGCGGGATGCTCTTCGACTGGTACTTCGGCGGGGACACGCCCAGCGCGGTGTTCGACGGCTTCAAGCTGAGCGAGCCCAGTGCCCGGGTCTTCGACGCCGCCGCCGGGCGCGTGGGCGCGATCGTCGCGGGCCGGAACACCTACGAGGACTCCGAGCACTTCGGCGGCGGCAGCCCGCACCCGAGCGCCCCGCTCGTCCTGCTCAGCCACCGCCCGGCGCCCGAACTGACCGCCCGGCAGACCCTCGTCACCACCGGCGTCGAGGACGCGATCGCGGCAGCCCGCGAACTCGCGGGCACCAAGGACGTCGGCCTGATGGGCGGCGGTGTCCTGACCGAAGCGCTCAAAGCGGGTCTGGTCGACGAAGTCGTCCTGCACCAGGTGCCGATCCTGCTCGGCGGCGGCCGTCCGTTCTTCCAGGCGCTGCCCGCGCACGTGGGGTTGCGCCTCCTGGAAGTTGTCCCGGCGCCCGGCGTCACCCATCTTCACTACGCAGTCGAAAACTGAAGGAGCCCAGCACCATGATCAACGACGACGTCCGCGAAATCCTCGCCGGCACCCCGATCGCCCACCTCGCCACCGTGCTGCCCGACGGCGGCCCGCACGCCGTCCCGCTCTGGATCGGCACCCACGGCGACCACATCGCCGTCTTCACCGGCCCGGACTCCCGCAAGGCGCGCAACCTGCGCCACGACCCGCGGGTCGCCATCTCCCTGACGCCCGCGGACAACCCGTTCCAGCCGGTGATCCTGCGCGGCAGGGTCGTCGAATGGGTCGACGGCGACGCCGGCTGGGCCATCATCGACGAGATCTCGAAGAAGTACACCGGCGGCCCGTACCCGCGCGAGCAGGAGCGGCAGGTCGCGCTGATCGAGCCCGAGAGCCAGCAGGTCGGGATGCGCTGAGGGCTAGATGCCGAGGCGGTGCAGCAGCTGGCCCTCCAACCGTTCCAGCTCGCCGGCCACCGCGCGGTGCGCCGCCTTGCGGCGCGCCGCCGGCATCCGCTCGGCCGCGCGGACCGTGGCCGACAGCTGTTCCAGCGTCCCGAGCGAGTCCTTCGCGAACTCGACGTCCGCGGGGGTGGCCTTTTCGGACTTCTGCAGATCCCGGCAGCCCTCGGCGATGCCCGCGATCCGGGCGTGCAGGGCCGCGCCGCGGCCGGTGTAGTTGCCGAGCTGGTCGACCGCGACGCCGAGCTTGCGAGCCTGGTAGCGGTCGTACACCTCCCGGGCGGCGCCCGCCGCGCGCACGGCGTACGGCGCGACTACGGGGATCACGACCGGCCCGAGCACCTTGGCCACCGCGACCGCGTTCTTCGCCTTCTTGGGGGTGAATCGGCCTTCACCCTCGACCTTGGCCTTGCGCGCCATGGCACCTCCTGCGACGTGTCGAGGTCGAACTTACTGGTCTTGCCCGTGGCGGGCATGGCGGCTCGGCGGTGGCCTCTAGAGTGATCTCCATGAAGGGCGAGGTGGTACTCGACGCGGGCGCGGTCAGCCGCTGCCGCCGGCGTGTCCACCTCGAACACGATCCCTCGATGCGTGAGGTCCCGCTGCCCCCGCCGGATCCGACGGCCCAGCAGCGGATCGCCGACGCCACCGCCCATCGCGAGGACATCGTGCAGCGGCTGATGGCCGCGTCCGGCGGTCCCGAGCAGTGGGTGAAGATCGACCGCGACCTTTCGGCGGGCGAGCGCGTCGAACGCACCGAGCAGGCCTTCGCCGCCGGGGCGCGCTACATCTGGGGCGCGCTGCTGCCGGTCGACCCGGCCGGGCACCGGCGTGGCGGCATCGACCTGCTCGTCCGCACCGAACGCGGGTACACCCCGGTGCTCGTGGTGCGCCACCGCATCACCGACCGCGGCACCGGCGCGATCGTCACGGAGATGACCGACCTCGACCCGGCCCACCGCGCGTCCGACGGCAGCCGCAAGGTGCGCTCGCAGCCGCGGGACCAGCTCCGGCTCGTGCACATCCGCCGGATGCTGCAGACGCTCGGGCAGGCCGACGAAAGCCTCGTCCTCGGCGGCGTGATCGGCCTCGACGCCGACGTCGTCGTCTGGCACGACCTCACCGCGGGCACCTGGCCGAACGGGCGCAGCGCGATCACCGAGTACCAGGCCCGGTTCGCCGACCGGCTCGCCATCGCCAACGCCGCCGCGAACGGCGAACAGCCGCTGGCCGAGCCGTCGCGGGTGCTGGAGTGCCGTCGCTGCCCGTGGTGGCCGACGTGCGAGGCGCTGCTGACCGAGACCCGGGACGTCAGCCTCGTGGTGCGCGGCGAGGACGCGATGGAGCTGCGCCGGGCCGGCGTGTCCACTGTGGACAACCTGGCCGCGCTCGACCCGGCGGGCGAAGCGCCGGTGATCAACTGGACCGGCGTGACGTTCCCGGACGCCGTGGTGCTCGCCCGCGCCTGGCTGGCCGGCCTCACGCTCGTCCGCCGCGTCGACCGGGTCGACGTGCCCCGCGGCGACGTCGAGGTCGACGTCGACATGGAGAGCTTCGGCGACGCCGGCGCGTACCTCTGGGGCTGCCTGCTCACCGGCGCCGACATCGGCCTCGAGCCGGGCTACCGCGCGTTCGCGACGTGGGACCCGCTGCCGACCGGTGACGAAGCCCGCTCGTTCGCCGAGTTCTGGGCCTGGCTGACCGACGTCCGCGAGCGCACCGAAGCGGCGGGGCTGACGTTCCGCGCCTACTGCTACAACGCGCTCGCCGAGAACCGCTGGCTCTTCGGCTCGGTCGAGCGCTTCGGCGACCACCCGGGCATTCCTGCGAAGAAGGAAGTCCAGTCCTTTGTGGACTCCGAGGAGTGGGTCGACCTCTTCCGCAGCGTCACCGACCAGTTCCTGTGCTCCCAGGGCAAGGGCCTGAAGGTGATCGCGCCGGCCGCCGGGTTCTCCTGGCGCGACCCGGAGGCGGGCGGCGAGGCGTCGATGCGCTGGTACCGCGACGCCGTCGGCATGGACGGCGAGGTGCCGGACGACGGCCAGCGCGAGCGGCTCCTGCGCTACAACGAGGACGACGTCCTCGCGACCCGGGCCCTGCGCGAGTGGATCAGCGAGCGCGCCCAGGCCGAGATCCCGTTCATGTTCGACATCTGATTATTTCGTCGACTAAGACACTTGCCTGCTGGCACGTCTTGCGTATACTCGTCCACGAGTATTCGTTGACGAGGAAGGCAGCATGAAGCGGCGGAAGGTCGGCAACATGCTCGGGCTGGCCGTGCTGTCCGTCGTGCTCGAACGCCCGATGCACCCGTACGAGATGGCGGCCGTGCTGAAGCACCGCGGCAAGGAAGCCGATATGCCGATCAAGTGGGGCTCGCTCTACACGGTCGTCGCGAACCTGGAGAAACACGGCTTCCTCGAGACCGTCGAGAGCGTCAAGGACGGCGGGCGGCCCGAGCGGACCGTCTACGGCCTCACCGACGCCGGGCGCGCGGAGTTCGAGGACTGGGTCCGCGAGCTCGTCGGCACGGTCGAGCAGGAGCCCCCGCGGTTCCAGTCCGGCCTGTCGATGCTGGGCGTGCTCGGCCCGGACCAGACGATCAGCCTGCTGCGGCAGCGGATCACGCAGCTCGACGACCACGTCGAGGCACAGCGGGCGACGCTCGAGCAGCTGCGCCCGATGATGCCCCGGCTGTTCCTGGTCGAGGTCGAGTACAACCTGGCCATGACGCTCGCCGAGGTGGACTGGACGCGGGCCTTCCTGGCCGACCTGACCGGCGGCGCCCTGCCCGGCATCGACGCCTGGCGGCGCTTCTACGAGACCGGCGAACTTCCCGCTGACCTGGGGGAGCTCGTGGAGAAAGAGGAATAGCACGGACCCCGGGAGGTGCTGGCACACCGCCCGGGGTCCTCGACCCCGAACCGAGCACGCCCGGCCACGAGGTGGCACCGGCAAGGATAACCGGGCGGCTCTCCGGTTCGGCTGAACCCGAAGAGGAGAGATCCATGGAGACGACCCGCAAGCACAAAGTGCCCGAGATGGAGGGCTTCCAGGCCCGCTGGTACGCGAAGAACCGGGGGACCGACGCCCAGCTGAAGCAGTACCGGCGGCAGGCGGCCGAGGTCACGGCCGGGCTGGCGGCCGGCGCCGAGATCCTGGAGGTGGCGCCCGGCCCCGGCTTCTTCGCCGTCGAACTGGCGAAGCTCGGCTACCGCGTCACCGGCCTCGACATCAGCCACACGATGGTCGAGATCGCGCTCGAGGAGGCCGCGCGCGCCGGGATGGCCGTCGACTTCCGGCAGGGGGACGTCACGACGGCGCCGTTCGCCGACGAGTCGTTCGACCTGCTGGTCTGCCAGGCCGCGTTCAAGAACTTCCGGCAGCCGGTGACGGCGTTGAACGAGATGCGCCGGGTGCTGCGGCCGGGCGGGTTCGCGGTGATCCACGACCTCAACCACGAGGCCACCGCCGCGGACATCAACCGTGAGGTCGACGGCATGAACGTGGGCGCGATCAGCGGCTTCACCGTGCGCCAGACGCTCGGCTGGCTGCGGCGCCGCGCGTTCACCCCGGCGCAGTTCGAGGCGCTGGCCGCGGAGAGCGAGTTCGGCGGCTGTTCCGTCACCCAAGCAGGAGTTGGCCTGGAGGTCCGTCTCACCCGCTGACCAAAGCGGCACTTTCACGTGAAAGTGCCCACCTGGGGGCGGCACTTTCACGTGAAAGTGCCGCCCTTGGGGTCAGCGCGGGGCCATGCGGAGCGAGCCGTCCATGCGGACGACCTCGCCGTTCAGGTAGTCGTGGTCGATCAGCGACAGCGCGAGCTGCGCGTACTCGTCCGGGCGCGCGAGGCGCTTCGGGAACGGGACGCCGGCGGCGAGCGACGCGCGGAAGTCGTCGCTGACCGTGGCGAGCATCGGGGTGTCGACGATGCCGGGTGCGATGGTCAGCACGCGGATGCCGTGCGAGGCCAGGTCGCGGGCCGCGGGCAGCGTCATGCCGACGATCCCGCCCTTGGACGACGAGTAGGCGACCTGCCCGATCTGGCCGTCGAAGGCGGCGATGGACGCGGTGTTCACGATGACCCCGCGGGCGCCCTCGTCGAGCGGCTCGGTCTGCGCGATCGCCTCGGCGGCGATCGTCAGCACGTTGAACGAGCCGATCAGGTTGATCTGGACGACCTTCGCGTAGAGCGCGAGGTCGTGGCGGCCCTTCTTGGACAGGATCCGCGCGGACGGCCCGATGCCGGCGCAGTTCACCACGGTCCGCAGCGGCACACCCGACCCGGCCGCGGTCGCGACGGCGGCCTCGACCTGCTCGACGTCGGTGACGTCGGCCTCGACGTAGGTGATGCCGTCGACCTGCTCGGCCTTCTCGATCGACGGCGCCAGGTCGAGCGCGAACACCCGCGCGCCCTTGGCCGCGAGGGCCTTCGCCGTCGCCCCGCCGAGGCCGGACGCGCCCCCGGTGACGAGTGCGGCCGTGTCCGTGATCTGCATGTATGCGGTCCCTTCGTCCTTCGATTCGCCCAAGGTTAACGCTCGTTCGCATCGGCGGGGTTCGTGTCTTCGCTCACCGCTCCCGAGGGCGACCGGTTCCGTTAGCGCGGTGGTCAACTCCGGCTGTCACCTTCAGCAGCATGACGCCTGCTCGGATCGTGGTGGTGGGAACGGGTTACGTCGGACTGACCACGGGCGCTTGCCTGGCCAGTCTCGGTCATTACGTCACCTGCGTGGACGTCGACCGCGCGAAGGTGTCGAGACTGCGGGCCGGGCGCGTGGACATCCTCGAACCGGGGCTGGCGGATCTGGTCGGCCGCGGTGTCGCGGCCGGGCGCCTCCAGTTCGTCGTCGGCGCCCGGGACGCGGTCCGCGACGCGGCCGCTGTGTTCCTTTGTGTGCCGACGCCGATGGGGGCCGGCGGCTCCGCGGACCTGCGCGCGGTCGAGGCGGTGGCCGCCGAGATCGGCGACGTCCTGCCCGCCGGCTGCGCGCTCGTCACCAAGTCGACCGTGCCGGTCGGCACGTCGAAGCGGATCGAGGAGATGCTCGGCCGCACCGACGTCCCGGTGGTGTCGAACCCCGAATTCCTGCGCGAGGGCACCGCGGTCGCCGATTTCCTGGGTCCGGACCGGATCGTCGTCGGCTCGGACGACCTCGCGGCCGCGCGCTGGGTCGGCGAGCTGTACGCGGACCTCGCGGCCCCGGTCGTCGTCTCCGACGCGGCGAGCGCGGAGCTCGTGAAGTACGCCGCGAACTGCTACCTCGCGCTCAAGCTGTCCTACGTCAACTCGATCGCCGAGCTGTGCGAACGGCTGGGTGCGGACATCAACCTCGTCACCGAAGGCATGGGCTACGACCGGCGGATCGGGCGGACGTTCCTCAAGCCCGGCCCGGGCTGGGGCGGCTCGTGCCTGCCGAAGGACACGAGCGCGCTGGTCAAGGTCGCGGAGTCGGTGAACTACGACTTCAAGATGCTGACCTCGGCCATCGACGAGAACATCGCCCAGCGCGACCGGATCGTCGCGAAGATCGCCGGCGCGGTCGGCGGCACGCTGGCCGGCGCCCGGATCGGCGTCCTGGGCCTGGCCTTCAAGGCGGGCACGAACGACCTGCGCGACTCGCCCGCGCTCGCCGTGTCCTCGGTGCTGTGCGCGCTCGGCGCCGAGCTGGTCGCCTACGACCCGGCGGTCGACAGCGAGCTGCCCGGGATGACCGTGGTCGACGACGCCTACCAGGTCGCGAAGGACGCCGACGTGGTCGTCGTGCTGACCGAATGGGACGAGTTCAAGCGCCTCGACTGGACCGCGATGGCCGAGCTGATGGACGGCATCGACGTCGTCGACACGCGGAACCTGCTGGACCCGCGGGTGATCGTCGAGGCCGGGCTGTCCTGGCAGGGTGTCGGGCGGCCGCGGGCGGCGGCGCGAATCAAGGTCGCCTGAGGGCGTCTCGCTGGTTAAGATCGTCGGCACGGCATCGCGTGTCGGTCACCGGCTGGGTGAGGCATGGAGGTGGCGGGAGTGCCCCGGAGGCATTTCAACCGTGTCAGTATCCGTTTCCGTTGAACTGAACCATCTGATCGTCCCGTCCCGGAACAACCGGGAATCCGCCGAATTCCTGGCGAACCTGCTCGGCCTCGAGGTCGGGGAGGAATGGGGCCCGTTCGTCCCGGTCGAGGTCCGCAACGGCGTCCGCCTGGACTTCGCGACCATCCCCGAGCAGGACCTTCGCCTGCAGCACTACTGTTTCCTGGTTCCCGAGGACGATTTCGACGCCCTCTTCGCGCGGCTCGTCGAAACCGGCGTGACCTACCACTCCGATCCGCAGGGGAAGCAGGTCGGCGAAATCAACCACAACCACGGCGGCCGTGGCGTCTACTTCCTCGATCCCGGCGGCAACGGGATGGAGATCATCACGCAGCCGTACGAGCCGGAGCGGCGTCGTCCGTCCTCTTGGTAATTCGTTAGCAGTGCGTACTATCGGGGCATGTTCACGACTAGGCCCGAGCTGGCCGGCACCTTCGGGATGGTGGCATCGACCCACTGGCTGGCTTCGGCCACCGGCATGGCGGTGCTGGAAGACGGCGGCAACGCGTTCGACGCGGCGGTCGCCGCCGGGTTCGTCCTGCAGGTCGCCGAGCCGCACCTCTGCGGGCCGGCGGGCCAGGTACCCGGCCTCTTCGTGACAGCGGACGACCCGACCCCGCGGGCGCTGGCCGGTCAAGGCCCGTCGCCCGCGGGGGCCACGCCGTCGCATTTCGCCTCGCTGGGCCTGGACCTGATCCCAGGCAGCGGCCTGCTCCCGGCGACCGTCCCGGGCGCCTGGGACGCCTGGCTCCTCCTGCTGCGTGACTACGGCACGAAGCCGCTTCGCACGGTGCTGTCGTACGCGATCGGCTACGCGCGCAACGGCGTCCCGCTGGTCCCGCGGGTCGGGGACACGATCCGCGCCGTCGAGCGGCTGTTCGTCGAGCACTGGCCGACGTCGGCGCAGCTGTGGCTGCCGGACGGCAAACCGGCGGCCGGCCGGCACCGGAACCCGGCGCTGGCGGACACCTGGGAGCGTTTGCTGCGCGAGGCCGAGGCCGTCTCCGGTCGCGAGGCGCAGATCGACGCGGGCCGTCGTGCCTGGTCACAGGGTTTTGTCGCCGAAGAGATCGACGCGTTCAGCCGTCAGGCGTTCCGCGACGACTCCGGCCGCGACCACGCGGGCCTGCTCACCGGCGACGACCTGGCGTCGTGGTCGGCGTCGTACGAGGACCCGGCGTTCGTGGACGTCGACGACTGGCGCCTGGTGAAGATGGGCGGCTGGACGCAGGGCCCGGCGCTGTTGCAGCAGGCGCTGCTGATGCACGGCTTCCGCGACGAGCTGTCCTTTGTGGACGGCGTGGCGTCCGAGCGCACCGTGCACCTGGCCGTCGAAGCGGCGAAGCTCGCCTTCGCGGACCGCGAGGCCTGGTACGGCGACACGGACGTCCCGCTGGACGTGCTGCTTTCCGCCTCCTACACGGATTCCCGGCGTGCGCTGATCACCGACGAGGCGTCCCCTGCGCTTCGACCCGGGGACGCCCGTGGACCCGCGCGCCTCCCGGCGATCCTGGACTCGCTGCGAGGAGTGAAGGCCGAAGGCGGCGCGACGGGCGAGCCGACGGTCGGCCCCCAGGGCGAGACCCGCGGCGACACGGTCCACCTGGACGTCGTCGACGCGGCGGGCAACCTGGTGTCGCTGACCCCGTCCGGCGGCTGGCTGCAGTCGAGCCCGGCGATCCCGTCGCTGGGCTTCTGCCTGGATTCGCGCGGGCAGATGTTCTGGCTGGAGCAGGGCCTCCCGAACTCCCTGGCCCCGCGCAAGCGCCCGCGCATCACGCTGTCACCGTCCCTGGCCCTGCGCGACGGCGTCCCGGCCCTGGCCTTCGGCACCCCGGGCGGCGACCAGCAGGACCAGTGGCAGCTGTGCTTCTGGCTCGCCCACGTCTACGGCGACCTGAACCTCCAGGAGTCGATCGACGCCCCGGCCTGGCACACGACGGCCTTCCCCAGCTCGTTCTACCCGCGCTCCTGGAACCCGCGCGAGCTGGTGGTGGAGTCCCGTCTCGGAGCGTCCACATTGGACGGCCTGCGCGCCCGCGGCCACGAGCTGGTGGACGCGGGCGACTGGGCCCTGGGCCGCCTGTCGGCGGTCTCTCGTTCGGACGGCCTGCTCCACGCGGCGGCCAACGCCCGCGGCATGCAGGGCTACGCCGCGGGCCGCTAGTTCGGCTGCTGCCAGAGCCAGAACTCGATGCCCTGGTTGTCGGTGCAGTCCGCCGTGAAGCCGTACGGGTGGTCCTCGACCTCGCCCGCCTGGCCGCCCTGCTCACGCACGCGCGCACGGGCGGCGTCGAGGTCGTCGACCGCGAACATCAGCTTCCAGCCGACCTGACGGCCCGGGCCACCCCACAGGCCGCCCGGGCGGCCGTCGCCTTCGATGCCCCAGGCCCCCTCGACCGAACCCGGGGTGAACTGCCAGCCCAGCACCGCGCCGTAGAACGTCTTCGCCGGCTCCGCGTCCGGGACCTGGAACGTGAAGTACATCGACTCGCCCGGCTTCGGCTGTGGCTCGGGCTTCGCCACGGCTTGCGACACCAGCCAGCGCTGGCCGAACGGGTCGCGGAACGAGCCGCCGCGGCCGTACGGCGAGTCGCTCACCGCGCGGATCAGCGTTGCGCCCAGTTCCAGGGCCCGGGTCACGCTGACGTCCGCATCCGGCACCTCGACGCGCACCGACGCGCCACCCTCGTGCGCGACGTGCCCGATCTCGGGGTACTCCTCGGCGAGCATCAGCACGGCGTCGCCGATGGCCAGTTCGGCGTGCCCGATGCGGCCGTCGTCCATCACGATCGGTTCGCCGCGCCGGGTCGCGCCGAAGACGTCGACGTAGAAGTCGAGCGCGGCGCGGGCGTCCGAGACGGCCAGGTAGGGGGCCAGCGAACGCAGTTCGGCGTTCGTCGCCGGTGCTTCGGTGGTGGTCATGTCGGCTCCGTTCAGGATCGCGCGACGCAGGTTGTCGCGCAGTTCGGCGGCGAAGTCCGGGTCGGGGTCGACCCGCTCGGAGGGACGGCGGAGCGCGTCGAACGGCTCAGGCATCGCGACCCTCCTTCTCCTGGTAGGCCCGCCGGAACGCGGCGCGGGCCCGCGTGAGCAGCGCTTCGGTGGCGTGCACGCTGCGACCCAGGTGGCCGGCGACCTCGGGCACCCCGAGGCCGTCGACGTAGCGCAGGGTCAGCGCCGCCTGGTGGTGCGGCCCGAGGGATTCGAGCACCTGTCTCGCGCGCAGGGCGTCGAGCCGTTCGTCCCACGGGTCCACGACGCCCTGGTCACTGGCAGCGGTGTCGGCGACCAGCCGCAACCCGCGTTCCTCACGTTCCCGGCGCCGCCAGTGGTCGGCGAGCTTGTGCCGGGCGACGCCGATCAGCCACCCGGTGCTCACCGGCGGCGCGTACTCCTTGCGACAGGCGGCGACCGCGCCGAGGAACGTCTCGGACGTCAGTTCCTCGGCGAGCGTGCGGTCGCCGCACCGGGACAGCAGGTACCCGTAGACCTCCGGCAGCGCGGTCTCGTAGAGCCCGAGCAGCGCGAAGGCCGGGTCCGGTCGTACCCGAGGTTCCGTCACACCCTCATCGTCGCTCGGGAGCGCACTTTTCCGACGGGTGAATTTGCGCCGGTCTCAGACCCGCGGGTCCGGCAGCCGCCGCGCGGTGATCGCGACCACCGCCGCCAGCACCGCCACCAGGCCGATGACCAGCGCGAACGCGTCACGCACGCCCATCGCGCCCGGCACCGACAGCGCGGCGTACAGGCTCCCCAGCACGGCCACGCCCAGCGCCAGCGACGTCTGCTGGGTCGTCGTCATCACGCCGGAGCCCACACCGGCCAGGTCCGTCGGCACGTGGGACAGCACGATCCGGAACAAGGTCGTCATCGCCAGCGCGTTGCCGACACCGATCGCCACCATCGACGGCGCGAGGTCGAGGATGGTCAGGTTCGGCCACTGCGCCAGCGACGTGCACAGCAGCGTCACCATGCCGACCGCCGTGATCAGGCCGCCGGCCGCGACGACCTTCTGGCCGTAGCGCGTCACCAGGCGGCTGCTCAGCATCGACACGACGAAGTACACGACCGCCATCGGCGTCAGCACGGCGCCCGCGCCCAGCGGCCCGAAGTGCAGGCCCTCCTGCAGCGTCATCGCGAACACGAACATGAACGCGCCGAACGCGCCGAAGAACGGGACTCCCACCGTCAGGCCGCGGCGGACACTCGGCAGGCGCATCACCGACGGCGGGAGCAGCGGCGTCCCGCCCCGTCGTTCCATTCGCCGCTCGACATGCACGAACGCCGCCGCGGCGAACGGGGACAGGGCCAGCAGCACGATGGTCCACACCGGCCAGCCCAGCGCGCGGCCCTCCATCAGCGGCACCAGGAACGACAGCAGCGTCACGGCCAGCAGCGCCGTCCCGAGCCGGTCGACGCCCAGCGGGTTGTGCGCGCGGCTCTCCGGCAGGCGGCGCGCCAGCACCAGCACGACCAGGCCGATCGGGACGTTCACCAGGAAGATCGGCCGCCAGCCCGTGCCGAACAGGTTCGCCGCCACCAGCGCGCCGCCGGCGAGCTGGCCGACGACCGTCGAGAGGCCGCCCGTCGCGCCGAACAGCCCCAGCGCGCGGGACCGCTCTTCGCCGGACGTCGTCGCCTGGATGATCGAGAGCACCTGCGGCAGCAGCAGCGCGGACGCCGCTCCCTGCGCCGCGCGGGCGATCACCAGCGTGGTCGCCGTCGGGGCGATCCCGCAGGCCAGGGACGTCAGGGTGAACAGCCAGAGGCCCGCGAAGAACAGCCGCCGCCTGCCGAACGAGTCGCCGAGGCGGCCGCCGACCACCAGCAGCACCGCGTACGCGATGCCGTAGGCGGCGACGACCAGCTCCAGCGTCGCCGTGGACGCGTGGAGGTCGGCGTCGATCGTCGGGAGGGCGACGTTGACGATGAAGAAGTCGATGATCGGGAGTGCCGCCCCCAGCAGCACGGTGACCAGGCCGGCGGGGGTCAGTCCCGGCCGGGAGGGGACGCCGGTGGTGTGCGGCGCGAGTTCGGTCGTGGTCATGAGTACTACGATCGGCCTCGATCCAACCTGGTACCAGTTGTTGTTTATCCGGGTACCGCCACTACCTGGTACCAGTTTCGGGAGCGTGTCATCCTGGCACCATGACCGCTGCCGTCGAATCCGAACTCCGCCGCCAGGAGCTGGCGAGGTTCCTGCGCAGCCGACGTGAGCGGATCACGCCCGAGCAGGTCGGCCTGCCGCTCATGGGCCGCCGCCGCACGCCGGGGCTGCGCCGCGAGGAGGTCGCGCAGCTCGCCGGGGTCGGCGTCACCTGGTACACGTGGCTCGAGCAGGGGCGCGACATCAACGCGTCCGAGCAGGTGCTGCAGGCGATCGCGCGCACGCTGCGCCTCGACCCGCACGAGCACACCCACCTCTTCCGGCTGGCCGGCGCCCCGGAGCCGGACGGCGAGAAGGACTGCCAGGTCCTCTCGCCGCAGCTGGAGCTGATGCTGAAGAAGCTCGAGCCGTACCCGGTCGCGGTGCGCAACGCCCGCTGCGACCTGCTGGGCTACAACCGCGCGTACAGCTGGCTGATGGGCGACGTCGACGCGATCCCGTTCGAGGACCGCAACACCCTCGTCCAGTGCCTGCTCAACCCGGAGTGGCGCAAGCGGATGCTGGACTGGGACACGAACATCCCGCGCGTCATCGCGTCGTTCCGCGCGGCGATGGCCGAGCACGTCGCCGAACCCGCGTGGAAGCAGCTGGTCAAGCGGCTGAAGGCGGAGTCGCCGCTGTTCGCCGAGCTCTGGCCGCACCACGACGTCAACTCCGAGCCGATCCGCACGAAGCGGTACCTGCACCCGGACGCCGGGTTGCTGTGCTTCAACTTCACCTACCTCTACTACGGCCGCCGCTCGGAGATCACCGTGTCGACCTACACCCCGGCCGACGAGGAGACGGCGGCCAAGCTGCCGCTCGTGTTCGGCTGACTACGACACCGGACGTACGCGGGGAGTCGCTTCAGGACGGACGCGCCCCGGCCGTCCGACCGGTAGTTTTCGCAGCATGAGAAGGCCGCCGCAGACCCGCCTGTCCCCGTGGGTGGGGCGCGTCGTCCGCACGGTCGTCGTGACCGCCTTCGTGCTCGGCGCGACGAGCGGCGCGTCGCGGTGGCAGACCGGGGTGTCGCAGATGACGCCGCCCGCCGCGGCCTGGCTCGTCGCCACCACGCTGACGCTGCTGCTCGTCCACCGCTTCCCGCTGACGCTCTTCCTGGTCACGACGGCGTCCGCGTTCGGTTACTACGCCTCGGGGTTCCCCGGCGGGCCGGTCATCGTCGTGCCGACCATCGCCCTGTTCGTGCTCACCCGGCAGCGCGGCCCGCTCGTCGCCGGGATCACCGGCGCCGGTGCGCTGGCCGCGCTCTACCTGGGGCACATCGTCACCTCGGGGTCGTTCGCCCTGGAGTTCGGCGCCGGGTTCCTCGTCGTCTGGCTGACGGCGGTGGTCGGGATCGGCACGGCCGTCCGCTACCAGCTGGACGCGCTCGCCGCCCGGCGCGGGCAGGCCGACGAGCACCGGCACCGGCTCGCCGAACAGGAACGGCTGCGCATCGCCCGCGAGGTGCACGACGTCGTCGCGCACAGCCTCGCCATGATCAACGTCCAGGCCGGCGTCGCCGCGCACGTCGCCGACCGGCGGCCCGAGCAGGCGAAGGAGGCGCTGCTGAACATCAAGGAGGCCAGCGCGTCCGCCCTCAAGGACCTGCGCGCGACGCTGGCCGTGCTGCGGTCCGGGGAGGACAAGGCGCCCGCGCCGAGCCTCGCCCAGGCCGCCGAGCTGCTGGCCCACGCGCGTGACGCCGGGCTCACCGTCGACGTCCAGGGCGAGCCCGGCGAGCTCCCGGCCCCGGTCGACGCCGCCGGGTACCGGATCCTGCAGGAGTCGCTGACCAACGTCGTGCGGCACGCCGACCAGGCGAGCCACGTCGACGTCCGGTTCGAGCGCCGGCCGGGCGCCTTCACGCTGCGGGTGCGCGACGACGGCCGCGGCGCCGCCCCGCCGACGCCGGGCCACGGCCTGCGCGGCATGGCGGAACGCGCGGCGGCGCTCGGCGGGCGGTTCACGGCCCAGCCGGCCGGAACCGGCTTCGAAGTGTTCGTCGAACTGCCGATCGAGGGAGAAGCATGATCCGCGTCCTGCTGGCCGACGACCAGGTGCTGGTCCGCGCCGGGTTCCGCGTGCTGCTGGAGACCGAGGACGGCTTCGACGTCTGCGGCGAGGCCGGCGACGGCGAGCAGGCCGTCGCGCTCGCGATCGAGCACAAACCCGACATCGTCGTGATGGACATCCGGATGCCCGGCGTCGACGGCCTCGAAGCCACCCGCCGGATCTCCGCGAACCCGGAGCTGGCCGGGACGAAGGTGCTGGTGCTGACCACCTTCGACATCGACGAGTACGTCTACGAGGCGTTGCGCGCGGGCGCCAGCGGGTTCCTGCTCAAGGACACCGAGCCGGTCGAGCTGCTGCGCGCGCTGCGGGTCGTCGCGAGCGGGGAGGCCCTGCTGGCGCCGACCGTCACGCGACGGCTGATCCAGGAGTTCGTCGGCCGCCCGGAGAACCGGCGGATCGACACCAGCGCCGTCCGGGAGATCACCGACCGCGAACGCGAGGTGCTCGGCCTGGTCGCGGGCGGCATGTCGAACGACGAGATCGCCGCCCACCTGGTGATCTCGACGGCGACCGCGCGCACCCACGTCAGCCGCATCATGACGAAGATCGGGGCCCGCGACCGCGCCCAGCTGGTCGTGCTCGCCTACGAGTCCGGGCTGGTCACTCCGCGTCGGCCGTGACGGGCGCGCGGCGCAGCGCGACCAGGACGTTCAGCAGGAAGACCAGCAGCAGCAAGCTCACCGACAGCCAGAAGCCGAGCCGCAGCTCGACGGCGGCGACGGCCTCGTCCTCGACGCTGGTGCCCTGGCCCGACGACAGCGACGAGACGGTGGCCGAGATCAGGCGCGCGTTGTCGGTGAGGTTGCCCAGCGCGAACACCTCGGTCACCACGAGCAGCACGGCGCCCGTCCCGGAGACGACGACCGCCGTCAGCGCCCGGGCCTTCGGGGTCCGCAGCAACGCCGTCCCGAGCCCGAGGACCAGCAGCACGGCGGCGACGATCGCCAGGACCTGCACCAGCACGGGCATGTCGAACTTGTCCGCCACGGCCGCCTGCTGCGCCGGGGTCAGGCCGAGGCCGTCGACGCCGGTGATCTTCTGCTGGCCGGTGACCAGGTCGGCGCCGGAGTAGCCGACCTCGGTCCGGGTGCCGTCCGGCGCGTCGCAGGACGCGGCCAGGCACGGCAGGAAGAGGAAGAGCAGCAGAGCGAGCAGGAAACCGGCCGGCGTGATCCGGCGCGTCACGAGCTGGGGCACGCGGTCGACCCAACCACAGGTCAGCCGCGCCGGACCCGTCGCACCACGCGGAACGCCCGCACCAGGAACACGACGGCGAGGACGGCGACCAGGCAGATCCAGATCACGGCGCCTCCTTCCCGGCCGATGCTCTGCTCAGTAGGCGTCCGGGGGTGGGACGGCGTTCATCGACACGGCGGACGTCACACCTTCGGGCTAACGACCGGAATCGGCGGCCGGTCGTCCGGTTACCCGCTGGGAGTCTCCACAAAGACCGCTTCTTCCGCTACGTTGCGGATCAACCACAAACCGCAATCTCGCAGGTCGGCCCTCCGTGCCAGACTGATGCCCCGAACGGTGGATGGGGGTCGAACATGAGCTGGCAGGAAGATCTGCGCCGACTCGACGCGGACCTGGCAGCCGGGCGGATCGAGCCGTCCGCGCACCGCAAGCAACGGGACGAGCTCCTCGCCGCGGCCTCCGGCTCCACCGTGCCGTCACCGGTGCCGTCGCCGTTGCGCCGTCCGACGGAACGCACCTGGCAGAGCGCGAACCCCGGGTTCGGCAGGCTGTCCGAACCGGTCTCGGAGCCGCGTCCGCTGCCGAAGCAGCCGACACCCGCGGAACGGCCCTGGATGCGCACCCAGCCGCCGGGCGCGAAGACGCACCCGCCGAGCGGGATCCCGGCGCTGCCGGACCACATGACCACCGCGCCGAGCCCGGCCGACATCGTCCCGACCCGCTACCTGCGCGTCGACGGGCAGATCACGCACCCCGGCACGCCCAGCCGGTTCCCGCCCGTCGTGGCGGAGGCGGGCTCGGCGCCGCCGGTGGACCCACCGGAACCGGACGCCCGCGGCAAGCACCGGTGGGAGCACCTCGGAGCCGACGACGCCGAGGGATCGTCGCGCCGGCCGACCTGGCTGTTCCTGACCCTCGGTGTCGTACTGGTGCTCGCACTGGTCGTCGGCGGCACCTACTGGCTCGGCACCCGGTCCGACGAACCCGCCGACACCGCGCTGCCGCCGGTGGCGTCGTCGCCGGTGCCGTCGCTGACGCTGCCGTCGGCGACGAACGGCGCGATCGACCCCTCGCTCTCCCTCGAGCAGCGGCTGCCCGCGCTGCCGGGCAAGCCGAACGCCGACAACTCGACGATGTCGATCGACAAGGCGCTCGAGGCGAAGGTGATCACCGAGGCCGACGCGAAGCAGATCCGGAACAACAACGCCAAGGAGATCATCTTCCGGGCGTCGTCCGACACGGGGAAACCCCGCGACGGCAACCTGATGATGGCGATCCCGACGTTGTCGGTCTTCGACGCGAAACACCTCGCGGCCGGCCTGCGGCAGAACCTCTCCGGCGCGAAGCTGGCCGCGACCCGCCTCGGGCCGACGGAGGACGACCTGATGTACACCCAGCGCGGCAACGACAGCTGGGTCGGCATCCTCTGGTACTCCTCGGGAGCGGTGGTCGTCGGCATCGGCGTGTCCCAGGCGGGCACCGCCGATTCGACCGGTCTGCGGTCCCGGCTCAAGGCGATCCAGGAGAGCGTGACGGCCGTTCTGCCGCCCGGCTGAGCGGTCGCTTGCGAAGGTCAGGTGACAATCCGACCCGCGGGGCGGGCGGGCACCTCAGAAGTGCACAATGTGCATGTCAGTTGAACAGGCGAGGCCGTTTCGGTCGGCTCGTGGCCGATCGATCAGACTGGAAAAAGGGGGCTCCTGGTGTCCTGGCAGGAGGAGCTGCGTCGGCTGGACGAGGAGCTCGCGGCGGGACAGTTGTCCGCCGACGAGTATCGGACCCGACGTGACCAGGTGCTTTCGTCCGCGGTGGGCGTGCAGGACCCGCAACCGCAGCAACCGCCGTCACCCGGCGCCGACGAGACGCAGGTGATCGCGCCGGTCAGCCCGCCCGGCGGAATCCCGCAGCCGCACCAGCAGCAGCAACAACAGCCGGGTGACGCCGAGCGCACGCAGGCCGTTTCGTGGCAGGCACAGCAGCCCAACGCCGGCGCGACCGCGTTCGTGCCGCCGTCGCAGCAGTTCTCGCCGCCCGGTGGGTTCGCGCAGCCGCCGCAGCAGCAGCCGGTCGACGACAACCCGGAGCGCACCCAGGTCGTCCGCAACACCGGCGAGTACCAGCCGAACTACCAGGGCTACTCGCAGCAGCCCCCGCCCCCGCAGGCCGGCTGGAACCAGGTGCCGCCCGGCGCCGCCGCGCCGCCGTGGGGTGCCGAAGACGCCGCGCCGCAGCACGACGCGAACTGGATGCGCCAGGGGCCCGAGTCCTACTTCGAGACCAAGAAGAGCTCCGGCAAGAAGAAGGGCATCACCATCGTCGCGGCGGTGCTGGTGGTCCTGCTCGCCGGCTTCGCGATTTGGTGGTTCGGGCTGCGCGGCGACTCGAACAACAACGTCGCGAACCCGTCGTCGTCCGGCAATCCCACGTCGGCGGCGCCGAGCACCACGCCGCCCCCGCCGAGCATCGCGCCCACCCGCGTGCCGCCGATGCCGGGCAAGGCCAGCTCCAAGAACGGCACGATGAGCGTCGACGAGGCCGTGCAGAACGAGTTCCTGGTCGCCGCCGAGGGCACCTCGGTCAAGGCCGCCGGCTCCTCGTACGTGACGTGCCAGGCGTCGACGAACTCCCCGTTCGACTACACGGTGCTGCTCGTCAACACCCCGAGCGTCGCGGACGCCAACCGGCTGGCGCAGTCCCTGCAGAAGCCCGCCGGCAGCACCGGCCTCCAGCCGGTCGCCGACCACTCCGGGCTCCCGCAGTCGGTCTCGGTCTTCAAGGCGGTCCAGTCCGACCACACGACCTACCGCGCGGTGTACGTCTCGGGCGTCGCGGTGATCCGCGTCGACGTCAACCAGGCCCCGGCCACCGACACGGCCGTGACCAAGGAGTTCGAGGGCGTCATGAAGGCGATGCTGGAGAACGTTCCGAACTCGTGACCGGAGCCCAGGTGACCACGCCACTCCGGTCCCGGGTCGACCAGGACGAGTACGGCTGCACGGTGTTGTCGACCGGCGTCTCCGACTACGCGGACGGCGCCGAGGACCTGGTCACCGCTCTGCTGGAGAACGCGCAGGACCGCGGGTCGCTCAGTGACGAGCTGACCCTCGCCGCGCGGACCTGGCCCGAGCGGTACCACCTCGACCACGGCCGCGCGAACGTGCTGCGCACCCTCCGGCTGCCCGCCGAAGCGGCGGTGCTGGAGATCGGCTGCGGAACCGGCGCGGTGACGAGCTACCTCGCCGAACGCTGCCGGTCCGTGGACGCCGTCGAGCCGGTGGCGAGCCGCGCGCGCGGGGCGCGGGCCCGCACCCGCGACCTCGGTGACGTCGAGGTCTTCGTCGGCGGGATCGACGACGTCCCGGCGGTCGAGGCGTACGACGTCGTGGTCGTCATCGGCGTGCTCGAATACGTCGGCGCCGGTGGTGACGAAGACGAGGCCTACGCAGGCTTTTTGCGCGCCGCGCACGCCCGGCTGCGCCCGGGCGGGACGCTGGTGCTCGCGATCGAGAACCAGCTGGGCGTCAAGTACCTCTGCGGTGCCGCGGAAGACCACACCGGGATCCCGTGGGACGGCGTCACCGGTTACCCGGCGGGCGGCGTCGCCCGGACGTTCTCCCGCAAGCGGCTCCTCGGTCTGGTGGACCGCGCCGGGTTCGCCGGGACGACCGTGCTCGGCGCCTTCCCGGACTACAAGCTGACGCGGGCCCTGCTTTCCGACGAACTGCTCGGGACGCGGCCGCGGCTGGCCGCCCAGCTTCCCAGCTTCCCCAGCCCGGACTGGGCGGGCGCGGGGGAGCGCGTGGCGGACGAGCAGCGCGTGTGGACGGAGCTGGTCGGTGCCGGGCTGGCCGCGCACCACAGCAACTCGTTCCTCGTGCTGGCCGCGAAAGACGGCGAACAGCGGCTCTGGCCGGACGGCGTGCTGGCGTCGTTCTTCAGCACCGACCGCGCCGCCGACTTCTGCACCCAGTCCGTTGTGGAGCGCGAAGGTGACACCCTGCGCGTGCGCCGGGCCCCGCTGGCCGCGCACCCCGCGCCGGCGCACGGCGTCCGCATCGTGTCCACTGTGGACGACGTCGTCGACGCGCCGACGTTGCTCGGTCTCGCGCGGCAGCACCCCGAGCGGCTGACCGAGCTGCTCGGCCGCTGGCGTGATCTCGTGGTCGCCCGTGCCGGGGAGTTCGGCCCGCGGCTGTGGGACCTGACGCCGCAGAACGTCCTCGTGACGGCGTCCGGGCTGGTCCCCATCGACCTCGAATGGCACGTCGACGGCTGCACCGCGGACGACGTCGTGAACCGCGGAATCCTGATCACCGCCGACGAGCTGGCCCGCGGTGGCCACCCGGTGGGGCCGACCGTCGCGGACGTCGTGCGCGACCTGTGCGATCGGCTGGGCCTCGAGGAAGCGGCGGTGCTGCGGGGCGTGACGGCGGAGGCCCGCTTCCAGGCCGTCCGCCAGGCGGGCCGCAGCGACCCCGACTACCTGGCCGCACGGACCGCCGAGCTGGAGCGGGCCTGGACGGTCCGGCTGGCCGAACCGTCCGAGAACTGACGCCGCTCAGGCCCGCATCGACTCCGGCAGCATCCGCCGCATCGCGCGCCGGGTGGGCTCCTCGAAGAAGCGGTGCAGGACGTGGGCGATCAGGACCGTCAGCGCGAGGAAGCCGAGCACGATCAGCCGGTACTCCCAGCTCGTCGGCATGTCCGTGATGTGCAGCTTGGTCTGGATGACGTGCCGCATCACGTCGATGACGAGCCAGTGCACCAGGTACAGCGCGAACGAGATCTTCCCGCCCCAGATCAGGAGCTTCGTCCGGAGCAGCCAGGACATCGGTTCCTTCGTGCTGATCGCCAGCGAGCCGATCAGCAGCAGGAACAACGGCACCACGACCACCGTCTCGGCCGAGCCCCACATCAGGTGCCCGTTGATGCGCCAGTCGAGTCCCATGTTGTAGCGGCGGAACGGGTCGAAGTGCTGCACCAGGAAGATCACCGCGACGATCACCACGAAGACGACCGTCGGGCGCAGGAACCACGGCAGCCGCGCGGCGCGGCCGCAGCGCATCACGATCAGCGCCGTGAACGCGCCGCCGAAGAACTCCGTGAGGACGCGCAGCGGGATCATCCCCGGCACCAGCGCGTTGTGGAACAGCAGCAGGTCGCTGCCGTCCTCCATGGTCACCCCGATCGCGACGATCGGGAACACCGAGACCAGCGCGCACAGGACGAGCGAGCGCAGGCGCACGGTCTGCAGCATCTTCGCGAGCACCGCGATCGCGACGCTGAAGACCAAGTACGCCAGCCACTCCGCGCTCAGCGACCAGTCCACCGGGTTCCACTGGTCCGGTTCGATGAACCAGCCCTGGATCAGGAGGACGTGCTCGAGGAACCGGGCCGGGCTGGCCGCGGCCTGGATGCTCGCGTCGGCGTTGGCCTGCAGTGAGTAGGCGCGGTAGAGCGCCCAGCCCAGCAGCACCAGGAACATCACCGGCCAGATCCGGCTCAGCCGCAGCCAGAGGAACCCGAGCGCCTTGCGCGGGGTCCACGGCTCGGTCATCCGGTCGAGGTGGGTGTAGGTCATGATGAAGCCGCTGAGCACGAAGAACAGGTCCACGCCGAGGTGCCCGGCGTCGAACAGGGGCGCCAGCCGGCCGAGGAACGGGAACGACGAAACCAGCTCCGGGCGGAAGTGGAACGCCAGCACCCACAGGGCCGCCAGGGCGCGGACGCCGGTCAGCTGCGGGATGAACGACGGCAGCGCCCCGCTTTCCCGGGTCTCCGCGGCCGCCGGCTTGGCGGGTGGTTCCGGCGGGCGGTGCTCGGGCGTGATCGCCGGGAGCACGTCCGTGGTCTCGGTGCTGTCCATGTCCTACCGTTTCGCGTTCGTCGCGGCCCAGGCGCGCTGGGGATCGAGGTCGACCGGCCGGGCCGGCGGGTCGGGCACCACGCGGGACAGCAGGACCTGCTGCACCAGCTCCGTGCGGTCGCCCCGGTCGGCGATCCCCAGCCAGAAGCCGTGGTGTTCGAGGCCTTCCGACCACGGGTCTTCCGGCCAGCCACCGAGCTCCTCGAGCACGGTCCGCCGCACCAGGTAACCGCTCCCCAGGTAGGGCAGCCGCGCCAGCCGCCGCGCCTCCGGGGGAAGGGCGCCGACGAGCCCCAGTTCGGCGTCCGCGACCGGGCAGTGGGCCAGGTCCGCGCCCGCCCGCACCGCGCCGAGCAGCCGTGCCACGAGGTGGGGGGAGCATCGCATACCGGCGTCGAGCACCAGCAGCAGGTCGGCCTGTGAACTGGCCAGGAGCCGGTTGTACGCGTGGCCGGCGCCGCGGGCGACCGGGTGGTGGAGCACGTCGTAGGGCTTCGGGCCGCCGGGCTCGACCGTGCCGTCTTCGCAGACGAACACCCCCGCGGGCACGGTCGTCCCGCGGGCGAGGTCGTCGACCAGCGCGGCGACCCCGGGGTCGCCGATCCGCCGCACGATCAGCACGTCCACGTCGTCCGCCCGCGTCCCGCCGCTCGGCGCGAGCGGCAGCGCGGCTGGGGTGCGGACCACGCCGTCCGTGCGCCGCGCGGTTTCGGCGCGTTCCACGGTGAGCCGGGCCGCGAGCCGCCGGTCGGCGCCGGGGTCGGCGCCGAGGGACTCGGCACCGCGGAACCGGGGGTCCCAGCTCGGGGTGTCGACGGCCAGCGGCCCGTCGGCCGGGACGGCGATCGCGGCCGACGTCCGCACCGGGCGGCCGGAGCGGGCCGGCGCCGGGTGCCGCTCGGCCAGCTCGGCGGCCAGGTCCACCAGCGCACGGGCCGACGGCGCCATGTCCAGCTCTTCGCGGACGAAGCGGTAGGCCTCGGCGCGGATCGACCGTTCGAGCGCGCCGTCACGCAGCATCGCCGCGGTGGCCGCGCCGACGACCGTCTCCCTCGCCACCAGCAGGTGCTGCCCGGCGGTGAACGGCGCGAGGTCGCGGCTGGGTTCGGTGACGACGACGCAACCGTTGCAGGCCGCTTCCAGCACCCGCACCCACTCGAGCGCCTTCGAGGATTCGCGGTGCAGGTTCAGCAGCACGCGGCTGCGGGCCAGGTGCTCGTGCTTCGCCCGGCCCATCAGGAAGTCCGGGCGCGGCTTCACCATCGGCTCGTGCGGCGGGGTGAGCAGCCGCACCTCGAGCCCGTCGAGGTCGCGCGCGGCCCGGGCCAGCAACGCCGAGCGGCGGTGCTCGGCCGTGCCCAGGTACGTGACGTCGACGTCACGCGGGCTGTCGAGGTCACCGCCCCACCGGTCCCACAGCGGGGTGTAGCCGAGCTGGAACCGGCGGACGTCGTGGCCGCGCCGCACCAGCTCGCCGGTGGAGTCGGCGTTGATGTCCACCGCGCCGCCGAACTGCGGCAGCAGGCCGGCGCTGGTGTCGAAGGTGCGCGTGCCGGGGTGCTCGACGCAGAACGCGATCGTCCGGCGCAGCTGGTCCGGGCGCGGGCGCTGCTTCTCGGGCAGCACCACCAGGTACTCGTGCGGGACGACGACGAACACCGCGTCGTCGTCCTCGGACTCGGGTAGTGGCCCGGTGTGGGTCTCGGCCCGGCCGCCCACCGACCGCACCGCGTCGGCGACGACCTCGAAGAGCTCCTCCATGAAGGCGCTGCCACCCGGCGCGGACGCCAGCACCAGTCGGGGTGCGGCCACCGTCAGCGGGTCTTCCGGCGGACGGTGCGCAGCGGCGCGGTGACCTTCCAGCTGATGGTCTGGCGGTGCGCGTCGAGCTCGTGGGAGAGGTCGGCGACCTGGCGGCGCAGCTGCTCGGCCTCCCGGTGGTCGTGCTCGACGACCTCGGGCAGGTCGGCGCCGTGCAGGGCGAGCTCGGCCTGCAGCAGGTCCATCCGCAGCTGGTCGCGTTCGGTGCGGGTGCGTTCCAGCTCCTGCCGGGCGAGGTCGCGGTCGCGGCGCAGGGCGTCCAGCTCGACGCGCGCCTCCGAGGCCTCGTCGACCTGGCGGCGCAGATCGTCGTTGGCGCGGGCGTCCTCGACGAGCCGCTCCTGCACCCGGAGGGCTTCGCGCAGGTCCGCGTCGGCGCCGCGGAGCCGGCCCAGCAGCCGCTCGCGCTCGGTCATCAGCACCGAGCGCTCGGCCCGCAGCTGCAGCAGCTCGGCCCGCACGGACGCCGGAACGGCGTACTCGACCGGCTCGCCCGGTTCGTCGTCGCGCGGGGCCGGGTTCTTCGGGCCTTCTTCGGAGCTCATGCGTCCCGTTCCTCGGTACCGGTGCCTCGGGCGAGGCCTTTCAGGATGGTGGAGAACTCCTGCCCGTAGTGCGTGGAGTCCAGGAAGGCGCCGACGCCGGCCAGCGCGCGCTCGGCGATCCGCTCGCGGGCCGCGGGCGGGGTGTCCAGCGCCCGCAGCAGCCCGACCGTGAGGGCGCTGAGGTCGTTGGGCACGAACAGCCAGCCGCTCTCGCTGTCGCTGATGATCTCGCGGGTGCCGAACACGTCGGCGGCGACGACCGGCACCCGGAACGCCATCGCTTCGAGGATCGAGCGCGGCAGCGACTCGATGTCCGAGCTGTTGACGAACACGTCCGCCGCGCGCAGCCACCGCAGCGGGTCGCGGACGATCGGCACCAGGCTGACCGAGCCGGTCAGCCCGGCCGCCTCGACGTAGTCCTCGAGGGCGTCGCAGTACGGCGACTCGTGCATCCCGACGATCACCAGGTGGGCGTCCGGGTGCGTCGAGCGCACCTGCTCGAAGGCCAGCAGCAGCGGGGCGTGGCCCTTGCGCGGCTCGCTGACGCCGATGTTGAGCAGCACGGTCGCGTCTTCCGGCAGGCCCAGCTCCCGCCGGACCGCTTCCTTCGAGTCGTACCGTGCCTGCTCGACCGGGACGAGGTCGATGCCGTACCGGACGGTGACGCACCGCCGCGACCGCGACCTCGGCAGGAACATCTCGCGCGTGGCGTCGGCGACGAACACGAGCTGGTCCGCGTGCGCCAGGCAGTGCTCCCAGCGCTCCCGCACCAGCGGGTCGAGACCGTCCATGCCCCAGTTCAGGTAGGCGAAGTCCTCGAGGCTGAAGCTCTCGTGGATCACCCACGCCACCGGCAGCCCCGCGCGCATCGCCGCGTCGACCCCGGCGAACATGCCGAGCGTGTTCACCAGCACGACCCCGGCGCCGGTCGCGGTGGCCAGCATGGCCAGCTCGCCGACGTAGGCGGCGTACTGCACCGCGTCCTGGACGCGGTGGTGGCCGGTGACGTGCACGGTGACGCCCAGGTCCTCCAGCTCCGCGCGCAGCGGGCCGTCCTCGGGCGAGACCAGGGTGACCTTGTGGCCGTGCGGGCCCGCCAGGTGGCGCAGCAGCTCGCTGAGCCAGAACTGGCCGCCGCCGACGCGCAGGCTGTGCGTGACGACCAGGACGTGGTCGGTGTCCACGGCGGCCTTGACCCGGGCCAGCAGCTCGCCGGTGAACGCCGACGCGCGGGCCGCGGCCTCGGCGTCACGCCGGTCGACCGGCCGCCGCCGCAACGTCGCGTATCGGGTCGGCGAGCTCCACTCGCGGCCGTCGCGGGTCCAGGCCCGCACCCGGAAGGTGACCTTCCGCCGGTCGCCCGGCGCCATCGGCAGGGGCACGCGGGCTTCGTACCCGCTCAGCCCGGCCTGCCGGATCTCGCCGGGCAGCGCGCTGGTGACGTCCGGCCGCGGCAGCATCAGCCGGGCGCGCTGCGGCGCGGCGCCGTCGACCTCCACCTCGATCCGGCTGGGCAGCCTGCCGTCGAGCAGCAGCCAGCCCGAAACGACCATGAGGTCACCGGTGAGGTCGGCGTCCGCGGCCGGGAAGTCGATCTCGCCCAGCGGCGACGGCACCCGGAACGTGCTCTCCGGCCAGACCGCGGTGCGGCCGAGCTCGGTGCCGTCGGGCGCGGTGATCGTCACCTCGACGCCGACCGGCTGGTCCACCTCGGCCTCCGCCCGCCACACCCAGGTCGGCCAGTCCTCCGGCACCCCGGGCACGGCCGTGGTGCCGCGCTCCCAGTGCACCCTGGCGACCTGCCCGCCGAGCCGGACGGTGCTGCCGTCCGGGCCGCTCGGGGAGACGAGCCAGCCGCCGACCGAGATCCGGTCGGCCGTGACCGAGGCACTGCCGGCGTCCACACCGGCGAGCCACGGCAGCTCCCGCACGATCATCCGATTCCTTCGTTCCTGCGCTGCGAAGCGCTCATCGCCTGGGGTGTTTCGCGAGCTGCTCGCTCAGCGTCTTCACCACGGCCGGGGCCAGGATAGGGCTTTGCCCGCCGATGAGGTTGCGTTCCGCGATTTCGAGGACGATCACGTCGCTGCCGGCGAGCTTCGCCGCGGCCGCGTCGGTGCTTTGCTGGACGTAGTCCGAGTGCATGATCGTCATGTCGGTGAACGTGGCCGCGAGGTACATGTTGGCGAAGCCGGTGAACGAGTCGCCGATCATCGCGACCTTGTCGGGGACGGTGCCGACGGTCGCGCCGCCGTGCAGCTCGATCGGCACGGTGTTGGGCTGGCCGAAGAACGTGCGCGTCCGGTCGGCGCCGCCGTCCGGGGCCAGGCTCTCCAGCTCGGCGGGCTCGCTGCCGGTGCGCCCGATCAGCGGCGGCAGGTCGGTCTGCTTGTCGAACTTCTCCTTGGGCGCGGTCCGCCAGGTGCTCGTCACGCCGGGCCGCAGGTCCTCGGCCAGGGCCCGGACCATCGTCAGGCCGCCGTGGAACTGCCAGTGCGTGTCCTGCTTGAAGTAGATCGGCGCGCCCCGCCGCTGCGACTCGGCGAGCAGCGGCTGCCGCAGGTCCAGGTAGCCGACGTCGGTGTTCAGCCGCTGCCACATCGTCCGGGCGGCGACCGGCGCGCAGTCCTTCCCGGCGTACTGGTCCGGCAGGAACTGCGGGAAGATGTCCGACTTGTCCGGCGGCACGATCAGCACCAGCCGGCGGCCCGACGCCTCGACGGCCTTGCGGAAGCCGATCAGCTCGTCGATCACGGTCGCCGCCGGGATCATCGGGTTGCACTTGGCGTACAGGTCGTTGCCCAGGTACAGCCAGCCGTCGCGGCCTTCGACCACCGGCGGGTAGTTGCTGTTCGTCTGCCCCTGGGACTGGCCGGTCTCCGGGAGGGCGGGCGGCTGGCCGGTGACCGGCCCGACGCCGGGTTGGGCCGGTTTGGCGCCCAGCGCCGGCGGCTCGCCGAAGACGCCGCGGCTGATCCCGTCCTCGGCCTGCACCGCGGCCTGGCGGCCGGGCAGCCAGTCGGTGGCCCACTGGCTGAGCCCGGCGAAGAAGCCCCAGCCGTCGGACAGGCTCGGGAAGTCGTGGAGCTGGTGGTTCTCGAACTCGGCGGGGCGGCCGAACAGGCCGAGCGACACCACCGGCGTCAGGAAGAAGACGACCGCGCAGATCAGAGCGGCCCGCTGGCGGCCGTGGCGCGGGCGGTACATCGAGTGGTCCCTGGGCAGCCAGGCCTCGTGGACCGTGAGGGGCTGGGGCGGTTTCTCCGGCTTCTCCGGTTTCCCGTCCCTCAAGTGCACCGACACCCGTTCACCATAGCCGACCCCCGGTTGGCCGACCCCTGACCACCGCGACCGGCGACTGTCACCCGTCAAGCCCCCGAAAACTGTCGTACATATGTTCTAAAATGGGCGTTGTACAGGGGAGATGCCGCCCGCGACCGCGGGTGGCGTGATGGAGGAAGGCAGGGCCATGGCCTACATCACCCTGCCCACGTTCGTGGGCTATAGCGCCAGCACCGGACCGTCGCGGTCGTCGTTCGTCCGGCGGCAGCGCCGGTTGTACGAGGACCCGGCGCGGGCCGCGTTCAACTACTACCGGCGGGCGGCCAACGCGGTGCGCTCCGGACGGGCGGCGAACCAGGACGAAGTGGCGCTCCGGGCGCTCGTCAACGCGGCGGACGAGAAGACGAAACCGCACTACAGCGCCATCGCCGAGGGCTGGCTGCGGTACCTCGGCCGCAGGTCGCCGCGGCTGGTCGAGGTCGGCCGCGGCCGGTGCCGGCTGGGCGACCTCGAGATCGGCGTCAGCCCGCAGCTCGGCCTGCGCAAGAGCGACGGCCGCCGCTACGCGACCTGGCTCTACTTCAAGGAGGAGCCGCTGAGCAAGGCGTCGGCCCAGCTCGCGCTGTGGGTGCTGGAACAGGCGATGCCGGACATCCTCCCGGACGGCGAGGCGCTGGTGATCGACGTCCGCCGCGCGAAGGAGTACCAGCTCTCGGCGCGTGACCGCGAACGGCTGCGGCCCTGGGCCCGCAGCGAGGCCTCGGCGTTCCTGACCCTCTGGGACGCCGCCTGAGACCGGGGAGGCGCCGGGCCCTCTCCCGGCGTCTCCTTGGTCGTCTTCTAGCATCGGCCCCCGAGCTCAGGGGGCGACGAATGAGAATTGTCGCGGGCAGGTACGCGATTTCGGCCGAATTGGGCCGTGGCGGGATGGGCGTCGTCTGGCGCGGCGAGGACCAGTTCCTCGGGCGGCCGGTGGCGTTGAAAGAGCTGGCCACGCCGCCGGGCGCCTCGCCGGTGCACCTCGAACGCGTCCTGCGCGAAGCCCGCACCGCGGGGCGGCTCAACCACCCCGGCGTCGTCACGGTGTACGACGTCGTCAGCGAGGACGGCGCCACGTTCATCGTGATGGAGCTGGTCATCGCGCCGACGCTCGCCGACGTCGTCGGGCGTGAGGGGCCGCTGGCGAACGACCGCGTCGCCGAGATCGGCCTGCAGGTGCTGAGCGCGCTGGAAAGCGCGCACGCGGCCGGGATCGTGCACCGGGACGTCAAGCCCAGCAACATCATGGTGCTGCCCGGCGACCGGGTGAAGCTCGCCGACTTCGGCATCGCGCGGGCGATGGACGACCCGGGCCTGACCCAGACCGGCGGGGTGATGGGCTCGCCCGGCTACATGGCGCCCGAGCTGTTCGCCGGGGCCGGCCCGTCTCCCGCGTCCGACCTCTGGTCGCTCGGCGCGACCCTGTTCCACGCCGCCGAAGGCCGGGCGCCGTTCCAGCGCACGACGACGGCCGCGACCCTGCACGCGATCATGTACGACCGCCCGGTGCTGGAGCGCTGCCGCGGCCCGCTCGCCGACGCCGTGCTCGGGCTGCTGAACCAGTCCACTTCGGACCGTCTCGATGCGGCCGGGCTGCGGGGGCTGCTGGAAACCGCGCGCACCACGATCACCGTCGCGCCGACGCGGACCGTCGACCCGAGCGACCTGCCGACGGTCGTCTTCGAGCCGGTGACGGCGATGGTCGCCGCGCCGTCACCGACCACAGTGGACTGGCAGCGGCCTCGGAAACGACGTCTGCCGTGGGTGCTGTCCGGTGCCGCGGTGGTGCTGGTCGCCGCGCTGGCCGCGGTCTTCCTGCTCAAGCCGGACGCCACGACGCCGGTCGCGGTGGGCGCGCCAGGGCCCACGCCGACGTCCTCCGCGACACCGACGACCACGAAGCACAGCAAGAAACCCAGCCCGTCGCCGAGCACGTCCGCGAGTTCCACCGCGCCGACGTCGACCACGGCGAAACCGGATCCGGTCAAGGTGCCGCTGGTCCGCTTCCACCACCCGGACGGCGGCCACTTCAGCGGGACGAAGAAGGTCGGCCCGCCGGGCGGTTTCAAGATGGAAGGCCTCTTCGGGGAACTGGTCGCGACGGCCGAGCCCGGCACGCGGAAGCTGTTCGCCTGCAAGGTGAAGGACCAGAAGGACTGGTTCACCTCGCCCGACCAGAGCGGCAAGTGCGAGGGCCAGCAGTCGCTCGGCTTCCTCGGCTACATCTACGCCGACCCGCCGTCCTGGTCCGGTTCGCGGGCGCTCTACCGCTGCAACGCCGGCGCCAGCCACTTCGACTCGCTCGACGGCCGCTGCGAGGGCAAGACGAAAGAGTTCGTGCTGGGCTACGTCGTCGTCTGAGCCAGCAGGACGCCGGCCACCAGGTCCGGCCGCGTGACGAACGGGTGGTGCGGCACGTCCAGCTCGACGACGTCGGTCGCGCGCGCCGCGTGCTTCCGCTGCGTCTCGGGCAAGGTCGCGAGGTCG
Organism: Amycolatopsis heterodermiae; assembly: GCF_034929455.1. Classification (NCBI taxonomy): domain Bacteria; kingdom Bacillati; phylum Actinomycetota; class Actinomycetes; order Pseudonocardiales; family Pseudonocardiaceae; genus Amycolatopsis; species Amycolatopsis heterodermiae. Next base: position 2,137,679 of record NZ_JAYFSI010000001.1, read on the forward strand.
TCGGCGCAGAGGACGTACGTCGACGGGATCTCCCGCCAGGCCGCCGCCGTCGTCCGCTGGCCGAACACCGCCTCGTTCTGGGCGGTGAGCCGGGCCGCGGCCCCGGCGTACGTCGTGTCGTCGAAGTCCTGCGCGAACCGCGGCCGCACGAACTCCTCCCGGACGCTCGCCGTGCCGTCGTCGTGGCTGACGTGCCACGGCGGTGGCTCAGCGGGGCCGAAGTCCGCGAGCGCCTCGCCGGCGTCGGGCAGGAACGACGTCACGTAGAAGAGGCGGTGCACGGCGGGGTGCCCGGCGGCGGCTTCGGAGATCACCATTCCGCCGTACGAGTGACCGACGAGCAGCGCGGGTTCGTCCGACGCGTCGAGCAGGGCGCGCACCGCCGCGGCGTCGTCGTGGAGGTCACCGCGCGGGTCGGCCTCGCAGCTCGGCAACACCGCCGCTGAGCTGCGCAAACCGTGCTCGGCGAGGACGTCTGCCGTCGGTTGCCACCACCAGGCGCCGTCGCGGACGAAGGCCCCGTGGACGAAGATGATCCGCATGGTGACAACCTGACAGAACCCACCCGGTCGAGTGACACAGTTCGCGCGGAGCGGACGAGGACTGGACAAACCGGAGACCGAACACGAAGCTTTCGCGTGTTCTTTCGTACCTGGCCAAGTCAGAGGTCGAAACAGTGAATGCAGCCTGGGAAGCCGTCTCCCGCGTCGCCGACGAGCCCGCCTGGTACTGGGTGTACGACAAGCTGGCGTTCTGGCCGAGCACCTACGCCCACGCCTGGCCCGGGTTCCGCGAGCCCGCGCCGTCGCGCACCTGGGACCTCTCGCCCGGCGACCTCGACCGCTCGTCGGCGGAGTTCCGCCTGGGCCCGTGGGCGGTCGACGAGCACCAGGTCGCCCGCGTGGCGCAGGCCGCGTTCCGCGAGGTCTGCGGCCCGGACGACTGGCTGTGGGCGCTGCACTGGCAGCACCAGTCCTACCGCGTCCGGCCGCACCTGATGACCGAAGGCGCCCGCTGGCCGGTGCCGGTGTTCCCGCGCGCGGACTACCACCTGTTCCTGGCCAGGGACTTCTCGTTCGGCACCCTCGGGCACCCGTGGGAGCGCACGCTCTGCGTGTTCGGCGAGCCGCTCGTGTCGGCGTTCGAGCGCCTCGGCGAGGGCGTGCTGGGCAACGTCCTGCGCCGCGACGGGAAGCCCTCCGCGCTGGCCCGCTGAGCCCGGCATCTGCGCTGGTTGATCTCTTGCTACCGTTCTCCAGGTGTTCGAATACCACGGCTGGGTGACCATCCAGGCGACCGCGAGCGGCGATGACGACGCGGCGCTCCTGGAGCGCCTGGTCGACCGCGTGCACCGCGCGATCCGCGATGCGGGCGACTTCGACCTGGTCGACCTCCGCTGGAGCGCGGGCATGCCGATGCTCCACTTCGGCGGCTTCGACAAGCACGGCGGCGAGCTCGCCCCGGACCTGCTGGAGATGTTCACCAGGGTCGGCGAGCTGGCCGCGGGCTCGTACGGCCTGCTCCACGTCTGGGACGACCAGGACACCGAGCACGACAACGACTTCCGCGTCTACCGCATGGCCCGAGGCCAGGTGACGGAGCGCGAAGACCCGCACCTGACCCCGGTGGCCCCCACGGTCCTGGACGTCTACGAGCTGTAGCCGCATCGCAATCCGGGCTGAGTAGTACTGCTCAAGACACCCGTGGGTCCGCGGCGAGACCGTGGTCACATGACCAAGTCCGGTTCGTCCGCAGCTTCACCCACCACCACCGCGTTCTACGCGCAGGCGGCCATCTCCTTCGGGCTCGCCCTCGCCGCCGTCACCGCGGGGATCGTGTACCTGCCCCTCGACGGCTGGGTTCGCGGGTTCCTCGCCCTCGGCATGCTCTACCTGGTCACCTCGGCGTTCACGCTCGCCAAGTGCGTGCGGGACAGACAGGACGAGACCTCCGTGGTCTCCCGCGTCGACCAGGCCCGGCTCGACAAGCTGCTCGCCGAGCACGATCCCTTCAAGACCACCGTGTGACGGGAACGGCCACCCTCGCCGACCGAGGGTGGCCGTCCGCTACGTCACGGGTGGCGCGGCACCCGCGGCCGTCCGCCCGGCTCCTGCTTCGGCGGCTTCTGGTCGGTGCCCGGGAACGTCGGCGCCGGCAGGTTCGCCGCCTCGTAGCGGGACAGCGTCAGCGGGCCCGACGTGTCCGGCAGCACCGGCGGCTGGGCCTTGTGGTCGGTGAAGCGGAACGCCGACGTCATGTCCCCGAACGTCCTGCGCCGCCACTGCGAGATGTTCGGCTCCGCCACGCCCGTCACCTGCTCCAGGAACCGCAGCGTCGACGTGTGGTCGAAGTTCTCGCTGCACACCCAGCCGCCCGCGGTCCACGGCGAGACCACGATCGCCGGGACGCGGTAGCCCGCGCCGACCGGGAGGCCGTTGCCCGGGGTGCCGCCGGGGGACGTCTTGGTGACGAACTCGCCCGGCGTGCCCGCGGGCGGCGTCGGCGGGACGACGTGGTCGAACAGGCCGTCGTTCTCGTCGTAGTTGAGGATGAAGACCGTTTTGGCCCAGACCTCGGGGTTGGCCGCGATCGCGTCGATCTTCGACGCGACGAACGCCGCGCCCTCGGCCGGCGTGTACTGCGGGTGCTCCGACGCCGTCGAGGTGCAGATGATCCAGGAGACTGTCGGCAGCTTGTCGTTGCGCGCGTCGTACTCGAACTGGCCCTCGGGCCGGTGCGTGAGGCCGTTGACCGCCAGCGGCGAGTCGGCGGGCGCGTTCTTGAAGTTCGCGAAGTTCTCCAGCATGTTGCAGCCGTAGGTGTCGCTCTGCTCGTACACCTTCCAGCTGACGCCGGCCGCCTGCAGCCGCTCCGCGTACGTCGTCCAGGTGTAACCGCCGGCCGGGGCCTTGTTGTCGAGGATCGGGCCGCCGTTCTCGCCGTCGGGGTCGATCGTGCCGGTCATCCACATCATCCGGTTCGGCCAGGTCGGGCCGAACACCGAGCAGTGGTAGCTGTCGCAGATGGTGAACGCCTCGGCCAGCGCGAACTGGAACGGCAGGTCGGCGCGGGTGTGGTAGCCCATCACGTACGGGCCGTTCTTGCCGTCGGCCTTGCGGTGCGCCGGCAGCCAGCTGTCCATCTTGCCGCCGTTCCAGGCGTCGTGCTGGACCTGCCAGGCGTGCGACGTCGACGGGATCTTCTGCGCGTTGGTCGCGTGCGTGTCGAGGTGGAACGGCAGCGCGTAGCCCGCCGGGTTCTCGGCGTCCGGCTGGTAGAACACCGGCTTGCCGTTCGGCAGCCGCGCCGCGTGCGGGTCGCCGAACCCTCGGACGCCCGACAGCGTGCCGAAGTAGTGGTCGAACGAGCGGTTCTCCTGCATCAGCAGCACGACGTGCTCGATGTCCTTGAGCGAGCCGTGCTTCGGGGCGCCCTGGGCGAGCGCGCGCTGGACGTTCGGGGGCATCAGGGTGGCCGCGGCCGCGGTGGCGGCGACCTGGAGAGACACTGATCCGAGGAGACGACGACGAGTCAGTTCGGTCATGCCTGACACCCTCGTGCCCGGTTGTCACCCGAAAAGGTGGCAACCGGGGAACGAGGGCGGAACACGAAGTGAAAACAGCTGCCGAACCGGCACGAACCAGGTCAGAAAGTAACGTCCGAGCACTGGTAGAACGCGTTGGCCGTGTCGGCGATGTCCCAGACGGCGAGGATCATGTGCCGCCCGCTCTTGCCGGACGGCAGCTTGCCGCTGTGCGACACCGTGGTGCCGGGCCGCTGCCCGTTGAACGGCACGGTCAGGAACGGCGTGGTGTCCAGCTGCGCCCGGGAGAGCGGCGCCGAGGGGTTCCAGCCGTTCTTGGTGACGAAGTAGCGGAACGACGTCGTCGCGTGCGCGGCGGTCAGCGTCCAGTTGAAGGTGTAGGTCGCGCCGCTGGTGAGCTTGGTGGTCGGCCAGGTGCCACCGCGCTGGTCGTCGAGCTCGGCGAAGCGGGCGACGCCGGCGGAGCAGAGCTTCCCGTCGGCGGGGCCGCCGCCGGGGAAGTTCTTCGGGCCTTCGGTGCTCTGCGGTTCGTACTGGATGGCCCCGCAGTTCGTCACGGCCCCGGTCTTGCACTTGTACGCCCGGCTGGGCGGTGTGGTGGTGTACCCGTGTCCCCAGGCGACGCCGGTGACCAGGAACGGAAGAGCGAGAGCGGCGACAACGGCGAGAACGAGCTTCTTGACCATGTGACTCCTCTCACAACAAGTACACACAAGTGTGGAGAATTCACATCAATGGTTCAGACCACTGTCCGGCCGAACTTCGAGCCGGGTCGCCTAGAGCGATTGGTCCAGACAATGGACCGAAAGACGCAAGGAGTAGCACCCACCGGAACATCCCCGGAACGAAGAAAGCCCCGCCGAAGCGGGGCCTTCGATCTTGCGAGCGGATGACGGGATTCGAACCCGCGACCCTCACCTTGGCAAGGTGATGCGCTACCAGCTGCGCTACATCCGCGTACAGCTTCCTTGCGGCTGCTGTGAGAAGTACTCTATACCCTCCTCAAACTGCTCCGATGAGCGGGGTCCCCGGTCCCCTGACCCGGTGCTTCGGTGTCACAGCTGGCGTACAAGGGGTGACGACGGCTGTTTCCCTCCGTATGGTGTCCCCATTCGACCGAATGGGGAGACCTTCGGGGGAGGAGGTGCCGGGCCGGATGACCGAGCTGGGCACGGTGCCGCCACCAGCGGCCTCGGAATCCGACGAGCAGGCACTGCTGCAACGGTTGCGAAACGGTGAGGACGCGGCGTTCGGAGAGCTGTTCGAGCTGCACGCGGCCGCCGTCCGGAGACTCGCGCAGAGCCTGGCGTCCGACCGGTCCGAAGCCGAGGACATCACCGCGGAGACCTTCTTCCGGGTGCTGCAGGCGCTGCGCCGGGGCGCCGGTCCCCGGGACTACGTCCGCGCCTACCTGCTGACTGTCGCCCGCCGGGTCTCCTGGGAGTGGCACGGCGCCCGCCGTGACGTCCCGGTCTCCGACGACGAGCTGACCTTCCGCGCCGGTGCCGGGGCCGACACGCACGCCCGCACCGCCGAGCACACGCTGATCACGACCGCGTTCACCAGCCTGCCCGAGCGCTGGCGGACCGTGCTGTGGCAGACCGAGGTCGAGGGCGAGCAGCCCGCCATGGTCGCCACCCACTTCGGGCTGAGCGCGAACGCCACCGCGGCGCTGGCCCGCCGGGCCCGCCAGGGGCTGCGCGCGGCCTACCTGCAGGCCCACCTTTCGGTGAACCGCGGGCCGGACTCGTGCCGCGCGGTCGTCGAGAAGCTGGGCGGGTTCACCGCGGGCAGCGTCACCGGCGCCGAAGCCGAGCGGATCAAGGCGCACCTGCACGGCTGCCCGTCGTGCCGCGCCACCCAGGACGAGCTCCGCGACGTCTGCTCGTCGCTGCGCGCGCACGCCGGGGTGCTGGTGCTGCTGGTGCCGGTCGCGGGTGCCGCGGCCGGCGGCAGCGGGGTGCTGGCCGGGCTCGGGGCCACCGTCAAGGGCGTCCTCGTCGGGTCGAAGGTCAAGATCGGCCTCGCGCTGGCGTCGACCGCGGCCGTGGGTGCCGTGGGCGTCGCCGCCGGGCCGGTGCTGTTCGGCTCGTCGCCGGTGCAGGACGTCGGGCTGACCGGCGGTGCGCCGGAGCTCGTGGTCGTGCCGCCGAGCGAGACGCACCAGCAGCCGCCGCCCCAGCCGCAGCGGAACCCGCGGATCGGCATCGGCGTGCTCAACGGCCGAGGCACCGGCGTGACCGTCCCGGCGAAGTCGCGGACCGGGAGCCGGCAGCTCGGCGCGAACGAGGTCCCCGGCGTGGCCGGCGGCGACGTCCCGGCCGGCGAGACGAGCGGCGGGGACACCGGTGACGCCGGCCCCGACGGGCTCGGCCCGCGCGACGACGATCCGCCTTCGACGTTCAGCACGCCCGGCCACTCGTCGACGGCGCCGAGGCTCGACACGGAGACCTCGCACCCCGACCTGACGATCACCGAGTCGACTGACGAGAACGAGCCGGAGAACTCGCCCGAGCTGTCGCCGACCGGCCGTCCGACGGGTTCGCCGACCGAGACGACCAAGCCGGAACCGACCGGTGACGACGCCGAATCGACGAAACCGTCGACCGAGCCGTCCACCGAGCCTTCGACCACGGTGACGCCGACATCCGGGAAACCGTGCGCGAGCAGCACCTCCGACGTCACTGATTCGGGCGAATCGCCGGATTCGGCCGCGACCGTGCCGTCGGGGTCCTGAACAGCGGTGATCAACTCCGCGGCGCGGGATGTCCGATTCCTCCCTCGCGCGGGCCGGGCTGGGCACGGTACCGTTGCGTTGTTGACTGTTGTGCTGCTCACCCTGCGGGCAGCCTGGGAGGCTACTGAATGAACCGGCTGGTGCGCGGCGAAGACGGCCGCGACTGGGTGGTCCGTGCCCAGATGGAATGGCGGGCTCCGGCGACCGCGGACGACTTCGAGCACGACGTCGCGGGCAGCTACGGCCCCGGCATCGCGATGATCGTCGTGACCGCGCTGCTGGCCGTGATCCTCGTCGTGTGGACCCCGGACCAGGTCAACATCCCCGCGTGGGTGCTGCTCGCGCTGCTGCTGGTGATCCTGTTCTTCCCGTTGCGGTGGATCCTGCGCCGTCCGTGGACGGTGGTCGCCGAGACCGAGGGCGACGTGACGGGCGACCGGCCGTCCGAGCGCTGGGTCGGCACGATCCGCGGCATGTTCACCGTGCAGGGCGAGGTCAAGAAGATCTCCAAGACCATCCAGCGGCACTCGCTGCCGGACTTCGACGGGCCGCTGCACCCGGTCGAGTAAGCCGTACCGGATTTCGGCCGAAAGGGTGAGACTGACGGAATGCCCGAGCTACCCGAGGTCGAAGCGCTGGCTCACCACCTGCGAGAGAACGCCGTCGGCCAGACGATCTTCCGGATCGATGTCGCATCGCTGAGCGTGCTGAAGACGGCGACCCCGCCGTGGACCCAGCTGCACGGCCGCGAGATCACCGGGGCCACCCGGCACGGCAAGCACCTCGACGTCGTCGCCGGTGACCTGCACCTGGTCGTCCACCTGGCCCGCGCGGGCTGGCTGCGCTGGTCGGACGGGCTGGCCGCGGCGCCGCTGCGGCCGGGCAAGGGCCCGATCTCGCTGCGGGTGCACCTCGAGTCCGCCACCGGGCCCGGCTTCGACCTCACCGAGGCCGGCACGAAGAAGGGCCTCGCGGTGTGGATCGTCAAGGATCCGCAGGAGATCGCGAGCGTCGCGCGCCTCGGCCCGGACGCCCTCACCCTGGACGCCACGCAGCTGCGGGACCTGTTCGCTGGGCGGAACACCCGGCTGAAGTGGGCGCTGACCGACCAGTCGCTGATCGCCGGCATCGGCAACGCCTACTCCGACGAGATCATGCACCGCGCGAAGCTCTCGCCGTACGCCACGATCGGCAAGCTCGACGAAGGCGCGCTGGAAACCCTCGCCGAGGCCATCCACGAGATCGAGTCCGACGCCGTCGAGCGCTCGGTGGGGCAGAAGGCGGCGCGCCTGAAGGGCGAGAAGCGCTCGGGCCTGCGGGTGCACGCCCGCACCGGGCTGCCGTGCCCGGTCTGCGGCGACACGATCCGCGAGATCTCGTTCGCCGACAAGTCGTTCCAGTACTGCCCGACCTGCCAGACCGGCGGCAAGCCGCTGGCCGATCGGCGGATGTCCCGGCTGCTGAAGTAGGGCCGATCCGGTGCGTGACATGCGTGGTCACGGCGTCACGCACCGGATTCCCCCATTCGGCGGCAGGTGCTCCGCCGTCGCCCGTCCCGAGGGCGGCACCCCCGCGGCCGCGGTCCCCGAAACCGCGCCCACCCTGCCGATTTCCCCGGAACCGGTGGAACAGGACCAGCCTCTCGCGCGTTGCCGACAGTGACCATGGGGGCCGCCACCCGACTCTTAGTAGGGTCGTCCCCACCCTCGGTCGTCACGTTTGAACAGAAAGTGGGAACAGGCCTTGCACCCGGTTGGTCGAGCGCAGAGCATGGACGCCGTGTCCGGGTTTCCGCTTGAGCAGATCGTCCCGTGGGGGATCGTGGTGCTGCTCGCCATCGTGGTGATCGTGCTGCTGTTCAAGCAGCGCAAGCCGGCCAGTGTGGTGGAGGACGCCATGCTGCAGGCGGTCCACCGGATGTCGAAGGCGGCGCCGAACCTCCGCTCGGGCCTGGACGAGGACGCCGCCGACAAGATCACCACCCAGCTGCTGCAGATGCTCGACTGCGTCGCCGTCGGCATCACCGACAGCGAGGGCACGCTGCTGTCCTGGGACGGCGAGGCGAACGAGCACTACGTCGACCTCGTCGACGCCGTCAGCGCGGCCATCCGCAAGCACCGCCGCGAGGTCGTCGCGCACGACCGGATGCCCTGCAACCACCGCGGCACCTGCCGGATGAAGACGGCGGTGATCGTGCCGCTGCTGGTCGAGGGCGAGACCGAGGCGGCGCTGATCGTCGTCGGCCGGACCCGCGGCCGCCTGGTGCAGATGGCCGACGCGGTCGCGCAGTTCGTCTGCACGCAGTTCGAGCTCTCCCGGCTCGACGAGTCGAAGCAGCAGCTCCAGCAGGCCGAGATCAAGGCGCTGCGCGCGCAGATCTCACCGCACTTCGTCTACAACGCGCTGAACACGATCTCCGCGCTGATCCGCACGGACCCCGAAGAGGCGCGAGAGCTGCTTCAGGACTTCGCCGACTTCACGCGCTACTCGTTCCGGACGTCGGGCATGTTCACCTCGCTCGCCGAGGAGCTGCGCAACATCGACCGCTACCTGACCATCGAGAACGCCCGCTTCGGCGGCCGGCTCGAGGTGCGGATGAAGATCGCGCCCGAGGTGCTCAGCGTGGTCGTGCCGTTCCTGATCATCCAGCCGCTGGTGGAGAACGCGGTCAAGCACGGCCTGGCCAGCAAGCCCAGCGGCGGCTGCGTCACGGTGATCGCCCAGGACTACGGCACCGAAGCGCTGATCAGCGTCGAGGACGACGGCATCGGCATGGACCCGCGGCGGCTCAACGAGCTCAAGAGCGCGCACCGCACCGGCGCCCACGTCGGGCTCGGCAACATCAACCAGCGCATGCAGCAGGTGTTCGGCGGCGACTACGCGGTGATGGTCGAGACCGCGCCCGGTGCCGGCATGAAGGTGACGCTCCGGGTGCCGAAGTTCGTCCCCGGCGTCCGCCCGAACATGCCGGACTACAGCTCCGACGCCGACACGGGCGAGGCCGACGTTCCGTCGCAGGGCGGTCCGGCGCAGCTCAACGGCGCCGAGGCGAACGGCGTCAACGGCACCCGGTCCGGCATCCTCCCCATGGGCTGAATCCGGCTAGCCTGGCGTTATGAGCGTTACGGACAAGCTGGCTTCGCGGATCCCGGGTCTCGCCGACCGGGTCGAGCGCAAGGACGTCGTCGCCGTGGTGAAGCTGCACGGGGTGATCACGCCGTCGCCGTCACCGCTGGCCAGGGGCGCGATCAACCTGAACGCGGTCGAGTCCGCACTGACCAGGGCGTTCGGGCACGACCGGCTGAAGGCCGTCGCGCTGCTGATCAACTCGCCGGGTGGTGCGCCGACGCAGTCCGGCCTGGTCGCCGAGCGGATCCGGCAGCTGGCCGACGAGAAGGGCGTGCCGGTACTGGCGTTCTGCGAGGACGTCGCCGCGTCCGGCGGCTACTGGCTGGCCTGCGCGGCCGACGAGATCTTCGCCCACCGAACGTCCATGGTCGGCTCGATCGGCGTGATCAGCGGCGGCTTCGGGTTCACCGGCCTGCTGGAACGCTTCGGCATCGAGCGGCGCCTGCACACGGCGGGCGCGAACAAGTCGCGCCTCGACCCGTTCTCGCCGGAGAAGCCCGAAGACGTCGAGTGGCTGAAGAAGATGCACACCCAGCTCCACGACCTGTTCGTGAGCTGGGTGAAGGAACGCCGCGGCGACCGCCTGACCGACACGGAGGATCTCTTCACCGGCGACGTCTGGCTCGGCGCGAAGGCCACCGAGCTGGGACTGATCGACGGCCTGGGCAGCCTCCGCCAGATCATCACCGAGCGCTACCCGGACGCGGACATCTCGGTCGCCGAGCCGAAGCGCCCGCTACTGGCCCGCCTCGGCGTCGGCGCCCCGGCGGCCGCCTCCGCGGTGCTGGACGCCGTGACGCAGAAGGCGGCCTGGTCCCGCTTCGGTCTCTGACCCTCACCCTCGACGAGCCCTCCGGCCGTCGAGGTCTGGCTTCCTAAGTGAACCAACGCTAGGCTATGTGAATCAGCGCTAGGGGACCGGACCGCAAAGGAGCGGCGGATGCACCTCACGCAGACCCTCCACCAAGCCGTGCAGCAGGGGCCCGACCGGCCGATGACCGAGTACGGCGATCGCATCCGGACCGTCGGCGAGGTCGCCGGTCGCGTCGCGCGGTTCGCCGGGGCGCTCAAGGAGCTGGGCGTCGGCGCCGGTGACCGTGTCGGCATCCTCGCCCTCAACTCCGACCGCTACCACGAGTACCTCCTGGCCACGCCGTGGGCGAACGCCGTGCTCAACCCGATCAACATCCGCTGGAGTCCGGCGGAGATCGCCTACTCGCTCACCGAATCCGACACGCGCGTGCTGCTCGTCGACGACGCCTTCGTCCCGATGGTGCCGAAGCTGCGCGAAGCCGGCGTGACCACGGTCGTCCACATCGGCGAGGCACCGACGCCGGACGGGATGCTGGGCTACGAAGACCTCGTCGACGGCGCCGATCCGGTGGACGACGCCCGCCGCGGTGGTGACGACCTGCTCGGCGTCTACTACACCGGCGGCACCACGGGCACGCCCAAGGGCGTCATGCTCAGCCACCGCAACCTGCTGACGTCGGCGCTGGGCAGCCTCGCCACCGGCCACTTCCTCACCGCGCGCGGGAAACTGCTGCACACCGCGCCGATGTTCCACCTGGCCGACGGCGCGGCCTGGGCGGCCGGGCAGCTCGTCGGGGCGACCCACGTGATCGTCCCGATGTTCACCCCGGTCGGCGTGCTCGAGGCGATCAGCGGCCGGGGCGTCACGGACACGCTGCTGGTGCCGACGATGATCCAGCTGCTCGTCGACCACCCCGGCGTCACCGACTACGACCTGACGTCGATGAACCACGTCGTCTACGGCGCTTCACCGATCTCCGAAGCCGTCCTCGACCGCGCCCGGAAGGTCTTTCCCGGTGCGGGTTTCGTGCAGGCGTACGGCATGACCGAGCTGTCACCGGTCGCGACGCTGCTGTCCGCCGAGGACCACGACGACCCCGCGTTGCGCCGGGCCGCCGGCCGGGCGGCGCCGCACGCCGAGGTCCGGATCGTCGACGTCGACGACGTCGAGGTGCCGCGCGGCACGGTCGGCGAGATCGTCTGCCGCGGTGACCACGTGATGCTCGGCTACTGGAACCGGCCGGAGGAGACGGCGACCGCGTTGCGCGGCGGCTGGATGCACACCGGCGACGGCGGCTACATGGACGAGCGCGGGTACGTCTTCGTCGTCGACCGGATCAAGGACATGATCGTGTCCGGCGGCGAGAACGTGTACTCGGCCGAGGTCGAGAACGCGCTGGCCAAGCACCCGTCCGTGGCCGCGTGCGCGGTGATCGGCGTGCCGGACGAGCAGTGGGGCGAGCGGGTGCACGCCGTCGTCGTGCTGCTCGACGGCCGGGAGGCGACCGGTGACGAGCTGCGCGACTTCTGCCGCGAGGCGATCGCGGGCTACAAGGTGCCGCGCACGTTCGAGTTCACCGACGCCCTCCCGATGTCCGGCGCGGGCAAGATCCTCAAGCGCGAGCTGCGGAAGCGGCACTGGGCCGACGGCGACCGCGGGGTCCACTGAGTGTCCGCACCCGCCCGCGGCACCCGGCCGCGCAACCGCCGCGTGCTGATCGTGGCCGCGGCCGCGGAGCTGTTCGTCCGCCGCGGTTATCCGCACGTCGCGATGGGCGACATCGCCGACGCCGTCGCGATCGGCCCGTCCGCGCTGTACCGGCACTTCCGCGGCAAGCAGGAGCTGCTCGCCGCGGTGGTCGAGGACGCGCTGACCGCGCTGGCCGTCACCGACTTCGCCGAGCTGGCGACGGCCACGCTCGACCGGCGTGACGTCGGGATCCTGTGGCAGCGCGAGTCCCGCCACCTCGACCCGGCCGAACGCCACCGCGTCGGCAGGCCCCTGCGGCGGCTGGCGCGGCAGCTCGCCGGTGACCTCCGGGACCGGCGCCCGGAGCTGACCGCCGACCAGGCGACGCTGCTGGCCTGGTCGGTGCTCGCGGTGCTGGTCAGCGTGTCCTTCCAGCGCGTCGACCTGCCACGTCCGGCCTACGACGAGCTGATGACGTCCCTGGCCGGCGAGGTCGCCGCCGTCCGGCTCCCGGACCTGGGCGAACGGGCACCGGAACGGGTCGCCGAGCCCGCGTCCCGGCGTGAGCTGCTGCTGACGACCGCGACCCGGCTCTTCGCCGAGCGCGGCTTCCACAGCGTGGCCATCGAGGAGGTCGGCGCGGCGGCCGGGATCGCCGGGCCGAGCGTCTACCACCACTTCGAGAACAAGGCCGAGCTGCTGATGACGGCCCTGCGCACCGGCGCCGACGCGCTCGGCGACGGCCTGCGGACGGCGTCGTTGCCCGCGCTGCTGCGGTCCTACGCCGGGTACTCGCTGGCCCACCACAACGTCGTCGACCTGCTGATCACCGAGGTCGGGCTGCTGCCGGAGCCCGAGCGGCACGAGCTGCGCCGCACCCAGCGCGAGTACGTCGAGTCCTGGGTCCGGCTGCTGGGCGACGTCCACCCGGACCTGGCCCGCGTTCGCGTCCAAGCCGCCCTCACGGTGGTCAACGACGTCGCCCGCACGCCGCACCTGCGCACGCTGCCGGGGGCCGAGGACGCCGTCCGTGTCGTCGGATCGGCCCTGCTCGGACTGTCCGGTTCGAGTACTTCGGGGCACACTTTGTGACCTGCATCACTCTTGCTTCGTAACCATGTATAGCGATCACCAGGTTCCGGGAGGTCTCCTCGTCAACGGGCTTTGTTGTGGCCCGCAACAAATCCGGATCGACGAGGAGGTCGTCCCCGATGCCCCACCTCTCGCGCACCTCAAGACGGTTGGCCCTCGGCGCCCTGGCCGGCGCCGCGCTCATCGCCATCCCGCTCACCTTGCCCGCGTCGGCGTCCATCCCGCCCCCGGAATCCGGCTGGACGACGGTGTTCGCCGACGACTTCACCGGCGGCTCCGGCGCCCTGCCGTCCGGCTCGAACTGGATCGTCGACACCGGCCACGCCTACCCCGGCGGCCCCGGCAACTGGGGCACCGGCGAGATCCAGAACTACACGTCGAGCTCGTCGAACCTCGCGCTCGACGGCTCCGGCAACCTCCGCATCACGCCGTTGCGCGACGGCGCCGGCAACTGGACGTCCGCGCGGATCGAAACCCAGCGCGCCGACTTCAAGCCGCCGGCCGGCGGGGTCATGCGGATCGAGAGCCGGATCCAGATGCCGAACGTCACCGGCGCCGCCGCGCTCGGCTACTGGCCGGCCTTCTGGGCGCTCGGCGGCCCGTACCGCGGCAACTGGTGGAACTGGCCCGCCATCGGCGAGTTCGACATCATGGAGAACGTCAACGGGATCAACTCCGTCTGGGGCGTCATGCACTGCGGCGTCAACCCCGGCGGCCCGTGCAACGAGACCACCGGCATCGTCAACAACCGGGCCTGCCCCGGCGCGACCTGCCAGGCCGGGTTCCACACCTACCGCTTCGAATGGGACGCGAGCGTCAGCCCGCAGGTGTTCCGCTGGTTCGTCGACGGGCAGCAGTTCCACTCGGTCAGCCAGAACCAGGTCGACGCGACGACCTGGGCCAACATGACGAACCACGCCGGCTACTTCGTGCTGCTGAACGTCGCGATCGGCGGCGCGTTCCCCAACAACAACTCCGGCACCACGACGCCGGGGCCGGGGATCGTGCCGGGGCACCCGATGGTCGTCGACTACGTCACGGTGAGCACCCGCGGCTCGGGCGGTGGCGGCACGACCACGCCCACGACGCCGCCGACCACGACGACTCCGCCGTCCGGCGGCGGCAGCGCGTACGGCACGATCCAGGCCGAGTCGTACAACCAGCAGAACGGCCTCGCCAAGCAGACGACCACCGACACCGGCGGCGGCCAGAACATCGGCCCGGCGGGCAACGGCGACTGGGCGCTCTACAGCGGCGTCGACTTCGGGAGCAGTGCCGCGACCAACTTCCAGGCGCGCGTCGCGTCCGGCGCCGCGAACGGGGTCAGCGGATTGGTGGAAGTCCGGCTGGACAGCTTGTCCAACGCGCCTGTCGGCAGCTTCGCTGTCGGTAACACCGGCGGCTGGCAGAGCTGGCGGACGGTCCCGGCGAACATCAGCGGGGTGACCGGGGTGCACAACGTGTACGTGACGTTCACGAGCGGCCAGCCCGCCGACTTCGTGAACCTCAACTGGTTCACCTTCGTGCATTGAGACAAGGGACCCGCGGGCGGCGCTGTCGCCCGCGGGTCTCCCCACTTCAGGCGGACGGGGGCTGGACATTGCACTCGGCAATGGGCAGGATGCGTTTCACTGTGAGTGCTCACGATGACACCCGGAAGCTCGTGGTCCTGGCTGTGGACGACGAGCCTCGAGGTCTGGACGAACTCGTCCACTGCCTGAAGAACAGCCCGCACGTGGCCAAGGTGTTCCCGGCGATCGACGCGTCGGAGGCGCTGAGGCTGCTGTCGACCGACGACCCGAGGCTACGCGAACGCAAGGACCGCGGCCTCCCGATCGTCGACGCCGTCTTCGCCGACATCGACATGCCCGGATTGTCCGGCATGGAGATGTCACGCGTGTTCGCCGCGCTCCGGCCCTCGCCCGCGCTGGTGTTCGTCACCGGGCACGCCGAAGAAGCGGTCAACGCCTTCGACCTCGGTGCCCTCGACTACGTGCTCAAGCCGTACCAGCAGGACCGCCTCGACCGCGCGATCACGCGCGTCATCGAAAAGCTGGCTTCGGCCGCGGCGCCCGCTCCCGGCGCCGTCGGCGGCGAGCCCGGCGTCAAGAACGACGACGAGGTCATCCCGGTCGAGCTGGCCGGCACCACCAAGCTCATCCCGCGCTCTTCGGTTCGCTGGGTCGAGGCCCAGGGCGACTACGCGCGGTTGTTCACCACCGAAGGCAGCCACCTGGTCCGCATCCCGCTGGCCCAGCTCGAAGAGCGCTGGGAGAAGGCCGGGTTCGTCCGGATCCACCGGTCGTTCCTGGTCGCCCTGCCGCTGATCACCGAGCTGCGGATGGGCCAGGGCGGCTACCAGGTCGTGATCGGCAACGAGGAGAAGGTGCTGCCGGTCAGCCGGCGCCACACTCGCGCGCTGAAGGACCGGCTGGTCGGTTCAGGCCGGAACGGCTGAGCCGGGGCCGGTCATGACCGAAGACTTCTACGACCGGCGCGCGAACGGCGTCCGCGAGCCCGATCCGACGCTGGGCCGGCGCCCGCAGCGGCCGCTGCCGCAGCCCACCGAGCAGGCCGTCGTCGAGCCGCTGCCGCCCGCGCCGGACGAGCCGGCGAAGCACGAGCAGCACGCGAGACCCAAGCGTGAGCGCGTGATCCTCAACGACCCGAAACGCGGTTCCGGCACCCTGCGCGCCCGCGTCGAGCTGGAGGAACAGACCAGCTGGGGGAAGCTGCTCGTCCGGGACCACCTGGTGAAGGTGCAGCTGCGGACGGCGTTGCTGCTGTCCCTGCTGGTCGTCGTCGTGTTCGGGTCGCTGCCGGTGCTGTTCTACCTGCTCCCCGGCTTCTCCCGGCTCACGCTGGCCGGCATCCCGGTGCCCTGGCTGATCCTCGGCGTGCTGCCCTTTCCGTTCCTGTTCGGCGTCGGCCTCTGGTACAACCGGCTGGCCGAGCGCAACGAACGCGCCTTCGTGGACATGATCGAAAACTAGTTCGCGCCTCCCCGTGCGAGGATTCCTCCGTGCAGCTGAACCCGTGGGCGTTGACCGGCATCGTGCTGGTCGCCGTGGTGACGTTCTACCTCGGTCACCGCTCTTCGCGGTCCGCCACGAGCACGCACGACTTCCTGGTCGCGCGGCGCACCGTGCGGTCGCGGCGCAACGCCGCCGCCATCTCCGGTGAGTACCTGTCCGCGGCGTCGTTCCTCGGCATCGCCGGCATCGTGCTCAAGGAGGGCGCCGACGCGCTGTGGTTCCCGATCGGCTTCACCGCCGGTTACCTCGCGCTGATGCTCTTCGTCGCCGCGCCGCTGCGGCGCTCCGGCGCGTACACGCTGCCGGACTTCCTCGAGATGCGCCTCGGCTCGATCGGCCTGCGCCGGTTCTCCACGGCGTTCGTCGTGTTCATCGGGATCCTCTACATGGTCCCGCAGCTGCAGGGCGCCGGGCTGACGCTCGCGACGATCCTGCCGGTGCCCGCGTGGGCCGGCGCGGTCGTCGTGATGGTGCTGGTCGCGTTCAACGTGATCGCCGGCGGCATGCGCGCCATCACCGTCGTCCAGGCCTTCCAGTACTGGCTCAAGCTGTTCGCGATCGCCGTGCCCGCGTTCGTGCTGTGCATGGTGTTCTTCGCCGGCGGCGGCCCGGACGGCTTCCGCCCGCTCGGCACGGCCGCCCCGCCGGTCTTCACCACCGACACCACGGTCGACGTCCAGACCGACGTCACCCTGCACGTCGACTCGGACACGTTCCTCTACGCGTACGGCTACGCGGACAACGGCCCGGCCGCCGGGCCGACGCACTGGACCCCGCTGGCCCCGCACACGGTTTCCGAAGGCACCAAGCTGAAGTTCCTGGCCGGCACGCCGGTGCCGGTGGTCAGCGACTCCGTCGCCGACAACGGGAACTGGCTGCACCCGGGCTCGGGCAGCCTGACCGACCTGTTCCAGACGTACTCGCTGATCTTCGCGACGTTCCTGGGCACCATGGGCCTGCCGCACGTGCTGGTCCGCTTCTACACCAACCCCGACGGCAAGGCCGCGCGCCGCACCACCGTGCACGTCCTGCTGCTGCTCGGCCTGTTCTACCTGTTCCCGACGCTGCTGGGCGCGCTGTCCCGGATGTACGTGCCGGAGCTGCTGGTCACCGGCAAGACGGACGCGGCGATCCTGCGGTTGCCCTCGGCGATGCTGCCGGGCATCGGCGGCCAGCTCCTCGGCGCGGTCACCGCGGCCGGCGCGTTCGCGGCGTTCCTGTCCAGCACGTCCGGCCTGCTGGTGAGCGTCGCCGGGGTGGTCTCGACCGACCTGCTGCCCGGCCGCGTACGGGACTTCCGCGTGGCGACGGTGCTGGTCGCGCTGTTCCCGGTCGGGCTGGCCGTCGCGCTGCGGCCGGAGGACCTCTCGCTGTCGGTGGGGATGACGTTCGCGCTCGCCGCGTCGACGTTCAGCCCGTTGCTGGTGCTGGGCATCTGGTGGCGCAAGCTGTCCTGGCCCGGCGCGCTGGCCGGGATGTTCGCCGGCGGCGGCCTGGTGCTGGCCGCGCTGGTCGTCAACATCGTGAGCGGCTACACCGGGGGCTGGGCGCCGTGGTTCGCCACCCAGCCGGCGTTGATCACCGTGCCGGTCGCGTTCGTCACGACGTATCTGGTCAGCCGGGTGACCGGATACGGCCGTCCGGACCACGTCCACGACATCATGCTGCGGCTGCATGCGCCGGACCCGCTCGGGTTCATGCGCGATCGGGCCGTCGCGCGGTTCGGGCAGGCCGAGGAGAAGACGCGGGTCGCCGGTCGCGGGCGGCATCGTAAGTGATCTGCTGACTCGGCGTCAGATTGCATTACCCGATCGAGTGATCCCGTGTCCGCTAAACGGACATCTCTCGCGAATCTCAAGCGGAATTTCTACACAAGGTCAAGCGCCCGATTGGGGGCTTACCAACTACACCGTTAACTCTTTACGGTCCGTTGGCTTCAAACAGTACGGACAGTACGAGAACTTGAAAGGTGGAGATCCGCTGTGAGCAGCACCGAGGAAGACGTCGGTGGCGCGGAGTCGCAAACGGACTGGGAAAGGATCCAGGAAAGTCCCGAGTTCACCGGCCTGCGCCGAAGGCTGCGCGTGTTCGTGTTCCCGATGACCGCGCTGTTCCTGCTTTGGTACCTGCTGTACGTGCTCCTCGCCGACTACGCGCACGGGTTCATGAGCACCAAGCTGACCGGGAACATCACCGTCGGCCTGGTCTTCGGGCTCCTGCAGTTCGTGTCGACGTTCGTGATCACCGGGCTGTACGTGCGGTACGCCAACCGGAAGCTCGACCCGGTGGCCGACGAGATCCGTGCGAGCATCGAAGGAGAGCCCGGCCGATGAACCTCGCCGCGGGTGTGGAGGGTTCCAACTCCACCCTCAACATCATCATCTTCCTGGTCTTCGTCGCGATCACGCTGGTGATCGTGTTCCGGGCCAGCCGCAACACCAAGACGGCGTCGGACTACTACGCCGCCGGGCGAGCGTTCACCGGCCCGCAGAACGGCATCGCGATTTCCGGTGACTATCTTTCGGCGGCGTCGTTCCTCGGCATCGCGGGTGCGATCGCGGTCAACGGTTACGACGGTTTCCTCTATTCGATCGGCTTCCTGGTCGCCTGGCTCGTCGCGTTGCTGCTGGTCGCGGAACTGCTGCGCAACACCGGCAAGTTCACGATGGGCGACGTGCTCGCGTTCCGGATGAAACAACGTCCGGTGCGCGCCGCGGCGGCCGTCTCGACGCTGGCCGTTTCGTTCTTCTACCTGCTGGCGCAGATGGCCGGCGCGGGTGGTCTGGTCAACCTGCTGCTCGGCATCGACAGCGAACTGGGGCAGGACCTGGTGATCGCCGTGGTCGGCGTGATCATGATCCTGTACGTCTTGATCGGCGGCATGAAGGGCACCACCTGGGTGCAGATCATCAAGGCCGCGCTGCTGATCGTCGGCGCGTTCGCGATGACGCTGTGGGTGCTGGGGAAGTACGGCTTCAACCTGTCCGACCTGTTCCAGGCCGCCGTCGACAAGGGCGGCAAGGGCGGTGCGGCGCTGCTCGACCCGGGCAAGCAGTACGGCAAGACCGGCACGACCAAGCTGGACTTCCTGTCGCTCGGCGTCGCGCTGGTGCTGGGCACGGCCGGTCTCCCGCACGTCCTGATGCGCTTCTACACGGTGCCGACGGCGAAGGACGCGCGTCGTTCGGTGGTCTGGGCCATCGTGCTGATCGGCGTGTTCTACCTGTTCACGCTGGTGCTGGGTTACGGCGCGGGCGCGATCGTCGGGCCGGACAAGATCGCGAAGGCCCCGGGCACGACGAACTCCGCGGCGCCGCTGCTGGCGCTGGAACTGGGCGGGCCGGTGCTGCTCGGGTTCATCTCGGCGGTCGCGTTCGCCACGATCCTCGCGGTGGTCGCGGGCCTGACGATCACGGCGTCCGCGTCGTTCGCCCACGACGTCTACGCCAACGTGATCAAGAAGGGCGCGGTCTCCACCGGCGGCGAGGTCCGCGTCGCGCGCGTCACCG
Organism: Amycolatopsis heterodermiae; assembly: GCF_034929455.1. NCBI lineage: Bacteria > Bacillati > Actinomycetota > Actinomycetes > Pseudonocardiales > Pseudonocardiaceae > Amycolatopsis > Amycolatopsis heterodermiae. The sequence goes on from NZ_JAYFSI010000001.1 coordinate 2,157,228, forward strand.
CGCTGGTGATCGGCGCGCTCGCGATCCTCGGCGGCATCCTGGCGAAGACGCAGAACGTGGCGTTCCTCGTGGCACTGGCGTTCGCGGTGGCGGCGTCGGCGAACCTGCCGACGATCCTCTATTCGCTGTTCTGGAAGCGGTTCAACACCCAGGGCGCGCTGTGGTCGATCTACGGCGGCCTGCTGGTGACGATCGTGCTGATCGTGTTCTCCCCGGCGGTCTCCGGCAAGCCGGTCGACGCCAAGACGGGCAAGAGCGCGTCGATGATCCAGGGCGTCGACTTCCACTGGTTCCCGCTCGACAACCCGGGCCTGTTCTCGATCCCGATCGCGTTCTTCCTGGGCTGGCTCGGCACGGTCCTGTCCAAGGAACGCAACCCGAAGAAGTACGCCGAGATGGAGGTCCGGGCCCTGACGGGCGCGGGCGCCGAAAAAGCCGTCTCGCACTAGCTCCACCCCGGAGGGGGCCTCCCGCACCGACGTGCGGAAGGCCCCCTCCGCCGTGTCGACCCCCCCAATCACACGTGATGCCCCTCCAATCACGCGAGATGCCCGGTTCCGCCCGGCTGATTCCGGCACGAACGGCCCGTTCGCGCCCCTTCCGTCGCGAACGGACCGTTCGTACGCACACCTCACACGCGGGCAACGCCCCGACGTGGCAGCATGGTCAACGTGGTGAGCCCTGCTGAACTGCCGACCGCCGAGGTCCGCGACCTGCCCCAAGACGGCCTCGTGCTGCTCGACGTCCGCGAGGACGACGAGTGGGCCGCCGGGCACGCGCCCGGCGCGGTGCACATCCCGATGGGGGAGCTCCCGGCCCGCGTCGGCGAGCTGACCGACCTGCCCGACGACCAGCCGATCCACGTGATCTGCCGCAGCGGCGGCCGGTCCGCGCGCGCGACGGCGTGGCTGAACCAGAGCGGCTGGGACGCGGTGAACGTCGCCGGCGGCATGGGCGCGTGGCACCGCGAAGGCCGTCCGATGGTCGGCGAGCACCCCGGCATCGATCCCGAAGTGATCTAGCCTTGCACCCGGGTCAGCCTCCGGCGGGACAGCCGTACCCACCCGGGTACTGGCCGCGCCCGGCCGCGCCGCCGCCGAACGCGCAGCAGCTGCAAGGCCGCGCGCTCGCCGCGCGCCCGGAGCCGTACCCGTACCACCGCCGTCCGCACCACCGGCCGAAGCTGCGCTGGGTGGCGACCCCGCCGCCGGGTGCGTGGCCGCGTCGCCGGGCGGTGGCCCCCGAGCGCTACTACGGTCCGCCGTCCTACCCGGTGCCGCCGCGCTGGGGTTTCCCGAACCTGGTCTGGCGCCGTCCGACGTCGGTGCCCGGCACGGCTTCCGACGGCGTCCGCCCGATCGACCGCGTGCGGGTGCTCAGCCGCAGCCTGGTCGGCATCCTGTTCGCGTTCTCCGTGCTTTCCGTGGTCGCGGCCGGCGCCGAGATCTGGCGGTACGTGCTGCTCGTCCAAGGCCGTGACTCCGCGCTGACCCGCTCGGTGGTCGCGTTCTCCGACGGGTTCGTGCTCACCGCCGGCCTGCTCGCGTCGATCCTCGCGCTGCTGCCGGCGGGGCTGTCGGTCTGGTGGCTGCTGGTCGCCCGGCAGGCGGCCGCCGACAACTCGGGCGACGACCCGCCGCGGCCGGTGTGGCAGGTGCTGGTCGGCATCCTGGTGCCGGTCGCGAACCTGCCGATGGCGCTGTCGATCGTCGGCGAGCTGGAGCACGCGGTGCTGGGCCGCGAGCGTGACGTCCGCCCGAAGCCGTCCCGCCAGGTCGTCGTCTGGTGGGGCGCCTGGCTGCTGAACTGGGTCATGCTGGGCGTGACGATCGTCTGGCGCTTCCGCACCGACGTGCAGTCGATGGCGGACAGCGTCGTCCTGGTCGCGGTGACCGACCTGGCCGCGGCCGCGCTCGCGGTGGTCACGGCGCTGGTCGTGCGGCGGTTCACGGCGTTGCTGGCGCCATCCGACGCGATGGACCTGCGCGAGCTGCGCGTGCTGAAGGTCGACGGCGCACCCGAGCCCGAGCTGCGGACCAAGCGCCCGGCCGGCGCGGCGCGCTAGAACCGGCCGAAGACCGGTTCCAGCTGGTCGAAGGCCTGTTCCGCGACGGGCCACAAGGTGTCGACGATCTGCTTCCTCGGCTCGTCCGCGAGCGTCCGGTCGAAGACCTCCTGGAAGAGCACCCGCAGCACGGCCGCGAGGTGCGCGGCGGCCAAGACCGGCCCGAGCTCCTGCTCGGGGTGCCGTCCGATCAGGAGGTGCGTGAGCGCCGCCTCGCGCTCGCGGTGCATCTCGTGCAGCGCGTTCGTCAGGACCTGGCTGTCCTTGATCATCCGCACGAACCCCTGGCCCGAAAAGCCGATCAGCGCGTGTTCGGCGCCCAGGGCCTCGAAATAGAGCTCGCGCGTGTCGTGGAAGGCGCTGTCGCGGATCAGCGTCGCCGGCCAGGCCGCGAAGTCCTCGCGGATGTCGAAGACCAGGTCTTCCTTGCGCGGGAAGTGGTTCGTCACGGTCATCTTGGCCACCCGCGCCTCGGTGGCGATCTCCGCGATCGTCACGTCTTCGAAGCCGTTCCGGATGAACAGGCCGGTCGCGACGTCGGAGATGTTCTTCCTGGTCTCGTGCTTCTTCTGGGCCCGGAGTCCCTCGCTCATGCCGTCACTCTACTGGGTCGAACCCAAACTTGTGCTTGACCCAGTGAGTGTGTTCGACCTAATCTGAGGTCGGACCTAACGAACGGGGGTGGGCATGACAACGGCAGTCCGGCCGGACAAGGCGCTGTGGCGGCTCGGCGGCGTGCTGATCATGGGCGCGGTGCTGTCGATCCTCGACGCGACGATCGTGACCGTCGGGATCGACTCGATCGCCCGTGACCTCGGCAGCCCGTTGACGACCGTGCAGTGGGTCGCCAGCGCGTACCTGCTCGCGGCCTCGGCGGCGATCCCGCTGTCGGGCTGGCTGACCGACCGGTTCGGCGGCCGCGCGGTCTGGCTGACGGCGGTCGCGCTCTTCACTGCGGGCACGCTGCTGTGCGGCTTCGCGTGGTCGGCACCCGCGCTGATCGCCTTCCGGGTGCTCCACGGCCTGGGCGGCGGTCTGATGCAGCCGGTCGGCCAAGCGGTGTTCGCGCAGGAAGCGGGCCCGGCGCTGGGGCGCATGATCGGCGTGATCACGTTGCCGGCCACGGTCGCCCCGGCCCTCGGCCCGATGCTCGGCGGCGCCCTCGTCGCCGGTTTCGGCTGGCGCTGGATGTTCTTCGGCATCGTCCCGCTGGGCGTGGCGACGTTCGTGTGCGCCCGCCGCCTGCTCCCGGCTCCGGAACCGGGTGGCGTGCGGGAACCCCTCGACGTCCGGGGGATCGCGCTGCTTTCCCCGGGTCTGGGTGCCTTCGTGTACGGCTTGGCCGAAGGCGTCCTCGTGGCTACGGTCGCCGGAGTGGCGTTGCTGCTCGCGTACGGCGTCCACGTGGCCCGCGCACGATCGGCGGTACTGGACCTGAAGTTGTTCCGGGACAACGGTTTCGCGGTCGCGAGCGCGAGCACGTTCCTGCTGGGCGCGTCGCTGTACAGCTCGATGTTGCTGCTCCCGCTGTACTACCAGCAGGTGGAGCAGGCGAGCGCGTGGCAGGCGGGCCTGCTCCTGGCGCCACAAGCGGTGGGCTCGGCAGCGGTGCTGCTGGCGGGCGGGCGTCTGCTGGCGCGCTTCGGTCCCCGCACGATGATGCTGGCCGGAATCACGTTGTCCCTGTTGGGCACGATCGCGTTCACGCAGCTGGGCTCGTCTCCCGACGGTGTCCTGCTGACCGTGTCCCTCCTGATCCGCGGTGCGGGCCTGGGCGCGGCGACCACCCCGGGCATGACCACGCTTTACGGCTCCTTGGAGCGATCCCGCATCCCCCGAGCGGCGAGCGCGTTCAACGTGGTCAACCGCATCGGCGGTTCGCTGGGCACCGCGCTGCTGGCGGCGATCCTCCACAACGAACTGGCCGGAACCGCCGCCCCCACGGCGTTCGGCACCACCTTCACGTGGGCCCTGGCGTTGTCGGCCTTGACCCTCGTCCCCGCAGCGTTCTTCCCGAAGTCATCGAGTCCGAAGAGGAGCATCGCGTGACCTTCCGTCTCCTGAGCGTCCACGCCCACCCCGACGACGAGTCCAGCAAGGGCGCGGCAACCCTCGCCCGCTACGCCGCCGAAGGCGTCGACGTCCTGGTAGCCACCTGCACCGGCGGCGAACGCGGCGAGGTCCTCAACCCGGCCGTCGACCACCCCGAGACCTGGGCCGACCTCCCGGCCATCCGCCGCCGCGAGATGGCCGCGGCAGCCGAGATCCTGGGCGTCCGCCAGCAGTTCCTCGGCCTCACGGACTCCGGCCTCCCCGCCGACGGCGAGCCACCACCCGAAGGCTCGTTCGCCGCCATCCCACTCGAAGAGGCGGCAGCCCCACTGGTCGCGCTGATCCGGGAGTTCCGCCCGCACGTGGTGATCACGTACGACGAAACCGGTGGCTACCCCCACCCGGACCACATCCGCACCCACGAGGTGACAACCGAGGCCTTCACCGCGGCCGCCGACCCCACTCGCTACCCCGGCACCGGCGACCCGTGGCAGCCACAAAAGCTGTACTACCAAGCAACCCTGAGCCGAGCGTGGTTCGAGGCCATCCACAAAGCCACCCTCGCAGCCGGCCTCGAATCGGCCATGGGCCCAGTCCTGGACGAACTAACACCCGAAGACAATCTCCCAATCACCACCAAAATCCGCTGCGAGAACCACTTCACAACCCGAGACCGCGCCCTCCTGGCCCACACCACCCAGGTGGACCCGGCCCACCCGTTCTTCACCCACTCCCGCGAGATAGAACGAGAGGCGTGGCCCTTCGAGGACTACCACCGAGCCCACCCAGCCCCGGGCCCCGAACTGGAAACCAACCTATTCGCCGACCTAACCCCCTGACCGCACCCAACGGCCCACGGTGCCCCATCCGTTCGCAGCGGAGGCAATCCCGACCACGGCTCGCAGATCCGCCCGCCATGACCACAGCTCCGGTCTCGATTCGCAGCGGCTCGCAGGTCCGTTGGCGGCGGTGTACTCCCACCGGCCTCGGCCAAACAGCGCGCCACAAGACCGGACTCCGCGACCACGGCTCAGCCCCGACCGGCGGCACTTGCGGATCCGTCAACTGCGATGTGTTTCCACCGGCCTCGGCCCAGCAGCGCGCCGCGCCGCGACCATGGCCAAGCCGTGACACGTAGCTACCGGAACTCCGGATTACCACCGCTGGCCGCGGCGCCACCTTCCGCGAGGGGGTGCCTTCTCCGCCAGGCCGGGCAAGCGGCGACCGAGGCTGAAGTCGAGTCCCCCGGTCACTCAACCGCCGAGGTTGTCGCCGCGGTGCTCCGCCATCCCATCGTCCGGCGCGAACCTTCGCAGCAACCCCACAGCAAGCCTCCCACCGGCCGTGGGGCCGCAGCTCAGGCCGTAACCCGCAGCTCCCGCAGCCCCCGAATCACGAACTCCGGTCGCCGCGGCGGTGTCTCCACCAGGCGCAGCCCCGGCACTTTCTCCGTCAGCGCGGTCAACGCCGCGGCGATCTCCACCCGAGCGAGAGGAGCGCCCACGCAGTAGTGAATTCCCATGCCGAATCCGAGGTGCGCGTTCGGCGTCCGGCCGATGTCGAGGCGGTTCGGGTTCTCGAACACCTTCGGGTCCCGGGCCGCGGCTCCCAGCAGCGCGCCGATCTTCTGGCCGCGCTCCACCACGAAGCCGGCGATCGTCACGTCCTCGGTCGCTGTCCGCTCGAAGAGCTGCAGGGGCGCGTCGAACCGGATCAGCTCTTCCACGCACGAATCGAGCAGCGACGGTGTGGCCAGCAGCCGGTCCCACTGGTCGCGGTGGGTGAGGAGGGCCGTGATGCCGTTGCCGAGCACGTTCACCGTCGCTTCGTGGCCGGCCATCAGGAGCAACACCGCCGTGGCGACCAGCTCGTCCGGGGTCAGTTCACTGCGGAGGAGGTCGCTGATGATGTCGTCGCCGGGCGACTCAGCCCGGGAAGTCGCCACCGACCGGACGTACGAGACGAACTCCTCGGCGGCTTGCTCGGCGGCGTCGCGCTCCGTCTCGGGGAGGCCGTACTCGTACATCTTGACGATGGCGTTGGACAGCTGCACCATCCGCGGGCCGTCGGTGCCCGGGACGCCTAGCAGCTCGGCGATCACCGCGACCGGCAGTGGCTGGGCCAGGTGCTCCAGCAGGTCCGCGCTGCCGTCGGCGGCGATGGCCGCGGCCAGGTCGTCGACCATGCGGGTGGCGAGCGTCGCGACCATCGGCTGCAGGCGCTGGACGTGGCCGCGGCCGAACGCGCCCGCGATCAGGCGCCGGAGGCGGGTGTGGGCCGGTGGCTCGTTCTCCAGCAGCGAGTTGCGGTGCAGCAGGTTGAACGAGGCGAACCGTTCGAGCGGCTGGGCGTCCTGCCAGATCCGGCCGAGCCCGCGGTGGCGCAACACCGCCGCCGACGCGGCGTGGGACACCGTCAAAGCCAGGCCGAGGCCGTCGTGGAAATGGACGTCGCCTTCTGCGCGAAGGGCCGCGAAGGCCGGGTAGGGGTCTTCGAGAAACTCAGGATCGCGGGGGTCGAACACGTCGCGAGACTAACCCTTCGATAGCGTTCCAAGCCGAGCCAGAGGAGGCAGCAGTGGGCAAGGGCGCGCGCAAGAAGGGTCCCAAGCAGGCGTCGGACCGCAAGCCGAAGGTGCGCGACGTCTTCGTCGGCCAGCCGTTCGAAGGCCTGGTCGCGGAGCCCGAGCTGATCGCGCTGCGGGAGTTCGTGCCGTCCGCGACGGCGAAGCTCACCCTCGCCGACGGCGGTGACGTCACCCTCGGCACCGTGCTGCCGATGGCCGCGGCCGCGTTCGTCCGCTCCGACGGCGAGCGGTACCTCGGCCTGCAGGTGCAGACCCGGTCCTCCGACATCAGCCGCGACCTCGGCCGCTCGCTGAAGTGGCTGCTGGACGCCAAGGAGGGTGACGTCCTCGGCGTGCCGGACACGACGACGCCGCCGTCGGCCGACGAGAACGCCCGGCTGCAGGACCTGCTGACCCCCGGTGCCGACCTCGACGTCACGCTGCACACCGACTTCGCCTGGTGGCTGCCCGAGGACGCGGACGCCACCGGTGACGTCGCGGTGTCCCTCGAGCGCGCCAACGCCGCGATCATGCCGACCGAACGGCTCGGCTCGGGCGCCTACTGGGTGCTCGCCGGCGACAAGGCGCACCTGCGCTGGGTGCGCCCGGAGCCGGAGAACCTGCTGCTCCAGGCCCTGGCGCGGCTGTCCGCGGCCGGTGAGCTCGGCCTCGGTGAGGGCTCGCGCTACGCGGGTTCGTTCCGGGCGCACGGCCTGCTCGTCCCGGTCTGGGACCTCGACACCGAGGCCCACGCCCGCGAGTGGGCGGACGCGAAGGACGCCCTCGGCGTCCGCCTCGAGACCGCCCTCAAGTCCCTCGACGCCGAGCCGCTGAACGCCGCCGAGCGGCGGGCGCGCGACGGCCTGATCGGCCGTCAGCTCACCCTGCGCTGATCCGATCCAGCACGACGAAGGGGCCGTTCCGCGAGGGACGGCCCCTTCGTCGTGCTGGATGAGCGTTCAACCAGGCATTATGTGGCGCACGAGACACCGCCGCCGGATCGCGCCGGTGGGACCATTCTCCCCGTGATACTCCACATCTGCGGGGCGGCCGAGTGGGCCGAAGTGGGCGAAGGCGGCGAGTACCGGGCGCCGTCGCTGGACGACGTCGGGTTCATCCACTGTTCCGACTTCGGCACGGCGCACCTGCCGGCCAACGCGCTCTACCGGGGCCGCACCGACCTGGTGCTGCTCGAGATCGACCCGGCGAAGCTCGGGGTCCCGGTCCGCTGGGAAGACGGCGAGCCGCCGCACCCGGCCGGGATCTGGTTCCCGCACGTCTACGGGCCGATCGCGCGCGACGCCGTCGTTGATGTCCACGAGTTCACCGTGCAGGCGGACGGCGGCTTCGAGCTGCCGGAGTCGCTCGCGCTCCGCTGACGCGGAGCGCATCACAGCGTCTCCGAATTCGTGCGGGGACGCGGGCAACCTGAGGGGGTTGTGATGCGTGTTGGGGAGGAAGGTGACTCGGCTTCTGGCTACCCGACCCCGATGGGAGGCGATACGGTGACCGCTGCGGCACCCGTCTTCACCGGGGGAGATACCTGGGTGACCAGCGCAGGCCGAGGGAGGGCCGCGACGTTGCCGGGTGAGTTCGCCGACTTCGGGGACTTCGTGCAGGCCACTCTGCCGGGGTTGCTGCGGTACGGCCACGCGCTCACCGGCAATCCGCACGACGCGGCGGACCTGGTCCAGACCGTGCTCGAAAAGATGGGTTCACGCTGGACGTACGTGCACGACAAGACCGGCGACCCGCTGGCCTACGTCCGCCGCTCGATGGCGAACGCGCACGTCAGCCGCTGGCGCCGGACCCGCCGGGAAAACCTGGTGGCCGATCTGCCGGACACCAGTCCGCACGTTCCGGACGACCCGTTCGAGCACGAGCCACTGTGGCGCGCGCTACGAACGCTGCCGCCGCGGCAACGCGCGGTGATGGTGCTGCGTTACTACGAAGGTCTCTCGGAAGCGGAGATCGCGAGTGCACTGGGCGTCACGCAGGGCACCGTGAAGAGCCAGGCAAGCAAGGCGATCGCGTCGCTGCGGATGAAGCTGAAGGCGACCGAAGGCGAAGGGAGTGAAGCAGGTTGAACATCTCCGAGGACGAACTGGAGCAGCGCCTGCGCGCCCTGTTCGCCGATGAGCGGCTCGACTTGCCTCCGCCACCCGACGCCGGCACGGTCATCGTCGCGGGCGCACGCCGACGTCGTCGGCGTCGCCAGGGCGCGTTGACCGTGGTCGGGGTCGCGGCGGCCGTGGTGGCCGTCGCCGGCGGCCTCACCGTGGTGCGCCTCCACACCGAGGAGGGCACCGCGGTGATTTCCGCCGGTGGGTCCTCGATCAGCGTCAAGCCTCCCGAAAACCTCACGCCCGGCCGGTCGCCCCAGCCGTCGATCGCCGCGCCGACCAGCACGAACGACATCGAAGCCTCCTCGCCACCGGCTTCCGCGCCCTCGCGGACCGCGCGGCCGTCGTCGGCCCAGCCGCCGTCGAAGCTGGCGCCGGTCTCGACCGGGCCGCTGCTCGCGTCGGACGGCTTCGGCAACATCAAGCTCGGCATGTCCGAGGCCCAGGTCAACGCCCAGGGCGTGACGCTCAGCGACGCCCAGGTCGGCGGGAGCTGCACCACCTACACGGTGAAAGGCAGCGGAGTCCCCGCGACGGCGACCGTGGTCATCTCGAAGGCCGTCGGGCTCACCGTCGTCACGCCGGCGCAGACGGCCCACACCGTCGAAGGTGTCGGCGCCGGATCCACGAAGGACCAGGTGCTCGCCGCCTACCCCGAGGCCAAGGACGAGCCGGGCGGCATCGTCGCCCCGGCGCTCAGCACCTCGGCGTACCACTTCCGGCTCGACGACACCGGGGTCGTGCAGACCAGCCTGATGAGCCTCAACCAGGACTGCGCCGGCTGACCGGCGCCGCATACGGAAAACCCGGGCTGTCCACAGGGGGAGAGCCCGGGTTTTCTGGCTTCTTGCAATGGGCGCAGCGTGGTGGGAAGCCTAAAGCGCTCCGCCGGCCACCGGCGGCATCTGCGCGTCCGCGCCGGCGTCGCCGACGGACTCGCGGTGCAGGTGCGCCTCGACCTCGAACAGGTTGCCGTTCGCGCGCTTGACGATCGTCAGCAGCGTGTTCATCTGCGAGATCTCTTCGACCTGCTCCTTGAGGAACCACTGCGTGAACTGCTCGCTGATGTAGTCCTCTTCGGCGCGAGCCGCCTTGGCCATCGCGGAGATGTCGGAGGCGACCTCCTTCTCCTGCTCGAGCGCGAGCTCGATGAGCTCGGTGACGCCGGAGAAGTCGTTGCGCACCTCCCCGGTGCCAGGGATCTCGACGTGGTGGTCGCGGTCGAGCATGAACTGCACCAGCGCCATCGCGTGGTTGCGCTCTTCGACCGACTGCTTGTAGAAGTGCTTCGCCAGCTGCGGGAGGTCCTCGGCGTCGAACCACACCGCGAGCGCGATGTACTGCTGGGACGCGTTGAACTCGTTGTGGATCTGCGCCTGCAGCAGTTCGTAGAACTTGGAGCGCGGTTCTTTCCGGTTGATGAGGGCCATGCATCTAACGGTACGTCAGAATGCGAATCAATGCCACTTCAGAGTGGTGATCTACCCCCTATTAGGTTACCATTCCTAAAGAAAGACGAACCTAATTTTGGTAAGCCTTCCCTAAATCATCAATGCATTTAGGGAAGGCTTACTTGAATTCACAGGGGATCGCGGCGCACCGGGCAGGACATGCAGCGCGGGCCGCCCCGGCCGGAGCCCAGCTCGGACCCGGTGATCGGCAGCACCTCGATGCCCGCCGCCTCGAGACGCTCGTTCGTCTCGACGTTCCGCTCGTAGCCGACGACCACGCCGGGCGCCAGCGCGAGCGTGTTGTTGCCGTCGTCCCACTGCTCGCGTTCGGCCGTGACCGGGTCCAGGCCGGTGTCGATGACGCGCAGCCGGTCGATCTCCATCGCCTCGGCCGCGGCGATCAGGAACGGCGCCGGCCCGGCCACCTTCACCCCGCCGTCGCCGGTCGGACGCAGCGTGAACGCCGTCAGCGAGTCGCGGGCCAGCGGGTACATCACGACCGCGTCGGCGTCGACCATCGTGCACACCGTGTCGAGGTGCATGGTCGCGCGGGACTGCTCGATCGGCACCGCCAGCACCGTGTGCGCGATGCCGTCGGCGAACACCGAACGGGCCAGCGACTCGGCGCCGGCGGCCGTGGTCCGCTCGCCGACGCCGATGGCGAGCACGCCCGGCGCCAGCAGCATCACGTCGCCGCCTTCGATCGGCGCCGAATGGGCGCCGTACGCGCGGGCCGCGTGCCGGAAGTACGGGTGGTAGGCGTAGATCAGGTCCAGCACGGCGGTTTCGCGGCGCCGCGCGGGCATGGTCAGCGACGAAATCGCCACCCGGTCGGCGATCCACGCCGACGAGTCGCGCGTGAACAGCAGGTTGGGCAACGGGTCGACGGCGAAGTCGTGCGGGTGGTTCATCATCCGCACCAGGGACGCGCCTTCGGACGAGGGCAGCTCCTCGAACGTCATCCCGGCCATCAGCACCTCGGCCAGACCGGCCGCGTCGACACCGGACAGGTGCGACCGCAGCGAGTCGGCCAGGTCGCCACCGAGGCGCCGGTCGTCGACCGCGGCGTGCACGCCGGCCGCGTGCGCCCGGACGTCTTCGAGCGCCGTGCGCAGCGCATCGGCCAGCAGCAGCACTTCGACGTCGCGGCCGCGCAGCACGTCGGCGAACGCGTCGTGCTCGGCCTGGGCCCGGTCGACCCAGGGGATGGAGTCGAACAGGAGCTGGTCGTTGTTGCGGGGCGTCAGCCTTTTGAGCTCGTTGCCGGGCCGGTGCAGCAGCACCGCGCGCAGGGGTCCGACTTCGCTGTCCACCCGGGGAGGTGTCGTTTCGTCGATCACCACCCGAGCCTAGTCAAGGCAGCCAGGAAAGGTGACCCTTCAGCAGGGCGTACCCGACGAAGGACACAAAATCGAACAGCGTGTGCGCGGCCACCAGCGGCCACAGCCGGTTGGTCTTCTGCCACAGCCGCCCGAACACCAGGCCCATGATCAGGTTCCCGACGAACCCGCCGAAGCCCTGGTACAGGTGGTACGACCCGCGCAGCACGGCCGCGCCGAACAGCGCGTTGTTCTCGCGGACGCCGAGCTGCCGCAGCCGGGTCAGCAGGTACCCGATCACCAGCACTTCCTCGGCGAAGGCGTTGCCGAAAGCCGAGAGCGTCAGGGAAATCGGCCGCCACCACGTGTCGTTCAATGTGGACGGTTGCACCGCCAGGCTGAAGCCCAGGTGGTAGGAGATGAAGTACAGCGCCAGCCCGGGAATCCCGATGACGGCGGCGAGCGCGACGGTCAGCAGCGCGTCGCGGCCGGGGGAGCGGCGGTCCAGCCCCACCTGGGTGATCTTCACGCCCGCGCGCCACAGCAGGTACAGCCCTAGCGCGCCCCAGCCGACCAGCTGCGCGGCCGACAGCAGCTGCTTGAGCAGGTCGATCAGGCTGGCCGCGGCCTGGGGCACGTTGAGCTGCACCTGCTGCTGCGCCAGGGGGGCCGGTTGCAGCAGCGAGTCCACAAGGGACAACAGGCTGCGCACGCCGGACAGGCCGAGCGTGATCCCGAAGACGATCAGCAGCTCGATCTTGATCGCCTTGCGCTCGCGCGGGTCCTCGATCGCGTCCGGGAAGTCCGGGCGGGCCGGGGCCAGCCACGATCGCGCGGTGAAGGTCATGAGCGCACGCTACCTTCGACGTATGCCCAGGACTATCGCCACCAACGAGACCGTCGACCGCGCCGAGCTGGTCGAGTTCCTGTCCACCCGCCACCGCGCGATCCTGCTGACCACGAAGGCCGACGGCGGCCCGCAGCTCTCGCCCGTCACCTGCGGCGTCGACGCCGAGGGCCGGCTGGTCATCTCGACCTACCCGAAGCGCGCGAAGATCGTGAACATCAAGCGCAACCCGCAGGTGTCGGCCTGCGTCCTTTCCGACGAGTGGAACGACAAGTGGGTCCAGCTCAACGGCACCGCCGAGGTGCTGGACATCCCGGATTCGGTCGAGCCGCTCGTGGAGTACTTCCGCAGCATTTCGGGCGAACACCCGGACTGGGACGAATACCGCGAAGCCATGGTCAAGCAGGGCAAGAGCATCATCCGCGTGACCATCGAGAGCTGGGGCCCGCTCGCCAAGGGCGGCTTCCCCGCCGAACTAGCCTGACGCGCCCCGCAGGAACGGGCAGCCGACCAGCCGCCGCAGCTCCATCGCGAGCTGCGGCGGGCTGTCCACCGGCTTCGAGAACGCCAGCCGCACGTCGTGGTCGCCGACGTCGGACTCGACGCGCAGCCGCAGCCCGAACCGGTCGAGCCCGAGCGGGCGGATCCGGCCGCCGCGCAGGTCCGCGGGCAGGTGCTTGGCCAGCTGCTCGACGACGTCGGAGTGGTCGCTTTCGAGGTGTCGCAGCCACTGGGCCTCGTAGTCGTGGAACGGGTCCGGCGCCGCGGCGCTGAACATGTGCGGACGCAGCGAATGCGTGCCCTCGGCGTCGGCGAGCACGACTGACGCGGGGGTGAGCCGCAGCAGCGTCAGGCCGTGGCCGACGTCGAGGAGCCGCTCGTCCGGCCGGGATTCGGCGATCGCCACCGCCCGTGCGCGGGCGGACACCGGCGAGAGCGGCCGCAGCCAGCCGGTGATCCAGAGCAGGCCGCGGATCGGCTCGCGCAGGTCGACCGGCGCCTGGTCGGCGAGCTCCACCATCACGGCCAGCTCGCCGCGCTGGGTCTGCTTGCTCGCGCGGACCAGCGGGTGCTCGTCGGGCAGCAGCACGCTCACGCTGCCGCTGTGGTGCACGTGGTGCAGGACCGGGACGACGCGCTCGGCCTCCAGGCCCGCGCGTTCGCAGGTGGGCATCAACGACGCCGGGCCGTTGCGGGTCGCGATCGTCTTCGCGCGCTCGGCGGGGTTCGGTGCCGGCGGACGGCGGATGGATGTCGGTGCTTCGGTCACGGCTCACCTCCTACTTAGGTGAGCCTAACCTGAATCCTTGCGTCTGGATAGTCGCTCGTTCGCGGCCCGTTGCGCCGAACGGAGCATCCGGTAACGCCGATGACCGGTTCACCGAAAGGGACGGTGACCAGTGTCGACACGGTGGGGGCTCCACGTGCAGATCGTCCCGGCTCACGAGCGCGTGCGCGCGTTCGAGTTCGACCCCGCCATGCCGTCCGGCGCCATGCCGATCTTCGGCGAGTACCTCGACCGCATCGGCCGGACCATCACGAACCAGCGGCTCGCGGGCTGGCCGTTCGTGCTCCTCGGCTTCTCCCAGTTCTTCACCGGGACGGGCGTCGCCATCCCGGTGTTCCTCATCGTGCTGTTCGGCTTCTTCCAGGTGTTCTGGCTGCACCGCGGCCGGGTCGGCGTGCCCGAGAACCGGCTCAAGCGCGAGCGGTTCCGGCGGGTCGACATCGCCGCGGACGGGCTGGTCGCCAGCGGCCGGACCGTCGGCGTCCGGCTGCCGGACGGCCGGTGGCTGCGGGTCCGGCTGGACGAGGCGTTCCGGCTGCTGCTGGCCGGCGACCGCCGGGTGTGGCTGCTGGGCTCGGGGCCGAAGGTGTTCGTCGGCTTCCCCGGTGTCGTGCGGGTCCGCCGCGCCCGGATCCACGACACGCCACCCGCGCACGCCGTCGCCGTGCCGCAGACGACTTGGTCCGCTTCGCCGCGGCTCGACCCGGTGCTCGCCGCGCACCGGCGGCGCCGCGTCCGCGAGACCTGGGAAGCCGCCGCGTTCCTGCTGGCCCTGGCCGGGTTCGCGACGTGGGTGCGGCTCGACTTCCCGGCGGACGACGGCGCGACCGGGTTCGTCGTCCTGGTGTTCACCGGGCTCGCGGTCGTCGCGCTGGCGGCCGCGATCGCCGTGGCGATGCGCTCGATCGCCTACCTCGGGCCGCAGCCGGCGGACCACTGGACCGAGCTGCGCGCGGTGCCGGACGGGCCGGTGCGGGTGAGCCCGCACGGCTCCGCCCGGGTGAGCGGCCTGACGATGCTCGCCGACGGCCGGGTCGTCCCGTTCCGCATCCACGACGCCGACCCGTCGACGGCCGCGAACGTCGCGGCGACCGGACGTCTCTGGATCGCCGGCGTCCCGCGCCCGGGCCGGTCCGCGACGGGTGTCCCCGGCTACCCGGTGCTGGGGACGGTCCGGCTCGGCTGAGCGGGCGTGCGGTCGTGGCGCGGGAGCAGGAACGGCGTCACGAGCACCAGCACCCCGGCGATCCCGATCGCGACGCGCGGGCCCGTGAGCCCGGCGAGCAGCCCCCAGAGCGCGGTGAGCGCCGCGGTGCTCGCCTTGGTGCTGACCGACCACGCCGACAGCGTCCGCGCGATGCGGTCCGCCGGGAACTGTTCGAGCCGGTAGGTGGCGAGCACCGGGTTGAACACGCTGCAGAAGAAGATCAGGCCGAGCTCGACGACCATCACGTACCCGAGCCCGCCGGCGCCCGCGGGCACGAAGGCCAGCGCGAGCAGCCACCACGCGCGCAGCACCCCTGACGTCCACAGCACGGTGTGCCGCCCGAACCGTGCGACGAGCCGCGGGGTCAGCCGCGAGCCGGCCAGCCCGCCGAGGCAGGGAACGGCGTACGCGAGCCCGTACTGCCAGGGCGTGAACCCGAGCTGACCGAGCATGAGCACGGCCAGCAGCGGCTCGGTCCCCATGATCAGGCCGTTGAACAGGAGCACGTTGAGGAACAGCGGCCGCAGGCCGGGGTGGCTGAACAGGAAGCGCCACCCCTCGGCCAGGTCCCGCGCGCGCAGCCGGGACGCGGTGCGCGCCGCCGGTGATGGCTCCGTCCCGCCGATCGCCCGGATCCCCAGCGCCGAGAGCAGGAAGCTGACGGCGTTCGCGACGATCGTCGTCACCGGCCCGAGCAGCCCGAACGCGGCGCCGCCCAGCGGCGGGCCGAGCGCGGTCGCGGTCCAGTTCGTCGACTCGAACCGGCCGTTCGCGACGAGCAGGTCCTCCGGCGGCACGAGCGCCTTCAGGTAGGCGCCGCTCGCCGAGGTGAAGGCGATGTCCGCCGCGGCGACGATCACCGAAACGACCAGGAGCTGCCCGAAACCGAGCCAGCCGAGCGCGTACGCCGTGGGCACGCTGATCAGGGCCGCGAACCGGACGACGTCCATCCAGACCATCACCGGCCGCTTCCGCCGGAACTCGATCCACGGCCCCAGCGGCACGGCCACGAGCGCGCCGACCGCGGGCCCGACCGCGGCGAGCGCGGACACCGCCGTCGGTCCGGCGTGCAGCACGAGGATCGCGAGCAGCGGGAAGGCCCCGAAGCCGAGCCAGGTCCCGAACGCGCTGACGGCGTAGGCCGTCCAAAGCCACCTGAACCGCGGCCCCAGCGACCGCCTGCGTTTCACCCGGAGAGCAAAGCGAAAGTGGCGCCCGCGGAGCAAACAACCACCGTGGCGGCGAGCCACAACCCGGCGTTGTGCACCTGGAGTCGGCCTACCCGCACTCGCTGGTCTGGCGCGCGAGCTAGGCGGTCTTCTCCCTGGCGTTGCCGTAGGACATGCGCAGCGCCACCCAGCCGTCGCGCTCCCCGGCGCAGATCTCCTCGACGGTCTCCACCAGGACGGCCGCCGCGCCCGAGGCGGCGTAGTTGCCGTGCCGGGCGGCGAAGAGCGCGATCTCCTTCTCGATCGCGTAGCGCGCCCGCGTCCGGCTGGTCCAGTTCTCCTTGTACCCGCCGAGCGCCCGAACCCCGTTGACCAGCACCGCAAGCGACCCGACGGCGGCGATGATCCGCGCGTCGACGGCGAAGGCCGCGAGCGCGGGAATCGTGGCGGTCACGACCAGGCTCGCCATCTCGACCACGGAGTGCCGCCGCCGCGCGGCCCACGACGACCGCTGGTACCGCCGCCACTCGGCCAGCACCGACGGCGGCACCGCCTCGTCGTCGACCCCCTTCGCATCCAGAACCCACTGACTCCGCGCGATCGTGCGCGATTCTGCTTTCATGGGAGGGAAGTTCACACCAGAGGGCGATCCGGTCAAGCAGGCGGTCAGCCCAACGACCGCCGTGTCGCCTGTTCCGTCTCCAAGACTCCCTGGCGGATTCCCTCCAGCTGGTCGCTCAGCTCGCGGACCGCGCCCGTGTCCACCGCGAAGTCCGTTGTCGCCGCTGTCAGTTCCGCCACCCGCGCCA
Source organism: Amycolatopsis heterodermiae (assembly GCF_034929455.1). Lineage (NCBI taxonomy): Bacteria > Bacillati > Actinomycetota > Actinomycetes > Pseudonocardiales > Pseudonocardiaceae > Amycolatopsis > Amycolatopsis heterodermiae. The sequence continues at coordinate 2,174,124 of NZ_JAYFSI010000001.1, forward strand.
CCAGGCTGTCCAGGCCGAGCGCGCCCGATTGCAGTTGTGCCAGCAGCTTGTCCCGCGCTCCCGACAGCCGCGCGTGGACGTCCGCCTGCGCCTGCACCGCGTTCAACGCCGACTCGAGATCAGCCCGGACGTCTTCGTGCGCCGACTTCAACTCTCCTTTCAGGCGGCGCTTTTCCCGCGCGACGGCCTCGAGATCGACGCGGGACAACGCCTTTCCCGTCGCCGACGCGCGGCCGGCCAGGCGTTGCAGGGTCGACAGCGTCTCCTGGACCACCGGTTCCATGTCGGCGACGCGGGTGGCGAGCGGGCCCGAGTCCAGGGAATCACTCAGCGAGCCGAATCCCTCCGCGGCGTGCTCCGCGCGTTGCAGCCAGGTGGCCTCGGTCGATCCCGGCGTGACGTCCAGGACCCGCGCTTCACGCGGTGGCGGCTCGCGGGTGGCGACCGCGACGCCGGCGCGGGCGGCCAGCACCACGACGCCGACGCCGAGCGCGGCGACCACCGGCAGCTGCACGGCCCACGCCACGCCGGCCGACGCGGCGCCGAGGAACAGCCCCCACGGTTCGGCGAACTCACGAGCGAACTTCATCAGAAGTTCGAGATCACGGACGTGAAGACCTGGTTGATCGAGTCCGGTTTGGACGAATCGTATTCCGACCCCTCGGTCGACTCCGCGATCTGCTTCAGCACGTCCTGGTCGGCGTCGCCGCCGTAGGCGATGGTGAACAACCGGACCGTCTCCGCGTTGCCCTCGGGCCGCAGCTGCGGCAGCAGGTGGTCGAGGTCGACGCCGCCGGAGTCCTCGTTGCGGCCGTCGGTCAGCACGACGACGGCGTTGATCGCCGTTGGGTCGACGTGCGCCTTCATGTACTCGTACGCGGCCAGCGACGAGTCGTACAGCCCGGTGCCGGCCTGCGGCGTGAGCCCGCTCAGCCGCGACGCGAGCGTCTCCTTGCCGGCCGTGCCAAGGGCTTGCACCGGTAGCAGCTCCTGGTAGTCCCGGTCGCCGTCGAGGTGGGTCGAGAACTGCCAGAGCCCGACCTGGTCCCGCGGCACGAACTGGCCGAGCGCGTCGATCGCGGCCTGCTTCGCCAGGTCGATCTTGCTCTTGCCGGTGCCCTTGACCTCGTCGCCCATCGAGCCGGAAACGTCCACCACCAGCAGCACGTTCGCCTTCTTGCGCAGCTCGGTCCAGGTGGTCAGCAGCTTCGACAGCACCGTCGGCGACGGCGGCTGCAGGAAGCTGATCTTCGCGTCCGGCTGCGCGCCGTTGGCCGTGGTCACCTGCGGACCCGGCTTGCCGTCGAAGGACCGGAAGCCCAGCGCGGCGAACTTCTGCTGCGTCTCCGGCCCGCGCAGGTACCCCAGGAAGTCCGCGGCGATCTGCTTGCGCGTCTGGTCGGCCCAGTTCAGCGTGACGAACGGGTGGTCGGAGTTGAGCGTGCCGTCCGACGGGTAGATCGCGACGATCGGCACCTTCGGCGGCGCGTGCTGGCCGACCTTCGCCGGGTCGTTCGTCGGGTTGCCCTGGTTGTAGCCGATCAGCGAGCTCTCCTCGACCGTCACGGCCGAGATGTACGACAGCGCGGCACCCCGGTCGTCGGCCTTCTGCAGGTTCGTCAGGAAGGTCAGCGTGTTGTCGCCGTAGTGCACGATCGCCTGCTCGATGTTCGTGACGAACTGCTTCGCCTCGGGCTTCTCGAGCGCGGCGGCGGTGAGGTCGGACGACGTCCCCGTCGCGGCGTAGTACGCGCCGATCGTGGCGTTCAGGCCGGCCGTGGAGATGTTCGGGTTCGTCTTGCCCAGCCGGAACCTGCCCCACTCGGGGTGCCCGAACTTCGCCCAGCCCGCCGGGTCGGTGGCCAGCGACGCCAGGTCCTTCCAGCCGATCGGCTTCGACGGCCAGCCGAGCGCCTCGGCCATCGGCTTCGGCATCGCGATCGTCAACGGTGAGTTCGCGATCGACTCCAGGTTGCCGTCGGGCACGATCGAGCCGGTGTCACCCTTGGCGTTGACGCGCAGCAGGTTGACCCAGCCGCTCGCGGCCGGCGTCCAGACGTCGGGGCGCGGGCCGTCGGTGGCTTCGTTCCAGCCGTTCGCCAGCGCCTGCATCGCGATGCCCGACGATTTCGACTTCACGACGACGTCCACGCAATGTCCGGCGACCGACCGTCCGGAGTAGGCTTTTGCGGCTTCTTGGACGATGCCGACCTTTTCCGGGGACGACGCGACGTTCAGCGCGATCGCGTCGTCACCGGTGCACTTCGGGGCGTCGGCCTCGTCGGAATCGCTGGTCCAGGCCCGGATTCCGATGATCAACCCGGCCGCGACCACGATCGCGGCGACGAAGGGAAGAATTTTTCTTTTTCTTCGCGCAGGCTGGGAATTGATCATCGAAAATGCACCCTCCGCCGACCGGAAAGTCCATTATCCGGCCGGTGGGGGAGCACTGGGGGCGCGTTGCCGAAACTTGACTATCCCTTAGGGCCGCGGCGCGACCACGTCCACGCGTAACCGGGGTCCTCGGACGCATCAGCGGCCTCACCCAGGTCCAGCGGAGCGAAAGTGTCGACCATGACGGCGGTTTCGTCGAAGAACTCCGCGCCGATCGACGCCTCCGCCGCGCCCGGCTGCGGGCCGTGCGTGAAGCCGGACGGGTGCAGCGACAGCGAGCCGACGCCGATCCCCGAGCCCTTGCGGGCCTCGTAGTTGCCGCGCACGTAGAACATCAGCTCGTCGGAGTCGACGTTCGCGTGGTTGTACGGCACCGGGATCGAGTCCTCGTGGTAGTCGACCTTCCGCGGGCAGAAGGAGCAGACCACGAAGTTCGGGCCCTCGAACGTCTGGTGCACGGGCGGCGGCTGGTGCACGCGGCCGGTGATGGGCTCGAAGTCGTCGATGTTGAACGCCCACGGGTACAGGCAGCCGTCCCAGCCGACGACGTCGAAGGGGTGGGTCGCGTACGTGTAGCGGGTCAGCCCGGCGCGGTGGCGCACGAGTACCTCGACGTCCTCGCCGTCGGCCAGCAGCGGCTCGGACGGCCCGCGGACGTCGCGCTCGCAGTACGGCGAGTGCTCCAGGAACTGGCCCTTCGCCGACAGGTAGCGCTTCGGCGGCCCGATGTGCCCGCGCGCTTCGAGGATGAAGAGGCCGACCTCGCCGTGCGGCAGCACGCGGTAGGTGCACGACGTCGGGATGACGAGGTAGTCGCCGTCGCCGACCTCGATGCTGCCGTAGATCGTCTCGACGGTCGCGGAGCCGCCCTGGACGTAGAACAGCTCGTCGCCGGCCGCGTTGCGGTACAGCGGGCTGGGCGCGGTCGCCGTGACGAACCCGATGGTGACGTCGGCGTTGCCGAACAGCCGCCGCCGGTCGGTCACGGCGTCGGTGTCGCCGCCGAACTTGAGGTCCTGGGTCTTGAACGCCCGCGGCTTGAGCGGGTGGTTCGGGGTGAGCGAGCCGCGGTCCTCCTCGACGGCGACGGCGTCGACGATCGCCGTCGGCAGCCCGCGGTGGTAGAGCAGCGCGGAGTCGGCGGAGAAGCCCTCGACGCCCATCAGCTCCTCGGCGTAGAGCCCGCCGTCCGGCTTCCGGAACGCGGTGTGCCGCTTGTGCGGGATCTCGCCTACTCGCCGGTAGTAAGGCATCGACGTCCCCTTCGAACGTGTCCGTTGTGCGAACGATTTTGTCCTCATGTCGTACGCTACTAGCGTGTCATTCGTGTCAAGCGCTGTGGAACTCACGCCCCCCGGCCCCCGTGGGATTCCTCCCCTGTTCGCGAGGCTCGTCGACGACTCGGCGCTGTTCCCTCCGGGCGATGCGGCCATGCCCGAAGCCCTGCGCGCGCACTTCGCGAGCCGGGAGTCCGAACACGCAGGTGTACTGGGGGTTTTTCTCTGTCAGGCGTCCCGGCTGCCGGAGCTGATCACCGAGTTGATCAAAATCAAGCCGAAGCAGCCGTTGCCGCTTTCCTTGATCATCGACACCGGTCTCGGCGGTGTGCCGAAGGCGATCTCCATCGTCGAGTCGCGCAGTGAGCTGCTCGCTCTGCGGATGGTCGAGATGCCCGCGCCGTCGGACGTCGACGAGGTGTGGCTGGAGCGCGTCTCGGAGTTCGTCCCCGAGGACGTCATCCGGGTCGTCGAGCCGCGCCGCGGCGTCGGCTGGCTCGACGGCGTCCGCAAGGTGATCGAGCACGGGAGCTGGCCCAAGATCCGCTGCGGCGGCAAGGCGGGCGAGAACTTCCCGAGCGTCGACGAGGTGGCGGACTTCCTGGCCGTCGTCAGCGGGTCGAGCGGCGCGTCCTTCAAGGCGACGAACAGCCTGCACCGCGCCGTCCGGCACGCGGACCCGGACACCGGGTTCGTGCACCACGGCTTCCTCAACCTGCTGGTGGCCTCCGCCCGCAGCCTCTCCGGCGGTGACGTCCGGGCGGCGCTGGAGGAGACCGACGGCCAGGTGCTGGCCGACGAGGCCCGCGCGCTGTCCGAGCCCGCCGCGAAGGCCGTTCGCGAGCTCTTCGCGTCGTACGCGGCGGCGTCGTTCGACGAACCGGTCGCCGACATGGGTGAACTCGGCCTGCTGTGACCAGCCGGGAGGGGTCGCTGACGCTCGACCGGGGCCTGGCGCTGCTGCAGGCCGTGGCCGACGCCGGTGGCGACGCGGCGACCATCTCCGAGCTCGCCGTGGCCATCGGGGCCAGCCGGGCGGCCGTCTACCGGCTGCTCGTGCCGCTCTCGGAGCGCGGGCTGGTCTGGCGCGACGGCACCAAGGTCCGGCTCGGCGTCGGCCTGCTCCGGCTGGCCGGGCAGGTCCTGCCGCAGCTGCGCGACGCCGCCGGTCCGGTGCTGCGCGAGCTGGCCGAAAAGGTCGGCGCGACCGCGCACCTGTCGGTCGCGCAGGGGCCGCAAGCGCTTGCGGTGGCCGTCGTGGAGCCGTCCTGGACGAGCTTCCACGTCGCCTACCGGGTCGGCAGCCGCCACGCGCTGAACTCCGGCGCGGCCGGCAAGGCGATGACCCTGCGCCCCGGCGGCGACGGCTGGGTGACCTCGTCGGGCGAGCTGGAAGCGGGCGCCTCCGGCGTCGCCGCGCCGGTCCGCGGGGTGCCGGGGCTGCGCGCGAGCGTCGGCGTCGTCTCCCTCGAACCCCTCAAGTCCGCCGAGGTGGGGCCGCAGGTCGTGGCTGCGGCCGCTCGGCTGACCGAGGTGCTCCGAACGGACGCGTAGTTGGCGCACCGGCGCCGGGATGTGGTCTCGTGGTCGCCGGAGGCGGCCCGCCGGGGAGCCGCCGTGACCCGGTCCGGGGGTGCGGTGAAGGTTCCCGAAGAGCTCGTCGGCTGCGCGGTCCGCCGGACCGCGTTCGACTTCCAGGTGCGCCTCGAGCTGGTCGACCAGCCGGTGGGCGAGGACGCCAGGGTCGAGGCCGAGCTGGTCGTCGAGACGTCGTTCCGGGTGCGCGACGCCGAGGGCCGCTGCCACGACCTGACCCCGGCGACCGGGACCGCGCTCGCGCCGGTGCTCGCGCTGTTCGGGCGCACGGTGACCGCGGTGCGGTTGCGCTCCGGAAGCCTCGTGCTGACGTTCGACGACGGCGCCGAGCTGTCCGCGTGGCCGGACCCGGCGTACGAGTCGTGGTGGCTGACCGGGCACGGCGTCGAGCCGATCCTGGTCGGGCCGGGCGAGGCGAACTAACGCCGGGAGACGGCCACCAGCGGCCGGACCATGGTCAGCAGCAGCGCGACGTCGATGGTGAACAGGAGCCGCTCGAACAGGCCGAGCGTGACGTCCTGCTGGGCGGGCCCGATGACGAGCGTGCAGACGAACCCGGCGAGCACGATGCCGATGCTGGCGAAGCTCGCCGTGGCCAGCCGCCGGATCGTGGTGCGGCGCGGCTCCCACGGGCAGCGGTCGCGGCCGCGGCGGGTCAGCACGAACGCGGCGGCGGGCAGCGCGACGAACGCCGTCAGCGCCGCGATGTTGTGCACCTGTCCGGACAGCGAACGCGCCTGTCCGTCCGGGTCGACGGGCACGAGCCCGCACACCAGCAGCCCGGCCGACCAGACGCCGAGCAGCACGCAGACGGCGGTGGTGCCCGGGCGGTGCGCCTTGGCGATGCCGGTGAGCAGCGCGACCGAGCCGAGCGACAGGGCCAGGCACATCGCGCTGAACAGCGGCGCGGCCGACGAGCTGCCGAGCTTGCCGTAGACGTACTCCGAGAGCGTCTGCCAGATGGGGCTGACCTGGCCGGAGAGGCGCAGGTGCAGGTCGATCGAGATGGCCACGGCCAGGCCGATGCACCCGAGCGCGAGTCTGCCGTGCACCGGCGAGACGGCGTGGGTCGAAGGCTTCGGCGAGGTCACCTGCTGTTCTCCTGGCTCCCGGGGACACGGAGAAGGGCAAGGTGGTGTTCACCTTGCCCTCACCCATTCGTTCCCGAAAGGTTACCGCGTGATCCTGTGAAGGGCCTGTACGCCCGGCTCAGAAAGCGAGCTGGAGCAGGGCGAAAGCCGCGAACCCGGCGAACACGAACCCGGCGATCCGCTGGATCAGCTTCGGGTTGATCCGATTGCGGATCTTGCCGCCGATGAACACCGCGAGCCCGGCGACCACGACGAGCGCGGCGAACGAGCCGACGCCGACCGCGAGGGGGTTGCCGATCCGGGCGGTGAGGCTCGCCGTCGCGAGCTGGGAGGCGTCACCCCACTCGGCGGCGAAGAGCACGCCGAAGGACGTCAGCGCGGAACGTGCGAAGGACGCCGGAGAGGGGCCCGTGCGCGAAGCGTCTTCGCCTGCTTCGTCCGCTTCGCTGAATCCCTCGCGAAGGAGCATGAAAGCGCCGAGTCCGAACATCGCCGCGACGACCAGGGAAAGCACCAGGTCCGGCAGGAGGGTCAGCACGCTACCGAACGCGACCGCGATGACGCATTGCACGGCGAACGCGGCGCACACCCCGGCGAAAACCGGCCCACCCCGGAAACGGGTGGTCAGCACCAGGGTCGCGACCAGCGTCTTGTCCGGCAGCTCCACGGCGAGGACCAGGCCGAACGCGCTGATCAACGCCACCATCGCGGTAGTCATGTGTATTCTTCGCCCCTTTCACTTCAACGATAAAGGGGGCATTCAGAAGGAGGCAAGCTGATGGCTTGCGCGAAATTGCTGAATCGGCGGCCATGAATTCGTTTTCCAGGGGTGTCGCACAATTTTCTTCGGCGCACCGAATTTTCGGTTGTGGGCTGCGGTAGGTTGACCGCCATGGGGTCTGAAGAGCGCGCTGCGCAGGTCAACGAGGTCATCCGCCGGCTGGACGGGCACTACGTCTTCCCGGACGTCGCGGCGAAACTGGCGGAGGTGCTTCGCGGGCGTCTCGGTGAAGGCGCGTACGCGGACCTCGGTGACGCCGAGTTCGCGACGACCGTCACAGAGGACCTCCAGTCGGTGAACGGCGACAAGCACCTGCGGCTGCGGCACCACGTCGACCCGGTCGCCGAGGACGGCGACGCGGCCTTCGACTCCGACGCCTTCCGCCTCGAAGCCGAACTGGAGGCCTTCGGCATCGCGTCCGTCCAGCGGCTCGCGGGCAACGTCGGCTACCTCGACACCACGCTGCTCTACCCGGCCGAGCTGGCCGGGCCCGCGATCGCGGCCGCGATGACGCTGCTGGCGCCGACCGACGCGCTGCTGCTCGACGTGCGCCGCAACCGCGGCGGCACCCCGGGCACGAGCGCGCTGCTGCAGAGCTACCTGGTCGACGAGCAGGTCCACTACCTCGACATCTACGAGCGCGAAGGCGACAAGACGACCCAGATGTGGACGCTGCCGTACGTGCCGGGCGCGAAGTTCGGCGGCACCAAGCCGATCTGGGTGCTCACCGGCCCGCGTACGTTCTCCGGCGGAGAGGACCTCGCGTTCTCCCTGCAGCAGCAGGGCCGCGCGAAGACCGTCGGCGAGCCCAGCCGCGGCGGCGCGCACCCGCGTGAGCAGTACAAAGTGGACACCTACCTGGACGTGACCGTCTCGATCGCGCGCTCGCTGCACCCGGAGACGGGGGAGAACTGGGAGGGCGTCGGCGTCCGGCCCGACATCCCGGTCGACGCGGAGAAGGCCTTCGACACGGCGTACGCGCTGGCCCTGAAGCACGTGCTCGAGCTCGGCGAGGCCGGCCCGCGGCGCGCCGTCGCCGAGGAAGCCCGGCAGGCACTCGACCGGATGTAGTCACCCAGGACGTTGGTCCTGGGCACATCAGGACCAGTTGAACTGGTCGCGCTCCCGGGTCCGGAGCACGCTGAACCACGTGGAGGTCCTAGAGCTAGCGCGGTGGCAGTTCGGCATCACCACCGTCTACCACTTCCTGATGGTCCCGTTGACCATCGGGTTGTCGATCCTGGTCGCGGCGATGCAGACCCGCTGGGTCCGCACCGGCGAGCTGCGGCACCTGCGGATGACCAAGTTCTGGGGCAAGCTGCTGCTGGTCAACTTCGCCATGGGCGTCGTGACCGGCATCGTGCAGGAGTTCCAGTTCGGGATGACGTGGAGCGCGTACTCCCGCTTCGTCGGCGACGTCTTCGGCGCGCCGCTCGCCATGGAAGGGCTCGTCGCGTTCTTCGTCGAGTCGACGTTCCTCGGCCTGTGGATCTTCGGCTGGGACCGGCTGCCGAAGAAGGTCCACCTGGCCTGCGCCTGGGCGTTTTCGCTGGCCACGATGGCTTCGGCCTACTTCATCCTGGCCGCGAACTCGTGGATGCAGCACCCCGTCGGCGTCACGTTCGAGAACGGCAAGCCGACGATGAACTCGATCTGGGCGGTGCTGACGAACAACACGGCGCTGGCCGCGATCCCGCACACGCTGGCCGGCGCGTTCTCGGTGGCGGCGGCGTTCCTGGTCGGCATCGCCGGCTGGCACCTGTGGCGCCGCGGCGACCACCAGGACGTCTGGCGCACGTCGCTGCGCCTGGGCGGCTGGGTCGGCATCGCCGCGTTCGCCGTCCTGGCGATCACCGGTGACACCCAGGGCAAGCTGATGTTCGAGCAGCAGCCGATGAAGATGGCGTCGGCGGAAGCGCTCTGCCACACGGAACAGCCGGCGAGCTTCTCGATCATCGCGATCGGCGACGTCGCGGGGTCGAACTGCGAGGACGTCAAGACGTTCAACGTGCCCGCGCTGCTGTCGTTCCTGGCCCACAACGACTTCAAGACCGAGGTCAAGGGCGTCGAGGACCTGATCACCGAGTACCAGGCGAAGTACGGCACGAACTACCCGGACGACCCTTCGCTCGGATCGCTGGCCGGCAAGCCGATCGACTACGTGCCGAACCTCCCGGTGACGTACTGGGGCTTCCGCATGATGATCGGTTTCGGCGCGGTGTCGGCGGGCATCGGGCTGCTGGCCCTCTGGCTGACCCGCCGCGACCGCATCCCTCGCTCACGCTGGTTCGCCTGGCTGGTGCTCGCCGGCGTCGCGACGCCGTTCCTCGGCAACAGCGCGGGCTGGATCTTCACGGAGATGGGCCGTCAGCCGTTCGTGGTGGCGCCCAACCCGTCGGGCGTCGACGGCGTCTGGATGTTCACCGCCCGCGCCGTCTCCCACCTGTCCACGGGCGAGGTCTGGACGTCACTCATCGCGCTGACCACGGTGTACGCCGCCCTCGGCGTGGTGGAGCTGTACCTGATGCGCAAGTACATCCGCGGCGGCGTCGACGCGGTGATGCCCCCGCCGAAGCCCAAGGACGACGACAACGAACCGGGCGACACGCTCGCCTTCGCCTACTGAGGTGGCCACCATGAGCACACCCGCCCGCAAGGCAGCCCCCACCCGTCCCGGGGGGCGGCCCCGAACCCAGCGTATCGGGATGGTCACTCTCACGGGTTACCCACAGCAAATCTGTGGACAACTCGACCAGTTGTGGATAACTCACCGCGATCGGGGCTCGGTCGCCGCCCAACGTCGGTGCCGCGTGGTAGGGGGCGTGCGATGACGCTCGCGATCGTCTGGTTCTGCGTCATCGCCTTCTTCTGGGCCGGCTACCTCTTCCTCGAAGGCTTCGACTTCGGCGTCGGCATGCTGCTGCCGTTCCTCGCGCGCGACAACACCGAGCGCCGCGTCATGGTCAACACCATCGGGCCCGTCTGGGACGGCAACGAGGTCTGGGTGATCGTCGCCGGCGGCGCGATGTTCGCCGCCTTCCCCGGCTGGTACGCCAGCCTCTTTTCCGCCGCCTACCTGCCCCTTCTCCTTCTGCTGCTCGCCCTCATCGGCCGCGGCGTCGCCTTCGAGTACCGCGGCAAGGTCGACTCCGACCGCTGGCGCCGCACCTGGGACCGCGTGATCATCGCCGGCTCGTGGATCCCGCCGCTCGGCGTCGGGCTGGTCCTCGCGACGAGCGTCCTCGGCCTGCCCCTCGACGCCGAAGGCAACCGCGTCGGCTCCGCGTTCGCCGCCTTCCGCTGGGACACCCTGCTCGGCGCAGTCGCCATCGCGGCCTTCTCGATCACCCACGGCGCCGCGTTCCTCGCCCTCAAAACCACCGGTGACCTGCGGGAACGCGCGCGCAACCTGGCGCTGCGGCTGCTGCCGTTCGCGATGGTGCCGATCGTCGCGTTCCTGGCGGTCGTCCAATGGCGCGGAGGGACGCTCTGGACGCTGCTCGCGTTCGGCGTCGCCGCCGTCGCGGCCGCCGTCGCCTGGTTCCGGCTGCGCGCCGACCGCGACGGCCAGGCCTTCGCCGCGCTCGGGGTCATGATCGCCGCGGCCGCCGTCACGATGTTCGGCTCGCTCTACCCGAACGTCCTGCCGTCGACCCTCGACGCGGCCAACACGCTGACCATCGCCGACACGGCGTCCAGCCCCTACACGCTGACGGTGATGACCTGGGTCGCCGTCTTCGGCGCTCCCGCCGTGCTGATCTACCAGGGCTGGACGTACTGGGTGTTCCGCAAGCGCATCGGCACCCAGCACATCCCGGCGGTCCACGCACCATGACACAGCTTCCCGGACGCGCTCCTCTTCTCGCCTCGGAGTCCACAGTGGACTCGGCGCGGCCGGGAAAGGGCCCGCTCGGCGCATTGCCGGCCCTCGTGCCGGCCGTGCGCCGAGCGCTGGCCCTGGTGGGGTTCCTGTCGTTCCTCAACGCCGCCGCCCTGGTGGCACAGGCGTTCCTGCTCGCCGACGTCCTCGCGGCGATCGTCGGAGCAGGTTCCGGGGGACGCACCGCCCAGCTGGCCGCGCTGCTCGCGCTCGTCGCGACGCGCGCGCTGACTGGCTGGGCGGTGCGCACGGTCTCCGCCCGCGCGGCGACGACGGCCCAGCGCGAACTGCGCGCGAAAGCTGTCGACCACGCTCTGCGCCTAGGCCCGGAGTGGATCGCCCGGCGCGGCCACGGCGAGCTGACCGCGCTCACGACCCGCGGCCTCGACGCGCTCGACGCGTACTTCCGCGAATACCTGCCCGCGCTGGTCACGGCGGCCGTCGTGCCACTCGGCGCGGGTGCGGCGATCCTGTTCGCCGACTGGCCGTCCGGCGTGATCGTCGCGCTGACTGTGCCGCTGCTGCCGATGTTCGCGATCCTGGTCGGCAAGTACACCGCCGGTCGCGTCGCCGGTGCGACCGACGCGACGCACCGGATGTCCGAACGGCTCCTCGAACTGGTCCGCGTGCTGCCGGTGCTGACCGCGTTCCGCCGCGCGGCCGCCCAGGCCGAGACCGTCCGGAAGCTCTCCGAACGCCACCGCCGCGCGACGCTCAAGACGTTGAAGGTCGCCTTCTCCTCGGCGTTCGTGCTCGAACTGATCGCGACGCTGTCGGTCGCGCTGGTCGCGGTCGTGATCGGCGTCCGGCTCGCGGGCGGGCACCTGCCGCTGGCCATCGGGCTGGGCGTGCTGATCCTCGCGCCGGAGTGCTACCAGCCGCTGCGCGCGGTCGGCGCGGCGTTCCACTCCAGCGAGGACGGCGTCGAAGCGGTTCGCCGCGTCGTCGACCTGCTGGCGGTGCCCGCGCCGTCCGCCGGTAGCGCGCTCGTTGACGGTCGTGACCTGCGAGTTTCTTCGCTGCGGGTGGCGCGTCGCGGCGGATTCGCCCCGGACGGCGAAACGTTCACGGTCCGCCCGGGCGAGACGGTCTGGCTGCGCGCACCCAGCGGCGGCGGCAAGTCGACGACGCTCTCGGCGCTGCTCGGTTTTGTTCCCGCGCACGACGGAAGCATCACCGTCGGCACGACCGACCTCGCCGACGCCGACCTCGCGCGCTGGCGGGAGCAGGTCGCGTGGGTGCCGCAGTCGCCGGTCTTCGCCGGCGGCACGGTCCGCGAAGAAGTCGGCTCGGACGCGGTGCTCGCGGAACTCGGCCTGGCCGGGCTCGCGGACCGCCCGGTGGCGAAGCTGTCGCTGGGGCAGCGACAGCGCGTCGCCGTCGCGCGGGCGTTGCTGCGGGTGCGCGACGGCGCGTGGCTCCTCCTGCTCGACGAGCCGACCGCCCACCTCGACCAGGCCAGCGCGCAACTCGTGCTCGACGCGGTACAGCGCGCCGTCGACAATGGAGCCGCGGCGGTGATCGCGGCCCACGAACGCACGGCCGCGGTCGATATGTCGACTTCTTCACTGGATTCCTCGGAACTGTCCACAGTGGACTCTCCGACGTCACCGTTGCCCTGGCGCGCCCTCCTCGACGGGCGGCTGTTCGGCGGCGCTGTCCTTGGCGCGGTGGCGCTGCTGGCCGGGGTCGCGCTGACCGCGACGTCCGGCTGGCTCATCGCGAAGGCGTCCCAGCAGCCGCCGATCCTGACGTTGACGGTCGCGGTCGTCGGCGTCCGCGCGTTCGGCCTGAGCCGCGCCGGCCTTAGGTACGTCGAACGCCTGGTCACGCACGACGCGGCGTTCCGCATCGCCGGCCGCCTCCGCGAGCGGCTGTGGAATTCCCTGGTCCGCCTCGGCCCCGCGCGGAGCCTGCGCGCGGGCGAGGGGCAGCGACGCCTGGTCACCGACGTCGACACGGTGCGCGACCTGCTGCCCCGCGTGGTGACGCCACCGCTGGTGATCGCACTGGTCGCGGCCGGCGCGATCGTCGTCCAGGCGTGGGTCCTGCCCGCAGCGGGCTGGACCCTCGCGGTGGCGGTGGTCCTCGGGTTGTGCGCCCCCCGGGTCGCGTTGCGAGCCGAGCGCCGGGCGACATCGGCGCTGGCCACAGGCCGCCGCGACGTCGCCGCCCGGGTCCTGGTCCTGTTCGAAGCGGCGGCCGAACTGCTGGCATTCGGCCGGGCGGCGGAGCATCGCCGTGCCCTCGCGGACGCGGACACCAGGTTGGCGACACAAGCGCGCCGCCAGGCCTACGGAGCAGGCGCGGCAGAGGCCTTGGTGACGCTGGCCTGCGGAGCGGCGGCCGTGGTGAGCACGGCCTTCGCAGCCCAGGCGGTAACAGCCGGACGTCTCGACCCCGTACTGGCGCCGTTACTGGCGCTGGTGCCATTGGCGCTGGCGGAGGTGCTGGCAATGCTGCCCCCGGTGGCCCAGCACTGGGACACCCTGAAGCAGGCCCGCCACCGCCTGTCCGAAACCGAGCCGACGGCCACCACATCACGACCGGCCGATGTGGAGGTTCGGGTCGAGTTGGCGGGATCTTCGTCTGACCTGGCGACCGTTGCCGAGCGGCCATCCGTCGAGTTGCGTGGTGCCGATCTCGGGTGGCCGGATGGGCCCGTTGTGCTGCGCGGGGTCGATGTGACTCTGGCGCCAGGGACCTATGCCGCCGTTGTCGGGCCCAGTGGGGCCGGTAAGTCGACTTTGGTTGCGGCGCTTCTCGGGTTTCTCGCGCCTCGGCAGGGTGTGGTCAGCGTGCCCGGGGAGGTTGCGTGGGCGCCGCAGGAGCCGATGCTTGCTGCTACCACTGTTGGGGAGAACCTTCGGCTGGCGCGGCCGGCCGCGACCGAGGATGAGTTGCGCGAAGCGTTGCACCAGGCGGTGCTCGACGACGTCGAGCCCGGGACGGTGCTCGGCAGCGGGGGCAGCGGGCTTTCCGGTGGGCAGGCGCAGCGCGTCGCACTGGCGCGGGCACTGCTCGGGGCGCCGTCGGCCGGGTTGGTGCTGCTCGACGAGCCCACCGCGCACCTCGACGAGCCGACCGCGTGCGCCGTGCGGGCGCGGCTGCGGGAGGCGCTCGCGGGGCGGACCGTCGTGCACGTGACGCACCGGGCCGACGAAGCCGAGCACGCGGACGTGGTCCTCGAGGTCCGCGACGGGCGGGTCCTCACGCGGGTGCCGGTGGCCGGGGCGACGTGATCGATTCCCGCTGTGTCCTTGCCGCGCCGCCGCCGCGTCGCGCGATAATGACGGAACTCATGGATCCGACGCTTGCCGCGCGGGCACTGTCCGCCGCCACCGAAATCACCAGCACCGCCCTGTCCGGCGACGACCCGGGCGCGGTGCTGGACACCGTCGTCGCGCGCGCGGCCGAACTCGCCGACGCCGACCTGGGCCTGGCCATGGTCAGCGCGGACGACGGCCGCGTGGTCGTCGAGGCCGCGCACTACGCCACCGCCCACCCGATCGCCAACGAGGTCGGCGCGCTGGACTCTTCCGCCAACGAGCCACTCGCCATCCCCGGCGCCGTGACTGCCTCGGACGCTGACGGCGACCGAACGCCGGAAACCGACGGCGGAACTGCCGCGAGCACGAGTGCCGATGGCGGTGCCACGAACACGGCGGCCGACGGTGGCACCACGGCCCCGGGGGCCCACAGCAGAAGTGCCAGGAACCCAGGGGCCGAGGGTGGCATTGCGAACGCTGCGGCCGATGGCGGCACCGCGAATACGGCCGCTGACGAGGGCCCCGCGAACACAGCCGCCGACGGTGGGGCCGGGAATCCGAGGGCCGATGGCGGAAGTGCTGAGAACCCAGGAGCTGATAGCGGCGCCACGAACGCGGCAGCCGAGGGTGGCGGCACCAACTCTGGCTCCGGTGAGTCGCTGCGAGGACTCTCCCTCCCCGCCGACTCCGCGGCTGGGCGGGTGGCTCGGGGTGGTGAGCCCATCGCCAGTGATGACTTCACCGTTGATCCGCGGACTGCGCCCTATGTGCCCGTTGAGCTTCATGGGTATGGGCCCTTTGCTGCCGCGCCGTTCGGGTCTGGGGGGCGGGTGCTTGGGGCGCTCACCGTCTACCGGAAGCGGGGGCGGGAGCCGTTCTCCGCGGGGACCGTTGAGATGCTTGTGGCCTTCGCTGCGCAAGCCGGGGTGGTGCTTGCGCTGGCCGAGGGGGCCAATGCTCGTCACCGCGTTGCGCTTTACGAGGAGCGGGAGCGCATTGCCCGGGAGCTTCACGACGTCATCGTTCAGCGGCTCTACGGCGCCGGCATGCAGCTCGACCGGGTTCGGCGCAACATGCGCAAGCGGTTCGCCCAGGCCGATGGTGCTCGGCTTTCCGACGCGATCGACCAGCTCGACCAGACCATCGAGGAGATCCGCGGGACCGTGCGCGCGCTTCGGTCGCCGGAGCCTCGCCACGACACCGGCACGCCCGCCGACCTCGCGGAGTCGGCGCGCGGCGAGGTCCGTATCGCAGGGGAGCTGCTCGGGTACCCGCCGACCCTGGAGCTGTCCGGTGAGTTCGCCGACGTCCCCGCCGAACGGGCCGACCACATCCGGGCCGCGCTGCGCGAAGCACTGTCCAATGTGGTCAGACACTCCGGCGCGAGCGAAACCCGCGTCACCCTGACCAGGGACTCGCACGGCGTCAAACTCCGCGTCCGGGACAACGGTTCCGGTGTCCCCCAAGGTGTCGCCACCCGTGGCCTGCGCCATCTGGCCGAACGCGCGGACGCCGCGGGCGGGAAGTTCTTCCTGAACTCCTCACCCAGCCTCGGCACGCTCGTCGCGTTCGACCTGCCACTTGACTGAACCATCCGACTGACTGACTCGGCCTCACCCTTCTCGGGTCATCCAAGCCTCCTTCCCACGTCCTCGGGAAGGATCTTACCGAATTCTCGAACATATATTCGACTCACGTTCGAGTGAATCCAGGGCGCGCGAAACCCCGGTCTGCATGGCGGACGGTGACAGGGCCCTGAAAAGGACCCAGCGAACGGCGGCTTGCGGACGCTCCCGCTACTTTTCGCGGCGCGCGACCCAGGCGGCGGCCTGCGTCCGGCGCTGCATGCCGAGCTTCGCCAGCACGGACGTCACGTAGTTCTTGACCGTCTTCTCGGCGAGGAAGAGCCGCTCCGCGATCTCGCGGTTCGACAGGCCCTGGCCGATCAGCTCGAGCACGTCGCGTTCGCGCTCGGTCAGCGCGGCCAGCTCGTCCGTCGGCGGGTGGCGCATCTTGTCCAGCACCCGCGCGGTGCTCACCGGGTCCAGCAGCGACCGGCCGGCCGCGACCTCGCGCACCGCGTTCACCACGTCCTGGCCGCGCACCTGCTTCAGCAGGTAGCCCGCGGCGCCGGCCATGATCGCGCCGACCATCGCCTCCTCGTCGTCGAACGCGGTGAGCATCAGGCACGCCGGCGGGTTCGGCTTGGAGCGCAGTTCGCGGCAGAGCGTGATGCCGTCGCCGTCGCCGAGGCGGACGTCGACCACCGCGACCTCCGGCTCGACGTGCATCGCCACGGCCAGCGCCTCTTCGACGCTGCCCGCTTCGGCGACGACCTCGATGTCGGGCTCGTCGCCGAGGAGATCGCGGAGCCCGCGGCGGACCAGTTCGTGGTCGTCGACGAGCAGTACCTGGATCGGCATACCCACAGGTTACGTGGTGTGTGGGGAATTCGCCCGAAGAGGTGACGAAGATCGTCCGGCATTCCGACCGGTACGTATTACAACGAATTTCCGGACGGGCAATGCGGCTGGTCAACGCGGGTTCGATCACCGCGTCGGGGAAGAATCACGAGACGCCGGGATTCTTGTTGGGTGCTGGCGTTTCCGGGCGATCGCGCGAATTCTCGGAAACGTCCGTAACAACCCCGGCGGCGGCGCGATATTAACCACACATCGCGGCGCCAGTGCCGTGTTCAACCCCGATTCTTCCCCGGAAGGACTTCCGTTGTCCTTATTTCGTCGTGCCCTGACGACGGCCGCAGCCGTCGCCGGGCTCGCTCTCCTCGGCCCCGTCTCCCTCGCCTCCGCGCAGCTCGCGACGCCCCTCACGCTCGCCGACAAGAACTGCGGGGACTTCCAGTACCAGGAGGAGGCGCAGGCGGTCCTCGAAGCGACGCCGGGTGACCCCAACAACCTGGACTCCGACAAGGACGGCATCGCCTGCGAAACCCTGCCGCACCGCCCGGTCCAGAACACCACCAAGCCCGCACCGACGAGCGCACAGCAGCCGTCGACGTCGACGAAGACCCACACCGCCCCGAAGTCGACGACCACCAAGAAGGCCTCGACGGGCGGCCAGGTCAAGGTCAAGCCGGTCGGCGGCGTCGCCACCGGCGGTGGCGAGCCCGACGAGGGCGCCCCCGGGTTCCTCGTGCTCAGCGGTGCGGTGCTGGCCGCGGCGACGTCCGGCGGCATGGTGCTCTACCTGCGCCGGCGCGCGAGTTGAGGCGGCCGCATCCACCGCTGTGGCCGGCCATCGCGGCGGTCGCCGCCGCGCTCGGCGTGGTCGTGGTCGTGGCACTCGTCCTGGCCTTCTCGCCGCACGCGACGAACGAGGTCGCGCCGCCGCCGTCCCCCTCCTTCACGAACGCCGCGGGGAGCGCCGCCACCACGACCACCCCGCCGCACGGCGGGCTCCCGGCGGCGAAACCGGCGTCCCTGACCATCCCGGCGATCGGGGTGCGCGCGGAGTCGATCGCCGACCTCGGGCTCACCCCGGGCGGCGAGCTGGAGGTCCCGCCCGACGCGACGACCGTCGGCTGGTTCACCGGCGCGCCCTCGCCCGGTGAGGTCGGGCCGGCGGTGCTGGCCGCGCACGTCGACTACAAGCACGTGCCCGGCGCGTTCACCAAGCTCAAGGACCTGCGTTCGGGCGAGCAGGTCCGGGTGGGCCGCACCGACGGCCGGACGGCGGTCTTCACCGTCTACCGCGTCGACCGCTACGCCAAGGCGGACTTCCCCACGGACGAGGTGTACGGCGACACCGCGGAGCCCGAGCTGCGGCTCATCACCTGCGGCGGCGCGTTCGACCGCTCCAGCGGGAACTACCTCGACAACGTCGTGGCCTTCGCGAAGCTCACCGCCGTCGAGGCCTAGG